>CAWCUT010000001.1:0-494189 GCA_963798875.1 uncultured Solirubrobacterales bacterium
CGTCGCTCCCCACTCACTTTCCACCGAAGCTCGAGTTGCTCGCCGGCACCGACCGCTCGACGATCGATCGCCTAACGGACTGCTCTGATCACGCAGGATGAACCTGGCCACGACGTTCGACGGGCGTCGATTTCATTCTGAGCGTTGATCCCGCATTCCACAGGAGCGCGACGGCATACGCACGCCAAGGGGACCACCTGTCTCCCAGCGACTTCAGCCCGGCGACACTGGCGTCGTGACCGCGCCGACGAGCGCCAGCCCGCACGCGCCGGTCGGCGGGTAGAAAGCCATCGGGATCGCCGAGGGCCCGCATCGTTATGTAGCGCGCCGTGAGATCACCGACCCCAGGGAGCGAAGTGAGCTTCCGCCTCGTCTCCTCCGGATCCTCGCCTGGCTCCAGTCGGATTTCGCCAGCAGCAACCGCTTCCGCCACGCCCTTGATCGCCCGCCGCTGGCGTTCAGGGACTGCGAGTGCCTCGGGGGAGCGCTGCGCGAGTTCGCTCAGGTGTGTCGCCGTCGGGAAGCGATGCGTCAGCTGATCAGTTCCCAGACGCACCAGCGGCGCACCACCCGCGAGGAGGAGCCGCCGAGAACGCGCTCGAGCCCCAGCCGATGAGGTGTTCTGCGCCAGGATCGCGCGGACCGCGAGCTCAAAGCCGTCCACGGTGCCCGGAACGCGTGTCCCCGGGGCCATTCGCACGAGCGGGCCCAGCAGCGCGTCATCGCCCAGCTGACCATCGCTAGAGCCGGGGTCGGCATCGAGATCGAGAAGCCGGCGGCAGCGGGAGATGGCGTCGGTGAGATCGCGTAGATCGGCGACCCGGAGGGCCGCCCGGACGTGGTCCTGACCCGGCTCCACGGCGAGCTCGACAATCCCTTCCCCGTGCTCGAGGTCGAGGCTCCGTCGGATCTGCGTTTCGCTGAAGCACTCAAGTCCGGGCACGGCCTGATCGGCCAGGAATCGGAACAATTGCTCCCATGCGAGCGGCGCGCGATAGGCGAGCCGGATCGCGATGCACTGCGTGGTGTCTGTACCTGGGGTGCCATCCGGCACCCGGCGCCGGCGACGCAACTCCGTGGGACTCTTGCTGAAGACGCTACGCACCGTCTCATTGAATTGCCTGACGCTCGAGAAGCCGGCACCGAGCGCTACCTGGGCGATGGGAAGATCCGTCCGCTCGAGCAATACCTGAGCGGTCTGCGCTCGCCGGGCACGGGCGAGTGCGAGCGCCCCGGTGCCAACCTCGCCGACCAGCAGTCGGTGCAGCTGGCGCTGCGAGTAGCCGAGGCGTGCAGCCAGGCCGGTAACCCCCTCCCGATCTACGGTGCCCCCGAGGATCAGCTTGACGGCGCGGGCGGCGACGTCGGTCCGACCCTGCCATTCCGGTGAACCGGGTGTCGCGTCCGGCCGACATCGCAGACAGGCGCGAAACCCCGCCTGCTGGGCGCCGGCCGCGGTCGGGAAGAACCGGACGTTCTCGGGCTTGGGGGTGCGAGCCGGACAACTGGGTCGGCAATAGATGCCTGTCGAGGTCACGGCCGTGAAGAACCAACCGTCGAAGCGCGACTCCCTGCTTCTAACTGCCCGATAGCAACGGTCGAAGTCGTCCAGCACGCCACGATCATGGCACGCCCGACCAGCGCTGAACCGCAGAATTGTGCCCCGTCACGGTGATGTCCGATTCCCGCCAGACACGGCCCAGAGGATGCTCGATATTGCCGCACATGGAACAGCGGCAGAGAGTGAACCGGTTTCGACGACTCCACGAGGCGGGAACCTTTGTCCTGCCGAACGCCTGGGACGGGGGTAGCGCCGCCGTCATCGGCGCTACCGGCGCCAAGGCGATCGCCACGACCAGCAGTGGCATCTCATGGGCCGCGGGACGTCCAGACGGGGAGAGCCTCTCGCTGGAGGAAGCGATCTCGGCCCTGGCATCGATCGTGCGGGCCACCGAGCTCCCGGTCAGCGCCGACCTCGAAGCCGGCTACGGCGAGCGTCCCGCGGATGTTGAGAGCACGATCGAGGCCGCGATCGAGGCCGGCGCGATCGGGTCCAATCTCGAGGATCGCCTCCGCCACGTCGATCAGACGGGACTCTGGTCGGCCTCCGAGCAGGGCGACCGTCTCGCCGCGGCGAGAGCGACCGCGGAGCGGCACTGCCCGGGCTTTGTGATCAACGCCAGAACCGATGTCTTCTTGGCAGCGGTCGGGGAGCCCGAGGGCCGGATCGATCATGCGCTCGAACGGGCGAAGCAGTACGCGCTGGCCGGAGCCGACTGCCTCTTCGTGCCGGGCCTCAACGACATCGAACAGCTCACCGAGATCGTGCGGCAAAGTCCTCTGCCGGTGAACGCACTGCTGGCGCCGGGATCGGGAGTGAGCATCGCAGCGCTCGAGAAAGCCGGGATACGACGCGTCAGCGTCGGCCATCTGATCGCGGCCGCTGCATACACGGTGACCGATCGGGCCGCTCGAGAGATCCTCAACGGCACCGATCAGACGTTGCGGGGTCTGCTACCCCACCCCGAGCTCCAGCAGTTGATGGCCCGAGTCTGACGTTGGCCGGCTTGCTCAACTACCGCGAAGACGGGAACGCGGACAGCGGACCCCCTCTGCTTTTGATTCACGCCTTCGCCGCGTCTCTTCATGCCTGGGATTCGATGGTCGACCGCCTGGGGGACGAGCACCGCCTCGTCCGCGTCGACCTCCTCGGCCACGGCGACTCGGCGAAGCCACGACGCGGCTACACGGTCGCGGAGCAGGCCGATGCAGTCTGCGCCGTGCTTGACCGTCTCGGGATCGAGAAGGTAGTGGCCATCGGGCACTCCGGCGGCGGCGATGTCGCGGTAGCGATGATCGAGCGTCATGCTCACCGACTTGCCGGCGTAGCGCTTCTCGGAACCCCGCCCAACCTGACGTATGTCGAACTGCCGATCGCCGCACGGCTGCTGTCGGCGCCGCTCTTGGGAACCGTCTTGTGGAAGGCGCTGACCGACCGAATGATCCGAGATGGCCTGGCGAAGACCTTCGCTCCCGAGTTTCCCAAGGACGCTTCCGCCTACGACACCTTCGCGCGGGACTTTCGCCGCATGACGCATCGATCGTACGTTCGGGCGCGACGGCATACCGAGCGGTACAGAAAGCAACGCGATCTGACCCTGCGGTCGAACGTCGCCTCCGTGCCCCTCATGGTCGTGTTCGGTAAACAGGACCAATGGGTGGACCCGGTTGCATTGGAGGGCTGGCGGGGGAGCACGGCTGCGCGGGCGGAGCTGCTGGCAGGCGTCGGTCACACGCCGATCGTCGAGGCACCGGCGGTCACCGCGGACCTGATCCTGGATTTCGTCGCCGAACTGGACGCCGATGCAAACGGGGCGTGACCCTGCCGAGCGAGTTGACGCCGGAGGACGTCCGTGTCCTCCTGTGCACAGGAGGCTCTCGAATAGCGGGGGCCCGATTCGTCTCTCGCTACCACCCGCGGATCATCGAGGGAACACGCCTGCCGGTATGACGACCGAGACTCCCGCTCTCACGCGAGGCTGTCGCGTAAACCGGGCGGCCGAGGCGCGCTCCGGGCCAGTGAGAACGGGCGGGATCTGAAAACGGCAGGGGCTTTCGGCCCCCGACTCAGGCCGTTGCGGCCGCCAGACTGGTGTCGGTGGAGCTTCAGGAGGTTGTGAGTGGCCGCGATCAGGCGCCATTCCGAGCGGGCGGCGGCCCGGCCTCTTCGTTTGAAGCGGTCGATCCGACGGTTCGTCTTGATCTGGGCGAAGACCGGCTCGACCATGCACTGGCGTTTGGCGTAGAGCTCGCCGCCGGCCTCGGTGGCCATGACTCTTCGCATGAAGTCATAGGGCCCACCGAGCCTGTTCTTGCGCGGTCTGTTTCGGGTGGTGTCGGCGGCGACGATCGGGATGATCCCGCGCTCGCGCAGCGAGTCGATGTGATCGTTTGACCAGTAGCCGGCGTCGGCGAGGACGACGGCAGGGCATGTCCTCCACGCCCGCGGTTTGCGAGCTCGCGCTCGGCGGCGCCGATCATCGGGTCGAGCTCCTCGAAGTCGCCGCCCTTGGTGGTGATCTCGGCGGCGACGATGATCTGGTCCTCGGTGGTGACCGCCTGGGCGTTGTAGGCGGGCATGAAGTTGCGGCCGAACTTCATCCGCCGGGCATCGGGATCGGTGGTGTTGAGCTTGCCGTCGGGTGCATCGGGCGGTGAGTAGGGCTTCGGCGGCGAGCCGAAGGGACGCCCGTCCTTCATCACCCCGCGGGCGCGGTAGGCCTCATAGCGCTGGTTCGCCCGCCGCTCTGCCTGCCAGTCCTCGGCCAGTCGCCGCCGGCAGGTCTCGAGCCGCTCGGCGCGATCGCGCGGCCACCGGCTCGGGGTTCTCGGCCCGCTCGCGCTCGAGCTCTTCCTTGGCCTCGCGAAGCCAGGCGCGCCGGCCGTTCGGGGTGCGAAGCCGCCTCGGGCAGCTCGTCGCCGCGGGCCTCGCCGTGGATCTCGTCCTCGGCGGCGTCGATGCGTCCGGCCTCGGCGAGGATCTCGGCGGCGATCTGCTCGTAGGTGCGGATCGCCCCGTCGGAGGCGTCGGCGGCGAGCTTGGTGCCGTCGACCGCGAGCACGCCGACGTCGACGATCCCGGCCTTGGCGCAGAGCCCCAGCACGCCGCCGAAGAGGTCGGCCAGCGCGTCTTCGTGGCGGACGCGAAAGCGGGCGATCGTCGCGTGGTCGGGGGCCTGGTTGGCGCAGATCACCCGGAAGGCGACGTCCTCGCGGCAGCGGCGCTCGATTCCTCGCGATGAGCGCTCGCCGACCGCGTAGGCGTAGGCGAACAGAGTCACCATCATCTTCGGATCGTGGGCGGCGGCGCCGTGGCCGTCGGCGCGGTAGGAGGCGTAGAAGGGCTCGAGGTCCGAGCTCCGCGACCGCATCGATCACGAACCAGGCGAGGTGGTCGTCGTCGAGCCAGTCCCGCAGGTCCGGCGGCAGAAGCATCGGTTGGTCGCGGTCGCAGGCTGAGGAAGTTCTGTGGCATGCCCCAAGTTTCTCCCTGCAAACGGACGGAATCTGGCGCGATTCGGCGTGGGACACCATCGTCAGCTAAGGGCGCGAAGCACCGCAGCGGGAGCGCCGGCGACGAGGGTCGCTGCCGGGACGTCGTGGGTGACGACTGCACCGGCGGCTACGACTGCGCCGGCGCCGATCGTGACACCGCCCAGCACGGTCGCCCCAGCGCCAATCCAGGCGTTGGCGCCGATGCGGATCGGCGCGACGGTGATACCGGCGCGACGCTCGGCGACTCCGGTGGGGTGGCCAGCCGTGAGGAGGCTGACGTTGGGTCCGATCATCGTTTCGTCGCCGATGTCGATGCCGCCCATGTCGTTCAGCGTGCAGCCGTGGTTGATGAACACGTTGTCACCGACCCGAAGCCCGACACCGTGATCACTGTGAACCGGCGGCACGAGGCGGAAGCCCTCGTTGACAGCTCGGCCGGTCAGGTCTGACCAGGCGCTGCGGATCGCGTCCTGGTCTGCGTAGGGAAGACGATTGAGAGCTTCACAACAGGCAAACGCGCGCGGCACGCCCTCCATTGCGACCCTGAGCTCTGCGCTGCCTCTGGCAAGGAGTCGCTCGCCCTTCAAGAACGTCGAGTCGGTCGAGTCGTGCGGATCATCTCGCTCCACGCTACGTAGTGCCGACGACGGAACGACGACGCCGAGCCGTGCCGGTTTGTGCGACAGCCTCACGCTAATGCGGCAGCTGACGGGATCGACCGTTGCATGAAAAGTGGCGTCGACTGGGGACGTGGGTTTGGCAGCTGTAGCGACCTGTGCGCGAGCGGTCGCCGACGCGCTCGCCGAGGAGCTCGACCGCCAGGTCGGCATCGCCGAGACCACCACCGCTCAGCTCCGCGCCCGGGATCTCGACCACCTCGAGCTCGTCGAGCCGGGACCGACTGAGCAGCTCGGTCGCCAGCTCCTGCTCGAACCCCCCGCTCGGCTTGACGCCCGCCCAGAAGTCCGCCGTCAGCACCTCTGCTGTCGTGAGGTGCAGGAGATCGGCGGGGTGCGGAGAGCCTGCGGCGAGACACGGACCCCCTCCCGGGCAACCGCCAAGCTCACTCAGCCAGGCTTTGCCGGATCCGACTGGAGCTTTACAGCGATCTCTTCGCGGGAGCTGATCTCGAGCTTCCGGTACGTGTTCGTGAGGTGCCACTGGACGGCCTTCGGGGTCACGAACAGGGCCTGGGCAATCTCCCGGTTCGTCATCCCGGATGCGGCCATCTTCGCGACCCGGAGCTCACCCGGCGAGAGCGAATCGGCGCCAGTCAGGCTGCGGTTGCGCGGGCGTCCGCCGGCCAGCCTGATCTCCTCTCCAGCACGCTGCGCCAAGGCTCCTGCGGCCAGTCGCTGGGCAAGGTCGAAGCCTCCGGCAAGTGTTCTCCTGGCGTCGGCGCGCTTGCCGTTGCGTCGCTCGAGGGCCCCCAGGTCGACCGTCGCCCGGCACAACTCGAGCGTGGCCTCGCTTTCGGCGAGGTTCTCTACAGCTGCGCGCAGAGTCTCGATTCCGCTCTCATCCCGCTGCGCGAGCCCGAGCGCGCGCAGGGCCACGCCCGTGGAGCGGCGCGAGTCGAACCGGGCGACGAGAGTGAGTTCCGCGGTGGCGAGCTCGACGGCCTGGTCGTGGTCGCCGAGCATCGTCGCCGCGACCGCTGCGTTCGATCGCCACTCGGCGTAGAAGGCCGGGTTGGGAACGGGCCAGCGCTCGCCCCAGGTACGAAAGTCCGCGAGGGCCTCGCGCGGTTCGCCCTGGGCGAGATGGACCAATCCTCGGGCCCAGAACATCGTCGACCACGTGAGATCCAGGTCCCAGTCCTCCCGCGAGGCGATCGCGAGCTCGGTGCGGGCCTGATCGAGATCACCGCGTTCGAGCAATGCCTGGATCAACAGCGAATATGCGACCGGGAGGTACTGACGCCAGCCATGGCGCTGGGCGTCGAGCGCAGCACGGGAATCGGCGATCGACTCTGCGAGCCTGCCCTGCCCGAGGTGCGGATGCGCGCGTGAGTAGATCGCGGTCGCATAGCCCATGACCGAACCGCTCGCCCGTGCGCCCTCGATCGCCTGATTCAAGATCAGCCGGCTCCTGGAGAAGTGGCCGCTGGTGTTGAGGACGCCGGTCGCCGAGTAGAGGGCGGGGCTCTCCGGGCCCTCCTCGGCGATCAGGTCGCCTTCGTCAAGGGCCTCATCGGCCATCGCCACGGCGACCTGCGCTGGCTCGCCCCCCAGCACCGCGAGCAGCGCCGCGCTGGCCAGGATCGCTCTGCCCGGGCTCGTGAGCGACCCACGCCGGGCTCGCTCGATCGCCTCCGGAAGCCGTGCCGCGATGTCCGCGTGCAGGTCGGGGACCAAGACGCCAGAGCTGATCAGGTCGGCCTGATTGCGGAGGGCGAGCTCGGGGTCCTCGTGCTCGGCGGCGTCGGCGCCCGCCGCAAACTGCTCGGCTGCGGCCGGCAGCTCGCCGATCGCGTAGAGAGCATGGCCGAGGGCGTTGCGTCGGGCTGCCTCGGTGACGACATCGTCGGCACCTTCGAGGGCCTGCGCGAGGGTCTCGGCTGCGAGCGCGCCCTGGCCGCACAACATCTGGGCGCGTCCGAGCTCGGCGAGGAGATCGGCAGGACGATCGGCCGGTTCGGCGAGGGCGCGCTCCAGGTAGTCGACCGCCGACTCCGGTGAGCCCCTCCGCAGGGCCTCCCTCGCCGCCTCGCGAAGGGTGGCGACAACGGCCGGGTCAGCCGCGCTGACTGCGTCCAGCAGGTGCACAGCGGCCCGCTCGGCCCGCCCCCCCTCGACAGTGACCAGTTCGGCGGCCCGCCGGTGAAGGCGACCGCGCTCTGCTGTGCCGAGCTCCGAGTAGACGGCTGCGGCGATCATCGGGTGCATGAAGCGCATGCCACCGGAGAGGTCGAGGACGCCGGCATCGGCGAGGGCATCGATCGCCTCGGTCGCCTCCTCGACCTCTAGTTCCGCCAGAGCTGCGGCGTGCCGGATCTCCGAATGGTCACCGAGCACCGAGACCGCCTTGGCGACGTCGATCGCGGCGGCATGAAGCTGGCTGAGGCGCAGGAGTACGGCTCGCCCGAGACTCGCAGGAGCCAGTCTCGAGACCCCCGCAGCTGCATCTGCCGTCGGACGCGCACCGCTGGTCCTGAAGCCCTCGATCAACTCGCCGAGCAGGAACGGGTTGCCGCCTGTCGCCTCGGCGCATGCATCGCAGAAGATCGCCGCCGGTCGCGTCAGCTCTCCCCGGACCAGCTCGGCGACCGCCGGCTTGCTGAGCAGCGCCGGCTCCAGGCCGGATTGGCCGCTCCTGACCCGCAGGCGATTGAGGAGCTCGTCCCGCTCTCCAGTCGCATCTCCCGGACGGCATGCGATCACCAGCAATACCGGCAGGTCCTCCAACCTCTGACTGAGGAAGTTGACGAATCTGAGTGACGCCAGATCGGCCCAGTGGGCATCGTCAACTACGATCAGAGTTGGAGAGTCAGCGGCGAGGTTCGCGGTCAACCAGTAGAGGCCGTGCAGCAGCTGAAACGTCGAGGGAGCCGGCGCACCATCGCTCGGCGGTTCCTCGAAGATCGAAGCCGCGCTCGAAGCGGCACCTGCGAGGAGCACATCGCGGCCCGGGTCTTGCGCGAGCAGCGGTCGCTCGAAGAGCTGCATGACGACACCGAAGGAGTACTCCTGCTCCAGCGGCATGCAATCCGCTCGAAGGACCCGGACCGACCGGCCCTCACAGCGCTGTCGAAGCTCCCCGAGCAGGCGGGTCTTGCCGATCCCAGCCGCGCCGCTCAGCGTCAGCATCCCACCCTTGGCATCGCCCAAGCCCGCGAGCGCACGATCGAAGCTGGCGAGCTCGGAGTCGCGCTCGAGTAGCGGGAATCGCGTCACCCGTCCACGTTACCCGCGAAGCGGCCTGCGGTTGACGGTTCGGAAGCCTGGGAGGGGGGCCTAGTGTCAGCCCGCCCACCGGCCCCTAGCGTCGGCCTCCGATGCAATACCAAGGGTCCAAGTTGACAATCGAGGTGTCGTTTGACGCGACCGCGGGCTCGATCCACGGGCAGATCAGCGAGAACAACCGGTCGTCAAGCTCGTTCAACGGCCGCCTCGAGCTCCTCAGTGAGCTCGAGCTGTGGCAGGAGCGAGCGCGCGAGCGTCCAGTAGATGCCGTCAGTGGGACTCCCGACAGAGAGGAACCGATATGAGCGCACAGCGCTTGACCGTCGCGGCGGCTGCCGTCGCGATGCTGCTGGTGATTCCGGCAATGGCACTGGCGGGCCAGCGCCCGCCGGAGGACACCCAATACGCGAAGGCCGGAAGCACGACTTTCGCCACCACGCACGGCGACAGCGACGGCAACAACCGAGCTGAGAAGGTCGATCTGGCCGACGGGATCTACGAGTGCGGCAACAACGTGCCGGTCGAGATCGACGACCTGAAGATCAGCAAGAAGGGCAAATACAAGTTCGACGGCAAGACAAAGAACCTCGCCGGTCAGAAGGTCGATCTCGAGGTCCACGGAACGTTCAAGAGCGCCAAGAAGCTCGTCCAGAAGACGACGATCCGCAAGGGCAAGTGCGAGGAGACCGTCAAGGTCGTGATGAAGAGCCAGTAGCGGCAGCAGAAGCTTCCGAAGATCATCGCCCGCCGGCTCCGCCGGTGGGCGATGACTCTTTTTCGTACCGGCGAAGCGAGGACGCGAAAGCCTCCTGGTGCAGGGCGCGCCTTGGCCCGCGTCGCCCCTCGCCCTCCTCTTCCGTGGGCACCAGCAGCGGGCCGTTCTGCGTCACCTGCGCAGAGGCTCGACTCCGCTCCGAGAACGGCTGCGCCCGCGACACGGCAAGCGCGCTGACGATCCAAGGCAGCAAGAGCTCCGCCGAAGGAGAGCCCGAGCCGGGTCAGCCTCGCCACGCGCTGGAGCGTCGCCTGGTCCGCGCGGCCGGATCAGTGCCTCGTCGGCGACGGCTTGGTCGGACGTCACGCGTGGAGCTTTCGGCCACGGTATCGAATGCCGTATCCGAGGCCCTAGAGAACTCAAGAGCCCTCTTGGCGGAGGGCTCGAGCGTGGTAGTGACAAACATAGCGGGGGCCCGATTCGCTTCTCGCTACCACCCGCGGATCGTGGAGCGGATAAGGAAGTGATCGGTGTCTGGGGGATTGCCGCCCTCCCAGTCGGCGTACTCGTGCAGCTTCTTGTCGCCTGCTGGCGACGCGATCATCGGGCACGCGGCGACCACTGGAAAGTGCGCGACGCGACGAGCAGGCCAGCAGCTCCCCAGGCGGTCACGACCAGGAGGTCTCCGGCGCGGATGCCGGTGCCTTCGACAGCAGTGAAGCTACTCAGGAGCGCCTGAGAGAGATGGCGGATCGGGAACAGGTTTGCGATGCCCTGAAGGAACGGCGGTATCTGATCCTCCGGGATGAAGACACCAGAGATGAAGTAGAGCGGTAGGACAGTGAGGTTGGCGAGCGGCGCTGCCGCATCGGTCTCGGATATGAAACTCGACACCGCGAAGCCAAGACAGCAAAACGACGCCGCCCCGATGACCACGGCCAGCATGAGACCGGGCATCGAGCCGACGGGAATCGGCACTCCATACGCGATCCGGCCGATCAGCATCAGCACGGCGCACATCACCACCGCGACGATGATGCCGACCGCGGCGCGGCTCGCGATCACGAATCCGGCGGGCAGGGGCGTTCCCCTGACTCGCTTGAGCTCCCCGCTTTCGCGTCGTGCCACGACGGAGACGGTGAGGTTCACGTAGGTCGCGGAGATGATCCCGAGGGTCATGATCCCTGGCACGTAGAACGTAGTGAGCTTCACTGCACGTCCATCGATGAGGGTGTTCCCCTCAAAGATGGCAGCGAAGATCAGGAGGAACACGACTGGGAGCAGGAGCGTGAAGTAGCGTGATTGCGGGTTGCGCCAGAACCGCGTGAGGTCCGAGTGAATCTGCAGGGCGAGCAGGCGCGGCCCGGTCATGGCGACTGCTCCGGTGGCTCGGTCAGGTGCAGGTAGACGTCTTCAAGCGTCGGCCGCCCGATGGTCAGGTCGTGCAGGTCGAGATCCTGGTCGAGCGCCCACCCACTCAGGGCGTGAAGGAGGCGGGCCGGCTCGCGCGTCGTCATCTGGACGACGTCGCCATGGAGTTCGGCTACGGCCATGAGCTCAGCGGGTAAGTCTGCGAGTGAGTGGCTGGGAGGGAGCCTGAACGACACATGGCTCGCGGCGCGGTCGCGGCCACCGAGGGTGTCCGGCGTGCCCGTGGAGACGATTCGTCCATCGACGATCACAGCGACGCGATCGGCCAACGCCTGCGCCTCGTCCATGTAGTGCGTGGTGAGAAAGATCGTCTTGCCGAGCTCCCGCAGATCCGTGATCACCTCCCAGGCGTGGTGGCGCGCCGAAGGGTCGAACCCTGTCGTCGGCTCGTCCAGGAAGACCAGCTCAGGGTCGCCGATCAACGCAAGGGCGACGTCGAGTCGACGACGCTGGCCACCGGACAGCCCGCTGCTCCGCGCGTTCCGTTCTTCGGTGAGGCCCACGAGGTCGATCGTCTCCTCGACCGGGCGTGGATGGGTGTAGTACCCGGCATAGAGGCTGACGAGCTCGTGCACGGTCAGCTCGGGCGGCATCGCACAGGACTGCAACACGAGACCGATTCGCGCACGCCAACCGGCATCCGCCTCGGCCGGGTCCTCACCCAGGACGCGAACCTCGCCAGCGTCGCGCGTCCGGTAGCCCTCCAGGATCTCCACCGTCGTCGTCTTCCCGGCTCCGTTCGGACCAAGGAACGCCAGAATCTCTCCAGCTCGCACCTCGAAGTCGATGCCGCGAACGACTTCGTGGTCTCCGTAGGACTTGCGCAGCCCGCGTACGTGGATTATCCCGTCGCCCATTTCCGCCAACCGACGCTAATGGCAGCGGCACCGTATTGCCGCGTCGGGGCCAAGCCGACCGCAAGACCGACGGCGATCGCGAGCGAGATCACGCCGGCCGCAACCGCCTGATCGACTAGCTCCGGCGTCACCGAAACATTCGCCTGTCGCGGCTTCGGCGCATCGGGACCCTCGGCCCGCCAGCCCCGCCTCGGTGATCTGGCCCACCACCCCAGCCCGCGGCCCGGGGTCTCGATCTCGGAGGCAGTGGCTGAGGCCTTCGAGAACGCAGAAGCCCTCCTGGCGGAGGGCTCGAGCGTGGTAGTGACGAACATAGCGGGGGCAGGATTTGAACCTGCGACCTCCGGGTTATGAGGCGGTGCAAGGGGGGTCTGGACCGCCGTGAAGGGCTTGGTCAAGCGGTTCCGGTTCGGTCAGTCGCGGTCAGTTCTGCTCAGAATGGGCCCACGAATGGGCCCACGCAACGCCTGCTGCCCGGGAGAACGCAACCGCGCCGAAGAGAACCGCTGGAAGGATCGCTCCAACGATTCCCTTCCGAACGAGCGACCGAGCCCCATAATCAATAGCCGCGCCGCTCCGCGCGCCAGACACTTGCCTCCAGTCCATCCCATCAATCCCCGTCTGGTCCACGTTGTCACGGCGCTTGTAGATTTTGATTGGGGGCCCAGTCCCCGTTTCCCCGCGCCTGAGTGCATTGACCAGTCACCGCGGTGGATGTAGAGTCACCGCGGTGACTGGTGCGGCAAACGGAACGAGCAACCGAGCTCACTACGACAGGTGGTTTCGCTACCCAGCCGGCTTCTCACCGTCTTCGCTCGAACGCGCATTTAAAGCCGTCGGCTCTGGCCACTGCCGAACTATCGTTGACCCGTTCTGCGGCTCAGCAACGGTTGGGACGACGGCGTTGCTTGGCGGCGGGCGGTTCGTGGGAATCGAAGCCCATCCACTAATTGCAAACCTCGCCCAGGTAAAGGTCCGGCCCAGCGGCGCCCGAAAACCTGCGAGCTTGCGTCGTGCAGCAGCCAGGGTGGCCGATGCGCCAATCGTGCCGATTGATCACGAGACGGATCTGGTGACACGCTGCTTCACCCCCGACGTCCTCGGGGCACTCTGCGGAATGCGGGAAGCAATCGATCCGCAGGGATACTGGCACCGCCACCTGACTTGGGCACTTCTTGCGACGCTCCGAGACGTGGCTTCGAAGAAGGTCGGGTGGCCGTACCAGCGACCCGGGCAGGACCGAAAGCCGCTTTCCCGTGACCCCAGAGCGAGATTCCTCGCCCGAGTCGAGAGCATGGCGGCAGACCTGGGGGACCAGCCGATCCCGGCTGGCGGCCGCGTGCTCCTTGGCGACAGCCGCCAAGCTCGCGTCTGGCACCGGCTCCTGCCCGAGCGAGATGCCGACGCCTGCGTCTGCTCGCCGCCATACCTCAATAACTACGACTACGCCGATGCAACGAGGCTCGAGGTTTACTTTCTTGGCGAGGCACGAACCTGGCATGAGCTGTGCCAACGCGTCCGCTCTCGGATGCTCATCGCCACGACTCAGCAGTCACGGGTGGCGCAGGGCCAACGCGACCTTCGCCGCCTCGCCCGGTGGCCCTCCGTGCAGGGCTGGGCGCAGCAACTAACCGAACAACTTGAATCTGAGCGGCAGAGTCGACCCCGGGGAAAGGAGTACGACCGCCTGCTGCCAAGCTACCTGGTCGGCGTAGGGGCGGTACTCATCAACCTACGTGCGCACGTGAGACGCGGCGCTAAGTGCGCCTGGGTCGTGGGCGACAGCGCGCCATACGGTGTGTACGTCGACACGCCGAGGATCATCGAAGCGCTCGCTCAGGATGGTGGATTCAAGAGCCTGGGCTCCGAGCACCTTCGTGACCGCGGACAGCGCTGGAGCAGCAACGGAACCCGTCACGCAATCGCCTTGGAAGAACGGCTGATCCTCCTACAGGCGAGCTAGGCGCCCGCAAGCTCCTCGACTCGAAGCGCGAGCGCTGGGAGAAACACGTCCGGTAGCTCCGTCACGCGGTGCTTGTCGATGTTCTCGAGGATGCCGGGGCGACACAGTCGCACGAACTGGTCGATGGTTGGTCCGGGCAGCGGATCGACCCACAGTTCATACAGATCGGTCTCAGTCTTCCCCCTCATCCATTGGGTGATATCGAAATCGCGCATGCTGCACCCAACCCAGGCCCACTGGACCGGAAGTCCGTCACGTTCACGAGCGGCGAAGACCTCCTCCATCGCGGCCTTCACGGCGTCTGGCAGACCAAGCTCGGTGTCTTCAAGATCGGCTACCAGCGTGTCGGGTGCCTCAATAGATCCGTGGATCTTCAGGATCGGAATCTCGGGATCACCGTCCAGGACCCGTCGACGGACGTGGGCTGCCGCGCCTTCGAACTCGGCTTGCGACGCGTAGACCTGGAAATCAGCCTCCAGGTCCCGCTCGATCTGCCAGTCGAAGTTTACGGTCATCAACACCGACCTAGGGTGGAGGCTCGCTAGGCTCCGGAGCGCCTCGCGACCCTTTGGGAAGCGCTGGGCAGCCGTCTCGCAGGACTCCGCAAGCTCTTTCACCGTTGCCGACTCGAGCCGGCCTTTTCCCTCAAGTTCGAGTTCCTTGAACTCTTCCCGCAGGACCCGCTCGAGAGTGAGCCGGGAGGCGAACTGCTCGGCCGTGAGGTCGGACTCCGAAGCCATCATCCGACCATGCTCCGCCACCCATTGTCGGAATGCCTCGGCCAAGTTGTCCCCCGCCACATCCCCGACGAGTCGTCGGATCGCCTCATTCCTCACCGAGTCACCCACGGGGATACCCGCAGACGCAGAAGCGCCCGCGCCCAAGAAGAGGATCAATGGATGATCCAAATCCGGTGCAAGCGTCTCGACCTTCTTTCCCATGTAACTCTGCTCCAGACCTCGCCTCCGCAAGCTGTCATCGAGCACTGCGTAGCGCACCGAGGGAGTCCCCGAACAGTGGAGGCCGTAATCGACCTGTCCGTCCACAATTGGCACAAACGTTCCGATCGTCGAGGGCAGCTGGGGCGGGAGCTGGTGTACGAGGAGGTTCCACAAAACCGGTCGCCGAAGCTCGTCGAGTTGGTCGCTATCGAACGCAAGGGCAACGATGGGATACCCCGCAAAGTCTGAGCTCAGGGCGCGAGCGATGGCGGCGAGGAACGTGTTGTGCGAAGGGTTGTTCGATAGTGCCGGCTCTGACCGGACCTGCACCTCACCGCCGCCCGTCTCAACCACGACGCCGAGCTGCGGAGCAAGCTGCTTGAGCGCAAGGCCGGTCGCTTCGAGCAACTCCTCCGACGGATCTCCCGGCAGCACGGTCTCAGTTGGGTCGATCTCGAATAGCGCACCGCCGGCCCCGCGAAACGCTTGAGCGAGGAGATCCCGGTCACGAGAGAAGTCGTCGTAGATGACGGGCATCACTCGCGGCGGGCCAGTCCAGCCCGTCCCGAGGACATCGTGGTCGTCTAGCAACCCAAGCATGAGCTGGAGCGCGGGCCTAACGGTCACTGCAGAGTCTGGGACCCGTAGGCGCTGACCAGGCGTGCGACCTGCTTAGACACCTGGCTTGGACGATCGAATGCCATGCCCAGAGCCGCGAATGCGGGGCGCGCCTCTACGTACGCCCGCCGGGCGTCGACAAGTGCGATTTCAAGCTCCGACGGAGTTGGCGGACTCCGCCGCGCCGCGAGCACGGCCGCCAGGCGGTTGTCGAGAGTTGGGAGTCCCTTCTCTTCGATCCAGTAAGCGTCGCCTTCGTGCGCGACGAGATCCGGTAGTTGCGCCGCAGATTCGGTTAATGCCCAGTTGCCCCTCATTCGGTCACGCTGCACGCCGGCAAGCCGATCCGCGCCGATCGCGTCGACGAATGCGTCCAGCACCTGCGTTATTGCCCTTGCAAGGCGGCTCTCGTCGTCAGGGGTCGACGGATGACGAAGTGCACACTCTCGCCCCACCGATCCGTTCAACATGAGACAGATGACGAATGCAAAGGTGTTCGGTCGGACGTCGCCACCCCGCGTTGCGGACTGCAACCTCGATCGGTATGCCTCGCCGTAGAAGGTGGCGAGCTCGGCGTAGGCATCAAGCATGGCACCGCTCTGAATGGCATCTCCCTCATCGACCAGCAGGCTCGCGAGTAGTCGTCCCTCTGGCGTGACAAGGCCGCGCCGCCCCGGCAGCGGCAGGTAGACGGACTCCGGCGTCCCACGTGGCGGCGTCACAGACGAAGGGGTCACTGCCGCGACGGCCTTCCGGACAGCTCGGGGGGTTAGGTCAGGGCGGAACCACACACGGAGCCTTTCGAGATCACCCTTCAGGTCCTCGAACGGCTGTCCGGCCTGGCACTCCCACGCATCCTCGAGAAACGCGAGCATGTTGACGCGCTCACTCTCGCTCAAGACGCGGCCTACTCCGAAAGCCGTCCCCAGACTCACGCGACGTGCCGATCCTCGACGAAAGCTTCGGTGATGTAGCCCGTCGTCTCAAGCTGATCGATGCGACGCGTGTATCGCTCGCGAAGTTCGCCGCGGGTCTCGGAGAGCTCCTCTGCGTAGTTTGAGCGCAGGGGCAGGACGACGAGCACCTGCGTTGTCCTCTGTGTCACCTCTTCACTTCCCAGAAAGCGGGCGAGTTGACCTCGCCGGTTGGCGGCGACGAAGGCTCCGAACTCATCAAGAACCAGGAGCCGGTCCCGGCTCTCTTCCAGCTTCTCTAGGGCAAGAACTCGGGCCTGGGTAAAGGCAAACGCCTGCTCGCCTGTCGAGAATGACTCAATCGGTCGCGTTACGGACGTACCGTTGGCCCCCCAACTCACCGTCTTCTTCCGGAGGTCGACGGACTCGAGGTCGTGCCCCCCGAAGAGGGCGTCACTGATTTCCGGCCGGGAAAGTCGCGACCGGAGGCGGCTGTCGAGGGTTCGGAACACCGCATCCTCTAGGGGGCCTGAGGCCCGCGAGCTGCTCCCGCTGTCCCCGTGCGCAACGTTGTCAAGCACGTATCCGATCGATTGGATCTGGTTCAGACAGTGTCCTAGAGCGTCAGTAAGCGACCCGGCCCGCCCGCCTAGAGTTCCGAGCCCGGCCGGCGCTCCGCCAAGAGATTTCAGGGCGGAGGCGGCGAACGCAAGGGCTGGATCGGTTTCGACCTGGCGAGTCGCGAATCGAACTCGGCTTCGCGCTTGATCTCTCTCCCGCTTCGCTGCATCGAGATCTCTCCTCAGGCCTTCCAAACGCTCCTTGCTCTCAACAAGCTGCAGTTCCGCCGCAGCGAAACGCGACGCAAGGCCGGCAGGTTCATCTAAGCCGTGCCGCTCCATCGCGCTAGCCAGGTGTTCGCGCATCTCTTCCTCGGACATAAGACGGGGAGTGCCAAGTTCGTTGCGGAGCTCCGCCTCGCCGGCGCGGAGCTTGCGCACCTCCCCAAGAACGGCATCGCGGGTGGCGACGAGCTCGTCGTATTTCTTGACCTCCCCCTCCGAAGCTCCGACCCTCTCCCGCGCTCGCTCGACTTGCTCGAGACTTTCGCGATGGTTGGCATCAGAGCGCTCCAAAGCCTTCCGCGCCTTGATCAGTTCAGCCAGCAGCGTCGCGCGACGAGTGTTCGACGTGATCAGATCGTCAAGTTCCGCCGCCCGGACAGGCGGGTCTGCAGCAGTGATTTCCTGCTCTCGATCTCGCATTCCCCCCAACAGGTCTCGCGCAACAATCGGCGATCCATCAACCGTGGCGATGCGCTCCCCTCCTAATCCATCGTCGACGAGAGCCACGAGGGCTGGAGCTATCTCGTCTATGGAGGTGAGTACCCGGGACCCAACGTCGATGCTCTGACGCTCGCCCTCAAACGCCTTCAGCTGCTTTCGAACATCCTGGAGGAGCCCCTCAAGCGTTTCCAGAGAGGTCGAGTCAGTGATCCCTGCGCTTCCTTGAAGCTCCCCGACCGCCTGACGACGCTTCGCCAAGGTCTTGCGCCGAGCGGTCAACCTCGATTCCGCGTCCCGCAGCTCGGCCTCGGCATCACCGACACCCGCTAAGCGCTTGAGTGTGGCCGAGAGGGCCGTCTCTGTCTCATCGCGCTCGCGCAACGCAGTCTCAAGGGCAGCCTCCATCTCGGCCAGCCGCTCACGAGCTTCCGCGGGGAGCTGATCATCGCCGCTCAGCGTCCGGTAGACCGTGATTGCGGAGCCAAGCTCGTCGACCAGCTCGGTTTGCTGCTCGACGAGCGAGAGCTGCTCTTCGATCTCGCCCTCTCGGTCAGCGACCCGCGTGTCCAGCTCCGCCTCACGCTCAGGCGTTGCATCCTCCAGCAGGTCTGCAACTGAGTCACTCCGCTCACGGAGCTCGTCCAAAACCGGAGTGGCTTCGCGCAAGAGCAACCGAAAACGACTCGCCTCGCGCTCGAGCTCTTGGCGAGCGACGACAGCCAAGTCCTCCGTTCCGGAGAACCGAACCACCTCCAGCAGCTCGCCGACAGCCGCCACCGATGCCGGCTTTCCATCGATCCGCACGTCGACTCCGGACTCGGTCAATTCGTCCGGCGGCTCATCCGGCCACTGATCTGGCCTGAGTTCCGCAAACACGGTGCTTCCTGATCGCAGGCCTTCGATCTCAATCGAGGTGCGCGGCAGCGCATCTCGGAGTGACTGCCAGATAGCTCTGTCCGTCCAGGGTTGCTCCCCGACGACGAGCTGGAGTAGGTGGACCGCGAGGCTCTTTCCTATCCCGTTTGGGCCCTCCAGAAGTCCCACCTGGAGATCGGGAATCTCCGGGATAACGCGAAGGCCAGCCTGGCCCTCAGGGGCTGAGATCCTGATTTTCATCCAGAAGCAGCCGGGTCAGGCCGGAGGTCGGCTCAAAGTCAGCATCGAGGACCCGGGCAAGGACATCCTTTACCAGCACCAGGCGCTCTCCCGGTTCTGCTTGCGCCGCGATCTCGTCCAGTAGGTCAAGTCCGGCGGCGTGCTCCTCTCGCGCAGCCACTTCACGAGGCTATCGAGTCTCGACCTAAGGTCGCGGATCATCGCCTCGTGCCGGGTCGACCAGGCGATCAATCGTGGCCCAGGCCGAGGCACTCTCAAACGGGAGACTTGTCACCCGGTGAGACGTGGCTAGAGCCACGAACGACTACACAGGCAGGAAGGCGCCCGGCCATCCGCTGCCACACGCGTCTTTCCTAGATCGCCGCTTCAGCTCTGAGAGTGCATGCCGTGAGCAGTCGACAGTGCGGTGAATCGAGCGCCCGTGGTCGACCAGGTGAGTTTGGTACCAGTGATCGTACGGCTGGCGACCCGCAATTTTGTGGCGGGCGGCACCCGCCACGAGGTCTGCCATCTGGATGAAAGGATGGATCTGACTGTCCTGGTCGGCAGAGCCGCCGACGAACCATTGTCGTCCGCTGCTCACGTAGGGCTGGCAGTTAGGGAAGGCGCGGTAGAAGCGATACGCCACGAGATCCTGCGCCGCCCGGAACGACAAATCTTCCCCATCGATCACAACCAAGGGCAGCTTCGGCCTGGGAGCCCGTGGTCGTTCAACCAGGAGGCTGTAGGCCATGAGCGTGCTGCGTAAACGCGGCGTTACGCGTGCACAGGGCCGCGCATCACCCGCTCGCCTTCTACCGCTTTCCGAAGGCGCACTGGCCGAAGCTGCGCTCGACGAACCCGCTGGAGCGTGTCAACCGCGAGATCGGCCGCCGCACCGACGTCGTCGGGATCTTCCCCAACGACGCCGCCGCGATCCGGCTGACCGGGGCCTTGCTGATCGAGCAGAACGACGAGTGGCTGGTCAGCCGCCGCTACCTGAGCGCGGAATCGATCGCCCTGGTCCTCGAGGACCAGGGCGACGAGAAGCGGGAGGAGGTGGCCGAGCTCAAAGCTGGATGAAGAGCCGACGAGCGGTTACACCACTTCAGGCGACTTGACTTGGATGTGCGGTGGTAGCGAGAACCGATACCCGGCAGGATTCGTTTCTCGCTACCACCCGCGAATCGTGGAGAGGATCGCGGCGTAGGTCCCCGCGTCAACTCGCTAGCCGAGGTCAGGGCGCGGTGCCAACGCGCCAGCAAGGCTTTCTGGTGCGACCGTGCTCACAGCCGGCCGATCGCCGATTACGACGGGGGCGAGGGCCAGGAGCGGGGTTCGGTATCGGGCGATCTCGGGCCTCCCGATCAACTAGGCCACTACGGACACAAGTGCGACCGCTATCCGCGATTCGTCGGCGTTGGAGCATCAGTCACCGGAGGAGCGCACGACGACAAACAGGTGGATCATCAGGGCGCCGGTGGCCGAAAGGGCAAGCCAAGAGGCCGAGGCCGCCGCGAACCAAAGAGCCAAGGTGAGAAAAACCACACGGTGGGTGACCAGACTGAGCATTGACGCGATCGCTGCGACCCCAGCTAACCCGCCAGTCGGCGCAGCCACATATAGATCCGCAATGCTCGTGTGGTTGCCGACTCCGATCCACCAGGCACAAACCACGAACAACAGAGCGGACGCGAGCGACACGACGGCCGAGAGGCCGGCCCCGGCGCGGTCGGCTATCTCCCGCACAGCCTCGACCGCCGGCCAATCAGGCAATGCGCCCACTGCCAGCTCAGCTGACCAACTCCCAACTCAAACCCGGGCCAAGACGACAAGCCTAGACTCAATGTGCCTCCCCCGGAGGGCCTGAGGCGGCCCCGGCGCTTACGGCCTACCTCCGCGGAACTGAAGCCACTCATCTCGTGAGACGCGACTCGCCGACCACTCAACCCTGCCACTCTCGCACGTCACGCCAGTGCGTGGGCTCTGAACGCCTGCGCGCATGCGTCCGGCCGCGCGACGCGCGTATACGTGCCCCGCAAAGAGATGCTGGTGTGTCGGCCGCTCGATTCTCACCCGAAAGAACGACCCGCGGATTGGGATGGCATGGTAGGACTTCACCAAATCGAGGGACCCACCGCCTCCGCTGCATCTCGCCGATCCTACCTCGACCTGCGCTTTATGCACCGCGCCGTCATGGACACGAAAGCTGACTCGCGACGCTGGCGTCGTACCCTTCCCAACGTAATAGTACGTATTCGGCCCTCGACCCTTGGCACCACTGTCAAATAACCCCCCGGCACCTACGACGACAATCACAAAGGCGCACATCACGCGGGCCAAGCCTCGGCTCGCAGAAACCCGACTATGGCTGCCGCGAATGGTCGCGGGCCCGCCCTGCTTCACTAGCCGCATTTCCCTGGAAATGCGTCGATGCGCTCTGGGGAGATTCGACTAAGGATCCCATCGCTGTAGTAGCCCTGAAACTTGCCGATGCTCCCGGGGAGCCGCCTCCAGTCTTTCCATGAGCAATACTCGGCAAGTTCGTGCCGGAGCGTACCCGCCGCGATCTCCCAGCTTGTCGTTGGATGGTCCCCGAGGATGCCGGCATCACGATGGACGCCGACCATTGCCCACGTGCCGCGCTCTGGATCGCCCGGCGGGTGATGAACTTGGTCATGCTTGTCGGAGTCCCACGCACGGATATGCCACGCGCCAACATGCTTGTAACAACGCGTCTTGGTGTTCCAAGTATTCTCAACCCGGGTCTCGGGCCGATGGAAGAACAAGTCCTGATTGCTCGCGCACAGCGTTGAATCAATGCTGTGCATCTCCCCGCGGCTGGTTCCGCCTGGCCCCTGGCCCCACTTCGAAATCATCCCTCCGCTGTTCTCCTGCAAAGGGAGCCCCCACTTTGTTCCCTTAAAGATCGTCGTAATGGGGTCCTCGCGCTTGTCCGAGTTGTGCGCGTACGTGTGGCCGCCCACAAACCAGCCCCTGTTGTCATGCACGTCTGCGAGCGCGGCGCCGGCTAGCGCAGCGAAGAGTACCGCTCCAGCGACTCCGCATGAGCACACCATCAGAGCGCCTCGACACCCCACACCAGCAACTCGCGAGGCACCCGTCCGGAGCCGAGCGAGGGGTGGCGATCCTTGAGCCAGAGTGTGAATATCCATCATGCTCCCTCCTGAGTAACCTGTGCAACCGCGCTCACGATCGAGTCCGAAGAAGTCGAGCCTTGACCATCTAGCAGGCTCGGGGTAGATCCAAGCGTCGCTTGCTCCGACTCCGCCAGCGGCGCATCAATGATGACCGTGACGCCAGTAGCGAGCTCGGTCAGCGCACTAGATCGACCGGGGTCGGTCGCAACGATGTCTGTCGTAACGCCACAATTCCCTGTGGTTGCCAATGTGCAGTCGTCTAGACCCACGTTCAGGCGAGCGTTGCCGGTGTTTTCGGGGTCGCTTGGGCTCGCATTGTCAGTGTAACCTTGGAATGTCCGTCGCCAGGCGTCCGCATTCGAGCTACCGGCTGCCATGGTGATTACGCTCAGGTCCGGCTGCCCGTCATCGCCCAGCGTTGATCCACACGCGGCCGTCGTCGGTATTTCGCTGTAGTTCGCAGCGCTGAATGTCGTGGGCGCCGCAGGGTCGTCGCCCGGGTACTCTGGGTCAGGATCCCCTTCGCCGACTTGGTTGAAACCGTTGGAACTACTCATGTTTACAATATCGACACCGTCCAGACAGAAGTGCTTGCCGCTGGCCGAGATGTCCTCGCCGAGACTCACTGGGACAAACGACTGATTCGTTTCCGCATCGACCTGAGCGTCGACGGGTGGGGTTCCATGCATCGCAACAGACTCGCGGTAGTCGACAGTCGGCGGATCTGCCACTCGGAAGAAGGTCGAGGAGTACGCCGAGCGCTGCGTGTAGTCCGCATCGTAGTCCCATCGGCTCGTTGCAACGACCGTTCCTTGATCCACGATATCCGTCCCTAGGGTCAAGTGACTGACTGGATCAATCCAGACGAAGGTCAGGCCGGTGTCGGGGTCGTCACTGCGGTAGCGATCTACCACGGCGCCACTACCCGGTGGCGGTTCCTGACCCGGAATGAGGACCGAGCTCATGGGCCATACACCGACCTTGGTGAATCCGCGGGACTCGAGGGAGTCTTGAACCAATCCAACGTTGCTGTTCGGCATTGACTCAAGCGCCGAGTCGGGAGCCTCGTACTGCTCGACGGTGGCTGGGGATGTCCCGGTGCCGCTGACCTGGCGCATGGTGGTGCAGTTCGTCGCAACTGAGAAGCTGCAAGGGTTGTCGCCCTGCAGGGTGGTGGTGCCCTCGGAGTCTGTGTAGCGCGACGACGACGCCCCCCTAATCTGAGCCCAGGCCTCCGCGTCGCTTCCGTCGCCTGCTACGCCTTGCTCTGTGGACGTTTCGGTGGCGTGGACGACCGCGGTTGTGGGTTCGGGCGCGATCGTGACCGTCGCTTGCCGCACTGTCTCGTTACCAACGGCATCGCGAGCCCGGATCTCCACTTGGTGCGTGCCCCAGCCGTAGGTTGCACCAGGAATCTCAAAGTCCCGGGCCATCGAGCAGCTGCCCCACGGAATTTCGGCGGCAGGGTTTCCGTTGCCGGCGATGCCGTCCCCGTCGCACGTTTGCGCCGCTACATCGGCCGTCGTTCCGTCGATCGATAGCTCAACGCTTGTTACTCCTGACTGCGCGCCAGCCAGCGCTGGCTGGCTAGTCACGGCGCGGTCCAGAGGGGCGCCGTCGGTCGCCGCCACCTTCAATGTTTCACCGCCTCCCATCGTCGGGAAGCCAGATAGCTTGACATTTGGACCTTGCCTGTCAACGCCCCACCACTGTCCGTTGATGTAGCCGTGGCCGACCGCGTCGACCACGCCGGCAGCCGTCGCCTGGAGTCCATCGCGAAGCTGGCCCGGGTCAACGGTGAACCCCTGCGACCACGACTGCGGGCAGGCATTCGTGGCGGTCCCGACGCAGGCGGTTCCCGGAGTCGGACCGTCGGCGGACTCGGTCGGGCCTGCGACGTTGTTCCCGTCCGCGTCCTGACCCATCACGAAACTCTGAGTCTTGACGCCGAGCCCGCCGTCGTATGCGTGGCTCACTACCGAGTAGCCAGCTGCCTGCCCGTCGACCCAGCCGCTCAGACCCGTCAGCGTCGTCTGGTTCGCCCCGTCTCCCGTCGGATCATCTGTGTCCATTAGCGTCATCCAAGCGCTCTTCAGGTGGGCAGATCGATTCGAGTTCGTCGTGATCGCCGCGTCGCCCGAGGGCATGTAGAGCTGGAAGTCAGCCCGCGTCGCGTTCTCTTGGGCCTGCTGCAGAGGCGCGTTCCAAGCCGTTGAGCTGCTCAACCACCCGCTCTTGAGCGGGGTTTCGGTATTCAGGTTCTGCATCCGGACCCAGCCGCCGTTGGGAGCGTTGAACTCGCCCATAGCTACCTTCGGCCGTCCCTGCGTCGAGCCGCCCACCGAGAAGGCAGCGTTCACCCACATGTCGGAGATGTAGGTGCTCGTGGTCGAGCCGTAGTGGGGAATCAGGTAGAACCAGTCCGCCATCTGGCCCGGAGTCAGCGACGTGCCTGACGGCACGGTGTTCCAGAGCCCGGTGTTGCCGAAGAGGTTCTGGTACTGCACGTAGCTGGAGCCGGCCGTCTTCGTTCCAGTCCAACCGCCGAAGCCTGCACCCGAAGACCATAGGTAGATGTCGTTGACTGCCACCACCGGGTCGACGAGGATCGGGTAGGCGTCGGACGCGTCGTGCGGGACGCTCAGCACGATCGAATCCCCGTCGACCTCGAGATCGACGCTGACGGGATCGCCGTTGCCATCCATCGCAATCGGCGGGGTGATGGTCACCTTCGGGTTGCCGTTGGCCCCAACGACCTGCGCCCCGTCGATGCCGTCGGGGGCCGGTTGGAGTGCGTCTCCACTCGGCATGTTGACGTCGAAGCGGAGCGCCTCCGGACTATCTGCCGAGCGGAGCTGCGCGTAGAGCTCAAGGCCGGTCGCCCGCGGGGCGAGGAACAGGTCGGTGTCCGGAGCGACAGTCGGGTAGAGGGCGCCAAGGTCACCGACGACGCGACCGTCCGCATCGCTTGCGTCGCCTCCGTGCGATGCGTAGCTGATCTTCACATCGGCGTCCGCCAACGCGACAGAGCCGTCCGCCGCCGCGGGGAGCTCGACCGAAGCCGCAGGGTTCTTCGGCTCGAAGTTCGAGCCCTTGTCCTGGAGCTTCATGTCGAGCGGGTTACCGGCCTGATCGACCAGTGGCGCGCTGGAATCGATCAGGGCAGTGCCCTCGCTCGGCGTTCTAACGACAGTGCCGTTGCCGGAGGACGCCAAGACCTCGGCGTTGTCGGGCAAGGTGGGTGCGGCTGCGTCAGCCACGACCGGCTTCGCGGTCTCGTCGAAGACGACCTCTGCTTCTTGGTCTGTGAGATCCGTCAGGTCGCGGTCGGTCTGCCCCGGGGTGGGCGGCGTTGCTGCGTCCGCTCCCGCCGGCGGCACGGGAGTGTCGGCGGCCGCCTCCGCCAGGGCCTGCGGGCTGAGCCCGGCATCACCGGTGTGGACGACGTGAGCGCCTTCGGGGTCGAGGAGTGCCAACCGGCAATCACGCTCAGAAGCACCCGCGGGTACTTGCGTGCCAGCGAAGTCGCAGAAGTCGATTCCGGTCACGGGCGGCTGCGTGGAGACTTCATCCCCGGCCGCGGAGGCCTGGCTCAGGGCGCCAGCCGCGACTGCGGATGCCAGCAGAGCGACGGCGACAGTCGTCGTCGCAAGCAATCGGCGGCCGGACCTCCCACGAGAGAACGTCCGACCACCACTACGACTCGATTCTCCCACAATCCCTCCCACAGGACGCCTGAACGCCTTGATCCTCGGCAGATGTGGGAAGAAGCTTTAGCCGCTTCTCCGGAAAGTTACGGGATTGATGAAAGATGCAGGGATTTTGTGAAACATGCGACTCGGGCTCGCGCTTGAAAGCTAAAGCATTCCAGTTTCTAATTACGCTAGTTTGAGTACATACGTCTGGCACCCCCTGGCCTTGTTGTGCTACTCGAGCCAGGAGTGTCTATGGACGATCCGCTTCTGCTTGCTCGAGAGGCGGCGCCACGCATCCGCTCGCAGCTGATGGAGGCCGAGATCAGCGCCGAGATCGGCGCCGGCCGTGGCGAGGTCAGCGGCGAGCGGACGACGCACCGAAACGGCTACCGCCCAAGGCTCTGGGAGACCCGGGTCGGCGAGATCGAGCTCGCGGTGCCGCGCAAGCGGGACGGAGCCAGCTACTTCCCCACCTTCCTGGAGCCGCGCCGACCCTGCGAGCAGGCGATCGTCGCCTGCGTGATGGAGGCCTACGTCAACGGCGTTAGCACCCGCAAGGTCGACCGCCTCGTCGAGCAGCTCGGGATCTCGAGCATGAGCAAGGACCGGGTCTCGGCGCTTTGCAAGGACCTCGACGAGCGCGTCGAGGCCTTCCGCAACCGGCCCCTGGAAGGAGAGTTTCCCTACCTCTGGCTCGACGCCAAGCACCTCAAGGTCAGAGACCGCGGCCACGTCCGCTCAAAGGCGCTGGTCGTCGCCTACGGCGTCCACGACTCAGGCCGCCGCGAGGTGATCGGGATCGACATCGGTGAGGTCGAGACCGAGGCCTTCTGGATCGAGTTCACCCGCGACTTGCGCTCACGCGGCCTCTCAGGAGTCCGCCTCTGCGCCTCCGACCACCACGAGGGCCTGAAAGCGGCGATCGCGAAGATCCTCGGCTGCCCCTGGCAGCGCTGCACGGTGCACTTCGTCCGCAACATGCTCGGCCACTGCCGTCGCTCAGAGCGCGGCCTGGTCTCCGCAGCGCTGCGCGAGATCTTCGACGCCGACAGCCTCGAGGCCGCCCGAGCGAGGCTCGGGGAGGTGCTCGAGCGCTTCCGCGGGCCATTGCCGAAGATCGCCGAGCTGCTGGAGGCCGCCGAGGAGGATCTGCTCGCCTTCTACCGCTTTCCGAAGGCGCACTGGCCGAAGCTGCGCTCGACGAACCCGCTGGAGCGTGTCAACCGCGAGATCGGCCGCCGCACCGACGTCGTCGGGATCTTCCCCAACGACGCCGCCGCGATCCGGCTGACCGGGGCCTTGCTGATCGAGCAGAACGACGAGTGGCTGGTCAGCCGCCGCTACCTGAGCGCGGAATCGATCGCCCTGGTCCTCGAGGACCAGGGCGACGAGGAGCGGGAGGAGGTGGCCGAGCTAAAAGCTGGATGAAGAGCCGACGAGCGGTTACACCACTTCAGGCGACTTGACTCCTCCCCTCCACGCGCCCGACAGGATTCGAACCTGTGACCTTCGGTTTCGTAGACCTTCGATCGCGCCCGATGTGAGCATCGACCCCCGCAGTCGGACGACAAGAATAGGCCCATATTGGGCCCACGAGTTCGGCTCCGCTCCCTCCCATCTCGCGGAGAAACCCCCGCATTTGCGGGGGCTTCTCTCTATAGCGGGGGCAGGATTTGAACCTGCGACCTCCGGGTTATGAGCCCGGCGAGCTACCTGACTGCTCCACCCCGCGGCGGAACTAAGCAGCTTAGCAATGCAGAGGCTGTTCCTGGGCGGCCGGGCGATCGCGTGGCGAGCCGGCCATCTCCCATTAAAGAGCCGAGACCCGCGGCCCCGAAGGGCGCGGGTCCGACTTCCCTGCCGGGGCATCGGGTATCCCTGGCAAGCCTTGTGAAATTGATTCCCCCCGCGCTCGGTCCTGGCCATTTCTCGGGCTCGCTAAAGAAATACCCCTAGCGAGCATCACTAAACACACACACTTCCGCCGGCCTCCGACCCGCTCGCCTGCGCCGCGCACCGGAGCCGCCGCCGCTCTAGGATCGCCGCGCCGTGCCCCTCGCCGCGATCGACATGGGAACCAACTCGACCCGCCTGCTCGTGGTCGAGCTCGGCGACGGCGAACCTCCGCGCCAGATCGAGCGCCGCTCGACCGTTACCCGGCTCGGTCGCGGGGTCGGGAGCTCCGGGCGGCTTGGGGCCGACGGCATCGAGGCGGTCTGCGAGGTCGTCGGCGAGTACCTGCACGTCGCCGCCGACCTGGGCGCCGAGCCATCGTCGCCGTCGCGACGTCCGCGGTTCGCGACGCGGAAAACGGCGACGCGTTCCTGGCGGAGCTTCGGGAGCGCTTCGCACTCGGCGCCCGGGCGATCGACGGTGAGACCGAGGCTCGCCTGACCTACCGCGGGGCGACCGCCGGCCGCGATCTGCGCGGGCCGACGCTCGTCATCGATATCGGCGGTGGCTCGACCGAGCTGATCGTCGGCGAAGCAGCGACGGGGGGATCCGCTTTCACACGTCGCTACAGGTTGGCGTCGTGCGCCACAGCGAACGCTTCCTGCGCACGGATCCGCCCGACGCCGGCGAGCTGGAGGCGCTGGCCGACTCGATCGCCGGCGAGCTTGCCGCCGCGCGCGGGCGCCTACGGCGGTCCGACGCCCGAGCACGCGATTGCCGTCGCCGGCACGCCGACTTCGATGGCCGCGATCGAGCTCGACCTCGAGCCCTACGACGCCGACGCTGTGGAAGGGCATGAGCTCGGAATCGCCTTCCTGCAGCAGCAGCTCGGCAGGCTCGCATCGCTGCCGCTCGCCGAGCGCCGCGAGGTGTGGGGCCTGCATCCAGACCGGGCGCCGACGATCGTCACCGGCGTCGTGATCCTGATCGCGACGATGCGCGCCTTCGCCCTCGAGCGGGTCGAAGTATCCGAGAACGACATCCTGCTCGGCGCCGCGCTCGACGCGGCTGGCTGAGCGACGGCGTCTAGCGCGGCCCGCTAGGGCGCCAGGCGCTCGAGCGCCAGCCCGAGTCCTCGCGCCGGTAGAGGAAGCGGTCGTGCAGGCGGCCGACCTGGCCCTGCCAGAACTCGATCGCCTCGGGCCGCACGAGGTAGCCGCCCCAGTGCGGCGGCCGCGGCACCTCTCCCCCGCCCTCGGTGCCGAACCGTGCCTCGATCTCAGTCAAGGCGGGCGTCGAGCTCGGCCCGGTCGGCGAGCGGCCTGCTCTGCGGGCTCGCCCAGGCGCCGAGCTGCGACTCCGCGAGGCCGGCTCGCGAAGTACTCGTCCGACTCCTGCTCGCCGAGCACCTCGACCGGGCCGCGTACCCGCACCTGGCGGTCGAGCTCGCGCCAGTAGAAGATCAGCGCGGCGCGCCCGCCGGCCTCGAGCTGCTCGCCCTTGACCGACTCGCGATTGGTGAAGAAGCGGAAGCCGCGTTCGTCGAAGCCCTTGAGCAGCACCATGCGCGCGTCGGGGGCGCCGGCCGCGTCGACGGTCGCCAGGGTCATCGCCTCGGCGAGCGGCATCTCCGAGCGAGCCAGCTCGAACCACTCACCGAACTGGGCGATCGGATCGGTGTCGAGGTCGGCGCGGCGCAGCGGCGGCATGTCGGGGCGGCGGGGCACGTTGCGACCCGATCCTCGGCCATAGGGTGCGCTCGATGGGCCTTCTGCAGGCATCGCACACCGTCGAGATCGAGGCGCCGATCGAGCGCGTCTACGAGGTCGCCGCCGAACATCCCCGGAGCCGGCGAGTGGCAACCCTCGGTGCAGGCGGTTGAGGTGCTGGAGACGAACGCGGACGGCTCCGCTGCCCGCGTCGAGCTCGAGGCCGATGCGGTCGTCAAGAAGTCGAAGACGATCCTCCGCTACGAGTACACGCCGCCGACAGGCCTCTCCTGGGAGCAGGAGAAGGGCGACGCGAAGTCGCTCATCGGCGACTGGCAGTTCGAGGACCTCGGCGACGGCCGCACCCGCGCCACCTACTCGCTCGAGGCCGACCCCGGGCCGGATGCTCGGCATGCTGCTCCGCGGCCCGGTCGAGGGCAAGGTCAAGGAGTTTCTGACGAAGGGCGCCGCCGAGGGCCTCAAGGAGTTCTGCGAGTAGCTTCCGCCGCCGCGGACCGATCGGGAGCCGGTGATCGTCGGCTGGGCTCAGCTCAGCGACGCGGCGACGGCGAGCCCGGCTCGAGCCCCGTCCTGACGCGATGCTCGCCAAGCGTTGCGGCGGCGCGCTGGAGCGCAGCGGCGCCGCCGGGAGTCTGGCTCGGCGGTCGGCTGCGATCGCGTCGTCGAGTCGGTCTCGTGGCCGGTTCCCGACCCGGCCGGATCCTCGCCGAGGCGGTCGGCGGGCGCGTCCGGAGACGCTGGAGAGCGTGCGCTCGCGCACCGGCGGCGGCTCGCCGATCGAGCTGCTCGCCGACGCCTGCGAGCGGATCGTGGCAGGCGAGCACGAGGCGGTACTGATCGGTGGCGTCGAGTGCTTCGACGTGTTGATGCGCGGCGAGCAAGGAGGGTCGCGATCCCGGCTTTCCCACGCCAGCCCGGCGGCGAGCGAGCCGGACCGCTTCGTCGGCACCGAGATCGAGCCCAGCCACCCGGTCGAGATCGCCGCCGGCCTGATCGCGCCGGTCGCCTACTACCCGCTGCTCGAGTCCGCCGTTCGTGCCGGGCGGGACGCTCGCGAAGCGAGCACCTCGAGCGCTCGGGCAGCTCTGGGCAGCGCTTTGCGGCGGTCGCGGCCGAGCAACCCGCACGCCTGGAGCCGCGAAGGCGCCTCGACGCGAAGCGGATCCGATCGCCGACCCCCGAGAACCGCCAGGTGACGATCCCGTACACGAAGCTGATGAACTCGAACATCCAGACCAACCAGGCGGCCGCGCTGGTCGTCTGCTCGAGCGCCGCCGCCGACCGCGCCGGGATCGCAGCCCGCCGCTCGGGTCCCGCGTTCTTGCCACAGCGACGGCGGCCGACCATCAGTTCGTCGCCTAGCGGCCCGACGCTCGACCGCTCGCCGGCGCTGGCCGCCTGCGTCGCCGCGGCGCTCGCGCACGCCGGGCTTTCGGGATCGAGGCGGTCGACCACCTCGACATCTACTCGTGCTTTCCCTCGGCGGTGCAGGTCGCCGCCGGGAGCTCGGCGTCGATCCGCTCGACCCGCAGCGTCCACCGACGTGACCGGCGGGCTCAGCTTCGCCGGCGGGCCCGGGCCAACTACGTGACCCACTCGCTGGCTGCGCTCTGCGAGCGGACGTGGCCGACGGCGGCTCGGCCCTGGCGACCGCGGTCGGCTGGTATCTGACCAAGCACGGGGTCGCCGTGCTCTGCGACCCGCCGAGCTGGCCGGGCTGCCCCTGCGCCCACTTCGGCCGCAGGCGGAGATCGACGCCGGCCCGAAGCTCGAGATCGTCGCCGCCCCGAGTCCGGCGCGACGACGGTCGAGACCTACACGGCAATCTGCGATCGAGCCGGCGCGCCCGAGCTCGGGCATCGCGACGATGCGCCTGAACGAGCGGACCGCGAACCGTCGCCAAGGCCGACGACGCCGAGACGCTTGCGATCCTCGCCGAGCGCGACTGCCTCGGCGCCGGGGCGCACGTTCGTCCGGCGACGGGCGCTTCCAGCTCGTCTGAGCCGGGCCAGACGCGCTCAGGCTCGACGGGCGCCGGCGCGGGCCTCCAGCGTCAACAGCTCCATCACGGCGCCGAGTTGCGCTCGGTGCTCGGCCTCCCGAAGCTCGCCGTCATCCGCGAAGGCGTGATCGGCGCGCGCCGAATCGCGAGGCCCGCAGGCAGCACCCGCGCGCCGGCGACCTCGAGCACCTTGCGCGCGTCGGCGACCGCCCAGTCGCAACCGAAACGACCGCGGTCGGCGCCGATCACGGCGGCGGGCTTGCCGGTCAGCGGCCGGCGCTCGGCCGGCTCCTCGGTGGCGGCGAGCCAGTCGATCGCGTTCTTGATCCCGCCCGGGAACGAGCCGTTGTACTCGGGGGTCGCGAGGACGACCGCGTCGGCCTCGTCGACGGCATCCCGCAGGCGCTCGACCTCTCGGCTTGGCTCGCGCCGGGCTCGAAGGGCGGCATCTCCCAGAGGCCCGGCTCCAGGTAGATCGTCATCGAAGCGTCGTCGGGAGCCTCGCGGGCGGCGTTGCCGAGCAGGTCGACGTTCAGCGAGCGGGAGTCCACGCTGCCTGGGATGCCGAGGATGCTGATCGTTCCGCTGCCGTTCCTCGCTGATCGTCGCCACCGAGCTCGGCTACCCCGAGCGCCACGGATCAAACGCCGACCCCCGGACGCGGAGATCGCACGGTCACGCGGCACCGGCGGGCTCAGGAGTGCTCGCGCAGCGCCGTCCAGCGCGGCGCTGAGGATCCGCGAGACCTGCATCTGCGAGACCCCGATCCGCTCGCCGATCTCGCGCTGGGTCAGGTCCTCGACGAAGCGCAGGTAGAGCACCTCGCGATCGCGGTCGTCGAGCTGCTCGAGGCGCTCCTCGAGCAGCACGTTCCACTCCGCCTGGTCGATGTTCTCGTCCTCGGAGCCGACGAGATCGCCGATCGTCGCCGCATCGGGCTCGCCGGTCGCCACGGGCGCATCGAGCGAGGCGGGCCGCGAGGCCTCCGCGGCCTCGAGCGCGTCGATCACGACGTCCTCCTCCATGCCCGGCCTGCTCGGCGACCTCGGCGGTCTCCGGGTCGCGGCCGAGGTCCTTGGAGAGCTCGTCGACGGCGCTGCGCGGATCTTCGGCAGCGCCTCCTTGAGATCACGCGGCACGCGCATCGCCCAGCGCTTGTCGCGGAAGTGGCGGCGCAGCTCGCCGAGGATGGTCGGCTCCGCATAGGCGCGGAAGCTGGTCCCGCGGATGTCGTCGAAGCCGTCGAGCGCCTTCAGCATGCCCAGGTAGGCGACCTGCTGCAGATCCTCGAGCCGCTCGCCACGGTTCGCGTAGCGGCGGGCGAGCGACTCGGCCAGCGGCGAGTTGCGGACCGCGAGCTCCTCGCGCAGCGTCGGATCGCGGGTGCGGACGAAGCGCGCCAGCAGCTCGTCGTCGCTCTTCGAGGCCGACCTCGGGCTCGGGCGCGTGCGGGGTGCTCGTCCTCGTTCAGCTCGATCGCGCTCCCTGCGCTCGCCGGCGAGCGATCGCCGCCGCAGAGCGCCTGGTCACGCCGCATCACACTCGTCGAGCGCGCGGTCCGATCAGCCCGCGCAGACCGGAACAGACAGCTGCCAGCGGCGCGGGCGGATCGTCCGCGCGGCGCGGCGCTCGATCCCCTCGGCGAGCGCCTCGCCCGCCTCGGCCGGGCGTGATCCGCTTGCGGAGCGACTGCGGCGCCCGGCCCTCGATCATGCTCGCGACCGGGTCCCGCTCGGCGTCGCGGACCATCTCGGTGTCGACGAATCCGAAGTAGCCGACGCCGGCGCTGAAGCGCCGTGCGGCGCGAGCTCGACCCGCAGCGCGCGGCCGAACTGCTCGACCGCCGCCTTGCTCATCGCGTAGCTCGACTGCAGCACGCCGTTGACGAAGGCGTAGACGGAGGCGATCACGAGCACGTGGCCGCGGCGCTCGATCACGTGCGGCAGCGCCCGGCGGACCGTGTGGACGACGCCGTGCAGGTTGACGGCGAGGACGCGGTCGAAGTCCTTGGTGTCGACGGCGCTGATCGGGCGGATCGACTGCGCGATGCCGGCGTTGGCGACGACGACGTCGATGCCGCCGAGCTCGGTCGTCGTCGCGTCGACGGCGAGCGCGACGGCGTCCTCGTCGGTGACGTCGGCGGCGAGCGGCGATCGCTGCGCGGGCCGACCGCGGCGGCGGCCGCCTCGGTCTGCTTGCGGTCGAGGTCGACGATCGCGACGCGGGCGCCGCGGGCGTGCAGCGCGCGCGCGGTCTCCAGCCCGATCCCCCGCGCGCGCGCCGGTGACGAGGGCGACGCGACCCGTTGAAGATCAATTCCGGCATGAAGCGATGCAATCTAGATGATCCGGCCCGCCGACAGGGCACGAGCTCAGCCGCCGCCGCGCAGCGCCGCCTCGAGCCCGGCGGCGCGCTCGCGCTCGCCGGTCGGCAGGCTCACCCAGACGGCGCCGTCGCGCTCCCAGCGCGCGCGGGGCTCGAGCACCCGCGATACCGACGAAGCGGTCGACGTCGTCGAACAGCCAGACGTCCTCCTCGGGCGTCGGCTCGCGGCGCGCCGGCTCGGCGCCCGGCAGCGTCGCGTAGAGCACGTCGGAGGAGTCGTCGTAGACGACGCGGGTGAAGTTGTGGCGACCGAGGCGCAGACCCATGCGCCGATGAGCGTAGCCGGAGGAGCACGCCGGCGAACGGCGCCGGCGGCTCAGGCGAGGACGGCCTTGCGCGGGTAGACGACCTCGGGGTCGGTGAGGACGTTGACGAGGGCCGGGCCCGCCGCAGGCGAAGGCACGCTCCAGCGCCGGCTCGCAGCTCGGCCGGGCTCGCGGACCAGCTCGCCGTGGCAGCCGAGCGCCTCGGCGACCTTCTCGTAGGGCGTCTCCGGCGCGCAGCTCGGCCGCCAGCGAGTAGCCGTAGAGGAACTCCATCGGGTGCTTCTCGAGCGCCCAGATCCCGTTGTTGCCGATCACCCCGACGACCGGCAGCCCGTGCCGGGCCAGCGTGTCGAACTCCATGCCGCTGAAGCCGAAGGCGCCGTCGCCGAGCAGCAGGCAGATCTGCCGGCCCGGCTTCGCGCAGGCCGCGCCGATCGCCTGGCCCGGGCCCGGCGCCGAGGCAGCCGAAGGGGCCGGGGTCCATCCAGCAGCCCGGTTCGTAGGTCTCGATCACGCGGCCCGCGTAGGAGACGAAGTCGCCGCCGTCGCCGATCACGATCGCGTCGCGGTCGAGCACCTCGGCGAGCCCGGCGTAGAGGCGCATCGGGTGCAGCGGCGCGCGCTCGTCGCCGAAATCCGCTCGCTCGGCCTCGCGCTTCTCGTGCTCCTGCGCGCGTCAGCCCGTCCACCCACGGGCGAGTCCGCTCGGCGCTGCCGCCGGCGTCGCGGGCGGCCTCGCACGAGCGCGCCGAGCGTCGCGTCGACGTCGCCGACGAGGTCGATGTCGGCGGCGCGGTTGCGCTCGAGCCGGTTCGGCTCGACGTCGATGCGGATCAGCTTCGCCTCGGCGGCGATCGAGCCGCCGAAGCCGAGCCGGAAGTCGAGCGGCACGCCGATCACGATCGCGACGTCGCAGCCGCCGAGCCCGGCGCCGCGGGTGCGGCTGAAGGCGAGCGCGTGATCGGCGGGCAGGCAGCCGCGGCCCATGCCGTTGAGGTAGACCGGGATCGCCGAGCTGCTCGGCGAGCTCGCGCAGCTGCGCTCTCCGCGCCGGCCCAGTACAGGCCGGTGCCGGCCATGATCGCCGGGCGCTCGGCGGCGGCAAGCAGAGCGGCGGCCTCCTCGACGCCCTGCGGCGGGCTCCGGAGGGGCCTGGCTCGGGCGCAGGCGGAGATCGGTACTCGGCCTCGGTGAAGACGACGTCGAGCGGATAGTCGAGGAAGGTCGGGCCGCTCGGCGCGGCGCTCGCGATGTCGACGGCGCGGGCGGTGGCCGCGGCGATCGCACCGGCATCCTTGACCGTCTCGGCGTGCTTGGTGATCGGGGAGACGATCGGCAGGTGGTCGATCTCCTGCAGCCGGCCGGTGCCCCAGGTCATCTCCGGCGCGCGGCCGCCGAGGACGACGAGCGGCGAGCCGTTGAAGCTGGCGCCGGCGATCGCGCTGGTGCCGTTGGTGACGCCGGGCCCGGCGGTCAGCGCGCAGACGCCCGGCGTCCGCGTCGCCTTCGCCCAGCCCTCGGCGGCGAAGGCGGCGGCCTGCTCGTGGCGGACGTCGACGACGTCGATCCCCTCCTCGCGGCAGCCGTCGTAGAGGCTGAACAGGTGGCCGCCCGAGAGCGTGAACAGGTGGCTGACGCCGCGCTCGGCAAGGGCGCGCGCCGCCAGGCGCCCGCCGTGCCAGGCGCCGGCGTTACCGACCCCTCCGGCCTGCTTCTCCTCCGTGGCCATCGCCACCGAGCCTATGCGATCGGGCGGGGCGAGCGCGCCTGCTTGCGCGGCCGGCCGCCCGCCCGTTCGCCGGGCTCACGCCTTGAGCGAGCGCTCCGCCTCGGCCGACGGCCGGTCGGCCGAGCGCCGCGGTGCGAACAGCTCGATCGGGCGGTCGAGGCCCTTGAGCTCCGGGGCACCGCGGGCCTCGCTTTCGAAGCGCCGGCCAAGCGCCTCGCGGGTCGCTGCCGTCATCAGCACCGGATCGCCGGTCAGCCGAGTGGCAGCCTGGACCCTGGAGGCGACGTTGACCGCATCGCCGATGACGCTGTAGTTGAGCCGGCCCCCGCCGCCGACCGAGCCGGCGATCACCCGCCCGGTGTTGAGCCCGACGCCGAGCTCGAAGTCATCGCGCTCACGCCCGCCGTTGACCTGTGCGTCGATCTCGAGCGCGGCACGGACTGCGCGCTCGCCATGGTCGGCGTAGCGCTCGGGCGCGCCGAAGACCGCCATCAGGCCGTCGCCCTCGAACTTGTCGACGTGGCCTCCCTCGGCGGCGATCAGCGGGACGACGATCTCGAACAGTCGAGTTGAGCCGGGCGACGACGGCGCGCGCTCCGGCCTCGGCGGCGAACGCGGTGAACCCGCGCACGTCGCAGAACATGATCGTCACCTCCGCCTCGATCCCACGTTCGTCGAAGCCCTCCGAGAGGATGTACTCGGCGACCTCCCTGTCGAGGTAGGTGCCGAACGCCTCACGCAGCCGCTCCCGCTCGCTGAGCCCGGCGACCATCTCGTTGAACGAGGTCGCGAGCTCGCCGATCTCGTCAGCGGTCGTGATCGGCACGCGGACCGAGAAGTCCCCCTCGGCGACGCGCTCGGTCGCCTGCTGAAGGTCGCGCAGCGGGACGAGGATCGAGCGCGAGAGCAGCAGCGTGAGCTCGAGCGAGACCGTCGTCGCGACGCCGATGGCGATCAGGACGGTGGCGCCGAGGTCAGGACTGCTCTGTCCCTCGCCGGCGACGGCCGCGACGACGAGGCCGGTGATGATGTTGATCATCGGCAGGGCGGCGAGCAGCCGCATGCGGAGCGACAGCGCGCCGACGTCGAGGTCGAAGGCGCCCTCCGCAGAGCGGTTGAGGTCGATCAGCACGGGCCGCATCCCGGCCTCGATCGTCAGGTGATGGAGAATCGCGCCGTAGCCGACCGCGATGAGCGCGAATGTGGTCAGCGGCAAGGCGGCAGTCCAGGGCAGACCAAGGATGAGGATCGACGCGACGACGCCGGGCACGATCACGACGCCGATCGGCAGCAGCATCTCGGCGCGGACGACGTCGAGCGGCAGCGAGATCGCGGCGGCCCAGGCGCGCGCCGTCGCGGCCTCGTCACGGCTGCCGGCCATCCAGGACCTGATCGGGGCGATCCGGCCGCGCAAGCGGACGTATCCGTAGAGCAGCGTGACCGCGGTCAGCGACAGCGTGATCGCGAGAATCTGGGCGAGCTCGGCGGCGGTGCCGTGGTAGTAGAAGCTGAGCAGCAGCACGGTGCCGCCGGTGACGAGGAAGCCGGCCTGTAGCTCGACAGCGACAAAGGCAAGCGGGTAGTGCCGGCCGAGTCGGCGGTAGGCCCAGTCGAGGAAGACGCCGCGCATCGACGACATTCTCCCCGGAGGACGGCGCTGCTGCAAAGGGACCGGCGGCGCGGACAACTTTCAAGTAATCGATGCCAGACTCCGATTCAATCCCTGTAATGCAGCTTCCGACGACACGGACAGAAGCCGTGCCTCGGCGGAGCGGCAACGGCGGGCTGCCCGAGCCACCCTCGGGCACCCTGGTCCGCGAGCTCCGCTGCGAGCACCGCCAATGCGGTGCGGTGACCCGGATCCGGATTCCGGCAGCCCTTCCGGAGGCGGCGATCCATCGGGTCGTCTGCGACGGCTGCCACGAGGCCTACACGCCGCCTGTGCCGACGCCCGCCGGGCCGCTTGCCGGCGCCGGCGCGGCGCTCGAGGCCGCCTGGGATCGGGTTCTCGACGCGCGCGACGCCGTCGCCGAACGTGCAGAGGACCTCGACCAGGCCCAGATCTGGACGTGGGCGTCGGTGCCGATCGCCGCCCTCGCGGTCGTCGCTGCCCTCGCCCTGATTCAGGGAGGATCATCGAGCCGCCCGACACCGCCGCCCCCGGTCACGCGGCAGGCGGCCGGACCGGACGCCAAGTACGTACGTGGCTCGGGTTACTCGCTCGCCCTTCCCAGCGGCTGGAGGCAGACCGACCCGCCTGACGGGGCAGCCTTCTCGGCCCGCTCGAAGGACGGACTCGCGACCGCGACGCTCTGGATCGAACGCGCCCCCGGCCTGAGCTTTCACCAGTTCGAGCGGCAATCGCTGACGCAGCTCGGCAAGGTCGCCGACAACCCGCGCGTCGTCGACCGGGTCGAAGGCCCGACGATCGAGGGCACGATCACCGAGCTGCGGGCCGAGGCGCCGGTCGCCGACGGCGTTTCCGCGCCCGTGCACGTGACGCTGCGTGGCGCGGGCGATTACCGCTTCTACTTCACGACCGTCGAGCAGCCCGGGGCTGAGCCGCAGCTCGGCGCCGACATCGAAACGATGCACGCCTCGCTGCGGCCCGATGTCACAGCCAAAGGCGTCAAGCAGACGACGGAGACCCCGAGCCCATGACGCTCCGCCCCTGGCATTGGCTGCTCGCCGTCGTCGCGCTGGTCGTGCCGATCCAGGCGGTCGCCCTCGGCGGCGGGGACGCGGGCGGCGGCGCGCTGACGGCCTCGGCGTCGCTCGGCGGCTGCGGCGTCTCGCAGTCGGGGATCGCCTGCGAAATCGACGTCAGCTGGAGCGGGCTCGAGGGCGCCGACCACTACACGGCAGCGGCGACGCTGGCCGACGGCAGCGTCCAGGATCTGGGCACGGTCGGCGGCGGCCCAGGCGGCGGCTCGACGGCCGTCTGGGTCCCCTATGTCGGCGACGGCGACTACGGGATCTCGATCACGGCCTGGGGCGCCGACGAAGCGAAGAAGCTCGACAAGGCGAAGGCCGAGATCGACCCGGCCACGGTCAAGCCGGACACCACCGACGAGCAGGCAAACGACGGTGGGCCTGGCGCCGGCGGGCCTGGCGCCGGCGGGCGACACTCCGGCGCACACACCGGCGGCTCGGAGACGAGCGGCGGGGAGGCGACGACCACCACGCCCGAGCCGTCGCCTGGCCCCGCCGGCCCACCCGCCGACCCGGCCCCCGGCGAGACGACCACCACGCCCAGCGATGACTCGACGACGACCGACACCGAGCCGTCACCCGATCCGGCCCCGACGACGACGACCGGCGACGGCTCCGGCTCGGCCCCGGCGACGACGACCGAAGTCCCCGTGCCGATCGTCCCGGCGACAGGCGGCTGAGTCGCCGCAGGGTCCCCGGGACGATCTAGATGGTTGATCTAGGCTGCGCCGTCGATGACGGGCGTACCGGCAATCGAGATCGAGGGTCTGCGCAAGTCGTTCGGCGACGTCGAGGCGCTGTGCGGCATCGACCTGGAGGTTCAGGCCGGCGCCGTGCTCGGCCTGCTCGGGCCGAACGGCGCCGGCAAGACGACGGCGGTCCGGATCCTGACGACGTTGCTGCCTCCCGACGGGGGCCGCGCCACGGTCGCCGGCCACGATGTCGTCCGCGAGGCGAGCGCGTTGCGCGCGAAGATCGGGCTTGCCGGCCAGTACGCCGCGATCGAGGAGAACTTGACCGGGTTCGAGAACCTCGACATGGTCGGGCGCCTGTATCACTTGCCGCGGGCCCGGGCCGCGGAACGGGCTCGCGAGCTGCTCGAGCAGTTTGACCTGAGCGACGCAGCCGATCGCCTCGCCCATACGTATTCGGGCGGCATGGCACGGCGGCTCGACCTCGCCGCGGCGCTCGTCGCCGAGCCACCAGTGATCTTTCTCGACGAGCCGACGACCGGCCTTGACCCCCGGAGCCGGCAGGGCCTCTGGGCGACGATCGAACAGCAGGCCGAGCGCGGCACCACCGTGCTGCTCACCACGCAGTACCTGGATGAGGCAGACCGCCTCGCCGATCGAATCGCCGTGATCGACCACGGCCGGGTGATCGCCGAGGGCACTCGGACGAGCTCAAGGATCGGGTCGGCGGCGAGCGGATCGAGATCACCCTCACCGACGAGACTGCCGGTGAGCGCGCGATCGGCATGCTCGGCGATCTTGCGAGTGAGCCGCCGCGGATCGAAGCGGGCATCGTCCACGTTCCGATCGGTGCCCGCCGGGGCGCGATCGCCGAGGCGGTCAAGGTCCTCGACGCGGGCGGGATCGGCGTCGATGACATCGGGATCCACCGGCCGACGCTCGACGACGTCTTCATCGCGCTCACCGGGCGCGCCGCCGAGCCCGTTGAGGAACAACCGGCCGAATCGGCGCCGGAGGGTCGCTGATGGGCGAGCAGATCCGCGACACGCTGCTGCTCGGCAAGCGCAACCTGCTCCGCTTCCGGCGCTCGCCGGAGTTGGTCGTCGGCTTCCTCGTGCAGCCGATCATGTTCATCCTGCTCTTCGTCTACGTGCTCGGCGGCGCGATCCAGACGCCCGGCTACGACTACGTCGACTTCCTGATGCCGGGGATCATCGTCCAGACGATCGCCTTCGGCGGCTTCGTCACGGCGATCGCCCTCGCCGAGGACCTGAAGAAGGGCCTGATCGACCGCTTCCGCTCGCTGCCGATCGCGCGCTCGGCCGTCCTCGCCGGCCGCACGCTCTCGGATGTCGTCACGAACGCCGTCTCGCTGGCCGTAATGATCATCGTGGGCGTGATCGTCGGCTTCAGCTTCAACGCGAGCGTCGTCGAGATCGTCGCCGGGGTCCTGCTCCTGCTGCTCATGGGCTACGCGTTCTCCTGGGTCTACGCGCTCATGGGCCTGTCGTCCTCGACGCCCGAGGCGGCCCAGCAGATCGGCTTCATCCTCATCTTCCCGCTCACCTTCGCGTCCTCGGCCTTCGTCCCGGTCGATTCCATGCCCAGCTGGCTCGAGGCCTTCGCCAAGGTCAATCCGTTCACCGTGATCGTCGACGCCATGCGCGCCCTCTGGCTTGGCGCCCCCGCCGGCAACAGCATCTGGGGAGCCGTCGCCTGGTCGGTCGGCCTGATCGTCGTCTTCGCGCCGCTGGCGACCTGGCGCTACAAACGGACGGTCTCCTCGTAGCCGGCAGAAGCCCTCCCGGGCGTTGCCGTCAAACGGTCGAGATCGCGCGCTCGTCGCGGATCACGTGGGTGACCGCATTGATCAGGGCGAGGTGGGTGAAGGCCTGGGGGTAGTTGCCCATGTGGCGGCCCGAGGCGGGATCGAGCTCCTCGGCGTAGAGGCCGAGCGGACTCGCGTCCTTGAGCAGGCGCTCGCAGAGCTCGCGGCCGCGCGTCCGCTCGCCGATCTCGAGCAGCGCCGAGACGAGCCAGAAGGAACAGATCAGGAAGGTGCCCTCCTCGCCGCTCAGGCCGTCGTCGGTCTCGTGGGTCCGGTAGCGCAGCACGAGTCCGTTGTCGGTGAGCTCGTCGGCGATCGCGAGCACCGTCGCCCGGGCGCGCTCGTCGCCCTGCGGCAGGAAGCGGACGAGCGGGATCAGCAGGTTGGAGGCGTCGAGCGCGTCGGTGTCGTAGTGCTGGGTGAAGACCCCGCGCGAGTCGAGCCCGTTGGCGAGCACGTCGGCGTGGATCTCGTTGGCGACGACGCGCCACTCGTCGGCGAGGTCGTCGTAGCCGCGCCGCGCCGCAAGGCGCGCGGCGCGGTCGAGGGCGACCCAGCACATGACCTTCGAGGAGATGTAGTGGCGGGGCTCGCCGCGCGTCTCCCACAGTCCCTGATCGGGCTGCCGCCAGACGGCGGCGGCGCACCGCGCCTGGTCCTCGATCACCGGCCACAGCCGTGGCGAGTTGTGCCCGTACTCCTTCTGGTGCAGGTAGATCGAGTCGAGGACGGCGCCGTAGACGTCGTTCTGCCGCTGGCCGAAGGCTCCGTTTCCGGTCCGCACGGGCCGGGCGCTCTCGTAGCCGGTCAGGTGGTGGAGCTCCTGCTCGGGCAGCTCTTTCTCGCCGCCGATCCCGTACATGATCTGCAGCCCGCCGTCGGCCTTGCGGTCGACGTCGCCGACGAACTGGATGAAGTCGTCGGCCTCCCACTCGAGCCCGAGCGAGTGCAGCGCCTGCAGGGTGAAGGTCGCGTCGCGCATCCACGTGTAGCGGTAGTCCCAGTTGCGCTCGCCGTGCGGCGTCTCCGGCAGCGACGTGGTCAGCGCCGCGACCATCGCGCCCGTCGGGCCGTAGGTGAGGCCCTTGAGAACGAGCGCCGAGCGCTGCAGGTGCTCGCGCCAGCGGTGGTCGGGGAAGTCACCGGAGGCGAGCCACAAGCGCCAGTACTCGGACGTCGTGTCGAGCGCCTGCTCGGCCTCCTCGAAGCTCGCCGGGCCGTCGAGCCGCGACGACCACGAGAGCGCGAAGAAGCAGCCCTCCCCCGCCGTCAGCCGGCGGCGGGCGCGCGCGAGGCCGCCCTCGATGCCCATGTTGACGTCGGAGTGCAGGCGCATGAAGGTTTCGCCGTCGGTGGCGTCGGCGACGCCGTGCGTTGCCGCCGGCCGCGACCAGCGGGCGGGGCGGCGCCCGTAGTCGAAGACGGGCTCGCAGAGCATCTCGAGCTGGACCGAGCCGTGCACGCAGCGGGCCGTCCGGATCAGCAGGTGATGGGAGTCGTGGTCGGAGGGCGGCCGGGTGTGCGCCGTCGCCTTCGTCGCGTCGCGGGCCCGCCAGTGGCCGACGATGAGCGCATCGCGGACGATCATCCAGCCGGTCGGCGTCATCCACGTCGTCTCGACGATGTTCGTCCCCGGCTCGTAGCGGCGGCCGACCGGTTCGGCCATGTTCGAGGGCCCGATCCGCCAGCCACCGGCGGAGCGGTCGAGCACGGCGGCGAAGACGCTGGCGGAGTCGAAGCGCGGCGGGCAGAGCCACTCGACGGTCCCGTCGGGGGCGACGAGCGCACCCGTGTGGCAGTCGCTGAGGAACGCGTAGTCGGCGATCGAGGGAAACGGCGAGCGTGGCTGGCGGCGCTCGAGGAACGGCGTCGTCGTCGGCTTGTGGATCGGGTCCATGCCGCCGGCGCGGCGCGGCCCCTCGTGCTCGGTGTACGAGCGGGCGCCCGGCTCGGCGCCGACGCGATCGCTGCCGTCGACCCCGTCCTGCTGGCGCGCGCCCGGCTCCATGCGGTGGAAAGCTAGCGCCGCAGGCCTGCCGCCGGTGCCGTGCCTTCCACCGCCGCAAGGCGATGCCCGGGGTGGGACTCGAACCCACAACGCCCCCGAGGGACAGCGGCTTTTAAGGCCGCGGGCTTTACCGGTTTGCCTACCCGGGCCTCGGCATCGTAGGCGCGGGCGCCGACGGGCGTGGCTTGGCGCGGATCGCGGCCGATCTTTATTGACTTTTCAGGTCAGGTTTAGTTGCGCGCAACTAGGGGAGGAGTACCGTGTTCAGTGAGGAGAACCTCGTCCCGATGGAAGCATCCGCACTCTCACACGCGTCCCGCCGCGGCCTTCTGGCCCGCCGCTCGCCCGTCCTCAAGCTCGAGGGCGACGAGCGCCTGGTCGCACTGATCCGCGCCGGCAACGACCGCGCCTTCGAGGTGCTCTTCGACCGCTACCAGTCGCGCCTGCTCGCCTTCTGCAACTCGATGCTGAAGAGCCGCCAGGACGCCGAGGACGTGCTTCAGGAGGTCTTCGTCAACGCGCACGCGGCGATGCTCGCCGACGAGCGCAAGATCAACGTGCGGCCCTGGCTCTACCGGATCGCCCGCAACCGCTGCCTCAACCATCTGCGCCGCCCCGTGCACGAGGGCCAGGACTCGATGGACATCCATCCGCACATGAACGGCGCGACAACCGCCGAGCGCGTCCAGGATCGCGAGGAGCTGCGGCAGGTGCTGGCCGACGTCGGCACGCTGCCGGAGACGCAGCGCACGGCGCTGCTGCTGCGCGAGATCGACCAGATGTCCTACGACGAGATCGCGGTCGCGATGGACACGACGATCCCGGCGGTCAAGTCGCTGCTCGTCCGCGCCCGGATCACGCTCGCCGAGTCGAGCGAGGCGCGCACCCTGAGCTGCGAGGAGGTCCGCGTCACCCTGGCCGAGGCCGCCGAGGGCCTGACCAAGGCGAGCGGGCCCGTCCGCATGCACGTTCGCAGCTGCGAGAGCTGCACCAACTTCCGCAAGCAACTGCGCAGCGACCACAAGGCGCTAGCGGCGATCCTCCCGATCGGACCGCTCGCCCTGCTCAAGGGGTCGTTCCTCGGCAAGCTGTTCGGCGGCGGCGCGGCGACGCAGCACCTCCGTCGGTGGCGCTGCAGGCACGGCGGCCGTCGGCGGCTCCGCCGCAACGACCACCGCGTCGAGCATCGGCCTGATCGGCGGCGCGATCGGCACCAAGGCCGTCGCCGGCATGGCCACGGCCGCGCTGCTCACCGCCGGCGCCGTCGAGGTCAACCACATCAACGGATCGCCCGGCTCCTCGCCCCAGCCGCGCATCGCCGAGGCCACTGCGAGCACCGCCGCCCGCCGCGACCGAGGCCGCCGTCGAGCATCGATTCGAACAGCTTCGGCCACACGCTGGCGGTCGCCGCGAGCCGCACGGGCGCCCCGGTGGCCGACCGGCACGCCGACGGCCATCACGCCAGGCCGAGCCACGAACGACCGACGCCGCCGACCCGGCGACGACCGGCGACACGACCGACGCGCAGCCGCACCGACGCCGACGCCGCCGACCCCCGATACCGATCCGGCGGCCGTCGGCTCAACCGACACCACGACGCCCGACCGAGCGACGGCTCCGATCGACCCCACCGACACCACGGACGGTGGTGGCGTCGTCGTCGATCCCGACGGTGGCGATACCGACCACCGGCGGCGACGGAACGACGACCGCCGGCAGCGGCTCGGGACACGGAGGCGACGGCGGTACGACGACGCCGGGCTCGCCCGCCCGACTCTCCCCCGCCGCCACCTCCGCCGGCGACGCCGCGCTCCGCGACCGACCCCTTCCCCCGAGCCCGCCAAGTGGCTCCGGCACGGCCGGACCCACCGGCCCGACGGTCGCCGGCCCCCGGGCCGATCAACCCGACCGCGAGACTGAGGCCGTTTCGAACCCCGCGCACCCGGATGACGTCGCAGGGCGCGTCCCGGACCGCCGGGACGGCCCTGCGACGCCCTCAGGCCGAGTGCGTCTCGCCCGGCTCGAGCAGGACGGCCTTCGCGTCGGTCTCGCGCTCGAGCTCCTCCTTGAAGGCGCAAGGTCGGTCTCGATCGGCGGGAAGGTCGAGTGGTGCATCGGGATCACCGTCGGCGCGCCGATCAGCTCGCGCGGCGACGACGGCGTCGTGGCGATCCATCGTGTAGTGGCCGCCGACGGGGATCAGGGCGACGTCGACGGGCGTGCGCTTGGCGATCAACTCGAGGTCGCCGAACAGGGCCGTGTCGCCGAGGTGATAGACGGTCTTGCCGCCGATGTTGACGACCCAGCCCGCGGCCGTGCCGATCGACGGTGCCGTACGTCGGCGAGAAGGGCGCCTCGTCGGAGCCGGGCGTCGTGCTCGTGTGCCAGGCCTGGACGAGCTTCGCCCAGCCCCAGTCGAAGTCGACGGTGCCGCCGAGGTTCGGGTCGAGGACGTCCTCGACGCCCTGCTCGCCGAGCCAGTTGGCGAGCTCGACGATCGCCGCGCACGTCGCGCCCGTCCGCTGCGCGAGGCCGACGGCGTCGGCGAGGTGGTCGACGTGGCCGTGGGTGACGAGGATCGTGTCCGGCTCGAGCTCGTCGGCGGTCACGTTGCAACCGGGTTGTTCGGCTTCAGGAAGGGATCGATCAGCAACGGCGGCGTTGCCGTCGCTGAGCTCGAAGCAGGAATGGCCAAGAAAGCGGATGTCTGTCATCTGTCGTCTCGCTCCTTCGGTGTCGTGTCGTGGGTTGGGTCGGCAAGCTCCCCGGCGAGGGCCCAGCCGACCGCGACTCCGATCATCATCGCGAGCCGGCTCTCCTCGGCGAACAGAGTCCGCACCTGGGCGGCCCTCTCGCCTTCGTCTTCCCGGCGATCGCATCGGCAATCGCCTGCTCGTGCGAGCCCTCGAACCAGCCGCCCGCTCGCCAGCGCCTCGGCGAGCACCCGCTGTAGACCCGGGGCCGCGCTCGCGACGAGCCGCTCGGCTTCGTGAAAGCGCTCGGCATCGGCAAGCGCCTCGACGGCAGCCTGCAGCTGCTCCTCGGAGTAGGGCGCGCTCACACCGCCAACATATCCATCTAGACGGGTGATCCCACGGAATCGTGCCCGCGGGGGCGCCTGGCACGGAGCCGGGCGTGGCCGGGTGCCGCAGCCCGTGCCGGTGGGCACGGGCAAGGCACGGTCACGATCCGGCGAAGCGTGTCCAGGCGCCATCCGTGGGTGCGAGCTCGTGGGATCGGCCATCTAGTCGCGGCGCTCCCGGAGATCCCAGCCAGACGCTGTCCGCGCGCTCCCGTCGTCAGCGGCCGCCTAGCCCTGCTCGGCCCCTCGCGCGGCCGCAAGCCAGCCGAGCAGCAACCCGACGAGGCCGCCGACCAGTCCACCGACCGGATCGGCGGTCGTCTCGACGAGCGGCAGGAGCAGGAGCACGGCCGCTACGACCGAGACGGCGGCGACGTCGAGTGGCTCGGCGAAGGCCGTCCGCGACTCACCGCGCCACAGCATCAGCCAGGCGCCGAGCAGGCCGAGGGCGACGCCGTTGCCGCCGGCGGCGACGAGGAACTCGCCGAGCCCGGCCCCGTTGGCCGCGTTGGCGGCGAGCATTCCCAGCGTGCCGCAGGCGACGATCAGGGTCGCCGTCATCAGCGTGCCGATTCGGCGCTCGACGGCGCCGCCGAAAATCGCAATCGCCGCCCCGGTGACGAGCAGCGCCCCCATGTCCGCGTAGACGAAGGGCGCCGTCACGTAGCGCCAGACCTCATCGCCGACCGGGCCGACAATCGCCCCGACCTGTTCGATATCGAGTGGCACTGCACGCTCGGCGACGAGCACGAGTGCGGCGATCAGCAGCGCCGAGATCGTCGCAACGGGGCGTTCACCGACAGCCGGCATCGTCGGCGCCCGCAGTCGCCGCTCGCCACCCTCCCGGCGCCGCCGCTCGCGCGCCTGGCGCCGCTTCTGGCGACGGGTCTGGCGAACCTTGATCTCGTCACCCTCGCGCTCGAGCTCGGGCGCCCGCTTGCGCAGACGGTTGCCGCAGTACGGGCACTCGGTCACGTACGGGCTCACCTCAGACCCGCAGCTCTTGCAGACCACGCTCAACTCGGGTGCGCTCATGCCCCCGCGAGAATAGCCCGGTAGCCCCGCCGTCCCGAGCTAGCCGCTCTAGGACCCGATCACGACCGCGTCGCGGACGAGCGCGTGCAGGTCCGGATCCTGCTCATCGACGAGGGCGAGCTGGCGAACCGAGCCCGTCCCCTCGGTGAGAATCTCGCGGATCCGGCTGAGCTCGGCGCTGCAGCCGAGCTCCGCAGCGCTCGGCGCAAGTTCGTCCAGGAGGCGGTCGGCGAGATCGGTCGCAGGTACGTGGGTGCCGGCGCTGACATCCAGCAGCCTGCCCTCCATACCGCGCAGCGCCGCGCGGATCTTGTTGTCGTCGACGAGCTCCCATGGCACCTCGAAGAGCGGCTCGCCGTCCCGGTAGGCGGCCACGAAACGGTGCGCGAGCGATTGCGTCAGCGCCGCGAAGGCAACCGTGTCCTCGATCTCGTTGGCCTGGTCGAAGATCCGCGTCTCGACGGTGCCGAGCCGCGGATGGGGCCGTACGTCCCACCACAGGTAGGTGTAGTCGGAGATCGCACCGGAGCGGATCATCTGGTCGACGCGCGAGCTGAAGATCTCCCAGGATCCGTAATGGGGCGGAATGCCGGAGCGCGGAAATGCTCGGAAGACAGGCGTGCGAGCGGACTGCATCCCGGTCCTGCGGCCCTCCCAGAAGGGAGAGTTGACGGAGAGGGCGAGCAGTAGGGGCAGGTACCGGCGGATCCCGTCGGCGACGTAGATCGCCTCCTCGGGGGAGCTCATGCCGACGTGCACGTGCGTGCCGAAGATCAGCTCGCGTTCAGCGATGAAGGTGAGCTCGCGGGCGAGCTCGATGTAGCGCTCGCGCTGCACGATTCGCTGCTCGTCGCAGCGCGCGAACGGATGCGTACCGGCGGCGCCGAGCCGCATCCCCTCACGCTCAACCACCGCGCCCACGGCGCGACGCAGGTCGGCGAGCTCCGCGGCAGCCTCGGGGACTCCGGCGCAGGGATGGGTCGCGATCTCGAGCACGCTCTGGAAGAGCTCGGGCTTGACGCAGTCCGCGTACCTCTCGGGCACTGCCGGCAACACGCGGTCGATGCCGCTGGCCAAGTCGAGCGTCTCGGCGTCGAGCAGCATGAGCTCCTCCTCGATACCGACCGTAAAGGTCTCTCCGGTGAAGTTGTGTTCGAGCACGAGTCTCAGTCCGCGTGGCTCTCCGGGCCGCCGGCGGCCCCGATCGTAGCCCGCGTACCCGCTATACACTGGGCGCGCGGCGCCGAAACGGTCGCCGCGGCCGTCCTCGCGCGGCTGGGCGGGCTGTCTCGCCGCCCGAACCTCAACCGATTGCCGTTAGGAGGCACACCTCAATGGAGGTCAAGAGCATCACCGAGCAGAAGTCCCTTCTCGACGTCCTCGCACCGGGCAAGAAGGCACGTCTGCACCGCCTGCTGTTCGAATTCGGGCCCGGCAACGGCACGCTGATGCTGCTGCCGATCGACCAGGGCATCGAGCACGGCCCACGCGACTTCTTCCCCAACCCGGCTTCCAAGGATCCCGAGTACCAGTTCAAGCTTGCCAAGGAGGCGGGCTACTCGGCGATCGCCTGCCAGATCGGCTTCGCCGAGAAGTACTACCCCGACTATGCCGGCGAAGTGCCGATGATCCTCAAGGTCAACGGCAAGACCGAGGTGCCGCCAGACGACCGGGCGCTGTCGACGACGAACGCATCGGTCGAGGACGCGGTCCGGCTCGGCGCGGACGCGGTCGGCTACACGATGTATCTCGGCTCGCCCCGCCAGGACGAGGACCTGCACCAGCTCAAGGGCGTGCGCGAGGACTGCGACCGCTACGGCATGCCGCTGGTCATCTGGGCTTACCCGCGCGGCGAGGCCATCGAAAAGGTCGGCGGCAAGGGCTCCTTCTACGCGATCGACTACGCGGCACGGATGGCGATGGAGATGGGCGCCGACGTCGTCAAGATCAACATGCCGAAGATCGACCCCGAGCGCGACAAGGACTCCCCCGCGCCCTACAACAGCGGCGAGTTCACTCAGGAGGACGCGATCGCGCACTGCGTCGAATCGGCCGGCCGATGCCTGGTCGTCCTCTCGGGCGGCTCCAAGATCGACGATGAGCAGCTCCTGCAGCAGACGCGCTTCGTCCTGCAGGCGGGTGGCTCCGGCGTGATCTACGGCCGCAACGTCTGGCAGCGCGAGTGGAACGAGGCGCTCGAGGTCGTCGAGCAGATCAAGGAGATCATGCTCTCGAGCGTCTCCCGCATCCCGTAGGCGAGCGGCGTCGCCGGCCGCCGGGCGGCGTTTCGTGAGTTGTGTGTAACCGAGAGATGAGCGCGAGGTAAACTTCTTCGCCATGGCCGAGGTCCACGAAGCTCTCGATCGCCGCCACCTGAGCTACGAGCAGTTCGAGGAAGCATTCGAACGCGAGGCGGCGGTCGAAGAAAGGCGCCGCGAGGAGCTGCGCCGTCGCGCCGCGAACCGCTCGCGGGCGCGTCGCTTGGATCGCGCCGAGCGCAGCGGCAAGCTGCGCTTCGGCGTGCTCGCGCTCGCGCTCACGGCGACGACCGTTGTCGTCGTGATCGTGATGTTTGAGATGCTCGCCTGGATAGTCGGCGGCTGATCTCGCGGGTCGAGGGCGCGCTGCTCGGCGTCATCGGTCGGCGCGGATAGCGCTGCTATACCGCCCCTCCCTCTTTCTTGATCAGCACGCCCTCGACCTCGCGAGATCCATGTTTGGCGTCATCGGGCGCCCGCGACCTCGTGAGAGTCAGAAAAGGGCAGGGTTCGACGTGGGCTGCCCCGGCAGCCCCGCGTGGGTACGCATCCGAGCCCGCGGGCTTAGGCGTCGTCCTGGGCCCCGGGGGCCCTGGCGCCGGTGCCGTCCTGCGACGCGATCACTTCCTTGCGGAAGACGGTCACCTCACGGGGGGCGTCGATGCCGATCCGGACTTTGTCGCCGGAGACGGACAGGATCGAAACCTCGATCTCGTCGCCGATCATGATGCTCTGATTGGTCTTGCGGGTGAGTACCAGCACGGTTGGTCGCCTCTGCCTGCTGAACGGTTGCAGTCCCCTCTGGGAACGGACGGAGGGAGGTCTCGCCGATCCCAGCGGCCGAGACGCGGGCCCGACTCTACTGCACCCGCGTGGACAGAACGTCGGTTACCTATATCCCTAGTTCTGAGTCTTGTTTGAGGTGCAGGGCGTCCACCTCTGCCGTGCCTGCGGCGGGCGCGCTGCTAGTCTGCCGCCCGCGATGGCAGGTAGATCCCTTCGAGCACAGTTGAACCAGATCCGCGCCTGGGTCCGCGAGGGCCGCACCGACGCGTGGATCGCCCACCAGCTCGAGGTCCCGGCCTCCGAGCTTCGCGACTTCCGCCGCCGACACGGTCTCTCGCCCGACTCGGGGCCCGAGGAAGAGGTCGACCTCCGCGACGAGATCGAGGCCGAAGTCGAGGCTGCGACCCTCGCCGCCGTCGACGACGAGGAGGACGAAGACGAGGACGAAGACGAGGACGAGGACGGCGACGAGGGCGAGGAACGAGCCGAGAGCGATGACGACGAGGACGGCGACGAAGATCGCCCGCGCCGCCGTCGTCGCCGCGGTGGCCGTGGCCGCCGGCGCGGCAAGCGCATCGAAGCCACCTTCGACCACGGTGACGACGACGGCTATGGCCTCTGGCTCGACGCTTCCATCAAGGACAATCCGGTCTACACCGAGCACTGGGCGGGCCACCGCCAAGTGGAAGTGACGATCGATCCGGATCAGATCGTCATCCGCCGCTCCGACAGCGGCAACGGCAAGCAGAACTGACCCGGACGCTCAGCTGCCGCCGCGCCACTGCGGTCCCGGCATCGCCTCCAACGTGTCGAGCACGACCTCGAGCGCGTGCAGGTCGAACGGGTCGGCGGTGCCCTCGGTGATCAGCCGCTTGCCGAGCTGGTCCCGTTCGGCGACCGTGCCTCGCGCGAACAGGAACTCGCCGATCTTGCGGTCGCGCCGCGGCCTGGTCTTGTTGCTGTAGCCGGATGGCAGGCCCGGCACCCCGCCACTCTCCGCGGCACGTCGCAAGAGATGCACGAGGATCGCCTCCGGGCTGCCGTCGGGCTCGTTGATCGGCTCCTTGCCAAGCACCTTCGCCGCCTTCTTCGGCTTCATTCCCCGCTTGATCACCCGCCGTAGCGCGCGCCGCTCGGGCGGGCTCAGACCCTCGAGCCCAGCGCCTCCGTCGAATTCGCGGCCCTTGCGGCGCAGACCCTTGAACATCATCCAAAGCGGCGCCCTGTGCTCGCGTGGCACACCGCCGAAGGCGAGCACCGCCGCGACCCAGAGCCCCATCGCGATCAGCCCGAGGATCGTCTGCTGGAAGAGCGTGCCGAAGGTGAAGAGGCCGTGTAGGTAGGCGATCACGCCGGCGGCCCCGGTCGAGACGAGGATCATCCGCCACGGCAGGTGGATCGCGCTGCGCCCCGACTGCGAGCGGATGAAGACGAAGACGGCCGGCGGCGCGAAGGCGCCGATCATCGCCAGCGGCGTGCCGATCACGCCGATCTGCGGGACGAGGACGAGCGAGAGCCCGACGAAGATGAACATCGCGCAGACCGCGCCGATGATGAACGGCACGCGCTTGTCGGCGTACTTGACCGACTTGTTGATCATCCGGTAGACCGTCGGCGCGACCAGCCCGGCGGCGATCACCGGGATCAGCGGCGCGGAGTCGGCGTACGACTCGGGCGCGATCCGCAGCAGGGCGTGGGCGCCGAGCGTCGTCACCAGCAGCGTGCCGATGAGCATCAGCCAGAAGTAGCCGAACTGCACTCCACGTGCCGTCCCCACCCCGTACTCGTCCTCGACGGCCCTGAACATGGGCGTCTTCTGCAGGGGCCGCAGCGCCTTGCGGTAGCCGCCGGGGAGCACCGCGACGAGGAACGCCGCCTTCGAGGCCAGGTGGTAGGTGCCGAGCTCGGCATGGGAGACGAACCGGGAGAGGATGAAGATGTCCGAGTAGCCGACCACCCACATCGAGAGCACGAGCGGCACGCGGATCGCCCCGCGCCGGTAGATCATCTTGGCTTCCTGCAGGTCGAACGTGGGCTCGATGCTGGAGCGCAGGAAGAAGAGCGACAGCAGCATGGCGAGGACCGTGCCGATCGCGTGACCGAGGATCGCCCCCTCGACGCCGAGACCGCCGACGAGCAGCGCCACGACCGCGGCGAGCGTGAAGATCGGCTTCGCGGTCTCGACGATGACGTAGGCGTAGGGGCGTCGCTCGATCCAGATCGCGATCGAGGTGAGCCGGTAGAGGGCGCCGGCGCCGCCGGCTACTGCAGCCCACACGAGCAGGTTCGGATCGGCCTTGCCGCCGAGCAGCACGTTGGTGATCGGGACGCGGAAGATCAGGGCCAGAGCCGTGCCGATGATCGACACGATCGTGATCGTCGAGACGCCGGTTCCGAAGCTGCGCTTCGGCGTTGTCGCCAGTTCTTCGTCGTCGTCGTCGTCATCGTCGTCGTCATCGTCATCGTCGCCGCCGCCGAAGGTCCGCTTGAGCGTGCCCTGCTTGACCGCGAGCGTGAAGAGCAGCGTCATCAAGCCGGCGAAGAACTGGAGCAGCCCGAGCTGACCGAAGCCGGCCGGCGGCGCAAAGTTGGCGATCACGATCGCCGCAGCGAACGTGAGGATGTTCGAGACGATCATCCCCAGGCCGTGGATCCCCGAGAGGCGGATCACCTGGGTGCCAAACGCTGCCCCCGTCCGGCGGGCCCCTCCGTTCGACCCGCTGCCGTTTCCCCCGCCCTTGGGGCTCAAACCGACCAGCCGGCCAGCTTGCGGCCGGTGAACTCTCGCAAGCGGTCGGCGTCCTCATGCAGCACCTCGAGCACCTCGTCGCCGAGCGCCGCTTCGAGCTCGGAGCGGGGGGGCTTGGAGATCGGCTTCGAGAGCGGCAGCGCGACATCGAGCGCGAGCCAGGCCCGGCGCGGCAAGCGCCGCCCGAGCCGGGTGCGGCTCATCTTCTGGACCCTCATGCCCATCCGGGTCGCCCGCTTCTTGCGCGAGGTCGAGTGGCGGAGCTGCTCGAACTTGGGGTGCTCGAAGCCGGGGTCGACCCCGGCGAAGTCGAAGACCTTGCGCAGCGTCTCGGCGCGATCCTCCCGCAGGTCGCTGTTCTCGATCACGAGGATGTGCTCGCGGTCGTAGTGATCGAGAAAGCGCTGCAGCTGGCTGAAGTAACGGCTGCGGGCCACGTAGGAGGTGTTCGGGTGCAGGAGCGTCGCCCGCAGGTCGCCCTTCTCACGGCGCTTGGCGAAGTTGTGCACGTAATGCGCTGCGATCCGGTCGAGCGGGTCGCGGACGATGTAGATCAGCTTCGCCTCGGGGACGACGCTCGCCATCCTCTCGGGGACGCCCATGTGCTGCGGGAAGGCGGTGTAGTTGGGCGAGGACTCGCCGCGGACCCGCGCGGCCGGGTCGAAGTGGCGCCCGTACCACTCGGGCCCCCGCCCCCAGTTTCGTTCGGCGATGAAGTAGTTGAGCTCCTTCGGCGTCGACATGGACACCTCCGGATGTAGCCCCAGGTAGTAGTGCAGGCCGCTCGTCCCGCACTTCTGCGCGCCGATGATGATCAGGTTCGGCAAGGTCGACGGGCCCGAGGACGATCCTCGGGCACGGTTGATCTCGGTCTCACCGGCGGCCCCCCGCACGCCGGCAGACGACTCGGTCCGGACCGGCGCCTCCATAGGTGCCCCGGAGGATAGAGGAGCCTCGGGCGCGCTCACACCTCTCCCCCGTTCCCTGGATCCCCGCCTGAGACATCCTCAGAGGCCGCCTCGCGGGCCGCCTCCTGCCTGAGGACCTCATTCCCGGCACCAATCCTCCGCATCGGCCAGCGCCCGTGCCAGGGCGACATTGCGGAGTCGAAGCGCTCGTCGAGCAGACGCCGGTAGGCGCGATCGTCGAACGCGAGGCCGAGCTCCCCGGGCGTGGGGATCCGCTGAAAGGCAACGCCGAGCCGGCGCATCACCGCCATCTGCAGCGAGTCCGTCAGGACCATGACGCGACCGGGCGGCACCTCGAGCCCCGCAACGGCCTTGCGGAGCTCAACCTCGAAGTCCTCGTCGGGGACGTCGAGCGCGTAGACGAGCGCCTTCGGGCGCCGGCGCTCGGGGTGGCGGACGAGATCGCGACCGGTCAACGCCAGCGCCAACGGCAGGCTCGGCCCCACCGGGTTGCTCGAGTAGCGCCACCAGCGGTTCAGGGCGCCGCGCCGCCGAACCCGCTTCACCGGCCGCTCGCCGCGCGCCAGGCCGGCGAGGACCTCGGCCGCCCCCAGCGCGCCGTTGCCCCGCCAGGCGCCTTTGCAGCCTGCGACGAGGCGCTTGCGGCGGCGCCCATCGAGCAGCTCCTCGAGTCGCTCGCCGAGCCCGCCGTCTTCGGGTCCGGAAACGGCGAGGGCGACGTCCTCGTCCGCCGCCCAGCGTGCCCGGGCTGCCTGATCGTCGGTGTTGCGAGGCATCGGCACGAAGAGGCTGGGCACGCGAAAAGCGATCAGCTCGTGGAAGGCGTTGTAGCCCGCCGCCGAGACGGCGAGGTCGAAGGCACGGAAGTAACGGCTCATCGGAAAGGTCGCGTTCAACAGCACCACCTCGGCCGGGACCTCGAGCCCGGGCCCGATGCCCGATTGCAGCGCCGCCACCTGCAGGTCGGGCTCGGCGCCGAGCCGCTCCAGCACCGCGGCCGTCGCGATGTCGACGGTGCCCCCCTGGCCGAGGTTGACCAGTGCCGTCGTCCGCTCGGGATCGAGCCCGAGGGCCTTCGCGGCACGCCGGCGGGAGAGCAGCTCGGCGCGATCGAGATAGACCATCGGATCGACCCCGATCGCCTCGGCACGGCGGGCAACCGTCGGGCCTTCGTCAGCGTCGGCAGCAAGCTCGCCGGGCTCGAGCACGGCGTCGAAGGCGCCGCTGCGGGCAAGCGCTGCCGCCGGCGACCCCGGCCTCCACAGCGGTCGGCGGCACCAGACCGAGCGCGGCGCCCCGGCGGCCGAGAGGACGTGCGTGAGCGCCCGGTAGGGGTGGACGCCGTCGAAGACGACGAGGTTCGGGCGCTCGTCGGCGAGCAGCTGCTCGAAGCGCCGACGCAGGCGCATGTTCCACTGCCAGTCGGAGCCCGAGGCCGGGCGCCTGTAGGACGGGAAGTACTCGGCCCGGAAGCCGGCCTCGATGACGACGCCGACCGCCTGCGAGAGTGTGAAGAAGACCGGCTCGATGCCCTCCGGCAAGCGTCTGGCGATCGCCATCGCCCGGTTCAGGTGCCCGAGCCCGGTCCCGTTGCTGGTCGCGAAGAGCACCTTCGCCTCGCCCTCCCCGGTACTCCGGGCGCGCCGCGGGCTCACGCGCCCGGCTCCCGCGCGAGCGCGGCGGCGAGCGTCGGCGCAACGTGGTTGCCCTCGCGCTCGAGCTCGGCGACGGCGCGCCGGTAGCGGCCCGCGACCCGGCGGCGGGCGAGCGGACCGAGCTCACGGCGCCAGCGGCCCGGGTGTGCGGCCTCCGCGGTCACCTCGGTCTCGAAGTATTCGTGCATCGCAGACTCGTCCGCGACCCCGCAGAAGTCGAGCAGCTCCACGTAGGCGCGCTCCCGCTCCGGCCCCACGAGGTCATCGAGCAGGACGATGCGGAAGTGCCCGGACGGGATCTCATAGCGGGCACCGTCCTCCTCGCCCCGAACGCCGCGCTCGATCTCGCGCAGCCGCGCCTGCCACCAGTCGATCCCGCGGACGACGCTGTCGGGGCCCCACGTCTTGCCGGTGACCGAGGCGGCCGAGTCGCGGCCGTCGCGGAGGGCATGGATGATGCGCGCGTCCGGGAAGAGGCGGAGCAGCGTCTGCGCCTCCTTGACGTTGTGCGAGGACATCTCGACGAGCCGGGGCTTGCCGGCTCGCTCGGCGACGGGACCGAGCAGGTCACCGACGAGGCCACGGGCGGCGGCGATCGGATCGCCGGCGTAAGCGGCTTCGAAGCGCGCGCAGGCGGCCTCGAAGTCGCCAAGGCGGTGCAGGTTGTAGAGACCGCGGGGGCGGCCGTCGACGCGCACCCGGTGCCACCAGAAGCCGCGCAGCTTCGCCAGGTAGGCGGCGAGCGTGATCCGGCCTTCGAGCAGGTCGGGGAGGCCGCGCTTGTTGCAGTGGAAACGTGCCTCGATCGGGACGTCGGCCAGCTGCGAGTTGGATCCGAGCAGCCGGGCGAGGGCGTGGGTGCCCGAGCGGCCGGTGCCGCCTATGAAGACCGGCTCGGCCGCGCCATTCACGCCGGCTGGCGCTCGTAGGCGGCGCGGAGCACGGGCGCGCAGTGGAAGTTCTCGCGCTCGAGGCGGTCGAGGGTCTTCTCGTACTCGCGGACGAGGCCGGCCTGGCGCTCCGGACTGAGGCCCTCGCGCCAGCGCTGGGTGTGGGCGGCGCCGGCGTTCACCTCCGTCTCGAAGAAGGTCCGCATCTGCGGCTCGTCGTCGAGGCCAGCGAACTCGAGGATCCGCCCGTAGACGCCCTCACGGTCGCCGGTGACGAGGTCGTCGAGCGAGATGACGAGCAGCTTCGAAGGGTCCTCGAGGGCGCCGACGCCGCGTTCGATGTTGCGTAGTCGTCCCTCCCACCAGCGCAGGCCCTCGAAGCCGTCGCGCGGGTGCGAGCGCTTCTGTCGCTTGGAGACCTTCGAGGAGCCCGCGTCGCGCCCGTCACGGACCGTGTGGATCAACTTTGCCTCGGGGAACAGCCGCTGCAGCGTCGGGCTCTCGGCGATCGTGAAGCAGCTCATCTCGATCAGCCCGGGTTTGCCCTGTTCGGCGGCCAGCGGCCAGAGCAGGTCGAGGAAGAGGTTGCGACAGGCGAGCTCGAGGTCGGAGGGATAGGCGCGCTCGAACTCGGCGACGGCCGCGTCGAAGCGCTCGCGCGGGACGATCTTGTGTAGCCCCCTGACCTTGCGGCCGAAGGCGAGCCGCCGGGCGACGACGGGCGCGACCTCGCCGGCCCGGATCCGCCGCCACCAGAACTTCTTGAGCTTGCGCAGGAAGGTCTCGGCATCGACCGAGCCCGCGAGCAGATCCGGGAAACCCTGCGGGTTGCAGTGGAAGCGGCACTCGATCGGCACGCGCGCGTAGCGGGAGTGGCTGCCGAGCAGGTGTGAGACGACGTGGGTCCCAGAGCGACCGGTGCCGCCGACGAAGACCAGATCCGGATCGTCGGGGCGCGGCCCGAGCACGCCCTCGGCACTCGCCGCCATCAAAGCATCCCCTCCTTGCGCTCGTCGTAGACCCGGATCAACAGCTCGGCACAGTGCACGTGATCCTCGCGCATCCGCTCGAGGATCTCGCGGTAGCGGGCATCGACCTCATCCTGGCGCCGCTCGGGCACGCTCTTGCGCCAGCGCTCCATGTGCGCATTGCGGTTGTGCACGCGCTTTTGGAAGTACTTGAGCATCGGCTTCTCGTTGCGGAGCCCGGCGAAGCGGCGAAGAAGCCGGTAGCTGCGGCGCCGCTGGCCGCCGACGAGCTCGTCGAGGCTGACGGGATAGAGGCGACCCGGGTCGAGCGCGCGGGCGCCGGCGTCGATGTTGCGGATCCGCGCCTCCCACCACTCGAGGCCTTGCGTCATCGAGCGCGGATAGGCGAAGAAGCGCGCCTGCCCGACGCGGGAGGCGGCCGCATCGCGGCCGTCGCGGACGACGTGGACGAACTTCGCCTCCGGGAACAGCGGTCCGAGCGTCGGCGCCTCCGCGACGACGTCGCAGCTCTGCTCGATCAGCCCGGCCTTCGCCTCCTCGGCCGCGAGCGGCCACAGGAGGTCGAAGAACAGCTGCCGGCAAGCGGCTTCGGGCTCGTCCTCGAAGCGGCGCAAGAAGGACGCCGAGGCGGCGTCGAGGCGGGCCCTGGGCACGTAGCGGTGGATCCCGCGGAAGCTGAATCGAGCCGGTTCGAAGTTCCGGTACCAGTGACGACGCAGGCGCCAGATGAACAGCTCCGGACCGGTGCGCCCCGCAAGCACGTCGGGGAAGCCGCCCGGGTCGGTGTGAAAGCGGGCCTCGTTCGGGACCTTGCGGAAGTGGCTGTGGTTGTTGAGGATCTTCGAGACGACGTGCGTGCCGGAGCGCCCGGTTCCGCCCACGAAGAGCAGCGACGGCGGGTTGAACACGTCGTCGTCGTCGGCGCGGTCGATGGCCGCCTCGATGTCGAGTGCAGTCTGCAAGTTTGTCGCGAGTCGTCGCAGCGAAAGTAGTCCTAAGGCGCTCTCCGACCAAGCAGGAGCGTGCACGCGAGGGGTGAAGCGTGGCAGCGCCACGTGAACCCCGAGTGGGTGCGCTCCTGCGCCGCGTCGGAGGGCGCCGGGAAGGTTACTTGAGGCCGGTGATCTTGTAGGCCTGCTCGCCGGGGCCGACCATGCCCAGCCGCCGGGCCGCCCGGAGCGCCGCGGCCGGCGTCTTCAGCTGCTCGGCCCTGTGGGCGAGCTTGTCGTTGGTTGCCTGCAGCTGCTGGAGCTGCTGCTGGGAGGCGCGCTCCTGCTTCCAGGTGTCGACCAGGCTGATCACCGGCTTGACGTAGGAGACGAGCACCGCGAAGACCACGAGCACGAGCGCGATCCGGGCGAGCCTGTCCCACTGGATCCGGGTGCCGGCGCTGCGCGAGGCACCGCTGCGCGGGGCGACGCGGGCCTTGTAGCGGCGGCTGCGAACGGTCGTGGCGGCCATCGCAGAGAATTTCGACCCAACGCCCCCGGAGCCTGCATTCCTTCCCCCTGCAAGTCCACCTGCAGAAAGGCGAACGAACGTTCCTGCCCGCGCGGTCCCGGGAACCGATGGCCCGGTCGCTCGGTGCATTCTGCGGACCCCTGCGCCACCGGCATGGCTCGGGGCCCGCACAATTCCCCGCCATCCGCGGGAGAGGGAGTTACGGGAGCGGTCGTGAGCCCACCCCTCACCCCGGACCACCATCCCGAACCAAGCCGGCCTCCCCCCGGCGTTAGCAGCGAGGGACGGCTTTACGGGAACCCAACGGGAGACGACTGGTCACGTTCCATCCTTACTAAGGACGTTTCGTGACCACTCGCCGAAAAGAGGCCATCCCGGAAGACGAGTGGTCACGTTCCACCGCAACCTGCGGTGCTTCGTGACCACTCGCCCTCAGAGGCCCTCGCAAGAGCCCCGTTCTCAGCAAAACAGTCAACCCCTCACTCATCCCTCGTCCCAGCCCAAGCCCCTCGCCGGCGAGCGCCCGCGTAACCCCCGCACCCACGGGTGCGGGGACAGGACCCGCGCGCCGAGGGCCTGGCGGTCGCGCAGGAGGGGCGGGCTCAGCGGCCGGTGAAGACGTCGAGGCCGCCGAAGGTGGCCGCCTCGCCGAGCTGCTCGGAGATGCGCAGCAGCTGGTTGTACTTGGCGACCCGATCGGAGCGCGACGGCGCGCCCGTCTTGATCTGCCCGCAGCCGGTGCCGACGGCGAGATCGGCGATCGTCGTGTCCTCGGTCTCGCCGGAGCGGTGCGACATCACCGCGCTGTAGCCGGCCGCGCGGGCCATGCGAAGCGCCTCGAGGGTCTCGGTCAGCGTGCCGATCTGGTTCACCTTGACGAGGATCGAGTTGGCGACCCCGAGGTCGATGCCGCGCTGCAGTCGCTCCGGATTGGTGACGAAGAGGTCATCGCCGACGAGCTGGCAGCGCTCGCCGATCTCGTCGGTCAGAGCCTTCCAGCCGTCCCAGTCCTCCTCGTCCATGCCGTCCTCGATCGAGACGATCGGGTAGCGGTCGACCTTGTCCGCCCAGTAAGCGGCGAGCTCGGCGCCGCTCAGGGTCCGGTCCTCGTGCTCGAGCACGTAGCTGCCGGCGTCGAAGATCTCACTGGTCGCCGGATCGAGGGCGATGTAGACGTCCTCGCCCGGTGCATAGCCGGCCGCCTCGATGCCGGCGACGAGCGCCTCGAGCGCCGCCTCGTTGGAGGGTAGGTCGGGAGCGAAGCCGCCCTCGTCGCCGACCGCGGTAGCCAGGCCCTGGGCGTGCAGGTGCCCCTTCAGCGCGTGGAAGACCTCAGCGCCGATCCGCAGGCACTCGCCGAAGCTCGACGCGCCGGCCGGGACGATCATGAACTCCTGGAAGTCGACGGAGTTGTCGGCGTGCGAGCCCCCGTTGAGGACGTTCATCATCGGCACCGGGAGCAGCGTCGGACGCGCCTCGGGATCGTCCTCGTACAGCGTTGCCACGTAGCGGTAGAGGGGCATGCCGCTCGCGGTCGCGGCGGCACGGGCGACGGCGAGCGAGACGCCGAGGATCGCGTTGGCGCCGAGCCGCGACTTGTTCGGCGTCCCGTCGAGGTCGATCAGCTTGCGATCGATCGCCTCCTGGTCGGTTGCGGCGGCGCCGCAGATCGCGTCGACGATCTCGCCGTTGACGTTGGCGACGGCCTGCGAGACGCCCTTGCCGCCCCAGGCTTCGCCACCGTCGCGGAGCTCGGTGGCCTCGAACTCACCGGTCGAGGCGCCCGAGGGAACCGCGGCGCGGCCGTGCGCGCCCCCCTCGAGGTTGACGTCGACCTCGACGGTCGGATTACCGCGGGAGTCGAGGATCTGGCGGGCGTAGATGTTGTTGATCGCATTCACGGAGGCGGGAGTCTGTCACGAGTCGCCGAGATCGGCTCGGAAGCGTGCCGACGCCGCCCGCAGGGCGAGTTCAGGGTCCGCGTGCAGGCGCCGGGCGATGTCGACGACGGCGAAGAGCACCTCGCCGATCAGCCGCTCGACCTCCGCACGCACCTCGGGCGTCGCCGTCGGGCCGCCGTCCGCACCAGCCTCGGCGGCGACCCCGAGCTCGCCCGCCAGCGTCGCCGCCCGCGCGGCAACCGCGGCTGGCTCAGGGGCGCCGACGACGCCGAGCTCGGCGCCGTCGGGAGCGCGGTTGACAGCGCGCCGCTGCAGCTTGCGGGCGTGCAGTAGCGCCGGGAGGTTCTCGGGTACGTCGGCGAAGAGGCCCTCGCGGCCCTCCTGCTCACGCTTGATCCGGTCCCAGTTCTGTAACACCGCCCCGGCATCAGCCGCGTCGAGCTCGCCGAAGACGTGCGGGTGGCGGCGGATCAGCTTCGCCCGCATCTGCTCGGCGACCGTCGCCATGTCGCCGGCGCCGCGCTCCTCGAGCAGCAGGCTCAGGAAGTGGACCTGGAAGAGCACGTCGCCGAGCTCGTCGGCGAGCTTGGCGTCATCGCCCGAGCCGGCTGCATCGGCGAGCTCGTATGCCTCCTCGACCGTGTGCGGGACGATCGAGCGCTCGTCCTGATCGCGGTCCCACGGGCACTCGCGACGCAGGGTCCGGGTGATCTCGTCGAGCGCCGTGATCGCGGCGCCCGAGCGTTCGGCGGCAGCGGCCTCCGCGGAGGACGGCTGCGGCCCGCTCTCTCCCCCGTCGGGCGTCACCGCCGCCCGCTCAGGGCGTTGCCGGAGCGGCGCCCGTTGCCGGAGCGGCGCCCGTTGCCGGAGCGGCACCGGTTGCCGGAGCCGCCCCCGCCGGAACCGAGCCGGTGGGCAGGCCGCCCGCGGCGGCGGCTGCTGCGGCCTGCGCCTCCTTGGAGATGTGGACCTTCGGTCCCTGCGGCAGGCCGGTCTGCGTCGTGCCGTCGACCGAGAAGGTCGCGGTGCCCGGCTCGATCGGGCTCGTCGACTGCACCGGCGGCGGCTCGGGCTGACCCGGTGTCGTCGACTTCGGCGCGACGTAGCCGTTGCAGAACTGCATCATGACCGCCTCGATGCACTGAGTGCGGGGCTGCCACTTGTCGATGAAGTCGGTCTGGATCTGCTGCTGCTGGGCCTGCTGGCGCGCGGCGACGAGCTGCTGCTTGATCGCGGCCTTTGCGTCGTCGAGCGACTGCGTGCTGGCCGGCGTGTCGTCGACGACCTGGATCAGGTAGTAGCCGCGGTCGGTCTTGAACGGACCGGTGAGCGTGCCGACGGGGGCTGAGAAGACCTGGTCGTCGAGCTGCGGGTCGCCCTGACCCTGGGTCAGGCCCTCGAGCAGCCCGCCGCGGTTCTTCGAGGCCTGGTCCTGCGAGTACTTGGCCGCCGTCTGCTGCCAGGTCTTGGCGAAGTCGGGGTCGTTGGGGGCGATGCCGGAGAGCGCCTTCTTGGCGGCCTCGACCTTGGCCTGGTCGCTGTTGAGGATGATGCGCACGCTGCGCTGCGCCGGCGTCTCGAAGCTCGACTTGTTCTGGTCGTAGAAGTCCTGGATGTCCTGGTCGCTGATCGTCGGCGTCTTCGACCATGCGTCCGTGAGCTTCTGCTCGAGCGCCAGCAGGCGCGCCTGGCTGAGGACGTCGGCGCACTGTTCGGGAGGCGTGTTCGCCTTGATCTCCGCCTCGGTGCAGAACTTCGACTGCTGCACGACCTGCTTGAACTGCGCCTCGGTCTTGAAGCTCTTCTTGATGCTGTCGAGCTGGTCCTGAACGTCCTGGTCGGTGACCGAGAGGCCGAGGTCGGAGGCCTCGCCCCGGGCCCAGATCGCGAGCAGCAGCCCCTGCATCGTCTGGTCGTTGATCTGCGCGTACTGCGGATCGGTCGGCGGCGGCACCTTCTTGACGCCGAGCTGGGCGATCGTCTGATCGAGCGCGTGCTCGTATGCGTCGTGGGTGACGACGCCGTTGTCGACGTCGTCGACGATCGCCACGGCGTCGCCGGGAACGCCGGGTCGGCCGAGGCCGGTGGTCACCGCGGCGAGGACGAGCGCGATCACGAGGGCGATCGCGAGCACGAGGATCACGAGCCGCTTCCTTGAGGGGGCGAGTGCAGTCACGGGCGGGGACAATACCGATAGGCGGTCGTCGGCCCGACGGATCTCGGGCCGGCGGCGGGCGTCGCGTCGCGGACGCTCAGACGGGCTCGGGGACGCCGGTCTCGCGGCTCGCTGCAACCGCGTCCGCCAATGCCTCGAGCGCTGCCCGCCGCGAGCCCTCGGACTCCCCCCCGTCGGGGACCCGAAGGGTGAGCGAATGCTCGCGGGACGAGTAGATAGCCTCGGGGATCGCTGCGCGGATCGCGTGGACCCGATCGGCATCGAGCTCGATGCCGGCGACGGCGACGAGCCCGCCGCGGACGCTGAGCGCCGCGGCACCCTCGCGGGCGAAGGCGATGCGCGCCGACTGCACCGCGAACAGCGCCTCGACCGGCTCGGGGAGCGGCCCGAAGCGATCGCGCAGCTCGTCGGCAAGCGCTCGCAGCTCGCCGGGCCGACGGGAGCCCGCGATCCGACGGTGGACGTCGATCTTCGCCGTCTCGTAGGGGACGTACTCGGACGGCACGTAGGTCGAGACGTCGACGTCAACCCGGACCTCGGACTCGCCGGCCCCCTCGTCGCCGGCCCTGCGCATCGCTTCGACGGCCTCCTCGAGCATCTCGACGTAGAGCTCGAAGCCGACCGCCGCGACGTGCCCCGACTGCTCGGCGCCGAGCAGGTCGCCGGCGCCGCGCAGCTCGAGGTCGCGCATCGCGATCCGGAAGCCCGAGCCGAGCTCGGTGTGGTCGGAGAGCGTCGCCAGGCGCGCCGCCGCCTCGCGGCTGACGCCTTCCTCGGAGGGATAGAGCATGTAGGCGTGGGCGCGCTCGCGGGTGCGGCCGACGCGGCCGCGGATCTGGTACGCCTGCGCGAGGCCGAGCTGGTCGGCGCGCTCGACGATCAGCGTGTTGGCCGCCGGCACGTCGAGCCCGGACTCGATGATCGTCGTCGCGACGAGGACGTCCGCCTCGCCGCGCAGGAACGAGAGCATCGTCTCCTCGAGCTCGGCCTCGTCGAGGCGCCCGTGCGCTTCCTGGAACCGGGCGCGCGGAACGAGCGCCCGCAGCCGCTCGGCGGTCTCGTGCAGGGTGTCGATCCGGTTGTGGAGGAAGAAGGCCTGGCCCTCGCGGGCGAGCTCGCGCTCGATCGCGACGCGGACCAGCTCCTCGTCGTAGGGCCCGACGTAGGTGCGGACCGGGCGCCGGCCCTCGGGCGGCGTCTCGATCACCGAGATGTCGCGGATCCCGGCGAGGCTCATCTGCATCGTCCGCGGGATCGGCGTCGCCGACATCGAGAGCACGTCGACCCGCAGCTTGAACTGGCGCAGCAGCTCCTTCTGCTTGACGCCGAAGCGCTGCTCCTCGTCGATCACGAGCAGGCCGAGGTCCTTGGCGCGGACGTCGCGGCTGAGCAGCCGGTGGGTGCCGATCAGGATGTCGAGCTCGCCTGCGGCAAAACGCGCGAGCGCCCGCTTGACCTCGGCCGGCTTGCGCAGCCGCGAGACCATCTCGATCTCGTAGGGGAAGTCGCGCATCCGCTCGCGGAAGGTGCCGAGGTGCTGGGTGGCGAGGATCGTCGTCGGGACGAGCACCATCACCTGCTTGGAGTCGGCGAGCGCCTTCTGGGCGGCGCGGATCGCGACCTCGGTCTTGCCGTAGCCGACGTCGCCGCAGATCAGCCGGTCCATCGGCCGCTCCGACTCCATGTCGGCCTTGACCGCCTCGATCGCCTCGAGCTGGTCGGCGGTCTCGCGATAGGGGAACGACTCCTCGAGCCGCAGCTGCCACTCGCCGTCGGGGCTGAAGCCGAGGCCGCTGCGCGCCTGCCGCTCGGCGTAGAGGTTGAGCAGCTCGCCGGCCATCTCGCGGGCCGCGCGTCGCGCCCGCGTCTTCAGGTTGCTCCAGCGCTTGCCGCCGAGCTTGCTGAGCTCGGGGCGGCCTCGCCGGCGCCGACGTAGCGGGTGATCTTCGCGAGCTGCTCGGCCGGGACGAGGACCTTGTCGCCGTCGCGGTAGTCGAGGTCGAGGTAGTCGCGGGTGATGCCGGCGACCGTGCGCGTGTCGAAGCCGGTGAAGCGGGCGACGCCGTGGTCCTCGTGGACGACGTACTCGCCGACGGCGAGGTCGCCGATCGTGGCCAGCCGGCCCCGGCCCGGCGCCGGCGCCGCGGCGCGGCGCCGGTGGACGAGCCGCCGCATCGGGATCACGGCGAGCTTCAGCGCCGGCGCGACGAAGCCCTCGCTGAGCGCGGCCTCGGCGAAGTGCACGGCGGGGTCGGAGCTGAGCGCGCGGCGTCGCCGGACGGGCTGATCATCGCCGGCGTGATCCGGTCGAGCGAGTAGCGGGCCCGCTCGGCCTCGCCCCAGCGCTCGAAGGCGACGACCGTGATGTAGCCGGAGCGGAGCTGCTTCTCGAGCTCGGACTCCGCCTCGGCGAGGGTGCGGGCGGCGCTGACCGGAGCGGAGGCGCGGAAGGCGTGCTCCTGCCCCGCGTCGAGGCCGGCGACGATCAGCGTGGCCCGCTCGCGCAGCGGCGCTGAGACCTCGACGTAGAGCGTGGCGACGTCCTCGTCGTGGATCGCGGCGCGGACGTCGGTCAGGTGGTCGGCGAGCGCCCCGTCGAGCTCCTCCTCGCCGCTGAGGATGACGGCCGTCTCCGGCGCGATCAGCTCGAGGAAGGGCGAGAAGCGGTCGGTCGGCAGCAGCTCGGCGAGCGGCTGCCGCGACTCGCCCTCCTCCTCGGCGGCCGAGAGCGCCGCCTCGGCGAGCAGGCGGTGGTCGGGGTCGATCTCGGCCGCCGGATCGAGCTCGACCAGCGCCGCCTCGCCGAGCGAGCGCTGGGTGAAGGTCGAGAACCAGCGGATCGACTCGATCTCGTCGCCGAACAGCTCGATCCGCGCGGCCCGGTCCTCGGTCGCGCCGAAGACGTCGAGGATGCCGCCGCGGACCGCGAACTGGCCGCGGTCGTCGACCTGCTCGACGCGCTCGTAGCCGGCGCCGGCGAGCAGCTCGGCGACGTCGCCGAGGTCGATCTCCTCGCCGACGTGCAGCGCGAAGCCGGCCGGGCGCAGCGAGGCGTCGGGGACCGCCTCGGCGAGCGCGACGGCGCTGGCGACGACGATCGGGGCCGAGTCCTCCTCGCCGGCCCCGGCGAGCGCGTCGAGAGCGGCGATCCGCAGGCCGACGAGGTGCGGCGGCGGCGCCAGGTGCGACTCGTAGCCGGTTCCGCGCGAGGGGTAGTAGCGGACCCGGCGCGGCGCCAGGTAGGCGCCGAGCTCGCGGGCGAGGTCGCGGGCGCCGCGATCGTCGGCGGCGACCAGAGCAGCGGCCGGCCGCGGAAGCGCGCTCGTCCTCGGCAAGCGCCGCGAGCAGCAGCGGCCGCAGGCCGGCGGAGATCTGCGCCGCCGGCCGCTCGTCGGCCGCGATCGCGGCCGCGAGCGCGCCAAGGGCGCGGTCGTCGGCGATCAGATCGATGAGCGGGCGGAGCGACATGCTGGAGAATCAGGCTCGGAGGGCAGGCCAAGCGCTGCACCGGACAGGTCCGGGGACGACCGATATTAGGGGAGCCGCGACGCGCGCCGTCGATGCGCGGCAGTCTCGACCGAAGATCGGTGTCGCGGCGCCGCACTTCCGCCAGGCGTCGGGCAGCGATCGCGCGTCAGGCCCGAGCATGCAGCGAGGCGGTGTTGGCGGCGCCCACTCCGCCTGCGTCGCGCACGCGCGGACGCGAAGCGGAGCACGTGCGCGCCGTGTCAGTCCCGGTAGCCGAGGCCGGGGCCCTCGCTCTGCCAGGCGACCTGGCCGCTGGCCCTCGTCCGCCGAGCGGCCGACGACGTCGTCCCACGAGTGCAGCATCGACTTGATCCGGCGCAGCGACTCGGGCGGCATCGTCGACATGTGCGCGGCGAGCGTCAGCGCGGCCTCCTCGGTCGCCGGCGCGGGCGCGACCTTGTGGACGAGGCCCCAGCGCAGCGCCTGGTCGGCGGAGATCTCCTTCGAGGTGAGCAGCGCGTACTTGGCGACCGAGAGGCCGCAGAGCGTGACCAGGCGGGCCGGGCCGACGGGCACGCCGAGCGCGGCGCCGGGGAAGCGCAGCCGCATGTTCGAGCCGCCGATGCGGAGGTCGCAGGCGACGGCGATCTCGGCGCCGCCGCCGACGCAGGCGCCGTGGCAGGCGGCGATCGTCGGCTGCGGGAAGCCGACGACCTCGTCGTAGAGCTGGGCGAAGAGCTCCATCTTGCGGACCGCGCCGTCGCGGTCGAGGTCCTCCTTGACGTCGGCGCCGGCCGAGAGGCCCATGTGGTCGGTGGAGGAGATGACGAGCACGACGCAGCTCCTCGTCCGTCGCGGGCGGTCGCCAGATGGGCGAGCAGCTCCTCGAGCATCGGCGTGTTGATCGCGTTGCGGGCCTCGGGGCGGTCGAGCTGCAGCAGCCCGACGCCGTGCTCGGTCGACCGCGTAGCGGGTCAGCTCGGGCATCGGTCGCTCCTCATCTCGTTGCTCCTCGTTCGTCAGCCGGCCTCGGCGCCGGCCGTGATCTGCTCGAGCAGCCGCTCGGTCTCGTCGGCGGCGCTCCTCGAACAGCGCGCGGACCTCGTCGCGATCCTCGCTGAAGCGGCCGAGCACGTAGCGCGAGACGATCTCGGGGTCGGTCGAGTCGGGCCGGCCGACGCCGATCCGCACCCGCCAGAAGTCGCGGCCGCCGAGCCCGCGATCGAGGCTCTTGAGCCCGTTGTGGCCGGCGACCCCGCCGCCGAGCTTCGTCCGCACCTCGCCGAAGGGGATGTCGATCTCGTCGTGGAGGGCGATCGACCCGGTCGAGTCGAGCCCGAAGCTGCCGCGGGCCGGGCCGGCGGCGTCGCCGGACTCGTTCATGAAGGTCTGCGGCAGCAGGATCGCGACGCGCGGCCCGCCCGGGCCCGGTCCGGCCGTCGGTGATCAGGCCGCCGAACTTCTTCTTGGCCTGCGGCAGCTGCCAGCGCTCGACTGAGCAGCTGCCGCGACCTCGAAGCCGGCGTTGTGGCGGGTCGCCGGCGTAGCTGCTGCCGGGGTTGCCGAGCCCGACGATCAGGGCGTCCATCGCGGCGGCGCCGGGTCGTCCTCGCTCGCCGCCGCGACGGCGGCCGAAGCCGGCGCACCGGCGGCTAGCCCTCGTCGCCGCCGTCGTCGGCGCCGGCGTCGTCGCCGACCGGCGTCCTCGCCGGCGCCCTCGGCGCGGCCTCGCCCTCGCCGACGAGCTCGGTCTCCTCCTCGACCTCGGGCTCGTCCTCCTCGACGATCCGCGGCGGGTTCGAGCGTCGCGACCGTCAACTCCTCGGGGTTGTCGACGACGAGCGTGACGCCCTCGGGCAGCGTCGACCGTCGTCGAGCGTGATCGTGTCGCCGATCACCATCGCGGAGACGTCGTAGCTGAGATCGACGTCGGGGATGTCGGTCGGCAGCGCCTCGACCGTGATCTCGCGCAGGATGTGCTCGAGGATGCCGCCCTCCTTGACGCCGGGCGCGTCGTCGACGCCGCTCAGCTCGAGCGCGACGTCGGCCTGGATCGCGTGCTCGAGGTCGACCTGCTGGCAGTCGAGGTGGACGAGGTCGCCGCGGACGGGATGGCGCTGCTGCTCCTTGACGACGACCGGGACCGTGCCCGAGCCCTCGATCTCGAGGTCGAACAGGGCGTGGCCCTCGGCGAGGAAGAGCGCGATGTCGTGGGCGTCGGCCTGGAACGGCGCGCCTGGCGTCGCCGGACGTGTAGACGACGCCGGGCACCTGGCCCTCGCGACGCAGGCGGCGCGCCGTGCGGGAGCCGAACTCGGTGCGCTCGGAAACCTTGAATGTGGGTCTGGCTGTAGCCATGGGGCACGGCAGGATAGAGGAGCGCCCCGCAAGCTCGGTCAGACGCCGCAAGCCCGTCCGCCGGCCATCCGCTGCATCCGGTTACGGGGAGCAGCCGGGGATCGTTGCTGCAGATCCCGTTGACGCCGATCTCGCGCAGCTCGGCGATCCGCGCGCGGCATCGTCGACGGTCCAGGCGATCAGCTCGATGCCGAGCTCGTCGGTGCCCGCTCGACGAGGCGCCGGCTGATCGAGCGGGTGGTAGACCCAGACGGCGCTCGCGCCGACGCGCTCGACGCCCGCGGCGAGCGTTCCGCGGCAGCCGCGGCGCATCAGCGCCAGCGCGGCGAGCACGGCGGGCTCGCGAGCGGCTGCGGTCCCAGGGCCGGGTCACCTTCGGATAGGTCCAGCCGCGACGGAGGCCGGCTCGAGCCGGCGCAGCGCCGTCCAGGCTCTCGACGTACATCGTCGAGACCATCGCCCGATCGATCAGCTCGTGCGCGCGTAGCGCCGCCGACGAGCTCTTCCTCGCGCCCGGGAAGCTTCAGGTCGCAGTCGATCTCCACCCGGTCGAGCGGCGGGCGGGTGAACGCCTCGAGCGCCGTCCTCGAGTCGTCAGCGGTTGCCGCGATCGCCGCGTCGTGCCAGTCATGGGCGATGACGAGCGGCGAGCGCTCGCGGCCGGCAGCCCGGGCCCGCCGTCGCGCGAGCCGAAGGACGTCGAACTCGATCATCTCGACGCCGACCTCGACCGCCGCGCTCGAAGCTCGCGATCGTGTTCCCGGGGACGAGGACGTCGGCGCCCTTGTGGCCGACCCGGCGCAGCGCGTCGGCGCCGCGAGCGGCTCATCGGCTGCCGCGAGCGCTCCCGGCGGTCGACCACCATCATCGAGACGATCGCGCCGAGCCCGGCGAGGACCCCTGAGCCGGCAATGCCCCCGTCGAGCGACGCGATCGCGATCAGCGCTCGGCCCTGGCGCTGGACGTCCTCGGCGAAGGGGATCGTGGTGTCCGAGGTGGCGACGGCGACCGCGCCGACGACCGAGAGCAGAGAACGGCGACGGCCGCCCACGATCAGGGTGCGGCCGAGCAGCTCGAAGCGGTCGAGCGGCGGCGCGGTCCAGCGGGCCGATCCTGCTCCTCTCACGGAGGCGGCGCGCGGGTGGGTCGACTGCCCGCGGGTGCCGGCTCCGCGTCGCGTCGGCTCGGGCTCGGGGTCGGGCTTGCCGCCGCGGATGAGCGGACGGCGACGAGCAGGCCGATGAAGGCGACGGCGGCGACGACCTTGAGGCTGGTGTCGAGGCCGTCCACGAACGAGTCGCGGACGATCTGCATCGATCTCGGTCTGCGCCGAGCGCTCAGCTGGGCGAGCGCGTCGAGCGCCGCATCGGTGCCGGCGAGGATGCCGTGCAGGACGGCGCTCCTGGTGATCGGTGAGCGGCGTCCCCGCGTCCGGCCGCCTGGTCGCCGAGCTCGTTCTCGGAGACCTTCGTGAAGATCGTGGTGATCGCCGCCAGGCCGATCGCGCCGCCGGCGATCTGGAACATGTAGACGAGGCCGCCGGCGAGGCTCGACTGCGAGTCGGGCAGGGCGGTGACGGCGGCGGTCGTGACCGACGAATAGAAGAGCCCGACGCCGATGCCGACGATGAACAGGCCGGCGACGAGCGAGCTGTAGCCGCCCGAGTCGGAGAGGAACGAGAGCAGCGAGGGTGCCGACGACGAGCAGCACCGAGCCGGCGCGTGATCACGACCGCGGCCCGAAGCGCTCGTAGAGCGGCGCGGCGTAGAAGGAGGTGAGCGCGAAGGTGCCCATCATCGGCAGCAGCCCGAGGCCCGCCTCGAGCGCCGAGTAGTCGAGGATCTTGATCAGGAACTGCGGCACGTAGAGGACGATCACGAAGAAGACCGCCGACATCAGCAGCGTGGCGAGGCAGGCGGCGCGGAAGCGCGCGGTTGCGCATCACCGTCCGGGACCAGGGCGCGCTCCCCGAGCCGGGGCTCGATCACCGCAAAGAGGCCGATGAAGACCACCGAGCCGGCGAACATCGCGATGATCCGCGGGTCGCCGAAGCCCCAGTCGCTGGCCTGGTCGAGCGCGAGCAAGCAGCAGCAGCAGGCCGAGCGAGAGCGTCGCCATGCCCGAGCCAGTCGATCCGCTCCTGCTGCAGATCCTCCTTCTGGTGGATCTTCGCGGCGGTGACCGACGACGGCGATCGCCGCGATCGGGACGTTGAGCCAGAAGATCGCACGCCAGCTGATCAGCTCGGTCAGGGCGCCGCCGAGCAGCGGCCCGACGGCGTTGCCGATCCCGGCGACGCCGAGGATCAGCCCGCCGGCGAGCGCCGCCTGCTGGCGCGGCAGCGCCGCGTAGGTCATGCCGAGGACCGCGGGCCAGATCAGGGCGCCGCCGATGCCCATGCCGACGCGGGCGCCGATCAGCACGCCGATCGAGGGCGCGAGCGCGCCGATCAGCGAGAAGCCGGCGAAGAGGGCGCGCCGATGAAGAAGACGCGCTTGCGCCCGTACATGTCGGCGAGCCGGCCGCCGGTGACGATCGCGAGGCCGAAGACGAGCGCGTAGGCGTTGATGACCCACTGCGCGGTGCCGACGTCGACGTCGAAGTCGTTCTCGATCGCCGGCAGGGCGACGTTGAGCGCGGTGAAGTCGTTGGCGATGACGAAGACGCCGAGCCCCATCGCGACCAGCGCCATCGTCGTCCCCGGAGCGAGCTTCCTCTCCCCCGTCCCTGCGTCCGTGACCGCGCCCTGATCAGCCGAGCTCACAGGAGCAACCTATTGGGATTGTCAAGCGCGCGCGGGCCGGGAGCTCAGAAGAGCTGGTTCTCGCCGGCGAAGATCTCGGAGACCGAGTCGTCGGTGAAGATCCGGCGGATCGAGTCGGCGAGCGTCTGCGCGGTCGAGAGCACCGTGATGTTGTCGGGCGCGCCCTCGGCGAGCGGGATCGTGTCGGTGACGACGATCCGCTCGATCTGCGAGTTCTCGTAGGCGAGCCGCTCGAAGGCGGGGCCGCTGAAGACGCCGTGGGTGGCGCAGGCGATGACGCGGGCGGCGCCCTCCTCGAGCACGGTCCTCGCCGCCGCGCAGAGCGTGCCGGCGGTGTCGATCATGTCGTCGACGAGCACGGCGGTCTTGCCCTCGACGTCGCCGACCACGTAGCCGATCTCGGCGACCTGCTGCGCGGGGCGCTCCTTCTCCATCACCGCCCAGTGGCAGCCGACCTTGCGGGCGAAGTTGCGCGCGACCTTGACGCGGCCGGCGTCGGGGCTGACGATCACCAGCTCCTCGTCGAACTGCTGGTCGATGAACCACTGGGTCAGCATCGGCATCGCGGTCATGTGGTCGACGGGGACCTGGAAGAAGCCCTGGACCTGGCCGGCGTGCAGGTCCATCGTCAGCACCCGGTCGACGCCGATCGCCTCGAGGGTCTTGGCGACGACGCGGGCCGAGATCGGCTCGCGCGGCTGCGACTTCTTGTCCTGGCGGGCGTAGCCGTACCAGGGCATCACGGCGATGATCCGGTGGGCGGAGGCGCCCTGCGCCGCGTCGATCATGCAGAGCAGCTCCATCAGCGCGTCGTTCGGGGTCATGCCCGCGCGCTCGTTGGCGGCCGTCGACTGGACGATGAAGACGTCGGCGCCGCGGATCGACTCGCTGTAGCGGCAGTAGACCTCGCCGTTGGAGAAGGTCCGCAGGTCGACCTGGCCGAGGTCGACGTCGAGGCGCTGGGCGATCGCCGCGGCGAGCTTGCCCGAGGCGCGGCCGCCGAAGACCATCAGGCGCTTCGTGTACTCCTGCGGGATCGAGCTGTCCGCCCGCGGACGGTCCTCCAGCGTGCTCACCTGTCAGCTCCGGCTCCTTGCTGCCCTGCTGCGCGGCCGCCTTGCGCTCCGCGTAGCCCTCGATGTTGCGCTGCTCGCGGCCGGGCGATCCCGAGCGCGCCCGGCGGCACGTCCTCGCCGATCACCGAGCCGGCGCCAGTGTATGCGTCATCGCCGACCTCGACCGGCGCGACCAGCGTGGTGTCGACCGCGGTCCGCACGTTGCGGCCGATCTTCGTCCGGTTCTTGTCGAGGCCGTCGTAGTTGGCGGTGATCGTCGCGGCGCCGAGGTTGGTGCCCTCGCCGACGTCGGCGTCGCCGATGTAGGAGAGGTGCGGGACCTTGGTGCCCGGCGCCGATCGACCGAGTTCTTGATCTCGACGAAGGTGCCGGCCTTGGCGCCCTCCTCGAGCCGCGCCTTCGGCCGCAGGTAGGCGAAGGGGCCGACCGAGCAGCGGTCGGCGACCGAGCACTCGACCAGGTAGGAGTGCGGGGCGCTGCAGTCGGCGCCGAGCTCGGCGTCGATCATCGTCGTGTGCGGGCCGACGACCGAGCCGGTGCCGATCCGGCTCGCGCCGATCAGCGTGCAGCCGGGCTCGAGCCGCACGTCGGAGCCGATCTCGACGTCGACCTCGATCCAGGTCGAGGCCGGGTCGACGACGGTGACGCCGGCGAGCATGTGGCGCTCGAGGATCTGGCGTCGCGCCTCGGCCTCGACGACGCGCGAGGTCGACGCGCGAGTTGACGCCGAGGATCACGTTCGGGTCGTCGGAGACGAAGGGCAGGACCGCGCCGCCGGCCTCGCGGATCGGGCCGAGCACGTCGGGCAGGTAGTACTCGCCCTGGGCGTTGTCGTTGCCGATCCGCGTCGAGCGCCGCGGCGAGCGCGGGCCCGTCGAAGACGTAGATGCCGGCGTTGATCTCGCGGATCGCGAGCTGCCTCGGCGTCGCGTCGCCGTCGGCCTTGGTCTCGACGATCTCGCTCGACCTCGCCGCCGGGGCCGCGGACGACGCGGCCGTAGGAGCCGGGGTCGTCGAGGATCGGCGGTGACCAGCGTCGCCGCAGCGCCGAGTCGAGGCGTGCGCGCGCGAGCAGCGCCTCGATCATCTCGGCGGAGACGAGCGGCACGTCGCCGGAGAGGACGAGCACGGTCTCGGAGTCCGCGACGACTCGCTCGCGCGGCCCGCACGGCGCCGCCGGTCCCGTTGGCGACCTCCTGCGGCACGAACTCGATCCCGTCGGGCAGGGCGCCGGAGATGTCGCGGTCGGGCGAGACGATCACGGCGATCCGGCCGGCGCCCGCCTGCCTGCGCGGCAGCGATCGGCCAGGCGACCATCGGCCGGCCGCAGACCGGGTGCAGGACCTTCGGGATCGCGGACTTCATCCGCGTCCCCTGACCCGCGGCCATGATCAGGACGGTCGGCGCGCTCACGGGCGCATCGTAGTCAGCGGGCGGCCCGGCCGCCGCAGGCGCCGTCGACGCCGGCATCGCGGACCCGGTCGTTTTCGACTCGGAGCTGCACCGCGACTCGGAGCCGCAGATCGCCGAACCAGGATCGCGGCTCGCGGGCAGCCCGGTCCGTGGGGCCGATCCACCTGGGTCGATCGCCGACCGGGGTGGTCCAGTGGCAGGACCGGGCTTTTGGTACCTGAATCCCGGTTCGAGTCCGGCCCCCCAGTCGCGGCCGCTGGCTAGGGCTAGTCCGCGTCGTCTCGCGCGCGCTTGCCGCGCGGCTCCATCGCCGGGCCGCGCGGGGCGGGGATGCCGAGCACGCGCATCGCCTTCAGGCCGAGGCCGAGCTTCTCGCGGCCCTCGGTCGAGCTCAGGTCGTGGCCGGAGAGCTCGCGGACGCGCTCGAGGCGGTAGCGGACCGTGTGCCGGTGGGTGAACAGGGTCTCGGCGGTCGGGGTGACGTTGCCGTCGTTCTCGAGGTAGGCCTCGACGGTCGCGACGAGCTCGGTCTCGTACTGGTCGTCGTAGCCGGCGAGCGGCGCGACGGTCTCGTCGTAGAAGCGCTCGAGCTCGCCCGGGTCCTCGCTCATCGCCGGCAGCAGCAGGCGGTAGGAGCCGGTCTCCTCGAAGGCGAGCGGCGAGCGCGCCTCGGCCTCGCCGACGTTGACCGCGAGCAGCGCCTCCTTGCCGGCCCGGTAGAGCTCGGCCGGTCCGTCCGCGTGGCGGCTGAAGCCGACCGTCACCTGGAAGCCCTGCAGCGCCGTGGCGAGCTCGCTCTGGACCTCGTGCGCCGCCCGCGCGAGCTGCTCGACGCCGCTGCGGTCGGGACGATCGCCGCGACCTCCCCCGCCTCGCCGGCATCGTGGTGCGAGGCGTAGGCGAGCGCGCCGGTGCCGCCGGCGCGGACCGCGCGCAGGGTCAGCATCAGCACCCGCTCGCGCCACTCGCCCGGCTGGGCGGCCTGCGGGATGGGCGCGCAGGTGCACGACGCCGCCGCCCTCGCGCCAGGTCGGTGCCGAGCTCCGCGGCCCGCGCGACGATGTCGCCGGGATCGGTGAGGCGCCGCTCGAGCACGCGCCTCGACGAAGTCGTGCGCTGCCTCGTCGCTCGCCCACTCCGGAGCCCGCGCGCGCTCGACCTCGAGCGCCGAGCAGCGTCGCGACCATGCGCACCGTCGCGGCAGGCAGATCGCCGCGTGCCGCGCGGCCGGATCCGCAGCTCGCCGACGACGGCGTCGGCAACGCGCAGCTCGGCCGTCTCGACCCCGCGACTCGGCGGCGAGCAGCTTCTCCTCCTCGGCGCTGGAGGCGGCGGCGACGGCGAGCACGGCGCTCGAGCGGTCGATCAGCGCGATGCTGGCGCCGAGCGCCGCGGCGGCCGCGCGGGCGACGGCCGGCAGGCCGGCGCCCGACTCGATCGCCTCGGAGAGCGCCTCGAGGTCGCCGCTTGCGGCGCCGGAGTGCGCGCCCCGACGATGGCGTCGAGCGAACTCCGCTGTCGGCCGGGGCCTCGGCTCCGCGCTTGGCGGCCACCGCCGAATAGTACGGACGCACGACGCCGGAGCGGCCGCGGGGGCGGTCAGCTGAACAGCGCGGAGATGTCGTCCCAGTAGTAGACGATCGCGACGCCGATCGCGATCCCGATCGCGATCAGGGTGACGAGCACGATCAGCGAGAGGACCACCGCGGTCGCCTTCTCCCAGCCGCGGCCGAACGAGCCGATCGCCGGCACGAGGATCAGGGTCGTGAAGGCGATCAGGCTGATCAGCCCGGCGCCCACGAAGACGATCACCTCAGGTTTCATCGGGCATGATTCTGCCGGAAGTGGACGACGACCACGGAGATCACCGTCGCGAGGGCGAAGGCCGACACTCCGAGCCCCCAGCCGCCGGTGACGTCGCTCAGGTAGTGGGCGCCGAGATAGACGCGGCTGAGCCCGATCGCCGCGGTCAGCGCGATTCCCGCCCGTCAGCAGCGCGGTGCCGCCGCTCCAGCCGGGCCGCAGCCGCAGCGTCACCGCGATCGCCAGCCACGCGTAGAGGACCGAGTGGGCGGCGTGGCCGCTCGGGTAGGAGGAGCCGGTCGCGTCGACCAGCGCGTCCGGCGGCCGCGGCCGGTCGACGATCGCCTTCGCCTCGGGCGAGCGCGAGCAGGAGGATCACCATGCGCGGCGATCAGGATCACCAGCTCGGTCCGGTGGCCACCTCGGGCGAAGGCGACCGACCGCGACCAGGGCGACGCGGGATCACGACCACGGCTCGAGCCGAGCGCCGTGATCACCTTGGCGACGTCGGTCAGCCAGCCGGCGCGGATGCTCGTCGACGATGTCGAGCGCGGTCTGATCGCCACCGGTCGGCGCCGGGTTGTCGCCGAGGACGATCGCGTAGGAGATGAAGACGAAGCTGCCGACGGCGAGCGCCGCCAGCGGCGCGGTCAGCTCGATCCCGAGGTCGCCCGGGGTGAGCCGCTCCCAGAGGAAGCGCGCCTGCGGGGCGAGGCGCGAGCAGCGGCCGCAGCCACCGGCGCTCCTCCATCTCGGCGACCGCGCGCTCGCGGTTCTCGGCAACGCGCAGGTAGCGCACCGCGACGATCACGACGACGATCACGCCGACGAGCACGGCGAAGCAGAGGAAGCCGCGCTCGGCGGCGTTGAAGACCGCGTCGAGGTTCTGTGCGGCGAAGTAGCCGAGCAGGGTGAAGAACGAGGCCCACAGGCCGGTGCCGAGGATGCTGTACGGCGCCATCGCCCGGTAGCGCATGCCCGAGCTGCCGGCGATGAACGGCGCCAGCGCCCGGACGAGCCCGATGAAGCGGCCGATCAGGATCGTCTTGCCGCCGTGGCGGTCGAAGTAGGTCTCGACCTGGGCGAACCGCTCGTGCGTGATCCGCAGCCGCGGGCCGTGCTCGAGCACCCAGCCGCGGCCGAGCTTGCCGGCCGAGCAGGAAGCGGCGGTGTCGCCGAGGAAGGCGCCGGCCCAGACGAGCGCGATCGTCAGCAGGACGTGGTCTCGCCCTGCCCGGCGATCGCGCCGGCGAGCACGACCAAGGTCTCGCCCGGGGCGATCAGCCCGACGAAGGCGCCCGTCTCGAGGAAGGCGAGGAGCGTGACGAAGAGGTAGGTCCACTGCCCGAGCGCGTGGAGACGTCGTCGAGCAGCTCCTGTGGATGGATGTCCGGGAAGAAGCGCTTGTAGAGGAAGTAGGCGACCGCTACGCCGACGATCGCGAGCGCCAGCTTTGCGCGGCCCTTGTGTGTCCTTCGGCAGGTGCATCATCGGTCTTACCCGGCTCAGATGGCTGATCCATCTCAGAGGCGCTCGGCCGCCGCCGGGCCGGTCACGATCGCATTCGAGTAGCGCGGGCCGAGTCGGGACGCGCCCGCGTCGGCCTTTGCGAAGTCCTCGAACAGCCCGACCGCGGTCGGGCCCGAGCCGGTGACCAGCGCGTGCTCCGCGCCGGCGTCGCGCAGCGCCGCGAGCGCCTCGGCGATCGACGGCCGCAGCGAGATCGCGGCCTCGCCGAGGTCGTTGACGAGCAGCTCCGCGTAGGAGAGCGGCGACGCGCCCGCACGTCGCGGCCGCGAGCAGCCGCTCGCGAGCGCCGGCGAGCTCGGCCCCGTCGCGGCCGAGCCCGAGCCGGTCCGCCTCCGCGTAGACCTCCGCCGTGCTCAGCCCGCGCGGTCGGGGATCAGCACGGCCGCCCACTCCCCGGTCGCCGGCAGCGGCGTGATCAGCTCGCCCGAGCCCTCGACGAGCGCCAGGGTGGGCTCGAGCTGGGAGGGGACGTCGGCGCCGAGCGCGGCGGCGATCCGCTCGATCCCGTGCGACCTCGCCCGCAGCCAGCCGCAGCACGGCGGCCGCATCGGCGCTGCCGCCGCCGAGCCCGGCCGCGATCGGGATCCGCTTCTCGATCTTGATCCGCAGCGGCGGGCCGCCGCCAGCCTGCGTCGCGGAGGGCGGCGAGCGCGGCGGCCGCGAGGTTCGGCCCGGCGACGCCCTCGCAGACGACCTCGTCACCGCTCCATCGGGGAGCTCCTCGACGGTGATCCGGTCGGCGAGCTGCAGGGGCGCGAACATCGAGCAGAGCTCGTGCAGGCCATCCTCGCGCACGCCGCCGAGATAGAGGCAGAGGTTGAGCTTCGCCGGGCGCGATCACTGCAATTGCTGAGCGAGCTCGAGGTGGGTGGTCGGCGGCAGCATCTCCGCCCGCGCATCTTCGGGCATGCCGAGGCCGCGCAGCGCCTCGCGGGCAGCGTGCCGGAGCTCCGCCGGCCGCGGCCGCGGGACCGGCTCGCCCGCCTCGAGCGCCTCGTGCTCGCGGCGCCGGGCAGCGAGCTCGAGCGAGCGCGGGATCGCCTTGCGCCGGTGCGCGAAGCAGTCGCGGATCAGCTCGGCGCTGCGCGCATCGAGCTTGACACCGGGTCGCGCGGCGCAGCGCGAGCAACGCCGAGTCGACCCGCGGCCGCGGCACGAAGACGGCCGGATCGACCGTGCGCAGCATCCGCACCTCGCAGGCAGAGCTGCACGACGACGCTCGGCGAGCCGTAGGTGCGGCTGCCGGGCCGCGCCCGCAGGCGCTCGGCGATCTCGCGCTGCACCATCACCGTCCAGCGCCGCAGCGTGGGCAGCTCGGCGATCGTCCGCAGCAGCAGCGGCGTCGCGACCGAGTAGGGCAGGTTGGCGACCATCGCCGTCGGCGGCGGCTCGAGCGCGCCGAGATCGACCCGCATCGCATCGCCCCAGGTGATCTCGAGCCCCTCGTTGGCGGCCTCGATCGGCTCGAGCTCGGGCCGCAGGCGCTCGTCGAGCTCGATCAGGTGCACGCGGCGGCCGCCTCGAGCGAGGCGCCTGGTCAGCACGCCCTCGCCGCCGCCGACCTCGAGCACGACGTCGCCCGGCTCGAGCGCCGCGTCGGCGAGGATCGCGTCGAGCAGGTTCGGGTCGGCGAGGAAGTTCTGCCCGAGGCGGACCATCACCAGCCGAACAGCCTCGCCGCGTTCGCCTCGATCGCCGCCTCCTGAGCGGCCGGATCGGCGCCGCGCGCCTCGGCGACGACCGCCGCCGTCATCACCACGTTGGCGGGCTCGTTGCGCTTGCCGCGGACCGGCTGCGGCGCCAGGTAGGGGCTGTCGGTCTCGACCAGCAGCAGCTCGTCGGGGACGAGCGCCGCCGCCTCGCGCAGCGCCTCCGACTTCGGATAGGTGACGTTGCCGGCGAAGGAGACGTACCAGCCGCGCTCGACCGCCTCGGCCGCTCGCTCGCGGTCCGGCGCTGAAGCAGTGCAGGATCACCTCGACCCCCTCGGCCTCGGCCGCGAGCAGCTCGAAGCAGTCGGCGACCGCCGCTCCGGCCTCGGCCCGGCCCCGTCGCGCATGTGGATCACGAGCGGCAGGCCGGTGCCGCGGGCGATCGCGATCTGCGCCTCGAAGGCGCGCAGCTGATCGCCCTGCGGCGCCCCGTCGCGGTAGTAGTCGAGGCCGGTCTCGCCGATCGCGCGGACGTGCGGGTCGGCGGCGAGCTCGCGCAGGTCGGCGGCGGCGTCGTCGTCGAAGCCGGCGGCGGCGTTCGGGTGGCGGCCGACCGCGGCGAAGACCTCGTCGTACTCGCGCGCGGCGGCGATCGCCCCGCGGTTCGAAGCCTCGTCCATGCCGACGGTGAGGATCCGTCGGACCCCCGCATCTCCGGCGCGAGCGACGAGCTCGCCGTCCGGGGGCTCGCAGGAGCCGAGGTGCGCGTGGCTATCGATCATCGCCCGCAGTATGTAGGCGAGGCGCCGCCCGATTCGGGGTTATGCTCGGGGAATGAGCGACCCCGTACCTGCGCCGGCGCCGAGCGGCATCGATCCCGAGCACTGGCTCGAGCAGCCCACGCCCCGGATCCCGCCCGCCTCGAACGAGGAGATCCACCTCCTCATCCGGCCGCTGATCTGGATCGCCGGTCGCGCCGTCGGCGGCCCGCCGCCGAACATCTTCACGACCCTCGCCCGCCACCCGAAGCTGTTCGTCTCCTGGCTGCCGTTCGCGGGCCGGCTCATGCCGCGAGGCAAGCTGCCCGCGAATCGACACCGAGCTCGTCATCCTGCGCGTCGCCTACCTGACCCGCTGCCGCTACGAGTGGGATCACCACGTGCGCATCGGCGGTCAAGCCGGGCTCCGGCCGACCGACATCGAACGCGTCGCCGCCGGTCCCGAGGCGAGCGGCTGGACCGGGCGCCAGGCGGCGATCCTGCAGCTCGTCGAGGAGCTCCACGACGACCGCTTCGTCAGCGACGGCACCTGGGCCCGCGTCAGCGAGTACCTGACCCACCCGGAGCTGATCGAGCTCTGCATGCTCGCCGGTCACTACGAGATGCTGGCCGGCACCCTGCTCAGCGCCGGCGTCCAGCCCGAGAAGCCGCTCGAGAGCTGAGCCGCCTAGTGGGGCGTCCAGGAACGTTCGCCCGGAAATGGCGAGTGCCGGGCGTCGGTGGGGTAGGACGCAGGGAGCCCGCGTAGCGGCGCTACGCGGGCGAGTGAGGACGACGCCCAGCGGCGATCCGGCGCCGCCAGTTTCGGGTGCGACGTTTCTTGACGGCCCGCTAGTGGGGCCGTCCAGGAACGTTCGCCCGGAAATGGCGAGTGCCGGGCGTCGGTGGGGTAGGACGCAGGGAGCCCGCGTAGCAGCGCTACGCGGGCGAGCGAGGACGACGCCCAGCGGCGATCCGGCGCCGCCAGTTTCGGGCGCGACGTTTCTTGACGGCCCACTAGCGCGGCTACAGGTCGCGGCGCCGGAAGACGGCCGCCGCGACGGCGAGCATCACGGCGCAGTAGACGACGGCGAACACGAAGAGCCCGAAACCGGCCTCGGCGGCGCCGCCGAACGGGCCGAGCGAGAGGATGAAGCCGGTGGTGCCGCTGATGTCCGCGGTCAGGTCGTAGAGCCCGCCCTGGTAGAGCGCCTCGAACGGCAGCACCTTGCCGGCGAGGTTGGCGAGGTCGACGAGCGTCCCCGAGTCGAGCGTGTCGCCGATCTGACCGAGCAGGCCGGCGGTCAGTCCGGCGCCGAACAACATCAGCACCGTGATGCCCTGGGCGGTCGAGGACGTGAAGGCCGAGGCGAGCACCGAGATGCAGGTGAGGACGAGCGCGGCGCCGGCCAGATGCAGACAGGCCGCGACCGGCCGGTCCGGAGTCCAGCCGCCCGTCGCCTTCGTGATCAAGATCGCGGCGACGAAGACGACAAGCACGTAGACGACGGACACCGCGCCGGCGGCCGCGAAGCGCGCCACGAGAATCAGCTCGCGGCTCACCGGGCGCACCGCGATCGGCTGCAGCAGGCCCGACTCGGCATCGCCGCGGATGACGCCAAGGGTGAGGAAGGTGGCGATCACGGCGCCGAGGAAGAGCGTCGCGAACATCGCCAGGCCAAGCAGCGTCGCGCCCGCGAGGCTGACGTCGTCGATGTCCCCCTGAAAGCCCAGGTGGCCGTTGTCTCCGACCTCCTTGAAGGCGAAGTGGGCGCCGGCCCAATAGAGGACGAGGAAGGCGAGTGTGAGCACGGCGACGACCGGCAGCACGCGCCGGCGCAGGCTCTCCAGCAGGGCGTAGCGCACGATCGTCAGGCCCTGGCCGACGGACCCGCCCCGCGGCGAAGCCGGCGCGCTCACGGAGCCTCCCGCAATCGCACGTCGCCGCCGGAGACGACCTCGACGTAGGCGTCCTCGAGCGTGCTGCCGACGGCTCGCACCTCGTAGACGTCCCGGCCGGCGGCAACGAGCTCGCGGACGAGCGCCGGGATCGCCTCCCTGCCGAGCCCCTCACGGCGCACCACCCCGGCGTCGGTCTCCACCTCGACCGCCCGCTGGCCGGTGAGCTCGGAGGGTGCGCCGGCCGCGACGACGCGGCCGGAGTCGATGATCGTGACGGTGTCGCAGACCAGCTCCACCTCGCCCAGGAGGTGCGAGTTGAGCAGCACGCCCACCCCTCGCCCCCGCAGTTCGACCAGCAGCTCGCGGACGACGCGCCGGCCAGCCGGGTCGAGCGCGCTGGTCGGCTCGTCGAGGAGCAGCAAGCGCGGCGAACCCACCATCGCCTGGGCGATCCCGAGCCGCTGTTGCATGCCCTTCGACATCGCGCCGACCCGCACCTCGCGTGCGTCGGCGAGCCCGACGAGCTCGAGCAACTCCTCGCGCTCGCGGTCCCCTCCCGCCGATCCGGCGAGGCGTTGGTGCAGGTCGAGGAGCTCGAGCGCCGAGAGCCAAACGGGGAAGCGGAAGAGCTCCGCCAGATACCCGGTCGCCCGCCTGGCGGCGGCGCTGCCGGCAGGCTCACCGACGACGGCGGCCGAGCCGGCGCTGGGCCGAACGAGCCCGCACGCAATCTTCGTCAGCGTCGACTTGCCGGCGCCGTTCGGCCCGAGCAGCCCGACGAGCTCGCCCTCGCCGACCTCGAGCCCGACGCCGTTGAGCGCCTGCTTGCCGCCCGGATAGGTCTTCGAGAGCTCGTGGATCGAGAGCGCAGCCGTCACGCCGACAACGTGCCTACGACTCGAGCTTCTCGAGCTTCGGGAAGAGCGGCTCGATCCGCTCGGTCCGCTGACCGCCGCCGCGCGAGCCGAACGCGCACAGCTCGGTCCGCTCCTCGGCGAGCGCCGCGAGCAGCGTCGCCGTCGCCTCCGGCATGTAGGCGTGCAGCGCGCAGGGTGACGATGCGCAATCCCTCGGCCAGGTTGTAGAGCACGCGGTCGAGCTCGCCGGCGCGCGCCTCGTCCTTGGCCAGCTCCCAGGGCTTGCTCTCCTCGACGTAGCGGTTGAGACGCCGGATCCGCGACCACACGGCCTCCAGCGCCTGCGTGATCTCAGCTTTGTCGAGCAGTTCGGAGACCGCGCCCTCGAGGCCCTCGAGGCCGTCGGATCCCCCGGCCACCGCGGGGTCGATCTGAGCCGTGGGCACGACGCCGTCGCGGTAGCGGTCGATCATCGCCAGCGTCCGCGAGGCGAGGTTGCCGTAGTCGTTGGCGAGCTCGCTCTCGTAACGCGACTCGAAGCCCGCCGGGCTGATCGAGCCGTCCTGGCCGAAGCTGACCTCGCGGAAGCAGTAGAAGCGCAGCGCGTCGGCGCCGAAGCGATCGATCACCTCGAACGGGTCGAGGACGTTGCCGAGCGACTTCGACATCTTGCGCTCGCCCATCAACAGGAAGCCGTGCACGTACAGGTGCTCGGGCAGCTCGAGGCCGGCCGCCATCAGGAAGGCCGGCCAGTAGACACCGTGGAACTTGATGATGTCCTTGGCCATCACGTGGTAGTTGGCGGGCCAGAAGCGGTCGGTCAGGTCTTCCCCGGGACGCGCGTAGGAGAGCGCCGAGTAGTAGTTGAGGAGCGCGTCCCACCAGACGTAGACGACCTGCTCGGGGTCCCAGGGAACCGGGACACCCCAGCGCAGCCGCGCGCGCGAGAGCGAGACGTCGCGGAGCCCGCTCTTGATGAAGGAAAGCGCCTCGTTCGCGCGGAACGAGGGCTGGACGAAGTCGGGACGATCCGCGTAGAGCTGCTCGAGGCGCTCCTGGAAGGCGGAGAGCTTGAAGAACCAGTTCTGCTCGGTCTCCCAGACGAGCTCGATCTCGTGGATCGGGCAGCTGTGGCCGGGACCCATCTCCTGCTCGGACTTGAAGTCGGCGCAACGCGGGCAGTAGTAGCCCTCGTAGGTGCCCTCGTAGACGAAGCCGTTGTCGTGGACGAGCTGCACGAGCCTGCCGACCGCGGCCTCGTGCTCGGGGTCGGAGGTGCGGATGAAGAAGTCGTTGGAGACGTTGATCTTCGGCATCAGGTCGCGGAAGCGCTGCGAGTTGCGGTCGGCGAGCTCGCGCGGCGTCAGGCCGAGCGCCTCGGCCGCCTGCGCGACGGGCTCGCCGTGCTCGTCGGTGCCGGTCAGGAAGAAGACGTCCTCGCCGCGCTGGCGCTTGTGCCGGGCGAGGATGTCGGCGGCGATGCACGTGTACGCGTGGCCGAGGTGCGGCTCGGCGTTGACGTAGTAGATCGGCGTGGTGACGTAGTAGGGCATGCGGTCCGGCTGACGTTATCGACCGCGTCTAACGTGGCAGTCCGTGGAGTCCGCGATCCAGATCCTCGGAGCGATCCTGATCCTTATCGGGTTCGTCGCCGCCCAGCGAGGCGCGATGTCCCCGCATTCGCGCATCTACCTGGTGCTCAACTTCGCCGGTTCGGCGATCCTCGCCGTGCTGGCGGCGATCCATGCGAATTGGGGATTTCTCCTGCTCGAGGGCGTCTGGGCGCTCGTCTCGGGCTGGGCGCTCCTCGAGCTTGCGCGGGGCCGCCGACCCGATGTCGGACCGGCCGCGTAGGGCCGGGCGCCGGAGTCGAGGGGACAGCGCTCAGCCCGGGGACGGGGCCGGGGCCCCCTGGCGGTCCTCAGCCGAGGCGCTTCCTGCCAGTTCGGCGATCGAGGCCTCGATCCCTCGTGTCAACACGTCGATGTCGGCCGTCGTGTCGAGGTCCCCGGTGACGCCGAAGTTGATCGCGCCGTCGTAGGAGAAGATCGCGATTCCGATGCGCACCGAGCCGCCGAGCGGCACGAACGGGAACGCCTCGAGCATCCTGCTGCCGGCCAGGTAGAGGGGCTGCTGGGGGCCGGGAACGTTGGTCGTCACGGTGTTCACCGAATGTTGCGGCAGCCGCGTGCCGACCCGCCCCGAGAGCGACAGGAGCATCGCCGGCGCGAAGCCGCCGAGCGCGGTGAGGCGCTCCGCCGCGACGGCCTGGCCGGAGTGCTTCAAGTGCTGCATCTGCTCGTGTACCGAGGCGAGCCGCTCGAGCGGATCCTCGATCCCCACGGGGAGCTCGGCGAACATCGCCGAGACCTTGTTGTCGTAGGTGCCGTGCTCGTGCTCGGCACGAACGGACACCGGGACGAGGGTGCGCAGAGTGCGGCCGGCGACGGCCTCCCTCCGTCCTTCCAGCAGACGCCGGAAGCCGCCCGCGATCACCGTCAGGACCACGTCGTTGACCGTCGCCGGATGCCGCTCACGGATCAGTTTGACGTCGGCAAGGCTGCCTCGGGCCCAGTCCCAGCGTCGGTGCGGCCCGATCGGGCCGTTGAGCGACCCCGCGTCCGTCGGCCGCAGCAACGAGCCGAGGCTCGTCAGGCCCTTGCCGGCCCGCAGCGCCTCGCGGGCCACCCGCCGCGGCCCCCGGATCGCAGACATCGCGGTCCGCAGAGCCTCGTTCGGACTGGCCGCGCGCAGCGCGAGCGAGTGCGAGATGAGCTCGGCCGAGCTCGGCTCGGGCGCTGGGCTCCAGTCGCCTTCCTCCTCCGCCGCGTGGTGCTCGTCTGCTTTCGAATCGAGCAGAACGCTGAGCAGATCCGTCGCGGAAACACCGTCGACCATGCAGTGGTGGGTCTTCGAGATCACCGCCCAGCGACCGTCGCCGAGACCCTCTGCCACCCACATCTCCCACAGCGGCCTTTCGCGATCGAGCTGCTGTGACATCACCCTGCCGACGAGCCGGCGAAGCTCCTCGTCTCCACCCGGGCTCGGCAGGGCGGTGCGCCGCACGTGGTAGGAGAGCCGGAAGTGAGGGTCGTCGACCCAGACCGGCCGGCCGAGCGCGAGCGGGACGAAGCGGACGCGCTGGCGGTAGCGGGGCACCGCCGGCAGCCGCGCGGCGACGGCATTCGTCACCTGATCATGGGGCGGCGGCGGGCCCTCGAAGATCCCGACCGAGCCGATGTGCATGTGCGTGACGCTGTTTTCGATGTGCAGGAACGACGCATCGAGCGGGCTCATCGTCTCCATCGCAGCTCTCCTCTCCATCCTCGTGCTGGATGATACGAAGCCCCGAGCGGCTGCTGCGCGACGCTCGCTGGGTGCGGAGGCAGCGCAGCGACCACGATTGACACACAGACCGCCCGGGAGGAACCGATGAACAAGGCACCGCTGCTCGAAGAGCACCCTCGATCGATCCAGATACTGCTCGCGATCGTCCTGCCCCTTCTGTTCGGAGGGCTGACCGGCTACTTCCTCGGCGTCTCGGCCGCCGCCTACACGATCCTCTCGGTGCTCGCGATCGTGGGCGGCATCGGCGCCGGCTTCGACCACGTCGGCCCGGGCGCCGGCGCCAAGCGTGGCGTCCTCGGCGGGACGCTGTTCGCAACCGGCGTCCTGCTCGCGCACGAGATCAGCGGCGCCGACCCGCAGACCGACCTGCCGCACCCGGCGATCCTGCTCGTGCCGCTGTTCGCGATCCTCGGCTCCGCCTTCGGCGCGATCGGCGGCTGGCTGCGGGCGCGCCCGGGGGCGAGCCGCAGCGCCCTGAGCCCGACGCTAAGCGCTTCAGCTTCAGCTTCTTCTTCGCCTTCACCGTGTCGCCGCCGGAGTCGGCGGCCTTGACCTTGGCGACGACCTTCGCGTGTTTGCGCACCCTGCGCTTGTGGGTGAGCCGCTTGAGCTTGTGCGCGTCCTTGTGCCGCAGCCGCAGCTTCAGCCGCTTCCGCTTGCCGGCGGGCAGCGACTTGTGAGCGCGCTTGGTGTGCAGCTTGATCTTGCGATGCCCCTTGTGCAGCTTGAACCGCGCGCGGCCGGAGACCACGCAGTCCTCCTTCGGGCAGCGGACCTTGAGCACGATCGGCTTGCCCGCCTTCAGCCTGCGCTTGCCCGCAACCCGCAGCTTCAGGCCCGCGATCGTCGCCGGCGCATCACAGGCGTTGCCGATGCCGTCGCCGTCGGAGTCGGTCTGGCCCGGGTTGGCGTCGGCGGGGCAGTTGTCGACGTCGCCGGAGACGCCGTCACCGTCGGCGTCGTTGTCGGGGTCGTTGGGGAAGGCGTCGCAGACGTTGCCCACGCCGTCGCCGTCGGAGTCGGTCTGGCCCGGGTTGGCGTCGGCGGGGCAGTTGTCGACGTCGCCGGAGACGCCGTCACCGTCGGCGTCGTTGTCGGGGTCGTTGGGGAAGGCGTCGCAGACGTTGCCCACGCCGTCGCCGTCGGAGTCGGTCTGGCCCGGGTTGGCGTCGGCGGGGCAGTTGTCGACGTCGCCGGAGACGCCGTCACCGTCGGCGTCGTTGTCGGGGTCGTTGGGGAAGGCGTCGCAGACGTTGCCCACGCCGTCGCCGTCGGAGTCGGTCTGGCCCGGGTTGGCGTCGGCGGGGCAGTTGTCGACGTCGCCGGAGACGCCGTCACCGTCGGCGTCGTTGTCGGGGTCGTTGGGGAAGGCGTCGCAGACGTTGCCCACGCCATCGCCGTCGCTGTCCGCCTGGCCGGCGTTGGCGTTGGCGGGGCAGTTGTCGCAGACATTGCCGACGCCGTCGCCGTCGGCGTCGGCCTGGCCCGCGTTGGCGGTGGCCGGGCAGTTGTCGCAGACGTTGCCGAGACCGTCCCCATCCGTGTCGGCCTGGCCGGGGTTGGCGTCGGCGGGGCAGTTGTCCCCGCCGTCCTCTACCCCGTCCAGGTCGGCGTCCGTGAACTCGAACGCACCCGTGTCACAGACGCTGCTCGAAGCGCCGGGCCGATCGAAGCCGCGCTGATCGGTGCTCAGCGGAGCCGCGAGCTCATCGACGCAATCGGGGAGCGCCACGTGGTCATACGCCGGGCTCGAGGCAGCGATCGGGAGAGAGCGCACGTTCTGCTTCGAACCGCTCGCTCCGGCCGTCGGTCCACCGTGGGCGCCGAAGGACCCGAAACCGGGGTCGGTCGCCGTGAGATCGCCCGTCGCGCCGAGCAGGCAGGAATCGCTCGCCTCGCTGCTGACGTTGCCGCCCCCGGACGTGATCCCGCCGGGGCTGCACGCGTCCGTCGGCTGGTCGAGTGCACTGTTGGCGAGGTTGATCGTCCCGGTCGACAACCGCCCGAGCCCGTTGCCCACCGCGGCGGAGTTGCCGGCGACGCTGACGTTGATCAGGTCGAGCGTTCCCCCGTTGACGAACACCATGACGCCGCCGCCCGTGGAACCCGTGCCGCCGGCACCGTTCCCGTTCACCGTCGAGTTGAGGACGACTCCGGTCGAGGAGCCAGCCTGGGCGATGCCGCCGCCGTAGCCGGGATCGCCGGTCGCCGTGTTGCCGGCGATCTCGGTGCCGACGATCCGCATCTCGCTCGACTGCGTGACGTCGATGCCGCCGCCGTAGGCCTTGACACCGCCACTCGTCCCCTCGACGCTGTTGGCGGAGACGACGCTGTCGACGACCTCGAGCGAGGCGCCCGTGCCGATGTCGCCGACGAGGATGCCGCCGCCGGGTGTGTCGAAGTCGCTGCTCGCCTGGTTGCCGACTACCCGCGTGCGCAGTAGGCCCAGGGAGCTCCCGTTGATCGCGTTCAGCCCCGCCCCCGAACGAGCCTGGTTGCCTGTCACCGTCGTGTCGATCAGGTCGACCGAGACGTCCGATCCCGAAACCGTGAGGCCGCCGCCGGAGCTGCGGGTGGTGTTCTGAGAGATCGCCGAGTCCTCGATCGTGAGCTGATCGGATGCGGAGGTGCCGGTGAAGTAGATGCCACCGCCCTGCCCGCCCTGTGGATCGGGCGGGTTGCCGGCGTGGTTGTCCTCGATCGTCGAGCCGCTGATCGTCGCCGTGCCGCTGCCGAGCGCGAGCCCCGCCCCGTCTGCCGACACCGTGCTCGCCGCGTCGTTGCTCGAGATCTGGCTGTTGGTGATCGTCACGTCACCGTAGGCCGCAATCCCGCCGCCGCCGCCGTTGCCGGCGGCGTTGCCGTCGATCGTCGCCCGGGTCAGGTCGAGCTCGGATCCGGGGCCCTCGGAGACCGCGATGCCGCCGCCCCGTCCAAGCACCGATCCCGGCGCTGAGTTGCCGGCGACGGTGACGTCGGTGAGGCTGAGATGCCCGGCAGCCGGGTTGCCGTCCGCGAAGACGCCGCCTCCAAAGGTGGGCGCGACGCCCCCCGTGATCTTCAGGTCACTGATGTCGAGGGTGCCGTCGAGCAATTCGATGACACGGTCGGCGCCGTCGCTGCCGATCGTGGTCTGGCCCTCGCCGGCACCGGAGATCGCCACCGGCCCCGGACCATCGGCATTGATGTCGAGATCGCCGGAGGCGTTCGAGTCCTCGTTCGGCCCCGTCAGGGTGTAGGTGCCCGCGCCGAGGACGATCGTGTCGGTCGCGCCCGGGCTCCCGGCCGGGCAGTCGGGGCCGGCCCCGCCAGGTTTGACGGCGGCGTTGGTGTTGGAGGCGTCGACGGCCTCCCGCAGCGAGCAGTGATCGTCCTCGCTCGTCGTGTCCGCCGTCGTATCGACGTCGATAGTGCTCGCATCCGCCCCGGCGGGAAGGCATGCGAGGGCGGCGGCGGACGAGACGACCGCGGCGCCCAGACGCCAAGCGCGTGCTCCCATGGGCGGCGAAGTTACACGTCTCTCCTTACGGGTCAAGAGACTTTTGTTTCGCCTCTTATCAGGCTACGCGCGAGCTACGTGCGCACCGAATCGACGACGGCGAGGATCTCGTCGCCGTAGCGCTCGAGCTTCGTCGGCCCGATTCCCTCGCAGGCAAGCAGCTCGCGGGAGTCGGCGGGCATCGCGACCGCGATGCCGTCGAGCTGGCGGTTGCTGAGCACGACGAAGGCGGGAACGCTGTCGGCGTCCGAACGCTCCGTTCGCCACCTCCGTAACGCCTCAGAGGCGGCCGGAGCGTCGGGGTGGCCGTTCAGGTCGGGCGCCGGCCGCGCCGGGGTCGCCCGCCGGCTGCGGGCGCCGCCGCCCGGTGCGGCGAGCATTGGTGTGGGCGCCGTCGCGGGCGCCGTCGCGACGCCGGTGAGCTCGTCGAGGAAGGCCGAGCGGCGGCTCTCGTCGCCGAGCACCACGCAACGGTCGATCGCCCGCGTGATCGCGACGTGCAGGACCCGCCGCTCGGACTCCCAGTCCGCGCTCAGCCGGTGTGGCAGCAGGCCCTCGGTGACGCCGAAGACGACGACCCGGTCCCACTCGCGCCCCTTGACGCGGTGCACGGTCGAAAGCGTCACGCCCTCGCTCCCCGACGACTCCTCGAGCGAGGCGCGGAGCCAGGGCTCGAACGTGTTCGGGTCGCCGTGCAGGTCGGAGACCTGGATCAGCGCCTCGAGGTCGTCGAGGTGCGAGGCGCTCGCCTGGGTGCCCTTGGAGCCGTCGAGCATCTCCATCGCGCCGCCGAGCCCGACCCGGTCGCGGACGAGCTCGAGCAGCGCCCGCGCGTCGCCGCCGGCCCGCGCCTGCGCGGCGAGCATCTCGATGTCGTCGGCCATCTCGCCGACACGGCCCGCGACGCGCTCGTCGTCGATCCGCTGCCCGACTATGCGCAGATCCTCGAGCGAGCGGCAGTTCGCGAACCACTTGCTGATCCAGTTCGGGAAACCGCGGCTCGGGCGGCGGCGGATCGCCTCGAGGTCGGCGCCGATCAGGCCCTCGGGATCGACGGCGACACGGATCCACGCCAGCGCCGCGGCGACGCCGGTGCGCTCGAGGACGTCGGGTCGGACCGAGCTGCGCAGGGGCACGCCCGCCGACCAAAGCGCGATCTGGGGCGCCAGCAGCAGCGAGTTGACGCGGGCCAGCACGGCGATCCGGTCGGCGTCGACATCGTCCGCCTGGCGCCAGTCGCGGATGATCCGCACCGCGCTCTCGGCGGCCGCGGTCGCACTGTGGGTCTCGATCCGCAGCGCCTGCTCGCTCGCGTCGGCGCCCTCACGCGCGTGGATCTCCTTGACGACGCGCACCCGGTTGTAGCCGAGCAGCGTGCGGGCCGCATCGACGATCGGCACCGCGCAGCGATAGTTGACCTCGAGCGCCGTCGCCTCGGCACCGGGGAAGTACTCGCCGTAGTCGACGAGGAAGCGCGGGTCGGCGCCGGCGTGGTCGTAGATCGTCTGGTCGTCGTCGCCGACGCCGAAGACGTCGAACTCGGGCATCGCCAGGAGCCGGATGAGGAGGACGTGGGCCGGCGTCAGGTCCTGGAACTCGTCGACGAGCAGGTGGCGGTGCTCGGCCTGCATCCGGCGGCGGAAGGGACCGTCGCGCAGCAGCGCCTCGAGCGAACCGTAGATCTGCTCGTCGAAGTCGACCGCGCCGCGCGCCGCGAGTCGCTCGCGGTAGGCGTCGAAGCCATCGGCGAAGCCGGGGACGTCGTCGCGACCGCCCTCGACCTCCTCGGGCTCCTGGAGGCCGAGTCGAGTGAGGGTCAGCGCGTCGATGTAGGGGCCGATCGGGTCGGTGTTGGTGCGCCGCTGCCGCGGGATCGGGAAGACCTCCTCGGCGACGCGCCGCGCGTCCGGCTCGGCCAGCAGCGGCGGTCTGCCGCCGCGGTGGGCGGCGACGATCCGATAGCCCAGCGAGTTCAGCGTGCGCGTCTGCGGGGCGAGGCGGAAGAGGCGAGCTTCGAGCTCGCGCTGCGCCTCCTTGTTGTAGGCGACCGCGATCAGGCCGTTCCCCTCGTAGCCGCGCTCGCCGAGCAGGTAGCGGATGCGCTCGGTGAGCACGCGCGTCTTCCCCGACCCGGCCGGCGCGATCACGCGGACCGGCCCGCCGTGGTGGTTGACGGCGCGCCGCTGATCGTCGGCGAGGTCGATCCCGGCGACGCCGTCGGGCGGCTGCTCGACGGGACCGATCGGCTCGAGTCGGCCGGCCTCGACGCTCGCGCCGTGGACGATCGGCTCGGCGAGCTGCGGGACGCTCCAGCGCGGCCCGCCATCGACCCAGGCGTGGCGTCCATCGGGCAGCGTCACGTCCGCCCCGTCGGCCTCCCCCGCGCCGAGCCGCGCTGCCTTTGCCGACCACCACCAGATCGGCTCGCCGGCTTGTCGGGCGTCGTAGTTGTTGGCCCAGATCAGATGGTGGAGCAGGTCGCCGGGCAGCTCGAAGCGCGGGCTCAGCGTGTGCGGCGGACGCTCGATCGACGCCGGCTCGCGGACGTGCGCCGGATCGAGCCCGAGCTCGACGACGACGGGCCGGCGCTCGAGCCAGTACCCGCGCAGCTCCTCCGCTGCCGCGGCGGCCGCCGGCGGAGTCGGTGGCGAGCTCGGGGCCGAGCCGGATCCGCGGCGCCGACGACCATTGCTCCGGCGCCGGGGCACCGTCGGCGACGATCACCCCGCGGCCGAGCTCCGCTGGCGCGGCGGGACTCAAACCCTGGGCTCGCGGCCGGTGAGCTCGCGATACAGGTCGTTCGGCGCAGTTCCCGTGAGCGCTGCGACGACCCCGGCCGCGGCACGCGGCCGGGCCCCGGACTGGACGAGCCGGCGCAGTGCGTCGACGGCAAAGGCGAGGTCGGGCGACGCTGCGCGCTTCCGCGAGGGCGCGATCACGACGACGATCTCGCCCTTCACGTCGTCGCCGCGGAAGCGCCGCGAGAGCTCATCGAGGGTCCCGCGGACGACCTCCTCGTGCAGCTTGGTCAGCTCCCTGCAGATCGCGGCCGGCCGGTCGGGCGCGAGGGTGGCGAGCGCCCGTAGGGAGGCGGGCAGCCGGCGCGGCGACTCGAAGGCAACGACCGTGTCCGTCGACTGCAGCACGCGTTCGAGCTCGCCGGCCCGGCGTGGCAGAAAGCCCTCGAAGCGCCAGCGGCCCGGCGGCAGGCCGCTGGCGACGAGCGCCGTCGTGATCGCGGTGGGCCCGGGCAGCACCTCGATGTCGAGATCGCGCTCGATGCAGGCTTGCATCAACCTATAGCCGGGATCGGAGAGCAACGGCGTGCCCGCATCGCTGATCAGCACGACTTTTGCGCCGCGCTCGACCGCCTGTGCGAGCTGGCTCGCGCGGTCCTCCTCGTTGCCCTCGTGGTTGGAGACGAGCCGCGGTGTGGGGATCTCGAGCAGCTCGTAGAGGCGGCCGGCTCGGCGGGTGTCCTCGCAGGCGACGACGTCGGCATCGGCGAGCGCGGCGCGGGCTCGCTCGGTGATGTCGCCGAGGTTGCCGATCGGCGTCGGGCAGACGGTCAGCCGGCCTGCCATCAGAGCACCGTCCTGCTTCCCTCGAGCTCCTCGAGGGCGAGCGTCGCTGCCCCGATCATCCCCGCTTCGGGCCCGAGCCCGGCGAGCACGACCGGCACCTCGTTCTGCGGCGGCAGAGCGCGGCGTCGGAGCTCCTCGCGGGCGGGCCCGAGGAGCAGCTCGCCGGCGGCGGCCACGCCGCCGCCAATCACGATCACGTCTGGGTCAAAGGTGTTGGCCAGCCCGACGAGCACGGCGCCAAGGTCGCGACCGACGCGCTCGCAGGCCGCGATCGCGCCCGGATCGCCGGCACGGGCGGCCGCGGTGACCGCCGCCCCGTCGAGGGCGCCGCGCTCGCTCAGCATCCGCCCGAGCTCCGAGCCCGGCTGCTGCTCCGCGGCCGCTGTGGCCGCGCGGGCGAGAGCGGGGCCCGAGACGTAGATCTCGGCGCAGCCGTGGTTGGGACAGCCGCCGCCGCAGGCCGGACCGTCCTCGTACAACACCACGTGGCCGAACTCCCCGCCGGCGCCGTTCGAGCCGCGATAGAGCTCGCCACCGAGGACGAGGGCGCCGCCGATGCCCGTCCCGATCGTCATCAGGACGACATTCGTGCTGCCTCGCGCGGCGCCGTGGCGGTGCTCGGCGAGCACGGCGACGTTCGCGTCGTTGTCCATCGAGACCGGCAGGCCGATGCGCTCGGCGACGACATCGCGCAGGGCGATGTCGGCGAGCGGCAGATGCGCGGAGTTGAGGCAGACGCCGCGCCCGCGATCGATCGTGCAGGGCACGCCGAGACCGACGGCGGCCGCCTGCGGGCGAGCGGCGATCGCGGCCCGCAGCTCGCGCTCGAGCAGCTCCAAGACCTCGCTCTGGGTCCGCCCGTGAGAGGCGGCAACGTTGCGGTGCAGAACGCTCATGCCCTTCCCGACCACCCCGACGAGCATCTTCGTGCCCCCGAGGTCCACGCCGATCGTCTCGGTCTCGCTCACCGGTGGCCGGATGGCCCGGCGGGGGAGGTCGCCGACCGGGTGCGGACGGCGGGATCGGAGCCCAGCAGGGAGCCGGGTCGCGGAATCCGGGAGGCCATACGGCAGTATTACCCCTTGATGGCGCCCGGGGACGAGGAGCGGCCCGACCGGCCGGAATACAACGTCTACCGCTCCGGGAGGAGCGGTCGGCGCGGCCGTCCCGAGCGCTCGGCGGGCAGCTCCCCGCGCTCCTCGCGCGATCGCGAGGAGGCCGCCGAGCGCCGGCGGAGCGAGCGCGATGACGAGCCCTCCTACCGCGTGTACCGCTCGAGCCGCAACCCCTTTTCGAAGCTGCGCGGCGCCGATCTCGGCGGCATCCGGGAGCGTCTCGGCCGCGGCTCGGGCGGCGGCGAGGGGCGGCCGGTGCGCGGCGCCGGCGAGACGCCCCGCTGGTGGCGGATCGCGAAGTGGGTGCTGATCGCAGCCGCCGCCTGGCTGCTGCTCAGCATCGTCCTCTTCTTCGTCAGCGCCCAGATCCAGAAGGGCAAGCTCAACGACCAGGCGAAGCAGCTGGTCGGCGGCGGCCCATTCATGGTCGCCTTCCCGCAGACGATTCTCGTCATGGGCACCGACGTGCGGCCGACCGGCGCCCCCGATGAGGCGGGCAACGCGACGAAGGAGAAGTGCGTCAACGCCGCCAAGGACGGCGACCCGGCGCCGAGCAGCTGCCAGCCGTCGCGGGCCGACACGCTGATGCTGATCCGGGCCGGCGGCGGCCACTTCGAGAAGCTCTCGATCCCCCGCGACACGTACGCCGCGATCGAGGGCCACGACAACCAGAAGATCAACGCCGCCTACGCGTTTGGCGGGGCGCCGCTGGAGATCAAGACGATCGAGAACTTCCTCGGGATCAACATCGACCACGTGGTGATCCTCGACTTCGACGGCTTCGCCAAGTTCATCGACTCGATCGGCGGCGTCAGCATCACGCCTCATCAGAAGATCCGCTGCAAGGTCGACGGCGGCTCCAGCAACGGCGGGATCACCCTCAACCTCGATCGCAACCAGACGGAGACGCTGGACGGGGTACATGCGCTCGCCTACTCGCGAATTCGCAACGAGGTACTGCCGACCGGCAGCCCGGCGTGCAAGCAGGACGTCGGCGACGACACCGATCGGGCGCTGCGTCAGCAACAGGTCGTGAACGGGATCAAGCAGCGCCTCACCAGTCCGTGGCGAGCGCCGATCAACTTCCTGCGCGGCCCGTGGATCGCCTGGAACGCGCCCAAGGCCATGGTCAGCGACATGGGCGGCTTCATGCTGCCTCAGCTCGCGATCTCGGCCGCGATCGGCGGCAGCTCGGGGACGACGATCCTGAAGCCCTCCGGGCCAGGCCCCGCCGGCAGCCTGTTCGTCCCCCAGGACAACTGCAAGAAGGCGGTCAAGAAACTGCTCGGCGAGCCCGGCCCGCGCGAGCCCGCCTGCTCGCCGCAGTAGCGCAACGACGGGCGCAGCCGAGACCTGCTGCCATAATCGCCCGCCTCATGCCGATCTACGAGTACCGCTGCGACAACGGCCACACCTTCGAGGCCTTCCAGTCGATGAGCGACGACGCGCTCGAGACCTGCGAGGTCTGCGACGCCCCTGCCCACCGCGTGCTCAGCGCTCCCGCGATCCACTACAAGGGCTCCGGCTTCTACACGACCGACTACGCCCGCAAGGGCAAGAAGGGCGCCCCCTCAGCGGGCTCGGGCGAGGGCAGCTCGAGCGGCGACTCCGGCGGCAAGGATGGGAGCGGCGGCTCCAGCTCCAAGGACTCCTCCGGGTCCGGGAGCAAGGAGAAGTCGACGAGCAGCAGCTCCTCGAGCTCCAGCTCGAGCAGCGCTAAGTCCTCTTCAGACTGAGAGGCGCCGCACTCTCCCCCGCAGCGCCGCAGGCGCTGCGGTATCTCAGCGGCGCCGGACTCCCGCTCAGCGTCGCGCACGCGCGGACGCGAAGCGGAGCACGTGCGCGCAAGGTGCTAGTCCAGCAGGCTAGTCCCGGTCGACTGCCAAACGACCCAGACCGCCAAGTGGCGGCCGGCCCGCATCGCGCTGCTCAGAACCGTGTTCATCGACAAGTCCCTTCCCACATACACTCATCGACCGGCCCGTAAGCATGCTTCGATGTCAGGGTCCGGACTGGACGAATCGGCCCAGTGACCGAGCAGACGACCGACAAGCACTCCGACGTCTCCCTCGAGGAGATCGTCGCCCTGTGCAAGCGGCGCGGCTTCATCTTCCCCTCGTCGGAGATCTACGGCGGCGTCGGCTCGACCTACGACTACGGGCACTACGGCGTGCTGCTCCGCAACAACGTCAAGAACGAGTGGTGGCGCTCGATGCTCACCGATCGCGACGACATCGTCGCCCTCGACTCGGCGATCATCCAGCACCCTCGCGTCTGGGAGGCCTCCGGCCACGTGGCCGGCTTCTCCGACCCGATGGTCGACTGCAAGGTCTGCAAAAAGCGCTTCCGCGAGGACAAGCTCGACATCGGCCAGTGCGGCGAGCAGCCGTCCAAGCTTCCCGGTGAGGGCAAGAACTGCGAGCTGACCGAGGCACGGGAGTTCAACCTGATGTTCAAGACCCAGGTCGGCCCCGTCGCCGAGTCGGGCTCGGAGGCCTACCTGCGCCCGGAGACCGCCCAGGGCATCTTCATCAACTTCAAGAACGTCCTCCAGTTCTCACGCAAGAAGCCGCCGTTCGGGATCGCGCAGATCGGCAAGAGCTTCCGCAACGAGATCACGACCGGCAACTTCATCTTCCGCACCCGCGAGTTCGAGCAGATGGAGATGGAGTTCTTCTGCCCGCCCGGCGACGCCACCAAGTGGCACGAGCATTGGATGGCCGAGCGGATGCGCTGGTACACGGAGCTCGGCATCCAGCCCGACAACCTGGTCCTGCGCCCGCACGAGGCCGACGAGCTCAGCCACTACTCGTCGGCCACCTCCGACATCGAGTACCTGTTCCCGATGGGCTATTCGGAGCTCGAGGGGATCGCCAACCGCGGCGACTTCGATCTCACCCAGCACGCGAAGTTCAGCGGCGAGAAGCTCGAGTACTTCGACCAGCAGACCGGCGAGCGCTACGTCCCGTACGTGATCGAGCCCGCGGCCGGAGTGGACCGGGCGACGCTCGCCTTTCTCGTCGACGCCTACTGGACCGAGGAGGTCGAGGGCCGGCAACGCACCGTGCTTTCACTGCACCCGAGGCTTGCCCCGGTCAAGGTCGCCGTCCTGCCCCTCGTCAACAAGGACGGCATGCCGGAGCGGGCGCGCGAGGTCTTCGAGTCGCTGCGGCGCCGGGTCGGCGCCGAGTACGACACGGGCGGCGCGATCGGCAAGCGCTACCGCCGCCAGGACGAGATCGGCACCCCCTGGTGCGTGACGATCGACGGCCAGACCGCCGAGGACGGCACCGTCACCCTCCGCGACCGCGACTCGCTCGAGCAGACCCGGGTGGCCGCCGACGAGCTCCCCGAGCTCCTCTCCGCCCGCCTCGTGGAGCCCTGGCAGAGCCCAAAGCTGGGCTAGCGGCCCGGGTACGCCGGCGCCGGCCGGGCCAGGCAGGCCGGGAAAGGCCGGCGAAAAGGGGGGCGCCAGCGCCGAGGTTGGGATTTACCTCGGTATAGAGGCTGTTGCGTAACTGCTAGCCGCAGCGAGCAGCGAGGGGGTCCCGGCCGGCGGGCAGCGAGGAAAAGTGTGCTGCCCAGCGTCCTCAGGCCGGCTGAGCTGCCACTCGGAGCTTCAGAAGGTTGTGTGTAGCGGCGATCAGCTTCCACTCAGCCCGGCAGGCACCGAGCCCGCGCCGCGATAAGCGTCGCAGGCCGCGTAGGTGCTTGATCTGTCCAAAAACGGGCTCGACGATCTGCTTGCGGCGCGCGTAGAGGGCAGCGCCCTCGTCGGTGGCTAAGAGCCGGTCGATCCGCTCGGCCTCGGGTCCAAGTCTGCGCCCGTGCTTTCGGTTCCGGTCCTTTCTCGGCGCCGAGGTGGCGACGATCACCTGGAGTCCTCGTTTTCTCAGCGCCTTGATCTGGGCGCTGTTCCAGTAGCCGGTGTCGGCAAGGATGGTTGGTGTCTGCTCGGCGCCGTTGCGCTCGAGCACTGCGCTGGCCATCGGCTCGAGCAGGCGCGTGTCGTTCGGTTCATTGGTGAGATCTGCGGCGACGATCAGCTGGCCCTCGCAGACGGCCGCCTGGGCGTTGAAGCCCTGGATCAGCGAGCCCTTGTCGCGGACGACGCGACTGTCGTAGTCGGTCAGGTTGCGGCGTTCGGTCTTCGGCCGCCGATACGGCTTCTCTCCGGGCGGGCGGCCGACGGGTCGTTTGCCGGTGCGCTCGATGTGGGCTTGGTAGTCGGCCCGCATCTCGGCATGCTTGGCCTCTGCCTCAGCCTGCTCGCGCTCGAGCTCCTCCTTGGCGCGGCGGATCGCCGCCCGCCGCGAGTCACGGTCGCGCAGGTGCTCGGGCAACTCGTCGCCGCGCTTGTCCTGGCCGTAGCGCTCGTCTTCTTCGGCATCGACGCGCGCCGACTCCTCGAAGTAGCGCTCGACCTCGGCCTGGATCTGGGCGGGCTGTGCGGTTGGCCGAGAGCGAGGCGTTGGCGTGAAGCTTTGTGCCGTCGATCGCGACGATGCCGGAGCCGAGCAGGCCGGCGCGCTCGCAGAGGATCAGGATCTGGCCGAACAGCTCCGCCAGGGCTTCCTGGTGGTCGGCGCGGAAGCGGTTCAGGGTCGTGTGGTCGGGTCGCTGGTTTGCGGCCAACACACGGAAGGCGACGTCCTCTGCCAGGCGCTGCTCGATCTTGCGGGTCGAGGTGAGACCGATCGCGTAGGCGTAGAGCCAAAGGCCGACCATCATCTTCGGATCGTGGGCGGAGGCTCCTTGGCCGTCGTCGCGGTAGCGGGCGTAGAAGTGCTCGAGGTCGAGCTCATCGACGACCTCGAGCACGAACCAGACGAGGTGGTCCTCATCGAGCCACTCGCGCATGTCGGGGGCCAGCAGCAGCTGTTGGTCACGGTCGCATGGGCGGAAGTTCTGAGCCATGCCAAGAGGGTCTTAAACCCGGCGGACGGAGCCGGCAGTTGTGCAACAGCCTCTATGCGAGGAAAATCGCAACTTCGAGCGCTCTGGCCGGAGATTGGCCGCATCGCCACCCGCCAACACGGCGTTATCTCGCGTCGCGGATTGATCCGGCTTGGGCTGTCGCCTAACCAAATCGACCGCCTCATCGCCGCCGGCTTCCTCCACCCGATCCACGCCGGCGTCTACGCGGTCGGCCACACGGACCTCTCCCGCGAGGGCCTGTGGATGGCGACGGTCCTCGCCGGCGGACCGACGGGCGTCCTCAGCCATCACACGGCGGCGGCCCTGCACCGGCTGATCTCCGACGACGATGGCATCCCCCTCCACGTCACCGCCACGCCCAAGGGCCTGGCCCGGCCGCGAATCCACTTCCACTCATCCTCCCTCCCTGCAAACGAACGAACCAAGCGCAGCGCCATTCCCGTCACCACCGTCCACCGGACTGTCCTCGACATGGCCGCCCACCTCGACGCGTTCGCGCTCGAGCGCCTCCTCGCCGAGGCGCACTTCCGCGGCCATCGCAATCCGCGGCCCTTCCGGCGGCTGATCGAGGCCCACCCCCACGCCCGTGGCATCGCGAACCTCCGCGCGGTGCTTGCCTCCGGCCACGCGGCACTCGGCCGCACGGAGAGCCCGATCGAGGACCGGTTCCTCCGCTTCCTCGACGAACGCCTGCTCGAGCGCCCCGAGCTCAACCAGACGATCACGGTCGGCGGCCGCCGCATCCGCCCTGACGACCTGTGGCGTCGGCAGCGAGTCATCGTCGAGTGCGATGGCAGGGATGCGCATCTGCGGCGCCGGACCTGGGAGCGCGACCGCGTCCGCGACCGCCGCCTGCTCGCAGCGGGCTACAGCCCCGTTCGCGTCACCTCCGAGCAGCTCGACGACGACCGCGACGGGCTTGAAGCCGACCTGCGCGACCTCGGGGTGGGCGATAGGTTCCCCGGGTGACCGACGAGCCGCAGCGGATCGCCCGTGCCGACTACGCCCACTTCCTCGAGATCCCGACGCGCTGGAACGACAACGACGTCTACGGGCATGTCAACAACGTCGAGTACTACGCCTTCTTCGACACGGTCATCAACGACTGGCTGATCCGGGAAGGCGGGCTCGATATCCACGCCCGCGGCGCCGGCGAGGCCGTCGGCCTCTGCGTCGAGTCGCACTGCGCCTACCGCGCCGCCGTCGCCTTTCCCGACGTGCTCGAGGCGGGCCTCCGGGTCGGTCACCTCGGGCGCTCGAGCGTCCGTTACGAGATCGGGATCTTCGGTCCCGGCGAGGAGTGCGCATCTGCCGACGGCTGGTTCGTACACGTCTTCGTCGACGCCGCAAGCCGCGAGCCGGTCTCGATCCCGGAGGGGATCCGGGCGGCGCTCGAGCGACTGATCACCACCGGAGCGAGAGGAGAAGAGGGATGAAGACGAGAGCCGCCGTACTGCGCGAGATGGGCGCCCCGGCGCCCTACGCCGAATCGAAGCCGCTCGAGATCGTCGAGCTCGAGCTCGATCCACCCGGCCCGGGCGAGGTCCTCGTCGAGGTCGGCGCCGCTGGCCTGTGCCACTCGGATCTCTCGGTGATCGACGGGTCGCGGCCACGGGTGATGCCGATGGCGCTCGGACACGAGGCGGCGGGTGAGGTCACCGAAGTCGGACCGGGTGTCGAGAGCCTCGCCGCCGGTGACCACGTCGTGCTCGCCTTCGTACCCGCCTGCGGAAGCTGCGGCCCGTGCCGCTCCGGCCGCGCGGCGCTGTGCACGGCGGGTGCCAAGGCAAACGCCAAGGGCACCTTGCTCTCGGGCGCGATCCGCCTGCATGACGCCGACGGCCAGCCGATCCACCATCATCTCGGCGTCTCCGCCTTCAGCGATCGGATCGTCGTCTCCGAGCGCTCCGCGGTCCGCGTCGACCCGGCCCTGCCCGACGAGCTCGCCGCCCTTTTCGGATGCGCCGTCCTCACTGGCGTGGGCGCCGCCGTCAAGAGCGCGGAGATCCGCCCCGGCCACACCGTCGTGGTTTTCGGGCTCGGCGGCGTCGGCCTCGCGGCCCTCATGGGAGCCGTGCTCGCCGGAGCCAGACAGGTGATCGGGGTCGACCTGATTGCCGACAAGCTCACCTTGGCGTCCGAGCTCGGCGCGACCGAGACCGTCGAGGCGGGCCCGGGTGCAGTCGAGCGGATCCGCGAGCTGACCGGCGGCGGCGCCGATCGCGCCATCGAGACGGTCGGCAGCGCGGCCGTCCTCGCGGACGCCTACGCGGCAACCGCGAAGGGCGGCACCACGGTGACCGTCGGCCTCCCCCACCCCGAGCAGATGCTGCAGATCCCGGCCGTGAGCCTCGTCGCCGAGGAACGGACGCTGAAGGGCTCCTACCTCGGCTCTTGCGTCCCGGCGCTCGACATTCCCGAGTTCATCGCGCTGCGCGGCGCCGGCCGGCTGCCCGTCGAGCGCCTGCTCACCGGGACCCTCGATCTCGAGCAGATCAACGAGGGCTTCGACCGCCTCGCCTCTGGCGAAGCGGCCCGCCAGGCCATCGTCTTCTAGCCGTCCGCTGCGCCAAGCCGTTGACGGCGTCTGGCGCGCGACCGGACCACCGGGGCCCCGCGCCTGCGCCGCGCCCTCGGCCTTGACTTCCTTCGGTATCTGCCGACGCGCGGCATGATTCCCGTTTCGGGATCGCCGCCGGAGGTACCTCGGGGTATGCCGTCACTGCTGCTCGGACCTCTCCTGCGCCACGTCGACGCCGACGGGGCGACCGTCTGGGTTGAGACCAACTGCCCCTGCGAGGTCTCGATCGCGGGCTCGCGGGCGCGGACGTGGGAGATCGAGGGCCATCACTTCGCTCTAGTCGAGATCGGTGACCTCGAACCCGACGAAGCGATCCCCTACGAGGTCGAGCTCGACGGCCGGAGCGTCTGGCCACCGCCGGAGTACGAGTTTCCCGCGCCGACGATCAGGCCCCTCGGCTCGCGCAAGGAGGTCCGCCTGATCTTCGGCTCGTGCCGGGTGTCGCTGCCGAACGAGCCGCCTTACGTGCTGCACCAATCCGAGCACCCCGACGCGCAGGGAATCGACGCCCTGCGCACCCTGGCGCTGCGGATCATGCGCTCGGAGGAGCGCGCGCCGGATTGCCTGCTGATGCTCGGCGATCAGATCTACGCCGACGATCTGTCGCCGGCGATGAAGGAGCTCGCCGCGGCCCGCGGCGATGACTCCACGCCCGCGGAGGAGCTCGCCGACTTCGGCGAGTACGCGCTCGCCTACAGGGAAGCCTGGAGCGAGCCGGTGATCCGCTGGCTGCTGTCCACCGTGCCGACGGCGATGATCTTCGACGACCACGAGATCCACGCTCAGTGGAAGATCTCGCGCCGCTGGCAGCGGATGCTCGAGTCACAGGACTGGTACGAGCGCAAGATCATCGGCGGGTTGGTCGCCTACTGGGTCTTCCAGCACATCGGCAACCTCTCACCGCGCGAGCTTGCGCGGTCCGAGCTCCTCCAACGGGTGCGGAACGCCGACGCGGACGCGAGCCCGATCTTGCGCGAGCAGATGCGGCACGCCGACCGCCAGCCCGGCCACAGCCGCTGGAGCTTCTACCGCGACCTCGGCGACTCGCGGCTGCTGGTGATCGACTCGCGCGCCGGTCGCGAGCTCGACCCGCCCGAGCGCAAGATGATCAGCGCGGGCGAGTGGGAGTGGATCGTCGAGCATGCCGCCGGCGACTTCGACCATCTGCTGCTCGCGAGCTCGGTCCCGTTCTTCTTGACGCCCGGCCTGCACCACATCGAGGCCTGGGACGCGCAGCTCGCCGACCGGGGCCGGACCGCGCTGACTCGCCGGCTCGGCGAGAAGATCCGCGAGGTCGCGGTGATGGATCACTGGGCCTCGTTTCCCTCGTCGTTTGCCGAGCTCTGCGAGCTGCTCGCCGAGATCGGCAGCGGTCGGCACGGCGAAGGCTCGGCGCCGGCGACGATCACGATGCTTTCCGGCGACGTCCACCACTGCTACCTGGCCGACATCGCGCTTGCCGACGATGCCGTGACGAGCTGCGTCTGGCAGGCGGTCTGCTCCGCCTACCGCAAGGATCTGGCGCCCAAGGAGAAGCGGGCGATGCGTGCCGGCAACTCCCGTGCGGGGGAGCTCGTCGCCCGGGGGCTCGCGCGCCTCGCCGGCGCGGGCCGGGCGCCCGCGAGCTGGCAGATCGTCCACGACCCCACCTACGACAACCAGGTCGCGAGCCTCGAGCTCAGCCCCGAGCGCGCGCGGATCACGGTCGAGACCGCTGCCGGCTCGGACTGGCGGCGCCCGGAGCTGCGGACAGTCTTTGAGGAAGACCTGCTCGCGCGGGTGGCGCCGCGCACCGAGACGGCCGGGGAGCCCCGGTCCCCCGGCTGACGCAGGCGCTGGATTCGTGACTTCGTCACACTGACTGGCTGCGCAGCCAGGGCTCCAATAGGCTCATGCGCAGGCGGAGGAGCGAAGCGAGGAGGGATATGTCAGTAGCCGAGCACAACCTCACGGACCGGATCACCTACGACGACCTCTATCGGCGCTGGGAGCAGAGCAACTGGTCGGCGATGGAGATCGACTTCAGCGCCGACCGCGAGGGCTGGGCGAACCTGACCGACATGCAGCGACGTTCGGCGCAGTGGATCTACTCGATGTTCTTCTACGGCGAGGACTCCGTCACCGAGAACCTCTCCCCCTACATCGACGCCGCACCGAAGGAGGAGCAGAAGTACTTCCTCGCCACTCAGCAGGTGGACGAGGCCCGTCACGCCATCTTCTTCCACCGCTTCTTCAAGGAAGTGATCGAGGCCGGCGACTCCGTCGCCTCGACGCTCGCCTACACCGAGCAGCATCTCGGCTGGGGCTACCGGCGGGTCTTCGACCGCCTCGACCGGATGGCCGAGGAGCTGCGCCGCGACCGCTCGCTGCCCATGTTCGCGAAGGCGATCACCCTCTATCACCTCGTCGTCGAGGGGACTCTCGCCCAGCCCGGCCAGCACTTCATCGAGGACTACTTCGTCCGCGAGGGCGGGCTGCCGGGCTTCAGCTCCGGCATGGAGAACGTCTCCCGCGATGAGCAGCGCCACATCGGCTTCGGCGTCAAGGTCCTGAGCGAGCTGATCCGCGAGTCGGACGAGTGCAAGGCGGCGATCGACGAGATCCTCATGGAGGTCATGCCGCACGTCTCCTCCGTCTTCGTGCCGCCGGGCTGGGACCTCGAGTACACCCGCTGCTACGGCTTCGAGATCGAGGACATCGCGGAGTGGAGCATGAAGTCGATCGAGCAGAAGTGGCGCGCCATCGGCTACCCGATGAACGAGATGGCGCCGGGCGTCTTCCCGATCGACATGGAGCTGCCACCCCGCGAACGCGCCGCGCGGATGCTGCGCCTCTCGAAGGCGGGCGTGATCGGTGAGCCGCTGCCCGCCTCGGAGGTCGACTCCTCGCCCGAGGTCCAGGCGCTCTTCTTCGACGTGATCGCCCGCTCGGTCGACACGGCGAAGGGCAACGGCTCGCCGTTCACGGTGCAGTGGCGCTTCGCCGACGCCGAGCCCTGGCACGTCGTCGTCGACAACGGCTCGACGAGGGCCGAGCGTGGCATCTCGGCGGCGGCCGACGTGACGCTGGAAACGAGCTGGAACGACTTCGTCGACGTCGGCAAGGGGGCGATCAGCCCACCAAGGGCGCTGATCCAGCGCCGCCTCCGCGTCCACGGCGGTCCTCGGAACCTGCTCCGCTTCCGCAAGCTGTTCGGCTGATGACCGAGATCTACCGCACTCCGGACGAGCAGTTCGAGGGCCTGCCCGGCTTCCCCTGGGAGCCGAAGTACTTCGACTGGGACGGCATCCGTCTGGCCCGCATCGACGAGGGCGAGGGCAGTCCCGTCGTCCTCTTCCATGGCGAGCCGACGTGGTCGTTCCTGTACCGGAAGATGATCCCGCCGCTGCTCGAGGCCCCTCACCGCTGCATAGCGCCCGACTATCCCGGCTTCGGCCGCTCCGACAAGCCCGTCGACTTCGGTTGGTACAGCTACGAACGCCACGTCGAGGCGATGACGGCGCTGTTGGATGACCTCGCGATCCGCGACGCGACATTCGTCGTCCAGGACTGGGGTGGGCAGATCGGGATGGGGGTCGCGGCTGCACGGCCCGAGTTCTGCGGCCGGATCGTCGTCATGGACACGGGCTTCTTCACCGGGCATCAGCAGATGACGGAGGCGTGGAAGAAGTTCCGCGACTTCGTCGAGCGAACCGAGGATCTACCGATCCCGATGCTCGTCGGCGGCGCCTGCTTCACGCCTCCGAGCGAGGACGTCCTCGCCGCCTACGGCGCCCCGTTCCCCGAGGCCCGCGCCAAGGCCGGCGCCCGCGCCTTCCCGTTGATGCTGCCGACGAGCCCCGACGCGCCCGGCGCCGAGGCCGGCCGGCGCACGCTCGAGGCGATGGCTGCCTCGGATCGGCCGGCATTGATGCTCTGGGCCGAGCACGACCCGATCATCCCCCCGTCGGTCGGCACCCGGATCGCGGAGCGGATCGGCTGGCCCGAGCCGGAGATCATCCCCGAGGCCTCGCACTTCCTGCAGGAGGATCAGGGCGAGCTGCTCGGCCGCCGAATCGCGAACTGGCTCGCCGACGCCGGCTGAGCCGCAGAGCCCCCCGAACAGCGCAAGCGGGCAAGGAAAAGGGGCGGCCTTGCGGCCGCCCCTCCTTCAGTGCTTCAGAAGCGAAGCAGGCTCACCTAGTGGTGGCGGTGATGCCTCTTGTGCTTGTGATGCTTCTTCTTGGACTTCTTGACCTTGCACTTCTGGCTGTAGTCGTCCGTCGACTTGTTCGTCGAACCATTCGTGAAGTACGAGGTCGCGGCGATCTTCATCTTGGTCGGCTTGCAGCGAGCCTGGACGTACTTGCTCTTCGGGATCGTGACCTTGAAGGAGGCGATCGCGCCCGCCGCGAGCGGCGGAATCGAGACGTCGAGGTCCTGGGCGTAGCCGGACGTCTTGGACTTCTTCAGCTTGCCGGTGAGAACCGTCGCGCCGATGCTCGAGAACGCGCCCGTGGGCTTGCTGTACAGGTACAGCTGACCGCCCTTGACGTTGAACGCAACGACGTCAACCGGAATGACCGTGCCGCCCGTGGGGCTGCCGACCTTGACCGTGGCGTTCGAGCCACCGTCGCTGGAGACGTTGGTGCCCTTGCCGCAGAGCTTCTTCGCGTTGGCCGAGTCCGGCGCACTCGCGAGCTGAACGTCGTTCACCTTGCAGTACGGGAACTTCTTGTAGTTGAACTTGAAGTTCTTCGAGTAGCTCACGACCGTCCGCGTCGCGGTCGGCGGCTGCGCGGAGCCACCCGGCCCAACTGCCTGGTCGCTCGTGAGGATCAGGTTCGTGTACTTGACGTTCGAGTACTTCTTCTTGCTGAGCTTGCTCGGGGAAACCTTGAAGCTCTCTGTCTGCACGTTCTCGTCAGCCGCAGCGGAGCTCACCACCCCAAACGCTATTGCTCCCGTCAGTGCGAGAGCCAGAATCTTCCGCATCACTCCTCCTCGAGGGATCTAATTCGAGTTTCTGTCTACCGGCGGGCCGAACTCGAGGGGCGCAGATCGACTGCACCCCAACGCCTCCATCCCGTGGATACCGGTGAACCTATCGACATAAACCGCGCCGAGCTTGAATGTTGCGGCGCGGAAAAATGTTCTACCGATCTCTACCCGTGGCCCCTGAAACTAACCGCCGCTCTGGGCGCGGATGTGCGGGTAGATCGTCTTCTGCGTGCGACGAGCCGCCAATCGACTTGCTCTTCGGCTGCAGGGTGCAGCCAGGAGCCGAGGATGTTCGCGCTGTTCGCCGCTGTTGTTGAAGATGAACTGCTTCATGAGGTCGATAGAAGCCCGGCGGGAGGTCGCCGGGAGCACCCTCGTTCAGCTTGATGTTGTTCAAGCCGCTCGTGCAGTGCTCGGTCAGGAACGAATCCAGGCCCTGGGCGAGCTTCGTGTAGTCGCCCGCCTTGACGTAGGCGTTCGTCCTGTTCTGCTTCGAGCGGTGCGGGAACGCAGCGAGGTCCTCGAGGCTGAAGGGGCTGATCGCGCGGATGTAGTGGCGACTGGCTCCATCGACACCGTTGTTGAACGCGTTCGTTGCGTTGGAGAGATTGCCGAGCAGCGCGGTCGTCTCGCCCTTGTAGCGGCCCAGCGCCTGAACGAAGGGAAGGAGGTCGTCGAGGTAGCCGTCGATCCGCTGCAGCGGTGGTGGCAGCTGGTCGTCGAGCACCTTGCGCAGCGAGCTGAGGCCCTTCTGCGCGCGCTTGTTGACGACGACGAGACCGTTCGAGAAGCGGTCAGGTCCGGGGCGGCCTTGGCGGTGGCCTGCAGCGTCCCGCTGAGCTCGCGCGCCGAGGGCCGCAGCTGAGTGATCAGCGGATTCGTGTCGTTCGCGAACGTCTGCAGGCGCGAGAGCGTCGCCTTCGACTCGTCGAGGAAGGTCGGCAGCACCTGGAAGGTCTGCTCGAGTTGCTGGTCGCGCGAGGCGATCGAGCCGAAGACCTTGTCGGTGTTCTGGATCAGGCCGCGAAGCTGGTCGGGGCGCTCGCTGATCGCATTGAAGGTCGCGCCGCCCTGCTGGATCAGGTCCTTGACTGCGACATCCTGGCTGTCGAGGATCTGCATGAGCTGGTCAGCCGACTGGGCGAACGGCGAGAGGTTGCCGAGGGCGGCGTTCAGGTCGACGCCGCGGCCCTTGACGGAAGCGGCCGCGTCCTGCATCCAGTTCTGGAAGCCACGCGCGTCTGCGGGTTGAAGGTGCGGAAGATCTCGTCGAGCTGGACCGACTTCGCCACCTGGGCCGCCGGCAGGGTGCCGTCCTCGGCCAGCATCCCCTCCGATGGATCGCCCGGCGTCAGCTCGACGTAGGTCTCGCCGAGCAGCGTCTTCTGGCGCAGGATGGCCTTCGTGTTGGCCGGGATCGGCGCGTACTGGGGGTCGATCTGGATCGTCGCGTCGGCGTAGTTGCCCGTGTCCGAGAGCTGGATCGCCTTCACCTTGCCAACCGACACGCCCGGAGATGCGGACATCCGACTCCTGCGCAAGCTGCGTCGCCTCCTGGAACGGCACCTCGATCCGGTAGCTCTTCGACTTGAGCGGCACGGGCCGCCGAAGGCGAGCCACAGGAAGAGCAGCAGGCCGAAGCAGGAGATCGCGAAGCCAACGGCGACGAGAACTCTTCCTGCTGTCGGTGGGCGTGTCTCCATCAGGTCGCTCAGCGGGCAGATCTCCGTGGTCATGCGGCAGGCGGGTGAGCTTGGCGCGCGGTCCCCAGCGCCGGGCGGGTGCGGACGGCGTTGTCGGCGAGGTCCGAGACGTGGCACGGAGTACATGGGGAGGCTTCGTGGCGATCGGGCCGGCGGCGTCCTGGAGCAGCGTCGTGCTGTTGACGTTGTGGTTGAGCCATGCCAGGTAGTAGAGGTAGCCCTCCTGCGGGACCGGGCGGGTTGTAGGCGAGGCCGTTGAGCAGGTCCGGTGAGCTCGGTGAAGCTGCCCTTGAGCTCCTTCGCGCTGGTGGCGAGCGGGCCGGAGGCGCTGCGCAGATCCGTGAGCACCGGCTGGACCTGGCTGGCGAAGGGCCGGATCTGGTTCTTGATCGGGCCCTTTGTCTGCCGGAAGAAGGGCTGGAGCTTCTCGAGCGCCGGCTTGAGCGCCTGCGCCGAGGGGATCAGCTTCTCGAGCGCCGGGGTGAGCTGCCCGGAGAGGGTGCTGCCGGCATCGAGCGCCTGGCGGGTCGACCTCAGGGCGCGCCCGGGAAGTCCCGCAGCGTCTGGCGCAGGTCTGGCCTCCTGGTTGGCGAAGGCGCCAAACACCTTGCGACTGCGAGGTGACGAAGTCGGCGAGCTGCACGTCGTTGCCGGCAAGCCGCTTCGAGATCAGGCCGAAGTTCGTGATCACGCGGCGCAGGTTGTCGCGGCGCTTGGCGAGCTCCACGTTGATCTTCGCGATGTCGCGTGGTCGTCGGCTCGATCCGGCGCAGGACCGAGGAGAAGCTTGGCGCCCTTGTCGGGGCCCAGGGCCTCGGCGCCGCCGGCGAGCAGCAGGCGCAGATAGGCCTGGGTGTCGCCGTCGAGCGAGGCGAGGATCTGGTCGACATTGACCTCGGGCTTAGTCGAGGCGAGGCCGATCCGGCCGTTCTCCTGGATCGTCGGGGCTCGTCGGGTCCCGGGGTCGAGGTCCACGGTCATGTCCTGCAGGCCCGTGCGCGGGCGCAGCAGGGCGCTCGCGTCGTCGTGGATGAGCGGGGCGTACTTAGGGTCGATGTCGACGCCGACGACGGCGACACCGTTCTCGAGGTTGACGCTCGGTGACGTCGCCGATCTTGACTCCGGCCAGGTTGACGGTCTGACCCTGACCCGGGGTCACCGCCTGCGCGGTCTGGAACTCGACCTCGAGGTGGAACTGGTCCTTGCCGAGGATCGGGAACCAGGACGGCAGCGCCGAGCTCTGCTGGGAGAGGATCACGAACAGGGTCGCGAGCCCGATCACCAGGAGGACGATGACGGCGACGAAGTCGCGCGAGTATCTGCCGATCGCCTGTTTCATGGGCCTGTGGACGCGGCCGGTGACGGGGCGCCCACCTGCGACGAGGGGGAGCCGTTGAGGTTGGGCAGGTCGTTCGTCGGGCAGCGGACGTCGGTGCGGATGGGCGGATCGCTCGAGGGACGCTGCGGCTGCGTCCCGACGGCGGCTCGATCGTGTAGCCCCAGAGCGGCGTGCTCGGCTTAGCGGGCCACCGCCCGCGCACGCCGGGAATCGGGGTCGAGCTGAGCTGTGGCCCGCCGCCGGTCTGCGTGCGGAGCATCTGGCCGTTGCCGTCGAAGTTCGCCGCCGACGCCGTTCTGCGTAGCGGCGGCGTAGAAGAAGTCCTGGTAGTTCGGGCGAGTTCGTCGTGAACTGGTCGTTGATCGACGATGTCGCCTGCGGGTACGAGCACCTTGGAGACGCAGCGGCTCGTCGTGTTGAGCTGCGGCAGGAAGCCGTTGAGGTGAGTTCGGCGCCCGAGGTCAGGTTCGGCTGGGTCTCGGCAAGCAGACGGCTGGTGCGGCCGAGCTCCGCCGGCTGCACGAGCTCGATCGTCTGTCGCAGCCACGGGTTGCCGGCCTTGATCGTCGCCGGCAGCTCCTTGACGCCCGGGCGTCAGCTCGCGGGCGAAGGCGCGCAGCGGCGGCAGCGTCTCGTTGAAGGCGACCAGGTCGGGCTGCGCCCGCTCGAGCGTCGGCGCGAGCTCGGCGAGCGTCTCGCTCCAGCGAGTCGGACTCGGCCGCCAGGGCGCCGGTGGTCATCGAGAAGTTGCTGATCAGCGCGCTCAGGTCGGACTCGCGCGAGGCGAGCTTCTGGAAGACGACGCCGGTGGAGTTGATGAGGCCCGCGAGGTCGCCGGGGTGCTCGCCGAGGAACGCCTCGCTGACCTGCGAGCTGGTCTTGCCGGCCGTGCCGCCGTAGTTGAAGGACTCGTTCAGCGCCTGCGCCGCGGACTTGCCCTGACGACGTCGGGGTCCTGGCCGATGTCCTGGGCCGCCGTCGGCGTGTCGTAGAGGGCCGAGCCGTAGCCCTCGAGCAGCTGGCTCAGGTTGCGCCGATCGGGCTGCTGCAGCGTCGTCAGCACCTGGTCGAGCTGCACCGCGATCTGCGTGTGCGTGATCGGGATGCGTGCCGCCGTCGGCGAGCTCGGGGCGCTCGGGCTGCCGGGCTGCAGGTCGAGGAAGAAGTTGCCCTCGAGGAACAGCCGCGGCCGGATCGTCACCTGGGCGTCGGCTGTGCAGCGGCTGGCCGTCGTCGTCGACGGTGAAGGTGACCTTGGCGACGTCGCCGTCGAGCTGAGATCGACTTGACCTCGCCGACGTTGACGCCGGCGATCCGGACCGGCGCGGTCTGGCGCAGGGTCGCCGCGTTCTTGAACGTCGCGGTGACCTCGTACTGGTGGCCGAACGGCAGCGACTTGACGAAGGCGAAGTAGGCGAGGATGCAGCAGCACGATCGCGGCGAGGATGCCGATCGTGAGGAAGCTCGGGCCGGTCGGCGGGCGGTGGTAGATGCCCTCGTTGAAGTCCTTGTGGACCTTCTGCTTCGGATCGCGCGGCATCAGGGCTTCGCCTTCAGCTGGCACTTGATCTGGTCCTCGGTGATCGATGCCCTGGTTGCCGGGCGACGTTGCCGATCGACCTGCTTGCCGGCGGTGTAGGGCTCGTTGCCTGCCTCGCACTCGAACGTCTGGCCGGGCGCCGCCGTGTTCGGGTACGGGTTGGCGTGCAGGAAGTTGCGTGTTGCTGCGTCGCCGCCGCCGTTGGCCGGCGCAGAGGAGGGGCTGCCCTCGTTGTTCGGGCCCGGTCGGGGGCTCGAGCGGAATCACGCGGGCCCAGGTGCCGAGGTCGTTGCCCTCGCCGGTGAGCCGAGTTGAGGTTCCGGAAGAGCAGCGTCGCGTAGTTGCAGACGCTCTGCGCCGGCCCGATGAAGCGCAGCGGCGGCGCTGAGCTCGTGCCGAGCTCGGTGAGCCGGTCGATGCCGGTGCGCGAGGTCTGGTCGTCGGCGAGCCTGCGGACGGACGCGGCGGTCGGCGCGAGCTGGTCGTTGAGCTTCGGCGAGGTCCGCAGCGCGGGGATCGCCGGCCCGGAGCGCGCTCCTCGATCGTCGGGGCCGTCGGCGCTCAGCGCCCGGCGCCGGGCGCCAGGTCGTTGATGAACCGGCGGTTGTTGACGAGGAAGGGGCGGATCACCGGCAGCGTCTCGTTGTCGCGGTCTCGCAGCGTCGGCGGCGTCTTGCTGATCGTGTCCTGCAGATAGGGGCGGGCGATCTCGGCGAAGGCGGCGAGTGACCGGTCGAGGTTGACGAACATCTGCGCCTGGGTCTCGGCGATCGGCGCGACCGCGGCCGAGGAGCTGCTCGAGCGCCTGGAAGAACCGGGCGAGCTCGGTGTCCGGGGCTGGCCAGGTTCCGCGTGACGCGCTCGAGCCGCGGCAGCAGCGGCTTGAGGATGCCCGATCGCCTCGTTCAGGTCGGGTCCACGGCCGGCGAGGGCGCTCCCGAACTCGACCGAGGTTGACCTTGATCGCCTCGCGCGTCGGCGGTGTCGAAGGTGTTGAGCAGCTCGTCGTACTCGACCGGCTCGGGCGTCGCCTGCTCGACCGGGATCGTGGCGCCCTCGGGGAAGCCCTGGTCGCTGGTGCCGCGATCGATCTCGCAGGTACTTGAGGCCGAGCGCCGAGCGGGCGCGGATCACGACGGTGGAATCGACCGGCAGCGGCTCGACCGTCTTGTCGAGCTTCAGCACGAGCCCGGCCTTGACGCCGCCGTCTCTCCTCGTTGATCGGGACCACGTCCTCGACGATGCCGACGCGGACGCCGCCGATCCGGACCTCGTTGCCGGGCACCAGGCTGGCCGCGTTCGGGACCTCGGCCGTGACCCGGTAGCTGGCGACGAACGGCAGGCCGCTGTTCGCGTTGTAGGCGAGGAAGACGGCGAGGATCACGACCAGCACGGTGATCGCGCCGACCAGGGTCGGGTTGCGGAGCACCGACTGCAGCGGGGCTCGGCTCCTCATCGCGCCGTCCTCCGTGAGGAAGCCGAGCAGATCCTTCGGCCGCCTGTTCCTGCGTGCTTGCCGAGCTCGTCGCCGGCGTTCTGCTGTCCGTCCTCGGCCTGCTTGTCGGCCTGTCCTGCGCCGCCGCGACGCTCGGTGCCGCGTCGAGTCCGGCGCGCGGCGTCAGCTGCTCGGCGTCGGATTCGCGTTGATGGCCGCCTCGCCGGAAGCGAGCTGCGCGGGCGTGCCGAGCTTCGACGAGGAGCCGGTGACCAGGTTGGCCTGCAGCCGGGGTTGCCGGCGTCGTGACATGTCGGCGCAGTTGTTGATCTGGATCGACGCCGCGGAGGAAGTGGCCGTAGCCGTCGTAGCCGTTGACCGCGTTGCCGAGGTTGAGGATCGTCTTGTAGAGCAGGTCGCGGCCGCCGGTCTTGCGCAGGGTCGACAAGCAGCTTGTTGAGCGCCTTGGCGCCGGGCGCGTTGGCCTTGCCGAGCTTGCCGAGGTCCTTGATCAGGCCCCGCGAGGCGAGCGAGGTCGGGGCCGGCTCGTCTCGGCCGCGTCGCCGAGGCTGGTCAGCGCCGGCGTGCCGGCGTCGGCGAACGGGCCGAGCGCCTGGGTGACGCCGGTCAGGCCGGCGCGCCGACCCGCAGGTCGGCGGCGACCGGGGTCGCCGCCTCGCGCGAAGCGGCGCAGCTCGACCATCGTCGACTCGAGCTCGTCGAGCGCGTCGGGGAACTCGCTCGAAGCCCTGCTCGATGTCGTCGCGGCGCTCGGCCGCCGCCTGCGCCGGCGGTGGTCGCGTTGTTGATGAAGCCCGGCGATGTGGTCGCGCTCGCGGGCCAGCGGCGCCGAGGATCGTGTCGGAGTCGGCGGCGAGCTGGGCCAGCCCCTTGTTCTGCTCGGCGAGGATCGCAGCACCTTGTCGGTCTCCTTGAGGGCCGGGTTGGCGCGCTCGATCACCTGCCGAGCGTCTTGCCGCGGGCGGCGAGGCCGGCGCCGAGGTCGTTGAGGATGAGCCGGAACTTGTCGACCTCGGGCTCGCGGTAGATGTTGTTGACGAGGTCGATGTCGACGGCCTTGCCGTTGTTGTCGATCGGCAGGAAGCGCTCGCCGGCGCCGGGCTCGCCGTCGGCGATCGCCTCGAGCTCGGGCGGCGGCTCGCGTGGCCGCCGAGCGCGGCTCGGTCGGCTTGCAGTCGACGTACTTCTCGCCGAGCAGCGACTGCGGGCGGATGATGCAGCTGGCGTCGGTGCGGAAGTCCTGGAAGCCGGGGTCGGTGATGTTGAGGACGACGACCGCCTTGCCGGGGTCGTCGCGGCCGTCGGCGTAGACGGGCTCGCCCGGGCATCGTCACGTCGACCGAGTCGATCGTGCCGACGGTCGCGCCGGCGACCCGGACCTCCTCGTCCTTGACGAGGAAGCCGGCGTTGTCGAAGTAGGCGCGGACCTGGTAGTCGCCGGTCGGGCCGCCATCGCCCTCGGCGCCCGTCGCGAGCACGCGCCGCGAGGGCCGCAGCCACGAGGACGCCGATCAGCGGCAGCCGTCTCATGGGCCACCGGCGGGACGTCGGTGGGATCGCAGTCGCCGATCCCGAGCGCGCCGTCGTCGAGGAACGGGTTGGAGCCGTCGGCGGCGTGCTGCGTGCCGCCGCCGGGGCAGCGGCGGTAGATGCCGAAGTCGAGCGCGTCGAACTGCTGCGGCTCGGGCTCGTTGTAGATCGGGTTCGAGCTCTTGGTGCCGCGCGTCGTAGTCGAAGATGTTGCGACGCCGGCGGCGTGACGCGCGCGTAGTGGCCGTTGGCGTCGTAGTAGGCCGTCGTCTCGCCGAGCTTGGCGAGCAGCCCGAACAGGTCCGGCGAGTAGGGCGCGCGATGAAGGCGAAGTTGTCCTGCGAGGCGTTCATCGCCTTGACCGCCGCCGGGAAGGCCGTGTTGCCGGCGCTGCGACGCCGCGGGAGCAGCTTGCAGCGCGTCGGCGAGGTCGTTGTTGGCGCCGGGCAGCCGGGCGACGTCGGCGAGGTTCCGGAAGACGGGGCGGCCGTCGGTCGCGACGGTCTCGAAGCGGCGCAGGAACGGGGCCAGGTTCTTGGTCGCCGGGTAGGAGGCGGCGACGAGCGGGTCGAGGTCGTCGAGGGTCGAGCGCAGGTTGACGAAGGTCGTGTTCGCCTGGCGCAGCGCGTCGGGCGCAGCGTCGCAGCGAGCGGGTCGAGCGCGTGTTCTGGTTGGCGACCGCCTGCAGCGCTGGTTGCCGTCGCTGACCAGGCGCGCCGAGGTCGTCGCGCCGGTCGGCGATCGCGCCGAAGGTCTTGGCGCCCATCACGAGGAAGCGCTGCAGCGCGAGCGAGTCGCTGCGAGAGCTCGTCGAAGAGCCGCTGTGAGGTGCTCAGCGCCGGGTTGAGGAACTTGTAGGCGCGGTTGGCGAGCTTGCCCTTGCCCGCGTAGACGGTCGCGTTGCCCTGGATGAACTTCTGCAGCGCCTTGCGCTCGGCGCGCGGAACATGTTGAAGAGCTGGTCGAGGTCGACCGGCGAGGTCGTGTCGGCGCCGCTGATCGTCTCGCCCTCCGGGATCTGCGTCGGCGTTGTCGGGGCCCATCGTGCAGCGAGATGTAGCGGTTGGCGACGCCCGAGAGCGAGGTCGAGCGGATCACCGCCGTGGTGCCCTCCGTCAGCGGCCGGTCGAGGGTCACGTCGACCTGGGCCTGGCCGTCGTCGGTGAGGTCGATCGAGTCGATCTTGCCGATCGGCTGGCCCGCGACGAGGACCTCGTTGCCGGGCACGAGCTGGCCGCCGGTCTCGAAGAGGAAGCTGTACTTGTGGCCGTTGTCGGAGCCGCCGAAGAGAGCACGGCGGCGAGCACGAAGGCACAGACACGCGCCAGCGCCGGCGATGATCCGCGCCGGCGTTGCAGCGCCCCGCTCTGGGCACCGGCCGCTAGCTCGCGTCCACGTACCGCCTGGTGCGCTTCGCGCCACTCGCCTTTTTTCGAGCCAACGCCCTCTCCGGTCCTCTTCCGGTGCCCCTCGGGCAGCCTATAGCTGAGCAGGCACGATCGGCGGCCCGATGCCCACGCTCTCCCAATCGGCAGTCAAGCGGCGGCCTTTAGCGCGCCGGTGAGTCGACCGACCGCCGCAATTCGCGAGTTCTGCGCCGGCCGTCAGCCGGCGCGAGCAGCGTCTGCGGCCGCGGCCCGCCCGCCTCGATCACGGCCGAGTGGTCGTGCTCGGGGTCGGAGAGAACCTGCAGCGCGATCCCGTCGGCGATCGCGATCAGGTAGGAGACCGTCGCGGCCGGCCCCGAAGCGCAGGCCGACAGCGTCCCCTCGCGCTCCTTGTCCTCGAGCACCGCGGCGACGTGGTCGCGGGTGCGCCGGAACAGGTCGGCGACCTCGCGGCTGGATCTCCTCGTTGCGGCGACCGGCCGAGAACACCTCGAACAGCAGCGCGAAGACCCCGGGCTCGTTCTCGATCGTGTCGAGCAGGTTGGTCGACGAGCACGTCGAGGACGTCGTCGACGCTGCTCGGCGGCGGCCAGCGGCTCGTCGAGCCGGGCGACGCGGATCTCGGTGTCGCTGCGGACGACCTCGACCAGCAGCCGCTCCTTGGTCCCGAAGTAGTAGTGGAGCAGGCCGCGGCTGACGCCCGCCTCGCCGGCGACGTGCTCGAAGGTCGAGCCCGCGATGCCGCGCGCGGCGACGCTGTCGCGCATCGCGTCGACGATACGCTGGGCCTTCTCGCCGCTGAGCTCGCGCTTTCCGGTGTCGCCGCCTCCATCGGAGGCGGCAGTCTAGATCCGCGGCGGCCGGCCGTAGCCGCTCGAGCGGCTCAGGTGGTCGGCGTCGCCGGCGGCGTAGCCGGAGCGGTCGTCGAGGTGTACTCGAACTCCTCCTCGGCGCCGAACAGCTTGTCGAGCAGCGCCTTGCGCAGGTCCTCGGAGAGCGACGATCGCGAGCACCGCGGCGACGAAGGCGACCAGCAGCAGCTTGCCGAAGCCGCCCGCCTTCTTCTTCTTCTCCGGCTCGCGCAGCGCCTCGGCGGCCGAGCGCAGCGACTCGGCGGCGCGTCTTCAGGTCGCCCTGCAGCTTCTTGTCCTCGAGCACGCTTGGTGGCGCTCTTGCCGTCGGCGGCGCGGTCGTAGGCGTCGCGGGCCGACTCGTAGGCCTCGCGCAGGTTCGCGCGCAGGTCGTCGTCCTCGACCAGCCGCTGGACGTAGGGCTTGGCGGCCTCGGCCGCCTCGGCGGCCTTCGACTGCGCCTTCTGGGCCTTCTTGCGCTTGCCATCTGCTCCTCCTGTGGATCGGCTCCTGGCGTGACCCGAGCTCGATCGAATCGGAAAATTGTGGGTCTGGCTGCCCTTACCCGCAGCATACCCGCGTAATCGTCGCGCCGTCCGCGGCCGGACGATCAGCCGAGGCTTGCCGCCGAAGGCGGCCGCGATCGCGTCGCCGATCTCGCTCGACGTAGACGAAGTCGAGCTCGGCCCGCTCGTGCTCGGGGATCTCGAGGATCTCGCCCTCGTTGCGGGTCGGGCGCGATCACCCGCTTGATCCCGGCCCGCTGGGCCGCGAGCGACTTCTCCTTGAGGCCGCCGACCGGCAGCACCTGGCCCGTCAGCGTGATCTCGCCGGTCATCGCGACGTCGTTGCCGACCGGCCTGCCGGCGACGAGCGAGAGCAGCGCGATCGTCATCGCGACCCCGGCCGAGGGGCCGTCCTTGGGGACCGCGCCGGCCGGCACGTGCACGTGGATGTCGTGCTCGCGCGAACCAGTCGTCGTCGAGTCGCGTCGACGTAGCTCGGCCGGCGTGGCCCGCGGACGCAGGAGAGCGCCGCCTGCGCCGACTCGCTGCATCACGTCGCCGAGCTGGCCGGTGATCGTCAGCCTGCCCGAGCCGGGCATCGCCGTCGCCTCGATGAACAGGACCTCGCCGCCGACCGGCGTCCAGGCGAGGCCGGTCGCGACACCCGGGGGTCCGGGTCCGCCGGCGCGCCTCGGAGAAGACGAGCCGCCGGCCGAGCAGCTCGCGGGCGCGCTTGGCGGAGACCGTCACCTTGCGCGTCGTTGCGGCCCTCGGCGCGCTCGCGGGCGACCTTGCGGCAGACGGTGCCGATCTGGCGCTCGAGGTTGCGGACGCCGGCCTCGCGCGTGTACTCCTCGATGATCGCCTTCAGCGCCGGCTCGGCGAAGGCGATCTGCGAGGGCTTGAGCCCGTTCGCCTCGATCTGGCGCGGGACCAGGTAGCGCCGGGCGATGTGCAGCTTCTCGTCGACCGTGTAGCCGGAGAGCTGGATCACCTCCATCCGGTCGCGGAGCGGGCCCGGGATCGGGTCGAGGATGTTCGCCGTGGCGATGAACATCACCTCGGAGAGGTCGAAGTCGAGGTCGAGGTAGTGGTCGCGGAAGCTGTCGTTCTGCGCCGGGATCGAGGACCTCGAGCATCGCGCTGGCGGGGTCGCCGCGGAAGTCGGCGCCCATCTTGTCGATCTCGTCGATCATGAAGACCGGGTTGCGCGAGCCGGCATCGCGCAGGGCGCGGACGATCGTCCCCGGCATCGCGCCGATGTAGGTGCGGCGGTGGCCGCGGATCTCGGCCTCGTCGCGGACGCCGCCGACCGAGATCCGCTCGAACTCGCGCCCGAGCGGCCGCGCGATCGAGCGGCCGAGGCTCGTCTTGCCGACGCCCGGCGGGCCGACGAAGCAGAGGATCGGGCCCGCGTCGAGTCCGGCTTCAGCTGGCGCACCGCGAGGTACTCGAGGATCCGGTCCTTGACCTTCTCGAGGTCGTAGTGGTCGGCGTCGAGGACCTCGCGGGCGTGCGCGATGTCGAGGTTGTCGTCGGTCCGCGTTGCTCCAGGGCAGCTCGATCAGCCACTCGAGGTAGGTGCGGATCACGCCGTACTCGGCCGCGGCCGCGGGCAGCCGCTCGAGCCGCGCCGAGCTCGCGCTCGGCGACCTTCGCGCGCGTGCTCGGGCAGCTCCGCGGCCTCGATCCGCTCGCGCAGCTCCTTGACCTCGGCCTGCTGCTCGTCGCCCTCGCCGAGCTCCTCCTGGATCGCCTTGAGCTGCTCGCGCAGGTAGTACTCGCGCTGGCCCTTGTCGATCCCCTCCTGGACCTGGGACTGGATCTTCGTGCCGAGCGAGATCACCTCGAGCTCGCGGGCGAGGATCTCGGACAGGCGCCGCAGCCGCGCGGCGACGTCGACCTCCTCGAGCAGCTCCTGCTTCTCCGCGGTGGGGATCCGCAGCGAGCCGGCGATCAGGTGGGCGAGCGCCGAGGGGTCGTCGAGGTTGGTGACCGCGAGCTGCAGCTCCTCGGGCAGGTACGGGATCTGCTCGATGATCTCGCTGAAGGTGCGCTGGACGTTGCGGGTGAGGGCCTCGAGCTCGGGCCGTCGTCGACGACGTCATCGGCAGCTCGCTGACCCGCGCGACCAGATAGGGCTCGGTCGCGACGTAGTCGCCGATCCGCGACCCGCTGTGCCCCCTCGACGAGGATCCGGATCGTGCCGTCGGGGACCTTCAGCATCCGCGGCGACGACGCCCGGCAACGCCGACGTCGTGGAGCTGCTCGGGAGTCGGCTCGTCGAGCTCCGGCTCGCGCGAGGCGACGAGCGCCAGCATCCGGTCGCCGCTGAGGACGTCGTCGATCAGCCGGATCGAGCGCTCCTGACCGACCGCGAGCGGGGTCAGGGTGCCGGGGTAGGCGACCATGTCCCGCAGCGGCAGGATCGGCATCGCCTCGGGCAGCGACGGCGGGTCGGCATCGCTGCGGATCGCGCTCTCGAGGTCGTCGGCGCTGACGATCTCGATCGAGGGGCCGGCGGCCAGTCGCCGTCGCCGAGCTCGGCCGCGCGCATCAGTCCGCCCGCTCGACCGGGACGCGGCGGGCGCGGACCTCGGCGACCTTGACCGGCAGCTCGACCCGCAGGACATGCCGTCCTCGAAGGTCGCCTTCGCCTCCTCGGCGACGACCTCGACGCCGAGCTCGATCACGCGGCGGAAGGGGCCGGTCGGGATCTCGACCTGCTGGTAGGCGCGCCCCGCCGTCTCCCGCACCGGGCGGGCGCCGGAGATGACCAGCTCGCGGCCGCTGACCTCGAGGTTGACCGCCTCGGGATCGACCCCGGAGAGATCGGCCTTGACGACGGCCAGCGGGCCGCTCTCGCCCTCGGCCTTGCAGTAGTAGACGTCGACCCGCGGCGTGAAGCCGCGCGCCGCGGTTGCCGGCGGCGCGCGGGCTGGCCCAGTCGTCGCCGAAGAACTCGTCCATCTCCCGGCGCATGCGCTCGATGTTGACCAGCAGCTCTGCGCTGTCGCGCCATCTGGGTCAGGTTAGTCAGTCGCGCGACCGGAGAGCGACGATCAAAGCTCCCATCGCGAACCCTCGGCCGCGATCTCGATCGGGCCGTCGAAGCGCTCGCGGGCCGCGGCGAGCACCGCGTCCGGGTCGAGCTGGTCGGAGATGTGGGTGAGGACGAGCCGGCCGACGCCCGCCGCGGCAGCCGTCCCCGCAGCCTCGGCGGCGCTCATGTGTCCGCGCTCGGCCAGCGGCACCGACGCCGGCTCGGGCTCCGGCAGGGTCGCCTCGGCGAGCAGCACCTCGGCGCCGGCGGCGGCTCGCTCGATCTCGGGTCCGGGCGGCAGTCGGCGCCGTAGACGAGCCGGCCCCCACTCGCGCGCCTCGAGCGCGATCGCGTAGGTGAGGGTGAAGTGCGGCACCTCGTGCAGCGTCGCCCGCAGCGGCCCGAGCTCCAGTCGCGCCTCGTGCTCGTACTCGCTCGAGCTCGAAAGCGTCGTCGATGCAGCCCGTCGCTACCCCAGACCGCGACCAGCGCCCGTAGCTTCGCCGCGCCACCCGGCGGCACCAGCAGCCGCGGCTTACGGCGCTTCGGATCCGGCGGCAGTCCGAGCGTCAGCGCGTAGGCGAACGGCACCAGGTCGAGCGTGTGGTCTGCGTGGATGTGGCTGATCAGCACGTCGTCGACCTGCGCGTACGAGCGCCGCGCCCGGAGCTTTGCGAAGGCGCCGTTGCCGCAGTCGACGATCAGCCTGTAGCCGTCATGCTCGACCAGATAGGAGCTGCAGGCCCCACCCGCGTCCTGCCAGGCCGGTGACTTGCCGAGAACGGTCAGGCGCACGGAGAAAACATATAGACGACGGCGGCCCTGCCACCGCCGTTTAGAGCCCACTGGTCACGTTCGACCCACCATTCCGAACCAACGCGACCTCTCGCCGGCGAGAGCAGCGAGGGAAGTGCCCGCTGCAGGCCAACCCCGTCCTGACTTTGCCTTCCCAGGGCAGGCAAAGTCAGGACGCTCCCCCCAAAACCCCCACCCCAGCCGGGCTCTCCTGCAAGCCCACCTCCCTCTCAGCCCAAGGCGTAAGCCCCGCGACCCTCGTCCCCGGCTCACCCCAGCCGAGGACGCCGCCGGGAACGCCGGCCGAGACCTCAGGCCGCGAGCGACACGGCGGGCTCGGCCGCCGGATCGGCGCGGATCAGCAGCATCGGCTGCGTCGGGGGCACCAGGCCCTCGGGGAGATCCGGCCGGAAGGTCGAGCAGGGCTCATCGCGCTCGAGCGCGCAGAGGAGGCGCTTGCCGAAGTAGCAGTCCGCGCAGCTGGGCTTCGCCTTTCGACGTCCGCGAGAGCGGTTGGCGGCGGCGGGGGCGGGCTGCGATGCGGGCACTCAGGGTTCCTCTCGTCGGGGTGGGCGCGGCGGCTCGCGCACCATGGCACCGACGGCCCGCCGCCGCGGGGTCGCACCCCGCAAATACCGGTTTGCCTGCGCGCGCGGGGCTTTGCCGCAAAACCCGCCTTCCCAGCGTGCTTTCCCGCTCTTTGGGGGGGCGGTCCCGCAGGGCCGCTCCGGGCCTCCCCGACGTAACCGCGCCGCGGGCGCCGTTTACAATTGCGCTGATGGCACCTGAACGCACAGCTCGCCTCGCGGCGTCCCCGCCGCTGTTCGAGAACCGCTTTCTCGACTTCTTCTCCCGGGTCCACCCGAGCATCCCCGCGGTCGTCTTCGGGCCTGTCATCGGCATCTGCATCTGGGCCGGTTTCGACGGTGGCTACAACGTCTTGCAGGTGATCGGGCTGTTTGCCGCCGGGCTGCTGATCTGGACGCTGACCGAGTACTGGCTGCACCGCCTCGTCTTCCACTGGGAGCCGCACTTCCCGGGTGGCGACAAGCTCCACTTCATCATCCACGGCGTCCACCACGACCACCCGAACGATCCGTTGCGCCTGGTCATGCCGCCGGCGGTCAGCATCCCGCTCGCGGCGCTCTTCTTCTGGCTCTTCACGCTGATCTTCGGAACGCCGGCGGGATACCCCCTGTTCGCGGGCTTCATCCTCGGCTATCTCGGCTACGACTACACGCACTTCTACCTGCACCACTACGTGCCGAAGTCGAAGTTCGGCAAGCGCCTCCGCGAGGGGCACATGCGGCACCACTTCCAGGACCACCGCTACGGGTTCGGCGTCTCCTCGCCGCTGTGGGACGCGGTCTTCCGGACGATGCCCCGGCGCCGCAGCGCCCGCTGACGTCGAACCCCCGGCGCTCTCCGACCAAGCCTGAGCGCGCACGCGGCCCGCGCGGTGTAGCGGAGCTACATAAGCGGGCCGTGGGTGCGCTCAGGCGCCGCGTCGGAGGGCGCCGCCCTAGATCAGGCCGAGCTCGGCGACCGTGTCGCGCTCGCCCTTGAGCTCGTCGACCGAAGCGTCGATCCGCCCGCGGGAGAACTCGCTGATCTCGATGCCCTGGACGATCTCGTAGGAGCCGCCCGAGCAGGTCACGGGGAAGCCGGCGATGATCCCTTCATCGAGGCCGTAGCTGCCGTCGCTGGGGATGCCCATCGTCACCCAGTCGCCGTCCGGCGTGCCGTTGACCCAGTCGTGGACGTGGTCGATCGCCGCGTTCGCGGCTGAGGCAGCCGAGGAGGCGCCGCGGGCGTCGATGATCGCCGCGCCGCGCTTGGCGACGGTCGGGATGAACGTCCTCCTCGATCCACGACTGATCGACCTTGCCGGAGGCGGCCTCGCCACCGACCTCGGCGTTGAACAGGTCCGGGTACTGGGTCGCCGAGTGGTTGCCCCAGATCGTCATCTTCTTGATCTCCGAGACCGAGGCGCCCGTCTTCGACGCGAGCTGGCTGATCGCGCGGTTGTGGTCGAGGCGCATCATCGCCGTGAAGCGCTCGCGCGGGACGTCGGGCGCGTGCGACTTCGCGATCAGGCAGTTCGTGTTCGCCGGGTTACCGACGACGAGGATCCTGACGTCGGAGTCGGCGCCGGCGTTGATCGCCTCGCCCTGCGGCTTGAAGATGCCGCCGTTGGCCTCGAGCAGGTCACCGCGCTCCATGCCCGGCCCACGCGGACGGGCGCCGACGAGCAGACCGACGCCGCAGCCGTCGAAGGCCTTCATCGGGTCGTCGTAGATGTCGATGCCGGCGAGCAGCGGGAAGGCGCAGTCGTCGAGCTCCATCGCCGTGCCCTCCGCAGCCTTGACGGCCTGCGGGATCTCGAGCAGGTTCAGGTGGACGGGCGTATCCGGGCCGAGCATCTGGCCGGAGGCGACGCGGAAGAGAATCGCGTAGCCGATCTGGCCGGCGGCGCCGGTTACGGTCACTTTGACGGGGGGTTGACTCATCTAAGGCTCCTGTGGATCGGGAGGGTGCACTCAACGGGAGGGCGCCGAAGGGCGGCCTTCTCCTGGTTTTCGGACGCTAGTTGAATTACCCGCTGGGCGCGCTTGAACCCAACGGCAATATGCGACGTAGGTGTCTCTAACTGGATCGCTTGACTCTCAAGCCCGGTCCGAGTATCGCTAACAGCACACCCATCGACCGAGGAGGCGCAAATGGACACCTACGTGATCCGCAGGCGCGAGGCCTGGAAGACACCCGAGGAGCTTGGTGCTGCGGCCGAGCGCTCGAAGGCAGTTGCCGAGGATGAGTTCCCCGACAGCATCGCCTGGATCCGCAGCTACGTCGTCACCGAGCCCGACGGCAAGCTGGGCACGATCTGCATCTATCAAGCCGCGGACGTCGAGGCGGTGAAGGCCCACGCAGCCAGCGTCGGCATGCCCGCCGATGAGGTGCTGCCGGTCGTCGACACCGTCATCGTCCGCCCCGACCCCCAGCCGCAGCCCGCCGCCTAGCGGCAGGCGCGCGACCGACTCCCCGCCCGGGCCGCGCGGCCCGGGCGGCGGGCCGGCCTCAGCCCATCGCCTCCTGCAGGCCCTCGTCGATCGAGGCGAGGAACTCCTGCGTCGTCTGCCACTCCTGGCCGCCGCCGACGAGCAGCGCCAGGTCCTTGGTCATCTTGCCGCTCTCGACCGTCTCGACGCAGACGCGCTCCAGCGTCTCGCCGAACTCCGAGACCGCCGGCGTCTCGTCCATCCGCCCGCGCGCCTGCAGGCCGCGCGTCCAGGCGAAGATCGAGGCGATCGGGTTGGTCGAGGTCGGGTTGCCCTTCTCGTGCTCGCGGAAGTGGCGCGTGACCGTGCCGTGCGCGGCCTCGGCCTCGACGGTCTTGCCGTCGGGAGTCATCAGCACGCTCGTCATCAGGCCGAGCGAGCCGAAGCCCTGGGCGACGGTGTCGGACTGGACGTCGCCGTCGTAGTTCTTGCAGGCCCAGACGTAGCCCCCCTCCCACTTGAGCGCCGCGGCGACCATGTCGTCGATCAGCCGGTGCTCGTAGGTGATGTGGGCGGCCTCGAACTCGTCCTTGAACTCCGTCTCGTAGACCTCCTGGAAGAGGTCCTTGAAGCGGCCGTCGTACTTCTTCAGGATCGTGTTCTTGGTCGACAGGTAGACCGGGTAGCCGCGGTCGAGGCCGTACCGCATCGAGGCACGCGCGAAGTCGCGGATCGAGTCGTCGAGGTTGTACATGCCCATCGCGATGCCCGAGCTCGGGAAGTCGAAGACGTCGATCTCGATCGGCTCGCCCTCCGAGCCCTCCTTCGGCGTCCATGTGAGCGTCAGCTTGCCCTCGCCCGGGATCAGCGTGTCCTCGGCCCGGTACTGATCGCCGAAGGCGTGGCGGCCGATGATGATCGGCTTCGTCCAGCCCGGAACGAGGCGCGGCACGTTGCTGATCACGATCGGCTCGCGGAAGATGACGCCGCCGAGGATGTTGCGGATCGTGCCGTTCGGCGAGCGGTACATGCGGGTCAGGTCGAACTCCTCGACACGGGCCTCGTCCGGCGTGATCGTCGCGCACTTGACCCCGACGCCGTGCTCCTTGATCGCATTCGCGGCGTCGACGGTGATCTGGTCGTCGGTCTCCTCGCGCTTGGTGATCCCGAGGTCGTAGTAGAGAAGCTCGACGTCGAGGTACGGCAGGATCAGCTCCTCCTTGATGAACGACCAGATGACGCGCGTCATCTCGTCGCCGTCGAGCTCGACGATCGGGTTCTTCACTTCGATCTTGGACATATGGGGAGGGCCTCCGGATTGCGCTGCTGGGTCCGCGCGCACCCTAGTGGACCCGTTCGCAAGTCCGGTCGGGCGCCGGCGGCGTCCGGGGGCCACTCGTGCGAAGATCAGGGCAGCCCATGGCGACGGTCGAGCGCAGCTCCCACACGACCCACGAGGTCCTCAACCAGTCGGTCCCGCTCGAGGACTACAACGTCTTCAGCTCCGACCGCGTCCTGCGCGAGGCGGTCTCCCGCGAGGGGGGCGACTTCGCGCTCGAGACGATCACCGCGATCGGCGCCGAGGCCGGCTCGGCGCGGGCGATCGCCGCGGGCTTCGAGGCCGACAAGAACAAGCCCGAGCTGAAGATCTTCGATCGCTTCGGCCACCGGATCGACGAGGTCGCCTTCCACCCCGCCTGGCACGAGCTGATGGACATGCACGTCCGCCACGGCACGCACGCGCTGCCCTGGCGCGACGCCGCAGCCCGGCGCCCACGTCGCCCGCGCCGCCGCCTTCATGTGCATGAGCCAGACCGATGCCGGCCCGGGCTGCCCGATCTCGATGACCTACTCGGTGATCCCGGCGCTGCGCAAGCAGCCGGAGCTCGCCGCCGAGTGGGAGCCGCGCTTCACCTCGCTCGCCTACGACGGGCGCATGGTCCCCGCCGAGCAGAAGGCGGGCGCGCTCTGCGGGATGGCGATGACCGAGAAGCAGGGCGGCTCCGACGTGCGCGCGAACACGACGACGGCGATCCCGCTGAACGGCGGCGGTCCCGGGGCGGAGTACGAGATCACCGGCCACAAGTGGTTCTGCTCGGCGCCGATGTGCGATGCCTTCCTCGTCCTCGCGCAGACCGAGAGCGGCGTCTCCTGCTTTCTGATGCCGCGCTTTACCCCCGACGGCGAGCGCAACCGCTTCCACATCCAGCGGCTCAAGGACAAGCTCGGCAACCGCTCGAACGCCTCCAGCGAGGTCGAGTTCCGCGGCGCCTGGGCGCGGATGGTCGGCGATGAGGGCCGCGGCGTGCCGACGATCATCGAGATGGTCAACCACACGCGGCTCGACTGCACGCTCGGCTCGACCGCCGGCATGCGCCTCGGCCTCGCGCACGCGATCTGGCACACGATGCACCGCTCCGCCTTCGGCAAGCGCCTCGTCGAGCAGCCGCTGATGCGCAACGTGCTCGCCGACCTCGCGATCGAGTCGGAGGCGGCGACGATCTCGGCGATCTGGCTGGCGCGGACGTTCGATGAGTCGCACCAGACGAATCCCGATGCCGCCTCGCGTCCGAGGGCACCGGGCGACACGCAGGCTGCCCGGGTCCGGCGCATCGCCACGCCGGTGCTCAAGTACTTCGTCTGCAAGCGCGCGCCGACGCACGCCGTCGAGGCGCTCGAGTGCTTCGGGGGCAACGGCTACGTCGAGGAGTCCGGGATGCCGCGGCTCTTCCGCGAGAGCCCGCTGATGTCGATCTGGGAGGGCTCGGGCAACGTGCAGGCCCTCGACGTGCTGCGCGCGATGGTCAAGAGCCCCGAGTCGGTCGAGGCCTTCTTCGCCGAGGTCGGCGAGGCCGCCGGCACCGACCGCCGGCTCGACGCGTTCGCCGCCGCGACGCGGGCCGAGCTCGACGACCTCGCCGGGATCGAGACCCGCGCCCGGCGGATCGTCGAGCGCATGGCGCGCTCGCTGCAGGGCTCGCTGCTCGTCCGCTACGGCGACCCGGCAGTCGCCGACGCCTTCTGCGCGACCCGGCTCGACGGCGACTGGGGCGAGGCCTTCGGCACGCTGCCCGTCGGCGCCGACGTCGACCGCATCCTCGAGCGCCACACCCCGGAGGTCTGATCGATGGAGTCCGCAACCGCAGCGAGCAACGCGGTCGCCGAGCGCGTCTCGGTCTCCGTCGCCGACGGCGTCGCCGACGTCCGGCTGACCCGCCCCGACAAGCACAACGGGCTCGACTTCCCGATGTTCGAGGCGATCAACGACGCGATCGACGAGGTCGGCGCCGACAACTCGATCCGCGCCGTCGTCCTCTCGGGCGAGGGCAAGAGCTTCTGCGCCGGGCTCGACTTCATGGCCGTGATGGCTGCCGGCAAGCCGATCGAGGAACAGTTCGCCAAGCGCGAGGGCGAGATCGCCAACGCCTTCCAGCGCGTCGCCTACGGCTGGCAGCAGCTCGACGTCCCGGTGATCGCGGCGCTGCAGGGCAACGTGCTCGGCGGCGGCGCGCAGATCGCGCTCGCCGCGGACATCCGCTTCACCGCCCCCGACCTCAAGTTCTCGATCCTCGAGATCAAGTGGGGTCTGATCCCGGACATGGGCCTGACGCAGTCGCTGCCGAAGCTGGTCGGCGCCGACCGGGCAAAGGAGCTGACCTGGACCGGTCGCAAACTGAGCGCGGCTGAGGCGAAGGAGCTCGGGCTGGTCACCGACGTCGCCGACGATCCGCTCGCCGCGGCCCGCGAGCTCGCGGCCCAGATCGCAACGAAGTCCCCGGACGCGATCCGGCGCGGCAAGCGGCTGCTCGAGACGACCTGGAGCGCGCCCGCCGCCGAGGCGCTGGCACTCGAGGAGAGGTTGCAGCGCGAGCTGCTCGGCTCGCCGAACCAGCTCAAGGCCGTGCAGGCCGGGATGAGCGGCGAGACCGCCGACTTCGACGACCCGGCGTGATCGCCGGTTAGGCTCTCGACATGGCACGTGAGGGAGGCGGTGGGCTGATCGCCCAGCTGCGGCGGATCGCGAATGCGGTCGAGGTATTGCCCGAGGTCCGGGACCACCTCGACAAGCTCGACGTCCACGTCAGCGAGATGAGCGCCGAGGTGACGCGGATGCGCGAGGGCGTCGACGCGCTCACGGTCAAGGTCGACGATCTGAACAGCGGCGTCGGGGGCCTGGACGACCAGTTCGCCGGCATGCGCGGCGAGGTCCGCGGGCTCGACGTCCACCTGGCCGAGGTCCGCCGCCTACTGCAGCCGCTGCAGGCGCTCGGTGGCCTGGGCAGGATCGGCGAGCGAATCCGCGGCAACTAGCTGCCTCCTCTTCATCGCTTAGGCGACGCTTGGAAGGCCTTGGACAAGAGCGCTGAACCGCGCGAGGTCTTCGGCCATCAAATCCGCGTCTGCGGCTACGAGGATCTGATCAAGATGAAGACCGCCGCCGGGCGACCCAAGGACCACAGCGACATCGCCGATATCAAGGCCGCCCGCCGCGAGCTTTGATCGCACGTCAAAGGGTCTTGTCCGCTGAGCGCGTGCAGACGGCCTCTAAGCGAGGAAGGAGTCGCCGCTTGCCGCCGGCGCGCGCCGCCTAGAATCGGTGGCAGATGCCTATTCGCGGCAACTACACACTCCTCCGGATCCGGGGAATCCCGATCAGCGTCGACTGGAGCTGGTTCGCGGTCCTGTTTCTGATCATCTGGCTGCTGTCGGAGTCGTACCGGAGCATGCTCGGCGCCTCCCAGGATTCGGTCCAGCCCTACGCGCTCGCCGTCCTCAGCGCCTTCCTCTTCTTCGCCTCGATCCTCCTGCACGAGCTCGGCCACGCGACCATCGCGCAGCGCAACGGGATCGGGATCACGCAGATCACGCTGTGGATGTTCGGCGGCGTCGCCGGGCTCGAGCGGGATCCGCGCACACCCGGCCAGGAGTTCCGGATCGCAGCCGCGGGACCGGCGGTCACGGGTGTGATCGCGGCGCTTGCGCTCGGCGTCGGGTCCTCCATCGGCGGCGGTGGCTTCTGGGACGCCGCCCGCCTCGACACGGGGGCCGACGTCAGCGCCGCGGCAGCAGTGCTCGCCTTCGTCGGCTACATCAACGCCGCGATCTTCGTCTTCAACCTCGTCCCGGCCTTCCCGCTCGACGGCGGCCGGATCCTCCGCGCGATCGCCTGGCGACTCACCGGCAACCGGGAGCGGTCGACGGTGGTCGCGGCCCGCGTCGGCCAGGGCTTCGCGATGCTGTTCATCGCGATCGCGATCCTGATCTTCCTCAACGGCGACTGGATCGGCGGGGTATGGCTCGGCGTCGTCGGCTGGATGCTGGCGCAGTCGGCCCGGGCCACGGCCGTGCGCAGCGAGCTGAACAGCCGGATCGGCGACGTTTCGGTCGCCGACGTGATGGACGACGATCCGGTCGCGATCGCCGCCGACGCGACCGTCGAGACCGCCCTCGACGAGTACTTCCTGCGCTATCAGTGGCCCTGGTTCCCGGTCGTCGACTCGGCCCGCCGCTTCGTCGGCCTGCTGAAGCGCGGCGTTGCCGACGGCGTGCCGGAGATCAGCCGCGCGAGCTGCGCGGTCGCCGAGCTGATCGACCCCGGCCGCAGCGTCAGCGAGCGCGTCCGCGACGACGAGCCGCTCGAGAGCCTGCTCGGCAACGTCGAGCTGCGCCGGCTCGGGGCGCTCGCCGCGATCGACGCCGACGGTCGCCTCTCGGGCGTGATCACGCTGGAGCAGGTCGGGCGGGCGCTGCGCAACGCCGTCGAGGGCGAGGGGTCGTCACCGGAGACTCCGGCAGGCGGGCAGGGCGGATCCGAGGGGGATCCCGGGGGAGATTTCCCCAGCTGAGAGTGTCAGCGGCGCTCGCAGGCGGACATAGAATCGCGGCCGTGGGCCGAACGGGAGAGCAGCTCCGATGAGCGCTCAGGCACCGAGCCTCGCCGGGGCCGAGCGGACGAGACGCGGGCCGCGCCTGCGCTGGTTCCGCGAGCTGTGGAGCTCGACGGTCGGCAAGAAGCTGATCGTCGCGGTGACCGGCGTGATCCTCGTCGCTTACGTGATCCTGCACGTGCTCGGCAACCTGAAGACCCTGCAGGGCAACGGCGGTGCCGGCGCGGCGCCGGTCGATACCTACGCCGAGTGGTTACGGACCGTCGGCAAGCCCGTGATTCCACGCGATGGCGTGCTCTGGCTCGTGCGCGTGATCCTGATCAGCGCCTTCGTCATCCACATCGTCGGCGTCACGCAGCTGATCAAGCGCAACCGCGAGGCGCGACCTCCCGGGCACCGCAAGGCGAAGCGGATCGGCCGCTCGTTCTCGTCCCGGACGATGGCCTGGACCGGCGTCCTGCTTGCGGTCTTCGTCGTCTTCCACGTGCTCCAATTCACGACGCTGACGATCCACCCGACACCGCTCGCCGAGGGCACGGTCTACGCGAATCTCTACGACGCCTTCCAGCAGCTGTGGATCGTCGTGCTCTACGTGGCGGCCGTCGCCATCCTCGGCTTCCACCTGCGCCACGCACTGTGGAGCGTGCTGCAGACGCATGGCGTCGATGCCCCGAACCGCAATCCGACGATCCGCCGCGGCGCGACGGCGACGGCGGTGCTGATCACGGTCGGCTTCGCCGCGATCCCGATCGTCATCTACGCGGGCCTACTGCCCGAGCCGAACGATTCGACGCAATACGTGCAGGTCGCGCTGCACGCCGGAGGCGCCCGATGAGCTTCAAGCTCGACTCGCGCTCGCCCGAGGGGCCAATCGAGGACCGCTGGCGGACGTGGCTCGACCGCCATCGCCTCGTCGGCCCGCGCAACCGCGGCGACTACCGGGTGATCGTCGTCGGGACCGGCCTTGCCGGCGCCTCGGCGGCCTCGACGCTCGCCGGCATGGGCTACGAGGTCGAGTGCTTCTGTTACCAGGACTCGGCCCGCAGGGCGCATTCGATCGCCGCCCAGGGCGGCATCAACGCGACCAAGGACTACGCCAACGAGGGCGACTCGGTGCACCGCCTATTCGTCGACACGATCAAGGGCGGCGACTTCCGCGCCCGCGAGTCGAACGTCTGGCGGCTGGCGGAGCTCTCGACCCAGATCATCGACCAGGCAGTCGCCCAGGGCGTCCCCTTCAACCGCGAGTACGGCGGCCTGCTCGCCACCCGCAGCTTCGGCGGCGTGCTCGTCGAGCGGACCTTCTACTGCCGCGGCCAGACCGGCCAGCAGCTGCTGCTCGGCGCCTACCAGGCGCTGCAGAAGCAGGTCGCCGACGGTCAGGCGACGATCAACAGCCGCCACGAGATGCTCGACGTGGTCGTCGTCGACGGCGTCGCGCGCGGGATCATCGCCCGCGATCTCGTCAGCGGCGAGATCACCGCGCACGCCGCCGACGCGGTCGTCCTCGCCACCGGCGGCTACTGCAACGTCTACTACCTGTCGACGAACGCGATGGGCTGCAACGTCACCGCGACCTGGCGCGCGCACAAGCGCGGCGCGGGCTTCGCCAACCCGTGCTACACGCAGATCCACCCGACCTGCATCCCGCAGTCCGGCGAGTACCAGTCGAAGCTGACGCTGATGAGCGAGTCGCTGCGCAACGACGGCCGGATCTGGGTGCCGAAGGACGCCGACGAGGAGCGCGCGCCCTCCGAGATCCCCGAGGAGGATCGCTACTACTACCTCGAGGAGCGCTATCCGCGCTTCGGCAACCTCGTCCCCCGCGACGTCGCCTCGCGCGCCGCGAAGCAGGTCTGCGACGACGGGCTCGGCGTCGGCCAGACCGGCCGCGGCGTCTACCTCGACTTCCGCGACGCGATCAAGGACAAGGGCGAGGCGGCGATCGCGGACCGCTACGGGAACCTCTTCGACATGTACGAGCGGATCACCGGCGACAGCCCGTGGCGGACGCCGATGCAGATCTACCCCGCCCCGCACTACTCGATGGGCGGGCTGTGGGTCGACTACGGGCTGCAGACGACGGTCCCCGGCCTGTTCGCGATCGGCGAGGCCAACTTCTCCGACCACGGCGCCAACCGGCTCGGCGCCAGCGCGATGATGCAGTGCCTCGCCGACGGCTACTTCATCCTCCCCCACACCGTCACCGACTACCTGGCCGGGATCGACGAGAGCGTCGGCACCGACCACCCCGCCTTCGACGAGCACCGCGGCCGTGGCGAACGAGCGGCTCGAGCGAGCTGCTCGGCGGTCGGCGGCTCGACCGCGGCGACGGTCTTCCACCGGCGACTCGGCAACGTGATGCTCGACCGCTGCGGGATCACCCGCGACGAGCGCCGGCCTGCGCAGCGCGATCGAGGACATCCGCGAGCATCCGCGAGGAGTTCTGGAGCGACCTGCGCGTCGACGGCGACGGCCGGCGGCCTCAACCAGAGCCTCGAGTACGCCGGGCGGGTCGCCGACTTCCTCGAGTTCGCCGAGCTGATGTGCATCGACGCGATCGAGCGCGACGAGTCGGCCGGCTGCCATCTGCGCGAGGAGCACCAGAGCGAGGAGGGCGAGGCGATCCGCGACGACGCCGACTACGCTCACGTCGCAGGTCTGGGAGCACACGGGCGAGGGCACCGAGCCCGAGCTGCACCACGAGGAGCTCGACTTCGACGTCGTCGAGCCGACCACGAGGAGCTACAAGTGAAGTTCACCCTCAACATCTGGCGCCAGGACGGCCGGCGCCGACGACGGCGCCTTCGAGCGCCACGAGGTCGACGAGATCGACCCCGACGCCTCGATGCTCGAGATGCTCGACATCCTCAACGAGCGGATCATCGAGTCCGGCGGCGCGGCGATCGCCTTCGACTCCGACTGCCGCGAGGGGATCTGCGGCATCGTGCTCGCTGCTCATCGACGGCTTCCCGCACGGGCCCCGGCAGGTGACCAGCTGCCAGATCTACATGCGCGACTTCCCCGACGGCGCCGAGATCACGATCGAGCCCTTCCGCAACACCGCCTTCCCCGTGATCCGCGACCTCGTCGTCGACCGCAGCCCGCTCGACCGGATCATCGAGGCCGGCGGCTACATCTCGGTCAGCTCGGGCCCGAAGCCGGAGCCGAACACGAACCCGATCCATCCCGAGGTCCAGGAGCACGCGATGGACGCGGCGATCTGCATCGGCTGCGGCGCCTGCGTCGCCGCCTGCCCGAACGGCGCCGCGATGCTCTTCACCGGCGCCAAGGTCGCGCACCTGAACTCGCTCCCGCAGGGCAAGCCCGAGCGCAAGCACCGGGTCCGCTCGATGATCCGCCAGCACGACGCCGAGGGCTTCGGCGGCTGCACCAACTACGGCGAGTGCCAGGCCGCCTGCCCGCAGGAGATCTCGATCAAGGTGATCGGCGAGATGAACGCCGAGTACCGCCACGCGATGCTCGCGAAGCTGCGCTCACGCGACGGCTCGATCGAGCCGATCTAGATCCATGCCACTCCACCTGCCACGCTCCCTGTCGATCGCCGCGCTGACCGCACTCGCGCTCGCCCTCGCCGGGCTTGCTCCCGCCGCATTCGGCTGGGGCGGCGCTGCGAGCACCGGCGCACGGGCGGCCGGCCACCGACCACAAGGTCCACAAGCCGAAGATCAAGCAGGACCGGATCAAGTACGGCCACAAGCGCAAGCGCGAGATGGCGAACTACTCGAAGCGCCACTACGGCAAGCGCGAGTGGAAGCTGCAAGCACGTACGGGCGATCGTCCTGCACTACACGGCCGGTTCGAGCTATCAGGGGCATGGAGCACCTTCAACGCCGACACGCCGGCCCTCGGCGAGCTGCCCGGCGTCTGCGCGCAGTTCGTCGTCGACCAGGACGGCACCGTCTACCAGCTCACCCACCTCGACGTGCGCTGCCGGCACACGATCGGCCTCAACCAGCTCTCGATCGGGATCGAGATGGTGCAGCCCGACCTCGGCAACCCCAACGCGACCGCGAAGGCGATCCTCAAGCGCCGCAAGCAGGCGGGCCCGGCGGTGCGGCTGGCGAGCTGGCTCAAGCAGCGCTACCACGTGAAGATGCGCAACGTGATCGGCCACGGGATGGCCAACGACAGCCCCCTGTTCAAGGACAAGGAGGGCTGGAAGAACGACCACGTCGACTGGCTGCCGCCCCAGGTCAAGACCTTCCACGGGCGGATGAAGAAGCTGCTGCACGGCTGAACGCGGCGGACTACGGGCGGCGCTCGGCAGGGCCACCCGGCGTCAGGCGCCGCCGCCTGAATAGAATCGGGCGAGCCCGGGCTCGACGCAACGGTCGGCCGCGGGCTTCTACACGAGATGCCTGAGCACGACGTACTGGTAATCGGAGCCGGACTCGCCGGCCAGCGGGCCGCGCTCGCCGCCGCCGAGGCCGGCGTCTCGGTCGGCCTGATTCAGCAAGGTCCACCCCGTCCGCTCGCACTCGAACGCCGCCCAGGGCGGCATCAACGCGGCCCTGCACGAGGACGACAGCTGGGAGTCGCACGCCTTCGACACGGTCAAGGGCTCCGACTACCTCGGCGACCAGGACGCGATCGAGGTCATGTGCCGCGAGGCGCCGAGGAGCTCCTGCACCTCGAGCACATCGGCGTCACCTTCCACCGCGCCGAGGACGGCAAGCTCGGCACCCGCGCCTTCGGCGGCGCCTCCAAGGCCCGCACCTACTACGTCGCCGACATCACCGGCCAGGCGATCATGCACACGCTCTACGAGCAGCTGATGAAGTACTCCGAGCTGATCGATCGCTACGAGGAGTGGTTCACGACCGAGCTCGCGATCGACGACGACGGCCACTGCGTCGGCGCCGTCACCCGCAACATCCGCGACGGCTCGATGGAGCTGTTCACGGCGAAGAGCGTGATCCTCGCCTCCGGCGGCAACGGCCAGGTCTGGCAGCCGACCACCAACGCCCTGATCTGCACCGGCGACGGCATCGCCCAGGCCTACCGGGTCGGCGCCGAGCTGATGGACATGGAGATGATCCAGTACCACCCGACGACGCTGGCGGGCAAGGGCTTTCTGATCACCGAGGGCGCGCGCGGCGAGGGCGCGCACCTGCTCAACGCCAAGGGCGAGCGCTTCATGGAGACGTACGCGCCGAACAAGATGGAGCTCGCCTCCCGCGACGTCGTCTCCCGCGCCGAGCAGACCGAGATCAACGAGGGCCGCGGCTTCCCCGACGGCACCGTCGCGCTCGACATCACGGTCGTCCCGCGCAAGCGGATCCACGAGGCGCTGCGCGAGATCGTCCTCGTCGGCCGCGACTTCGCCGGCGTCGACATCACCCGCGAGCCGATCCACATCAAGCCCGGCAACCACTACACGATGGGCGGCGTCAAGACCGACATCTGGGGCCGCACCAACGTCCCCGGCCTGTACGCGGCCGGCGAGGTCGCCTGCGTCTCCGTCCACGGCGGCAACCGGCTCGGCGCCAACTCGCTGCTCGACACCCTGATCTTCGGCCGCCGCTCCGGCGAGGACGCCGCGGAGCGCGCCAAGGGCACGCGGCCACGAGCCGCGTCTCGAACAGCATCCTGACCCGCGAGCAGGAGCGCGTCGACGCGATCATCGGCCGCGAGCACGAGGGCGGCCGGCGCGTCTCCGAGATCAAGGCCGAGCTCGGCGAGGTGATGGACAAGCACGTCGCCGTCTTCCGCGACGAGGAGGGCATCCAGAAGGCGCTCGAGACCGTCCAGCGGCTCAAGGAGGAGGCCGAGGCCGCCTACATCGACGACCGCGGCACGATCTTCAACCAGGACGTGCTCGGGGCGCTCGAGCTCGAGAACATGCTCGACTGCGCCGAGTGCCACTGCCTGGCCGCCGCCGAGCGCAAGGAGAGCCGCGGCGCCCAGTTCCGCACCGACTTCCCGGAGCGCAACGACGAGGAGTGGCTGCAAGCACATCACCGTCTCGATGAACGGCTCCGGCCCCGAGCTCGGCAACTCGCCGGTGACGATCACCCAGTGGCAACCGCAGGAAAGGACCTACTAGCCAATGCCCGAGTACACGCTCAAGGTCCGCCGCTACCAGCCCGAGTCCGAGGACGGCAAGGCGCAGGGCGCCTACTGGGAGGAGTTCGACGTCGAGCTCGACGAGACCCTCTCGGTCCTCGACGGCATCCTGCAGGCCAAGAACGACCAGGACGGCACGCTCGCCGTCCGCTGCTCCTGCCGGGCCGCGATCTGCGGCTCCTGCGGCGTCAAGATCAACGGCCAGTCGACGCTCGCCTGCAAGACCCAGATCGGCGAGGCGGCCGACGACGCCGCCCGCAACGGCGAGGCATCGGCCTCGCCTCCCAGCTCGACGCGGGCCCGGTGGCCGCTCGAGATCGGGCAGCGACGGCCGCCCGAGCGAACCGGGCGTGCCCAAGCCGCGTGATCACGGTCGAGCCGATGGGCAACATGCCGGTGATCAAGGACCTGGTCACCGACATGGAGTCGACGCACTGGGAGAAGTTCCGCCGCGTCTCCCCGTGGCTGATGCCGACCGGCCCCGAGCCCGAGCGCGAGCACATCGTCGCCGCCCGAGTCGATGGTCGACGTCACCCAGTCGGTCGCCTGCATCCAGTGCGGCGCCTGCGTCTCCTCCTGCCTTTCGATGGAGGCCGACCCCGACTTCATCGGCCCGGCGGCGCTGGCCAAGGCCTACCGCTTCGTCGGCGACCCGCGCGACGGCCAGCACCACGAGCGCCTCTACGACCTCGCCAACGACCCGCACGGGATCTACGACTGCACCCACTGCTTCAGCTGCATCGACGCCTGCCCGAAGGGCGTCGCGCCGATGAACCAGATCATGCGCCTGCGGCGCCTCGCCGGCGACGAGCACGACGATCGACGACGTCAACAACGGCCACCGCCACGAGCTCGCCTTCGTCAAGATCATCGAGAAGAAGGGCACGCTCGACGAGTCGATGCTGCTGCAGGAGTCCTACGCCCCCGGCATCAAGGGCAAGCTGATGCCGACGCATGGCGTGCGATCAAGGGCATGATCGAGTCGATGCCGACCGCGATCCGCGGCATCCGCACCGGCAAGATGCGCTCGCTGCCGAAGCTGATCCCCGGCGTCCACCACAAGCTGCCCGGCGACGCGCAGGATCACGTCAAGCGCATCTACGAGACGCGCCGAGGAGAGCCACACCGAGCTCAACCTCTACATCATCGGCGAGGGCGGCGAGGAAGAGGGCGATCCCGGCGCCGAGGGCGTGCCCGCCGGCGACATCGCGCCCGAGCCCGACGAGCCGAAGGAGCTTGCATGAGCCAGAACAAGACCGACACGTCCTCCGCTTCGCGCCGGCGCGCGGTCAAGGTCGCGTACTGGCCCGGCTGCGTCTCGCGCGGCTTCACGCCCGAGCTGCACGGCTCGATGGCGCTGGCCGCCGACGCGCTCGGGATCGAGATGGTCACCCTCGACCGCGCCAGCTGCTGCGGCGCCGGCGTGATCGCCGAGCACAACCAGGAGCTCGCCGACTCGCTCAACGCCCGCACCTTCGCCCTCGCCCAGCAGACCGGCCTGCCGATGATGAACATCTGCTCGACCTGCCAGGGCGCGCAGAGCGAGTGCCAGGAGCGGCTCGACGCCGACTCCTCCTACCGCGAGCACATCAACCAGACGCTGAAGCCCGAGGGCATCGAGTACGTCAAGGGCAAGGACGGCTGGACGCAACAAGAACTTCCTCTGGCTGCTGGTCGAGGACTACGGCCTCGAGAAGCTCGCCGCGCAGGTCAAGCGGCCGCTGAGCGGCCTCCGCGTCGGCCCCTTCTACGGCTGCTACGTGCTGCGCCCGAAGAGCCGCCTCGGCTACGAGGAGAACCCCGACCGCGACCTCTATCTGGAGCGCGTCATCGAGGCGCTCGGCGGCGAGGTCGTCGACTACGACGGCGCCCGCCGCTGCTGCGGCTTCCCGGTGATCACGATGAACCAGCGAGACCTCGCTGCGCCAGGCCGGCACCCACGTCGGCGACGCGATCGACGCCGGCGCCGACTGCCTGGTGACGCCGTGCCCGCTCTGCCACCTGAACCTCGACATGCAGCAGCCGGAGGCGGCCAAGGTCGTCGGCCGCGACCTCGGCCTCGCCGTCCTGCACCTGCCGCAGCTCGTCGGCCTGGCGCTCGGCTTCGAGCCCAAGCAGCTCGGCATGCCGAAGCACATCGCCTCGACGCTCGCCGTCGTCGAGCGCTCGCCGGCGCGCGGCCTGACGCGGATCAGGGAGATCGACCGGCCGGACGAGGCGGCCCCCGGCGTCGACCGGGCCGGGCAGACCTCCCCCTGCGCCTGCCCGCCGTCGCGTTGCTACCCGCGTTCATTCCCCGAGCTCGTGGTTGGCGCGGAACAGGCCGCCGCGTCGTAGCGGTCGCGGATCTCGCGCAGGCGGCCGAGCCGCTCGCCGAAGATGCCTCCGGATCGACCGCTCGCTCGGCGAAGTTGAGGTAGCTGCTGCCGGCATCGACCGGCGCCAGCGCCTCCCGGACGCGCGCCGAGCTTGGCGTCGATCGCCGGCGCCGAGCTGCCGGCTCGATCGGGATGCCGACCGCGAAGGTCATGAACTCGCCCTCGATCGCGCCGAGCGCGCCGCATCCTTCGCTGCGGCGGCCGAGCGCGCCGCCGGCATGGCGCGATCTCGAACATCAGCGGCGGGCCCTCGGGACTGGCCCGCGCGTCGCGTCGACGAAGCGCGCGATCGTCGCCTCGTCGAGCTCGCCAGCATCATGTGGTCGCCGATCCCGGGAACCGGGCTCGGGCGGATCCATGTGGATCGGCGAGCAGGCCGACCGGATCGACGATTCCGACCGTGTCCATCGCCGGCCCGAGCGCGCGCAGCGGCGCCAGCAGCCGGTCGCCCTCCTCGGGCGCTGCCGAGCCAGTAGGCCTCGATCACGCGCGAACGACTTGCCGCGCAGCGACTCCGGCACCTCCGGCAGCGGCGGGAACGGCCGAAGCGGCGCCGACCGAGGTCATCTCCTCCGGCACGTCTGCGGTCCAGCGGCGCCAGCTCGGCAGGACCTCGCCCGCCCGCTCGATCGGGAAGAAGAGCACCCCGGCGTAGATCGAGCCGCGCTCGAGCAGCTCGATCTCGATCGCGGTGACGACCCCGAAGTTGCCGCCGCCGCCGCGCAGCGCCCAGAACAGGTCCGGCTCGCTGTCGGCGTCGACCCGGCGCAGCGCGCCGTCGGCGGTGACGATCTCGACCGCGCGCAGCGCGCTCGCAGGCAAGGCCGTGCTTGCGGGCCAGGAAGCTGACCCCGCCGCCGAGCGAGTAGCCGACCACGCCGACGTCGTGGGCGGAGCCCTGCAGGGCCATCAGCCCGTGCTCGGCGGCCGGGCCGACGACGTCGCCCCAGATCGACGCCCGCCTCGACCCGCGCGATCCGCGCGCGCCGGATCGATCTCGACGCCGCGCATCCGCTCGGTCTTGATCAGCAGGGTGCCGTCGAGATCGGCGTAGGCGGCCGCGTTGTGGCCCGGTGCCCTGCGACGGCGACGCGCAGGCCGGAGCGCTCGGGCCGCAGCCGATCAGCGCGACGACGTCGTCGGCGTCGGCGGGGATGGCGACGCAGGCTGGATGCTGATCGACGGCCAGGTTCCAGGCGCGCGCGAGCCTCATCCCAGCCGGCTCGCCGGGGCCGTGGAGCTCGCCGGTGAGTTCGGCTGCGATCGGATCGGCGTCGGTCGGATCGTGGTGGTGGCGGATTGGCGGACATGCGTCTCTCCTCGTTGTGGTCGGGGTTGTTGCTCGCTGAAGCTGCTCTCAGTGCAGCCGCGGCGACGGGCTCGCCGAAGACGAGGCGGGTGAGGTCGCGCTCGCTGGCCGCGGGCTGCATCCGCCAGGTGAAGCGGGCCGGGGTCCGCCCGGCTCGACCCAGATCCGGTGCGCGGTGCCGGCGTGGCAGGGTCAGGGCACCGCCCGCCGCGAGCTCGCGTGGCTGGCCGTCGATCGCCGATCGTGAGCCGGCCCTCGAGCACCTCGAAGCGCACCTCGTGCGCCTCGAAGGCGCGCTCCGCCACCCCCGGGGCGCCGGGGCCGCAGACTGCCTCGAGCTCGGTCATCCGGCCCTCGGTGTGCTCACGGGTTGCGAGCACGACGAGATAGCCGACGCCAGAAGGCGCGTCGTGGGTGCTGCCAACCGTGGCTCCGATCGCGGGAACGGCGCCCGAAGCGGCGGGCGCAACGCTGGTCGCGGCGGCCACGTGCGGTAGGGGTTGGCTCGGTCAGGGTGGTGTCGAGGTCAGCTCTCATGACACCATCCTGCGCCGCCGGGAGCGTCCCCACATCGAGGCGCGACCCCAAACCCCTACCCCAAGGTTTTGCCGGGTCCGCGGACAACTACAATCGCCGCCCCCACCGCCGGACCCTCCTTACCACGAATGGCTTATTCCGACTATCCGCTGCTTGAACGGGAGAGGGAGCTGCAGACGATCGAGCGCGCCCTGGCCGCGGCGCCTCCGGCGAGGGCCTGTGCCTGATCATCGAGGGCGCGGCCGGGCTCGGCAAGTCGCGATTGCTCGACGCCACCCACGGCCTCGCCCAGGACGATGGCTACCGGGTGCTCGGCGCCCGCGCCGGCGAGCGCGAGCGCGAGTACTCGTGGGGCGTGGTCCGGAGCCTGCTCGAGCCGGTGCTGGTCGGCATCCGGCGCCGGTGAGCTGGAGGAGCTCTGGGCGGGGCCGGCGAGCGCGGCGCGCAGCCTGCTCGAGGGGACGACGGCGCCGGAGGGGGCCGCCGGACGCACCTACGCGATCTTCAATGGCCTGCACTGGCTGGTGCGCCGCCTCGCCGACCGGCAGCCGCTGCTGCTGGCGATCGACGACCTGCACTGGGTCGATGGCGCCTCGCTCGGCTTCTTGGAGTTCCTCAGCCGCCGAATCGGCGACATGCCGGCGGTGCTCGCGGGGACCCTGCGGCCAAACGAGCCCGGGACCGACCTGGGGGCGGTCGCGGCGCTCACCGCGGAGCCGCACTGCGTATCGCGTGCGCCCGCGGGCGCTCTCGCCGCGAGGGTTCGGCCGAGGCGCCTGCGCGAGCGGCTCGGCGAAGCCGCAACCGCGGACGTCCTGCGAGAGGCTCACGAGGCGACCGGCGGCAACCCCTGCTGCTCTCGGAGCTGGCGCGGACCCTCGAGGTCGAGGGGCCGGAAGCGACGGGCGCAGCGCTGGCCGGCAAGATCGCCACGCTCGGGGCTCGCGCCGTCTCGCGCACGGTCGAGGTGCGGCTGTCGCAAGCCGGACTTGCGACGCGCGCCGTCTCGCCGAGGCGGCGGCGGTGCTCGGCGAGGACGCGCAGCTGATCCGGGCGATCGAGCTCGCGAGCCTCGACGAGCGGGCCGCCGATCAGGCATCGCTGGAGCTCGTCCGGCTCGAGGTGCTGCGGCCCGGGATCAAGGTCCAGTTCGTCCACCCGGTCGTCGGCTCGGCGATCTACGAGTCGATCGCCGCGCCGGAACGGGTGCGGCTGCACCGCAGCGCGGTGGAGATCATGAAGCGCGTCTCGGCGCCGCCGACGCTGATCGCCAGCCACCTGCTGCGGGTCGATCCGCGCGAGCGACGCCGAGGCCGTCGCGCTGCTGCGCCAGGCGGCCGTGCTGGCGGCGGCCGCGGCGGCGATCGCGCTCGGCCAGCGCGCTGATGCGGAGAGCCCTCGAGGAGCCGCCCCCGCCCGAGCAGCTCACCGGCGTTCTCGCTCAGCTCGGCGCGGCGGAGATGCTGGTCGATGGCCCGCGCGCGATCGAGCATCTCGGCGCCGCGTTCGAGCGGATCCGCGAGCCACCGTTCAAGGTCGCCGTCGCCGAGCTGTTGGCGCGCGCGCTGATCCTGCAGGAGCGCGTGCCCGAGGCAGTCGGCGTGGTCGAGCGGACGCTGGAGACGATCCCGGACGGCGATCGGCAGCTGGCCCGGCGCATGGAGGTGGTCCTGGTCGAGACCAGCCTGGTCAACTCGATCGCCTTCCCCGCCGAGGCAGCGCGAACGCTGCCGCCCAGCTGCTCGCTGAGGTCGACTCCGACGGTGACGACTACGGCATCTCGAGCGATGCTCTCGCTCGCGGCGACGGCCGAGGCACGGACTCTGGAGCGGAGCGGCGGAGGAGGTCGCCGATCGCGGCAGGGTCGCCGCGCGGGGGGGCATCCTGATCCGCGAGGGGATCAACGGTCACCCAGCTCGGTCCACCGCAGATTCTGACTCTGGCCGGCCACTACGCAGCGAGGCGATCACGCTCTTGAACGAGTCGCTGGAGTGGGACGAGCGCTTCGGCTCGATGGTCGGCCACCTGGCGAACCTGATCTTTCGGGGTTGGGCCCATCTGTTCGGCGGCGATCTGCCTTCGGCGGCGGAGGACTCCGGCGAGTCGCTGCGACTGAGCCACTCCTACGGGTTGGGGCCGGGAGTGGCCTGGTCGGCATGGATCCGCGCCGATGCTCTGCTGCTAGGGGCCGCGAGCGAGGCCGCCCGCGCGGTGCTCGCCTCCGAGGTGCCCTGCGAAAAGCAGACGCCGTTTGGCTGGCAGTGGATGAACGTCGCCTCGACGCGGGCTCGGCTGCGGCTCGCACGACGGCGACGCCGAGGGGGCGCTGGCGGAGGCCACACCGGGCCCGCCAGATGTACGAGCAGCGGACGGGGTCGCCTCGACCTGGCTGTCGTGGAGGCCGGTCGTCTGCGACGCTCTGCTGGCGCTCGACCGGGACGCCGAGGCCGTCGAGCTCGCCGAGGAGGAGCTCGAGCTGGCGCGCCGGTGGGGCGCGCCACGGCAGATCGGCATCGCGCTGCGGACGCTCGCGGGGCCGAGAGAAGCGCGCGCGAGGAGCTGCTAGCGAAGCGATCGAGGTGCTCGAGGCATCGGAGGCGCGGCTCGAGCTGGCCGCGGCGCTGGTCGACCTCGGCGCCGAGATGCGACGGCGCAACCGCAAGAGCGGCTCGCGTGAGCCGCTGATGCGCGGCATGGACCTCGCCCACGACTGCGGGCGCCGAGCCGCTCGCCGATCGCGCCCGCACCGAGCTGCGCGCGTCGGGCATGCGGGCCCGCCGCACGCGCTCTTCGGGCCCGAATCGCTGACCGACTGTGAGCGCCGGGTCGCCGACCTCGCCGTCGCCGGGCAGCACGAACCGCGAGATCGCCGGCGAGCTCTTCGTCACGGTGAAGACCGTCGAGGTGCATCTCTCCAACACCTACCGCAAGCTCGGTATCGCCGGCCGCCGGCAGCTCGCAGCAGGCGATACGCGCGATTGATGGGGCCGTCCTGCCGCTCGCGGCGACGAGCCCGGTTGCCGGGGTCGTCGCCGACCTGGCGATCATCCTGCTCGCGGCCAAGCTCGGCGACGAGCTGTTCAAACGCCTCGGCCAGCCCGCGCTGATCGGCGAGATCCTCGCCGGCGTGATGATCGGGCCCTCGGTGCTCGGGATCGTCGCGCCCGAGCGAGACGACCGAGGTCTTCGCCGAGCTCGGCGTCGTCTTCCTGCTCTTCTGGGTCGGGCTCGAGACGCAAGCTCTCGGACATGCGCGAGGTCGGCGGCACCGCCGCCGCGCGTCGGCGTCAGCGGCGTGGTCGTGCCGTTCGCGGCGGGGACCGCGGCCGGCCTCGTCTTCGGCGAGAGCATCGAGACGAGCCTCTTCATCGGCTCGGGCCTGGCCGCGACGAGCGTCGGCATCACCTCGGCGGTCTTCGCCGAGCTCGGCATCCTGACTACGCGCGGCGGCGCGGACGGTGCTCGGCGCCGCGGTCGTCGACGACATCCTCGCCCTGCTGCTCGTCGCCGTCGCCGCCGGAATCGCCGCCGGAGGGCGGCGTCGACCTCGGCTCGATCCTCGTCTCCGCAGGCCTCGCGGTCGGCTTCGTCGCCTTCTTCGCGCTCGGCGGGACCGCCGTGCTGCGGCGCTGGCCGCAGCTCCTGCAGGCGCCGCGCTTCGCCGACTCGCCGCTGCTGCCGGCCGTGATCTTGTGTCTGGCGATCGCGGCGCTCGCCGCAAAGGTCGGCCTCGCCGCGGTGATCGGCGCCTTCCTGGCCGGCATGATCGTCGCCGAGACCAAGGATCAGCATCCGATCGAGGACGAGATCGCGCCGCTGTACGCGTTCTTCCCGCCCTTCTTCTTCGCCTCGATCGGGCTCGAGCTCGACCTCAGCGTCATCTTCGAGCCCTCGACGCTGCTCGTGATCGCCGGGCCTGACGGTGCTCGCCACGGCACGAAGGTGGTTGGCGCCCGCCTCGGCGCCCGCTCGCTCGACCCCCGGGACTCGCGCATCGTCGCGCTCGGAATGATCCCCCGCGGCGAGGTCGGGATCATCATCGCCGGCATCGGCATGACGGCGGGCGTCGTCGACGAGGAGCTGTTCGCGGCGATCGTCGGGATGTCGATCCTGACTACGCTGATCGTGCCGCCACTGCTGCGACGGGCCACTGCGACGCCTGAGCCGAGCGCCGCAGACCCGATCTAGCGGTCCAGCCCGCCAGGCGGTCGAACCGCTCACCGGGACGGGCCCATAGACTGACCCCTGCGGCCGGGCTCTGCCCGGCCTTCTGCTTCATGGCGGTAGCTGTCATCGCATTCATCCTCGTGCTCGGCTTGATCGCAAGCGAGCGCGTGCACCGGACGAAGGTCGCGCTGCTCGGCGCCGCGGTCGTCGTGCTGTTCGTCGGCACGCACGTACGACCAGGAGCTGGCAATCGAGTCGATCGACTTCAACACGATCGGACTGCTGGCGGGGATGATGATCCTCGTCCACCTGACCCAGGCGACCGGCGTCTACGACTTCATCGCGATCCGCGCCGGGCAGATCTCGCGCGGGCGCCCCGCCTACGTCGTTCTGTACCTCGCAACGACGACGGCGCTGCTCTCCGCCTTCCTCGACAACCTGACGACGATCCTGCTCGTCGTCCCGGTCAGCTTCCTGCTCGCCGACGCGCTCGACCTCGACCCGATCCCGCTGATCGTGATCGAGGTGATCGCCTCCAACATCGGCGGCACCGCCACCCTGATCGGCGATCCCCCGAACATCATCATCGCCGGCGCCACCGGCCTCAGCTTCACCGACTTCCTCGTCAACCTCGCGCCGGCGGTGGTGCTGACGTTCGTCTGCGTGCTGCCGCTCCTGTATCTCGTCTACCGGCCGCGGCTGCAGATCCCGCCGGAAAGCCGCAAGGTGGTGATGGAGCTCGACGCCGCCTCCTCGATCCGCGACGCCGACGAGCTCAAGCGGACGGGCACGGTGCTGGCGCTCACCATCGTCGCCTTCTTCATCCACGGGGCGATCGGCGTCGAGCCCGCGACGGTTGCGCTGACCGGTGCGGCGGTCGGCCTGCTCGTCACGCGCCAGGATCTCGAGGAGTCGCTCGCGAAGATCGAGTGGGCGACGCTGTTCTTCTTCGTCGCGCTGTTCGTGATGGTCGGCGCGCTCGAGCAGACGGGCGCGATCGACCACGTCGCGACGGCGATCAAGGACGTGACCGGCGGCAACCGCACCGCGGAGCTCTTCGGCATCACCTGGATCTCGGGGATCGGCTCGGGCGTGATCGACAACATCCCCTTCACCACGGCGATGGTCCCCGTCGTCCAGTCGCTGCAGCAGCCGGGCGACGACGCCTACTGGTGGGCGCTCTCGCTCGGCGCCTGCTTCGGCGGCAACATGACCGTGATCGCCGCCGCCGCCAACGTCGCCGCCTCCGGGCTCGCGGAGCGCGCCGGCAAGCCGATCGGCTTCATGCCCTTCCTGCGGATCGGCCTGCCGGTGACGCTGATCAGCCTCGTGATCGCCTCCGGCTACATCGGCCTCCGGTACATCGCCCTATGAGCGCCGGGGCTGAGCCCGCGCCAGTCCCGGAGTAGGCTGGATCGATGACCAAGGCACTGATCGAAGAGACCGTCGTCGAGGTCGAACCGCTGCCGGCGAGCGAGCCGATCGGCTCGGCGACGCGCAAGGTGATCGCCTCCGGGCTGCCGGCGCTGCCGGCGGTTGACGAGAACGGCAAGTTCGTCGGGATCTTCGGCGAGCGCGAGTTCATGACCGCCTTCTTTCCCGGCTACATGAAGGACCTGGGGTCGGCGGCGGCGATCAGACGGACGATCGACGAGACGATCGAGCGCCGTCTCGGCTGCGCCGAGGAGCCGATCTCCGGGTACCTGACGACCGACCACGTCCTGGTCGAGGACGAGCACTCGGACACTCAACTCGCCGAGCTCTTCCTGCACCACCGCGTGCTGATCATCCCGATCGCCACCCACGGCCAGGTGCACGCCGTCGTCACCCGCTCCGACTTCTTCCGCGCACTGGCAAGCCGCGTGAACGACTCGCTCGAGGACTTCGGCGAGTAGCCGCCGCGTTGCGGGAGGCGCCGGGGCGTGATCTGATCCCTCCGTGGGAGGCAAGGCAACGACGATCGCCGTGGCCGCCGCCATGGCCGCGGTGGGGATCGGGGCTTGCGGGAAAGGGGATGACGGGCCGGAAGCGGCGGCGAGCAGCACCGCCACCACGACCGAGCACACGTTCACGATCACGCGCTCGACGAGCGAGCAGATCGAGTTCCCGTCGGCCGCCGCGGCCGCTCGGTGGGCCACCGGCAAAGCCGGCTTCGAGGCGGCAGTGCCGCCCGCGCTCGCCGATACAGCACCGGTGACCGGGCGCGGCTCCGATTCGAGCGCGCAGCTGACGTTTCCGACCGGCGACGGCACGCCGATCACCCTCCGCTACGGCCAGGGGATCGGCTTCGACGGCTGCGACCTGCCGCCAACGCACCGCGTCGAGATCGGTGGCGCGCGCGGCCTCGAGTCCAGCTTCGCCGCGGGCAAGGACGGCCGCGTCTACGACCTGATCTGGCCCGCAACGCGCGCCCATCCGAGCGGCTTGCTCGGGCTCCAGGCGCAGCTGCCCGAGCGCAAGGTCCTCAAGCTCGCCCGGGGGATGACGCTGCCGGAATACGTTCCCGGCTACGACCGCAAACCCGACTGCTGAGCCTCACAGCCCGAGCTCGCGCACGCCCTGCTCGCCCCAGCCGAGGTGGTGGGCGACCTCGTGGCGGACGGTGCGTTTGACCTGGGCGCGGAGGAGGTCGGGGTGGTGGCCGAAGTCGCGCTCGAGCGTGTCCTGGTAGATGACGATGTGGTCCGGATAGTTGTCACGGGCGACGGTGTCGCCGATGTAGTGGCCGTAGGCCCGATGCTGGTGGCCGAGGTCTGAGACGACGACCGGAACGGTGTCAAGCACCCGCTGGAAGTCCTCGGGCAGCTCGTCGAGCGCCTCGATGACGAGCTCGTCGAACTCGCTCGGCGGGGCCACCGGGGCCGGCAGCCGGGCAAGGAGCTCGCTACGGTCGACGAGCTTGCGGAACTCCGGCTCGGGCATCTCCTCGCCTGCCAGCCTCACCGTCGCCCATCCGACCAGCACGGCGATCAGAGCGGCTCCGGCAAGGATCTTGAGCAGGCTCTCGAGCCCGGCGAGATCGGGTGGACGCAGGAAGACCAGCGCGCAGCCGACGAGGAAGGCGCCGGTCAGCGCCGTCTTCAGCGGTGGCCCCATTGCTTCCCACATGGCCAGCGAGATTAGCCACCTGTCACAGCGGGCTGCGGGGGCACGCGCCAACACGCCGAACGTCCACCAACCGGGCCTATAGCCCCGGGTGAGGGACGTTCGGCGGCGCCCTAGCCCCGCGCCCTGTACCAGTCGACGTAGCGACCGCAGGAGCGGCGCCGGTGGACCCGGCGGATGACGTCCTCCGGTGTCGCCGAGACAGCCCGCAGGTGAGCGTCGTTGGGTGCGTGAACGAGGCGGGCGAAGAGGTTCGGCTCGACCGGTGCCGCCGTGATCGTCAGCTTCGTCCGCTCGCTGACGTCGACCTTGCCGACCGGGAAGAACGGTGAAGGCCCGCGGAAGTCGAGGTTGGCCGGGATCGTCTCGTCGAGGCCGAGCGTGTCGGAGGTGACGTGGACCGGCCGGCGGCTGTCGTACTGCAGCGAGATGTCCCAGGTGCCGGGGCTCAGCGTCAGCGCCTGCGAAGCGGGCCGTGAATCGGTCGCCGTCGCCGATGGCCGCCACTTGCTCTCGTCGCCGATCACGGGCGGCTTCTTCCAGACCGTGGTGGTCCCCTTGCCCGTGAACTCGCGGCGTAGCGCGGGCGTGTCGCAGTGCAGGTAGGCGCCCGGGTAGATCCCCTCGTCGAGCGTCTTGCGGCGGCCGGTCTTCCCGGTGTTCTTCCAGAGGATGTAGTCGCGCGTCTCGACGACCGGCACGAACCGCGGCGGCGCTCCCGACCGCGGCTGGCCGCTCGGCGAGAGGATCCACTTGAACTCGTCGAGCGTCTTCGGGAAGAGCGCGTCGACATCGAACTTCTCCCCGCCCCGCTTCGACTTCTGGAAGCGGCTGCGCGCGTCGCTGACCGAGTAGTAGTTGGCGACGATGCCGGTGATCTCGTCGGAGCCCGCGAGCTCGTAGGCGATGAAGTCGTCGCGGCCGAGGAACAGCACGGGCTCGCCCTGAACGACGTCGCGGATCTGCGCAAGCTCGGATGCGTGGGTCGAGGGGCCGACCGCAGCCTGCCGCAGGGCGAGCAGGCTCGAGGCCGAGGCGAGCAGGACGAAGGCGACGGCGAGGGCGGTCACGGCCCGGCCCTTGAGGCTGAGCACGCCGCGGACGGCGATCAGCATCACGAGCGGCGCCGCGATCGCAAGCGCCTTGGCGGCGATGTAGGGCGTGCTGAAAACGGCGGTCAGCAGCCAGACGCCCGCGATCGCGGCGAGCGCCGCCGGCAGCGCCCAGAGCCTCCGCCGGCGGGAGTCCACCAGCCCGGCGCCGAGCGCCAGCAGGGCGAGGACGGCGAGGGCGTAGAAGGCGATCGTCGGGCCGCCGGCATCGGCCGCCGCGGTCCGGTAGTCGCCCGTCGGCCAGATGCCGAGCGCCTCGAGCGGCGAGATCGCCTCCTTGAGGTTGCCGAGGTCCGACCCGAAACGCTCAGGGTTCAGCGCCTGCAGGCGGGCGAAGTCGGCGATCCGGCTCCACTCCTGGACGGTCGCCAGCAGGACGAGCACGACCGCCCCGGCGAGATACGGGGCGAGCCGCCGCTTCCAGTCGGGCGGCAGCTTCGGCCGCGGGCGGACGACCCAGAGGCGCGCGGCGAGCACGAGCGCGCCGACGGCGCCGATCCAGAGCAGCCCCGGGAGGCTGTAGTTGAAGACCGAGGCGGCGGCCAGCGCGGCGACGGGGACGACCCGCAGGATCGGCCGCACGCCGGCGCCGCGGCGGACGCTCCGGGTCGGCCGCCGTCCGCATCCCGAGCAGCTGCGCGAGGAGCACGGCGAAGGCGATCAGGATCAGCGCCTGCAGCGGCTCCTTGAAGGCGCCCGAGCTCAGATACGAGGCGCCGAGATAGGTGAGCGAGACGAGCGAGGCGCCGACCACGCGGCGCAGCCGCGACAGCTCGCTCGCCGAGCAGGCCGAGCGCGATCATCCCCGTGAGCGGCGCGAGCGCCAGCGTGAAGCCGCTGAAGACGTCGACCAGACCCCAGCCGCCGATCTGCGCGACGGCGACGACGATCGCGTGGGGACCGGTCGGATAGCCGCCCTTGACGAAGCTCGGGACGAAGCCGCTGTCGCCGCGCACGTACTCGGCGATCAGCAGGTGCGAGGCCATGTCGTCGTTGATCAGCCCGGCGCCGAGGATGCCGACGTGGCCGGCGATCGCGAACGGGATCGAGGCTCCGAGCAGCGCGATCGCGACCACCGGCAGGCCGACGAGCGAGCGAGTCGCGCGATGCCGGTCAGGCGGCTCCTGCAGCCACCAGAGCGAGAGCAGCGTCGCGACGCGACGAGCGCGACGGCGGCGGTGATCGCATCGCCGGGCAGGCGGGCCGCGATCCCCTCGAGGATGAGCAGCGCGGCGATGCCGACGGCCGGCGCCAGCCACGAGAACGCGATCGGCTCGCCACGGCGAACGCCGAGCGAGATCGAGATCAGCGCCTGGCCGACCGCCGAGACGGCGACGAGCAGGATCAGGACCGTGAGGTAGACGCCGATCAAGGGCGGTCTCAGATCCTCGCTTCGGTGCCGGCCGGCGGGCAGGTCGCCGCGGCGACCGCCCGGAGGCTCAGGCGGCCAGCGAGCCCTCCGGGACGCGGATCAGGTCGCGCTCGGCGAGCAGCTCGGCGACCTGCACGGCGTTCGTCGCCGCGCCCTTGCGCAGGTTGTCGCCGACGATCCACAGGTTGAGGCAGCGCTCGTGCGAGGGATCGCGGCGGATGCGGCCGACGAGGACCTCGTCGCGTCCGGCGGCGTCGGTGGCGAGCGGGTAGCGGCCCGCCGCCGGATCGTCGACGACGACGATCCCCGGCGCCGCGGCGAGGATCTCGCGGCACTGGTCGGGGCTGAGCGGCTCGGCCGTCTGCACGTTGACCGACTCGGAGTGGGCATTGAAGACGGGCACGCGGGCGCAGGTCGCCGAGACGCCGAGCTCGCTCCTCGTCGCGGTCGAGGATCTTGCGCGTCTCGGCCATCATCTTGCGCTCCTCGGTCGTGTAGTCGTCGCCGTCCTTGAAGGTCTCGACCTGGGGCAGCACGTTGAAGGCGATCTCGTGCGGATAGACCTCGGCGGCAGCGCTGCCGCCGTCGAGCGCCGCCCGCGTCTGGCTCTTCAGCTCCTCGATCGCCCGCCGGCCGGTGCCGGAGACCGACTGGTAGGTCGAGATCGACGAGCCGCTCGATCCCCGCCGCGTCGAGGATCGGCTTGAGCGCGACGACCATCTGCATCGTCGAGCAGTTCGGGTTGGCGACGAGCCCGCGATGCGCCTCGACGGCGTCCGGGTTGACCTCGGGGACGACGAGCGGCACGTGCTCGTGCATGCGCCAGTAGCTCGTGTTGTCGACGACGACGGCGCCCGCTGCGACGAGCTTCGGTGCCCATTCGGCGCTGACCGAGCCGCCGGCCGAGGAAATCACGAGGTCGAGCCCGTCGATCGCCCCGTCGGCGAGCTCGACGCAGCGCAGCTCGCTCGCCGGCGAAGGTCACCGGCTGCCCGCCGAGCGCGCGGAGCTGAAGGGGACGAGCTCGGAGACCGGGAAGTCGCGCTCGGCGAGGATCTCGAGGATCGTCGAGCCGACCGCGCCGGTCGCGCCGAGCACGCCGACGCGCCAGCTCACGGCGTCACCCGGGGCCGGTGGTGGATGCCGGTCGGCTGCTCCTCGTGGATCGCGTCGGCGCCGAGCTCGAAGGCCGCGTGGAGCTCGCGGACCGCGTCGGGGACCTGGTCGGCGGCGATCACGCAGCTGATCTTGATCGGCGAGGTCGAGATCATGTGGATGTTGATGCCGGCATCGCCGAGCACCTCGAAGACCTTGGCCGCGACGCCCGGATGGCTGCGCATGCCGGCGCCGACGATCGAGACCTTGCCGATCTGCTCGTCGGTGAGGACCTCACCGCCCTCGATGCCCATCTTCTCGATCGCGTCGAGCGCCGTCGGCAGGTCCTCGCGGGTGACGGTGAAGGAGAGATCGGCGCCGTGCTCGCTCGAGACCGGCTCGTTCTGGATGATCACGTCGACGTTGACGTTCGCCTCGGCGAGCCCGCTGAAGATATGCCCGGCGACGCCGGGCTCGTTCTTGATCCCGGCGAGGGTTACGCGCGCCTCGTCGCTCGAGTGGGCTACTGCTGTGACAAGCGGTCGTTCCATCGTCTCGTCCTCGGAGACCACGAGGGTACCGGGGCCATCCTCGAACGAGGAGCGGCAGTGGATCGGGACGTCGTAGTTGCGGGCGTACTCGACGCTGCGCAGCTGCAGCACCTTGGCTCCCGAAGCGGACATCTCGAGCATCTCCTCGAAGCTGACGATCGGCGAGCTTGCGGGCGTCGGGCACGATCCGCGGGTCGGCGCTGAAGACGCCGGCGACGTCCGTGTAGATCTCGCAGACCTCGGCCCCGAGCGCGGCGGCGAGCGCGACCGCGGTGGTGTCGGAGCCGCCGCGGCCGAGCGTGGTGACGTCCTTGGAGTCGGTGGAGACGCCCTGGAAGCCGGCGACCAGGACGATGCTGTCGGCATCCAGCGCAGCGCGGATGCGATCGGCGCGGACGTCGAGGATCCGCGCCTTGGTGTGCGAGGAGTCGGTGACGATGCCGGCCTGCGAGCCGGTCAGCGAGATCGCCTGATGGCCCATGTCCCAGATCGCCATCGCGCAGAGCGCGCAGGAGATCCGCTCCCCGGTGGAGAGCAGCATGTCCATCTCGCGCGGCGAGGGCGCTCCGAGATCTCGCCGGCCTGGCGGATCAGATCGTCGGTCGTCTTGCCGCGGGCGGAGAGCACGGCGACGACCGACTTGCCCGGCCTCGCGCGCGGCGACGATCCGGCCGCGCGGCGCGCTTCAGGTCCTCCGGGCCGGCGACCGAGGTGCCGCCGAACTTCATCACGACGACCTGCTTGTCGGCGAGGGGGGCGATCGATTCACTCGCGTCCATGGGGCGCATCAGGATAGAGCCGTCGCGGTGACGCCCGTGCGCGCACGCGGCCCGGACCGCCGCCCGGGCCGGGCGGCTCTGCTTTGATCGCGGCCGCCTTGGACCGCTCCGTCGTACCTGAGGCGCAGGCTCGTCGCCGCCGGCGTCGCGATCGGCGCCACGGCCCTGCTCTGGGTGCTGCTCTTCGGCGGCGGCCACAACTCCGGGCCGCCGCACGACGACGATCTCGCCGGCGAAGCTCGCGCCGCAGACGACCGAGCGGCTCGGCGGGCTCAGCGACGACGAGAAGGTCGACCAGCTGATCATGGCCGCCGACCCGGGTCCCGACGACGGCACGCTCGGCGCGCGTGCTCGTCGACTCGCGACGCCTGGCCCGGGGCCGGCGGCGGCAAGGCGCTGACGAAGGAGCTGCGGGCGCGAGCACAGCGGTCAGGTGCCGGCGATGATCGGCACCACGCAGGAGGGAGGCGACTACCGGGAGCTCGCCGGACCTGCCGCCCGACGCGCGCGCGATCGAGGTCGGCGACACCGGCAAGCCGCGGGCGGCCGAGGCGTGGGCCGGCGAGATGGCGAAGGCCCTGCACGAGGAGGGCTTCGACTTCAACATCGGCCCGCTCGCCGACATCGCGACGCTCGACAGCGCGATCTCCGACCGCGCCTTCTCCGACGACCCGGCGGTCGTCAACGCGATGGTCGCCGGCGCCTTCGCCGGCTGCGCCGAGCACAAGGTCGCCTGCATCCCCGCCCACTTCCCGGGCCAGGGCGGGGCCGCCGAGGACACCGGCAGCGGACCGGCGAGCGTCGCGATCGACGCCGGCACGCTCGAGACCCGCGACATCCCCGCCTTCGCGGCGGCCTTCGAGCAGGGCGCGCCCGCGGTCGTCATCTCGAACGCCTTCTTCAGCGCCTACGACCCGGTGACGCCTGCCTCGCTCTCCCCCGCCGTGCTCGACGGCGTCCTGCGGCGCGGGCTCGGCTTCGGCGGCGTCGCGATCAGCGGCGATCTGCTCGAGGGCGCGATCCGCTCCGGCTACAAGGTCGACCGAGGCCGCGGTCGACGCGATCGAGGCCGGCGCCGACATGGTCCAGATCTCCGATCCGGCATACATAGAGCCGGTTCGCAACGCACTGCGCCAAGCCGTCGCCAGCGGCGCGATCAGCAGCCAGCGCCTCGACAGCGCCGCCGGCCGCGTGCTCGAGATGAAGGGGCGGATCGGGCTGACGAGTTAGCGCGTCCCGCTGCCGAGCTTGCCTCTGCTGGCGACGAGCACGCGGAACGCTTCGCGGGGCGCCGTGACCCTTCGTATCGGTACTCACCCTGCAGGAGGAGGTTCCGCGGGACCGGAACCTCGGTGCCGAACGTCCCGCATCCGTTTCTATGGACGTGCCTGAGGGACGTTCGGCCCGCGCAACTTCGAAACAAGAACGCCTCGTGCACCGGCGGGCCGCGTTTGCCCCGCCGCTGGGAGCTCATCTGCCTCAAGGTCGAACCGAGCCAGGTGGCGACATAGTCGTCCAGTTAAGGACCCCATAGGCCCCATTACTGGACGATCACGCCCTGACTTGCGCGAATCGGCCCGATGCCGCTCCGCGCGAGGAGCAGCTTCCGACGCGTGAACCGCTCGTTCTCACGGCTCTGCTCATCGCGTAGATGCGCAGAACCGGACGAGGCGGCCGCATAGGCCCCGACTCACGCCGAGCCCGCATCGCCGGCGGCGATCCACTTCCTGCCGACGAGGCCGATAGGGTCCCGCCCATGTCCATTGGAGGCTCAATATTCCTGATCGCGGTCGGGGCGATCCTGCGTTACGCGATGAACGTCACCATCTCCGGCGTCGACCTCGACGTCGTCGGGCTGATCCTGATGATCGCCGGCGCGGCGCTGCTGGTGATCTCGCTCGCCGTGATGGTCTTCCAGTCGGCGGACCGGCGACGCGGCGGGCCCCCGCCGAACGACCCGCCGCCGCCAAGCTACTGAGGGTCAGGCCGGCGGCCGCCGGCGCGTCGCCCGGCGCTGCCGATTGATTCGCAGCGCCCCGCGCGGATCAGCTCTGGTCGTCGAGCGTTCCGACCTTGATCGCAGACAGCGAGACCGCGCGGGTGCTGAACGCGCCACTGGTGCCACCGCTGCCGCGGCACTTGAGCGTTGCGCTCGCTGCCGAGGTCAAGGTGCCGCCACTCTGGATCGCGAGCGAGTACTCGTCGACCGCTGCGTTACCCGTACCCGTGGAGGCCCCCACCTGGGCGCCCTCGGTCGCCACCTTCGTGTCGCCGAGATAGAGCCAGCACAGGAACGCCGCGGACGAGGGTGTGTTGTTGTCCATCACGGCGTTCGCGGTCAGCAGGTAAGAACCCGGCCCAAGATCGAGGCTCGCGATTGGCGTGAACACGAGAGGAGCGCCCGTGTCCGGGCCGTTCTCGGCCGAGGTGAACGCGGCGTAGGTCGGCCCTGCCGGTCCCTGCGGCCCCGCCTCACCCTGCGGCCCCGTCTCACCCTGCGGCCCCGTCTCACCCTGCGGCCCCGCCTCACCCTGCGGCCCCGTCTCACCCTGCGGCCCCGCCGGCAGCGCCCCGTCGTGGAAGTCGATCGGCTTCAGCGATCCGTTCTTGATCTGCTTCGAGTGGATCGCGTTGCGCTTGACGTGCTTCGAGTGGATCGCGTGTCGCTTGATGTGCTTCGAGTGGATCGCGTTCCTGCGGATGTCCTTGGGGCCGAGCCTGCCGGCAGCCAGCGCCGCGCCGCCGCCTAGCGCCGCGAACAGTGCCACTGCGGCAGCGACGTTCGCGAAGCTGAACCGCCTACCGATTGACTTGCGCACGATCTCCGTCCCTCCTTGCGTCGAGTTGGCCGGCCGAAGCCCGCGTTAGATCGCAGGGAAGCAGTGCTCGCCGCCCCCGTCATCGTGGGCCGGCCACGAAGTTTTCTCGCCCGTACCGGTCCCGATACGCGCGTTGGTTCGGCCGCCTCAGGTCCCGATGCCGGTGCCCAGGGCCGTGCCCAGCCCGGCCCGGGAGTCGACCCCGAGTTTGCCGTAGGCCGCCGTCAGGTGCGACTCGACCGTGCGGACGGTCACGAACAGGGTCGCGGCGATCTCGCGGTTGCTCCGGCCCTCAGCCGCCAGCTCGGCGACGCGGCGCTGCGCCGGGGTCAGCGATTCGACGCCGGAGAGCGCGATCCGCCGTGGCCGGCCGCCGGCGGCCCGCAGTTCCTCGAATGCGGTGCGCTCGAGCCTGCGGGCACCGATCGCGCCGGCGCGCTCGCGGGCCTCGGCCAGCGACTCGCGCGCCTGCTTCGGACGCGAGAGCCGCCGCAGGGCCACGCCGAGATCCACCCGCGCCCGCACGGCCTCGAGTGCTGCGCCGTGGCGATCGAGCTCCGAGATCGCCTCGCCGAGGGCGTCCAGCCCGGCTACTCCCGGCAGCAGCGAGCCGAGCGTCGCGCGGGCGATGCCTCGCGCCCGGGGCGATCCTCCCCTCTCCGCCAGCTCGAGCTCCTCGCGCGCCAGCTCCCGCGCCCGCTCTGCCTCCCCGGCGCGGACGAGCCCCCGAGCCGCCAGCGAGCGCCACTCGCAGTAGTCGGGGCTCGGAACGTCGATCGCGAGCAGTCGCGCGCCGCAGCTCAGCGCCTGCTCGGACGCCCCAGCCCAGTCGCCGGCGGCGTACGCGATACGCGCGCGACCGTAGGGCAGCCAGACGTGGGCCCAGGTGCCGGGCAGACGCCGCTCGAGCTCCGCCGGCACCGCGAGAGTCGCCGTCGCCTGCTCATCCTCGTCGCGCTCGATCAGAGCGCTCGCGAGGATCGCGCGGGTCGGAATCGCCGCCTGGTCCCAGCGGCCCTCGCTGAGCTCGAGGACAGACTCGGAGTCGGCGAGCGTGCCACCGAGCTGACCCAGGAGGAACCGGAGGTGGGAACGCTGCTCGAGCATCATCGCGACCTCGAGCCGGCGCCCCAGCCTCCGCGCCCGCTCCAGGTAGCGCTCGATCAACTGGCCGGCCTCCCGGTAGCGGCCGGAGCAGCAGAGCACGATCGAGAACAGGCCGAGCGCGAACCAGGGCACCCCGGCGTCGGGAGTCGCGTCGAGGACCTCGTAGATCGCCCGCACGTCCTCGCCGTCCCCAAGCTCGCCCGCCAACAGCCCTTCCCACGCGAGCAGCACGCGCCGGACCAGCTCGGCGGGCGTGCTCTCACCCGCCAAGCCCACGCGCGAGGCGGCGAGCATCGACGTGGCCCCGGCGGCGAGCCGCGGATCGGCGCGACCCGCAAGGTAGCCGCTGAACAGCAGGTCCGCCTCAAGCGGTCCGCCTGCGCCAGTCCGAATCCGCTCGAGGCCCGACTCCGAGGCCGCGCATGCCCCGACCGGGTCGCCGGCGACGTAGCGTCCGAACGAGAGCACCGCAAGCGCGGCGGCCTCGCCGACGGCGTCGGGCGCCGCCTTCGCTGCTGCCTCGAGCCGCCCAAGCGCGGCGGGATCGCCGAGCGCCACCTCCGCCCGGCCGAGCTCGATCAGGATCGCGGCGTCGTCACGCTTGCCCGGCTCTTCCAGTGCGCGCCTGAGTAGATCGGCAGCGTGGGCGGGCGCCCCGCGGGACAGGGCCTGGGAGGCGGCGCGCGCGAGCGCCGGGCGCGCCCACTCCTCGCCCGCAGGTCCGCCTTCGCGTATATGGCGGGCGACCCGCTCGGGATCCGCGCCCGCCTCCCAGAGCAGCCGCGCGGCGGCAATGTGCAGGCGACTGCGGCGCGCCGGCTCGAGCGCGTCGTGGATTGCCTCGCCGACCAGCGTATGCACGAAGCCAAGGCGTGGCTCGACGCGCACGATCTCCGCCCTCGCGAGCGCGTCGGCGGCGGCGACCGCCGCCTGTTCGTCGAGTCCGGCAAGTCGGGCGACGAGGGTCAGCTCGGCGCCGCCTCCGAGGACCGCGATCGCGGCAGCGAGGCCGGCTGCCGGTAGGCCGAGTGCATCGATCCTTGCTGCGATCGACTCGCCCAGGACTGGCGGGCGCAGCTCGGCCAACCGACTGCCGCCGTCCGCGTCGGCCGCCAGCCCCGCCGCCTGCGCGGCGCGAAGCAGCTCCTCGCAGAGAAACGGGTTCCCGCCCGTCGCCGCCATGGCCGCGTCGGTGAACCCCTTCTCCGCACCGGGGAAACGCTCTTCGACCAGGGCTCCGACCGCCTGCCGCGACAGCGGGGCGAGCCGATGACGCCGGAGCGGGCCGCGCGGGTCGAGGCGTCCCAGGGTCCGATCGGCTTCCGCGGCGACCGCCTCGCCGCCAGAGAAGGCGAGGACGATCGAGGCGCCGACGCCGTCAAGCCTTGGGATCAGGTAGGCGAGGAGCTCGAGCGTGGGGCCATCGCACCACTGCAGATCGTCGACGACGAGCAACACCGGCCCCCGATCGACCGCGTTCATCAGCAACCAGTAGAGGCCGTGGATGATCGGAAATGGATCCGCGGTCGGCCCTGCCGACCCGGGCATCGCGCCGAAGAGAGCCGCGGCCGGCCCGGCGGGCCCGGAGAGCAGTGCTTCGCGGTCGGCTGCGACCGAGCCGTCGAAGAGCTCGATGGCGACGCCCCAGGGATACTCGCGCTCGAGCCGTGCGCCGCGTGCCGAGAGCACACAGGCGCCACACACGCGCGCGCGTTCGGCGGCCGCCGCCAGCAGCGAGCTCTTGCCGATCCCAGCCGCCCCCTCGAACAGCAGCGCCTCGCCCTCCGCGGCGAGCGCAGCACCGACGACCGCCTCGATCAGCCCCAGCTCCCGTTGCCGCCCGTACAGCCCCGAGCCTCCCCTTTGACCTTCGTCAGCTCCCACGCCTGAAGCCGCCTCCCTCCCGTCCCCGCGCCACGTCTGCCTACGGAAGCACCTGGCGCCCGGAGAGGGCGCGCCCGAGCGTCACTTCGTCGGCATGCTCGAGGTCGGCACCGACGGGTAGGCCGCTCGCCAACCGCGTCACCGTCACCTCCCCGCGCAGTTGCTCAGCGATGTGGTGGGCCGTCGCCTCGCCGGTCGTCGTCGGGTTCGTCGCGATCACGATCTCCTCGACCTCCGGCGCTCGCGCCCGGCTGAGCAGCTCGGCGATCTTCAGGTCGTCGGGGTCGATCCCGTCGATCGGCGAGAGCGCCCCGCCAAGTACGTGGTAGCGCCCCCGGAACTCGCCCGTGCGTTCGAGCCCGATCAGGTCCTGCGGCTCCTCGACGACGCAGATCACCGAGTCGCTGCGGCGCGGGTCGGCGCAGATCTCACAGAGCTCGCCCGACTCGGCCAGGTTGAAGCACCGCGGGCAGAGCCCGATCGAGCGCTTGACCTCGGCGATCGCGTCGGAGAGCGCGATCGCGTCGGCGTCGGAGGAGCGCAGCACGTAGAAGGCGAGGCGCTGCGCGGTACGGCGCCCGATTCCGGGCAGCTTCGCGAGCTCGCCGATCAGCCTCTCGACCGCGGGTGGGTGCAAGTGCGGGGCGACCCGTCCTACATCCCCGGCAGGCCAAGCCCGCCGAGACCGCCACCCAGATCCCCGGTGACGCCGCCCATCTTCGAGCTCGCGGCCTCCTGGGCGGCCCGCAGCGCCTCGTTGACCGCGGCCATGACCATGTCCTGAAGCATCTCGACGTCCTCGGGGTCGACGGCATCGGGATCGATCTCGACACTGCGCAGTTCGAGGTCACCGCTCATGGTCACCTTGATCATGCCGCCGCCGGCCGATGCGTCGACAGTCACGTCCTTGAGCTCTTCCTGCGCCTTGGCCATGTCCGCCTGCATCTTCTGGACCTGCTTCATCATCGCCCCCATATCGAGGCCTCCGCCCCCGCCCGGGCCACCCGGCATTCCGCGTCCTCGTGCCATCAGCTCTCACCCTCCTCGGGGTCTTCGATCAATTCCTCGGCGTTGAACTCCGCCTTGAACCGTTCCACAAGCTCGCCCTCGTCGACCGGCTCAGGTGCGCTTTGCTCGTCGACCGGCCCCTCAGGCTCGCTCTCCAGGAGCACGAAGCTCGTGTTCAGGCGCGAGCCGACGATCGTGCGCAGCGCGTCGGCGAGCCGATCGCGGTTCTCCTTCGCCTCCGCCTTGCGCTTGTTGAAGGCGGCGGACGGCGGAAAGCCGATCTCGACGGTCGAGCGCTCGGCATCAACGGACACGGGGCGCGCCGCCTCGAACGTCGCGGAGAGGAACTCCGAGCCCGACTGGCGGACCTGGTCGACGACGGCGGGCCACAGACGCGCGAGGCGTTCGAGATCGATCGCCTCGCCGACTCCGGTGATCACGGTGTCCGCGGTCGCGACGGCACCCTGGGTGAGCGCCTCGACGGGATTGCTCGGCGCGTCCCCGTCCGTTGCGGGCTCACCCGCATGCGCCTGCGGGCCGGCGGGGCCGGGCTGCGGGTTCGGCCGGCGACTCGGCCACGGGTTCCGGGCGCGCTCGGTGGTGGGGCCTCCGGCGCGGGCGGGTCCTCCAGGGGAGGCGGAGCCTCGGCCGGGGGGTCAACGGCAGGCGCGGGGGGCGGCGCAGCATCAGCGGCAGGCGCGGGCGCGGCTGCGGCGACCGGCGCCGGGGCCCCGCCCGCCTCCATCGCCCGCTCGATCCGCTCGAGCCGGTGGGCGAGCGCCCGTGCCGAGGGGTCGATCTCCGGTCGCGCGGCCCGCAGCATCGCCAGCTCGATCGTCATCCGGGCCTCGTCGCCCTCGCGGACGGCTGCGACGGCCGATGAGAGCTCGTCGATCGCGCGCACGAGCTCGACCTCGCCAAGCGCGCCGGCCTGCGCCTGCAGGCCGGCGGCCTGCTCGGCGGAGAGGAAGAAGTGCGCGGGGACCTCGCCGAGCGTGCCGATCACGAGCAGCCGGCGCAGGTGGGCGATCAGATCGCCCGCGAAGCGTGAGGGATCACGGCCGCTGCGGGCGAGCTCGGCGCAGAGGCCGAGGACGGCACGTCCATCGCCGCCTGCGATCGCGTCGGTCGCGCGCAGCAACAGATCGGAGTCGGTGACGCCGAGGACCTGCATCACGTCCTCGGTCGCGATCTGCGCTCCCGAGTAGGCGACGAGTTGGTCGAGCGTGCCGAGCGCATCGCGGAAGCTGCCGCCTGCCGACCGCGCGACGGCGCCAAGCGCGTCGTCGGCGATCTCGATCCCCTCGGCGGAGCTGACGCGGCGCAGGACCTCGGCGATGTTCTCGGGCGTCGGCCGGGCGAAGTCGAAGCGCTGGCAGCGGTCGACGATCGTCGGCATCACCTTGTGGGCCTCGGTCGTCGCGAGGACGAAGACGGTGTTCGGCGGCGGCTCCTCGAGGGTCTTCAGGAAGGCGTTCCAGGCCTCGCGGGTGAGCATGTGCGCCTCGTCGAGGATGTAGACCTTCCAGCCGCCGCCCGCCGGCGCGTAGGAGACGCGGTCGCGGAGCTCGCGGATGTCGTCGACGGAGCGGTTCGAGGCGGCGTCCATCTCGATCACGTCCATCGAGGTGCCGGCGGCGATCGAGACACACGACTCGCAGACTCCGCACGGCGTCAGCGTCGGCCCTTCCACGCAGTTCAGCGAGCGCGCGAGGATCTTCGCCATCGAGGTCTTGCCGGTCCCGCGCGAGCCGACGAACAGGTACGCGTGGTTGACGCGATCGCGTTCGATCGCGTTCGAGAGCGTGCGAACGACGTTCTCCTGGCCGACGACCTCGGCGAACGACTGCGGCCGGTGACGGCGATAGAGGGACTGCTCTGCCACTTGGCGGCTGAGTCTAGACGCGGCGCCGACGCGCTCCCGGCAGCGAACGCGGAGACGGCTAGGATCCCCGCACGATGGGGAATTCGGGGAGTTCGGGGGTAACGAGGCGCCGCCTGTTGCGCGACGGCGTCGCCGCCGGCACTGCGCTGACGATCGCGGGTGGGACGGCGGGTGAGATCGCCTCGGCGCTCGCCAGGGAGCGGTCGCGCGGCAAGTCCCCGGGCTTCGCGCTCGGCTTCTCCTCGCTGAAGAAGGAGTTCCGCATCGACGACGTGCCGGTCGCCGGCAAGCTGCCCGGTTGGCTCGAGGGCGTGCTGCTTCGCAACGGTCCGGCGCTGTTCGAGATCGGCGACCAGAAGCTCAACCACTGGTTCGACGGGCTCGCGATGCTGCACGCGTTCGCGTTCACGGACGGTCGCGTCTCCTACCGGAACCGCTTCCTGCACTCGAGCGCGTACAAGGCGTGGCGCCGTGACGGCGTCATGAAGTACTCCGAGTTCGGCACCGACCCGGACCCCTGCCGGGAGCTCTACCGCGACGTCTCGACGCTGCCGGTGCTCGGGCTGATCCCGAACGCGAACGTCTCGATCGAGCACCTCGCGCACCGCTTCTTGGCGCACACCGAACTGCCGATCCCCGTCCGCTTCTCCGGCCGGACGCTGAAGACGATCGGCGCGACCACCACCGCGCCGAGCGGCCGGCTTGGCACCGCGCACCCGCACCACGACCGCCACACCGGCGAGCGCTTCTCCTACGAGCTCGAGCTCGTCCCGCCGTCGGGCCTGCGCGTGCTCAGCGAGCGCGACGGCAAGCGCCGCGAGCTCGCCTTCATTCCGCAATCGCGGCCCCGCTACATGCACTCGTTCGCGCTCACCCGCCGCTACGTCGCCGTCTTCACGCAGCCCTGGGAGTTCGATCTCGCCCGTTTTCTCAGCCCCGACCGCGGTCCGATCGCGACGAACTTCGTCTGGGATGGATCGAAGCCCTCGGAGGTGATCCTGATCGACCGGCGTCGGGGCGGCGTGGCCGCCACCTACGAGCTCGATCCGGCATTCGTCTTCCACCACATCAACGCCTTCGAGGACGGCGACGACGTCGTCCTCGACGTCTGTGCCCACCGCGACTCGAAGGCCGTCGACGACCTCTACCTGAAGCACATCCGCCAGGGCAAGCGCGTCTCGCAGGCGCGGGTCCGACGGCTGACGCTGCGACCGGGCAACTCCAAGGTCGGCTCGCGAACGATCACCGAAGGCAACTTCGAGCTGCCGCGAATCGACTACGAGCGCTTCAGCACCCGCCCTTACCGGTACGCATACGGAGTCGGCACCCGGCACCCTGGCCGAGGAGGCTTCATCAACGAGATCGCCAAGGTCGACGTGGGGCGCGGCGAGCGCCACTCCTGGCACGAACGCGACTCCTATCCGGGCGAGCCGGTCTTCGTCGCCGCACCCGGCGCGCGCGGCGAGGACGACGGCGTCGTGCTGTCCGTCGTGCTCGACGGCGAGCGGCGCAGCTCCTATCTGCTCGTGCTCGACGCCCGGGATCTGTCCGAGCTCGCCAGGGCAGCGGTGCCCCACCACATTCCCTTCGGCTTCCACGGGCTGCACGCAGCGCGCGGCCGCTGAAGGCGAGCCTGAGCGCCTACGATCCGGCGATCTCCGAGCGGGCGCACAGATCGGGCTACGCGGGCTTCGCGATCGACCTCGACGGCGTCGTCTGGCTCAGCCGCGAGCCGATCCCGGGCTCGATCGAGGCGATCGAGGCGCTGCGCGGGAGCGGCCGGCCGCTCGTCTTCGTCACCAACGACCCGCGCTCGACCCGGACCGAGCTCGCGGCTCGGCTGACCGAGCTCGGGACGCCGACCGAGATCGAAGGCGTGCTCACCTCGGCAACCGCCACCGCCCGCCGGCTGGCCGCAGAGCATCCGGGTGCCCGCGTGCTCTCGATCGGGACCGAGTCGCTCGGCCGCGAGCTCGCTGAGTGCGGGCTAACGGCCGTCGCGCCGGACGGCGCCGAGCCGCGGGAGGTCGCGGCCGTCGTCGTCGGCGGCGGCGCGGGGTTCGACTACGAGGTGCTGCGCGTCGCGGCGAGCGCTGTCCGCGAGGGTGCGCGAGCTGTGGGCGACGAACAAGGACCCGACCTATCCGACGGCTCGCGGGCTGGTCCCGGGGACGGGCGCGATCGTCGCGGCGATCGAGGTCGCGGGCGGCGCCGAGGCACTGAACGTCGGCAAGCCCGAACCCGGCCTGTTCGAACAGGCGCTCGCGCTGCTCGGCGTCGATCCTCAAGCGGCGGGCGCGGCGCTGATGGCCGGCGACAGCCTCCACTCCGACATCGCCGGCGCGGCCGGCGCCGGGATGAGCACTGCGTTCGTGACGACCGGCCGCGACGGCCGTGACGACATCGCCGGAGCCGAGATCGAGCCCGACTTCGTCTTCGACGATCTCGCGGCGCTCGCCGCCGAGCTCGCCTGAGCGGCGGCGTTTGCGGACAGGACCGTGCAGCCCTCCGTCGAAAGAGGGCCACCGGGCGTGCCCGCCGTAGCTGGCTCGGGCCAGGCTGGTCCGCGGCGCTCACCGGCGATCGCTTAAGGCTGCTTCCTTCCGGACCTGACCTGGTTCACGGGCTGATGTCGCGCGGGACCTGGCCGTCAACGCTGCCCGCGGCGTACTGGCCCCGACGGCCGGTTCCTCGGGAGGGCGTTCAGCCCCGCTGAAGCGGATTGCGGGTGCAGGGCACCGCTAATTCCCCACTCAGCACGGTCCATGGAGAACCTTACCGCCGCAAGCCGGCCAGCGCGGCCACCCTTGCGAGCGACCTTGCACGCAAGGCATCGCCCACAATCGCGGACCGGACTCAAGGATCATCGGCAGTCCGCCGAACCAAGGGCGGACAGGGCATCTCCTCTCGACCTACCTCGGAGAGACCAATCGTCCAATGAGCAAGCTGGGGAAGACACTTCTCGCGATCACGGCGGCGGCCACGCTGGTCGCGATGCTGGTCGCGCCCGCCGAGGCCGGTAAGCGGATGCGGATCACGAAGCTCAAGCCGCGCCTCTGCGAGGCGAGCGGTGGCGGGCGCTTCGTCAACATCCCCGACTTCCCGGGCGAGAAGATCGACAAGCGCCTGCTCCCCGACCTCAAGTGGATGGAGAAGCGCTGGCACATCTACGTCACCGACGGCTACTCCCGTGACCCGGTCCACGCGCAGGCCGGTGAGCATCCGATCGGGCTCGCGGCGGACATCGTCCCGAACAAGGCCGAGGGCGGGACCTGGAAGGACATCGACCGCCTGGCCGCCTGGGCCGAGCCGACGCAGGACCACCCCCGGCAGCCGTTCCGCTGGGTCGGCTACGACGGCGACCCCGGCCACGGGCGTGGCAACCACCTGCACCTCTCTTGGTCGCACTCGGCGACCCAGCCCTTCCACCCCGCGAGGACCGTGTTCACCGTCAACTGCCCGGACGCGACCATCGGCGGCGGTAACGGCGGCGGTGGTGGTGGTGGTGGGACCGGTACGGGCAACACCGGCGGCAACGGCGGTGGTGGTGGTGGCAACACCGGCGGCACGGGCGCAAGCGGCGGCGGCAAGCACCATCATCACCACCACGGGGGCGGCGGCAGCGGCGGTGGCATCAGCACCACGGCCGCGATGCGCGCGATCGCCGGCCAGCAGCAGGACGCTCTGCCGGACTACTGATCGTCTGGCCCTACCGGCCTAGAGCCTCTTAGAATCCTCTCCCCCAGCCCGCCCGACGGGCGCCCGGGCGCGTAGCTCAGTGGGAGAGCGCTCGCTTCACACGCGAGAGGTCGCAGGTTCGAAACCCGCCGCGCCCATCCGGCAAGTGCCGCCGTCGGGGCAGAGGCGATGAAACATGCGCTCGGCGGGTAGCGCTCAGGTCGTCGTGTCATCCTCGAGCGATGCGCGCAATGACGCTAGGCCTCCTGGCGGCGAGCCTGGCGATCGCCGGGTGCTCCTCGAGCTCGCCGGCCACAACGAGCACGACCGCCGCGCCCGGCGGCGGGCCCACGGGGGCCGCTCAGCCCCAGGAGCTCTTCGCCGCGCCCGCCGGGTTCCGGCTGCCGGCGCCGCTCTCGGCGGCGGCGCTGGTCGCGCGCGGGCACGATCTGCTGGTGCTGGGTGGCCTCGACGCCACCGACTCCTCGACGACCGGCGTGACGTCGATCGACGTCCGCTCCGGACGGACGGCCCAGGCGGCGAGCCTGGCTGAGCCGCTCCACGACGCAGGGGCAGCCGCGCTGGGCGGCACGACCCTGATCTTCGGCGGTGGGACGAGCACGAGCACCGACGCGATCGAGGAGTTGACCGCGGGCGCGAGCGTCGCGCAGATCGTCGGCCGGCTTCCGGCCCCGCGGTCCGACAACGTCGCCGTGGCGCTGAGCCGGCGGGCCTATGTCGTCGGCGGCTACGACGGCACCACCCTCAGCCCCGACGTGCTGGCAACCACCGACGGCCGGAGCATGAAGACGATCGCGCACCTCCCCGTCCCGGTCCGCTACCCGGCCGTCGCGACCACCGGCGGCCTCATCTACGCCGCCGGCGGCGTGACCTCTGCGGGGACCGCCACGGACGCCATCCAGGTCATCGACCCCGCCAGAAGCTCGGCCAAGGTGATCGGCCGGCTTCCACATCCGATCGATCACGCCTCAGCAGTCGCCCTGGACGGCAACGTCTACGTCCTCGGCGGCAATTCGGGCGGGACACCCACCCGGAGGATCGTTCGCATCACGCCCGCGGGGAAGTCCTCCACGGCCCCGGCCCGGCTGCCCACTGCTGTCGCCGAGGGCGCCGCCACCGTCGTGGACGGCACCGGTTATGTGGCCGGTGGCGTCGGCGCTTCGGGCTCGCCGTTGCGCTCGGTGCAGCGCGTCGGCCTGCGCCCGAGCTCGTAACTCCTAGCCGCCCGGGGGCTGCGCCTTCGGGAAGTTGTCGATCAGCGAATTGGGTGACGCGAAGTCGGCGCCGTCCGGATTGTTGAGGTACCCCGGGGCCGTCCCGGGGGTGTTGGTGTGCCCGTACTGCCACACGATCTTCTGGCTCTTCGGGTCGATCACGACCACGCGGTCGTTGTAGTCGTCGGTGGCCAGGACGTCCCCGTTCGGCAGCGGGAGCGCGAGCGACGGGTGATCGAGCCCCCCGGCTCCGGGCGGGGCAAACCTCCAGATCCGATGGCCCTTCACGTCGAACTCCTCAACCGCGCCCGGCGTTGCGTAGTCGGCGCTCAGAAAGCGGTTGGGGCTGACCTCGTTGGTATCGGACGGGTAGCTGAAGCCGGGAGCGTGGATGGCATGTTCGAGCTTCCCGGACGGGCCGAGAACGTCGACCCAGTCGCCGTTGATCTCCGTGACGATGGTGCCCCCGTCCCGCATCGGGAAGGCGCCGTTGGGGCTGCCGAAGCTCGCCGGCGGATCATGCGCGCAGTTCCCCGCCGTCCCGAGCTGGCTGACGATGTCGCCGGCGGGCGGCTTGAGCACGACGACCCGGCAGTTCTTGATGTCCGCGGCGACGATCTTGCCTCCCGGGAGGGCGATGGCATCGTCCGGGTTGTAGAGGTGGTTTGCCTCAGAGCCCGGGACGCCCGGCGTGCCGTAGCGGTAGGTGATCTCGTGCTTCTTCATGTCGACGCGGCTGACCACGAAGTCGTCCTCCTGGGTGGCGATCACCTGCCTGCCGTTCGGCGTGAAGAACGCGTCGTCGGGGACGTTGAAGGTCTGACCGTCGGCCAGGTCGCCGGAGCGGGGGAACTGCCAGAGCCGGTGACCGCACTGGTCGACCTCGAGGAGGCGGTTGTTCGACTTGTCCGCGATCAGCAGCGGCCCGGGAAGGACGTTGGGGTCGGACCCAGGTTGGGTCAGGGCGTGCTTGCAGCGGATGGGCGGCGGTTCGGGCGACTGCTCTTTGGTCGTGGCGGCGTTGGTCGTGGGGTTCGATCCCGCACTGGGGGGATCGTCGCCGGACGCGGCGGACCCGGATCCCGAGGCGCCGCAGCCGGCGATGGCTAACGCGACAATGCAGATCAGGCCGGCAAGCGGGATTGAGTGCGCTCGCGTCACGGCGGGGGACGCTACCTAGCCGACATGAACCGCACCTGAAGCGGGGTCGAACCCACCGCGCCGGTGTTCGCGAGCCGCAGGCGACTACCCTCGGCCCCATGCGGCTGAGAGCGGTGCCGGTCGAGGGCGGAAGGGTCCGGGTGTACGCCACCAAACCGCCGGTTGACGGCGTGATCACGCGGGTCGACGAGGACAAGAGGTGCTTCGACGTGCGCCTTCAGGGTGGCGCCGTTCGCGAGTTCAAGTTGCGCCGGGCCACCGGGAAATTCGAGCACCCCGACGGGAGCTGGATCCGCTTCCTCTACTGAGGGCTGCCCGCGGACCTCGAACTTCGCCGCGCATGAGCACTGGTCGACCGGCTCGCCGATTGCTGAGCCGGGCCGGCGTACGACGGCCCCAACCACGCCGTTATCGTTTCCCGACGATGGCTGAAAGGGGCCTGAGCAGCGCCGTCGATGAGGGCCGACCGGCTCTGCGATCGGTCGCCGCTGCGATCCCGGTGCCGCTGCGTGCGGCGGCACTGATGCCTGCGGCGGCGCTCGCCGTGCACGAGCTTCGCTACGTCGCCGCGTTCGGCTCCGGCGCGGGGCATGAGCTCGCCGCGCAGGGGCACGCCTACCTGCAGGAGCTGACGCCCTGGATCGTGCTCTTCGCCGCGCTCGGGCTCGGCGCGCTGCTCGGCTCTGTCGTCGAGGCCTGGCGGCGGCCCCGACCCGACGGAACTCCCCGCCCTGCGCATCGCGGCCCCGCCGCCTCCTGGCTGCTTATCGCCGCCGGCCTCGTCGCTCTCTACGGCGGACAGGAGTTCCTCGAAGGCCTGTTTGCGACGGGTCACCCCGGCGGGCTGACCGGCGTCTTCGGGGACGGCGGCCTGTGGGCGGTCCCGGCGGCGATGATCGTCGCGGCGCTGATGACCCTGCTCTTGCGCGGCGCCATCGGCGCCGTGCGACTGATCGCTCGCCGGCGAGAGCACGAACGGCCGGCGCCGCCCTGGCGGCCGGCGCCGCCGCGGCCACTGCTGCGGACCCGGGGTCTGACCCTGGAGGCGCTCGCCTCGCCCGGCGCGGGACGCGCCCCTCCCCACCTCGGCTGAGACCCGAGCGCCGCCAGAGGCGGCGCCCCAACCTCAACCGAAGGAGAAAAGACGATGAACACGCATCGCACCAAGCGTGCGGGCGTGGCAGCGGCGCTGATCGCGCTCGCCGTCACGCTGCTCGCAACGCCGGCAGGGGCCCACGAGACCAACCCCAATTTCCAATCGGTCATCAACGGGTTCTCGCCCGAGCAGCCCGACCTGCACGCCGAAGTACACGGCGGTGACGACTCGATCGAGCTCACCAACGACACCGGCGAGACGGTCACCGTGTACGGCTACGACGGCGAGCCATACGCGCGGATCCTCGCCGACGGCACGGCTCAGGAGAACAAGCTCTCCCCGGCCACCTACCTGAACGAGCAGGAGCGGGACGACAACAGCGTGCCCGCGATCGCGGATCCGAAGGCGAAGCCGGAGTGGGAGACGATCGACAAGACCGGGCGGATCGAATTCGACGACCGCCGCATGCACTGGAACAAGGACTCGATTCCACCGCAGGTGACCGACCAAAGCCAGCGAACGAAGGTGTTCGACTACAAGGTCCCGATGCAGGTGGGCGACGAGCAGGTGGCGCTGCTCGGCAGCCTCTACTGGCTCGGTGACGACCCCTCGGACTCCGGCGGGTTCCCGACCGCAGCCGTGGTTGCGCTGGTCGTCGTCGCCCTGGCGGCCATCGCGGTCGTCGTGCTCGCCCGCCGCAGGCGAGCCCAGTGACCGCCGGCCACAACCGGAGCGGCGAGCCCAAGGGCTCGCCGCTCCGGCTCGGCCGGCTCGTCGCGGCGTCGCTCCTCGCCCTGCTTGCCGCCTCAACGCTCCTTCCGGAGGGCGCCTTGGCGCACGGGATCTCCGGCAAGGCCGACCTGCCGATCCCCGCGTGGATGTTCGCCTGGGCAGCGGTGATCGTGCTCATCGTCTCCTTCACGGCGCTGTCGGCGCTGTGGACGAAGCCGCGCCTGCAGGAGCCGGTCCTGCACCGCTGGTTCGGGCTGCCCCGCTGGCTGATCGTCCCCACCGGCCTGATCGGCGTCGTCCTGTTCCTGGCCGTCGTCTACAGCGGCTTTGCGGGCGCCCAGGTGCCGACGGCGAACCTCGCCCCCACGTTCATCTACGTGCATCTTCTGGGTCGGCATCCCGGTGGGCGAGCGTGCTGTTCGGCGACTTCTTTCGCGCCTTCAGCCCATGGCGCGCCGTCGGCCGCGCCGGCGAGTGGGCGCTCGGGCGCCCGCGACCGGCGAGCGACGCCCGCGCCGCTGGCCTATCCGGAGCTGGCTCGGCCACTGGCCGGCGGCGCTCACGGAGCGTCGGCTTCGCCTGGATCGAGCTCGTCTACGTCAGCCGCGACGACCCGAGCACGCTCGCCTGGATCGCGCTCGCGCTACTTCGCGGTGCAGCTCGCCGGGATCGCGGCTTCTCGGCGCCGACCGTGGCGCGAGCGCGGCGACGGCTTCGGCGTCTATTTCGGCCTGCTTCTCGCGCCGTCGCCGTGGATCTTCGGCGCGACGGCGTGCTGTATCTCAGGCGCCGCTCGCTCGCCGGCGTGCCCGGGCCTCGACGATCGTGCCCGGCACGATCGCACGTCGTCTGCGCGATGATCGGCTCGACCACCTTCGACGGGCCTCGAACAGGGACCTGTGGCGCAGCGTCCAGCCGCACCTCGTCGACTTCTTCGATCGACCTCGGCTCGGCGTGCAGCTCGTCGCAACGAGGCGGCGGGCAACGATCGGGCTGCTGTTCTGCGTCGGGCTGTTCGTGCGGCTTCTACTGGCTTGGCATCCGCGGCATGCGCACGTCGGTCGAGCGACCGCACGCGACGCGGGACCTCGCCCGCCGCTTCGTCCACACGCTGACCCCGATCGCCTTCGCCTACGTGCTCGCGCACTACTTCTCGCTGCTCGTCTTCCAGGGCCAGCTTTCGATCTACCTGATCTCAGACCCACTCGGCGACGGCTCGAACATCTTCGGCACCGCCGGCATCGACATCAACTACAGCCTGCTGTCGGACGCGGCGATCTGGTACGTGCAGGTCGCGGCGCTGATCGTCGGCCACGTCTGCGGGCCTGATCCTCGCGCACGACCGCGCCCTGGCGATGTACAGCGGATACGAGGCAGGCGATCCGCTCGCAGTACTGGATGCTGTTCGTGATGGTCGGCTTCACCAGCCTCGGCCTGTGGCTGCTGTCGGCGATCAGCACGTGAGTCCGCCCGCCCCGGAGCGGCGTCAGAGCTCGACGTAGTCCCCCGGCTCGACGATCGCCACCTCGACACCGCGCTCGGCGCCGGCGCTCTCGGCCGCGCGCTCGGGCTCGGGCTCGACGCGGTAGTAGTCGGGGTGGTTGAAGTCGCCGTAGTGGATCGGCACGAGTCGTGACTCGAGCGCCGCTGCGGCGTCGACGGCCTGCACCGGGGTCAGCGTCGCGGGCGACCCCGCCGGGGGCTGCGTCCACGGGAAGTTGATCACCGCGCCGTTGATCGGCAGGAAGGCGACGTCGATCGGCCCGTGGCGCTTCGCCGTCTTCCACCAGCTCCCGTGCCACATCGTGTCGCCGCCGTGGACGATCGTCTTGCCGCCGGCGGATACGACCCAGGAGACCTGCTCGTCGCCGGTTGCGTCACTCGCCGGCACCGCCGCGATCGCAAATGGTCCGACCTCGGCGGCGAAGCCGGCGTCGACCTCGACCAGGTTCACGCCGGCCTGCTCGAGCGCGGCCCGCTGCGCCGCGGTGCCCGCCTCGGCGAATTCGTCGGGCTCGGGCCGGCGGGGCGCATAGACCGCGCCGTCGGAGTCGAGATGGCGGCCGATCGCGCCGGCATCGGCATGGTCGCGGTGCAGGTGCGTGAGCAGCACGGCCCGCACCGGCGCCTCACCCTCGGGGTCGATCAGCGGCGCCGCGTCCGCGGGCATGATCATCGCCAGGATTTCGTCCGGCTCGACGAAGGGATCGATCAGCACCCTGCTGCCGTCCTGCTCGAGCTCGACGCCCGCCCATGAAAGCCGCCGCGCCCTCATCGCCCGCACTCCCGGTTGTTCCACTGACTGCTGCTCATCTCGTACCTCCTGCTCGGTGATCGGCGCGAAATATAACAAACGATCGGTCGTTAGCTATTTGAGCTAGACTGCGACCATGCCCCGCGCCTCCCGCCAAGCCGCCTCCCGCAACCGCAAGGCGATCGTCCGCGAGGCCGTCGACGACGCCTCGCTGAATGGGCTCGAGGGAATCACGATCGGCCGCCTCGCCGAGCGCCTCGAGATGAGCAAGGCCGGTGTCATCGGTCCCTTCGGCTCGAAGGAGGCGCTCCAGCTGGAGGCCCTGCGCGCCGCCGTCGACCGCTTCCGGGAGACGGTCTGGGTGCCGGCCGAGGAGGCCCCCGCGGGCCTGCCGCGGCTCGAGGCGCTGATCGACGCGTGGCTCGCGCACCTGACCGGCGGCGTCTTTCCCGGCGGCTGCTTCTTGACCCAGGCCGCCGCCGACTTCGACGGTCGCTCGGGTCCGGTCCGCGACGCGATCGTCGAGGCCACGCGCCTGTGGGAGGCGACCCTCGCCCGGCAGGTCGCGATCGCGCTCGAGCGTGGCGAGATCGCCGGCGTCGACCCCGAGCAGGCAGCGTTCGAGATCCACGCGCTGGGCCAGGGCGTCAACCAGGCCAACCAGCTGCGCGCCGACCCGCGCGCCGCGGAGCGTGGCCGCGCCGGCATGCTCCGCGCCCTGCGCCCCTGACCCCGGCGCGATAGGTTGCTCACGTGCCTGACGCCTCCGAGACCGTCCTCGTCACCGGCGGCACCGGCTTCCTCGGCAGCTGGTGCATCGCCTCGCTGCTCGAGCGCGGCTACTCCGTGCGCACGACGGTCCGCAGCGCGAGCCGCGAGGACGCCGTGCGTGCCCAGGTCACCGCGGCCGGGGCCGATGCGGGCGACCGCCTGACGTTCGCAGTCGCCGACCTCGCCGCCGACGCCGGCTGGCCCGAGGCCGTCGTCGGCTGCCGTTACGTGCTCCACGTCGCCTCCCCCTTCCCACCCGAGCAGCCGAAGGACCCGGACGAGCTCATCGTCCCCGCCCGCGACGGCACGCTGCGGGTGCTGCGGGCGGCGCTCGCCGCCGGCGTCGAGCGCATCGTGCTGACCTCATCTGTTGCCTCGATCCGCGGCGACCGCGACAACTCCGACTCCAACCCATTGACCGAGGCCGACTGGACCGACGGCGCCGATACGACGAAGTCGCCCTACGTGCGTTCGAAGGCCACCGCCGAGCGCGCCGCCTGGGACCTCGTCGAGGCCGAGGGCGCGAAGGAGAAGCTGGCGACCGTCTGCCCCGGCGCGATCATCGGCCCGGCGCTCAGTGACGACACCTCGTTCTCACTGCAGTCGATCTCCCGGATGATGGGCGGCACGCCCGCGATCCCGCGGCTCGGCTTCACCTTCGTCGACGTCCGGGACGTCGCCGACCTCGAGATCCGCGCGATGACCGATCCCGCCGCCGGTGGCGAACGCTTCATCGCCGCCGACCAGTTCCTCTGGCTCGGCGACGTCGCCGCGATCCTCCGTGAGCGGCTGCCGGCCAACGCGGCAAAGAAGGTGCCGAGCCGCAATGCCCCCGACTTCCTGATCAAGCTGATGGGCATCTTCGACTCGAGCATCCGCTCGATCGTCGAGGACCTCGGCCGCCGCACGGTCTACTCGAGCGAGAAGGCCCGCACGAAGCTCGGCTGGCAGCCGCGCCCGGTCGCCGACTCGGTCGCCGAAACGGCCGAGAGCCTGCTCGAGCACGGCGTCGCCTCGGGCTAGCCGCCTTCGTCGACCTTCGAGAGCAACTCGAGCAACGCCTGGCGCTCCGCGGAACTGAGCGGCTCGAGCAACTGCTCCGCCCGCTGCCGCGCGACCGCCCGCCCTTCATCGAGCTTGGCTCGGCCGGCGTCGGTGAGCACGACCATGTTGCGGCGCCGGTCGGCGGGGTCCCGGCGGCGCTCGAGCCAGCCTCGCTCCTCGAGCGCATCGATCGTTGCGATCAGCCCGCTGGGATCGATCTCCATCGCCGCCCCGATTGCCTGCTGAGAGGGCTCGCCCGTGTGAGCGACCGCGTTCATCACGGCGAACTCCTTCGCGCGCAGGCCAAGTGGCCGGAGCAACTCGGTGATCGTGTTCAGCTGGCGGGTGCCCAGGCGCCCGAGCAGGATCGCGATCCGGATCTCCACTGGCGGCCCCGGCGGGCGGGGTTCGGCGGGCTTCGACACGCGCTCGATCCTATCAGTCAGCAGACTCAATCATTGATTGATACAGTCATTCATTCCGGACGACTGACGCGCGGCCGAGTTCGCAGGACTGTCACGTCTCGGTGCCCCATTTCGTCCCAGGTGGACAAGTGTGAGCAATTCACGTTCGATCGATGAATTCTGGTGCCGCACCGGGTCTATGGTGCGAAACCCGAAAGGAGCCCAATGACACGCCGACTCACCCGCCTCGCAGACATCGTCTACTTCCATCGTGGGAAGGTGGTCCTCGCCTGGGTCGCCGCGATGATCGTCACGATCGGTCTCGGCTCGGCGCTCGCGGGCGAGTTCAACGCCGACTACAACACGCCCGGCTCCGAGTCGAAGGCGGCCAGCGACCTGACCGAGAGCGATTCGGCGGGTACTCCGGCCAGGAGATCTACGTCGTCTGGAAGGACGCGGGCGGCGCCAAGAGCCCCGGCCGCCCGCCAGCAGGTCAAGGGCTTCTTCACGCAGGCGCAGCAGGTCGAGCACGTCGGCAAGCCGACGCCCGATCCGCGTCTCCGAGGACGGCACGATCGCGACCACGACCCTGCCCCTGACCGTGCCCGGCTGGGAGGTCACCAAGGAGCAGGGCGAGCAGCTGATCGACGCCGCCGACGGCAACAGCGGCGACGGGCTCGAGATCAAGCTCGGCGGCGATCCCGATCTACGCAGCGCAGGGCGGTCGAGCCCGGAGGGACTCGGCTTCCTCGGCGCCGCGATCGTGCTGCTGATCGCCTTCGGCTCGGTGGTCGCGGTCGGACCTGCCGCTCGCGATCGCCCTGGTCGGGCTCGGCATCACCTCAGGCGGCCTGATCGCTGCTGCTCGCCAACGTCGTCGACGTCCCCGACTGGACCACGGCGGTCTCCGGCCTGATCGGGATCGGCGTCGGCATCGACTACTCGCTGCTCGTCCTGACCCGATTCCGCGCGGCGCTCAACGACGGCAAGGACCGCCACGACGCCGTGGTCGAGGCGGTGACCACCGCCGGGCGCAGCGTGATCATCGCCGGCTGCACCGTCGTGATCGCCGTGCTCGGCCTCTGCCTGACCGGCCTGTCCTACATGTACGGGGTCGCGATCTCGGCCTCGCTCGCCGTGCTCGTCGTGATGGTCGCCGCTGTCACCCTGCTGCCGGCGCTGCTCGGCTACCTGGGCCCGAGCGTCGACAGGCTGCGGGTCCCGTTCCTCGGCCGCAAGCTCGACGCGAGATCAAAGGCATCGACACGGGCGAGTCGCTCGCAGCGCGCTGGAGCCACGCGGTGCAGCGGCGGCCGTGGCCCGCGGCGATCATCGCGACCGCGATCCTGCTCGCGCTCGCGGCCCCGGCGCTCGGCATGCGGCTCGGCTTCCCGGACGCGGGCAACGACCCGCCCGACACGATGACCCGCCAGGCCTACGACCTGAACAGCAAGGGCTTCGGCCCCGGCACCAACGGCCCGTTGGTGATCGCCGCCGAGACCCCCGGACCGGAGGCGAAGGGCGACGTGCAGAAGCTCGCCGGCTCGAGCTCCTCGCAACCCGGCGTCGCCTATCGTGGCGAAGCCGCGTGATCAACGACTCCGGCACGCGGCGCTGCTCACCGTGATCCCGAAGACCTCGCCGCAGGACCAGGCGACCGAGGACCTCGTCAAGCGCGCTGCGCGACGACGTGATCCCGCGGACGGTCACCGGCACCGGGATCACCGCCGAGGTCGGCGGCGTGACCGCGGCGCTCGAGGACCAGAGCGAGTACATGAAGGGCCGCATGCCGCTGTTCATCGCCGGCGTCGTAGGCCTCTCGTTCCTGCTCCTGCTCGTCGCCTTCCACTCGCCGCTGATCTCGCTGAAGGCGGCGATGATGAACCTGCTCTCGGTCGGCGCCGCCTACGGCGTGATGACCCTGGTCGCGAAGGGCGGCTGGTTCGGCGGCCTGATCGGCATCGACCACGAGGTGCCGATCGCGCCGTTCATGCCGGTGATGATGTTCGCGATCCTCTTCGGCCTCTCGATGGACTACGAGGTCTTCCTGATCTCGCGGATCCGCGAGGAGTACCTGAAGGACGGCGACACCCGGCGCGCGGTCGCGGACGGCCTGGCGAAGACCGCGCGGGTGATCACCGCGGCGGCGGCGATCATGGTCGTCGTCTTCCTCGCCTTCCTGGCGGCGCCGGACGTCTTCCTGAAGCTGTTCGGGATCGGCCTCGCCTCGGCGATCTTCCTGGACGCGACGCTCGTCCGGATGGTGCTCGTGCCGGCGGTGATGCAGCTGCTCGGCGCCGCGCAACTGGTGGATCCCGAGCTGGCTCGAGCGCAGCCTGCCGAGGCTCGACGTCGAGGCGCCGAGCACCGCGACGGAGAGTTCGTGAGGGCTCCGGGCGCTCAGCAGCTGCTCGGCGGCAGCGGCTTGCCGGCGAAGCGCGCGGTCAGGTAGTCGATCGCGGGCTTCGCCGCGAGCGCGCCGCTCGTCACGTGGTCGACGCCCGCTGCATCCTGGAAGTGCAGGCGGGCGCCGCGTCGGCACCAGTCGCGGCGCAGGCCGACGGCCTGCGAGTAAGGCAGGATCTGATCGAGGCGCGCGTGCTGCAGGAGGACGGGTGCCGTCGGCGCCGCCCGGCCGAGCGAGTTCGCCTCGAGCTTGCGGGCGAACGGGCGGAGCTCGAAGAGGTTCGTCTTCGTCAGATCCGACGCGTGGCCGAACGGGAAGGTCGGGATCGCGTCGAAGACGCACGTCGTCCGCTCCTTGGCAAGTAGCTGCTTGCCACGCGCGGTCAGGTATCGCGGCAGATGCAGCCGCGGGTAGGCAGCATCGAAGCCGCTGAACGTGTAGGCGAGCAGGAACGCGTAGGGCGATCCGTCGAGCGAGTGGCCGATCGCGGGCAGGTCGGCGACGACGCCGCCGACGGCGGCGCCCTTGAGCTTCACGTCGGGCGCGTAGCGGGCCTGCATCTGCGCCGCCCAGCCGGCCGCGCCGCCGCCTTCGGAGTAGCCATCAGCGCCGCCGGCCCGCGCTTGCGCAGGTTGGCGGCCGGCAGGTTGCGCGCCGCCCGCATCGAGTCGAGCACCGAGCGGCCAAGCGCCTTGCCGACCACGTAGGGATGCTCGCCGCCGGTGCCGAGACCCGGATAGTCGGTGAGGGCGATCGTCCACCCCTGCGTGAGCGCCATCTGCACGAGCGAGGCTTCGTACTCGCCGCCGGAGGCGAGCTGGGCCGACGGGGCGCAGCGGTCGGCGAGGCCCTGCGTGCCGATCGCGTAGCCGACGAGCGGATGCCCCGGCGCCGGGTCGGGCGGCACGAGAACCGAGCCGGAGACCGTGACGGGATGGCCGGTGGCGGAGGTCGACTTGTAGAAGATCTTGTAGGCCTTGCCGGGCATCGCGACGCCAGGCAACACCTGCGCCTCGTACGGCTTCGAGCGGATCACGTGGCCGGGCGCGCCGGCGGCAGCCGCAACGGCGGGCGTGGCAAGGACGGGGAGGGCGATGGCGATGGCGATGGCCGCCGGGAACCGACGCTTCATCCGTCGACCATAACCGCGATGCTGCGGGGATGGATACGGATCCGCAGCTTCCCGGCAGTTCGCCGTCCGCTCACCGCTCGGAGACCGCCGGGGCGCCCCCCTCGGCGCCGATCTCGGTGAGCGCTGAGGACCGGGCCGTTCAGGCGCGACGCTGGACGATCCGGATCGCGTTGCCGAACGGGTCGCGCAGAGCGCAGTCGATCCCGTAGTCGCGCTCGGTCGGCTCCTCAGTGAACTCGACGCCACGAGCGCTGAGCTCCTCATAGGTCTTCCGGCAGTCGTCGGTTCCCAGGCCGATCCAGCCGCCGCCCGCGCCCTTGCTGACGAGCTCGCGCACCTGCTCGGCGGTGGCGCCGTCGTGCAGGGGTGGCCCCGGCTTCTCGAGGAAGATCTCGCGCTCGGGATCGCCGGGGACCGAGACGGTGAGCCAGCGCATGAAGCCGAGGTCGGCGTCGACGCGAACCTCGAGCCCGAGCTTGCCGACGTAAAAGTCGAGCGCCTCGTCCTGGTCGAGAACGAATATCGATGAGAGTCGTGTGTGGGTGAGCATGCGCTGAAGCTAGACGGGAGCGATGTCGGCGTGTTCTCCGAAACTGCTCGGCCGCGTCCAGCGCATCGCGTAACAGCCCGGGGCCGCGTCGATGCCCGGGGCCGCCAGCTTCCTGTAGCGGCCGGGCGAGACGCCGACGATCGCCTTGAAGGTGCGGCCGAACGTGCCGAGGCTGTTGAAGCCGACCGCCCGGCAGACGTCGGTGACGGTGAGCCACGGGCGCTGCCGGAGCAGAAACATCGAGCGCTCGACGCGGCGCCGCTGCAGGTACCGGTGCGGCGTCTCCCCGAAGGTCGCTTTGAAGGTGCGGATGAAGTGCGCCGGCGAGGCGCCGGCGAGGCGCGCGAGTGCGGGGACGTCGAGCGGCTTCGCGTAGTCGCGATCGATCGCATCGCGCGCCCGCAGCATCCACCGATTCGATTGCTCCGTCGCCCTGCTCACCCCGCCATGATCGCCGACCGGGAGCGGTTGCGCGATCCTGATGCGATGAACCGCACCGGCCGCTGGGCCCCCTCCCCCACCGGCGAGCTGCACCTCGGCAACCTGCGCACCGCGCTGCTCGCCTGGCTCTTCGCGCGCTCGCAGGGCGCTGAGTTGCTGCTGCGGGTCGAGGACCTCGACAGGGGCCGCAGTCGAGAGCGCTTCGTCGCCTCCCAGTCCGCTGACCTCCGGACGCTCGGGCTCGAGTGGGACGCCGAGCTCCCTCGGCAGAGCACCCGGGTCGAGGCATATGCCGAGGCGATCCGCAAGCTCGCGGACGCCGGGCTCGTCTACGAGTGCTTCTGCACCCGCGCCGAGATCCGCGAGGCCGCCTCGGCGCCCCACGGTGAGCTCCCCGAGGGCGCGTACCCCGGCACGTGTCGGGAGCTCTCGGAGTCCGAGCGCGCGGCCCGGCGCGGCGAGCGGCCCGCGGCCCTGCGGGTCCGCGCCGGCTACGAGATGGTCGCCTTCGAGGACCGGCTCCGGGGGCCGCAGAGCGGCACGGTCGACGACTTCGTCGTCCGTCGCAACGACGGCACCCACGGCTACAACCTGGCGGTCGCCGTCGACGATGCCGAGCAGGGGATCGGCGAGGTCGTGCGCGGGCACGACCTGCTCTCCTCGACCCCACGGCAGATCTGGCTGCAACGCCGCCTCGGCCTCGCCGAGGTCGGTTCGTGGGCGCACGTTCCGCTCGTCCTCGGCCCCGACGGCAAGCGACTCGCGAAGCGGCACGGGGCGGTGACGATGGCTGAGCGCCGGGCGCTCGGCCAGACCCCCGAGGACGTGCTCGGCGAGCTCGCTGCCTCACTGGCCCTGTGGCCCGCCGGCAGGCCGGCGAGCGCCGGCGAGCTGCTCGAACGGTTCGACCCGGCGACGCTGCCTCGTAATGACGCCCGTCTCAGCCAGTACGCGCGGCCGTAAGTTGGGGTGGATTCTCAGTCGAACTTGCGGACGGGTGTATTGGCAGCGGCTACGCTGGCGCGGTGAGCTCGACCAACGGGACTACCCCAACGCTCGCCGACCGGCGGCCCGCGACGAGGCTGCTCCGGGTCGCGATCGTCGGCGCCGGGTTCGGCGGGCTCGGGATCGCGGTGCGACTCAAGCAGGCGGGCTTCTATGACTTCACGATCTTCGAGCGGGGCGAGTCGGTCGGTGGCGTCTGGCGAGCCAACACCTACCCCGGCGCGGCCTGCGACGTGCCTTCCCACCTGTACTCGCTGAGCTTTGCCCCCGGGCACCGGTGGTCGCGACGCTTCGCCCCTCAGTCCGAGATCCTCGACTACCTCAACGAGGTCGCCGACGACTTCGGGCTGCGGCCGCACCTGCAGCTCGGGACGGCGGTCGAGAGCGCGACCTTCGACGAGGCGGCCGGCACCTGGACGGTGACGACCAGCGACGGCGAGAGCGGCACGTTCGATGCGATCGTCACCGCGTGCGGGCAGCTGACGAACCCCGTCATCCCCGAGGTCGTGGGCGCCGACGAGTTCGAGGGCGCGATCTTCCACTCGGCCGACTGGGACCACGGACACGACCTGAGCGGCGAGCGCGTCGCCGTGATCGGCACCGGCGCGAGCGCGATCCAGTTCGTCCCCGCGATCGCCGATCGCGTCGCCCACCTCGACATCTACCAGCGCTCGGCGCCGTGGATCCTGCCGAAGCCGGACCGCGACTACCCGGCCTGGGAGCGGGCCGTGATGCGCCGCTTCCCGGCCCGCGTCGCCGCCTCCCGGGCCGGCAACTTCGCCATGCATGAGGTCTTCACCTACGGCTTCACGGGCCACGACCGGCTCATGGACACGCTCGCCAAGGTCGCGGATCGCTTCCGCCGCAAGGAGCTGACCGACCCCGAGCTGCTCGCCAAGGCGACGCCGGACTACGAGATGGGCTGCAAGCGCGTGCTGATCACCAACGACTGGTACCCGACGTTGATGCGCCCCCACGTCGAACTGCACACGACCGGCGTCGAGCGGATCACGGCAAATGGCGTCGTCGCCGCCGACGGCGTCGAGCGGCCGGCCGACGCGATCATCTGGGGCACGGGCTTCCACTCGCACGACTTCGTCGCGCCGATGGACGTGCGGGGAGCCGGCGGCGCCGATCTCAACGACGTCTGGCGGGAGCGGCCCGAGGCCTACCTCGGCATGGCCGTGCACGGCTTTCCGAACTTCTTCGTCCTCTACGGACCAAACACCAATCACGGCGCCGGTTCGGTCCCGTTCACGCTCGAGTCGCAGTTCAACCTCGCGATCGACGCGCTCCAGACGCTGCGCCGCGAGGGGCTTCGCTACATCGACGTGGGCGAGCGCACGCAACTGGCCTGGCGAGAGGAGATCGCCCGGCGCAGCGCCGGCACGCGCTGGCTGCGCGGCGGTTGCGACAGCTGGTACATCAACGGCGAGGGCGTCAACACGAACAACTGGCCCGGGCCGTGGCTCGAGTTCCGCCGCCGGACGCGGCAAATCGACCCATCCGACTTCGACCTCGTCCACTGAATGGGTGCTGAATGGCTCGCCGAGGGCTGGGTATGCTGACCCGAACCGCAGGAGGAGTGTTGGCGATCAGATGAAACGAATTTCGCCGCTCGATCACGCGTGGCTGCTGCTGGAGTCGCGCGACACGCCGATGCACGTCGGTGGCCTGTTCGAGTACACGAAGCCGCCCGACGCCGGGCCTGACTACCTGACGAAGGCGCTCTCCGACGTCCGTCAGCAGTCGAAGATCCCATCGCCGTGGAACCTGAAGCTCGTCGACGGTCCCGTCGTCGGCCACCGCCTGCCGCTGATGGTCGAGGACCGCGACATCGACCTCGAGTACCACGTGCGCCATTCCGCCCTCCCCTATCCCGGCGGTCAGCGCGAGCTCGGCATGCTCGTCTCGCGCCTGCACTCGAACCAACTCGACCTGCACCGGCCGCTGTGGGAGATCCACACGATCGACGGACTCGAGGGCCCCGACCGCTTCGCGGTCTACATCAAGATGCACCACTCCCTGATCGACGGCGTCAGCGGCATGCGGATGCTCCTGCGGTCGCTCAGCCCCGACCCCGCCGAGCGCGAGATGGGCGCCTTCTGGACGGTCGGCGCCAAGGAGCGGCCGAAGCGGCCTCGCCCGCAGCGTCAGTCGAGCCCGCTCGACAGCCTCACCGGTGCAGCGCTCGGCGCGGCGAACACCGCGGTCGGCCTCGGCCGGGCCGGCGTCGAGCTCGGCATGGCCGCGCTCGAGGAGGGCGGCCTGAGCGCTCCCTACACGGCCCCGAGCTCCGGCCTCGGCGGCCATCTCAACGGCCAGCGCCGCTTCGCCACCCAGCAGTACGAGATGGGTCACCTCAAGTCGCTCGCCCAGGGCGCCGGCGCGAGCCTCAACGACGTCGTCCTCTATCTGAGCTCGAGCGCCCTGCGCCGCTACTTGGCCGAGCACGGACAGATTCCGAACCGCTCGCTGACCGCCGGGATCCCGGTCAACCTGCGCGACCCCGACGACGAGAGCGCCGGCACGGCGATCGGCATGATCATCGCCGAGCTCGGTACCGACATCGCCGACCCGCAGGAGCGGCTCGAGGCGATCATGAAGTCGATGTCGGAGGCGAAGCGGCATCAGCGCGAGCTGCCGGCGGCCGCGCGCACGCCCTACACCCTGCTCCTCAACACGCCATACATCCTCGGGCTCGTGGCCGGTCTCAACGGTCACGCGCCGATCCCCTTCAACGTCGCGATCTCCAACGTGCCGGGGCCTCAGGAGACGCTCTACTTCAACGGCGCCCGCCTCGACGCCGCCTTCCCCCTGTCGTTGCTCACGCACGGCAACGCGCTCAACATCACCTGCCTGAGCTACGGCGGCACGCTCAACTTCGGGTTCACCGGCGCGCGCGACACGCTGCCGCACCTGCAGCGGCTGGCGCTGTACATGAAGGACTCGGTCGACGAGCTCGAGAAGCTGATCAAGCCGATGCCGCTCAAGCGCAAGACCGGCGACGCCAAGGGCGGCAAGGCCGAGCGCCCGGCGAAGCGGGCTGGCGCGAAGTCGAAGGCGGCGAATGGCGGGCCCGCGAAGTCGAAGGCGGCCGACGGTGGGTCCGCGAAGTCGACGGCGGCGCGTAAGAAGGCCGCGTCGAACGGTGCGCGCTCGAAGGCGGCCACCAAGCCGAAGCCGGCGGCCCGCAAGAGCGGCTGAGCGCCGTTGGCCCCCACCCCGCGCCTCTACGGTCTCGACCTTTCGCACCCGGCGATGTGCGCGCAGCTCGCCCTGCGCCACAAGGGCGTCGCCTTCAAGCTGACGAACCTGCCCGCGGGCATGCACCCAGTTCTCGTCAGGGCCGCGGGCTTCCGCCGCGCGACCGTTCCGGCGCTGCACATCGACGGCGAGCGCGTCCAGGGATCGCGGCAGATCACGTCCTACCTCGAGCGAACCCGTGCCGGCGACCCCCTGTTCGGCACGAGCGACTCCGAGCGGGCGGCGATCGAGGCGGCCGAGGAGTGGGGCGAGCGCGAGCTGCAGCCGCTGCCGCGGCGGATGTTCCGCTACGCCGCTTCGACCGACGACGCCGTGACGCTCTGGCTCGCCCGCCAGCAGCGGATGCCGGTGCCGGCGCTCGCTGCACGCCTGAGCAAGCCGGTCGCCGCCCGGCTCGCCGGCGTGGAGGGCGCCACCCGCGACCGCGTCCGCGCTGATGTCGAGGGCCTGCCGGCAACGCTCGATCGCGTCGACGAGTTGATCGCCGAGGGCGTGATCGGGGGCGAGCAGCCGAACGCAGCCGACATGCAGATCCTGACCACGATCCGCTCGCTGATGACGATCACGGACATCGGCCCGCTGCTCGAAGGCCGCCCGGCGGCCGCCGCGGCCGAGCGCCTCGTGCCGCCCCTGCCGGGTCCGCTGCCGCGCTGGATGCCATCCGGGTGGCTGCAGGAGACCGCCGGGCGCTCAAGCCACGGAGCGAGCAGTCGATAGAGACAACGATGGAGATGCGGACCGAAAGAGTCGTGCTGGTCACCGACCGCCACCGGATCGTCGGCGACCTGACACTGCCCCGCGAGGGCTACCGCAGCCGGCTCTCGGACTTTCTCAACCGCGGCGACATCGCCTTCATCCCGCTCGTCAACGCGGAGATCGAGCAGGAGGCGGAGGACGGCGGCGGTGACGAAGTCGTCAACAAGGACTTCATCGCAGTCGCGCGCGACCACGTCCAACTCGCCTACCCCCTAGACGCTTCCTGACCAAGCAGTCCTAGGACGCACAAGGCGAAACGTGCTTGCCGCACGCGAGCCGCGGAGGACGACGGAATGCGCCGGTCAGGGAGCGTCTACTTCGGGGCCATGCGGATGGCGCCGTCCAGGCGGATCGTCTCGCCGTTGAGCATCGGGTTGCGGACGATCGACTCGACCAGCAGCGCGTACTCGCCGGGGCTTCCGAGCCGGCTCGGGAACGGAACCTGAGCGCCCAGCGACGCCTTCGCATCGTCGGGCAGTGCCGCCAGCAGCGGCGTGTCGAAGAGCCCCGGAGCGATCGTCATCACGCGGACTCCCGCGGGCGAGAGGTCGCGGGCGGCGGGCAGCGTCATGCCGGCGATCCCCGCCTTGCTCGCCGAGTAGGCGATCTGGCCGATCTGGCCGTCGAAGGCGGCGACCGATGCCGTGCCGACGAAGATACCGCGCTCGCCGCCGGCGTCCGGCTCGTTCGTACCCATCGCCGTTGCTGCGAGCCGCATCAGGTTGAAGGTGCCGACGAGGTTGACCTGGATCACGTTGTTGAAGAGGTCCTGCGGATGTGGCCCACTCTTGCCGGCGACGCGCTGCGCCCAGCCGATCCCCGCGCAGGCGACGGCGATGCGCAGGCCGCCGTCGCCGGCGAGCTCCACCGCGGAGTCAACCGCGGCCTGCATCGAGCCCTCCTCGGCGACGTTGGCGGGCACGAACGCTGCCCGCTCACCGAGCTCGTCGGCGAGCGCTTCGCCCTTTTCCTCGTTCAGGTCGGCGATCAGCACGCTTGCCCCGGCGCCGTGCAGGCGGCGCGCGGTGGCCTCGCCCAGCCCCGAGGCGCCGCCGCTGATGATCGCTCCAACTCCTTCGATCTTCATGGCGCGCCAGCCTATTCGGAACGGACCAGGGGCTGCTCCGTAAGCCGCGGGTTGACCGGCCCCCGCGTGCGGATCGTGAGCTCGTCGGGATAGCAGTAGGCCCAGGCGTCCTCGGGCTCCGCGCTGACCATCACCGGATGCCCCGTCTCCGCGTAGTGCGCGGAGGCGTGCTTGTTCGGAGAGGAATCGCAGCAGCCGACGTGGCCGCACGTCAGGCAGATGCGCAGGTGGACCCAGCTGTCGCCCCTGCGCAGGCAGGATTCGCAGCCGCCGGCGCCGGGCAGCACGGGCCGCGCCTGGGCACTGTGCTCGCAACCGCCGCCGACCGCGTCGAGGCGGACGACCCGTGTGCGGTCGAGCCCCTCGTACGAGGAGGCGAGCTTCGACAGGTGCAGGATCGCGGGCCCGAGCTTGAAGGCCGAGGTGCTCTCGCCGCTGATCACGCGGCTCGCACCGGCCTCGGCGATCGTCGCCACGTCGGCGTCGCTGTCGACGCAGGCGAGGATGTCGATCTGCGGGTTGAGCGCCCGGGCGACGGAGGCGACGCGGTAGGTCGTCTCGAGCTCGTCGTCGGCAACGACGACGATCTTTGCCGCGGCGATCCCCGCCCGCTCGAGCAGAGTCGCCTTCGCGTGATCGCCCTGGATCACCCGCAGCCCCTCGCCGATCGCCTGCCGAGCGCCCCCCGGGTTGAGCGTCGTGATCACGAACGGGACGCCGGCGGCGCGCAGCGGCGGCACCGCGGCGCGGGCGCGCTTGCCGTACCCGGCGAGGATCACGTGCTTGCTGAGGTCGTGCTCGGGCTCGATCCCGGAGGGGCGCAGGCGGCCGTCGTCCGGGACGTCCACCGCCGGCGCCGACGGTGCGTCGAGGCCGAGCATCCGCCTGCCGACCGCCGAGATCGAGGGGGTGAGCGCCATCAGGATCACGGTCGTCGCGATCAGCGTCTGCACGCCGTCCGCGCCGAGATCACCCGGGCTGAGGCCCTCGTCGCGCCCGACGCGCTCGAGCACGAAGGAGAACTCACCGACGTTGGCGAGCAGGAGCGCCGAGAGGCCGGCGACGGCCGCCGAGTAACCGAGCACCCGGACGCTGACCACCGTCGTCAGCCACTTGATCGCGAGCACCCCGAGGGCCGCGCCGGCGACGAGCGGGATGTTGTCGGCGACGAAGCCGAGGTCGAGCAGCAGGCCGATCGAGACGAAGAAGGTCGCGCTGAAGACGATCTGCAGGGGCAGGATCTCGCTCAGCGCGTGCTGACCGAAGCGACTCTCATGGATGACGAGGCCGGCGAGGAAGGCGCCGAGCGAGACGCTGACGCCCGCGAGGCTCGTCAGATAGGCGGTCCCGAAGCAGACCGCGATCACGGTCATCAGGAAGATCTCCGGCGAGCAGGTCCGGGCGACCACCTCGAGCAGGATCGGCATCAGCCGGCGGGCAAAGATCAGGACCGCGGCGATGATTCCGATCGCGATCGCCAGGTCGCGGACGATCTCGGCCGGCGAGGCGCCGGAGGAGCCGAGCGCGGGAACGAGCAGGACCATCGGGATGATCGCCAGGTCCTGGAACAGGAGCAGGCCGATGCTGGCGTTCCCGTGCTCCTCCGAGGTCTCGCCGTGATCGGCGAGCAGGCCGAGGACGAGCGCCGTCGAGCTCAGCGCGACGAGCAGGCCCGTGTAGATCGCGGGGCGCGCCGGTACGCCGAGGGCGAGCAGCATCGCGACGCTGATCGCCGTCGTCAGCAGGACCTGCAGCGCCCCGCCCGCGAACAGCACCCGCCACAAGCGCGCGAGCCGGTCGAGGCTGAACTCCATGCCGATCGTGAACAGCAGCAGGATCACGCCGACCTGCGCTGCAGCGTCGATCACAGCGCGGTCGTGGATCACCCCGAGCGCGCTCGGACCGAGGGCGACGCCCGCAAGCAGAAAGCCGACGATCGGCACGAGGCCGACGCGGGCACCGACGTAGGCGACGATCGTGCCGCCGACAAGCAGCCCGGCGAGCTCGGCGAGGAAGCTCGGGGTCTGGGTCGTGGCGGCAAGCACGGCCTCAAGCTACCGGGGACCGGAATCACACATGGGACGCGGCTTCGCGACTACGCTGTCGGCCGTGGCGGAGAGAGGCCAGCGGATCGAGGGCTTCGACTCGACGATCGAGTTCGTCGAGACGACGGCCGAGAGCGACGGCGAGCGCGTCGTCATCGAGATCTCCTACTCCGGCTCGGGCGATCAAGCCGCCCTCCCACTTCCACCCGAGCCAGACCGAGCACTTCGAGGTGCTCGAGGGCGAGATCCACGTCGACCTCGACGGCGAGGAGCGGACGGTCACCGCCGGCGAGACGATCGATGTGCCACCCGGCACGACGCATCAGATGTGGTGCGACGTGCCCTCACGGCAGCGCTGGACGACGACGCCGGCGCTCAAGACCGAGCGCTTCTTCGAGACGATGTGGGGGCTGCAGCAGGACGGCAAGACGGGCGGCCCGACGCCGTCGCTGCCGCAGACGGCGCTGACGCTGCGTCGCTTCTCCGACGAGTTCCGGCTTGCGAACCCACCCGGCCCGCTTCAGGATCTGCTGATGATGCCCCTCGCCGCGCTCGGCAAGCTCGCCGGGCATGGACGCCGAGTACAAACCGGAGACGTGACCATGACCACTGCCGTCGCCTACCCGCCCCAGCCCTCGATGCCGCCGGCGCTGCAGATGGCGAACTGGATCTTCCGCCCGATCCGCTTTCTCGACGACTGCCGCGACAAGTTCGGGACACCTTCTCCGTCAAGTTCCCCGGCTTCGAGACGCCGATGGTGATCATCAGCCGGCCCGAGCACGTCGCCGCGCTCTTCAAGGAGCGCCGCAACGGCCTGCCGCCGGGGCGCAAGCTGAGCCTGGAGCCGATCCTCGGCTCGGACTCCGTCCTGCTGCTCGAGGGCAGCGAGCACCTCGCCCGGCGCAAGCTGATGCTGCCGCCGTTCCACGGCGAGCGCATGCGCGCCTACGAGGAGCAGATCACGACGATCGTCGAGAGCGAGATCGACTGCTGGCCGCTCGGGCACCGAGTTCCCGATCCACCCGCGCATGCAGGCGGTGACGCTGGAGGCGATCCTCAACGCCGTCTTCGGGGTCAGCGACGCGGGGCGCGCCGGGCGCAGCTGCGGCCGCTGCTCGGGAGTCTGCTGGACGAGACCGCGGGCGGCGCGCTGCAGCTCAAGTTCATTCTCTCGCGCCGGCTGCCCTGGATGGAGGATCCGCTCGTGGAGCTGCGCGGTCGCTGCGCAGCGGCGGACGAGCTGCTGCTCGCGGAGGCCGCCGAGCGGCGCGCCGATCCCGATCTGGAGCAGCGCACCGACATCCTCTCGATGCTCGTCGCCGCGCGCTTCGAGGACGGCGAGCCGATGAGCGACGCGGAGCTGCGCGACCAGCTGATGACGCTGCTCGTCGCCGGCCACGAGACGACCGCGACGGCGCTCGCGTGGGGCTTCGACCTGCTGCTCCGAAATCCCGGGCCGCTGGCCCGCCTGCGCGAGGAGATCCGGGCGGGCGAGGCCGACGAGTACCTGCGGGCGACGATCTCCGAGATCCTGCGACTTCGGCCCGTCGTGCCGCTCGCCGGCCGGCGGCTCGCCGAGCCGCTCTAGCTCGACGGACTCGAGCTGCCCGCCGGCGCCGACGTGACGCCGGCGATCTGGCTGACGCACACGAACCCGGAGGTCTATCCGGACCCGCTCGCCTTCCGGCCGGAGCGCTTCCTCGAGCAGGCGCCCGAGACCTACTCGTGGATCCCGTTCGGCGGTGGCGTCCGCCGCTGCCTCGGCGCCACCTTCGCCGAGTTCGAGATGCGGATCGCCCTGCGGACGATCCTCGATCGGTGCGATCTCGAGCGCGTCCACGGGCGAGCCCGAGGGGATCAAGCGCCGCAACGTGACGCTCTCGCCGCGCCACGGCACGAAGGTCCGGCTGCGGGCGCGGAGTGCCCGCGGCGCGGCTGCCAACGAGCCCATCCCCGCCTAGATCTGGGCGGGCAGCAGATCCCGGAAGCTCAGCTTGGAAGATCAGCCTCGCGATTGGGCCGCCCGGTAGCGGCGGTTCTTGACCCGATTGCCGCACAGGTCCATCCGGCACCATTGCCCGCCGCGGTTCTTGGATGAGTCGTAGAAGGCCCAGCGACAGTCGTCGGCGGCGCAGATCTTGAGCCGCTCCCAATCGCCGCGCAGCTGCGCGGAGTAAATCGCGCCGAGCAGTTGGGCGATCAGCCGATCGACGCTGTCCGCCGGCTCGGCGTCGAGCTCGATCGCCGCGTCCTCTCCCAGCCGTAGCGGGACGCCCGCGTCCGCGACGAACGTGGCGAGACCGGCGGTATCGATGTCGGCCTCTTCGGGATGCAGGTTCGCCTCGAGCATGGTGCGAACGACACGGCGGAACTCGCGTAGCCGCTCATGCTCGCCGGCGCCGACCTCGGCCGACTCGGTGATGAGGCCGCTGCGCAGCAGCCACGCCCGCGTTGCATCGGGGTCGGCGAGCAGCTCCTCGTCGTGCTCGAAGTCCTGGGTGTTGGCGAGTCCCTGGACGGCCAGGAGCGAGCCAGGAGCGAACTTGTGCTCGATCTGGCGGTGCAGCTCCGCGACGTTCATGGGACGCATTGTAGCGTGACCGGCATATTTAGTTGACAGGTTAGCGAGACTGGTGTAAATGTTTAACCGGTCACTAGCAAAAGGAGCACACCATGCGCCACCTCGCCCTCTTCCTCGCCCACCGCAAGAACACGAATCAGCGTCGCCCGAGCACCGACCCGGAGCTCGAGTGGCCACTGGGGGCGTCAACGCCTCCGGGCGCGCCGCGGCATCCCGTGCCACGACCGGCCCGGCAGACCTCGGTAAGTCCCTGCCCAGTAGGCCCGTCCGCAGGTTCGGGCGCGCGTATTAGCGAGCCCCACTAGCGGTTCTTCTTGGTCCGCTTCAGGCCTTCGACCTTGCCGTTCAGCTTGTCGATCCGGTCGTTCATCGTCTGCTGCTTCTTCTCAAGCGCACTGACCTGACCGGTGAGCGTCTTGACCTCACCCTGGAGCTTCGAGACCTTGTGGCTCACGGACGTGATCGACTTCGCGTTCCGCGCCGCCTTCTTGTTCGCCTTGACGGCCGAGTCAGCGGCGCCGACGGCGGCATGCCCCGTCGCCTTCTGCTGCGCCGAGATCTGCGCCTTGGCGCTGCCGAGCTGGTCCTCGAGCTGCTGCTGGACCTGCGCCGACAGCTCGCTGTCGGAGGTCGTGCCGTTCTGGGCGCTGATCGCGATCACCAGCGCGACGATCGCAACGATCACTCCAACCACGCCGAACGCGGCGAAGACCTTCTCCCTCGTATCCATGAGTTCTCCGATTTCCGATTCGTGGGTCCGGCGTTGGTGACGCGCAGCCTATCGCCGGGCCGCGCGCAAGCGGTTCTCACCGGGTAAGGGGTCGATCCCCGCAACTAAGGGATCGCGGCCCCAGATATGGGCATCCGCCCGTTTTCAAGCCCTCGCCTTAGCCGTAGCTTCGACTGTGCAAGTGGAAACGGACCGAAGGGACCAATCATGAGCACACTGATCGACGCGGTCGCCAAGGCACAGGTCTCCGACCGTCTCCGCGAGGCCGAGCGCCGGCGTGCCGGTGTCGTCTACAGCCAGCGGCGGCCGGGGCCTACTGCGGCAGACTCAGGCAGCGATACTTGAGCGATGAGCACGAGGGTCAGCTCCACACGCTTCGTCGGGCGCGAGCCGAGCTGGCGGAGCTCGAGCGAGCACCGACGGACGCCGACGGGGCGTCCGTCGCTCGTGTTCGTCGCCGGCGAGTCCGGGCGTCGGCAAGACGCGGCTGCTGCGCGAGCTCGATGATCGCCGAGCCGAGGCCGGCGCCCGCGTCGCTCGGCGGCGAGTGCATCGAGCTCGGCGGCGACGAGCTTCCGTACGCAGCGCTCGTGGCCGCGATGCGGCCCCTCGCCCGGCCGACGAGCCGGTCTTCGAGCGGCTCACCGAGTCCGCCCGGGCGAGCTCGCCCGGCTCGCACCCGGAGCTCGGGGAGCCGTCGGCGGAAGCCGAGCGGACGGACGCGAGGAGGCGCAGCGACGCCTCTTCGACGCGTTCCTCGCGCTGCTCGCCGCCTCGGCGAGGACGAGCCCGCTGCTTCTCTGGATCGAGGACCTGCACTGGGCCGACCGCTCGACCCGGTCGTTCCTCGTCTACCTGGCGCGCAACCTGCGCGGCGAGCGGGTGCTCGTCGTCGCCACCTATCGCTCCGACGAGCTGCACCGCCGCCACCCGCTGCGGCCGCTGCTCGCCGAGCTCGAGCCGGCCCGCCGCGCCGCGCGGATCGAGCTCGAGCGCTTCGACCGTGACGAGCTCGCCGACCAGCTCGCCGACATCCTCGGCGACGCGCCCGAGGACGCGCGTCGCTGGAGCGGCTCTTCGCGCGCAGCGAGGGCAACCCGCTGTTCGCCGAGGAGCTGCTCGCCGCCGGGGTCGACGGCCGCGGCGCGCTGCCGCCGACGCCTGCGCGACGCGCTGCTGCTGCGGATCCGAGCGGCTGAGCGAGTCCTGACGCGCGCGCCTGCTGCGGCTGCTCGCCGTCGCCGGCCGCGCCGACGACGGGCTGCTCGCCGAGCGCGGGCGAGGCATCGGACCCGAGCGAGGTCCGCGAGGCGCTGCGCGAGGCGGTCGACGCGCAAGATCGTCAGTCACCGACGCGACGAGCGCTTCGGCTTCCGGCACGCGCTGCTGCGCGAGGCGTCTACGACGACCTGCTGCCGGGCGAGCGCGCGGAGCTCCACCTCGAGCTCGGCGCGGGCGCTCGAGCAGCGCGGGCGGCGACGAGCGCTGGCGCGCGCCGCCGTCGCCCACCACTACGACGGCGGCCGAGGCGCAGCCGCGGGCGCTGCGCACCGCCGTGCGCCGCCGCCGAGGACGCCGAGCGCGTCCACGCCTACGGCGAGGCCGCCGCGCTGCTCGACCGGGCGCTGACCCTCTGGCCGCGGGTCGCCGACCCCGAGCAGCTCGCCGGCTGCGACCACGTCGACCTGATCGCTCAAGGCCGCCCGGGCGCACTACCTCGGCGCGCGAGGACGCGCGCCGATCGCGCTGCTCGAGCAGGCTGCCGACGAGCTCGACCCGGAAGCGGAGCCGCCTGCGTCTGGCCTCGGTGCTCGGCGCGCTCGCGTCCGGCCAGTGGTCGATGGGCGACGCCGACATGAGCCCGCGCGACGCTGCAGCGCGCCCTCGAGCTGGCCGGCGCCGGAGCCGAGCCCCGAGCGCGGCGCGGGTGCTCGCGCACCAGGTCCGGCTGCGGCTGCTCCAGGGCCGCTTCGGCGAGGTCGAGGAGGTCGCCGCCGAGGCCCTCGAGACGGCCGACGGCGTCGGGCTCGACTCCGCCGCGCGCCAGCGTGCTGCACCGGCTCGGCTGCGCGCTCTTCGTCGGCCGCGAGTACGAGCGCGGCGAGCGGATCTCGCGCGAGGGCCTGGACGCCGCCCGCGCGGCCGGCAACAGCGACGACCTCGGCACCGCCTACGCGAACTACGCCGACGCCCTCAACATCGTCGGGCGCGCGCGCCGACGCACGAGGCGCTGGTCGAGCAGGGCCTCGGCGAAGTCCCGCGTCCGGTCGCCGGACGCACCGCTGGCTGACGCTTGATGCGCGTCGAGCTCGCCTTCGATGCGCGGCGACTGGGAGCTGCGCCCGCGAGCTCATGCCTGCCGACCTGCGGCGCGGCTCGAGCGGAACATGACGCAGGCCAACACGGAGACTGCTGCGCGCGGCGCTCGCGCTCGGCGTCGGCGAACCGACGCAGGCCCGGCAGCCGCTCGACGCGGCGGACGAGCTGCTCGGCGAGCGCTCGAGCCGCAGTTCATCGCCCCGGCCGCGGTCTGCGGGCGGAGCTCGAGGCGCGCGAGCGGCGACGTCGACGCGGCGCGGGCCGCGATCGACGGCGGGGCTCGACCGGCTCCAGTACTGCACCGAGGACTGGCCGCGGCTCGCGCGCGTGGCCGTCGCCGGCGTCGCCGTCGAGGCCGAGGCCGCCGTAGCGCGCTCGCGATCTCGGCGAAGACGGCGACGCGCGAGGCGGCGCATCGAGCGCGCCCGCGCGCACGTGCGACAGTCGAGCGGCCGTCGAGGAGGTGCCCGCACCCCCTGGCCCGCGCGCCGACTCGCCGCCGCCACGGCCGAGCTCGCCCGGGCCGAGCGGGGACGAGGACGAGGCCGAGCTGTGGGCGCGCGGCGCCTCGCGTGGGAGGCAGGTCGGGCGGCCCATACCCGCGGCGCAGGCGCTGCTGGCGGCAAGCCGAGGCGCGAGCTGGCGCGCCGCGACGCGACGCGGGCAGCGGCCGCGGCCCGCGAAGCCAGCGGCTCGCCGCGAGCTCGGCGCCGTCTGGCTCGCGGAGGAGCTGACGCTCCTTTGCCGCCCGCGCCCGGCTCGACCTGCGCTCCGGCGAAGCCGAGGCCGCGGGCGAGTCGGCGCCGGCGGAGCGACCCTTCGGGCTGACCGAGCGCGAGCTCCAGGTCCTCGAGCTGGTCGCCACCGGCGCCACGAACCGCGAGATCGGCGAGCAGCTGTTCATGGCCGAGAAGACGGCCAGCGTCCACGTCTCGCGGATCCTCGCCAAGCTCGACGTCCGCGGCCGCACCGAGGCCGCGGCGCTGGCCCACCGGCAGGGAATCGTCGCGAGCGGCTAGGCCAGCGACTCTTCGGGAGCCCAGACCGTGTGCGTGCCGGACGAGATCCGCTCGGGCAACAGCACGCGGGCGATCGGGCCCTGCGGAGACGTCGGCGGCGTCGAAGATCTGCGCCTCGGAGGTGTCCTCGTTCATGTCCATGACGTAGGTGAGGACGTAGCCGGAGTCCTCTTCCGGCCCGCTCGGCGCCATCGGCGACTCACTCGCGAAGACGCCCTTCGGGAAGCGCCACTGCTGCTTGGCCCCCGTCTCGGCGTCGAAGCGGGTCAGCCCGTTGAACAGAAACCAGCCGGGCTCCGCCGTCATCGCCCAGCTGTAGCGGTAGGGCCTGCCGGCGCGGCTCGCGTTGATCATCCCGAACTCGAGATAGGAGTCGTCGAGGAACTGCTCCGTCGTCCTGCCGGTCTCCAGGTCGAAGCGCCAGCGGTGCGGGCGGGTCTGCAACTCGTTCGCATCCAGGTAGCGGGCGCTCACCTGCCAGCCGTCGTCGCCGCTGCGCCGCGGATCTGGGCAGCCCTGGTGAAAGCCGTCGAGGACGATCTCGTTGCCCTCCTCGTAGGCGTTGATCCAGTGCAGGACGTTGGTCGGGGAGGCCTCGAACCAGCGCACGTCGTCGGCACCACCACGGCGGGGCACGATCGCGAACCGCGAGGGCATGTCCGGGTGCCAGCGGTTCGCGTAGACGCCGCGCTCGAGCGCCGCCTCATCCCAGAACATCGGCAGGTCGTTGAGGATCACGAAGCGCTCGGTGAACGCCATGTCGTGTGGCATCCGCGGACCGGGCAGCGGCACCGGCGCGTAGTGGACGACCTCGCCACCCGGCGAGACGACCCCGAAGTGCAGGTACGGGTAGCTCGTCGAGTAGTTGAAGAACAGCATCTCCCCCGTGCGCTCGTCGACCTTCGGATGCGAGCAGACCCCGAGCTCGTCGGGCACCCACTCCTCCGCCCCGTGCTGCGCGAGCGTCACCGGGTCCATCGCGTACAGGTCCCCGCACAGGTAGAAGCTCGTCAGCGCCTTGCCGTTGTGGACGATCACGTCGGTGGAGGAGGCGTCCTTGGAACCGGCCCGGGCACGGGCGCCGCCAACCGTGCCCCGCGACTTCGCCGGATCCTCGACGACGCCCGCCCAGAGGCCGTGGCCGCAGCGCAGCTCCTCCTCGAACGCCTTCGTGCGCACGAACCGGTTCCGGTAGTCCGCGCGCCCATCGTGCAGATGCAGCGCGTGCACCATCGCGTCGCCGTCGAACGGGTGGTAGCGGCCGAGGGCGTCGTGCAGCGGGTTCTCTGTGTTGCGCAGGTAGACGCCGTTGAGGTCATCGGGGAGCTCGCCGATCACATCGAGTCCGATGACGTCGTACTCGGTCGTCTGCGGTCGCCACGCCCCGGTCCGATAGGGATGCGCATCGTCCGCGGGCAGCGTGCTCGTGAACCGCCTCGCCTCCATCACTCGTCCACAGTAGCGCCGGACCAGCGCCAGATTGCCACCGGTTTGCGAGACTTGGTGGTCGCTCGAGTACACCGATCGAAAGGGAGAGCTGGGGATGCCGCAACTGCCGGGCAGAGTGAAGCTCGCGACAATGCTGACGGCTGTCGCAGCCGCTGCCGCGCTTGCGCCGCAGATGGCGAGCGCCGACACGCTGACGAAGCTGGACGGCACCGCAGGCTGCGTCGCCGACCCGTCCTCGAGCGTTCCCGCCGGTACCTGCGAAACGGCGAAGGGGATCAACGACGCGACGGACGTCGCGATCAGTCCCGACGGCAAGTTCCTCTACGCGGCGGCAACGTCGAGCAACTCGATCGCCGCCTTCTCGCGTGACGCCGACAGCGGCGAGCTCACGCAGTTGCCCGACACCAAGGGTTGCATCGCCGCGGCCGAGGACCCCATCCCGGGCTGTGCGACGGCCCATGGCCTCGAGAATCCGAGCGCCCTGGCGATCAGCCCCGACGGCAAGAGCGTCTACGCCACCACCTTTACCCTCGATCCGGGGGCGAGCCCGACGCCGAAGATCCAGGGCACGCTCACGACCTTCTCCCGCAACCCCACGACGGGCAAGCTGACGCAGATCGACTGCGTCGTCGGCGGCGTGCCGTCGCTGATCGCGCCGGTCTCGCCGCCGAACGGCTGCACGGCCGTGGCCTTCCCGCAGGATCCCACCCGCGCCGTTCCCCTCGGTACGGCATCCGACGTCGAGGTCAGCCCGGACGGCAAGGACGTGGTCACATCTTCGTTCCTGCCCGGCGCGATCATCAACTGGAGCCGCAACGCGAGCACGGGCTACGTCAAGCCCAAGGAGTGCTATGGCAGCCCGCGCTCGATCTTCCCGACCAACGGCACCGGCAACCCCCTCTACGACGTGTGCTCGGGCGACGGCCTCATCCCGGGCACGAAGACCGGCGGCCCGGCGAGCGGGCTCGGCTACCCGCTCGACGTCGAGTTCGCCCCTGACGGCAACCACCTCTACGCCGCCGCGCTCGGTCTCGAGCAGGGCGCGACCGACGTCGGTGGCATCGAGGTCGTGCCCGCCGCCGACGAGCCGGGCTCCATCGCCCTCTTCGACCGTGCAGCCGACGGCTCGCTCAGCCAGCCCGCCGATCCGGACGGCTGCATCGACGACTCGCGAGACCCCGTACAGCCGGACTCGACCTGTAACCACCGCACCGGGCTGCTCAACCCGTACCGGGTCAACGTCAGCCCGGACAGCAAGAACGTCTATGTCGGGACCCTCAACGTCTTCCCGCCCACGGGAATCGCCGGCCCCGGCCCGGGCGAGCTGTCGCAGTTCAACGCCGATCTCAGCCAGGTCAACCCGCCCTGTCTGCAGGAGCTCGGGCTGCCCGCCGGTGGGCTCGAGCCCACCGACGGCTGCGCGCTGACCGCCTTCGGTCTGATCCTCCCCTCCGACGTCGCGTTCGCGCCCGACGGCGCGAGCGCCTACGTCACTTCGCTCTTCCACAGCGTCGGCTCCTACAAGCGCGACCCGAACACGGGCGCGCTGACGCAGGACGCGCCGAAGACGGGCTGCTCGATCGATCCCCGCGATCTGATCGAGGGCACGGAAGTGCTCGCCCAGGTCTGCCAGAACGCGGTTCCACTCGACGCTCCCACCTCAATTGAGATGAGCCCAGACGGCAAGTACGGATACGTCACCTCCGGCGGTTTCCTCACCGGCGACCCGAACTTCGGGCCGTCGCTGGCCGCGGCCGGGATCAAGAGCGACGATGCGATCACGATCCTCGGCCCGACCCCGGCCGTCGAGCCGCCGCCCCCGCCTCCCCCGCCACCCCCACCCCCACCGCCCCCGGCCAAGCCGCCGAAGTGCCACGGCCAGGAAGCGACCGTCTATGACGACGGCACGAAGGCGACCCCGAACCTGAACGGCACCAAGGACGACGACGTGATCGTCGGCACCGACGGGACCGATCACATCAAGGCCCGCGCCGGCGACGATCTGGTCTGCGCCGGGGGTGGTGGCGACAGGGTCGACGCAGGCAAGGGCGACGATTCGGTCCACGGTGGCAGCGGCGACGACCTGCTCAAGGGCCGCGGTGGCGCCGACAAGCTCAGCGGCCAGCGCGGGGCCGACAAGCTCAAGGGCGGCGCCGGCCGCGACAAGCTCCACGGCGGCCCCGGCCACGACCGGATCGACGGCGGTCCGGGGCACGACGCCTGCTCAACCCGCAAAGACCACCTGCGCAACTGCTGAGCGGCTCCGCCGGCATGCGGCGAGCGCCGGAGCCCAGGCTCAGGCGCTGAGCGCCTGCCCGAGCGCTGCGAGCTGCGCCTCGATCCCGCCGCAGACCTGATCGCACAGATCGACGACCCCCGGATCGGCGATCGCGTAGATCGAGCTGGCGCCCCGCTTGCGCCGCTTGACGAAGCCCTCCGAATGCAGTGTGCCGAGGTGCTTCGAGACGTTCTGCTGGGAGGCTCCGACCGCCTCCGCCAGCTCGCCGACGCTCGCCTCACCGCGGGCATTGAGGGCATCGATCAACCGCAGCCGGGTCGGATCGGATAGGGCGAGAAAGCGCCGCGCGATCAGCTCGGCGGCATCCGGTGTCAGCGGGCTCTTCATCTGCGTGCTAGCCTCCATCTACAACTATACCGTTGTGTATTTGTACTTCTGTGAAAGGACACCTGATGACCACGATAGAGATGACCTCCGCGGCAACGGCCGAGGCTCCCCTCGCACGCCGATCCTGGCCCCTCGAGCGGGTCCTCTTCCTCCTCGCGGGGACGATGACCATCGTCAGCGCCCTCCTCAGCGCCGTCGTCAGCCCGTGGTTCCTGCTGCTGACCGCCTTCGTCGGTCTCAACCAGCTCGTCTACGTGGCCTACGGCAACTGTCCGAGCTCTTGGCTCCTGCAGCGCTACGTCGGCTTGGAGCGAGGCTGCCCCCGCTGAGCCGCGGTCGGCATCTCCGGCCATCCTCGGTCGAACTTGCGGACGGATCTACCGGTCGCGTCGGCCTGCTACTCGCTCGATGTGGACGCGCGTCGCGAAGACATCGGTCCCCCGCAGGGCAGCCTGCGCCGTGTACTCCTGGTCGGGGTTGGCGGGGCCCAGGGGCACAGCGATCCGGAGCCGGCCCCGCCGACTGCTGCGCAGCCGCTCGGTCCGGCGCACGCCGGCGGCCGTCGTGACGGAGACCACGAACCGCTTCCCCGCCGGGTAGCAGGCTGGCGTCCGGACGGTTGCCGAGCCGCTGCCCTTGATCCGAAAGTAGTGGCGGCTGGCTCCGGCGAGCTCCGCAAACTCGAGCGCCTTGCGGTGCATGCGCACGTGCCAGCCGTAGGCCTCGAAACGAGGCTCAACAGCCCGGAACTCGACCTTGCGCGGCCGCGGCGGCGGGTCTGAGAACGTCTTCATAACGAGCGGCAGCTCCTCGGTCAGGTCCCGCTGCCAGTAGTCCCACGCATGCCCGCCGGGTCCGTAGTCGTCATTCAGGTGCGGAATGCCGAGCGCCGTCAGCCTGCGGTCGAGCTCAGTGCTCATCTCGTGCACTCCGGCCTCGATCGGGTCGCCACCCCCGTACGGGCCGCCGGGATCGCCGTTGCCATAGCGCAGCGACACCTGCAACCCGCGGTAGTTGGCGGCGAGATCCCACGGGTTGTGGGCACGCCATCGGACTTCCTGCGTCGTCCGATCGCCCCAGAGGTTCACGGTCGGGTCGCCGTCGGAGCTACCCGTCTCCTGCAGCACGATGAAGGGGAGGTAGTTCGTGTTCGCCGCGGGCGAGAAGCCGGCCACGCTCACGAACATGTCCGGGTGGCGTGCGGCGTAGCTGAGCGCCCCGAAGCCGCCCATCGACAATCCCGCCACCGCGCGGCCGCGACGGCGCGCGATCGTCCGGTAGTGCGAGTCGATCCACGGGATCAGCTGGTCGATGTCGTAGGTCTCGTACTCCGGCGGGCCGAAGTTGCCGGCGTTGTACCAGTCGCTGTAGTAGCCGTTCTGGTCGGTGTCGGGCATGACGACGATCAGCGGGCGGCCGGCGGTGATCTGCTCGGCGTCGCCCATCGTCGTCCAGTCGGTCTCGCTGCCCCCCGATCCGTGGAGCAGGTAGAGAACGGGGTAGCGACGGCGCGGGTGCGCCCGGTAGCCCTCCGGCAGAAGCACGCGGACGCCCGTCTGGTGCGTGAGCGCCGGCGTCCTCAGGGTCAGCTCAACGAGGCGGGGGTCGAGTCGCCGGGTCGAAACGAGCTCGATGTCGTCGGCCGTCGGTCGCGCCACTGCGATCGCGGGCACGATCGCGGCGGCCAACGCGATGGCGAGAGCGACCCAACATCGTGACGCGCGGCCCACGGTCTCAATTCGCCGGCGGACACGACGGCGCGCCGAGGGCCCGCTGCCGCCGCTCGTCGGGGACCGTGCCCGCGATCGCCGACTGCTTCATCAGCCCGAGCCGGTTGACGAGGTCGGTGAACCCGCGGAGCTCCGATCGCATGACGCCGAAGTCGATCGCCTCGGTGCCGAAGGCCGGGTCGTAGAGCCATTGCGGCGCCGTGATCACGCCGATCGTCGGCAGCAGGTGCCGCTCGTAAGGCGTGCCCTCACCGCCGAAGCTGCAGTGCGATGGAACGGTCGTCCCCGGCAGGTCGGAGCCCTGCAGGAGCAGCGTGCGGCGCATGTCGTAGGTGCGGACGACACGGTCGACGGCCGCAAGGAGGTCCGTGCTCGGGGTGACACCGATGAACTGGATCGCGCGCTCGCCGTTCGGCTCAAGCTTGTCGCCGGGCTTACCCCCGCCACGTGGGACCGCCTCGTAGTCGAGCGCGCCGAGATGCTCGAGGACGAGCACGGCGGACACCGTACCGCGGTCGTACGCCGCGTCGAGGCGCTGCGCGAGCTGCTCAGCGCCGCCGTCGCGAATCGACTTGTCGGCGCCGACACGCTGGTAGAAGTGGGCGGTCGAGAAGGCGAACTCGACCGTGCGTGGACGGCACGACCGTGGCAGTCTCGTCAAGTACCGGGCCATCGCCACCATCGCGATCGGTCCGTTGTCCTCGACGGCGTTGATTCCGTCCGTGTGCGAGTCGATGACGATCCGCTGCTTGCTGCGGCCGGGAACGCTGGCAATCACCGTGTGCGTGACCATCCGCTTGGTGTGAGCCCGGACGACGATCCGGCCCGAGGCGCCGCCGCCCGTCCGGATCGCGTCGATCAGCCGTTGCCCCTCGTCGACACCGAGGAAAGCGCCCGGGACGCCCCACACGGTGCCTTCGTAGGGCTCGTAGTGGCCGCGCAGCTGGCGCCGTGGCTCGTCCTTGACGAAGAGAACGCCCTTCGCACCGGCTGTGGCCGCATCACGAAGGTCGGCGACCCGCGCGTTGTAGTTGATGAAGTCGCCGTAGAAGGTGCCGCTCGGATCGATGGTGTCACCCGGGTCGTAGGACTCCCAGGCGATCACGGGCAGCAGCAGCCCCGCGTTCGGCACGGCGCCGGCGGGAGCCGGCCGGACGACGATCTTGCCGGCGGCGTTCGCCGCGCTGATCGGCTCGTCGTCGGGGACGAAAGCAAGTGGAGCCTGGACTCCGTGGCGGCTCGTCGGGGCCGAGTACGGAATCGGAGCCGCGATCGGCACCCTCATAGTCTTGCCGCCGATCGTCGCCGAAAGCGTCGTTCGACGCTCCGTCCACCGTTTGATCGGAAAGCCGATGTCGCGCGTCTTGATCCCGTGGAGGCGAGCGAGGTGATTGCGGATCCAGCGGATGTACCGGCGCTGGGCGAGGCTGCCCGTGGGGCGGGCGCCAAGTCCTTCGAGAAACTTGCTCTGCCGCTCGAGGCGGGCGCGTGAGGGAAGGCTCTGAGACGCCGGCGCTGTCGGGCAGGAGGCCGCCTCCGCCGGCCTCGCTGCGAGCAACCCGACTGCGGCGGCGAGCAGCATCGCGGCCACGGCCAGCCAGGCCAGGGTCTCCCTCCTCCAAGCGAAAGACATGGATGTCCTTATAACAGATGTTTGTGAGCTTGGATGCGGTCATGGACTCCCTTGCTTATGCGAGGCAGCGCGGGTATTGTGGCCGTCGTGCTTCGGAGGACGTCCGTGTCTCTATATAGCTGTGCCTGCGCCGCGCTGGCCCTGCTCGCTATCGCTGAGGCTGCCCGCGCAGCGGCACCACGACCCCTCTCGAAGCAGTCGAAACCCGTTCGGATCGACGCGGCCCACGGCAGCGGCAGCTTTGGTCGCTGGGGCGTTGACGGCCGGGGTCTGCCCCGCTACCGGTACACGGTCGACCAGGAGACCGCGCCGCAGGCCGCGCAGCCGGAGCTCAAAGGGGACAGAAGCGCCTGGCATCAGCTTGGCAACGACCGGATCGTCGCCGACGCCTTCAACCATGGGTACACCCAGCTGTGGTCGATGGACAACGTGTACCAGTGGGCTAACCACGTCGAGCCCGCCGCGGATCACTACGGCGGCGGCTACGGCTACCTCAACGTCGACGGGAAGGTCGGCTCGACGCTCTACGACGACCGCGCGAAGGGCCAGCACGTCCGCCGCGACTTTGGCGTCGGCTACTTCGGGACCCGCACGAAGGTGGCCGGCATCACCGCCTCCTCGAAGGTCTACGCACCGTTCGGCAACGACCCGGTCCTTCTGCACGACGTCGTCCTGCACAACGCCACCAGGCGCAGCAAGCGCGTTTCCTGGTTCGAGTACTGGGACGTGAACCCATACCTCCCGCGGCCGGACGAGCACCCGGGCTTCGAAGCGCCGCGCTACGACGCCGCGCGCCGAACCCTGTCCGTCCGCCAGCTCAACGGACCGCAGAACGCGGACCCGCTGACGATCTTTGCAGCGGCGCTGAACGGACCGGACGGCGGCTTCGAGACCGACGCGAACAGCTTCTTCGGCGCCGGTGGGCGGGCGAGGCCGGCGGCGGTCGCCGCCGACAAGCTCTCGGGCAAGCTGACCGCCGCGGTGCCCGACGGCGATCTCGGCCACACGGGATTCTTCTTCCGCACGCCGGTCAGGCTCGCCCCGGGAGCGAGCGTCAAGCTCCGCTACGCGTACGGCATGGCCCCCGGAGCCGACGTCGGCAGTCTCGTCGACCGCTATCGGCAACGTCCCCACCCATACACCACCTCCGCCACGCGATGGCAGCGCTGGCTCCCGCAGGTCGACCTCGGAAAGAAGCGGCGCTGGCTCAGCCGCGAGCTGCAGTGGGACGCCTACATGGTCCGCTCCGGCTCCACCTACGAGTCCTGCGCCGGCCATCACATCATCAGCCAGGGCGGCTACTACCAGTACGACCTCGACTTCCAGGGCGCCTACAGGGATCCGCTCCAGCACATGCTGCCGATGATCTACGCCGACCCCCACCTGGCCCGGGAGGTCATGCTCTACTCGGCCGCGGAGCAGCCGACGGGCGGCGGGCAGATCCCGTACGCGCGGATCTCGGACTGCACGCGGCTCGACCTCGGCACGGCCGACGACCTCGACCTTTGGCTGCTGCTCAGCGCCGCCGAGTACGGGCTCTCCACTCGGGACACGAGCTTCTTCGACACGAAGGTGCGCTGGGCCGACGGCGGCAAGGCAACGCTGTGGCAGCACCTCAAGGCCGCCGTCGATCACCAGGAGTCGCAGCGCGGTCCGCACGGCGAGTACCTGAGCGGCGCCACGGGCGACTGGTCGGACTTCTCGACGAGCTTCCTGCAGATGACCGAGTCGAACCTCGTCGCCGCCCAGGCCGCCTACATCTACCCGCAGCTGGCCGAGCTGGCGCAGCTGCGCGGCGACGACGCGTTCGCCGCAAAGCTCCGCTCCCTCGGCAGCGAGCTCCTCGGGGTCACCCGCAAGCAATGGGTCGCTCGCGGCTGGTACGCGCGCGGCTACTCGGCGACCAAGCGGATCGGCACCGGTGTCATCTATGGCGAACCGCAGCCGTGGGCGATCCTCGCCGGCGCCCCCTCAGCGGCTCGGGCGAAGGAGCTGATCGCCAACATCCGTCGCTACCTGACCGGGATCGGCGCCCCCGGCGGTCCCTCGCCGATCGGCTCCTCGCAGTCCCCCGCCGCCGACGACCCGGGCGTAACCGAGACGAGCCTCGGCGGCGACATCGGCGTCGGCGACAACCATGCCGTCTACGTCGGCGGTAGCTGGTTCGCGATCAACGGATGGTTGGTATGGGCGCTCGCGCAGCTCGACGGAACGGTCCCCCATGCCACTGACTACGCCTTCGACGAGTTCGAGCGCAACACGCTGGCCCGGCGGGCGACCGTCTACCCCAACCACTGGAACGGAATCATCTCCGTCGACGACGCCTGCCGCTCCTGGTACTCGGCCGATCCCGCGAACTGCGGAGTCGGGCTGAGCACGACCTACGACACCCAGATCATGCACCAGCCGGCCTGGTCGCTGTTCGACTTGACCAAGCTCGCGGGGGTCGAGCCTGACGAGCGCGGCTACTCGATCACCCCGCACCTGCCGATGAAGCACTTCTCCATGCGGCTGCCGGAGATTGGCGTGTCTTCCCGGCGCGGGATGCTTCGTGGCTACGTGACGCCGCTGACCACGAAGAAGATCCGGATGCGGGTGGCGCGTCCGCCGGGCCCGCACGGTCGGCGAATCGTCGCCTACGCCAACGGCCACCGCGTCCGCTCGCGCGTCCGGCAGGGCGCCGTCGTCTTCTCCCTGCGGGCCCGTGCCGGCCACGCGGTCGACTGGGCGGTCCGCGCGCGATGAGCAGCACCGAAACCCGCTGGCGTGGCGAACCCCTGCCGCGCGGGCGGCACAGCCTCAGCGCGGAGGAGGTGCGGGCGTCTCAGCGCGAGCGACTGCTCGAGGCGATGCTGCGATGCGTCGGCGAGGCAGGGTATGCCGCGACCACCGTGCCGCGGATCGTCGCCACCGCGCGCGTCTCCCGCAACGGCTTCTATGCCCTCTTCGACGACAAGCTCGACTGCTTTTTGACGCTCTGCGACGAGATGGCGGCGGGGGTGCTCGACCAGCTCTACACGCTTGGCGCCGAGCCGGACTGGCGGCGGGCGCTGGACCGGGGTATGAGCCTCTACCTGCGCTTCTGGCAGGAGCGACCCGAGTTCAGCCGCGCCTATCTGATCGAGCTCCCCTCGGCCGGACCGCGGGCCTGGGAACAGCGCGATCGCCAGTTCAAGCGCTTCGAGTCGATTTTCGACGGGCTAGCGGCGCGGGCGCGAAAGGAAGATCCTGACCTGCCGCCGATCCGGCGGCTCAGCTCGCCGCTGCTCGCCCGCGGGATAACCGAGCTGGTCGCCCTCGAGGCGCGCGAGGGTCGGCTGCACCGGCTCGAAGGACTCCACGACGAGCTCCTGGCGCTGGCCATCGGTGTGCTGACCGCGATCTAGTGGACCCGCCCGTAAGCGCGGACGGGGTTCCCTTACGCGCCTGACGTCGGGCGGCTGCCAGCGACCGTTCAGCGCAGCCTTCCTCGGTTGGAAGAGCCGCAGCCGGAGGGAGAACCTGCCGGCCGGCGCCGGCAGCCAGTTGTGGATCCTGGCGCCCCTCGGCGGGTGGTGCTGGAGGTAGACGGTCAACGAGCCGTCGTGGCCGTAGTCGAGCCCCGGGGTCCGGTCTCCCACCGCGTAGCGGTCGATGGGATTGGCCACGAGGAAGAAGTCGCTGTCGTAGAGGGTCAGCGACCAGAATGCCCGCGCCGGAGGGAGCTGGTCCGGCCCAAAGCGAATCACGTAGCGATGCCGGCCCGTCAGCGACTTCCCCATGGAGTCGACGTCCGCACCCGGGTAAATCGAATCCTTCCTCCTGTTGGCGCCGAGCAAGCTCAGGGCCGTGACGGCGCGGTTGGCGTAGTCACGTCGGAACAGCCCGGTATCGGCCAGGGGGAACGCCCAGCCGTCGTGGCGCCTTCTGCTCTGCCGCTGCGTCCGCGCGAGGGCGCGTTCGATCAGCCTCAGGCCGGCGCTTGATGCCGCTTCTTGCGCCTTGGCCAGCATCGACCCCGACGCCGTCGCCGGCGCCCCCGCGCCGACCCTCGCCCGCGCGAAGGCCGCGAGGGCACACCGGTCCCGCGCCGGCGGCGGATCGGCGGCCAGCACGGGGTTGAGGGTGGCGAAGAACTCGGCTCCGGTCGGAACTTCGATCGGGGGCTGGGTGGCTTTCGGAAGGACGCTCTCGTTCGAGCGGGTGCCCGACTTCCAGGCGGCGAGGGCGGTGAGCGAGTACCGCCCCATCACCTCCGTCGCCGCCGGCACGTCGGCCGGCCCGTCGACCAGCGTCCTGCCCAGGAGCCAGACGAGGTTGGTCGGACTGCGGAGCACGCGGACACCGGGCGGCGCGTCGCCGTGCCATCCGGGGCCTGCCAGGAGCACGGACTTGGCGTGGCCGCGGCCGGACCCGGAGCGGACGTAGTCGATCACGTTGGAGTAGGCGTCGAGCAGCTGAAAGCCCGAGTAGCGATCGCCCGTGTCAGGGGCGTGCAGAACCATCGGGCCGTCGCCGAGCTCGATGTGGGAGACGGTGTAGAGCGTGTCGGTGTTGGGCGCCACCACGGACTTCGACTCGGGCGTGGCCAGCTGCCCAACGCCGATCAGCGTGTTCAAGAGGAAGCGGTCGACGGTCAGCTTCGTGGCGACCGGCGGGAAGCCATACAGGTACGCGGCCTCTGAGGCTGCGAAGAGCCTGCCGGCACGGCGCCTTGCGGACGGCTGCGTCGAGGGGAGCTCGTGCACGAACCGGGCCTCGGCGCGCGCGATCCGGTTCGGCACCATCTTGGCCAGTGCCTTGGGAAGCTTCCCCAGCGCGCACGGCTTGACCGACGGCTCCCCCCCGGCCGCGCCTGCAGCTGCGGCCAGGCATGCGATCAGCACGATGAGTCCAACGGCCCCGCCCCGCCTCGTGCGCTTGCTCAACGGTATCGCTCCTCCCCTGATCTGGTCGGGCGCGAGGCTCAGCCCTGCTTGACCTTGGCCTTCCGCTTGGCCGTGGCGGTCTTGCCCTCGTAGCCGGTGACCGCGAGCTTGACCTTGTACTTGCCGGCCTTGCCGTAGCGGTGCTTGACCTTGAACTTGCCGTTGTCCTTGAGCTTGACGCGCGCCTTCTTGCCGTCGCCGAAGCGGATCGCCACCTTCGTGACGCCGCCCGGGTCGGTCGCCCGGCCGCGGATCTTCGTCTTCTTGCTGCTCTTGACGGGCCGGATCTTCTTCAGCTTCGCCTTCGGCTTCGTCTTCGCCAGCTTCAGCGAGTAGGCGCCGCGGCCGTGCGTCGCCGCCCACAGCACTCCACCGCCGTCGGAGACCGTGAGGCCGTAGGTGGCCACCTTCGGCAGACCCTGACCCGCCTGGATCCACTTGCTCGAGCCTGAGGGCAGCTCGAGCACGCCGAAGTCGCTCGCCGCGTACAGGGTCCGGTCGTTGCCATACAACGCCAGCCCGGTGATCGGCTGATCCCCGAGGTTGTGGGAGATGTCGGTGAAGGTGGCCTTCTTGCGCCTCGGGTTGTAGGTCACGTCGAAGACGTGGCCGGGCGTCTTCGGGGTGTAGGCGTTGTAGCCCGAGTAGGACACGTAGGCGTGGTTGGGGTCGAGCGGATCGATCGCGATGCCACTGATGAAGCGGCCCGGCGTCGCCTTCTTGTCGATCCGGTGAAAGGAGACCGAGCCCGCCTGATCGTCGGCGTTGCGGGTGATGAACAGGCGCCCCGTCCTCGTCGCGGCCCAGAGCGTGCCGTCGTTGGAAGGCGCCCGCTCGGTCGCGGCGACGAACTGGCCCGTGCGGCCCGAGCCGAACGCCTTGCTCGTCAGGTCGGCGCCGAGCGGCTGCCAATCGCCGCACGGCTTCGTCCGGAAGGGATCGAGGTTGATCGACAGACAGCCGTTGTCGATCAGCGCCTGCTCGTCGCCGCCGTTGTCGTCAGTGCGCCAGACGTGCTGCAGGCCGCTGAACAGGCGGCCCGGCGTCGTCGGATCGGCGATGAACGGCGTGTAGAAGGACCGATCCTCGTCGGTGATCTGGAGCGGGTCGTAGATGTCCAGCCAGGTGGTGGGATCGTCGCCCTCGAAGTTCACCTCGGGCGTCGCGTCGTAGTAGTTGTGGTAACGGATGTCGCCGCCGGTCTGGTCGAAGCCCGACTGGCCACCGTCGCCGCCAACCGTCTCGAACCAGCGGTCGGTGCTGGAGCGCTGGGTGTCGAACGACCACGTGCCGTTGTCCTGGGTGCCGCCGAAGACCTGCTGGGTCGGGCTGGCCGGGTTGTAGGAGAGCGACTGGAACTGCAGCGTGCGCAGGCCTTCGTTGACGGGGTTGATCGCCTTCGGCACCCCGGACAGCAGCATCTCGCAGAGTGCCTCGTCATCGGCGTTGAGTGGCTCCTCGGTGCCGTCGCCGCCGTAGTCCCAGGTGCGCTGCGGGCACGAGGAGGACTGATCCTGCGTACTCGACAGGTCGACGCGGACGACGCCGCCGTCGCCGCCGATGAAGGCGACCTTCCCGTTCTGCGCGAAGGCCGCGGCGCGCAGGTCGGGGTGGATCCCCGCGGTGACGTTCCAGTCGGCCTGCGGGTTGCCGAGCACTGCCGTCATGTCCTGCCAGCTGATCGACGGGACCGCGGCGCCGGCGTTGGTCGAGCGGATCACCGCACGGCCGTTCGAGCGCGGCGGCGCGCCCTGCCCGTAGCGGTCGTAGGCCTTGAGCTCGTCGTAGTTCATCGACCCCAGGTACCAGACCTGGCCCGCGGGAGCTCCGGGCGGGTGGGCAACGAGGCTGTCGTAGCCGCACTGCCCGTTCTGGCAGTAGTCGTAGACGGCGAAGCCGGGATCGCTCGGCTCGTCGCTGGACATCTCCCTGAAGCCGGCGCCGGTGTTGAACGCGTCCCCCATCGGGTCGCTCGCCGGCAGCTTGCCACTCGGGTTGCCGACGATCGAGCCGACGTCGTCGTTGCGCCAGGCGCGCGGCAGCGGCGTCGAATCGTCGCCGTCGATCGCCCAGTCGTCGGAGGCGTCGCCTACGTACATGCGGGTCGCCGACCCGAGATCGACGAGGTCGAACTCGGTCTCATCGCCGGTGTAGTCGCCCTCGAAGGCGCCGCCGCTGAAGTCGTTCTGGTTCATCGTGTGGAAGACCTGGGTCCACGTCGGGTTCCCACCCGCCTGGTCGGCGCGCCAGATTCCGTAGCCGAAGACCGCGGCGTAGAGCTGGTTCGGATCGTTGGGGTCGATGATCAGCTTCGAGATCCCGCCCTGGAAGTAGTCGGCGCCGGTCTCCGGCGGCGTCGGGTTGGGCAGCGCCTTACCCGCGAGGTTCTGCTCGAGCTCGAAGGTCTGACCGCCATCGGTCGAGCGGTAGACGCCGAGCGGCGGTGCGTCCGGCGGCGTCAGGCGGCCGCCCCAGACCGCGCTCATCCCGTGCCGTGCCACGGCGGTGCCGATGTAGATCGTCTTCGGGTCGTTCGGGTCGACCGCGATCGCGCCGATCGCCCGGTTCGTCGCCACCGCGGCGCTGCCCGGCACCTTCGACCAGGAGGCCCCGAAGTCCGTGGACTTGAAGAGGCCGAGGCCGGCCTCCGAGTCGCTCGAGCCGTTCGGCTCACCGGAGCCCGCGTAGAGGACGTCGTGCGCGGCGTCGTAGTAGAGCGAGCCGAAGGACGTCGTCGGGAGATCGTTCGGCGGCGGCTTCCAGGTCACCTTCGGCGCGAGCGCGTGATCGGTCGTCCAAATGCCGCCACCCGCGGCGGCGACCGCCATCCGGCAGCTGCCGGAAGTGCAGGCGGGGTCGATCACCATCGCGGTCACGCGCCCGGACTCCTGCGTCGAGGGTCCCTGCAGCGTGCTGGGGTCGATGAACTGCGACGCCTCGCCGGGGACGTTCGGCGTGAACGGGCCCGCCTCCTTCCAGCTCGACTTCGCCTGCGCGCGGCGCAGCCCGGCCGCCGAGTCGAAGGCGCTCGGCGACGGCTCCGATGGAACCTGCTGGAAGGCCTTCAGCGTCTGGCGGGCAAGACGGTCGTCGACGTAAGAGCGCGGATAGGCGCGGTTGAGGACCGCCTCGGCCGCGGGGCTGCGCGGTCCCTCGCGGTTCGCCTCGCCGCTGTCGGCCTCCTCGCCGGGCGGCTGGAACACGGCCCGCTTCTCATAGCCCTCCTTGGCGGCCTCCCGGAGTGCGTTCTCGACCGGGACCGCCTCGTCCGAACCCGACTCGTTCTCTCCACCACCGCCGCAACCCGAGGCGACGAGGCTTCCCGTCGCAAGCAACACCAGCGCCGACACCCCTGCCAGCCACCGCAAAAGAACCGCACCGCTCGTTCGCATCTCTTCTCCTGAATCAGACCCGCTCCCGCCAACCTACTCCTTAGGGATCGATGCCCGCAAGCTGGCGGGCGCCGGCGTCAGCGGACGCCATGCAGCACCATGTAGAGGCGGTAGCTGAGGCTCAGCGTCGACCGAAGCGGTCGACGCGGGCGCGACGAAAGGAGAGCGATGACCGAGCTCAACGACGACGGTCCCGTGATGATCGCCTACGACGGCTCGGACAGCGCGAAGGCGGCAATCGCGCGCGCCGGCGAGCAACTGCGCAGCGGGCGCCCCGCGATCGTGCTGACCGTGTGGGAGCCGCTCGACGCCGTCCCGTTCTGGGGCGCGCCGATGGCGGTGGTGCCGACCGAGGTCGCCGAGAAGGTCGTCGGCCAGGCCGAGAAGGTCGCAGGTGAAGGCGTCGCCGAGGCACAGGCGGCCGGCTTCGACGCGCAGCCGCTGGTCGAGCGCGGCGCTCCAGTCTGGGCGCGCATCGTCGAGACCGCAGAGCGCGAGGGCGCCGCGGTCATCGTGCTCGGATCGCACGGCCGCAGCAGCATCGGCTACGCCGCCATCGGCAGCGTCGCGACGGCGGTCGCGCACCACGCCAAGGTGCCCGTGCTGATCGTGCGCGAGCCCTGAGCAGACCCGGATCGCGGGCGAACCGCGATAGGCTCAGAGCCGCTCACCGTCTCGGAAGTGTGCCGGGGGAGGTCACGGATGAAGATCAACTCGCTCGCGGTCGGAGACTGCGCAGCCGTAGGTGACGCCACGGCGATCCCACCCGACCTGAAGAAGGTCGACTGTGAAGGGGGCTCGGCGCAGTACACCATCACGGCGGTCGGAGCAACGGACGGCGATCTCGGCGCCTGTGATCTCTCGGTCCAGCTCCAGGATCAGGCCTACTGCCTTGGCGACGTCGGTTCCACTTCCGACCCCGTGGCCGAGGCCGCGAAGCAGCTCGACACTCGACACTGAGGCCCGGCGATTGCACCGACGCCACCGTCGAGCAGCCTGGGCCAACCAAGGTGATCCCCTGCGAAGATCCCGCCGCCGCAAGCAAGGTCCTCGGCACCACCAAGGACCCGCTGGACTGCGAGGGCAATGTCGCGGCCGAGCGCGATGGCGTCGTCGTTTGTATGCAGGAGCGGTAGGGCACAGAAACGTACGCCACCACCCGAGGAGCTCTCGCGGCGGGCTCCAGCATGCGTGAGGAATACGCATTGGATGGGTAGCGGCCACGGTGGGCCACCACCGACGGTGCGCCTAACGTGGGTCCCCAACCTCACGAAGGAGTCTCGATGCCGCCCAAGACAGCTACCAAGTCCCGCACTGCGAAGCCGAAGGCGACCACCGCCCGGAAGCAGCCGACAGCGAAGAAGGCCGACAAGCCTGTCGATCGCCTCGACCAGGCCATTGCGGCGGCCCAGGATGCGCTCAAGGACCTGCGGGGCGATCTCAGCCGCGGCCGGAAGGCCCTCGTCAAGGATGTCGACAAGACGCTCAAGGACGCGCGCGGCAACCTGCGTCGGGTCCGGAAGACGCTGGTCAAGGACCTCGATGAGGTCGGCCAAAAGCTGAGTGGCAACGGCAGCGCCACGAAGCGCAAGCCCGCCGCGAAGCGAAAGACAACGGCGAGCGCGTCGAAGGCCAAGGCGAGCGCGTCAAAGGCCAAGGCGAGCGCGTCAAAGGCCAAGACGAGCCGAACCAAGAAGTAGGGAAGCCGCTGGCGATGCGTCAAGCCGCAAGCGGAAACTCGCGGCGTCGCAACTCGCGCACGGGCAGGAGCCCGAATTTGCCCTTCCGTTGAAGCGCACGAAAGTTCGTGGTCTGAACCACGACGACAGACGGCCGAAGGAGGCCTAGATTCGGCGTACTCATGAACGTCACACGGCTTCGCCGCTTCACCGCCTCGGCAGGCCCCCCGGTGCTCTTCGTCGCTGCGGTTGTCGCCCTCTTGGCATCGCCTGCCGCCGCCCACCGCAAGGCGCGGGTGAAGTCGGTCTCCAACCCACCGTCGATCGCGACGCCCAAGTTCAAGCTCAAGGTCAAGGCGTCGGTCAAGAAGCTGACCTTGTATGCAAGCGCCGATCGCCGCAAGGGCGGCCCGGACGTAACGCTGGCCAAGCATGCCCGCATCCACCACGGGAAGGTCGCGGTCACCCTGCCGCCCGGCCTGGCGCCCGGCGCCTACTTCGTCGTCGCCTGCCCGGCTGCGAAGCACCCCAAGTGTGCTGCTTCGCAGAACATCACCGTCCTGCTGCCGAAGTCGCCAACGACGCCGCCGAACGGAACCCCGGCGCTCGCGACGACTGCCGCCCGCGCAGCGACGATCGGAGAACAGGGCGGGACGCTGCAGGCTCGTGCCCCGGACGGGACCCAGTTCACGCTCTCGGTCCCGGCGCGCTCGCTGCCGAACGTAACGCTTCCCTACTGCACGTTCGAGATCCAGTACGGACTGCCGCGCCGCGTCTGCCACGGAGGGACCTCACCTAGTGGCGCGACGGTGACCATGACGCCGCTCACCGGGCTCTCCGGAGTGTCCTCGCTCGGCTCCTTTGCGGAGGGAGTACAGATTTCGCCGGATCTCGCCGCCGTCCGCGGCGCCACGCTGACGATCAAGCCGGCACACGCGGTCGCGGCAGCACAACTTCACGCCGTTACCTACAGGGGCACCGGCACCGGCGTGCACGAGGTGCCGCTCGAGGTCTCGCATGGGCAGCTCGTCGTCGGACTCGGGGGCCTCGGCGGCGTGGCGATCATGCGTCGCGGCAGCGCCAAGGCCGGCACGAGAACCGCGCGTGAGGTCGCGCGGGGCCGATCCGCAGGCGGCGCGTCGTCCGGGGAGGCAGCGCATGGTGCCTTCTACGAGCAGCTCGTGGCCGGCCTTGTGTCCGAGCGGCGGGAGGGCGCGATATCGAGCGACGACTTCAACTCGGCAGCGTCTTCGACCCTCGACGCGTGGCACGACGAGATCATCGCCAACGAGGTCCCGGCCGGGTTGAACGATGACGCTGCCGCCGATATCGCGATCCGCGATCTTGTCGAGTGGGCGCGGACCAGAGAGCAGTTCGGCCTCTCGCCCGAGGAGGTCTTCCCAGACCTGATCAAGCTCCTGACCGGCGTCTACAACCGGGCCCAGCAGAGCTGCGCGCAACAGCACGACCTTTCCAGGGTCTACGACATCGAGAGGACATTTCGCTACCTGCTCCTTGTCGGATATCCGGCCAACGACTTCCCGATGGACGAGGTGTTTGCCTGCTACCGGTTCAAGGTGAGCTTCGATTCGACGATCACCGAAGTCCATGGCGGCCAGAACCACGGCACCAACACCAACCAATACACGGCGGAGATCCCGATCAAGATCGACTCCACTCGGCATGAACCGGGCAACCCGCTGACTGGTCAGGCCACCGGCAGCTACGCCCAGGCGAGCGGCCAGATGTACAGCGATCCCTTCGAGTGCGGCTCCGGCGGAACCTATGTCTCGCACGCGGACGAGCTTTCCGGCACCGGAGTCACGGCCGAGGTCAAGGAGTTCACGCTTCCCGCGCATCGGACCGGCGGCGCGTCGCCGCAGCTGCAACTGCAACTCAACCAACCATACGAGACCTACCACTTCTACAACACGGGGTGCGACAACGCGGCCGCCACCCGCCCGGTGCCGAAGTGGTGGAACCTGTTCCTCGACGTCCATCGAGCCGAGATCGACGGCACGGGTGGTGGCAGCGGCTTCCTGTTCAAGCTGAACCCCGGTAGCGGCGCCACGATCGCAACTCGCAGCTACAGCGTCACCTTCGCGGCCGGCGATGACACCGACACCGAACACACCGTTATCACTGTCACCCACACTCCGGGGCATTTCAGGAAGCTCTGATCGATCCCCCCCCGTCGCGCCTTCGGTCAGCGATGCAGCGTCAGGTGCGCGACCCCGGGAACGCCGAAGCCTGCCATCCCGCCGTCCCTCCGGTTGGTCGCGATGACCCCGATGGGTAGCCGGCGCCGATGGCCAACGAATCTCGCGGCACCGTGGGTCAGGCGCACGCGCCCCCGGGCCGTCCAGTGATCGCCCTTGCCGGTGAAGTTCTCAGAGCCGAGGGGTGTGTTCTCGAAGAGGGTTGAGTCGTCGTAGGCGAAGCGGACGTGCGCGACCCGGCTGAAGGCGCACCGCACGCGCACCGGCAGGCCCCGGGAGCGGAGCTTTCCGAGGCTTACCTTTCGCGCCCGCGCGGCACACGGAACGGGGTTGAAGTCGATCGCCCCGGGCGTCGGGTCGCGGCGGCCGAGGTCGTCCACCGCGCGCGCCTTGAAGCTGTAATCCCGGCGCTTGTGCGGCAATTGCGCCGAATAGGTGCCGCCGTAGGTCGCGCCGGCGGCAAACGGCTTGCACCGGTCCCACGACGGAGCGGCATGCAACGGCGTCAGCGAACACTCGGCGTGATCGGCGGCGCCGTAGCCATCCTCCTCGATGCCGACCTTGAAGTGAGGACGCCAGGGCCGCGACTCGTCGAAGGTCAGCTCGTTGGCGCCATGCACGATGGTCTTGGGCGGCGTCGGATCGGCGACGAAGTCGAACTCCTGATCCGCGACCCGCCAGCCGCCCGGCTCGACGATGGCGACGTAGAGGAAGTGCTCTCCTCCGAAGAGGCCCATGTCCAGCGGCGCCACCGGCCGTGCGCTCGCGCACGCCGAAGCGTTGCAGCCCGGAAGCGGGCCGCCGCAGGGGCTGTCGACGCTCTCGTCGTCGAACGAGCACGCGAGCCGGTCCCCGGCTGGAACGCCAACCGCCTCGACCCCGAGCAGCGGTCGCGTATCAGCCGTTCGGTTGTGGGGCCCGACGAAGCCGGCAGGGGGCACGACGTTGATCGTGGGATCGGCGGCGTGAGCGGTGGGCGCGGCAGCCAGAGCGACAAGCGCGACCAAGAAGGCCCAGGCGCACGATCCCGCGATCCGTCGATCAGGGAGACGGCTCACGCTTGCGGCAGAAGGGTCCGGAATCATCGGTCCGACCAGAGAGGGCGCTCAGCTACTTCAAGCGCTTGATGATCACCCTTGCGTTTCGGAACGTGTGGTCGTATGTGCAGACCTCGTCCTCTTCCGGATCGTCGTTGCACGTGTCTCCGCCAAGGGGGTAATCCTCAAAGCTCCAGCCTGCGTTGTGATTTCCAATGACGTTCGACTCGAGCGTGCCGCGCCGGAGAGCGATGAGCTGCTCGTGCGTCAAGAACACGGTCGCGTCCCCGAGGTAGCCCCAGAGGGCTTCTGTGGCGACGAAACCCCCGGGGCTTTCGTTGTTGCCGAGGACGCTGTCGCACGGCAGCGCCTTGGGATGCTCTCCGTCGTAGCTCGCTTGCGACCCCTCGAACGCCGGCAGGTGGATGTCCCAGGCCTTGGCGTGGTCCTCGCTGGTCTCGAAGGTGGGCAAGAATTTCCGGCGGCTCGTGAATAGACGGGGCGTGACCGCCTCCGCCGTGCAGTCCCAGCTTCCGGCCCGACGAGAGCTGCTGCACTGTGCTCGGTCGTCTCCAGGGGCATCGGCTGCCTTGCCGGAGATCTCGGAGGTGCCTGAAACACGCCGGTCGCCAGGCCCCTGGACGTAGCGCAGCTTCTTGATATGCACGTGGCCGCTCTTGGGATGAACCACCGCTGTGACTTTCCAAACGTCCTGCCAGCCGACCTTGGTGTCGCCCTGCTCCGAATAAGTGCAGCCGACGAAAGCCCCGCGTTGAATGTCGAAGGCCGTGTCGTCAGACGCGCTGTAGGAGGCGATGAGCGCGCCGAGGAAGCCCATCTTGTACACGCGCGTCGATCCGCCGCGGGATGCGCTGGCACTCGCCACACCAGCGATGCTGCCCACCAGCACCAAGGCGACGCTGACGGTCCCGATGAGGGTGCGGGCCGCGACGCCCGAGGTGCCTCGAAGGGTCGACCGCTTCTGGTCCCGCCGCATTCTCCGCCTAACCGTCATCGAACCCTCCCTATCGCGCGTCAGGTGACGTCCGCCTGGCGAAAAACCGTACCGCGGGTAGCAGGCCCCGTCGTCGTGGGCGCAACCACGATCTTTTCCTTCGGCACCCGGGCAGATCCACCAGGGAACACGGGTGGTCAGCGGAACCTGCCGCCTTTGGCCGCAAGGGCCTCGCTCAGCTCGGCGCGCGAGCGGATGCCCAGCTTCCGGTAGACGTGCGTGAGGTGCGTCTCGACCGTCCGCAGGCTGACGAAGAGCGACTCTGCGATCTCCCTGTTCGCCGTCCCCCCGGCGGCGAGCTCCGCTACCCGAAGCTCCGCGGGCGTGAGCGACTCGACGCCCGACAGCCGCGGTCTTCTTGGCCGAGCCCCGGCGGCGACCAGCTCGGCGCGGGCACGCTCTTCGAGCGCCCCGGCGCCGCAGCCGGCGGCGAGATCGAGACCGTTGAGCAGGGGTTCGCGCGCTGGTTTGATCCTGCGCTGCCGTCTCAGCGCCGCGCCGTAGAGGATCAGCGCACGCGCATGCTCGATCCTCGCCGGCGAACCGGCCAGGACCTCGACAGCCTCTTCGAGCGCCTCGAGACCGGCCGTGCCGCTGCGAACCTGCCCGACGGCACTCAATGCAACGCCGATCGGACGGGGAGCGCCGTAACGCCTTGCAAGCGCGAGCGCGTCGACCAGGAACTCCTCCGCGCGAGCCGTGTCGCCGAGCTGAGCGGCGGCGACGGCAGCCCGCGAGCGCCAGGGGGCGATCGAGGGATTCGTGATCAGGCCGGCCTCGAAAACCCGGCCGGCGGCCAATGCGGCAGCGAGCGCCGCGCGCGGGTCCCCTCGTGCGAGCTCCAGGCGGGCGCGCGCCTCGAGGACCAGCCCCTGTTCGGAGGACTCGTTGCGTTCGGCGCCGTCAAGCGTCGCGGCGGCGCCGGCCAGATCCCCGCAGTCGATGAGCGCCCAGGCGAGCTGCGCTCGCGCTGCCGTCAGGAACTGCGCCCAGCCGTGGCGCTCGATGGCCAGCGCCTGCTCGGCGTCGGCGATCGCCTCAGCGAGCCTCCCGCGGTAGTAGTGGCTGAAGCTGAGGCCGTAGCTGGCGGCGGCGAACCCAACGACCGACCCACGCCGGCGGGCGTCCGCGATCAGGGCCGCGTGCGCCGCCTCGTAGCCGTCGAAGTCATCGCCCCACCCCAGGGCCCCGAGGGCGGCCCACATCGCGATGCCGTCTGAGGTTTCCTCCTGGATCAGCTTGCCGTCGGCAAGGGCAAGCCGGGCAAGCTCCAAGGGACGTTCCCGCGGCACGGCGTCGAACGTGAGCTCGCCCGCGACCTGCGAGAGAAGGGCTCGCTCACCATGGGTTTCGCCTCGTGGAGGACGCTCCGCGATTTCGTGCGCGAGCGCGGATGCGCGCCCGCGCAGCGCCGGTTCGGTCCGCGCGACCGACAGCCACGCAGCCTGAAGCTCGGCGACCAGCGGCGCCGCGTCTGCGCCCCCACTCTGAAGCTCGGCGATTCCCCTCTCCAGCGCTCCGGCCGCAGCCTCAGGTCGTCCACCGACGTACAGCGCCCGCCCGAGCTCGAGCATGACCTCGGCGCGGTCGCGCGGCTCGGCGTGAAGCGCTATCGCCTGCTCGAATCGAGCTGCGGGATCCCCGCGGCCGGAGGCGAGCTGCGCGCGTCCGAGCTCGACGAGAATCTCGGCCCGGTCGGCCTCCGGCGGAGGCTCACGAATGGCGCGCTCGAGCAGCTCGGCGGCGGAGCCGGGCGCGGCGGCGCGCATCGCGGCGCTGGCGGCATCGCGAAGGCACTGCACCACCCAGGCGTCGCCGGCGGGCTCCGAGGCGAGCAGTTGGGTGGCCACGCGGTCGGAGCCGGCGCCGGCAGCGGCGAGGATCCCAGCTGCTTCGCGGTGCCCGCGAGCGCGGCTGTGGGCAGGCAGCTGTCGATAGACGGCACCGTGGACGATCGGATGCGCGAAGGAGAGCGACGGCGCCGGCGCGAGGATCGCTGCGCTGACGAGAGCATCGGCCCCCTGCGCGGCACGGTCGGCTGGAAGGCCGGCGAGCGCCGCGGCCTCCGCGAGTCCCGCGTCGGCACCCAAGATCGCGATTGCGGAGGCCAGCTCCCGAGCGTCGTCGGGGAGCCGCGAAAGCCGCAGGAGGACCGAGCGCACGATCGCGTCCGGCATCAGGCCGGCGATCGCCACTGCGCCCGCCCCGCCGGGCTCTACGTCCTCGCGGCGAAGCTGATCGATGAGCTCGCTGAGTAGAAACGGGTTGCCGTTCGTCGCCTCGAAGCAAGCGGCGCAGAATCCATCGGCGGCACCCGGCCCGAACTCGGCGCGGGTCAGCGATGCACTGGCCGCAGGGCTCAGTTCCCGGAGAGTCATGACATCCGTGCTCGGGTTGGCCGCGATCTCCCGAAGGGGCTCGCAATCCTCCGCGCCGGAGCGGGTGGCGAGGACCGCGAGGATCGGCAAGTCCCCGATCCGCTGGGCCAGATAGTCGAGGTATCGCAGCGAGGGCTCGTCCGCCCATTGGGCGTCGTCGACCGCGATCAGCAGTGGTGACCGGCGAGCGAGCCGCGCCGTGAGCCAATACAGACCGTGGAGTCCACCGGAGCCGCCGTGCCGCTCGCGCAGCCCCAGGGGTGTGGAGGCGAGGGCGGCGGCGCCGGAAAGCAGCTCCGCCTGGTCGCCCTCCCCCGCTTGAATGACCGACGCGAACAGCTGGCGAACGACGTTCCAGGCGAGATCGGTCTCCAAGGGCCCCGCGCCGGCCACCAGTGCTGCCAGACCGGCAACGGCGGCGAGCGTTCCGGCGGCCGCCAGCAACGTCGTCTTACCGACGCCAGGCGGACCTTCGATCACACAGACGGAGCCGCACCCCTGGGCCGCATCCTTCAGCCGCTGACGGAGTCGGTCGAGCTCCTCAGCGCGCTCCAAGAGGTTCGAAGCGGAATCGCCTCGCACACCACGGAGTATCGCGCCTGACAACGCCGGCGTGTCGAGGGCGGGGACGCCGCCCCGGCCGGATCATTCAGGACCGAACCTAGTGTCCTGAAGCTGGGCGGGGGCCTTGAGCGGAGGGGGAGGGATTCGAACCCTCGATACGCCCATAAAGACGTATAACGGTTTTCGAGACCGCCGCATTCAACCGCTCTGCCACCCCTCCGGAATGGCGCGTGGATGCGCGGCGGCGAAGGGTAGCGGGCGGCGCCGGAGGCCTGCACACGTGGGGCGTTAGCGTTGCGAGACAGGCATGCGGCCCCTCAACGAGCAGACCATCCTGATCACCGGCGCCACGGACGGGCTCGGGCGTGCGCTCGCGGAGCGGCTCGCGGACGACGGTTCGACTCTCATCCTCCACGGGCGCGATCGCGAGCGCGGTCACAGGGCGATGGAGGAGATCGCGGCGGCGACCGGCAACGATCGCCTCGAGCTCGTGATCGCGGACCTGGCCGACCTGAGCCAGGTCGAGGCGATGGCGGAGGGCGTCGAGCGTCATCACGATCGCCTTGATGTGCTCATCTCCAACGCCGGCATCGGCACCGAGCTTCCCGGCGGGCACGCGCGAAGCGAGAGCGCGGACGGCCACGAGCTGCGCTTCGCCGTCAACTACCTGGCCGGGTACTCCCTCATTCGCCGGCTCCTGCCGCTGCTCCGCGCTTCCGCCCCCTCGCGCATCGTCCAGGTCGCCTCGGCCGGGCAGGCGCCGATCGACTTCGACGACGTCATGCTCGAGCGCTCCTACAGCGGCGTGCAGGCGTACTGCCAGAGCAAGCTCGCGCAGATCATGTTCGCCTTCGACCTCGCCGCCGAGCTCGAGGGGACCGGCGTCACCTCGACCGCGCTCCACCCGTCCACCTACATGCCGACCAAGATCGTCCCCGCGGCGCCGATGAGCTCGATCGCCGACGGAGTCGAGGCGACCTGGCGGCTCGCGGCGGACCCGGATCTGACCGGGGTCAGCGGCGCTTACTTCAACGTGACCCGGCAGGAGGACCCCCACCCGCAGGCGAACGACCCCGAGGCCCGCCGGCGCCTGGCCGAGCTGAGCCGCGAACTGACGGGCGTCTGACCCGGGGCCCGACGGCCCCGTTCAGCCGACTGCGATCACGACCGCGGTCAGCAGCGAGAGCACGATCGCGCCCGCGGTCAGCAGCGCGATCGTCCGCGCCTCGAGCTGCGCGTAGTCACCCCGCGCCAGCGCCCGGTCGACGACGAACAGCCGGCGGCTGCCGACCGCCATCAGCGTGATCGCGTACGCGACGAAGAGGATGCCGAGCACCGCGTAGGGCCAGCGGTGGGTCGCGTCGCCGACCTCGGGCACGATCCTGCCGACGCCGATACCCACGGCAAGGGCGGTCAGCCCCGTCCGCCACCAAGCGAGCAGCGTGCGCTCGGCGGCGAGCCGCGTCCGGCGGGGCGGCCCGGGGTCGTTGACGTCGAGCTCGACGATCGTCTCGTCAGCCATGCCTCCATTGTGCCCGCTCGGTGGCGGGCACCCGTGAAGATCCCGTGCCGCGACGGCCGACGCCCGCGCCGCGATCTACAGCTTGCCCTCGATCGCGTACCGGAGGATCGCGACGACCTGCTCGGGCTCGCGGCAGGTGGCGAGCGCCGCGCGGTTGATCTCCTTGAGCGCGTGGTCGTGCTCCGGCGGGTGCAGCGTGATCAGCGGTTTGTCGAGCGCCGCGGCCTGACCCGCGTCGAAGGCGGCGTTCCACTGCTTGTACTTCTCACCGAAGCGCACGACGACGATGTCGGCCTCGCGGAGCAGCGTATAGGTACGGACGGCGTTGACTCCGGCGCCCTTGTGGTCGTGCCAGAACTTGTCGTCCTCGGCACCGAGGATCTCGACGCCGCAGTCGTCGCTGGCCGGGTGATCGGTGACCGGGTGAGTGAGCCGCACCGGCAGCCCCGCCTCGTCGATCCCGGCAGCGATCCGCTCGCGCCAGTCACTGTGGATCTCGCCCGCCAGGTAGACGGCCCAGGTTCGCTCGCTCATCTGTTCGGTCCCTTCGCTCGCGTCTCGGAAGCTTCCCCCAGTCGGCCCTCGAGGCTAACGAAGGTGGCGAGGGGGGATAATCAGCTGCATGGACCGCTCGATCGCATGGCGCGCCGCCGCTTGGCAGACGGGACTCGTCGCCGTGCTCTCGATCCTGCTCGCCATTGCCCTCCCCCACTCCTTCTTCGAGGACTGGGGCTGGCTCACCGGCCCCGGCGCCTGGATCCTCTGCTCGCTGATCACCGCGCGGATGCTGCAGCTGCCGCTCGGCTCGACGATGCTCGGCGCCGTGCTCGCGGGCCTGCCAAGCGTGATCGCCGTGATCGCCGGCGTGCACTGGCTCGGCGCGGTGATCGCGATCGCCCTGTTCGCCCTGTGGTGCGGATACCGCGCTGCCGGCCCGGACGCCCGCGAGCCGCTCGCTGCCTGAGTCCGAGGGCGCGCGCCGGGCGCAGCCCCGCCGCTAACCTCCCCGCCGCCCGGAGAGGTGACCGAGCGGCTTAAGGTGCACGACTGGAAATCGTGTGGGCGGTGGAAACTGCCTCGTGGGTTCGAATCCCACCCTCTCCGCTCCGGGCCGTCCGATGCGGGCACGGCTACGATGAGGCCCGTGAGCGTCGTCAAGATCAACGCGATCTCCGTCGAGCGCGATCGCTTCGAGGAGTTCGCCGAGCGGTTCGCAAAGCGGGCCGGCAAGGTCGAGCAGTCCGACGGCTTCGAGGCCTTCAAGCTGCTGCGGCCCAACGACGAGCGCGACGTCTGCCTCGTCCTGACCCAGTGGCGCTCCGAGGAGGACTTCCAGCGGTGGCTCGGCAGTCAGGACTTCCAGGCCGGGCATTCGCAGCATCGCGACCGCGGGCCGGTCGGCCACAACAGCGAGTTGTGGTCCTTCGACGTCCTCGAGAGCCTCTAGATGGGTGATTCCACGGGATCGTGCCCGCGGGGGCGCCTGGCACCGAGCCGGGCGTGGCCGGGTGCCGCAGCCCGTGCCGGTTGGCACGGGCAAGGCGCACGGTCGCGATCCGGCGAAGCGTGTCCAGGCGCCATCCGTGGGTGCGAGCTCGTGGGAGCGGCCATCTAGTACACACGGCCGTAAGTTCGGACGCAGGGGCGGGGCCACCGGGGGCGAAAACCCCACCAGACGCCACTTTGGCGGGATCGCCCATGCCAGTCACCCCGAGACGACGCCCAGAGGAGCCCGACCGGCCCCCGACCCCCCCGCTCCCGTTCGCGGGGATCGATCGCGACGACGGCGCCCGCCACGTCGCCGAGGCGGCGCACGACTTCAACAACATCCTCTCGGTGATCCTCTCCTGCGCCTCTGAGCTCGGTGGAATGGAGATCGGGGGCGCCGCCCGCGACCGGGTCGCCGAGGTCGAGGCGGCCGCCCGCCGCGGCTCGGTCCTCGTCCGCGAGCTCGTCGACGGCCGCCACGCGACCCCCGCGGCGGCGGAGCCACCACTCGAGATCGGCGCGGCGCTGGAGGCGACGAGGCCGTTGCTGCAGCGGGCCCTGGGACCGCGGATCGAGCTCGACCTCGAGCGCCAGGTCGGGGTCCCAAGGGTTGCCGTCGGCGTGCCCGCGCTCGAGCGGGCGCTGCTCAACCTGGCCTCGAATGCGCGCGACGCGATGCCTGGCGGCGGCCGCGCCGTCGTCTCCGCCGCACGCGCGGAGATCGGTAGCGGCGACCCTGCCCTCGCCCCCGGTTACTACGCGGTGATCGGCTTCACCGACACCGGCCCGGGGATGGAACCAGGCGTACTGCGGCGCGCCGGCCGGCGCGGATTCACGACGAAGGGGCCTGCCGGCAGCGGCGTCGGCCTCGCCACCGTCGCCGCCTTCGCTCAGTCCGGCGGCGGCGAGATGCGGATCGCGAGCTCCCCGGGAGCCGGAACCTCTGTCGCCGTCTACCTGCAGGGCATCCGCGAGGACGGCACGCCGCTCGCCCTCGGACGCCGCTGCTGAGCCCGCGATCACCGCGCTCAGCGCCGCTCGCGGAAGAAGGCGCGGAGTAGCTCGGTGGAGCGCTCGGCGCCGACCCCGGCCACGACCTCCGGACGGTGGTTGAGGCGCGGCTCAGCGAGCACGTCGAGGACCGAGCCACAGGCCCCGGCCTTCGGGTCCGCGGCCGCGTAGACGACGCGTGGGATGCGCGCGAGCACGATCGCGCCCGCGCACATCGCGCACGGCTCGAGCGTCACATACAGCGTCGTGCCGGGCAGCCGCCAGCCGCCGAGCTGGGCAGCCGCTTGGCGAATCGCGAGGATCTCCGCGTGCGCCGTGGGATCGAGGTCCCGCTCACGCTCGTTCCCCGCCGCGGCGAGGATCTCACCCTCGCGGGCGACCACCGCGCCGATCGGAACGTCGCCCCAGCCCGCCGCGGCCGCGGCCCGTTCGAGCGCAAGATCCATCAAGGCGGCGTCGTCCTCGCCGGGTTCAGCAATGATCGGGCTGGGCATCAACTCCGAAGTATCGGCATCCGGGTCGCGGGACGCCCGGCAACTCTTGTGCCGATGCCGTGTTGAAAGGAAAGATGAGACCGAACCGGCCCCATCGAACATACGCCCGCGCGCTTCCGGCAAAGCGCGGGCAGGCAGGCAGGACGGCGAGGACGCTCGCCGCGACGAGTACGACTGCGCTTCTCGCCGCGCTCACCCTTGGCTGCACCTCGGCCGCCGCGGCGGGCCTGGCGCCGCAACGCCTGGCGCCTGGGCGCAGCGTCTCAGGCAGCCACGTGGTCGTCTCCTATCGAGGCGACCCGCAACCGCACACGGTCGCCATACCTGACGGCACCGGCGTGCGGGCGACGCTGCACGACCTCCGCGCAGAGCCCGGCGTGCGCTGGGCCAATCCCGACCCGATCGCCACGGCGAGCGGCATTCCCGACGACCCGGGCCGCAGCGGCAAGCGCCGCGGCTGGACCGACGATCAGTGGAACTTCCTCACGCCGCCCCCGGCAGGCAAGCGCTGCACGGCCCAGGCCCCATGCGGCGTCGACGCGCCACGCGCCTGGAAACTCCTGCGCCGCGAAGGCCACCCCCACGGGCGCCGCGCCAACGGCAAGCCGGGCCCGATCGTCGCCGTCGTCGACTCCGGCGTCGCCTACCGCTCCCGGGGCCACAAGTTCAGGCGCAGCCCTGACCTCGACGGCGACGCGTTCGTCGCCGGCAAGAGCTTCACCGGCCACGGCAAGCTGCCACTCGACCGTTACGGACACGGCACCCACGTCGCCTCGACGATCGCCGAGCAGACCGGCAACGGCCGCTTCGTCACCGGCCTTGGCGACGGCCTGCGTGTAATGCCGGTGCGCGTCCTCAACAACCGCGGCATCGGCTCGGCGAGCAACGTCGGGCGCGGCATCAGGTGGGCGACCCGGCACGGCGCCAAGGTGATCAACCTGAGCCTGGAGTTCCCCGCGTCCTTCAACGACTGTCACGGGCTCAAGGCGGTCTGCTCGGCGATCTCGGCCGCGCACCGGCACGGGGTGCTGGTCGTCGGCGCTGCAGGCAATGCCGGTCTCGAGCACGCGCAGATGCCGGCGCGACGGGGGCTCGCGGTCGCCTCCAGCACGATCCGGGGCTGCCTCTCGGGGTTCTCGAGCCGCGGCGGGGATGTCGGCCTGACGGCGCCGGGTGGTGGCCCCGACGCGGCCGACGCAGGCAGCCAATGCGCGCCGCGCGACGTCGGCCCCGGGATCGTTCAGCTGACCCTCAAGGAGAACGGCAAGCACAGCTACCGCAAGTTCGGCTATCCGCGCATGGAGGGAACGTCGATGTCGGCGGCACACGTGAGCGCGGCCGCCGCGCTGGTGCTCGCCAGCGGCGTGCTGCGCAAGCGCCTCGGACACAGACCCGGTCCCGGCGCCCTCGAGCGCTGGCTCGAGTGCACCGCCAGGGCACCCTACGACGCAACCCGCGCGTCGCTTTACGGTGCCGGCCTGCTCGACCTCGGGGCGGCGCTCAATCCGGACTCCTGCCCGGACTTCGCCGACTGATCGGCGCCGGCACCACTTAAAGACGGGCTTAGAGCTTCGACGCACCGATCACGATCGAGGCGATCAGGCAGGCGATCAGGATCGCCATGGCAATCGTCCACGAGCGCGGCACGGGGCGATCATAGAGCGGGAGCGGCGCCACCCCCGCCCCTATCTGCGCTTGCCGCCCCTGCCCTTGACGCGTTCGCAGCTCCGCGAGACGCGGTCTCTACGGCCGGCCTTGACGGTGTCCCTGCCGGCGCCGCAGCGGACCCGGTCGGGGCCACCGCCGAGCACGTTGATCGTGTCCTTGCCCCCGGCGGCGTTGATCGTGTCCTTGCCGCCGCCGCCGCGCAGGTCGTCGGCGCCGGCGCCGCCGAGGATCCGATCGGCTGCACCGTTGCCGCGGATCGTGTCCGCGCCGGCGCCGCCCTTGAGCACGTCTCTGCCACCGTTGCCGTGGATCCGGTCCTCGCCGGCCGCGCCGCTGACCCGATCGTCACCGGCTCCGCCGCTCAGGCAGTCATCCCCGCCCCGGCCCCGGATCCGGTCGTCGCCCGCGCGGCCGATGATCCGCTCGGCGCCCGCGGTGCCGTCGAGATCGTCGTCGCCGGCCGTGCCGCGCTGGACGTCGTCACAGCTGCTCGGTGGTCGGTGGCGTGGCGGTGGTGGTGGGCTGACCGAGTGCTTGAGCTCGATCGATGCCGGCCGGCCGACGTTGCCCTGCTCGTCGACCGCGCGCACGGCGATGTAGCGGTCGGCGGCCGCGGGTACGTCATAGGTCTGCCGCGTGCCGGCCTCGGCCGGCGCCGGCGCGCCGTGCAGCCGCGTCGCGTCGCCGAAGTTGGCGGCATCGATCGGATCGCTCGAGGTGGCAATCTCGTAGTGGTCGGCGGTGCCGCAGAGCAGGTCGTCGCCGGGCGCGGTGAGGCGCAACTCGGCGCCACCGGCCGCCTTCGCGAGGTTCATGGGTGCACCGGGTAGGACGGCATCGCGTTCGTAATCGCCGGAGTTGGCGTTGTCGTGGTGGAAGCGGGGCCAGGAGGCCGGCGTGCAGGGACCGGCGCTCGTGTCGTAGGCGCTCAGGTAGCCGGAGCGGGTCATCATCAGGACGACCTTGTGCGCGCCCGCGTCGGTGTCCTTGGTCCCGAACGTGCCGATCAGCGGGTTCGCCACGGTCCAGTCGGTAGAGAGCTTGGGCCAGCCGCTGACCGGCAGCCCGGCGCTGTCGTAGGCCTCGAAGTCCTGGCTCGCGGAGCCTTCGATCATCTCCTCGCCGGGCAGCCCGTCGATGTCGGCCACCGAGGGGCCGGTGAGGAACTGCAGGTCGTTGGTCGTCACCGGGAAGTTGGGCTGGCCCTGACCGGTGGTCGGGTCGTAGGCGGCGATCATGTCCTGACCCAGCGGCTGGTACTCGGGCAGGGCGAGGTCGGCGGCCCGGATCACCCCCGTGGCCGGCGTCACGAACGACGGCGTCAGCTGCCCACCGAGGCCGAAGTTCGCGAAGAGCGGATCACCGACGGCAGGCAGCACCGGGTGGTCGACGATCGTCGACGGGAAGGCGTCGGTCTGCAGCGTGATCGTCTTGCCGTCCGGGCCGTCGCCATAACAGCCCGAACCGTCCGGGTTGAAGATGTAGCCGGGGCCAGCCGCCGAGATTGCGCCGATCTTGCTGCCCGAGCCGCCGTTCGGGCAGTTGACGGGCCCGATCACCGGCGGCCCGGTGACGCCCTCGCCGACGACGGGCAGCAGCTCGGTGAGCAGCAACGCCATCGGCTGCGGCCAGCCGTTCTCGATCGCGTCATCCGGCAACGGGTTTCCGTCCCGATCACCGTTGGCCTTGAGCACGAACATGCGCGTGTTGCCGGGGTCGAGGATGCCCGTCTGTGCGATCACGCCGAGCGAGGCGGCGTCGAAGGCGCTCGCGTTCGGATCCTCGAGGTACTCCTCGTTCGTGCCGACGACGATGTCGGGCTTGCCGTCGCCGTCGAGATCGCCGATCGCCGGCGTGTCGATGATGCCGCCCTGCTGAGCGCCGTTCGCGTCGGGCTTGTAGGTGACGGCGTGAGTCTGCGGGTCGATCGACTGCACCTTCGAGGGGTCGACGACGAGGATCGGGAAGCCGTCGACCTGCTTGGCCCCTCCGGGAGCGTGCGGGTCGGAGTCGTCGAGGTTCCAGGCGTAGACGTGGCGGTCCATCGCGGCGGCGACCAGCTCCTCGTTGCCGTCGCCGTCGACGTCGGCGAGCACGGGTGAGCCGAAGAAGCCGTGGTTGGTGCGGTTCAGCGAGCCGTTGCGGACGTTGTGGAACTGGCTCAGCGGCTTGCCCGAGTAGGCGGGGTCGGTCTCCTCCTCGAAGACCTCCTTGCCGTCCGGATCCCAGCCGTAGACCTTGCCCTCGTAGTCGGCTGCGTAGACGGTCGGCACGCCGTCGTGGTCGGGATCGCCGACGGCGACCGAGGCGAGGAACATCGCGCCGCGGTCGGTCGGCACTTCACCGCTGGTGTAGGCACGCGTGCCGAGGTGGTTGGCGAAGAAGGGCGCCGGATCGCTGCGCACCGGCCAGCCCGGCAGCTCGCTGCCGTCCGGCTTCAGCGCATGCACGAAGCCGTCGGCGGTGGCGAAGATCAACTCGTTGCGGTTGTCGCCGTCGAGGTCGGCGAAGGCGGGCGAGGACTCGCCGTCGGCGGCCGGTGCGCCCTCGTCGATCTTGCCACCCTCGTCGATCGCCTTGGGGTATCCGGGCAGCAGATCGGCGTCGTGGTGCAGGTAGGCGGTGCGCTCGTCCTGGCCGGTCCGCGAGATCCCCGTCGTCGGGACCACGATCACCTTGAACGTGAACGCGTGCGGGGCGAAGAACGGGCGGCCGTTCGCGGTCGCCTCGCTCGGCTGCGGGATCGGGCCGGTGAAGTCGGTGCCCGGCGGGAAGTGGCTCTCGAGCTCGTCGACGCTGATCGAGCCGAGCGTGCCGCTGTACTCGTCCGCCGCCGCGGCGCCGCTGTGCACGGTCGAGCCGTCGCACCAGCCGTTGTCGAGCGGGTAGAAGTCGCCGGGCGCCGGGTCGGTCGTCTCGTTGTTGTTCGGGTACTGGCCGGGGGCGACGAGCACGCGGCAGCGGTAGGCGCCGCCCCGCGAGTAGACCTTGCCGTCGACGTCGATGCTCGACTTCGCCGGATCGATCTGCTGGAACCACTCAGGCGAGAAGATCTCGGCCTCCGGCGGCAGCTCGGTCTGCGTCGGGCTCGCATGGCTGTTGAAGACGCGCTTGACCGCGCGGTTCATGTTGACGCGCCCGTAGCCGTAGAACTGGTCGTGGCCCTTCCGTGCCGGGTAGCTGGTCGAGACCACCTCAGGCCCGAGCAAAGCCGGGCGGTTGGCGTCGACCTCGGCCTTGAGCGCGTCGCCCGGCCCGTATGGGCTCGTGCAGTCGGGCAATGGGACGGGCGAGCAGCTCGGCTCCTTGCCCGAGCCCGCCGGGCTGCCGGCGAAGTTCACGTCGTCCGCCTGTTGCACGCCGCCGTAGGTGCCCGATGCCATCACCTGCCGCACCTCGTTCGGCGTGATCAGGCACGGGTCGCCGTTTGTCTGCTTGCAGGCGTTCGTGTCCGGATAGGGGTCGAGCACGCCGGCATCGTGGGCATCCTTGGCGGCGCTGTAGATCAGCCCGGCGTAGCCGGCGGCGAGCCCGACGGCATTCGAGGAGCAGCTCGTCGAGGGGATCGCGATCGTGATCTTGGCGCTGAAGTTCGTACAGCCGTTGAAGGCGAGGTAGCTCTCCGCGGGAGCCGGCACCGGGTCGTTGTTCCTCACCGAGTTGGCGACGATCACGTGCGGCAGGGTCGAGGGCCAGTTGTTGTGTTGGGCCGCCTCGTCGGCGGCCGATGCCATCACCGTGACGCCATGCCGGTAGGCGTAGTTGACCGCCTCGCGGGCGAGGCTCGAGTTGTTGAGCGTGCCGAGCGCCTCCTGGACGACCTGGACGTTGTTGTCGGTCGCGTAGATCACGCCCTGACCGAAGCGGTTGACGTCGGCGATGAAGCTGTCGCCGACGCGCAGCGGGACGACCATGCAGTTCGGACAGGACCCGAGGTCTCCCCCGTTGTCGGCCTCGGCGCTGGAGTCGCGCACCTCGCCGCTGCCGTGCCCGTACTGGACGTCGTCGTAGGGGTCGTTGTCGTCGTCGAGGAAGTCCCAGCCAACGATGTCGTCGACGTATCCGTTGTGGTCGTCATCGACGCCGTCGCTGAAGGCGATCAGCACGTCCTCGGGCTCGAACATCCCGGGTGGACCGGCGCCGTTCGGCGTGTCGGTCTGCACGCGGTTGTCGCACGAGTAGTCGAGGAGGTTGAAGACGCCATCGCCGTTCAGGTCCCAGCTCCCGGCGTGCGTGTAGGGACCGGACGGAGAGCAGTCCTCGCCGTCGACGTGCGGCGTCGCGAGACCGTCGTTTTCGGGCACCTTCGCCTCGCCCTTGTTGATCCTCACCTTGAAGCGAGCGTCCTGCATGACGCCGGGGTCGTTCCACTTGATCCCCGAGTCGAGGACGGCGATCGTCACGTCGGGCCTACCAGTGGTCGTCATGAAGGCCGTGTTGACGGAGCCGTCGTCGTCGACGACGTGTGCGCCGCGGACGCCGCCGAGCTCGACCGGGTTGGCGTTCGTCAGCGTGTTTGCCGGATCCGGCGTCGCGGCGAACTTGAACTCGTTGCCGCCGAGGTCATTGGAGACCTGGCCCGCGCCGAGATAGAGGTCGTCGTAGTTCGTCGGGTCGCCGGCCGGGCGCGTGTAGGGGAACGAAGCCTGGGCGGGCGCGGCCATCGCGACGGCGGCCGCCGCGACCGTCGCCAGCGCGATGCAGCCCGCCGCGATCCCGCGCGCGCGTCCGCGCCGGTCGCCCTCCGCCTCCCGCCCGTGGCGGGAACCCCTCACAGCATCCTCTCCCATACTCGGGCCGAGCGTAGCCGCACGGGTGGGCCCCGTGCGCCGGTTCACACAGGCGTCAGCGGATGCGGACGTGCTCGCAGCTGCGCGCAACGCGGTCATGGCGGCCGGCCCGGACCCGGTCCCGCCCGCCGCCGCAGGCAACCCGGTCGCGCCCGCCACCGCGGACGTTGATGGAGTCGTTCCCTGGCCCCGCCGCGATCCGGTCGCGGCCGGCACCCCCGCGGAGGTCGTCGCCGCCAGGCCCGCCGGCAAGGCGATCGCCGCCGGCGCGACCGTGGATGAGATCGGCGCCCGCGTTGCCGTGGACCCTGTCGCTGCCGGCACCCGCGTCGATGCAGTCGTCGCCGCCACCGGCCTTGATCGTGTCGTTGCCGGCCTTGCCCCGCACCATCTCGGCAACGGCGGTGCCGCGCAGGACGTCGGCGGCGGCGGTGCCCGCGAGGACCGTCTCGCAAGCCGCCGGCGGCGGTGGCGGCTGTAGCGCCGCGGGGAGCTTCACCGACGCGAGCCGTCCCCAGTTGCCGGCGTCGTCGCGGTAGAGGACGGCGGCGTAGCGGTTGCCTGCGGCATCTGACGGCCTGAGGTCGAGCACCTGGCCGCCGCCACTCGGCTTCGGGTCCGACCCTGCGCGCGCGAGCTTCGTCCCATCGGAGGGGTCGTCGATCGGGTCGGGCGAGAGGCGGACCTCGTAGCGATCCGCCGTGCCGCACATCCAATCGTCGCCGGGCGCCCTCCAGCGGAGCCGAAAGGCGCCGCCCGCGCGGCGCTTCGCGGCCAGCGACCCGGGCGTGCCGGGCGGTCGCGAGTCCGTCCCGTAGTTGGCGCTGCCGAACTCGTCGTGGTGGAAGGTCCACCACTCATCGTTGCTGTCGTCGCAGGCGTCGACGTTGGTCTTCCACAGGAAGCTCCAGCCCTCACGGGTGACGGCGCTGATGTCGAGCCGGCCGTCGCCGTCGACGTCGCCGACGCTCGGCGTCGCCTGGGTCCAGCCGCCGGTGAACTTCGGCCATCCGGCCGGCTCCAGGCCCCCCGTCCCGTAGGCGTGCAGCTGGTAGAGGCCGGTGCCGTAGAGCGCCTGGTGGCCAGGCCCGCTACCGCCAACCCTGGCGATCGCAGGCTGGCTGACGAGCTGGTAGTCGTCGGTCGCCCGGGGAAAGCCGGGGACCTGCGTCCCCGTCGTCGGATCCCACGCCTGGACGACGTGGGAGAAGGGGAGGTTCTGGTTGACCGCGAGCAGGTTGGCGGCCCCGTTCAGGGTGAGGCCGCCCTTGATCACGTCCGGACCGGCGCCGGTGATGTCGCCAACCGAGGCGTAGTCAGCGAGGTTGAGGACCATCGTCGGGTCGGGGCTGTCGGGCGCGGCGTTCTCGTAGCTGGTCACAGTCGAACCATCGCCGTCGACGAGCCGCACGCCGCCGCCGGCCGCGAGCGAGGTCCCCGCCGAGACGCTGACCTCGTCACTGCCGTCGCCGTTGGAGTCGAGCACGGCGGCGTCGTGGCCGGGCAACACGAGCGGCAGCAGATCGCCCGCCGCGACGCCGACCTTGACCGGCCAGCCGTCGACCGGCGTGCCGTCGCCATGCAGCGCGTAGACCGGGTTCGAGCCCGTGGTCGAGCCGAGCGCCGCGCTGAAGATGTCGAAGGGCGAGGTCGGGAAGGCGGGGTCGCCGGGGATCACCTCGTTGGTCGCGATCACGATCTCGGGGGGTCCCGTGCCGTCGAGCTGCGCGATCGCCGGCGAGTTGACGATCTCGGCGCCGTCGGCGCCGTCGCTCGCGACCTTGGCCGGGAAGCCGTCGAGGGCGTGGCCCGATCCGTCCCAGGCGTAGACGTGCTGGTCCATCGCCCCGACGGTGATGTCGAGGGCGCCGTCGCCGTCAAGATCGGCGAGCGCGACCGAGCCGAAGATCCCGCGCTTGATGTGGTTGGCGGAGGTGATCGCCCGATCGCCGGCGTTGAAGCAGGGCTTGGGGACGCCCTCCTTGCAGGGCTCGGAGAGGCCGCGGTCGACCCCGACCGGGAACCCGGCGACGGGCGTGCCGTCCTCGTTCCAGGCGTAGACGTGCTCGCCGGCGGAGGCGACGATCTCGGGCTCGCGGTCGCCGTCGATGTCGCCGATCGCAGGGGTGCGCAGCGATTCCCGCGGCGGCCCGCCGGCGAAATCGCGGAGCGGCGCGTGATCGGAGGCGAACGCGTCGGGCTCGGTGCGCACGGGGCTCGCCGCCGTTGAAGCTCGGCAGCGGCTTGCCATCGGCGCCGAGCACGGAAAGCTCGCCGCTCGAGTTGGCGAGCACCACATCGAGCTTGTTGTCGCCGTCGATGTCGTACATGCGCGGCGAGGTCTCACCGCCGGAGCCCGTCCGGTAGGTGGACGCATCGGACTCCATGCCGATCGGCTTCGGCCAGCCGCTCAGGTTGCCGTCGTCGCGGTAGGCGAACAGGGTCTTGCGGTAGCGCCCGAAGTTCGCCGGGTGGCCCGCCTCATGCACGGTGAAGCGGATCTGGAACGCGTGCCGCTCAGGATCGGGCTTCGGGAAGGGGTCGGCGGGCCAGCCGTCGGTCGCCAGGCCCGCCGGACGACCCGGGTCGTTGGCAACCGAGCCGTCGCAGTTGTCCGCGAGGTCGTCGAGCATCGATTTGCTCAGCGTCCCGATGACACCGTCGACGGGGCCCGTGCCGCTCGCGCCGGGGATCGGAGCGAAATCGGAGTCGGCCGCGTCCTGGCCGCAGGCGTACTCGAGCTCCCAGGCGCCGACGCCTGAGTCCGAGTGCGGCGCCGCGGCATGCGCTGTCACCTGCACGCCATCGGCGCCGACGCGGTCGACGTCGATCGGGCTGAACCAGTCGGGCGAGTCGATCTGCGCCTCGGGCGGTACGCGATCGTCGGCGATGCGCTTCATCGCGGCGGCGAGGTTGACGCGGCCGTAGCCGAAGTGCGTGTCCCAGCCCACGTTCGCCTTGTCGGCAAGCCCGATCTCGCCCGTGTTCGCCGGCAGCACGTCCTCGGCGGTCATCGTCAGCAGCTGGCGGATCTCGTTGCCGGAGAGCGGATGGCCGGCGCCGAACCGCTCCTTGCCGTAGGAGGCGAGCAGGCCCGCCGCTCCCGCCGCCTGGCCGGTGTTCTCCGAGCCGGTCGAGCCGACGAGGACGATGTCGGCCTTGCCGCCGTACTGGGTCAGGTTCGAGTTGCGGAAGAAGCTCGTCGTCAGCGGCTGGCCGACCGAGGGGTTGACCCCGATCGTTCCGAGCTGGTCGAGCAGCTGGCTGCAGCCGTCGGCGAACTCGGCCGGCGGCGAGGGGATCACGTCGCCGATCAGCGGCAGGCCGCCGGGACCGGTGCAGGTCTCGTTCGGCGCCGTGTCTGGCATCGAGCCGGCGACGTAGATCGGCCTCGTTGTAGTTCGTCGGGTAGTTGTGGTTGGCGGAGTTGATGTCGGAGGAGACGAGCATCAACGCCGTGCCGTTGTGGTCGGCGTGGGTGGCGACACGCCTCGCGAACGGCGTATTCGTGAGCCCGCCGACGGCGCCCTCGATCACGGCGGCGCCGTTGTCGGTCGCGTACAGCGCTCCCGACGCCCAGTTGTCGGTCGGGGTCACGAACGTGTCCCAGATCCGCACGCGGCATGAGCTGGCAGTCGGGGCACATGCCGATCCCCCCGGTCCCGTTGTTGGCCTCGGCGACCGCCTCGTGTGCGCGGCCGGTGCCGTGGCCGTTGGCGCTGCAGCAGCTCGAGGCGTCGAACGGGTCGTTGTCGTCGTCGAAGAAGTCCCAGCCGGCGATGTCGTCGGTGAAGCCGTTGCCGTCGGCGTCGACCGCCGTCGGAGAAGGTCGCGATCAGGTCGCAGGCGTCGAGGATCGAGTCCGACTCGGTGTCGCCGGCGTCGATTGCCACCCGTGGGTCGTTGGCGAAGTCGCGCACGTCGAAGGCGCCGTCGCCGTTGCAGTCGTCGGCGGCGCAGGCCGAGCCATTGGCGTGCTGCGGGGTCGGCAGCTCAGCGGCGTTGAGATGGACGCTTGTTGACCAGCTCGGCGTCCTGCCAGCGGATCCCGGTGTCGAGGATCGCGACGACGGTGTCCGGATCACCGGTCGAGTACTTCCACGCCGCATCGGCGCGAACGCCGGAGATCTGCGCGCACTGTGGAGCGCCGGTCGCCGCGTTGGCGGCCTTGCCGGCCGCGTCGAGCTGACTGCAGTCCGCGTAGGTCGTGGCACCGATGCGTGTGCGGCGACGCCTGGGATCTGGTTGGCCGAATCGGGGCTGAAGCCGAAGGAGCCGAACTGCTCGTCGAAGTAGCTCGAGCAGTCGCTGTCCCGGTGTCGGGATCGTCGGGCTCGCAGCGATCGAAGTTCGGGTCGTTTGGGGTGTTGGCTCGCGGGCTCTCGGCTCGGGTCCGTGCCCGGGAACGCGGCGCGCCGCCGCGGCGGGAACGATCAGGCAGGCCGCGACAGCAGCCGCGAGCAGGAGCAGCCGGCGGCGGCGCGCGTCGTGCCTCCCCGGACCGTGGTCGCTCGATCCCTCTCCCATCCCTCAGGCGAGGGTAGCCAGGGCGACGCGACGGGGCGCCGGTTCGGACGAGGCCGCGGCGACCCGGCCGGCGGCCAACCCCTGCCCCCGGAGAGTGGGCTGAGCCTCGGAGGGTAGATAGTCGTCCACTTACGGGGCCCAAGCCCCCTCAACTGGACGGTTACGGCGTGGGCCCCGCCCGATCCGCGCGGCACGCGCTCAGCGGCTGATCACGAGGCGCTGGTCGGAGCGGACGTGGTGCAGGACGGTGCGCTTGCCGTCCGACCAGAGCACGGTGACGCGGTCGATCCTGGCGGTCTTGCTGAGGCCGTAGTAGAGGCGGTAGTGGCCCTGGGAGAAGCGGGCGCCGTCGGACTCGCCGACGTACTCGGTCTGCAGCCGCGCCTGCCGGCCTTGACCTTGACGCGGGCGCCGACGCCCTGCGGGTTGCCGGCCGGCCGTGCAGGTCGACCTCGAGCCAGCGCTTGCCCTTGCGCTCGTTCATCCACAGCCTGCCGTCGACGTCGGCGTCGCCGCCGGGCCGGCGGACCGCGGTGACGACGTCGCGGTAGCCGTCGTTGTTGGGGTCGAACCAGTCGTTGATGCCCCAGACGGAGTCGAGCCGGTTGCGGAGCAGGCCCGTACGGCGGAAGTGGCCGTTCGGCGTCTGCCGGTACAGGCCGAGCGGGATCGAGCTCAGGTCGAGGCGGCCGTCGTTGTCGTAGTCGACCCAGCTCGCTCCCGACCCGTGTCCCGGCAGCCCGAGCTTCGCCGGACGCACGGCGTGCAGGCTGCCGTGGCGGTTGAGGAGCAGCGTGTTGCCGCTGTTGGCGCCGACGAACAGGTCGGTGTCGCCGTCGCGGTCGAAGTCGCCGGGGGCGATGCTGTAGACGAGCTTGGTGCCGTTGAAGGTGTGCACGCTCTCGGCCACGCGCCAGTGGCGCAGACCGCGCGACTGCAGCACGCGGACGTGCTCCTTGGAGGCGACGACGAGCTCCGGCCGGCGGCCGCCGAGCAGGTCGACCCAGCGGTAGTAGGTGCCCCTGGAGGGGACCCGGGCGAGCGCCTTCGAGCGGCTGCCGAACTTGCCCGAGGGCAGCGCCCGGTAGAGCTTCGGCGTCGCGTGCTTGCAGGAGGAGAAGAGGTCGAGCAGCCCGTCGCCGTCGTAGTCGATCGAACTGGTCAGGCGCGAGCGGCACGCACCCTTGAACAGGCCGCTGCCGGCGTAGGCGTTGCTGAAGCGTCCCGTCCGGCTGTGCGAGCAGCAACTCGTCGCGGAGCGCGCCGACGTAGTCGACGATGCCGCCGCCGAGCCCGCCGCGGACGATGAAGGCGTCGAGGCGGCCGTCCCGGTTGGCGTCCGTCCAGGCGATGCCGTGGCGGTCGATGAGCTTGACGCTGAAGCTCGGACCCGGCGCCGGCACCTTGTAGGCGCCGACGTAGGTGTGGGCGAGCAGCGGCGCCTGGTCGATGTGGAAGGTGTCCGGCGGCATGTCGGCCTTGATCACCTTGATCACGATCTGCGCCCTGCTCGGCGACGGAGAAGTGGATCACGGTCTGCTTGCCCCGGTGCTCGACGCTCACGTCGGCGCCCTGCTGCTTTTCGACCTGGACGGCGGGCGAGCGCAGCTTCAACGTGCCGCGGGCGCGCTCGGGCAGCAGCGGGATGCCCTTGATGTCGTTGGCGACGATGTGGATCGCGGGTTCTTCTCCGGGTCGGCGCCGCTCCGGCCGCTGCCTGCGCGTAGATGTAGAGGCCGGGCGCGTCGATCTTCGGCGGGTGCAGGAGGTCCTCGAAGCCCGGGTAACGACGGCGAGGGGCTGAGCTGGGTCGGCGCCCTCGCGGTCGTCCCAGCCGCCATGCAGATCGCTCTCGATGAACGTGCCCAGGAAGCGATGGTTGGTGCGTGAACAGCTCCTGGCGGCCGTCCTGGTCGTAGTCGGAGACGCCGAGGTCGAAGAGGCGGCCCGAGTTGCAGCGGCGCCGGGCGGTCGGCGAAGCCGCCGCTTGGCGGCGGCACGCCGGCGAAGGAATGCCGCGGCCAGCGATGCCGCCGCCAGCCATCAGCGCCGCCGCGACGAGCAGCGACGAGCGATCGCGGACGCCCGCCGCGACGTCCCGCTTCTGCCCCGCTCGGACATCGAGCGCAGGCTAGTCATCGAAGCGACCGCTGCTCCGCCGGCTCGGCGTCCGACCCACCCCAGTCGACGGCGAAGACGCGGTGCGCGCCCGTCAGGCCCTTGAGCTCGAGCTCACGGCCGTCGTCGCAGCTGATCCGATCGCCGCAGCGCTGCGCTGCAACTCCTCGGAGATCAGCACCTCGCCGCCACGCGCCTGCGCCGCGATCCGGGCGGCGAGGATGACGCTGCGCCCGAAGAAGTCGCCGCCCTCCTCGATCACCTCGCCCACGTGCAGGCCCATCCGGACGCGGACCGACTCCCCCTCGGGCACGTCGCGCCCGGCGAAGTCGCGCTGCACCTCGATCGCACACTCGAGCGCGGCGAGCCGGATCGGGAAAGGCGAGCATGAAGCCGTCGCCCTGGCTCTTGACCTCGTAGCCGCCGAACTGCTCGAGCCGACTGCGGAAGACGGCGTTGTGCTCGCGCAGGACCTCGATCCAGGCGGCGTCGCCGAGCCGCTCGGTCATCAGCGTCGAGTTCTCGATGTCGCTGAAGAGGATCGTCACGCGGCCGTCCGCCGCCGCGAGCGGGCCGAGGTCGGGACGCTCGCCGGAGACGGCGAGCGCGACGCTGTCGATCGAGGCGTTGACGTCGACGCCGGCGACGCCCTGCGCCTCGAGCCGCATCCGCACGCAACGCTCAACGAGCTTGCGCATGCCGAGCTCCTGGCCCTCGCTCGAGCGCCAGGGAGAGCGTCTCGAAGGCAGCCTCGCGATCGCCGGGCTCGTCGCGGGCGAGCAGCACGCCGCCGATCCGGTGCGCGGATGTCGGCGCGGAACGGGCGCTCGCCCATCCGCTCGAGGATCGCATCGCGCGGCGCGGAAGTGCTCGAGCGCCGCGTCGTGCTCGCCGATCGCCGCCGTCAGCAGACCGAGGAAGCGGTCGATCGGCCCCAGGCAGCGCGGCGGCGCGACCGACGACGACGACCTCGCCCGCGAACGGCTCGAGCAGGCCGAGCAGCCGCCGGCAGCCCTCGACGTCGCCGAGCGCCGCCGCCGCCTCGGAGACCCGGGCGATGCCCGACGAGCCAGTTGGCGTCGCGCGGGAATGCCGGCGAATTCGCTGGGCGGCGAGCGGCTCGTAGTCGACCCGAGCCTCCTCGAGGCGGTCCGCGTCGACGAGGAAGCCGACCAGCGCCAGCCGCCAGGCCGGGATACCGGGGAAGCGCTCGACCATGCGGCCGGACCGACGGCAGCATCTCCTCGGGCGTGCCCTCGAGGCTGTGGATCAGCGCCATCTGCAGCGTGTGGAACTGCACCGACAGCGGCTCCTGCGCGGCCTCGCCGAGCCGGAAGCCCTTGCGCGAGAGCGCGCGAGCCTCGTCGAAGTGGCCGCGGATCAGCTCCCGGGTCGCGCCGATCATCGGCACGTGCCACAGGTGCCGGGGCTCGGCGAGCTTCTCGGCGAGCGCGGCGTACTCGGCGAATGCAGCGGTCGGCGTGCTCGATGTCGCCCCGCTGCAGGTAGCTGGTGATCCGGTAGGCGATGCCGCGGATCTCGCTCGTCCGGTCGCCGCAGCGGCGCGCGATCGTCGATCAGCTCGTCGGCGTTGCGAAGCCGGTCGGCTGCCGTGCCGGGACGGCCGACCTCGATGAACTGCTGCATGACCAGCGTCGAGGCAAGCGCCCCGTCGTCGCCGAGCGCGCGGGCGAGCGCGACGGCCTCGTCCCCGACGCCGGGTCGCCTCGGTGATGTCATCCCAGTAGTGCTCCTGCGCGAGACCCGTGAGGAGCTTGACGCGGAGCGCGGGCTCGTCGTCGCCGAGCCGCTCGAGCGCCTCCGTCGAGGATCGCCGTCGTCTCCTCGTTCTTGGCCCCGGCCTCGGCGATCTCGCGCGAGCGCGATGGCGGCGAGCGCGAGCCGTGCGCGGGTCGTCGAGCGCGACGGGCGATGCCGACCGCCTCGAGGATCGCCGGCCGCGCGTCGCGGAAGCGGCCCGAGCGGATCATCTCGTCGGCCAGCTCGAGACGCAGGTCGAGCGCTGCTACGGCGTCCTCGTCGGAGCGTCAGCTCGAGCGCCCGCTCGAGGTGGTCGGCGGCGTCGGCATGCGCAAGCCGCGAGGCGGCCTGGCGGCCCGCCGCGAGCGAGAAGCGCCAGCGCCCGGTCCGCGTAGTTCGGGTCCGGCCTCGTGGAAGTGGCGGGCGAGGGCGGGCAGGTACCGGTCCGGGTCGTCGCGACAGAGCTCCTCGAGCGCCTCGGCCGGCGCGCCTGTGCAGCTCGCGGCGGCGGTCGCTGTCGAGCTGCTCGTAGATCGTCTCGCGGAAGACGGCGTGCGCGAACAGCCAAGCGCCGCGCTCGCGCCGCGAGGGCTCGACGATCCGCGCCGCGCGCGCGGCCTCGACGGCGCCGGACACGTCCCGCTCGCAGACCGCGGCGAGCAGATCCACGGTGAACTCGCGGCCGATCACGGCGGCCGCCTCGAGGACTGCGGCGGTGCCCTCGGGAAGCCGCGCCAGCCGCCTCGCCACCGCCTCGCGCACGCCCCTGCGGGACCTTGCCGAGGTCGCCGCCGCTGCGCTCGTCGGCGATCAGCCGCACGACCTCGCCGACGAAGAACGGGTTGCCGCCGGTCTGCTCGTGGATCCGGGCGACGAGCTCGGGCGCGGCGGCGGCCGCCGGTGCTCAGCTCGACGTAGCGGGCGATCGCCGACCGATCGAGGCCCATGGAGCGGGATCCGGCTGCTGTTCGGGATCTCGTCGACCTCGGCGATCAGCTGCACGAGCTCCGGGCGGGCGGCGGCCTCCTCCTCGCGATAGGCGGCGGCGACGAGCAGCGGGTTGCCGGAGAGCCGGCCGAGTGAGGTAGCGAAGCAGCTCGATCGAGGAGGTGTCGGCCCAGTGGAGGTCGTCGAAGACGAGCACGAGCGGCCGCGATCGCGAGATCCCGATCAGAAAGCCGGCGACTGCGTCGTAGAAGCGGAACCGCGACTCGTCTCCGCGCAGCGGCGCCGGCTCGGACACCGAGGGGACGATCTCGCGGAGCTCGGGCAGCAGCCGGGCGATCTCAGGCCCGTCACTGCCGAGCTGCCAGGCGAGCCCGACCGGATCGGCGTCCCGGATGTAGGTGCGGATCGCCTGCGCGAAGGGCCAGTAGGACGGCGTCGCGTCGGCCTCGTGGCAGGCGGAGGCGAGGACGAGCGCGCCGCGCACGCGCGCGTAGGTGATCAGCTCCTCGGCGAGCCGCGTCTTGCCGATCCCCGGCTCGCCCTCGATCATGCCGGCGCCGCCGCGCCCGGCGAGGGCACGCTCGCCGACGGTTCGCAGCTCCTCGAACTCAGCGTCGCGGCCGACGAAGAGGCCCGCCGCGAGCGCGTCGAGCGGGTTGTCGGCCGCCCCCGCCCCCCCGGCTGTGACGCTCGGGTCGATGCCCTCCAGGCGCGCCTTCACCTCGCGCGCCGAGGCCGGGCGCTCGTCCGGTGACTTCGCCAGCAGGGTGAGGATCAGACCGTCGAGCTCGCCACCGATCCGCTCGTTGTGACGCGAGGGCGGCACCGGCTCGGCGCTCAGGTGGCCGCTGATGATGCTCACCGGGTCGTCGCCCGGGAAGGGCGGCGCGCCGGTCAGCATCTCGTAGAGCAGCGCGCCGAGCGAGTACAGATCGGCGCGCTCGTCGCTGCGCCTGCCGATCGCCTGCTCGGGCGGCAGGTAGGCGGCGGTGCCGACGACCATCCGCTCGATTGCCTCACGCGAGCGCACGGCGCCCCCGGCGAGGCCGAAGTCGCCGACGCGGGCGCGGCCGTCGCCGTCGAGCCAGACGTTGGCCGGCTTCAGGTCGCGATGGATGATGCCGCGGCGATGGGCGTGCTCGAGGCCGGCGGCGAGATCGCCGGCGACCGCCGAGCGCCCGCTCGACCGCCAGCCGGCGCTCGGGCGAGGCCTCGAGCAGGTCGCCGAGATCGCCGCCCGGCATGTATTCGGACGCGATGAAGGGCCGGCGCCCGTCCTGCCCGGCGGCGACGATCGGCACCAGGTGCGGGTGGGTGCCGAGCTTTTCCATCGCCTCCGCCTCGAGCCGCGCCCGGGTCAGCGCCGTCTCCGCCATGCCCTCGGTGTTGAAGATGCCGACGGCTGTGAGCGCCCCGTAGCGCTCGCCGTCGCGGGCCAGATAGACGCGCTTGCGGGTGCCCTCGCCGAGGAACCCGATCACCTCGAAGCGGCCACGCCCGACCTCGGAGGGAGCGTCCGCGGGGAGTGCGGCGAACGCTGCGCTGGGCGGCTCGAGCGCGGCGGGTTGAACGTGCTCGCCGCCCGCGGCAGCGATCAGCTCAGCGCCGCAGTTGTCACAAAACCGCGCTCCCGCACGGTTCTCGTTGCCACACTGCGAGCACCGCATCTCGCCACGAGGATATCCCCGGTAGCGCGAGCCGGACGGTCGACAGCCGCTGTAGCCTCATCGAGGCTGCCTCTTGGCCGCTACTGGCCCTGCTCGGAGATCTCGATGCGCTGGTCGGCGGCGACGTGGTGCAGCGTCGTGTTGCCGCCGTTCGGCCATTGCACGTGAACCGACCGCACGTGGCGCGCGAGGCCGAGCCCGAAGTAGACGTCGTAAGGCCGCTCGAGTGCCGCGAGCCTTCCGCCTCGCCGACCCAGCCCTCCTGGCGGCCCTTCGATGTGACGACTCTGACCTTGGCGCCGATCGCCTCGAGGTTCCCGGGCGGGCCCTTGAGCGCGACGTCGAGCCAGTGGCCGCCCTTGGTCTTGTTGATCATCAGGTGGCGGGCGACCTGGACTCCCTTGTGGCGCTTGATCAGCGCGACGAGGTCGCGGCGACCGTCGCCGTTGAGGTCGAACCAGCTGGCGGACGCCCACTGCGCATGGGGGCCGAGGTCGAGCTTTCCGGTCCGATGGAACTTGCCGTCCTTGCCCTTGTGGAAGAGGCCGCCGGGAACCGCGGCGGCGTCCGGACGCCCATCGTTGTCGTAGTCCACGAACGAGAGGTTGACGGTGCTCTTGCTCGGCAGGCCGAACTTCTTCGGCCGCACGGCATGGAGGCGGCCGCCGCGATCGAGCAGCAGCGCGTTGCCGCCGCGCGCCGCGACGAAGATGTCGGGGTCGAGGTCACCGTCGACGTCGCCGACCGAAAGGGTCTGCAGAGACTTGCCGAGTCCGCGCGGGCTGATCGCCTGGATAACCGAGAACGCGCCGGTCTTCGGGCTGCGGCGGTAGACGCGGACGCGCGACTTGTCGACCGCGATCAGCTCCGGCGCGCGGTCCTTGCCGAGGTCGATCCAGCGGTACAGGTGGCCGCGGACGTTCGCATCCTGCATCAGGTTCGAGCTCGAGCCGAAGTGGCCGGGCTTATGCTGCTGGCGGTAGAGCAGCGGGTGCCCGCTCTGGCAGCCGACGAAGATGTCGAGGTCGCCGTCGTGGTCGTAGTCGACGGGCTCGACCGAGCGCCCGCGGCAGATGCCCTTCTGGATGCCGGTGCCGGCGATGTCCTCGTGGAAGCTGCCGTTGCCGTTGCCGAAGTAGAGCTCGTCGGTGACCTGCTCCTTGAGCCGGTCGATCCCGCCGCGGTTGCCGCCGTTGGCGATGTAGACGTCGGGGATGCCGTCCTGGTTGAAGTCGGCCCAGCCCATGCCCGTGGCGGTCGCCGAAGTGGATGGAGATCGTGCTCGAGGGCGGGTTCGAGCGGCGCGGGCCGAAGTAGACGCGGCTGGCAGGGAACAGCGGATCGACCGAGACGTCGAAGGGCAGATCCATGAACTGCGCCCGGACGACGATCTCCGAGTCCGGGCCGGCGTCGAAGTCGAGGATGCCCGAGGCGGGATGCGTGCTCGCGTCGGTGCGGCGGGAGACGCGGGCGCCGATACGCCTTCTGCACGTTGAAGCCGCGACCGCGGTAGCGGATCGAGCCGGTGACGCGCCGCAGCGGGTCCTGGGCGACCTTGTCGAGACGGCGGGTGACGATGTGCGTGTTGCCGGCGGCGTCGACCCAGATGTAGAGGCCGGCGGGCTGGATCTTCGGCTCCCGGAACTGATCGTCGAAGCCAGGCACGATCGCCGCCGCGCTCAGCTTCGAGTAGTCGAGATGGGCCCGCAGCTTGCCGTTCTGGTTGACGAGGAGGTTGCCCCGATAGCGGTGGTGCGTCGTGAACATGTCGTAGTCGCCGTCGCCCTCGATGTCGGCGACGCTCACGTCGTAGAGCTTCTGCGTGTTGAGCGGCAGATCGCGCGCGGCGAACTTCGGCTTCTGCGTGTGGTGGCCCGCCGAGGCCTCGCCGGGAGCGAAGGCCACGAGAGCACCAGGGCAAGGGCGAGCACCCCGCCCGTGCGGGCGGGCGTGCGCAGGCGCTCGCTGTTCGTGCTTGCTCTCGCCATCGGTCTGCTCTCGGGCGTAGACACGCGTGCGGGGCCGAGGTCGCGGTCCGATGCCGCTGGTACTCCCGTGCCCGCCCCGGTCACGTTGCCCGCATCAGGGTAATGGGTGGCGAGCGCCCGCCCTACTGGTGGTCCGCCCCATCGGTGATTTCACGGGACCGTGCTCTAGAGTCGCGGCCATGTCGAAAGCAACGATGCACACCAATGCAGGCCCGATCGAGTTCGAGCTCTTCGATGAGGACGCTCCGAAGACGGTCGAGAACTTCCGCAAGCTCGCCGGCGACGGCTTCTACGACGGACTCATCTTCCATCGCGTGATCTCCGACTTCATGATCCAGGGCGGCTGCCCGGAAGGCACCGGCACCGGTGGCCCGGGCTACACGTTCGAGGACGAGTTCAACCAGCACAAGATCGAACGCGGCGCGCTCGCGATGGCGAACGCCGGTCCGAACACGAACGGCTCGCAGTTCTTCATCGTCACAACCGAAGCCGCTCCATGGCTCGACGGCAAGCACACGGTCTTCGGCAAGGTCGTCTCAGGGATGGACGCCGTCGACGCGATCGAGGGCACCGAGACCGACGGCCGTGACCGCCCCGTGGAGCCGCAGGGCATCGCCAACATCGAGCTGACCGACTAGGCCCGAGGGCGCGACGGCGGGGCCGGCGGGACCCGCCGTTGCACGAGCCGCGTCTGCCTCGAAGAGAAACCCGGCTCACTCAGCCGTTCTGTCCGGACTTGGCCCCCGCTGAGGGGGTCAGATCCGGACGAAACAGCCGACTGGCGGCATTGGTGCTCCCCGCGAAGAGCGACACCCAAGGGGGATGCCGACCGACCCAGAGCTGCGGCGTCATCCGAAGGTGAAGAGGATCAACCGGTCCCCGCGTGAGCACACGTGCTTGATGCCCGACGACGGTCCCCCATTGGTCACGGTGACAAACGACGCCCAGCAAGTCCAGCCCCGCACCCGCTAGACAACCTCTCGGCTCGCGCTCGGTCGGTCGTTCACCGGAGTCTGGATCGAGTTCATATCGTGGATGGTGAGAGCGCCGAGCAGATGCGGATCCGCAGCCCGGCGGCAGCTCAATCCATGGACCTGAACGTCGTGACCGCCCGAGCGCACGTTGCAGCGTTCGAGCCGTAGCGGCGAGCAGCCAATCGGTCCTCGCTCAATCACCGAATGGTGCCGATCGCACCTGGCGCTACGCGGAGACCGCCAGCTGCCCGCAGGCTGCCGCGATGTCGCGGCCGCGGGTGAGGCGGATCGTGTTCGGGATGCCGCGCTCGCGAAGCACCGACGAGAACGCCTCGATCGCCTCCGGGCTCGAGCCCGAGTAGCGACCGGGGGTGGGGTTGTAGGGAATCAGGTTGACCTTGAAGGCCTCGCGCGGACGCAGCTGCTCGGCGAGGACGGTCGCCTGATCAGGCGCGTCGTTGATGCCGTCGAGCATCAGGTACTCGATGAAGATCCGCTTGCCGCGGCGCTCGCGCCAGTGCAGGCAGGCGGCGAGCACGTCACGGAGCGGATAGCGATCGTTGACGGGCATCAGCTCGCTCCGTAGATCCTCCTCGGCCGCGTGCAGCGAGAGTGCCAGGCGGATCCGCGGGCCCTCGTCGGCGAGGCGCTCGATCCCGGGGATCCAGCCGACGGTCGAGACGGTCGTGTGCGAGGTCGCGATCCCGACCTCGGGCAGCCGCTCGGCGGCCGCAATGACGGCGTCGAAGTTCATCAGCGGCTCCCCCATGCCCATGAAGACGAGGTGGTTGACGGGCTCGATCCGGCGGAAGTGCAGGACCTGGTCGAGGATCTCGGAGGCGGTCAGGTTGCGACCGAAGGCCATCCGCCCGGTCGCGCAGAAGTCGCAGGTCAGCGGGCAACCCGACTGGCTCGAGACGCAGACCGACCGGCGACCGTCGCGGAAGCGCATCAGCACGGCCTCGATCGGCCGACCGTCGAGCGTGTTGAAGAGCACCTTCTCGGTCCCGTCGGCGGCGAGCGCCTTGTCGGCCGCGTACAGGGTCGAGAACGGCACCTCGGTCTCGAGGCGTCCGCGAAGCTCCTTCGGCAGGTTCGTCATCTGGCCGTAGGAGCGCACGCCCCCGCACGCCCACTCCCACACCTGGCGGGCGCGGAAGGACGGGCTCACCCGCGTCGGCGAGGGTCTTTTCGAGCAGCTCGAGGTCCATGCGGGCCAGTGTGGCAGGCGCACCGGGGCGCGCCACGCCGCCCGCTGGATCCCGTGCGGGCGAACCTCGTCGACTTTCCCGTCATATGAGCGGGAAAGTCGACGAGGAACGGAGGGCGGGATGCGGCTCGCTCAGAGGTAGCGGCGGGCGGCGCGCTCGGCGGCGGCGCCGTAGGAGCCGCCGAAGAGCACCGCGTGGACGAGCAGCGGCTGCAGCTGCCACAGCTCGACCCGCTCGGCCGCCCCGTCGGCGAGCGGCGCCGCCTCCTCGTAGGCGGCGAAGACCCGCTCGCCGCCCGGATTGCCGAACAGCCGCAGCATCGCCAGGTCCATCTCGCGGTGGCCGCCGTGCGCGGAGGGGTCGATCAGCCAGGCGCGGCCGGCGTCGTCGGCGAGCACGTTGCCGCCCCACAGATCGCCGTGCAGGCGCGCGGGCGGCTCCTCGGGCCCGGCGAGCTCTTCGATCCGCTCGCAGACCGCCTCCACGGCCGCGACCCCGCCTGCCGCCGATCGCGCCGCGCTCGACTGCCATCCGCGCGCAGCGGCAGCAGCCGCTGCTCGGCGTAGACGTGCGCCCACCTCTGCCCCGGCCAGACGTCGAGCCCCAGCGAGCCGAGCCGCTGCCGCCCGGCACCCCCCTCGCTGCCGTCGCCCTGCGGCATCCAGCCCGAGGCCGGGCGCGCCGAGCGCGTGCAACCGGGCGAGCCCCCGCCCGAATGCCTCGGCCCCCGCCGCGTCGAGCCCGCCCGGCTCGACCCACTCGAGCGCGAGGAAGGCCGGGATCGGCGCCGAGCCCGAGGACCTCGGGCACCGGCACCGGCCCCTCGGCGAGCCAGCGCAGCCCCGCCGCCTCGTCCTCGTACTCGCCGGGATCGACGTCGGCCCGCGTCTTGACGAAAGCGCGGCGCCCGTCGGCCAGCTCGGCCGCATGGGCGTCGTTGATCGACCCGCCGGAGACCGGTCGCAGGGAGACGGACGTCGCCCCGAGCGCGGCCCGAGCGCTGCGCTCGAGAGCTCGGCGGCAGAGCCCGTCAGCGGGCCCGCTTCTCCGCCTCGGCCGCGATGCCGGCGGCGATGCCCTCGACGACGGTTGCATCAGCGCCTTGACCGCGAAGCCCGTGCCCGGGATCGCGGGGTACGTCTCGAGCACGTAGCTCATCCGCGTGCCCTCGCCCGGCGGGCTCAGCTCGATCGTGCCGACGTGGTTCTTGACGGGGGCGCCGGAGAGCATCCGGTAGGCGAACCGGTGCGGCGGCTCGAAGGCGATGATCTCCTCGCGCACGGGCGGGCCGACCAGGAAGAGCTTGCGGATCGCGCCGACCCCGTTCGGGGGCGGGTCGCCCTCGCGCTCGAGCTCGATCTTGCGGAAGCGGGTGAAGTCGGCCATGCCGCGCAGGTCGGCGACCACCTCCCAGACCGTCTCGGGAGGGGCAGCAACCGTGCGGGAGAAATCGAGCGTCGCCATGGCGGCGATCATATGCGCCCGCTTCAGAGCTGCTTCTGGATCTCGGCGAGCAGGCCCTCGCAGCCACGCTCGACGATGTCGAGGACCGCGTCGAAGTGATCCTCGCCGCCGTAGTAGGGGTCGGGGACCTCGAGCTCGCCGGCGGCGACGGACTCGGGATCGAAGCTGCGCAGCAGCACGGGCTCGGGGATCCTCGGGATCGCCGGCGGCGAGCTCGCTGCAGGCTCGTCGAGGTTGCGCTCGTCCATCGCGACGATCTAGTCGAAGCGCTCGAAGTCGCCGCGCGAGACCTGGCGCGCGGCGCCGGCCAGCGTGATCCCGCGCTTCGCGCCGGCGGCGACCGCGCGCTCGTCGGGCGGGTTGCCGATGTGCCAGTCGCCGACCCCGGCGCTGTCGATCTCGATCTCGCCGTCGAGCCCGCGGTCGGCGACGAGCCCACGCATCACCGCCTCCGCCGTCGGCGAGCGGCAGATGTTGCCGAGGCAGACGAACAGGACCCTCCTCATCGGCTGCTCACCTGGCGAACGCGGGCGCCCGGCGCTCGGCCTCGGCGGCGACGCCCGCCATCAGGCGGCCGATCGCCAGCCGGGTGAGCGCCGCCGTGAGCGGGCCGGTGAGCGGCACGGCCGGCTCGATCTCGAGCTCGTAGCGCATCTCGCAGCCGCCGCCGGCCGGCTCGAGACTGACCGTCCCGACCTGGCTGCGCACCGGCACTCCGGAGAGGACCTCGTAGGAGAAGCTGCGCGGCGGCTCATAGCCGATCACGCGCTCACGGATCGGTGGGCCGGCGACGTGCAGGGCCCGGATCGCGCCGACGCCGTTCGGTGCCTCCGCGCCCTCGCGCTCGAGCTCGGCGCGCCGGATCGGCGTGAAGCTCGGGTAGGCGGCGTGGTCGGTGATCGTCTCGAAGACGACCTCGGCGGGCGCCTCGATCCTCCTCGTCAGCTTCAGATTCGGCATCGGTGACTCACTTCGCTCCCTTCGAGCAGGCGCTCGCGCGCCGCCTTGGTCAGGGGCCGGTAGCCGCCCCGCTTCTCGTCCCAGTACCAGGCGCTTGCCGGCTTGGTCGGCTCGCGGGATGCCCTGCTCGCAGAGCTCGGCCGTGCGGATCCGGTACCAGGTGGTGACCGGGATCTCCTCGACGAGCCGGACCAGCTGCGGGCGCCCGGGCGAGCCGAGCGGGCCGAGCACGCGATCGAGCTCGGCCGGGGTGAGCTCCTTGCCCTCCCGGAGCCGCACCGCGGCGACGGAGACGCCGCCGATTCCGTAGGCGACGGCGAGCCGAACGGCCGGCAGGTCGCCGAGCGCGTCCTGGATCGGGCCGGCGGCGACGACGCCGGCGGCGGTGCGGACGAGCGCCGGGACGTGGTCGACGAGCCAGAAGTCGCCGTCGACGTCGCGGCGGAACAGGTCGCCGGTCTGCAGCCAGGCGTCGCCGGCGCTCGAAGACGCCACGCAGCGTGCCGCTCGAGTTGACGGCCTCCGGGCGGACGCGGGCCAGCAGCATCCCGACCTCGAGCCGCGCGCAGGGCTCGGCGAACCCGTCGGGGCCCTCGATCAGGCGGCCGGCGAGCGGGTCGTAGCGGGCGATCCGGACCTCGGCGCTGCCCGGCAGCGGCCGGCCCTTGCAGCCGGCCTTCTCGCCGGTCAGGTTGACGAGCACGGCGTCGCCCTCGGTCGACGCGTAGAACTCGAGCACGCGCGCCGGCGCGAAGCGCTCGCTCACCTTCTTCCAGGTCGAGCGCGGCATGCCGGAGCCGATGAAGAGCCGGACCGGGTGGTGGTGCTCGCCCGGGTGGGGCGGCGCCTCGGCGATCTCGTCGAGCATCGTCCACGTGTAGGAGACGACGGTGGCGCCGTAGCGCCGCACCTCGTCCCAGAAGTTCTCGGGCGTGACGTCCTCGGCAACCGCGAGCCGCGAGCCGCCGGCGACGGCGCCGCCGATCGTCATCAGCAGCGCCGAGGGGTGGTAGACCGGCGTCGCGCTGTAGACGGTGTCGAGGTCCGAGAGCGCCGCCGAGGAGGCGGTGCCGAACGCCGACAGCGCCCAGCGCCCGTTCGTGATCCGGTTCGCGCGGGTGCGCTCGCCGGCGCCGGTGAAGAGGATGAACGCGAGATCGCCGGCGCGGCCCGGATCCGCGCGGTACCAGGCCGGCACCCGGACCTCGTCCGGGTCGATCTGCTCCATGTCGATCAGCCCGCCCGGCAGCTTGCGGGGACCGCCGCCGCCGCCGAGCACGTAGACCTGCCGCCCGGTCTCGACGGCGGTCCGCTCGCCGTTCTGCGGGTCGCAGATGATCCGCGTCGACCTTGCCGAGCTCGGCCTCGCGGACGTGGTCGCCGTCGGGGCGCATCAGCACCGCGACGGCCCCGAGCCGGTTCAGGGCGGCGACCGCGGTCAGCGCGCTCGGCCGCGTCTGCATGAGCACGCCGACGTGCTCGCCCTGGCGCACGCCGATCTGGAGCAGCCCGTGGACGACGTTGTCGATCCGCTCGTTGACGGCCGCCCGCGTGTGGCCGCGGTCCTCGAAGAGCAGCGCGACGTCGTCGGGCGAGCGCTTCGCCTGCTCGTCGATCAGCAGGCCGAAGGAGATCCGCGTGCCGGGGCTGATCCGGCCGAGCCGGTTGAGCCGGCCGAACTGCCCGGCGCCCTCGCCGAGCAGCGAGCGCGCCGTGCGGGCCGAGCCGAGGGCCGCGCCGGCGAGCGCCTGGGCGGCGCCGAGGCCGGCGCCCGCGGCAAGCTCGAGCCCGGTGCCGAGCCGGCCGCCGATCGAGCCGCCCTCGTCGTCGTCGTCCTCGCGCGACCGGGCCGACGCCCTCGGGCAGCGGGCCCGTCGCCGGCGCGGTGCCGGGCCCAGGCGGCGACCGTCGGCCAGGTCGTCTCGACGGAGGTCGAGCCGACGACGAGGCCGAAGTGGCCGGCCGGCAGCGAGCACTCGTAGACCTCGGAGCGCGGCGCCGCCCGCGGACGGCGCGCACGGTGTGCGGCGGCGCGATGTCGTCGGTCTCGCCGACGAAGGCGAGCACCGGGCAGGTCATGTCGGCGAGCGTCACGAGCCGGTCCTCGATCACGAAGCCGCCGGAGACCATCCGGTTGTGGACGCCGAACTGCTTGACGACCTCGGCCAGCGCCGGCCCCGGCCAGGCGACCCAGCCCTCGGCCTCGAGGAAGCGGCGTTGGCGCTCCTTCGGCAGCAGCGCCTCGCGGTCGTGGAGCTGGCGCAGGAACTGGATCCGCTGGCGCAGCGACTTGCCGGGATCCATCAGCCGGAAGCCGGTGCGAGCTGCCCAGGCGGGCAGCGCCGTGCGCGCGAGCACGTTGTCGGCGAGGAAGGCGGCGCCCCGGGTGAGGATCTCCTCCGGCAGGCCGAAGGTCAGCGTCCCGCGCGTGTCGACGGGGCTGCCGAAGACGACGACGCTGGCGATCGAGCGGCTGCGGCGGTAGGCGGCGGCCTGGTAGCAGAACATCCCGCCCTGGCTGTAGCCGCCGATGTGGACGTCGCGGCCGGTCTCGGCGGCGATCAGGTCGATCGCCTCGGAGACGCGCGAGCACGTGGTCGGTGAGCGAGCGCTCGAGCCCGCCCTCCTCCTTCTCGGGCGCGCCGAAGTCGACCACCCAGGGCTCGACCCCGTGCGCGTGCAGGATCGTCACGGCGCTGCTCGTCGGCGCGACGTCGTAGATCTCGGCCGCGAGCATCATCGGCGGCACGAGCAGGATCGCCGGGACGTCGGGACGCTTGCCGTCGGCACGATCGGGCGGGTAGTAGCGGCGCAGGCGGTAGACGCCGCGCTCGGCGAAGACCTCGTAGGGGGACGGCTGCTCCTCGGTCTGCAGGCCGCCGAAGCGGGCCACCTCGAGGGCGTTCTGGGCGGCGGCGCCGATCCGCGCGGCGGGCGCGGTGATCGCGTCTGGGACGAGCGGCATCGGGCTTCAGGGGTGGCGTCGCGAGCGGGGTCGCCGGAGCCGAGGGCGACTCTAGCGGCAAGGCGCTTGCAAGCCGGGCAGGTCCGCCGCAAGTGGCGGGCCGGCGGACCGTCCACGGTCGGGTCCGCAGGCGCAGCGGCCCGCCGGCGGCGCTCGGCTGCCGCTACGATGCGGGGGCTCGGTCCGACGCGTGCTCGGCTGCTGGGCGCCCGCCTGCAGTCGCCACGCGAAAGGGGCGGCCGCCGCAACCCTCGGCCTACCATCGGTTTCCGGGTACTGGGCGGCAGGGCCTGCCGGCCGCCCGTCCCGATTCCGTCGATGCTCGGCTTGGACGCTCCGCCAGGACATCCCACCTACCGGCTTCCGCTCGCCGCGCTCGCTGCCATGGCGGCGATCGCCCTGCTGGCAACCCTCGCCGCGCCAGCGAGCGCGCGCGAGTACATGCCCCCGAAGAACCAGATCTTCGCGGGGGTCAGCGACCTCGGCAACAAGAGCGACTACTTCGACTTCACCGACGCGATCGACCGCCACGTCCCCGTCATGCAGGCGTTCAACGCCTGGGGCCAACCGCTGAAGGACGTCCAAGCAGCGCTGGAAGCGGACCGAGACGCGCGGCATGCTCAGCATCTCGACCTCGCCCTGCTACGAGTGCGAGGAGATGATCAGCCCGCGCGCGATCGCCACGGGCAAGGGCGACGGCTACCTGGTCCGGCTCAACAAGTTCCTCTCCGAGTGGGGACGGCCGACCTACATCCGGCTGCTGCCCGAGATGAACGGTCACTGGAACCCCTACGCGGCCTTCAACGCGGACGGCTCCTGGCCGCGGCCCCAAGCACAAGACCTCGCAGTTCCGCCGCGCCTGGCGGCGGATGGTGCTGATCGTCCGCGGCGGGCCGCGCGGCAGGGTCAACCACAAGCTGCTGCGGCAGGGGCTGCCGCGGATCAAGGCACGGCACGCGCCGAAGCAGCTGCACCGGGCCCCCGTCTCGTTCATCTGGTGCCCGCAGACGGCGGGCTCGCCCGACATCCACAAGAACCGGCCCGGCCGCCTACTGGCCCGGCAGTCGCTTCGTCGACTGGGTCTCCGCCGACATCTACGGCAAGTACCCGAACTTCGCCGGCCTCGAGCGCTTCTACAAGTCGCGCAAGAACTTCCCGTTCGTGATCGGCGAGTGGTCCCCGTGGGACGCCGACAACCCGACCTTCGTCAACCGCCTGCACGAGTGGGCGGAGTCGCACAACCGCGTCCAGATGCTCGTCTACTTCCAGGGCTTCGGCAACGGCAACCCGTTCCTGATCCAGCACTACCCGGCGAGCGAGGAGGCGCTGCGCAAGCAGCTCGACAACAAGCGCTACAGCCGCTTCGCGCCGCACTCGGCGCGGCCCGGCGACAAGGGCAGCGGCAAAGGTCACCGGGCAAGCCGCACAAGCACGGCCAAGCAAGGCGGCAAGCACGGCGGCACAAGCAGCAAGCACGGCGGCACAAGCATCACCAGGCGGCGGCAACTCCGGCGGCGTCGGCAGCGCCTGAGCGCGCGGCGCGCCCGCTCAGCTCCGCGGCCGCGAGCTCCCAGATCTTGTGCTCGCCCTCGGCGCGGCAGACGGCCTCGCCGGTTGCCTGCAGGTGGTCGAGGTAGGCGAGCGCCAGCTGCAGGCCCCAGGCCGCCGTCGCCGGCGAGTAGTCGTCGCCGAGCAGGTCCTCGACGACCTCGAAGGCGGCTCCGCGGTCCCTGCTCGAGCGAGTCGCGGACCCCGCCGAGCTGGGCGAGCGTCATCTCCCGGTTGGCCTCGATCTTCGCCGGGATCCCGCGGAAGGGCCGGCCGTGGCCGGCCAGGCAGAGGTCCGTGCCGAGGTCGCGCGACGCGCTCGAGCGACGCGAGGAACTCCCCCACCGGATCGGGCGTGTGGCCGTAGTCGAAGAAGACCGAGACCCGGCCGAGCAGGTGGTCGCCGGAGATCATCAGGCGGCGCTCGGGCTGGTGCAGGATGACGTGCGAGGGCGCGTGGCCGGGCGTCTCGTAGACGCGCCAGGAGCCGGCGTCGGTCTCGACCTCGACCCCGTCGACGAGCTCGCGGTCGGGCTCGACGAGGCGGTCGACGAGCGGGGGTTCGTCGCGGCGCTTCTCGTAGGCCTCGAGCGCGGCCCTCGGCACGCCGCTCTGACGGGCGACCTCGATCCGCCGGTCCCAGGCGCCGTCGGGGTCCTCGACGATGCCGCGGATGTGCCCCCAGGCAGGGTGCATCCACAGCTCGCAGCCGGCCGCGTCGACCACCGTCCCCGCGGCGCCGTAGTGGTCGGAGTGCGAATGCGTGCAGACGAGCAGCCGCACGTCGCGCAGCGAGAAGCCCGCCTGGCGCAGCGCCGAGCTCGAGCTGGCCCTCCGCGGCCGGGCCGCCGACCCGGTGTCGAAGAGGACGACGCCGTCGCCGGCGGCGAGCGCCCAGGCGTTGACGTGCGGGACGCCGGGCCACGGGCAGGGCAGGCGCAGGCGCCAGATCCCGGGCAGGACGCGTTCGGTCCGCGCCATCTCGGGAGGCTTCGGGGGCGCGGGCGGAGAGCTCACGCGCGGATCGTCCCAGGCTCGGGCCTGGGCTGCGGGGCCACCGCGGCGCCGCGGCGGCGTCAGCCGGCGGGCGTCGGCGCAGGCCGCGCGGCGGTACGGGTGCGGAGCCGGCGCGCCTGCTTGAAGGTCAGCAGCCGGCCGCGTGCGCTCGTCGATCAGCTTCAGCCTGCTGCAGCGGAAGCTCTCGCGCATCGTCAGCACGGGCACGTCGGCGAAGACCGGCAGGCCGTCGTGCGCCGCCTGCAGGTTGTAGTTCGGCACGCGCGCGTTCAGGTGGTGGACGTGGTGCAGGCCGATGTTGCCGGTGAAGAACTGCAGCGGCTGCGGGAGCTTCAGGTAGGAGCTGCCCTGCAGCGCCGCGTCGGCGTAGCTCCAGCGCTCGCCGGACTCCCAGTAGACGTCCTCGAACTGGTGCTGGACGAAGAACAGCCAGACGCCGGCGGAGCCCGCGATCATCACCATCGGCAGCTGGATCAGCAGGTAACGCCTGCCAGCCGATCGCAGGCAGACGGCGGCACCGTCACGGCGATCGCGGCGTTGGTGAGCAGGACGCTGTTGCCGGTGCGCGGCGCTGCCGCGCTTCGGCCAGATCCGCGGCTGGACGACCAGCGACCAGATCGGGCCCGATGCCGAACATCACGACCGGGTTGCGGAAGAGGCGGTAGATGAGGCGCTGGCCCGCAGGCTCGCCTGCTCGTACTCGGCGACGGTCATCGTCATCACGTCGCCGGTGCCGCGGCGGTCGAGATCGCCGGCCGAGCCGTGGTGGACGGCGTGCGAGTGGCGCCAGGCGGCGAAGGGGTGCAGGACGAGCAGCCCGAAGAAGCGGCCGAACCAGAGGTTCGCCTTGCGCGAGTCGAACAGCGAGCCGTGCGTGCAGTCGTGGAAGAGGATGAAGGTGCGCAGCAGAAAGCCGGCGGCGAGCACGCTGACCGCGAGCGTCAGCCAGTAGGAGACGTCGAGCAGCGCCACCATCACGGGCCAGAGGGCGAGGTAGGCGACGGGGCCCGGTGAGGATGTCGAGCGCCGTGCGCCACGGCCGCGGCTGCGTGTAGGGGGCGATCGCCTCGCGCCAGAGCGGGTCCGGCTGGATGTCGCCGGCGGGCTCGGGCGGCGGGTCGGCATTCATAGGTAGGTTCCTCTCTCCCGAATCGCGCTGCGGACGTACGCACCCGGGCGTCTCGGATACTAGCCGGTCGCGAACCGCGTCGCGAGCCGAACGCCGACTACCGCCCGGAGAAACGGCGGCCGCGATCTTTGTACGCGTGGACAACACGGCCGCGAGCCGCTCGCCCTAAGGTTCCGCCTTCCCACAACTTGACCGAGCAGCGTGCGATCGGAGACGAACGTCGCTTCGCTGCTGTGAACGACAGACGAGGAGAAGAGCACCGCATGACCACCGTCACCCGAGCCCGCAAGCACAACGTCAGCGCGGGTACCTGGACGCCCGACGGTGACGCCGCTGGGCCAGACCAACCTGATCGAGGACGAGGGGATCCCCTTCGGCTCGAACGTCTTCTCCGGCGACATCCAGCGCGAGCGTCTCTCCAAGGACACCTACAAGAAGCTGCAGGCGACGCTCGAGGCGGGCGAGCCGCTCGACCCCTCGCTCGCCGACGAGGTCGCCGAGGCGATGAAGGAGTGGGCGCTGGAGAACGGCTGCACGCACTTCACCCACGTCTTCCAGCCGCTCACCGGGCTGACCGCGGAGAAGCACGACTCGTTCTTCGAGCCCGACCGCAAGGGCGGCTCGATCGCCGGCTTCTCCGGCAAGGAGCTGATCCAGGGCGAGCCCGACGCCTCCTCGTTCCCGACCGGCGGCATCCGCGCGACCTTCGAGGCGCGCGGCTACACCGCCTGGGACCCGACCAGCCCGGCCTTCATCCTCGAGAACCCGAACGGCGCGCTGCTCTGCATCCCGACCGCGTTCGCCTCCTGGACCGGCGAGGCGCTCGACGCGAAGATCCCGCTGCTGCGCTCGATGGACGCGCTCTCGCAAGGCCGCGATCCGCGCCCTGCGGCTGCTCGGCGACGACCGAGAGCCAGCGCGTGTTCACGACGGTCGGCCCCGAGCAGGAGTACTTCCTGATCGACGAGCAGTACTACTACGAGCGGCCCGACCTGTACACGACCGGCCGCACGCTGTTCGGCGCAGCAGCCGCCGAAGGGCCACGAGCTCGACGACCACTACTTCGGCTCGATCCCCGAGCGCGTGCTCGCCTACATGATGGAGACCGAGCTCGAGCTGATCAAGCTCGGCGTACCGGTCAAGACCCGGCACAACGAGGTCGCCCCGGGCCAGTACGAGATCGCGCCGATCTTCGAGAACTCGAACGTCGGCTCCGACCACCAGCAGCTGACGATGCAGATCATGCAGAACGTCGCCCGCAAGTACGGGCTGATCTGCCTGCTGCACGAGAAGCCGTTCGCCGGCGTCAACGGCTCCGGCAAGCACAACAACTGGTCGATGGGCACCGACACCGGGCCCAACCTGATGGACCCGGGCGACACGCCGTCGGAGAACACGAACTTCCTGTTCTTCTGCGCCGCCGTGATCCAGGCCGTCAACAAGCACCAGGGCCTGCTGCGGGCCTCGGTCGCGAACATCGGCCAGGATCACCGCCTCGGCGCCAACGAGGCGCCGCCGGCGATCATCTCGATCTTCCTCGGCGCCGAGCTCGAGAAGGTCTTCGAGGCGATCGCCACCGGCGAGGGCGACCCGAACACGCCGGGCAGCTACCTCGGTCTCGGCACCCCGGTGCTGCCGCCGCTGCCGATGGACGGCGGCGACCGCAACCGGACCTCGCCGTTCGCCTTCACCGGCAACAAGTTCGAGTTCCGGGCGCTCGGGTCGAGCATGTCGCTCGCCTTCCCGAACACGGTCCTCAACACGATCGTCGCCGAGGCGATCGACGAGCTCTCCGACAAGCTCGAGTCCGCCGCCGGCGGCGACGTCGCCGAGAAGGTCGCCGCGGTCGTCAAGGAGTCGTACACGGCGAACAAGAGCGTCTGCTTCATGGGCGACAACTACTCCGAGGAGTGGCACGCCGAGGCCGAGTCGCGCGGGCTCAAGAACCTGCGCACGACGCCCGACGCGCTGCCCGAGGTGATCGCGCCCGACACGGTCGCGGCCTTCGGCGAACTACAACGTGCTCGAGCGAGCGCGAGCTCGAGGCCCGCTACGAGGTCTGGCTCGAGCAGTACACGATCAAGGCCAACATCGAGGCCGAGACCGGCTTCCGCATCGCCAAGACGATGATCGTGCCGGCTGCGGTCCGCTACCTGGAGATGCTCGACAACGCCGACGTCGAGGCGATCGAGACCGAGGTCCGGGCGCTGATCGACGAGCTGCTCGCCGCGCTCGGCAAGCTCGCCGAGGCGAACGACACCGATCGATCTCGAAGGGCTCGAGGCCGCCAAGTACGCGCGCGACGGACAGCTCGCCGCGCTCGCCGACGTCCGCGAGGTCGTCGACAAGCTCGAGGGCGTCGTCCCCGACGACCTCTGGCCGCTGCCGAAGTACTCGGAGATTCTCTTCCTGCGCTAGATGGTTGATCCCACCTAGACCACCGCAGGAGAAGGACTACGGGAGAGCCCGGGCCGCAAGGTCCGGGCTCTTCTCATAGTGGACGCGTCCGTAAGTTCGATCAGTCCCCGGCGAGTGACCGGACCCGGCTGGCGGTGCCCGGTGGCCGCCCGCATGCCGGTTGGCATGTGGGCGGACGGCGGGTGCCGTCAGGCGGGCCCGGGCGCCGCCGGGGGCGATCGTAGTTGCGGGCGGGTCCACGAGTGGACGCGTCCGTAAGTTCGATCAGTCCCCGGCGAGTGACCGGACCCGGCTGGCGGTGCCCGGTGGCCGCCCGCATGCCGGTTGGCATGTGGGCGGACGGCGGGTGCCGTCAGGCGGGCCCGGGCGCCGTCGGGGGCGATCGTAGTTGCGGGCGGGTCCACGTCAGGGCCCGCCGGCGGCTCAGCGGCAGAGCCAGGCGTGCACGTTGCTGCCGAGCATCGCCTCGGTCTGCTCCTCGCTGACGCCGAGCTCGTGGAGCTGGCCGAGGATCGTCTCGAAGATGTAGGTGAAGTGCCAGTTTGGCGCCATCTCGGCGACCATCTCGCGCGGGAACCAGTCGATGGTCGCGCAGGCGTCCTGCGAGAGCGTCATCCGCTCCGCGTGACCGCGCTCGACGAGCGCCGCGACGGTCGCGTTCCGCTGCTCCGTCGGCAGGATGATGTCGAGGCCGTAGCGGTCCATGCCGATGTACGGCCCGCGCTGCAGCAGCTCCTCGATGTAGTCGAGGTCGTCGGTGTCGCCGGTGTGGGCGACCTGGACCATCGAGGGGTCGACGCCCTCGCTCTCGAAGATGTCCATGATCTCGAGCCCGCGGCGGGTGCCGGGATGGGAGTGAGCCATAATCGGCCGCCCGGTGCGCTTGCTCGCCTCGGCGCAGGCCCGCAGCACGCGCTCGACGTGCTCGGTGATACCCGGCTCGTCGACCGCGCATTTGAGGAACGCGGCCTTGACGTCCGTGCCCTGGATCCCGACCTCGATGTCGTGGACGAAGGCGGCGACGAGCTCCTCGGGATCGAAGTTGGCGAAGTGCTGGGGGATGAACGTGTAGTGGGCACCGTAGATGCCCGTGCACATGACGAGCTGGATGCCGGTCCTCTCGACGACGCGCTGAGCGAACCGGGCGTCGCGGCCGAGGTCCATGCAGGCCGGGTCGACGATCGTCTTGACGCCGTGCGCCATCGCGCGTTCGATCTGCTCGACGGCGTAGCGCTCCTCCTCGGCCTCGTCATAGAGGTGCGGAAACTGCGTGCGGACCGCTTCGGAGGTCGAGCGCAGGTGCTCGTGACCGAGGGTCCGGCCGAGCGACGCCGCATCGATCGGCCCGCCGACGGTTTCAACCTCTCCCATGCTCTGCACCATATCCCCGCGGCGCGAAGACCGACAGCGCGGAGGGGTCGCTGACACGGCAGGCGACCACGGCGCCACCCCACGGGGTGGTTCCGGTGGGAGAATGTGGCCAGGCCGCGGCCGGGGCGCGGCCCTCCGCACGATGCTCGCCCGTCCTCGCAATACCGCCCTCCTCTCCGCGCTCGCCCTTGCGATCGCCCTGGTGGTTCTGCCGTCGGCGGGCGCCGCCTCCACGGGCGAGGCAAAGGGCAAGGCCCGGCTCAGCGTTACCCGCGTGAGCGGGCTGCCGGCCGGAGCGGTCACGGTCGGCGACACCGTGAAGCTGACCGCCACGGTTCGCAACAGCGGGCGGCGGGCCGCGCGCAGCGACGTCAAGCTGATCGTTCCGCGCGAGGCCGGCGCGAAGGCGGGCCGGCGCCTCGCGCTGAAGCCGGACCGGCACTTCGGCGCGCACCGCAAGCGATCGCTGCAGTTGCGCTTCACCGTGCCGAAGGCGCTCGCGCCGAGCGACGGCGACGGCGAGGCTTCCTGGGAGATCGCCGCCTGCGTCTGGCGCCACGGCGACGGCTCCCGCCGGCGCTGCCGGAGCGCGACTCGCCCACTCGTGGTCGAGGCGCCCCCCTCCCGCCAACCTTCAAGCCCGGCGGAATGAGCGCCGGGGACGAGCTCTTCCCGCAGATCGGCAACACCGGCTACGACGCCGACCACTACGCGATCGATCTCGCCTACAACCCGACGAACAATCGGTTCGGCGCCGGCACGCGCTCGACGATGACCGCGACCGCAACCCAGAATCTGGGGCGCTTCTCGATGGACTTTCAGCGGCTCGCGATCAGCCACGTGAAGGTCGACGGAAAGCCGGCGCAGTTCCGGCTCGCCGATGCGAAGCCGAAGCTCGCCGGCGCGACGCAGCCGGTGAAGCTGATCGTCACGCCACCCGAGGGCATCCCGAAGGGCTCGGCGTTCAAGGTCACCGTCACCTACACGGGCATGCCCGTCGAGATCACCGACCCAGACGGCTCGAGCGAGGGCTGGGTCCGCGCCTGCATCGTCGTCGCGACCCCCGCGACCTGCGACGGCGGCCTCGTCGTCAACGAGCCGGTCGGCGCCGCCGGCTGGTTCCCGAGCAACAACGTGCCGTCCGACAAGGCCTCGGTCCAGGTCGCGATCACCGTGCCAAAGCAGTACGTGGCGCTCGGCGCCGGCGAGCTGCAGAGCCGGGTCGCGGTCGGTGACGGCGAGCGGCGCTGGACCTGGGACGAGGACGACCCGACCGCGACGTATCTGACGACTGCGACGGTCGGCCGCTTCACCTACACCGAGGGTCACATGACCGAGACGGGAACGGGCCTCACCCTGCCCACCTACGAGGCGATCGACTCGACCGCGACGCCGACCCAGAAGAGCGCCCTCGACACCTCCTTCGCGCGGACCCCGTCGATGATCAACTTCCTCGCCAACCGCTTCGGCCCGTATCCCTTCGACTCGGTTGGCGGCATCTTCGACAAGGTGCCGACCCTCGGCTACGCGCTCGAGGTCCAGACGAAGCCGGCCTACGCCTACCTCGGGCGCAGCGATGCGACCGAGCTGCACGAGCTCGCGCACCAGTGGTTCGGTGACTCGGTCTCTCCCGCTCAGTGGTCCGACATCTGGTTCAACGAGGGCTGGGCAGAGTGGTCGACCTGGTACTGGGACTACACGGCGAACGGCGCGGCGGACGGCCCGGCCGACATCTTCGACAGCACCTACGCCAGCGCCAAGGCGTCAGATTGGTCGATCGCGCCGGCGACGCTCGACGGCGACCCGGCCAACCTGTTCGCCGAGTTCCCGACCTACGTGCGGGCGCCGATGATGCTCGAGGGCCTGAGGCAGATCGTCGGCGACGACGCGTTCTTCGCCTTCGCCCGCGACATCGAGGACACCTACGGCTACGGCAACATCAGCACGGCCGAGTTCATTGCCCTGGCGAAGGCCGACAGCGGCCTTGCCGGCGCCGAGCTCGACCAGCTCGACCAGTACTTCCAGCAGTGGCTCTACGGGACCGTCAAGCCGACGATCCTGCCGTCGGACTTTTGAGCCGCCGGTCGGCTGCGGCCGCCGCGCTCGTCGCGCTGCTGCTCACGGCGGGCTGCGGCGGCAGCGAGCCGGCGGCGGACCCAGGCAGCAGCACCGACCACCAGGCGGCGACGCCGGCGGCCGCCGAAGCCGGGACGAAGCCGCTGCTCCGCGCCGGCGACCGCGTCGTCCTGATCGGCGACAGCCTGGCGACCGAGGCGCCGCCAACCTACGCCGACCTGCTGCCGGCCGCCGCGCGCCGCAACGGTGTCCGCGGCGTCGAGACGATCAACCTGGCCGAGCCCGGCACGACGAGCTCCGACTGGCTGCCGGGCACGACCGCTCTTCGAGGATCGCCTCGCGCCGCAGCTGGACGATGCCGACGTCGTCCTCGTCACGGTCGGGGGCAACGACCTGCAGGAGGCGATCGGCGCGAGCGACGGCGTCGCCGCGGCCGGGGCGGGCGCTGACTCGGCCGGCGCGGCGCTGCGCGCGATCGACCGCGGGGGCCGCAACCTGGGCCGCACGTTCGCGGCAATCCGGCGACGGAATCCGCGCGTTCGCATCGTCTACGTCGCCTACCCCGACTACGCGGGTTCGCGCGCCTGGCGCGCGGCGGCGGGCTCAGCCGGGACGGCGGCCCTGAGCTACGGCCTCGACCTGCAGCTCAGCGCCGCCCGCCAGGCGGGCCCCGACCTCCTCGTCGACATGCTCGCCGCGACCAAGGCCCGCGGCGTCGACCCACTGCTGGGCGACGACCCCGAGTACCTGAGCCCCGCCGGGCACCGCTTCTACGCGGGCGGATCGCCGCGGCGCTCTCCTCGCCGCCCCCCGCTTCCGGCTGAGCCGGCACTGAGGCCGAACGCCTCAGCGATCAGCTCGTAGGAGCGCAGCCGCTCGGCGGCGCCGTGGGTCGAGCCCATCAGCATCAGCTCGTCGGCGCCGCTGCGGGCGAGCAGCTCCTCGTAGGTCTCACGGACGAAGGTGGGCGAGCCGACGACCATCCGCATCGACTCGATGCTCGTCGGCGGGCTTGCCGGAGAGTCCTCGGCGGCGGCCTCCTCGAGGCTCGGCAGCGGCGTCGGCGCACCGGCGCGCAGCCGGCGGAAGGCGACCCGGGCGGGCGCCGCGAGGCGCTGCGCCTCCTCCTCGGTCGGCAGCGCAGATCGCGTTGTGGCTGAGGATCGCGTAGGGCTCGGCCCAGAGCTCCGAGGGCTGGAAGCGCTCGCGATAGAGGCGCAGCATCGGCACCGCCTCCTCCGGGTTGATCTGGCCGGCGAAGGCGAAGCCGAGCCCGGCCTCGGCCGCGACCTGGGCCGAGAAGTCGCTCGAGCCGAGCAGGAACACGGGTGGCAGCGGCGCGTCGTCAGGGGCGGCGCGGACCGGGTCGAGCGGTGGCTCGCCGGGCGCCGGGCTGACCGGGCCGAAGGGGTGGTTCTCGGGCCAATCCCGCAGGCCGGCGAAGGCGAGCAGCTGACCGAGCTGCTGGGGCAGTTCGGCGCCACCGGGCCCACGACCGCCGCGCAGCGCCATCGCCGTGCGGTAGTCGGTGCCGGGGGCGCGGCCGATGCCGAGGTCGATGCGTCCCGGGTAGAGCGCCTCGAGCACCTTGAACTGCTCGGCCACGTGCAGGGGCGTGTGGTTCGGGAGCATCATCCCGCCGGAGCCGAGGCGGATCCGCTCGGTCCGCGCCCCGGCCGCCGCGATCATCAGCTCCGGCGCCGAGCTCGAGACCATGCCGCCGCCGTGGTGCTCGGCGAACCAGATCCGGTGATAGCCGAGCCGGTCGGCATGCTCGGCGAGCTCGATCGACTCGGTCACGGCAGCCCGCTCGCCGCGGTCGACGGCGACCGGCGAGAGGTCAAGGACTGAGACGCGGGGCATCTCGCTCAGGCCTTGACGCCCGCCGCCGCTTCGATGCGCTCGTGCAGCAACCTGGCGTCCGCGGGCCCGACGGTGCGCAGCTGACCCTGGAAGCCGAGGTGCCAGTGCTCCTCCGGCCACTTCTTCAGGTGCTCCATCTCGCCGAGCAGCGACTCGGCCGGCACGAACTGCTCCGCGCTCGAGCACGACGAGCGGCTCGGCGTTGACGCGCCATGGGTAGAGCTCGAGGTACTTCTTCTTGCCCTGCGGCCAGATCTGCTCGCGGTCCTCGAACATCGGCGAGGTGATCCGGGCGATGGCGCCGAAAGCCTTGATCCCGGTCACGTAGAAGACGATCTCGTCGCCGGGCTCCATCCGCTCGGCCATGCGGACCCGCTTCTCCTTCAGGCCGATCACGTCGAATCCGCGCTCGACGTAGATCTCGAAGTTCTCGATCCCGCCGGTGAGGATCCAGGTCTGCGGCTCGGGGTTCGTGCTCGTTCGGGTCGGGCGCGCTCACGGAGTCCAGAATAGCCTTGGGCAGTCGGTTGACACGGGGAGGCTCCGTGTATAGGGTCGTTTACATGGAAGCTATCATGTAAAGCAGGACGAACCCGCCGCCGTCGTCGCCTGGAACGACCCGAAGCGCTATCTGTGGCTGCTCGGGCTGGTCGTCCCGCTGCTCCCCTTCCTCGCCTGGGGCCTCGCCGAGCTCACCGGCCTCGGCGTCGCTACTGGTTCGGGCCGTTCGTCGTCTTCGGCGCTGATCCCGTTCCTCGACACGCTGATCGGCAAGGACTCCGAGAACCCGCCCGACTCGGCGATCAAGTACCTCGAGCAGGACCGCTACTACCGCTGGTGCACCTACCTGTTCCTGCCGCTGCAGTTCGCCTCGCTCGATCTTCGCCTGCTACCTGTGGGGCTCGGGCGACCTCGGCTTCCTCGAGGACCTCGGCCTCGCGCGTCAGCGTCGCGATGGTCGGCGGGATCGCGATCAACACCGCCCACGAGCTCGGCCACAAGCGCGGCAAGGGCGAGCGCTGGCTCTCGAAGGTCGCGCTCGCGCAGACCGGCTACGGGCACTTCTTCATCGAGCACAACCGCGGCCACCACGTCCGCGTCGCCACGCCCGAGGACCCGGCCAGCTCGCGGCTCGGCGAGAGCTTCTGGGAGTTTCTGCCGCGCACCGTCAAGGGCAGCCTGAGCTCGGCGATCCACCTCGAGCGCGAGCGGCTGGACCGGGTCCGGCAAGGGCTCTTCTGGACGATCGACAACGACGTCCTCAACGCCTGGGCGATGACGCGTCGTCCTGTTCGCCGGCGCTGACGATCGGCTTCGGGATCGAGGTGCTGCCGTGGCTGCTCGCTGCAGGCGGTGGTCGGCTTCTCGCTGCTCGAGGTCGTCAACTACCTCGAGCACTACGGCCTGCTGCGCCAGTGGGACACGGAGAAGGACCGCTACGAGCTCTGCCGGCCCGAGCACAGCTGGAACAGCGACAACGTCGCCTCCAACGTCTTCCTCTACCACCTGCAGCGCCACTCCGACCACCACGCCAACCCGATGCGGCGCTACCAGGCGCTGCGCCACTTCGAGGGCCTGCCGGAGCTGCCCTCGGGCTACGCGACGATGATCGTGCTCGCCTACGTGCCGCCGCTGTGGCGCCGGGTGATGGACCCGCGGGTGCTCGCCCACTACGAGGGCGACGTGACGCCGCGCCAACATCCTGCCGCGCAAGCGCGAGCGCTCCTGGCCCGCTACGGCGCCGCTGCGAGCGTCAGCGAGGCGCACGCCGGCTCCCGCAGCTGAGGCCGATGCGGCCGGCGCGACGCCGGAGCCGGAGCGGCCGCCAGCCCGGCCGAGCCGACGCCTTCCGCTGCCCCGGCTGCGGCTACACCTACGAGGAGGCGAGCGCGGCGACCCGCGCGAGGGCTTCCCCGCCGGGACGCCGCTGGGGGGAGGTCCCCGACGACTGGCGCTGCCCCGACTGCGGCGTCCGCGAGAAGGTCGACTTCGAGCCGGCACTGACCGCCGCCCCAGGCGGTCGAGCCGGGTGAGCAGCCGCCCGCCGGCGGGGGCCGGGGGCGTCGGCCCGGTCGCAGCCGCCTCCACGCGGGTCCGCGACTGCGCTGCTCGACGCGGTCGGCGAGCTGCTCGCCGACCGGACCTGGTCGCAGGTGACGATGGCCGGACGTCGCCGAGCGGGCCGGCGTCAGCCGCCAGACGGTCTACAACAGCCTTCGGCACCCGCGAGCGGGCTGGCCCTCGCCTACGTCATCCCGCGAGGCGAGCGAACTTCCTCGAGACGGTCGAGCGAGGTCGTCGCCGCGAACGCCGACGATCCCGTCCGCGGCGCTGCGGGCGGCGCTCGAGATCTTCCTCGCCGCCGCCGAGACGCAACCCGCTGGTCCGGGCGATCTCCGCCTCCGAGGAAGGCGACGAGCTGCTCGTCCTGGTCACGACCGGCGGTGGGCCCGTGCTCGGGCCGGTCACCGCGGGCCTCGCCGAGCTGATCGGCCAGACGTGGCCCGGGGTCGACGCCGACAGCGGCGGTGCTCGCCGCCGAAACGCTGGTCCGGCTCGCGATCAGCCACGCCGCGCTGCCCACGGCGACGCCCGCCGAGACGGCCGAGCGCGTCGGCCGGATCCTCGGCCCCTTCATCGACCGCCGAGCTCGGCAGGCGGGCCAAGGCGGCGCCCGGCAGATGACCCGGCAGCGAGCGAGATTCACACGGCTTGCGGCTACCCCGCCGGGTGCCCCGGGAGCTCGAGCGCATACGCCCCCCGGCCGTGGGTGGCGGCGTAGAGCACGTGGCCCCCTGCGTCGAGCGTGAGTCCGTAGACGGCCACCGCGGGTAGACCAGGCGCCGCGTCCTCCCATTCGCGTGCGCCCGCGGGCAGGCGCGAAACCCCGAAGTCAGTTGCCGCGTAGACGTCGCCGGTGGCCGCATCGAAGATGACCCCCGTGACCGGCTGGTCGCCGAGGTTATGGGAGACGTCCACGAAGGTCGCGTCGCCGGTGCGCGGGTCGTAGCGGACCTCAAACACGTGCCCGGGGGTGCCGGGCGTATAGACGTTGTAGCCCGAATAGGAGACGAAGGCATGGTTCGGGTCGTCGGGATCGACCGCGATCCCGGAGACGAAGCGGCCGGGCGTCTTCGGGGTGTCGATGCGGTCGAACTTCACCGCCGCTGGGCTCGCGTCGGCGTTCTTCGACACGAAAATCCGGCCGGTCGCCGTCGAGGCCCAAAGCGTCCGCCGGTCGGACGGTGTCCGCGTGATCGCGGCTACGTCACCACCGGCTCGGTCATTGCCGAAAGCGCCCGAGGTCAGGTTCGGCCCCAACGGCTTCCAGTCGCCGCACCCGGGCGTCTCCTCGGCCGCGCAGGTCGCCTCGAGTGCCGCCTCGTTGCCGCCGTGGTCGTCGGTGCGCCACACGTGCTCGAACCCGATGAACGCCCGGCCCGCGACGACCGGGTCGGCGATCAGCGGCGTGTAGAAAGCCTTCTCCTCGCCGGAGCTCTCCAGCGGATACGTGATGGCGATCCAGCGAGCGGGATTGCCGGAGTGGAAGTTGACCGCCGGGATGCCGTTCTGGTAGGTGAGATAGCCGATGCGGGGACTCCCCGCATCGAACGCCGACGGGCCTCCATCACCAGTGGAGACCTGGCTCCAAGCGTGCCGGCTTGTGCGCTCGAGCCACCCGTGCCACGTCCCGTTGTCCTGTGCGCCTGCGAGCAGCTCACGGCGCGCCGAGTCGGGGTTGACCGAGAGCGACCCGAACTGGAGGTCGTTCAGCCCGTCGTTCAGTGGGTCGATCCGCCTCGGGATCGCGCTCAGAAGCCGCCGGCAGTCGATCAGGTCGTCCCGCCCGAGGTCGCGCTCGGCGCAGTCGGCGGAGCGATCGGCAGGGTTGACCGAGATGGGCGCGGACCACGCCGCCGTCGGAGCCCACCAGGGCGATGCCCGCACGCTTCCGCGGGAAGGCGATCGCGTGCTGATCGGGGTGCATGCCCTGCGTCTCTCCGGAGGGCCGGGCGTCCTGGGTCATGTCCTGCCAGGTGACCTTGGCCGGAGGCGCCCCGGCGTTGGTGGAACGGATCACCGACCGCCCGTTGGAGCGCAGCACGCCGCCGTATGCGGCCAGCTCCCCGTAGCGCATGCTGCCGCCGATCCAAACCTCCCCGGGACGGCCCGGGAGGGCTGGCGATGAAGTTGTCGTAGAAGCACTGGCCGACGCACAGAGTCCCGGGAGAGGAAGCCGTTGGTGCCGTTCTGAGACGACGACAGCTTCGCCCAGCCTGCGTTGTCGCCGTCGCCCAGGAGCGGCGGGCGTTCCTGATGTCGGTGTGACCCGCCCGCCAGACCTCCGAGATGCTGGTCGCCGAGGAGTCGACGAGGTAGATCCGGGTGTGATCGCCATCGGGGACGAGGTCGAACTCCGTGCGGTCGCCGTAGGTGTCGCCGGGATCGTCGGGATTCGAGAAGTCGGTCTGGTCGACGGTGTGGAAGACCTGCCGCCAGGTCTTGCCGCCGTTCACCGAGCGCCAAAGCCCGTAGCCGAACACCGCGGCGTAGACGCGACGGGGCTTGCTCGGGTCGAGCTCGACCCGGTTGACGCCTCCCTGGAAGAGGTCCCGCCCGCTCGCCGGCGACTTCGGGCTCGCCGGGGTCTGGCGCTGGAGGTCGCTGAAGATCCTGAAGTGCCGGCCGCCGTCGGTCGACTTGTAGAGCCCCAGCGCGGGGGCGTTCGGTGGAGTCAGCGCTTCGCCGGCGCCTACTCCCGAGGACCCGTGGCGAGCGACGTCGGTGCCGATGTAGATGACGTTCGGGTGGCCGCGCTTGACCGCGATCGTGCCGATCGAGCGGTCGATCGCCACCGAGGTCGAGCCCTTGACGAGGCTGCCAGTGCCGGCCGCCGTCGCGCGAGCGAAACAGGCCGAGCGCCGCCTCGGAGTCGGAGGACCCGTTCGGCTCTCCCGAGCCCGCGTAGATGGTGTCACCGCTGCGGTCGTTGGGGTCGACGTACAGCGACCCGAACGAGTTCGTCGGCAGCTTCTGCGTGGGGGCTGTCCAGTGGACATGCCCGGCGAGAGCGTGGTCCGTGCGCCAGATCCCACCCCCCGCCGCCGCGACCCAGACCCGGCACCCGTGGCCCCGCTCGCCGCAGTAGGGATCGATCGCCATCGCCGTCACCCGGCCGGACGCCATCGTCGGGGCGGCCATCCCGGTCTCCGGGTCGATGAACTGACTCGCCCCGGGCGCGACGTTCGGCGTCAGCGGGCCAAGCGCCTGCCAGCGGCGCGGGGCCGCCGCCCGCGCAGCCCGGAAGGCTTGCTTCGAGTGGAAGGAGTCTGCGGAGGCGCTGGCCGGCAGCCTCTCGAAGGCCCGGCTGCCGCGCAACGCCACCCGGTCGCTGACGTAGGTTCGCGGGTAGGCCCGAGTCTCGACGTCCACCGCCGACGCCGATACCGCGCCCTCCTCGCGACCCGCCTCGGAGCCCTCGCCGACGAGACTGTCCTCGCGCGGCGCGAGCTGCGCTGCATGGTCGGGATCCGGAGTGGTTGCGCCACTTCACCGAGCGCCACGATCATCGCGGCGAGCAGTCCGAGGGCAACCGCTCCGGCAAGAGCCCATTGCGCGCTCTCCGCACGCCCATCAGCGGCGCCGCCCCGAGCGACGATCAAGGGCCGCGGACGCTGGTCGCCCTCGGCGCCGGCGCGGAGGGCCACCGGCCCGCCCGCCAGCGCGCTGCCGAATTCACCCTGCTCCACCGAGATTGTGCTCCCTCCCACAGCGGTGTCCCTGCCGCCGAGTTTGCTCGGTCGCGGAACCTAACAGCTCCGACGGAGCTAAGAAACGCTGCCCGCCCACGGCGCTTGGTCGCGGGTACGACCAAGCTCGAGCTACTCGCCTAGATCGTCTGGAAGCGCGCGCCCTACCGAGGCCCGCAGAATCGGGGCGGGGCCTAGCGGTCCGCTAGCTTGCCCGGCGCATGCCCGTCCGCACGCTCCACGCCATCTGCCTGATCGCGGTCTGCGCGCTCATCCTGCTCGGCGGCTGCGGCGAGAAGAGCGAAAGCGGAGCCACGGAGAGCGATACCAACTGGCAGGAGCACGAGATCGTGCTCGGCAGCGTCTACTCGACGAGCGGCATTGGAGCCCCCTTCGGGCCGCAGCAGGTTCGCGGCGCGAGCCTCGCGGTCGACGAGATCAACGCCGCAGGCGGCATCCATGGCGCGCACCTGCGTCTCGAGCAGATCAATGATCGCTCCGAACCCCGCGAGGCGGCCCGTGCGACGCGCAAGCTGGTCACCGACGATGCCGCGCTGGCAGTGCTCGGGCCGACGTTCTCGAACTCCGCGGTCGAGGCGCACCCACTTGCCGACCGGCTCGGGGTCGCGATGCTGGCGACATCGAACACCGGCCCCGGAATCGTCGGGGACTGCGCATACCCCTGCAAGATGATCTTCCGCGACTCGCTCGGCGAAGAGCAGGCGATTCCGGCGAACGTCAAGACCTTCGCCGCGGCCGATCCGAACGCCAGATCCGCGGTCGTCGTCCATCCCTTCGATGACTCCTTCGGGGAAAGCACCGCCAAGATCGCCGTGGACGCGCTCAAGCGCCAGAAGATGAAGGTCGACGATGTAACGCTTCCCGCCCCACCGCGGAAGTCGGACTCGGCGTTGCGCGCAGCGCTGCGCGGGCGGCCCGACGCCCTCTTCATCACGACCTCATCCGGCGAGACCGCGGCGGGTTTGATCGACGCGGCCCGGCGCGACGGCTTCGCCGGCCAGATCCTCGGCGGCAACGCCTTCAACAGCGCGACCGCAGCGGCCAGCGCCGGGCGGCAGGGCGAGGGTGCTCAGAGTGCGGCCGCCTGGTTCGAGGGCAACGAGGATCCGGCCAACGTCACCTTCATCGCCGACTACCGGAAGCGCTATGGCAAGGACCCGGACCAGTTCGCGGCGCAGGCGTACACGGGAGTGCAGCTGCTCGCCGAGGCGGCCGGGAGCAGCGACCTCAGCTTCGACGATCTGGCCGCCGATCGGCAGCGCCTCGCGGCCGCCCTCGCCAAGGTCCACATGCAGACGCCGCTCGGCGCCTTCTCGTTCACGGCTGATCACGACGTCTCACAGCCGATTTGGATCGTGGCGATGAACGGCAGCGCGGGTTTCAAGCTCGTCAAGCGGCTCGGCCCGCAGGGCGGGTGACCCCGCCACCCCGCGCGGCCGAGCGCGGTCCGCTGCTCGTCGTCGACACGCCGTCGATGCTCTACCGCGCCTTCTTCGCGCTGCCGAAGACGATCAAGGGCGCCGACGGCCGCGCCGTCAACGCGCTGCTCGGCACCGCCAACCTCGTCCTGCGCGAGGTCGCCGAGCACGACCCGCGCGCCGTCGTCCTCTGCTTCGGCGCCGAGGCCGCCGACCTACCGCAAGGAGCTGCTGCCCTCCTACCACGGCGATCGCGACGAGATGCCCGAGCTGCTCGTCTGGCAGTGGGAGCAGGCGCCCGCGCTTCTTCGCCGCCTTCGGCTGGACGATCGAAGCAGCACGACGACGCTGGAGGCCGACGACCTGCTCGGCACCCTCGCCCGCAAGGAGGAGGAGGCCGGCGGCACGGCGCTGATCCTGACCGGCGACCGCGACATGTTCCAGTGCGCGACCGACGCCGTCGCCGTGCTCTACGTGAGCACGAAGATCAAGGGCGGCGCCGAGCGGATCGGCCCGAAGGAGGTCAAGGCGCGCTACGGCATCGGGCCCGAGCTGGTGCCCGACTTCATCGCCCTGCGCGGCGATCCCTCGGACGGGATCCCGGGCGCGAAGGGCGTCGGCGAGAAGGGCGCCGCCGAGCTGCTGCGCGAGCACGGCTCGCTCGAGGCGCTGCTCGACGCGCGCGCTGCGGATCACGAAGCCGAAGTTGCGCACGACGCTGGTCGAGATGCGCGACGAGCTCGCTCGAGTTCAAGGACATCGCGACCCTGCGCGACTCCGGCACCGAGCTGCCGGCCGACGCCGGGCTCGACCGCGAGGCGCGGCGGCCGGCCGCCGAGAGGCTCGGCATGAACGCGCTCGCCGGCCGGCTCGAGGAGTGGGACGGCGCCGACGGATAGGGGCCGGATAGGGTGGCGGCCGTGAACGAGCCCGCCGCCCGCTGCCGAGCTGCCCTTCGAGCCCGACGCCGCCGCCCTCGAGGGCAAGCGGATCCTGATCACCGGGGCCGCGAGCGGCCTCGGCAAGGCGACCTCGCTGATGGCCGCCGAGGCCGGCGCCCGCGTCTTCTGCGCGGACATCGACGAGCCCGGCGCCGTCGCCACCGCCGAGGCGATCGGCGGCTACGGGATGCGCGCCGACGTCAGCTCGCTCGACGAGAACCTGGCGATGGTCGCCGCCGCCGAGGATGCGCTCGGCGGCATCGACCACATCTTCCTGAACGCCGGCGTCGCGACCGGCTGCGGCGTCGGCGACGACTTCGACCTCGAGCTCTACCGCCGGGCGATGGGCGCGAACCTCGACGGCGTCATCTTCGGCACGCACGCGGTGCTGCCGGCCCTGCGCCGCGCCGGCGGCGGCTCGATCGTCGCGACCGCGTCGCTCGCCGGTCTGACCTCCGTCCCCTTCGACCCGATCTACGCCGCCAACAAGCACGGCGTGGTCGGGCCTGGTCCGCTCGCTCGGCGACGGCCTCGCCGCCGACGGGATCCGCGTCAACGCGGTCTGCCCCGGCTTCGCCGAGAGCAAGATCATCGCGCCGATCCGCGAGGCGCTGCTCGCCGAGGGCTTCACGATCATCCCCGCCGAGACGGTCGCCTCGACCGTCCTGCGGCTGATGTGCGGCGAGGAGTCCGCGCAGTGCTGGTACGTCCAGCCGGGCCGCACGCCGGAGGCCTTCGGCTTCCGCCACCTGCCCGGCCCGCGCTGAGCGGCGCTCCGGAGTTTGCCACCTGGGCCGTGGCGAAGTCCGGACAGCTTGCCGGCGGGACTGTCAGGTTGGCAGGGCTCGCGCCTAGGCCACCCGCAGATGCCGGCGCCGCCTCGTCGTCCGCGTCGCCAGCAGCTCGGCGAGCTCCTGCTCCCCGATCGCGTGCGGCTCGGTTGCGGCGATGAAGCGGGCGAGGCAGTCGGCTAGCGCCTCGGGGCGCTCGAGGTGCGGGAAGTGGGCGGCGCCCTCGATCAGCTCGAAGCGCGCGTTGGGGATCGCCGCGGCGGCGGCGCGGCCGTGCTCGGCGGGGATCGTGCGGTCGCGGTCGCCCCAGGCGACGAGCGTCGGCACCGGGCCGAGCAGGTAGAGGCGGTCGTTGGCGCTGACCCGCTGGCCGCGGATGTCGATCACCGCGCGCAGCGTCTCGAGGAACGCCTTGCGCCCGCCGGGCCGCTCGAGCGGCCGCAGGGCCCGGACGATCGCCCGGGTCTGGACGGCGGCCTCGCGGCGGCCGCGGCGCCTCGAGCGCGCCGGCGAGCGCGCCGAGGCCGCGAGCGAGCGCGGGTGCGCCGCCGCCCAGAGCAGGCCGTTGATGCCCGGGCAGCGCCGCGGCGCGCAGCGCCGGGCTGACCTCGCCGCCGAGGCCGCCGCGGAGACCAGCGCGAGCCGCTCGACGCGCTCGGGGAACTGCCAGAAGAACTGCATCGCGACGCCGCCGCCGAGCGAGTGGCCGACGAACGTGGCCCGGTGGACGTCGAGCGAGACGAGCAGGTCGCGGATCGCGGCCGCGTGGGCGCCGAGCGAGTAGTCGCCGCGCGGGGTCGCCGAGTCGCCGTGGCCGATCAGGTCGGGAGCGATCACGCGGTGGCGCTCGGCAAGCCGCAGCGCCACCTCGCGCCAGTGCCGGGAGGAGTTGAGCATGCCGTGGATCAGCACCACCGGCGGGCCCGAGCCGACCGCGTGGTAGATCACGCGGTGGCCGTGGAGATCGGCCTCCCAGGCCTCGAACGGTCGTCCTGGATCTCGGCTCAGCTCCGGACTGGTTCGGCGGTGGTGGCTGCACCCCCTCCGACCGCTAGCCCGCCCGGAGCTCTGCAAACCTGCGCCGCGATGGCCGCGATCGAGCTGCGAGACGTGCACAAGAGCTTCGGCCCGATCAAGGCGGTCGACGGGCTCGACCTCGAGGTGCCGGAGGGCATCTGCCTCGGCCTGCTCGGCCCCAACGGCGCCGGCAAGTCGACGACGATGCGGCTGCTCACCTCCCAGGCGATCGCCGACTCGGGCACGCTGCGGGCGCTCGGCTACGAGCTGCCCGCGCGAGGGCAAGCAGGCGCGCGCCGAGATGGGCGTCGTGCCGCAGCTCGACAACCTCGACGTCGACGTCACGGTCGCCGAGAACCTGCGCGTCTTCGCCCGCCTCTACCGGGTCGCGCGACGTCGGCGCCGCGGTCGACGCGGCGCTCGACGCTCGCCCGGCCTCAGGGACCGCCGCGACGACGCCGTCGACGAGCTCTCCGGCGGCATGCGCCGGCGGCTGCTGATCGCCCGCGGGCTCGTCCACGACCCGAAGCTCGTCCTGCTCGACGAGCCGACCGTCGGCCTCGACCCGCAGATCCGGGCCGAGGTCTGGACGCTGGTCGACAGCGCTGCGCACCGAGGGCAAGACGATCCTCATGTCGACCCACTACATCGAGGAGGCCGAGCGCCTCGCCGACGAGGTCGCGCTGATGACGCGCCGGGCGGGTCGTCGCGCGCGGCAAGCCGGCCGAGCTGGTCCGCGAGCACGCCGGCCGCGAGACCGCCGAGGTCTTCGGCCCGCCCGACGCGCCTCGCCGAGGTCCGGCAGACGGCCGAGGCCGGCGGGCTCACGGTCCGCGCGACCGGCCCGGCCGTCGCGATCGTCGGCGCGGAGCGGCCCGGCCAACGGCGAGATCCCCGACGGACGCCGTCATCCGCCCGGCCTCGCTCGAGGACGTGTTCGTGAAGCTGACCGGAGAGGAGCTCGAGTGATGGAGGCGCAGGCGACGCGCAAGCCACGGATGGGGCGGCTCGAGCCGGCGGCGATCGCCGGCGTGATGAGCCGCGAGGTCGCCAACTTCCGCACGTTCTGGAAGAGCACCGCCTTCTCGAGCCTGATGGAGCCGGTCATCTACCTGCTCGCCTTCGGCCTCGGCCTCGGCGCGACGCTGGTCAGCGGCGTCGACGGGCTCGACTACGTGCAGTTCGTCGGCACCGGCATGGTCGCCACCGCGGTGATCTTCTCGAGCGCCTTCCCGGCGATGTTCGGGACCTTCGTCAAGCACCGCTTCCAGAACACCTACGACGCGATCCTCGCCGCGCCGGTCGACACCGAGGAGCTCGTCACCGCCGAGATGCTGTGGATCTCGCTGCGCGCCGGCGCTGTTCGGCGTCTTCCCGCTGCTCGTCACGATGCTGTTCGGGCTCGAGCCGACGCTCGGGCATGCTGCTCGTGCCGCTCTTCGGCTTCGTCACCGCGCTGAGCTTCGCCGGCGGCGGCATCGCCGTCGCCGCAACCGTGCCGAAGATCGACCAGTTCAACTACGTGACGACGCTGGTCATCACGCCGCTGTTCCTGACCGCCGGCACCTTCTTCCCGATCGATCAGCTGCCCCGAGTGGGCGCAGGTGCTGGCCGCAGTTCAACCCGCTGCACCAGCTCGTCGTCCTCGTCCGCGGCGCCTGCTTCGGCTTCGAGGCGATCGACCTGCTGCGCTTCGCCGGCCTCGTCGCCCTGGCCCTCGTCGCCTGGCGGATCGCGGTCAGCCGGATGACCGACTGCCTGATCGACTGAGCGGCTCAGTCCTCGGGCAGCGGCGCGCGAGGCGACCACCGCGTAGGGCTCGATCGAGTGCGAGGTGACGAGGCCGGCCGCGACGTATGGGTCGGCCGCGACGAACTCCTCCGCCGCCTCGGCGTCCGCGAACGCCAGGGCCCCACCGCTGGGCGGGCTGCCGGTGGCGCCCGCGATCAACAGGCGCCCATCGGCGCACATCCGCTCGATCAGCTCGAGGTGGCCGGCCCGGTGCGGCTCGCGCCGCTCGGCCATGTTCTCGACGTAGCGTGTAGGTGAGCAGGGCGAGCCGCGGCATCAGTGGCCTCAATGCTCGCTCGAGGAACTTCGCCACGGTCTTGTCGAACTTGTTCTTCTTCGGCGCCGCGAGCAGCGGATCGAGATGGCTGTAGCCGCGGATCGCCGTTGACGAGCGTCGCCTGCTTCTTCGTCGTCCGCGCGCGCTTGACGAGGCGCTTGGCGCCGCGCAGCACGGCGCCGTCGGTGAGATCGCTCTGGAAGGCGTAGATCGGCACGTTGATCTGGTTGGTGTGCGTGAGCCGCAGGCCGAGGTAGCGCGCGGCCGGATCCTGCTTCATCCGGTTGGCGCCGTTCGTGTCGATCGTAAGCCGCAGCGGGAAGTACCACTCGACCCCGTTGGCGGGCTCCTGGGCGAAGCCGTCGGCCAGGTCGGCGGCGCTGGTCACGCCACCGTCGACCCACCCGCGCGGATCGCCCGAGGTCGCCAGATGGCCGGCGTTGACGTGCAGCAGCGCCAGCGCCGCGGGCGAGGTGTCGCGGTCGAAGGCGTAGGCGAAGTTCGCGAGGTTCGTCGCCGGCACCGGCGGCTTGAAGTCGGCCGGCAGCAGCGGATAGTTGGCCAGCGTCGTGCCCGGCTCGTTCGGCTCGATCTTGGCGAAGATCGCGCCCGCCTCGGCGAACAGGCCGGCGGCCTCCGGGCTCGCCGACGTTGAGCAGATCGAGGAAGGGCTGATCGTCGAGCTTGGCGACCTGTTCTGCGCCTGCTGCTTGTCGTAGGCGTCGAAGCTGCCGAGCAGACCCGCCGTCGATCATCACGATGCCATCGACGTCCTTGTAGCCGGGGTGGCCGTTGAAGTCCCAGGCGCCGTAGGCGGCGGCGAGCGAGGCGCCGAGCGAATGGCCGCCGATGTAGACCTTGCGGGCGCCGCCCCTGCGCGCCTTCTTGACGACCTTGCGGGCGTCCTGCAGCGCCGTCTTCATCCCCCAGTGCTTGGCGAAGGGAACGGTCGACGTGTCGAGGAAGTTGAAGTGGTCGGCGGGCTTGCCGCCGTTCGTGATCCAGCCCAGGTAGTAGTCGAAGGCCTGCTGCGGCGTGACCTTGCCGGCGAGCGCCTGCTTGAACTGGACCGGTGTCCTCGAGCACCTGGCTGCGCCGGTCGATCGACCAGACGGCGAGCCCCTTGACCTTCTTCGTCAGGTTCCTGCCGATCGCGGTGAAGTCGCCGGCGCCGCCCGCCGTCCCGGGCATCAGAACGAGCACCTTCCTCGGATCCTTGGGCCCGAACTGCTGGACGGTGACGTGGTCGAACTCCTTGGGACCCGGACCGGCGCTGTGGACGTCGATCGAGCGCGCGGAGGCAGTCGCGGGCGCGATCCACAGCAGCGTCGCCGCCAGCGCGGCGACGAGACCGCCGGTGATCGTTGCCGTATGTCGTGCGTGACCGCCCATCCGTCCTCCTGTTCGCAAACCCCGATCGCGCGTCCGAGTCGCGGTGCGGCGCCGCCGTCAGCCTATTGGAGGCCGTCCCAGCTTGAACCTGCCACGACCCGCCCCACTTCGGGTTAGGGTCGGCGCGGATGGCTGAGCACAGCGACAGCGGCACGCCGCGAGCGCCTGCGCGCCTGGTGGTCCGAGGTCGGCCCGCGCGAGCGGCTGGCGATCGGCGGGGCGTTGCTGCTGTCGGCGGCGATCGTCGTCGTCTACGCGATCGCGACCCGCCCGAACGGGCTCGAAGGCGATCAGTCCGTCTACGACACCTACGGACGCCTGTGGACGGAGGGCAAGCTCTTCTACTCCGACCTCCCCTACGGGATCGTCCACGCCTCGACCTGGAAGGCGCCCCTGTATCCCGCCTGGGTGGGGATCATCTACGACGCTGCTGGGTACCGCGCCGGTCCGCGTGCAGATCGTCCAGGGAATCGTGCTGGCGCCGCTGACCGTGCTCGGCACGTGGCTGCTGGCCCGGCGCCTGTTCGGCATCCGGACCGGGATCGCCGCCGCATTCGCGGTCGCGATCTTCCCCGCCTGCTGGGAGTTCATCGGCCTGCTGTACCCAGAGGCGCTGGCGGTGCCGCTCGCGCTGCTCGCGCTCAACCTCTTCCTCGAGCGCGAGCCGACGACGAAGCTGGCGATCGCGACCGGGCTGGCGATCGGTCTCGGGATGCTCGTCCGCCCCAACATGTTCTTCCTCTTCGCCGGCGTGATCGCCGCCTGGTGGATCGCGGCGGGGCCGCGCCGGGCGCTCGTCGCGACCGGCATCTCGATCCTCGCCGCGGTCCTGTTGATCGTGCCTTGGACGATCCGCAACCTCTCCGCCGCCGACGGCTTCGTCCCGATCTCGATCCAGGACGCCGCCGCCTACGGGACCTTCAACAGACCGCCGCCAACGACCCCGACAACCCCTACCAGTGGCGCGCCTACATCAAGCCGATGCCGGAGGTCTTCAGCGAGCAGCGGCTCCAGCGACTACGAGGTCCACCGGGCGCTCGTCGGCGACGCCGTCGACTACGCCAAGGCCCATCCCGACTCGATCCCGAAGGCGTTCTTCTGGAACGGGCTGAGCCGCTTCTGGGACGTCCGCCGGCCCGCGCACGCGATCGACGAGATCGCCCCCAACGGCCAGAGCAAGGGCGTGGCGATCACCGGGCTGGTCCTCTACTGGGTGGCGCTCGTGCTCGCGCTGTGGGGCCTGTGGCTGTTCCGCCGCCGCCTGGGCCTCGTCGTCCCGGTCCTGCTGATCGCGCTGGCCGCCTCGATCACCGTGATCGGCGACGCCTCGACCCGCTACCGGGCGCCGCTCGAGCCGCTGATCGTGATCCTCGCCTGCGCGGCGCCGCTCGCGGCACGCCGGAACCGCGACTCCGACCCGGTAGCGTGTTCTCAGGTCGGCCGGGAGTCCGACCGGGGAACCACGAGAGGAGAACGCGCATGGGGCCTGTTGATGGAGTGCGAGTGGGTGCGCGCGGCAGGCGTCGGACTCGCCCTGATCGGACTGGCGGCGCTCGCCGCGCTGCTGATGGCCTTCGCGCCCGCCGCCGGCGAGCGCGAAGAAGATCCCCAAGGGACCCAGAGGCCTCGCCTTCTACCAGCCCCCGGACAAGCTGCCCAAGGGCCACGGCAAGATGATCTGGTACCGCAAGTCGACGGGTCTGGTGCCGCTCGCGGGCGCCGCCCTCAACGAAAACGTCCTCTACACCTCGAGCTCGCCGCAGCGGCGAGCGGATCGCCGTCTCCGGCTCGATCAGCATCCCGAAGGGCAAGCCGCCGAAGGGCGGCTGGCCGGTGATCACCTGGGCCCACGGCACGACCGGCGTCGCCGACGTCTGCGCGCCGTCGCGCAACAACAGCGCGAGCCCCGCCGCAGCGCCTACATCTCCTACGTCAACCCGATCCTCACCGACTGGCTCAAGGCCGGCTACGCGGTGATGCGCACCGACTACCAGGGGCTCGGCACGCCCGGGCCCGCACCCTACCTGATCGGCAAGTCGGAGGCGCGCGGCGACGCTCGACATCGTTCGCGCCGCCCGCCAGTTCGATCCCGAGATCGGCAAGCGCTACGTGATCGCCGGCCACTCGCAGGGCGGCCATGCGGCACTGTTCGCCGCCGGCAACGCGAGCAAGTGGACGCCCGACCTGAAGCTGCGCGGGACGATGGCCTACGCGCCCGCCTCGCACACTCAAGGAGCAGGCCGAGGCGCTGCCGGCGCTGACGGCGCCGAGCTCGCTGACGGCGCTGGCAACGATGATCGTCTACGGCGCCGCGACCGCCAACCCGCGGCGTCCACGCCTACCTGCTGCTCAGCGAACCCGGTGCTGGGCTTCTACCGCCAGCTCGAGCACACGTGCCTGGCGCAGCTCGGCCGCCCGACAAGCTCGGCGGCATCGCGCCCGGCGGACATGCTCCAGAAGGGTGCGAAGACCGGGCCGCTTTACAGGGTGCTCGACCACAACAACCCGGCCGTCGTGACCGAAGGCGCCGATGCTGGTGCTGCAGGGCCTGGCGGACACGACCGTCTTCCCGTTGTTCACCAACGCGCTCGTCTCCGAGCTCAAGGCGAACAGCGACTCGACGGACTACGTCACCTACCCGGGCGTGACCCACGGCGAGATCGTCAACGCCGCCGAGGATCAGGCGATGCAGTTCCTCGAGCAGCGCCTGCCGGCGAAGTAGTAGCGAGCTCACCCGGACGGGATCGAGATGGGGGCAAAGACACACGAAGTGAGCGGCGCCGGACGGCTGGCGCTGCTCGCAGCCCTGATCGCGGCGGTCGCGCTCGCGCCGGCGGCGGCCGAGGCGAAGAAGGTCGTCAAAGGACCTGACGGCGAGGCTTTCTACAAGCCGCCGAAGAAGCTGCCGAAGGGCCACGGCAAGTTGATCTGGCACCGCAAGGCGCCGAATCTCGTCGCCTCCTCCGACCACGCCCGCACCGACAGGGTCCTGTACACGTCGAAGTCGCCGCAAGGCGAGCGGGTCGCCGTCTCCGGCTCGGTCAGCGTCCCCAAGGGCAAGCCGCCGAAGGGCGGCTGGCCGGTGATCACGCTGGGATCACGGCACGACCGGGATCGCCGACGTCTGCGCGCCCTCGAAGGCCGCGGACGGCACCGCTTACTCGAGCCGTTCGTCGAGCACGTGGGTCAAGGCCGGCTACGCGGTCGTCCGCACCGACTACCAGGGCCTCGGCACACCCGGAGTCGCACCCCTATCTGATCGGCAAGGCAGCGGCACGGAGCGCCCTCGACATCATTCGGCGCCGCGCGCCAGCTCCGCCCTAGTTCGGCAAGAAGTTCGTCATCGCCGGACACTCGCAGGGCGGCCACGCCGCCCTGTGGACGGCCGGCTACACGAAGCAGTGGGCACCCGGCCTGAAGCTGCGCGGGACGATGGCGTTCGCGCCCGCCTCGCACATCGCCGAGCAGACGAGCCTGCTGCCGGCACTGACTTCGCCGAACCCGCTGAGCGCCCTCGCCGCGCTGATCCTCAAGGGCGCATCGACGGCGAACCCGAGGGTCGTCCCGTCGGCGATCGTCAACCCGGAGCCGCTGGCGCTGTTCGGGCAGGTCGACCAGAAGTGCCTCGGCGACCTCGGCCAGACCGACAGCATCGGCGGCATCGCGCCCGCAGACCTGATCCGCGACGACGCCAACCTCGGCCCGCTCGAGAAGGTGCTGACCAAGAACAACCCGGACGTGGAGACCTCGGCGCCGATCCTGGTCCTCCAGGGCCTCGCCGACACAACGGTCTTTCCGACCTACACGAACGAGCTCGTCGGTGAGCTCGAGGACAAGGGCGACAAGGTCGACTACAAGACCTACGAGGGCGCCGACCACGGCGGCGTGATGACCGCCGGCCTCGACGACGCGAACGCGTTCCTGGCCAAGCGACTGCCGGCGAAGTAGGCGCCGACGCCGCCGGCGCGGTGGCGCCGGGCGCGCCTCTCTATCCTGCGCTCTCCGATGGCCGGACCCTCCGAGTACATCTTCCAGATGCAGGGCGTCTCCCGCCTGCATCCGCCCGACAAGCAGGTGCTCCAGGACATCAACCTGAGCTTCTACCCGGGCGCCAAGATCGGCGTGCTCGGCTACAACGGCGCCGGCAAGTCGACGCTGCTGCGGATCATGGCCGGCCACGACGAGGACTACCGCGGCGAGGCGCAGCTGCACCCGAACGCGACCGTCGGCATGCTCGAGCAGGAGCCGGCAGCTCGACCCCGACAAGGACGTGCGCGGGCAACGTCGAGGACGGCGTCGGCGAGCTCCGCGACATGGTCGACCGCTTCAACGAGCTCGCCGCCAACTACTCGGACGAGACCGCGGACGAGTTCGCGCGCCTGCAGGAGCGAGATCGACGCCGCCGACGCCTGGAACCTCGACCAGATCCTCGACACGGCGATGGACGCGCTGCGGCTGCCGCCCGCCGACGCCGACGTGTCCACCCTCTCCGGCGGCGAGCGCCGCCGGGTCGCGCTCTGCCGGCTGCTGCTCAGCGCCCCCGACCTGCTGCTCCTCGACGAGCCGACCAACCACCTCGACGCCGAGTCGGTCGCCTGGCTCGAGCAGCACCTCGAGGACTACAAGGGCACGATCGTCGCCGTCACCCACGACCGCTACTTCCTCGACAACGTCGCCGGCTGGATCCTCGAGCTCGACCGCGGCCGCGGCATCCCCTTCAAGGGCAACTACTCCTCCTGGCTCGAGCAGAAGCAGGAGCGCCTCGGCGCAGGAGAAGCGCACAGGACAAGGCGCGGGCGAAGACGCTGGCGGCCGAGCTCGAGTGGGTCCGCGAGAACCCGAAGGGCCGGCGCAAGAAGTCGAAGGCGCGGCTCGCCCGCTACGAGGAGATGCTCGCCGAGGAGACAGAACGTCAAGCTCGACGAGGTCCAGATCCACATCCCGCCCGGGCCGCGGCTCGGCAACGTCAGGTGATCGAGGCCGAGGGCCTGCGCAAGGGCTTCGGCGACAAGCTGCTGATCGAGGACCTCACCTTCTCGCTGCCGCGCGCCGGGATCGTCGGCGTGATCGGCCCCAACGGCGCCGGCAAGACGACGCTGTTCCGGATGATCGTCGGCGAGCGAGGAGCCCGACGCGGGCGAGCTGAAGCTCGGCGAGACGGTCAAGATCGCCTACGTCGACCAGTCGCGCGAGGCGCTCGACGGCGAGGCGACCGTCTGGGAGGAGATCTCCGGCGGCCTCGACGAGATCGACGTCGGCGACCGCAAGATGAACTCGCGCGCCTACACCTCCGGCTTCAACTTCAAGGGCTCCGACCAGCAGCGCAAGGTCGGGACGCTCTCCGGCGGCGAGCGCAACCGCCTGCACCTGGCGAAGCTGCTGCGCTCGGGCGGCAACCTGCTGCTGCTCGACGAGCCGACCAACGACCTCGACGTCGACACGCTGCGCGCGCTCGAGGAGGCGCTGCTCGCCTTCCCCGGCTGCGCCGTCGTGATCTCCCACGACCGCTGGTTCCTCGACCGCGTCGCCACCCACGTGCTCGCCTTCGAGGGCGACTCGCAGGTGCGCTGGTTCGAGGGCAACGTCGAGGCCTACGAGGAGGACCGACGCGAGCGCCTCGGCGTCGAGGCCGACCGGCCGCACCGGATCACCTACAAGCGGCTGACGAGGGACTGACGATGAACGCGACTGGTGATCCCGATCGCTGACTTCGGCCGCTGGTGGGCGCCGGCGTTGCTCGAGCTCGACGACCGCCACGGCACGCGAGTGCACGGTCGACAACAAGTGCGCGGACATCTCGATCTCCGGTCACGCCGAGCCGCAGCCGATCCGTCGAGGTCAGAGGACGACGCTGAAGATCACCGCGAAGAACAACGGGCCGACGGACTCCTACGGAGACTGGGTCCAGGCGACGGTGCCAAGGGTCTCAAGGTCAAGCGCAAGTCGATCAGCGGCGACGGCAAGGACTATGGCTGCAGCGACAACGGCTATGGCTTCGTCAAGTGCTACCCGGGCGACTTCGTCAAGCGAGGAGCTCGCCGTCGTCAAGATCCGGGTCAAGGCGAAGAAGAAGGGCACCTACATCATTCCGCGCCGACGCCTACGCGGACGGCAGCACCAACGACCCCAACGGCGGCAACAACCAGGTCGCGATCACCGTCGGCGTCCAGGGCCGGCACGGCCGTCACGGGCATCACCGCCGCTAACAGGCCGCCGGCTGCACACTGCCGACGGACGGCCTCAGTCAGCCTCCGGCAGCACCGCCGGCCTGACGTTGAACAGCGCCGGCGAGGAGCACGAAGGCGCCGAGGACGACGAACGCCACGTCGCCATCGCCCGAGTCGAGCAGGCTGCCAAGCGCCGGTATCACCGGGATGCCGACTGCGGTGCCGACCATCGTCAGCAGCGAGGTCGGCCGCGAGGGCTCGCGCGGAAACAGCCGCTGCGCCTCGATCATCATCGTCGCGTAGGGCAGCGCGAATCCCGCGCCCATCAGGAGCACCGCGGCGGCGATCACCCCGGGACTGAGGTCAACGCCGATTGCCGCCAGGCCGACCGTCGCCAGGGCCGGCGCCGCGCCGGTCAGCAGCGGCTGCGGAATCCCGCGCGCCGCGAAGGCGCCGCCGAGCTGCCGCATCAAGCCGGAGGTGGCGAAGAGCACGAAGGCGAGGGCGCCGGCGAGGGCCGGGCGGACCGAGCCGTCGACGGTCGCGTAGTGGACGAACCAGGCGCCGAGCGTGATCGGCACGCCGAACAGCGCCATGAACAGCAGCGCCAGGCGCCAGACCGGCGGTGTGCGTAAGGCGAACGCGAAGAACCCGCGGGCCGGATCATGGCGCTCGGCCGGGATGTGCTCGCGCAGCACGAGCGGGATCGCCGACAGTGCCACCGCCGCCGGTGACGACGAAGCCGATCCGCCAGGAGACGTCCGCGTCCGCAAGGACGCTGCCGACGCCGAGCCCGAGCCCGATCCCGATCTGGAACGAGGCGCCGAACAGGCCCGACGCGGCGACTCCCCCCGTGAGGCGAGCGAGGACCGGCGCGAGCCCAGCGACGAGCCCGAGCCCGACCCCCGCGCCGACCCGACCGGCGGCGGCGAGGGGGAACCCATCGGCCGCCGCGAAGATCAGGTTGCCGGCGCCGCCGAGCGCTGCGCCGCGAGCGCCAGCGCCCGGGTCAGGCCGAGGCCTCCGCGCAGCGGGGCGCGACGAGCAGCCCGGCGATCATCGCGGCGAGGAAGATCGTTCCCGACAGCAGGCCGACGCGAAGCGAGGCCAGATGCCGAACTCGCGGCCGAGATCGGCCGCGACCGGGCCGATGTTGCCGGCGCTCCAGGCCCCGCCGGCGCCGAGCAGGAAGACGGCCCCGGCGTCGACCCAAGTGCTCTCACGCCCGCGGGCACCGGTCTCGAGCAGGCCAGCGTCGCCGTCCATGGGCGCCAGCCTATTGACCGCTTGGCGGTGATCGACGAGCCCGCCCCGTTCCGCTCTAGCTTCAGGCCCATAGGGCCCAAAGTCATCGCAAAACGCCCGCCACCCCGAACCTCGTCGACTTTCCCGTCATAGAGACGGAAAAGTCGACAAAGAACGCCAAGGCCGAGTCTTCGCCTCGGCAGGCCCAGCCCCTCGCCGGCCCACCTCCCTTATCTGAACTCGTCCCGCGATGCGGCCGGAGGCGGCGAGTGATTGCGGATCGGATCCTTGTCTCCCGATGACCTGCGAACGCCCTGCCTTATCTGGGAGCTCGGCCGTCTGGCCGGCGACGAGATGATCGATGGGTCGACTCGCAAGGAGCGACTCCGGCCGCTCGGTCTCACTCGGGCCGCCACCGGGGCGGTGGGAGCCGGGGAGTGTGCGGGAGCTGGCCGGAAGGGTGTGATCATCTTTGGGCGGGCTTGGCAGGTAGTCGGCCCGGCTCTCAGGCGGGAGCCATCGCCTCCTCGCCCAGCTCCCGCAACGTGTGAAAGCAGCGACGGGTCAGCTTGCGGGCGATCGTCAGCGTCGCCTGCGTGTGGGTGAGCCCGCGCTCCTTCAGCGCCACGAGGTCGGCGTGGTCGGGGCTTGTCCTGCGGCAGGCTGACTGCGCCGCCTCATAAAGCGCCCAGCGCAGCTCCGGTGAGCCCTGCTTGGTCAGCTTGCCGAGCCGGCCGCGGCTGTCGGAGCGGTGGACTGCGATGTCGAGGCCCGCCATCCTCACCGCCTGGCGCGAGCGCCGCAGACGGCGCGTGTCACCGAGCTCGGCGATGATCACCGGGGCGATCAGCTCGCCGATCCCGAAGTGGCCCATCAGCGCCTTGCAACCGGCTTGGCGGCGTGCGTAGTCGCGCAGCTCCGCCTCGATCGGGACGAGTTCGCCGTCGATCGACTCCATCATCGCCAGCGCCACCTCGATCCGCCGATCCATCCCGATCGCAAGCCGATGCTCTGCGAGCCACTCGCGGGCGCGCTCGCCGCTCAGCCGCAACGGCAGCGAGGGTGCTCCGACGTGGAAGAGGCCGGCCTGGATCCGCGCCCGCCAGGCGCTTCGCTCGGTGCTGAGCGTGTGGCGCAGCCGCGTCTTGGTCCGCAGCTCGAGGATGTGGTCGGGTCCGATCCACGCCTCCGGCAGCCGCCCCTCGGTGAGCAGCGAGCGCAGCCAGCGGGCGTCGGCGCGGTCGGTCTTGGCACGGCGCTTTCGGCCTCGCAGGGCGCTGGTCTCGGCGACCTCGGCCAGGTGCGGCGTCGCGCCTGCGGACTCCAGCGCTCTGGCGACGAAGTACCAGCCGGTGCAGGCCTCCAAGGCGACGTGGATCTCGCGGTCGGGGTGTCGGGCGGCCCAGCCGGTGACGGCTTGCGGTGTTGCGTCGATCCGCCCGAGCTTGACCTCGCCGTTTGCGCGGTCGAGCTCTTCGAAGGTGATCTGGCTTCGGTGGATGTCGAAGCCGGCGTCTAGGATCGTTGGCACTTGGGGCCTCCTGTCTAGCTCCCGATTTGATTGCGAGTGGCCAGCGTCACCCGCTGAGCGGACGGAGGCCCCTCGTTCATGCCATCTCACTGCCCCGCACCGCCGCGGCCCTCGCCGGCGGCGGGGCCCCGTGCGGCGTGACGGCGCCGCCCGCGGACCCCGCGCGGCATCCCGGCTGGACGTGCCGCCGCCCGTCGCCGGCGGGCGGTTGATCGCCACCGCGCCTAGGTCGCGGCGACGGCGCCCGTGGCGAGCAGCAGCAGAATCAGCAAGCCGATCGCGACGCGGTAGACGATGAAGATCGAGAAGTTGTGGCCGGCGACGTAGCGGAGCAGCCAGGCGATCGTCGCGTAGGCGACGAAGAAGCTCGTCACGGTCGCGATCAGGGTGCCGGACCAGCCGACTCCGGTCGAGATCTCGCCGTGATGGCTGGCGATCTCGAGCAGCGTGGCCGCCGTCAACGCCGGAATTGCAAGGAAGAACGAGAGGCGGGTGACCGTGACCCGGTCGAGCCCGCGCATCAGTCCAGCGGCCATCGTCGCGCCGGACCTCGAGACGCCCGGGACGAGCGCCAGACACTGGACGAGACCGATGATCAGCGTGTCGCGGCGGCTGACCTCGCGCTCGTGCCGCTCGAGCGTGGCGTTGACGTCGGCGTAGTACATGACGCCACTCCACAGGATCAGTGCGAGCCCGACGAGCCAGAGGTTGCGGAAGGTGGTCTCGATCGTGTCCTTGAAGAGCAGGCCGGCGATTCCGATCGGGATCGAGCCGATCACCACGGCGATCGCGAAGCGCCACTCGCGATCGCGGCGCTCCGGATCGCGCAGTCCCCAGTAGAGGGCGGAGAGGATCTCGACGATGTCCTTGCGGAAATAGAGCACGGTCGCAACGATTGCGCCCATCTGCACAATCGCCGTGAACGCGGTGACGTCCGCCGCGTCGATGTCGTAGCCCATCAGCTTCTCGGTCACGGTCAGATGCCCCGTGCTCGAGATCGGCAGGAACTCGGTGAAGCCCTCGACGATGCCGAGGATCAAGGACTGCCAGAGCTGGAGGGCGTCGCTCATCGGTGCCGGCCGCTCAACTTGTGAATACCGCTCGCGCCGCCCATCGAACCGCGAAGGCTATCGGCGCCCCGCGCACGTGGCGCTGACGTCAGCCATCGGCGCCGAGCTGCGCCATCAGCTCGGCGACGCCGACGACATCGGCGGCCTCGGCGATCTCGCCGCTCGCGGACGCGGAGGACAGCGGTCGATGGGAACTCACACTGCGGCCCGTGGCCTCGACCCCATGAAGGCGCCGTCATGGGTGCCGCTCCAGCGCTGGTGTGCAGCGACGAGATCGTCCTCCCCGAGGATCAGCAGGATCTCGTTGCGGAGGTCGGAGAAGCCGTCGAGGAACTCCGCGACCGCCTGCTTTTGGCCCTCGCGGCCACGCTGCTCGCCGTTGTGCGCGAAGTCCTTGGCCGAGCAGCCGGTCGATCACCCCGATGTCGCGCTCGTTGATCACCTCCGCGTAGAAGCGGCGGACGAGCTCCTTGTTCTCCTCGGCCGCTCATCCAGCCGATCGCCGCGCGCAGCAGCGCGCGGCTGCTCTGGGTCCGAGCTCGAGGGGAAGAAGATCAGCTCGTCGCAGCCGACAGCCTCGAAGGCCGAGACGTAGCCGTTGACGGTCTCGGCGTCGGTCGCGGCACTCGCGGCGATCATCGCGGCGGTCTCGCGCCGAGGAAGGCGTAGTAGTCGTTAGGTAGGCGTCGGCCTCCGCCTGCGGCGCTGTCGCCGAGCGAGAAGTACGCCAGGGCGGCGAGCCGGGGCTCGCCGTCGCGCCCGGCGGCGCTCCACGCCTCGCGCACGCTTGGCTGCGGCCTCGGCGAAGGCATCGGGCGTCGAGCCGCCGGCGATCCAGCCGGCGCCGTAACTGGCGGCCCGCTCGAACGAGGCCTCGACGCTGCCGCCGATCAAGATCTCGGGAACGCCGCCTGCCGGGGCCGATCCGACTCGTCGGCGAACGTCTCGCTCGAGGGCTTCCAGAAATGCGTCCATGCGCTCGCCCGCCCGACATCTCCACGCCGGATGCCTGCAAGTCGTCCTCGCGGCCGCCGATCCCGATGCCGAGCGTCAGCCGACCGCCGGAGATCTCGTTGACGAGTCAGCGCCTGCTTCGCGGTCTGCACGGCGTTGTTGCGCAGCGGGCCCAGCATCACCGAGGTCAGCAGCCCGATCTCGCTCGTCACCGCCGCAGCCGCGGCGAGCGCCGCCAGCGGCTCGTGGTTGCCGTAGACGATCCGGTCGATCGTGCCGAGGCTGCTGAAGCCCTGCTCCTCGGCTGCGCGGGCGAAGCCGATCAGGTCCTCCCCGCTCGTCAGGGGCACGGCGTTGGGCAATCCGATGGCGACCTTCATTGCGGCTCCTTCCGGCCCCTCATGGGCGTTCGTTGCGATCGCAAGCTTTGCGATCCACCTTACCGGGCTGGGATCGGTGGCTGATCGGCGCCCGCCTGGCTACCCTCCGCCGCCGTCGTCCCCTTCGACCGGCGCACGATCAGCGGCCGGGGATCAGCAGCGTGGCGAAGGCAGCGCAAGGCTGGCGCCGACCGCAGAACGAGGAAGGCGACCGTGAAGCTCCAGCTCGCCGGATAGCCCCCGGCGATCATCTGAGAGGCGACGATGGCGGCCGCGATCTGGCCGCCGATCGCGCCGCCGATCGTCCGCATGATCGTGTTCATGCCGGTCGCGATCCCGGTCTGGCTCTGGTCGACGGCGGCGACGATCAGGTTGGCGACCGCGGCGAACGAGAATCCGATCCCGAGGCCGAAGCCCGCGGAGGCCGCGTAGATCGCCCACTCGGTGCTCGTGCCCAAGAGCCAGCAGGACGAAGGAGAGACTGGCGACCGCGGTGCCCATCGCCATCGGGAACTTCGAGCCGACCCGGTCGCCGAGCCAGCCGGAGATCGGGCCGGCGAAGAGCATCACGGTCGTCGAGGGCAGCAGGAAGAGGCCGGCGCCGGTCACGGTCGCCCCGAACCCGTAGCCGGACGCCGCCGGGATCTGGACGAGCTGCGGGATCAGGATGAAGGAGCCGAACATGCCGAAGCCGAGGAAGAACCCGGCGAGGTTGGTGGTCCACACGGGTCGCGCCCGCATCATGTTCATGTCGACCAGCGGCTCCTTCTGGCGCGACTCGAACCGGGACCAGTAAGCGAGCGTCGCCAGGCCGAACAGGATCAGGCCGATCACCTCGCGGCGAGAGCCAGCCCCAGTCGTTGCCGTCACCGACCGCGACCAGCACCGAGATCAGGCCGAGCGACAGCAGCGCGGCGCCGCCCCAGTCGATCTTCGCCTTGGCCCGGACCGGGGACTCGGGGATGAAGAGGTGCGCCATGACCACGGCGAACGCGACGACCGGCAGCGTCAGCCAGAACATCCACTCGTAGGAGAGGTTGTCGACGATCAGCCCGCTGAGCACGAGGCCGCCGCCGCCGCCGATCCCGAAGGTCGCGCTGATCAGGCCGATCCCGGTGCCGACCCGCTCGGGCGGGAACTCGTCGCGGATGATCCCGAAGCTCAGCGGGAAGATCGCGCCGGCGACGCCCTGGACCACCCGGCCGGCGATCAGGATCTCGACCGAGTGCGAGAGGGCGCAGATCAGCGAGCCGGCGCCGAACGAGAGCAGCGTCAGGACGAGCACCCGCTCCTTGCCGAACATGTCGCCGAGCCGCCGACGATCGGCGTCGCGACCGAGGCGCTCAGCAGATAGGCGGTCAGCACGAAGGTGATCGCCGTCGTCGAAGCTCCGAGGTCGTCCTGGATCGACGGGCAGCGCCGGGGCGACCATCGTCTGCGAGAGCGCGTAGGCGAGCGCCGCCGTGGTCAGGACGACGAGCGTGATCCCGTAGTGCTGCCGCGCGGCTCCTCGGGGTCTGGCCTCGGCGGCCGCGCTCACAGCGCGTCCATCCCTCGGCAAGGCTCTTGAGCAGCGCTCGCGGCCTGCTCGCGATCGCCGTGCATCGAGCGACTCGTAAGCAGGCGGCGCCGCTTGGCCTCGAGCCGGCGCGTGGCGCGGCGGCGGGCGGCCTTGCCCGCCGCCGTCAGCTCGATGCGTACCGACGCGGCGGTCCTCGGGCGCCGGCAGCCGCTCGATCAGGCCCTCGCGCTCGAGCCCGGCGATCATCCGCGTCGCCGTCGGCGGCGCGACTCGAGGCAGGCGGCGATCTCGCCGATCCGCGGCGTCTCGCTGCCGATGATCGACTCGAGCAGCTTGAACTGGGAGTTGGTCAGCTCGCCGGGCGGCGCGCTGGCGGCGGCGCGGCCGCGAGCGCGGCGCAGGGCGTGCAGGAACTCGTCGAGGCCATGCCAGAACGCCTCATAGGCGAGATCGCCGGCCTCCCGTTTCGAGGCCGCTCGAGCCGGGGCCTGAACACCGCGGTAAGCCATGCCCGCTGATTGTTAGCAAGCTAACTGTTGGCGAGCGTGATCCGGTCGCCGACGGCGATGGCGCCCGGGACGACGACGCGCAGGTTGACGCCGCGGAGCCGCAGCTCGCGGCCGCGGGCGGAGTTGACGAGCTTCATCGCGTCGACGCCGAAGCGCCGCGTGAACTTGCCGCAGCCCAGGTGCGGCTCGGCCGTGACCTGGAGAATGGCCCCCCCGATCGCCAGCCGCGTGCCGGCCGGCAGGTTGGCGACGCTCAGGTCGAGGTCGGCGAAGAGCTGGTCGCCGGCCGGCGCCCATGCGTCGTGCGCGCCGGCGCCCGCAACGAGCGCGGCAGCCCGAGAGCTCATCATCGTCACCTGCGCTTCGGGGTTGGGCGCGCCGGTCTTGCTGCTTGGCCGGCGGCTCCACATGTCGCCGATCAGGCCGGCGTCGGTGTCGAGCCGTGCGTGCTCGAGCAGCTCGCGCTGCTCCTCCTCGGGCCGGCGCACGATCAGTTCGAGGCGACCGCCGTCGGGCGGGGCGCCGAGGACGGAGTCGAGTCCGGCCTCGAGTGTCTGCAGGGGGATAGCGGGCACGCCGCGATGATCGCATCCCCCGGCGGGCGGCGGCAATCTCAGCCGAAGGCCTCCGGCGAGGTCCGGTCGATCGCGGGCCAGCCGTAATCGCGGGCGCGCAGCTGCTCCTCCGCAGCGACGCCGCCCCGCAGGCCGAAGAGCCGCTTGGCTGCCAGCAGGTAGACGACGACCGCGACGTTGACGATCAGCGCGAACACCTTGAGGAAGCGGACGCCCTCGATCAGCTCGTAGATCTCGAGGGGCAAGAGCGCCGTGGTCGCGATGAAGGTCAGGTACTCGGCCCAGCGCTTCTGCATCCAAAGCCCGACCGCCTCGGCACCCTCGACCAGCGCATAGACCGCGAGCACGACGCCGATCAGATGCAGCTTGCCAGGCGAGAAGTTGAGGACGTCGTGGATGCGCCCGACGAAGCCGCCGCTCGAGCTCGTCGTGCCGCCAAGGGTGCCGTGCAGCGCGTCGAGCACCGCGTAGAAGCGGTCGCGGAGCACGTTCTGGTCGGAGGCGATGAAGAAGATCGCAACGGAGGCGATGCCCAAGACGAGGAAGTGCAGCAGGCGGTCGATCGCGATCGCGCGGAGCACGATCTTGTCGCGCAGCGGCCGCCCGCGCAGCGGCAACTCGATCTCCTCACGGGCGGGCAGCCCGCGGCGCTGCGGTGTGAGGGGTGCGGCCACCGGCACCCAGCTGTCACAGCGCAGGCAACGGTGCCAGCGAACCCCGTCGACGATTCGGGCCAGACCCGGATCGGCACCCTCGAGGTCGGCGCTGTCGACGCCGACCAGGGCGTGCCCGCGGAGCCCGCAGGCCAGCAGCTCATAGTGGAAGCGGGTGCGCACCCTGGAGACGCCGGGAAGCTCGGGGTTGACCGTCGGCGTGCCGTCCACGCGCCGGGACCCTACGCCTGCACCGCTGCGCACGAGTTGCTTGACTGGGCAAATGCTCTCCTCCCCCTCCGCCGCGGCTCGCCGGCGAGCCTCGTCACCTTTGCCTTTGCCGTGGCGATGATGAGCACGACCCTGCCGACGCCGATCTATCCCGTCTACGAGGCCGAGTTCGGCTTCGGCACCTGATGGTGACGGCCGTCTTCGCGACCTACGCGGTCGGCGTGATCGCGGCGCTGCTGACGCTTGGCCATGTCTCCGACGTGGTCGGTCGCCGGCGGGTGCTCGCACTCGGCCTCGCCCTGGCGGCGCCAGCGCCATCGTCTTCCTGGCTCGCGACGCGACCCCGACGCTGTTCGCCGGGCGCATGCTGTCCGGCCTCTCGGCCGGGCTCTTCACCGGCACCGCGACGGCGTACATCGCCGACCTCTTCGGCGAGCGCCGGACCGAGGCCGCGCTGGTCGCGACGGCCTGCCAACATCGGCGGGCTCGGGCTCGGCCCGCTCGTCGCCGCGGTCGCCGCCGACGTGGCGCGACGGCTCGCCTCGGGCTCCCCTACTGGGTCGACCTCGCACTGCTCTGGTCGCCGCCGTCGCGATCGCGCTGTCGCCGGAGACGGTCCCCCGCGGCGGGCAGCGCGCGCCTGCGGCTGCAGCGACTGAGCGTGCCGGCCGAGAGTCCGCACCGTGTTCCTCACCGCGATCGATCGGCGGCTTTGCCGGCTTCGCGATCCTCGGCCTGTTCACGGCGGTCGCGCCGGGCTTCCTCGCCGACCGTTCTGGGCGTCCACTCCCGAATCGCGGTCGGCTGCATCGTCGGGTCGATCTTCCTCGCCAGCGCCGCCGCCCAGGTCGCCTTCCACCGGCTGCCGCCACCCCGCGCGCTGACCAGCGGCCTCGTGCTGCTGATCTGCGGGCTCGCGCTGATCACGATCGCCCTGCTCGCCCAGATCCTCCCCCCGCTGATCGCGGGCGCGCTGATCGCCGGCGCCGGCCAGGGGCTGACGTTCAAGGGCGGGATGGCCTCGATCGCCTCCCGGCTCGAGCCCGACAACCGGGCGGCCGTGATCTCGACCTTCTTCGTCGTCCTCTACACCGCGATCTCGCTGCCCGTCGTGGGCGTCGGCGTGCTCGCCGAGCTGTTCAGCCTGCGGGACGCGGCGATCACCCTCGCCGTGCTCGCCGGCGTGTTGGCGAGCTTCTCGCTCTTCCGCCTGCGGACGCTGCAACGGGACGAGGGCGGCGGCGCGTAGGCCCGGGCTGAGACGTCGGCCGGCGAGGGGGCTGGGCCTGCCGAGGCGAAAAGAGGTAAGTGACGTCGAAACGAGGCCGACGTCACTTACGTTTCTCCGCCCTGGGCGGACTTTCGTCATAGACGTCCGGCCGCTGGAGACGTCCGTTACGTTCTTGCGGCTCCGGCTGCTCCCCTCGGTGCCCAAGGGCGGTCAAGCTCCCACGCGCGATGGGTGGCGGCCGGCGTGACGGTCACGCCGCGCCAGCCCCGCCGCCGGTGGACGGGTCTCGGCCTTTGGCGTTCTTTGTCGACTTTTCCGTCTCTATGACGGGAAAGTCGACGAGGTTCGGGGTGGTGGGCGTATTGCGATCTCGCTGCCGGTCGTGGGCGTCGGCGTACTCGCCGAGCTGTTCAGCCTGCGGGACGCGGCGACCACCCTCGCCGTGCTCGCCGGCGTGTTGGGGAGCTTCTCGCTTGCCCGGCTGCGGACGCTCCAACGCGACGAGGCCGGCGCGGCGTAAGCCGGGCTGAGACGCCCTCTAAGAGGTGGCGCTGGGCGCCGGCATCGGGAGTCGATTCGCCGGCTGGTTCGGTGGATCCGGGCTTAGCCCGGGTCCACCGGGGCAGGCGAATGAAGCGGCTTCCGAGGCCAAGTCCAGGGCCGATTCGGGAGCGCCCGTGTGGTGGAGCCACACGGGTGTGAGCGAAGTGGCGCTGGGCGCCGGCATCGGGAGTCGATTCGCCGGCTGGTTCGGTGGATCCGGGCTTAGCCCGGGTCCACCGGGGCAGGCGAATGAAGCGGCTTCCGAGGCCAAGTCCAGGGCCGATTCGGGAGCGCCCGTGTGGTGGAGCCACACGGGTGTGAGCGAAGTGGCGCTGGGCGCCGGCATCGGGAGTCGATTCGCCGGCTGGTTCGGTGGATCCGGGCTAAGCTCGGGGCGATGTGGGAGCAGCGAGCGATCGAGCTGCGGGCGAGGCCGCGCGGCTTTCACCTCGTCACCGACGAGGTCCTGGGCGGGCTCCCCGACGTGCGCGGGATCGACATCGGGCTCCTGCACCTGCACATCCTGCACACGTCCGCCTCGCTTGCCCTGAACGAGAACGCGAGCCCCGACGTTCGCGCCGACCTCGAGAGCTTCTTCAACGACGTCGTCCGCGAGGACGCGCCCTACTGGCGGCACACGCTCGAGGGCGCCGACGACATGCCGGCGCACGTCAAGTCGGTGCTGATCGGGCCCTCGCTGACGCTGCCGATCACGGCCGGCCACCCGGCGCTCGGCACCTGGCAGGGGATCTACCTGTGCGAGCATCGGGACAGCGGCGGTCCGCGCCGGTTGATCGCGACGATTCAGGGCGAGTGAGACGCGACCGCTTCGCGATCGAGCTGCTCAGTTGGAACGTCGCCGGGCGGACACGCTGCTCGGGGAGCAGATCGCCGCCGTTCGCCGCCGAGACGCCGACATCGTCTGTCTGCAGGAGGTGCGGGCGAGCACCGTGGGGCCGTGGTCGGAGGCGCTCAGCGACGAGGGGCTCGGCGAGATCCTCGACTCCAGCCGCTTCGCCGACGGTCGCCGGCTCTTCAACCTGACCGCGAGCCGCTGGCCGATCAGCGAGCTCGCGCCGCTCGGACTGCCGCAGCCCGAGCGCGTGCTCTCGGCGCTGATCGACTCGCCGGCGGGCCTGATCGAGCTCCACAACGCCCATATCCCCCCTGCGCCGTCGAATGGCCTCGTCAAGGTGGAGACGTGCGAGGCGCTCGCTCACGCGCTCGCTCGGCCGGCACCTGGCGGCCGCCACCGGATCCTGTGCGGTGACCTCAACACGCCCCGGCGCGAAACGCCGGATGGTGAGTCGAAACCTTCGCCTCCAACCACCCCGGCGACGAGCAGCGCTGGGACGCGGCGGAGCGCGGGCTGCTCGTCGGCCTCGCCAAGTGGGATCTGTCCGATGCCTTCCGCGCGCTCAACGGCTACGACCGTGATGACGTGAGCTGGGTCATGCACACACGCGCGCGTCGCAAGGCTGCCCACCGGCTCGACCACGTGCTCGCATCGGCGGCGCTCGGGGCGGTCCGCTGCGACTACGAGCACGGCTGGCGCGAGGCGGGCCTCAGTGATCACGCGGCGATCGAGGCCAGGTTCGAGCCGGCGCGGGCGGCGGGTCTTGCCGCGAGGAGCGCCGGCGCGTGATCGCGATCGTCTCCGATACGCACATGCCGAAGGGCACTCGTGAGCTGCCATCGCGGTGCATCGAGCTGCTCGAGGCCGCCGAGCTGATCGTCCACGCGGGCGACTTCTCGGGCGCGCAGGTCCTCGACCGCTTCGAGTCCTTCGTTGCAGAGCTCGTCGCCGTGCACGGCAACGTCGAGGCGCCGGAGGTGCGGGCGCGGCTGCCCGAGACGGCGACCTTCCTCGTCGGCGACCACGAGGTCGGCGTAATCCACGACGCGGGCCCGCGCGCCGGCCGGGCGACGCGCATGCGCCGAGCCTTCCCCGGCGCCTCAGCCGTGATCTACGGCCACTCGCACATCCCGGTGCACGAGCGCGAGCCCGGCGGCTTCCAGCTCTTCAACCCCGGTTCGCCGACGGAGCGCCGGCGCGCCCCCTCGCACACGATGGGACTGCTCGAGCTCGACCCGGACGGGGAGCTGCGCTTCGAGCTGGTCGAGCTCTGAGAGGCTGTCTCATGACCCGCGTGTGCTCGGGGGCGTTCGGGACCGAGCGGGGCGACATCTGAGCCCGCCTCAGCCGGCCCTTTCGAAAGGCGGGATCCCGAGCAGCTCGGCGATCCGGTAGCTCCACCCAAGGCCGACCGGCAACGGCACCTCGGGCTCGAGCGCGATCACACTGCCGTCGCGACCGACCAACTCCAGGTGGATGGGAACGGCGGGCACGATCCACCCGGTCGATCGGCCGACGCCTTGCAGGCGCAGTGACGCCGGGCCGCCGGCGGCCATCAGATCGTGCGCTCCCCGCCCGACACGGGCGAGCGTGAGGGGGTTCAGGTACCAACGCATCGCGACTCAGCCCCGGACGACCCCGCCGATCTCGTACATGCTGGTCATGCTCTCCGGGTACCCGAAGCACGTGACCACGAACCAGGAAATCGAACGCAAGTACCTGCTGCCGCGCGCGCCGCAGTGGCTCGACCAGTGTCGTTGCGAGCCGATCGAGCAGGGATACCTGGCGCTCGAGGATGAGACCGAGGTGCGCCTGCGGCGGCGCGGCGAGTGCCACCTGATCACCGTCAAGCGCGGCAACGGGCGCGAGCGCGAGGAGCGCGAGGCCCAGATCCCGAAGGAGGCGTTCGACGAGCTCTGGCCGCTGACCGAGGGCCGGCGCGTGAGCAAGGTGCGGCACTACCGCCAGAGCGAGGCAGGTTGCTTCGAGATCGACGTCTACTCAGGTGGATTGGACGGGCTGATCACCGCTGAGATCGAGTTCGACACGGCCAGCGCGGGCGAGCATTTCTCGCCGCCTGACTGGCTCGGGCGCGAGCTCACCGACGAGCCCGGCTGGGCAAACCGCGACCTCGCCGTGGCCGGGCGACCGGACGGCGAGGGCTGATGGCAGGCCGCGGCTACCGGGTCAAGCAGGGGGAAGGGCTCGCCGACGGGCTCCAACGGGCCGCGGCGGGTCGTGCAGACAAGGCGCTCGAGCGACTTCGAGGCGCCGGCGAGGGCGACTTCGCCGCAGCCGTCCACGGTGCACGCAAGGACCTGAAGAAGCTGCGCTCGCTGATCCGGCTCGCCCGTGCCGGGCTCGGCGAGCGGGCCTACAGGGAGGAGAACGACCGCTTCCGCGGCGCCGCGCACGCGCTCGGCGCCGCCCGCGACGCCGAGGCGAAGCTCGAGTGTCTGGCGCAGCTGCGGGCCCGTTACGGCGAGCTCCCGGCGGGAACGGACGACCTCGTCGCCGTGCTCGAGACCGAGCGCGACGAGATCGCTGCCCGCGAGGCCGAGGCGGGAACCGACGAAGCTGTCGAGACAATTGCCGAGGGCCTCCGCGAGATCGATCGCTGGCACCTGGAGCCGGACTCCTTCGAGCTCGTCGCCCCCGGCCTGCGGCGGGCCTACCGGCGAGGGCGCAAGCGCTTCGCCGAGGCCCGGGCCGAGCCCGCGGACGCCGCCGTGCACGAATGGCGCAAGCGCGTCAAGGACCTCTGGTACATGTCACGGCTGCTCGTCGGGGCCTGGCCGGAGTTGCTCGAGCCGCTCTCGGAGGAGGCGCACGAGCTCTCCTCGATCCTCGGCGACCACCACGATCTCGCCGTCGTCCGCGACGAGGTCGAGGCGCACCGTGATTGCTTCGAGGAGGCGGGCCGTGGCCGCCTGCTGGAGCTGATCGCGCGCCGTCAGGGAGAGCTCTTCGAGCAGGCGGTCCCCTTCGGGGAGCGCCTCTACGCCGAGCGCCCGAAGCGCTTTGTCCGCCGACTCGGCGCCTACTGGTCGACGCGCGCCGACCGCAGCTGATCAGCCGGTGAAGCCGAGGATCAGCGCGGCCGTCTCGGTCGGCACGTCGAGCTGCGGGCAGTGTCCGATCCCCTCGAGCTCGACGTAGTCGGCGTTCGGCAGCCACTCCTCGCGGTAGCGGCGGATCGCCGCGGGCAGCACGAGCAGCCGGTCGGCGCTGCCCCAGACGATCCGCACGGGGCATTCGATCGCCGCGGCGTCCAGGTTCCAGCCGTACTCGCGCGCGTACTCGATCAGCGGAAAGACCGCGTCGCAGGCGGCGGCGCCTACCATCTGGTGGGCGAGCAGCTCGGGCGGGATGTGCTCGAAGTTCGTGACCATGAACTCGCTCGCCCGCCGGCGGCCCTCGGGCGTCGCGACGATCGCATCGGCGTGTGCGGCGGCCGTCTTCAGCAAGCGCTGCATCTCGGTGAAGTACTCGAGCGTGCGCGGGATCTCGGGATCGTCGGGGCGCCAGCCGCCGGCCGGCGCGAGCGCGACGACGGTGCGCGCCCGCCCCCGTGCCGCGAGCTGCAGCGACAGGTAGCCGCCAAGCGAGTTGCCCGCGATGTGAGCGGTCTCGAAGCCGGCCTCGTCCATGGCCACCTCGACGGCGTCGACGAGCGCCGCGTCATCGATCGAACCGCCCTCGAGGCGCGGGCCGCCGGCGTGGCCGAGCAGGGTCGGCGCGAGCACGTCGTGACGCTGCTCGAGCGCCGGCAGCACGAGCTCCCAGCTTCGCCAGGTATCGGTGAAGCCGTGGAGGAGGAGTAGCGGCTCGCCGGAACCGCCGCGGTGCAGCGGCGTGAAGACGCGCTCCGGCATCGCCGCTATCCGCCGGCTGCCTTGCCGATGTGCACGCGCTGTGAGTACGTCCTCGTCGTCACGCCCGCCCGGTACTCCTGGCCGGCGTTCGCCGGCCCGAGCCGCACCTCGATCCGCAGCCGCCCGTCGTTGCCGGCGCGCACGGTGCCCTTCGCGTCGCCGATCCGGATCGGGTGCGAGGAGCGCGGCACGAAGCGCGGTGGCGTCCGCACCGTCGCCGTGCCGCTGCCGCGGACGGTGAACGAGTGACGGCCGACGCGGCGCAGCTCGCTCCACTCGGCAGCCTTGCGGGCCATCGAGACGTGCCAGCCGTAGACCGAGTAGCTCGGCTCGACCGAGCGGTAGCTGAACGGGCTCGGGCGGGGAGCTGGGTGCTTGAAGGTCCGCATGATCCGCGGCAGGTCCTCGCGCAGGTCGCGTTGCCAGTAGGGCCACGAGTGCGTCCCCGGCCCGTAGTCGTCGTAGGAGTTGGCGATGCCGAGCTTGTCGAGCCGCTCGTGGAAGATGCGGCTCATGTCGTGCACGCCGTACTCGATCGCGTCCGGCGTCGGGTTGCTGTCATACGGCCCCGGCGTGCCGTTACCGGTGTGGATCGAGAGCTTCATCCCGGCCAGGTTCGAGGCCAGATCCCAGGGGTTGTGACCGCGCCAGAAGACCTCGTCGGTGAGTCGGGGGCCCCAGATCGAGTCGGGCGTCGCGCCGCCGTCGGCGAGCGCCTCCGCCTGGATGACCGGCCACGAGAGCGCGTAGTTGGTGTCGACCGCGCCCGAGAACGAGGAGGCCCAGGCGAAGAGGTCCGGGTGCCGGGCGGCGTAGCTCATCGCGCTGAAGCCGCCCATCGACAGGCCCGCAATCGCCCTCCCCTTGCGGTTCGCCCGGGTGCGCAGGTGCGAGTCGACCCACGGGATCAGCTGCGAGATCGTGAACGTCTCCCAGCGCGGCGGGCCGAAGTTGCCCTCGTTGCGCCAGTCGCTCGCCCAGCCGCCGGCGTTGCCCTTGCCCGCCGCCGGCGGCATGACGACGATCAGCCGCTTGCCGGCCGTGATCTTCTCGGCGTCGCCCTTCGTCGTCCACGAGGCCGAGGTGTCGAAGGAGCCGTGCAGCAGGTAGAGCACCGGGTAGCTTCGGTGCGGCTTACGCCGGTAACCGGCGGGCAGCAGAACGCGGACGGTGACCGGGAAGTCGAGCGCGGGGGTGCTCATCGTCAGCTCGCGCAGGCGCGGGTCGAGGCGCTCGGACTTGGTCAGCTCGAGTTTGTTCGTCGCCGCCGCGCTCGCCGCCGGGAGCAACAGCACGGAGGCGAGCAGTGCAGCTCCGAGTAGCGCCCGGCGGAATCTCATCCCCGCGGCTTGGCACGCGCCGCGGTCGCGACGAGCTGGTCGTTGAGCAGGCGCATGATCAGCGCGTAGAGGGGCGGGCAGTAGCGCTGCAGCCAGAAGGCGGCGCGGATGTCGGGCGAGGTGTAGACGAGGTAGCGGTCGCGCTCGACGCCGGCGATGATCTTGGCGGCGACCGTCTCGGGCGCGACCGCGTGGCGCTGGAAGCGCTTCGTCATCTTCGCCATCGCGGGCGCGTCGCGATCGACGCCGACGATGTTGACGCTGCCGACCAGCGGCGTGTCGACGCCACCTGGGCAGACGAGGCTGACGCCGATCCCGTGGCGGCGCAGGTCAAAGCGGAGGACCTCGGAGACGCCACGCAGGCCGAACTTCGCGGCGCTGTAGGGCGCGTGCCAGGGCAGCCCGAGCAGGCCCGCGGCGGAGGAGACGTTGACGAGGTGGCCGCCGCGTCCCGCCTCGATCATCTTCGGCACGAAGGCCTCGATCACGTTGACCGGCCCGAGCAGGTCGATGTCGATCGTCCGCTGCCAGTCGGCGTGCGAGAGGTTCTCGACGGCTCCCCAGGTGGAGATGCCGGCGACGTTCATGACGACGTCGAAGCTGCCGTGCGCCCCGTGCATGCCCTCGGCGAAGGCGACGACCCGCTCGTGATCGGTGATGTCGAACGCTTCGGCCGCCAGCACCGTCCCACCGGAGGCGCGGATCCGCTCGGCGGTCTCGGCAAGCGGCACGTTCCTGCACGTCGGTGAGCGCCAGCCGGCAGCCGCGCTCGGCGAGCGCGAGCGCCGTCGCCCGGCCGATGCCGCTGGCGGCGCCCGTGACGAAGCAGCTGGTTCCCTCGATCCTCACCGGCCGCAGCCTAAACGCCGCGCCGCGCCGCGGAGGAGGTTCTCGCTCCGCGGGCCCGAGGGTCAGGAAGCCGCGGCGATCGCGGCGTCGATCTCGGCGCCGGGACTCCGCAGGCCGGCCCCGTGGCCCGGGGCGAGCATCGTCGGCTCGAGTGCGGCGAGCGCCCGGGCGCTCTCCAGGGCCACCTCCGGTGACCAGGTCGCGATCGTCGGCAGCGGAAAGCGCCAGTTGAGCTTGCCGCTGACGGTCGTGCCGCCGAGCGTGTGGAAGGCGTCGCCGCAGATCACGGCGCCGTCGCGGCTGTCGCGGAAGGCGACGTGGCCGGGCGTATGCCCAGGGGTGGCGATCACCTCGAGCGAGCCGACCCGGTCGCCGCCGGAGATCAGCTGGTCGGGCTCGGTCTTGACCCGAGGCCAGCCGCCGCGCAGCTTGCCGCGCGCCGACTCCTCGGCCGTCAGATCCTTGTCGCCGGCCATGATCGGTGCGTCGCGCGCGGGGACGATCACCTCGACGCCGTCGAGCTTCTCCGCGAGCGCGTCGAGCGAGCCAACGTGATCGCTGTGCCCGTGCGTGAGCGCGATCCGCTTGATCGGCGCGCCGAGCTCCTCTGCCGCGGCGGCGATGCCGCCGGCGCCGCCGCCGACTCCGGTATCGACGAGCGTCAGCCCATCCTCCTCGGCGACGAGGTAGACGTTGACCATCCGCAGCCGCGTGAGCTGGGTGATCGCGTCCGTCAGCCGTGCGCTCCTCATCGCTTTCAGTAGAGCAAATCGGCTGCCGCTACGCCGGTCGGGTTCTGTCCGGGACCTGACAGCCCGCGGCCCGGACCGCCGCCCGGGCTCAGCGCAGGATCTCGATCAGCAGGACCCAGGCGTTCGCTACCGAGCCGATCGTCGCAAGGACGATGCCGGCGAGTATCCAGTAGAGGCCGCCACCCGATTCGGCGATCAGGCTGACGCCGCCGATCAGGAATGGCGCGGTCCCGACCGCCACCAGGATCGAGCGCGCCGCCAGGCCGCCGCGCGGGATCGAGGCTCGGGAACGACGGCGCGAAGCGTCAGCCAGCTGCCAATCACGGCGAGCGCGCCGAGCGCCATGCACTCGATGCCGAGCGCCGTCGACGACTGCCCAGGCGCGAGCATCAGGATCGAGATCACGACGACGACGATCAGCTGCCCAAGCGCCTGCATGCGCCCGCTCGGGCACGCCCTCGAGCTGGAGGATCCGGTCGACGTTGATCGAGACGGCGACGAAGATCAGTCCGGCGAGCGCCGCCGATGCGCCCGCCGATGCGACGAACAGGTCGGTCCACTCGGATGGCGTCGTAGGCAGTCATCCGCGAGCCGGTGCGAACGCGTCAGTGCACGCGATAGCTGGCCGAATACTGGTGCGCGGAGTTGCCGGTGTCGGTGCAGTGCATGTGCACGTCGCGCGTACCGCGGAGCGAGTGGTTGCACGTGTAGGTGTGGCGCCGGTGGTGCGCGAGGTTCTCGATCAGGAGGTGACGCGCGTGAGTCGCAGCCGATCCCGTGCTGGGCCAGCCCGTACACGTGGTAGCTGCTGACGTTGCCCGGCGCGGGGCAGCCCTCGTGTGCGGATGGTCTGGCCGCAGCCGGCGACGCGCCCGTGAGACGCCGGCCGCGATCGCGGCGGTCGCCAGGATGCCCCCAAGCCGATGATCCTCGCCTTGTTCACCATCGTTTCCCCCATCTGACGCGAGTGGTGTGCGCTGTGAGCGTACCGCCGGGAGCGACCGAGAAGCGCTCAGAACGGGTTCTTCGCCGAGCGGTCGTCGGAGAGCGTCTCGCGCGAGCGCGTCGTCAGGTTCTCGATCGCGTCGGCGAGGTGGATCTGGGCGATGTTGTAGTCGCCGCGCTCGACGCGGAGCTTGTGCGCCTCGAGCAGCACGTCGGCGTGCGTGTGGCCGGCCGGCGGCTCGAAACGGTAGGCGGCGAGCTCGATCAGCAAGCCGAGCGGGTCCTTGAAGTAGATCGAGTCCATGAAGCCACGGTCCTTCGGCCCGCTGTGCTCGATCCCGCGCTCCTCGAGGCGTTCGATTGCCTGATCCCAGGTCGCCTTCGAGACCGCGAACGCGATGTGGTGCACGCAACCGGGATCCATCGGCGTCCGTTCGGGCGTGCCCGTCCGTTCCTCGTTGGTGAAGATCGTGATCAGGCGGCCGTCGCCCGGGTCGAAGTAGAGGTGGCTCTCCTCGGGCCGGTCGAGGTTGGGCTGCTCGAAGATGAACGGCATCCCGAGCACCCCCTCCCAGAAGTCGATCGACGTCTGCCGATCGGCGCCCGTCAGCGTGATGTGGTGGACGCCTTGGCTCTGCAGCTTGCGCATGGGCGGACTAAACCACTTTGGGTCTGCTCGTGCCGCGGCCCCGCCGGCGCCTTCGCTCCGAGCGCTTGCGGTCGCAACTCCGGTCCGCTAGCCTAATTGACGTGAACGTAAGGAACAGCTTGCTTGCGTCCGCCGAGGAGGCGCCCGCCTCCCTCCCTTCACCGGACACGGATCCGTCGACCGTCGCCGAACGCAAGCGGCGGATCGGCGTCGAGGCCGACCACCCGCACTACAAGTGGTGGGCCCTCTCCTGCACCAGCCTCGGCATGCTGCTCGCGACGATCAACTCGGGCACGCTGATCATCGCCCTGCCCGACCTCGAGCGCGAGCTCGGCACCAGCGTCCTGCAGCTCGTCTGGGTGATCCTCGCCTACATGATCGCCTCGACGGTGCTCGTGCTCACCGCCGGCCGCCTCTCGGACCTGTTCGGCCGCAAGAGCGCCTACGTCGGCGGCTTCGTGGTCTTCGCCCTCGCCTCGCTCGGCGCCGGCTTCGCGGGCGGCGCGACGACGCTGATCCTGTGGCGGATCCTGCAGGGGATCGGCGCCGCCTTCCTCTTCGCCAACGCAGCGGCGCTCGTCACCGACGCCTTCCCCAAGGAGCAGCTCGGCCTGGCAATGGGCACGAACACGATGGTCGCGGCGGTCGGGCTCGTGCTCGGCCCGGTGCTCGGCGGTGCGCTCGTCGCCATCTCCTGGCAGTGGGTCTTCTGGTTCAACGTCCCGTTCGGCCTCTTCGGCGCGTTCTGGGGCTGGCGCATCCTCACCGAGCTCTCGCAGCCGGACTCGATCCGCGGCCTCGACCTGATCGGCACGACGACGTTCGTCCTCGGGCTTGACGGGGCTGACGCTCGGGATCTCGAAGGGCGGAATCTCCGGCTGGGACGACCCGGTCGTCGTCGTCAGCCTGATCGTCGCCGCGATCCTGCTGCCCCTGTTCATCCTGATCGAGAGCCGGCACAAGGCACCGATGCTCGACCTGAGCATCTTCCGCAACCGCCTCTTCGCCGCCGCCTCCGCCGCTGCCTTCATCAACGGCCTCTCGCGCTTCGCGCTGATGTTCGTCTTCGTCTTCTACTACCAGGGCGCCCAGGGCGACGATCCGATCACGGCCGGGATCAAGCTCGCCCCGCTGGCGATCGGGATGCTGATCTCCTCCCCCCTCGCAGGGATCTGGGCCGACCGCCACGGCTCCCGCATGCTCGCCGCCGGCGGCATGCTGACGACGGCGGTCGGCCTGGCGCTGATGACCACGCTGCAGGCCGACAGCCCCTACTGGGAGGGCGGCCTGTGGATGCTGATCGTCGGCATCGGCTCGGGCATGTTCAACTCGCCGAACACCGCGGCGATGATGGGCGCCGTCGCCGCCAAGCGGCGCGGGATCGCCGCCGGCGCGCGGATGATGATCCAGAACACCGGCGCGGTGCTCTCGATCGCCTTCGTCCTCGCCGTGATCACGGCCGCCGTGCCCGAGGACGTCCTGCTCAAGATCTTCTCCGGCCTCGCCGCGGGCCTCGACAGCGCCAAGCTCGACCCGTTCATCTCGAACATGCACACCGCGCTCTGGTGCCTGGCGGCGATCTCCTTCGCAGGGATGTTCGTCTGCCTGCTGCGGCCCAAGGGCCAGCACGTCGAGTCGCCCGAGGGCGCGGCGTCGCAGCTCGCGACCGCGACGGAGCGGGGCTGATGGGCGACCGGCTGCGGATCGGGGAGGTCGCCGAGCAACTCGGCACCACCCCGCGCACGATCCGCTACTACGAGGAGTACGGGCTGCTGCCGGCCGGCGAGGACCGGCCCGCCGGCGGCCACCGCACCTACGGCCCCGAGGAGATCGAGCGGATCCGCGAGCTGATCAGGCTCAAGGAGCTGCTCGGCATCTCGCTCGACGAGCTGCGCGACGCTGATCGGTGCCGAGGAGGCGCGCGCGGCGCTCCGCGCCGAGTACCACTCGGGCGGCGCGAGCGAGTCGCGGCGCGAGGAGATTCTCGAGCAGGCGCTGACCTACCTCGGCGAGCAGCTCGAGCTCGTCCGCGGCCGCCGGCGCGAACTCGAGCGCTTCGAGTCCGAGCTCGTCGCCCGCCGCCGCCGCGCCCAGCGCATCCTGCGCGAGATGCGCGCGGAAACGAAGGCCTGAGCCGGAAGCCCGGGCGCTAGAACGCGCCGGCGATCGTGTCGCCGAGCAGGTAGAGGTTGAGCCCGCTGATCACGACCGTGATCAGCGCCATCGTCCAGTTCGTCAGCCGCCGGTTGCTCATGTCCCCCATCACCTCGGGCCGCCGCGTGATCAAGCAGCAGCGGCACGAGCGCGAACGGGATGCCGAACGAGAGCACGATCTGCGAGAGCACGAGCGCGTCGGTGGTGTTGGCGGCGAGGGCGAGGACGATCAGGGACGGCAGCATCGTCAGGGTCCGGCGCAGGAAGAGCGGGATGCGCCAGTTCATGAAGCCGGCCATGACGACCTGGCCGGCGTAGGTACCGACGCTCGAGGAGGAGAAGCCGGAGGCCATCAGCGCGACGCCGAAGGCGAGCGCCGCGCCGCCGCCGACGAGCGAGTCGAGGTGGTCGTGGATCGGGCCGATCTCATTGATCCCCATCAGCCCGGGCTTGTGGAAGAGCGCCGCCGCGATGCAGAGCATCGAGAGGTTGACGAGCCCGGCAATGCCGAGGCCGACGATGACGTCGAGGCGGTTGTAGCGGAGCAGCGTCTTGCGCTCCGCGGCATTCACCGGCTGCACGCGGTCCGTCTGCAGCGCCGAGTGCAGGTAGATGACGTGCGGCATCACCGTCGCGCCGATGATCCCGACGGCGAGGCCGAGCTGGTTGCCACCGCCGAGGCTCGGAACGAGGCCGCCGAGAATGCCGCCGACGTCCTGATCGCCGACGGCGACGAACGTGTAGAGGAAGCCGAGGGCGACGATCCCGAGCAACGCCATGATCGCGAGCTCGAACTTGCGGTAGCCGCGCTGCTCGAGCGCGAGGATCGCGAAGGCGACGACGGCGGTGATCAGCCCGGCCGGGAACAGCGGGATGCCGAAGACGAGGTACAGGCCGAGCGCCGCGCCGACGAACTCGGCCAGGTCGGTCGCCATCGCGACGACCTCGGCCTGGATCCAGAGCATCAGGTTGGCGCGTCGCGGGAACAGCTCGCGAGCAAGCTCGGGCAGGCTCCTCCCCGTCGACAGCCCGGCCTTCGAGGTCAGGTACTGGACGAGGATCGCCATCAGGTTCGCCATCACGATCACCCAGACGAGCTGGTAGCCGTGCTCCGCGCCGGCGGCGAAGTTGGTCGCGAAGTTGCCCGGGTCGATGTAGGCGACCGAGGCGACGAAAGCCGGACCCAGCAGCGCGAGCCCGCCGCGTACGCGACCCTTGGCGAGGACCTCCTGAAGTTGGCTACGCGGGGCGGCCGGCGGGCGCGGATCGGGGGGCACGCCCGGGCCCGTCTCGGTGGCGAGCGCGGGCCGCAACGCCTCGTGCTCGGGAGACTGCACCGCTTCCTCTCGTCCGCCGCCGCTCACGCGGAATCGTTGGCCCTTGGCAGGCCAGATGGGCGAGGTGTTGGTTGCATTGCCAAATCCAAAAGTTTGATTAGACTAACTCTAAATGATTGGGCACGCAACCAAGAAGTCCTCACCAGCGTCTGCCCGCCTCGCGGCGGGCTAAGATCGCGACCGCGACGATGGGAACGCTGGAGGAGACCCCCCACTCGGCCTCGGTCGAGGACTACCTGAAGACGATCTACTCGCTCACCCGCGGCGATCTCGGCGCGGCCTCGACGAGCCAGCTCGCCGACAAGCTCGGTATCTCCGCCGGATCGGTCTCGACCATGGTCAAGCGGCTCGCTGCCTCAGGCCTGCTCGAGCACGAGCCCTATCGCGGCGTCGAGCTGACCGAGGCCGGCGAGCGGCTGGCGCTCTCGGTGATCCGCCGCCATCGGCTGCTTGAACTGTTCCTCGCGACGAGCCTCGACATCCCCTGGGACGACGTGCACCGCTACGCGGATTCGCTCGAGCACGCCGTCAGCGACGAGCTGATCGACATCATCGCCCGCAAGCTCGGCGACCCGACCACCGATCCGCACGGCGACCCGATCCCGACCCGTGAGCTCGACATCGACGACCGCGCGACGCGTTCGCTCGCCGAACTCGAGGCGGGTGAGCGGGCGACGCTGGTCCGCGTCTCCGACTCCGACCCGGAGAAGCTGCGCTGGCTCGCGGCCGAGGGGATCTCGATCGGCGACGAGCTCGAGATGCTCGGCCGCCTCCCCTTCGAAGGACCCTGTGAGGTCCGCATCGGCAAGCATGAGCACGCGCTGGGCCTCGGCCTGGCGAACGCGATCCGCGTGCGCTGAGGTCATCGAACGTCCCTGGCCCGTTGCTATAGGCGTCCCCGAGGGACGTTCACTGTGACGAGAGGGGACGCGCCCCGCAATGAGCGTCAGCGCATCAACGGCACGGGTGGGCCGATCAGCGGCGTCTTGAGCGGCGCTGCGGCGCCGACGAGGACGACCATCTCATAGCCGCCCGGGTTGTTCTGGATCGGCACCAGCTTCCAGTTGTTCGTCGACCAGACGTTGCCCGAGGGGTCGATCTCGACCGAAGTCAGGCGGACGAAGCCGCTGAAGAAGTAGCCGCGCCCGTTCGGCGAGATCGGGTCGCCGACCTGCGAGCCGGGCCGGCAGCGGCGCCTGCGAACGCCGCAGAGCTCCGAGATGCGCTGATGGGCGAAGTTCGAGACCCAGACGTTGTCGTCGCCATCTACGGCGATGCCCCAGGGGACGGTCATGCCGCCGCCGGTGAAGCCCTGGCCCTTCGTCACCGGCTGCCCGTCCTTGCCGAGCAACGAGACTGAGCCGCCGCGCGTGGCGAAGTCGATCGAGACCGGCCCCGGGCACGGCAGATCGACGAGGCCCGAGTTCGCGATCCACATGTTGCCGCGGCTGTCGGAGGCGATCCCCATCGGCCGGTCGAGGCCAAGCGCCGCCTTGCCGAGCAGCGCGGTCTGCGCGCCGCCGTTGTCGAGGATCGCGAGCTTGCTGTTGCCGAGCCCCGTGACGAAGGCCTCGCCCTGGTCGTTGATGGCGACGTCGAAGGCCTCCTGTAGCCCGGCGTCGATGCCGACGGCCGAGTTCGGATCGTCTCCCGGCATCCGCGTGACGATGCCGTTGCCGCAGTTGGCAATCCAGATCGTCCCGTTGGAGTCGGAGACGGTGCCCTGCGGCCAGGAGAGGTCGCCGGCGCTCCAGCCGTTCGCGGCGCGGGCCTCACCGTGCGGGCTGAACTGCGAGACGGTCGTGTGCGGCGGCTGGTTCGGGCAGTTCGGCGCGGCAAAGCCGTAATTGCCGACCCAGACATCGCCGTTCGGATCGAGCGTGATCCCGTAGCCGGCACCGCTCAAACCGCCACCCGTGAACGGCGAGTTCTTCGCGTAGCTGCCGTCAGGCTTGAACTTCGGCAACTGGTCGCTGCCGCACGCCGGCACCGTCAAGTCGCGGCTGTAGGCGTAGTTGTTGGCGACGTAGGCGTTGCCCTTCGCATCGAAGACCGTGTTGCCGGGCCCGTCGAGCGATTGGCCGTCGCCGTCGAAGCGGACGGGCATGATCCAGGACGACGGCATATCGCTGGAGCCCAGGGTGCCGCCGTAGGGCGTCGGGGCGCTCGTCCCGAGCCGGTAGAGGCGGCGCACGTTCTGCCAGGGATACCGGGCGATGTTGGCGACCGCCTGCAGCGTGCCCCGCGCCCGGCGCCCGTCGGGAGTCGCGGTCAGATGAAAGAGGCGTCCGCAGCGGGTCAGCGAGCGGGCGCAGCGGGGCAACATGTCGGCCACCGTCTTGAACGTCGCCAGGGTCGTCGTCAGCCCCCCGTTCGGACTGGTGCGCAGGACCTTGGCGACCTTGCCGGTGCGCACGTTGGCCAGGTTCGCCGCCATCAGCGCGGCGTTCCTCGGTCCCGGGCTCGGGCCGGCGATCCGCCGCCCGCCGATGAACTGGGCGAAGGCGTATCCGGTCGCCGTCGTGGTCAGCTCGTTGACGACCACGCTGCTCGGCACGGGCGCAGCGCCCAGCGTCGCCGCAAGGCGAATGCCGGAGTGGCTGCCGGCCGTCAGGTAGACGACAGCGTCAGCGCTGCTCGGCTCCCGCACCCGCATCGAGAAGCGCCCGCGACCGTCGGTCGTCGTCACTCCGAGCAGCTTCGTCTGACCACCGGCACCGCCGCTGCGGTAGGCCTTGACGCGGACGGAGTCGAGCTGCCGGCTGCCGCTCTCGACGACGCCGTGAACGCGACTCGAGGACGCGGCAGCGGACGCGCACAAGAGCGCGCAGGACGACAGGGCCACGGCGACCGCCCCCAGCACCGCTGATCCCCTTTTCGGCACAAGACCCACCCTATTGCGCGCCGCCGGCAAGCTCAAGTCGCGGTCAGCCGGCTGACCCGGCAATCAACCCGGCGAGCGCTGCGATGTGCTCGTCGCCGGTGCCGCAGCAACCGCCGATCACCTGCAGGCCGAAGCGCTCGTGCAGATCCCAGATCCGCTCGGCGAAGAGCTCGGGTGGATCGGACTCGAGGTGGTCGAGCTCGACCAGCTCGCTGGTCGGCATCGGCGAGCCGTTCGCCTTCAACTCGAGCAGGCGGCCGGGTCTCGCCAAGCCGGCGAGGGCGCGAGCCGCCACCCCGGTGTGGATGCAGGACAGCGAGACGTAGGCGAGCCGCGGCTCGACCTCGGCATCGAGCCGGCTCACGGCCGCAGCCAGCGGGGTCCCGTCGAGGACGAGGCCGGCGCCGTCGAGGACGAGTGAGACGACGCATGGCAGGCCCGTGGCCGCCATCGCACGCCCGGCGCCGACGGCCTCGTCGAGCGCCGGGAAGGTCGCCGCGAAGAGGAAGTCGACACCGGCATCGGCGAGCAGCGCGGCCTGTTCCCGGTGGTAGTCCTCGGCCTCGGCAACGCCGAGCGCCTCGCTCGGCGTGTACGCGTCCCGGGCGGGCCCGAGGACCCCGGCGACGAAGACGTCCATCGACGCGCCGGCCGCAAGCTCGCGGTGCATAGTGACGGCGGCACGGTTGATCGGCTCGACGTCCGCGGCCCGCCCGGCGGCTCGGGCGAAGTTCGCCGAGGCGCGGAACGTCGGCGTGCCGATCACGATCGGCACGCCGGCCGGCTCGGCGGCGCCTACGTAGCGCTCGTAGACGGAGCGGATCAGGGGCAGGCCTTCGGGATCGAGGACCATCGCCCCGACCTGGAGGTCGGGGTCCATGGCGTAGTCCGTGCCGAACATGATCTCGGTCTCGATGCCGCCGTCGGTGAGGATCGGACCGCCGGCGGCGATTGCCTGCTCGAACCGGTTCGGTGGGTTCCCTGTCATGGCTCGAAGGTACAGAGCGGCCCGCAGTGGCATGATCGGGACGATGCGATCGGTCACCTGCACGAACGCCGTTCTCGACGTCGTCGAGGGACCAGCCCCGACGCCGGCCCGGGGCAGGTCCGGATCGAGGTCGTGCGCTGCGGGATCTGCGGCTCGGACCTCCACGCCCGCCACGGCATGGACGAGTGGGCCGAGCCTCGCCGAGACGCTCGGCTATGACCGCTTCGCCCGCTCCGACCAGCCGGTCGTCTTCGGGCACGAGTTCTCGGGCACGGTCGCCGAATACGGCCCCGGCTGCCGCAAGGAGATCGCCACGGGACAGCCCGTCGTCGCCCTGCCGATCATCCGCAACCCGCACGGCGTCGACACCACGGGCCTCTCGGTCCACGCGCCCGGCGCCTACGCCGAGCAGACGATCGTGCAGGAGTCGCTGATGATCCCGGTGCCCAACGGCCTCGCCCGCCGACATCGCCGCGCTGACCGAGCCGATGGCCGTCGCCTGGCACGCGGTCCAGCGCGGCGAGATCAGCAAGAAGGACGTCGCGATCGTGATCGGCTGCGGCCCGGTCGGCCTCGGCGTGATCCTCGGACTCAAGGCGAAGGGCGTACGCACCGTCGTCGCCGCCGACTTCTCGCCCGGCCGCCGGGCGCTCGCTGAGCGCTGCGGCGCCGACGTCGTCGTCGACGCCGCGACGGATTCGCCCTACGAGGCGCGCGGCGAGGACCACCTGACGTCGGCGCCGGCGGTCTTCGAGCTCGCCGATCGGCACCCAGCGAGAAGCTGACCAAGCTGCCGTTCGGGCCGGTGGCACGGTCTGGCGGCTGGTCGACCGGCTCGGCATCACGCCGAAGGCCCCGGTGGTCTTCGAGTGCGTCGGCGCGCCCGGCGTGATCGAGAGCATCGTCCAGCAGGCGCCCGCTCTTCTCCCGCGTCGTCGTCGTCGGCGTCTGCGTCGGCGAGGACCGCTTCACGCCGGCGATGGCGATCAACAAGGAGATCGACTTCCGGTTCGTCCTCGGCTACACGCCGCTGGAGTTCCGCGACACGCTGCACATGCTCGCCGAGGGCAAGATCGATCCGCGGCCGCTGATCACCGGCGAGGTCGGCCTCGACGGCGTCGACGCCGCCTTCGCGGCGCTCGGCGACCCCGAGACGCACGCGAAGATCCTCGTCGACCCGAAGTCAGAGTCCGCGACACCATAAGCACAGTCCGCAATGCTGGTACGAATACGCACATCCGCGTACCAGCAAGCGAGAGGTTGAGACCGTGGCCGAGGAGCTGAAGACGTACTGCCGGATCTGCGAGCCGCTCTGCGGGATGGTCGCCACGGTCGAGGACGGCAAGCTCGTCCAGCTGCGACCCGACCGCGACCACCCGCTCTCGAAGGGCTTCGCCTGTCCGAAGGGGATCGCCTTCGCCGAGGTCCACAACGACCCCGACCGCGTTCTGCATCCCCTGCGGCGCACCCCCGCCGGGGATTTCGAGCGCGTCGAGCTGGGAGACGGCGCTGACCGACATCGCCGGCCGCCTCGGCGCGATCCGCAGCGAGCACGGCGGCGATGCGATCGGCGGCTACTTCGGCAACCCCTCCGCCTTCAACATGGCGCACTCGCTCTGGTTCCCCGCCTTCATGAAGGCGCTCGGCTCGCGCAACGTCTACTCGGCCGGCTCGCAGGACGTCAACAACCGCTTCGTCGCCAGCGAGCTGCTCTACGGCTCGCCAGTCACCGCCCCGATCCCCGACCTCGCCCGCACCGAGCTGCTCGTCATCGTCGGCGCCAACCCGCTCGTCTCGCACGGCTCCGTCATGACGGCGCCGCGGATCAAGGACGAGCTGCACGGGATCGCCGAGCGTGGCGGTCGCGTGCTCGTCGTCGACCCGCGCCGGACCGAGACCGCGAGCGCGTTCGAGTGGATGCCGATCGACCCCGACGGCGACGCCTGGCTCCTGCTCTCGCTGCTCAACGTCCTCTTCGAGGAGGGCCTCGCCGACCAGGCGGCGCTGGCTCGGCAGGCGACGGGCGCCGCGCGCCTGCGCGAGCTCGCGGCGCCGTTCGCGCCCGAGCGGACCGAGTCGTTGCACGGCGTGACCGCCGGGGAGCGCCCGCTCGCTGGCACGTGATCTGGCGCAGACCGAACGCGCCGCGCTCTACGGCCGCACCGGCACCTGCCTGGGCCGCAGCGGCACCCTGACCACCTTCCTGCTCGATGCGGTCAACGTCGTCGCCGGCAACCTCGACCGCGAGGGCGGCTCGATGTTCGGCACGCTCGGGGCACCGGGCGAGCGACGCGCGACGAAGGCGGCGCTCGGCCGCATCGTCAAGACGGGGGCAAGCCGCTCGCGCATCGGCGACTTCCCCTCCGTGCTCGGCACGATGCCGGCAGCGGTCATCGCGAAGGAGATCACGACGCCCGGGCGAGGGTCAGATCCGGGCGCTGGTCCTCTCCGCCGGCAATCCGGTGCTCTCGGTCCCCAACGGCGACGAGCTCGAGGAGGCGATGGATCAGCTCGAGCTGATGGTCTCGATCGACCTCTACGTGAACGAGACCAACGCGCACGCCGACTACGTGCTGCCGGCGACGACGATGTACGAGCGCGACGACTTCCCGCTCCCCTTCCAGACGCTCTTGACGACGCCGTTCCGGCAGGCAACGCGCGCGGTCGTCCCGCCCGCGGGCGAGGCGCGCGAGGAGTGGGACGGTGATCGACGACCTGCTCGGCCGGATTGCCGGAGCGAGCGCAAAGCTGCGCGCGCTCGGCACCGCCAAGCGCGTGCTCGGCCCGCTGGGCCGCGCCGCCAGCTCGCCGATGCGGCTCGCCGACGCGGTCATCCGGATGGGCCGCGGCGGCGACCGCTTCGGCCTGCGCCGCGGCGGCCTCAACCTGAAGAAGCTGCTCGATGAGCATCCGAGCGGCGTCGTCGTCGCCCCCAACCTCGAGCCCGGGGCGCTCGCGAGACGATCGCCTGGCACGCGGATCGCAAGGTGCACCTCGATGCGCCCGAGATCGCCGAGGAGATCGAGCGGCTCGACGAGCGCGCCGGCGGACCCCGGCTTCCCGCTGCGGCTGATCGGCATGCGCGAGCTGCGCTCGGAGAACTCGTGGATGCACAACTCGCCGCTGCTCAACCGTGGCGGCCGCACGCAGGCGGCGCGGGTCCACCCGGCCGATGCCGAGGCGCTCGGCGTCGCCGAGGGCGACCGCGTGCGGATCACCTCCGCCCATGGCCAGATCGAGCTCCCGGCGATGCTGACCGACCGACGTCAAGCAGGGCGTCGTCGCGGTCCCGCACGGCTGGGGCCACAAGGGCAGCGGCGGCTGGCGGGTCGCCAACGACGCCGGCGCCGGCGATGGCGAGGAGGCAGGCGCCGGGCCGGGCGGCGCCAACGTCAACCTGCTGATGTCGACGGAGATCGCCGACGTCGAGCCGCTCGCCGGCATGGCGCACCTGAACGGCGTGCCGATCCGCCTCGAGGTCGCCGGCCGCGAGGTCGCGGCAAACGACGCGGCCGGACGCGCAGCGGCTCCCTCCGCGTAGATGGTTAGCGGCCCGCCCCTCCCGAGAAACGGCGGACCGCCACGGGTCCGCCCTCACCGCCAGGCGAAGACGGGCTCCTCGTAGCGATCCACGCGCTCGCCGTGCTCCCCGAGCATCGCTACCTGCCGAAACTGGTAGAGGATCGCGCCGGTCGGGGCATGGATGAGGTCGTTGCCGAGTGGCAGCTGCAAGACCGGCCGCGGGCTCTCCGGGATCGAGATCAGCCGCGGCTCGCTGTCCCGAAGCGCATGCAAGCCGATCCGGTAGACGGCGAAGACCTCGTCTGGATCCGGAGCGAGATCCGGATCGGTGCCGCACCATAGGACCACCGGCGTGATCACGAAGCCCGAGCGCGTCGCATAGTCGTCGAGCCACCCGATCACGGCGTCCGCCCGGAGGCTCACGCCAAGCTCCTCCTCGAGCTCGCGCAGGGCAGCATCGAGCGGCGCCTCGCCGCCATCGAGACGACCGCCCGGAAGGGCCCACTGGCCCGGGTGGCGTCGCATCCCCGCCGAGCGCCGGCAGAGCAGGAATGAGGCACCGCCACCGACGCCGACCATCCTCCCGTCGAGCGTCCGGCCGCTCTCGTCCCTGAGATCGCCGGGTACTCCCGACATGTCGATGGCGCCCGCCGGGACCGGATCGCGGTCATCGCGCTCGGGGTCGCCATCCAGGACCACGAGCGCAACCGCGGCGTGACGGCGATCCTCCAGCGGCAGCCGGCGCCGGTCGTGCGCTTCCAGGTTCGAAGCTAGCCGCGCACGAAGCCCTTCCTCGAACTCGATCATCTTCCGGACCAATCCGCGCGGTCAGTCTCCGACGACCGGGAAGGAGCGCTGCCAGGGCCGGTCGGGGTCGAACAGGTGCATGCCGAACTCGCGCGAGAGCTCCTCGAAGACCCGCAGGCCGCGGACGCTGTTGCCGTGCTCGTCGAGGCGCGGCGAGAAGACGGCGAGCCCGCCGACTCCGGGGATCACGCCGACGATGCCCCCGCCGACGCCGCTCTTGGCGGGCACGCCGACCGTGTAGGCCCACTCCCCCGCGTAGTCGTACATGCCGCAGGTGAGCGCGACCGTCAGCATGTCGCGGACCACCTCGGCCCGGACGACCTGCTCGCCCGTGCGCGGATTGCGACCGTGGTTGGCAAGCGTCGCGCCGATCAGCGCGAGGTCGTCGACGGTGACGAGCACCGAGCACTGCGCGAAGTAGAGGTCGAGCGTCTCCTCGACGCGGTCGGCGACGATCCCGTTCTGCAGGAGCAGGTAGGCGATCGCGCGGTTGCGGTTGCCGGTCGCCCGCTCCGAGGCCCAAACGCCCTTGTCGATCTCCGGCCGTCGCCCGAGGTAGAGCTCGTACATCGCTGCGACGCTGTCCAGGCGGGCCTGGAGGTCGGCGCCCTCGACCATGTCCGTGACGGCGATCGCGCCCGCGTTGACCATCGGGTTCGGCGCGCGACCCTCGTCTTCGTCGAGGTGGATCGAGTTGAAGCTCTCGCCGGTCGGCGCGACGCCGACGCGGGCGAGGACGTGATCGCGCCCGTGCGTCTCGAGCGCCAGCCCGTAGAGCAGCAGCTTCGAGATCGACTGGATCGTGAAGGGTTGCTCGGCGTCGCCGAGGGCGATGTGGCGATCGTCGATCGTGACGCCGCCGATCGCAAAGAGGTCCGGGTCGACCGCGGCGAGCTCGGGGATGTAGGAGGCGGGCTCGCCCTCTCGCAGGGTTGCGTGGCGGGTGTGCAGGCTCTCGCAGACGCCGGCGAAGAAGCCGAGCCGTGCCTGGCGCTCCTCCGCGCTCAGCGGAGGTGCGGCGCTCACCGGCGGCACCGGTCGCAGAGGCCGCGGAGGACGACGTCGTGCTCGGCGACCTCGAACGAGACCTGGTCGGCAACGCTCGCGATCGCGCGCTCGAGCCCGCGGTCCTCGAACGGCTCCATGCGCCCGCAGCGACTGCAGATCAGGTGGTGATGGTGGTGGCCGCTCGGGTCCACGCGCTCGAAGCCGGCGACGCCCCGCTCGACCTCGAGCCGCTGAATCAGCCCCTCCGCCTCGAGCAGCTCGAGCGCCCGGTAGATGCTGGCGCGTCCCACCCGCGAGTCGCGCTCGCGCAGGTCCTGCTCGAGATCGAGCGCCGTGACGGCGCAGTCGTGGCAGGCGAGCGCCTCGACGACGGCGGCCCGGGCGCCGCCCCGCCGATGGCCCGCCTCGTCGAGCAATGTCATCGCATGCTCCGCCCAGTCCGTGTCGGCGACCGTCGCCATCAGCCGATCGTAGCCTCCGCGGCAGCCCGCGATCCGGTCGGGCCGCGGGGCCGGTCGAGCGCGGCACGCAAGGATGCGGCGAGCCCGTAGGCGACCACGATCGCGAGCACGACCGAGGCGCCGGCAGCCGTGCCCGCATACCAGGAGAGATACAGGCCGGCGACCCCGCAGGCGACCGCGACCCCCGCGGCGGCGAGCAGCATCGGCAAGATCCTGTGCGTCAACTGCCTCGCCGTCGCCGCCGGCCCGACCAGCACGGCGACCACGAGCAGGTTGCCGAGCGCCTGCACCGAGACGACGATCGCCGCCGCGAGCAGCATCAGCAGCACGGCCTCGGTCACCGCGGGGGCCGCGCCGAGCGAGCCCGCCGCGTCGCGGTCGAAGCCGGTCGCCAGCAGCCGCGGGTGCAGCACGGCGAGGGCCGCGACGGTGGCGACCGTGAGCGCGGCGGCAGCCAGCAGGTCGCCGTCCGAGACGCCGAGCAGGTCACCGAAGAGCAGCTCGCCGATGCCAGGCGGGGAGTCGGGGGACAGAGCGAGCAGGACCCCGAGGCCGAAGAGCGTCGTGACGACGATCCCGACGGCGACCTCCCGGCTCAGCCCGCGGACCCGGGAGACGCGCGGTATCGCGAGGCCGGCGACGACGATCGCCGGGGCGCCACCGAGGATCAGCGGCACGCCCGCGATCGCTGCCACCACGATCCCGGGAAGGATCGAGTGGGCGAGGGACTCGGCCGCGTAGGAAAGCCGGAAGAGCACGACCCAGCAGCCGATCGCGCCACCGGCGATCCCGACCAGCGCGATCTCAGCGCAGGCACGGCGCATGAACTCATCCGCGAACGGATCGAGCATCTCAGTGCCCTCCGCCGTGGTCGTGCGCGCGGCCGTCACCGTGGTCGTGGTGGTGCGGGGGCAGGATCGCGCGGCCGTCACCTCCGGGCAACTCGACGATCGCGCCGCCGTAGGTCGCCTCGAGTACGGCAAGACCGAGCGTCGGCTCGGGCGCGCCGAACGCGATCTGGGTGCCGTTCACGCAGAGCACTGTGTCGAAGCGCCGGGCATGCTCGAGGTCGTGCGTGGCGACGACGATGGCCCGGCCCTCGGCTGCGAGCGAGTCGATCAGTCGCTCGAGGCGCTCGGCGCTCGGGCGGTCGAGGCCCGAGAACGGCTCGTCGAGCAGCAGCACGCGGGCGTCCTCGACGAGGCTCCGGGCGATCAGCACGCGCTGGCGTTGACCCCCAGAGAGCTCGCCGAAGGTCGCATCCGCCTGCTGCTCGAGACCGACGCGACCGAGGGCCGCCAGGGCCCGCCCGCGCTCCGCGTGACCAGGCGGACGCCACCACGGCAGCCGCGCCAGCGCCCCCATCATCGCCACGTCGAGGGCGGAGACCGGATAGTCGAGCTGCGAGCGCTCGGTCTGCGGCACGCTGGCGCAGCGGGCGCCGAGGCGGAGCTCGCCCGCGAGCGGCGGCAGCTCGCCGAGCAGGGCGCGCAAAAGCGTCGTCTTGCCGCCGCCGTTCGGACCGAGCAGCGCCAGCCGCTCCCCCGCGCCGAGCGTGAAGGAGACGCCGGTGAGGACCGGCGCGGCCTCGTAGCCGACGCTCAGCTCGCGCGCCTCGATCAGCGGCTCACCATGCATCCGCGTGCTCCTCCCGTGAGGCCGCGCACGATCGCGTCGGCGTTGTCCTGCTCCATGCCGATGTAGGTGGCGGCGCTCGAGCCGGCAGGCCCGAGCGAGTCGCCATAGAGCGAGTAGGCGGCGGTGCCGCCCGTCTGTCGTGCGATCGCATCGGCGACCTTGCCGCTCAGCGACGACTCGGGGAAGATCGCACGAACGCCCTCGGCCTCGATCTCGTCGATGAGCGAGCTCAGATCCTCCGCCGAGGGCTGCGCCTGGGTCGCCTGCGAGGGGATCACGGCACCAACCACGTCGAGCCCGTAACGGTTCGCGAAGTAGCCGAAGGCGTCGTGGTCGGTGACGAGCTTGCGCTCCGGCCGCGGGACCGAGCCGATGCAGCGCGCGATCCGTGCGTCGAGCTGCCGAAGGCGCGCCGCGTACGCGGTCGCATTGGCGGCGAAGAACGCCCGCCGCGCCGGCTCGGCCTCGCCCAGTGCCCGATCGATCGTACGAACGGCGGCCTCCGCGTTGCGGGGATCGTGCCACCAGTGCGGATCGGTGCCGTCGCCGCCGGCCGCCGGCAGCCGGACGGGGACGCTCGCCCCAAGGTCGACGAGCGGGGCGTCGCTGCCGCTGTCGGAGGCAAGCTCGTGCGCCCACTGGTCGAGCTCGTCGCCGCTCGCCAGGATCACGTCGGCGTTAGCTGCCGCCTCGACGTCGGACGGCCGCGGCTCGTAGTCGTGCGGATCGGTGTTCGGCTCGAGGATCTGCTCGACATCGACGGCGTCGCCGCCGACCTCGCGCGCGAAGTCGCCGAGCTGCGTGGTCGTCGCCACGACGACGAGCCTGCCGGAGCCGCCAGGCGGCGCGGAGCCGAACGCGGCCCCGGCGCCGATCGCCAAGGCCAGCGCCGCGGCCACGGCGGCCGCTGCCGCAAGCCCGCTCGGCGGGCGGGCGACGGCGACCACCGCAAACACCGCTCCCGCCACGCAGGCGATCGTCGCGCCCGGCGGCGCGTCGGTGCGGACCGAGAGCCACAGCCCGACGACCCCCTCCGCGGCGACGAGGGCGATGCTGACCAGCTGCCAGCTCCGCAGCCGGTCGGCGATCAGGCGCGCGGTCACCGCCGGGACGAGGAAGAGTGCCGTGACGAGCAGGGCGCCGACGACGGTCAGCGCTGCGGTCGTCGCGAAGGCGAGCGACGAGCAGGAGGGCACCGTCGAAGAGCAGCGCCCGCGGCCGCGACGCCTCGGCCGCGGCCGGGTCGAAGCCGGCCCGCAACCAGTGCCGGCCGAGCAGCGTCCCGGCGACGAGCGCCGCGGCGCCGGCGGCCGCCGCGAGCGCGAGATCCCCGCCGTCGACGAGCAGCAGGCTGCCGAAGAGCAGGGTCTCGACGTTCGCGCCGGAGCTGAAGACGTCGCTCGCGAGGATCACGCCCGCGGCGAGACACCCGGCAAGGACGAGGGCGACGACTGCGTCCTCGCGACTGCGGTGACCGCGGCGCGCGACTGCCGTCGCCGCGGTGAAGGCGAGGGCCGCCCCGAAGGCGCCGAGCGGCGCGGCGAAACCGAGGCCGTCGGCGAGCACGAGCCCGGGGAAGGCGGCGGTGCCGAGCGCATGCGAGAAGAACGCAAGGCGGCGAAGGACGACCCAGGTGCCGAGCAGGCCGGCGGGCACCGCGAGCAGCAGCAGCTCGGCCAGCCCGCGCTGGAAGAACGGCAGTCCGAAGGGATCGAGCACACCATCAGTCTAATGAGAATGAATCCCGTTTGCATCTGTCCCGCCCATAGACTCCGCGCAGATGGTCGGCTCAGCGCGGATCGACGGCTTCGAGGTGCTGACCCTGACGTCGGCCGACGACGAGCTCGAGGCTTCGTTCTGCCCGGGCGCCGGCATGGTCTGCGCCTCCCTGCTGCACCGCGGTGATCAGGTCCTCGGGCTGCGCGGTGGGCTGCGCAGCTACGCCGAGCAGCGCTCGACGATGGGCATCCCGCTGCTCTACCCGTGGGCGAACCGCCTCTCCTCGCACCGCTTCGAGGTCGCCGGGCGAGAGGTCGACGTCGGCGCTGGCGTGCCGCCCCCGAAGGCCGACGGCAACGGCCTGCCGATCCACGGGCTGCTGACCGCCGCGGACGGCTGGCAGGTCGATCGGCACGAGGATCTCGGCGATTGGGCCGAGCTCGCTGCCAGCTTCCCGTTCACCGCGGAGAGCGACCTCACCGCCGGCTTCCCCTTCCCGCACACGCTGCACCTCCTGGCCGCCCTCTCCACCGCCGGGCTGTGGATCACGACCAGCGTCGCCGCCGACGCGGGCTCGCCGGTGCCGATCGCCTTCGGCTTTCATCCCTACCTCGCGCTCCCCGGCACCCCGCGCGCCGAGTGGCGGATCGAGGCGCCGCTTCCTGTGCGGCTGACGCTCGACGAGAGCGGCATCCCGACTGGAGCGCGCGAGCCCGCCGGCCCGCTCGACGGACCGCTCGGCGAGCGCACATTCGACGATGCCTTTCTCGCCCCCCGGCCCGGCGACGCCTTCACGCTCAGCGGCGGCGGGCGCCGGATCGAGGTCCGCTTCGACGACGCCTACCCGTACGCGCAGCTCTACGCGCCCGCCGGTCAGGAGCTGATCGCCTACGAGCCGATGACGGCGCCGACGAACGCGCTCGTCAGCGGCGACGAGCTGCCGATCATCGAGCCCGGCGAGCGTTTCGAGGCGGCGTTCGAGATTCGCGTCGCGAGCGCTTGAGCGAGCCGCCTACGGCCCCGTGAAGCCGCCGGCGTAGCAGGGGCCGACGCCGCAGACGTTCGTCACGGCGCCGTCCGGCTTCAGGAAGTCCGAGATCAGGTGGACCGCCTGCGGGGCGCCGCGGGGGGCGCCGTGCGGATCCTCGCCGAGCCGGTTCGGGGTGTTGGTGAGCGGCGGCGGCGGCACGCCGATCGTCTCGCCCGGGTTGCCCGGATCCGGTCGCACCGGCCCGATATCGCCATAGATCGCGGCGGCCGCGCCGTCGTAGGGGAACGAGGCGATCCGCGGCACGCCCCACATGATCGCCACGCCGGGCCAGCGCCCCGGGTAGAGGATCGGCGCGCGAGTCTGGGCGCCGATCGTGCGCGCCTCGACGTCGGCCTGGAAGTTGGTCACCTGGTGGTCGCCGAAGGCGATGTTCATCAACACCTTGTGCGCCGGCGTGCCGGGCAGCGGGTCGGTGGTCATCCGGTGCGCGTAGCCGTTCGGCTCGCCCCGGTCCCACAGCATCTGGATCAAATCGAGCGCCAGCGGCCGCTCCATCTCCGAGTACTGGGCGTTGATGAAGACTGCGAACTCGTCGTAGTCGACCGAGCGCGGCAGCAGCACCGAGTAGTTCATCGCCGGGACGTTGAGGACCGAGCGCGTGAAGTCGGGGGCGAGTGCGGTCAGCGCCCCGCCCATGATCCCGCCCTGGCTCGCGCCGACGTAGTAGTTCTGGCTCGCGTCGATCACCGACGGCGTCCCGAGCGTCCCGTCCTGGTGGAAGGCGGGGTCGGAGGCGAAGCCGTCCGGGTGGATCATCAGCCGGCTCAGGAAGAGCTCGTCGAGCAGGCCCTGCTGCAGGCGGTCGGCCATCATCGGGAAGTTGGAGAGATCGCTGAGGACGTTCGCGACGGTGTTGCCGACGTCGTCGCCGGACATCCCGATCTCGTCCGTCGCGCACATCACAAACCCGTATTGGTCGGCGAGATCGCGGTTCGTCTCGCTCCCGTAGACCTCACCGGCGCCCCCGAACAGACCGTGTCCGTAGATCGCCGGCCGCACGGCCTCGGGTCCGGGCGCGCCCACGGCGCGTTGGGGAATCATGCAGACGAAGTTCGCGGTCCAGTTGCCGTTGCGTTGCGGCATCCCTGCCGCGTTGAGGTCGAAGGTGCCGCCCGGCCCGCAGTCGGGCTCCAGATAGCAGGGGACCGTGAAGGTGCCGTACACGCGGCGCGCGATCTGGGGGTCGGCGGGAACGTCCGTGCTCGTCACCGTGAACGACGGCGAATTGCCGTCGACCTGCCCGTCGGCGAGGTTGTGGTCGCCGAGGGAGCCGAAGGCGTCGTTGCGCATGTGCAGCGCCCGGTCGGCGATGTTCTCGTCGCTGGCGACGGTGAAGTCCCACGCGAGATACAGGTTCGAGCGCTTGATGCCGGCATCGCCAAGCGTCGCGAAGAGCGAGTCGAAGTGGTCACGCCGGTCGTTGATCGCTGCCTCGTCGGAGGGCAGATCGTCGCGGTAGTAGCGGAACCCGGCGGGGGCGGGAATCGTCGCCCCGTTGGCGCTCTTGAGCCTGCGCATGGCGACGATGTAGCGGTGCCCGGAGGCGTAGTCGACCGCCGGATGGATCTCGAGCAGCGTATTCGCGGCGCTGCCGCCGTTGGAGTCGATCTCGACCCAGATGGGAACGCGCTTGCCGGTCTTCGCGTCGATGACGACGATCGGCGCATCGGGGCGCGCGTACTCGCCGATGTGATCGATCGGCGCGGCGTCGGTCTCCTTCAGCGCCGCCGGGTTGTCGAGCCCCGGAACGCGGGCGAGGATCGTCTCGCCGGGGCTAAAGCCGTCGTTGAGCGAGTAGGGGCCTGGAGCGATGTGCTTGCCGCTCTTGTTGTCCGGCATCGCCGCAGCGTGCAGGTCGACGCGGCGCCCGGTCGCCGAGCTCGGATCGGACTTCGTGTAGTAGTCGTCCGGGAACGGCAGCAGGCAGAGCGAACCCCCTTGCTGGCCGATGAAGTCGCAGTTGCCGGCAGCGCTCAGGTCGACCGGCTGCGGCGCGCACTCCCCGGTCCGCACGAGCTCGGTAGTCGCGGCGTGACGGCGGATCCGGGCACGGATCGTGCGTGGACCACATTTCGCCAGGCGCGCCGCGCCGTTCGCGCTGGGCTTGATCGTGATGGTGCGCTTGCCGGCGCGCCCGATCTTGATCGTCTGTGGCTCAGCGAGCGGGGAGAAGTTGGGCTTGTCCGGCGTCGCGGAACCAAGCTTGAGCCGTACGGTCCGGGCCTTGACCTTGCCGTGGCGACGATGACCGCGGCGCACGGTGACGCGCACCTGGACTCCCTGGCTCGCGATCGAGCCCTGGTCGGCGCTGAGGATCTTGAGCGCGAGCTTCGGCTTGCTCTTGGGAGCGGCGCCGGCCGGCGCAGCTCCCAGCATGGTCAGGGCGCAGGCAGCGCAGATCATCAGTACCCCGTACGCGAACGCCTTCTTCATCCCCAGTCCCTCTCTCTCCGCCGCGGGGGTGGCACCCGAGCGCCGCCTCCTGTCGGACAGCCTACATCGGCACAGGTCCGCCACCCCTTGCCGTCGCCGCGTCCTGCCGGCGTGAAGAGCCGGCGAGCGACGGATGCGCGCCACATAAACGACCCCATGCGGCGGCAACGTGCGCTGCGTGGGAAAGACCGCGCGACCTACGGGCCGAACCGCTCCCAGCCCGTCTCGAGCAGCTTCGCCATCACCTCGGTCGGCTGCGCTCCAGTCCCTCCGAGCTGCCGCTCGACGGCGAAGAAGGGGACCCCGGCAACGCCGAAGCCGAGCGCGAGCTCGCGCTCGGCGGCAATCCGATCGGCGAACTCATGCGAGTCGAGCACCGCTTCGACGCGGTCCGCCGGCAGCCCGACGTCGGCCGCGAGCCGAGCGAGGGTGCCGCCGTCGCTGATCAGCTCGCCTTCGGTCAGATACGCGCGCATCAATCGCTCCTTCATTGCGTCCTGGCGGCCTAGCGTCGCCGCGAGGTGGACCAGGCGGTGGCCGTCGAGCGTGTTCGCGGGGCGGATCCGCTCAAAGTGCAAGTCGAGCCCCTCGGCGGCGCCGAGGGCCGTCATCTCCGCGACCATCGCCTCGGCCTGCGCGATGCCGACGCCGTACTTGCGGGCGAGCAGGCCGACGTAGTTGCCCGGCCGCTCCAGCGGTGCCGCGGGATCGAGCTGGAAGGCACGCCAGACGACGTCGACCTGATCGCGATGGTGAAAGTCGGCGAGCGCCCGCTCGAAACGGCGCTTGCCGACGTAGCACCAGGGGCAGGCGATGTCCGACCAGATCTCGACGTGAAGCGGCACCGCCGCAAACGTAGAGCTTCGGCTGCCCTCAGCCGGCGCCGCCGACCGGGATTCGGCGCCCCGCGGCCTTCGTGGGCTCGCCGACCTGGATCAGATGCGAGGCGCCCCAGCGGCCGTGCTTGCGGACCACCGCCTTGAAGCGGCCGGGCAGCTCGAGCTGGGTCGTCAGCATCGTCCTGCCACGGCCGTCGGTGTGCGCGGTCGCCGAGGCGAAGCTCACCTTGCCGTGGCGAAGCGGCTTACCGTTCGGACGCTTGACGCGGATCTCGACGGCGAACGTCCCGGGCACGGGGCCGCCGTCGCCACCGCCACTGAGCGCCGCGTGGACCTTGAACCGCCGGTGCCCGCGGGCGCGAACGAAGTGCAGGAGCGCGCTCGAGGGGCCGAAGCTGAGATCACAGCCGGGGTCGTTGGGAGCGATCAGCCAGTGCAGCTTGCCGCCGAGCGTCGGGACGATGTCGAGACCCTCGGACTCGCCGCAGATCTTGCGCTGCAGCACGAGCCGTCCCTTGCCCGTCTTCGTATCAACGGACCAGACCTGGTCGCTGCCGCCGTCGCTGCCGGCGAGCAGGAGCCTGTGCTTGCCGCGGAAGACGGCGCCCGTGATCCCGGACGGAGGCACGGCACCAGGCAGCCGCTTGGCGGCCTTGATCACCGGGCCCGTCGGGGCCGCGTTGGCCTGGGTGATGTCGGAGCTGCGATAGGCGAGGAGATCGTCGCCGCTGCTCGTCCAGACGAACTTGCCGCCGGGTGAAGTCTCCGCCCACATCGCCTTCGGGAGCTCCGCGGGGTCGAGCTGAACGTAGTAGTCGAACGCCAGAGTCTCGGGATCGGCGATGCCGAAAGCACCCGTGCCGCACGTGTTGCCCTGCGACGGGTCGTAGCACTCCATCGGCAGCAGCACCCGGCCGCCGTCGCCGTCGAACCAGGTCGGATCGCCGATGTGGTTGTAGCCCGCGGTCGCGGTGACAGAGGCGGGGATCTCGGTGCCGACGCCCGCTGTCTCGAGCAGGTCTGGATCGGATCGCCACAGGCCCTGGAAGACGCCGATGAAGAAGAGGCCCTGGCGAGCCGGGTCGGAGGTCAGACCCTGCCAGTACTTGTTCGGGATCGAGCTCGCCCCGCTGAGCACCCAGCGGTTCGGCTTCTGCGCGGCACCGGCGCCGGCCGGAGCCAGTGCACAGGCGAGGACCACCGCCAGCGCGACCAGCGCTGCGACGCCTGCCTTACCGGTGTCCCGCCGGCTGCTCTCCACACGCCGACCGTAGCGAACGCAGCCGCCGGGTCCGCTCAGGGACCGGTCCAGCCGGCGGCGTAGCAGGGGTGCGGACCGCACGGATCGATGATCTTGCCGCCGTCGACGGGCCGCTGCAGGAAGGTCGCGATCTGATCGCGCGTCTCCGGCGTCTGGCGGATCACCGTGTCATGCGGATCGACGCCGTAGCTGTCGTCCGGGGCCGTGTTCGTGGTCGGCGCCGGGTCGGTTCCGTACTCGCGTGCCGGCCACGATCCGCGCTTCGGGCCGATGTCCCAGACGAACATGCCGTTGCCGTTCGCGGCGGGACCGCTGAGGTCCCCGAGCGTGCCGCATGTCGAAGTAAGGCTGCTGCGTATCCGGCCTGGAGCCGGAAGTCGTCGAGCGCCGGACGCCGCAGGGGCGCGCCGATCGTCCGCGCCTCGACCTCGGTCGAGACGTTGGCGACCTGGTGGTCGCCGTAGGCCATGTCGATCAGCACCTTGTGCGCCGGCGTGCCGCTGCAGCGGATGGTTGGTCATGTGGTTGGCGTAGCCGTCGGGCTCGCCGCGATCCCACATCGACTGGATCATCGAGAGCAGCAGCGGCCGCGAGCCCTCGTCCGGGTAGGCCGGGTAGAGGATCAGCGCGTAGTCGTCGAAGTCGACGCTGCGGGTGAGCAGCAGCGAGTAGTTCATGCCCGGCACGTAGAGGACCGTGCGCGTGATGTCGGGCTCGATCGCGGTCAGTGCGCCGCCCGCGATGCCGCCCTGGCTGTTGCCGTAGTAGAAGAGGCCCTTGTCGGTCGACAGCGCCGAGGTGCCGTTGAACTTGAAGGCGTGGTCGGAGGCGCAGCCCGTCCGGGGCGGCGAGCAGCCGGCCGAGGTAGACGAAGTCGAGGAAGCCCTGCTGCAGCCGGTCCGGCAGCGGCGTGAACTTCGACAAGTCCTGCAGCGCCGGGATCGCTTCTGGGATGACGTCGTCCTCGTACATGCCGATGAAGTCGGCTACCGCAGGTGATCACGCCGTGGTCGGTCGCCGAGCTGCGCACGTCCGTGGTGTGCACCTCCGTGTAGTCGCCGAACAGACCGTGCCCGTACATCGCCGGCCGGTCCTGCGAGACGACGTCGTAGTCGTCGGGGTTCGGACCGACGTGCGTGACAGCCGACTGCGGGATGTTGCAGGTGAAGCGCGCGTTGTAGTACGTTGCCGGCGCCCGTCGCTTGCGTCGGGTTGCCCTTCGAGTCGTAGGAGAACTGGCCCGCGGTCGACGCCTCGCAGTCGGGGTGGATGAAGCACGGGACCCGGATCGTGCCTGTCACCTCGCGCACGTTCTGTGTCGCGTGGCTGCCGAGTGGGTCCGTGCTCGTGTCGACGGGATAGTTGGCCGTCTTCACATCCGTGATCGTGTAGTTCGGCGCGTGGCCGTCGACGACGCCGTCGCCTGGGGTCGTGTCGCCGAGCTGGGCGAGGCCGGCGTTGCGGATGTGCAGCATCCGCCCGGCGATGTTGCGGCGTGCTGGCGACGGTGAAGTCCCAGGCGAGGTACAGGTCCGAGCGCCCGATTCCGGCACCCTTGAGCTTGCCGAAGATGTTGTTCAGTCGCGCTGCGGCGCTGCTCGATCGCCGGGATGTCCGTCGGGATCTTGTCCCGGTAGAGGCGGAAGCCCTCGGGCGCGTCGAGCGTCTTGCCGGAGGCATCCTTGAGATCGCGCATCGCGACGATGTAGCGGTGGCCCTCGAGCAGGTTCTTGCCCCAGTGGATCAGCAGGTCGGTCCCGGCGGGTGAGGTCGCGTTCGAGTCGAGCTCGGTCCAGATCAGCTGGCGCTTGCCTGTATCCGCATCGATGACGACGATCGGCGCGTTCGCCTTCGAGTAGTCGCCCATCCGCGTGATCGGAACCGGGTTCGTCTTCGCGAAGGCCGCCGGCGTGTCCATGCCGGGGATGTGGATCACAGCGGCGGCGCCGGGGCTGAAGCCGTCGCTCGTGTTGATCTCGCTCGGGTTGACGTTGACGCCCTTGTTGTTCTGCGGGGTCGCCGTCGGCTTCAGGTCAAGGCGCAGACCCGTCCGCATGCTCGCGTCGGGCTTCGTGAAGTAGTTGTTCGGGTACGGGAACAGGCACTCGCCGGAATCGATCGGCGCGATGGGATCGCACTTGTCCGCGTCGGCGACGTCGACGCCGACCGGCGTCGAGCCGGCACAGCGCGAGGCGTCCCGGTTCATCGAGCCGCTCGCATCGGTGGACCGCTTCTTGCCGCCGGCCCGGTAGCGCCCGCCGACGGTGATCTCCGTGTCCATGCAGCTCTGCACGAGCCGGCTGCCGCGCGGCGAGAGCGGCACGCTGATGGTCTTCGTGCCCTTCTTCGGCACCTTGACGGTCTTCCGCGGCGCGATGCGGCTGCTCTTGCCGCCCTGCCCAGCGGTGCCGATGAGCCAGACCTTGCGGGCGCGCCTGCCCTTCGCCTTGATGGTGACGTCGATCGCGTCGTCGCCGGTGAGCGTCGCCTGCGATACGTCGGGAAGCTTGAGGGAAAGCTTCGTCTTGGCGCCCTTGTGGTGCTTGCCGTGGGCACCGGCGGGGGCCGTCAGCAAGGTGACGGTGGCGAGGGCCGCAAGCAGCGCAAGCCCGATCAATAGCGACGTGCGGGTCGAACTCGACCCCTCAAGGCTGCGAAGTTCCACTCTCCCTCTTTCCCCCAATGTGTTTCGGCCGGATTGCGGTCCGGACGGTCTCTCCTCAGGGCGAGCCTATCAACGCGGGAGGCCCGGCCCCAATGCGGGGACCGGCAACGCCGTCGAGGTCAGCGCCGCTCGCGCGCGGCGCGCCCTCAGGCTGCGGCGGAGCGATCGGCGGCGGCGAGCGCCGCAACGAGGGTCTCACCGAGGATGCCCAGCACCTCCTCTCTCGGGGTTCCCGCTGCGCGGGCCTCGTCGAGGACGGCTCCGAAGAACGCCAGGTAGCCCTTCAGCGCGAGCCGCGTCGGCGGCGGCGGGTCAGGCGTGCCGGTGATCCAGTCGTCGGTGAGCTCGTGGCCGGCGGCCTCGCAGACGGCCAGCACGAGATCCGGGCGGCCCCGCGGGAAACAGGTCGTCGGCCCGTACCTGCCCAAGCTCAGCTACTTCGGCAACGGCGCCGCCTTCGCGAAGTCACGGCACGGTGGCTGTCGCCGGTAACGGATGCGCGGGCCACCGTTCACCGGCGCGTTCGTGACGGTGTCGTAGCGGCCTTCGGGCGGGCCAGGAAACTCCCGCAGCCAGCCCATCGCAGGTCACGGCAACGCGGGAACCGGCATGCTGGCCGCGAATGGCGAAAGACGCTGTGATGCTCGAGGCGGACGGGCGCGAGGTGCGCGTCTCGAGCCCCGACCGGGTGATCTTCGCCGCGACCGAACGCACCGGCGAGGTCACCAAGCTGCAGATCGCCGAGTACTACGTCGCCGTCGGCGAGGGGATCATGCGGGCGCTCCGCGAGCGGCCGACGACGCTCGAGCGCTGGCCGAAGGGCGTCCACGACGATGTCGTCGTGGCGACCCGGGAGAGCCCGAAGGGCGACGCCTTCTACCAGAAGCGCGTGCCGAAGGGCGCCCCTGACTACGTCGAGACCGCGCGGATCGAGTTCCCCTCAGGCCGCCACGCGGACGAGATCTGCCCGACCGAGCTCGCGGTCGTCGCCTGGTGCGCGCACATGGGCACGTTGACCTTCCACCCATGGCCCGTCCGCCGCGCCGACGTCGACCACCCGGACGAGCTGCGCATCGACCTCGACCCGCAGCCCGGCACCGACTTCGAGGACGCCGCCCGCGTCGCCGGCGAGGCCAGGACGCTTCTCGACGAGCTCGGTTACCGCGGCTTCCCGAAGACCTCGGGCGGCCGCGGCATCCACATCTACATCCGCGTCGAACCGCGCTGGACCTTCACCGACATGCGCCACGCGGCGATCGCCTTCGGCCGCGAGCTCGAGCGGCGGATGCCGGAGCAGGTGACGACGAAGTGGTGGAAGGAGGAGCGGGGCGAGAAGGTCTTCGTCGACTACAACCAGAACGCCCGCGACCGCACGATCGCCTCCGCGTACAGCGTCCGGCCGAAGCCCGGCGCGACCGTCTCGGCGCCGCTGCTCTGGGACGAGGTGAGCGCGGTCCAGCCCGAGGACTTCACGGTCGAGTCGATGCCCGCCCGCTTCGCCGAGGTCGGCGATCGCTGCGCCGAGATCGACGACGTCCAGCACTCGCTCGAGCCGCTGCTCGAGATGTACGAGCGCGACGAATCCGAGGGCGAGGGCGACATGCCGTACCCCCCGACTACCCGAAGATGCCGGGCGAGCCGAAGCGCGTGCAGCCCTCGCGCGACCGCGACCGCAAGGGCTGAGCCCCGTTGCGGACGGCGCAGGTCGCGCCGTGGTCAGCTCGCGGCCTCGGCGCGTGGGTGGGCGCCGCGGCGGACCACGGTCTGATGAACACCACTGTGCGGTGGGCCGATCCCGCCCTCCTGCAGGGAGGAGAGCGCGCGCAGGACCTGGCGGGCCAGCTTCGCGCCCTCCTCGCTGCGCTCGGGAAGCGCGCGGATGCGGACGACGACCGTCGCGCCGTCGAAGGACTCGAGCGCCACCTGCGGGCGCGCGCGGGTAGCGACGGAGATCTCGTCGGCGACCGTTGACTCGACGGCCTCGGGGTCGACGGAGGACGGAAAGCGCGCGGTCATGTCCACGGCCGCGGGCTCACGCAGCGGCCGTACCGACATCGTCAGCGCCGTCGCATTCGGGACGAGCACGAGGTCGTCCCCGTCCGCCATCGTCACGTACAGGAGACCGTGCGAGGCAACCGTCCCTTCGACGTCCATGCCGAACCCGTTGAAGCGGACCCGATCACCGACCCGGAAGGGCCGGGACGAGAGCAGGACCGTGCCGGCAATCACGTTGCCGATCGTCTGCTGGGCGGCGAGACCGAGCACGATGCCGGTGACGGTGGCGCCGGCGGCCAGGGCCTTCAGGTCGAGTCCGGCGAGCCTCAGGCTGAGCAGTGCGATCACGATCAGGACGACGAGCCTGATGACGAACCGGCCGACAGCCGTCGCGCCTGGATTGACGTGCCGCACGAGCCGCGGTTCGAGCGCGCGACCGACGTTGGTCGCGAGCGCCCAGCCGACCGCAACCATGACCGCCGCGAGCCCCAGCCGGACGGGCTTGTCGGCGCCGAAGAGCTGCTCACGCAGGACGTAGGCAGCGATCAGGGCGGCGACGATCGGCGCGAGCAGCAGCAGGCGCCGGCGGGCGATCGCGGCTGAGCGTATGGCCCGGGAGCGGACCGCGAGGCTGTAGCGGCGCAGGGCAGCGGGCTGGCGTTGCTGCCGCTCCTCGGGGTTGACGGGCCGTTCGCCCGACTCGATGTCGTTTGCGGAGTCGTCCATCTCGAAGCCGGAAGGTGGGCGTCGCGCCGAACACGCAATCCGGTCTTAGTGGCTACCACGCGGAGGGCGCCCGGAAACGTCGCGCAGCCGCTTCGGCCGGCCTTTGAGCCGAGGTCGCGGCCGTTAACGCTCGGCGCTGAAGAACTTGAGCGCGGCCCTCGTCTTCGCCTCTTGGGCGCCGCCGAGGTCGATGCCGCGCTCGGTCAGATACGAGCGCAACCTCGCCGCGGCCTCGAATGCGTCAGCAGGCGCGCTCTTCGTGGAGAGCTCGAGCATCCGACTGCCGTCCGGATAGAACCAGAGCTCGAGCACGATCTTGCGGCCGACGCCAGGCGGGTTCTGCTTCAGCTTCAGGACGGTGATCGGGCCGAGCCGATCGAGATCGTCGAGCGCCAGGTTCGCGGGCGCGAACTGCTCGTAGAACGCAAGCTGCTGCTTCGAGAAGGCCTTGCTGATCGGCGCTTCGCCGAGGATCGCGCTCCGCACGCGGCCCGGCTTTAGGTCGCGGCGGAATGAGGCGGAGCAGACGTAGCCCTCCGGGCTGGCGTCGACCTCGACCTTGAACCCCTCACGCTCGCGCCAGGCACCGTCGATCGAGGCGGGCTCGACCGGCCGTAGCTTGACGACGGAGTCGTCCCCCCGGCCCTGGCTGCGGCGGAGCCGGACGACAAGCCCAGCGTCGCTGAGGCGCAGATCGGGCGTGTCGAAGAAGTAGACCTGTCGCAGATAGGCGTCGAGCGGATCGACGCCGAGCGACTCGACCGTCCCGCGGCGCTCCGCGTCGGGGATCGTGAGCTTGAGCTCGACGCTGTCGACGTCGCCGAGCATCGCGACGATGCCCGCGATCTGCTCATCGTCCAGGCGCGGGGTTGTCGTCATGCCGCCGCCACCTCCGCCGGCGGGTCAGCCCCGGCAAACAGCTCGGTCGGCAGGTTCCGGGTGCCGAAGAGCGAGGCGAGGACGGAGAACGCAGCGAATAGGAAGGCGACCTTGAGCGCCGTCAGCTGCGCGTCCTGGTAGCGCGCGACGAGCGGGCCGATGACCCCCTCGTCGACGCCGAGCTCGGTCGCCCGCGCCTCGACCTGGTCGGCGGAGACGAAGCTGGCACCGGAGGCCACCTCGATCTGCACCTGCGCCTTCACGTCGGGCGGGATCGCTGGATCGGACTCGATGTTGCTGACGAAGGCGGCGATCAGGCCGGTGATCACGACGGCGCCGAGCAGCGCCGTGCCCAGCGATGAGCCGAGCTGCTGCGCGGTGTTCTGCAAGCCGCCCGCCTCGCTGCGGTCGCGCTCGCCGACCGACGACTGCACGACGTTGCCGAGCTGCGAGATGACCAGTCCCATGCCGACCCCGAAGACGCCCATCGCGATGAGGAAGTCCGTCGTGTCCAGCGTCGCGTCGATCGTGCCGAGCAGCAGCAGGGTCGCGACGAAGGTGACGACGAGGCCGATGCGGACGATCGGGCGGGCGGGATATCGCGCCGACAGGCGCGACCCCGCTAGGGCCGCGACGAACAGCCCAGCCGAGGCGGGGAGCATGCGCACGCCCGTTTCCAGCGCGTCAAGCCCCTGGACGATTTGCAGGTAGAGCGGGATCGTGAAGAAGATCCCCATCAGGATCAGGTTCTGCACGAGCAGCATCGAGAGTCCGCCGCGCAGCACCGGTTTGCGGAGCATGCCCAGGTGCACGAGTGGGTCGCGACCGCCCTCCTCGCGGCGCCGCTGCCAGGCCGCGAAGGCGGCCAGGATCAGGGCGCCGGCTGCGATCACGAACGGGGTCAGGGAGAGGCCGAAGGGCTCGATCGGCGATGCCGGCTGCGGGCGCAGCCAGCCCCAGGTGCTCGCCTCGAGCACGCCGAGCACGAGCACGGCGAGGCCGGTGGCCGCCAGCACGGAGCCGACCCAGTCGAGTTCGGGGCGCTCGCCGGTGCGCTCGGGCTCGCGCAGCAGGCGCGTGCCGATCAGGATGCCGATCGCGACGACGACCTCGCCGACGAAGACGACCCGCCAGCTGAGCTCGGTCGTCGCCCAGCCACCGAGGATCGGGCCGACGGCGATGCCGGCGCCGGCGACGCCGCCGAGGGCGCCGTAGACGATCGCGCGATCGCGGCCCGAGTAGTTCCCGGCTGCGAGCGCGACGAGCGCCGGCAGGACGAGCGCTGCGCCGATCCCCTCCAGCACCGACCAGCCGGTGACGAGGGCGGGCACGCTCCACGAGACCGCGGTGAGCGCCGAGCCTGTCGCGTAGATGACGAGCCCGATCCGGAACGCCCGGCGCCGGCCCCAAAGATCGCCGAGCTTGCCCCCGGTCAGCATCAGGGCCGCCATGACCAGCGCGTAGAGCGCGATCACCGCCTGGATCGTCGTCACGGTCGTGTCGAAGTCGTCGACCAGCTGCGAGATCGCGACGTTCATCACGGCTTGGTCGAGGACCATCAGGAACTGCGCCGCGGCGAGCACCATGAGGACGCCCCACTTCGCCATCAGGCGCCGCCCCGAATCAGGGTGTCCATCACCGGCTCCTCGATCTCCACCGAAGGGAGCCTGACGGACGGTTCAGCCGGCACATCACCCGATTCGCATGAACTTCCCACGTCAATGCGCCGCCAGCGCCTTGAGCAGGACGAGAAAGGCGCCGAGGATCGTGAAGCCGACGCCGGCCGCGACGCTGCGCCCCATCGTGCTGCCCGAGATCCGGTTGGCGAGAAATGCGTAGAAGCCGACGACGCCGACGCCGGTCCAGATCGCGGCGGTGAAGGCGGCATCGAGCCCGATGATGCCGATCCAGGCGAGCACGAAGAAGAGCACCGGTAGGACTGCGGCAAACAGGCCTGCGGCGGCGTTCCTGGCCGTCTCCACGCGCTCGACTGCGGTCGGCACCCTCGCCTCGCGGATCATGCCGGCGAGGTGGTCGGCGTAGACCTCCGCGAGCACGGTCGCGATCGCCGCTGCGAGGACCGACTCGACCACGGTCCGCGGATGGACGTCGGTCCCGTCGAGCGCGATCACGACGGCAAGCACGATCACCGACCCGTAGACGGCGTGGCGGGCCCGGGCGGCAAGTCTCTCCCGATTCAGGGGACGCATTCAGGGCGAAACCCTAGTGACGAAGACGGGGACGTCCGCCCCGCCGCTGATCTGGCCTCAGTAGTTGCCGCAGTCGCACCGCGGGCAGCTGCCGATGACGGTCGGGGTCCTTCCGTCTTTGCTTCCGGAAACGACAGCGAGGAGAGACATGTCAACCATCAAGGGGGCGACGCCCCAGCTCAGCGTTACCCCGGAGGCGGTCGAAGTGATCGAGCGGCTCCGGGACAAGCATGGGGAGCTCGCCTTCTTTCAGGCCGGCTGCGGTGACGGCAGCTCGCCGACGTGTATGACCCGCGGCGAGTTCTTGGAGACCGATGCGGACCTGAAGCTCGGCGCGATCGCCGGTGCGCCGTTCTTGGTCGACAAGGAACAGTACGAGCGCTGGAACGAGCCCGAGTTCGTCCTCGACGTGGCTCCAGGCGCCGCCACGAGCCTCTCGCTGGAGGGTGGCGAGGACGTCCACTTCGTCGCGCGCATCCCCTAGTCAGAGGGGCGCCCTTCGACCTCCGATAGGGTCGCGGGCATGGGCAGCGCCGCCCGCCCGCGAGCGGCGGCGGAGGAGAGACGAGCCGTGCCGACGAATCCGCTCGCGCCGCTGACCGAGAAGATCGCCGACGGGGTCTGGCGCCACGCCGGCGACCTGCGCCAGGGGATGAACGTCTACCTCGTCGCCGAGGAGGACGGCAACGGCGTCTTCGCCTTCGACGCCGGCACCAAGGCGATGGCGAAGGGCATCCAGGCGGCCGCCGCCGAGCTCGGCGGCCTGACGCGGGTGATCCTCGGTCACAGCCACGTCGACCATCGCGGCTCTGCCGGGAAGCTCGGCGTCCCGATCCACTGCCACGTCGACGAGCTGGCCGACGCCGAGGGCGACGGCGGTGTCCACTACCAACCCCTCAAGGACCTCCCGGTCACCTATTCGCGCTGGCTCTACAGGGTGGTCTTCCCGATTTGGGACAGCGGCCCGCTGAGGGTCGCCGGAACATTCAGCGAAGGTGAGCGGATCGGCGAGTTCGAGGTCATCCACCTCCCCGGCCACGCGCCTGGGCAGCTCGGCCTGTGGCGAGAGCGCGACCGGCTGTGCCTGTGCAGTGACACCGTCTACCTGACCGACTCCATGCGGCCGCTCGGCCACCACCCGGGCATCTATCCTCCCCACCCGGTCTTCGACCAGGACGCCCAGCAGACGCTGGCGAGCGTCCGCAAGCTCGCCGCGCTGGAGCCCGAGATCGTCGCGCCCGGCCACATGGCGCCGCTGCGCGGCAAGGCCCGCGACCTGCGGGCGCGCCTCGAGCGCGCTGCGGATCAGCGCACCGGCTGGTAGCCGTGCTTCTTCGGTGGCAGTGCAGCGCGCGCGAGCGGGAAGACGTCGCCGATCACCCACGCCTCGAGATCGCCCGGCAACGCGCTCCCCGCGGGCAAGCGCAGATCGACCCCGGTGATCTTGCCGTCCCGCTTGCGGAGGCTCGTCAGCCCGTTGTAGTCGAGCGCCAGCGGCGCTCCGGTCTCGGCGTTGCGGAGCATTACGTCGGCCGTATGCCGACGGGCGCCGAAGTGGGCGTCGTGAGAGAGCGCGAACCGCACCGAGACTGAGCCGTCAGCGGAGGCCGTCGGCAGGTCGAGGCCGACCGAGCGCACCTTGACGCCTCGCGGCCGACGGTTGGCAGGCCCGCGGTAGCGGTCGGTCAGGTACGTGCCGGCGGCGATCAGCTTGCCCTCGTCGTTGCAGAGGCCCGCCGCCAGCAGGGCGCCGCCGAGGTTCGGCACCTCGGGGCAATTGACCTCGCCGTAGACCGAGGCACCGGCGCCGACCACGCGCTCGTCGTCCATCCGGCCACGGAAGGCGAGCTCCGCGAGCGGCACCGGTCCGAAGGTGAAGAGCAGCTGGAAGGAGTGCTGGTCGAGGATCAGATCGCGACCGCGCCAGCGCCCGCTTAGCGGGAAGGCGAACTCGCTCGCAGGGTCGGCGAGGCGGCGACCGTGCTCGTCCTCGCGCGAGCCGACGACCCACAGCAGCACCTCGCCATGCCGCCCATGCGCCGCCCGGGTCCGCTCGAGCGTGCCGGCAATCCAGTCGTAGCTGTCGAAGCCGATCTGATTTACCGACGGCAGCAGGGTCGGCAGCGGCAGCGCAAGCCGCCGCAGATCGAAGGCCGAGACGCTGTTGCGGTGGACGGCGAGCGGCACGCTGCCCCTTCCGCTCCCGGTCCGGAAGGAGATCGTGTCGGCGAAGCGGCCGCTCCTCTCGCCCTCGTAGGCGCCGGCCAGCCTCACGCGGTACTTCGTATCCGGCCGCAGAAAGCCCTGCGGAACGATGTGCAGGTCGCGGCCGTCGGCAGAGAGCTGTGCGGACAAGTCGAAGTGTGGGGAGACCGAGCGGACCAGGGAGGCGGCATTGGTGCCGGGGACCATCGCCGCCCGCTGCGTCTCGCCGTTGTGGCGGACGACCAGCCGGGCGGTCAGGGTGGTCGCCGTCGGCAACCTGCGCCGATAACCGTGCAGCTCGGTCGAGCCCCCGGCGGTGACGGGATAGGTACGCACGAGATTGGCGCCGAAACGCTCGCCGGGTGAGGCCTGGCAGCGCTGTCCCATCGGCCCGCGGCCAAGGCAGTAGTCGTAGGGGACGTAGTGCATCGCACCATCCTCGCCACCGATCCAGATGCCGCGCCGGCCGAGCGCCGGGCTGCCGTTGAGATCGTTGCGATCGGCGAGCGCGCGCCTCGCCGGCGTCGTGTCATAGGACCAGCGGCGGGTCCCGTCGGCGGTGTCGATCGCATAAAGGCGCCCGTCGGAGGAGCCCACGTAGAGGATCCTTCCGGGCTCGCCCCTCGGGGCCCGGCCGAGGACCGGTGAGGAGCGGATCGCATCGCCGGTGTCGTAGCTCCAGACGAGCTTCCGTCCGGCCGGAGCTTGTAGATCGAGCCGTCGGCGGAGGCGGTGTAGACGGCGACCGTCCTCCCCGCACGGTTCTCCTGCAGGGCCGCCGACGGGTAGATGTGGTCGCCGGTCGTAAAGCGCCAGCGCTCGGCTCCGGTCGCCGGGTCGAGCGCGTAGAGGTTGCCGTCGAAAGAGCCCATATAGACGGTGCCGTCGCTGCCGATCGCCGCCGAGGCTGCGTTGAAGCCGATCGTTGGCTTGCGCCAGAGCCCATCGCCGTGCGAGTCGATTCCGTAAAGCGAGGCATCGACGGAGCCGAAGAAGATCCGCCCCTCGTCGTCGACCGCGGCCGCCGACCACGCGGCGTTGCCGGTCGGGTAGTTCCACAGCTCCCGGCCCGCACGGTTGATCGCATACATGCCGCCGCCCGTGTTGCCCGCGTACAGCACGCCGCCGGGCCCGGTGACCACGTTGCCTTCCCACCAGTTGACGATCTGCCCGCCCTGCGGCGGCTTGTCCGTGTGGAAGCGCCAGACGATGCGATCGGCGCGCGGCAGGTTGCGGCGCCTCGGATCGCGGAGCCGGTAGATGTGTTCGTCGGCGGAGCCGAACGTGACCGTCTGTGAGCCGGCCCTTCTGTCATGGCCGCCGAGCGTCGCCGCCGAATCGATGATCTCTCCGGTCTGCAACTTCCAGCGGAGCGTTCCTTCCGCGTCAACGGCGTAAAAGCGGCGGTCGGCAGAGCCGAAGTAGACCGTGTCGTGGCCGTCGAGCACGGGCGTCGAGAAGACGCCCTTCCCCGTGCGGAACCGCCAAGGGCCAAGGCTCGGGCGAAGTGCGCGCGGATCGGCGAGGAGCCCGTGTTGCTGCGGTCGCGGCGCATCGCCGGCCACGGCGAGCTCTTCATCACCGGCGTGTCGTAGCTATAGGCGCGAGCCGCCGCAGCGGGGGACGACGAGCCGGCAAGCATGCCCGCGACGAAGAACGCGACCGCCACCGCCCAGCGCCTCGTCCCCCTTGAAGACATCGAGCCCAAGGCTACGCCTCGGCGCAGTCCCTCAATGGGTTGACTGCGCCGGAAAACTGGGCTGGCACGTGGACTCCTCTCACTGTTTGGTGCAGTGAGACTCTCTCTCGCCGCCATCGTAACCGCGCGTGCTGTGGAGTCAAACCAAGCGTAGGATCACCGCATGAGCCGCCACGCCTACGCCGTCGATGCGAGCCCCGCGAGGGTCGAGCGCGACGGCGGCCGGCGGATCGACGTGACGGCGGAGCAGTTGCCGCTGCTCGATGGGATGGCGCTGGCGACGCTCCTCCTCGAGCCCGGCGCAGTCCGCGAGCCGCACTGGCATCCGAACGCGGCGGAGCTCAGCTACTGCATCGAGGGATCGACCGCGATGACGATCATCGAGTCGGGGGGCGCCCGCGTCGAGATGGCGGTCGAGGCAGGCGATCTCGTCTTCGTGCCGCCCGGGCTCATGCACCACATCGCCAATGTCGGGGATGGCGACGCCCGCCTCGTCGTCTGCTTCAGCCACGAGCGCTACGAGGACCTCAACCTGTCCACCAGCATGAGCGAGATGTCGGCTCGGGTACTCGCCTCGACCTTCGGCTCCGACCCGCATGCCTTCGGCTGGGTCGCTCCGACCGAGGAGCCGGCGTTCATCAGCCGGGCCCAGGTCCCGGGCCCTTCGGAAGGTGAGGTCGCCTTATCGCCTGCAACTCGAGCGCCTCGAGCCGGCCCTTCACAACGAGGGCGGCTCGGTGATCTTCGGGCGTGCCGACGACTTCCCGATCCTCGACGGGTTGGCGATGTACTCGCTGCGGATCGCGGGCAACGGCGTCCGGGAACCGCACTGGCACCCGAACGCGGCCGAGCTCAACTACGTGATCGAGGGCTCGGTGCGGCTGACGATCGTCAGCCCCGGCGGCGACGTCGAGACCGTCGACCTCGGCGCCGGCGAGATCAGCTACATCCCGCGGGCCTACTTCCACCACATCGAGAACCTGACGGGCGAGCAGGCCCGGCTGGCGGTCTTCTTCGACCACGAGCAGCCCCAGGACAACGGCATCTCCGCAGTCCTCGGCGCCTACCCCGCGGCACTGCTCGGCAGCGTCTTCGGCCGCCCGGAGGACGTCTTCAGCTCGCTCCCGGCATTCGACGAAGACGTGCTGATCAGCCCCGGGCAGCCGCGCCAGGGGGACGACGAAACCGGCTGATTACCTGGGCCTTCCGCTGTCCGGCTGCGGGAGACCACGGACGCCCTCCGCGGCGCTCACACTAGGCTCGACCCATGCACTTGTTCGGCGAAAGCTCGGAGGCAACGTGGATGTCGAGGTAACGACCCGGGGCGACGTCTCCGACGATGCCCGTGAGCTCGCCGCAAGCAAGGTCGGTTCACTCGACCGGTATGTGAACGCGCACCTGCTGCGCGCCCGCGTCGTTCTCAGCGAGGAGGCGAACCCGAGGATCGAGCGGGCAGCCCGGGCTGAGGGTGAGGTGCTGCTCGATGGGACGAGGATCCGTGCGCACGTCGCCGGCTATGACATGCACGCGGCCATCGACCTCCTCACCCACCGGCTCGAGCGCCAACTGCGGGCGTTCGTCGAACGCCGCGTGGCCGAGCGCGACCGCGGCGCCTCGGGAGGAGACGGTGAGTGGCGGCACGGCGATGCGCCGGCGGAGCGCCCCGATCACTACCCACGCCCGCCGGAGGAGCGGGAGCTCGTCCGTCACAAGAGCTTTGCCGTCGGTCGAGATGGACGCCGTCCGGGCCTTCGAGGAGATGCAGATGCTCGATCACGACTTCTACCTGTACCGGGAGATCGAGCCCGAGATCGACGCCGTCATCTACCACCGCGACGATGGGCGGATCGGCGTAATCGGCCCGGTCGGCACCGGCTGGTCAGGGCCGGACGAGTACGGCTTCGTCCGTGAGGAGAGCCGCGGACCCGAGCCGCGCAGCCTCAGCGACGTGGTTGCCGAGATGAACGAGCTCAACCACCGCTTCCTCTACTTCGTCGACGCCGAAACGGAGCGCGGGCGGGTCATCTATCTGCGCTACGACGGCAACTACGGGCTGATCGAGCCCAGCGACGGAGCCTGATCGGGCCGCCGGCGCGGCCGTGGGCGGAGGGATTCGACCAGGGCACACCGCGTGGGTCAGCGACGTTGAGCAGGCCGGCCGCGAGCGCCTGGTAGTCGACGTTGTGGAAGCGCTTGACCTTGCTGTTCGGCGGGCCCCCGAAATCAGCCCTCGACATGTGGCGACGATATCGCCGTCAGCCGGCGACGAGATCGTAGGAGTCTTCGATCATCTCCCTGACCATCCGCGCGGGCAACGAACCATCGAGGATCACCGTGTTCCAGTGGCGCTTGTTCAGGTGGTAGCCGGGAATCACGGCCTCGTGCTCGGCGCGGAGCACCTCGGCGAGCTCCGGCTCGCACTTGACGCTGACCCGCAGCGGAGGCTCGGCTCCGAGCTGCGCCAGCGCGAACATCTTGCCGGCGGCCTTGAAGACCGACGTGTTGGGGCCGAAGGGGAACGTCTCCTCCGCACCCTCGAAGGAGAGGCAGTACGCGCGCAACTCCGCGGGCGTCATCGGCCCCGGCCCGGCCTCCGCCTACCAGTCCCCGAAGAAGGCCACGATCAGCACCGCGAGGCCGATCATGAACAGCAGCGGGTGGATGAAGGTGCCCGCGAGGACGGCGACCACGACGATCCCGATCCCGAGGGCGATCATCGCGTTGCGACTCATGCACTCACCGCCGGGGAGCCTATCGGCGGCGCAAGCGGCGCGCCGACCTGAACTTATCTGCGACAGTGCACATATGGTGATGGACTCAGGGGTTCGATGGCTGGCCGAGCTGCGGGCGTCCCGGCTCGCGCCGTCGGCGACGGCGTTCGTCGTCGCCATGCTCGCCTGCTGCTGGCTCGCGGGCACCGCCCAGGCGAACGACGCGAAGATCATCGACTCCGAGCACGTCACCGACCGCGTGGTCACGCTGACGATCTCGACGCCGGCGTTCACCGAGCCGACGAAGGTCGACGTCGGCCTGCCGGTCGGGTACGCGAACCACCGTTCCCGCCGCTGGCCGGTCACCTACTTCACCGCCGGCACGATGAACAACTACGACGCCTTCTTCAACTTCGTCGACGGCGAGGGACTGACGAAGAACTACCCATCGATCATCGTCTCTCCCGACGCGAACAGCGGCTACTGGAGCGACTGGTACAACAGCGGCGCCTTCGGCCCGCCCGAGTACGAGACGTTCGTCATCGATCAGTTGATCCCGCTGATCGACGGCCGCTTCCGGACGCTCCCCAATCGCGCCCATCGCTTCATCTTCGGCATTTCGATGGGCGGCTACGGCTCGATGATGCTTGCCGCCCGGCATCCGGACCTGTTCTCGGCTGCGGCGAGCCTCTCCGGCGCCGTCGACAGCAACATCGCCGCGAACGGCGCGGTCCTCTCGCTGAGCTCGACCTTCGACGGCGCCCCGCCCGACGCGATCTACGGGCCGCGGGCGACGCAAGAGGTCCGCTGGCGCGGCCATAACCCGACCGACCTCGCCTCGAACCTGCGCTCGCTCGATCTGCAGGTGCGAACCGCCAACGGGGTGCCTAACCCCGGGATCGGCGAGAACCCCGCATCGGCCGACAGCGCCTCGTGCATCGTCGAGGGCGGCGTGCACGGGGCCAGCATCAACCTGCATCGGAAGTTCGGCGCGCTCGGGATCGAGCACGAGTGGAGGGACTACGGCCCCGGCTGTCACACCGTTCCCAACTTCACCCGTGAGGTCAAGGACACCCTGGCCGCCTTCAAGCCGCTGCTCCGAGACCCGCCGCAGCGGCCGGCGACGTTCGACTACCGCTCGATCGAATCGCGGTTCAGCATCTGGGGCTGGAAGCTCGACGCCGATCCCAAGCGGGCGCTCGAGTTCCTGCGGATGAAGGACGCCGGGCGGGCCGGGGTGACGCTGACCGGATCGGGGACGACGGGTGTGCGGACCCCGCCCTGGTTCCGGGGGCTGAAGGCCGTCGACGTCGTTGCCCACGACGGGCGGACGACGGTCCTCTCCCCCGATCGCCGCGGTCGCCTCCACTTCGACGTGGACCTCGGCGCCGCCCACCCCGACCAGCAGTACACGCTCGCCGCACAGGCCGCCGGCGAGGGCGCCGGCGGCTACTTCGCGACGCGCTCCGTCTCGTTCGAACCGCACGCGCGCGTGCAGCTGGGGGCGCCACGCCTCCGCCATGGCCGGGTGATGCTCTGCACGCACGCCCGGGGCGTTTCGATCAGGCGCCTGCGCCTCTCGCTGCACGATCCGCAGGGCCACAAGGCCGGCAGCAGCCACCGCTTCTCGATGTCCGTCGGCAGGCGCTGCGTGCGGATCAGGGGCCGCGGGCTCCGGCACCCGGCCCGCGGCGGATACACGGTCGAGGCCCGTGGCCGCGACCGCTTCGGACATCGCGTGGCGGCGAAGCGCCGGGCCCGGCTGCGCTGACGACGGGCGGGCGGGCGGCGGTCAGCCCGAGACCGTGCCCGGGCTCTGCGCCGAGCACGGGCTCACACACCCGATGCTGGAGATGCTCCGGGGCTAGCCCTGCCCATGGCCACCGGACCGAGCCGGCCGGCCTTTTACGGGTGCACGAACTCGAGCACCTGCTGGAAGGTCGGCCGGTTCGTGCTCGGGAACGTCGTGGGCAGCAGGCCGGGAACGAAGCCGCTCCGGTCCGCATCGCCGCGCCAGGACGCCGGGTTCGCCGTCCCGAATTCCGACTGCAGTCCACCGGCCGTTGCGTCGACCGCGGCCCACAGCGCGCTGCTGCACTTCGCCATCGAGCCCCGGCCGCAATAGCGGAGGTTGAACTTGCCCTTCACCTTGCGACCGAGCAGCGTGCGCAGGTCCTTGTCGACGTAGGACTCGCCGGAGAAGCTGCTGAGGCTGCGGACGTCGTTGACATCCTCGACGAGCTGCTGCTTGAGCCTGCCGCCCATCACCGCCCCGGCAATCGGGCGCCAGAGCTGGTCCATGATCGTCGGCCCGGCCTCGTCGAAGGTGCCGTCCTCGTTGGCGTCGAGGCGCGGCGCGGCGCGATGTACCCAGTTGTCGAGCAGATCGACGACGTGCTGGTCGCGCCCGTTTGGAGCGGTGCCCTTGCGCAGCACCGCGCTCACGTACGGCCAGACCGGCGCCCGGCCGTCCTCGCTCGCGGCCCGGTTCATGATCCCGACGTTGTCGGTGATCTTCGCCCGCTTCGGCCACTGGTTGAAGAGCTCGACGTGCTGAACCGAGCCGTAGGGCTCGTCGTCGCCGTGCATGAAGCCCGGCGCCGAGCGGTTGTTCCAATTGAGCAGCAACCCGTGCGGTCCGCCGACCGCATGGGGGTGCTGGTTGCGCTTCAAATAACCCTTCCACTCGTAGCGGCCGGTGCCCAGCGTCGGCAGCCGCCGGTCGAGGTGCCGGGCGCGGACCGGCAGCCGGCCGGAGGTGAAGTAGGCCGTCTTCTTGTGCGAGACGTAGGCCCAGTTGAAGGTGAAGCCGAAGTTGTTCGCGGTCTTCCAGAACTTCTTCGGCGTCTGCGCCCGCCCGTCCGTCATGTCGTGCAGGGCCGCCAGGTTGAGCGCGTCCCGGCCGAAGGTGGAGCGCTCGCGCGAGAGTGCATAGGGCTTGCCGTTGACGGTCGCCGTCGCGAACACCGGCCCGTGCACGGAGACGTCGTAGGAGATCTCCTCGCCATCGAGCTCGCCGGCGTCGAAGCGCTTCAGCGCCCGGCACTTGCCCTTGTATCGGTAGTGGGTGGAGGCGCGCGTCGGCTTGCTGCCGTCGGGCTCGCAGAGGCGCTCGGCGAAGACGTCGCGGACGTCGTGGCCGGCTGAGGTCAGGCTCCATGCGTAGTCCGGCGTGCGCCCGATCAGCACGTACATCGCCAGCCCGGGCACCGTCGCGCCCTGGGCGTGGACGCCGGGTCCGTGCAGGTCCATCTGCTCGACGATCTCGGGGTAGTAGTAGCCGAGCTGCGGGCCCATCACGGCGAGCGAGTTGCCGCTCGCCGAACGGTTCGGCGAGGCGACGAGGAAGTTCGACGCGCGCTTGCGGGCGGGCGCCGCGGCGGCCTGCCGGGCGGAGACGCCCGGGGTCGGTGCTCTCGATCGAATCGGGATCGAGCGTCAGCGAGCCCTTCACCTTGCCGCCCGTCTTCGGCGGGTAGGAGAACCGCTTGTTGGATCGTCGTCGGCGCCTCGGGATCATTGGCGAGCATCACGTCGTCCCACGCCTTGTGCCCGCGGACCTTGCCCAGCGACTGCTGCAGCTGGGCGAGCAGGTTCGAGTTCGCCGCTTCGGCGCCACCGCCGGCGCCGAAGATCGAGCCGATGAACGCGGTGACGGCGAAGACATCGTTCACCGTCGCCGGCGGCTGGTCGATGTTGTTCGCCTTCCAGTAGGCGTTGATCCCGGCGGCGTAGGCGCGCGCATCGCCGATGATCTCGCGGCCCTTGCGGCCGTAGGTCTTGACCATCAGCTTCTTCTGCTTGCTGACGAGCGCCTCCGTCGCGGCGCTCGGCGTGAAGGTCTTGGCACTGGTGACGAGCGAGAAGGCGTCGAGGTTGGGGATGTCGGCGACCGCCGCCCGCGCCGGCCCGCGGCCGAGCTGCAGCAGCAGGCCGCGATCGCGCGCCGTCGCCCAGCCGGCGCCGAAGTCGACGTCTTCGCGGGTCTTGCCGTAGATGTGCGGGATCCCGTAGGAGTCGTAGATCAGGCGCAGACCCGCACGCCCGGTGTTCTCCTCATGGGTCGCGCCGATCGGCGAGAAGTTCTCCGGGAGGAAGTGCGAGTTGATGTCCGACATCGAGATGTTGTCGCGCAGCGGCGTCAGCCCGCTGTAGAGCGGCAGCTGGTCGGTCGAGTTGTCGGTGAACGGCAGGCCGCCGTAATTGCCCGGCGGCAGGATGTAACGCGCCGTGTCGTCACTGGCGGCGAACGCGGCGGTCGGCGCGAGCGCGGCTGCGAGCAGCGCGCAAGCCGCAATCAGGACTACCCACAAACGACTCATATGTATTTCTCTCCCCTCCGGCCGAGGCCGGTCGTGCGGTGCTCACCGCAGGCTATTGCAGGCGGCGCGGAGAGTGGATCCGGGTGGCCTGGCCGCCGACGCAGGTGACCCCGGAACGGCAGGGTGCGGCTAGAGTCGGCCAAGATGCGACGGCGCGGGGACGGAGACCAGAGTTTCCCGCTGCTCGACTCGATTCGCGCGCTCGCCGCGATCAGCATCCTCGTCGTCCACACGAGCTTCTTCTCGGGCGCCTACCGGGACGCCGGCCTCGGCCGCTTCCTCGCCCACCTGGACGTCGGCGTGCCGGTCTTCTTCGTCCTCTCGGGCTTTTTGCTCTACCGGCCGTTCGTCGCCGCGCGCGTCAGTGGCAGGCCTCGACTGGGCTTCGGCGAGTACGGCAAGCGGCGGCTCGTCCGCATCGTCCCCGCGTACTGGGTCGTGCTCACCATCGCCGCGATCGTGCCCGGGGTCGCTGGCGTCTTCAGCGGCAACTGGTGGGCCTACTACGGGCTCCTGCAGCCGTTACCGGTCTACACGGCGACGGCGGACTGTGCGACCGACGTGCTCCGTTGCGGCCTGCCCGTCACCTGGAGCCTGACCGTCGAGGTGATCTTCTACGCGACGCTACCGCTCTGGGTGCTCGCCGTCGATCGCCTGTCGCGGCATTGGCGCCGCTCGCCGCTCGGCCTCGATCTGGCGCTGCTCGCGGTTCTCGTCGCCATCTCCATCGTGATCCTTGCCTCCTCCCCCGGCAGCGACCTCTACCAGTTCCTCCTCTTCTCACCCCTCGGACGTGGCTGCTGGTTCGCCGTGGGCATGGCGCTCGCCACGCTCCGGGTCTGGCTCGACGGTTCCGAGCGCGAACCCGCTGCGATCAGGCTGATCGGCCGCCGCCCGGGCGTCCCGATCGTGCTCGCAGCCGCGACCTACGTCTTCGCTGTCGCGGTCGTCCTGCGGCCGCTCCCCTTGCTGCGTCCGCCGCTGGACGAGCCTTGGCGGTTCGTCGCCGAGAACGCCCTCTTCGCGCTCGTCGCCGGCCTCGTCGTGCTGCCGGCGATCTTCGGGCTCAGAGCCGGCGGGTTCAGCCGCCGCGCCCTCGCGCAGCGTCCGCTCCTGTGGCTGGGGATGGTCTCGTACGGGATCTTCCTCTGGCACTACCCGGTGGTCCTCGGCCTCGTCAACCACGGGATCAACGGCTTCGTCGAGCTCACGGCGCTGACTCTGGCGCTGACGATTCCGTGCGCCGCGGCGAGCTACTACGTGATCGAACGGCCGCTGATGCGCGCCGTCCGCAGCCGGCCGGGGGCCGGCGGAGCGGCGCTCGGCTCAGCCGAGCTCGAGGAGGAGAAAGCGCTGCACCCGGGCAGCTACGCCTGAGCTCGGCGCATCCCGTCGAACGACCGGGCGGGACGCCGTCGGGCTTCGACGCGCGGCGACGATCCTGAACGCGGTGGCGAGCCGGTGATATCGTGCCCCGCGCGTCCGGAACGGGCCGGGCGCAACCCAGTTGTTCAACGGGGGAGAGACCACCTTGCACAGGACCTTCCGGCTGTTCGCAGCCCTGCTTGTTGTAGCGCTCAGCGCGACCATTGCCTCCTCGGCCCGCGCGGCCGACGCCACCGCCGCCAAGGTGAAGAACAAGGTGACCGTCAAGGTCATGACCAAGGACCAGGAGAGCATCCTCAACGGCGGTCTGCAGGTCAAGCTCAAGGCGAAGGCCAAGAAGGGTAAGAAGGCCCAGCGCCGCAAGGTCAAGGTCCGGGCCGCTTCGAAGACGTTCGACGCGCCGCACTACGCGCAGCTGGCCAAGCCCAAGACGGTCAAGGTCAAAGACGGCGGCAAGCGGACCGTCACGTTGAAGCTGACCGCGGACGGCAAGTCCGAGATCAACTCCTGCACTGCCCGGACGATCCGCGTCAGGGGCAAGGGCAGCAGAACGCAAGTTGACCTCACCCGCAATACCGGCGACTGCAAGCCGCAGCCGATCGATCTCAGCAAGGCCGACGAGTGCGACTTCATCGGCAACCAGGACAGCTCGCGCTGCCTGCTGCCGTTCCCCGACGACTACTACACCGCCGCCGATCCGAACTCGAGCACGGGTCGCCGAATCGACCTGAAGACGGCCGCCACGCCCGCAAACTCCAGTGGCGTCCACATCGCCGGCGCTGCCTACGCGGGGAACGACGGCTTCAGCCCCGGGCAGACGATGGTGGTACGCGTCCCCGGCCTCGACACGCCGCAGGCCTTCGCGCAGACCGGAGCTGTGCCGCTCAGCCACCTCGGCCAGTACTCGAAGAAGGATGCCCCGATCGTCGTCATCGATGCCGACACGGGTCAACGCTGGCCGATCTGGGTCGAGATCGACTCCAATGCTTCGACCGCCGCAGAGACCGCGATGCTGATCCATCCGGCGAAGAACTTCGCCTCCGGCGACCGGTACATCGTCGCCATGCGCAACCTCAAGAACGCCGGCGGCACGACCCTCTCGGCGCCCGAAGGCTTCCGGTACTACCGGGACGACCTGCCCTCGGACGAGGCTCAGATCAACGCACAGCGCTCGCGGTTCGACTCGATCTTCAAGACGCTGCGCAGTGCAAACATCCAGCGCTCGAACCTCTATCTCGCCTGGGACTTCACTGTCGCCACCGACGAGAACATCGCCAAGAACATCCTGGCGATGCGGGACGACGCCTTCGCGCAACTGGGCGACACCAACCTCGGCGACAACGTCGTCCAGGGCTCCGCACCGAGCTTCACTGTGACCTCGGTTCAGGACTACCAGCAGAGCTCCGGCGGTCCGCTGCCCCAGGACAGCGACATGGCCCGCCGCGTGCAGGGCACCTTCCAGGTCCCCTGCTACATGAAGGCTCCGGCCGGCGGCAATCCCTGCGATCCGGGCTCGACGCTGAACCTCGATGCGAACGGCGTCCCGAAGCAGAACGGGATGTGGACGGCGAACTTCAACTGCATGATCCCGTACGCCGCACTGACATCCCCGGCGCGGCCTCAGGTCTACGGCCACGGCCTGCTCGGTACCGCCAACGAGGCGACGTCCTCGCCGCAGAAGACGCTCGGTAACGCGCACGACATGATGGATTGCTCGACCGACGAGATCGGCATGGCCGACAGCGACATCATCAACACGATCGGGATCCTCAAGAACATGAACAACTTCCCGCAGCTGGCCGACCGGCTCCAGCAGGGAATGCTGAACGGGCTCTACCTGGGCCGCCTGCTGGACAATGACGACGGCTTCGTCACCGACCCGGCCTTCCGCGTGGACGCCGCCGGCCCGGTCTCGCCGGGGAACCCGCCGGTGATCGACACCTCGCGCCTGTACTACAACGGCAACAGCCAGGGCGCGATCTTCGGCGGCGCCCTGACCGCCGTCTCACCCGACTTCACGCGGGCTTCGCTCGGCGTCGCCGGAATGAACTACTCGGTGCTACTCAACCGCTCGGTCGATTTCGACACCTACGCGGCGTTCCTCGACCCGGCCTACCCGGACGAGATCAGCCAGCAACTGGTGCTCTCGATGGTGCAGATGCTGTGGGACCGCGGCGAGTCGAACGGCTACGCGCGCGTGATGACGGGCAGTCCGCTGCCCGATACCCCGGCCCATCAGATCATCTTGAACGTGGGCGTCGGTGATCATCAGGTCACCAACTTCTCGGCGGAGACCGAGGCGCGCACCATCGGCGCGAAGATCCACTCGCCGATCGTCTACTACCACCGCTGGCCGAACGTCAACGTCGGCTGGGGGATCAGCCCGATCTCGAGCTACCCGTACAGCGGCTCCGCCCTGGTCTACTGGGACAGCGGCCCGATCCGGCCCGATCCGAGCGACCCGAGCAGCGAGCTGGGCACGAACGTGCCACCGATCGCCAACGTCCCCAACCGGGATGGGGCCGATCCGCACGAGCTGCCGCGCCGCACGCCCGAGGAGCAGCAGATGGTCTCGGACTTCCTGCAGCCGCCGGCGCTGAGCCACATCACGGACACGTGCGGCGGCGGCCCCTGCTTCGACTTCACGTTCCCGGGGCCGTAGCGCGCAACTGAAGGCCGGCACCGGCGACCCCCGGGGTTGCCGCTGCCGGAACCTGATCGCGGCACTGGCTGCGCAGCCAGTACGCTGCGAATCGCGACGCGCCGCGCACCGACGGCGGAATACGAGGAGGACGAGCAGATGGCCATCGGGATTCGCGATCAACTCGAGCTGCCGCTCGATCAACTGGCCCTCGCGGGCGAAGAGCTCTGGGCCGACGGGCCGCCCCACCCGTACATGAAGCGGCTGCGGAGCGAGTGCCCCATCCACTGGAGCGAGCTCCCCGACTTCCCGAACGAAGAGGGCTTCTGGGGCGTCTACAAGGCCGCCGATGTGCGGACGGTCTCGCTCGACTGGCAGACGTACTCCTCGCATGTCGGGGGCGTCACCGCCCTCACCCATGGAATCCCGCTCGAGCTCATGCAGTCGATGTTCATCGCCATGGACCCGCCGAAGCACGACCGGCTCAAGCAACTCTTCCAGCGCGGCTTCACGCCGAAGCGGATCGCCGCGCACGAGGACGCGATCAGGGCGATCACGACGCGCGTCCTCGACTCGGTCTCCGATCGCGGCCGCTGCGACCTGGTCGCTGACGTCGCGCAGCCCGTGGTCTCCCGCGTGATCGGCAGCTTCATGGGCATCGACGAGACCGACGACAGGGTCTGGGCCGAGCTCATGAACACGACCCTCGGCGCGAGCGATCAGGCTTTCAAGCCGGAGGAGATCGAGCGGATCACGGCCGAGGTGTTCCCGGAGATCTTCCGCCGTTGCACCGAGATGATCGAGGCTCGCCGGCAGAACCCGACCGACGACCTGACCAGCGTCCTCGTCCACGCGGAGATCGACGGCGAGAAGCTCGCCGATCACGAGATCGTGATGGGCTTCTTCCTGCTCGTCGCCGCCGGCAACGACTCGACGAAGGCCACGTACACGAGTGCGATGCGGGCCTTGATCGAGAACCCGGACCAGCGCCAGCTGCTGCTCGACGACCCCGAGCTGATCCCGGGCGCGGTCGAGGAGGCGCTCCGCATGTTCCCCGCCTTCGCCCACTTCCGCCGCACCGCGACCCGCGATACCGAGCTCGCCGGCCAGCCGATCAAGGAGGGCGAGAAGGTAGTCATGTGGTACGTCAGCTCGAACCGGGATGAGGACGAGTACGAGGACCCCGACAACTTCCAGGCCCTCCGCAATCCTGACCACCAGGCGTTCGGGGCCGGCGGGCGCCACTTCTGCCTCGGCGCCGCGCTCGCCAGGCTGGAGCTCAAGGTGCTGCTCGAGGAGACCCTGAAGAGGTTCCCGGAGATGACGCTCGACGGCGAGCCGGTGCCCGTCGTCTCGCCGTTCGTCAACCAGCTGCGGACGCTGCCGGTCCGCTGGTAGCCGCCGCAGCCGCCAGGCCGCTGCCGTCGGGTCGGGTCAGCCTGAGACCTTCTTCACCGAGAAGGAGGCGTCGAGCTTGGCGTTCCGGAACTTCTGCTTCGCCAGATTCAGACGCCAGCCCTTGGGCAGCTTGTCGTTCGGAGCCGCGAGGAAGTCCTTGAAGTAGCCGGAGGCACCGTTGTTGCCCGTGCACGACATCCGCTTGGCGCGGAGCTGGTAGTTGCCCTTCGGCAACCGCAGGCGGCCGATGTGGTCGTTGTGCTGAACGCGGAAGGTGCCCGGGCAGAGCTTGCCGCCGGCGCCTCCACCACCGCCTCCACCACCACCTCCGCCGCCGCGCTTGGCGGGGCTGACGCGGAAGGAGATGTTGCGGGCGGCGTTGCGGAACTTCGCCTTGCGCACGTCGAGGTGCCAGCTCTTGGGCAGCTTGCCGTCGGGGTCGTCGAGAAAGACGGCGAAGTAGTGCGAGGCGAGATCGCACTGCATCCGCTTGACCTTGATGTCGTACTTGCCCGCCTTCAGCTTCAGCCGCCCGATCGAGTCGTTGTGGTCGACGGTGAAGGTGCCGGGGCACTTCATGCCGACACCAGCCTCGGCGCGCGGCGCCGAGATCGCAATCAGCGCCAGCGCGCTTGCACAGGCCGCGACAATCGCGATCCCAAGCCGGCCGCCGCGCGGTAGTTCAACTCTCATCCCAGTCTCCGATCAGGTCCCGCCCCAGCCCACCCCGGGCCCGACGTCAGCCGAATCGTACTCGGGCCGGCGAGGACCCAGTGGACGCGTCCGTAAGTTCGATCAGTCCCCGGCGAGTGCCCTCAGGCGGGTCTGGGCGCCGCCGGGGGCGATCGTATTTGCGGACGGGTCCACTAGTACTAGCCGGCGGAGTTCAGTTCGGCCGCCGCGCGGACGAGGTCCTTGAAGGCATCCTCGTCGAGCTCCTCGCCCTCGAAGATGTCGATCGCGCGGCGCGTGTTGCCGCCGAAGCCCGAGTTGAAGAGCCCCGCCGGATCTTCGAGCGATGCTCCCTTGGCGAACGTGAGCTTGACCTTGTCCTTGTAGGTCTCCCCCGTGCAGATGATCCCGTCAAGAGACCAGACCGGCACGCCGCCGGGGTTTGACGCCTTGCGCCACTTGTTCTCCTCGACCACGTCGGGCTCGGCCGCCTGGATCAGCTGCCGGACCCGACCGAGCGTCTGCTCCTGCCAGTCGTCCTCGGGCATGACCCAACCCTCGCAGAATCGGGCGGTTACTGCGAGCGTCCGCCAGGCATCGCGGCAACTCGAAGGCAGAACGGCGACGTGACCGGCCGCTGTAAGGCGCGGCGATTCTGCGAACCTGCCCGCAGGATCCGACAAAGGAGAGGTGCTTCGTGCTGTCCTGGCGAACCCGTTGGAAGCTGATCGAATACGTCCGCAACAGCATCTGGATCGTGCCGGCGATCTTCACTGCGCTGGCAATCGCCATGGGACTGATCCTGCCCGGCATCGACGAGCGCACCAGCGATGTGATCGGGGTCTCGTTCGGTGCGAGCTCGGCACAGAGCATCCTCGGCACGCTGGCCGGCGGGATGATCACGTTCACGGGGTTCGTCTTCTCGATCCTCCTGCTCGCCGTTCAGTTCGGCTCGAGCCAGTTCTCACCGCGAATGCTGCGCCGCTTCCTCCGTGATCCGACTACGAAGATCGCGCTCGGGATGTTCATGGCCACGTTCATCTACGCGCTCCTCGTGCTAAGGAAGATCCAGCCGGCGACCAACGAGGACTTCATCCCCGACTTCTCGGTTCAGGTCGCGCTCTGGCTGCTGCTCTTCAGCATGGTCCTGTTCCTGCGTCTGATCAGCCGCACGACCCAGGGGTTGCGGGTCGCGTCGGTGCTGCGCGATCTCGGCCGCGACGGTGCCGAGGTGATCGATCGGGTCTACCCGCAGGGGGTCGGCGAGAGCGATGCTCCAGGCGGGGCGCGGGACGGCTCCGGGCCGGCTGCAGCGGACGCCGAGCCGATCGAGGTGGTCGACTACGACGACGAGCCCGGGATCCTGCAGAGCATCGACTCGAAGGGCATCGTCGAGATCGCCCGGGCGTCCAACGCCGTGGTTGAGCTCGTCCCGCCGATCGGCGATCTCGTCGCTCCGGGGCTGCCCCTGTTCCGCGTTTATGGGAAGGCCGGCGCGATCTCGGGGCGGAAGCTCAGAGGCTCCGTCGCGGTTGGGGACGAGCGCACGATCAAGCAGGACCCGGCGTTCATCTTCCGCCTGCTCGCCGATATCTCAGCGAAGGCGCTCTCGCCCGGCGTCAACGATCCGACCACCTCGGTTCAGGCACTCGACCAGATCGACCTGCTCCTGCGACGCCTCTCGAACAAGCGGCTGACCCCGGGCGAGTTCCGCGATGCCGACGGTGTAGTGCGGTTCCGCTACCCGGCTCCGTCGTGGGCGGATTTCGTGAGCATCGCCATCGATGAGACGCGCATCTTCGGCGAGGGGTCGGTCCAGGTCAGTCGGCGGATCCGTGCTCTGCTCGAGGATCTCCTCGAGACCGTGCCGCAGGATCGGCGAGCGGCCGTCCTGGCTCAGCTCGCGGCCTTGGATTCGAGTGTCGGCCGGACGTACGAGGGCACGGAACGCGAGATCGCTGCCGGCAGTGATCGCCAGGGGATCGGCTCGCCCTGGGAGAAGCGACCGGCCTGATGCGCCGGCCGGCCGGTCTAGCCGGCCTTGTGGATCGCCACGTCCCGAGCGAGGACGAAACCCTGCCGGTGGTTGTATTGGATCTGGTAGTAGACGGACTTGCCCGTCGAGACGTAGTAGTTGCTCAGGTCGTCGAACAGATCGGCGACGTAGCGGTTCGTCGGCACCGGCCCGGTCACCGTGTACTTCTGACCCCTCGGGATCGCGTAGCCGAGCGTCAGGTTCTGCAGCTTCGACGGGTAGGCGGCGCCCCAGACGGGGATCGGATTCTTCGACTTACGGACCTTCGCGTAGCGCGCCTTCGTCGGTGACGTGTTCGCGCCGCCCGGGTTGTAGAACCAGGCCTTCTGGGAGCCGTACCAGACCGCGGTCCAGTCGCCCTTGACGCCGGCGACGATGAAGGCCTGTCCGGCGACGGCCTTATCCCCCCAATCGTCGGCCTGCGTCGTGCCGACTCCGTCGGGCTCGGTCGAGGTGCCGGACAGGAACGTGTCGGAGATGTACGGCGAACCCTCCCTGTGCTTCGTGTGCAGGTAGACGAAGTTGGCCGCCTGCGCGGGCAGGTCCGTGCACTTGGTCGTGCCGTTCTCGGTCTCGCAGCTCGATACCGGGGGCTCGTTCTTCCGGTAGTGAGGTTGGATGACGACGGCGTCTCCGACCTCGGGTTCTCCGCGAGCGGGCGCGTTCTTGGCGCCGGCGAGTCGCATCAGGCGGTTCCAGTTGAAGAAGGGCCCGGGATCCCAGTGCATGCCCGCCTGGTAGGTCAGGTTCGGACCGGGGACCTGGTCGTGACCGACTATGTGCCTGCGGTTCAGGGGGATGTCGTAGCGCTTCGCCAGATAGGCGACCAGCGCCGCAACGGACTTGTAGACCTCGGGGGTGTAGTACGTGTTCCCCTCCAGCGCGTAGCCCTCGATCTCGATCCCGATCGAATGCTCGTTGTAGTAGTAGTTGCCCGCGTGATAGGCGATGTCGCGGAGCGGAACCATCTGCGTGACGAAGCCGTCGTGGGAGCGAACGACGTAGTGCGCGCTCACGTAGCTGCTCGGCGTCTCGAAGATGTTCAGCGTGTCGGCGTAGCTCGCCTCGGTGTCGTGGATCACGATCCGGTCGATGTCCATCCCGTCGCCGGGCCGCTTCGCCAGGTCGTAGTTGCCCCAGTCGGTCGGGCCTGAGTTCTCGGCGTAGGCGGCCGGGACGAAGTCGCAGCTCAGGCTGGACGGGCACTTCGGTGACGTAGACGACTTGCGCGGCGCGGGCTGCTTAGGCCCGGGGGCAGGCTCGACCGGGGCGCGAAACGGGTCACCACGCTCTTCGTCGCTCGCACGGGCAGCCGGCACCGCAAGGAGCAGGAAGCTGAGCAGGACGAGTACCCCCAAAGAGCGCCGCACGGCGCGCAGTGTAGTGCCGGCGCATCGGCGCTCGCCAGCCGGCCGAATACCATCGCCGACGATGACAGTGACTCCGGACCAGGGCGTGACCGCCGACGTGCTGAGCTCGACGCCGCCGAGCGTCGGAGACGCCGACGCGGCGACGCTCGCCGCCGACCTCTTCGGCGTCAGCGGCGCAGCGACGCCGCTCGACAGCGAGCGCGACCAGAACTTCCTCATCGATGACGGCGCCGGCGGCCGTGCGGTGCTCAAGATCTCCAACGCCTCCGAGCAGCAGGCCGTGGCGGAGATGGAGATCGCCGCCGCCCTCCATGCCAAGCGCGTCGACGACGACCTGCCGATCGCGTTGCCCAGACGGGTGCCCGCCGCTACAGGCGAGGGACCCGCCGGCTACCTGGCGAGGGCGGAGGGGAGCGGTGACTCGGGACATCTCGTCCGCCTCTACGACTTCATGCCCGGCGACGCGGACGTCGACCCGAGCACGCTCGACGACGACGCACTGTGGAACTTCGGCCGCGTTCTCGCGCGGCTCGGCCGTGCGCTGCGCGGGTTCTTCCATCCGGCGGCCGGGCGGCCGCTGCTGTGGGACATCCAGCACGTCGCGGAGCTGCGGCCGCTGGCAGCGCGCGTCGCCGACCGCGAGCGCCGCGGGCTTCTCAACCGCTCGATCGACCGCTTCGAGCAACGGGTGCTGCCGCGTTGGCCGCAGCTGCGATCCCAGGTGATCCACGGCGACCTCAGCATCAACAACGTGACCCTGGACGGCAACCGCGAGATCACCGGGATCATCGACTTCGGCGACATGAGCCACACGGCGCTGATGGCCGACGTCACCGCTGCCTGGGCTTCGGTCGTCTGGAGTCGCCGGGGAGACGCGCTGTTCCACGCCGCGGCAGCGCTGCTCGACGGCTATCGCAGCATTATCCCGCTCGAGGAGATCGAGCTCGAGCTGCTGCCGGACCTGTTCGCGGCCCGGGCGACCGCGTGCGCCTCGATCTCCGCCGTCCGCGTCGCCGAGAACCCCGGCAACGAGTACATCGCCGGCTTCGACGTCGACGCCTGGCCGCTGCTCGAGCTCTGCGACGGGCTCGGGCCCGAGGAGACGGCGCGCCGCTTCGGCTTTCGCTCGTTCACGCGGGCCAAGCCGATGGAGGAGCTACTGCGCCGGCGCAGCGCCGCGCTCGGCTCGGCGCTGATGCCACCCACCTACGCGCGCCCGCTGCAGATGGTCGAGGCCGCGGGCGTATGGATGATCGATGCCGAGGGCAACCGCTACCTGGACGCCTACAACAACGTGCCCGTCGTCGGCCACTCGCACCCACGCGTCGTCGAGGCGCTTGCCCGCCAGGCCCGGACCCTGAACACGAACATGCGCTATGTCCACGAGGCCGCAATCGAGCTGGCGGAGCGCCTACTCGCCTCGATGCCCGCCGGGGGCGGCCTCGACACCGTGATGTTCGTCAACTCAGGCAGCGAGGCCAACGACCTCGCGTGGCGCATCGCCACCGCCTTCACGGGTGCCGGCGGCGGGCTCTCCTCCGAGTACGCATACCACGGGATCAGCGCCGTGATCGCCGACCTCTCACCGGAGGGCTCGAGCGCTCCGCTGGCGGCCAACATCGAGCGCTTCCCCCCGCCCGGCCCTGATGGCTCTGGCCCTCGCGGCGGTTACGGTGCCGCCCTCGGCCGCCTCGCCGAGCGGGGGTTCGCGCCCGCGGCGGTCTTCATCGACGGGGCCTTCACGAGCGACGGCGTCTTCCCGCCCGACCCCTCCTACCTGGAGGAGATCCTCGCGCTCACCCACGAGGCCGGTGGCCTCTACGTCGCCGACGAGGTCCAGGTCGGGCACGGCCGGACGGGCGACGACCTGTGGTCGTTCGCCGCCTCCGGGATCAAGCCGGACATGGTCACGATGGGCAAGCCGATGGGCAACGGCTACCCGATCGCGGCGCTCGTCACCCGCCGGGAGATCGTCGACCGCTTCGCCCAGCTGCGCGAGTTCTTCAGCACCTTCGGCGGCAATCCGCCGGGAACTGTGACGGCGCTGACCGTTCTCGACGTGATCGAGGAGGAACAGCTCGTCGCGCGCGCAAAGCGGGTCGGGGCAGAGTTGCGGACCGGCATCGAGGAGCTCGCCGGCGCCCATGCAGGGATCGCGGCAGTGCGCGGCTGGGGGCAGCTGACCGGCGTCGAGCTGGCCGGCGAGGACGGCTCGCCCGATCCCGCCCTGGCCGACAGGGTCAAGAACGGGATGCGCGAGCGCGGCGTTCTGATCAGCACCACCGGGCGCCAGGACAACGTGCTCAAGATCCGCCCGCCGCTGCCCTTCGACTCACGCCATACCGACCTCCTCCACACGGCGCTTGCGGAGACTCTCGCCGCCGAGGGCGAGTAGGCCCCTGCGCCGCAATGGCTGAGCGCATTCCGGAGGATCCGGCGAAGAGCTCCCAACAGCCGCTGCCGGCTGGTGTGATCACCGGCTTCGATCTCGGCGCCACCAGCGTGTTCGCCCTCGAAGGGGCGCTGCTCGGGCTCGATGCAGGCCTTGACGTCCTCGGCATCGTGGTCGCCGGATTCGTCACCGCACTCGGCGGCGGGATCCTCCGCGACGTGCTGCTCGGCGACGTACCGCCGGCCGGGCTTCGCTACAAGAGCTACGTTGGCACCGCGGCGTTTTGGGGGCTGCTGGTCGCAGCGTTCTCTGGGCAGATCAGCGACGTCCCGGCCGACCTCCTGGCCGTTCTGGACGCTGCGGGCCTGTCCGCCTATGCGGTCGCAGGCGCCGGCAAGGCGCTCGACTTCGGGATGAACTCGCTGACCGCGGTGCTGATGGGCGTGTTGACGGCGGTGGGCGGCGGACTATTGCGCGACGTCCTGCTCAACGTCGTGCCGGCGGTCCTGATCGCCAACTTCTACGCCACCGCGGCCCTCGCGGGCGCGCTACTGATGGTGGTCGGCGTCCGGCTCGGCCAGCCGGCGGTTCGGATGATGTACGTCGGGGCCCTGTTCTGCTTCACCCTCCGGCTGGCCGGCTACTTCGGCGACTGGGCACTCCCGCATCCGTGAACGAGCGCAGTGCCACGGGATGCGGAGCATGTAGCTCCGCCACGCATGTCCCGCTTTATGGCCTGGTCCTCCGGGGTGTCAGGTAACGGACCACGTCGAGCGAGCCCGACCGGAGACGAACCATGTCGTGGGAGCCTGCATTTGCCCGTTTCGGGCCGAGCAGGGTGACCAGGTTCACGTACATCCTTCGCCTGGAATCGCGACGGATCTTGATGACTCCGACCTTGTGGCTCGTGCAGCCACCGAGCGGCAGGATGCAGTTGAAGCCGTTGCTCTCGCCGATCTCACCGTTGAGCTTCCCCACTCGCCGCGCCCGGCGATCGGGCTCGATGGCGTCAGGTCGCGAGGCGAGGACCAACTGCGCCGTCTGTCGCACCGAGTAGGGAAGGTGGGAGATGGAGGTGCGCACAGCCGCGGATACCTCGAGGCCGTCGCCCTTGCTCAGGTGTCGCAGCGGCACGGCCATGACACTCCGGCGGCGGAGATCGGGCCTCACGGCCGGCAGACGGAGCCTCGTCGACTTTCGGTGCTTCGCCGCCGGCCTGCCGCCCCGGATGTGGACGAGGTTGAGCCGACCGCGGTCCTGCGGAACGTAGCCGTCGGGCCGGTTTCCACCGAGCATGATCCGGTCGCCGTGCCCCGCCGCATGGTCATGGGCGCTGAATACGAGGTTGAGCCGGCAGTGACCCGAAGAGCAGAGCGACGAAGGATCCTTGAATCGCCGCTGCCTGGCCTTGATTACGAGCACGCAGTGATGCTCGCGGTAGGGCTCGGCTTGTCCGCAACGCTCGCGACCACGAGCCAGCACTATCGCCCGCTCCGGCGTTGGATCGGTGCCTGTGCTCAGCTCAATTCTGGCTTCGATCCGGGGGCTGTACTGATAGGGAGGCCCAACGCAGCGTGGCTTGGCAGATACGCAGTTGTTCGTCAGCTGCTGCTCGGCGCTGACTCGTAGCCGGTCTCCCTTCACCGGATCGTGCAGCTGCCGCGGCTTCAATGAGGCCACGACACGCGGTCGCTGCCAGGCCGATCGCGTGATCGGCAGTGTTCGATGACGCTCGGAATGATTACCGCTCGTCGTCACCCAGACCCTGCCACGGCCCTTGGCAACGTCGCCTCCGCCGCTCCCCTCGCCTACCTCAGCGCCGAGCCCCTCGACCGCCGTAATCAGCGCCGCGGTGGCCAGGATAAGTAGGCCGAGCCGCCTGCATCCGAGCCGGCGAGCTGGATCTACCCGCGGGTTGCTGCGCGGGTTCATCATGCCCTTAGCCTCGCCGCCCGGGCGCTGTGCTGAAACCGTGTTGGGTACGGAGACGCCTACGTGCAGGGCACTGGAAGCGAGCGACGCACAACGTGAACCTGCTGACCAGACCTAGCAGTGCTCGAGCGTTCCAAATGCATCCTGGCTTCGCCCCGATCAGGATGCGCGGGTCGTCGCCGACTTCGCCGCGCCGCAGGTTCCGGCACCCGCGCCAAGCCCTTGGGCCCGCGTCCGGGCGTAGTAATAGCCGGGGGCTACGGTGCCATGCGGTGAAACCGACCAGCCCCCGCGCTTGTCGCTGATGCCGTTGCCGACCGCCTTGTCCTTGCCTCCCTGCTTCAGATAGACGGTGACCTTGCGGCCTGCGAGGCAGGCCTGCTCACGTGATTTGACCGTGCCCGAGAACCGGCCGCCCGCAGAGCGTGCGTAGGCAATCGAGAGCTTGGTGCCGAACTTGGGGGCGGCGCTCGCGACCCCGCCCGCGAACGGGGCAAGAGGTACGAGCAGGCCGGCGACGAGCGCCAGCGAGAAGAGCCGCTTCATTGCTGTCTCCTTCTGTTGGGGCCGATGGAGATCGACGATAGGACGCCGATGCCCATCAACCGGCAAGGCGCAGGCAAGGCCTTCGTAAAGGCGATCGGCTGGACCGCTCGCAGAGGGCCTACGCCCTCCGGACTACCACCCAGACTTCCGGCGGGTGAGCTCCTGGAAGTACCCCCACAACGAGATCGGCGAGGAGAGCATCTGGTAGAGGAGGACGTAGGCGAGGAAGCCGAGCGGGTTGCGACGCTCGCGCAAATCAACCTCTGCGAAGACCCGGTTCTGGCGGATGTACATCACGCCGGCCAAAAGCATGTTCAGTGGCAGCACCGCGATCGTCATCGGGCCGACGATCGCGAAGTTTCCGGTCAGCGCCAGGATCAAGCCGGGGAGGAACGCGAAGCAGAAGGCGGCATCGACGTAGGGGAAGGCGTAGTCGACGAGGACGCCGTGAGCGAAGGCCCGGCGCCGGCTGATCAGGCCGGGTCCAAACTCCCGCAGGCCCTCGATCATCCCCCGCGCCCACCGCCGTCGCTGCCGGGCGAAGCGCCTGAACCTGCTCGGTGTCTGAGTGAAGGCGATCGCCGTCGACTCATAGAGGGTTCGCCCGCCCTGCGCCATCAATGCCCAGGTCAGCACGATGTCCTCGCCGATTCGGCCGTCCTCCCAGCCGCCGACGCGGCGCAGGGCGTCCGCGTCGTAGACGCTGAATGCGCCCTGGGCCACAAGCGTCCCCTGGTAGAGGGCCTGCTGACGCTTGATCGTCGCAATACCGAGGAAGTAGTCCCACTCCTGCATGCGGGTGATCAGGTTGTTGCGCGAGTTGCGGACAAGCACGGAGCCGGCGACGGCGACCGTGTCCGCGGGCGAGGCGAGCAAACGCGCGACCGCGCGGTGCAACGACTGTGGCATCAGCAGCGTGTCGGCGTCGACGGTTGCCACGACCTCCGTCGTGACCCCCTCGAGCGCGGCGTTGAGCGCTGCTGACTTGCCTCCGTGCGGCACCGTGAGCACGCGAATCCGGCCCTCGCCGCGGCCCTCGCGCTCGGCCACCACGACGGTCGCGTCCGTCGATCCATCGTTGACGACCACGATCTCGATTCCCCCCGGGTAGTCCTGAGCCGCGATATAGGCGAGCGTCTCGGCGACAGTCGCCTCCTCGTTGAAGGCCGCGACCATGACGGTCACACGCGGGAAGCGGAGCTCCTCGACATCGGGCAAGGGCGGCGGGCGATCCAGGACGACCGCGGCCAGTAGGTTCGCGTTGAGGTAGCCGGGGATCAGCGCGATCCCGGCGACGACGGCGATCGCCAGCGGCAGCGTGATCGCGCCGGCGAGGTCCTCGATCCAGGGGATCGCGATCCAGGTCGAGACTCCGACCCAGAGCAGGGAGAACGCGATCGTGACGGCGATCCGCAGACGGAGCCGCATGTAAGGCAGAGGCAGCAGCGTCTCCGTGTCGCCACGCGCAGCCGCGTGACGCCGCGGTGGAGGGCGGGCGGCGATCGTCCTACTGCCTGCGCGCTGGCTCACCGATAGTCCCCGGCCTCGCCCGGCCCGCCTTGCTCGAGCACGCGCTCGCGCCCCGCCGTCGCTCGCTGCGCGTTGACCAGCTCGGTGACGTCGCGGACGATCGACAGGTGCCGGCCGGGAATGAAGTTGGCGACGGAGCTGAACTGAACCGCCCGCCGCGACCCGTCTGGCCAGGTGGCCTCGAAGATCCCCTCGGCGCGCTGTCCGGTGAGGAGATCCTGCATCAGGCTCGCCAACTCCCGGCGCTGCTCCGGGCCGACCAACTCGCCGACCTCGGAGCCGATCAGCTGCTCCCGCGTGATGCCGCTCAAGTCGACGGCGGCACCGTTCGCGTCGGTGATCGTGCCTTCGTCATCCAGCACGTAGATCGCATCCCCGGCGCTCTCGAAGAGCGCGTGGAACTTCTTCTCGCTGAGCTCGAGCTGCTCGACCGCAACGCGCTGATCGGTCACGTCGCGGAGCGCGATGAGAAACCGATCCGGCGGGAAAGCGGTGCTCGTAAACTCGAGCCACCGAGAGGCGCCGTCGGGAAGTGCGATCTCGACCTCGCCCTCGTCCTCCCGCTGCCCGACCGCCTCGCCAGTGAGCATCCTTGCCACCCGCTCGGCGTCCCGCTCCCTGAGAAAGTCCCAGATCGAGCGCTCCCGCATCTGCGTGACGGAAAGGCCCGTAACCCGGCATGCCGCCGGGTTCGCATCGACGATCCGGCCGACCGGGCTGAGCATGAGCAGCGGGTCGGGGGCGGCGGCGAAGATCCGGGTCAGATCGAGCTCGCGCTCCTGGACCTTGCGCTCGGCCTCGGCCAGCGCCTCGTCGGGGCCTGCGGGGGCAGCGAAGCCGGGATCGAAGACGGTCACACGGTTTCGCCCGTCGCGCTTCGAGCGATACAGGGCGCGGTCGGCATTCTCGATCAGCGAGCGCTGATCCGCGGCGGCCGCGGGATACAGGCAGGCGCCGATGGAGACCGACACCGGGAGATAGCCCGCCTCGACGCTGTCGGAGCTCGCGAGCCGGATCTCGGCGGCGGCGGCATGAATCCTTTCAGCGACCGCGGCGAGGCTATCGAGGTCGACCTCGGGCAGGATCACGGCGAACTCGTCACCACCGACCCGGCACGCGGTGTCGCTGGGCCGGGCGTTGGTCCGCAGGACGCCGCCGATCTCGCTCAGCAGGCGGTCTCCGCCGAGGTGCCCGATCGTGTCGTTGACGTCCTTGAAGCGATCGATGTCGATCGCCAGCAGGCCGACCGAGGACTCCGCACGCCTGGCCCGGGCGAGCTCCTCGTCGAGGCGTTCGCGGAAGTAACGGTGGTTCCTGAGGCCGGTGAGCACGTCGAAGACGGCCCGCTCCTCCGCGGCCTCGCGCAGCCGTCGGTTCTGGCGCACCGCCATCGCCAGGCGGGCCAGGACCAACAGCAGGACGCCGCCGGCGGCGAGCGTCACGAGGTCGTCCTGGTGGCCGGAGAGATCGAGCGAGAACGCTACCGCCGTAACCACGATCCCGGCGATGTATGGCATCAGGTCGACGAGCAGGGGTCGCGCGGGGTTGGTCAGCTGCTGGGGCACGGCGTCGCGCCCCGCCGTCCTCGCAGCGACGAACCCGGCACCGCCAAGCGCGAGGCCGGCAACCGTGTAGACAAAGTCCGGATAGGTCGCTCCCGTCTGGGGCCCCGAGGCCCAGAGAATGTCACCCGCCAGGAGGGCAAGAAGTCCGGCGGCAAGCAGCCCCTGCTCGCTGTCCCAGCGCGAGTTCGTCCGGTAGATCCCCCGCAGCAGCATCCACAGCAGGGCTGCGTCGGCAGTGGGATAGGCGAGACCGACGACGGTCTCGGAGACCGGGACGCCGGGCTCGAAGAGCCCGCCGAGCACGAACCTGCCGACCAGGACCCCGAACAACCCGATGACGATCAGCGAGTCGAGGAGGCCCTCGCCGCGAGCCGAGATGGGCGTGCTCTCGCGGGCCCGGATCATCAGCCCGACGAACAGGGGAAGGAGCGCGGCGAGCCAGAAGATGTCGGCGAGAGAGTTGCCGGCGGGCTCGGGCGCGACCGCCGCTTCGACCGCCCAGGTCAGCTCGCCGAGCAGGTAGATGATCCCCCCCGCCGCGAGCCAGGACCAGGAGCGACGGGCGTCCCCGACGCTGCGGAGGGCGGCGGCGACGAAGCCGGCGCTGGCAAAGACCATGGCGGCCGAAGTCAGAACGTTCCCCAGCGAGTCGCCAGTCTCCCCCGGGGACGCGACCAGACGGTAGGTGGTCAACGCGATCGCAGCGAGGCCCAGGATCAGCGCCGCCAGGAGGACAAACAACGAGCGGCCGAGGACCGAGGGGTGCCTCCCGTCCTCGACGGGCGGCTGTCGGTCCTGCTGACGTGCGTCCATGCGAGCCCCTCCAATCGAGCGCTTCGCTCGGGCGGCGCCCCACTGCTGCCCTCCTCAGTCACTCTAGCCCCTCGGTGGGGGCAATTACCCGCGCTCTCGGCGCGGGCACAGACGGCACGGCGATCCGGCCCCGCTAACGCTCGGTCTCGTCGGGCAGCAGAAACGGATAGGTGCGCCGTCGCACGCGCTGCTGCCAGGCGCGGTCGAGCCGGCGGATCCGGAGCAGCGCCTCCCAGAGTCTGCTGTCGCTTCGGTAATAGCGCTGCACCTCGTCGACCGTGAGCGGATCCTCGAGGTGGGTGTTTGCCCCGTCGACGAACGGCGGCAGCCAGCGGTCCAGGCGCTCCTTGAGCAGGTTGCCGCAGAGGTCGAGGTAGACCTTGCGCAGGTCGCGATAGGTGTCGAGGATGCCGGGGGCCACGAAGCGCGTCAGCGCCCCGCGCAGAACCCACGGAAACGACTGGGCGATCAGCTCGAGATCGAGCAGCGCGCGCCCCTGGGCGTCCCAGATGAGCGGCGTCGAGACGTCGATGTAGGTCAGCTCGGAGCCGTCCCAGACCCAGTTGGCGAGCTGTGCGTCGAGCCCGAGCCGCGGTCCGACCGTCTCTGCAGCGAGGTCGACGACGGCGCCGACGAGCGGATGCCCGACGACCGGGTCCGCGCCGGCCAGCACCTGCGGCGCCAGACCCTCCGCCGCGAGAATCGGCTGCACGACGTAGCCGGCGACCTTCCCGCCTGGGAGCGCCGCGCCGCGCAGCTCGGTCGCGACGACGCCGACCCCGGCCCCAGCGAGGGCGCGAAGGTAATCGTCGAGCACGCGACCGTAGGCATCGAAACGCTGCTGTGAGGGGAAGACCGGCAACCGCTTGCAGGCGAACTCCGGTTGCTCGGGCGGCCACGCGAGCACGAGCGAAATCTCGCCGTGGCCGAGCTTCGGCAGCGCGTCCTCGTCACGACGAGCGAGCGCGTCCTCGACGAGCTCCTCGAGCTCACGCAGGGCGCCGTCGCTGAGGTGGCCGGGCGAGGCGCGACCATCCCCGCTCACGTCAAAGCCTCTCCAACGACCTCGATGATCTCGTCAGCCTGCTCGTCGCTGAGGATCAGCGCCGGCTTGAACTGGGTCACTCGATGATCGTGCTCGGCGTAGACGGCGAATACGCCGGCGTCGATCAGCTTCTTCGCGGCAAGCACCCCGCCCGCCTCCCCCTCGAAGCAGAGACCCATAGTCAGTCCTCGGCGCCGCAGCTCGAACGGCAGCCCGGCGAAGCCCTGCTCGAACCGCTCGCCGAGCTCCGCAACGCGGGATAGGAACTGGGGTGCGAGGACCTCGTCGAGCACCGCGCCGGCGACCGCGCACCCGAGCTCGGCGCCGCCGAAGGTCGAGACGTAGGCAAACGGGTTCTCGTCGAAGAAGGACTCGATCTCGGCGCTGACCAGGGCGGCGCTGATCGGGTACACACCCCCTCCGAGCCCCTTGCCGGTGATCACGACGTCGGGCTCGACGCCCTCCTGCTGGAAGTACCAGGGGCTGCCGGTGCGGCCCAGGCCGGTCTGGACCTCGTCGCAGATCAGCAGCGCCCCATGCTCGTGGGCGAGCCCGGCGACCGCGTTCATGTAGCCGGGTGCGGGAGGCGGGAAGCCGAGCGTCGCGGGGATCGACTCGAGGAGCACCGCTGCCGTGTCGGGACCGATCGCCGCGCGCATCGCCTCGAGGTCGTTGTAGGGGACGTGGTCGAAGCCGGGCAGGGTGAAGCCGAAGGGCTCCGCCCAGCGCGGGTCCGATGCCGCCCAGGCCAGGCCGGCATGGCCGTGGTAACCGCCGAGCGTGGCGACGATCCCCTCGCGGCCGGTGCGGGCGCGGGCGAGCCGCAGCGCCAGATCGACCGCCTCGCTGCCGGACGGCGTGAAGATCGCGAAGGGCAGAGCGCCGCCGGTGCTGCCGGAGAGCTGCTCGCCGACCCGTGCGCGCCAACCGCTGATCAGGTGGTGGTTACCGACGTCGATGTGATCGAGCGCATCGCGCAGCGCCGCGACCACCCGGGGGTGCCGGTGGCCCAGGTTGAAGACCCCCCCGTTCGAGTGGCAGTTCCAGAACCAGTGACCGCTGTAGGCGTCCTGGAAGCGCGGACCAGCCCGCTCGCCGATCACGATGTCGACTCCCAAAGCCTGTAGGGCCCGGGCCTTGCCGCGGTTGACGTGCTCGGCGAAGGCCTCCGTCGTCATCCCACGGTCGGGGTAGGGCTGCTCTCCTACGCCGGTCTCCGGGCGACCCTCCATGCGCTCAGAGTAGCCCTACGCTGCGGGTAGCGCCGGGGCGTCAGATATTCGAGTCGCTGCGGGAGGAATGGGAGTCCGCGGTGGGGACACGTGCGCTCGAAGAGACGGACGCCGCCCTGAAAGCTGCGGCGGAGCTGTTCGGCTCGGGCGACGGCGCCTTGCGGCCCGTCTGATAGCTACACCGAGTTGAGCTCCTCGTCGAGCTCCCACAGGGCGGCGCCAAGCGGCTCCTCGCCCTGATCGAGGCGGGCCTGCCCGGCGGAGCTCCAGCCTCGGAGCTCCAGCCTAAGGGCAGCGGGAGCGCTCGCCGGTGGAGGCAGAGCCGTTGCTTCCCGGCGCGACCGCCAGCTCTGGCGCAACCTCGCCCCGTCGCCGGAGGGCATCGTAGGTCCAGAGCTTGATCTGGTCGAGCAGCAATATCCAAAGAAGCGCATATCCCCAGGCAAGCGCCGCGAGCTGCCAACGAAGCGGCTCCATCAGCAGGCCGGCGACCGCGATGGCGGTCGCCAGCAGCTGGGTGCCGATCACGGCGATCAGCAGGATCCAGGCCGGGCGGTACGACCAGAGGCGCCCCCGGGTGCGGGCGACGAACAAGGTCAGATGACCGGCGACGGAGAGCTTCAGATACATCAGCGTCTGCACCTCATCGTGGCCGATGCTCAATGGGCCGACAGCGAGACCGACCAACGAAAAGGACTCGACTACTCCGACCAACCCCAGCACGGTGGCGACCGTCAGCACCTCTCTGAGGTCCCAGCGCTCGGGCCTGGCCGAAGGCAGGACGCGGTCATAGGCAATCGTCAGAATCGCCGCGTCGTTGAGGATCGCAAGCAGAACGATCTGAATCGGCGTAACGGGAAAGAAGGCGAAGGCGACGATCGACAGGGTCACGAATAGGACGATCCGAATCGTCTCTGTGATCCGGTAGATCGCGTAGTTCGTCATCCGCCGGAATACCTCGCGGGCGCGGTGAATCGCTTCTACGATCACCGACAGCCCCGGGGAGAGCAGCACGATGTCGGCCGCAGCGCGGGCGGCATCGGTGGCGCCGGAGACGGCGATCCCGGCGTCGGCGCGGCTGAGCGCGGGCGCGTCGTTGACACCATCTCCGGTCATCCCGACGATGTGGCCGCGCGACTGCAGGGCCTCGACGATCCGGAACTTGTCCTCGGGCACCACCTGGGCGAATCCCTCCGCGACCCCTACCGAGTCGGCCAACTGCTCACCCTCGAGGTGCTCGATCGCCATCGACTCGAGAATTTCGCTGCCGATCCCGACCTCGGCGGCGATCTGCCGGGCAATCTCGATCCGGTCGCCAGTCACCATCTTCACCTCAACTCCGAGGTTTCGGGCCTGCCGCAGCGTCTCCCGGGAGTCCTCGCGAGGCGGATCCTCGATCGCCAGCACGCCGCTGATCCGCCACTCGTCGTTGTCGGCTCGCGCAACCGCCAGCGCCCGATATCCCTTCTCAGCAAGCGCCGCCGTCATCCCTACGAGGCGGTCCGCCCCGGCTCCTCCGCCGGCGAGATCGACGATCGCCTGCACCGCGCCCTTGGCCACTCGATACTGGCTGCCGTCGGGTCCACGAACCAGAGCCTCGGCACGCTTGCGGTCGGCATCAAACGGCTGGAAGTCGAGCACCTGAGGATCGTCGGTCGTCGTCCCGAGTGCGATCAGCACCGCCCGATCAACCGGGTCGGAGGTGTCGATCTCCGCGGTCAGTGCGGCCTCGCGCAGAACCCCGTCCCGGTCGAGGCCGTCGGCGATGATCCCGACGTCGGCGATCGTCAGCTCGTTCTTGGTGATCGTGCCGGTCTTGTCGCAGCAGAGGACGTCGACACCTGACATCTCTTCGACCGCCGGCAGATGGCTGACGACAGCCTCGTGCCGCGCCAGGTACCGGGCGCCGACGGCCATCGTCACCGACATCACCGCGGGAAGCGCGACCGGGATCGAGGCGATCGTGACGACCAACGCGAATTCGAGGGTCGTGCTCAGGGAGGTGCCGCGAAGCAGCGAGACCACCACGATCACGCCGACCAGCGCCAGCGCCAGCGCGATCAGGTACTTGCCGATCCTGAAGATCGCTTGCTCGAAGTGGCTTGCGGGGCCCCTCTCCGCGGTGAGCTCCGCGGTGCGACCGAACATCGTGCTCGCGCCGGTGGCGAGAACCCGGATCTGCGGCGAGCCACGGGTGACGACGGTGCCCGAGAACACGTCGTCGCCCGCGCCCTTCTCCACCGGCAGCGACTCCCCCGTCAACGCCGACTCGTCGGCGTCGGCCGCCCCGGTGAGGATCCTCCCGTCCGCGGGGATAACCGAGCCCCGCTCGACCGCGATCAGATCTCCGGGCACGACCCGCTCGGCCGGAACCGTCTGCCACTCGTCGCCGCGCCTGACCCGCGCCTGCTTGGCGAGCTGCTCCTTCAAGGCCTCGATCGCGCTCGCCGCCTCGTGCTCCTCCCAGAAGCCAACCAGGCCGTTGAGCAGGAGGAGAGCGAGGATGATCCCGAAGTCGGCCCAACGACCGGTCAGGGCGGTGAGGATCAGGGCCGCCTCGATCATCCACGGAATCGGCGCCCAGAAGTGCGCGAGGAACTCGAGCAGGACGCTGCGGGTTTCCTCGACGAGGGTGTTCTCTCCGTAACGTTCGAGCCGCTCGGCGGCTTCCGCGCCGCTCAGACCCTGATCGTCCGAAAGTCGGCGATCATGCTGCTGGTCTCGGTGGCTACGCTCGTCGACGATCCGTTGTGCCGCCTGCTCAGCGCTCGCTCCGCCCTCGGCGCCTTCGCCCGCACCACCTTTCCGCGGCCCTGCATCGCTCATCGGAGGGCCCCGCCCATCAGCCGGTCCTCGCGCGCCCGACAGGATTCGGACCCGGGAGCTTCCGTGGTGTAGGGGAAGTCAGGCACGGTGCCCAGCAGACCTGTCGCAATTTGCGACGGCCGATCAGGTCTCGACCGGAGTCTCCAGATCGCGTCCCCACTCCGGCCGAGCCGTAGTAGACAGCCAGGTCGCCTGCCCGGCGCAGACTCTCACCGTCCGCCGGGAAGTCGTCCTCCCGCCGCACCAGGTGTACATCCGATCGCCACTGACTCAGTATCTCAAGCGCACGAGGATTCGAAGTAGCGTGCAGTCGATGAGCCTCGACGCACCCGTGTCGTGACGGCGACCTCCCCTGTTGCCGCCCGTCTGTCGTGGACGAACCGTTCCTGCCACTGCGGATCGCACTCGCGACGGCCGGTGGGCTGGCCCTGGGATCGGTGATCCCGGGGCTCAACGACGACCCATCCAGGGACAGCAGAACGATCGTAAAGAGCAGGCCGTACCGCTCATCGAAGTACCCGTTCTCGTCGGCCTCGTCTACGTGGCGCTGTGGCTGCGGCGCCGCTGGCGATGGCCCACCGACGCGGGCCCGGTTACCCCCGCCGGCGAGCGCGCAGCCGCCTCCTGATCCGCCACCGTCGGTGGGCGACCGTCGGTTCGCGCCCTTCGCTCCGGTCGGTTCACTCCATTGCGGAGCGCCTGCGGAGCCTCCCGATACTTCCGCCTCGCGCGGCGGTCGGGTTCGTGTTGGTGGCCTACCGAATAATATTCGGTTGGATGTCAACGACGAAGGGAAGCCAGACGATGGGCATGTACGCCGAGACATACGAGCGGGGCCGCGACGCCGGGCATGAGGCGGTGACCGTCGAGCGGATCGACCCGAATGCAGCGATCGTGACGATGAACGAGCCCGAGCACCTGAACGCGCTTAGTGCCGCCATCTGCGTGCAGCTCAACGAGGCCCTGCGCGAGCTCGACGCCGACGAAAGCATCCGCACGATAATCCTGACCGGCGCAGGCGCCGGCTTCTCGGCCGGGGGCGAGATGCAGATGATGCGCTCGGCGACGGAGCGGATCACCGAGGCGGCCGGCTCGACCGACGTCTGGCGCTGGATCCGCGGGCAGTTCGGTGCCGCCGTACGGACGATCGCCCGCTCCGACATGGCCTTTATCGCTGCGCTCAACGGGCCCGCCGCCGGCGTCGGGCTCGCCTTCGCGCTCGCCTGCGACCTGGCCCTCGCCTCCGAGCGGGCGAGGCTCGTGCCCGCCTTCGGCCGGATCGGACTGCTCCCCGAGGTTGGCACGAGCTGGGCTTTGAGCCGACGGCTCGGCTACCAAGGCGCCTTTGCGTTCTATGTCGAGGGCCGTCACCTCGACGCCGAGGAGGCGCACGAGCTCGGCCTCGTCCACGAGCTCGTCCCCGCCGCCGAGCTGCTCGCCCGCTCCGTGGAGTGGGCGGAGCGGGTCGCGGCACTGCCACCCCATGCGATGGCGATGACGAAACCGCTCTTGCGCGCCGCCGTCGACAGCACCTGGGAGACCTCACTGACGATGGAGGAGTACGCGGAGGCGAACTGCTTCACGACGGGGCCGTTCCGCGAGGCGGTCGCCGGCTTCGAAGCCGGTGGGGCGACGCGGAAATGAAGCCGACCACGGCAGTATCCGATGCCGCCGGTCGCCGCCGCATCCTCGCGGCGGCGACCGAGCGCTTCGCCCGCGATGGCACGATCCAGACGCGCTTGGTGGACATCCAGGCAGACGCCGGCGTCTCGATCGGCGCGATCTACCACCACTTTCCCGACAAGCAGGCGCTCGCCGAGGCCGCCGTCGAGCACGCGCTCGGCAGCTACCAGGAGGAGTTCCTCGCCGAGCTCGAACGGCACGAGGACTCCCGCGCCGGGATCCGCGCGATCGTTGCCTTTCACATCGAGTGGTGCGGGCGCCGCCCCGGTGCGGCGAAGCTGCTCTTGCAGGGTTCGGCGCCCGCCGCCTCCGGACTCAACGACGCCTTCTTCAAGCGGGTGCTGCGCTGGTACCGACGGGGTATCGATGCGGGTCAGCTGCGCCGGCTGCCGCTCCGCACCCTCTACGCGCTGTGGCTCGGCCCGGCCACCGTGATCGTCCGCGACTGGCTCGAGGCCGGCGGCCGCGGACCGACGCGCAAGGACGTTGAGGTGCTGTGCAGCGCGGCTTGGCAGGCACTCTCGGCCGGTGTGGGGACCGGCGGCTGATGGCCCGCCGGCCGCGGCGCTCGGGCTCAGGCAGCGACACCGAGAGCACGCCGATCCCATAGGCGCCGCGGGCGCGCCACTGCAGGAGAGCACCAGTCCAGTCTTCTCCCGCTCACTCACCGATACCGGAAGCCAATGGCCCGGTCCGAGGACTGTGGGGTTGCGGCCGACGGCGGCCGCGAACCCACTTCTCGAAACCGACCACCGCCCAGAGGATCAGTGACAGAGCGACGATGCGCAACCACGCCCCGGCATCGATCGGAGCCGAATCGAAGAGTGAGTTCATCGTCGGCACGTAAGTAAAGAGTGCCTGCAGCACGAGGCTCACGGCGATGCCGACGATCACCCAGCGGTTGGCGAAGAAGCCGATCCGGAAGCTCGATCGCTCGAGCGAGCGACAGTTGAGCAGGTAGAAGAGCTCGCTGACCACGAACAGGTTCACGGCCACCGTCCGGGCCTCCGCATCCGAAAGCCCATCTGCCTGCGCCCACTCGAATAGGCCGAACGAGCCCCCCAGCAGCACGGCCGAAACGAGCAGGATCCGCATGATCAGCTCGCGGGTGAGCAGCGGGCGCGACGGATCCCGCGGCGGCCTGACCATGATCCCCGGCTCGTTTCGCTCGAAGGCCAGCATCAGGCCGAGGGCGCCGGCGGTGGTCATGTTGATCCAAAGAATCTGGACCGGAACGATCGGCAGCGTGAGCGCGAAGGTGATCGCAACCAGAATCAGCAGGCCCTCCGCCATGTTGGTCGGCAGCGTCCAGACGACGAACTTCGTCAGGTTGTCGAAGGTCCGCCGCCCCTCCTCGACCGCAGCCTCGATCGAGGCGAAGTTGTCGTCGCTGAGCACGATGTCCGCCGATTCCCGGGCGACCTCGGTGCCGGCGAGCCCCATCGCCACCCCGATGTCAGCCTGCCTCAGAGCGGGCGCGTCGTTGACACCGTCACCGGTCATGGCGACGATCTCGCCCTGCCGCTGCAGTGCCTCCACCAACCGTAGTTTCTGCTCCGGCGTGACGCGCGCGAACACCACGGAGCGATGGGCGAGCTCCCTCAGCTCCGCGTCCGAGCAGCGGGCGATCTGCTCGCCCGTGACCGACGCCTCTCGCGAACATCGCGAAGGCCCGGCGAGCTCGAACCGGTCGGCGACGGCGGTCGCGGTCGCAACGTGGTCGCCGGTGATCATCTTCACCGCGATCCCCGCCGCCCGGCAGTTCGCGACCGCCTCGATTGCCTCCGGGCGCGGCGGATCGATCATCCCCTGCAGCCCGAGGAAGGTGAGAGATCCCTCCAGCGCGTCGGGATCGAGCCCGCCGGCGGACTCTGGCAACTCGGCCCTCGCGAACGCGAGCACGCGCAGACCGCGGGCCCCGAGGCGATCGGCCTCGGCCGCAAGCCGGTCGCGGTCGAGGGCCTCCGCGCGGCCATCGGGGCCGACCGCATCCCGGGACATCGCGAGGATCCGCTCGACCGCGCCCTTGACGTAGATCCTGCCGCAGGCCTCGCCCTCGTGCAGCGTCGCCATGTACTGGCGCTCCGCCGCGAACGGGAGCACGTCAAGGCGCCGCCGGCCGGCGCGCAGGGACTGCTCCTCAACGCCCGCCTTGCGAGCGGCGACCAGAAGCGCCGCCTCGGTCGGATCCCCGACGATCTCCCATTCCCCCTCCCGTTCGGCGAGCGCGGCATCGTTGCAGAGCACTCCCGCGGTCAGGCAGGCGCCGAGGGCGGCCGCGCCGGCGACGCCGTCCTCGGGCTCGATCTCGCCGTCCGGTCGGTAGCCCGTGCCGCCGACGGCATAGCGGGCGCCCCCGGCGACGATCGCCTGCACGGTCATCTTGTTCTCGGTCAGGGTCCCGGTCTTGTCGGAGCAGATCACCGTCGTGCTGCCGAGCGTCTCGACGGCCGACATCTGGCGGACGACGGCGTTGCGCCGCGCCATGCGGCTGACGCCGATCGCGAGCGTGATCGTGAGCGCGGCCGGCAGGCCCTCCGGGATCGCCCCGACCGCCAGTGCCGCAGCGGCCAGCAGGAGGTCCTCGGGCGACTCCCCCTGGACAAGGCCGATCGCGTACGCAGCCGCGGCGAGGGCAAGGATCACCCACATCAGGAGCGTGCTGAACCGCGCCATCTTCTTCGTCAGCGGGGTCGCGATCTCGGGTGCCTCGCCGACGAGGCGATGGATGAGGCCGATCTGCGTCTCACCGCCGGTCGCGACGGCGACACCGAGACCGTCGCCACGCGTGATCAGGGTCCCGGCAAAGGCCATGTTCGACCGGTCCGCGACGGCGGCCTCGGGCGACAGCACGGCCTCAGCCTTGGCCGCCGGCTGTGACTCCCCCGTGAGCGCCGACTCGTCCGCCTCGAGCTCGCGGATCGAGGTCAGCCGCACGTCCGCGGGAATCGCGTCGCCGACGGTCAGCGCGATGAGGTCCCCGGGCACGACCTGGACCGAGTCGATCCGTCGACGCGCCCCGCCCCTGATCACGGTCGCCTCCGGCGAGACCATCGCGGCCAGCGCCTCGAGGGCCTGCTCGGCTCTCCCTTCCTGAATGAAGCCGGCCACGGTGTTGACCAGTACAACCCCGAAGATCACACCGGCGTCGACGAGCTGGCCGATCGCCATCGTCACAGCCCCGGCCCCGAGCAGGATGTAGATCAGCGGATGGTTGAACTGGGCCGCGAACCTCGAGAAGGCGCTCTTGCGCGGGGCTCGCGGGAGCGAGTTCGGACCAACCCTGGCGAGACGCCGCGCGGCCTCGGACTCGCTGAGCCCGGCCTTGCGGTCGGTCTCGAGGAGGAGAACCGCCTCGTGGACAGGCAGATCGTGCATGCAGCAGGCCTATCCTCGCATTGTGCGCGCTACGAGCAGCGCGGGAGCGTCCGTGGTCGCCTCGGCCGGTCCCGCTGTTCGCGCCCCCCCGGGCGCGGGTGCACGGGCGTCCGGCGATTTGGCGCCGCTGCCTCGAGGAGCCCGGACGGATCAGTTCGTTTGTGCTGCGAGACGCGCCTTCAGGCGTCGCCGCCCGCCGTCGAGCACCGTCCGAGCACGCAGCGCTCACGCCAGCAACGACACATTTCTCATAAGCCCGTTCTAACGGTTCCGATAGCCGGCTCTTACGGTTGCCGATTCATACTGGGAGTCGTGGGACACCGAGGTGACACACGGTCCGCTCAGGCGGTTCGCGACGCGCGACTCCGCACCCTCTCGTGGCTGCGCCGCGCCGTCGCCGTCGGGTCGGTCGCGCTGGTCAGCGGTCTGGCGGCCTTCGTGGCGCATGCCAAGCCCGGCAAGTCGACCACCGCAGCTCCCGCTCCCGCTGCGGCGGCTCCAGCTAAGTCGCAACCCCGCTTCGCCCAGACTCCGTTGAAGTCCACGCCAAGCCCGTCGCCCGCGCCTTCTCTGGCAGCTCCGCCACAAGCACCGACCGCCGCTTCACCGGCCCCCGCCCCTCAACCCCCGGTCGTCTCCGGAGGATCATGAGCATGCCCGCGTCCGCGTCCTTTCGGGCGCTCGGGACGCGTGCCTCGGTCCTCGTCACCGAACCGGGCCTGCTGCCACGGGGAAGGGCGCTCCTGACGCACGAGCTGGAAGCCATCGACGTCGCATGCAGCCGCTTCCGCGAAGACTCCGAGCTCGCCGCGATCAACCGTGCCCGAGGCCACTCGGTCGGAGTCTCCGAGCTCCTCCTGCAGGCCGTCGAGGTCGCCTTGCGGGCGGCTGAGGTGACGGGCGGCGCAGTCGATCCGACCGTCGGGCGGGCGATGCGGGCGATCGGCTACGACCGGGACTTCGACGAGATCGCCTTCCACTCACGCGAGCTCGAAGCCGTGCGTGCGAGCTGCACCGTGGGCTGGCGCGCAGTCGACGTCGACCGCGCGAACGCCCGGGTTCGGGTCCCCTCCGGAGTCGAGCTCGACCTCGGCGCAACGGCCAAGGCGTTGGCCGCCGACAGGGCCGCAGAGCGGATCGCTGCCGAGACGGGATGCGGCGTGCTGGTCAACCTCGGCGGCGACCTGGCGATCGCCGGCGAGCCCCCCGAGGGGGGCTGGATCGTGCACGTAACCGACGACCACGCGGCAAGCGCGGCCGCGCCCGGCCAGTCGATCTGCATGCGGGAGGGCGGGCTCGCCACGTCGAGTACCACCGTTCGCCGCTGGGATGGGCCGTCCGGAGAGGTCCACCACATCGTCAACCCGCAGACCGGCGAGCCCGCCGAGGAGGTCTGGCGAACGGTGAGCGTCGCGGCGGCCTCGTGCGTGGACGCCAACGTCGCCAGCACCGCCACGATCGTCGGCGGCGAGGCAGCCCTCCCTTGGCTTCTTGGCCAGCGACTGCCGAGCCGCCTGATCCGTCGCTCGGGCGAGGTGGTCGTTCTCGCCGGCTGGCCCAATGAGGATCTCGCATGGGCGTCCTGATCGCGAGCGCGCCGAGCGCCTTCTGGTACACGACCCGAGGAGCGGGAATCGCGGCCCTGCTCCTGCTGAGCGCCTCGGTAATCCTCGGAATCCTCGACGTGTCGCGCTGGAGCTCCCCGCGCTGGCCGAGGTTCGTAGTCGACGGCGCCCACCGCACCGTCTCGCTGCTCGCGCTGTCGGTGGTCGCGATCCATCTGCTCACCACGCTGCTCGACGGCTACACCCAGATCGGCCTCCGCGACGCCTTCGTCCCGTTTCTCTCGAGCTATCGCCCGATCTGGCTCGGGCTCGGCGCGCTCGCCTTCGACCTGCTCCTTGCGGTCGGGCTGACCAGCATCTTCCGGCAACGGCTCGGCCACCGGACCTGGCGGGCTGTCCACTGGGCCTCCTACGCCTGCTGGCCGGTGGCGCTGGTCCACGGGTTCGGATCGGGGACCGACTCGGCATCGATCTGGATGCTCGCCCTCAGCGCCGGATGCGTGGTCGCAGTCCTTGCCGCGCTCGCGTGGAGGATCACCGATGCGTGGCCGGCTGGAGACGGCAGGCGGGCGCTGGCGATCAGCGCGGTTGGAGCCTCGGTACTGGCGGGGCTGCTCTGGCTGGCCGCCGGCCCCCTCGGCTCCAATTGGGCCGCCCGCGCCGGGACGCCCCCGGCATTGCTCGGCGGCGGCACCGTCGTCGATACGACGACGAAGGCAACGCCCGCGGTGGCAGCGACGCCGGCGGCACACCTGACGCTGCCGTTCACGGCCCGGCTGAGCGGTTCGGTGAAGCAGCGCCCACAGGCCGAGGCGGGTTTGGTGCTGCTCGACATCAGGGCGATATTGCACGGCTCCGTTCCGGGAACGATGGAGATTCAGATCCAGGGCCAGCCGGTGAGCGGTGGTGGGGTGGCGATGACCAAGAGCGAGGTCTCGATCGGGCCGCCCGGTGACCCACTGCTCTATCGCGGCCGGCTCACGTCTCTGCAGGGCAATCGCCTGCTGGCAACGGTTTCGGCGGGCAACCAATCCGCCGACCTCGACGTTGTGGTGTCGGTCGACCAGGCGACCCAGCAGCTCAGCGGAACCGTCCACGCGACGCGTTCGGGGGAGAGCTGATGATCGGCGCCTCGGCCCTGCCGCGACTGTTGGCCGGCGCGAATGATCGCGCTCCGACGCCCCTGGAGCACCACCTCGACCTGCACGGGCCGGCAGCACTCCCGGGACGCCGAGAGATCGACGGGCTGATCGAGAGCATCGAGCAAAGTGGCCTGCGTGGCAGAGGCGGCTCGGGTTTTCCGGTCGCAGCCAAGATCGCGGCCGTCAACGCGGCGCCACGACGCCGGCGCAGGGTCGTGCTCGCCAATGGACTCGAGGGTGAGCCGACGAGCGAGAAGGATTCCTCGCTGTTGAGCCTCTCGCCCCACCTCGTCCTCGACGGCCTCGCCCTGGCCGCCGCCGCAGTGAACGCGGACGAGTCGATCATCGCCGTCAAGTCCGGCGGCGCCGAGGCGCTCGCCGCCCTCGCGGGCGCGATCGCCGAGCGCGGCGGCCTCGACCGCATCACCCCGACCCTGGTCGAGGTCCCCAGCGGCTACCTCGCCGGCGAGGAGAGCGCGCTCGTGAACTTCCTCAATACGGGAACGGTGGCGCAGCCGACCTTCGTGCCACCCCGGCCCTTCGAGCGCGGCGTCGGGGGCCGCCCGACCCTCGTCCAGAACGTCGAGACGCTCGCTCACCTCGCGCTGATCGGTCGCCACGGCCCCGAGTGGTTCAGAGCGCTCGGCACGGCCCGGGACCCGGGCTCGACCCTGGTGACGATCAACGGACCGGTGGGCTCGCCGGGGCTCTACGAGATTCCGGGCGGGCTCCCGCTCAGCGCGCTCGTCGACCATGTGGGCGGCACCACATCCCCTCCTCAGGCCTTCCTCGTGGGTGGCTACGGCGGCACTTGGTTCTCGGCCGATCGCGGCGGCAGGGAGGTGTCACTCGGCTACGCGGCGATGCGGGCCCTGGGCGGAGCGTTTGGCCCCGGCATCGTCACCGCACTCCCCGCCGACGCTTGCGGAGTCGCCGAGACCGCGAGGATTGCCCGCTACCTCGCCGATCACTCGGCCGAGCAGTGCGGGCCCTGCACCTTCGGGATGCCCGCGCTGGCGGACTCCCTCGATGATCTCGCCGACGGTTACCGGGGTGCCGCGAGCAGCTCGGTCCGGCACTGGTCCGCTCGGATCGCCGGGCGGGGTGCCTGCCACCACCCCGACGGCGCGGTGCGCATGGTGGCGAGCGCGCTGGAGGTGTTCGCCGAGGACTTCCATCGGCACGAGCAGGGCGGTGAATGTCTCGCCATGAGCGCCGGCGAACGAGGCCGGCCCGTGCACGTCAGAGCGGAGCCCCGATGAGCAAGATCCGCGTCAACCCGATCACGTGCGAGGCCCACGGGCTCTGCGCCGAGCTGCTCCCCGAGCGCATCACCCTCGACGAATGGGGCTACCCGATCATCGATGAGCGCCCGATCCCGGCGAGCGCGACCGACCACGCCCGGCGTGCAGTCGAAGCCTGTCCGACGCTCGCGCTGATCCTCGAGCGCGAGGCCCGCGAAGATCGGCCGCCCCGCTGAGGGACGGGGCCCGCCCCGGCTGGAGGTCTGCGCTCGACCTTCAGCCTCCCGCTCTTCCCCTTTGCCGTGCCCCCGTCGAGGGTGAGCCCGCTTCTCCAAACGATTCTGTCGGCCTCAGCCGGCGGTGGCACGGGGCAGCGCCGCAGCCAGCCGGTCGCGTACGCGCTCGAGCTCAGCGACGAGCTCCGGTGGGTCATGGACCTCGAAGTCCGCGCCGAGCATCAGGATCCGCATCGCCAGCCAGTGGAGGTCGTCATCGCTGCTGCGGTACTGGCAGCTCTCCTCGTCGATCTCGGTGATCGTGCCCCACGCCGCCACGAAGGAGTGGCGCAGCTGCTTGGCCGGCGCCCGCACGGTCACCGTCGCCTCGTAGCCATACGCGGCGGAGGAGATGCTCGCCGCGACCGCCGCTGCGGCGTTCTCGGCCGGCAGATCGCGCGCCGCGAAGCGGGCAGCGATGCCCTCCGGCCCGATGATCCGGTCGACGCGGAACGTGCGCCAGTCCCCGCGGCCGCGGTCCCAGGCGAGCAGATACCAGCGCCGGCCGAGGTTGACGAGCGCATGCGGCTCGACCTCACGCCGGCTCTCGGTCCCGGCCCGATCGCGGTAGGCGAAGCGCACCCGCTCGCCGTCCGAGCAAGCCATGCCGAGCAGACCGAGTGCCTCGGGGTCTGCCGTAGGACCGCCGAGCGAGGGCCCCGTGCTGACGGCGCCGAGCGCCCCGACCCGGCGGCGCAGGCGCGACGGCAGCAACTGCTCGAGCTTGACGAGCGCCCGCAGCGAAGCTTCCTCGATCCCCGTCACCGAGGCGCGAGCGGCGGTCCGCAGGCCGACGGCGATCGCGACGGCCTCCTCATCGTCGAGTTGCAGCGGCGGCATCTCGGTCCCCGCCGCGAGTCGATAGCCACCGGCGCGGCCGCGCTGCGCCTCGACGGGGTAGCCGAGGCGCCGCAGCCGCTCGACGTCCCGGCGCAGCGTGCGCGGCCCGATCTCGAGCCGCTCGGCGAGCTCCGCGCCGGCCCAGAAGCGCCGCGTCTGCAGCAGCGAGAGCAGGTCCAGCAGTCGCGAGGAGGTCTCCAGCACGACCCTCAGTCTTTCACCAAAAGCGGCCCGAAACAGACCTAATTGCCACATACGCTGGCAGGCGCCAATCGGAGATGCCGGCCAGCGGGCCGCGGAAGGAGACGAAGAAGATGGACTGGAAGCTGGAGCTGATCGCGTTGCCGGTGAGCGACGTCGATCGCGCGAAGGAGTTCTATGCGGAGCGGGTGGGCTTCACCCTCGATCACGACCACACCGTCAACGACAGCGTGCGCTTTGTGCAGTTGACCCCGCCTGGGTCGGCGGCGTCGATCGCGGTGGGCAAGGGCCTCGTCGACGCCGAGCCGGGCTCGGTGGACGGCCTGCAGATGGTGATCGACGACGCCGACGCGGCTCGCGAGCACCTCCTGTCCCGGGGCGTAACGGCAAGCGAAGTGGCGGAGTTCCCCTGGGGCCGGTTCGTCTTCTTCGAGGACCCGGACGGCAACGGCTGGGCCCTGCAGGAGCCGCCCCGCAAGCACTGAGCAGACAGGCCCTGAAAAGACCGCCCGCCACGCGGGCAGCAAGGAGACAAAGCGATGATCAGCAAGCTCGATTTCGTCGGCATCCCGTCGACCGACTGGAAGCGCTCGCGCGAGTTCTACGTAGAGACGCTCGGGCTCCGGCCCGACCCGAAGAGCGAGGCCGAATTCTGGGTCGGCGAGACCTGCTTCGCGATCTGGGAGCCGGCCCAGTTCGGCATGGAGTTCACACCGCAGAAGAACGCGCATCCGGCGTTGCACGTCGACGACGTCGCCCAGGCGCGCAAGGACCTGGAGGAGAAGGGCGTCGAGTTCTCCGGCGAGGTCCTCGACACCGGCGTCTGCCACATGGCGTTCTTCACCGACCCGGACGGCAACGACCTGATGCTGCACAGCAGGTACGCACCGCAGAACTGATCGCGCCGGGGTGCCCCACGGCGATGCGTGCGCCGTGGGGCACTGGTCCACTAGCGCGCCGGCCGAACTTCGGATAGCTTCTTGGCGGCGTCGCCGCGATCCCGTGCCGGAGACGCCGCTCAGGACTGCCGGTGCACCTCTTCGGGACCATCGTCAAGACGTTGCTGCTGGCCACTGTCGTCGCGGTGCTCGTCTACACCGGCTGGTTCCATCTCTTCACGCTGTTCATCTGGCAGCACCCGATGCTCTTCTGGCTGCCGCTGCTCGCCTTCTTCCTCGTCGGCTACTTGGCGGGCGTGATCGCGGTAGCGCTCTCGGCGCGCAGCGCCCGCAACGCGCCGCCGGACGAGCCGGTCGCCACTGGAGGCGGAGGCGGGCTCCGCGACGACGACGGGCGGCTATCTGCCGGGTCCGCCGGGGTTCTTCTCGTTCGGCTGGGGGGCGCTCGCCTGTACGGCGATCTTCCTGGTCGGCCTGGTGACGACGCTGTTCGCGACGCCGCGGATCCCGATCGACGACATCGACTACGAGATGGTCCAGACCCTCCCTCAGACGAGCCAGCCACGCCTGCTGCCGCGGACCAGCGTCGACGACGATCCCAACTTCCAGGACGCCACCGAGATCCACCTCGCCCGCAACCCCAAGACCGGCGAGCTGCTGTGGACCGGCGAGTGGCAGTCGTCGTGGCTGTCGGGACCGTCCTCCGGCGTCGCGCTCAAGAACCTCGACTCCGTCAAGGGCAGCTCCGCGATCCTCCGCGCCGGCTTCGACCACTCGGTCGCCGGCTTCGGCCCGCAGACGCTCAAGTGGAAGGCCAAGTGGGACCATCCGTTCAGCCGCATCCAGTACCCCGTGCTGGTCCCGTCGACCGGCGACGAGCCCGCGTTTGCCATCGCACCGTACGTCGGCTTCCGTGGCTTCCCGTACAAGACGCCCTACTTCAAGGGCGTGCTCGTCTACCACGAGGACGGCACGCTCGAGGACCTGACGCCCGAGGAGGCCGCCGCAAGGCCGGAGCTCGTTGCCTCCGGCCGGATCTACCCTGAGGCACTCGCCCGCGCCGAGGCCGAGTCGATGGCCGACCACCTCGGCGGCGAGATCAAGGACGCCGAGGACAACAAGCAGCCCTACCTCACGTCGATCGACGACAACACGACCGACTGGGTCACCGTCGTCAACGGCAAGGGCGCGAACGCGGGCGTGATCGCGGTGCTCCTGCAGGACTCCTCGACGGGCCACATGCGGATCTGGGAGCCGCACGACGGCGAGGATCTGGTCTCGACCCGGTACGTGATCGATTCCGCCCGTGCGCTCCCGCTCCAGTGGGAGGCAACGCGTTGCTGCGACTCCGACGGCGACAGCTACACGGTCAAGCTGCGCCAGGTGGTCGAGCCGCGCCTCGCCTTCAAGGACGGCAAGCCGTACTACCTCGTCACGGTGGCGCCGACCGACGAGCTCGCGATCTCACGCCAGGTCGAGTACACGCTGCTGATCGACGCCCAGACCGGCAAGACGATCCGCAAGTTCGATCACGTCTCCAACCCGAACGCGGACCAGGCCCTGGTGAACTTCTTCCACTGAGGCGGCCGGCGCACACAACCACGCGATACGTTGCCCCGGCGTGAGCGGATCCGGGTCCACTGAGCGGGAGGGGCGCGATCGGGGTCGGCTGATCGCCGCCGCCGCGATCAGCGTCTCGGCGCTCGGCTGGTTTCCGACGACGGCGCTGGTCATTGCGCTGCCCGACGTCCAGACCCAGTTCGGGACCTCGGTCACCGAGCTCGGCTGGGTGCCGAACGCCTACACGCTGTCGGTCGCGGCCACGATCATCGCCGCGGGGCGGGTCAGCGACCGGCTCGGGCATCGGCGCTTTTTCATCGCCGGCACGCTCGGCTTCTCGGCCGCAGTGGCCCTTGCGGCGATCTCACCGGGGTTCGGCTTCCTGCTGGCAGCGGTCGCGATCGCGGGCGTGGCCGGGGCGTTCATGTTCACCTCGTCGCTGGCGATCCTGAAGGCCCGCTTCACCGGCCGGGCGCTGACCCTGACGATCGCCCTGTGGGCGGCGGCCAGCGGGCTCGGGCAGGCGCTCGGCGTTCCGCTCGGCGGCCTGCTCGAGGACTCGGCGCTCGGCTGGCGCTCGATCTTCTACCTAGCGATCCCGTTCGGGCTGTTCGCAGCCTGGGTGGGCATCCGCCGGGTGCAGGAGTCGCGCGAGACCACGACGGCCCCGCTCGATGTCGCAGGCGCGGTGGGGGTCGGCGCGACCGTGGTCATGCTCGTGATCGCGGGGATGCAGGGTCCCGACTGGGGCTGGCTCGCGCCCTCGACCCTCGGCATAATCGCCGGGGCGGCGCTCGCTGCGGTGCTCGCGGCGCGAGCGATGCGCAGGGCGAGCGAGCCGATCCTCCCGCTGGACGCTTTTCGGGATCGCGGCTTTATCGGCGGCATCACGGTCAACTCGGTCGCCAACGTCTGCCTCTCCGGCGTGCTCTTTCTGGCGCCGCTCTTCCTCGAGGACGCGCTCGGCGACAGCCCGGGCTCAGCCGGCGTCTCGCTGCTCGCACTGACCGGCACCCTTGTGATCGCCTCCGTCGCCGGCGGGCGATTGGTCGGCGTGGTCTCAGCCCGCACGCTGCTCGGCGGCTCAGCGGTCCTGCTCGTGATCGGGTTGCTGCTCGCGGCACCGATCGAAGCCACCACGACGTACCGCGACCTCGTCCCGGGCTGGATCGTCGCCGGCTTCGGCATCGGGCTGATCGGCTCGGTCGCCCTCAACGTCGCCCTCGCCAACGTGCCGCGCGCCACCGCCGGCTCCGCCGGCGGCGTCTTCTCCGCGGCGGCGATCCTCGGTGGCACGTTCGGCGTGACGGCGGCCTCGGCCCTATTCGATGCCTTCAGCGGCGACACCGACCCGACCGGGGGCAACGCGACGAAGATCGCCGAGGGCGCCTCCGGGGCGATGTACGCGCTGGCCGCGATCGCGGGTGTCGTCGTGATCCTCGCGTTGACCATGCTGCGGGGCAGCCGGCCCAGCCCAGCCCTGGAGGCCGGCGCGTCGGATCCCACCTGATACCGCGAGTCGGGCTCAGCGCGGGTGCAGGCGGGAGACGATCAGCCGCCCAGGGTCGAGGTCGTCGACGATCCCGGCGAGTCGCACCGCGTTCGCTCCCCAGACGGACTCGGGGCCATCCTCGCGCTCGCAGTAGTTGAGGTAGCGGCCGCCGGTCAGGTGATCGCCGAGGGCGCCGCGCAGCTCCGCCAGCGCCCGCCGGCCGGGCTCGGGATCGGCCCGGCCGGGGTCGGAGTGCCCGAAGAGCTCCCACTCGTAGAGGAAGCGGGTGTCACGGTGAACGAACGCGGTGGCGTCCACCGGCTGCTCGCGGACCGCCCCGTCGGAGGGCTCGATCACCAGGCCCCCGCCGTTGAGCTCCGGATCGGTCTGGAGGCGGTCGACGAAGGCGACGATCGCCTCCGCCCGCTCACGATCAGGGTGGTCGCGGGCGAAATCGCTCTGCACCCGGACCGGCCGGAGGGTGGGCGGCGCCGGGTCGTCGTCGACCACCACGGGAATCTCCTGGAGCACTGCGTCGTGGTAGGAGACCTCGCCGACCTCGCGGGTGCGCACGATCTCCGGATCGAGCAGCGGCGCGAGCATCTCGAGCGCCTCGTCCAACGGCCCGAGGAGCTGGCCCTCGATCTCGACGAAGGGGGTACCGGGGATCGACCCGGGTGGGCCGTCGAGCATGGTGTCGATGTAGCGGCCGGGACCGGTGGTCCGCAGGGCGAGCTTCAGGTCGAGCGTGTCGGGGGCGCCGGCGAGCACCTCGCAGAAGCGCACGACCACGTCAGCCGCCGCCTCCCACTCGAACCTGAGCGTGGCACCCGCGACCGACTCGACGGCCGCCGCCCCGACCACGAACTCAGTCACCACGCCGGCGCTTCCGCCCCCTCCCCGCGTCGCCCAGAACAGCTCCGGGTCCGACTCCGCGCTGCAGCGGACCACCTCGCCCGCGGCGGTGACGACGGTCGCCTCGACCAGCGAGTCGCAGGTCAATCCGAGGCCGCGAGTGAGGAAGCCGAAGCCGCCGCCGCTCGCGAGGCCGCCGATGCCAACGCTCGGGCAGTTGCCGATCGGCACCGCCAGCCCCCGGTCGGCCAGCTCGAGCGCGACCGCCTTCACCCGGGTGCCCGGCCCAAGTGCGACCCGGTTGCCGTCACGGACCTCGACCGCGGTCAGGCCCTGCAGGTCGAGCAGCACGCCCCCGTCGGGGATCGAGAACCCGTCGAAGCTGTGGCCGCCGGAGCGGATCGAGATCCGCTCCCCGACCTCACCGGCCCAGCGCATCGCCTCGGCGACGTCCGCGCTGCCGCGGGGGACGACCACCGCCGCCGGTCGTCGCTGCCGGGCCGCCGGGCAGAAGACCCGCCTGGCCTCGGCGGACGCACTGGAGCCGGGCCGACCCACACGGCCCGGCAGCCGGGACTCGAGCAGTTCGATCGGATCGCCCACGGGGCTACGGTATTGACCCGGGAGCAGGCCGGGAGGCGCCGGAGAGCGCTCCGGCGACGACTCGCGCGAGGGCGTGGCGGCTAGCCGCTTGCGCCAGCATGCCCGCCGGGCTCGCGGGCGCGCCGCCTGTAGCGAGCGTCCACAGGCCCGACTGCTGGGCTGCAGGCGACGTAAGCTGGCTGCGTATCGAGATCCAATCGATCGCGGGGAACTTCGTATGGCAATGCAGCGAAAGTCGGGTTCGGTTCGCAAGCCACCGCTGCCTTCCGACAGTCACGGCGAGATCGAGCACTGGATGTCGCGCGTGATGCCGGACCTACACGGAATAGTTGCGACGCTGGACGACCAGATCCGCGAGACGACCCCCGGGCTTCAGTACGCCGTGAAGTGGAAGCGGCCCTTCTACGGACTGCCGGATCTCGGATGGATCATCGAGGTGGCCGCCTACGACGTCTCCGTGAACGTGGTCTTTCTCGGCGGAGCCGACTTCGACTCGCCGCCGCCCCTCGGGGACACCGACAGGAGCCGCTACGTCAAGGTCAGGACACTCGAGGAGGCGCAAACGGCAGAGATGACCGCGTGGATCGAGCAGGCCGCGCGGGTGCCGGGCTGGAAGTAGCTGCCTCAAGGGCAAGGGTCGGAAGGGCGCCGAGCGCGCTTGCTGTCCGCGGCCGGATGCTGCTGGGGACGCGGGCGCAATCGTGGACCGAGACAAGACCTGCCGGGGACCGTCCGGCCAAAGGACGCTCAGCCCTGAGCGGCGCCGCGGTCCCGCTCGAGGATCTCGATGAACCGCCTGGCAAGCAGGTGGGCGTCGCCGGGCCAGCGTCCGGACACGTAGCGCCCGTCCGTGACCACGAACGCGGGCGAGTCGTCGTCGGCTGTTCCACGCCGCCGTGCGGGTGGGCCAGCGTCGAAGTCGGCGGGACTGTCGAGGGCGGCGGTCACCTCATCCTCGACGTAGGCCGGGTAGGTCCGGTAGTAACGGCCGAGCCGCCAGGCCGTCGCGAAGTAGGCGGCGCGCTCCATTCGCTTGGGCAGGCAGGTGGTCTGGCGCCCGGCGAGCACGCTCCGTCCCGTGCCGGGGTCGACCGACCGCGCGAGGACGAGGACGCCGTGACAGATCGCCGCAACCGGCCGGTCCAGGGCCCAGAATTCGGCGACCTCGCGCTGGAGCGCCTCGTCGCCGAGGAACTGGCGCATGCCGGGGGCGTGGCCGCCCGCCAGCAGCAGGCCGTCGTAGTCGGAGGGCTTCGCGGCGCCCCATGCGATCGGCTCGTTGAAGCGGCCGTCATCCGCCATGGCGCGATACGCCTCGATCGCATCCGCGTCGGCCCCGAGGCGCCCGAAGATCACCCCGGTGAGCAGGCGTGGGTCGCATTCCGGAGCACGCCCGCCGGACTGGGTCGCGAACTCCACGTCGTACCCTCGGGCCCGCATGGCACGCCAGGGAACGGCGACCTCGGTCGTGTCGAAGTCCCGGTCGGGCAGGGGGATGAGAACGCGCATCTGGGGATCGCCCATGGGCCTGACCATCGGATCGTCGATCAGCCGTGGGGGGAGTGAGCGCGGTGCAGGTGCCCGAGATGGCGCCGATCGTGCTCCGCCTCCGCCGCAGCCTGCGGGCGGCCCGGGAGCATCAACGCCGCGGCGCCCGCGCCGAGGACGCCGACGGCCGCGGTGACTTTCATCCCCACCGAGAGCCCATCGACGAAGCTCGGGGAGGCGTCGAGAAGCTCACCGACGACGGCCACGCCGACCACGGCGCCGAGGTAGCGCATCATCACGAGGATCCCCGCGGCGAGTCCAGCCTTCTCGGCCGGGGCGGCGGTGACGCCGACGGTGCTCAAGGGGATGATCGCGAGCGCGTTCGCGACCCCGATCGCGGCGGCCAGCACGATCACAAGCCAGTCCGGCGTTCCCGTGCCGACCTCCGAAAGACCGACGATGGCGAGCACCATGAGGGCCATCGCCCCGACCACGGCCGTGCGCGTACCGAAGCGCGCAACGAGGGCGCCTACCCGTGGCGCGACCAGCATGAAGGCGAGGGCATAGGGCAAGAGCCGCAACCCGGCCACGAGGGGCGAGTCTCCCTCGACGGTCTGAAAGTAGAGGCCGAACAGGAAGAGGAAGGCGAAGACGACCCAGAACACGACCAGACAGCCGATCCCCGCGGCCGTGAAGGTGGGGTTCCGGAACATCGCGAAGTCGACGATCGGCTCCTCGACTCGACGCTCGAGCACTCCGAAGGCGGCGAGCGCGACGAGGCCCGCGCAGAGCAGGCCGATCGTCAGGTTCGAGCCCCAGCCCCACTCGCTCGACTGGACCACGGCGAGCACGACCGCGGTGAGACCCGCTCCGAGCAGGAGGACGCCGGGCACGTCCAGCCTCCCCGCGTCCGGGTCGCGCGACTCCTGCACGTAGACGCGGGTGAGGGCGATCCCGAGCACCGCCAGCGGCAGGTTGGCCCAGAAGATCGCGCGCCAGGAGAACAGGTCGACGAGCACGCCACCGAGAAGCGGCCCGAGCGCCAGCCCGAGCGCGGCGAGGGTCGCGTAGACACCGATCGCCCACTGCAGCCGTTCGCCGGGGAAGCCCGCACGCAGCAACGCCAGGCTGACCGAGAACAGGATCGCGCCGGCGCTGCCGAGCAGCAACCGCCCGACGATCAGGACCACGTCCCCCGGGGCGAGCGCGCAGACCACCGACGCGAGCATGTATCCGGCGAAGCCCCAGAGGTAGACCCGGCGCCGACCGAGCAGGTCGGAGAGCCGGCCCATCGTGACCACAACCACGACCAGCGCCAGCGTGAAGGCGTTGACGATCAACTGCAGCGACGAGACGTTCGTGTCGAGATCGCGCTGGATGTCGGCCAGCGCCACGTTGATAGCGGTCGCGTCCACCGCGGTCAACATGATCCCGAGACCGCAAGCGGTGACGAGAGCCCATCCGCGCGCGGAGATCGTGCGACCGCCCATCAGCGGGATCTTTTCAGCCCGCCCGGCACAGGAGCGCCTTCCGGCTCCATCGGCGCCGCCGAAGACGCCGGGTGGGCGGGTCGGTTCGACTACTTGCGATGCCTGCGCTTGATCGTCAGCTTCGTGCTCTCGGTCCTTGCCGTGCCTCCGTCGGGGGCGAAGGTGATGCTCACCGGGATCTTCACCTTCCCCCTCCGGTGAACGACGGCCCGGGCATGCCGGGTGAGCTCGAGGGTGACGACCAGCCGCCCCGGTCCGCCCGTGGCGCTCGAGCGCCTGAGCAGCCGTCGCCGCCTCTTGCCGTGCTTGGAGGCCGCAGGCGCTACCGCGACCGTCCCCGCGGCCGCGACGTCGACGAGTAACTTCTTCTTGCCCTTGAGCCGGAAGCTGAACGCATTGCTGGGCGGAGGCGGGGGCTTCGAGCAGCTGGAGGCCGGCAGTGGGCTGGGGGCGTATTCGTAGGCGCCAATGTCTGGGGGGCCGGACTGGGGCTCGGTGCACGCGGGAACACCCGCACGCCGGCGCGATTTGCCATCGAGGTCGTAGAGGCCGATGTCGGGCTGGTCGATGCCGGCATCGACGGTCGGTGAGCCGGCCAGCTCGTGGAAGTCGCCGCTCGCCGCGTCCGCGAACCGCGGCACCGCGCCGACGTTGCCGTTGACGCTGGGCGAGCTGATCGACGTGCCGCCACCGACGGAGGTGGTCGTGGTGAAGTTCGAATGCGACAGGACGAGCGCGGCCGTCGAGCCCGCATCGGCATACGCCCACAGGTCGCTGGTGGACCCCTGCGCGATGACGTTGACCGCGTCGACGGACACCTGCCCCGATGCCTGGGCGAGCGCCTCGATCCCGTACACACCGCCGACGGTGGTGACGTTCCGGAACGTGGCCATCCACGATTGGACGCTGCCGCCGGCCGAGAGGAGGGTCCCCGTGCGGCCGCCGGCACAGACGGTGTCGGTGAGCGTCGAGGTGCCACGGAGTAGGCACGCCGAGTCGCTCGGGCCGGTCGACGTCGCGTAGACGCGCAGCGCGGTGCCTCCCGCGTACATGGCGAGAGCTTCGCCCCCGGTCGCGGCGAGCCGGAGGTCACGGATCGTCGCTCCTGCGTCGTTCACGAACATCGGAGCCGTGGTCGAGCTTGTGATCGTCGGCAGCGCCTGCCCCCGACCACCATCGCGTGCTCGATATCCGGGGACGTGCCGGGGTGGTAGGTCCCGGGCCCGACGACGACCGCGTCGCCGTCGCCCACGTCGGTTGGCGCATGTCCGTTGACCGCTGCCGGCAGGCTGCAGGGGGCAGCCTCTACGCAGGGCTCCGGCCCGCCGCCCCCGGGCGCCGCGTAGCGGACCGCGGCCGGCGCCGCCGAGCAGCAGACGAGCGTGCCCACGGCCACGGCGGCCACCGCCAAGCACCTCTGCGCGTTGTTCGCTCGCATGATCGGTCCGCCGCCATTCCGCGCGAATCCAATCAGAGGTACTGCAAGGTGCCGAGCGCCGAGAAGTGCTCGTTGAGATTCGCGAGGCCCTTCATCTCGCGGTCATCGAGCTCGAAGTCGAAGACGTCTGCGTTCTCCTCCAGGTGAGCTGGCGAGATCGCCTTGGGCAGCGGCACGGTGCCCAGCTGCAGGTTCCAGCGCAACAGCACCTGTGCTGGGGTCTTTCCGTGCCGCTCACCGATCGCGGTGAGCTCGGCGTCGTCAAGCCGCTCGCCGCGGGTGAGCGGGCTGTAGGCCTGAACTGCGATGCCCGCCCCGCGAGCGTCGGCGAGCACCTTCGCGCTATGCCCGAACGGGGTCCACTCGATCTGGTTGACCAGTGGCGGCTCCTGACAGCCGTCGAGTAGCTGCTTCGTCCCCTCGGGGGAATAGTTGGAGATGCCGATCGCCCGCGTGACGCCGTCCGCCCTCGCCCGCTCGAGGCCCCTCCACAGATCGAGCCCCGGGCCCCGCTCCGGTGGACGGTGGATCAGGCAGAGGTCGAGCGATTCGACGCCGAGGCTCTCGCATCGCCGGCGGGCTGCCGCGTATGAGTCCTCGTCCTCCTCCACCTTGTCGACGATGAACAGCTCCTCCCGATCGACGGGCGAGCGCTCGAGCGCCTCCCGGATGTGCGCCTCGCTGCCGTAGTCGCAGGCCGCGTCGATCATCCGGTATCCGAGATCGATCGCGTGCAGCACCGCGTCGGTCGCGCCCGTCCCGCTCAGCTCCCAGGTACCGAGCCCGAGCGCGGGCATCGGGGTGCCGTCGGCGAGCTCAACGGTCGCTTCCGCGATCGCGTCCATACCGACGCGCTACCCGGCGCGGGCTTGCGCTACCCATGCCCAGCATCCGGCCACGCCGCACCGGCCCAGGCGAAACCCCGAGAGCTCTGGAGGCGTGCGGCTCCACGGCCGCGCCCGCGCCCGGTGGTAGCTTTTGCCGACCAAGCGGGCGAGCAGGTCGCGGCAGGGCCTCGACAGGGTGCCGCCCGAGGCACGAAGGGACAAGGGGATGGGCTCTCGAGGGAAGATCGTGGCCGCGGCCATGGCGCTTGCGCTGCTGCTGACGGTGCCGGCGACCGCGCAGGCCGCGAAGATCCGGCACGGCTTCTATGACTGCATGGGGTCGGGCGGATATATCGACTATCGCGGCTCGGTCCAGCTGAAGTCGCACGGTCGTTACGACCACGGCTTCGATCGCAAGGGCAAGAAGCTGAAGGGCGGCGAGCCCGGCAAGTACCGGGTCAAGGGCAAGAAGCTGAAGTTCAAGGGGGGGTCGATGGCAAAGACACCCGGCAAGATCTTCAGCCCGACCAGCTTCGGCGTGTACGTCCGCCACCAGTTCAGCGGCGTCACCTGCTACCGGGTGAAGAACCCCTAGACACGGCGTGACTCAACGGGCCGAGGCGCGCGACGGAGGGCAATAGGCAAAGCGGCAAAGGCCGCACCTGCGACCGAATCCTGAAGCGCGCCCGACAGGATTTGAGGAGCTAGTGGACGCGCCGGCGGCTCGCCCCCACGTTGCTCCGGCGCACGCCATAATCGACGACCTGACCCGCCGCAGCCCCTCGGTACAGGGGGGCCTACCGACCGTCGCTGTGTTGGCGTACGGATTTTTTCCGGAGCCAAGCGAGGGAGGATCCCCATGCCGTTTCGAGTCGATGCGAAGGCCAGGTTGGTCGGCCTGCTCGCCGCCGTCGCTGCCGCGCTGACCCTGGCGCCGGCCGTCCACGCCGCCGCCGGCTCCGCAGGCGCCTGCGCGCGGGACCAGATCCGCACGGCGGACGGCTGCACCTCCTCTGCGGACGCAGGGCGGGCCGTCAAGACAATCGTCGATCAGACGGCAAAGGCCGACGGTCTCAGGGCCGCCCTCGCCCGCGTCGACATCGGCGATCGGAAGCTGGCCACGGCATCCCCGGGAGAGTCGATGGCCGGCGTGCCGGCGACGATGCGGATGAACGTCCGGATCGGCTCGATATCCATCCCCTACGTCGTGGACCTCCTGCTGCACCTCCAGGACCGGGGCAAGCTGTCGCTCAACGACCCCGTCTCCGAGTGGTTGCCCCACCTGCCCAACGCCGGCGACGTAACGCTGCGGATGCTGGCCAGCGCAACCTCCGGCTATCCGGACTGGGTCCAGGAGAACCCGGCGTTCCAGAAGAAGCTCCTCGCGAACCCCTTCTACCAGTGGACCACGCCGCAGCTGCTCGATGCGGCCTTCGCCCAGGACGAGATCTGTGACCCCGGCAAGTGCTTCCATTACGCGCACACCGGCTTCGCCATCCTCGGCAAGGTGATTCACAAGGTCACCGGCCGCCGCGTGAAGGGACTTCTCCAGCAGCGTGTGCTCGATCCGCTGCGGTTACGCCACACTGCGATCTCGGCCCTTCCGGCGATCCCCGCCCCGGCGCTCCACGCATATACGGCAGCCCGCCCCGAAGCCGAGCCGGTCTACGAGGACTCGACCTCCTGGAGCCCCTCGTACGGGCTCCCAGCCAGCATGCTGATGACGGCACCCATCGCCGACATGATCAGGTCGGCAAAGGCGATGGGCACGGGAGCGCTGATCTCGAAGGAAGCATCCCGCGAGCGCTTCGCGCCAATCACCGCCGGCCTGGCGGGAATCCCCGCGCCCCAGTTCGACGACAGCTTCTACTACGGCCTCGGCGTCCTCGTCCTGAACGGCTGGCAGTTCCAGAACCCCGATATCAACGGGTACGCCTCGATCTCCGCCTACCTCCCCTCGAGGAAGATGGCGCTCGCCGTCTCGGTCACCCGCGGCCCCAGCGCCGCCCGGACCTCGACCAACTACAGCTTCGAGCTGTTCAAAGCAATCTCGCTCTATCTCACGCCCAATCACCCGGCCGCCGTTACGGAATGAGCGACCCGAATGGGTCAGAACGTCCGCCCGTGCCTACTACCTCAGGAGCGCGCCCGACAGGATTCGAACCTGTGACCTTCGGTTGCGGTCAGACGCAGTGCCCGAGCCGTTATCGGCCACGGGTGGTTGCGGCTGTGGAGGCGCGGGCGTCGTGGATCGCAACGAGATAGACGATGTCCAGAGCCGAGTCGTGCAGGTAAATCAGGATCATCCAAGGCCAGGGGCCAAGCACGAACCTGGTTGGCCGCCACCGCCCCTCGAGTGCTCGCCCGGCAAGCGGGAAGTCCTCCAGGATCCGCAGCGAGGATGCGACGCGCTTCCACGTGTCGCCGGGCAGGCCAAGCGTGGCGATCGCGTCATCGCCGTCGCTCCGCGCCCGCGGAGTGACCACGATTCGCGCCACTCAGATCAGTTCGTCGAGGGAGACGCCCTCGCCGCGGCGGGCCTGCTCGATTCCTTCCTGGGTCCGCTCCCACGCCCCGGGAATGGCATCGAGCAGCGTGGCGATCGCGCGCGCGTCCGGGTCGGCGGCATCGAGCGCATTCGAGAGCAGCGACCGCGCCAGCGTTCCCTCCTGGACGTGGGCACGCTCGGCCATCAGCGAGAGCTTGCGCGCCTGCTCCTCACCGAGGACGACGTTGACGCGGGACTTGCCGGATGCCATCCGGCCACCATACACACACAAGCACACGATGTGTATGCAGTCCGCCTCGGAGCAGTCGGGTGTTGCCCTCGTTGCGAAAATCGTCTCACCGGAAGCGCCCGCGATCCCTTTGCTCATGCGGGATCCGCGCGATAGTACTTCGTCGCCTGAGGCCCGACGTCGGCGGTTAGGCCGATCCCGTTGCGACCCGTGGAACCTCCTCCCACCACATAACCAAGCGGTTTGTTGCCCCACCCGGTAGCGCGCCCGACAGGATTCGAACCTGTGACCTTCGGTTTCGTAGACCGACGCTCTATCCAGCTGAGCTACGGGCGCAAGCGCGCGGAAGTCAAGACATTCCGCGGCGGGCGATTGTAGAGGCAGCCACCGTGCTGAGGGGCGCGGCCGCGACGGCCCTGATCCGCTCCTTTACTTGCCGAGCAGGGCGCAGACGGCCTTCGCCTGCACCGAGCGCAGCCGCTTGAGCAGCGCCCCCTTCGGTGCGGCAATGTTGAGCGAGGTCGTCACCGACCGCTTGCCGTTCCGGGTCGCCGCCGCCCACTGCACGTAGCCGGGGAAGTTGCCGGTGTGGCCGTAGACGGTGCCGCAGCGCGACTTGTAGCGGAAGATCGCGAGCCCAGCCGAGTTCTTCCCCGGGCCGGGCGGGCTCGAGGAGCCGCGCACGAAGCGGAGCTGCCGCTTCTGCATGGCGCCGTTGAAGAAGGTGCGGCCGAGATCGGCGCGGATGAACCTGCCGAGCTCCAGCGGCGTCGAGACGATCGCACCCGAAGCCCAGGCGCCGCTCGGGCTCAGGAACTCAGTCAGGTCGACCGGGTCGGCTTTGCGGCTGACCCCGTATCCGTGGATGAAGGGCCGGGGAAGCGGGATCCGATGCGTCGGGAAGGTGGTCTGCTCGAGCCCGGCGGGATCGAAGACCAGGCTCCGCAGCAGCGAGGGGTACGACGCGCCGGTCACGGTCTCGGCAATGAGGCCGACGACGATGTTGTCGGTATTCGAGTACTCGTACTCGCTGCCCGGCGTGAAGACGAGTCCCTTCGCCCGGACCCAGTCGATGACTTGCGTCGGCGTGACAAAGCCCTGGGGGTCCGTGCCTGCGTGCTCCTCGAAGCCGCTCGACTTCGTGTAGTCGGGCAGGCCACTGGTGTGGTTGAGCAGCTGCCGCACCGTGACGGCGCCCCACGCGGACGGTAGGTCGGGCCGCCACTGAGCGATCGTGTCGCCGAGCCCGAGCTGCCCGCGCTGGACGAGCTGCAACGCGACCGCACCGCTGAAGGCCTTGGCGATGCTCGCGATCCGCATGTGATCGCGGCCGCGCGGCGCGCGGTCGCCCTCGACGTCGGACAGGCCGGCGCGAACGACCCTCGTCTCGCCGGGCCGGTGCAGCGTGGCGATCGCCCCGGGCGGGCCGAGCTTCGCGGCGACGAGCCCCTTCAGCCCACGCTTGACGGCGCTCGCGTCGATCGGCTTCGCCGCCCGGCTCGCCGCCGGCAGAACCGCCAGCAGGAACAGGCATGCGATTGCAAGCGTGGTGCCCAGCCTCGACCGTCTCATCACGTCCCCCTTGCGCCGGTGCGCCATCGCCGTCGGAGCGTTCAGTCTTGCAGGCGGGTTCAGGCGGCGCGACCGAACGCCACCCGGGGCGGCGGCGCTAATCAGCTTTGTAAGCGAGCAGACACCGGTACCTGCCGATACCCGACGGCAGGTAGCATCGGGCCAAAGGGCGAGCGAACGAGGAGGCGCAGTCCATGGAGGAGTCTGGTGCATCGGGTGAAGGAGCGTCCGTCGATCTGCTGCGCGGATTGACGCAGCCGCGTCTGTCGCGGCGCCGCTTCGTGCGCGGCACAGCGGGGATGCTCGCGGTTGCGCCGCTGATCGGAGCGCTCGAGGCCTGCGGCGTCTCGGGCACCAAGAACACGGGCTGGGAAGACGGCTTCGACTGGGCCTCCTGGTGGAAGGACCAGAAGCCCGAAGCGGTCTTCGACTTCGCCAACTGGCCCCTGTACATCGACCGGACGAAGAACGGCTCGCCGACGATCAACGCGTTCTCGAAGAAGAATGGAGTCAAGGTCAACTACCGGCCGGTGATCCAGGACAACGCCTCCTTCTTCTCCAAGATCAGCCCGGTGCTCTCGGCCGGGCAGTCGATCGGCTACGACCTGATCGTGATCAGCGACGGGTGGGAGCTGACGCAGATGATCAACAACCACTGGCTGATCCCGCTCGACCACTCGCGCCTGCCGAACTTCCAGAAGTACGCGGCCGACGACGTCAAGAATCCCTCCTACGACCCCGGCAACAAGTACACCGTGGTCTGGCAGTCGGGAATCACCGGCATCGGCTACGACCCCGAGAAGACCGGGCGCGAGATCACCTCGGTCAAGGACCTCTACGACAAGGAGTTCGCAGGTCGCGTCGGGATGATGTCCGACGACACCGAGCTCGGTAGCAACGCGATGCTGGCGCTCGGCATCGACCCGGCGACGTCGACGCCCGAAGACTGGAAGAAGGCCGCGGACCTGCTCACCAAGCAGCGCGACGACGGCATCGTCCGCCAGTACTACGACCAGAGCTACATCGAGGCGCTCAAGCGTGGCGACACGATCATCAGCATGGCCTGGTCGGGCGACGTCTTCCAGGCGCAGGTCTCAGGCAACTCGAACCTGAAGTTCGTCGTGCCCGACGAGGGCGGCATGTTCTGGCACGACAACTGCATGATCCCCTACCACGCGTCTCACCCCGTCAACGCGATCAAGTGGATGGACTACAGCTACCAGCCCGAGGTGCAGGCGAAGATCACCGACTGGGTCGAGTACGTCTCCCCCGTTCCCGATGCGAAGCCGATCGTCGCCGGCCAGCTCGACGATCCCACGGTCGCCAACAGTGAACTGGTCTTCCCGAGCCAGGCGACGACCGACAAGTTCGTCGCCTACTACACCTTCAAGGGCGTGGATGATCACGACGAGTGGACCTCGACCTTCGACCCGATCATCCAGTCATGACCTCATGAGCTTCCGGCCGTGGTGCTCTCCCGGTTCATAGGCCGATGAACACGCGGCTGCGGCGCACACTCGTCCCCTACCTGCTCAGCCTGCCGACGGCGGCTTGGCTTGGGATCTTCTTCGTAGTCCCGCTGCTGGCGATCCTCGTCGTCTCGCTGATGACCGGCAACGCGGTCACCGGGTGGAACCTGAGCTGGAACTTCTCGATCTTCGGCGATGCGATCAGCAGGTACTCGACCCAGTTCGGGCGTTCGTTCCTGTACGGAGGCCTGTCGACCGCGATTGCCCTCGTCGTCATGTATCCGGTCGCCTACTGGATCGCCTTCCACGGAGGCCGCTTCAAGAGCGCGCTGCTGTTCCTGCTACTGCTGCCGTTCTTCGTCACCTTCGTGATCCGGATCCTCGCCTGGCAGTTCATCCTCGCCGACGACGGACTGGTCCTCGGCACGCTCAAGGACATCGGTCTGCTGCCGGACTCGGCCCACGTGCTCTCGACCCCGGGCGCGGTCGTCGCCGGCCTGACCTACGACGCCCTGCCGTACATGATGCTGCCGCTGTATGTGGCACTGCAGCGCATTGACATCGCGCACATCGAGGCCGCTGCGGATCTCTACGCCAGCAAGGCCAAGCGCTTCTGGACGGTGATCCTGCCGCTCTCCTCTCCGGGCATCTACGCCGGCATCGTGCTCGTCGCGATCACCAACATCGGCGACTACGTCAGCGCCACGCTTCTCGGCGGCCCATCGACGACGATGATCGGCAACGTCATCCAGGTCCAGTACGTGCAGAACGCCAACTACCCGCTGGCCTCGGCGCTGGCGCTGATCCTGATGGCGACGCTGCTGGTGGCAATGGGCATCTACGCGAAGGTGTTCGGAACGCGCACGCTCCAGGAGTACGCCTCGTGAGCGGTACCGCCGGGACCGTGCCGAGCGCCGCCTCCCCAGCGGAACGCCAACCTGCCGGGCACAAGCCCGTGCGCACCAAGCCGCCGCTGTGGCGCCGGGCGCTGCTGCCGACCTACGTCGCCTTCGTCCTGTTGATCACGCTCGTGCCGATCTTCGTGATCATCCTCTACAGCTTCAATCAGGCCACGAACGAGCGCGTCAGCTTCGTCTGGAAGGGCTTCACGACGGAGTGGTACCGGCACCTCTTCGACATCCCGGACCTGACCTCGGCCCTGCTGCACTCGCTCGAGCTCGCCGCCCTCAGCACGATAGTCGCCGTCACGCTCGGCACTCCCGCAGCGATCGCCCTCGCCCGGTACCGGTTTCGCGGTCGCGGGCTCGGCGATCTGGTGATCCTCGCCGACATCGCCGCACCCTCGGTGGTGGTCGGCGCCTCGCTGCTCGGCTTCTTCGTCTACCTCGGCATCTCGCGCGGCTTCGGCACGATCCTGATCGCCCACATCGCCTTCAACGTCGCCTTCGTCGTCGTCGTTCTGCAGTCGCGGCTGCGCGACCTTGACCCGGCCCTCGCCGAGGCGGCGCGCGACCTCGGCGCCAACCCCTGGCAGGCGTTCTGGCAGATCGTCCTGCCGGTGATCTGGCCCGCGATCCTCGCCGCCTCGCTCCTCGCTGCCGCGCTCTCGATCGACGACTTCATCATCACGCAGTTCGTTGCAGGCCCGATCCTGACCTTCCCGCTCTGGGTTTGGGGCTCGGTCAAGGTCGGCATCCCACCGCAGGTCTTTGCGATGGGCACGCTGATCTTCGCCGCCGGCGTGCTGATCGCGCTGGCAGCGGTGATCGCCGCGCGCAGGCAGCCGCGAGCGAGCTGATTACCCGAGGGCTGCGGCGAGCGTCAGGAGGCCGCCGCGCCGACCGGCAGACCCGCCTCGCGACAGGCGTCGAGGACACCACGGCCGTAGGCCGTCTCCTCGGTCGCCTTGTTCGCGCACAGGTACTTCGCCTGCTCGCCGCAGCGATTGAAGGTCTCCCCGCCCATCACCCAGGGCACCGTTGCTGAGATGCATCCGGCGGGTGGCGGGGCCACCTTGTCTCCGACATGAAGCAGCAGCACGCCGGCGATCACGAGGGTCGTCAATAGACCCATCACGAAGCCGACATTGCGCTCTCGGGGCGACAACGACCGAATCGGCGTGTTGACGCGCTCCCATTGACCTTCCATTGGCATAGCGCGGCACCTTAGATGCCGGTCTGCGGGTTGGATATCGACACCGCGGAGAAGCTCGGAACCGAATCTTTAGACATACGGAGGGACACGGCCAATCCGGCGCAACCGATCATGAGGGCGCCAAGCGACGGGGCACATCTACGGGCGTGCTCGATTCCGTGTCTCTCTCGGGGGGGTCCCGTCGACCGAAAGGGAAAGGAACCCATAAAACGATGGATTGGTTGAGCGCAGGCGATAACGCCTGGCAGATGACCGCGGCGACGCTCGTCGGATTGATGAGCTTGCCCGGTCTCGCTGTCTTGTATGGCGGCGTGATGCAGAAGCGATGGTCGGTCAACTCGATGATGATGACCTTCATCGCGTTCGCCCTGGTCGTCGTCATCTGGATGCTGTGGGGCTACAAGATGGGGTTCGGCTCGCCCGTCCACATCTTCGGCGCCGACGGTGGAAGCTTCTTCGGAAACTTCATCGGCAAGCCAGGATCGGTGATGGCGAACTCGACGCTGTTGCACCAGGCTTCGCTGCCGACGGCCGGCTTCAAGGGCACGTTCCCGCAGCCGACGTTGATCTACTTCCAGTTGGTCTTCGCGGCAATCACGCCGATTCTGATGTTGGGCTCGGTCCTCGGCCGGTTCAACTTCAAGGCGTGGATCCCGTTCGTGATCATCTGGATCTCGACCACCTACGTCGTCAACGCGTTCATGATCTGGGGCGGCGGTTACTTCGCCCAGCAGGGCGTGCTCGACTTCTCGGGTGGTTACGTGATTCACCTCGCGGCCGGTGCTTCCGGCTTCGTTGCGGCGGCCGTCATCGGCCCGCGTCTGCAGCGTGACCGCGAGATCGACGCCCCGAACAACCTCGCCATGGTCGCGGTCGGTGCCGGCCTGCTGTGGATGGGCTGGAACGGGTTCAACGGCGGCGATCCGTACTTCGGCGAGCAAGGATGCCTCGGCAGCGCTGCTGCTGACCAACCTGGCCGCTGCGGTTGCCCTGATCAGCTGGATCGCCCTCGACTACATGACGGGGCGCAAGCCGAGCCTGATCGGATCGGTCAACGGCATCATCGTCGGCCTGGTCGCGATCACGCCGGGCGCCGGCTTCGTCAACGGCTGGGGCGCGATTGCGATCGCGGTGATCGCCACGGTGGTCGTCTACCTGGCGTACCACTACCTGAGCCGCATGCGTCCGTTCCGGAACGTGGACGACACGCTCGGCGTCGTCTACACGCACGGATTCGCCGGTCTTACCGGCGGCCTGCTGGTCGGCGTGTTCGCCGATCCCCGAATGGTCACCGCCTTCGCGCTGCACGCGAAGGGGCTGGTGTTCGGCGGCGGTTTCGAACTGCTCAAGTGGCAGTTCCTGGCCGGCCTCTGGGTGATCGTGTTCTGCGCGGTGATGACGTTCATCATCCTCAAGATCATCGGTCTGGTCATCCCGCTCGCGATGAGCGAGGAGGAGATGGAGGAAGGCGATCTCGCGGTCCACGGCCACGAGGTCTATCCCTCGGACGTCCCGTCCCTGGGCGCGATCCAGTAGACCGAACCGTCAACCCTGCGGACGACGCGGGCTGGGCCTTCGGGCTCAGCCCGTCGTCGTTTCCGGGGCCGCCGTCTCGGGGGCGGCGTTCGGGTCCGGCGTGCGGCCCGAGTAACGGTATGCGCGCGAGACCGTCCGCAGAGCGTCGATCATCGCCGCGACCGGTGGCTCGACGCGCCCCGGCGGCGTGCCGGCGATGACCGTCCGGACCGGGCTCTTGCGGCCGAGCGAGCGAACGACGATGTCGGAGCGCACGGTGGTCAGCGCGAGCTGCGGGATCAGGGCGACGCCGACACCGGCGGCGACCAGCCCCTGGACCGTCTGGTAGTCGTCGCTCTCGAAGGAGACCTGTGGCTCGAAGCCAGCGGCGATGCAGGAGCGAACCACGTGGCGAGCGCAGGCGCTCGCCTCCGAGCTCTGCACCCATGACTCCTCGCGCAGATCCTCGAGCTTCAGCCTGCGCTTCTCGGCAAGCGGGTGGCCCTCGGGCAGGGCGAGGCGCATCGGGTCCTCGAGCAGCTCGACGCGCTGCGCGCCGGAGACGCAGCGGCGGCCGACGCCATGGAACTCGAAGAGCAGGGCGAGGTCGAACTCGTGCGCGCGCAGGCGCGGCGCGATCTCCTCGGGCTCGCCCTCGGCGAGGCTGAGCTCGACACCGGGGTTGGCCTCCGAGAACGTCGCCACCGCGAGCGGGATCAACGTCGCCCCAGCCGTCGGGAAGGACGCAAGGCGCAGCTTGCCCTGGCGCCCACCGGCGATCGCGTGCACCTCGTCCTCGGCCGCATCGAGGCGGGCGAGGATCGCGCCGGCGTGCTCGATCAGCGCCGCGCCGGCCGGCGTCGGCCGGGTGCCGCGGCGATCGCGCTCGAGCAGGACCGTCCCCGCCTCGGCCTCGAGTGCGGCGATCGCTTGCGAGACGGCCGACTGCGTGTAGGAGAGGGACTCCGCGGCAGCCGAGAAGGAACCCGCTATCGGCTACCTCGCGGAGGATCTTGAGTCTGGGGACACTAAGCACAGCTAATACATAACGTTAGCAACATTGCTTGTGCTGATGGCAGGATGGGGTGATGATGATCGCGAACTTCAACACCAACCCGAAATCACTTGAAGGAGGTAGAGCAATGACCAAGACGATCATTTCCTACGACGGCACGGACAACGACCGCGACGCGCTTGCCCTCGGCAAGGCGCTGGAGAAGGTCAGCCACCTGGCACTCGCCTACGTTTCGCACACCGGCGGCAACGCCCGCGAGGAGGCGCACGCCGCGGAGCTGCTCCACAAGGGCGCCGACTCGGTCGGCCAGAGCGAGGTCGACCAGCACGTCGAGCTCAACGCCAGCACGCCCGACGGCCTCCGCCATCTCGCCCAGCGCGAGGGCGCCGACCTCGTCGTCTTCGGCTCCGACTACCGGACCGCCGACGGCTCGGTCAACCCCGGCACCTCGGCCCGCCGGCTGCTCGACGGCTCGCAGCTCGCGGTTGCCGTTGCCCCGGCCAACCTGCGCTCGCGCGGTGACTACTCGATCCGCACGATCGGCGTCCTCGCCGAGGCGGGCGATCAGGCACCTGCCGAGACCGCTCGCGCCCTCGCCGGTGCGCTCGGCGCGACCGTGACCGAGCCCGGCCACGGCCCGGTCGATCTGCTCGTCGTCGGCTCCCGCGAGGGCACGCCGGACGGCAAGGTTCGCCTCAGCGCGACGGCCGACTACGCGATCGAGACGGCCTCCTCTGCCGTGCTCGCCGTCCCCCGCGGCAAGAAGGTAGTCGGCTTCGGCGCCACCGCCGCGGCCGCCGCCCACGGCTGACGCGGCACCCCCGTCGCTCCGGCCGCAACCGGAGCAGACGGCTCAATCAAGTCCAAGTATCCGGAGGCGCTCGGCCACAAGGCCGAGCGCCTCTTCGTTGTCGATCGAGACTCCGTCGAGGGCCTCGAGGTCGGCGAGCAGTCGGGCGGCGATGCGCTCCGTCCGTGGGTCGCCATCCGCGGCCGGCGGCCCGGCGGAAGCCAGCGGCGACGGCGTGGCGGGAGGCGGCGACGTGGCCTTCGCCTCCTCGAGGATCCGGCGCGTCACGTTTTCGGCCGTGCGCTCGGCCGAGTTCGGGCCCTCGCCGAGGCCGAGCTCGTTGCCGACGAGCCGGCGGCCCTCGAGGATCCGCAGCTCGGCGAGACGCGGCTCCCAATCCTCGTCCGCAAGCTCGAAGGGCACCTGCGCGAGCCATGGGCCGATGACCTCGGCCTGCAGGCGCTCGCGGGACATGTTGAAGACCCAGACGCGCCGCATGCCGCGGCGCGCATGCACGTTCACGTGGTAGACCAGCTCCGAACTCACGGCGCGAAGCGTAGATGTAGTTGGTCGATCAGCCGAGCCAACGGATCGGCGCGTAGTGGTGCTCACCCGTGGCGAGCAGCTCCTCGGTGCCGCCGGGCCAGCTCCGCAGGCGCAGCTCGACGACGCCGAGACGCTCAGCACTCTCCTCGTAGCTGAGCCAGAACAACGGCGCCTCGGGGCTCGCGCTCTCCCCCGCGGCGACGATCGTCGCCGCGATCCGGTCCGTCACCTCAGGCGGCGGATAGATCCAGAAGACCGAGTGGAAGACGACCGTCGCCCGGCCGGGCGCCGGCTCCGTGAGCCGCTCGGCGATCCACTCGTCGGCGCTCGCCCGATCGACCACGGGTGGATGCTCTGCCGCGACGGCGAGGGCGCCGCGCATCATCTCGACCCGGGCGAGCTCGTCGGGCATCACGTAGGCGAGCAGGTCGAGCCGACCCTCCTCGGTAGCGGCGTCGATCGGGTCGATGTCGCACCCGCGTCGCTCGGCGATCTCGAGCGGGGAGTCGAGCGGCGGCACGCCGCCGAGCCAGTAGTCGGAAAAGCGAACAGGCGAGTCGGGCGGGCCGGAGCTCAAACCGCCCGCCTCGTAGCGGTAACGGTCGAGGTTCTGGTTGAGCCCGGCGCTCGAGCCGAGCTCGAGCGCGCGGATCGGCATCCGGCAGCGATCGGCGATCACATGGAAGCCGGAGGCGAGCGGGCCGCAGCGCGAGGTCTCGTTCGTCTGCAGCGGGTGGCGCAGATCGCCGACCACGTCCGGGCTGTGCGCGGCGAGCGCGGCGAGCACGCCCGGCCAGGCCGCGGCCGCATCGCCGTCGCCCCCCGCCGACGGGTAGTGCGCGGCCAGATCGGGGGCGCTGCCGTCGAGCACCATCTTGTGGACGCCGGCGAGCGCCCGCAGAGCGAAGAACTCGGTCGCCGGCTCGAGGGCGAACGGCTCGAGCAGCTCCCAGACCGGGCCGCCGGCGCGAACGTCGTCGGCCATCCGTGCGAGCAGCTCGACGTAGAAGGGCGACTCGCCGGCGAAGATCTCGCGCGAGTACGTCCTCGAGGTCCGCGATCAGCTGCTCGCGCGGCTCGATCCGCCCACCTACCTCGACCGTGGTGCCCCGTCGGGCGCGATCAGCTCAGCTTCACCGAGCCGGACTTGACCGACAAGCAGGTGTTCTTGTTGCCTGAGTTGCCGATCTTCGTCTGGTTGACCTCGGAGAAGTACTTGCCGTTCTTCGGCGGCTTGCCGCCCAGGTCGATCGAGAACTTGCCCTTGTTGTTCGTGTGATCGCCGCCGAGCTTCTTCTTGTTGCCGTTCTTCTTCCGGTAGAGGACGACCTTGCGATCCTTGACGCAGTTGCCCTTCGTCGAATCGATCGTGCCCTTGAAGTACGACTTGCCGTTCTTCAGCTCGTACTTGAACTTCGTGTAGACGGTCGGGTAGCTCTTGCCACCGGCGAGCGCTGCGACGGGCATCGCCAGGCAGGCGAGCGCGAGGCCGATCGCAAGTGCGGAACTGTGGATCTTCATTCCGGGTCCTCCCTGGGATGCTCAGGACAGCTGGCCATCGCGAAGTATCCCGCAATGCGAGTGCCGTGGCAAAAACTGGCCACGCAGCCAGTCGAAGCCGCTAGGCTCCGCAGCGAACCGCACCGCGGAGTGGAGAGGACGGAGCACGATGGCAGCCGAGACCGGCCAGAGCCTGAGCGAGATCGACATCGCCGATCGCGAGCACTGGGAGCACGGGCCGCCGCACGAGCTCTTCCGCGCGATGCGCGCCGAGAAGTGCCCGGTCCACTTCTCGGAGATCAACGAGTACCCGGACGAGGCCGGCTTCTGGTCGGTCGTCAAGGCCGAGGACGTGCATGCGGTGAGCCGCGACTGGCGCACCTTCTCCTCCGAGCGCGGTGGCTGCATGGCGCTCACGCACGCGATCCCGCTCGAGCTGATGACCTCGATGTTCATCGCCATGGATCCGCCCAAGCACGACCGGATCAAGGCGCTGTTCCAGCGTGGCTTTACGCCGAAGCGGATCGCGATGCACGAGGAGGAGATCCGCGAGATCGCCCGCCGCGTGCTCGACCGTCTCGAGGGCGCGAGACCTGCGACGTCGTCACGGACATCGCCCAGCCGGTGGTCTCCCGCGTGATCGGCAGCTTCATGGGCATCGACGAGGAAGACGACGAGGTCTGGGCGACGCTGATGAACACGACGCTCGGCGTCGGCGACGAGGACCTCGCCCCGGGCGGCCTCGAGAAGGTCCTCGCCGAGGACCTGCCCGAGGTCTTCCGCCGCTGCCAGGAGATGGTCGAAGCACGGCGCGAGAACCCCACCGACGATCTGACGAGCGTCCTCGTCCATGCCGAGATCGACGGCGAGAAGCTCTCCGACCACGAGATCGTGATGGGCTTCTTCCTGCTCGTCGCCGCCGGCAACGACTCGACGAAGGCAACCTTCACGAGCGGCATGAACGCGCTGCTCGAGCACCCCGATCAAATGCAGGAGCTGGTCGCGGACCCGGCGCTGATCCCGGACGCGATCGAGGAGTGCCTGCGCATGTTCCCCGCCTTCTCGAACTTTCGCCGGACGGCGACCGAGGACACCGAGATCCACGGGCAGAAGATCGCCGAGGGCGACAAGGTGCTGCTCTGGTACGTGAGCTCGAACCGCGACGAGGACGTCTTCGAGGACGCCGACGTCTTCGACATCCACCGCAAGCCCGAGCACCAGGCGTTCGGGGCCGGCGGCCGCCACTTCTGCCTCGGTACGGCGCTCGCCCGGCTCGAGCTCAAGGTCCTCTTCGAGGAGACGCTCGCGCGCTACCCGAACATGGTCCGTGACGGTGAGCCGAAGCCGGCCGTGACGCAGTTCCTCAACCAGTTCAAGACGCTGCCCGTACGCCTCAACGGCTGAGCGCCGAGCGGGCGTCTCGCATGGGCACGCTTGACCGTCTCGGCAAGCCGATCGATCTCGACGCGGCGCCGCCGCGGGCGGTGGTGCGGGCCGGGCTCGCCCTGCGCCGCAGGTTGCGCGCTGCGGCCGACGCGCTGCTGCCGCCGCAGGTCCTCGCCTACGAGGAGACGACTGCCTTCTTTCGCACCCGGGCGGCCGGAGCGCTGGTCGAGCTCGGCGTCATCGATCGCCTCGACGCTGGACCGGCGAGCAGCGCTGAGATCGCCGCCGAGCTCGACCTCGACGAGGAGGTACTGCATCGCGTGATGCGCTTTGCGGCGGCGCAGGGGGTGCTCAAGCTCAGCAGCGGCCGCTTCTCACTCGCCCGCGCCGGCCGGGGGTTGAGCTCCGCCGCCAACCCGACGATCGCCCATTGGGCGCGGCACATCAACACTGCCGCGGTCCAGGAGCCGTGGGCCCGGCTCAGCGAGAGCATCCGCACGGGCGAGCCCCTCTTCCCGGCGACGATGGGCAAGTCGATCTGGGCGCACTTCGCCGAGCACCCGCAGGAGGAACAGCTCTTCGCGAGTTCGATGCGGGAGATGAGCCGGCTCGTGACCCCGTGGATCGTCGCCGGCTATCCGTGGCCCGAGCAGGGCACGGTTTGCGACATCGCCGGCGGCTCCGGACCGGTTCTCGCCGCGATCCTCGCGGCCCGGCCGGGGCTGCGCGGCAAGCTCGTCGAAGCGGCCGGGGTGCTGCCCGAGGCAGAGCGTTACCTGGCGGCGGCGGGCGTCGGCGAACGGGTCGAGCTGGCGGTGGGCAACATCTTCGAGGGCATCGACGCCGCCGGCGATCTCTACGTGCTCAAGGACATCGTCCACGACTGGGACGACGAGCGCTCGATCCGGATTCTCGAGACCGTCGCGGCCGCGATGCCGCCGGGCGCGAAGCTGCTGATGATCGAGACGCTGATCGACGCCGACGACACCGATCCGATCGCGACCTCGGTCGACGTGCAGATGCACGCCGTCTGCGACGGCGGCAAGCAGCGCTCCGCCGCGGAGCTGCAGGCACTCGCCGCCGCGGCGGGGCTGCGGGCCGGGGAGGTCCACCTGACGGGCGGCCCGGCCTTGGTCGAGGCGATCCGCTGAGCGCCCGCCGCCGCTCAGGCGAGCTCAGCGCCGGTGTTTGCCGTGGTGGTGGTGCTTGCCGTGGTGCTTGTGGCGGTGCTTCTTCTTGCCGCACCTGGGCTTGTTGAGCACATCTGAGCCGAACGGCTGCAGGCCGTCGCGGCCGGCGTAGCCGAGGTGATCGAGGCCGAAGTTGTCCTCGACCGAGCGCAGGAAGCTGTAGTGGTTGTAGGCGGTCTTGGTGGTGGTCCCGGGTCGGATGCAGGGCGAGAGCAGCACGGCGCCGGTCCGGCCGCCGCCGGGACCCGGGTTCGAGGATGCCACCGGGGGTGAGCGTGTTCGGCCCGGTCTGCTCGTCGCAGCAGGCGCTCGAGTCGTTCTCGCGCCTCGTCGAAGGTGACGACGATCAGCCCGTGGTCCTTGTAGGCGGGCGAGTGCAGGATCGGCGGGATCGCCTCGCGCAGGAACCGTTCGCCGAGACGAGCCCGCCGGGCTCGCCATCGACGCACGGCGAGTCGTGGCCGTCGTGGCAGAGGTTCGGCGTGATGAAGCTGTACGCGGGGGTCGTCTTCTCCTTCTTCAGGTTCTTGGCGAGCTTCGTGTAATCGACGACGTGGGTCTTGCAGCGGCTCACGTCGTCGATGATCGAGTGGAAGTACATGAACGGGTTGTGCCGGGTCGCGTACTGGTCGCCCACCTCGGCGGCCTGGGTGTCGTCCTCGCGAGCCGATCGCCGGGTGGCGGCAGGCGGCGGGCTCGGCCGGCGCCTTCGCCGCCATGTCCTCCATGTAGCCGCGCCAGCGCAGGCCCTTGGCCTGCAGCTGGTCGGCGACCGTCTTGACGCTCTTCGGGTAGACGCAGCCGCTGCCGATCACCTGCCCGTCGGCGGCCGGGATCCCCGGCGTGAAGTCACTGAAGAACTGGCAGTCGAGCTGCGTCTGCAGGTTGGGCGCCTGGCCGCTGACCATCGAGATGTAGTTGTCGAGGCTGAAGTGGCCCGTCGCGTAGTAGTTCGGCATGAAGCAGGCCCCTCGAGGGCAGCTTCTTCGCCAGGTACTCGGGGGCGTCGGGCCCGAAGGTGTCGTCGGCGTTCTCGTTCTCGAGCACGATCGACGAACAGGTGCTTGATGTGCGGCAGCTTCTTGGCGCCCTTCGCCTCGGCGCTGCCCGGCGAGGCGGCGAGCGCCGCCAGCGCGCAGAACGCAACTGCGATCACCGCCATGAGCCACGAGCGGCTCGGCCTCTGGCCTGCCAGATTCATCGTCCGAAACGGTACCCGGCCGAGCCCGAAACTTGTGCAGTTCGCGTTACCGGGATCCGCGGCGGTCCGCGTGCCGCCTATCTTGGGAGCGATGGGCTTCCTCGATCGATTCCGCGGAGCGGGCGGCGCTCAGGCGACCTGCACTCGGCGATCCGCGCTTCGACGACTGGGAGGTCGTTCAGGGAGTTCGACGAGATCGACGCCGCCCGGGCCTGGCGCCGCCACCTGGAGGAGGCCGGCATCGAGGCGGTGATCAGCGCCGACTCCGCGCCCGATCGCTTCGGCCGCGGCGACATCTACCTGCAGGTGCCGCCCGGCTCGTGGAGCGAGGCGGAGGAGTTCCTCTCCAACCTCGATCTCGACTGAGCGGAGCCGCGGCGGCCGGCTCGCGCGCGATCAGCCTCCGCGCAGGAAGATCCGCGGCATCGACGTCGGGCGCTCGCGCAGGGCTTGAGGACGAGCCCGCCGATCTCGCGGTAGGTGCCGTCGCGGCGCACGCAGCGGCCAAGCTCGCGCAGCCAGGCGCGCCCGGCGCCATGGCTGATCAGCCCGGCGGAGACGTCGACGAGGTCGGCCCGGCGCAGCAGCTCGACCTCGAGCCCGGCCGCCCACTGCGAGCGCAGCTCGTGGTGGCGCTCGATCGCGTCGAGGCAGCGGCGCACGCGTTCGGCCGGCCAAGCCTCGCGGCCGGCGAGCAGCCGCTCGGCGTAGACGGCGCCGTCGCTGACGTAGACGCCGCCCTCCGAGGCCCCGTCGTAGAGGCCGATGTCGTGCAGCAGCGCCGCGACGAGCAGCAGCTCACGGTCGACCTCGGCCCCGCGCAGCGAGGCGAGCCGCAGGCAGATCAGATAGCAGCGCAGGCCGTGGCGCTCCATCGGCCCGTCGCTCTCGCCGGTCACTGCCGCGCAGCCGCGCGAGCGCCTCGAGCTCGAGTCGCGGTCTCGGCGACCTCGTCGGCGCTGATCGGGCCTGAGAGCTGCGGTGCGGTGGCCATCGGCGCTGATCCTCGCACGGTCGGCAACGCCCGGTGCGGAGAGGTAGGGTGCGCCGCGGTGAGCAACTCCGAGCCGCTCTCGGGCGCCGACATCGCCTCGCTGCACGCCGAGCAGGGTGCGATCCACGTGCACGTCGGCGGCACCGCGATCTTCGAGGGCAAGCCGCCGGACTTCGAGGCGCTCCTCGCCCACGTCGAGCAGCGGCTCAACCTGATCCCGCGCTTCCGCCAGCGGGTCCGCCACCTGCCGGGCCGGGTCACGCGGCCGGTCTGGGAGGACGATCCCGACTTCGACCTGCGCCGCCACGTGCGCCACTCGGCCCTGCCCTCCCCCGGCTCGCGACGAGCAGCTCAAGGAGCTCGTCGGCCGGATCATGTCCGAGCCGCTCGACCTCGAGCGGCCGCTGTGGCAGATCTACCTGATCGAGGGCCTGGACGGCAAGCGCTTCGCCGCGGTCTCGAAGACCCACCACGCGCTCGTCGACGGGATCGCGGCGATCGACGTCGGCGCCGTGATCCTCGACCCGGATCCGAAGGGCACCGACCTCGGCCTGCCGAGCGAGCCGTGGACGCCGAGCACCTCGCGGACCGACCAGATGATCCTCAAGCGCGTGGTCGCGCGCCCGCGAGCGCTTCCTCGGGCTCTCGCGCGAGACCGCGGCGCGGCTGACGCCGACTCGGCGCCGCCTCGACGACGATGGAGGCCGGCCGCACCGCGCGCGGCTTCGTCGAGCTCGCCCGCAACAGCGACCCGGTCAAGCCGACGTTCCTCAACGAGGAGATCGGCCGCGACCGCCGCGTCGCGTTCGCGCAAGACGTCGCTCGAGGCAGGTCAAGGAGGCGGGCCGCGCGCTGCGACGCGACCGTCAACGACGTGATCCTCTCGGTCTCGACGGGCGCGCTGCGCCGCTACTTCGAGCTGCGCGGCGAGCGCCTGCCCGAGCGAGTTCGTGGCGCTCGTCCCGATGAGCATCCGCCGCCCCGAGGAGGAGGGCGAGCTCGGCAACCGGATGACGACGCTGCTCGTCCCGCTGCCGCTGGCCGAGCGCGACCCGCGCCTCCGGCTCGAGATCCTGCGCGAGACGACGAGCCGAGCTGAAGGCCTCGGAGGGCGCCCGCGCCGCCTCGCTGATCATCGAGGCATCGGGCTGGGTGCCGCCGACGGTCAACCGGCTGCTCGGGCAGATGAACGCGGCCCTGGCTCCGGTCAACCGCGTCGATCGCCGCAGCGCCTGCCCTGGAACCTCGTGATCTCCAACGTGCCCGGCCCGCCGATGCCCGTCTACCTGCTCGGCCGCCGGCTGCAGGCGATCCATCCCTTCGTCGCCCTCTCGCCGCAGAAGCGGGCGCTGTCGATCGGCGTGATCAGCTACGACGGCAGCATGATGTTCGGCCTCGTCGGCGACCGCGACCGGCTCGCCGACCTCGACCGGATGTCGGGCTTCATCGACGAGGCGATCGCCGAGCAGTACGCGGCCTGAGCGCCTCGCCAACCGACTTGCGCAAACGCTTTCTGGACGTTATTGTGTGCGGGGTCCGAAGGGAGTCATCTGCCAGCTCACCGCTCATCCCGCTCCGCGCCCTTTGCCAGGAGGCTTCTCGCGGCCCTGTGCGCCGGCCGCCGCCGCCGCGCTTGCGGCCGCCGCCGAGGCTCCGGCGGACGCGCTGCTGATCGCGAACTCGGGCTCAGCCGGCAGCCTGACCCTGAAGGCTGGAGCCGCAGGGCTCGGCAAAGCGCAAGCTGAAGAAGCGGCGAAAGCTCACGGTGCACCCGCTCGTCACCTTCACGCCCACGGGCGGCTCGACGCAGAGTCAGTCGCTGACGGTGAACCTGAAGCGCAGGAAGCACTCCAGCTGAGCGGCTCAGGGTCGGACTCGATGCTCCATATCGGCTGGGATCGCCTCGACGTCAAAGCTGATCGATGCGCGCTTCCTCAAGGCGATCCCGTACCAATCCGACAGCGGCGCCCGGGCCGACGTGGCAGCTGTGGGAGTACATGATCGAGCTGGCACCCGACGACGGCGGCAAGCGGCTGACGATCGAGGAGAAGAGCTTTCAGCTCGGCCACCCACCGCCCGCGATCGGTGACACGGTCCCGATCCTCGTCAACCGCAAGCGGACGAAGGCCGCCTTCGACCTCAAGGACGAGCGCCTCGACTGGCAGCGCCGCGATCGCGACAGAGGAAAGGCGCAGAGAGCTGCCGACGAGGCGCGGTTCGAGGCGCGGCTGCAGGGCCATGACCCCCCGAGCCCGGCGCCCGACGCCGACCTCGAGGGCCTCAGCGGCCGGGCGGCGCTGGAGGCGATGGAGCGCGCCGAGCGCGACCAGCAGGAGCGTCGGCGAATGGAACGGAGAGGGAGGGATTCGAACCCTCGAGAGAGCTTGCGCCCCCTACTCGCTTAGCAGGCGAGTGCCTTCAGCCGCTCGGCCACCTCTCCGGGTAGGGGCGGCCCGCTGGAGTCCCGGGCCGCTGGAAGTGGCGGATTGTAGAGGCGGCCCCGCGAGGCAGCGGATCTGGGGCGCGGGCCGAGAGGTCGGGTACGCTCGCCCGGCTTTGGACGCCGAGTCGCTCTACGCCCGCTACGAGGCGATCTTCGAGGGGATCGAGGCGCCGTTCGCCTTCGTCGACCTCGACGCGCTCGCGGCGAACGCCAGCGCGATGCTCGGCCGTGCCGGCGGCAAGCCGATCCGGGTCGCGAGCAAGTCGGTCCGCTGCTGCGAGGTGCTGCGCCGGATCGAGGCGCTCGACGAGCGCTTCCGCGGCCTGCTCTGCCTGACGCTGCCCGAGGCCCTGCATCTGTCCGAGGAGGGCTTCCGCGACCTCGTCGTCGCCTACCCGACGGTCGACCGCCACGCCGTCTCGCGGCTCGCGAAGCTGGCCGCGGAGCAGGGCAGCTCCGATCCGGGCGCCGTGCCGACCCTGATGGTCGACGACGTCGCCCAGCTCGACCTGATCGAGGGCGCGCCGGGGGCCGCCGGCGCGCCGATCAAGGTCGCGATCGACATCGACGCGGGCTACGAGGCGCTGCGGGGCTCGATGCAGATCGGGCCCAAGCGCTCGCCGCTGCGCACGCCGGAGGCGGCGCGGCGCTTCGCCGAGGAGATCGCCTCGCGACCGGGGCTGGAGCTCGACGGGCTGATGGCCTACGAGGGCCAGATCGCGGGCGTCGGCGACGCGACGCCGGGTGCGGGCGCGCGCAACCGGGCGATCCGCCTGATGCAGAAGCGCTCGGCCGCCGAGCTGCGCGAGCGCCGGGCCGCGATCGTCGCCGCCGTCGAGCAGGTCGCGCCGCTGCGTTTCGTCAACGGCGGCGGCACCGGCAGCCTCGAGCTGACGGCGGCCGAGAGCGCGGTCACCGAGCTCGCCGCCGGCTCCGGCTTCTACGCCCCGGTGCTCTTCGACCACTACTCGCGCTTCCGGCTCACCCCGGCCGCGTTCTTCACGCTGCCGATCGTCCGCCGCGCGGCGCCCGGCTCGGCGACCGCGCTCGGTGGCGGCTACGTCGCCTCCGGAGCGCCCGCCGCCGACCGGCTGCCGGAGCCCTACCTGCCCGAGGGCCTGCACCTCGACCGCAGCGAGGGCGCCGGCGAGGCGCAGACGCCGCTGCTCGGCGAGAGCGCCCTGCGACTGCGGATCGGCGACCGCGTCTACATGCGCCACGCCAAGGCGGGCGAGCTCTGCGAGCGCTTCAACACCCTCTATCTCGTATCCGGCGACGAGATCGTCGCCGAGGCGCCCGACCTACCGCGGCGAGGGCTTCGCCTTCCTCTAGGCGCCCTCTGACCGGCGCCTCGCCGCACCGACTCGGGGCTTATGTGGCTCCGCCACACTGCGCCCCTCGCCGGCACGCCGAGGCTTGGTCAGAGGGCACCTAGAACTCTGTCCGTGTAGGCGTTGGCGAAGACGCCGTCCGGGTCCAGGCGCTTGCGGACCGCCTGGAAGGCCGACCAGCCGGGATAGCGGGGCGCGAGGGTCGCCGCCGTCTGCTCGTGGCGCTTGCCCCAGTGCGGGCGGCCGTCCATCGCGGCGAGCACCGACTCGACCTCGCGGAAGTAGACGGGCCAGTCGAGCTTGCGGTCCTGGTGGACGGCGATGTAGCAGCTGTCGCGGCCCTGGCTCGGGCTGAGCAGCGAGTCGTCGCCCTTGACGAAGCGGACCTCGACCGGGAAGGCGCACTGCATCTCGGGGCGGGAGGCGATCTCGAGCACGCGCTCGATCGCCTCGCGGGCGCGCTCCCGCGGCATGCCGTACTCCATCTCGGTGAACTTGAGGCGCCGCTCGGAGGCGAAGACGCGGTAGCTCTCGTCGAGCTTGCTCGAGTTCGCGAAGGAGGCGGCGGCGAGTCCAGCGAGGCGCGGACCCATCGAGGGGACGTTGCGGGCGATCGCCGAGAAGGCGCCGCTGACCCAGTTCTCGAGGACGACCTCGCGCAGGTAGTCGGTCGCCGGCGAGGGCGGATCGGCCGGCGTGGCGGTCCGGGTGCTCTCCCGGCACAGCGCCGTCTCGGTGTGCGGGAAGACGTAGAACTCGAAGTGGTCGCTGGCGTCCGCCCGCTCGTCGAGTGAGTCGAGCACCTCGCGCAGCGGAAGCGGATGATCGAGGCGATCGAGCCGGTAGGCGGGCACGGTCCGGATCGTGGCCGCGTAGATCGCGCCGAGCGCGCCGAGGCCGACCCGCGCGGCACGCAGCACGTCGCCTTCGCTGGCGCCGATCACGGTCGTCTTCCCGTCGGCGCCGATCAGCTCGAGCGACTCGACCTGTGCGGAGATGTTGCGGAAGCCGGTCCCGGTCCCGTGCGTGCCGGTCGAGATCGAGCCGGCAAGCGTCTGCCGATCGATGTCGCCGAGGTTCTCGAAGGCGACGCCGAGCTCGTCGAGCCGGCGGCTGAGGTCGCCGAGCTGGGCACCGGCCTCGACCCGGACGAGGCCGGAGGCGCGGTCGAAGTCGAGGATCCGGTCCAGCGCCTCGATCCGCAGCAGCGTGCCGCCGTCGGGCACGAGCGCGGCCTCGCTGAACGAGTGCCCGGAGCCCGCGACCTTGATCTTGCGGCCCGCCTCGTGCGCCTCGACGATCGCCGCGACGAGCCCCTCCCGCGTCCGCGGGCGGACGATCGCATGCGGCCTGCAGACCTGCTCGCGCGACCAGTTGCGCCAGGTCAGGGGCTCCTCGAGCTGCTCTTCGGACATCGGCGAGAGCCTACCCCGGGCGCAGCCGCTCCACGCGTCGCGCGACGGCGTGTCCTCGTGGAGAGTCCGCTAGTACAGGTACTAGGTCCGCGCGGCTTCTGAGTTCTCGCCGGCCGATGGCTCGAGCAGCCGCTGGCCGAGCAGGTAGACGAGCGCGTGGTGCGCGACCGAGAGAAGCGCAAGCAAGGCGCCGAGCAACGGGCTGCCCGCAACGGCAAGCGCCAAGGCGGCGAGCGCCGAAATCGCGAGTTCCTCAATCAAGCGCAAGGTCTCGGCGTGGCTGCCCGCGCCGCGAAAGTCGACCGCGCCCCACACCCCGAAGCCGACTGCCGGCGCAGCGATGCCGAGCGCGACCTTGCCGAGCGTGCTGTCGCCGGTCCGGATGCCCCAATAGGCGAGACCCGCCACGACGCCGAACTCGACGAGCGCCCGCAGCGTCAGGTTGAGAACGCCGGCGGCGGACATCCCGGCGGCAGCGGGCGGCGTGGATTGATCGGCCATCTCGACCTCCCGAATCGCTCTGGGCCAAGTCTAGGTGCCCCCGCGCCGGCGGCCGGGCCGCCTGTCAGGCCGCTGACCAGCCGCGCTGACGTTCTACGCTGCGAACACCCGGAGGGGTGGCAGAGCGGTTGAATGCGCCGGTCTTGAAAATCGGTAACGGGGTAATCCCCGTTCGTGGGTTCGAATCCCACCCCCTCCGCTCGGGCGGCGCCAGGTAAGAACCGGCGGCGGGCTACGATCAGCCCGCCTCGATGATCGCCCGCGTCTGCACAGCCTCGCTTCTCGCGCTCGTCCTGGCACTTGCGGCCGGCTGCGGGTCGGACGCCTCCAGCACGAGCACGACCCCCGACCTGACAACGGCGGCGATGATGGCCTCGACCGGCGGCAGCGCGCCGGCGCTGAGCGTCTACTCGGACAACGACGAGAAGGGCGACCCGCAGCTCGGCCCCGACCGGATCCGGATCACGCCGCAAGGGTTGTGGACGCCCGTCTACTCGGTTGCGCTCAAAGACCTGGCGCAGGGCGAGGAGATCATCGCCGGCGCCGACATCCAGATGACCAACTGCCGTCCCTCGGATCTCGCGGCCGGTTCGACCTCCTCCTGCAAGGGCACGGCGTCGTACAACCTCAACCCGAAGATCGAGACGCGGCTCGTGCTCTCCGGCAAGGGCAACGGCGGCCAGCCGTCTTTCAACGGCGATGACCTCGGTCCGGGCGACACGCTCACCTGCACGATCAAGCTCCACCACTGCGTCGCAGCACAGTTCGGCAAGGCCGAGGTGCCGAAGTCGGAGACGGGCGATCGGACCGTGAGCCTCTTCGTCCGCGCTACCGACCCGCAGGCGAAGCCCTGCAAGCCGGCGGTGCCGGCGAAGTGCAACGTCCTGCAGCTCACCCACGGACAGGGCCGCCTCGGGGTCGCCCGCGAGCGCCGGCCAGGGCTCGAGCCGCCGGTGCGCGCGACCGGGCACACGCTCGTCCACAGCCTGCCGCTGGCGAAGAACAAGTCGCAGAAGCAGAGCGATCGCAAGGTCGTCTACTCGCTCAAGCTCGACAAGGTCGGGCCCCTCCTGATCAGAGCCTCGCTGCTCGCCGAGTTCGGGCTCGACTACCCCACGCCGCCGCTCGTCAACAAGGAGTTGATCCTCGCCGGCTCGCCGAAGGCGACGTCCGGCAAGACCGTCGAACCGCAGAACGGCGAGAACTGCCAGGGCGAGTGCCACTACATAGAGCTCGGCCTGCTCCCGTGCCTGACCCAGGCCGACCTCGATGCCGGCAACAACTACCTCAACCTGGTCGCCTTCTCATCACGTGCCTCGGCCTTCGCCAGCCCGAAGGACGAGGTCAAGATCCGAGACGGCGGCTACCTCGGCGTCCGCCAATACGACGCCTCGCTGGCGCCCCAGGCCTGCGCGAGCTGAGCGCAGGCCTGCGAAGGCGGCCGAGTCCCGGTCCCGGGACGCTCAGAACTGATCCGGGGTATCGATCAACTCGGCCACCGTTACGTCCGGCTCGCCGCTCGCACCCGACGCGGCCATCACTTCGCCGATCGCGTCGTTGCCGTCGAAGAAGCCCATGAACGACTCGGCGTCGGGCCACTCGTCCACGGCGAGGATGAAGCCGTCGCCGAGCGCGAAGCGATGGTGGATCGCACCGCGCGACTTGCCCTCGTCGCCGACCGCGACGAGCTTGTCGCCGTGCTCGGCGGCGAAGCTCTGGAACGCGTCGGTGTCGGCGGGGATCTTGACTGTGACCAGGACGCTCATCGCTCACATCTCCCGCTCGATGACCACTTCGCAGCGATCCACCGAAAGTCGGTTGCCCGGCGTGTCGCCGGTGTCCATCGCATCGAGGACCGCATCGCCGGCGGCCATGTCCTCGGCGGAGTCGAAGAAGGCGACGAACACCGACGTCTGCTGGTCGGCGTCGTAGAACATCTTCATCCCCTTGGCGGGGACGCCGGGCGGGGGGCCGCCTTGCTCCTCGATCCGGGCGACAAGCCCATCGATCGTCTCCTGGCTTACGCCATCGAAGCGGACTACTCGAGCGTGCATCAGGGATGCCTCCTCTGTATCGCGTCCCGCCCCTCTCAAGAGGAGACTACACCCGATATTGAGGTCTGCAATCGCATTTCCCCGCGTTGCGGCCAAGGTCCAATAGGCTCGGGCGATGGCTTACGAGACGATCCTCTACACCGTCGACGACGCCGTCGCGACGATCACGCTGAACCGGCCCGAGCAGCTGAACACGATCGTGCCGCCGATGCCCGATGAGATCGAGGCCGCCGTCGCCGCGGCGACGAACGATCCGGAGGTGCGGGTGATCATCCTGCGCGGCGCCGGCCGCGCCTTCTGCGCCGGCTACGACTTCTCGGGCGGCGGCACGGGTTGGGACGAGCCCGGGTCGGATCCACGCCAGTGGGAGCCCGGCGACGACTTCCGCATGGTCACCCAGCCGCAGACCGGACCGACGCCGAAGCAGATGAGCATCTGGACGACGCTGAAGCCGGTGATTGCCCAGGTGCACGGCTGGTGCGTGGGCGGCGGCAGCGACATGGCGTTGTGCGCCGATCTGATCATCGCCAGCGACGACGCCGTGATCGGTACGCCGTACGCGCGCATGTGGGGCACGTATCTGACGGGCATGTGGATCTACCGGCTCGGACTGACGAAGGTCAAGGAGCTGGCGCTCAGCGGCCGCCCGTTGCAGGCCCCGAAGGCGGTCGAGTGGGGCCTGATCAACCAGGCCGTGCCGTTCGCTGAGCTCGAGGAGACGGTCGCCGCGCGAGCCCGTGAGATCGCGGCCCTGCCCCCCTCCCAGACCGGCGCCATGAAGCTCGTCGTCAACCAGGCCTTCGACAACATGGGCCTGGCCAGCACCCGCACGCTCGGTGGCATCCTCGACGGACTCATGCGGCACACCGACGAGGCCCACGAGTGGCTCGACAAGGTGCAGACGGACGGGGCGAAGGCCGCGATCTCCGACCGCGACGCGCCCTTCGGCGACTACAGCCAAGCGCCGCCGGAGCTGCGGCCGGATCCGAACCACGTGATCGAGCCCTAGCGGCGGGGGGCGAACGTCCCTCCCTGATGGCTATAGAGGGGTGTGAGGGACGTTGAGATCGCCCGGAGGGCCGGGCAACAGTTCAACCGCATTTCTTTGTCGCAGCTCCGAGAACTGGGAGTGAGCAGAGCGGCGCTGGCCCACCGCCTACGGTCGGGGCGGCTGACGCCCGTCGCGCCTGGCGTCTTTGCTGTCGCTCCATTGGATCCCCGGGACGACTGGGGCAGGTGGATGGGGGCCGTACTCACCGCTGACGAGACCTTCCTTGCCGGATTCAGCGCTGCGGCGGCATGGAGCTTCTGGGGTCTCCCGCGGAGCTCTGAAACGGTCGTACGCCCGGGGAACGGAGGTCCGAGGCGGCACGACGGGCTGATTGTCCACCGGAGCTCGACCCTCGCCGGGAACACGACTGAGCTGCGCGGCGTACCGATCACGACAGCGCCCCGCACCCTGATCGACATCGCACCCCGGACAAGCGACAAGGCTCTCGCGCGGTCCGTGCGGGAGGCCGTGCGCCTGGAGCGTACGACCTTGGGGGAGATCGCCGATGCTCTCGGAGCCCATGGGGGACGCAGGGGCGTGCAGCGCCTGGGCGCCACTATTGCCCGCTACAGCGGCCTGCCGCTGGAAAATGCCCGCAGCGGCGCCGAGGTCCGGGCGCTCGAGATCCTCCGGGCCGCAGGGCGCCCGCTGCCGGCTCTGAACGCCCGCGTCGCAGGCGAAGAACCGGACTTGAGCTGGCCGGCCCATCGCCTGATAATCGAGATCGACGGTGGCCCCTTCCACCTCGACCAAGGCGAGGACGCACGCAAGCAAGCGATCTGGGAGGCGGCGGGATGGGCCGTCCGGCGCATCACCGACGAAGACGTCTACGCCGGTCCGCAGAAGCTTCTGAACCTCGCTCCCAACACCGAACGTCCGTAAGTACGCGCCATAGCAGTCGCTGAGGGACGTTCGAGGCGCGAACCGGGAGGGCCGGGGTGCGCTCTCGAAGCGAACGTCCCTGGCTGCATGCCATAGACGTCATGCAGGGACGTTCGGCGGAGCGGCGGCCGGCGTCGAGGATCGGGGGGCGGCGCGGCATCCCTACCATCCGCCGCCCCCGTGAGCACCCTCCGCCCCCACGACACCGGCAGCCACGCGCTGCATGCAGCGACCGGCTCCGCGACGCGCGCGGAGCTGCGCAACCTCGCGATCGTCGCCCACGTCGATCACGGCAAGACGACGCTCGTCGACGCGATGCTGCACCAGTCCGGCGCCTTCCGGGCCAACGAGCAGATCGCCGAGCGGGTCATGGACTCGATGGACCTCGAGCGCGAGAAGGGGATCACGATCCTCGCCAAGAACACGGCGCTCGACTACGAGGGCGTGAAGCTCAACATCGTCGACACGCCCGGGCCACGCCGACTTCGGCGGCGAGGTCGAGCGCGGGCTGACGATGGTCGACGGCGTGCTGCTGCTCGTCGACGCCTCCGAGGGCCCGCTGCCGCAGACCCGCTTCGTGCTGCGCAAGGCGCTCGAGGCGCGCCTGCCGGTGATCCTCGTCGTCAACAAGGTCGACCGCCCCGACGCCCGTATCGCCGAGGTCGTCGACGAGGTCTACGAGCTCTTCCTCGACCTCGACGCCGACGAGTCGCAGATCGAGTTCCCGATCGTCTACACGAACGCGCGCGCCGGCTGGGCCTCGCTGGCCGAGGGCGAGGAGGGCACCGACCTGCGGCCGCTGCTCGACCTGATCGTCTCCCGCATCCCCGGCCCCGCCTACGACCCGGATGCGCCGCTGCAGGCCCACGTCACCAACCTCGACGCCGACGACTACGTCGGCCGGCTGGCGATCTGCCGCGTCTACAACGGCACCGTCCGCGCCGGCGCGCCGATCGCCTGGTGCCGGGCCGACGGCACCGTCGAGAGGGCGCGGATCTCGAAGCTCTACGTGACCGAGGCGCTCGAGCGGGTCGAGGCCGACGAGGCCGGGACCGGGCGAGATCATCGCCGTCGCCGGGCTCGACGAGGTGACGATCGGCGAGACGCTCGCCGACCCCGAGGACCCGCGGCCGCTGCCGGTGATCACCGTCGACGAGCCGTCGCTGTCGATGGTCGATCGGCATCAACACCTCACCGCTCGCCGGGCGCGGCGGCGGCGACAAGCTGACCGCCCGCCAGATCAAGGACCGGCTCGACCGGGAGCTCGTCGGCAACGTCTCGATCCGCGTCGGCACGACCGAGCGGCCCGACGCCTGGGAGGTCCAGGGGCGCGGCGAGCTGCAGCTCGTCGTCCTGCTCGAGCTGATGCGCCGCGAGGGCTACGAGCTCACCGCGGGCCAGCCGCAGGTCGTCACCCGCGAGGTCGACGGCAAGACCTGCGAGCCGGTCGAGCGGCTCGCGATCGACGTGCCCGAGGAGTACGTCGGCGTCGTCACCCAGGCGCTCGCCGTCCGCAAGGGCCGGATGGAGCAGATGGTCAACCACTCGACCGGCTGGGTCCGGCTCGAGTTCCTCGTCCCCGCCCGCGGCCTGATCGGCTTCCGGACCGAGTTCCTGACCGAGACCCGCGGCACCGGCCTGATGCACCACGTCTTCGACCGCTGGGAGCCGTGGGCCGGCGAGCTGCGCACGCGCCCGACCGGCTCGCTCGTCGCCGACCGGCAGGGCAAGAGCGCCAGCCACGCCCTGCACAACCTGCAGGAGCGCGGGACGATGTTCATCGGCCCCGGCGAGGAGGTCTACGAGGGCATGATCGTCGGCGAGAACTCGCGCCCCGACGACCTCGACGTCAACCCGACGAAGGAGAAGCAGCAGACCAACGTGCGCGCCGCCTCCGCCGACATCCTCGTCCGCCTGATCCCGCCGAAGCTGCTCTCGCTCGAGCAGGCGATCGAGTTCCTGCGCGCGGACGAGTGCGTGGAGATCGCCCCGGACGTCGTCCGCCTGCGCAAGCTCGAGCTCGACGCCACCGAGCGCGTCAAGAACGCCCGCCGGGCAAAACGCGCGGCAGCCGAATAAGTTCCGTGGCAATGAGCGTCATCGATGAGCTGGTCGAGAACGCGCGCCGCTACGCGGCCGACCCCGACGGCTACCACGCGACCGAGCAGACGGCGAAGCCGGGCCGGCACCTGGTCGTCGTCGCCTGCATGGACGCGCGCCTGCACCTCTTCTCGCTGCTCGGCCTCGACGAGGGCGACGCGCACATCATCCGCAACGCTGGCGGCAGTCGTCACCGACGACGTGATCCGCTCGGTCTCCGTCTCCCAGCACTTGCTCGAGACGGTCGACGTGATGGTCATCCAGCACACCGACTGCGGCCTGACGAAGTCGACCGACGCCGAGTTCGACCAGCTGATGCGAGAGCACGCCGGCCACCGGCCGACATGGGGCCTGCGGGCGATCAACGACCTCGAGGCGAACGTGCGCGGCTCGATCAAGGCCCTGACCGAGAGTCCGTTCCTGATCAACCGGGGCGAAGTCCGCGGGTTCGTCTTCGACGTCGCCGACGGCTCCCTGCGCGAAATCACCTGACTTCTTCAAGCAAGGCGCGATTCGCGTCGATCATCCGATCGGATGATTTCGCTCAACCGTTCGGCCCTGCTTCCGATGAGTCTCGGAGCACGATGGATTCCTTCCTCCCCAGATCCCGCCGCCTCGTCGCGATCGCGGTCGCGCTGCTGATCGCAACCGCAGCGGTGATTGCCGCGCCTGACGCAGACGCCAAGGGCAAGCACCACCACGGCCATCACGGCCCCAAGCACCACGGCGGCAAGCACGGGCACAAGGGCAAGGGCAAGGGCCGTTCCGCATACCTGCCGCCGAAGGGCGAGAGCTTCGCCGGCGTCTCCGACACCGGCCAGAGCTCCGACTACCGCCAGTACCGCGACGCCGTGCAGGCACACCCGGCCGTCATGCAGTCGTTCGAGAGCTGGGGCTACGTGCCACAGGAGGCGATCAACCGCTGGTCCGAGAGCCGCACCCGCGGCATGCTCAGCCTCTCGACGAAGCCGTGCTGGGATTGCCACGCGAAGATCAGCACGGGCAGCATCGCCAACGGCAAGGGCGACGGCTACCTGCTGTCCCTCTCGCAGGCGCTGGCGAAGCGCCACAAGCCGACCTACATCCGCCTCTTCCCGGAGATGAACGCGGACTGGAATCCCTACAGCGCCTTCGAGCACGACGGCGACCCTCGCGGCAAGCTCAACTCGACCGCGAGCTTCAAGGCGGCGTGGAAGCGGATCGTGCTGATCCTGCGCGGCGGCAAGCTCGACAAGCTGAACCACGAGCTGAAGAAGCTCAAGCAGCCGAAGCTGCAGGCCGAGGCAAAGGCGAAGCTGCCGGACCCGAAGGTCGCCTTCGCCTTCGTGCCCCAGGCGAAGGGCTCACCGGACATCCCCGCCAACGGCCCCGAGAACTACTTCCCCGGCAAGAAGTACGTCGACTGGGTCGGCGGCGACGTCTACGGCAAGTACCCGAGCCTCGCCGGCCTCACCTCGATCTACCGCAAGTTCGGGAAGCTGCCCTATCTGGTTGGCGAGTGGTCGCCGTGGAATCGCGACGATCCGGCCTTCGTCAAGAGCCTGTTCGGCTGGGCCAAGAAGCACTCGCGGACGCGGATGCTCGTCTACTACCAGGGCTTCGGCGAGGGCAAGGCCAACGACTTCGAGATCACCGACTACCCGAAGTGCCTGAAGACGGTGCGGACGATCCTCGACTCGAAGCGGTTCCTACAGTTCGCGCCCGAGGAGCAGAGGCACAAGGGCCACGGCGGCAAGCACCACGGCGGCGGCAAGCGCAAGCACGGCAAGCTGAGCTGAGCGGTCCCACGCGCCGGCGGCCCACCGGCGTTCGCTGACCCCCGCTTGCGGGCAAGGGGAGCGGATGGACGTCGGCTTTGCCGAAGTGCTGCTGATCGTGGGTGTCCTGCTCGCGGCTGCCGCTGCGCTGTCGGGATTCACCGGCGGGACGGTGCTCTCGATCTCCGTGCTAGCCGTGGGCGCCGGATCGGGCTGGCGCTGGCCGGCGTGGTCACGGTCTCGCTCCGAAGACCCCGGCCTGATCGAGCTGATCGAGCTGGCGCTGATCCTGACGTTGCTGGCCGATGGGTTGATGGTCGAGCAAGAGCTGCTGCGGAGCGCCTGGCGGCCGCCGTTCCGCGCGCTCGCCGTGGCACTGCCGCTGACGATCGTCATCCTCGCGTGTCGGCGCGAAGCTGCTGTTCGGCGAGCTCTCCGTGGATCGGGGCGTTGCTGCTCGGCGCCGTGCTCGCGCCGACCGATCCCGTCGTCACCTCCTCGCTCGTCTCGTCGCCCGCGGCGTGCCGACGACGTCAAACACACGCTCAACCTCGAATCGGGCCTCAACGACGGGCTCACGCTGCCGATCGTGCTGCTGCTCCTGATCCTCGCCCAGCCCGGAGGCGGGGCGGGCACCGAAGCCCTGCAACTGCTCGGCGAAGCCACCGCGGCAGTCGTCTTCGGTGCACTCGCGGGTTGGCTCGCCGGCAGGCTGCTGGCCTGGCATCCCGCGAAAGCCGGCGCAGCGCTACGAGAGCCTCTACGTCCTCGGCATCGGCCTCGTCGTCTACGGACTCGGTGAGCTGACGATCGCGAACGGATTCGTCGCCGTCTTCGTCTGTGGGATCGCGCTGCGGCTCGAGCAAGGAAGAGCTCCCCGTCGCCTTCGTCCCCTTCAACGAGACCCTGAGCGCGATCTTCGAGGTGCTCACGTTCTTCGTCTTCGGCTCGCTGATCGTCGGGACCGGCTTCAGCGGCAACGTCGCTGCGCTCATCGCGTTCATCGTCTTCGCCCTGTGCCTTGCGCGACCCGCAGCGATCGGAGTCGGCTTCCTCGGCACGCTGATGCGTCGCGAGGGCCGCGTGTTCATCGCCTGGTTCGGCCCCAAGGGCGTCGCCTCGATGCTCTTCGCGCTCTTTGTGCTGCACTCGGACGCCCCGGCGCGCGGCACGGAGTTCGAGATCGCGTCGTTTGTGATCCTCGCTTCGATCCTCGTGCACGGGGCGAGCGACTCGTTCGGGGTGCGCTGGATCTCCCGGCGGATCGAGGGACCCAGCGCGAAGATCGACACCGAGGACTCCGCTCCGGCTAGGCCGCCTCAGGCGCGGGTCGAGCGAGCGGAGGCGCGCCCGGCCCTCGGCCAGACAGCGGTTGACCTTCGTGTAGGTCCAGCCGGTGATCGCCTGGATCTCGGCGTAGGAGCAGCCGGCCGCCTGCAGCGCCAGGGCGCGCCGCTCCTGCGGCTTCAGGCGCGAGAGGCGCTCGGCGAAGGTGGCGAGGCGCTCGCGGCGCTCCAGCTCCTGCGACGGATCGGGCGTCGGGGCGCCGACGAGCTCCGGCTCGAGGGGCAGATTGCGGTCGGCCTCGCGGCGGCCCGCCCGGCCGAGGGCGAGCGCCTCGCGGCGGGTGACGACTCGCATCCATGCGGCGAGAGCCGCCGGCTCGACGTCCGGGCCCTTGCGCAGCAGGATCTCGACCGCCCGCCCGAGCGCGTCCTCGGCGTCCTCGGGACGGGCCGAGAAGCGGCGCGCAGTACGCGCAAACTCCGCCCCCCAGTCGCTCATCAGCGCGGCGCCGCGGGTAACGCGGGACGTCGCCTCCGTTTCGGCGATCGGGACCAGTCCGGGTTGCTGCACGGCCCCCCAACCCCGGCGCGCAAGGGCGCGCCCCGCCTGTCGGTACCTGTCGAGCGGCCGGCGATCGCCGCTATCCTGAGCGACCCGTGAGCACCTGCGTAGTCACCGGCGGCGCCGGCTTCCTCGGCTCCCACCTCTGCGACGCCCTGCTCGGCGCCGGCCACCGCGTGATCTGCATCGACAACCTCGACACGGGCTCGCTGCGCAACATCGAGCACATCAGCTAGCTCCGAGTTCGAGTTCGTCAACCAGGACATCACCGAGCAGGTCGAGATCGAGGGCGACGTCGACTTCATCTACCACCTCGCCTCCCCCGCCTCGCCGATCGACTACGCGCGCCTGCCCCTGCACACGCTCAAGGTCGGCTCCTACGGCACCCACCACATGCTCGGCGTCGCCAAGGTCAAGCGCGCCCGCTTCATGCTCGCCTCGACCTCGGAGGTCTACGGCGATCCGCAGATCCACCCCCAGCCCGAGAGCTACTGGGGCCACGTCAACCCGATCGGCCCGCGCGGCGTCTACGACGAGGCCAAGCGCTACGCCGAGGCGCTGACGATGGCCTACCACCGCCAGCAGGGCGTCGACACCTGCATCGTCCGCATCTTCAACACCTACGGCTCGCGGATGCGCCCCCACGACGGCCGCGCGATCCCGACCTTCCTGCGCCAGGCGCTTCAGGACAAGCCGCTGACCGTCTTCGGCGACGGCAGCCAGACCCGCTCCTTCTGCTACGTCGACGATCTGATCCGCGGCTTCATCGCGCTCGTCGAATCCGACGTGCATCTGCCGGTCAACATCGGCAACCCCGACGAGAAGACCCTGCTCGAGCTCGCCGAGGCCGTGATCGAGGTGACCGAGTCGCGCTCTGAGATCGTCTTCGAGGCGCTGCCGATCGACGATCCGCAGGTGCGCCAGCCCGACACCGCCCGCGCGTCGGAGCTGCTCGGCTGGGAGCCCGAGATCGAGCTCGCCGAGGGCCTGCGGCGGACGATCAGCGACTCGGGCGTGGAGCGGCTGGTCGGCGCGGTCGACTGAGCATTCCGTCGACGTGCAGGCGCTCCGGGTCGCCCACCTGACCGCCACCTTCCCGCCCTACCCGGGCGGCGCCGGCAACACCGCCTTCCGCTTCGCCAAGGGCCAGGCCGAGCGCGGCCACCACGTCGAGGTCTTCACCGCCGCCGCCGAGGGCGAGGCGCCCGATCCCGGCGACGCGATCGTGCACCGGATCGAGCCGCGCTTCGCGATCGGCAACGCGCCGCTGCTGCCCGAGCTCGCCCGCCTCGACGGCTTCGACGTCGTCCACATCCACTACCCGTTCATCTTCGGCTCCGAGCTGACCCTGCTCGCGCGGCTGCGCAAGCGCCGGCGGCGGGCGGCGCTGATCGTCCACTACAAGAACCGGCTGCTCGGCTCGGGCCCGCGCGGCGCTCTGTTCGAGACCTACGAGCACTCCGTCTCCCCCACCCTGATCCGCGCCGCCGACCGGATCCTCGTCCTCAGCGCCGATCACGCGCGCTCGGTGTCCTACCTGCGCAAGGCGCTCGAACGGACGCCGGAGCGGGTGATCGAGATGCCGAACGGCGTCGACACCGAGCTCTTCTCCCCCGGTCGCGACACCGAGGGCGTCCGGGCGGAGCTGGGCATCCCGGGCGACGCCGTCGTCGCCGCCTTCGTCGCGACGCTCGACCGCGCCCACCACTTCAAGCGGCTCGACGTCGCGATCGAGGCGCTCGCCCGGGCCCGCTCCCGCGAGCTGCACCTGCTCGTCGCCGGCGGTGGCGAGCTGCTCGACGGCTTCCGCGCGCTCAGCCCGCGAGGCCGGCGTCGGCGACCGCGTCCACTTCCTCGGCCGCGTTCCGCACGACGAGCTGCCGGATGTGCTCCGGGCCAGCGATCTGTTCGCGCTGACGACCGAGCCGCCTGAGTCGTTCGGCATCGTCCTGATCGAGGCGCTCGCCTGCGGGCTGCCGGCCGTCGCCACCGACTACCCGGGCGTGCGCGCGGTCATCGACGAGGGCGAGACCGGGCTTCCTCGTTCCCGCCGGCGACTCGGCCGCAGCGGCGGAGGCGCTCGACAGGCTCGTCCGGCTCGGTCCCGAGGGGCGCGAGCGGATGGGTCGACGAGGGCGCGCGACGCTGCCTCGAGCGCTGGGCCTGGCCGGCGCTGCTCGACCGCATGGACGCCGCCTACGAGGAGGCGATCAGCGCGCGGCGGGCGAAGCTCGGAGCCGGGGCGTGAGCGCCGGCGCCGCTGGGGGCGGCCGCTCGATCCTGCTGGTCTCCTACTTCTTCCCGCCGACCCGGGACACCGGCGCCCAGCGGCCGGCCGCGATGGCCAAGTATCTGGCGCGGCTCGGGCACCGGGTCACGGTGCTGACGACGACGGCGTTCGGAACGGACGCGTCGGGGCCGGGGCTCGAGGAGGTCGAGGTGCTCCGGGCCGGCGATCTGCAGGCCTGGCGGGCGAAGCGCGCCGGACACGAGCGGATCGACTCGCTGTTCGACTCCGATACCTACTCCGGCAAGCCGCATCCGCTCTCCTACGCGATCCACCCCGAGCCGCTGCGCCTCGCCTGGGGCCCGTTCGCCCGCCGGGCCGCGCTCGCGCGCCCACCGACGGCTCGGCTTCGAGGCGGTGATCTCGACCTCGCCGCCGGAGACCGCCCACCTGATCGGCCGGGCGCTGCACCGCCGCGGCGTGCCCTGGGTCGCCGACGTCCGCGACGCCTGGACCTTCGAGCCGCTGCGGCCTGAGTTCCCGCTGGCGGCGCAGCGCCGGCTCGACGAGCGCATGGAGCGGCAGGGTGCTCGGCGCCGCCGACCGCGTCGTCTGCGTGAGCGAGCCGGCTGCCGCCGACCTGCGCGAGCGCGGCATCGCCGACCCGACCGTGATCGCCAACGCCTGGGATCCCGACTCCGAGCCGAGCGCCGCGGCGCTCGCGGCGACCGCCGCGCTGCTCGATCCGGAGCGAACGTCGCTGCTCTACGCCGGCCGCTTCGGCTCCTACGGCCGCGACCCGAAGCCGCTCGTCGAGGCGATCCGCCGGCTTGGATCCGAGCAGCCGCAAGTGGCGGCGCGACTCGAGCTGGCGATCGCCGGGCCCGCTGCGCGACGACGAGCGCGAGCTCTTCGGATCGCTCGAGAGCGGTCCGAGCAAGCTGACGCTGCTCGGCAGCCTCGAGCGCGAGCACTCGCTCGCCCTGCAGCGCCACGCCGACGCCCTGCTGCTGCTCGCCCAGCCGACCCGCAGCCAGCTCGTCAACTTCAAGCTCTTCGAGTACCTCGCCGCCCGCCGCCCGATCCTCGCCCTCTGCGCCGGCACCGAGGCCGGCCGGATCCTCGGCGAGGCCGGTTCCCCGACCGTCGCCGCGGACGACCCGGACGCGATCGGGGCGGCGCTGGCGGGAGTTGCCAGGCTTGAGCCCCCGGCCGCCTCGCTGCTGACCGAGCACAGCTACCCCGCGGCAGCCGACGCGATGGCCGCTCAAGTCGACGCCGCGATCGCCGCGGGGGCGCGCGCCGCAGGCCGATAGATGTCACATCGACTACCGCCCGCGGTAGTCGATGTGGATCGTGTCGCTCGGCAACGGCGGGCGAACGCCTACGCTCCCGTACGTCGTTCGGCGACGATCACGTCCTGGCCGATCGGCCCGTCGGCCCCGCACCAGCGGCCCGCGAGCACGGCGAGCACGCTCAGCCCCGCCCGCTCGTGCAGGGCGATCACGTCGGACTCAGGCACGGCGATCATCAGCTCGGGCACCTCGGCGTTGACGCTGCGGTACGGGTTGCCCCGCTCGTCGCTGAGCCGGTGTTCGAGCCGGAGCGCCGGTCGCTGCTCCGCGAGCAGGCCCGGGGGCTGGGCGACGCCGTCGGAGAGCGCTCGCTCCGAGTCGGAATTGAGCAGGAACCAGGTGCCGAGCAACCGGCCCCCGGGTCGCAGCGTGCGCGCCGTCTCCGCGAGATAGCGCTCGGACTCGCAGGGCGGCAGGTGGGTGAACAGCGACGCGGCGACGGCGAGGTCGAAGGTCCCGGCGGGATACGGGAACTCGTATTCCATCGCCCGCTGGCGGCCGGTCGGGTTGTACTCGCGATTGAAGATGTCCGCGACCTGGAAGTGGAAGTTGGGGTACCGCGGCTCGATCGCCTTGCGACACCAGCGGATCGATTGGGGCATCACGTCGAAGCCCTCGTAGCGGGCCGATGGGCTCAGCACGCGGGTCAACGCCGCTGCGGTCCTGCCCGGTCCGCAGCCGATGTCGAGGACGACCGCGTCCCGATCGAGCTCGGCGTGCTCGCGAAGTAGCTCGACGAGCCGCTCGCCGAGGGCGACGATCTGCGAGGGCAGGCCGAGGCGCCGCGGCGGCACCAGCGGGTCGCGGCCGCCGCTGCGCCAATCGCTGAAGTCGAGGCGGGCGCGGAGCAACCAACGCCGGGCGAGCCGGCGGCGGCGGCGCAGGCGGGCACGCACGGGGGCGAGAACCCTGAGGACATGGGTGGACACCCCCGCCAGCCTAGGCGGCGGCACGGCCCGCGTGAGCACTCCCCGGAACTATCCTTCGCCGCGATGAGCAGCCCGAAGCAATCCGCAGAGACCGCAGAGACCTCCCCCTACCGCTACATCGCGCCCGTCGTCGGGCCCGACGATGAACGCCGGATCACCGACTCGGGGATCGAGATCGACCGCCTGTACGACGCCCGCGACGTCGCCCCCGATCTCGAGGAGCGTCTCGGCGAGCCCGGCTCCTACCCCTTCACCCGAGGGATCCACGAGGGCATGTACCGGGACCGGCACTGGACGATGCGCCAGTACGCCGGCTTCTCCAGCCCCGAGGACACCAACGAGCGCTACCGCTACCTGATCGAGCACGGCTCGACCGGCCTGTCGATGGCCTTCGACCTGCCGACCCAGCTCGGCCGCGACTCCGACGAGCCGATCTGCGAGGGCGAGGTCGGCCGTACCGGCGTCCCGATCGACACGATCGAGGACATGCGGATCTGCTTCGATCAGATCCCGCTCTCCGACGTCTCGACCTCGATGACGATCAACGCGCCGGCCTCGGTGCTGCTGCTGCTCTACGAGCTGGTCGGCGAGGAGCAGGGCGTCGAGTCGAAGGCTCTGCGCGGCACCGTCCAGAACGACGTGCTCAAGGAGTACATGGCCCGCGGCAACTACATCTACCCGCCCGAGCCGACGATGCGACTGACGACCGACATCTTCGAGTACTGCGCCGAGAACGTGCCGAAGTGGAACACGATCTCGATCAGCGGCTACCACATCCGCGAGAAGGGCTGCTCGGCGGTGCAGGAGGTCGCCTTCACGCTCTCCAACGCGATCGCCTACGTCGAGGCGGCGCTCGACCGCGGGCTGACGATCGACCAATTCGCGCCGCGGCTCGCCTTCTTCTTCAACGGCCACAACAACGTCTTCCAGGAGATCGCCAAGTTCCGGGCAGTGCGGCGGATGTGGGCGGAGATCGTCCGCGACCGCTTCGGCTCCGACAACCCGAAGTCGCAGATGATCCGCTTCCACACGCAGACCGGCGGCGTCACCCTGCAGGCCCAGCAGCCCGAGGTCAACATCATCCGCGTCGCCCTGCAGGGCTTCGCGGCGGTCTGCGGCGGCACGCAGAGCCTGCACACGAACGGCTTCGACGAGGCGCTGGCGCTGCCGACCGAGCGCTCCGCCCGGATCGCGCTGCGCACCCAGCAGGTGCTCGCCTACGAGTCCGGCGCCGCCGACACCGTCGACCCGTTCGCCGGCTCCTACTTCGTCGAGTCGCTGACCGACGAGATCGAGCTGCGGGCGAAGGAGCTGATGGAGCAGGTCGCCGATCAGGGCGGCTCGGTCGCGGCGCTCGACTTCATGCAGAAGGAGATCGAGGAGTCCGCCGCCAGCTACCACGAGCGCTACAAGAGCGGCCAGGACGTCATCGTCGGCGTCAACAAGTTCGTCACCGACACCCCCGACGAAGTCGACATCCTCAAGGTCGACCCCGAGGCCGAGGTGCGGCAGGTGAAGCGCCTCGGGGAGTTCAAGGAGCGCCGCGATCAGGGGGCCGTCGACGAGCAGCTGCGGCGCGCTGCAGGACGTCGCTCGGGGCGACGGCAACATGCTGCCGGCGATGAAGGAGGCGCTGCGCGCCAACGCCTCGATCGGCGAGGTCTGCGGCGCGCTGCGCGAGGTCTTCGGCGAGTACCACGGCGGCGCCTTCTTCTAGGCCGTGACCGCCTCCCTCCCGTGAGTCACCGAACGCGAGGGCGCCACGAGGCGCGCCTGCAGTGGCGCTCCGATGACGAGTTCGAGATCGATGGCGTCGCCTACGCCTGCCGACCGATCGACGGCGTCTTCCCTTCCTCGGCGGAGCGCTTCTGTCTGCGCAAGCCGCCGGAGCTCGTGCGCAGGATCGAGCGCCTGTTGGCCGATCTGCAGCCGCGTACGATCGTCGAGGTCGGCGTCTTCCAGGGCGGCAGTACGGGCCTGCTCGCGCAGGCGGGCCGGCCGGAGAAGCTGGTCTGCATCGACAACGAGCATCGCAAGGGCGCGCTCCAGGGGATGCTGCGCACGCACGAGCTGACCGGCGTCGTCAAGCCGTACTGGGGGATCGACCAAGCCGACGTCCCGCGCGTCCGGGAGATCCTCGCCGCCGAGATCGGCTCGACCCCGATCGATCTCGTCATCGACGACGCCTCGCATCTACTCGAGCCGACGCGGGCCACGTTCGACACGATCTTCCCCCAGTTGCGGCCGCGTGCCCTGTACGTGATCGAGGATTGGTCTTGGGCGCACGGCGCCTTCAACGCGTGGCCCGACGTGACACCGCTGACGCCGCTCATCTTCGAGCTGATCATCGCCGCGGCCCACCGCCCGGAGGTCATCACCCGGGTCGACGTGGATCAGGAGTGGGCAGTGATCACGCGGGGGCCGGCCGAGCTCGGTGCCGACTTCACGCTGCGGGACCAGGTCGGTGAGTTCGGCCTGCGACTGCTGCCCGACGCCACCCCATCGCCGAGTCCGGGAGGCAGCGATGTGGGCTGACAAGCGGGTTTCGGTCGTGCTGATGACGTACGCCGAGCGCGACTCGATCCGGGCGGTGATCGAGGGCTTCTTCGCGACGGGCGTCGTCGACGAGGTGCTCGTCGTCAACAACAACGCCCAGGAGGGCACGGTCGAGGAGGTCGAGCAGACCGGGCGCCCGGATGGTCTTCGAGCCCGAGCAGGGCTACGGCCACGCGTGCCGGCGCGGTCTGATCGAGGCTGATGGCGATCTGATCGTGCTCGCCGAGCCCGACGGGACCTTCCTGCCCGCGGACATCCACAAGCTGCTCGTCTTCAGCGGCGAGTGCGATGCGGTGTTCGGCACGCGCACGACGCGCGAGCTGATCTGGCATGGCGCGAACATGGATTGGTTCCTGCGCTGGGGCAACTGGGCCGTGGCGAAGATGATCGAGGCGCTCTTCAACACGAGCCACCTGAGCGACGTCGGCTGCACCTACCGCGTCTACACGCGCGAGCTGGCCGAGCTCGTTGCCGAGCGGATGCAGATCGGCGACAACCACGCCGGGCCCGAGATGACGCTGCTCGCGATCACCTCCGGCGCCCGTTTCGTCGAGATCCCGGTCAACTACCTGCCGCGGGTCGGCACCTCGTCGGCCACCGGGGACCTGCGCACCGCGATCGGCATCGGCGTGCGGATGATCGGGCTGATCGTCTCCTTCCGGCGGCGCGCGCACGGCACGATCCAGCGTCCGGCGAGGCTCGGCGCCGATCCGTCGATGGCTGAAGTCGATGAGTGAGGAGAACTTCGACGCGATCGCCGGTGAGTACGACGAGACCCTGCCGCCCCACGTCGTCCAGCACTACCTCGACAAGCGCGTCGCCTTCATCGTCGCGAACTGTCCCCGCGGGCGCCTGCTCGACGTGGGCTGCGGCACCGGCGTGCTGGCCGGCCGCCTCGCCGAGGCCGGCTACGAGGTCGTCGGTCTCGATCCCTCGCAGGGGATGCTCGATGTGATGGCCTCCGACCACCCGGACGTCGAGGGTGTCCGGGGCTTCGGCAACCACCTCCCATTCGAGGACGCGAGCTTCGACGTCGTCACCACGATCGCCGCCCTCCACCACGTCGCCGATCCCGACGCGGTGCACGGGACGCTCGTCGAGATCGCCAGGGTCACGCGGCCCGGCGGGCGAATCGTGATCTGGGACCATAACCCGCGCAACCCCTACTGGCGCAACCTGATGAAGCGGGTCCCGCAGGACGACGGCTCGGAGCGGCTGATTCCCGAGGAGGAGGTCCTCCGCGGGCTCCGCGACGGCGGCGCCGAGATCATCAGCTCGCAGCAGCTCGGCCTCGTGCCCGACTTCGTGCCGCCGTCGCTGCTCGGCGCGATGAAGCGGGGCGAGCGGCTCGTCGAGCGAACGCCCGCGCTGCGCCGCCTCTGCGCCCACAACGTCGTGCTCGCTCGCCGTTAGGCAGGGCCAGGCGCGCCGAACGTCCCTCAGGCCCTCCTATAGGGACGGATCGTGGACGTTCGGCGTGCGCGCGGGGCGACTCAGCCCGTCTTCTCGTAGGTCTGCGCGACGAGGTCGAAGAAGCCGTGAAAGGTCCGTGTCGCCGCCAGCTCATAGCCGCTCGGCAGCGCGGCGACGAACTCCTGCACGTTGGCCTGCTCCGTGCCGTTGGCGGTCGGGGTGATCGCGGTGACCACCGTGATCGGCCCGCCCTTCGCCCCCGCCGCGGCCTCCTTGGCGAGGATCTTCGGGTCCGGTGGCGCGTCCCCGATCTTGAACGGGCGGGTCTTCTCCGGCGAGTAGTTGAGCCGGAAGACCTCACCTCCGGGGTCGGAAGCGGAGACGTCGAAGTTCGTCAGCGGCCCCGGCGACAGCGAGGCGTCGTCGACCACCACTCCCCCGGGGCCGTCGGCGACGTAGGCGGCGATGTCGCTGAACGGCGGGCGGCTGTAGTCGGCGGAGAGCATCTTCACCGAGCCGAAGGAGAGGCCGACGACGAGGAGGCCGGCGGCGGCAACCCGCAGCCGGCGATCGCCGACGGTGACGAGCGCCGCGACGGTGAGCGCCAGGTATGGCCATGAGGCGGCGAAGTTGCGGGTGCTGAACGTATTCGTCGAGAGGAGGCTCTGCAACGCCTCCACGGCGGGGGTGACGATCGCCAGCAGCGCGACCAGCACGATCCGGTTATGGGCGACGGCGAACCAGGCCCGCAGCCGCCCGCGCATCGAGACGAGACCGACGAGGCCGACCACGAGGCCCGCCGCGATCAAGAGCAGTCCGCCGGGGCCGGGCAGATCGCGGAGCCCAGCGACGTTGCCGTAGGGGAAGCCGAACGTCCAGTGGCCGAGGTAGAGGCGAATTGAGTCCGCGTCGAAGGGCGAGAGCGCGCTCAGGATGTCCGTGGTCGGCGAGTCGAAGTCCCCCTTCAGGCTCGGCAGCCACGGCAGGTAGAGGAGCACGGCGACGCCGGTCGCGACGATGATCTCGCGGCGCACCTGCGGCTGCCTCCACAGCACCCAGACGAACTGGGCGGCGAGCACGAACATGCACGTGTAGTGCGTGTAGGCCGCCGCCGTTACCGCCAGCGCGTAGAGGATCCACCAGCGGCGCCTGCCCCCGTCGTCGATCGCCAGCAGGACGGCCAGGGTCGAGAGCGTGACGAAGGCCATCATCAGCCCGTAGCCGCGGGCCTCGGCGGAGTAGAAGATCATGAACGGGCTGACCGTCACCAGGGCGGCCGCGACGAGCGCCGCGCCGCGGCCGACGGTACGGACGCCGATCCCGTAGACGATCGGGATCGTGGCGATGCCGGCGATGAACGCGGGTAGCCGGACGAAGTGCGGCGCAAGGTCGATCCGCGTCGCCAGCCAGGTGAGGACGAAGCCGAGCGGCGGCGTGATCTCGGCGGTGCTCGAGACCGTGCTGACGACGCCGCCAAGACCGTGCTTGGAGACGATCCAGTAGGTCGCCAGCTCGTCCGCGAAGAGATCCTGTCCGCCAACGATCCAGCGGACGACGGCGCCGGCCACGACGAGCGCGGCGAGGATCGCTGCCACCAGGGCCGGGTTGTCTCCGAGACGCTTCAAGATCGCGTTCAGGGCCCTGCCCTGTCCGCGGAGGGCGGATGCTCGGGACCCGGCGGCACATACTAAGCCTGGATCGAGCCATTACCTTGGCGCGGATGGATCGCGCGAAGGCGGGAATCGAGAAGCGCGACTACGGGCGCTCAGCGGGGCTGTTGACGGTGGCGCTCGGGTTCGCCGGCGTGCTCACGTACGGCTACTTCGCGATCGCCTCGCACAGCCTCAGCGCCGACGACTACGGCGACATCGTGATCCTCTGGTCCGTCGTCTTTCTGCTTGCCTCGACCCTCTTCCGGCCGGTCGAGCAGCTGCTGGCCAGAACGCTCGCCGAACGCGCGCAGCAGGGCGCTCCCACGACGGACGCGCTGCGCTCGGCCGCGGTCATCCAAACGACGCTGTTCGCGGTCGCCACGGTGATCTGCTGCTGATCGCTCGCGGGCCGATCGAGCGCGAGCTGCTCGATAACGACGACACCCTCTACTGGGTCCTGATCGCCTCGCTCTTCGGCTTCGGGCTCGCCTACTACGCGCGCGGCTTCCTCGCCGGTCGCGGGCAGTTCCGCTTCTACGCGGCGCTGCTGGTGATCGAGGTCAGCACGCGGCTCGCGTTCGCCGTCGGCGTCGCGATCGGACTCGCCTCCGGGGCCGAACTTCGTCGCCCTCGGCATCGCCACCGCGCCGATCGCCTGCATGGTCGTCCTCCCGCTGCGCCGTGGCCCGCGAGCCGCTCGTCGGCGCGGCGGGCGCCCGCGCCGACGGCGGCGACCGAGCTGACCCTCGGCAAGGGCGGCGCCTTCGCCGGAGCCGTGCTGGTGATGATGCTCAGCGAGCAGGTGCTGATCAACTCCGGCGCGCTCTTCGTTCGCACCGCCGAGGGCGCCGCAGCCGCCGGCTTCATCTTCAACGTGATGATGGTCGCGCGGGCGCCGCTCGTCCTCTTCCAGGCGGTCGCGGCAAGCCTGCTGCCGCATCTGACCCGGCTGCGCGCCCGCGGCGACGAGGACAGCCAGCAGGTCTTCCGCTCCTCGATCGACTCGACGCTGCTGCTGATCGCCGCGTTCGCCGCGCGACGATTGCCGGCGTCGTCGCGATCGGCCCGTCGGTGATGCGAATCGCGTTCGGCAACGAGTTCGTCTACGACCGCCTCGGACTCGCGCATCGTCGCCACCGGCATGGGTCTCTACCTCGCCGCGGCCTCGCTCAACCAGGCGGCGCTGGCGCAGGCGCAGGCCCATCGCGCGGCAACCTGCTGGATCGGCTGCGCGCGACTGTTCATGGTGATCAACGTCAGCGGCGTCCTCAACCCGTTCCGCGTCGGTCGAGATCGGCTTCGCGGTCTCCGCCGCAGTGCTCGCGGGGCTGCTCTACGCCATCTACCGAATCCGATGGCCTCGGCAGCCGACGAGATCGAGCCCGGCTCGCCGCGCGAGCTGCAGGCCCAGCTGACCGCCACCGACGAGATGGTCTAGCGCGACGACGCGATCCCGTCGAGATGCATCTTTTTGGGCCTATACGGCCCAAAATGTCGAGTTCGCCGGCCGGGGGGCACCGAAGGCGCCGTCGGCTAGAAGGCCAGCGGGGTGTAGTTCTTCGGGAAGCCGGAGGCGCCGAAGAACCAGGACTCGATCGCGTAAGCGCGGGTTCGGCATGTCGGGCTCCGAGCCCGTGCGGTGCAGGAAGCGGTCGTCGAAGAGCATCACGTCGCCGGCGGAGAACGGCGGGCCGCAGGACGCCGCTGCTAGCCGGCGGCATTCCTCGGCGGCGTGCGGTGAGATCAGGACGGTCTTCGCCGAGACGGTGTCGTCGTCGGGGCGGTCGAGGTGCTCGGCGCCACTGCCCTCGGTCCCGGTTTCGAGGAGCTCGTCGATCCGGGCGGGCGACGAAGTCGAGGCCCGGCGCGTCGACGCCGCAGTCGGAGAGCGCGACCCAGACGTTCAGTGCCCGGGTCTTGCCCATGAAGGAGCCGTCCTGATGCCAGCCCCCGGCGGGGCCGGGCTCGGCCTTGCGAAGGGTCGTCTTCTGCACCGAGATCGTCGGCGGTTCACCGAGGAACTCGCCGATCACGCGCGGTAGCCCTGCCTGGTGGAAGAGCTCGAGCATCTCGAAGGCAGAGCGCCGGCGAGTCGACCGCAAGCAGACCGCCGCCGGCCGTGATCCACGAGCGGCCGGCGACGGGGCCGTAGGGCCGCTCGGGCATGAACTCTTCGTAGAGGTCCTCGGTCGTCGTCGCCGGCGCGGGCCGCGAAGGCTGCGTCGATCCGCTCCGCGAACCGCAGCGCGTCCTGGCGCGCGATCGCCCCGCGGAACCATCACGTAACCGTGGGCGAGGATCCCACCGCGGACGAGGGCGCCGTCGAGCTCGTCGCGAGAGGCCACGGCGAGGCCTTCGAATCGGTTTCACCAAACTCGCGGACCGCGTCCTCCGGGGTCTCGCGCTGCTCGGCGACCAGCGCCGCACCGAGCCGGTGACGGAGCTTGAGCAGCTCGCGCTCGCGCTCGCAGCCGAGCGCTCGCGCCGTTGCGCCGCCGTCAGTTCATCGATCTCTTCGCGGAGCCGGCCGGTATCGGCGCGCGGTCTCGTTCGGCAGCCGAGGCGTTGCGCCTGCGAATCGAGTTGAGCATGCGACAAAGGTTAGGGAACGACCGCTCAGACGCCAACGGCCGCGCCGTGGCGGCGGGCGACGTCCTCGAGACGACCGCCCCGGCCCCGACTCTGGCCCGAGCGCCGACCTCGATCGAGCCGAGCATGCGAGCGCCGGTGCCGACCGATGCGCCCCGGCCGATCCGCGCGGCCGGGCCGCCGCGGGGCAGCGGCGATGGTCACAGCGGGCGAAGCACGACCCCGGGGGCCGATCACGACCGGCCCATCGATCACGACCTGGCCGTGGACGACGTAGAGGCCCGGGAGCACCGACGACCTCGTCGCCGATGTAGATCGCAGCGCTCGGCGATCGCGAGCCGGTGCAGCAACCCGGCAGAATCGGAATCCGACGGCGCTGCAGGGCGGCGCCTTCAGCCGGTAGGCGATCTGCCCGAGGAACGCGTCGCTGACCAGCGCCAGGCGCGCGATCTGCGCGAGCGCGTCGCGTCGCGAGCGGAACGCGTGCCGATCGCCGCGGAACGCCGCCGTTGCGCGCGCGTCGGCAACGACGGCGGCGGCGAAGCCTGGATGGCGGTCGCGAACTGCCACGAACGCCATTGTGGCGTGACTGCCCGCCTATGCTCTCGTCGATGGCTGAAGCGAGCGCCAAGGCGAGCAGCAACGGGGGCGGGCCGGAGGGAGCGGCTGAGCGCCGCGCGACGCTGCCCGTGCCAAGCAGCTGCAGGCGGACGAGTTCCGCGCATGGTTCGCGCCCAGCACCCACCCTTCCTCGCCGCGGTGCTCGCCGATGCCCGCGTCACCTCGCGCAACCGGGGCCGGCCCCTGCAAGGCGCATCGAAGGCCCGGGTCGGGCTCGAGGCACTGCGGCTCGCCTACGAGAGCGACGGCTTCCTCGCGCAGGCGATGTACCGGGCGAAGGCCCGCCTGCAGGGCCTCGGCGTCCCGGTCCTGCCGCGGATCCTGCACCGGCTCGCGATCCTCACCTCGGGCCTCTACATCGGCGACCCCGTCGTCATCCGACCCGGGGTGCACCTCGCCCACGGTCAGATCGTCATCGACGGCATCGTCGAGATCGGCAAGGGGTGCGTGATCTTCCCCTTCGTGACGATCGGCCTGCGGGCACCGAGCATCGTCGGCCCGACGATCGGGCCCGGGGCGACGATCGGCTCCGGCGCCAAGGTGATCGGTGAGGTCGCCGTCGGCGCGGGCGCCAAGGTCGGGGCGAACGCGGTCGTGCTCACGGACGTCGCCGACGGGGCGACCGTGACGGGAATCCCCGCTCGGCCGGCAGCGAGCAATCGGCGCAGCGCCGACTGACGCCGGCGGTCCGATCGGGCTTCAGGGCCCTGCTACGTTGCGGCCGATGAAGCTTTTCGGGGCGAGGATGGCGGAACGCGAACCGCAGGCGGGCAGCGCTCTGCAACAGATCGCGGCGCTCACCGAGGCCAACCGCCGCGACCCCGATCCCGCTCGCGAGCGCCGCATCGTCCGCCTCCGTCATGACGCCTTCGCCGAGCTCGACTCCGATCAGCCGGCGCCGCTGCCCGAGCCCGACTTCGACGGGCTGGAGACGGTTGACGGGATGCCGTCGGTCCCTCTCGAGCGCTTCACCCCGGAGGCGCTCCGCGCGGCCATCCTCACGAGTGGCTGCCTGCTGATCCGCGGCGTCGTCGGCCGCGAGGAATGCGGCGCGCTGATCGAGTCGATCGAGCGCGCCTTCGCCGCCCGCGAAGCGGCGGGGGACGACCCGACCCCCGGCGATCCGTACTACTCGCCGCTCGCCGTGGGCAGCGGCTCCTACAACCTGGCCCGCCAGCGCCAGTGGGTGACGAGCGCCGGCGGCCTGTGGACCGCGGACTCGCCACGCGATGACCTGCGAGCTGATCGACGACGTTCGCGACGAGCGGCCTGCTCGACACGATCGCCGGCTACATCGGCCAGCGGCCCGCCGTCTCCGTCAACAAGTGGACCCTGCGCAAGGTCACACCCGGCACCGACGGCGACTGGCACCAGGACGGCGCCTTCCTCGGTCGCGACATCCGCGCGATGAATATCTGGCTCGCGCTGACGGACTGCGGCGTCGATGCGCCCGGGATGGACCTCGTCATGCGGCGCTTCGACGAGATCGTCGAGACCGGCACCGAGGGCGCCCGCTTCGACTGGTCGGTCTCCCCGGCAAAGGTCGAGGAGCTGCTCGGCCCGGACGAGAAGGTGCTGCGCCCGGCGTTCCAGGCCGGCGACGTGCTGCTCTTCGACGAGATGTTCCTGCACCAGACGGCCGACTCGACCGGCATGAAGAACGACCGGTACGCGATCGAGACCTGGTGCTTCGCGCCGGGTGCCTATCCCGCCAAGCAGGTTCCGCTGGTTCTCTAGGCCGGGCCTCGACGACAGCGCTCTTGCTAGCTTGAAGCCCTCCCCAACGAGCCCACTGGAGGAACAATGCGCTTGTCTCTGAAGCGGCGTCCCAAGCCCGCGGCCGAGCCGGCCCGCCGCCCGCCCGCGCCCGCCAACGTCCCACTGCCGGACTACGTGGCGGTCGACAGCGCCGATCCTCTTGCCGAGATCGACGAGCTCATGGCCGCCAACCGCACGGCGCCCGACGCAGCCGCCGAGAAACGGATCGTGCAGCTTCGCCACGAGGCGTTCGCCCAGCTCGATCGCGGCGAGGTCACCGCGTCACCCGTGCTGAGCGACGCAGCGGGCAGACGTCCCGAGCCCCAACGGCCTGCCCGAGATCAACGGCTCCGAGCTCACCAGCGAGGCCATCCGCGACGGCATCCTCGGCGGCGGCTCCCTGCTGATCCGCGACCTCATCGACGGCGAGCGCGCCGAGCGGATGCGCGACGGCATCGACAGGACCTTCGCCAACCGCGACACCTGGATGGAGACCGGCGACGCCGCCACGACGACGCCCTGGTTCGACCCCTTCGCCCCCGGCCCCGACTACCAGCTCGACGCCGCTCAGTGGAACCGCATGAAGAAGGGCGGCCACGCCGTTTGGGCCTCTGACTCCCCACGGATGATGTTCGAGCTGCTCGATGCGTTCGAGGTGAGCGGCCTGCGGGGCACGATCTCCGACTACCTCGGTGAGCGCCCGGCGCTCTCGATGAACAAGTCGGTCCTCCGCCGCGTCTCCCCCGAGTCCGGAACCGACTGGCATCAGGACGGCGCCTTTCTCGGCCGCGGGATCCGCACCTGCAACGTCTGGATCGCGCTGACCCGCTGCGGCGACATCGCGCCGGGCCTCGACATCGTGGCCAAGCGCTACGACTCGATCGTCGAGACCGGCACCGAGGGCGCGATGTTCCCCTGGGCCGTCTCCCCCCAGATGGTCGACTCCTCGCGTGGGGGATCCGAGATCGTCCGCCCGATCTTCGAGCCGGGCGACGCGATCCTGTTCGACCACTTCTGCCTGCACCGCACGGGTGTCGGCCCGGACATGACCGCCGACCGCTACGCCACCGAGACCTGGTGCTTCGCGCCCTCGGTGTATCCCGACAAGACGGTTCCGCTCGTCCTCTAGGACCGCCGCGGGGCCCGCGAGGGGCGACCCGGCAGCCGACCACATGAGCATCAGGCAACGACTCTCACGCCGGCGGGCACCGGCGCAACGACCGGCGCGCCCGCAGGCGCCGTCGGCCGAGCCCGTGCCCGCGCTCGCGGGCTACGACGCCGACGCGGGCCTGCCGTTCGACGCCGCCGAGCTCGAGCGCCGCATCGTGTGGATGTGGGGCTCGCCCCGCTCCGGCAGCACATGGCTGCTCCGCCAGCTCGCCTGGCCGCTGTTCCCCGAGCCCGAGGCGACGACGATCTTCCGCACGCCCGGCCCCGAGCGCGACCCCGGCCGCCCATACGACCTGCTGCCGGTCGACGAGTCCTTCATCTCCAATCACCTCTCCCCCGCCTTCGCCGACCCGCGCGAGGTCGACGGCGCCTACGTGCCGGGCACGATGAACAACTACCTGGGCGACCGCCCGGTCTACGCCTACTCGAAGGCCTATCGCGAGGTCTGGGCACCAGAGGCGCGGCGGTTCGCGCTCGTCCGCCTGCACGCCTTCGCCGAGCGGGCGCGGGCGGAGGGCATCGGCTTCACTGCGGACCCGCGGTTCGTGATCAAGGAGGTCAACGGCTCGCACGCGGCGGATCTGGTGATGGGGCTGATGCCGGCGTCCTCCTTGCTGTTCCTCGTCCGCGACGGTCGCGATGTCGTCGACTCGCTGATGCACGCCTACCAGCCGGGCGGCTTCCTGGCCCGTCATCAGGGCTACTCGTACTCGACCCCCGAGGAGCGGGAGGAGGGCGTCGCCTGGGCCTCGCGCCTTTGGGCCTGCAACGTCGACATGACGCTGCGAGCGCTCGAGGCCCACCCGCCCGACCGCTCACGCACTGTGCGCTACGAGGATCTGCTCGCCGACAACCGCGCGCAGATCGAGGCCCTCTACCAATGGATCGGGGTCGAGCGGACCGCGACAGAGGTCGAGGAGATGCTCGCCGCGACCTCCTTCGACGCCGTGCCCGACAAGCGCCGGGGTGAGACCGAACGCAACCGTGCAGCGAAACCGGGGCTGTGGCGCGAGAATCTGAGCGAAAGCGAGCAGCGGATCTGTGCCGAGATCATGGGCCCGCGTCTGAAACGCCTTGGCTACGAAGTCGACTGAGACCCGCACGAGCGCCGGCCCCAACGGAGCCGTGCCGGCCGCGCTGCGCCTCCCCGACGCCGGCGGGCTCGCGCTCGACCCGCGCCTGCTCGCGGAGATCGGCGGCGAGCTCTGGGAAACCAGCTGGGCGCTCACGCCGACCATCCACACGCCCGCGGTCGAGCCGGGGGCGCGCCGGCGGATGTGGAGCCTGGAGGCGATGCTCCGCCCCCACGCCCGCGACAGCTTCGCCCTCTCCCCCAACCCGAACGCGCTCGATCTGCAATGTGGCGAGGGCTGGCTCGCCCAGCGGCTGCTCGACTTGGGCGCCCGCCACGTGCTCGCCACCGACTCCCGTCCCGAGCGGCTCCGTCGCGCCCGGCTGCTCCGCGATCACTTCGGGGTCACGTCCGCCGAACTCGAGCTGGTCGGGGCAGACGAGCTGCCCGAGCCTGCCGCCGAGGCCCGCTTCGACGTTGTGCTGATCACCGGCATGCCTGAGCGAGCCGCCGATACCGAGCTTCTCGCGCGCGCCCACTCCTCGTCCCGCTCGATCGTCGCGATCGAGTGCCTCGGCGATGATGCGAGCACCGTGGCCGAGACGGCGCTCGAGGCCGGCTTCCGCGAAGTCGGGCGCCTGCGCCCGCCGCTGCACGGAGCGCCCGAGTTCATCGCTGGGCATCGCGATCTGCTCCTCGCCCGTGTGAGGGCAGGGCACCGATGAGCGAGCGGCGCGGCAAGGCGCGCCGGCAGGAGCCGGCGCCGGTTCCCGAGCCCACCGCCGAGGAGGCCGAGCTCGGCCTGCCCGGCGAGGATCGCGACCGGATGCTCGCCGCCGAGGCCGACGCCGCCTACAGGTGGGCCGCCGCGGGAGTAGCGGGCAAGCACGTGCTGGTCGCCGGCTGCGGTCGCGGACACGGGGCCGCGATCCTGCGGGACGCGGGCGCCGCAACCGTCGTCGGCGCCGACCCAGACCCCCGCTCGGCCGAGATCGCGACGCGCCTCTACGGCGAGCGGATCCACTTCGCCCAAGCCGAGACGACGGCGCTGCCGCTCGCCGCGGGCTCCTTCGACGCCGTCGTCTGCCTCGACGCTCCGACGCCGGAGCTCGACCCCCGCGACGCGATCGAAGAGCTCTGTCGAGTGCTCGCGCCCGGCGGCCTGCTGATCGTTTCCCTACCGCTCTCCTCCCCGCCGCCGGAAGCCGCCGGCCCGGTGGTGCACATCGACGACGAGCTCGAGCGCTCGCTCGCGGAATCCATCTCGTCCCGCTTCGCGAACAGCGCCGGCTTCCGCCGGCGCCTCGCGGTCGCCGCGTCGGTCGCGCCCGCCGGCGGCCCCGAGCGCGCCGAGCTCGACGCCGCGGGCTGGCTCGCGGGCGGTGAGGCCGAGGACCGCTCGCTCTTGCTCGCCGCCTCCGACTCCGAGCTGCCCGAGCTCACCTCGGTGGCGAGCATGGTCTCCTTCAGCGATCTCCGCAGCCAGCAGGAGACACTGGCCGCCTGGGAGGAGCGCGCGCGCCGCGCCGAGGCCGAGGGGTCCGCCAAGCACTGGGAGCTCGTCGCCTCGCGCGAGGCGCAGCGCCGCCTGCGGATGCGCCTGCACCAGATCGAGCACCGGCCGCTGCGCGTGATCTGGCGGGTGCTTCGCGGCGGGCCGAGGAAGCTCGGCCAGGGTCCGCCGCTGCGCACCTCCGAGGTCAGGTCCGAGCACTGGGACTGACCGGGTTGAGCTCCACCCCGCTAGATTGTCGGCCGTGGCGGGTAGGAAACGACCGATCGGCGCCCTTGCGGGTGCCGTTCTTTGCTTGGCGCTGAGTTCGCTGGCGTTCGCGCAGCCCGCCGCTGCGGCTCGGCCCGCGTTCGGCAGCGCTGAGATGCAGCCGGGCTTCAAGTGGAAGGCCCGCGACTACGGTCTGCGCGACTGCGATGCCACGGGCGCGAAGCTCACGATCGACCACGCGAAGGGGTGGGTCGTGCTCGTCAACGACCGGAAGGTCCGCCCCGGCAAGCGGGCTGTGCCGATCGCCGCCAGTCCCGACGAGGCCATCGCCATCGGCTTCAAGCGCCGGAAGCACAAGGCGGTCCGCCACTACCATCTGCGCTGCCTGCCGTCGGACTTCCCGGCCTACACCTTCGAGCGCACGCGCAAGGGCGGCAACCGCGAGTGGTCGCAGCAGCTCGGCTCCCGGTACGGGGCGATCTTCGATTCGAACGGCGCACCGATCTGGTGGACCAAGGCCGGAGGCGAGCCCGACAACATCGAGATCCTCGCCGATGGCACGATTGCCTATGCGCCGGTCGAGCAGGCCGCCGACCAAGTGGGCGACTACGACGTGCGCAACCTCCGCGGGCGGCTCTTGCACCACTTCACCGGCGCCGGCAACACTACGGTCGACGTCCACGACCTGCGCCTGCTCCCGAACGGCGACTACATGATGGGCGCCCAGGCGTTCTACCGGGCCGATACCTCGGCGTACAACGGCGTTTCCGACGGCAGGGTGACCGGGATCGAGATCCAGGAGTACAAGCCGAACGGCCACCTCGTCTACAAGCTGGGATTCGCGCGGTCACATCGGACTCGACGAAACAGCGTCCCACTGGTGGGACGCCCAGAACCTCGCCAACCAGCCCTACGACATCGTCCATTGGAACGCCGTCGAGGACCACGGCAAGCTACATGCTGCTCTCCTTCCGGCACCTGACGCGATCTACAAGGTCAACAAGCCACGGGGGAGATCGTCTGGAAGCTCGGCGGTACGCCGACAGCCCAGAGCCTGCAGGTGATCGGCGACCCGCACGGCAACTATCCGCTCGGGGGTCAGCACGACGTGCGCTGAGCTCAAGGACGGCACGGTGACTGTGCACGACAACCGCACGGGCCTCGACCAACCCCCGCGCGCGGTCCGCTACCGGATCGACCAGAAGGCCGGCACGGCGACGTTCGTCAGCCAGCTCAAGGACCCGGAGATCACCGGCTCGATCTGCTGCGGCTCGGCTCGCACGATCGGCCGAGCGGCAACTTCCTCATCGACTGGGGCGGCAACGGGGACACCGCTGCTTACGACAGCAAGGGCCGCCGGCTGTACGACCTCACGCTCGGCGCCGGCTTCTCCTACCGCGCGAACCCGGTCCCGCGCGGCGCGTCATCTCGCAAGAAGCTGCGGCGGGCCATGGACGCCATCGCCGCGAAGGGCAGCTGACCGGCGGGCGGCCGCACGGCCGCCCTACCCGGCCGTGCTTCTCCTCGAGCTCCTGCTTCGTCTTCGACGTACGGCGGGAAGCGGAGCTCGAGGCGGCTTCAGCATGCCGCGGCGCTCCCACTTGCGGCGGAAGGCGATCTGGGCGCGCAGCCAGTCCTCGCGGTAGGGCGTCGGCGAGACGCTGTTGCGATGGTGCGCGACGGACATCTCGGCGACGAAGACACGCTTGCCGCGCTCGCGGGCCTGAAAGCAGATGTCGGCGTCGTAGCCGTGGAAGCCCGGGCCGACCTCGGTCTCGTCGAAGCGCAGCTCCTTCATCGCCCAGCGGGAGATGCCCATGCAGGTAGCCGTCGACCATGTCGACGTCGCCGAAGCCGCCGGCGCCGGACAGCTCCGAGCCCTCGAGCAGCGGCGTCTCGTAGAGGATCGCCGGGTCGATCGGCTCGAGGATCGAGGAGCCGATCCCGTAGTCGTGGTGCCACCAGTCGATCCCCTGGACGCCGACCGCGCCGATCGTGCCGACGATCGCCACCCCGGGGTCGTCGAGCGCCCAGCGCAGCTTCTCCTCGAAGCGGTCGTCGCGGATCTCGGTGTCCTCGTGGATCATCACGATCGACTCGATCCGCGGATCGGCGGCGGCCTCGTCGAGGATCTCGTTGTAGGCGCCGAACAGGCAGCTCTGACGCCGCGGCGCGTGATCAGATGCGGATCAGAACCGGCGACCAGCTCGATGCCCTTGAGCGCGTAGCGCTCCCACTTCTCCTCGTCGGCGATCGCCGCGCCGAAGGCGATCACTGCCCGCGATGGTGGTTGACGAAGGTCTCGCTGCGCTCGCCGCGGACCTTGTCGCGATGCTCGCGCTTCGCCTGGGCCGAGGTCGCCCGCTGCTGAGCGCGGCGGTTCGCGAAGCCGCGGATGACCGGGCAGGCTCCGGAACTTCATCCAGGCGCGGAACGGCACGGAGCCGTTCATCCGCCGCAACTGGGCGCGCGTCGCCGCGAGCTGGTCTGTTGCGCTCCTCGAGCAACTCGCGCTGAGTGTTGATCTCACGCAGGAGATTCTCGGTGGTGATTTCGGCCCGGCGCTTGTCGAGGTCGGACTCGACCGCCGCCTGACGGGTGCCCCGGGCGAGGTTGCCAACGGTCTTGCGCAGCGCGTCGACCTCGCGATCGGGCTCCCCCGCCGCGGCCTCGAGGTCGGCGGCAACCGTCTCCGGTGTCGATCTCGCCGGGCCCGGCGACGCCCTCGGTGCCGGCGAGCTCGAAGTAGCCGATGAGGAAGTTGTCGGGGCGCTCGCGTCCGACGGGCGGCGCGCCGTCCTCCGGGATCCGGCGCATGTAGCCACGCGGGTTCTGCGTCAGGAGGTAGCGCTCGCGCCAGCGGTCGTGCTCGAAGGGCCGGTCCTCGGAGAGCCAGGCGTCGATCGCCTCGCTCGGGCCGGGGATCGCGTCGGAGCGGACGGGCCGCCCGCCGAACCAGCTGTCCTCGACGACGAGGTAGCAGTTGGGGCTCACCAGGTCGGAGTAGGTGCGGAGCTCCTCGAGCACGTGGTGGGCGCGGTGATCGGAGTCGAGGTCGACCATCGTCCGCCGCTCGCGGGCGGCGGCGCGGATGTGGGAGACGATCTCCGGATCGGTGGAGCTGCCTTCGAGCAGCTCGATCCGCGGGTTCTCGCGGACCTTCTCGTGCACGAAGGAGAGGTCGACGTCCACGGCGATCACCTTGCCGTCGATTCCGAGCGCCTCCTGGATCGAGGCGTAGAGCATCGCGCTGCCGCCGACGTAGACGCCGGTCTCGACGATCAGCTCGGGTCGCGTCTCGGCGATGATCTGCTGCAAGACGATCATGTCCATCGGCGTCTTCACGAGCGGCACGCCGAGCCACGTCGTCGTCGCGAACGTCTGCTCTTTGAGGTCGTGGAAGACCGTTGCGAACTCCCTCGATCCCTGCTCGACACGCTCGCGCGTGATCTCCGGAGGAATCTCGATCCGGGGAGATGTCTCGGAGCCTCACTCACGGGCGGCAGTTTGGCATGAAGGACCCGCCCTACGGGGCGGCGGGCCGCTGCAAGCGATGTGCCGCGCCCGTGAAGCTGACAGGCGAACGGGTCGATGACCGCCGAGGGCGGCTTCAACCCGACATGGCAACGCCACGTCGCCGCATACGCGCTGGCGCCCGGATACCTGCCCGCGGGCCGGCTGCTCGACCTCGGCTGCGGCATCGGCCACAGCTACCACCTGCTGGCGCCGCGGGAGACGGTCGGCGTCGACATCTCGGCCGAGGCGCTGCCGGCCAGGACCGCGAAACGGTCGTCGCCGACATGCGCGACGCTGCCGTTCGGCGACTGGCGAGTTCGACTCGGTGCTCTCGGTCCAATCGCTCGAGCACGTGCCCGATCCCGAGCGGGTGATCGCCGAGGTGGCCCGGGTGCTGAAGGGCGACGGCGTCGCGATGTTCGTGACGCCGAACCGGCTGACGCTGGGCCGGCCCGACGAGATCATCGACCCGTACCACTTCCGCGAGTTCGACTCCACCGAGCTCGCCGACCTCTGCGGCTCAGCGCTTCGGCGAGGTCCGCATCGCTCGGGCTGTTCGGCTCGCCCGCGCTACATGGAGCTCTTCGACGAGGAGCGCGCGCAAGCTCGATCGCCTGCTCGCCACCGACCCGCTGCGCCTGCGCCGCTTCGTGCCGCTGCGCGCCAAGCAGAGGCTGTACGACGCGATGCTCGGCCGCGCCCGCCGCCGGCCCGGACCCGCGCGGCGGCGGCGATCGAGCCGGGCGATTTCGAGTTCCGCGAGAGCGATCTGCGAGGCCGCCCTCGACGTCGTGCGCGGTATGCGCGCTGCCGCAGGTCGTGACGCGAGCCCAGTTGACGGCGCCGAGGCGCGGGCCGCCGCCTGCATCTGGTGCGGAGCGCCGTTCGACGCCGACGCGCGCCACCGCGGCCGACTCACCGTCTGCGCCGCCTGCGGGGCCGCGACGACCGACCCGCCGCCGGACGAGGCCGAGCTCGCCGCCGCCTACGGCGACTGGTACCGGCCGGCGACGGCGAGCGGCGCTTCTCGTTCGCGGGCGACGCGATCCTCGGCCGCACCCGCGGGCTGCTCGCAGCCGGATCGACGCGATCGCGCCGCCGGGGCCGGTGCTCGACGTCGGCGCCGGCGACGGCACGCTGGTCGACGCGCTGCGCGCTCGCGGGCGCGAGGCGATCGGCCTCGAGCGCAACCCGCTGCGCCCCGACTTCCGCGAGGAGACCGCTCGCGGAGCTCGAGGGCGACGGGAGTGGGCGGCCGTGATCTTCTGGCACTCGCTCGAGCACCTGCCCGAGCCCGGCGAGGCGATCACGGCAGGCCGCGCGGCTGCTGAGGCCAGGGGGCGTGGTCGCCGTCGCGGTCCCGAACACCGGCAGCCTCCAGGCCGAGCTGTTCGGCAGCCGCTGGCTGCACCTCGACCTGCCGCGCCACCTCGTCCACCTCTCGGCGGCGACGCTGGCCGCGGGGCTGGAGCGCAGCGGGCTGCGCGTCGAGCGCGCGTTCGCAGGCGCGCGGCGGCCAGGTCGTGATCGGCTGGCTGCACGGCCTCGTCGGCTCGCTGCCCGGCCATCCGGACCTGTACCAGGCGCTGCGCCGCAGCGCCGCCCGATCGCGCACCGGCAGAGCACTGCCGAGCGGCTCGGCTGCGATCGTCGCGGGCGTCGTCCTGCTGCCCGTCGCAGCGCTTGCAGCGCTCGGGGAGATCATCATGCGGCGCGGAGGAACCGTCTACATGGAGGCAAGACTTGACTGAGCACGAGGAAGCGCAGGCCGACGAGTGCGCCGGAGAGCGCTGCCGAAGCGGGCGGCCGAGCCGAAGGTGATCGTCGTCATGCCCGCCCGCCAGGCGGCCGCGACGCTGCGCGAGACCGTCTCCGAGATCCCGCTCGACGAGGTCGCCGAGATCATCCTCGTCGACGACTCCTCCACCGACGAGACCGTCGAGCTGGCCCGCGAGCTGCCGCTCGAGGTGGTCTGGCACCCCCATCAGGTCGGCTACGGCGGCAACCAGAAGACCTGCTACATGAAGGCGCTGCATCACGGCGCCGACGTGGTCGTGATGCTGCACCCCGACGGCCAGTACGAGCCCGGACTGATCCCCGACATGGTCAAGCCGATCATCGACGGCGGCGCCGACCTCGTGCTCGGCTCGCGGCTCGCCGTCCCCGGCGCCGCGATCGCGGCCGGGATGCCGCGCTGGAAGTGGGTCGCAAACCGCTTCCTGACGACGATCCAGAACGGATCATGGGCACGCACCTGACCGAGGCCCACACCGGCTATCGCGCCTACTCGCGGGAGCTGCTGCTGACGATCCCGTTCCTGCGCAACTCGCTCGACTTCTCCTTCGACGCCGAGGTGCTCTACCAGGCCTCCCACTTCGGCTTCCGGATCGAGGAGGTGCCCGGCCCGGTGCCGCTACTTCGACGAGACGTCGTCGGTCGGCTTCAAGACCGGCGTCGTCTACGGCGCTGAAGACGCTCTGGGCTGGGGTGCGGCTGATCCTGCACCGGGCCGGCATCTGGCCCTCGCGCAAGTTCAAGACCTGAGCGGAACGCCTCAGCCCTGGCCGGCGGTGGCGCGGGGGACGAGTTCGACGACCTCGAGGCCCGTCGGCAGTCTCGGCGACCGTCTTCAGGTCCGCAGCGCTTGCCGATCTCCTTCAGCACCCACTCCTGGAGGCTGGCGAGGCTCTGCGTCCCGGCTGTCTTCAGCGGATCGGGTCTGCTCAGGGTGCTTGCGGTAGTGCCTCGAAGATCTGGCGTGCCGGCGCATCGATGAGCAGCCGGTCACCGGCAGCGAGGCCGTCGACGTAGTCGCCGAGCGGGCCGAGGTGATCGTCGGGCACGAGGCTGTCCTCCCAGGGATCGCCGAGCGGGACCGCGCTGCCGCGCTCGGAGCGGATCAGGATCTCGATCCCGAGGTCGGCGTTGGTGAGCACGGAGCTCTCGCTCTCGCCGGGCATGTAGCTGGGCGAGCAGCCGCTCGCCCTCCGGGCGCCGCGGCGAGCGGCGGCGGGTGCCAGAGCCGGTGGAGGGCCGCGGTGAGCGACGCGCCGCCGGGCCGGGCGATCGCCGAGCGCAGACTCGTGGCCAGCGCGTGCCGACCGAGGAGGCGGCGACGGCGACCAGCAGCGCGGCGACGGCGAGCGCGGAGGCGAGCATGCCGCGGCGAGCCGCCGGCCCGCAGGCGAGCGCCGGGCGCTCGCGCAGCGGACAGCCCAGGGCGCACCAGCGCACGGCGGGCAGGCAGATGTAGGGGATGATGTGGTCGGCGGAGCGGTTGACGATGTAGCTGAACAGGGCGACGCCCCAGGCGGTCGTCGCCGCGGTCGCGACGAGCAGCGGCCGTGCGCTCGCGCACGAGGCGCTCCGGCGCCGGCGGCAGGACGACCACCAGCGCCACGCCGGAGACGAGGTACAGGGCGCCGACCGCGAGCGCCGGCGACCAGGGCGAGAAGTCGTAGGTGAGGTCGCCGAGCTCGACCGAGCAGGAACTCGCGCAGGGTGTTCAGGTACCAGCCCCAGTCGGGCAGCTCTCCCCGGGCCGCCAGCGTGATCCCGGCGAGCAGGACATGCGCGACGAGACAGGCGGCCACGAGCTGACCGAGCCAGCGGACGCGCGGCGGCGCGGCGCGTGCCCGGCGCGGCCAGGTAGCAGGTGCAGCGCGGCGATCACCGCGCAGGCCGTCAGCGGTCGTGTAGGCGAACGCCTCCAGCGCCCAGATCGAGGCGACGGCGACGGTGAGCAGCTGCAGCAGCCCGCGCCGGCACGGCGCGCGTCGGCCAGCGCGACTCGGCCGACGGCGCCGACCAGCCACGCCGATCGGCATCCCGAAGCGGATCGCGCCGTGCTGGAGCAGGCCGCCGAGCGGGTACTCGAGGCCGTAGACGAGCGCCACGACCGCGACGCGCCATCGCGCCGGCGGCGAGCAGCCGCGGAGACGCCGGCGATGCGCAGCGTGGTCCACGACGCCGACGAACATCAGCGCCGAGAGCGACACCCTCGATCGAAGCCCGAGCGTCCCGTTGCTGATCGGGATCAGGTTGAAGACGGCCGGCGAGGAAGTAGATCGACCCGACCCCGTACTGGGAGAGCGTGTCGACCAGCATCGCGCTCGCCGTGCAGCACCTGGTTGGCCGGGCCGAGGAAGAAGTTCTGGTGGAACTGGATGATCGTCGTCTGCACCGCGGTGCGCCGGGGCCGGCCCCTGTCACGAAGACCGCCAGGTTGGGGACGGCGAGCAGGATCAGCCCCGCGACCATCGACGTCGGCGCCCCAGCCGAGCGGCCGGTTGAGCCGCGGGAGCCGGAGACGCTCTGCGGCGAACACGATCGCCCCCGCGAGGACGAGGCCGACGACGAGGACCGGGATCGAGACCGAGCCGAGCGTGGTGAAGGCGAGCGTCGCCACCACGATCAGGCAGCCCGCCGCAAGCCACAGCCGCGGTGTGAGCGGGGCCGAGGCGATCCGCCGCCGGCCACGGCTCAGGGGCTGCGGCCCGACGCACGACGAGGCCGACCGCGGCCAGCCACAGGGCGGCGCCGGCGACGAGGACGGCGACGGGCCCGAGCCGCGCGACGAGGAGCACGATCGCGAGCGAGGCGGTCATCGAAGCGGCGAGCGCGGAGAGCGCCTTGCCACCAGCCCCCGCCGCCAGGCGCTCGCACAGCCGGGGTCCGAGCCACGCCGCGAGCGGTAGCAGGACCGCGAAGGCGACGACCATGAGCAGCGTCTCGGCATGCTGGTGGTGGTCGGGAAGCGGTGCCGGCAGGCGCGTGATCGGGATCGCTGCGCGCACGAGCGGCGCGATCAGCAAGAAGACCGCGATCGCCAGGGTCGAACTGATCGCGACGACGGCACCGAGCGGCTGCCCTGGAGCGGAGTCGTCCTCCGCCCGGGCGCTGGGCGCCGGCCCGGGCCTCATCGCTTGGCTCTCAAGGTTTCCATCGAAGGCGTCGCCCGACCGCGGTGCCGCCCCAGGCAGGGCGGCACCTTACCGCGGACCGCAGGCCCGGAGCCGGTCCTTACAATCGCCGCCGATGCCCACCCCCGCCGCCGCTCCGTCGCGCTTGCGCCGACTCCTTGGGCCGATCGCTCGACGGGGCCCGCTGGCCCGCTTCGCCGCCCGCCGGCCGGCCGTTGCGCGGCGCCTGTACATCGACCTGCTCGAGCGCGCCGTCACGCACACGCTCTACTTCCCGCCGGACGTCCGCGACCTCCCGGACAACGTCAAGGAGTCCTTCGAGCAGGAGTTCATCAAGGCCGGCGTCTCCGTCGGCGGCACCGACATGCAACGCCGCAACGAGGGGCGCGACTGGCCGCTTTACGCGCAGACGATGATCGGCCGCAAGCGGACGCGGAACGTGCGCGAGCTGGTCGAGCGCGTGATCGCCGAGCGCGTGCCCGGTGACCTGATCGAGGCTGGCTGCTGGCGCGGCGGCACGGTGATCCTGATGCGCGGGATCCTCAAGGCGCATGGGGTCGACGACCGGACCGTCTACGCCGCCGACTCGTTCGAGGGCCTGCCAAAGCCCAACCCGGAGCGTTATCCGGCCGACGCCGCCGACATCAACTACACGGCCGACGAACTCGCGGTCTCGATCGAGGAGGTGCAGCGCAACCTCGCCCTCTACGGGTTCAAGGACGATGGCGTCGAGCTGCTCAAGGGCTGGTTCCGCGACACGCTTCCGGCGCTGCGCGACAAGCGCTGGGCCCTCGTCCGCCTGGACGGCGACCTCTACGAGTCGACGATGGACGGACTCACGAACCTCTATCCGCAGCTGTCCCCCGGGGGTTTCCTGATCGTCGACGACTACGGCTGGGAGAACTGCCGGCAGGCAGTCGAGGACTACCGCTCCGCGCACGGAATCACCGCACCGATCGAGCGCATCGACTGGGTCGGCGCCTGGTGGCGGAAGCCCGCCTGAACGGCGCCAAGCCACGTCCAGGCGCCCGGTCGCGGCCCTGCTCTCGCCTATTCTGAGGTCCATGTCTCGCCAGGTCGCAATCGAGGTGAAGGGGCTGAGCAAGCGCTTCTCGGTCCCCGGGCCGCGCCCACCGGCGACCGTTCGCAACCGCCTGCGTCACCCGCTGGGCCGGCGCTCCCATCGGACGCTCGACGTCTTCCGCGACCTCACCTTCGACGTCGAGCGGGGTGAGTTCTTCGGCATCGTCGGCCGCAACGGCTCCGGCAAGAGCACGCTGCTCAAGCTCCTGGCGAGCGTCTACCCCGCTGACAGCGGCACGGTCCGGATCGCCGGCCTGCTCGCGCCCTTCTTGGAGCTGGGCGTCGGCTTCAACCCAAAGCTGGCGGCACGCGACAACGTGGTCCTCAACGGGGTGATGATGGGGCTAACCCCGCGCGAGGCCCGCCGGCGGTTCGACGAGATCATCGAGTTCGCGGGGCTGCGCGACTACACCGATCTACCGATCAAGAACTACTCCTCCGGGATGAAGGTGCGACTCGGGTTCGCCGTCATGACCCACGTGGACGCCGACGTGCTGCTCATCGACGAGGTGCTCGCGGTCGGCGACGCGGAGTTTCAGGAGCGCTGCGGCGACGTCTTCGAGGACATGCACGCAGCCGGGCGCACGATCCTGCTGGTCTCGCACTCGATGCCGATCGTGACCCAGTACTGCGAGCGCGCGCTCCTGCTGCACGACGGCGTCATCGACACGATCGGCGCCCCCGACGTCGTCGCCGAGCGCTACTACGACGTCAACCTCTCGGAGATGCTCGAGCGGCCCGACCACAAGCTGCCGGACATGTCGTCGAAGATCGTCGCCGCGATCTCCAATCCGCACGGCCGCATCGCCGAGAGCTGGGTGACCGGCCCCGACGGCGAGCGCGCCGACAAGCTCGAGCCCGGGATCCCGATCAGCCTGCACACGTCCGTCGATGTCGCCCGCGAGTACCCGGACCCCGGCTTCCGCTTCCAGATCATCTCGAGCGACGGCAGGCTGATGTTCACCAGCGATCGCGTGGCGCTCTCCGAGAACGGCCCGGCTCAGGCGGGCGAGCGGATCGCGGTCGAGGCCGAAGTCGAGAACCGCCTGCCCCCCGGCCGCTACACGATCTCCTGCGACATCTACACGGGCGAGGAGACGCCGGCCGGGCCGACGAAGATGACCCGGCTGGAGATCAGCGGGGGCCGCGGCGGCGGCGCCCTGCCGCTCAACCACGCGGTGAAGGTCTCGACCGTCAGCCGCGGCGAGAGCGTCGTCACGAAGGTCTCGGAGAACGGCTGATGGAGAGCGCGACCGCAACCTCCACCGAGCCACTCGAGCTGCGCGAGATCCCAGGCCCCTCGGCCTTCGGCGGCGGCTGGCGGCGGATCTGGGATCTGCTCTGGCTGACTCTCCGTGACGGAGTTCCGACTCCAGTACAGCGAGACGACGCTGGGCTACGTGTGGAGCGTCCTCAAGCCATTCGCCTTCTTCGGGATCATCTACCTGGTCATCGGTCAGGTGCTGAAAGTCGCTCAGCCGCGACGTCGCCGACTATCCCCACAAGCTGATCCTCGCGCTCGTCTTCTACCAGTACTTCAGCGAGGCGACGAACGTCGCGATGCGCTCGATCTCCGCCGCGCGAGTCGATGCTGCGCAAGTCCCAGTTTCCCGCGGATCGTGATCCCGCTGAGCGTCAACCTGAGCTCGGCGCTGACGCTCTTCTTCAACCTCGTCGGCGTGCTCCTGCTGCTCGTCGTCACCGGTGTCGAGCCTCGAGATCCACTGGCTCTGCTGCCGGTCGTGATCGTCGAGCCCTGGTCACGCTCACCACGATGCTCTCGATGCTGCTCTCGGTCGCCTTCGTCCGCTCCCAGGACGTCGGCCAGGGCTGGTCGCTGACGCTGCGGGCGCTCTTCTACGCGACCCCGATCCTCTACACCTTGGCGCTGATCCCCTCGGGGATGCAGCCGTTGATCGCCGCCAACCCGCTGACGCCGATCATCGAGTGGGCGCGGATCTGGGTCATCGACCCCGACGCGCCGAGCCCGATCGATCTGGTCGGGGTCGTGCCGGGCCTCGTGGTTCCGGGCCGCGATCACCCTGGCGATCGCCGTCGGCGGCCTGGTGTGGTTCAAGCGCGACGCGCCGCGGGTCGCCGAGGCGCTGTAGATCTAGATGGGCTCCGAGACGCGGATCTTCGTCGATCCTCTGCCTGGGGCGGACGGGCTCGACCCACCTGGTCTCGATGCTCGGTCACCACTCCCAGGCCGTCTGCCTGGACGAGATCTTCGGCGACGGCAAGCCGCCGACCTTCGCCGCCGCCGAGACCGACGACCCGGAGCGCTTCCTGGCCGAGGCGCTGGGCGACGGGCCCGAGCGGGCGAAGGGCTTCAAGCTGCCGCTCAACTCGATCCGGCTCACCCCCGCCGCCGCGGACGTCGTCCGCGCGCACCCGGAGATGGCCGTCATCAGGCTCAGCCGCCGCAACCGGCTCGCGCTGATCGTCTCCCGCCAGCTGCTGGCCAAGACGGGCGTCTCGCAGTCGATCTTTGGCAGCTACGGCGAGGCGACGGTGCACATCGACCCGGAGGCAGCCTGCCTCTGGCGCTCGACCGGATCGTGGACCAGGAAGCCGAGCTCGATGCGCTCGCCGAGCGGGCACGACACCTTCCGCATCGACTACGAGGAGCTCGGCGACGACCGACCGGCTCGATGAGCTCCAGCGCTTCCTCGGTCTGGACCCGGAGCCGCTGCACTCGTGGTTCGAGCGGCTGCGCAAGCGGCCGCTCGCCGAGACCGTCGAGAACTGGGACGAGCTCAGCGCGGCGCTCGCCGGGACCCCGCACGAGGCGCTGCTGCACGCGCCCGACGCCTGACCAAGCCCAGGGGCCGTCAGGTGTCGAAGCCGAGGGCCTCGAGCTCGGGGCGCAGCGCCGCCGTCATCCGCTCGGCCGTCGCCGCGTCGAGGTCGGTGCGCCAGCGACCGATCGAGGCCTCGGGGTCGGTCGCGGTCACGTGGCGGCTGCGAAGGTTCTCGTCGGCGAGCGCCGCGTCGGCGTCGATCGTCGCTCCGAAGGCCGTCCCCAGGCGCGCGGCCACGGCGGCGGGATCGCGGACCAGCTCCGTGTAGCGGACGAGCTCTGCCTCCTCGTTGCCGGCCTGCTCGATGATCCAGCGCAGGCGGTGGCGATGGCGGTCGATCGTCTGCTCGAGGTGCTCGTCGGAATCCGCGGCAAGGTGGCGCCCCAGTGGCGTGTCCCCGCGGCGCTCGCTGAACGAGTGGATGGATGCCCACGTGTCGCGGGGGTCGCGCAGGAGCACGACCAGCCGGCAGTCGGGCAGCGGCGCGAGGTCGACGGCCCATGTGTTCAGGTGCTTCTCGGCGATGTAGTGCGGGTCGGCGCCCGAGTCGCGCCGGTGCCGTTCGCCGACGCGCGCGGAGAACTCCTCCCAGACGAGCTCGAACGCCCGGCGCCCGATCGGCGCCTCGCCGGGCTCGGGATCGAGCAGCTTCGGCGGCTTCCACGGCGGCGGCCCGAGCATCGCAAGGCCGGGATGGCGGGCGATCGAGCCGATCCCGGTCGTGTCCCAGCCGTCCCCGTCCCAGTCGCGCTCGTCGAGCAGCGCAGACCACCGCCATAGGTAGTTGAGATAGCGGCGCTCGTAGGGGTAGACGTCCTCGACCACGATCTCGGGCGCCGTCGCCAGCATGCGCATCATCAGCGTGCTGCCGTCGCGGCTGAAGTAGTCGACGAGGATCGGCTCGAGCCAGGCCCGCCCACCCGCGCCGGGCCCCCGGGTGGCATCCGGGTCCGCGGGCTGCGACGCCGGTTCGGCCCCCGGTGGGCGGTGCCGGCGGGCGCGAAGCTCCGCCCCGCGCCGCCACAGCAACCCGGAGAGCATCGCCCGCTCGCGGGCGAGCGTCTCGTTGCGACCGAGCACCGGACGCAGCGAGCGGAGTCCGAGCCAGCCGAGCGTCGAGGGGCGATCGCCGATCCGCCGCAGCGTCCGCCGGCGGCTCGCGTCGAGCTCGGGACCGCAACGCAGCTCGAGCGTCCGGGCGGCGATCGCGACCCGGCAGTAGAGGTCGAAGTAGAAGCGGCGCCAGGCGAGACCCGAGCGCCCGCGCAAGCTGCGGGCGCCTCGGGCGGCACGGGCGCGGCGCGAGCCGCCGTAGCGCCCGGCGGAGTTCGCGGCGGCGTGGCCGAGCGCGGCGGACCCGTGCTGGACGTACTCGTAGAGGGGGCGCTCGACGTAGCGAACCTCCCCGAGCGCCATCGCGACCGAGCCGATCCAGTGGTCGTGGTACGGCCGCCCCGGGGTGCGCGGAAAGGGCAGCGCCCGCTCCAGGAGGCTGCGCCGGAACAGCGAGGCGCCGCCGGTGATCGTGTTCGCCAGGAGCTCCGACGCGAACGAGGTGTGGTTGTTGCGACGGTCCGTCCAGTACGTCTCGGAGACGAGGTCGAGGCGCTCGTCGACGATCCGCATGTCCGAGTAGGCGAGGGTCACGCCGGGCTCCATCTGGCCCAGCAGGACCTCGAGCTTGTGCGGCTCCCAGCGGTCGTCCTGGTCGCTCAGCGCAACGTAGTCGGCCTCCTCGGGGACCATCGCCAGCGCGCGCTCGAAGTTGGCGTAGAAGCCGGCATTGCGCTCGGCCGCCGAGAGCACGAAGCGCGGGTCGCCGGCGATCAGCCGCTCGATCGCCCCGCAGGCCTCGGGCGCCGAGCCGTCGTCGCTGATCACGCAGATCCAGCGGCCGTGGGATTGGCCCCGGATCGACTCCAGCTGCCGCTCGAGCAGCTCCTCCGGCGGGTTGAAGGTGGCCATCGCGACGGCGACCAACGGCCCCGGCTGCGAGGCGACCGCGGCGCAGGCGGCGGCCGTTGCCTCCCCCACTCCCGGCGGCGGGCCGATCGCGGGCCGGAGCTCGATTGGCGCCAGCCGACCGCTGAGCTCGCCCGCGGGGCCGGCGCCGCGGAGCCCGAGCCACTCCGAGCGCGCCTCGGCGACCGGTCCGACCGTGACGAGCGACCACCAGTAGTCGCCCGCCGGGGCGTGCGAACGCGGCGGCGGCATCCGCCATCCGAGCGCCGGGAACTCCTCTGCGCCGAGGAAGGCGCGGGGTTCCTCGATCGCCGCCGCCTCGAGACAGCGACCGTCGACGAACAGCGCCGTCCCGCCGCCGACCGGCAAGCTGGCGGGGACCGTGGTGACCGGAAGCAGGCTGAGTCCGCTCAAGGGCACGCAGGATCGCACACGCCCCCGGGCCGGCTCAGGCCCCGATCAGCCGCGTGGGCGGCCGCCGAGAGCGCGCCTGGCGAGGCGCGCGCGACGCCGCAGCAGCGCCCCGTGCTTCCAGGCGAGACCGGCGAGCATGACCCGCTCGCGGCCGATCGTCGCCGTCGGGCCACGCAGGTCACGCAATCCCCGGCGGGCGAGCCAGGCGAGGCCGGCGGGGCTGTCATCGATCGCGTCGAGCGCCGCCGTGCGGTCGGGACCGAGCCGCCCGGCGAGGCGCAGCCGGAGCGCCGTCGTCGCGACCCGGACCCGGCAGTAGAGCTTGAAGTAGGGGACGCGCCAGCCGAGCCGGTAGCCGCGACCGCGCCAGCGCTCGAACCAGATCCCCGCGCGCTGCCATGGCGGCGAGCTGAAGCGGCCGGCGCCGTTGGCCTGCAGGTAGCCCAGCGCCGCCTCCTCGTGCTGGACGTAGTCGTAGAGCGGCTCGTCGACGTAGGCGACGGGCCCGAGCGCCATCGCGACCTGGCCGATCCAGTGGTCGTGGAAGGCGGCCCCATGCCGGGGCGGGAACGGGAGGATGTCGTCGAGCAGGCGCGCGTCGAACAGGCAGGCTGCGCCGGTGATCGTGTTCGCCAGCACCTCCGACGCGAAGTCGGTGTAGTTGACGGGCCGGTAACGCCAATAGCTGTCGCCGAGCAGCCGGCCCTCGCGGGTGGTGATCCGCATGTCGCTGAAGGCGAGCCCCGCCCCGTCCGCCATCGCGGCGAGCAGACGCTCGAGCTTGTCCGGTCGCCAGCGATCGTCCTGGTCGCTGAGCGCGACGTGCGTGCAACCGGGCGGCACCATCGCCAAGGCCTGCTCGAAGTTCGCGTAGAAGCCACGGTTCGAATCGGCGTAGGAGACCTCGAAGCGCGGGTCGCCCTCGACCGCCCGGCGAATCGCCTCGCGCCCCCCGGGCCCCGAGCCGTCGTCGCTGATCAGGCAGACCCAGCGACGGTGGGTCTGGGCGCGGATCGACTCGATCTGCTCCTCCAGCATCGCCGGCTCGGGCTCGTAGGTGGCCATGCAGATCGCGACGAGCGGTCCCTCGTCCAGCTCGGCTCGCGCCGTCGAGCCGGCCGAGCGCTCGAGGTCCGGCAGCAACTCGACCGCGCCCAGCGGCGCCGACAGCGCACGGCCATCGCTGAGCTCGGCGTGCAGCGACAGCTCCATGGTCACGGGGCTCGCCACGCCCGCGATCGGCAGGATCGCCCACCAGTAATCCTCCTCGTACATGCGCGGCGGGGCGATTCCCCAGCCGAGCGCCGGCTCGCGGCCGCCCGGCCAGCGGACCTCGAGCGAGCGGATCGCGGCCCCGCTCGCGGCCCGGCAGCGGCCGTCGACGAACAGCGCCGTGCCGCCGCCCGTCGCCAGCCGGGCGGGCAACGGTGTGACCGCGATCGTCTCAAGCCCGCGGGCCGCTTCCATCGCGCGAGGATCGCACGGGCGCCCCGACGGATGCGGCAACGTCGAGCGCCGGCCCCATACAATCTCCCGCCCTATGCGCCAGAAGAACCCCGAGACATTCGAGGAGAAGCTCTCCTACCTGCGCGAGCTCCGCGAGGCCGCGATCCACTCCGCCTCCGAGGCCGCGGTCGAAAAGCAGCACTCGAAGGGCAAGCTGACGGCCCGCGAGCGGATCGAGAAGCTGCTCGATCCCGGCACCTTCGAGGAGCTCGACACCTTCGTCCGCCACCGCACCTACGACTTCGAGATGCAGAAGAACCGGCCCTGGGGCGACGCCGTCGTCACCGGCTACGGCCAGATCGACGGCCGCACGGTGTTCGTCTTCAGCCAGGACTTCACCGTCTTCGGCGGCTCGCTCGGCGAGGTGATGGCCGAGAAGATGGTGAAGGTCATGGACATGGCCGCCAGGGTCGGGGCGCCGGTGATCGGCATCAACGACTCCGGCGGGGCCCGCATCCAGGAGGGCGTCGTCTCGCTCGGCGGCTACGGCGACGTCTTCGTCCGCAACGTCCAGTGCTCGGGCGTGATCCCCCAGATCAGCGTGATCATGGGCCCGTGCGCGGGCGGCGCCGTCTACTCGCCGGCGATGACCGACTTCATCTTCATGGTCAAGGAGACGTCGCACATGTTCATCACCGGTCCCGACGTGATCAAGACGGTGACCGGCGAGGAGGTCGAGTTCGAGGAGCTCGGCGGCGCGATGACCCACAACTCGAAGTCGGGCGTCGCCCACTTCGCCTCCGAGGACGAGGAGAGCTGCCTCGAGGACGTCCGCTACCTCGTCGGCTTCCTGCCCTCGAACAACCTCGAGATGCCACCGCGGGTCGAGCCCTACGACGACCCCGAGCGGACCGAGCCCTCACTCGGCGAGATCGTCCCCGCCGATCCGCAGAAGCCCTACGACATGCGCGAGGTCGTCTCCCTGATCGTCGACGACGGCGACTTCTTCGAGGTCCACGAGCACTTCGCGCAGAACATCATCTGCGGCTTCGCCCGCCTGGACGGCTTCCCCGTCGGGATCGTCGGCAACCAGCCCAAGCACCTCGCCGGGGTCCTCGACATCGAGTCCTCTGAGAAGGCGGCGCGCTTCGTCCGCACGTGCGACGCCTACAACGTGCCGCTGATCACCTTCACCGACGTGCCCGGCTTCATGCCCGGCACCAACCAGGAGTGGAACGGGATCATCCGCCACGGCGCGAAGCTGCTCTACGCCTTCACCGAGGCGACGGTGCCGAAGCTCACCGTCGTCACCCGCAAGGCCTACGGCGGCGCCTACGACGTCATGAACTCCAAGCACATGCTCGCCGACTTCAACTTCGCCTGGCCGACAGCGGAGGTCGCGGTGATGGGACCTGAGGGCGCCGTCAACATCATCTACCGCAAGGACCTCGCCTCCTCGCCCACGCCCGATGAGCGCCGCCAGAAGCTCATGGACGATTACAAGGCGCGCTTCGCCAACCCCTACGCGGCGGCCGAACGCGGCTACATCGACGACGTGATCGAGCCGGCCGAGACGCGGCCGAAGCTGATCCGGGCGCTGCGCACGCTGCAGACCAAGCGGGTCGAGCAGCCCAAGCGCAAGCACGGCAACATCCCGCTCTAGATGGGTCCGTTCGCGGCGGGGCCCCTCGCCACGGCCGTCGCGGGCGCCCAGCGCGCCCGCTCACGCGCGGGTCGCTGGCTGCGGGGCGTGCGCCGCGACTTCGACACGTGGCGGCGAGGCGAACGCAACCCGCTCATCCCCCCGTATCGCAAGGGCCTGCCCTCACAGGGCCCGATGATCGGCGCCCTGATCGTCAGGGAGATGGCCGAGCTCTGCGAGCTCGGCCCGAGCACGGCCGTCCTTGACATCGGCTGTGGCTCCGGCCGCGTCGCCGCTGCGCTCACGAAGGTGCTCGACGCCGACCGCGGCGGCAGCTACGAGGGCTTCGACATCCAGCCGGACTCGATCGCCTGGTGCCGGAAGGCGATCACCGGGCGTCATCCGAATTTCCGCTTCCAGATCGCCGATCTCCGCAACGCCCAGTACAACCCCCGTGGGGAGCTGACCGCCTCCGAATACCGGTTCCCGTTCGAGGACGCGCGCTTCGACCTCGCGCTCGCCTCGTCGCTGTTCACCCACCTGCGCCCATTCGAGGGCGAGCACTACCTCGAGGAGGCTGCCCGCGTGCTGCGCGACGGCGGCCACCTGTTCAGCACCTGGTTTCTGATCAACGGCGAGGCCGAGGAGCTTCTGGCAGCGGGACTGGCGCCGGCCCGAGGCGGCTTTCAGAAGGGCCCGCGGCCGCCGATCCGCCTCGACTACACGTTCACCGACGAGCGCGGCAACGAGTTCCGCTCCCCGCACGAGCACACCCCTGAGCACCTGATCGCGGTCAGCGAGGACCTCGTTCGCGCTCAGCACGAGCGGGCCGGGCTCGAGGTCGTAACGGTCCGCTACGGCCCCTGGCCGGGCCGCCGCGACGGCCGCCTGGGCGGCCAGGACCTGATCGTCTCGCGGCGGCGGCCTTGAGCGCTGCGGGCATCCACCCGGCTCAGCCGGGCTTAGCCCGGATCCACCGGACCAGCCGGGTAGATCCGGGCTAAGGTTCCGCCCGTGAGCAGCAACGGCAACCGCAAGCCGCCCCGGCCCCGGATCGAGATGCTGAGCGCAGCCGAGCCCGAGGAAGCCGCCGTCGTGATCGCGGCGGTCGAGCAATTCATCGCCGAAACTGCTCCGGCCCCCGAGAGCGCGCCGGCGACCAACGCCTGGCAACGGGCCGCGCTGCTCGAGGGTGTCAACGGCAAGGCGCCGTTCGTGGCACCGTGGGGCGAGCCGCGCGGCTGGGGCAGCCGCGACTGACGCCCCGTCCCGCAGCCATGCCCGCACGGTGGTAGAGCAGATGGCCGTTGTGAAGATCATCGAGCTGGTCGGTAGCTCCAAGATCTCGACCGACGACGCGGCGCGGCAAGCGCTGAAGACCGCCGAGGGATCACTCCGCAACATCCGCGCGGTCGACATCGTCAGCACCGGCCTGCGTGGCGAGAACCTCGACGAGTACCGCGCGCACGTGCGCGTCGCCTTCCTCGTCGAGGGCCCCGAGCTCGGCTGAGCCACCGGCCCGCCAGTGGGCTAGACCGCGCGCTCGAGCACGAGCAGATCCCGGGGCGCGATCGGCGAGCGCGCTGCCCAGGGCGCCGCGATCGCGACATCGGCGAGCGCCCCGGCGGAGAGCCGCTGCAGCCGGAAGCCGCGGCGCTGGAGAAAGCCGAGCGCGCCGAGCTCGTCGTTGCCGACGGCGGCAACGAGCCAGGAGCGCTTCGCCTCCGTGGCGATCTCGGCGACCGCCTCGATCAGAGCGGTGCCCGTCCCCGCCCCCTGCTCCCGGACCCACAGGCCCGCGATCAGAATCGCGTCGAGGTCCTCGCGATCGGCCCAGGCGAGCGCTCCCGCGGCGCCGCCTCCCGCGTCGCGGGCGAGTAGCAGCGGGAGATCTCCGGGAGGTCGCCTGCCCGCATCCCCCGCGGCGAGCTCCAGCGCCGCGCTGCGCTCGGCGCCATTCGCGCGCACGACATCCAGACTCGCCGGCGGTGGCGCGGCGACCAGGCGCGCAGCGATCGTCGCCAGCCCCGGGTCGAGCACGCTGCCGGCGAGCGCATGCAGCCGGCGGACGCCGGCCGCCCGGGGATCTTCGGCGGCCCCACCCTGGACCGACTGCGGCGCGTCGACGTACTCCCGGCAGACGGCGATCACCCTCGAGCCGGCCGGTATGTCGGCACCCGCGAGCCCGGTCGGACCACCCCCGTCCCAGCGCTCGCGCGCGTTCAGGATCCAGGCGCACGCCCGGTTCGGCAGACCGGCGCTGCGGGCGAGCGCGTGCCCGTGCTCGAACTGGGCCATGAGGCTTTCCGCCGACACCGGATCGGCGTCGCCAAGGGGCAGCCAGCGCAGCTCCGGCTCGACGTAGAGCTTGCCGATCTCCTGCAGGCGGGCAGCCTCGGCGATCAGCTCGACGTCCCCCTCCCCCGCCTCGGCCGCGATCGCGCCGGCGAGCGTCGCGGTGATCTCGGCGCGGGCCTCGGCGCCGGGCATCGAGTTTGCGAGGGCCTGAAGCAACGGCGTGCCGAGCTGCCGCGCCGCGGAAGCCTCCGGCTCGGGCGGTGAGGCGCCGCTTTCGGGCGAAGGATCGATCGGGCGAGCATAGGCCGACCTCGCAGCGCCGGGGCTCACGGCAGCCGGGCCCGGCGATCGGCTTGCGCCACTCAGCCGCCGACGAACGGGTTCGACGAGGGAGCGAGGCCGGCGTCGCTGTCGTGGTCGGCGATCCACGCGAGGCCGTGCCTGTAGTCGACGCCGTATCGACGACGGATCTTGGCGAGCACCGGATCGTTGCCGTAGAAGAAGCGGTCGCCTTCGCGCAGCGCCTCGAACTGGCGCGCCCAGATCCGCTCCTGCAGCGCCCCCATCTCGCTACCCGGCAGGTGCGGCTCCGAGACCATCCCGACGAAAGCGTCGACGTCGTCGACCGAGCCGTAGACGGCGCGGAGACGGGCTGCCAGGGGGCTGCGGCGGATGCCCGTAGTCGCCGACTCGTTCGCCGCATCGGTCCCCGCCTGCAGCTGGCTGCCGGAGCCATCGAGCAGGCGGACAAAGTCGAGGATCGCCGGGTTGTCGACGGGATCGCCCGCCCGCTCGAGGACACGATCGAAGCGGTCTGTCCGCTCGCCGGTCAGCTCGGTGAACGAGCGCGCCGGACGCAACCCGTAGGCGCGCCGCAGGTCGTTGTAGGTCGGGATCCCGTGGTCGCGCCCACGCTGGACGTCGGCCGCCCCGAGATCCGTCAGGCCCTGCTTGCCGCCCGGGACCTGGAATGTGAGGCTGCGCAGCGTGTTGTCGATCTGCTCGTCGTTGCGGTACTCCGACTCGTGGGCAAGCCCGGCGAGGATCGGGCCGATACCGATCGCCTGGGTCAGGTCGGGATTGAAGAACGCGGCATCGAGCGGCACCTTGAGCTCGAGCTCGTCGCCCGCCCGCACAACCTCGGCGCCCGCGGCCTCGATCGAGGCGAGATCGGCGCTCGAATAGTCGGCGGCGTCGGCCTCGAGCTCGAACTCGCCGTGGACCATGCTGTGGGCGCGATAGCCGACGGTCGCGAACTCGTTGCTGATCGCGGCATCGACGCTCCCCTCGTAGCCGCTGTACGGACGCAACCTGACACCGAGCGAGGGCAGGAACTGGTGGTACGTGATCCACTGGACCTCGGCGCCGACGACGCGGCGCGCGATCGCAAATCGGCGCGCCCGGCCCAGCGACCGCGGCAGCTCGGCGACGATCCGGTTGTGCTCGCGGGCGAACAGGGTCTGCACTGCCGTTAGCGCGATGTTCTCGTTCGCGCGAACGTCGCCGGCGACCATGGCCCGGCCGGGCGTGGCAGCCAGCGCCCCCTCCGCATCCATCGCCGGCGCCGCGCCGGCGTCACCGCGGCTGTCGGCGCGCGGCAGGTAGCCGCCAGGCAGGCGCAGCTTCGCGCCGTTGTCGGCAAGCCTGCCGTTGACGGTTCCTCCGCGCAGCCACTCGAGGCGCGCGGCGGTACCCCCGTAGACGTTGAAAGCGTCGATGTAGGAGCTGTCCGAGTTGACCTGCTGCCGGGGATTCGCAGCGGAGCGGCCCGTGCCGGCGGCCGCCGCGTCCCGGCTGAAGGCGATCTCACCGAAGTCGTTGCGGAAAGACTCGAGCGGATCGGAGGCGTCGAAGCCGATCGGCACCGAGGCGTCGCCAGCCTTCGCCAGGCCGATCATGTGGTCGATGAACTGTCCCCACGTCCACGCCCACTGCGTGGCACCGCGCTCGCTGAAGATGTTCTGGCCGACGTCGTTGAAGATCCGGTTGCTGATCCAGCGCGGGTCCGGGCCGCTTCGCATCGTGCCGCCATCGCCGGCGTACGCGGCGTGAGCGACCCGCACGTAGGCCGTCCCGGCGGCTCCCCAGTCCCGATGCGCCGGATTGTTGCGGGCGCCGCTCAGCGTCCGTGACTCGAAGTGCGGCGCGCCCGTGGCCCGTGCCGCTGCCGGCGCCGACACCAGTCCGGCAGCTACCGCTGCCATGGCCAGCCCCTTGCGGATCCGATCGATACCCATGGTCTCCCCCATTCGCTCGTTCGCGGTTGTGCTTGGGGGAACCCGGGCGGGCAGGCGGAGATCACGCGAAGCCGTGGTCCCGGGAGCAAATACCTTAATCTCGGTCAGGAATAGGCACTTTGCTACGGTTGCGCTCCAACCGAGCAAGCGATCAGGAGTGGAACGCACCGCATGGAGCCTTCAACCGCAGCGCTGAACCCCAAGGCAAAGGGAACCGAGGCCGACCTCGACCAGGACCAGGGCAAGGTCCAGGAGGGCAAGGGCAAGCTCGGCTCGCGCGAGAACCCGGAGGTCTACGAGAACGTCCCGGGCCACATGATCCCGATCCTCGCCGACGAGTTCGAGGACTTCGACCAGGAGGCCGACAAGTTCCTCGACGGGCGAGACGCCGGAGAACGAGTTCATCGGCTTCCGGCTCAAGCAGGGCGTCTACGGCCAGCGCCAGCCCGGCGTGCAGATGGTCCGCGTGAAGCTGCCGCTCGGCGGCGTCACGCCCGAGCAGATGGACGCCTTCGCCGACGCGATCGAGGCGTACGCGCCGCTCAACAAGGGCCACATCACGACCCGGCAGAACATCCAGATCCACCACGTGCCGCTGCCCGACGCGAAGAAGCTCATCCGAGGAGATCAGCGCCGCCGGCCTCTCCAGCCGCGAGGGCTGCGGCAACACCGTCCGCAACGTCACCGGCGATCCCTACGCCGGCGTCTGCGCCGACGAGATCTTCGACCCGACCCCCTACGCGGTCGCCTACGTGCGCTACTTCGTCCGCCACCCGACGACGCAGCTGATGCCGCGCAAGATCAAGACGGCGTTCACCGCCTCCGACGCCGACCGGGCGATCACCGGCATCCACGACATCGGCTTCATCTCGCGCGATCCGCGACGGCGTCAAGGGCTTCGAGATCCGCGTCGGCGGCGGCACCTCGATCATGCCGCGCATCGCCCCGACCCTCTACGAGTTCGTCGAGGCCGACAACGGCGACTACCTGAAGGTCTCCGAGGCCGTGCTGCGGATCTTCGACCGCCAGGAGTGGCTGCGCGTCAACCGCGCCCGCGCCCGGATCAAGGTGCTCGTCGACAAGATCGGCATGGACGCGTTCCGCGAGATGGTCGACCGCGAGCTCGAGGGCGACTGGGTCGCCGAGCGCGACTTCTCCATCGACCACCTGCTCTGGACCGACGACGAGGAGCGCCGCGCGCCCGAGCCGCCGGCGAGTCCGGGCACGCCGAACGGCGACGCGCCGAGTTCGAGGCGTTCTGCGCCGACAACGTCCGCCCGCAGCGCCAGGAGGGCTTCTCCACGGTCGCACGTCAAGGTCACCCGCGGCGACCTGACCCCGGAGCAGTTCCGCGGCCTCGGCCAGCTCATGCGCGACTTCACCGGCGGCAACGCGCGGACGACGATCGATCAGAACTTCGTCCTGCGCTGGGTCCGCGACGAGGCCTCTACGACGTCTACCGCCGGCTCGGCGAGCTCGGGCTCGCCGAGGCCGGCGCCGGCACGATCACCGACGTGGTCAGCTGCCCCGGCACCGACTCCTGCAAGCTCGGCATCACCGCCTCGATGGGGCTGAACCGGGCCCTGCAGGCGCAAGGTCGACGAGATGGAGATCAGCGACGAGCTGACCAAGAAGATCCACCTGAAGATGAGCGGCTGCCCGAACGGCTGCGGCCAGCACCACATCGGCACGATCGGCTTCTACGGCGCCTCGCTCAAGGTCGGCGGCCACCAGATGCCCGCCTACATCCCCCACATCGGCGGCGATGCCAGCGACGGCGAGGTCGTCTACGGCGCGCCGGCTCAAGGTCCGCCTGCCCGCCAAGCGCGTGCCCGAGGCGGTCGAGCGCTGGATCCGCATGTACGAGGCCGAGCGCGACGAGGGCGAGGAGTTCCTCGACTACGCGGAGCGCGTCGGCACCGACCCGCTTCGAGGAGGAGATCGCCGAGCTGGCGCTGCCGGCCGAGTTCAACCTCGACAACCTGCTCGAGTTCATCGACTGGAACCGCCGCGACCCCTACAAGGTCGAACGAGGCGAGGGCGAGTGCGCGATTTGAGTCTGACGGACTGCGGCGCCAGCATGCTGCGTCCTCCGCGGCTTGCGTGCTGGCGCACGCGGCGCCGTGTGCGTCCTCGCCTGCTGACCCCGCAGCCTCGTCAAACCTGCCGTTGGCGGGGTCGTGGCTGTAGCGCGGCCGGGTGCCGATCGGTTCGCCAGCGTCGCCGTCGAGCGCGTTCCCGAGCGCGCCGCGCCCCGCAAGGAGGCGACGGCGCTGACCGCCGCCGACGGCGACGGCGATCGACCCGCGCGAGGTCGCCGCCGAGCTCGAGGGCGCTGCGACCGAGGAGACGATCCGCTGGGCGCTCGAGACCTTCCAGCCCGCGGCTGCGCTTCGCCTGCTCGTTTCAGAAGACGAGCTCGGTGACGATCGACATCGCACACCGGGTCGACCCGAGCGCGAAGTTCTTCTACCTCGACACCGACGTCCTCTTCGAGGAGACCTACATGACCCGCGACGCGCTCGCCGCCCGCTACGGGATCGAGTTCGAGCGCTACGCCGGCATCTGCTCTTCAGGAGCAGGAGGACCTCTACGGCGCTAGCCTCTGGGACCGTCAACCGGACGCCTGCTGCGGGATCCGCAAGGTCGAGCCCATGCGGGAGGCGCTGTCCGGGATCGACTGCTGGGTCTCGGGAATCCGCCGCGAGGACTCCGAGACCCGGGCCGGCGCAGCCAAGTTCGGCTGGGACCGGCGCTTCGGACTCTGGAAGCTGAATCCGCTTGCCGACTGGACCGAGGCCGAGGTCTGGGACTACATCAATGAGCACGAGAGCTTCCCTACAACCCACTTCACGACGCCGGCTATCCCTCGATCGGGTGCACGCACTGCACGCGCCCGCCGGGCGCCGGCGGCCATCCCCGCGCGGGTCGCTGGGCGGATGCCCACAAGACCGAGTGCGGCTTGCACGGCTGAGGCCGGACGCGCTCCGGCCCGGAGCCGCACCAACCGCTGAACACACACCCACGACGACGACCGACCGAGCTAGGAGCCCTGAACGAACCCATGAGCGACAAGACCCTGACCCTTTCCGCCCGCCAGACCGCCGACTTCGAGCTGCTCGGCAACGGCGGCTTCGCCCCGCTGAAGGGCTTCATGGGCTCCGAGGACTGGAAGTCCGTCGTCGAGAACATGACCCTCGCCGACGGCGAGGAGGTCTGGCCGATCCCGGTCGTCGCTCGCCACCGACCTCGACGCCGCCGAGGGCGACGTCGTCGAGCTCAGCGCCGACAACGGCAAGAAGCTCGGCCGGATCCGCGTCAGCGAGGTCTTCGAGCGCGACGTCGAGAAGGAGGCCGAGAACGTCTACCGGACGACCGACGAGGCCCACCCGGGCGTCGCCGCCACCTACGCGGAGGGCAACCGCTGCCTCGCCGGCGAGATCGAGGCCGACGACATGCCCGATCACGAGGAAGCGTTCATGCGCCGCTACTTCACGCCGGAGCAGTCGCGCAAGGAGTTCGCCGACCGCGGCTGGAAGCGGATCGTCGCCTTCCAGACCCGCAACCCGATCCACCGCGCCCACGAGTACCTGACCAAGGCCGCGCTCGAGGTCTGCGACGGGCTCTTCCTGCACCCGCTGATCGGCGAGACCAAGAAGGGCGACATCCCCGCCGACGTGCGGATGAAGTGCTACGAGGTCCTGATGGAGAACTACTACCCGAACGACCGGGTGGTGCTCGGCGTCAACCCCGCCGCGATGCGCTACGCGGGCCCGCGGGAGGCGATCTTCCACGCGGTCGTGCGCCGCAACTACGGCGCCACGCACTTCATCGTCGGCCGCGATCACGCCGGCGTCGGCGACTACTACGGCACCTACGACGCGCAGAAGATCTTCGACGAGGTCGACATCGACAAGCTCGGGATCCGGCCGCTGATGTTCGAGCACACCTTCTGGTGCTACAAGTGCGAGGGCCTCGGCTCCCACAAGACCTGCCCGCACACGCCCGAGGACCGGCTCTTCCTCTCCGGCACCAAGGTCCGCGAGATGCTCGAGGCCGGCGAGGCTCCGCCCGAGGAGTTCAGCCGCCACGAGGTCGCCGAGATCCTGATCGACGCCTACAAGGAGATGCTAGGCAGCCGCCGGGTCCCGCCTCACCCTACCGCAACGAGAACAAGGAGAACACCCACCCATGTCACGACCACAAGGGCTTCACCCTCTGGATGACCGGCCTCTCCGGCTCCGGCAAGTCGACGATCACCGACGTCCTCATCGACAGTTCGAGGAGCGCGGCATCCCGCTCGAGGTGCTCGACGGCGACGTCGTCCGCGAGAACCTCTCGAAGGGCCTCGGCTTCTCGAAGGAGGACCGCGACACCAACATCACGCGGATCGCCTTCGTCGCCGACCTGCTCGCCGCGAACGGCGTGCCGGTGATCACCGCCGCGATCTCCCCCTACCGCGAGACCCGCGACGCCGCCCGCAAGATGCACGAGGGCAACAGCGCCTTCGTCGAGTCGTTCATCGCCACCTCGCTCGAGGACTGCGAGGCGCGCGACACCAAGGGCCTGTACGCGAAGGCGCGCTCCGGCGAGATCCAGGAGTTCACCGGCGTCTCCGATCCCTACGAGGCGCCGGAGAACCCCGAGATCCGCGTCGAGACCGCGGGCAAGACGCCCGAGGAGTCGGCGCCAGGAGATCCTCGACTACCTCGAGGCCGAGGGCCTGATCAGCGCCTCCTGAGCGCATGCGGGGCGGGGGGCTGAAGAAGGGGGGCGCGGCGCTGGTCGTAACCATCGCCGCGCTCGCCGCCGCCTCCCCCGCACCCGCGGCGCCGAATCCCGCCGACCTCGTCAACCCCTTCATGGGGACGGAGGCCGGGGCGCAGGACTTCGGCACGGGCGGGGGTGCCGGCAACACGTATCCCGGCGCGACCGCGCCATTCGGGATGCTCAACTGGAGTCCCGACACGGACCCGTCGCTGACCAACTTCGCGGGCGGCTACACCTACTCCGACCGGAAGATCAAGGGCTTCAGCCTGACCCACATCAGCGGCGCCGGCTGCTCCGGGTACCAGGACTTCCCCTTCATCCCGACGACGGAGCGGATCACCGACTCGCCGGCGACGGTCGGTACCTCCGACCTCGACCCCGGCCTGCTCGCGAGCTTCGACCACGCTCACGAGCACGCGGCCCCGGGCAGCTATTCGGTCGAGCTGAACCCCGGTGACCCTCAGCACCGGATCGGGGTCGATCTCGCCGCCGACACCCACGCCGGAATCGGCCGCTTCAGCTGGCCCAAGGGACAGCCGTCGAACCTCCTCGTCAACGCCGCCGGCAACGGTATGGCCAACCCCCTGACGAGCGTCCGGATCGGCCCCCGGCACCACGAGATCTCGGGCATCGCAAAAACGGGCAGCTTCTGCTGGGCGCGGCCGTACTTCAAGATCTACATGGTCGCGCGCTTCTCGCGCGACTTCCGGACCTACGGCACGTGGACGAACGACGAGCTCGCGCCGCACAGCCGCGCTGCACGGGATACGGCCAAGAACCCGACCAACCTGAAGCCGTTGGAGGGATTCCCGGACCCGGGCAGTGGGAGCACCACCGCTCAGGCCGGTGCCTACGTCGGCTTCGGCAAGGGCCGGCAGGTCACGGCTCGCGTCGGCATCTCGTTCACGAGCCGCGCCGACGCACGCGCGGCGTTGCGGGGCGAGGTTGGCGATGAGACCGCTCCGGCACAGGCGCGAGAGGCGAGCCGGCGCTGGAACCGCGCGCTCGGCAAGATCGACGTCAGGGGGGGCACGCAGCGCGACCGCCGCACCTTCTACACGACGCTGTACCACGCGCTCCTCGAGCCGCGGACGTTCAGCGACCGCGATGGCAGCTACCCGCTGATGGGCCGCGACGGGACGGGCCGGACGCGAGACACCGAGTACGCCGACTTCTCCGGCTGGGACGTCTACCGGACCGAGATACCACTCCTGGGCATCCTCTTCCCAAAGCGCGCCGCCGACATCGCCGACTCACTGCTCGACTTCACCGACGGCGGCGGCTGCCTGCCGAAGTGGTCGTTCGGCAACGGCCAGACCATGGTGATGACCGGCGATCCGGCCGACCAGGCGCTCTCCGAACTCGACGCGCTCGGCGTGCACGTAGACCGCGACCGCGCGCTGAAGGCGATGCTGGCCGGAGCCGAAGGGGACTGCAAGGTGGCGGACCCCGCCTACGTCGAGCGCCCCGGCGGCCCCGAGTACAACAACCAGGGATACGTCGGCTACGAGCGCGAAGCCGAGTACGGGCGCGACAACTCCCGCTTCAGCAGCCCCGAGGGCCTGTGGGGCCCCGCAGCCACCACGCTCGAGTACGCCGGAGCGGACTTCGCGATCGCGCGGATGGCGGGGCGTGCCTGCCGTCGCCCCGCCTACGAGCGGCTGATGCGCCGCTCGGCCAACTGGCGCAACCTCTTCAACCCGAAGGCCCGCCGGATCGAGCCGCGGATGCGATCGGGGGCGTGGCACCGCGTGCCCGCCGACAGCCGCGACGGCTTCGTCGAGGGGTCCTCGGCCCAGTACACATGGATGGTCCCCCACGACCCTGCGGGCCTCGCCGCGGCGCTCGGTGGGCGCGAAGCGGCCGTCGCCCGGCTTGACGCCTTCTTCTCGAAGTTGAACACGGGCCAGGACTCGACCCGCGCGTTCCTCGGCAACGAGCCGAACCTCAACGCGCCCTGGCTCTACGACTGGCTCGGACGCCCGGATCAGACCCAGCGCGTCGTCCGCGCCGCGCAACTGCAGCTGTACGGACCCGCGCCCGGCGGCTACCCCGGCAACGACGACCTCGGCACGATGTCGGCATGGTGGGTCCTGGCCTCGCTCGGGCTCTATCCGGAGATCCCCGGCGAGGACGTGCTGGCGGTCGGCAGCCCGCTGTTCCGCGAGGCCCGCGTCGCGCTCGGCGGTGGCCGTGAGCTGCGCATCGTGGCGCCACGGGCCGGGCACGAGCGACCCTACGTGCGCGCTCTCGAGCTCGACGGAGCCGCCCGTGAGGCGCCCTGGCTTCGGTTCAGGGACATCAGCAGGGGCGGCCGTCTCCGCTTCGCGCTGGCCCATCGGTCGCAGGGGTGGGGCAGCGTGCCGGGCGCGGCACCGCCCTCCTTCGGGCCGCACTCGCCGCTGCCGCCCCGCTGCGGATGACGCACCCGTCTACCCTGCTTGAGTGAGCCGCGAACGGCCGCCGGGGGCGGAGATCGGGGAGGACGAGGCCGGCGAGCATCGGCACCAGGTGCCTGTGCCGGCGCTGTCGGAGGCGCTCGGCGTACTTGTGTTCATCGTCGTCCTCGCGCTGCTCATCCTCGCGATCCCGGGCCTACGGCACGCGGCGGGCGATGCGATCTCGGGTGATACCGACGCGCTACGCGAGGAGCTCCACGGCGTCGCCGGGGTCTTCACGCTGTTCGTGCTCGCCCTGCTGCACACCGTCGTCTTCTACCCGGCCGAGATCCTCGACACGGCAGCGGGCTACGTCTGGGGCTTCGGTCCGGGCCTCGCCCTGATCATGGCCGCCTGGCTGCTCAACGCGTGGGCCGCCTGGGAGATCGGCCGACGCGCCGCGCGGCCGCTGCTGTACAGGCTCTTCGGCCACGAGCGGTTCATCCGCTACGAGGACATGGTCGAGCGCGGCGGGATCACGCTGCTGCTCGCGATCCGCGTGATCCCGATCATTCCCTTCAGCCTCTTCACGATGGTCATCGGCGCGGCCCGGGTGCCGCTGCGCCGCGTGCTCTGGACGACCGCCGTCGGCTATCTGCCGATCACGGCCCTGTTCGTCTACCTCGGCACCCAGCTCGAGAAGCTCTCTCCCACCGACCCGATGCTGATCGGGGGCGCGATCGTGCTGCTCGTGGCGGTCATCGTCGCCCACCGGATCCGGGCGTACTTCGATTCGCGGCTACGGCGGCGGCCGCGGCCGTGGCCACATCAGGCGCGGGTGGCGAGCTCGCGGCTGAGAGCGATCCAGACCGAGACGACCTCCTCGATCGCTGAGAGATCGGCGCCGGTCAGCGTCTCGTAGCGACCGAGCCGGTAGCGCAGCGTGTTCGGGTGAATGTGCAGGCGCTCGGCCGCGGGCTCGACGCGCATCCCGCAAGCCAGCCAGGTGCGGACGGTGGCGAGCAGGTCGGCGCCGTTCGAGGCCGCGTCGAGCGGTCGCACGTAGCGGTCGATGAGCGCCTCGCCCGCGTCGCCGCTCTCGAACACAGCGACGAACAGCGCGGCGCTGGCCATGTCGTGGACGCCGGCCAGCCCGAGGCTGCGGGCCGCGTCGAGGATCCGGCCGGCGGCCGCGTATGAGGCGGGCAGCTCGTCGATCGGCCCGCTTGGACCGACCGCGATGAGCTCCGCCCGCCCGCGCTCGAGCTCGCCGGCGAGCAGCCCGATGAGCTCGCCGCCCTGCATTGAGCAGAGCCCGGCCGCCCGCTCGATCGCAGCAGCGACGGCGCGCCGCTGCTCCACGGTGCCGACCGGCACGCGCACCGCGCGGTAAGCGCGGGTGAGGTCGAGCCCGAGCGCTGCAGCCTGCGCGCGCAGCTGCTCCGGGCCGAGCTCGCCCCGCAGCGCTGCGACGACGAAGCGCTCGCCGGCGTCGCCGGCACCTCGGTCGCCTCGCGGTGGCTCTCGGCAAGCGGCACGAGCGCCTCATCGGCCGCACGGAGCGTCTCCTCGAAGACGTCGATGACGAGCTCGGCGGGTAGCCCGAGCGTTGCCGCCAGCTCCCTGGCCCGGTCGTGCCGATCCCGACCGAGAGCCGCCAGGCGCGGAGCAGATCCTCTACCGCGACACCCTGCTCGGCGCGGCGGCGCCGAGCTCGCGAGGCGATCGAGATCCGGGCTCGGCGCGGACGCTCGAGCGCGAAGCGCGCGAGCCACTCGATCAAGGCAACCGTGTCGAGCAGATGCTCCTCGCGAGGGACGGACTCGAAGCCCGCGATCTCGTCGCGAGTCCGGTCGACCATCCCGCCGGCGAGCGGCTCGGCGTCGGCGAGCAGGGCCCCAAGCAGCTCCGACTCAGGTGAGGTGGGCATAGTGCGAATCTACAACTCAGCCGTCGTTCAGGGCATCTTCTTGTGGGTTTCCACAAGCGAGCGGCGCCGATTTCAGCCGCGGGGACGTGGCGCACGGCAGCCGTGTGCGGAGATGCTCGATCCACCCCGATTCCCTCCCCTCTCAGCCGCCTGAGACCTACGAAAGGAACGTCCGCCCAAGATGCGCTCCCGCACCCTGCTGCTCGCGATCCCACTCGCCGCACTCGCCCTCCTTCCCCCCGCCACAGCCTCGGCCTGGGCTCCCGCCGCCACCGCGCCGGTCCACCCTGGCGTGCAGACACTCACCGAGGGCGCCGGCAGTGCACCTCGAACTTCGTCTTCACCAACGGTCGCGACGTCTACATCGGCCAGGCCGCGCACTGCTCCGGCACGGGAGCAGCGACGGACACGAACGGCTGTGACGCCGCCTCGCTGCCGCTCGGCACCAAGGTCGACGTCGACGGTGCCGGCACGCAGGGAACCATGGTCTACAACTCGTGGCTCGCCATGCAGCAGGCCGGCGAGACCGACGAGGAGACCTGCGCCTACAACGACCTGGCGCTGGTCAAGCTCGATCCCTCCGACGTCGGCAAGATCAACCCGTCGATCCCGGACTTCGGCGGACCGACCGGAGTCGGGCAATCGGGGCCGGGGAAGCAGGTCTACACCTACGGCAACTCCTCGCTGCGCGCCGGCATCACGCTGCTCAGCCCGAAGAACGGTCTCGTCGTGCAGAAGAGCCCGGCGGCTGGAGCTACACGGTCTACACGGTCACGCCGGGCATCCCGGGCGACTCGGGCTCCGCGTTCCTCAACGCGAGCGGCCAGGCGCTCGGCATGCTGAGCACGGTCGCGCTCGCGCCGCTGCCCGCCTCGAACGGCGTCGGGGCGTCGGCAAGGAGATCGCCTACGCCCGCAGCCACGGATTCCCCGGCCTGCAGCTCAGGACGGCACGGAGCCGTTCAAGTCGAAGCTGCTCGGACAGTTGTAGTCAGGAAGGATGCCGCGGCACCTGCGGCTCGCCGAGCCCGTAGGTGTCGTAGTCGGCCCACTTGCTGAACGTCTTGTGGGTCGGGCCGTGGAAGTCGGAGGAGCCGGTCGGCACCAGGCCGAACTCCTCGCAGAGCTCGAGGCAGTGCCTGGTCTGCTCCTCGGTGTGGGGCGGGTAGAAGGTCTCGATCCCGTCGAGGCCGACGTCGCGGACGAGGCTCTCGACCAGGTCGCGGACCTGGTCGGGGTCCTTGACGTCCCAGTAGGGATGGGCGACGACGGCGACGCCGCCGGCCTCGTGGATCAGCTGCACCGCCTCCTCGGCGCTCGGCCACTCGCGCGAGACGAACGCCTTCGCGCCCGGGACCAGGTACTCCTCGAAGAACGGGCCGAGGTCGGGGCCGGCGCCGGCCGCCTTGGCGATGTGCGGGCGACCGATCGCGTCGGCGGCGCCGGCCTTGGCGACGGCGTCCTCGAAGCTGACCTCGACGCCGTGCTCGTTGAGCTTGGCGATGATCTTGCTTGGCCCGGTCGACGCGCTCCTGCTGGGCCCGGTCGCAGGCGGGCTGGATCTTGTCGAGGTCGACCCAGTAGCCGCAGATGTGCAGGTCCTCGGAGTACTCGTGCACGCACGACATCTCGATCGCGGGAACGCACTCGATCCCGAGCTCGGCGGCGGTCGCCGATCGCCTCGGGCACGCCGGCGACGCCGTCGTGGTCGGTGAGGGACATCACGGTGACCCCGGCCTCGTGCGGCGGCGCGGACGACGTCGGCGGGCTCGAGCTGGCCGTCGGAGACGGTTGAATGTGACTGAAGATCGATCATGCGGCCATTCTTACCATCCGGTTAACCAGCCGGTCATGCGAATCTCAGCCAAAGCCGACTACGCGGTGCGAGCCAGCGCTCGAGCTCGCGGCGAGCCCGGGCGGCGCCGGTCAAGGGCACGAAGCTCGCCGAGGCGCAGGAGATCCCGCTGCAGTTCCTCGAGCAGATCATGCTCGAGCTCAAGCGCGCGGCGCTCGTCCGCACCAAGCGCGGCGCGAGCGGCGGCTACTGGCTCGCCGCCGAGCCCGACGACGATCACGGTCGCCGACGTGATCCGCGCCGTCGAGGGGCCGCTCGCGAACATCCACGACCTGTCGCCGGAGGAGACGTCGTACCCGGGTCCCGCCAGGCGCCTGCGCGACGTCTGGATCGCGGTCCGCGTCAACCTCCGCGCGGTGCTCGAGGAGGTGACGCTGGCGGAGCTCGTCGCGGGCGAGCTTCCCGCAGCAGGTCGCCGCCCTGATCGACGAGCCCGAGGCCTGGGTGGGGCGTGAGACCGGCGCACACGATGTCATCCGTTGAGATTCTGGTGTAAGCACTGCAAACGGCTCATTCTCCGCTACAATCCGCCGACGCAATTCCGACTACTCCGGTCAACAAAGGCTTGAAGCCGCGACCGGAGACGGGGCGTCCGCCCCATCCTCTCCGCACCACACCCCTCCCCTCTCGGCAGCATGGATCCCGCGATCATCGTCATTCGGCTTCGGCATCGGCGTGCTCGTCGGCATGACCGGCATGGGCGGCGCCTCGCTGATGACGCCGCTGCTGATCCTGATCTTCGGCATCCAGCCGGTGACCGCGATCGGCACCGACATCTTCTACGCGGCGGTCACGAAGACGGTCGGCGGCGTCCAGCACCTGCGCAACCGGACCGTGCACCGCGGGATCGCCTTCTGGATGGCGGTCGGCAGCGTGCCCTCGGCGATCGCGGGCGTCTTCGTGATCGAGGAGCTGCAGCGCACGATCGGCGAGGACAACCTCGACGGGATCGTCTTCGGCATGCTCGGCGCGACCCTGCTCGTCGTCGGCATCTCGACGCTGATCCGCACCCTCTTCCTGCCGGACGTGATCAAGGAGCGGGCCGCGATGCACCTCTACCGCCGCCACATCATCGCCGCGATCGCGACCGGCGTGACCACCGGCTTCGTGATCGGTCTCACCTCAGCCGGCTCCGGAACGCTGATCGCGATCATCCTGATCGCCGTCTTCCGGCTGACGCCCCAGCGCGTCGTCGGCACCGACATCTTCCACGCCGCGGTCCTGCTGTGGGCGGCGGGCATCGCCCACTGGGTCGGCGGCAACGTCGACTTCGGGCTCGCCGGCAACATCCTGATCGGCTCGATCCCCGGCGTGCTCGTCGGCGGCCGCCTCGCCCTGAAGAGCGGCAAGACGTTGCTGCGCGGGCTCCTCTCCGTCGTCCTGATCGCCTCGGGCATCACCCTGATCATCAAGGGCGCCTTCATCCCGGCGATGATCGCGGGCACGATCGTCTCGATGCTCTTCGGCGCTCTCTTTACATACATGCTGCGCCGCGAGGTAAAACTTCCGCACGGCGAAGGCGTGCGGATGATCTCTTTGGTCGACTTCCCGTGGTCGCGCAAGGAGCGGCCCTACGTGATCCGCAACGGCAAGGTCGTGGCGGCAAAGCCGGAGGGCGAGGCGGAGACGCCTCCCAGCTCGCCACCGAGTCGGTCGTCGACGCCGGTCTGAGTTGGATCCGGGACTAGTTCTCTTCGGGGTCGGGATCGGCGTCCTCGTCGGGATGACGGGAGCCGGTGGCGCCTCGCTGATGACGCCGGCGCTGATCCTCGTCTTCGGCGTCCAGCCGGTCACCGCAATCGGCACCGACATCTTCTACGCCGCGGTGACGAAGACCGTCGGAGGCTGGCAGCACCTGCGTCATCGCACGGTCCACCTGGGGCTCGCCTTCTGGATCGCCGTCGGCTCGGTCCCATCGGCCCTCGCCGGCGTCCTGGTGATCGAGGAGCTGCAGCACCGCTACGGCGAAGAGGCGCTCAAGGAGATCGTCTTCGGGATCCTCGGCGCGACGCTGGTGGTCGTCGCGATCGCGACCCTCGTCCGCACGCTGATCCTTGCCGACGTCGTCAAGGAGCGGTACGCGATGCACCTGTACCGCCGCCACATCATCGCGGCGGTCGCAACCGGCGTCGTCACGGGCTTCGTCATCGGCCTCACATCGGCCGGCTCCGGAACGCTGATCGCGATCATCCTGATCGCCGTCTTCCGGCTCACGCCGGAGCGCGTCGTCGGCACGTCGATCGTCGCCGGCGCCGTCCTGCTCTGGGCCGCCGGCATCGCGCACTGGATCGGCGGCAACGTCGACTTCGCGCTCGCCGGGCAGATCCTCGCCGGCTCGATTCCCGGCGTGGTGATCGGCAGCCGGATGGCCGTGCGCACGGGAGAGAACGTGCTGCGCCTGATCCTCACGGCCGTACTCGCCGCGTCGGGCATCGCCCTGATCACGAAGGCAGACGCGACGGTCGTGATCATCTCGGCGATCGTCGTCTCGGTGATCTTCGGGATCCTCTTCACCTACATCCTGCGGCGCGAGGTGAAGTTGCCGCACGGCGAGGGCGTCCGCGTGTTCAGCCTGATCGAGCTCCCCTGGCGGCGCGGCCGCCGCCCCTACCGCGTCGTCAAAGGCAAGGTCGTCGCCAACCCGGAGGCGAGCACGGGCGGCGACCCCAGCCCTGAGGATGATTCGCGGGAGGCTGAGCCGACCGGCACGCCGCGCTGAGCAGCGCAGAGGCCGACCTGCTGCCGGTCCTCTGGGCCGCTCGAGAGGTCGATTGGCCTCAGCGCCCGCCGATGACGTGCTCGCAGGTCGCGCCGACGTCGTCGTGGCGATCGGCGTAGACGGTGTCCCTGCCGCCGCCGCACTTGATCTTGTCGCGGCCGTTGCCGCGGGCCCTGATCGTGTCGCGCCCGGCGCCGCCGGAGATCCTGTCGTTGCCCGCGCCGGCGTTGATCACGTCCCGGCCGCCGCCTCCGCGGAGCACGTCCTTGCCGCCGGAGCCGGAGAGCCGGTCGTCGTCCTTGAGACCGAGGATCACGTCGCTGCCGGCGCCCCCGGAGAGCTTGTCCGGGTCGGCCCCGCCCTTGATCGTGTCGTTGCCGCCGGCCCCATGGATCTCGTCGCGGCCCTTGGCGCCGGTGATCTCGTCGTAGCCAGCCGCGCCCTTGATCGTGTCGCCGCCCGTGGCGCCACGGATCTTGTCGTTGCCGGCGCCGCCCGCGATCGTGTCGCGCCCGGAGCCGCCGTGGAGCACGTCGCCGGCCTGGTTGCCGCGGATCGTGTCGTCGCCGCCGGACCCTGAGACGTGATCGCGTCCGGAGCCGCCGTCGAGGCAGTCGTCGCCCTTCAGCGCCTGAATGTCGTCGGCACCGCCGTGAGCCTTGATCTCGTCGCCCCCGTCGGTGCCGCGGAGCTTGTCCGGCTTCGCGGTGCCCTCGATCGGCGTCGAGCACGGCTTGCGGTCGATGACCTGCTTGGCGGTGAGGTCGACGTTGTCGTAGTCGGCAGTCGAACTCTGGGAGACGTCGGCGCCGAACGAGATCCGCGAGCTGATGCGGAAGAAGTACTTGCGCCCGAACTTGAGCTTGTCCGGATTGACCTTGGCCGTGTCGATCGCCGTCCACACGGACGCGTTGGCGAGCGTCGTCGGGCCGGTCAGCTTGATCGCTGAGTTCGTCGCCGCATCGACGAGATCGACGGTGAAGTCGGCCTCGTCGCCGGCGACGCTGAGCAGCGAGTCGACGTTGGAACGATGGTCGAGATCGAAGCTGACGTCCGTCGCGAACTTTCCGGAGGCGCCCTTGTAGGTGAACTTCGGGCTCTTCCAGATCGCCGTCTCCTGGCCGCCCACGCCGAGCAGCGGCCCGAAGGTGCTGCGCAGGTAGCCGCCGGGTGAGCCGCCCGAGGATCGCCACCGGTTGTCGATCGAGGGGCAGAGCAGCTGCAGGTCGCAGGGCCCGCCCGATGCGTAAGAGCCCTGCCAGCCAGCAGCGCTGTCCGTGAATGCCCGGACCTCAGGGGTCGGGTGGTAGTGACTCACTTTCGGCTTCGCCTGCGCGGGCGCGGCAAAGGCGAGCGCGGCCGCAGCGGCGGCCGCTGTAGCAGCTAGGACTAGTGTGCGAGAGAGGTTCAAGAGAGTTCCTCCTTGATCGGGCGACCGGGTAGGAACGGCCGCATTCCCCAGAGCGGAGAGCCTCGTTGCTCTGCAAACGACCGTAGCCGGACCCGACGCGACCTGTCAACGGGGAACCCTCAGGACCGGTCCCCGTTGCGAGCGATAGGCTCAGCCCATGGACTTCGAGCTCGGAGGCCGACTGGAGGAGTTGCTCGGCCGCGTCCGCGGCTTCATGGACGAGCACGTCTACCCGGTCGAGGCCGAGGCGATGGAGGCGCTCGACGCGGAGGTTGCCCCGGGCGTCGCCTACCCGGAGATCATCATCGGGATCCGCGAGAAGGCGCGCGAGCAGGGGCTCTGGAATCTCTTCCTGCCCGACGACGAGCACGGCGCCGGGCTGACCAACTGGGAGTACGGGATGCTCTGCGAGGAGATGGGCCGCTGCCCCGTCGTCGCGCCGATGGCCTTCAACTGCGCCGCGCCCGACACGGGCAACATGGAGATCCTGCACGACCACGGCACGCCCGAGCAGCAGCAGCGCTGGCTCGAGCCGATGCTCAACGGCCACCACCGCTCGTGCTTCTCGATGACCGAGCCCGAGGTGGCCGGCTCCGATCCGACCACGCTGCAGACCCGCGCCGAGCTCGACGAGGGCGCCGGCGAGTGGGTGATCAACGGCCACAAGTGGTTCACCTCGGGCGCCGTCGGCGCCGACTTCGCGATCGCGATGGTCGTCACCGATCCGGACGCCCACCCATACGCACGCGCCTCGATGATCATCGTCCCGGTCGACACCCCCGGCTTCAACCTCGTCCGCCCGGTCCCGGTGATGGGCCACGACAAGGGGCCCGGCCACTGCGAGATCCGTTACGAGGACTGCCGCGTGCCCGAGGCGAACCTGCTCGGCCCCCGCCAGGGCGGGTTCGTGATCGCCCAGGACCGCCTCGGCCCCGGCCGCATCCATCACTGCATGCGGGCGATCGGCACCTGCGAGCGGGCGATCGAGTTGATGTGCCGGCGTGCCAACGAGCGCGAGGCCTTCGGCGGCAAGCTCGCCGAGAAGCAGTTCGTCCAGGACTTCGTCGCGAAGAGCCGGATGGAGACCGAGCAGGCGCGGCTGCTGACGCTGAAGGCCGCCTGGCTGATGGACACGCGCGGCAAGCGCGAGGCGCGCCGCGAGATCTCGATGATCAAGGTCGTCGCCGCCAACGTCGTCATGGACGTGCTCGACCGCGCGATCCAGGTGCACGGCGCGCTCGGCATGTCCGACGACACGCCGCTCGCCGGCATGTGGCGCTTCAGCCGCATGCTCAAGGTCGCCGACGGTCCCGACGAGGTCCACAAGATGGTCATCGCCCGGCGCGAGCTCAACCACTGGGCGAAGGCCGACGGCGAGGGCTCGGGCAACGGCAGCAGCCCGGCGGAGCCGGCCGCGGCCGCCCAGCCGGCCGTCGGCAGCTAGCCGCGCCGCGACTCCGTTCCAGCTCGGGGGTTGGTGGAGACATGGGGAGGCACCTAACTCTGATTGCTGTGACGGCGGTCGTCCTGCTCGCCGCGGCGCCTGCCGCGGCGCTGCAGCGGCCGGGCGAGCCGGTGACGGTCACGGGCGCCAAGGCCCCGCGGCTCGTCGGCCTTTTCCCGTCCCGGATCGTCGGCTTCACCTATTCGCCGGCCAAGAGCAAGCGTCATCACTCCGGCAAGCACCGGCGAGGGCGCTGGACCCAGGTCCCGGTCCAGGTGGACCAGCGCAAGCGCGCCGACTTCGGCGAGCCGCCCGACTCGGTCACACCCGGTCAGGCTGGCACGGTCTACGGCACGGCGCCGTCCGGCTACACGGCCCTTCAGTACGCGGACCCCGCGACCTTCGTCGGCGCCGATCCGAACCCGCGCTTCGACGGCGACGACGAGCTCACGTTCATGGCCGGCGACACGGGCTCGCGCGCGCCCGGCACGCGGCAGCCCCCGCACGGAACCCGTGCCGCCGGCGCTACCCGGATCCGCGTCGCCGACCCGCTCGCCAGCGGCGACCTCGGCTACATCTACCTGTTCGACTCGACCGGCACCCGCAAGCCCGCAGCCGGACGCGACTACGTCACCTACGACTTCCGGCTCGACAGCGGGCCGTACAAGAGCACGTACAGGCGCGGTGACGGTCCCAACCCCGAGCGCTCGCGGATCTCGACCGCGAATTACCAGATCGGCTTCTCCGACCGCTGGTACTACGACCGGCTCGTGCTCCGTGACGGGACCGCCAAGCCCGTCGACGTGCTCGATGGCTTCAAGTTCGGCTTCGGACCCGGTAACTGCGGCCGCAGCGAGGCGACATTCAACGACGCCGAAGGCGCCTTCGTCGCGAACATCGACGGGCCGGTGCGGGCGATCCGCTCCTACGTCGGGGCCAACAGCGGGCCGCGCACCGAGCGAACGCACTACTTCTATGCCGACCGCGACGAGATCGTCACCGACCTCCGCGTCCATCCCGTCCCCGGGCCGCTGCTCTACCACGACCTGAGCGCCGCCGGAAGGGGGATGACGTTCCGCAGCTCGGCCAGCCCCGGCGGCGTCCCAGTCGACGGCGTCGCTGACAACGTCAGCTCGAAGCCGGCCACCTGGGAGCTCTGGTCGGGCGCGCAGGGAAGTCTGTTTGCTACCGACCGCGTGCGCTCGTCGTTCGGTGACGCGCTCGACGCGCAGGCGAGCTCCTTCTACCTCGACGACGCGACACCGTCGTATGCGCAGTGCTGGGGCGATAACCACGCGTTCGGTCAGTTCGGCTACCGCTCGACCGCGGACATGCCCAACACCGACCCGGCGCTCGGGCCGGCGGACACGATGCGCTCGACCACGACCGAAATCCTCGGCGGGCCCGGCGTCGGGGCCGGCCGCGCCGCGAAGCTCGCGGGTCAGGTCGACGCGCCGCTGACCGCGAAGGTGAGCGGCTTCGGCCCGAGCTGAGCGCTCACTACTTCAGGGAATCCGCTGCTCGGCCTCGTCGGCCGCCTCGACGAGCTGCACGACGGTGCGCGAGAACATTTTCGCGCCCTCGTCCTCGGCCCCGGCCTTGCCGTAGCCGCCGGCCATGTAGCGGGCGAAGACGCCCTCGAGGACGATCGCGAGCTTCCAGTAGCCGAGCGCGACGTAGAAGTCGATCTGGGCGAGGTCGCGGCCGGAGCGCTCCGCGTAGCGCGCCTTCACCTGCTCGCGCGTCGGAAAGCCCGAGGTCATCGTCGCCGGCTCGATCAGCGGGAGCAGCTCGTCGCCCTCCTCGGCCCAGTAGACGAGCAGCAGGCCGACGTCGGCGAGCGGGTCGCCGAGCGTGCAGAGCTCCCAGTCGACGACGCCGGCGACGGCGGTCGCGTCCTCGCTGAGGATCATGTTGTCGAGCCGGTAGTCGCCGTGGACGATCGTCGCCGGCCCCTGCTCGGGGATCCGGGCGGCGAGCCGGTCGTGCACCTCGTCGACGAGCGGCAGCTCGCGCGTCTTCGACTTCTCCCACTGGCCGATCCAGCGGTGCAGCGTGCGGGCCACGTAGTCGGCCTTCTTGCCGAGCTCGCCGAGCCCGACGTCGTCGGGATCGACGTCGTGGATGGCGACGAGGGTGTCGACGACGTTCTCGCCGATTCGGCGGCGCTGCTCGTCGTCGTAAGGCTCGGCGTCGGCGACGCGTCCGCAGGATCGGACCGGGGAGGAAGTCCATCACGTAGAACGGCGCCTCGTTGACCGCCTCGTCCTCGCAGAAGCCGGCGACGGCGGGCACCGGCACCGGCGTGTCGGCGAGCGCGGAGACGACGCGCGCCTCGCGGCCCATGTCGTGGGCGGAGCCGAGCCGCTTGCCGAGCGGCGGGCGCCGCAGGGCCCAGCGGGTGCCCTCGGCATCGGTCACCGAGTAGGTCAGGTTCGAGCGGCCGCCGGCGATCATCTCGAAAGTCAGCGGCAGGACGACGCCGTCGACGTTCTCCGCGAACCAGTCCTCGACGGCCTCGCCGCGATCCCGTCCGGCGCGTCGGCGCGGGCTTCGGTCCCGGCTTGCTCTCCGCCCTCCATCGGGCGCAAGCGTATTCGGATCGGCGAGCGGGCGCGCGCGAGACCGCTGGCCACGGTGCTGCGCAAGAATCAGCCACCGTGCCCGCCGCCACAGAGCCCGAGGGACTGCTCGTCGACTTCGGCGGCGTCCTGACGACCAACATCTGGGTCTCCTTCCAGGCCTTCTGCGAGGCCGAGGGCCTCGAACCGCGACGCGTCAAGGAGACGTTCCGGGCCGACGGCGCAGGGCCTCGCGCTGCTGCGCTCGCTCGAGAAGGGCGAGCTCGCCGACGAGGAGTTCGAGCGCCGCTTCGGCGAGCTGCTCGGCGTCGCGCCGGAGGAGCTGATCACGCGCCTGTTCGCCGGGCTCGGCCCGGACGCGGCGATGGTCGCTGCGGTCGAGGCCGTGCGCGCGGCGGGCGTACCCGACCGGGCTGATCTCGAACTCCTGGGGCACCGGCATCTACGAGCGGGCGCCGCTGCACATCTTCGACGCGACCGTGATCTCCGGCGACGTCGGCCTGCACAAGCCCCAGCCGGAGATCTACGCGCTCGGCGCCGAGCGGATCGGCGTCGACCGCCGAGGCGCTGCGTCTTCGTCGACGACCTGCGCGAGAACGTCGTCGGCGCCGAGGCGGTCGGCATGCGCGGCATGCTGCACCGCGACAGCGAGACGACGATCGCGGAGCTGCGACGCCTGTTCGACTTCTGAGTCACCACCCGCCGGTGGGATCGGCGGGACTTCGACCTGTGGGGCTGCGGGCAACGTGCGCACTCGCGGCCCTCGGCGCGGCCCTGGCAGTGCTGCTCGTGCCCGCCCCGGCACCCGGCCAAGCCGCGCCCCTTCTCGGTGGCGACGAGCGGCAACCAGCGCGAGCGCGTCGAGACGATCGGGATCGAGCGCCACGCAAAGCGCAGCCGCAGCGTCGTCTTCACGATCGGCCCGCACCGCCTCCCCGACCCGCGTGCCGGCAGCACGCTCGAGGCGAGCGGCGAGGTGACGCTGACGACGACCTGCGTCGACTCCTCCGAGCGCTGCATCGGCCGTCCCTATGGCTACAGCCCCGAGGTCGGCATGCGGATCGTGCTCACCGGCCGCAAGGGGGCAACCGGAGGCCGGCGGGCCGTTGCCGTCTCCGCCCGCATCCACGCGCGTCTGCTCGCAGCACCGGCCGAACCGCAACCACCACTGCCCGCTGGTCATCGAGCACTCGAAGCTGCGCATCCCGAAGGTGACGAAGCTGCCCTGCAAGCCGAGCCGCTGCCGGCTCAACATGGTCGTCGACGCGTCCGACCGGAAGGCCCGCCACGGCAACGTCGTCGTCGTCGGCGCCGACCGTCCCGACGGCCGCATCGACCAGCGCAAGGGCAGGCTGAACGCCGCCGCTCTTCGGGCGCGGTGCCGACCGTGGCCGGTCGCGCCGCAGCGACGATCCCGTGCACTCCTCGATCCCGCTCGGCTCCGAGGGCTCGGGCGGTCAGCAGGTGGTCTTCTCACTCAAGGTCAACCACCTGCACCGGGGTGACGCGCTGCTCGCCCGCGCCCGGCAGCTGACCGACATCGGTCGCTACCCGTTCAGCGCCTTCGTCGCCGACCAGCTGATCGTCGCCAGCTCACGCCACGCGACGACGCCGCGCGGGCTCGCCCGGCGGGCGATCTCCTACCACGGCACGCTCGACGCGGTCAACGGCTTCAACTGCACGCAGGGGCCAGCGGCTGGCAGACGCCGTGCCTGAGCCGCAAGGTCGGGGTCGGCCGCGTGCAGCGCGACGTCACGAACAAGCACGGGCAGCGACGTGCCGCTCTTCGTCAACCTGGTCTCGCGCGCCTTCCCGAAGCTCGCCTCGGCCGGGGCGGGCGCGAGCGCGCAAGTCGATGGCGGCTTCGTCGAGGTCCGGAGGCTGAAGCGATGAAGCCGCCGCGGATGCTCGCCGGCACGCTGGTGGCGCTCGTCGCCGCGGCCGCGATGGCAGCGACGCCGGCGAGCGCCGCGCGTAACGCGACCCGCGTCTTCTCCAGCGGCAACCAGTCCGAGCTGATCAAGAAGCTGCCGATCACCGCCCGCCCGGGCGCAAAGCCACGCAAGGCGATGCGGATCGGGCCGGGGCGCGTGCCGGACCTGCACGCCGGCGACGTCCTGCGGACGGGTGCCGAGCTGCAGTTGACGAACTCCTGCGCCCACCCCGAGCCGAGTTGCATCGGCCCGAGCTACCGGTTCAGCCCGAAGGTCGAGGCGAGCAGTCATGCTGCGCGGCCCGGGCGTCCGGCGCCGGCTGGCAACGGGCAGCGAGAGCTGCGGGCAGTCGGAGCCCCACCGCGAGCACCACTGCGTGCTGGTCATCGACCCGCGAGCGCGGACGATCCGCCGCCGTGAGCGCTGCCGGCGCTGCCGGATCGTGATGGTCGTCTCCGCCTCGAGTCCGCGCGCCGACGGCTCGCAGCGGATCCTGCTCGGCGGCAACCGGCCAGACGGCTCGATCCCCCAGGACCGGGGCCGGATCAGCGCCCTGCTGCATCGCCGCGGGCGCAACCCCCCCGCGTGCCGGCGCGGTCCGACAAGCCGCTTCGCAACGCGGCCCCGATCGACAAGGAGCGCCACGTCGTGGTCTCGAAGCGGCTGCGCGGGCTGCGCAAGGGGGAGCAGTTCGAGGTCGGACGCCCGGCTCGCGACCGTGATCTCCGGCCTGCCCTACAGCGTCCGCACCACCTCGCAGCTCATCCTCGCCCGCAGCCCCCACGCCGTCGAACCGGATCGGCACACGGGCCGGATCGCGCTGCTCGGCGGCGAGATCGACGAGAGCACCGGCTTCAACTGCACGCAACCGCGGCGACCGCTGCACGACCCGCAAGAACGGTGTCATGCGGGTCGCGCACGGCGCCAAGCGCCTGTACGTGAACCTGGTCCTGCTGCTCGGCCCCAAGCGCGCGCACGCGGCGGCCGGCGACGCGGCGCCGCTCCGCAACGCGCGGCTCACCGTGCGCCGCTACCCGCCGCCGAAGCGACGGCACCACCGCTAACCGCTGCAGTCGCGGTCGCGCCCGAGGGCGCCTGCGAGCGAGAACCTGGCCTCGACCGTGAGGACCTGCGCCCGATCGCTTCCTGAGGTGACGCGGGTCGAGTCGCGGCCGTCCGGCCCCTCGAGCCGCTGCACGCAACCGGCGCCGCCGGTCACCTGGAAGTACGGCGAGTAGCGCAGGTACAGATCGGCTTGTGCATGCGGACCGAGACGGAGCTCGAAGCGGTCCGGCCCCAGCGCCGTCAGGCGCGCCGCCCCGGAAGCCACGAACGAGCCCTTGCCGATTCGATAGAGGCGCCAACTACCAGCCTCGCCGACGAGGTCCGCGTCGAAGGCGCCCGAATCGAAGAGCTTCTGCTCCTCGGTGCCGAACCAGTCGGGTTCCGCATCGCTGACGGCGACGAGCCCGATCCCTTGCGCGGCGAGCCAGTCCACGTATTCCCGGCGCCGCAGGGTCCCGTTGGTGAGGAAGCTCTTGTCCGGGGCCTCGATCTGCCGCAGCCAACCGCCGCTGATCGGCCGCTGCTCGGCGGCGTAGACCGACTCCCAGCGGCTCCGCGTCGGCGAAATCCTGATCGGCTGCGGCGGCGCGTCACGAAAGGCCGGCATCGCCAGCAACGGGGCGAAGTAAGCGCTCCCGGTCCAGGAGTCGCCGGCCACGGCTACGTCCCGAACCGTGCCGGTCCACTGCCACCAGAGCAGGGGCAGGACGAGCACGAGGAGCAGCGGCAGCGACCGGGGCCGCGGCGGAGTCCCGTTCTGCATCAGCAGGATCGCCGCCAGGGGTGCAGCGAACGTCGCCCCCAACCGCACGGCGTTGGATCCGAGCGGAGTCTCGACGAGCAGCGCGGCGGTGCCGCCGAGCACATACAGCAGTGCAGCCCAGCCGAACAGCGACACGGCTGCCGCGCTGCTTTCGGAGCCCCGCCACGCGAGCAGGAAGATCGCCAGCGAGGCGAGCGGGATCCAGATCCAGGCGCTGAAGGCGAACGGCTGAAATCCGGGTGTCGGAAAGGCGAGCGCCAGCGCCCCGACGCCGGCGGCGGCGCCGGCAGCACCCGCAACGGCGGCCCGCACCGGCAAGTCCGCCTCCGGCCGTCCGCGCGAAGCGAGGACCACGGCGGCGCAGACCAGGCCGGTGAAAAGCCCCGCCACCGGGCTCGCGCAGGCGGCCGCGAGCGCGCCGAGCGCCGCCCAGGCCGGCCGCGAGCGCTGCACCGCGAGCACCGCCGCGAGTGCGACGGCAAGCCCGAGTGCGAAGGTCGTCCGGCCCGCGAAGGGCGCCGCCAGCGAACCGAGCCCAAACAGCACCACGCCCAGCCAGGCCCGCTCGCCGAAGGCGCGCAGCGCGATCGCGGCGAACAGGGCAGTGGCGGCAACCGCCGACAGCGCACCGACCAACACCGGCCCGAGCAGCGCGCCGAGCGGCGGGTAGATGAGGCTGTATCCGGGGACGGAGAAGCCGGAGTACCAGCCGGGATCCCAGAGCACGAAGCCGTGCGCGTCCCACAGGTCGGCCCGGTACGTCTGCGCCGAAAGGTCGAGCGTCTGCGGCGCCCAGGCCAGGTAGGCGAGCGCCAGCGCCGCCGACAGCGAGAGCGCAACTATGCGGGCTCGGCCGACGGTCACGCGTGCAGCTTGTCAGGACCGGCGCGGCCGGCGCCGGCGCACACGCCCGACCGCGGGGAGGCCCACGAGGCGCTACGGGCTCGCGCCGGGCGCGCCGGCGACCGCCTCGATCGCGGCCAGATGGAAGGCCGCGATCGCCTCGAGGTCCGCGATCTCGAGCGCCTCGTCGGCGGAGTGGATGCCACCGAAGTAGTCGGCCGCAGCGGTGTGCAGGATCGGCGCGAATCCGAAGGCAGCGGAGCCGTAGGACTCACGGACGTACGCGGTGTCGCTGAAGCCGGTGCCGAGCACGGGCAACAGCACCGCGCCCGGGACCCGCTCGGCGACGAAGGCGGCGATCGCGTCGAACAGGGGGCCCTCCGCCGTCGATTCGGTGCCGCCTTCGGCCGGCTCGAGGGGCTCGAGCTCGTAGTCCGGACCGCCCGCCAGCGCCGCGGCCACATGCGCTTCGATCTCCGCGAAAGGATCGCCGCCGCCGGGGACGACGCGGCAGTCGCAGGTGATGTCGACGTACCCCGGGATCACGTTCGCGGGCGCGAAGCTGTTGACGACCGTCGGAGTGACGGTGAGGCGAATCATCGCGTCGAGATCGGGCGCGAGGAAGGGATGCTGGGAGCGGGCCCACGCGAGCAGCTCCTCGTCGTCCAGCTCGGCGACGCCGAGACGCTCGAAGGCGCTCGCGACCGCCGGCGCGAGACGCCGCGGGGCCCGCGCCGAGGCGAGGCGGTCGATCGTCTCGGCCGCGTACTGCAGCGGGTTCTCGGTATCGAGCGGCGTCGAGGCGTGTCCACCGCGCCCGCGGAGGCGCAGGCGGACCGAGGTGACGACCTTCTCCCCGATGCCGACGGTGACGAGCCGGCGGCCGTCGGCGAGCTCGAAGAGGTTGCCGCCGCCCTCGTTGACGGCGTAGTCGCAGCGCAGCTCGGGACGCTCGCGCACGAGCCACGTCATGCCGACGTCGGAGACGCCGCGCTCCTCGTCCGACTCGGCGATGAGCACGACGTCGCCACCGGGGGTGACGGCCGAGCGGGCGAAGGCAGCGAGCGCCGCAGCCCGCCCCGCCAGCTCACCTTTCATGTCGGCGGCGCCACGGCCGATCAACCGCGAGCCCTCGATCCGGGCCTCGAACGGCGGCACGGTCCAGCCCGAGTCTGCGGGCGCCGGGACCACATCCGTGTGCCCGAGCAGCATCAGCGACGGGCCGGTGCCGGCGCCTGCGACCCGCGCGATCACGTTCAGGCGCTCAGGATCGGGGCCGGCGAGCTCGACCTCGATGCGGCCGTCGCCCGCCTCGCGCAGGTACTCCGCCAGCAGCTCCGCCGCCGGCGTCTCACGGCCGGGCGGGTTCGAGGTGTCGACGCGGATCAGCCCGCGACAGAGCTCGACCGCCTCGGCGGCAAGCCGCTCGTCCATCACAGTTGCCGCCCCGCAGCGGCGAGCTCGCGAACGAGCTCGAGCGGGAACGCATCCTGCTCGCCCCCGTCACGGCGCCTGCCCGGCACCCCAGCCACCAGGCAGTTCATCACCGCCTCGTGGGCGGCCTCCCATGCCGCCGCGAAAAGCAGGTTGAGCTCGGGGCCGGGAGCGGACGCCTGCCGCTCGGTCGCCGCGGCGACCGAGAAGGCGAGGCCGATCTCGCCGGATCCGTTCGACGCGTAGGAGCCGGCCCGGGCAAGTCCGAGCAGGGGCCGCAGCGCCAGTCGCCGCAGGGCGAGGCCGTCGAGGGGCGCGTCCGTGGCGCAGATCGCGATGCAGCTGCCCTCCGGCGGCTTCGGCGGCGGCGCGGGGTCGAGCCGGTGACCGAGCAGGTCGAGGCGCTCACGATCGCCGAAGTTGCACAGCAGCAGCACGCCGACGGTCCACTCGCCGGCGCGGCGCGAGGCGGTGCCGATCCCGCCCGGAAAGTCGAAGCAGCTCATGCCGGTCCCGGCGCCGACGGTGCCCTCGGCCGGAGGGCCCGCGGCGAGAGCCGCGAGCGCCGCCTCGACGTCGGCGGCGGCGATCCGCCTCGAGTCCGCCATATAGCCGTCGTCGCACTCGCCGACGACCGGGATCGTGACGTCGTCGGGGCCGGCGCCCGAGGCTTCGATCGCCGCCTGGTAGACGGTCCCGACGGCATGCGTCCCGCACAGATAGACGGGCGTCGGCATCAGCGCCCACTCGTCGATCTCGAGCGATGCCGTGAGCACGCCGGTGCCGTTCACCGTTGCGGTCCCGGCAGGCACAGGGAGGCGCGGCGGCGCGACGACCGTGACGCCGCTCGCCTCGCCACAGGACGCCTGTGCGTGCCCGACCCGCACCCCCGGGACGTCGGTGATCGCGTTTGCCGGCCCTGTCTCGAGCAGGCCGACGGGCCCGGCGAGATCACGCCAGCGGGAGCCCTCAGCCACCCTGCTCTCCGGCGTCGCCGGGCCCGTCCTCATAGAGCAGGCAGGCAACCTCGCGCGGCTCCTTCTCCGTTTCCCCTGCAAGCACGCGCAGGGCGGGGTCAGTCTCTGGGCAGGCGCCGAAGCGCTTCGGGCAGCGTGGATGGAAGCGACAGCCGGACGGGATCGACGTCGGGTCCGGGATCTCGCCGCCGAGCAGCTCACGGTTGCCGCCGCCACCTGGGGTGGCAACCGGGACGGCGTCGACGAGCGCCTGCGTGTAGGGGTGCTTGGGCCGCTCGATCACGGCCGCCGCCTCGCCCTGCTCGATCACCCGCCCCAGGTACATGACGGCAATCCTGTCGCACAATGACCAGGCGAGCGAGAGGTCGTGCGTGATGAAGATCAGGGCCAGCCCGCGGCGCTCGCGCAGGCCGACGAGAACGCGGAGCACCTGCATGCGGACCGAGGCGTCGAGCATCGAGACGGGCTCGTCGCAGATCAGGCCCTCAGGCTCGAGCACGAGGGCTGCCGCGATCGCAACGCGCTGCCGCTGGCCGCCGGAGAGCTGATGCGGGTAGCGCTCGCTGAAGCGCTCCGGGTCGAGGCCGACGTCGTTGAGCGCCCTGCCGATCCGCTCTTCGTGCTCGCCCGCCGGCACGCCCTGGACGACCAGCGGCTCGGCGACGATCGTCCGCACGCGCTGGCGCGGGTTGAGCGTCTGGTAGGGGTCCTGGAAGATCATCTGCACGCGCCGGCGCAGGGTTCGCAAGCCGCCACGGCCGGTGATCGGCTCGCCGCCGAGCAGCACATCTCCGGCGGCCGGCACCTGCAGGCCCATGATCGCGCGAGCGAGCGTCGACTTGCCGCAGCCGGACTCCCCGACGATGCCGAGGATCTCACCGCTGCGCCAGTCGAGGCTGACCCCGTCGACCGCCCGGGCCACGGTGCGGCGCGCCCGGTAGTGGACAGAGAGGCCGCGCAACTCGATCAACGGCACGGCGCCCGCCTCGACCCGGCCCTCCGCGACCGCCGGGCTCACGCGGTTCCCCCCGCTGCCTCGAAGCCACGTAGCGCCGCCGATCACCGGCAGCGCGGCGAGCAGCTCGCGCGTGTGCTCGTGCGCCGGCCGCTCGAAGATCTCGCTGACGGGTGCCCTGCTCGATCAGCTTGCCGGCGTCCATGATCGCGATCCGATCGCAGGTCTCGGCGAGAACGGCGAGATCGTGCGTGATCAGGATCAGTGACAGGCCGAGCTCCCCCCGCAGGCGCTCGAGCAGCTGCAGCACCTGCGCCTGCATGACGACGTCGAGCGCTGTCGTCGGCTCGTCGGCGATCACCAGAGAGGGTCTGCAGGCCAGCGCCAGGGCGATCATCACGCGCTGGCGCTGGCCGCCCGAGAGCTCGTGCGGGTATCGGCGCCCGATGGTCGCAGGCAACCCGACCATGCCCAGCAACTCGCCGACGCGAGCGCTGATCTGCTGGCGTCCGCCGCCGCGCGCATGCAGATCGATCGCCTCGTAGATCTGATGCTCGATCCGCTTCACCGGGTCGAGCGAGTTCATCGCTCCCTGGAAGACGAGGGAGACGTGGCGCCAGCGGACACGCTGCATGCCGAGCTCGGTGCGCTTGTGGATGTTGATCGGCTCGTCGTTGCCCGGCAGGCGAAGCACGATCTCGCCCTCCATCTTCAGCGAGGGCGGGAGCAGCTTCATCACCGCCAGCGCGGTTGTCGTCTTCCCGCAGCCGGACTCGCCCGCCAGGCCGAGCGCCTCGCCAGGCGCGAGCTCGAGATCGACGCCGTCGACGAGCACGTGCTCGCGGGCCGTGACCCGCAGGCCCGAGATGCTGAGCAGCGGCTCCACCGCCTCGGCCATCAGACCACCTCCTCGTCCCGCAGCCGTCGGATTGACGACATCCTCGAACAGATAGCCGACGAGCGACACCGCGAAGACGAGCACGGCGATGCAGAGTCCGGGCGGGATGACGTACCACCAGGCGCCGGCGCTCGGCGCCCCTGAGTTGAAGGCGTTCTCGAGCATCGTGCCCCACGAGATCTTCGTCGGGTCGCCCAGACCGAGGAAGGCCAGCGACGCCTCGGCGAGGATCGCGACGGCCACGATGAGCACCGTGTTGGCGTAGATCAGCGGCAGGGTGTTCGGGAAGATGTGCGTGCGGATGATGTAGCGGTCCGAGGCGCCGAGGGCCCGCGCGCGGTCGACGAAGGCACGCTCGCGCAGCGTCAGTACCTGGGCGCGGACGATGCGGCCGGTGCCGGCCCAGGACGTGATCCCGATGACGACGATCAGGACCCACAGCGAGGGGTTGAGGAGGCGGGCGAGAACGATCATGAGCGGCAGCGCCGGAATCACGAGGAACCAGTTCTCGAAGGCGTCGAGGATCCGGTCGGTCCAGCCGCCGAAGTAGCCGCCGAGCAGGCCGACGAGCGTCCCGAGCACGGCCGAGATGACCGCCGCGGCGAAGCCCACGACGATCGAGATGCGGGCCCCGACGATGAGCTGACTGAGGACATCGGAGCCCTGCTCGGTGGTGCCGAGCGGGTGCGCCCAGCTCGGCGAGGCGAGCGTGTCGAGGCTCGACGCGTAAGGGTCGTCGGGCGCGATCAGGGGCCCGAAGACCGCGAGGAAGACAAACAAGGTGATGACGCCGACCGCGAAGCGGCCCCGCCAGGTGCCGAACAGCCGCCGCCGGAGGCTGATGTCGGTGTCGACGGCCCCGGGCGGCGCGTCGACGACCCCGATCACGGTTGCGCCGCTCATCGCGCCTTCACCCGGGGGTCGAGGAAGAAGTAGAGGAAGTCCGCGGCGAGGTTGGCGAAGATCACGCCGACGCTGTAGACGAGGAAGACACCCTCGAGCACGGGGAAGTCCTTGTCGTTGATCGCCGTGTATGTGAGATCACCGAGCCCGGGCCAGGAGAAGACCGTCTCGATCGTGATCGCACCGCCGACGACGGCGCCGAACTGGATCGCGGAGAGCGTCACCAGCGGCAGCAGCGCGTTTGGCACCGCGTGCCGGTTGATGACGCGATCGCGGGAGAGCCCGATCGCGCGCTTGACGGTGATGAAGTCCTCAGTCATCACGTCCACCATCGAGCTGCGCATGATCAGGAAGTACTGGCCGAGCAGCATCAGGGTCATGGCCGCAACGGGCAGGATCATGTGCTGGAGCACGTCGGTCACCTTCGCCGTCCAGCTCGTGAACTCGACGCCGGGCGTCATCTCCTGCCCCGCCGGCAGGATCGGTATCGCGACGGCGAAGATCAGGATCAGGATGATCCCGATCCAGTACTCGGGCGAGGCGTAGGTGAACAGGTTGAAGCCGAGCAGGCCGTCGTCAGTCTTGGACCCCCGCCTCTTCGCCGCGATGACCCCCATCCAGGTGCCGATCAGGGTTGCCAGAAGTGTGCCGGTTCCGACCAGCAGCAGGGTCCAGGGCAGGGCCGATTTGATCTCGTCCCAGACGGGTTGGCGCGAGGTGTTGCTGACCCCGAGATCCAGCCGCGCCGTGTCGCCGAGGTAATCGGCGAGCTGCCCGGTGAGCGGCTTGTCGAGGCCGTAGTCGGCCTTCAGCTTGGCGATCTCCTCGGGCGTCGAGCTCGGCAGCCTGAGGAACTGCGAGGTCGGATCGCCCATCACCCGGAAGAGGAAGAAGTTGAAGACCAGGACGAAGACCAGGGTCAGCACCGCCGCCCCGGTCTTCGTCGCCAGCCATCTCGCGTTCAACTCGGTTCCCCTTCCAGGCAGGCGACCGGCTCCGGGCCTACTCCTCGAACTCCAGATCGCCGTCGCCGCCGCCCCCCCTGTTGCGCCGCGAGCGCCAGAACAGGAAGCCGCCACCGATCACGACGATCGCCGCGATGATCCCGATGATCACGCCGGCGCCACCGCTCTTCGTGCTCGAGTCGCTGGCGCCGCTGGCGGGGTGGATCGTCAGGAACGGCTCGTAGGAGACCTCGTCGCAGATCAGGTCGCCGTCGGCACCGCGCGGGCAGACGCGCTCGACGCCGGCGAGCCGGTCGGTCCGGTAGGCCTGCAGCGACGGGTCGTAGGTGAGGACGATGTAGGGCAGGTCCTGCTGCGCCAGCGCGACCATCTTGCCGATCGTCTCCTTGCGCTGGGCGACGTCGAACTCACCCGCCTGCTCGTTCCAGAGGCGGTCGTACTCCGGGTTGTTCCAGAAGCTGTCGGACAGGTTCCCGATCTCGCTTCCCTTGAGCACGCTGAGAATGAAGCTCGGGTCGTACGGGTCGCCGCCCCAGCCCCAGATGAACGTGTCGAAGTCGGGCGCCGGTTTGCCGTCGACCGTCCTCGTCGTCACGTCAGTCAACCGGTCGTCGCTGACGACCTGGACGTTGAACTTGATGCCGACCGCCGCCGCTTCCTCGGCGATCAGCTTCGCTGCCGCCTGCGTGTACGGAGACTCGGTACGGGCGAGGAGGTTGAACTCGAGCTTCTCGCCGTCCTTCGTCCGCGGGTCGCTGCCGTTGTCCTGCCAGCCGGCGTCGTCGAGGATCTGCTTCGCCTTTTCCGGGTCGAAGGGATAGTCCTGACTGGGCTCGCTGTAGAAGTCCCGGTAGTAGGACGGCAGCACGCCGTGGGCGACGAACGACGTCCCGTGCGCGGCGATCTGGTTGATCCGGTCGCGGTCGATCGCGTAGGCGAGCGCCTGGCGCACGGCCGGGTCCTGGACCGCTGGGTTGAACTCGGCGTTCGGACAGTCCTGCTTCGAGCACAGGTTGAACGCGAGCTGCGTGTAGGACGGCGAGGGCGCCGAGATCGCGTCGATGTTCGGCTCCGCCTTCAGGCGGTCGTAGCCCGACGCCTCGACCTCGCGAATCATGTCGATCTCACCGAGCTGCAGAGCGCGCTCGACCGCGTCCTGGTTGCCGTACTTGATGAACTGGATCTGGTCGAAGCTGGGCTGCGGGCCCTTCCAGTACGGGTTCTTGGACATCGTGACGATGTGCCCGTGGCTGAACTCGGTCGCGACGAACGGGCCGGAGCCGACCATCGGCAGCGGCGGCTGGTAGGAGCCGGTCAGCTGGCTGACCGGGACCTTGTCCCAGACGTGCTTCGGGAGGATGTAGACGTACAGGCCGCCGACGAGGCGCGCGTCCGGACGCTTGGTCTTGATCACCACGGTCTCCGCGTCGGGCGTCTCGATCGAGGAGACGTTCGACGTGTAGCCGGTGAAGCCCGCACCGTTCTTGCCGAGCACGTCGAGTGACCACTTGACGTCCGCGGAGGTGACGGGCTTGCCGTCGGACCAGATCTTGTCCGGGTCGAGGTGGAAGGTGACTGTCTTCTTGTCCTCGGAGACGTCCCAGGTCTTGGCGATGCCGGGAGCCGGCGAAAGGTCGTCGGGGGAGAAGTTGACGAGCAGGTCGTAGTTGATCGACCAGATGTTCCAGTCCTCCTCGTCGAGCCCGACGAAGGGGTTCAGCGTCCGCGGGTCCTGCTGCCAGCCGATTCGGAGGGCCGTTTTGCCGCCGCTGTCCGTGTTCGTGGTCGACGTCCCGTTGCCACCGTCCTGCCCCAGCGCCGGCAGCGCCAGAACCGACGCGGCCACGGCAGCGGCGAGGATCGCGGCAAACATCGCCTTGCTAATCAGTCTCATCCCGATCTCCCATTTCCTTGTGTCAATTGCCTGGTTCCGTTGAAGTCGTGTCCGCCGTCTTGGCGGGGCCCTGCACCCCGGGCTCGATCAGCTCGAGGTACTTGCCGTCGGCGTCGAGCCGCGCCCGGGCGCCGAGCGGGATCGTCGCCATGTGCTTGCCGTGTCCGAACGGCACGTTGGAGATCGCCGGGATGCCGAGGGGTGCGATCAGCTCGTCGAGGATCTCCTCGATCGAGAGCGTCGACTCGGTGCTTCCCGGCAGGGTCTGGTAGCCGAGGTTGACGCTCGTCCCGAAGGCGAACCCGGCGATCCCGTCGAGCTTGCCGGCGAGGCGCAGGTGGTTGAGCGCCGTATCGACCAGGTAGTTCTCGGTGTCCAGGTCCTCGACGAGCAGGATGCAGCCCTCGGTGTCGACCTCATAGGGCGTGCCGATGCTCGAGCAGAGCAGCGTCAGACAGCCGCCGACGACGGGTGCCTCGGCAATCCCGGTCCCGAGCGACAGCACGTAGGGATCCTCCGGGTCCTCGAAGATGCGCCCCACCGGGTCGGCGGCGGATACCGCGCGGTGGAAGAACTCCTCGGTCTTCTCGGTCAGCGCGTAGTCGCCCTTCGTCCGTGTGAAGCGCAGGAAGCTCGGCCCGTAGAAGCTGATCCAGTCGGTGTGCCGGGCGATGAACAGGTGCAGCGCTGTCAGGTCGCTGAACCCGCAGACGATGCGCGGCTCGGCCGCGGCGACGGCGTCCCAGTCGATCAGCGGGTAGCAGCGCGCGGTGCCGTAGCCACCCTCGAGCGCGTGCACCATGTCGATCCCGGGCTCGGTCAGCGCCCACTGCAGATCGGCCGCGCGCTCGGCGTCGGTGCCGGCCAGATAGCCGTGCACGCGGCGGTGGTTGGGTCCGAAGACGACCTCGTGCCCGCGGGCCTCGAAGTACTGCGTGGCCTGCTCGATGCCGGAACGCTCCTGTGGCGGCGAGGCGGGCGCGGCCACGGCGATGCGGCCGCCGGAAGCCGGCAGTGCGCGTGGGCGGCGGCGGGCGTCCGGACTCACTACGCGGCCTCCAGATCGTCGCCGGGAAGGCCCGCGGGAACTTCGCGCAGGCCGGCGATCGCCTCGCCGATCAGCTCGCTTGAGGCCTGCAGCGAAGCGAGCACGAGCTCGACGTGGATCTCGCAGACGTCGTCGAGCGGCAGCGGCCCCGAGCGACGGAACCAGAGGCCGACGCCGGTGCACTGCAGGAGGATGGCTCGCGTGGCGACCTGAGACCCCGAGGTGTGCAGCGAGCCGTCGCGCACACCGTCGCGGACCCAGGCGCCCCAGAAGGGGCCTGGTAGGAGTCCCGACGCGCGATCAGCTGACGCCGGCGCTCCTCTCCTAGGGCGCGAATCTCGGAGTCGGTGACGAACGCAGCCTTGGGGTGCAGGCCGTGGTAATGGACGTGCTCGCGGACGGCGGCGCCAGATTCAGCGCCGGAGTCGGCCGCGCCTCGACGGCCGCGAAGACGCGCTCCTCGAGCTGGTCCATGAATTGGATCTGCAGGCGGAAGAGCAGCGCCTCCTTGTTCTCGTACCAGTGATAGATCGCCGCCGGCTGGATGCCGGCCTCGGCAGCGATCGCCCGGACGCTGGCGGCGTGGTAGCCGAGCCGCGCGAAGCGGTCGACCGCGGCCGCGTCGATCGTCTCTCGCGTGCCCTCGCCGCGCCTGGCAGGCGGGCGGGCGGCATCCTTGTCCGCTGTCGTCGGAGTCGCCATCAGCCGAGCCCGAACAGCTCCGGGGTCTGCTCCTGGGTGGCGACCTCGCGGCCGAGCGTGCGGGCGAGGTCGGCGAGCTTGCCGACGAGCTGCTCGTTCGAGTCGGCGAGCACGCCCTTGCCGATGTAGGCGACGTCCTCGAGCCCGGTGCGGACACCGGGGGCCCCGCGCAGCAGTGCCAGCGCCTGCATGCGGAAGTGGTGGCGGCCGATGCAGGTGACAGTCCAGAACGTCCCGGCAGGGAGCGGCCGGAGCATCGCCTCGAGCGCCTCGGGGCTCGCGTCGATGCCCCCCGGGACGCCGAAGACGAGGTTGACCCGCAGCGGTGGTTCCAGCCGCCCTGCTCGAGCCGCGCCGGCGCTGACGACGTGGCCGACGTCGAAGCACTCGACCTCCAGCGCGATCCCCGCGCCCTGTGCCTTCTCGACGAACCCGCGGCCGGCGGGGGGCGGCGCGGTGAACGTCTCGTCGCCGAGGTTCATCGAGCCCGACTCAACCCCGGAGATGTCCGGCTTCGCCTCGAGGCCGGTCGTGCGCCGTCGATCGTCATGTCGATGGCGCCGCCCGGTCGGACGACGCCGACCGGCAGGCCGCCCGGTCCTGCGATCACCTGAACGAACAGCTCGGGGCGCCCGCTCGGCGTCCCGTCGTCCTCCGCACGTGCAGGCGGGCGGCCGTCGCGCCGGCGCCAGCCGCGGCGATCGCCGAGCCGGCGATCTCCATCGCCGTATAGGGCACGTTCGGGTTCGTGTCGCGGAACACGTCAGCACCGGTGACGGCGACGGTGACCA
>CAWCUT010000002.1:0-707633 GCA_963798875.1 uncultured Solirubrobacterales bacterium
CGCCCGGCTTCTCGGCCTCCGCGTGCTCGGTCGGCGCCGGGGCCGACCCGTTGCCGTTGCTCGCCGCCGCAAGAGCGCCGTTGCCGTTTGCGCCCGGTGCTGGAGCGACGTCCTCGCCCGCGTAGGCGCCGGGCTTCGGCCGCGGCTTGCCGCCGGGGAAGGCGAGCCGCAGGATCGTGCGCTGGACCATCAGCCACTGCTGGCCGAACGGGCCGCTGTTGTACGGGAGCCCGTAGCGCTTGCAGATGTCCTTGACCTTGGGCGCGATCTCGGCGTAGCGCGTCGACGGCATATCCGGGTAGAGGTGGTGCTCGACCTGGTAGCCGAGGTTGCCGCTGGCGACGTGGAACAGCGGTGAGCCTTCGATGTTCGCCGCGCCGCAGAGCTGCCGCACGTACCAGCCGCCCTTGCTCTCGTTCTCCGCCTCCTCGGGGGTGTAGGTGTAGGTCTGGTCCGGGAAGTGGCCACAGAAGATGATCGCGTTCGACCACACGTTGCGGACGATGTTGGCGATCACGTCGGCCCACATCGTCGCCCGGAAGGTGCGCACGAACTCCTCGCCGAAGCTGGCGCCGAGCTCGATCGCCAGGTCGCCGCCCAGGGAGCCGCGGCGGCCGGGCATGCGGCGCAGCAGGCCGCGCTTGGCGGTGCGTGCCGTGCCGGCCACGCCGCCCGCCTTGCGGGCGCGGCGCTTGCGCCAGGCGGCGGCGCCGACGGCGACGCCACCCGCGATCACGCCGGAGAGCGCCGGGAAGGCGATGTAGTCCTTGGTGACCTGGGTGCGGGCCTTGCCGGCGATCCCCTTCAGGTCCTCGATCATCTCCTCGCGCGATTTCTCGCCCTTGCGGATCGCGTCGAAGTCCATGTCGTGGAAGGCGACGCCCCACTCGAACAGGACCATGAGCAGCACGTTGTAGAAGGGCTGCAGCAGGTAGACGGGGTTCCACGGCTGCGTCGGGTCGATGCGCATGATCTCGTAGCCGAGGTCCTTGTCCTTGCCGCGCACGTTCGTGTACGTGTGGTGGATGTAGTTGTGGGAGTGCTTCCAGGCCTCCTTGGTCGAGGCGGTGTCCCAGTCCCAGGTCGAGGAGTGGATCTCGGGGTTGTTCATCCAGTCCCACTGGCCGTGCATGACGTTGTGGCCGATCTCCATGTTCTCGAGGATCTTCGCCATCGACAGCGCCGCGGTTCCGGCCGCCCAGGCGGGCTTGAAGCGGCTCGCGACGAGCAGGGCCCGGCCGAGGAGGGCGAGCCGGCGGTGCATCGCGATCATCGAGTGGATGTACTTCGCGTCGCGTTCGCCGAGGTCGCCGAACACCTCCTCGTGAATCGCGTCGAACTCCTTGCCGAGCGCTTCGATTTGCTCGGCGGACAGGCGCCTCAGCGGGCTCTCGATCCCGTCAGGGTCGATCACTGGCTTCTGGCTCTCGGTTGTCGCAGTCATCGGGTCTCCATTTCTCCTCGGTGTACTTCGCTGTTACCCGCTTGCCGCGCTGCTGCCCGATTTCTCATAGCGCGATCTCCACGGGGCCCTCGGGGGCGTTCACGCAGATGCGGACCTTCGTTCCCTCCTCGCCGTGCACCTCACCCGAGCGCAGGTCTCGCAGGCGACCGGAGCAGAGCGTGCCGACGCACGTGTGGCAGATCCCCATCCTGCAGCCGTATTCGAGCTCGGCACCGGCCTCTTCGCCGGCGTCGAGGATCGGCGTGCTGCCGTCGCTGTGGGCCTCGATGCCGCTCTTCGTGAAGGTGATCCTGCCGCCCTCCCCGCCGGCGGCGCCCTCCCCGCCGATCACCGGCTGGAAGCGCTCGAGGTGGAGGCGATCGGTGATCCCCTCCTCTTCCCAGCGGACCTCGAAGTCCTCGATCATCTCGGCCGGGCCGCAGAGGAAGGTGTCGCGCTCGCGCCAGTCGGGGCAGAGCTCGTCGAGGTCGCCGGGGCGGATGCGTCCGTCGCCGGCCCGGGTGTGCTGCTCGTGCAGCTGCAGGCCGGAGCAGCGCGCGTCGAGCTCGCGCAGGCGCTCACCGAAGATGATGTCGTCGGAGCTCGGAGCCGAGTGCAGGTGGACGACGTCGCCGAGCGCGTCCTCGCGATCGAGGCAGCGCAGCATCGCCATGATCGGCGTGATCCCGCTGCCGGCGGAGATGAAGAGGATCCGCTCGGGACGCGGATCCGGGAGCACGAACTGGCCCTCGACGTCGGAGAGCGAGACGATCGCGCCGGGCCGCAGCTCGCTATTCACGTACGGAGAGACCTTGCCCTCCTCGACGAGCTTCGGCGTGATCGAGATGAAGCCGTCCGGGCGGCCGGGGTCCGAGGTGAGCGAGTAGGCGCGCCAGTGGCGGACGCCGGCGATGTCGAAGCCGATCCGCAGGTACTGGCCGGGCTCGTGGCCGGGCCAGGCGTGGCCGGGCCGGATCAGCACCGTGGTCGCCCCGCCCTGCTCGGGAATCAGCTCCTCGACCCGGCCGCGCAGCTCGCGCGTCGACCAGAGCGGGTTGATCAGCTCGAGGTAGTCGTCCGGCAGCAGCGGCGAGGTGAAGGCGCTGACCGCCTCCAGGATCCGGGCCCGCACCGGATGAACGACGGGCTTGGCACCGCGCTCAGCCATCGACTCTCCTTCCGCGCCGACCGTATCGGATATCTGCGTACATGCCTTCCACTTACCCCTTGATAGCAGATCGTTACACCAACTGATGGCACATCAATTTGGTTGGCCAGTCAGCCAGTGGTGATACACGGGCACGTGTCGGTGGCCCTCCCGCCGACCTGCCGGTCGAGCGAGTGGAAGATTGGCGGGAATCGTTCCCCTCAATCACTCCACTCGCGTGGCCGGCCGTTTGCCCGGCGCGTGGCACGGGAATGCCGGTGGGTATGGCTCTCGATGCAATGACGAGTGAACCGGCGCCCGGCACCGAGGCTCCCGGTGACGACGCCGTCTGCGTGCGGATCGATGAGTTCACCGATCCCCTCTGCCCGTGGGCCTACAGCGCCGAGCCCTTCCGGCGCCGGCTCCGCTGGCTGTACGAGGGCCGGATCAGCTGGACACCGCGCATGGTCGTGCTGGCCGACGACGCTGCCGCCCAGGCCGAGAAGGTTTGCTTCACCCCCGAGAAGCTCCGCGAGGGCCAGCGCCAGATCGCACGCGATCACAAGATGCCGATCGATACGCGCGAACGCGACTACGTGCCCGGCTCGCGCGACGCCTGCCGGGCGGTCGTCGCCGCCCGCCAGCACGGCGAGCCGCACCACGCCCGGGCCCTGCTGCGGGCGCTGCGCGTAGCCAACTTCTCGGGCCGGCAGATCGATAGGCGCGAGGTCATCGACGACGCCGCCGAGCGGGCCGGGATCGAGCCCGCCCACCTACGCCAGCAGGAGCTTCTGAACGAGACCGAGGCGGCGCTGGAGGCCGACATGGCGGCCGCGCGCGAGCCGCAACCGGCCGCGCGCGTGCTCGACCAGAAGCTCGCCAACTGGTCCGGCGGTCGTCGCTACACCTGTCCGAGCTACGAGATCACGCGCCTCTCCGACGGAGTGACGATCGCCGTCCCCGGCTTCCAGCCGTTCGCGGTCTACGACACGATCCTCGCCAACCTCGTGCCGGGGCTCGAGCGCCGCGACGCTCCGGAGACGGCACGCGAGGTCCTCGAGTGGTCGGCCGTGCCGATCAGCAGCCAGGAGGTCGCGGTGATGCTCGACGTCGACTTCGAGGACGCCCGCGAGGAGCTCGGCCGGATCGCCGTGCTCGAGCCCGTCGGCGCCGACGGCTTTTGGACGCTGGCTGACGCCTAGATGGCTAGAGGGCTCGTCCCGACCGCCTGCCCTTGCGGGCCCGCGATCCCCGCGCTACTTTTCGTCACATGGCTCGGGCGTCAAGCCATGCGCAGCTGATCGGGATCGCGCTCGCAGTTGCCGCGACGGCGCTGATTGCCGCCGGCCCGGCGCAGGCGGTGCCGAAGGTCAACGGCGTCTACGACCTCGACCCCTCCGAGATGCCCTTGTATCTGACCGAGGGTCCGGACGGGAACATCTGGCTGACGCTCTCGGGCGGCGCCAACGACGTCGCCCGGGTGACGCCCGCCGGCGTCGTCATCGAGTTCGACGTGGCGAACGTCAGCAACCCGGTCGGGATCGCGGCCGGCCCCGACGGCAACCTCTGGGTGACGCAGTCCGGCGGCGTTGCCTCCTTCGCACCCGCCGATCCGACGAACGCGACCGCGACGCCGATCGCGTCGCTGGCGGACCCGCGGGCCATCACCCCGGGCCCCGACGGCAACCTGTGGACGGCGAGCGGCGATCAGGTCTACGAGGTCCCGCCCGCGAACCCGGCCGGCTTCCAGCACTTCGCGGTGACGGGCATGGGCGCCCGCGGGATCAGCGCCGGGCCGAGCCTGATCTGGATCGCCGACTTCGGCGGCAAGCGGATCGTCAGCATGAAGACCGACGGTTCGGTCGCCAAGGCCTATACGGCGTCGGGCGGGCCGCAGGAGGTCACCGCGGGACCCGGCCAGCAGGTCGCCTTCGGCGATCCCACCGCGACGCCGCAGCAGATCGGGCGGATCAACCCGCCCAACAACCCGCTGACGCGAAACCTGCCGTCGATGACCGATCCGTTCGGCGTCACGTTCGGGGCCGACGGCGCCTACTGGTTCGCGCAGTTCGCGGTCAACACGCTCGGCCGGCTGACCCCCTCCGGCGCCTACACGACGCTCACCGGGCTGCCGGCCGCCTCAGGCCCCAGGTATCTGACGACGGGGCCGAACAACACGCTGTGGGTCGGCCTTCAAACCTCGCACCAGGTTGCGCGCGTGACCGGCGTGAGCAAGCCGCCGCCCAAGAAGGCGCCGGAGACGACGATCACGAAGGCGACCAAGCGCGTCCGCGCGGGTAAGCACGGCGCCAAGGCCAGCTTCCGATTCACGGCGACGCCGACGGCCGGGGCGAGCTTCGAGTGCGCGCTGCGCCGCCACCACAAGCGCAAAGGGAGCGAGAAGAAGCTGGCGAAGTTCACCTCATGCGCGAGTCCCGCGAAGTACCGGAAGCTGCGCAGGGGCAGCTGGACGTTCAGCGTCAGAGCGACGGCGAACGGCCTGACGGACGCCTCGCCGGCGACCGCGGAGCTCAAGATCAAGCCGCGCCGCCGGCACTGAGCCCGGCGCGCCGCGGCGAAGTCCCTGCAAATCTGCGCCCAGATCCGAGGGGCGCGCGGCGCAGCGTATGAGCGTTGCGTTAGCGCGGCGTTTTGTGTATCTTTCCGCGAAACCTGAAACCCATGCCGAATCTCCCCAATTGGGGAGAGCGGGGGAACCACAGTTCCCAGGGGCTAACTCACCAGCCGCAATTGGTGGGGGCGAAATCCTTTTGTCGCCAGCCCGACAGCTAACCCCGTAGGCGCACAAAAGGAGTTCAAGTGCCCAAAGAGACCCTGAAGCGATGGCCCGTCAAGGCTTGGCTTCTGAGCGTCGCCGCAACCGTCGGTCTGGTTGCCCTCATCGCTCCCGCCGCAGCGTCGGCCGGCGGCGGCGGGGTCGGCGTCGGCTCGAGCCAGGACACCGTCCCCGGCAGCAAGGCGAAGCTCGTCCACGGACGTGCAGTCGCTCCCGCCAGCGCCCCCGACGAGGTCAAGGCCGTCATCGCCGCCGCCAACAAGATCCGCAACAAGCCCTACAAGTGGGGCGGCGGTCACGGCAAGTGGAAGGACTCCGGCTACGACTGCTCCGGATCCGTCAGCTACGCGCTGCACGGCGGGCACCTGCTCAACAAGCCGCTCGACTCCGTCGGCTTCGAGCGCTACGGCGCGAAGAAGCACGGCAGCTGGATCACCGTGTACGGCTCCTCCAGCCACGCTTACATGGTCGTCGCCGGCCTGCGCTTCGATACGTCGATGACGCCGGGCAACGGCCCCGGGTGGAGCAAGAAGATGCGCTCGACCCGCGAGAGCTACACCAAGCGCCACCCGCGCGGCTTCTAGCAAGCCGGCGGCGTCCGGGCACGCCTGAGGCCACCCACCGGCCGCCCACATGCCACCAGTATGCGGGCGGACCGGCGTGCGCCCTCAGCCGCCCCCGGACACTCGCCGCGTCTCCGACGCTCAGAGCAGCCGGAGCACGGCGCGCTCGATCCCCTCCCGGTCGGGGAAGGCGCCCGGATCAGCACCGCGCTCGATCCGCTCCAGGGCGCCGCGTACTGTCTCGCCCGAATCGAAGCGGTCGAACACCCGCGGGTCGATGTAGGAAGCGCGGCAGACGGCCGGCGTGTTGTTGAGGTAGGCCGCCGTCTCGCGCACCGCCGCGTTCGCGATCCGCTTGCGCTCGGCCTTCGTCGGGCGCCGCCTACCGCCGTCGGGCGCGTTGACAGCGAGCAGCACGGCGCAGAGCACGGTCGCGTTCCAGGTGCGGAAGTCCTTGGCGCTGAAGCCGGGGCCGGCGACTTCCTTGATGTACGCGTTGACGTGCTCGGAGGTGAGATCGCGCCACTCGCGGCCGCGGCGGAAGAGGAAGAGGTCCTGTCCCGGCTCGCCGCGCTTCTTCAGTGCCCTCAGCGTCGGCATCACCTGCGGCGCCGAGATCTGCTGATGGCCGCGCTTGCCGGACTTCGACGGATAGTCGAAGACGGCGTCGCCGTCCTCGAAGGAGAGGTGCCGGCACTTGATCGTCGTCAGCCCGTAGCTCTCGTTCTCACTCTCGTAGCGCTCGCTGCCGACCCGGAAGAGGCCGAGGTCCAAGAGCGCGACGGCACACGCGCAGACCCGCTCGAAGACGAGGCCACGCTCGTCCAGCCCCGCCTCGATCCGCGCGCGCAGCTTCGGCAGGCGGCGCGCAAACTCCTCCATCTCCGCGAACTTGACCCGGTCGCGATGCTCGCGCCAGTCGTCGTGGTAGCGGTACTGCTTGCGCCCGGCGTCGTCGTAGCCGGTCGCCTGGATGTGACCACGCGGATCGGGACAGATCCACACGTCGGACCACGCCGGCGGGATCGCCAGGGCGCGAACCCGCTCGAGCGTCGCCTCGTCGGTGATCAGCTCGCCATCCTGCTCGTGGAAGCTGAAGCCGCCGCCACGCCGGGTCCGATGGATCCCCGGACCGGAGCAGTCGACTCGGCGCGTGCGAGGCATCGGCAGCCGAGAGGTACCCGTCCGGACCGGACGGGAAACGGCCACAGCCTCACCGTCCAACCGCCATGCCTGGCGCTGGTTGGCCCCTCGCCGGCCGTAGCCCCCTCGCCGGCGGGCGTTGACCGCCCTGGGCAGCGACGGGAGAGGGCGGGGCGAAGAATCACGCCGGACGTCCGATCTTGGGCGACGTGTGGCGCGTTCATGCGCGCTGAGTGAAGCTACGCGCCACACCTCCGCGCACGCGGGACGTCCGGCGCAGTCCTTCGCCTGGGCCCCGGGCGAGCCGTCCCGTCCATCCACCTCCTCGCCGCCCCGCAAGCCGTTGCCGCAGGCGGGCGACGCGGCCCCGCGCGGCACACCCCGCCGGCGAGCGGTTGACCGGAGCGGACTCGCATGCGAACCCACTGACGCTCCGGTGGGTTCGCAAACGGGCCTCCCCGGGTACCTTTGCCGCGTGTTCCGCCTCGTAACGCGCAAGCAGGACCGCTCGCAGGACTCCATTGCCTCGACGCCCGCGCCCGTGCAGGCCTTGTCGGACGCCGGGTTCGAGCGGCCGCTCGAGCGGGCCGGAGCAACGCTGTGAGCGCAGCCGAGGGGGCGGCGGGCCGCGTGCTCGTCGCCGGCGCGAACGGCTTCATCGGCCGGCGGCTGGTGACGGCGCTGCACCGGCGTGGCCGTCCCGTGCGGGCGCTGGCGCGCAGCCCCGAGCGGGCCGCCGCCGTGCTGCCCGGCGACGTCGAGCTGGCGATCGCCGACGTCGAGAGCGGCGAGGGCCTGACCGAAGCGCTCGCCGGCTGCGAGCACGCCTACTTCCTCGTTCACCTGATGGCCGGCGCCAACGCCGGCTACACCGAGCGGGAGCGCGCGAGCGCCGTCCTGTTCGCCGCCGCCGCCGCTGAGGCCGGCGTCGAGCGGATCTCCTACCTCGGCGGGCTCGGCGGCAACTCGCCGCATCTGACCTCCCGCCGGCAGACCGCCGAGGCGTTGATCGAGCAGGGCCCGCCGCTCACCTACTTTCGCGCGGCGATGATCGTCGGGCCCGGGAGCGAGTCCTACGAGCTGTTGCGCTCGATCGTCGAGCTGCTGCCGGTCGCGCCCGCGCCGAGCTGGCTCGAGAACCGGACGCAGCCGATCGGGGTGCGGGACGTGATCGCGTACCTGGCCGCCGCTCCCGACGTGCCGGAGTCGGCCGGCCGCGAGGTGCAGATCGGCGGCCCCGACGTGCTCAGCCACCGCGAGGTGATCGACGTGCTCGCGGCGCAGATGGGCAGGCGCGGTCCGCGCTGGCTGCCGGTCTCGGAGCGGATCGCGAAGCCCGAGGTGATGGCCGCCGGCGCGGCCTCACTGACGCGCGGCGACCCCGCCGTCGCCGCGGAGCTCGCCCTCGGGCTGCAGGAGGAGACGATCGTCACCGATCCGTCGGGCGCCGCCCCCTTCGGGATCCGGCCCGAGCCGCTGCCGGTCATCTTCCAGCGCTGCCTGATCGAGGCCGAGCGCGAGGCAGCGGCCGCGCACCGCTGATAAGCAACCCCCGGCAAGCCGAAAGGAACCATGCCCGAGTCAGTCAACGAGACCTGCGAGATCGACGCCCCGCCAGAGGACGTGTGGGAGGTCCTGATGGATCCCGGCCGGCTCGGCGAGTGGGTCAGCGCCCACCGCAAGGTCGAGGACGTCCCCGAGCTGCCGCTCGGCGCCGGTGACAGGTTCCGCCAGCGGCTCGGCGTCGGGCCGGTCGGCTTCTGGGTCGAGTGGGAGATCGTCGAGGCCGAGCCGCCGTCGCTCGCGCGCTGGCGGGGCGAGGGGCCGGGCGGCTCGACCGCGAAGGTCAGCTACCGGCTCGCCGGCGACGGGGACGGCGGCACGCGCTTCGACTACGAGAACGACTTCGACCCGCCGGGCGGCCTGCTGGGCCAGGCGGCGAAGCGCGCGGTCAACGCCACGGCCGGCCACCGCGAGGCACGCAAGTCGCTGAAGGCGCTCGCCGGCCTGTTCGGCTGAGGCTGCTCAGACGCCCGCGATCTCGGCGGGAGGCTGCGCCTGCGGGCGCCCGACGGGCTCGACGCTCTCCCCCGCCGGCTGGCGACGCGGCTCGAGCCGGCCGGCGGTGGCGACCGTCCACAGCGTCGCGACCCAGGTCAGCGTCGCGAGCCCGACGTGGAGCCAGACGATCTCGGCGGGCAGCTTCAGCCACCACTGGATGCCGCCAACCACCCCCTGGAGGACGAGCAGGCCGAGCACGAAGGTGAGTGGCCGGCGCGCCCGGTCGTCGGCGCCCCGGCGGCCGAGCAGGAACCAGACGGCGATCGCGCCGATGCCGAAGAGGGCGGCGATCAGCGAGTGGCGGGCGACGAGCCACTGCAACGTGTCGGAGCCCTCGAAGGTGAAGCGATGGACGAGCTGGCCCTCGTGCGCGCCGGCGTGCGGCCCCGCCGCGGTGCTCATCGTCCCGATCAGGATCGTCAGCTGGCCGAGCGGGATCAGCCCGCGGACCGCCCAGACGCCGAGCCGGTCGGAGGAGCGACGCCGGTCGTCGGGCTCGAAGCGGGAGAGCCAGACGAGCGCGAAGGCGGCGTCGAGCAGCATCATCGAGAGGATGAAGTGGAGCATGACGAGGTCGGGCGCGAGGTCGAACTTGACGACGAGGGCGCCGAGCACGGCCTGGGCGATGACGCCGAGCGGCAGCAGCGCGCCGATCGCCGCCAGGTGCCAGCGGAAGGGACGGCGGAACCAGGCGAGTAGCGAGGCGGCGATCACGGCGAAGCCGACGAAGCCGGTGAGCAGCCGGTTGCCGTACTCGATCACCGCGTGGAGATCCGCCGGCGGCACGGCGCCGCCGTAGCACTTGGGCCAGTCCGGGCAGCCCAGGCCGGAGCCGGTGAGGCGCACGGCCGCGCCCGTGAGCACGATCAGGACGAGCGCGCCGAGCGCGACCGAGGCGACGACGAAGTACGACTCCGGGCTGATCGAGAACTGGCGGATCCGCTGCAACACGACCGCCGTCAGGCTAGAGGAACCCAGCGCTCCGCTTCGTCGACGGAAGCCGCAATCAACTATCCGAACGAGGCTGCTGGTAGCTTGCGAAGATGGTCTCCGAAGCCCTGAAGATCGCGGAGGAGGGTTCGCAGCTCGCCCGGGTCAACGGGATCGAGCTCTGCTACGACGAGTTCGGCGATCCGGAGGCGGAGACGATCCTGCTGGTCATGGGGCTCGGCATGCAGATGCTCGCCTGGGACGCCGGAGTTCTGCGGGATGCTCGCCCAGCGAGGCTTCCACGTCGTCCGCTTCGACAACCGTGACGTCGGGCTCTCGACGAAGCTCGCCGGCCGCGTCAACATCCCGGCAGGGATGGTCGGGCTGACCGGTTCCGCCGTCTACACGCTCGACGACATGGCCGCGGACACGCTCGGGCTGGTCGACCACCTCGAGCTCGATCGGGCCACCTGGTCGGCGTCTCGATGGGCGGCATGATCGGCCAGAAGGTCGCCGCGCACCTACCCCGACCGCGTCGCCAGCCTCTGCTCGATCATGTCGGGCACCGGGCGCCGGCGGATCTGGACGACGCCGCGGCTCGACGCCCTGCGGATGCTGATGCAGAAGCCGGCCCGCACGACCCGTGAGGCCTACATCGAGTCCGCGGCGACGATGTTCAGCGTCATCTCCTCGCCCGCCTATCCGCCCGAACCCGACGCAGCTGCGCGAGCACGCCGGGCGCGCCTGGGACCGCTGCTTCTACCCGAGCGGCGTCGCCCGGCAGCTGATGGCCGTGCTGGCCTCGGGCGACCGCACGCGCGAGCTGGCGAAGATCACCGCGCCGACGCTGGTGATCCACGGCCGCGAGGACCGGCTGATCCCGGTCCGCGCCGGGCGCAACACCGCCGCCGCGATCCCGGCGCGCGAGCTCGAGCTGATCGACGGGATGGGCCACGACCTGCCGCCGGCCCTGTGGGAGCGGGTCGTCGAGCTGATCGTCCGCAACATCGGCCGGGCGCAGCCGGCGCCGAGCCGGCGCCGTCAGCGACTGACGGCGCTCAGCCGCCGGGCGCAGCCGCCTCGAAGGCGGCCGCGACGCCCTCGAGCAGGCGTCTCGGGCGTGAACGGCTTCTCGACGAAGCCCGCCTCGAGCTCACGGACGCCATCGCGCGAGATCGTGTCGCCCGTGTAGCCGGACATGAAGACGATGCCGATCCCCGGATCGCAGCTCGCGCACGTCGGCGGGCGAGCTCGACTCCGGAGAGGCCCGGCATGACGATGTCGGTGAGCAGCACCGCGAAGCGCGATCTCCGCAGCGACGAGCAACTCGAGCGCCGCTCGGGCGCGGCCGCGACCTCGACGTCGTAGCCGCCCTCGACGAGCACCCGCTCGGTCAGCCGACGAACCATCGCGTCGTCCTCGACGAGCAGCACCCGGCGCGGCTGCTGCGTCGCCCTCGGCGGCGGGCGTCGCCGGCACCGCTGCATCGAGGCCGGCTGCAGCGACCTCGCTCGGCGACGGGCAGCAGGATGTCGACGTCCGTCCCGCCGCCCGGCTCGGAGGCGAGCTCGATCGAGCCGCCGAGGCCGGAGACGATCCCGTAGACGGTCGCCAGGCCGAGCCCGGAGCCCTCGCCGATCGGCTTCGTCGTGAAGAACGGCTCGAACGCCTTCTCCTGCACGGCTCGCGGCTCATGCCGACGCCGTCGTCGCTGACCGTGAGCCGCACCCAGCGATAGCTCGGCGTCGCTGCGACCGGCGCGCTCGACGCTGATCCGGACCGTGCCGCCGTCCGGCATCGCGTCGCGGGCGTTGACCGCGAGGTTGACGACGATCTGCTCGATCTGGCCGCGCGCCGGCCTCGATCGCGCGCAGGTCGCTCGCCAGTCGAGGTCTCGATCGAATAGCCCTCGCCGAGCGTGCGGCGCCAGCATGCGTTCGGCGCGCGGCGACCGCCTCGGCGACGTCGATCGGCTCGATCGCGACCACCTCCTGCCGCGAGAAGACGAGCAGCTGCCGGGTGAGCTCGGCGGCGCGGCGTCGCCGCCGCCTCGATCTCGTCGATCGACTCGCCTCGGACCGGCCCCGCCTGCGACGTGCTCGCGAGCGAAGGTCGCGTGGTTGAGGATGACGCCGAGCAGGTTGTTGAAGTCGTGGGCGATCCCACCGGTGAGCTGGCCCATCGCCTCGATCCGGCTGAGGCGCTGGAAGCGCGTCTCGAGGTCGCGCGCCCGCTCGCGCTCGTGCGCCGCCGCGAGCACGTGGCGAGGTCGCCTGCAGAAAGCCGACCTCGGCGACCGAGAAGTGCCGCTCGCCCCGGTGCGAAGGCGGCGAGCAGCGCCAGTCGGCCGGAAGGGGTCGCCGATCGCGACGCTGATCCCGTCCCGTGCGCCGCAGCGCGCGAAGAGCCCCTCGGGCGTCCAGCTCGGAGGGGTGTCCGTGATGACGACGCCGGTCCCGGTGCGCAGCAGCGCCGCTGCGTCGGTGCCCGCCAGCGGGATCCGCTCCGTCGGCCGCTCCTCCCCGCCCCAACCGCGACCGCCCTCGAAGCGCAGCACGCCGTTCTCGGCGTCGATGGCGAAGACGGCGACGAGCTCGATCGCCAACGATTCGGCGACGATCTTCGCGGCCCGCGCGACGAGCTCGGTGCGCTCGATCCCGCCGATCGCCAGCGTGCCCAGCGCGGCCACGGGGCCGAGGCTGCTGGTCGCCGGCAGGTGCTCTCCGGGGGCACGGGCTGCCGAGGTGTCGAGGACGAGCGAACAGGTGCCCGCGATCGAGCCGTCGGGGCGGAAGTCGAGGCCCGAGCGAACCCGCGCCGGGAAGGTCGCGCCGTCCTTGCGCAGCAGCCGCAGGTCGTACTCGAGCGGCGTCTCGGGGATCCGCAACAGGGCCTCCCGGAGCCGTTGGGTGACGTCCGCCGTCGCGATCGGCAACTCCTCGGGCAGCCGCCCGATCGCCTGGGCCGCGGAGTAGCCAAACATCTCCTCAGCCGCCCCGCCCCATCCACTGATCACCCGCGGCTCGCCGCTGAAGCGAATCAGCGCCACGCCAAGCGCCCGCAGCTGCGCCAGCACCACGGCCTCGCCCGCCGCGAAGGCAGCGTCGGGTCCCGCGCCAACCTGTCCCGACCCCCCGGGGTCCGCCCCATTGCTCACCTGTCGAGTCTCTACGACGTGTGCCCGCTGCGCAACCCCCCCGCTTAGGTGTACGGCGATGGCCACCCGGACGCCATCGCCGCCATCGCCCGACCTGACGATGAGTCTTCCGGACTTCACCCCCTCCACGGTGGCAAAGCCCGGAGTGCTTCCGCCGGCCGTCGCCCGATTGGGCTGAAGTCGCGGGGATGACTCACTAGTAGCCTCGTCGCGTGCGGATCGGGATCGCAACCTGCGTGCACCCGCCGGCGCGGGACGAGGACATCGACTTCCTGCTGCCGGCGCTGCGCCGCCGGGGCGCCGAGGCCGAGGCGAAGCCCTGGAGCGATCCCGCGGTCGACTGGGCCGGCTACGACGTTGTCCTGATCAGCTCGACCTGGGACTACGACGAGCAGCTCGACGAGTTCCTCGCCTGGAGCAAGCGGGTCGGCGCGGCGACCGCGCTGCGCAACCCGGCCGCGACGGTCGCCTGGAACGTCGACAAGCGCTACCTGCGTGAGCTCGAGGCGGCCGGCGTCGCGACGATCCCGACGATCTGGACGGAGCCCGGTCAGGAGGAGGAGATCGAGCGCACCGTCGCCGAGCTTGGCTGGGGCGACGTGATCATCAAGCCCGTCGTCGACCTCGGCGCCCGGCGCCTGGCACGGGTCGAGACGCCGATGGTCGCCCGCATCCTCGAGGCGCTTGCGGCGCCGGGCATGGCGCAGCCCTTCCTGCGCCCCCTGCAGACCGAGGGTGAGCTCAGCCTCGTGTTCATCGGCGGCGAGCTGACCCACGCCGTCCGCAAGCGGCCCGCCCGCGGTGACTTCCGCGTCCAGCCGCAGTACGGGGGAACGGTCGAGCCGCTCGAGCCGCCGCCGGACGCGGTCGCGCTCGCCCGCGAGGCACTCGCCGCGGCACCGGGGGAGCCACTGTACGCACGCGCCGACTTGATCCGCGACGGCGACGGGAAGCTGCGCCTGATCGAGCTCGAGCTCATCGAGCCGGTCCTCTACTTGGGCTTCGCGCCGGCTGCCGCCGAGCGCCTCGCCCGGGCCCTGCTCGCAACCTGAGCCCCAGGGCTCTCGTACAGATGTCGAGACGGCTTGCGGACGCTGATCGCGTGGCGCGGCGGCGCCGATGGTGAGGTCGCTGGGGGTCGTATCTGGGGACGCATCCCCGAGGAGACCTCATCAAGACGCATTCAGACATCGCAGGATCAGGGAGGGCGTGGATCGACGTCGCCGGCCGGTCTCGGGCGGGCAAACGCGCGGGCCTGGGCGGGCTGCCGGTCCGCGGACGTCCACTGCAGGGGAACGGGGCCGCCCGCCGCTGCGCACCGTTCCTCGCCGCGGCTGTCGCGGCGCTGGCGCTGACGGCAGCGAACGCCCCCGCCGACTCTGCCGACGAGCTCCTGGCCGCGACGATCGCCCTGCTCGGCGGCGCGCTGCTGGCCCGCTCACTGCCATGGCGGCGCCTGTCCGCGTCGGCGCAAGCGCTGCCGCCGCTCGCCTTCCTGGCAATCGTCGCGCTCGTCCGCGACGCGGAGGGAGTGGCCGTCGCAACGTTCACGCCGATGCTGGCGCTGCCCGTGATCTGGTTCGCCCTGTACGGCACGCGGACCGAGCTGGCCGTCTCGATCGGCCTCGCCGGCGCCGTCATCGCCGCGCCCGACCTGATCGATCCGGACGGCGCGTCGCTGGAGCCGGCCGCCGCGGGCGTCTGGATCGTCGTCCTCGCGCTCGTCGGCTACGCGAGCTCGGCGATCGTCCGGGAGCGGGAACGCCTCCTCGACGAGGTCGGAAAGCTCGCCCGCACCGACCCGCTCACCGGGCTCGCCAACCGCCGCGGCTGGGGCGAGATGCTGCGCCGCGAGATCGCGCGCGCGGACCGCGACGAGGGACCGCTGTCGGTCGCGCTCGTCGACATCGACCGCTTCAAGGAGTTCAACGACCGCTACGGCCACGCCGCGGGCGACCGCCTGCTCAAGGAAGCCGCCTCGCGCTGGAGCTCGCAGATCCGCGAGATGGACCTGATCGCCAGGCACGGTGGAGAGGAGTTCGCGGTGCTGCTGCCGGGCGCCCGGGCAGCGGACGCGGCGTCCGTCGTCGAGCGCGTACGCAGCAGCGCTCCTGGAGGGATCACGATCTCGGGAGGCGTCGCGCAGCGTCAGCAGGGCGAAACCCCGGAGGCGCTCCTCGCCCGCGCCGACGCCGCCATGTACCAGGCCAAGCGCGAGGGCCGCGACGCGATCCGCGTCGCTCAGCGCTCGGCGACCAGCAACGTCTGACAGGCGCGGCCGAGGGGGCCGCGCTCGTCGAGCAGCAGCGTGTCCGCCATGCCCTGCCCGTTCGGCTCGGGGATCGTGAGCGCGTCGAGGCAGACCCACTCCCCCGCCGGTAGCCGGTGCAGGTGGACGGTCAGGTCGACGTTGATGAACAGGTAGCGCTGAAAGTCGAGCGTCGAGCTGATTCCGTTGCCGGAGTCGGCGGCGACCATCACGCGCTGCAGCGACGTGGGCTCCTCCCCGGCGACGAGCGGGTGGCGCGAGCGCATCCAGCAGACGGCGGCGCCGGTCTCGAGGAAGCCGCCGCGCACGAACCGGTACTCCATCGCCGAGTGGTAGCCGACGGCCTCACCCGTCGGAAAGAAGACCTCGCTGGCCTCGAGCTCGCCGGGGGGCGGCGGCGGGCCCTGCTCGCCGCTCGGCCGCCCGGCGCGGGCGGGAGCCGAGCCCGGCCCACCGGCGCTCGCCAGCCCGTCGGGGTGCCGTCCTTGCGGACAAGGCGCACGTCGTGCTCGACCGGCGTCTCCGGCATCCGCAGCAGCGACTTCCGCACGCGCCGCGCCAGCAACGGGCTCGCGATCGGCAGCTCCTCCGGCCGGCAGCCGATCGCCTCCTCCGCGGTGAAGCCGAAGATCTCGGTCGCGGCCCCCTCCCAGGAGGTGATCCGGCGCTCGTCGCCGCTGAAGCGGATGAGGGCCGCGCCGAGCTGCAACAGGCGGGCGGTCACGGCGGCCTCTTCGGCCGCAGGCGCAGCCCCCGACTCCCCATCTGGCCTCCCCCAGCCAGCGGAATCGCCGCCTGTGCTCACAGGGAATTTGTACCGCTTCCTACGATTCCTGCCATGTGGCGCCGGCGCCTGATCGCGATTGCCGCCTGGGCGCCGGCGGTTGCGTGCCTCGGATTCGCCCTCCTGCGGGTGAGCGGAGCCGGGGGCGATCGCGGAGCTCGCGAGCTCCGACCCGGTCGCGTCGCGACGCCCGCGCTAACTCCGGCTCACCGGTTCTCGCGCCGCCAGAGAGGCGCAGGCCGGACCAGGTTACGTCGATCGCGCAGACCTTGTTGTCAACCAGGCCAAGTGGGAGCGCGAGCTCGCGGGGCACGTCCTCGGTGATGTCCGTGGCGACCCCGGAGGCCCGCTTCGGCCAGGCGACCCAGAGCCCGCCCGCGGGGTGGATCGCACCGCCGACCGGCTTGCGGCGGCGGCGTAGCTCGGCACGGCGCCGCCCGAACAGCGCGCCAACGTCCAGCGGGCCGCGTGCCACCCACTTCGTCGTGACGCCGTCGGGAAGCGGACCGAGGCTCGCCGCGAAGCCGACCGGAGCGCCGGGCGTCGCCAGCGTCGAGCCGGACCAGATCCCGGCGTGCGGGGAGCGGAGTTAAGGGTGGCCGGCCGCGCCCACGTCGACGCGGTCGTCTCCATAAGAGTACGGCCGCCGCATGGCCTCACCAAGAAGAACGTATCGTGTTTCCCCATTGGCGAGATAACCAAATGAACTGCTATGTGACTTGACAAGCGGCCTCGGCTCGCCTACAAAACTCATATGGGCCCCGCTGGGAGAGGCCATGGTCGGAAGGGATACGCGGTCGTCGCGACATCCTGGTTAGTTTGCGTGCTGCTGGTTGCTACCGATGCAGTGGGTCATACCCCCACTTCCCACGGCACAGCTTGGCAGGGGAAGGGAGGGTTCACAACGTTGATTCCGCGATGCGTCAAGACTCTCTCCAGACTTGCTCATGGCACCCAGAATAAGGGCTTTGTTCGCACCACCACCGAGAGTTGGAAGAGCGCATTCAACGGCACTTGCAACTATACGAAGAACAAGGACAAGAACAAGATCGCTGCCAAATGGGATGTCTACCGGCGGTCAAAAGACGGCACATACAAGTACTGCGCGGGCTCCGCGTGGTATTACAATCCTAGTAGCACTTGGTCATATTCGGTGTACTACAACTTCCCAACCGTTCCGTGCAAGTGGGGTGCCTACCGGGCTAGGTCCTCCAGCTTCGTGAAACAGCACGGCAATTGGAAGGGTGGGTCGACGTGGTCCCCCCCACATTCATTCCCACCGTAGGCTGCGATGATGCGTCTTCGACCAATCCTCATTTCTATAGCGGCCATACTTCCGGTAGGGCTGGTAGTGCTGAGCGTAAGCCCGGCGTCCGACAGTCCGCGTGCCACGCATCCCGATACTGAGCTGACCGCAGCCTACGAGCCAGCGCTCCCGAAGGACGGCGACTTCGTACCAGTTGTGGGTCCGGACGGCAACGATGTTCGTTGTCCGAACGGCAAGCTCCTGAAGGTCGAGGTTGGGGGCCCGCCACCCGAAGTGTTCGTCGATCCCCCTCCCACCCAGCCAAGTGCTGCGCAACCGCCGGATGAGCCGCCTGCCGCTGGAGCCATCCTCGTACCAGCTGAACCGTTAGTTCCGATTTGCGGTGGGAAGGGAGGCACGGCGAACCCGCGATGGATTCCTCTCTCCCATCGTCACGCCGGAACGCAAGGTTCGTAGCCGTCGCACTGGCTGCGGCCATGCTGGCAACTGGACTCAGTTCCCCGGGTTGTGGTGGCGGCACGGAACCAACAGCCGGCCCCGGCCCCGGCAGTGGCTCCCCCGTCAGTCTCGAGCGCGCAACGGAAATCGTCGAGAGGCGAGGCACCGAGATCCAGATGGCATATGACGGCGCCAGGACTGTGTCCCCGGCGCCTGCCAGCGGGGCGGGACCAAGAGATGCGGACGCGACTGAGGGGTTGTTCGTGATCAGGGTCTTGCTTGCGAGCGGCTCGAGGCAGCCGGCGAGGGAGCAGTCAGTCGACGGTGTGCCAATTGAGTTCCACGTACTTTCGCCGGGCGTGAGCGAATCGGCCCCTCCGCTGAATAGTGAGGGCGGTAACCCGTAGCCATCAGGCGCCGAGTTGGCGCTGGCCGCCGAGTAGCTCGTTGACCCGGGTCAGGCCCGAGAGGCCCGGCGCTACGGCGCTGCCCGCGATAGCGTCCACGCCACACGTGTGGCGCGGACGTGGCTTCAGATCTGACCGAGCCCACGGACGCGTCCACCCGTCGACCACTAGTCTCCCGCCGCGTGCGGATCGGGATCGCGACCTGCTCCCGCCCGCCGGCGCGGGACGAGGACATCGACTTCCTGCTGCCGGCGTTGCGGCGGCGGGGCGCCGAGGCCGAGGCCGCAGCCTGGACCGACGCGAAGACCGATGGTCCGCCTTCGACACCGTCCTGATCAGCTCGACTTGGGACTACGACGAGCGCCTCGACGAGTTCCGTGCCTGGACCGACCGCACGGGCGGCGAAACGAAGCTGCTGAACCCTCCGGCGACCGTGGCCTGGAACCTCGACAAGCGCTACCTGCGCGAGCTCGAGGCAGCCGGCGTGGCGACGATCCCTGCCGATGGTGCTCCGCTGGGGGTCGTATCCGGGGGATCGAACCCGGAGGGAGACCTCATCAACACCGACACAGACATGGCAAGCGCAGGGAGGCCGCCGATCGGCGGTCACGAGATCGACTACAGCCGCGGCAGGCGCGCTCCGGCCGCGATCCCAGAGCGAGGCCGGCCGCTCGAGGGGCGCGGCGCCTGGCGCCGCTGCGCGCCCTTCCTCGGGGCGCGGTGGCGGCGCTGTTGCTGAGCGCGTTCGTTGGGCCCGCGGCGCTGAGCGGCGCACAGCTCGTGCGGGCGCTGGCGGCGGTCGTCGGCGGCACCGTTGTCTCCCTGCTCGTCCCCTGGCAGCGACTGCCGGCGGCGGCGCAGGCGCTGCCGCCACTGCTCTTCCTCGTCTTCGTGGCGCTCGTCCGCAACGCGGAGGGAACCCCGGTGACGACGTTCACGCCGATGCTGGCGCTGCCGGTGATCTGGTTCGCCCTGTACGGGACCCAGCTCGAGCTCGGGGCCGGGATCGCCGCAGCGGGACTCGTGATCGCGCTGCCGCCGGTGCTGGATCCGGACGGCACGCTGAGCCGGGAGCTGCCCGCGGCCGGCATCTGGCTCGTCGTGCTGCTCCTCGCCGGCTACGCGACCTCGGCGCTCGTCCGCGAGCGCGAGCGGCTGCTGGGAGAGGTCGCGAAGCTGGCCCGCACCGACCCGCTCACGGGCCTCGCCAACCGCCGCGGCTGGGGCGAGCTGCTGCGGCGCGAGATCGCACGGGGCGAGCGCAGCGGCGCCCCGCTCTCGGTGGCGCTCGTCGACATCGACCGGTTCAAGGACTTCAACGACCGCTACAGGCACGGCGGGGGACCGGCTGCTGAAGGAGGCGGCCTCGCGCTGGAGCGCCCACGTCCGCGACGATCGATGTGATCGCGCGGCACGGGGGTGAGGAGTTCGCGGTGCTGCTGCCAGGCGCGGGAGGCAGCGACGCGGTGGCCGTCGTCGAACGCATGCGGGCTGTCGCCCCCCGGGCATCACCTTCTCCGCCGGCATCGCAGAGTGGCGGCCGGGCGAGAGCCCTGACGCGCTGCTCGGGCGCGCGGACGCGGCCATGTATAGGGCCAAGCGCGAGGGCCGCGACGCTGTCCGGCTCGCTCAGCGCTCCGCGACGAGCAGCGTCTGACAGGCGCGGCCGAGCGGGCCGCGCTCGTCGAGCAGCAGCGTGTCCGCCATGCCCTGCCCGTTCGGCTCGGGGATCGTGAGCGCGTCGAGGCAGACCCACTCCCCCGCCGGCAGCCGGTGCAGGTGGACGGTCAGATCGACGTTGATGAACAGGTAGCGCTGGAAGTCGAGCGTCGAGCTGATTCCGTTGCCGGAGTCGGCGGCGACCATCACGCGCTGCAGCGGCGTCGGGCTCCTCCCCGGCGACGAGCGGGTGGCGCATGCGCATCCAGCAGACGGCGGCGCCGGTCTCGAGGAAGCCGCCGCGCACGAACCGGTACTCCATCGCCGAGTGGTAGCCGACGTCCTCGCCGGTCGGAAAGAAGACCTCGCTGGCCTCGAGCTCGCCGGGGGCGGCGGCGGGCCCTGCTCGCCGCTCGGCCGCCCGGCGCGGGCGGGCGCCGAGCCCGGCCCATCGGCGCTCGCCAGCCCGTCGGGGATCGCCGGCGCCGATGCGGCCAGGCGCCAGGCCCGGGCCCGGATCAGCTCGCCGCCGCTCGCCGCTCGCCTCGCTCAGCGTCGCCTCGAGCAGCTCGACGCGGCGGCCGGCGCGAACCGTCGCCACGTCGACCCGCAGCTCGGCGATCGGCACCGGGCGCAGGATCTCGAACGTGATCCGGCCGACCGAGCGATCGCCGGGGCCGGCGCCGATCCCCGGCATGCTGCTCGAGCGCGCGGGCGAGCAGGGCCGCGGGCGGGCCGGCGTGCTGGCTGGCGGCGTCCCAGGGGCCGCGGGTGAGCTCGGTCGAGCGAAAGGTCCGCCGCCCCCCGGCTCAGCGGCCGAGGGGCTCGAAGAAGCTCGAGGGCGAGCCGCTCAAGCGCGGGTCCGGGGATCGTGGACCATCCACGGGCGGCAGGCTACCCTCGGCACCCTGGCCGGGCTTGCAGCTCGCGAATCGCGTACCGTGCATGGGTCTCCTCAGGAGCGGCACGTTCAGGGGCCGGTAAGCGCCAGGACCTAGATTCCTGCTGAGATCCACGTCCCACAGGAGGAACCATGGAAAAGGTTCAGAAGACGAGACCGCGAATGGCGCGAGCAGCTCTCCGATGAGGCAGTTCGAGGTGACCCGCAAGGCCGGGACCGAGCGCGCCTTCACCGGCCGCTACTGGGACGAGCAGGCCGACGGGACCTACCGTTGCGTGTGCTGCGGCCAGGAGCTGTTCGACTCCGAGACGAAGTTCGACTCCGGCACCGGCTGGCCGAGCTTCTACGAGCCGGCCGCCGACGCGCGGTCGAGACGAAGTCCGACAACAGCCTCTTCATGCGCCGCACCGAGGTGCTCTGCAGCCGCTGCGACGCCCACCTCGGGCCACGTCTTCGAGGACGGCCCGGAGCCGACCGGGCAGCGCTTCTGCATCAACTCAGCCGCGCTCTCGCTGGATCAGCCGAGCGACGAGCCGGCACCAGACTCCTAAGACCAGGAGAGGGTTCGCAGCGACGGCGTGGGAACGGCACGCCGTCGCTCGGTCCTGCGCGGACGGCGGCGCGAGGGCCCGCTGCTCGGCGTCCTCGTCGGCTCACGTGCTGGCGCACGCTTCGCCTCCTGCGTCCTTGATCAGCGAGCCCTCGCACTCGCCGCCGGTATCCCTCTTTGGATTTCTCCGGTTAGGCTCATCTCGTGGAGATCTTCGGGCTCGACGCCTGGCTCGTCTGGTTTCTGATCGGCATGGGGCTGCTGATCGTCGAGGTGGCGATCGCGTTCACGTTCTACGCGGCGCCGATCGCGCTCGGCGCGTTCGGGGCGGCGATCGTCGCGGCGCTCGGCGGCGGGATCGAGCTGCAGCTCGTCGCCTTCATCATCGGCTCGCTGCTCTCGCTCGCCTTCCTGCGGCCGCTCGTCGCGCCAGCACCTGCAGCCGCCCGACGCGGAGAAGGCCTCGAACGTGCAGAGCCTGATCGGGCGCCGGGCGGTGGCGCTGCAACGGGTCGACGTCGACTCAGGCACGGTCCGGCTCGGCGACGACGTCTGGTCGGCGCGGACACCGATCCGAGGATCTCGTGATCGAGGAGGGCGCGCGCGTCGAGGTCGTCGACATCCGCGGCGTCTACGCCTACGTAGAGCCGATGCCCATGCAACCGTCCGAGCCGGCCGCGGCCGGCGGGGAGGAGTGAACAGATGACCCCGTTCCCGCAACCGTGCCGCTCGCGGCCGTCAACGGCGGTCGCGATCGCGCTCGCCGCGCTCGCGATCTTCGTGCTCGATCACGCTCGCCGCCGCCGTCAAGATCGTGCCGCAGGCGCGCGCCGGGGTGGTCGAGCGGCTCGGCCGCTACCAGCGCACGCTGCAGCCGGGCCTGGCCCTGCTGATCCCGTTCGTCGACCGCGTGCTGCCGCAGATCGATCTGCGCGAGCAGGTCGTCACCTTCCCGCCTCAGGCCGTGATCACCGAGGACAACGTCAACGTCAACATCGACACCGTCGTCTACTACACGATCATCGACCCGAAGGCCGTGACTTACGAGGTCGCCCAGCCGATCCGCGCGATCGAGCAGCTGACGATCACGACGCTGCGCAACGTGATCGGCTCGCTCGACCTCGAGGAGGCGCTGACCAGCCGCGACTCGATCAACGCACCAGCTGCGCACGGTGCTGGACGAGGCGACCGGCAAGTGGGGAATCCGCGTCAACCGGATCGAGCTCAAGGCGATCGACCCGCCGCCGACGATCCAGGAGGCGATGGAGAAGCAGATGCGGGCCGAGCGCGACAAGCGCGCCGCGATCCTCAACGCCAGGGCGCGAAGGAGTCCTCGATCCTCGTCGCCGACGGCGAGAAGCAGTCGGCCGTGCTGCGCGCAGAGGGCGCCAAGGAGGCGGCGATCCTCGACGCCCAGGGCGACCGCGAGGCGCAGGCGCTGCGGGCGGAGGGCGAGGCGATGGGCATCAAGACCGTCTTCGACAGCCTGCACAAGGGCGAGGTCGACGAGGGCATCCTCACCTACCTCTACCTGGAGATGCTGCCCCAGCTCGCCGCCGGGCGAGGCGAACAAGCTGTTCCTGATCCCGCAGGAGATCACCGAGGCGCTGGGCACGGCTCGGCAAGAGTCGATCGGCGACGCGCTGCCGAAGCCGCCCAAGCGCGCGCGAGGCCGCCGGCTCGGACATCGACGAGGCGAGCCGTCGCCGCGCGCGCGGCATCGACTCCTCAGACCGTCGAGCCGCCGCCGCGACTGTCGACCTCCGCATGTGCGGGAAACGGCACGCTAGGCGCGACGAGCCGCCGAGCTCGGCGGGGCGCCGCGCTCGACGAGGACCGTGCGGGACGGCGACCGAGCCGTCGGCGCGCTGGTGGTTCTCGATGATCGCGATCAGCGTGCGGCCGACGGCGACGGCCGTGCCGTTCAGCGTGTTGACGGGCTCCGGCGAGGCGCCCTCCGCCGCGCGGAAGCGGCAGTTGAGGCGGCGCGCCTGGTAGTCGGTCGTGTTCGAGGTCGAGGTCAGCTCGCGGTAGCGCTCCTGGCTCGGGATCCACGCCTCGCAGTCGAACTTGCGGGCGGCGGGCGCGCCGAGGTCACCGACGGCGATGTCGACGACGCGGTAGGGGATCTCGAGCGCCCGCAGGATCTGCTCCTCGATCGCGAGCAGGCGCTGGTGCTCGGCCTCGGCCTCCTCGGGCCGGACGAAGCTGAACATCTCGACCTTGTCGAACTGGTGCACGCGGAAGATCCCGCGCGTGTCCTTGCCGGCGGCGCCGGCCTCGCGGCGGAAGCAGGTCGAGATGCCGGCGTAGCGGATCGGCGAGCGTCGGCGCCGTCGAGGATCTCGTCGGCGTGCAGGGCGGCGAGCGAGACCTCGGAGGTGCCGACGAGGAAGAGCTCGTCCTTGGGGACCTCGTAGATCATCTCGCGCTCGCCCGGGAAGAAGCCGGTCCCGTACAGCGGCGTCCTCGCGGACGAGGACCGGCGGCACGACCGGGTACGAAGCCCTGCGCGCTCGGTCACCTCGACGGCGAAGCGGATCAGCGCCAGCTCGACGAGGACGAGGTCGCCCGATCAGGTAGGCGAAGCGCGAGCCGGAGGCCTCCGCCGCCTTCTCGGTCTCGATCAGGCCGAGCGCCCGGCCGATCTCGAGGTGGTCGCGGACCTCGAAGTCGAACGCGGGCCGCTCGCCGACCTCGCGCAGCACGACCGCGTCCTCGTCGGTGTCGCCGTCGGGCGCGTCGGGATGCGGGCGGGTTGGGAAGCGTCGCCGCGAGCCGGTCGCGCTCGGACTCGACCTCCGCGAGCTCGCCCTCGAGCTCCTTGATCCGCGCCGAGACCTCGCGCATCGCCGCGATCGCCTCGTCCGCGTCGCGGCCCTCGCGCTTGGCGAGGCCGATCGCGTCGGAGGCCTCGTTGCGCTCGGCCCGCAGCCCCTCGACCTCGGGCAAGCAGCTCACGGCGGCGGGCGTCGAGGCGGAGCAGCTCGTCGAGGTCGGCGTCGGCGCCGATCCGGGCGAGGGCGGCGCGTGCCGGCGCGGGGTCGTCGCGGATCCGCTTCAGGTCGAGCAGGGTCGCCCCCGCCGCTCAACCGTTGGAGTCGTAGTTCGCCGTCGGGGCGTTGCCGGGCTTGGAGTCCTCCTGCTGCTGCAGGGACTCGTCCTGGTTCGGCGACGGCCGCGGCGGAATCGACCGCCTGCGTGCCGGAGTAGTCGGCGATGAACTTGGCGACCCGCTTCGCGTCCTCGCCGACGACGATGTTCTGGGGCATGATCGAGCCGGAGATGCCGCCGTTCTCGATCGCGTACAGCGCGTGCGCGTAGTCGACCTTGCGCTGGTCGAGGTTCGGGCCCTGCTGGCGCAGCGTCCTGTTGCCCGAGCCCTGCGTGCCGGCGGCGTCCAGCGTGTGGCAGCCGCCGCAGCGCTGGGAGAAGATCGTGGCGGCCGCATAATCGGGGTCATTGGCGGCCACGCTGACGCCTTCGCTGCCGCAGGCAGCGACGCCGAGGGCGCAGAGCGCGAGTGCGATCAGTACGTAAAGGGGCCGCACGCGGGCGGCATCATACTTCGGACGCCCCCGATGTCCGCCGCAGACCCGACCACCCCCGAGATCGACCCCGGCGAGCTCCGCGCCGCCATGTCGCGCTTCCCGACCGGAGTCACCGTCGTCACGGCGCCGACGGCCGACGGCCCGGCCGGGCTGGCTGCCAACGCCGTCACCTCGCTTTCACTCGAGCCGCCGCTGATGCTCGCCTGCCTCGACCGCGGCTCGCGCACGCTGCGCGCCGTCGAGGCGGCAGGCCGCTTCGGCGTCAACGTCCTCGGCGCCGAGGGCGAGGAGCTCGCCCGGGCCTTCGGCCGCAAGATCCCGATGGCGGAGAAGTGGGAAGGCGTCGGCCACTCCGACAGAGACGGCCTGCCGCGCCTCGACGCCGCGATCGTCTTCATCGCCTGCACGATGCGCGACGTGCTCGCCGGCGGCGACCACGTGATCGTCACCGGCGCGGTCGACTCGATCGCCGAGCGCGACGGTAGTCCGCTGCTGTTCGTCGACGGCGCCTACAGGCCCGCTTCCGGCTGACCGGCCCCTGGCTCGCGCAGGTCCGTGCGGCTGAAGGCCCGGGTCGCGCCTTCGTCGACGCTGCCCGGCAACCCGACGCGCAGCCGCGTGGCTCCGATCAGCAGCTCGTCGCCGTCATCCAGGCGGCGCCGGCCGGCGATGCGCTCGCCGTTCAGGAACGTTCCATTGCGCGAGGTGCCGTCGTCGACCACCGTCCAGTCGTCGCCGACCGGCTCCAGGCGGGCATGCAGGCGCGAGGCGCCCTCGTCCCAGTGCAGCGAGATGTCCATCCAGGAGCCGCGCCCGATCGTCACCGAGCCGCTCTCGGGCAGCTCGTAGATGCGCTGCTGGCTGCGCATGTCCCGGAAGAGGACGTAGGGCCGGGCACGGGCTTCCGCGTCGAGGCGCGACACCCGCTCCGTTGGCGAGGCGGCCGCGAAACCGTCCTCGTCCGCACCGTCTTGCTCGCTGCCCATCGGCAACACCTCCTCTCGAACGAGAGTAGCGCCGCGGCGGCAATGGTCAAGCCGCGAGAGGAGCTACATCTAGAGCTGGACGGCGGCCGCCCGCAGGGCGAGGCCGAGGATGACGAGCGCGCCGACGGCCATGATCCCGGTCTCGCGGCGGACGATCGCGGCGGCGACGGCCTGCTGGCGCCCGCGCGGCAGCGACTCGAAGTCGAGGCCCTCGAGCTCGTGCTCGTTGGCTTGCCAGCGGGCGCCCTCGGCGAGCAGCGAGACGAGCACCGGCAGGACGCCGTACAGGTAGTGCAGGTTGGCGGCCTCGTGGCCGAGCAGGAGCAGGATCGCGCCGATCGCGACCTGGACGACGACGGCGACCTGGGCGAAGCGCAGCAGGTACCAGAAGGCGACCGAAGGCCGGCGCGTGTACCAGCAGAAGCCGCCCCACGCCCCGGCGAGCAGGTTGGAGGCGATCACCGTGATGCCGCAGATGACGTGGACCGTGACCACGCGGCGGAACTGTAGTGAGGGACGCTCAGCGAACCGGATACAGTGGGCCTGCAAGCCCGCAGGAAGGATCGGCCGGCAGCAAATGCTCCAGAGCTATCTCCCAGTGATCGTCTTCGCCGGCCTCGGCATCGCCGTCGGCGGCGCCTTCACGGCGCTCAACAAGGTCCTCGGACCGTCGAAGCCGAACGCGGTCAAGTCCGAGGCCTACGAGTGCGGGCTGCCCTCCGACATCCAGCGGACGTTCCGCTTCGGAATCAGCTTCTACATGATCGCGATGCTGTTCATCCTCTTCGACATCGAGGTCGTCTTCCTGTATCCGGTGGGCGTGATCCTGAACGGCGCCTCGAGCGTCTTCGTGCTCGTCGAGGTGCTCGTCTTCGCCGCGCTGCTGCTCGTCGCGCTCGCCTACGTCTGGCGCCGGGGGGCCCTCAACTGGAGGTAGAGCGGCACAAGCTGCGCGGCCTGCAGCCGCTCGACCAGCCCCGCAGCCCCGAGGAGCTGCGGATCCGGCAGCTCCGCGCGCGCGACATGCAGCGTGGCGATCTCGACGGTCCCGACCTCGAGGAGTACGTCGAGCAGCGGCTGCTGACGACGACGATGGACAAGGCCATCGCCTGGGCGCGCGGCAATGCGATGTGGCCGGCGACGTTCGGCCTCGCCTGCTGCGCGATCGAGATGATGTCGATGGTCTCGGCCCGCTACGACACCGCCCGCTACGGCGCCGAGGTCTTCCGCGCCTCGCCGCGGCAGGCCGACATGCTGATCCTCTCGGGCCGGGTCTCGATCAAGATGGTCCCGGTCATCCGCCGCATCTACGACCAGATGCTGGAGCCGAAGTGGGTGCTCTCCATGGGGGCCTGCTCTTCCTCCGGCGGGATGTTCGCCAACTACGCGGTCGTCCAGGGCGCCGACAAGTTCCTGCCGGTCGACATCCACATCCCCGGCTGCCCGCCGCGGCCGGAGGCGCTGATGTACGGGATCCTGAAGCTGCGCGACAAGGTCCTCGGCGACCCGGACCTCGGCTGGCGCGACCAGTACGCGGCCCACGGGACCGAGGAGGACGAGCGCCCCTGGCAGGCGGGCGCGATTCGGAGTCGAGCGGGCCGGCGCGGCCCCCTCCGACGGCCGGCTCGTCGGCAAGGCCGACGCCGGCCGCGCCGAGAAGCTGATCGCCGACGCGGAGCTGATCAAGCTCGCCCAGGAGCCGGTCTCCGAGTCGGAGATGGTCCGCGACGCGGCCTCCCGCGCGCGGGGCACCGCCGACGGCGAGGAGAGCTCGATGCCGGGCACGCGCGCCGACAGCGGCGAGGCGGAGAGCCGCAGGCGGGCGACGGGAGACTGGGACGATGCCTGACGCACCCGGCCTCGAGCTGATCGCGCACGAGATCAACACGCGCCACGACGGCGCCGTGATCGGGACCAGCTACGACCGGGCCCAGCCGGTGCTGCTGACGACGCCGGAGCACATCCGCGAGGTCCTCCGCTGGCTCAGGGAGGCGCCGGGGCAGGAGTACGGGTTCCTCGCCTCGTTGCACGCCGCCGATTACCTGCCGGCCGAGCCCCGCTTCGCGGTCCACTACGAGCTGCTCAACATGAACCGCGTGGAGCGGCTCTCGGTCAAGTGCCTGATCGCCGAGCCCGCGGACGGCGCGCTGCCGCAGTCGCACACGGTCGTCGACATCTTCCCGACGGCCTACTTCCAGGAGCGCGAGGCCTACGACTTCTTCGGCATCGTCTTCGAGGGCCATCCCGATATGCGCCGGATCCTCTTGCCCGAGGACTACGTCGGCTGGCCGCAGCGCCGCGACTTCCCGGTCGGCGGCGATCCCGTGATCTTCACGAACACCGAGAACGAGGTCCCGGGCTGGACCCGGTAGGCGGCAGGACGATGGCGACACCGACACGACCAACCGGCCCCGACGAGAAGCTACGCGGACACCACGCGCACGGTCGAGGAGATGGGCCGCGACGCGGTCGGCCGCACCGAAGCGCAGGTAATCGGCACCTCGCCGATCGAGCACACCGCGATCGAGCGCGAGGAGGAGCTCTTCACGGTCAACATGGGGCCGCACCACCCCGCGACGCACGGCGTCCTGCGGCTGCTCGTCTCGCTCGAGGGCGAGGTCGTCCGCGACCTCAAGCCGGTGATGGGCTACGTCCACACCGGGATCGAGAAGTCCTGCGAGGAGAAGTCGTACTGGAAGGTGATCCCGTTCGTGGAGCGGATGGACTACCTCTCCTACTACTTCAACGCGGAGGCCTTCTGCGGCGCCGTCGAGAAGCTGCTCGAGCTCGAGATCCCGCCCCGCGCCAAGTGGCTGCGGACGCTGCACATGGAGCTCAACCGGATCAGCTCGCACCTCGTCGGGCTCGGTACGACGGCGCTCGACCTCGGCGCGATGTCGATGTTCTGGTACTGCTTCCGCGAGCGCGACAAGATCCTCGACCTGATGGAGATGTCGTCGGGGCAGCGCATGCACACGCGCTACTTCCAGGTCGGCGGCGTGATCGAGGACATCCCGCTCGGCTTCGAGGAGAAGGTGCTCGCCTTCTGCGACGACATGCCGAACCGCGTCGACCAGTACGCGGCGCTGCTGCAGAACAACGAGATCTTCCTGCAGCGGACCAAGGACGTCGGCGTCGTCTCCGCCGAGCGCCTGCTCGACCTCGGCGTCACCGGGCCGCTGCTGCGCGCCGCGGGCGTGCCCTGGGATCTGCGCAAGGTCGATCCCTACCTCGCCTACGGCGAAGTCGACTTCGACGTCCCCGTCGGCACCGTCGGCGACAACTGGGATCGCTTCATCGTCCGGACCGAGGAGATGCGGCAGTCGACGCGGATCATCCGCCAGTGCGTCGAGAAACTGCCCGAGGGTCCGTGGATCGCCGACGATCGCAAGATCGTGCTGCCGCCGCGGCACGAGCTCGGCACCTCGATGGAAGCCCTGATCCACCACTTCAAGCTCGTCACCGAGGGCTTCCGCGTGCCGCCCGGCGAGGTCTACAACCCGATCGAGTCGCCGCGCGGCGAGCTCGGCTGCTTCGTCGTCGCCGACGGCTCCGCGAAGCCGGCCCGCGTGCACATGCGCGAGCCCAGCTTCGTCAACCTGCAGTCGCTGCGCGACATGTGCATCGACGAGTACGTCGCCGACATGATCGCCAACCTCGCCTTCCTCGACCCGATCCTCGGAGGCATCGACCGGTGAGCCGAGGATCCGGACGAGGCCGAGGGCGAGCACCGACCGCCGAGAGCGGCAAGCCGCCCGTGCCCGAGGAGGGCACGCCACCGGGCGACGAGCAGGCCGGGCGCCGAGGTCGGCCGATCGGCGCCGAGGAGGAGAGTCAGGGCCACTACCGCGAGCCCGACGGCCGGCGTCGAGGTTCCCGACGATCTCCGCGCCGAGATCGAGGCGGCTCTCGCCCGCTACCCGCAGAAGCGCTCCGCCTCGCTGCCGGCCCTGCATGCGATCCAGGCCCGCTACGGCTGGTGCACGCCGGAGGGAATCGAGCAGGCGGCAGCGGTCATGGACGTCGACCCGGCCTACCTCGAGTCGGTCGCGAGCTTCTACGACCTCTTCCACCTCGAGCCCGCCGGCCAGCCACCAGGTGCTCGTCTGCACCAACATCTCCTGCTGGATGCGCGGCGCCGACGAACTGCTCGACGCGGTCTGCAAGGCAGCGGGCGCCGACCGACACGAGGCCGGCCACGGCGGCACCGTCAACGAGGCCGGCGACATGTTCGTGAGCGGCTTCGAGTGCCTCGGCGCCTGCGACATCGCGCCGATGACCTCAGTCGACGGCGTCTACTACGGCCCGCTGGAGGACGCGGACGCGCAGACGCTCATCGACCAGCTCCGCAGCGGCGCCGACGTCCTGCCGGAGAAGGCCCTGAAGCGCGAGGCCGCGGCGGGCGGCCCCGAGCCCGAGCCGGATCCCCGCGTCGCCGACGCCGGCTGAGGGCGGGGCGTCACGCCGGCGCGGGCGTCTCCCGCCGGCGTTTGCAGTGAGGGAAGTCGGCCGAAGTGAGCCTTCCGTGCTCCCGCGCGCGCCTCTCATGACGGAATCGCGTGGCCTCGCGGTCCCCGGCAAGGACACTGGTCACGTTGCACCGCAACCTGCGGTGGAACGTGACCACTCGCCTAAACGGCCTCCCAACCCGTCACGGAAGCCAAACGCCCTCGCGCCTTCCGTGACACCTCCGTAGGCCCACACCCCTTACTGCTCCCGAGGCATCACCCGTCCGCCGGGGTCCCGGCCCCGCGGGGCGTAACCCCACCGCGCACAATCGCCAGCCTCAATCGCTCGCATCGGAGCCACCCCGTCGCGGGGCGTCACGCCATCGCCCGCGAGGGGGGCCTCACTCCCAGGGCAGCCGGACCGGCCGGCCCGGCGAGTAGCCCAGCGAGAGCCAGTCGTGCAGGCCGCCGCGGTAGTAGAGGAGTGCCTCCGGCGGGGCGCCGGCGGCGAGCAGGGCCTTGATCGCGCGGGGCGTGGCCCGGCACTGCGGGCCGTTGCAGAAGAGAGCGACCGGGGCACGCTCGACGAGCTCGATCGACGTGCTCGGCGATCTCCGCCGAGGGGATTGCGACGGCGCCGGGAATCGTGCCGTGCGCGACCGACTCAGGAATCCGGGTGTCGACGGCGAGCCCGCCGGCCTCGAGATGCTCGATCAGCTCGAGCTCGCCGATCGTCTCGACGCCCGGCGCGAGCCGCAGCGGCTGCACGGTGCCCCAGCTCGAGTCGACGGTGACGAAGCCGTCGCCCGCCCTGAGCGGGATCGCTCGGGACGTCGGTCGGCGGTGTGGCGCAGGTACGGGCCTTCGGGCGGCCTGAGGGAGCGTCGCCCGACCGGGTCGGCAAGGTCGTGCGGTGCATCGGTGGGGGCAGTGCCTGTGAGGGCGGCATCGGACTAACCGACCCTCACGCCGCGGCTGCGCGAGGCGAGGAAGAGGCGCTCGAAGGCGAGCTTCGCCCAGTGCGCCTGCGGTCCGTGCATGATCCGCGGGTTCTCGCTGTCGCCGAGCACGTGGTCGGCCTTGAAGATGACGCCGTTGTTGCCGGCGTCGAGGACGCAGACCGCGGCGAGGTCGGCGAGCGGCAGCTCCTCGTGCAGCGCCATCGTCGATGTCGGCGGCGATGTTGCGCGCGGCGACCTCGGCCATCTTCTCGCTCATGTGCCCGGTCTTCGGGACCCCGGCCGGCACCGGCGTCTCGCCGGGCGGCGGGATCGCGATGTCGACCCCGGCGGCGAACACCTCGGGGTGATCGACGTGGCGGTACTGGGCGTCGACGGGAATGAAGCCCATCGGGTTGGCGAGGCCCTCGGTGTCGCGGACCACGTCGACCCCGGTGAACGGCGGCACGATCATCGAGAAGCTGAAGGGCAGCGTGCGGCCGCCCTCGAGGTGCATCTCGCCGTCGTCGACGCGCTCGATCTCGTTGTTGGTGATCCCCTCGATCCCGAGCCGGTCGAAGAACTTGCCGACCATCTCGGAGGAATTGCCCACGCCGCCGAGACCGAAGTGGCCGAGGAACGGCTCGGCCGTGACGAAGGTGACGGGGGCGACGTCCTCGAGCCCCGCCTTCTTGATCCGGTGCTTGACGTTGAAGAGGAACTCGTAGGAGGCGCCGAAGCAGCAGCCGCCCTGGGCGGTGCCGATCACGACCGGGCCCGGGTCGTCGAGGAACCGCTCCCAGGACTCGCGGGCGTGCGAGCGCGTGCTCGAGGTTGCAGATCGAGCTCGTGTAGCCGCTCCTCGGGGCCGAGGCCGGCGATCTTCTCGAAGGCGAGCCGCGGGCCCGTCGCCAGCAGCAGCCGGTCGTACGGAGCGTCTGCCCACCCGAGGTCGCGACCTCGCGGTTGGCGAGATCGATCCGCGTCGCCGCCTCGTTGACGAAGCGGATCCCCTTGCGCTCGTACATCGGCGCCAGCGGGAAGGTGACGTCGTCGGGCTCGCGGATGCCGAGCGGCAGCCAGATCAGCGACGGGATGAAGGTGAAGTCCTCGCGCGGGTCGAGGACGACGACCTCGTGCTCGTCGGCGAGCTGCTTGCGGAGCTCGAGCGCCGCGGTCAGCCCCGCGAAGCTCGAACCGACGACGACGACACGTTGGGCTGGCAAGGCGAACCTCCTGATCGGGAACCGGCCCCCCGTTCGAGGAGCTGCCCCCGATGGTGCCCTTAGCCGCAGGCGCCTACATCCGTGGCGCGGCGCCGACGGCCTGCGGGTATCCCGCAACGCCGCCCGTCGCCGGGCGGTGGGCCGGGCACGAGGCCGGAGGCGGGACTCAGCTCAGGAGCCGGAGGCCTTCTGGATCGCGTCCTCGACCTGGCCGGTCGACGGCGCGGCACCGACGACCTGCGTGCCGCCGGGGCCCTCGACGAGCAGCGAGGGCGTGCTCGAGAAGCCCTTCTCGCTGGCTTCCTTCTGGATGGCCTGCAGCTGCTTCGTCCACTTGTCGGAGTTGCGCGAGGTGTTCCAGGCGTCGATGTCCTTGACGCCGGCCGCCTCGGCGACGTCCGTCAGGAACTCGTCGGTGACGTAGCCCGAGTTCTCCGTGCCCTGGTTGGCGTAGAAGGTCTCGACGAACTGCCAGTAGCGGCCCTGCTCGGAGGCCGCCAGCGCCGCCTTCGCGGCGTCGACGGACTGCGGGCCGATGATGATGAAGTTCTTGAACTCGATGTTGGCGTCGCCGGCGTGACCGGGCCGGAGAGGAGCTCGGGGATCGACTTGTCGCTGAATGCCTTGCAGGCGGGGCACTGCAGGTCGCCGAACTCGACGATCGTCGCCTTCGCGTTCGGGTCGCCAAGCACGGTTCCGTTCTGATCGAGGCCGTTGACGAGATCGACGGTCGAGTTGGTCGTGATCTCGTTGGCGTTGCCCCCGCTGGAGTCGCTGCCGGACTGGCTGATCACGATCAACGCGACGACGACCACCACCGCAATCAGCGCCACGCCGCCGATGATCGCGAACATGCGCTGGCGCGCGGCCTGGCTCGATTCGGCCTGCTCGGCCTCGAGCCGTTCCTGCCGTCGCTGTTCCTTCTCGTCCTTGCGGGATGCCATCCGGTCGGGTGTCCTCTCTGGGGTGGGGTCTAGCTGGGTAGGGGCTCTCGCGGTGCCGTGCTAACGCCGGCGAACCGTATCCCGCGCAGCAGGCTAACGATGAGCACGAGGGTCATGACGATCGCGCTGCCCACGCACCACTGGCAGATCGCGTTGATGACGAAGAGCTCCAGGTAAGTCAGGTAGGCGGAGAAGCCGAAGCCGATCAGCGCCGCGAGGATGCCGAGCATCCGGCCGGGGTCGCCGGGTAGCGCTGCGGCGACGAGCACCGCGACGTAACCGAGCAGCCCGAGCACAGGAACCGGGATGCCGGCGAGCTTCGCGTAATCGGAGTGCTGCACGGTCTCACAGCCGCCACCGAAGGCGCAGACGGGGTTGTCGCCGCCGGCGTAGTGCTCGATCGTCAGGTAGACGGCGATCCCAAGGCCGATCAGGCCAAGCACGCCGAGCGTTATCCGCAGACGTCGTTCGGTCACGCCTCTTCTCCGCGCTGCGCCACGCCGCAAGGGTAAGCGGTTCCCATCTTCCGCACCTAAACACCTACGGGCACCGCGGGTGGCGGGTTCACTGCAGCTGTGCTACTCTCATTCACAACTGTTTAGTTGTATAGCTTGAAAGGCAACCCAGATGGCCCTTCCGTCACCGATCCCTGAGCCCGTCGTCGAGCTCATCGCCGGGCGCTTCCGGCTCCTCAGCGAGCCGATGCGGATCCGCGCCCTCGACCAGCTGCGGGAGGCCGGCGAGGCCTCCGTCAGCGAGCTCTCCGAGGCACTGGGCACGAGTCAGCAGAACGTCTCCAAGCACCTCGGCGCCCTCCATGGCGACGGCATCGTCAGCCGCCGCAAGGACGGCAACCGCGTGCTCTACGCGATCGCCGACGACTCCGTGCTCGAGATCTGTGAAGCCGTCTGCGGCGGCATCGAACGCCGCGTCGGCGAGCTCTCCAACGCCCTGGCGGCGGTGGCCTGATGAGCGCTGCAAGCACTTCACCTGTCGCACCGGTCGTCGTCGGACCGGTCGGGCGCCTCGGCGCCTGGGCCGGCTCCCACTTCCGCACCGTCCTGATCGCGTGGATCGTGATCGTCGTCGGCCTCGGCTTCTTCGCGCCGAAGGTCGAGACGGCGCTCTCCGGCGCCGGCTGGGAGGCGAGCGGCTCCGAATCGGTCGCCGCCCGCCAGCAGCTCGACACGCAGTTCGGGGGCCTCTCCTCCAGCGCCCTGCAGGTCGTGGTCAGCTCGAGCACGCTGAGCTCCGGCGACCCCGCCTTCGACGCTGTCGTCGCCAAGACCGGCCACGTGCTTGCCGGCGATCAGCGCGTCGCCCGCGTGATCCCGCCGCGGCAGTCCGGCGCGATCTCGCCCGATGGCCACACGGTCGTCGTGCAGGCCGCCGCCGGTGCGAACAGCAACGACATGGTCCGCGCCGCCGACGACCTCAAGGGTCCCCTCGCCGCCGCCGGTAACGATCAGGTCACGGTCGCCCTGACGGGGTCCTCCGGCATGTGGTCGGACTTCAACGAGGCGAACCGCAACGCGATGATGAAGTCGGAGGTGATCTCCTGGCCGGTGACGCTGACGATCCTGCTGCTCGCCTTCGGATCGCTCGTCGCCGCCGGTCTGCCGCTGATGCTGACGATCATGGGGCTGGCCGCCGCGGCCGGATCCCTCTACCTCGGCTCGCAGCTCTTCGACATCTCGATCTGGGCGATGAACTTCGCGCTCATGTTCGCGCTGGCGCTCGGCATCGATTACGCGCTGTTCATCGTCTACCGCTTCCGCGGCGCCCTCTTCGGCGCCGAGCGTGACCCGGTCGAGGCCGCCGCCGTGACGATGGACACGGCCGGCAAGGCCGTCCTGTTCAGCGGCATGACCGTGCTGATCTCGCTCTCGGCGGTGATGCTCGTCCCGAGCCCGGCCTTCAGATCGATGGCGCTCGGGATCATGCTCGCCGTGATCTTCGTCCTCGGCGCGTCGCTGACGCTGCTGCCGGCCGTGCTCGCCAAGCTCGGCCCGAAGATCGACTCATTGAGCCTGCCCTGGGTGCACTCCGGCGAGCACCGCTCGGCGCGCTTCGCCGCCTGGGGCGAGCGGATCTGGCGACGGCCGCTGCTCTACGGCATGCCGGCGCTGCTGTTGCTCGTCCTTCTGGCGCTGCCGATCCTGCGCCTCGACACCGGCATGCCGTCGATCAAGGTCGTGCCCGAGGGCGACTCTTCGCGGACCGGCTACCAGCAGATCACCTCGGCCTTCGGCCCCGGTGCTCCCGGCACCCTGCAACTCGTCGGCCCGGCGGCGCAGGTGAAGATGGCCGCCAACGAGGCAAAGGCCGACCCCGGCGTTGCCGCCGTGCAGCCGATCCTCGCGGGCCCGCAGGGCGGCGCCATGGTCCAGGTGGTCCCGGCGTCGGATCCGTCCGCGAGCGCCACGGGCGCGACGATCGACAGGCTCCGCAGCGAGCTGCCCAACCAGGTGCTCGTCGGCGGCGCGGTCGCCGAGAACCACGACCTCGAGCAGCTGCTCAAGGACCGGACGCCGCTGGTCATCGGGGTCGTGCTCGTGCTCGGCTTCCTGCTGCTGCTCGTTGCCCTGCAGGCACCGCTGGTCGCCGCGCTCGGCGTGATCACCAACCTGCTCGCGGTCAGCGCCGCGTTCGGCGCGGCGACGCTGATCTTCCAGGACGGGCACCTGTCCGGCCTGCTCGGATTCGAGTCGCAGGGCTTCCTCGACGCGTGGGCGCCCGTGTTCTTCTTCGCGATGGTCTTCGCCATCTCGATGGACTACACGGTCTTCCTGCTGTCCTCGGCAAAGGAGCACTGGGACCGCAGCCACAACGCCCGCGAGGCGATGGTCGGTGGGCTCGCCCACTCCGGCCGCGTGATCTTCGCGGCGGCCGGCGTGATGGTCGCGGTGTTCCTCACGTTCGCGCTCTCGGGCCCGCTGCCGCCGAAGGAGATGGGCGTGATCCTCGGGATCGCGGTGCTCCTCGACGCGCTGCTCGTGCGGCTGCTGCTCGTGCCCGTCCTGCTCCGTTTCGCAGGCGCCGCCGCGTGGGCCGTGCCCCGCCGGTTGCAGAAGCTGCTGCCGAACGTACGCTTCGGTCACTGATGCGAAAGCCAACCAACGAGCCAAGGAGTCACCGATGATCTTCCGACAGTTCCTGCAGGAGGACCTCTCGTGCGCCTCCTACATGGTCGGCGACGGCGATTCCGTCGCGATCGTCGATCCGAAGTTCGAGATCGACGAGTACCTGCAGACGGCCCGTTACCTCGGGGTGAAGATCGAGCACGTGCTCGAGACGCACAACCACGCCGATCACGTCTCCGGCCACGGCCGGCTGGCGGCGGCGACCGGGGCGACGATCCATGTGCACCGGCTCGCCGACCCCGACTACGAGCACGAGTCCTTCGACGACGGCTGGGAGCTGGAGCTCGGCGATCTCGTGATCCGCGCGCTGCACACGCCGGGCCACCGGCCCGAGCACACGGCGTTCGCGCTGATCGACCGCTCGCGCTCCGACGACCCCTGGGCGGTGCTGACCGGCGACACGCTGTTCGTCGGCGACGTCGCCCGGCCGGATCTCGCGATCGACAAGACCGAGGGCGCCCGCGGGATCTTCGAGTCGCTGCACGGCAAGCTGCTCGGCCTGCCGGCGGACACCGAGATCTGGCCCGGCCACCTCGGCGGCTCGATGTGCGGCTCCGGCGCGATGAGCCCGAAGATCGCCTCGACGATCGGTTTCGAGCGCGCCCACAACGAGCTGCTTGCGATCAACGACTCCGAGGAGTTCGTCGCCGCCTCGCTCGAGCGGATCGGCTCCCAGCCGCCGAACTTCCGCAACATCGTCGCGATCAACCGCGGCGAGCTGCTCACCGACGGCGTCGACGCGCACCCGCTGACGCCGGGCCAGCTGCAGCGCCGGATCGACGACGGGGCGTTCCTCGTCGACACGCGAACGACGATGCAGTTCGGCGACGCCCACATCCCCGGTGCCACGCACATCTCGATCCTCGGCCCGGGCTTCGCCTCGCGGCTCGCGTGGCTCGCCACACCCGACCAGGAAATCGTCTTCGCCGGGCGCGACGACGCCGACGGCGTCCGCGCGGTGCAGCTCGCCCAAGCCGTCGGCCTGCGCAACCTCGGCGGCTTCCTCGACGGCGGCATGACCGCCTGGCGCGAGGAGGAACGGCCGGTGGAGCGGACCGAGCGGCTCACGGTCGGTGAGCTCAAGGAGCGCTGGGACGCGGGCGAGATCGAAGTCCTCGACGTGCGCGAGCCCGGCGAGTACGAGGAGGGCCACATCCCCGGCGCCCGCAACCTCGTCTGGCACGACATCGACCAGCTCCCCGCCGACGTCGACGGCAAGCCGGTGGCGACGATCTGCCAGGGCGGCACCCGGGCCGGGATCGCGGCGAGCCTGCTGCAGCGCTTCGGCGCCGAGCGGGTCGCCTACGTCCCCCGCGGTGGCATGAGCGCCTGGCGGGAGCAGGGCTTGCCGCTCGAGGATCCCCGGGCCGCGGACTGATCGCCGGCGAGGCGTCACGTTCCATGTCGTCACGACATGCTTCGTAACCAGCCGGCGGGGCGCCGATGAGCGGCCTCGAGGCGGCACCGCTCGGCCTCGCGATCGGCCTCTTGATGGGCGCCTTCGGCGGTGGCGGCTCGCTGCTCGCCGTGCCGCTGCTCGTCTACGTCGTCGGCCAGGACGTGCGCGAGGCGCAGGCGACCTCCCTCGTGATCGTGATCGCCGGGGCGCTGGCGGCGCTCGCCGCCTACCTGCGCACCGACGACGTGCGCCTCCGCGCCGGCATTGCCTTCGGCCTGGCCGCCGGCGTCAGCGCGCTCGCCGGCTCCGTTGTCAACCGGCACCTGAACCCCGACCTGCTGCTGCTCATCTTCAGCCCGCTGATGGTCGCCGGGGCGGCGGCCCTCGTCAGCGACGCCGCGCGCCGGCCGGCCCAGTTCCGGCCGTGGCGCTTCGGCATCTCACGCTCAAGCGTCGTGCGCGTCATCGTCTACGGCCTCGCGGTCGGTTGGATCACGGGCTTGTTCGGCGTCGGCGGGGGCTTCGTGATCGTCCCGGTGCTTGTCCTGGGCCTGCGCTTCTCGACGATCGAGGCGGTGGCGACGAGCCTGCTGATCGTGATCATCGGCTCCGGCTTCGCGCTCGTCGACCGGATCGCCTCCGGCGACGTCGACTGGAGCATCGCGATCCCGCTCTCGATCGCCGCGGCCCTCGGCGCGCTCGCCGGCCATCAGGTCGCCGAGCGCTACGACGGCGAGCGGCTGCGCCAGGCACTCGCCGTGGTCATCGTTGGGGCCGCCGTCTACACGGCGATCCGCTCGGCCGCGGCGCTGATCTGAGCGCAGCCGTTAGCTGCGCGCGGCGTCGTTGCCGGGCGCGAACTCCCGGGCCGTCTGGCGGCGCAGGACTGCCACGCCGAACGCGGTCAGCGCCGCGAGCAGGATGAAGACGAGCACCTGCCCGATGCCCTGGACGCCCGGCATGAAGGACAGCCACAGCAGGTAGACGCCGGCGACGATCGTGTACGTGCCGACCGGGTGATCGCGCAGGAAGGGGGCGATGAAGCGACGCGACGCCACGGCATAGCGGCTCGGCCCGGCGAGCGCCGCGGCAGCGAGGAACCCGAGGCCGATGACGAGGATGAAGCGGGCCCGGTCGCGCAGCGACTGGGAGAGGATGTCCCACACTGACTCGATGGCCGGCTTGACGGTTTCGGTGCTCGCCAGGGAGCCGACCTCGTTGCCGATCAGGCGCTTGGCCGTGAGCACGACGAGCGTCGCGACAACGATGCCGCCGCCGACCGCGCTCAGCGCCTCCCGGCGCCAGCCCTTGGCGAGATAGAGCGCGGCGATGAAGAGGAAGAAGACGAGCAGCGGCAGCACGATGCCCAGGTTGCGGAGCACCTTGACGGCCGTCTGAATGCCGCTCAGCTCGTTGGAGTCCATCAGCACGAGCTGGCCCGGGTTCTGGACGACCTGGCTGTCGAGCAGCGTCGTTACCCGGCCCTGCAGCGTGGCGAGGTTGGCATCGAGCGCCTCGACGTTCGCCCGGCTCGGATCCTTGAGCACGACTGCGGTGCGGTGCTCGAGCACGACGAGCCGGTGCTTGACGTCGGCGAGGACGCCCTTGAGGTCGGAGAGCTTGCCCTGCAGCTGCGAGGGCACCTTGTCCTCGATGCCGGCGATCTTCTTCTGCAGGCCCTTGATCTGGGTGACCAGGTCGCCGGCGAGCGTGTTGAGCTCCGTGAGGTTGGTCCGGGTCTCGGAATCGAGCACGCCCGTCTGCGCCTGGGCGATGCCGGCCCGGACCGAGGAGATCTTGCCCTGCGCCTCGGTGAGCCGGTCGCGGAGCGTTACCGAGAAGTCCTGGATGAAGCTCTGAATCTGCTCGATCGTCGCCGGATTGACTCCGAGCCGGGCAGCCAGATCGGCGATTACGGCGCCGTACTGGAAGGTGACCTCGCCGTTGGTGGTCGAGACGAACTGGCCCTTGTCCTCGATCAACGAGACGAACTGTTTGTGTGCCGCGGTCACCGCGCCGGAGACGAGCCCCTGGACCTGGGGCGAGGCGAGCGCCTTCTCGGCCACGTTGGTGGCGAGGTCCCTCGTCACGGCCGCGATCGGGCCCGCGAACGGCTGCACCTGGGGCGGCAGCTTCGCCTCGATCTGAGCCTGGACGTCGACGTCCTTGTAGAGCTGGTCGACGGCGAAGACGCTGAGCTGCTCCTGGACGTCGGAGTCGGCGAGGATCGAGTCCGTCGTCTTGCTGACCTGGTTCGTGTCGAGCAGCGCCTCCTGGACCCAGTTGGCCGTGATCGAGAAGATCAGCAGGATCGAGGCGACGACGACGAGCGTCCAGACGCCCGCCCGATGGCGCCTGTGGGCGGCAGGGAGCTCGGCCGTCGGTTGATCGGCTTTGCCGGCCATGGTCGGCACCCTATGCGAGCGCGCCAGGCGGCACCATCACCCTGATCGGGCGATCTTCCCGGACGGCCCAGATCCCGACCCCGCACGCCGTTCCGGTAGGTTTTTCCCGTGCCTGAGACACGGATGCTGTTCCGCAACATCGACGATCCGGAGCTGCGGACGCTGGCCGGATACAAGCGCCGCGGCGGCTACACGGCGATCGAAAAGGCGTTCAGGGGCATCGAGCCCGACGAGCTCCTGCACGATCTCGAGGACTGCGGCCTGCGCGGCCGCGGCGGCGCCGGCTTCTCGATGGGCAAGAAGGCGGGCTTCCTGCCACGCGGGTCGATGCAGAAGTACCTGTGCTGCAACGCCGACGAGTCCGAGCCGGGCACCTTCAAGGACCGCGAGCTGATGTTCAAGAACCCGCACCAGCTGATCGAGGGGATCGCAATCGCGGGTATGGCCGCCGACACGACGAAGGCCTTCATCTTCATCCGCGGCGAGTACGCCGAGGTCGCCGACGTGCTCGACGAAGCCGTCGCCGAGGCGTACGCGGCGGGCTACCTGGGCGAGAACCTCCTCGGCACCGGGACGACCGTGGACCTCGTCGTCCACCGCGGCGCCGGCGCCTACATCTGCGGCGAGGAGACGGCGCTGCTCGACGCGCTCGAGGGCAAGCGCGGCAACCCGCGACTGAAGCCCCCCTTCCCCGCGATCCAGGGCCTGTACGGCGGGCCGACGCTGATCAACAACGTCGAGACGCTGAGCAACGTCCCGCACGTGGTCAACAACGGCGCCGACTGGTTCAAGAGCTTCGGCACCGAGCAGTCGACGGGGACAAAGGTCGTCTCGGTCTCCGGCTGCGTCAAGCGGCCCGGCAACTACGAGGTCGAGCTCGGCATCCCGAGCCGTGAGCTCATCTACGACCTGGCCGGCGGGCCGCTCGTCGGTGACGTCAAGGCGTGGTACCCGGGCGGCTCCTCCGCCCCCGTCCTCGGTCCCGAGGAGCTCGACCTGCCGTACACGTTCGAGGACATGGCCGACGCCGGCTCGATGCTCGGCTCCGGGGCGATCATCGTCGCCGACCAGACCGTCTCGATCCCGCACATGGCGCTGCGCACGGCGCGCTTCTACCACCACGAGTCGTGCGGCAAGTGCACGCCCTGCCGGGAGGGCACGAACTGGACGGTGAAGATGCTCGAGCGGGTCGTCCGCGGCGAGGCGACGCCGATGGACCTCGACATCATCGCCTCCGTCCAGGAGAACATCATCGGCCACTGCCTGTGCGTGCTCGGCGACGCGATGGCGATGCCGGTCGCCTCGATGGTCAAGCGCTGGCGCTCGGAGTTCGAGGACGTGATCGCCAAGGCCCGCGACGCCGCGCTCGCGCCCCTCGACGTCGAGCCGGCGATCGCGACGCCGGTCGGCGTCGGCGCCTAACGATCCAGCCGCCCGCTGCAGGGCCGGCTGCGGAGGAAGGACCACGGCAGGGTCCGGCGGGCCTCCGGCGAAGACCTCGCCGTGCCCTCCAAGCCGGACAGCTCGATGGCTCAGCGCTACATGGAACGGCGCGTCGAGGAAAAGGGGCTGCTGCCGCGGATCGCGGCCTCGCTGATCGCGACTGCGTGGGTCGCGGCGATCGTCGTCTTCGGGATCGTCGAGCATCTGATCGACCCCGACACCTTCGGTTCGGTCTGGTACGGGATGTGGTGGGCGACGCAGACCGTGACCACCGTCGGCTACGGCGACGTCGTCCCGCAAAATGGCGCCGGGCAACTCGTCGCGACGGTCCTGATGGTCGGGGGCCTCTCCTTCTTCGCCGTGCTCACGGGCTGGATCACGACCGCCTTCGTCACCCGAGCGCAGTCGCTGCGCGACCGTGGGCCTGAGCTGGCGGTCGAGGAGAAGCTGGACCGGCTCACCGCCGAGATCACGGCGCTGCAGGAGCAGGTCGCGCGGCTCGGGCCGCCGGCCAAGGGCGGCGTCTAGATCTAGATGGTTGATCCCACCTAGGTCGGCGCAGGCGGCGGATCCGCCCCGGAGCCCGCGCGCGCTGCGGCGGGCTCGTCGTCCTCGTCCGACGGCTGCGGCAGCTCGATCACGACCAGGTAGGCGACGACGACGCCGACGATGATCAGCGGGCTCGTGCCGAGCCCCGAGCCGGCGGTGAGCACGAGCGCCAGGACCGTGGCCGAGAGCGGCAGCCGCAGGACCGCGACGACCGCGGCGCCGATGCCGACCGCGATCGCCGGCGTCAGCTCGAAGCCCGGCAACCGCGACGCCATGATCCCGCCGGCGGTGCCGAGGAAGATCGCCGGGAAGACCGGGCCGCCGCGGAAGCTGCCGAGCGAGATCCCGTAGGCGATCCCCTTGAGCGCGATCAGAACGGCAAGGGCCCCCGTCGACCAGGCGGCGGCGTCGTGGACCAGCGGCGCGACCTGCACCTCGCCCGAGAAGAAGACCTCGTCGGCGCCCTTGTCGGTGATCTGCGCGAACACGATCGCGAGCACCGAAACCGTCGCCCCGATCAGTGGCAGCACGACGAAAGGACGGCGCAGGGCAGCGGGCTCGACCCGGCGGCCGATGATGAAGATGAGGTGCACGGCCACGGCGATCACGACCGCAAGCGGGATCGTCCACAGGAAGTCGACCGCATCCGGGCGCGCGAAGGCGGGCAGGCTGATCGGCCCGAGCGCGATGGCCGAGGTGTCGAGGCCGGTCCACGAGCCCATGCCGGTGGCCAGCAGCGAGCCGATCCCGGAGGCGAGCAGACCGGGGATCAGGATGAGCGGCAGCCGCTGCTTGTCGAGCCCGGCCGCCTCGACCAGCAGTACTGCCGCGATCACGGGCGAGCCGAACAGGAACGAGATCGCGGCGAAGACGCCCGCAAAGGCGATGATCAGCTGCGCCTCCGGCGGCGAATCGGAGGCCGCCTGGCGGATCAGCAGGAAGCCGAGCCCGCCGCCGACGGCGATCAGCGGCGCCTCGGGACCGAGCACGATGCCGAGGCCAATGCCGGCGAGCGCGGCGAGCAGGACTCCGGGCAGGTCGATCGGCTCGGTCGGCGTCGCGTTGAGCCCGCGGACTGGAATGTGCCCGCCCTTCCCTGGCATGCGCGCAACGGCGAAGGCGACGAGCACGCCGGCGATGACGAGGAACGGCAGCGACCACCAGTCCGGGGTGCTGTCGAAGCCGAAGGTGTCGGGCAGGTCGTCGTAGACGCCGACCTGGATCTGGTGGATCGCCTCGAGAAAGCACCAGGCGACGAGCGAGGAGACGATGCCGACGATCGCCGCCAGCACGAGCAGCTTGAGGAACGAACGCTGCCGCATCACGGCCATCGGGTCGGGCCCTCCCGCCGGCGGCTGGGGCTGGGCGGCCTGCGCCTCCATCATCGGGCCGAGCCTATGGGAAACGCCCCTGCACGGATCACCCGGTCAGGGTGATGCTCGCGGCCCTGCGCCTGCGCTGGAGTTCAATATGGTGCCGACCGCGCGCCGGCGCGGTTCACACCAACAGGAGGATCAGGCGATGCCGACCCAGGCCTACCAACCGAACAACTTCCGTTTCGTCGAGCGCCCGCAGCTCGGGACCATCGGCGAGCGCCTCACCGTCGCCGGCTGGCTCGGGCTGATCGGCCTCCTCAACCTCTTCTACGCGATCGCGGTGATCGCCGGCTCGGACATCTTCATCACCACCGCTTCCTGGCTCGTCGGCGACGCGCGGCCCTGGGGCTGGCTGATGCTGGTCGTCGCCCTGATCCAGCTCGCCGCCGTCCCGGCGGCGGCGCTCGGCATGAAGCCTGGCCTGTGGATCGCCGTCATCTCGGCGATCGCCCACATCGCGGCAGCGATCATGTTCATGACCGACGAGTTCGTGCTCGGGCTGCTCCTCATACTCGTCGACATCGCCATCCTGCTCGCCGCGGCGATCGCGATCGAAGACGCCTGAGCGGCGTCTGGCCAGGCTGGTCCGGGCTGGGTCGGCGGGGGGTGGCGGCAGCTCCAGCCCCTTACGCCGCGCGGACCGGCGTTGCCGGCGAAGGGCGTGGCAGCGCGAGGGCACTGAGGGAGGTCGGTTGAGAAGGGGGGTGGGCTTGGGCGTTCCTTGTCGACTTTTCCATCTATATGACGGGAAAGTCGACGAGGTTCGGTGCCGCGGGCCCAGCGGGCCCAGCGGGCCCAGAGATGGACTTCGCCTGCGCCCCTCGGTGCCCAAAGGCGGTCAACCTTCCGCCGGCGTCGGGGTTGGGCCCGCGGCGACCGCCGGAACGCAAACGGCCGGCGACCCGAGGGCCGCCGGCCGCTGCTCGAACCTCTCGAGACGGCGCCTCAGCCGAGGATCTTGGCCTTCTGGGCCGCGAACTCTTCCTCGGTGAGGACGCCGCTGTCGCGGAGCTCGCCGAGCTGCTTGAGCTGCGCGATCGGATCTGCCGCGGGCGCCGCCGGGGCGGCGGGCTGCGCCTGCTCAGCCATCTGCTGCTCGGTCCCCATGTCGACGCCGGTGTAGGGGTCGCGGCCCTGGTCGGCCCAGCGCTGGTGCTGGCGCTTTTGGACGCGACCGCTGACGGCGGTCGCCGTGCCGGCGACGACGGCGGTGCGGGCTACTCCTCGAATCAGTCCTGGCATTGTCTCGCTCCTTGTTCGCTGAGTGGTCGAAGTGTGACGGGGCCGGTCAGCCCTCGAGCTCGTCGAGCGCTGCGAGCAGCGCCTGCACCGGGATCCTGCCGCTGGCGACGAGCTGGCCACCGGAGCGACGCACGGCGGACGCGAAGGGCGCCGCCCACGAGTTCTCGTAGACGAGCAGCGCCGCCGCGGTCCCGGGCTCGAGCGCCTCGGCCGCCTCGGCAAGGTCCTCGTCGCCGATCAGCCCCGAGGAGGCGCCGGCGAAGACCTGCAGATGCTCCGCCGGACCACCGAGGTCCTCGAGGTCAAGCGCTGCGATCGTGCCGTCCTCGCCCTTGACGAAGACCGCGAGGTCGAGGACGCGGATGATGCCCCGCTCGACCAGGTCGAGGAGCAGCGGCATGGCCTCTCCGTTGGGCTGCCGGTCGGGCCACTCGACCAGGATGTAATCGATCGGGCCGACCTCGTCCAGTTCTTCGCTCGCCACCTCTACCACCTCTCGGTTCAACTCAGGTTTCCGGTTATGGGCGCAGGCTATCTCGGTCGCATGGCTGGGCATCACCCGGATCGAGTGACGTCCGCCAGGCTCGCCGACGGCTCGCACTCGGCGGCGGCGGGCCCGACGCGGCTTCGGGGATGGTCGTCATCCAGCTGCTCTCGAACGGACCCCTACAGCAGGTCGTGCAAGCGATCGCCTACGGGGCGGCGCTCGGCCTCAATCCGCTCGCCGTACTGATCCTGACGATCGGCGCCGGCGCCCTGTTCGGCGCCGTCGGCCTGGTGCTCGCCGCGCCCGTGACCTCGGCGATCATCCGCATCTCCGCCGACCTCGCAAAGGCGCGGGAGGCGGAGCGGCGCCCTCAGCCCAGGGCGCGCCGGCCCCGTAACCCGGCGGCGCCTGACCGGTGAACGACGAGCGGGGCCCGCAGGCCCCGCTCGAGGTGTGCTTTGTTCGGTCGGTGGCGCTAGACCCTCGGCCCGGGCGCGGGCTCGTCCGGGTCCCACTCGATGACACCCCAGACGACCCAGATGCAGAGGAGGAACACGCCGAACGACCACCACGGGTAGTGGCCGCCCATTCCAACCAGCGCCTCGATCGCGCCGATGCTGCCGGCGGCGATCGCGATCACGCGGCCGTAGATGTGGCCGGCGATCAGCGAGGCACCGCCCGTGAGCTGGATGATGCCGAGGACGATCAGCACCCAACCGTACGTATGCAGGTTGGTGAAGACGAAGCGCGTATCGCCGACGAAGACGTTCGCGTCACCGAGCGCGCCGATCCCGTAGATGATGTTGATGAAGCCGATGATCAGCAGCAAAGTCGCCGCGAACACCGCGCGTCCTGAACCCTTCATGTTCGTTCTCCTTTCGCGAGGAGGCAATCCCCTCGTGGTTGCGGAACGAAGGTAGGCCGCCTGTTGCCGGCCACCGTCACCCGGTCAGGGTGATCTTCGCCGCACCCGCTCAATAGCCTGTCGCCGACTTGACCTTCGCACGCTCGCTCTCGTGGGCGCCGCCCTTGCTCTCGAGCGTCTCGCAGGCCGCCCCGATGTCGTCGGCGAGCGTCGAGACGAGCGTGTGGCTGAAGTTGAGCTTGACCAGCGCCCGCAGCATCTTCACGTGGTCGGCCTTCGGCGGCATCGTGTAGGCGGGCAGCATCCAGTTGCGCTCCGCCGCGACCTGCCAGGCGATGTCGAACTCATCGAAGCGGTCCTCGTCGGCAAGGTTGAACGCAACGAGCGGCAGTTGCTCCTCTCCGTCGCCGATCAGTTGGAAGCGGCCCATGTCGCGCAGGCGCGAGGCGAGCAGCTGCGCGTTCTCGTGCATCACGCTCATCACGTAGCGATAGCCCTCGAAACCGAAGCGGCAGAAGTTGTAGTACTGCGCCAGAACCATCGCCGAGCCCGTCGAGAAGTTGAGCGTGAACGTCGCGTCCGTCTTGCCGAGGTAGTTCTCGTAGAAGACGAGGTCCTCGGCCAGATCGGCCTTCTCGCGGAAGATGAGCCAGCCGATGCCCGGGTAGACCATCCCGAACTTGTGCCCGGAGACGTTGATCGAGCGCACCTGCTCGAGCCGGAAGTCCCACTCGCGATCGGGGTAGAGGAAGGGCCAGACGAAGCCGCCGCTGGCCGCATCGACGTGCAGCGGCACGTCGATGCCCTTCTCCTGCTTGAGCCGGACGAGCAGCGAGTTGATCCCCTCGATGTCGTCGGCGTGACCGGTGAACGTCGTGCCGAGCACGGCGGCGACGCCGATCGTGTTCTCGTCGACGTGCGGCTCCACGTCCTCGGGCCCGATCGTGTACTTGTCGGGCTGCAGCGGGACGATCCGCGGCTCGACGTCGAAGTAGCGGCAGAACTTCTCCCAGACGACGTGCACGTCGCCGCCGAAGACGAGGTTGGGGCTGTCGGTCGGCCGGCCCGCGGCCTGCTGACGCTGGCGCCACTTCCACTTCAGCGACAGGGCGCCGAGCATGATCGCCTCCGAAGAACCCTGGGTGCGGGCACCGGTCGTCTCGCCTGGCGCGTTGAACAGGCTGGCGAGGATGCGGATGCAGCGCTGCTCGATCTCGGCCGTGCGCGGGTACTCGGCGTGGTCGATGAAGTTGCGGTGGAGGTTCATCGCGACCACGCGCTGCGCCTCCGGCTCCATCCACGTGGTGACGAAGGTGGCCAGGTTGCGCTCGGGAACGCCGTCGAGGACGAGCTCCTCGCCGATCAGGCGCATCGCGTCGACCGCCGGCATACCGTGCGAGGGCAACTCACCGTCGGGCGGTCCCTCGGTCAGGAACTTGTTGCCGAACTTGCCGATGAAGCCGTCGTCATCGATCGGGTTCACCGCACCGTGGTCGTTCGCCTTGCTGCTCACGCTTCTCCTCGTTCCGTATCCCCCGCCGTGCGAGGCTCGGAGGCGAGCGTGAAGCGCCGCGCGAGCACGCGCATCACCACGTCTGGGTGAAACGGGGACCGCGCCCCGGTCAGTCCGGCTCGGGCGGCGCCAGCTCCAGCCGGCCGTCCTCGATCGCCTGCGAGAACTCCGCGAAGTCGCTCTCGTTGCGGTCCGCGTAGGCGGCGGCGAAGGAGCCCATCGCCTTCGAGAACCCCTTGCCGCCCCCGAGGTAGCCTGCGATCGCGATCGGATCGCCGCCGCGGGCATGCGCGCCGGCGAGCGTCGTGCCGCAGACGCGGCCGAACGTGGCGAGATCGCCGGGCGTCATCTCCTCGATCCGGGCCGAGGCCTTGGCATCCCAGAGTTGCCGCACGTAGAAGTGACGCTCGGGCTCGGAGCGGATCGTCGCGGACGTCCAGCCGAGGAGGATGTCGCCGGCCGCCTGCATCAGGCGCTGACCCTCGACGACGCGGCGGCCATGGTGCGAGTAGACGGACGGACCCGTATACGGCTCGAGTACCGAGGCCTCGGCCTCCTTGATCTGCAGGAAGAGCGGGTCGCTGTCGTCACGGCCGATCAGCAGGGCGATCCACGCGCGCGTGCCGACGCTGCCGACGCCGACCACCTTGCGTCCGGCATCGACGAAGCGGTACTTACGCAGCAGGTGCTTGTTCTCGTCCGCGAGCGAATCCAGGTAGGAACCGAGCACCTGGTTGACGAGCTCGGCGACGAGGTCGGCCTCGTCCGGGGCGATCTCGCGCGTCGGGACGAGAACGGGCGGCTGCGAGCGGATCCGGAGCTTCCCGTCGACGCGCTCGGTGAGCTTCGCCAGCGCCCGCATCCGCGTCTTCGAGGCCGCCTTGGCGGCGTTGCGGTCGATCGCCTTGCGCCGGCGGGAGTCGACCGAGCGCCGGTACTCCTCGAGCGGGCCCTCCGCCTCGAAGCGGCGGTAGCGGACGTCGATGTGGCCGAGCTCGGCGAGCTCGGCCATCGTCGTCGCGTAGGTGGAGACGGCCGCGACAACGGCGTCGCGCCGCTGCGGGCGGTCGAACCCGCGATTGCGCCCGGCGATCTCGAAGCTCGCCGCGAGCCGCTTGACGTCCCATTCCCATGGGCCGGGGTGCGTCTCGTCGAAGTCGTTGCAGTCGAGCACGATGCGCCGGTCGGCGGCGGCGAAGCCGCCGAAGTTGGAGAGGTGGGCGTCGCCGCAGAGCTGCGTGCGCAGTCCCGCGTCGGGAGTGCCGCTCAGGTCGGCGGCCATGATCGCCGCCGCGCCCCGGTAGAAGGTGAACGCCGAGTCGAGCATCCGCCGGTGGCGCAGCGGCAGCAGCTCCTGCAGCCGCGCGGTCTCCTGCGCCTCGAGGATCGCTACGGGGTCGACGCCGGCGGGCCGATCGAACTCCGCGTGGCTCGAGCGCGGCGCCGTCCCTCGCGCGGCCCGGCCCAGCTCGCGGCGCTCCTCGGGGCTGAGCTCAGCCCACGGCAGCGTCAGGATCGCCGCGGCGGTTGCCATCCACCCGATCGTACGCCCACGCGGCGGCCTTCCAGCTCACCCGATCGGGGTGATGTTGCCGCTCCTCCCCCAGATAGCTTGCGGCGATGGCCGTACATGCGGGAACCCTGAAGGCCCGACCCGGGCTGCCGCGGCTGATCGGCGGCCTCTTCGCGATCGGCTCGGTCTGCTTCTTCGTCGGTCCCTTCCCCGGCTTCGTCAACCTGGTCGGTGCCGAAGCCGACGGCATCACCTTCTTCGTCGGCTCGCTCTTCTTCACGTCGGCGGCGCTGCTACAGGCACTCGAGGCGCACGGCAAGGACAGGCTGCCGACGCTGATCCAGTTTGCCGGCACGATCTTCTTCAACGTCAACACCTACCGGGCGCTGCAGACGACGATCGACAACTCCGACGTCAACAGGCTGATCTGGGCGCCGGAGGCGATCGGCTCCGCCTGCTTTCTGATCTCGGGCGCGATGGCGTTCGCCGACATCCGCGGTCAGGGCTTCTCGCTGCGGCACAGCGCCGAGGGCAGGATCGCCTCGATCAACCTGGCGGGCTGCGTCTTCTTCGTGATCGCCACGATCGCCTCTTACGTCGTCCCGAAGACGGGCGACGCGCTCGACCTCGCGGCCGCGAACTGGAGCACGGCGCTCGGCGCGCTCTGCTTCTTCGCGGGCGCCGTGATCCTCGCGCGCGCCTCTGCGCCTGACTCAGCGGGCGAGCGGCCGCGCGTCGCCGGCTGACGGCAGCCGCTGCGGCTTGGGTGAGGCCGGGGGCGCTACCGGTGCCGGCGTCGGGGGCGGCAGGTAGGAGCCGGTCGCGATCGCGATCGCCCGTAGCAGTGGGGTCCGGCGCACCACCAGCTTGCTCATGGCCCGTGATCCCCGGCGGCAGCGCCCGGCAAGCCCATGCCCAGCGCCAGCATCAGCTCGGGAGCGGCGGCGATCGCCCGCGCCTCCCCGACCAACGGCGCGACGGCGCGAAGCAGCTCCAACAACTCGGCGGGCGTAACCCCGGCGTCGATCGCGGCCGTCACCTGGCGACCGTAGGCGGCGGGCGGCGCATCGAGCGCCGTCGAAACGGCAAGACGGACGAGCGCCACGGTGCGCTCACCGAGGGCCGAGGCCGGCGGCTGCTCGCCGAGCCCTCCGGCCAACGCCTCGGGCCGGCCCGAGGCGACCTCCGCCAACGCCCTGTGAACCTCGGTCTCGCTCGCGCCCATGTCTCCTCGTTGCCCTCGTCGCCGAGTCCGAAAGCTATGGGCAGCGGCCTCGGCGATCATCACCCGAACGGGGTGAGGGCGTTCAGCCGGGCTGACGGATCGCCGCTTTTGCCTCGCGCGACGCCCCCGAGCCGGGCAGCTCACCGCCGGCGATCAGCCCCGCGGCCTGGGCGACGTCGACCGCCTCCGCACGCGAGCTGACGCCGAGCTTGCGGTAGATCGATCGTGCCTGGGACTTGACCGTGTTGGTCGACACGAACAGCTGCGCGGCGATCTCGCGGAAGCTGTGGTGGGTCGGCAGCTGGTGCAGGAGGCGGAGCTCCGCCGGGGTCAGCGGCCAGCGCGTCTCGCCACCGGAGGCGGCGGCCTCCTCGCGTGCCCGGCCGAGCATCTCCTCGAGGACGGGCGCCCCGACCGCCCGCCGCACGTGCGGCTCGGCCTCGTCGAGCCAGCGATGGGCGCCGGCGAAGTCGTCGAGCTGCAGCAGCGCCCGGGCGAGGACGATCCGCGCCTCGGCCTCGTACCAAGAACTCATATCGGTGATCGCTGGAATCAGCGCGGCGGCCTGCCGCGCCGACGTGACTGCATCGTTGACCCGGCCGCGGCGAGCTTTGATCAAGGCCGTCACCGCGATCGCCAGCGCCTGAGTCTCGTGCCTATCGATCCCGTAGCGCTGGACCGTCGCCGCACTGTGTTCCTCGAGCGCCCAGGCCTCGGTCTCGGCACCGGCGTCAAGCAGGAGGAGTGCGTGCTGCGCGAGGCAGAGGCTGCGGACCGTCGGCGCGGCGCGGTCGCCGAGCCGGGCGCCCTCGGCGAGCGCCTCGGCAGCACCGTCTCCGTCGCCGCCGAGATGCCGGGCGACGCCCTCGATGAAGCAGGCGAGCGAGCGCCACGGATCGCTCTCGGGAAGGAGGGCGCGGGCTCTGGCGCCGGCATCAAGCGCATCCGGGAGTGCTACCGCGATGCCGCCGGAGGCGGCGATCAGGTCCGCCCCGAACTCGATCGAGGAGCGCTCGTCCTTGGGCACGAACTCGAGCGCCGCCCGGGCAGCCGCCGTCAGGCGGTCGACGCCGGCGCCGTCGCCGGCGTTCAGGTCGAGCGCCGCCTGTGTCAACGCCAGCTGCGGGTTCGCCAGGATCGTCGCGTCGCTGAAGCGCGCCAGCCACGCCGCGACGCCCGCGACGCGCCCATGGCTGGCGTAGTCGGGCACGTGCTCCCACAGCAGGCGACCGGCGGCAACCTCATCACCGCTGGTGATCGCGTGCTCGATCGCCCGATCGGCATCGCCCCGCTCGGCGTAGATGCGGCTCGCGCGCAGCTGCAGCTCCCTGAGGCGGCCGGAGCCGCGGCGCTCTAGTTCGCCGAGCAACATCTCGCGCAAGAGCGCGTGATAGCGGAAGTCGCGGTCGAAGCGGTCAAGCGGAATCACGAGCGGGTTCGACTGCGAGAGCCGGCGCAGGTCCTCGGCCGATCCCTGGCGGCCGAGCAGCGCGTCGCAGGCTTCCCCGTCGAGCTGCTCGAGCACCGAGCATTCGATCAGGAAGGTGCGATCCTCTTCCTCGAGGACCGAGATCAACTCCTCGCGCAGGTAGTCGGCGATCACGCGGTCCTCTCCGGTAAAGCGCCGGATCGCGTCGTCGGCATCGGGCGCATCGGCGAGTGAGAGGGCGGCCAGGTAGACCGCGACCGGCCAACCCTCCGTGTGCTCCGCGAGCTCCTTGAGTGGGCCAGGACCGAGCTCGATCCCGGCGACCTCGAGGAACGCGGCGATCTCGCCCCGCGTCATTGCCAGCGGCTTCGGCCCGATCTCGGCGAGGCGACCCTCAGCGCGCAGCCGGCCGAGCTTCAGTCCCGGATCGCCGCGGGTCGCCACCGCCAGTTGCGAGCCCTCCGGCATCGCCATTGCCAGTGCGCGGATCAGCTCGAGCGCCCCTGGATCGGAGACGAGATGGAAGTCGTCGAGGACGATGACGAAGGGGCGCTCGCGGGCGGCCACCAGCGCGGCCAGCCGCGGGGTCACCGAAGAGATGAGACCCGGGCGTGCGCCCACGAGCAGATCGAAGACGGCCGGATCAACCGGGTCGATCGAGTCGAGGACGGTGGCCAGCGTCCGGGCGAGGAAGACAGGATCGTTGTCGCGATCGTCGATCGTCACCCAGCCGAACGGACGCGGGTCGGCGGCGTCCCATTCGGTCAGCAGTGTCGTCTTGCCGGATCCGGCCGGCGCCGCCAGCAAGAGCATTGCGCAGCGCGCGTAGACGTCGAGCTGCTCGACCAGACGCCGCCGTGTGATCAGTCCCCGTTCGGGGCTCCATGCCGGGCTTGGCAGGCGCAGCGGAACGGGTGCCGCTGCGTTCTCGCTGCTCGCTTGTACCCCGATGGTGCGTCGACCTCCAGCGATCTGCCACGTGCCCAGGCTTGGGCCGAAGGGCACGTTATGGGCCGGGGCGGGGCCTCACTCAGTACTTACCCGTAGAAGGCGCGCGCCGCCTCACCCGATTGGGGCTAGAAGTGCCGCCTCTGCAGCGCATAGCTTCTCTGCATCCTCTTCGACCTGCCGACATGGGTACTGGCGCTCACGATCGTCGCCGCAACCTTCGGGGCGACGGCGCTCGGCGCCTGGGTCGGCCGGCACTCCCGGCATCTGAGCGAGCACCTCAGCGAGCCGCTCGGCGTGCTGCAGGGAGCGCTGCTCGGCGTGGTCGGGCTGATCCTCGCCTTCGGCCTCTCGCTGGCACTCTCCCGCTACGAGGACAGGCGGGCGACGATCGTCGGCGAGGCGAATGCGATCGGCACGACGTACCTGCGTGCGCAGCTGCTCGAGCCCGGCATCCGCGGCCCCTCCCTCAGGCTGCTCGACAGCTACGCGCACCAGGCGGTCGACGTCGCCGACCGGGTCCCCGGCAGCGACACCGAGAAGGCAGCAGTGGCGAACGAGGAGTCGCTGCAGGAACGCCTCTGGGCCCTGGCCCGGCGCGCCGTCGCCGAGCAGCCGGTCGCAACTGGACCGCGTCTGTACGTCGAGACGCTGAACAACATGATCGATGCTCAGGGGACGCGCCAGGCGGCGCTCGCCAACCGGGTTCCGCACCCGGTGCTGCTGCTCGAGCTGCTCGGCGGCGCCGTTGCACTGGCGCTGCTCGCCGGCTACCTGGCAATGATCGGGCGCGGGGGCAGCGCCGTCTTCGTGATCGCCGGCCTCGTCGCCTTCCTGCTCTTCGTCATCGCTGACCTCGACCGGCCGACGCGAGGGCTGATCAAGGTCCCCGACACCCCGCTCGAGAACCAGTACCAGTCGCAGCTGCACCCACCCGGGTAGCCAGGCACGCCCGAGGGCCTGCCTGGGTTCCTGTTCAGGTAGGTTGAGCGGGTGATCGACGTCACTCGCAAGTTCCCTCTGTCACTAGGTCGGACCGCTTGAGCAAGGCCGAGAAACCGCAGATCACGATCGTCGTCGACGGCGTCGAGATCGAGACCACGGAAGGCCGGATGCTGGTCGACGCCGCCAAGTCCGGCGACGTCGAGATCCCGGTCTTCTGTTACGAGCCGAAGCTCGGCGACCCGGTCGGCGCCTGCCGCATGTGCCTGGTCGAGATCGAGGGCATCCCAAAGCTGCAGACCGCCTGCTCGACCCCGGTCCGGGACGGGATGGTCATCTACACGCAGACCGACCGGGTCAAGGAGGCGCAGAACGCGGTCGTCGAGTTCCTGCTCGTCAACCACCCACTCGATTGCCCCGTCTGCGACAAGGGCGGCGAGTGCCCGCTGCAGGACATCTCGATGGGCTGGGGTCCCGGCCGCAGTCGCGTCACCGATCCGAAGCGCCACTTCCAAAAACCGATCCCGCTGAGCCCGCTGATCAAGATCGACCGCGAGCGCTGCATCCTCTGCTACCGCTGCGTGCGCTTCAGCCAGGAGGTCGCCGAGGACGAGCACCTGCAGCTGCTCGAGCGCGGCCCGAAGACGTTCGTCGGGACCTTCAACGACCGGCCCTACTCCGCCCCCTTCCACGGCAACATCATCGAGCTCTGTCCCGTCGGCGCCCTGACCTCGCAGACGTACCGCTTCCGGGCGCGGCCGTGGGACATCGAGGACGCGGGTTCGGTCTGCACGCTCTGCCCGAGCCAGTGCAACGTCAAGTTCACCGTCCGCGACGAGCAGGTCGTCCGCGTCCTCGGCCGCGACAACCACGACGTCGACGACGGCTGGCTCTGCGACAAGGGCCGCTTCGGCTTCGAGATGTTTGCCTCCGACAATCGACCGCTGGGGCCGCAGGTGCGGACCGGCGGCGCGCTCGGTGAAGCGACCTGGGCCGAAGCACTGGAGCGAACCGCACGCGGGCTGACCGAGGCGCACGGCAAGGTCGCCGCGATCGTCGGCGGCGGCGCCTCGAACGAGGAGGCCTACTTGATCCAGCGCATGGTTCGCGGCCCGCTCGCCTCCCACGACGTCGTCGGCGCCGAGCACGGCGCCGTCCCCGCCGCGTCGCGCGCGGCGCTCTCCGATCCGGACCTCGCCCTCTCGATGGGCGACATCGACGGCGCCGACGCGATCCTCGTGGTCGGCACGGACCCGATGCACGACATGCCGATCCTCGAGCTGCGGATCCGCAAGGCCGTGCGCCGCCACGGTTCCGACCTGCTCGTCGCGACCGAGCGCCCGACGGCGCTCGACGGTGGCGCGGCGGTGGGCTCCTCCGGATGCCTGGAGGCGGCGCGGTATGCACCCGGCGGCGCGGCGGCCTTCCTCGCCTCGCTGGCCGCCGAGCTGCAGGGCGAAGGCGATGGCGCCAACGGCTTCGCCGAGGCTCTGCGCGGAGCGGAGGACGTGGCGATCGTGTGGGGCGAGCGGATCTCGACCGGTCCCGGCGGCGAGAGCGCCGTCTCCTCGCTGCTCGAGATCGCCGACGCGCTCGGGCTCGCCGGGCAAGCCCGGCAGCGGCCTGCTCGAGGTTCCCGCTCGCCGCCAATGGCCGCGGCCTCCGCGAGGCGGGCGCCTACGAGAACGTCGGCCCGGGGCTGGTGCCGCTCGCCCGCAGCGGGCGCGACGCCGATGCGATCCGCGAGGCGCTCGAAGCCGGCGAGCTCGAGGCCCTGATCCTCTGGGATGTCGACCCGGTTCGCGACTTCGCCGACCCCGAGGGCTGGGCGCGGGCGATCGGCGCCGCCAACTTCACCCTGAGCGTCTCGATGTTCGACGGTGCCAGCGCCAAGGGCGCCGACGTGCACCTGCCGGCGGAGACACACGCCGAGAAGGAGGGCAGCGTCACCCACCCGGACGGGCGCCTGCAGCGGGTCCGGCCCTCGGTGCCGCATCCGGGGGCGGTGCGGCCCCTGTGGCAGGCGCTGACCGAGCTCAGCGCGCAACTCGGCGACGAGACCGGCGCCGGCACCGCCGGTGAGGTCTTCGAGCTGCTCGCCGCCGAAGCGCCGATCTACGCCGGGCTCACCTACGACCGGATCGGCGGCACCGGGATCCGCTGGCAGGAGGTCAACGCCGCGGCCGGCGCCCGAGCGGCTCGGCCGCCCCCGCCCCCGTGCCGCACGCCACCGAGCCGGCAGCCGGGATGCTGCGACTCGGCACCTACCACGACCTCTGGGCCGACTACGTCGCCGAGCGCAACCCGAGCCTCGAGTACCTCTCACCGCCGCAGACGCTCGAGCTCAGCGAAGGCGCCGCGCGCGGGCTCGGCGTCGGCAACGGAACCGAGGTGATCGTCACCGGCGAGACCGGCGAGGAGCTGCGCGCCGTCGTCGCGATCCGGCCGCGGATGCCCGACGACGTCGGCTTCTTGATCGAGGGCACCGCCGAGGACGCCGCGAACCTGCTCGGCGAGGCGCGCGCGATCAGCGTCGCCGTCGCGCCTGCGGCGGAGGAGGACGAGGCACCGGCCCTCGGCGTCTCGGCCCGCGAGAAGGTCGCAGTGGTAGCCCGATGAGCATCGCCGACGTCAGCTTCGCCGAGGCGACCTGGCTGCTCGTCCTCAAGTCGATCGTGATCTTCTTCGTGATCCTCTCGCTCGTGCCGATCATCCTGGTCATCGAGCGCAAGCTGCTCGGCCGCTTCCAGGCGCGCTACGGCCCCAACCGCGTCGGCCCCTTCGGGCTGATGCAGCCGATGGCCGACGTGCTCAAGCTGCTCACCAAGGAGAGCTACAAGCCCGACAACGCGGTCCCCTACCTGTGGGCGATCGCGCCGGCCCTGGTCATCCTGAGCGCCACGGCGACGCTCGCGATCATTCCCTTCGGCGACGTCGACGGCAAGGTCGGCCTGTACGGGATCGACGTGCCGATCGGGATCCTCTACGCCTTCGCCTTCGGCTCGATCTCCTTCTACGGGCTGCTGCTCGGCGGCTGGGCGTCGGGGTCGAAGTTCAGCTTCATGGGCGCAATGCGCTCGGCCGCGCAGCTGATCTCCTACGAGATCTCGATGGGACTCTCGCTGCTCGGCGTGGTCATGATGGCCGGCTCACTCAGCCTCGTCGACATCTCCAACGCCCAGGCGGACACCGTCTGGTACGTGATCCCCCAGTTCGTCGGCTTCATCATCTTCATGGTCTCCGGCTTCGCCGAGTCCAACCGCGCCCCGTTCGACTTGGCGGAGGCCGACGCCGAGCTCGTCGCCGGCTACAACACCGAGTACGGCGGCATGCGCTTCGGCTCTTTCTTCATGGCCGAGTACATGGAGATGATCGTCGTCAGCGGCATCGCCGCGGCGATGTTCCTCGGCGGCTGGCACCTGCCCTTCGGCCTGCACACCCCAGCGCTCATCGGCGTACTCGTGATGCTCGCCAAGATCTTCATCCTGCTGATCTTCTTCATCTGGATCCGGGCGACGCTGCCACGGCTGCGCTACGACCAGCTGATGTCGCTCGGGTGGAAGGTCCTGCTGCCGCTGGCGACGCTCAACGTGCTGGTCACCGCGGTGCTCGTCACCGTCACCTGAGCACCTGAGCGGCCACCGAAGCGCGCCGTCGACGCCGCGCGACGGTCGCCGCGGGCGGCACCCCCGCCCCAGAGGGGAACCTCGGCCGAAAGAACACGCCTGACGTCCCCAAGACCCCTACGTTCGGCGCGGTGCTTCCGTATAGGGAAAGGAACACGCCACAGGTATCGCCGATCGCGACGTGTGGCGCGTTGGTTCCTCGATGCCGCCTCCGCCTCACTCCGCTGCAAGACGTGTGGCACACGCCTTCGGCCATGTCTGTTAGCTTTCTGTGAGCGACGCTCACGGAACGCTCAGTCGTGAAGTAGGCGTCGCTTCTTCGCATATGGACATCGGCAGCGCCCGCAGCACCCGTACGCCCGCACTCGCGATCGCCCTCGTGGCGAGCCTGCTCGCGATCCTGGTCGTTGCCGGCGGCGCCGCGGCACGCGGTGGCGGGATCGGCACCGGCGACGGTGGCGGTGGTGGTGGCAAGGGCTCGTGGAGCGGCAAGCTCAAGGGCGTCTCCCCCTCCTACGCGAAGTTCTCCGGCCTCGTCTCGAAGAAGACGCGGCTCTCGTTGCGCGTGATGGGAGCCTGGTCGCTCGCCGAGGGCGGGCCCAAGGACAATCCGCTCAACATCGGCCCCGGCAAGCGCTTCGGCACGGTCGGCAAGGGGGCAAGAGCGACCACCAACCTGCTCCACGAAGACCGCTATCGCAGGATCCTCCGCAGCCGCAACCTCTCCGACGGCATGCAGATCAAGGCGATCGCCAACTCACCCTGGTGTCCGGGCTGCCACGGCTACGGCAAGCTCCTGCACAGCGCCTACAAGCAGGTCAAGGTCAAGCACTGAGCGCTGGCGGGGTTCTGTCCCCCAGCGGGTGATGGCACGCGGCCCAGTGACCCTCGCCGTAGTCGACGAACTCGGGCTCGATCTCCGAGCAGACGTCGGTCGCGTACGGGCAGCGGGTGTGGAAGCGGCAGGCTGAAGGGGGGTTCGCCGGGCTCGGCACGTCGCCCTCGAGGATCTGATGCGTGCGCTCGCGGTTTGCGCGCGGGTCGGGAATCGGAATCGCGTTGAGCAGCGACTGCGTGTAGGGGTGGATCGGGTTCGTGTAGACGGCCTCCGCCGGGCCGAGCTCGACGATCTTGCCCAGGTACATGACCGCGATCCGGTCGGCGACGTGGCGGACCACGCCGAGGTCGTGAGCGACGAAGACGTAGGCGAGGTCGAGATCGTCCTGCAGGTCCTCGAGCAGGTTGATGATCTGCGCCTGGATCGAGACATCGAGCGCCGAGACCGGCTCGTCGGCGACGATCAGCTTCGGCTTCAGCGCCAGCGCCCGGGCGATGCCGATCCGCTGCCGCTGGCCGCCTGAGAACTCGTGCGGGAAGCGGTTGTAGTGCTCGGGGCTGAGCCCGACGCGCTCGAGCAGCTCGCCGACCGCCTCCTTGACCCCGTCGTGCTCGACGATGCCGTGCAGGCGCATCGGGTCGCCGACGATCTGGGCGACGCGCTTGCGCGGGTTCAGCGAGGCGTAGCGGGTCCTGGAAGATCATCTGCATTCGCGGGCGCAGCTTCCGCATCTCGCTGCCCGACAGTCCGGTGATCTCGCGGCCTTCGAAGCGGACCGAGCCCGAGGTCGGCTCGAGCAGCTGCAGCACGGTCCGGCTCAGCGTCGACTTGCCGCAGCCGGACTCACCGACGAGGCCGAGCGTCTCGCCGGCATTGACCGTGAAGGAGACGTCGTCGACGGCCTGGACCGAGCCGATCTGCTTGTCGAAGATAATCCCGCGGGTGATCGGGAAGTGCTTGACGAGGTGGTCGACCTGGAGGATCGGCGTCTCGTCAGCGTGCGGGTTGGCGGCCTTGATCTCGGCGACGTCGACCGAGGTGCCCTCGCCCTGCTTGATCGGCTCGCCGCCCTCCTGCTCGCTCACGATCCCTCCCCTCCGCTCGCGCTTGCCGTCTCGGCCGACTCAGGCGCCTCGGGCGACTCGAGCCCGAACTCGCCACCCTCAACCACCCGCAGCTCCTTCTTCTGCTCGGGGTCGAGCCAGCAGCGGTCGAGATGCTCCGGCGCACCGCCGCGGTGCTCGAGCTCGGGTAGCTGCCGGCACTTGTCGAAGGCGTGCGGGCAGCGGGGCTCGAAGGCGCAGCCGGTTGGCGGCGTGATCAGCGACGGCGGCTGCCCCGCGATCTGGGCGAGTCGCGCCGTCCGCGCCTGATCGATCCGGGTCAGCGAGCCGAGCAGGCCCCAGCTGTAGGGATGTTGGGGGTCGTAGAAGATGTCGTCGAGGGTGCCCGACTCGACCACGCGGCCTCCGTACATGACGAGCACGCGGTCGGCGACCTCGGCGATCACGCCGAGGTCGTGGGTGATCATGATCACGGCCATTCCGAAGCGCTTGCGCAGGCTCTCCAGCAGGCGCAGGATCTGCGCCTGTGTCGTGACATCGAGCGCCGTCGTCGGCTCGTCGGCGATCAGCACCTGGGGATCGTTGGTCAGCGCCATCGCGATCATCACGCGCTGCCGCATGCCACCGCTGAACTCGTGCGGGTACTCGCCCATGCGGCGCTCGGGGTCGGGGATCCCGACGAGCCCGAGTAGCTCGACCGCGCGTGCCTCCGCGTCGCCGTCGGAGAGGTTGCGGTGCACCTGGATCGCCTCGACGAGCTGCTTGCCGACCTTGAAGAACGGGTGCAGAGAGGAGAGCGGGTCCTGGAAGATCATCGAGATGCCGTTGCCGCGGATCGCGCGCAGGTCGTCGTCCTTCAGCGAGATCAGGTCGCGGCCCTCGAAGTGGGCGGTGCCGGTGATCGTCGTGTTGTCGGCCCGCGTCAGGCCCAGTAGCGAGAGGTTCGTGACGCTCTTGCCGGAGCCCGACTCGCCGACGATGCCGACGGTCTCCCCGGGCGCGATCTCGAAGCTGACGCCGTTGACCGCCTGCACGACACCGTCCTCGGTCGCGAAGCGGACCTCGAGGTCGGAGACTTTGAGGATCGGCTCGCTCACTCGTACCTCACCCGCGGGTCCAGGTAGGCGTAGGCGACGTCGACGACAAGGTTCAGGATGATGATGAAGAAGGCACCGAACATGGTGATCCCCTGGATCATCGGCAGGTCGGAGCGGCTGATCGCGTTGAAGGTTTCGAGGCCGAGGCCGGGGATGTTGAAGACGCTCTCGGTGAGGATCGCGTTACCGGCCAGGAGCACGGCGACGTCGAGGCCGAGCAGCGTGATGATCGGCGTGATCGCGCTGCGCAAGGCGTGTTTGAGCACGACCGTTCGTTCCGGCACCCCCTTCGCCCGGGCCGTCCGGATGTAGTCCTGGTCCATCACCTCGAGCATCTGCGAGCGCAGATATCGGGCGTAGATGGCCGCGGTGGCCGCGGCTAATACCGCCCAGGGCAAGATCATCGAGCCGACCTTGCCGGCGAAGTCCGTCGCCTGCCCGTAGGAACCGATGCCGGGGAAGATCTTGAAGATGCCGACGTCGTCGGCAAACAGGTAGAGCGCGACGAGGCCGAGCCAGAAGACCGGGGCCGAGATCAGGATCAGCGACGAGGTCATCGTCGTCCGGTCGAGCAGGGAGCGGCGCTTGACGGCCGAGATGATGCCGATCGGGATCGCGATCAAGAGCCAGAGGATCGTGGCGCCGATGACGAGCATGGCCGTTGCCGGCAGGTCGCTGAAGATGACGTCCTTGACGTCGGCGTTGGACTGGTAGCTGTGGCCGAAATACAGCGGCCCGGTAGCGTCGGTGCCCGGCAGGTCGAGGGGGGTGAAGACGCCCTTGATGTAGATCCAGAACTGGGTCAGGACCGACTTGTCGAGGCCGAGGGAGTGGCGAATCGCCTCGATCTGATCCTGGTTGGCCTGGCGGCCGGCGCGCAGCTGCGCGGGGTCGGCCGAGGGGAAGACGTAGAAGAGGACGAAGATGACACCGCTGACGATGATCAACAGCAGGATCGCCCAGAGCAGGCGGCGGATGATGTAGCGGAGCATCTAGTGCGTCGGGGGGCGGAAGCGGTTTGCATGCCGGGGCCCCGGCCCCCTCGCCGCCGCGGCGGCGAGGGGGCTCGGGTGCCTCAGCGCCCGGTCAGGGCTTCAGCGACGTGAACGAGAGATCCCAGTTCGCGTTCGCCTTGTTGACCACGCCGGCGACGTCCGCCGACTGGATGTTGGCCTGGTCATCCCAGATGTACGGGATGGCCGGAGCCTGTGCGCTGATCATGTCGTCGACCTGACCCCATGCAGCCGCGCGCTCCTGCGGGTCGGTGACCAACGAGGCCTTGTTGATGGCCTTGTTGATCTCCGGCACGTTGAGCTGCGGCCAGTTGGAGTTGTTCTCCGGGACGATGTTCTCCCCGTTGAACGTCGGGTCGAGCATCGACTGGCCGTCGTTGAAGTCCTTCAGCCAGCCCACGTTCGGGCAGACCTGCGGAGCGTTCGAAGGAACGCTGCAGAACTTCGTGTACATGATGTCGTGCGTGACCTTCTGCAGGTTGACGTCGAAGCCGAGCTCCTCGAGCTGGCTCTTCGCAACCTCGGCCGTGTCGGACCCGGGTGGCGAGTCGTCGGCGACCATCGTGATCTTGCAGTCCGAGCCCTCGCACTTACCGCTCGAGAAGCCGGCCTTCTTCATGTAGGAGGCCGCCAGGCTCGGGTCGCCATCCGGATTCTTGGTGAAATCCAGATCGGGACCCGCGAGGCCACCCGCCTGCTCGAAGCCGGGGAAGTCCGGCGGCAGGTAGTGGGTGGCGACCGGACCGGTCAGCTCACCACCGCGCGTGTTGCGCAGATCGGTGCGGTTCGCGTTCGCGATCACGGCCTTGCGGACGTTGATGTCGTCGAACGGCGCCTTCTGCGTGTTCAGGGCGATGTAGCGGTTGCCACCGCTCGGGGTCAGCGTCAGCTGACCCTGCTCACCACTCTGAACCGCCTGCTTGATCGCCGACGGCGGCGTCGTGAAGTCGCCGTTGACGAGGTCGCTGCCGGTGAGGATCTTCTTCGACGCGGAGACCGTGTCGGCGAAGCCCTCCTGCACCTTGATCTCGTCCAGGTACGCCGGGCGGTAGTCGCCGTCCGGGTTCCAGTTCGGATTGCGAACCAGGTCGATCGTCTTGTTCGGCGTGTACTGCTTGATCATGTACGGGCCGGTCGCGACCTGGTTCTCACCGTAGGTCGAGGGGTTCTTGGCGTCGTACTTCTTCGCGTACTCCTCCGGGACCGGGGAGCTGACCGGCAGGGTCAGCGCGCCGATCACGCCCGCCGAGCTCGTCTTCGTGAGCTCGATCTGCAGCGTCGTGTCGTCCGGTGTAGTGATCCCCTTGATGTCGGGGGCGCCACCGGTCGGGTTGTCCTGAGCCTGCTTGACCGCGTCCTGGATGCCGACGACGTCCTTCAGGTACGTCTGCACGTAGCCGTTCGGGACACCGGGCAGCAAGCGAGCGCTCGATCGCGTACTTGACGTCGGCCGAGGTGACCGTCCGATTGACCGGCGGCGAGAACTTGACGTCAGGACGGATCTTGTAGGTGATCGTCTTGCCGTCGTCGCTGACGGTCGGCGCCTCCGCGGCGAGTGCCGGGGTCGGATCCTCGATGTCGGCGGGCGCGTAGGCCTCGAGCGGAGTCTGCGTCGCCCCATCGATCATGAACGACCACTGGTAATAGGCCGCGCCGGGATCGATGTAGTCGACATCGCTGGCCGCGATCACGGTCAGGGTGCCGCCCTTTTGCGCGTTGTCGGGCGGTGTCGTCGGCGCGGCGTACTTGGACTGTGCGTCCGAGACGCCGCTCTCGCTACTCGTGCTGCTGCTACTGCCGCTGCTGCCGCAGGCCGCGAGGACCAGCGCGGCGGTCAGCGCCATTCCGGGTATCAAGACCCGGAGCAAGCTTCGTCGCATTGTTCTTCCTTTCGTTCCGGAGACCGGGCTGATACCCGGCTTTTCCTCTCTCTTGTTGTTCAAGACTTCCTGCCTCCACGCGGATCGAGCGCGTCCTGCATCGCATCGCCGATGAAGTTGAAGGCGAGTACGGTGAGGACGAGGGCCACGCCCGGGAACAGCATGTACCACCATGCCTCGCTGAAGATCGGGGTCGCGTCGGAGATCATCTGCCCCCAGCTCGGCTTGTCGGTGACGCCGACGCCGAGGAAGGAGAGCGCCGCCTCGTAAAGGATCACCTGCGGGATCAGGACCGACGCGTAGACGACGATCGGCGCCATCAGGTTCGGCAGCAGCTCACGGAAGATGATCCTCGAGTTCGTCGCGCCGACGGCACGGGCGGATTCGATGAACTCCTTCTCGCGCAACGAGAGCACCTGGCCCCGGACGATCCGCGCCATGTAGGTCCAGCTGGTGAAAGCGATGACGAAGATGACGACCCCAAGGCCCGGCTTGAGCAGGCCGCCCAGGCAGCCGGCGCCGCCGCCGCCGGCCGTCTGGCCGAGGGTGCAGGCGGCCGCGATGCCCGTCGCCAGCAGCAGGTAGGGGATCGCCAGCAAGACGTCGACCGTGCGCGAGACGAGCGTGTCGACCCAGCCGCGGTAGAAGCCGGCTGCGAGCCCCGAGATGACGCCGAAGACCGTCGCCAGGAACGTCGCGACGAAGGCGACGATGAGCGAGACGCGGGCGCCGTAGATGACGCGGCTGAAGACGTCGCGACCGAGCTGGTCCACGCCGAAGTAGTGGGCCGCCGAGGGGCCGGTCGGAGTCGCGAACAAGGGGTCAAGCGCCCCCGTATCGCGCACGTCGGGGCCGGGCTCGCCGGCGATCGAGACGATCACCGGAGCGAAGATCGCGACGAGGACGAGGAGGACGATGAAGACGAGTGAGGCGAGTGCGACGCGATCCTTGCGGAAGCGGCGCCAGAAGAGCTGCCAGGGCGATCGACCGTAGTCGGTAGCGGCGTCGAACTCGATCAGCTCAGCCGATGCCCCCACCGGTGTGGCGTCAGTCGTCAAACTTTCAACTTTCCGCGGCCCTCACTCAAAAAAACCTTGGTCCGCTTACCTGTTTCCCTATCCCTGGCGCGGTATTCAGCCGCGACGGCGCCAGCATACCCCGCAAAGGGCAGTCGAACACATCCGACCATGAGCGTGGACATTCGTTGTGGCGAAGGCCGGACGCGTCGTTCCGCCTTGCGGTCGATACCCGCCCGCGAATCGCGCCGATGCGGTTACGATCCGCACATGGCTCCGTTCGACCCGCGCCGCCAGCTGGCCCGCCTGATGAACATCCCGACGGGCATCGGCGAGGATCACTTGCCACTGCCGCTTGCCGGTGTCATCGCCCGCCTGCGCGGCGTCGACCTCGACGGTGCCGTCGGGGAAAAGCGGGTCATGGTCACCGGCGCCTCCTCGGGAATTGGCGCGGCGACCGCCCTGCAACTCGGCCGCGCGGGCGCGCACGTGCTGCTCGTCGCCCGCTCGGAGCCGAAGCTCGCCGACATCGCCGCCCGGATCGTCGAGCACGGGGGCACGGCAACCGTGCACAGCGCCGACCTCTCCGATGAGGAGGACCTCGCCCGGATGAGCTCCGAGGCACTCGCGCGGCACGGCGGCGTCGACATCCTCGTCAACAACGCAGGCCACTCGATCCGCCGCTCGGTCAAGTTCTCCTACGAGCGCCAGCACGACTTCGAGCTGACGATGAACCTCAACTACCTGGCACCGGTCAGGCTCGTGCTGGCCTTCCTGCCCGGCATGCGCGAGCGCGGCTTCGGCCACATCGTCAACGTCTCCTCCGCCGCCGTGCAGATCAAGACGCCGCGCTTCGCCGCCTACACGGCCTCGAAGGCGGCGCTCGACGCCTTCAGCGACTGCGCCGCCGCAGAGCTCAGTCACCGCGGGATCCGCTTCACGACGCTCTCGATGCCGCTCGTGCGGACGCCGATGATCGAACCGTCCCCCCATTACGCGAACTTCCCCTCGCTCAGCCCCGAGCAGGCAGCGGACCGGGTCGCCAAGGCGATCGTGCTGAAGCCGCGCCGGATCGGCACCCCCTACGGGCACATCGTCGGCGCGATCGAGGCGGTCGATCCGGTCGCGATGGAGGCGATCCGCAACCGCGGCTACCGGATGTTTCCGGAGTCCGCTCCGGGCTCGCCGGCGCCCGGCAGCGGCGAGCCGACACCCGACGGCGGCGCCACCGGGTCCGGCGAGGCGTAGAGAAACTCGTAGAGCACGCGCCTGACGACCGCCACCCCTTAGGATCGGGGCCGATGGAGAACGGTTCCGGCAACGGCTCGAAGTATCCGTACCTGCCCGACGACTCGGTCGTCACCGTGCAGCGCGGTCCGGATGCCGGCGGCGCCGGCGGCGCCTACCGCGCCTTCGGCGAGACCCTGCGCGGGCTGAAGACGACCTTCGCCCGCGTCATCGAAGGGCCGGTCACGATCCAGTACCCGGAGGAGAAGAACCCCGTCTACCCGCGCTTCCGCGGCCGCCACAAGCTCCACAAGTTCGAGGACACGGGGCTCGAGAAGTGCGTCGGCTGCTCGCTCTGCGCCGCCGCCTGCCCGGCGGACTGCATCCGCGTCGTCGCGGCCGAGAACGACCCCGACAACCGCGTCTCGGCCGGCGAGCGGTACGCCGCCGTCTACGAGATCAACATGAGCCGCTGCATCTTCTGCGGCTACTGCGAGGTCGCCTGCCCGTTCGACGCGATCACGATGGGCCACGAGTATGAGCTCGCCGACTACAACCGCGGCGACCTGATCTTCACCAAGGAGATGCTGCTCGCCGAGCCGCTCGAGCGGATGCCGCTGCGCAACGAGGGCGAGTAGCGGCCGCGTCGTTAGGATCGGCCTCCGATGGCAGGTCGGAAGGTGATCGAAGAGGCGGCGAAGGGTCTTTGGACCTGGACCTGCACGCACCCCGAATGGCACCCGGGCGAGTTCGGGGCCGAGGTGCGCAGCTGGGCCGCCCGCGGCAGCGACGGTGTCCTGCTGCTCCTCGACCCGCTGCTGCCCGAGCCGGAAGCCCAGCGCGAGGCGGTGCTCGCGACGCTCGACGCCGAGGCCGGCCGTCGAGCGACGAAGGCGGTGTCGATCCAGGTGTCTGTCGGCTACCACGCGCGCAGCAGCGAGGAGCTCTGGGACCGCTACCGGCACGGCGACGCGCCGGTCACCGTGCACGGCCACGACGCCGTCCGCAAGCGGCTCGGCAAACGCGTGGCGCGCGACTTCCGGGAGATCGAGATCGGTGAGGAGATGCCGGGCGGCGTCGTGCCGATGCGCATCGGCAAGCCGAAGCGCCAGGAGACGCCGCTGCACGTCAAGCCACACTCGGCGCTGCTCTTCGGCGACGCGATCGTGACGACCGACGACGGCGTCCGTGCCTGGGCGCACGACCCGGTCGACGCCAAGGTCGAATCGTTCTACAGGGAGCGCTTCAACCCGACGGTCGAGCCGCTGATCGAGCTCGGCGTCGAACGGCTGCTGATGACGCACGGCCCGCCCGTCCTCGCGGGCGGCTCGAGGGCGCTCGCCGATGGGATCGCCGCCGGCCCCTGGTACCACCGAGGCTGAGCGCCGACGTGCGCTACATACAGGCGCGCCTGTATGTGAGTAGCCTCTCCCGGGGAGTGAGGCGACCGGAGGGATCCCGATAATGGCCGCAGTGCCGGCAGCGAGCAAGCCCAAGCGGAGAACGCAGGAGGAACGCCGCGAGGCGACGCGGGCGGCGCTGCTCGACGCGACGATCGACTGCCTCGTCGACTACGGCTACTCGGCGACGACGACAACGAAGGTCGTCGAGCGCGCCGGCGTCTCGCGAGGCGCGCAGGTCCACCACTTCCCGACCAAGGCGGAGCTCGTCTCCGAGGCGGTGCGCCGGCTCGCGCAACGACGCGTGCGCGAGATCCGGGCCGAGGTAGAGAAGCTGCCGAAGGGCGTGAAGCGACGCGATGCGACGCTCGATCTGCTCTGGCATCAGCACTCGGGGCCGCTGTTCGCGGCTTCGATCGAGCTCTGGGTGGCGGCCCGCTCCGACAAGGAGCTGCGCGCCAGCCTGCTGCCGGTCGAGCGCGAGGTGATCGCGCTCGTCCGCGAGATCACCGCCGAGCAACTGCCGGCGGACATTCCCCCTTCGCAGCTCAACTCGATCGTGACGACGGTGATCACGCTGCTGCTCGGGCTCGGCTTCCAGACCGAGCTGCTGCAGAGCAAGAAGGCCGCGGCGGCCTCGTGGCAGGCCGTGCGCAGCCAGCTCGTCGTCATGCTCGACGCGGTCGCCGCGCCGTGACCAACTCCTAGGCGGCTCTCAGGCCGCTCTCAGCCTCGCCCCTTTCGATGCGGAGGATCGCATTCCAACGAAAGGGAACGAAGGCATGTTCAGAGTCAGATACCTCCTTGCGGAGCTGCGCCGCCGGCGCGGCCGCACCATCCTGACGGCGCTCGGCCTCGGCGTCGGGGTCGGCCTCGTCGTCGCCGTCAGCGCCCTCTCGAAGGGGCTGGACGACGCGCAGGCGCAGGTACTCGAGCCGCTCACCGGCGTCGGCACCGACATGAGCGTCAACCGGCCGATCTCGTTCGGGGACCCGAGCGAGGGGGCGGCCCGCCGCAGCTCTCGGCGAAGGAACGCAAGCAACTGCAGAAGCGAGACCGGCGGCGGCATGGTCGACTTCTCGAAGCTCGGCGATCCCGGCGAGAAGTTCTCGACCGACACCTTCATGTCGGCTGACATCAGCTTCAACTCCTCGCAGGTCGACAAGGTCGCGAAGGTCAACGGCGTCGCCGACGTCGCGCCCTCGCTGACGGTCAACGTCATGCACATCAAGGGCACGGTGCCGGATACCTCCTCGAGCGACGACGCAATCGCAGGGGTTCGGGCCCGGCTCGGGCGGACCGCCTCCGGGCGGCGGGCGCCGCCGGGCGGCTTCGGCATCGCCCCCCTCTCCGTCACCGGGATCGACTCCGGCGAACCGGACCTCGGCGCCGTCACCGCCTCGCAGGTGACCGACGGCGCTTCCTCGGCCGCCACGACGCGGGCGAGGCGATGGTCTCCTCCGACTACGCGGCGCAGAACGACGTCGCGGTCGGCGACACTGTCAAGGTCGGCAAGGCGAAGCTCGACGTCGTCGGCATCGTCGAGGCGCCGATCGGCGCCGACGCCTCCGACGTCTACATGGACCTCGGCCGGCTGCAGAAGCTCTCCGACCGCAAGGGCCGCGTCAACAACCTGGAGGTCCGAGCCACGAACGTCGACTCCGTCGCACGCGTCGCCTCCTCGATCACCTCCGAGTTCAAGGGCGCCGAGGTCACGACCGCCTCCGAGCTCGCCGACAGCGTGTCTGGCTCGCTCGTCGACGCGAAGAACCTGTCGAGCTCGCTCGGCACGGCGCTCGCCCTGGTCTCGCTGCTCGGCGCCTTCGCGATCGCCGGCCTGCTGACGCTCTCGGCGGTCAACAAGCGCACCCGCGAGCTCGGGCACGCTGAAGGCACTGGGCTGGCGGCGCTCGCGGGTGATCGGCCAGATCACGGGCGAGTCCGTCGTCCAGGGCCTGCTCGGCGGCGCCGTCGGCGCCGTGATCGGAGTCGGCGCAGCGGCGCTGATCGGGTCGCTCGGGATCTCGCTCGAGGCGACCGCGCAGGCGGCCACCGGGGCGGCCGGGTTCGGCCCGCCCGGGGCTCCCGGCGGGGCGGCCGACGCGGCCTCGACCACGGTCCAGCTCGGCGCGCCGGTCGACGTCGGGTTGATCGCCGCAGCGATCGGGCTGGCGGTCCTCGGCGGGCTGATCGCAGGCGCGATCGGCGGCGCCAGGGCGGCCCGGCTGCGGCCCGCCGAGGCGCTGCGCAGCGTCGAGTGACCGAGCAGGCATGAGCACAGATCAAAGAGATGGAGCACAGCGATGAATGAGAAGACAACCCCCACATACGAGCTGCGCGGCGTCGGCAGGCGCTACGGCAGCGGCCCCGGCGCCGTCGAGGCCCTGCGCTCGGTCGACCTGCGAGATCGGCAGCAGCGAGTACGCCGTGATCGCCGGGCCGAGCGGGTCTGGCAAGAGCACGTTGCTGCAGCTGCTCGGCGCGCTCGACCGGCCGACTCGACGGCACCGTCGAGTTCGAGGGCCGCGACCTCGGCGCGACCTCGGAGAGCGGAGCTGGCTGACCTGCGGCGGGAGGCGATCGGCTTCGTCTTCCAGCAGTTCAACCTGATCCCGACCCTGACCGGGGCCGAGAACGTCGAGGCGGCCCTCGATCCCTCCGGGGCTGCCGGCGGCCGAGCGGGCAACGCGGCGTGGCCGAGCTGCTCGACCGGGTCGGGCTCGGCAGCCGCGCCGCACACCTGCCCTCGGAACTCTCCGGCGGCGAGCAGCAGCGCGTCGCGATCGCCCGCGCGCTGGCGAACCGCCCGCGGGTGCTGCTCGCCGACGAGCCGACGGGCAACCTCGATTCGAGCACCGGCGAGCAGGTGCTCGAGCTGATCCGCTCGCTGTGGCTCGGCGAGGGCCTGACGGTCATCCTGATCACCCACGACGAGGAGATCACCGCGGACGCCCCGCGGCTGATCCGGCTCGCCGACGGCGAGGTGGTGCCCGACGGCGCCCTGACCGGCGCGGGCTCGGGAGCGGGCCGATGAGGGCCCGGCGGAACAGGACGGCGATGGCGACCGCGGGTCTGCTCGCGGCAGGGGCGTTCGCGCTCGCCGCCTGCGGCGGCGGCAGCAGTGGCAGCTCGACAACAAGCGGCGTCCCGGACGCCAGCTCGATGGCCGCCTTCCAGAGCTGCATGCAGCAGAACGGGGCGAGCGTGCCCTCTCCCGGGCAACAGGGCCAGGCGCCGCCCGACGCCGCCGGCGCCGACGGGGGCGGCGGCAGCTCCGGCTCGTCGTCGGCGCAGCCGCCGCAGATGGACGCGAAGACCAAGAAGGCGCTCGCGGCCTGCTCGGATCTGATGCCGACGCCGCCGGACGGCGCGCCGATGGGCACGCCGCCTTCGGGAGCCCCGCCCTCGGGGGCGCCGATGGGCGCGGTGCCGGACACGACCAGCGCCGATTCCTGAGCCGAGCCGCGCGGCACTTAACCGCCGCATGGCGTCGGAAACGTGGCGAGCATCGTCGCCCGGCGCCCTTCGCAGGCCGGTCCGCAGATCCCCGCAGTGGACTGCGGGCCGGCCCTGATGGCGGCGGCGCGGGCGGGCGCGATGATCGTCCCATGACGATCATCGAATGCCCCAGCTGCGCCGCCCGCAACCGCGTCGGCGCCGTCTCCCACGGCCATCCCTCCTGTGCGAAGTGCCACCAGGCCCTGCCCTGGGTCGTGACGGCGGACGAGGCGAGCTTCGGCGCGGAGACGACCGCGAGCGTGCCCGTCCTCGTCGACTTCTGGGCGCCGTGGTGCGGTCCTTGCCGGGCCGTTGCGCCGGTCGTCGAGGAGCTCGCCACCCGCCACGCCGGGCGGCTCAAGGTCGTCAAGGTCAACGTCGACCAGAATCCTGCCCGGCGGCGGCCTTCGACGCAAGCTCGATCCCACTGCTCGTGTTGATCCGCGACGGGCTCGAGGTCGAGCGCGTCCTCGGCGCGCATCCGCTCGCCGTGCTCGAGCAGCGGCTCTTCCCCAACCTCAGCCCCGCCTGAGAACCGGCCCCCGGTCGCCCGGCGCGCGCGCCGGGCACCCCCAAAACCTCGCTGCCGAGTTACATACAGGCCTGCCGGTTTGTTGTAGACTCCCACCCGCTTCCCACCCCCACAACCAGCAGGAGCTCCACGGAGATGAACAGGACGTACGTGATCGGCGTCGGCATGACCAAGTTCGACAAGCCCGGGACGAAGGACGGCGACTACCACGACTGGGCCGCCGAGGCCGGCCGCAAGGCGCTCGCTGACGCCGGCGTCGGCTTCGACGGCGATCGAGCAGGCCTTCGCGGGCTACTGCTACGGCGAGTCGACCTCGGGCCAGCGGGCGATCTACGAGCTCGGCGAGACCGGGATCCCGGTGACGAACGTCAACAACAACTGCTCGACCGGCTCGACCGCCCTGTACGGGGCCCGCCAGGCCGTTCGCGGTGGGCTCGCCGACTGCGCGCTGGCAATCGGCTTCGAGAAGATGGAGAAGGGGTCGCTGGGCACGAAGTACACCGACCGCGAGCAGCCGACGGGCCGTCACTTCATGGCGCTGCTGGCGATCGACGACAACATGGGCGGCGCTCCGCCGGCCCCGTACATGTTCGGCTCGGCGGGGCTGGAGCACACGCAGAAGTACGGCTCGAAGCCCGAGCACTTCGCCTGGATCGGCTACAAGAACCACAAGCACTCGGTCAACAACCCGTACTCGCAGTTCCAGGACTCCTACACGCTCGAGGACATCCAGGCGGCGAAGATGATCTACGAGCCGCTGCAGCTGACGAAGCTGCAGTGCTCGCCGACCTCCGACGGCGCAGCGGCGGCGATCATCGCCTCCGAGCGGTTCGTCGAAGAGCACGACCTCGGCGAGCACGCGATCGAGATCGTCGCCCAGTCGATGGTCACCGACACGCCGGCGAGCTTCGAGAGCGGCTCCGCGATCAAGGCCGTCGGCTACGACATGACCAAGAAGGCGGCGAACGCCGTCTACGAGGAGGCCCAGGTCGGCGCCGACGAGGTCGACGTCTGCGAGCTGCACGACTGCTTCAGCGCGAACGAGCTGATCACCTATGAGGGTCTCGGCTTCGCCGCGGAGGGAGAGGGGCACAAGCTCGTCGAGGCGGAGGCCACGACCTACGGCGGCGACGGCCCGGTCGTCAACCCGTCCGGTGGCCTGATCTCGAAGGGCCACCCGCTCGGCGCGACGGGCCTCGCCCAGTGCGCGGAGCTCAACTGGCAGCTGCGCGGCGAGGCCGACGCGCGCCAGGTCGCGGGCGCGAAGACCGGGCTGCAGCACAACATCGGGATCGGCGGCGCCGCCGTCGTGACGATGTATCGGCCCGCGAACGGGTCGCTCAACTAAGGACACGTCCCAACAAGGAAAGGAAGTCAGACCAAGTGGCACCTATCAGCGAGTCGATCGAGGTCAGCGCCGGTCAGGACGAGGCCTGGGCGAAGATCGCCGACCTCGACAACGCCGGCGAGTGGATGACCGTCCACCTCGACTACCCGAGCGGCGATCCCGGCCCGGCCGAACAGGGCAAGACCTTCAAGCAGAAGGTGACGATCATGGGCATGCCGGGCGAGGTCGACTGGACGATCGAGCTCGTCGAGGCCCCAAGCACGCTGGCGATGAAGGGCATGGGGCCGATGGGCACGACCCTGTCGGCGAAATTCACCGTCGAGGGCAACGGCGAGACCTCGACCGTCACCTACGACACCGAGTTCGGCGGCGCCGCCCTCGCGGCGATGGCGGGGCCGCTGGAGACGGCCTCGAAGAAGGCCGCCGACGAATCCCTGGCGAAGCTCAAGGAGCAGCTCGCCTGACCGAGCCGAAGTCTCCGTGGGAAGAGAGGGGTTGACCTCGGGTCGCGGCGGGTACACCCCGCCGCAGTGCCCGGGATCGCCCTACTCGACGTCGACGGCACGCTCGTCGACTCCGTCTACCAGCACGCGCTGAGCTGGCAGCGCGCCCTCGCCCACCACAGCGTCGAGGTGCCCGCCTGGCGCTGCCACCGCCACATCGGGATGGGCGGCGATCAGATCGTCACCGCGCTCGCCGGCGAGGAGGTCGAGCGCCTCTACGGGGATGCCTTGCGGGCGCTCGAGGGCGAGCTCTTCGCCGAGCTGCTCGAGGAGGTGCGACCGCTGCCCGGCGCGGCCGAGCTCGTCCGCGAGCTCGCCGACCGCGGGCACGAGATCGTGCTCGCGAGCTCGGCCGGCGCCGATGAGGCCGAGCGCCACATCGACACGCTCGGCATCCGCGAGGTGATCAGCGCCTACACGACGTCGGCGGACGTCGAGGCGACGAAACCCGAGCCCGACCTGGTCAAGGCGGCGCTCGCGAAGGCGACGAAACCGACGGGCGCCGTGCTGATCGGCGACAGTACCTGGGACGTCGAAGCGGCTGCACGAGCCGAGGTCGAGACGATCGGACTGCTCTGCGGCGGCTTCTCCGAGGCGGAGCTGCGCGACGCAGGTGCGAGTGCGGTCTTCCCGACGCCCGTCGAGCTGCGCGAGCGGCTTGACGAGACACCACTCGGCCGCTGAGCAAGCCGGCCGACGCGGGCGCCGCTCAGGCGACGGCTGCGCCCTCCTTGTGGCCGGCCGCCGCGACGACGGCATCGACGAGGTGCGCGGGGACCTCCTGGTGGCGCTCGAACTCGAGTGTGTACTCGCCGCGACCGCCGGTGATCGCCCGCAGCGCCGGCGCGAAGTCGAGCACCTCCGCCATCGGCACCTCGGCGACGATCTCGGTGCCGGACCCCTTCTGCTCCATGCCAAGTGGGTGGCCGCGACGGGAGTTGAGATCGCCGACGACGTCGCCGACGGCCTCGGCGGGCACGACGATCGTCAACCTGACGATCGGCTCGAGCAGCATCGGTGAGGCCTCGGCCATCGCCTGCTTGAAGCCCATCGAGGCGCAGATCTTGAAGGCGATCTCGGAGGAGTCGACGGTGTGGTGCTGGCCGTCGACGAGGTCGACGACGACGTCGCGGACCGGGTAGCCGGCGATCGTGCCGTGCTCCATCGCCTCGCGTACCCCCGCCTCGACCGCGGGGATGAAGCCGCCGGGGACGACGCCGCCCTTGGTCCTGTCGCTGAAGACGAGGCCGCTGCCGGGCTCGCCCGGACTGATCTCGAGGCGGCAGTCCGCGAACTGGCCCCGGCCGCCCGACTGCTTCTTGTAGCGCGAGTGGGCGGCTGCCGTGGAGCGGATCGCCTCGACGTAGGGGACCCGCGGCGGGTGCAGCTCGATCTCGACGCCGTAGCGGCTCCGCATCCGCTCGACCATCACCTCGACGTGGATCTGGGTGAGCCCGGCGATGATCTCCTCGCCGGTCTGCGGATCGCGGTGCACGTCGAGCGTCGGGTCCTCCTCCCGCAGGCGGCGGAACGCGGCGGCGGCCTTCTCCTCGTCGCCGGCGCTCTTCGGCTCGAAGGCGAACGCCATCACGGGGTTCGGGAACTCGAGCTGCGACAGCGCGAGCTCGCGTGCGGGATCGCAGAGCAACTCACCGGCGCGCGTCTCCTTGAGCTTCGGGATTACACCGATATCGCCGGGACCGAGATCGTCGACCGCCTCCAGCTGCGCGCCCTCGGCCTCGAACAGCTGCCCGATCCGCTCGCGCGCGCCGCTGCTGACGTTCTCGATCGAGGAGTCGGCCCGCAGCGTGCCGGCGAGGACGCGGACCATGTTGAGCCGCCCCGCGAACTGGTCGGCAGTCGTCTTGAAGACCTGGACGACGGTGCCGGCGCCCTCGTCGGGCTCGATTGGGACCTCTTCGCCACCGGGAGCGAGCAGCATGCGCGCGCCGCGCATCGCCGGCGAGGGCAGATCCTCGACGAGCGCCTCCAGTAGCCGGCCGGTCCCGAGGTTGCGCGTCGCGATCCCGCAGGTGACCGGGAAGAGGTGGCCCTCGGTGACGCCGCGCTTGAGCGCGCCGACGACCTCCTCGTGGCTGATCTCGGCGCCCTCGAGGTAATGCTCCATGAGCTCGTCGGAGTTCTCTGCGACCTCGTCCATGAGCTTCTCGCGGTACTCCTCCGCGAGCTCGGCGACGTCGGAGGGGATCTCCGCCTCGTGACAGGCGCCGCGGCCGTCGCCGTCATGCAGGTGGGCCTTCATGTCGATCAGATCGACGACGCCGCTGACTTCGTGCTCAGCGCCGATCGGGATCTCGGTGGCAACGACATGCGGGCCGAAGGCTGACTTGAGGGCGTCCAGCGTCGCGAAGAAGTCAGCGCGCTCGCGATCGAGCATGTTGACGAAGATCAGCCGCGGCAGGCCGGTCTCGGCGGCACGATGCCAGAGCCGGTCAGTTCCGACCTCGACGCCCGCGACGGCGTTGACGACGAGCACGGCGGCGTCGACGACCGAAAGCGCCGCGATCGGCTCGGCGAGGAAGCTGGGCTCGCCCGGCGTGTCGATCACGTTCACCCTCCGGCCCTCGTGCTCGAAGGTGACGGCGGCGAGGTCGATCGACATGCGGCGGGCCTTCTCGTCCTCCGCCGTGTCGGTGACCGTCGTCCCCTCGTCGACGCGGCCGACCCGATTGACGACGCCGGCCTCGAACAGCATCGCCTCGCAGACCGAGGTCTTGCCGGCGCCGCGGTGCCCGATCAGCGCGACGTTGCGAATCCGATCCGCCGGCTTGTGCGACATGTTGCGAGCCTATCGGAGCGCGGACGATCGCGGGGTGAGCGACCGCGACGGCGGTTGCGGGCCCAGGAACGGGGTACTGCAAGCCCATGGCCGGCGATCACTCCGAGGGTTCCGGCGGCAAGATCGGCTCGCTGCGAAGCTCGGTCCAGGCTGCCGTTGGCGTCAACTCCTCCGCGTTCGGCTTCTCGATCACGATTACCGGCGCGCTCGCCGCTGTGGCCCGTGTCCACGGCACCCCGGGCGGACTCGAGGTACTGCTCTTCGGCGCCGGTGGGGTGACCGCGTTCAGCCTGCTCGACCTGATCGCGAGCGAGGGGTTCAAGCAACCGTTGACCCGCGAGCGTCCCGACACCGTCACGCACGCCGCGGCGCTCAGCTTCCTCTCGGTGCTCGGCGGGATCGGAGTCGCCATCGGCGTCGCCCATGTGCTCAGCGAGACGCTGTCCTGGCTGCTGGCCTCCTTCGCGGCGGTGCTGACCTTCGTCCTTGTCGTCGCCTTCGAGCTGACGCTGGCCGAGCGCGTGCGGGAGAAGCGGGAAGGGGACTGAGCGGCGCCGCGGGACGGGCACGGGGCCGCACCGGCACGAAGACGCGGGCGAGTGTCAGTCGGCTGACGGAGCAAGCGCGAACCCCCGGCTCGGCGAGCTCGCGCTTGAGGATCTTGCCGGTCGCGTTGCGCGGCAGCTCGCGAGGAAGTGGACGTCACGCGGCACCTTGTAGCGGGCGAGGTTCGCCTTGACGAACTCCTTGATCTCCTCCGGGCTCGGCGCTCGGCGCCCTCGATCAGGACGATGTGGGCGGCCAGCCGCTTGCCGAAGTCCTCGTCGTCGACGCCAATCACGGCGACCTCGGCGACATCGTCGCGCGTCATCAGCAGCTCCTCGACCTCCTGCGGGAAGACGTTCTCGCCGCCGGAGACGATCATGTCGTCGTCGCGGCCGTCGATGAACAGCCGGCCCTCGGAGTCGAAATGGCCGACGTCGCCGGACGACATGACGCCGTCGATGACCTCCTTGTGACGGCCGTCGGTGTAGCCGGCGAACTCGATCCCGTTGGAGACGAAGATCCGCCCCGTCTCCCCCGGCCGGACGTCATGGCCGGCGTCGTCGAGCAGGCGCACCTTCGTCCCCAGCGTCACCTTGCCGACGGTCGTCGGCGCGGCGCGGTGGTCGGCGGCGTCGAGATCGAGGCGTAGGCGACCTCGGTCGAGCCGTAGAGCACGTAGAGCACGTCGCCGAACAGCTCCAGCGTCTTCGTCGCCGTCGCGCCGGGCAGCTGCGAGCCGCCGCAGAAGATCATGCGCAGCGCCGAGGTGTCGGCGGCGCGGACGGCGTCGTCGCCGAGCTCGAGGACGCGCTGCAGCATCGCGGGCACGACGACGGTCGTGCTCGCGCGCTCGGTCGTGAGGCCGTCGAGGTACTCCCTGGCGTCGAACCGCCGCCGCGTGACGATCCGCTTGCCGAGCGCCAGCATCAGGGTCGAAGTCGCGTAACCGAGCGCGTGGAAGAACGGCGGCGCGATCCAGCAGACCTCGCCGGCCCGGAACGGGACCCGCTCGAAGAGCGCGCCGAGCGTCGTCAGCGCGCCGCCCTCCTGCCGCGGGGCGCCCTTCGGCGTCCCCGTCGTGCCGCTCGTCAGCATCACCATCGTCGGCCGCTCCGAGGGCACCTCGACCGGCTCGCCCGGCGTCGCCTCGATCAGCTCCTCGAGCGTCGCCTCGGCGCCGCCCGCGTTGCCGTCGTCGGTCCAGGCGCGGAAGTGGTGCGCCGCCCAGCTCGGCGCCCGGTCGTCGTACTCGGCGTCGAAGGCGAGTGCCTTGACGCCCTCGCGCTTGCAGACGTCGTCGATCTGCGGGCCGGCGAACTCGGTGTTCATGAACACGATCCGCAGGCCGAGCTTGTAGGAGGCGAAGCAGGCGTCGAGGAAGCCGCGGTGGTTGCGGGAGAGGATCGCGATGCCGTCGCCGGCCCGAGCCCGGCCCGCGCCCAAGCGCGGGCCAGCGAGTTCGAGCGCCGGTCGAGCTCGACGTAGCTGAGCGTGCCGAGCTCGTCGGTGAAGGCGGGTGCGTCGCCCCAGCGGATCGCGGCTGCGCCAGGCCCCGCCGCGACGGCGCCGCGGCGGGCGATCTCGGCGGCCATCTTAGCGAGCCGGTCGGGCCGCTGGGCGCGAGCAGGCCGGTGCGCTGCAGGGCAGCGAGCGAGCGGCCGGTATCGCCAAGGCGGTCGCCGGCGCCGCGCAGGCGGACGCCGATCGCGCCGCTCACCGCGATGCCTCGGATCAGGCGGCGACGGGCGAGCCGAGCGCCTCGGCGACGGAGGCGACCGTCCAGGGCTCGGCCGAGCCGTACTGACTCCCTGCTTGCCGGTGCTTGCATGCCGGCGATCATTCCACCCTGTCACGGCGCTGCCACGCTCGGCGAGCCCTCCTTGATGATCAGGCATCGCCGTCCATCGCGACCTCGGCGAGGCCGTCCTTATGGTCGAGGCGCCGTCCGATCGCGGTCTCGGGCGGAGCCGGCGTCGAGCCGCCCTGACGCCAGATCGAGGTCGAGATGTCGTGGCCCGGCAGGCCCGGCTTGGAGAAGCGGACGGCGAGCCGCTGAGGCGCTCGGGGTCGCCGTCGCAGCAGGCGCAGACGACCGCGACGGAGTTCATGGCCATCGTGCAGAGCCCATGGATGATGATCCCCGGCAGCCCCCGTTGCGGCGAACTCCTCGTCGGTGTGGATCGGCATGGGGTCGCCGGACGCCTCCGCGTAGCGGTAGGTCTGGTCGTCGTCGAAGTGCTGCGCCACGACGGCGACCGGCTCGGCGGAGCGGGGCTCGGCCGCGATCCGGTGCGAGGGCGCGCGCTCGCCCTCGTCCAGCTCGTCGTCGGCGCCGCGGAAGAAGGCGACCATCCACTGGTCGTTGACGGGCTCGCCGTCGGCCGTGTTCGTCTCGAGCCGCGTGTGGACGGTGACGCCGCTCGGCGCCTTGTAGACGCCCATCGGGCAGGCGCGCGTGACGAGCTCCATGCCCGGCACGATCGGCTGGTGGAAGTACATGTCCTGCTCGCCGTGGACGACCCGCATGAGCAGCTCGTTCGGGACGACCTTGGCCGTCGGCTCCATGAGCTGCATGAACGGGCGGGACGATCGCGAAGACCGGCGGCGCCAGCTCGCCGCTCAGGTGGCGCGGGTTGGCGTCGTTGGTCGCCTCCGCGTAGGCGATCGTGCGCTGCTTCTCGACCCCGAAGGTGGCGGGATCGGTCCAGTTGCCGAGCTCGTCGACGTTCCAGGCGGTGCGGGCGGCGTCGGGTTCCCGTCGTTACGTCGGGGTGCTTGATCGTCTCAGGCCGCGCGATCGCCTCCGTCCGCGGCGCGGACGGTACTCCCGGAGGCGACGCGCTCGCGCGGCCGCGACAATAACAAACAGTCAGGCTTGTATGTCAATTACCTCGAGACACTTCCCCCTTGACGTCCGTCTGCGACCGCCGGAGAAGAATTCGGTGAGGGGCACTGCGAGAACGAGCTCACCGCATGCAGCAGCGAGACACCGAGGGCGAAACCGGATGACCCGGCTGAGGGACGCCGGACGGCGGCTCCGCGCCCGGCGCGGATGCGCGAGTACCGGCTGACCCTGAACGGGGCCAAGACGCGGGCGATCGAGGTCGAGGGCACGGGCGTGCCGGTGGTCATGCTGCACGGCTTCTGCGACAGCGCCGACACGTGGCGCAACGTGCTCGAGCCGCTGCGCGAGGCCGGCCGCGCCGCGATCGCCTACGACATGCCGGGCTTCGGCTACTCGACCCCGGTCCATTTCCCGATCCCGCTGCTCGACCAGCAGGTGGCGTTCGCGGCCGCCGCCGTCCGCCGGGCGGCGGAGGCGAGTGGCAGCGAGGTGATCCTCGCCGGCAACTCGCTCGGTGGCTGGACGTCGCTGCGCGTCGCCGAGCGCGACGACCTGCCGCTCGCCGGGATCATCCCCGTCGCCCCCGCCGGGATCTCGATGTCGCCGTGGTTCTTGCGCGCTCGACCGGATCCCGGCGATCAACCACATCCTCCGGCTGCCCGGTCCCGTCCCCGAGGTCCTGACCGCGTTCGGTCGTCGCCCGCACCGTGCGCCGCGTCGGCTTCGGCGACCCCAGCCCGGGCCGACGAGCGCTTCGTTCGCAGCTTCTCGCTCCACAACCGCAACCGGCGCTGGGCCGTCGCCCGGATCGCGGCGGCGCAGGGGGTGCGGCCCGAGCTCGACCGCCCCTTCGCTCCGGAGAAGGTCAAGGTTCCCTCGGCCGTCGTCTGGGGGACGCGCGACGCGCTCTGCCTGATCGACGGCGCCGAGTCGCTGGCAGCGCAGCTCGGCGCGAGGCTGATCGTCGTCCGCGGCTGCGGCCATCTGCCGCAGGTCGAGGCGCCCGACTCCGTGCTCGCAGCGATCGAGCACCTGAGCTGAGGATCCGATGGCCGGCATCGACATGCACGACTCATCTCCAGGCGAGATCTACGCGGCGATCGAGGCGATGGACGAGGAGTCCTTCGACGAGCTGATGGAGGATCCGGCCACGCGCGAGCGCGTGATCGACGCGATGATCGACCACATGGTCGGCCTCTTCCGCCCCGAGAAGGCGGAGGGCGTCGAGGCGATCATCCACATCAAGCTCTGGGACCGCCCCGAGGGCGGCTACGAGCACTTCGAGATGGCGATCGCCGACGGCACCTGCACGCTGCGGGAGCCGACGGACGAGCCCGACCTGACGCTCAAGGTGCGTCCCGGCGACCTGCGCAAGCTCGTCAAGGGCGAGACCGGCCCGAAGCGACTCGCCTTCAAGGGCAGGCTGCGGGCGATCGGCGACATCAGCCTCGGGATGAAGCTCCCCGACCTGTTCGCCTTCTAGCGGCGGCGCCTTGGCGGCGGCGCTCTCTGACGCTGCGCCTGAGCGCACGTCTGGGGGGCTTATGTGGCTCCGCCACACCGCGCCCCTTGAGGCGGCACTCTCTGACGCGGCGCCTGAGCGCACGTCTGGGGGGCTTATGTGGCTCCGCCACACCGCGCCCCTTAGCCGCGCCCTCAGGCTTGGTCAGAGAGCGCCTTTGTCCTTCAGATGGTGAAGACGACCTTGCCGACCAGCTCGCCCGCCTGCCATCGCGGCGAAGCCCTCGTGCGCGTCGGCGAGCGGCAGGACGCGGTCGATCTCGGGCTCGACGCCGCCGACCGTGCAGAAGCGGATCAGGCGCTCGAGCTCCTCCCGGGTGCCCATCGTCGAGCCGAGGATCCGCAGCTGCAGGAAGAAGACGCGCTGCAGCTCGGCGGGCGGGTTCGGGCCGCTGGTCGAGCCGCAGACGACGAGCTTGCCGCCGGGCCGCAGCGAGCGCAGCGAGTGGCCCCAGGTCGCCTCGCCGACCGTCTCGATGCACGCCGTCGACGCGCTCGGGCAGCCGGGCGCCGGTCTCGAAGCTCGCGTCGGCGCCGAGCCCGAGCGCCCGCTCGCGCTTCGCCTCGCTGCGGCTCGTCGCCCAGATGCGGATCCCCGCCGCCGAGCCAAGCGCGATCGCGGCGCTGGCGACACCGCCGCCCGCGCCCTGGACGAGCACCGTCTCGCCGGGCGCGAAGGCGCCGGTCACGAAGAGCATCCGGTAGGCGGTGAGCCATGCGGTCGGCATGCACGCGGCCTGCGCGAAGCTCATCCCCTCGGGCTTGGGGATCAGGTTGCGCTCGGGCACGACCAGCCGCTCGGCGAACGCACCCTGGTGCCTCTCGGAGAGCAGCGTGCGCTTCGGGTCGAGGGTCTCGTCGCCGCGCCAGTCCGGGTCGCCGATGAGCGCGTGGACGACGACCTCGTTGCCGTCGGGATCGAGGCCGGCGGCGTCGCAGCCGAGGATCATCGGCATGCCGCTCCTCGGGCAGGCCGACGCCGCGCAGCGACCAGATGTCGTGGTGGTTGAGCGATGCCGCCCTGACGTCGACCGTGGTCCAGCCCTCGGGCGGTTCGGGCTCGGGGCGCTCGCCGATCTCGAGCGCGTCGAGCGGGCTCTCCGGGTTCGCGGCGCTGACGTAGGCGGCAAGCATCGTCGGCGCAGTCTAGGAACGTGAGCGAGGATCCCGGCCATGCGCCAAGCCACCGCCGCGCGTCCTCTCCCTTCTGGAAGGTCTGGGAGGTCGGCACCAGCATCAACTCGCCCGTCTACCGGCTCAGCGGCGGGCGGATCGGCAGCAAGATGCCCCGGCTACGGCTCGCCCCTGGTCGCTCGTCCACCACGTCGGCGCGAAGAGCGGCAAGCACCGAGTCTCGCCGCTGATCGGGCTGGCGGACGACGGCCGGTGGGTGATCGTCGCCTCGAAGGGCGGCATCGACAGGCAACCCCGCCTGGTTCCACAACCTGAAGGCGCACCCCGAGACCGAGATCGAGGTGCCGCGGCGGGGCCGTATCCCGGTCACCGCGCGCGTCCTCGAGGAGGCCGAGCGCGACGAGATGTGGCCGAAGATGGTCGCGATCTACAGCCCCTACGCGGAGTACCAGCGGTTCGCGGGCGAGCGGCGGATCCCGCTGATCTCGCTCGACCCGCGCTGAGCGACGCGGACTCGGGACCGGGGGCGGCGCTAGCCGAGCGCGCCGGCCTCGCGCAGGGCGGCGATCTCCGCGCCCGCGAAGCCCCAGGCGGCGAGCGCCTCGTCGGTGTCGGCGCCGGGCTCGGAGGCGGGCGCCGGGACGCCGGCGGGCGTGCGGCTGAAGCGCGGCGCCGGGGCGGGCTGGGTCTTGCCGTCGATCTCGACGAACGTGCCGCGGGCGACGTTGTGCGGGTGGGCCGGGGCGTCGCCCATCCCGTAGACGCCGGTCGCGCAGGCCTCGGCCGGCTCGAGGATCTCGATCCACTCCTCGCGCGTCCTGGTCGCGAAGACCTCGGCGAAGCGCTGCTTGAACTCGGGCCAGCGCGCCTGCTCCATCTGCGGGAACTCCTCGGGGTCGAGCTCCATCAGGCGCAGCAGCTCGGCGTAGAACTGGGGCTCGAGCGCGCCGATCGCGACGTAGCCGCCGTCCTTGCACTCGTAGGTGTCGTAGAAGTGGGCGCCGGAGTCGAGCAGGTTGGTGCCGGGCGGATCGCTCCAGATGCCGACGCCGTGCAGCGCGTGGATCATCGTCATCAGCAGCGCCGAGCCCTCGACCATCGCCGCGTCGACGACCTGGCCCTCCCCGGAGGCGCGCGCCTCGAGGATCGCGCAGAGGACGCCGAAGGCCAGCATCATGCCGCCGCCGCCGTAGTCGCCGACCATGTTGATCGGCGCCAGCGGCTTCTCGCCGGTGCGCTGGAACTGGCCGAGCGCGCCGGCGATCGAGATGTAGTTGATGTCGTGGCCGGCGACCTTCGACATCGGGCCGTCCTGCCCGTAGCCGGTCATCCGCCCGTAGACGAGCTTCGGGTTGCGGGCGAGGACACGACGTCGGGGCCGACCCCGAGCTTCTCCATGACGCCCGGGCCGGAAGCCCTCGATCAGCGCGTCGGCGGACGCGCACAGCCGCAGCAGCATCTCCTGCGCCGCCGGGCTGCTTGAGGTCGCAGCCGACCGAGGGGCGGCCGCGGTGGACGAAGTTCCAGGAGCCGGCGCCGAGCCCGGCCGCGCCGCCGGGGCGCTCGAGGCGGACGACGTCGGCGCCGAGGTCGGCGAGCATCATCGCCGCGAACGGCCCGGGGCCGATGCTCGCGACCTCGATCGACCTTGACTCCGCTCAGCGGTCCGTTGGGCACGGCCGCAGCCTATGCAAAGGCGAGCGCCCCCGCGCGGGGACGGCCGCCCGTGCTATCGATGCCGTCGATGATCGAAGTGCAGGGAATCAGCAAGCACTTCGGCCCGATCAAGGCCGTCGACGACCTCTCGTTCCGGTGCGAGCCCGGCACGGTGACGGGCTTCCTCGGGCCCAACGGGGCCGGTAAGTCGACGACGCTGCGGATGATCTGTGGGCTCGCCAGGCCGACTGCCGGCGCGGCCTCGGTGCTCGGGCTCCCGTACTCAGGGATCGCCAACCCGGGCCGGCACGTCGGGATCATGCTCGACGCCAGCGCCCAGCATTCGGGCCGCAGCGGCCGGGAGACGCTCAAGATCAGCGCCGGGACGATCGGCGTCGACGACGCGCGCATCAGCGAGGTGCTCGGGCTCGTCGGTCTCGACGAGGTGGCCGCGAAGCGGCGCGTCGGCAAGTACTCGCTGGGGATGCGGCAGCGGCTCGGCCTCGCCCACACGCTGCTCGGCGATCCGAGCGTGCTGATCCTCGACGAGCCCGCCAACGGCCTCGATCCGCAGGGGATCATCTGGATGCGCGAGCTGCTCCGCGGCTTCGCCGACGGGGGCGGCACGGTGCTCCTGTCCTCCCACCTGCTGCACGAGATCGACGCGATCGCCGACCAGATCGTGCTGATCAACAAGGGCAAGCTCGTCGCCAAGGGCAGCCGAGAGGAGCTGCTGACGAGCAGCGGCAGCTACGTGCGCGCGGCCGAGGACGAGGCGCTTGGCCAAGCCCTGACGTCGGCCGGAATCGAGACCCACCCAGCGCAGGGCGGCGGCTTCATCGCCGCCGCCGATGGCCCCGCGGTCGGCAGCGCGGCGCTCGCGGCGGGGGTCGCCCTGAGCGAGCTGCGGGCCGCCGACGGTGGCGGCCTCGAGGGGCTCTTCCTGAGTCTGACCTCGGAGGGGGCCGGGGACGCACCCGAGACGCCGGCGGCGGCCGACCCCGCAGCGGAGGCGAGTCGGTGAGCGCCGGGGCGATAGTCGCGGGGCTCGACGCGCGCTCGGCGCGGCCTCCGATGCGCGCCCTGTGGGCGGTGGAGACCCGGAAGATGGTCGACACCCGAGCCGGCAAGTGGCTGCTCGGGCTGACGGTGCTCGCCGCGATCGGCGGCTGCGTCGCCGGACTGATCGGGGACGACGCCAGCGTCGCCGACGCGTACCTGACCGCAGGCGCGCTGGCGAGCGTGCTGCTGCCCGTCGTCGGCGTCCTACTCGTGACGAGCGAGTGGTCGCAGCGGACGGCGATGCTGACCTTCGTCATGGTGCCCGACCGCAACCGGGTGGTCGCCGCGAAGGTCCTCGCGGCGGCCGGGGTCGCCGCGGCGCTGACCGTCCTCTGCCTGATCCTCGCCTGCGTCGGCGGCCCCCTCTCCGGCGAGAGCATCGACCTCAGCGCCGCCGACATCGGCCAGGGCCTGCTCTACCAGGAGCTGATCCTGCTGATCGGCGTCTCCCTCGGCCTGGCGCTGCGGATCAGCCCGTTGGCGATCGTCTTCTACTTCGCGGCGCCGACCGTGTTCGGGATCGTCGGCGCGATCTCGTCCACGATCGAGGACGTGACCGGATGGGTCGATCAGTCCGGGCTCGCCGCGCTCGCCGAGGTCGACCCGAGCGGCCAGGACTGGGCCAAGGCCGGCGTCACCGTGCTCGTCTGGATCGCCGTGCCGCTGATCTTCGGGCTGCTGCGGCTCCGCAACGAGGACGTCGCCTGAGCAGCGAGCCCCGCGGAACCCTCCGACCCCGATTGTCGGCGGCCAGCGTTCCCTAGCGTTAGCGGTCCCCGATCAGAGCGAAGGAGCAGGGATGAACGAGCGCCAGGTGCTGACCCCGACTTCCGACCACCCGATCACGGTCGCGCCGACGGGCGAGCGCGTCGTCGTCCGCGCAGGCAGCGTGATCATCGCCGACACCGACGACGCCCTGACGCTCCGCGAGTCCGGCTATTCGCCCGTCCACTACATCCCCCTCGCCGACGTCGACGAGGGGGCGCTGCGCCCGAGCGAGCACCGCAGCTACTGCCCCTACAAGGGGGACGCCGCCTACTACGACCTGAGCGCCGGCGGCGTCGAGGCCGCACACGGCGTTTGGACGTACCGCGAGCCGTTCGATGCCGTCGCACCGATCGCCGGCCACGTCGCCTTCTACCCGGAGCACGTCAAGGTCCTCGTCGGCGACGACGAGATCGCAGAGGACTGAGCGGGGGGTGCGGCGGGCGGCACTCGCCCTCCTCTGCACGTTGGCCGGCGCTCTCGGCGGCTGCGGATCGAGCCAGCCGAAGAGCGACGCGGGCCAGATCCAACAGGTCTTCGACTACTACCTGCTCGCGACCGAGCGGCACAACGCCGACCTGCTCTGCACGGCGGTGATCGCCCGGGCGCCCGGGCAGTCGGTCGAGGACTGCGTCGATCAGGTGGCCGAGCAGATGCGGGACTCGGGCTCGGACCTGTTCCGCCCGGACAAGCTACGAATGCTCAGGCCGCCGGAGGTCGACGGGGATACCGCCACGGTGCGGGTCGCCAACGACGGCCGCCACTTCGACGTCCACCTGGTCCACGGGCCGATCGGCTGGCGCCTGCTGCTCGGCAGCAAGTAGGACGACCGCGGCCAGCGGCGGGCGACGCGGGCGTGGCGTCGAGTGGTGCTCCTTCCTCGAGAGCTGACTGCTCACCTTGCTGTTTCGCTGCGTTGTGACCCCCGCTCAGGGGGCCAACACGCGACAGAATGACCCAGCGGGCAGCTTCTCTCCGCGCAGAGCCGAACGGGCGCTCGGAGGCCTTCCTCGCCCCCGCGCCGGCATGTAGAGCCTACGGTCGGCCGACCCGCAAGCGCCGAGACCGGTCCGAGCCTGCCACCGCCACCAGAACGACGATTGGTTTGCGTCGCTTCAGGACGAGCCCGCCCGGCCAGCCGGTTCTCGGCCGACTTGCGCACGGCTCAAACCGAACGAGGGTCGGCGCCTCATCCACGCTCTTGGCGGTGTGGAAATCGCCGAAGTCGATCCCAACCTGTCCAGCGGAGACCGGAGCGACCGAAAGGGTCACGTCGCGGTGCCCATCAACGACAACGGGGAGCTTCGCTCCCCAGCTTCCATCCGGCCGTTGCTTCCAAGACCGATCGTGGAAGTCTCGCGCCGGCCCAAGAAACCCAATCGGTCCTTCGGTCGTCGCGTCGCGACGCCACTTGCGGCTCGTTTCGCCACCTTCGCCGCAAGCTGCGACCTGGCGCTCGGGCAATTTGCGCACGCTTGGCTCGTTCACCACGGCACCGGAGTCACCGGAGCAGGCCATCAGAAAAGCCGCCCCCACCGCCAAAGCTCCCACGGCAAGCAGCTGATGTATGCGTTCGCCGGGCACCCTAGGCGAGTGTAGGCGCGACGAGCCCAGGCCTCGTCTGTCGCCTGGCGGCTTTATTCGGCAGAGGCAGCTGCGGGTCCGCGGGTGCGCGGCTCAGATCCCCCAGCGGCGGCGCAGGAAGGCGGCGATGTCGCCCACGGCCGCCCGCGAGTCGGCGAGCAGGCCGGCCTGCAGCTGGAAGTCGTGCCAAGCGCCGGCGAAGCGCTGGAGCTCCACCTGGACGCCCTTCGCCCAGGCGCGGTCGGCGAAGCGGACCGAGTCGTCGAGCAGGATCTCGTCCTCGCCGACCTGGACGAGGGTCGGCGGCAGGCCGGCGAGGTCGGCGTACAGGGGCGAGACGCGGCCGTCGCTGAGCGCCAGCGGCCCGGCCCAGGCGCGATAGGAGGGCGCCAGCCAGTCCGTCCGCAGCAGGGGCTCGGCGCGGCGCTTGCTGACGACGCTCGGGCCCGAGAGGCCGAGATCGGTGACGGGCGAGAGCAGGACCAGAGCCGCCGGCGCCGGCACGTCCATCTCGGCGAGCGAGAGCGCCGTGAGGATCGCGATCGCCCCGCCCGCCGAGTCGCCGCCGATCGCGACCCGGGCGGGGTCGTGTCCGCGGGCGAGCATCGCCGTGTAGGCGGAGAAGAAGTCGTCGGTCGCCGCCGGCCAGGGATGCTCGGGCGCGAGCCGGTAGTCGGGCAGATACACGTCGGCGCCGGCGGCCTGCGCGAGGTGGCCGGCGAAGCCGGCGTGGGTCGAGGGGCTGCCGATGACGAAGCCGCCGCCGTGGGCCCAGAGCACGGCCGGTCGCAGCGCCGGATCGCCGCCGCCGATCCCGAAGCGGGTGACGGGCGCGCCCGGGCCGCGCAGCTGCTCACGGTCGACCTCGGCCGGTGGCGGCAGGATCCGAGTCGCGAGCTCCATGAACCGCCGCTGGAAGGCAACGGGGAACGGCGGGCCGAGGAACGGCTTGTAGAAGAGCCGCAACATGACCCGGAAGATGTGCCTGAGAACCGCGTCGGACAAGGCCGTCGCAGCCTATCCGGCCAGCCTTGGAAACCGCCGTAGCGTGACGTTTGCACGGCGCGGTCCGGAGCGTCGAGGGCGGTGGTGACGCGAGCGATAGTCCGTGCGGACGTGAGCGAGCGGCGGTGCCGCCATCGGCGCCCCGAGCCCGCCGCCAACCTCATAGGATGAGCGGCGAATGGTCCAAGTTGCCTTCTTCGCTGGTGCGATCGGAGCTCTCGGCGGCGCAATCGCCGTGATCGCGCTCCGCAACCCCTTCTACAGCGTGCTCGCGCTGGTCATCCACCTCGTTTCGCTGGCGGGCCTCTTCCTGCTCCTCTACGCGCAATTCGTCGCCGTCGCCCAGATCGTCGTCTACGCGGGCGCCGTGATGGTCCTCTACGTGTTCGTCGCCGCCTACGTCGGCAATATCGACGAGCCGCTGTGGGAGCCGATCCCGGGCCAGCGGCTGATCGCGCCGGCGCTAGGCATCGCGCTCTTCATCGAGCTCAGCATCGCGATCCTCGGCACGAGCCTCGAGGCGCTGGGAACCGACGGGCCGACGGTCGACGCGGGCTTCGGCACGCCCGAGGCGATCGGCAAGCTGATGCTCGAGCGCTTCTTGATCGCGTTCGAGGCGGCCTCGCTGCTGCTGCTGCTCGCCGCGGTCGGCGCCGTCATCCTGGCCGGGCGCCGAGCGCGCGGCGAGGATCAGGGGCCGAAGGACACCTACCACGCCGGCCGCGGGGTCGGCGAGCGGATCGAGACCGGGGCGGTCGACTGATGGCCGTCGAGTGGTACCTCGTCCTCTCCGCGCTGCTCTTCTCGATCGGCGCGATCGGCGTCCTCGTCCGCCGCAGCCCGCTCGTCATCCTGCTCTGCCTCGAGCTGATGCTGAACAGCGCCAACCTGTCGCTCATCGCCTTCAGCCGCGAGACCGGCAATGCCGACGGACAGATCTTCGCGATCATGGTGATGGTCGTTGCCGCCTGTGAGGTCGTCGTCGGCCTCGGCCTGATCGTCGCCATGTACCGGCGCCGGCTGGCGCTCGACGTCGACGAGGCCCGGGAGCTACGCGGATGAGCGTCACCACCTGGGGCTGGCTGGTCCTCGCCTTCCCGCTCGCCGGCGCGGTCACGATCGGCCTCACCTTCAAGCTGATCCCCTCGCGCGTCGCGGGGCTGATCGGCACCGCCGCGATCGGCCTCGCCTTCGTCTGCGCGCTCGGCATGCTCTTCGCGCTGCTCGGCAAGCCCGCCGACGCCCGCCACTTCTCCGACGTCCTCTACGACTACGGCGGCGGGCGGGCTGCCGTTCGACCTCGGCATCTATGTCGACCCGCTGAGCGTCTACATGGCGCTCGTCGTCAGCGGCGTCTCGACGATGATCCACGTCTACTCGTTCGGCTACATGAAGAGCGACGAGGGTTATCACCGCTTCTTCGCGTACCTGAACTTCTTCGTCTTCTCGATGCTGTTGCTGATCCTCGCCGGCAACTACGTGCTGCTGATCGTCGGCTGGGCCTTCGTCGGCTACGCCTCCTACGCGCTCGTCTCCTACTGGTACCGGCGCGGGACGGCGACGAAGGCCGGCATGAAGGCCTTCGTGATCAACGTGATCGGCGACATCGGGCTCATGTTCGCCGCGATCCTGCTGATCAAGGAGCTCGGCGCCACCGCCTACCCGCAGGTCTTCGAGCAGGCCCCGCACGCCTTCACCACCAACGAGTGGACGATCGTCGCGATCTGCCTGCTGCTGCTGGTCGGCGCCTTCGCCAAGTCGGCGCAGATCCCATTCCACACATGGCTTCCGGACGCGATGGAGGGCCCGACCCCCGTCTCCTCGCTGATCCACGCGGCGACGATGGTGACCGCCGGCGTCTATTTGATCGCGCGCTCGTGGCCGCTCTTCAACCTGGCGCCGACCGCGGCCGACATCTCCGCCTGCGTCGGACTCGTGACGCTGTTCGTCGCCGCGACGATCGCGCTCGCCGTCACGGACCTGAAGCGGATCATCGCCTACTCGACGATGAGCCAGATCGGCTACATGGTCGTCGGCGTCTCGATCGGCGCCTACGGGGGCGGCCTCTTCCACCTGATGACGCACGCCTTCTTCAAGGCGCTGCTCTTCATGGGCGCCGGCTCGGTGATCGCGGCGATGGCGAACGTCCAGCACATCGACCGGCTCGGCGGCTTCCGCAAGGCGATGCCGTTCACGTTCGTGACGATGACGATCGGCGCCCTCGCCCTGGCCGCCTTCCCAGGGACCTCCGGCTTCTTCAGCAAGGACGAAATCCTGATCTACGCGGCGACCCGTGGCGGCTGGTACTGGATCTTCGCGGTCGGCGGCTACGCGGCCGCGTTCCTGACCGCCTTCTACTCGTTCCGGATCGTCTTCCGCGTCTTCTACGGAGAGAAGGCGCCAGAGGCGAAGGAGCTCGAGGAGGGACACATCGCGCACGGCGAGCCCGTGAACCCGGCCGACGGCACGCCCGAGGACACCGACGTGGGCTACCCCGGGGCCGAGCACCACATCGCCGAGCGCGTCCGGCCCGGCGGCAGCCTCGCGATGCAGATCGGCATGGGCGTGCTCGCCTTCGGCGCGCTCTTCATCGGCTGGATCCAGGTGCCCGGCATCGACGCCGTCGTCGACAACTTCCTCGCGCCGACGTTCGACGCCTCGCCGCTGTTCCACATCGACCCGTCGACGACGGCCTCCTACGAGGGCATGCTCGTCGGCGGCGCGCTCAGCTTCCTCGGCATCGGGCTCGCCTACTACCTCTACATCGTCGCGCCCGGCTCGACCGACAGGCTGCGCACCCGCTTCGGTGCGCTCTACGAGCTGCTCTACAACAAGTGGTACTTCGACGAGCTTCAGGACGCGCTCGTCTACCGGCCCGTCGTCGCCTGCGGCCGCTTCGCCAACAACGTCTTCGAGCGCGTCGCGGTGCAGGGCATCGTCGCCTTCGTCACCGACGGCGTCAGCGGGCTCGGCGCAGCCGTGCGGGGGGCGCAGAGCGGCTTCGTCCGCTCCTACGCGCTGCTCGTCGTCGCCGGGATCGTCGCCTTCGCCCTCTACTTCCTGATCGCTTCGACGTGAGGCAGGTGAGCGAGAGATGCTGAACGTCCTGCTGTGGCTGCCGCTCGCCGTCGGCCTGCTCGGCATCGTGCTCCCGGCTCGGCTCGTCGGCTGGGCTGCCGTCGGCGGCTCGCTCGTCACGCTCGGGCTGGCGATCGCGCTGGTCTGCGACTTCGCGACGGGCTCGGGCGCCCTGCAGCACGCGGTCGACGAGAGCTGGATCCCTGACCTCGGGATCCGCTACCAGCTGGCCGTCGACGGGATCAGCCTGTTCATGATCCTGCTCACGGCGATCGGCTGGCTCGCGGCGAACCTCTACTCGGCCCTGCAGGTGCCCGACCGGGCGCGCACCTACTTCTTCCACCTCGGGCTCGCACAGACGGCGGTCTTCGGCGCCTTCCTGGCCCAGGATCTGATCCTCTTCGTCCTCTTCTTCGACCTGATGCTGATCCCGTTCTACTTCCTGATCGGCAGCTGGGGCACCGGCGATCGGGTCCGGGCGACGATCAAGATGATCATCTACACGCTCGTCGGCTCGCTGCTGATGCTGGCCGCCGCGATCGCCACCGGCGTCCTCAGCGCCGACCCCGTCTCAGGCGTCAGCTTCAGCATCCCCGTGCTGGCCGCGCATCCGCTCGATCTCGGCAGCCAGCAGTGGATCTTCTGGTTCTTCGCCGCGGCCTTCCTCGTCAAGATGCCGGCCTTCCTCGTGCACGGCTGGATGGCCGACGCGTACCGCTCCTGCCCGCTGCCGGTGCTCGCGCTGCTCAGCGGCGTCCTCAGCAAGGTCGCCGCCTACGGCTTTCTGCGAATCGTGCTGCCGCTCTTCCCCGACGCGACGATCCAGTACCAGGAGATCATCCTGATCATCGCCGTCTGCTCGATCCTCTACGGCTCGGCGATGGCGTTCACGCAGACGAACCTGCGCCTGATCCTCGGCTACTCGTCGATCGCGCAACTCGGCTTCATCACGCTCGGGATCTTCGCGCTGCGGCCCGAGGGCGGCGAGGGCTCCGTGATCCAGATGTTCAACCACGGCCTCGTCGTGATCGCGGTCTTCTTCATCGTCGCGCTGCTCTACGAGCGCTACGAGAGCGACGAGCTGACCGCGATGGGCGGCATGGCGAAGCGGGCGCCGGTGCTCGCGATCCTCTTCGTGATCGCCACGATGGCGATGCTCGCGATCCCGGGCTCGTCCAACTTCGTCGGCGAGTTCTACATCCTCACCGGGCTCTTCCAATCGAAGGTGGCGCTGGCGCTGATCGCCTCGATCGGGGTCGCGCTCGCTGCCTACTACGCGCTGCGCATGTACCAGCGCTCGATGCACAACACGCTTCCCGACGGCGCCTCCTCGCGCGAGATGACCCTGCGCGAGGGCGTCGTGATCGCCCCCCTCGTCGCCTGCATCATCGCGATCGCCTTCTATCCGGCGCTGATCACCGACCGCGGGCAGTCCGCGGTGACGCGCAGCGTGGCCGCCGTCGCCCGGGCCGACTGCGGCCCGGATGCCACAACGCAGGCGAAGGCGGGCTGGACCGGCTACGCGCAGCTCGGGCAAAGCGACGCGGGACGCTTCGGTGGGTACACGCTCACGTTCGGCGCTGACTGCACCGACCGCTACGGCCTCGAGAGGCCGACCCCAGCGGCCGGCCAGGCCGGCGGAGGCACCGGATGAGCTTCACCGCGCCGGACATCGACTACGCGGGGATCTCCCCGATCATCTCCCTGTCCGCGGGGATCTGCGTCGTGCTGCTCGCCGGCGTGATCGGCCGCGGCAGTGGCCGCTGGATCTCAACGGCGCTGACGGCGATCGTGATCGGGACCACCGCCGGCCTGCTGATCTGGCAGCTCAACGAGGCGCCGCGCGATCTCGTCGCCCACGCCCTGCGCATCGACGGCCTCGCGATCGTCGCCGCGCTGATCTGCCTCGCGGCGGCGGCGCTGGCGCTGCCGCTGCTGCTCCGCGACCCGGGTGCCGAAGAGGCCGGGTTCCCGGAGGTCCACACGCTGCTGCTCGGCTCGCTGCTCGGCATGACGATGCTGGCGATGGCGGAGAACCTGATCACCTTCTTCGTCGGGCTCGAGCTGCTGTCGATCCCGCTCTACATCCTCTGCGGCAGCCACCGGACCCGCCCCGGCTCGCTCGAGTCCGGGCTCAAGTACCTGATCGTCGGCTCGCTCGGCTCGGCGACGCTGCTCTACGGGCTCTCCTTCATCTACGGCGGCTCGGGCGCCACCGACTTCACCGCGATCGCGACGGGGATCGGCTCCGACCTCGCCGACGATCCGCTGATCCTCGTCGGCATCGGACTCTGCGCGGTCGGCCTCGCCTTCAAGGTCTCGATCGCGCCCTTCCATCAGTGGACGCCCGACGTCTACGAGGGCGCGCCGACGCCGATCACCGGGTTCATGGCCGTCGCGACGAAGGCCGCGGCGTTCGCCGTCTTCGTCCGCTTCTTCATCGTCGCGCTCGGCCCCTCCGCGGACCAGTGGCAGCCGGCGCTGGCGGCGATCGCGGCGCTCTCGATCATCGTCGGCAACGTCGGCGCGATCCGCCAGCGCTCGCTCAAGCGGATGCTCGGCTACTCGAGCGTCGCCCAGGGCGGCTACATGCTGGTCGGCCTGCTCGTCGGCCTCGAGGTCGGCGTCAACGCGCTCTTCTTCTACATCGCGGCCTACGCGCTCATGAACCTCGCCGCCTTCGCCGTGATCGCGATCCGCGAACGAGAGACCCCCTACGGCGACGACCTCGCCGGGGTCGAGGGGCTCGGCAAGGACCGGCCCTCGCTCGCCTGGCCGCTGACGATCTCGATGCTGGCGCTCGCCGGCCTGCCCGGCACGGTCGGCTTCTTCGGCAAGGTCTACCTCATCGAGAGCGCCGTGGCCGGCGACTACACGTGGCTCGGCGTGATGATCGTGATCGGCTCGATGATCTCCCTCGCCTACTACCTGCGGGTGATCGCCGCGGTCTGGATGACGCCGAAGCCGCGCGTCATGCCGGCCCTCGCCGGTGCCTCCCAGGAGGCCGACGACGAGCCGGCGCCGGCCGGCGCGAGCCGGAAGGCCGAGCAGGCCGGCGTGGCGCTGACCGGCGGCCCGAGCGGCGGCCGCTGCGCTCTGATGCTCGGCGTGCTTGCGATCTGCGCCGTCGGCATGGTCGGCTTCGGCGTCTACCCCGACCCCCTCACGAACTTCGCCGGCCACGCCGGCGAGGCGATCGTCCAGATCGTCAACGGCTAGCGACGGCGCGCTCCGCGCGACCCGTCCCTACCCCCGGATGACGTAGACCTTGAGCAGCGTCTCGGTCACCGTCCACGTCGTCTCGGCGCCCGCGCCGAAGACGCAGACCGAGCCCGGACCGAGCTCGTAGGCGGTGCCCTCGTGCTCGATCGTCGCCCGGCCGGCGAGGACGACGAAGGTCTCCTCGACCTCGACGTCGGTGAAGACGCCGGGCTCGACGCGCCAGACGCCGTTCTGCGACCCGTTCGACCAGCGGGCGACGTCGGCGCCCGTCGCCACCGGATCGCCGCTGACGATCGCATCCGGTTCGACCGGATCCGGGCCGAGCTCGACCGCGCGCGCGTCGAAGACCCTGACGAGCGGCTCGCTCACGAGCGCCCCCGCAGCCGCCGGGCGAGGCCGCCACGGCTCGCGCGAATCACCTCGCGGGCGCAGTTGCGGCCGTTGGCACCGCTGACGCCGCCGCCCGGATGGGTGCCGGCACCGCACAGCCACAGGCCCTCGACCGGCGTCCGGTAGTCGGCCCAGCCGCGCACCGGCCGCAGCGTGAAGAGCTGGTCGAACGACATGTCTCCGTGCAGGGCGTGGCCGCCGCTGATCCCGAGCAGCCGCTCGAGGTCGAGGGGGCTGAGCACCTGACGGTGCTCGATCGAGTCGCTTAGTCCCGGCATGTAGGTCTCCAATCTGGCGATCGCCTCGTCGGCGACGCGTTCCTTGACGGCGTCCCACGGCCCCTCGCCGTCGGCGAGCTCGTAGGGCTGGCTGTTGACATCGATCGTCAGCACGTGCTTGCCCGCCGGGGCCAGCGACGGGTCGTGGAAGGTGGGGATGCAGACCTCGGTGTGCGGGTCGCTGCCCAGCCGGCCCTCGCGGGCCTCGGCCTGCGACCGCTCCATGCCGGCGATGAACGGCCCGAACTCCATGATCCCGCCGAGGTACGCCTGCCGGCCGGCGGGCATTCCCGTCACCTCGGGCAACCGGTCGACCCCGAGGTTGATCTTGACGCTGGTCCCGTTGCAGCGGTAGGCACGCAGCGAGGCGAGGAAGCGATCCGGTAGCTCGTCCGGCTCGAGCAGGCCGAGGAAGGTCCGCTTCGGGTCGGCGTTGGAGAGGATCCGCTCGCCGGCGATCTCCTCACCGCCGGCCAGGCGGACGCCGACCGCCCGCCCGTCGCGGGTGAGGATGCGCTCGACCTCGGTGCCCGTGCGGATCGTCGCGCCCGCCTCGCGCGCCGCGTCGGCCATCGCCTCAGTGACGAGCCCGATGCCGCCGCGGACGAAGCCCCAGCTGCGCAGCCCACCTCCCGCCTGCTCGGCGGCGTGGTCGTGGAGCAGCACGTAGGCGGTCCCGGGCGTCGAGGGGCCGGCGATCGAGTCGTTGATCGCGTGCCAGCCGAGCGCCGCCTTGACGACCTCGGAGGAGAAGTACTCGTCGAGGAACTGCGTCGCCGAGGTCCCGAAGAGGAAGAGGGCGTCGTTGACGACGCCGCGGAAGCGGAGCCCGCGGGTACCGAGCTTGACGAGCTCGCCGAGGTCACGGGGGTGGATCCGGCCGGGATCGGGCGGCGTCGCGTCCATCATCGGCCCGATCGCCTCGGCGAGCCGGCCGAGGTCGGCCTCGAAGCGGGGCAGCGCCGCGGCATCGCCCTCGGAGAAGCGCGCGATCTCCCGCTGGGAGGCGGCGAGGTCCTCGCCGAGCAGCAGGCGTTCGCCGCCGGGAAAGCCGTACAGCGAGGGGCCGGCGGGGTCGATCTGGATCCCGCGCTCGGCGAGCCGCATGTCGCGCCAGACCGGCTCGCGGATCATGCTGATCACGTACGCACCCGTCGAGGCGCGCCAGCCGGGCGCGAACTCCTCGGTCACGCAGCAACCGCCGACGAAGTCGCGGCGCTCGAGCACGAGCGGGCGCAGCCCGGCGCGGGCCAGGTAGTAGGCGGCGACGAGGCCGTTGTGCCCGCCGCCGACGATCAGCGTGTCGTGCGCCGTTCCCGCGGCCGCATCCGGTGTCCCAGGCGCCATCTAGTCGAGCCGGTTGATGCGGGCGAGGCGGTAGGCAACCGCGGCGAAGATCCCGGAGCCGAGTAAGAGCAGGATGCTCATCGCCGCACCATGGTTGAGGTCGCCTGATTCGAGCACGAGATCCTGGACGACGTTGCCGAGCATGTAGCCGCTCGTGCCGCCGACGAGCGCCGGGCTGGCGAAGTCGGTGAACAGCGGGATGTAGACGAGCAGCAGTGCGACGAAGATGCCGGGCGCGATCAGCGGCAGCAGCACGCGCCGGAAGGTGGTGAACCACCCTGCGCCAAGGTCGCGGGCGGCCTCGAACATGTTGGTGTCGATGGCCTTCATCGAGGCGTAGATCGGGATGATCGTGTACGTCAGATAGCTCGTCGAGAGCACGACCGTGACCGCGAACGGGCTGAAGAGCAGCGCGTCGATCGGGTGGTCGATGATCCCGAGCTGCATGAGCCCCGAGTTGATCAGCCCCTCGCGGCCGAGCAGCATCCGCCAGGAGTAGATCCGGACCATCGGGTTGAGCTCGTCGGCGAGGACCAGGAAGAGCAGCAGCGGCAGCTCCCAGCGGCCCGCCCGGAAGGCGATCACGTAGGCAACGGGCACGGCGATGACGAGCTGGACGAGCATCGCGGCGGTGGCGATCTGCACCGTCGTCCAGGCGATGTGCCGGTAGAGCGGGTCGGTGAGGACATCGGTGAAGTTGGAGAGCGTGAAGCCGCTGCTACCGCTGAGCAGCCCGTACTGAGAGGCGATGACGAGCATCACGACCATCGGCGCCAGGAAGAGCACCGCGAGCAGCACCGTCGGCGCGCTCATGAAGGCGAGCACCTGCCCCCAGGGGGAGCGGCCACCCCGCCGGCCACCGGCGTTCTCGAGTGCGTTCTCGAGCTCGACGGCGGGTACGGAGGCGCTCTCCATTGTCCCTACCTCGTCCCGCCCGTGAGGATCTCGGTCAGCGCTGCGTCGCCGCCGCTGTTGCGGGTCATCCGCTTCATCAGCCACCAGGCACCGAACACGGCGAGCACCTGGGCGACCGCGATCACGGTCGAGACCGCGTTGACCAGCGGCAGGTTCTCGGATTGGCGCAGGACCGAGAAGACCCAGACGGGGAACGTCTGGTCGAAGCCGCCGACGAAGAAGGAGATCTCGAAGTTGTTGAAGCTCCAGGCGAAGGCGAAGATCGCCGCCGCTGCCAGCGAGGGCGCGATCTGCGGCAAGACGACGTACCGGAGCATCTGGATCTGCGTCGCACCAAGGTCGATCGCAGCCTCCTCGAGCGAGCGCTGGAAGCGGACGAGGCCGGCGCCGACGATCGCGACGACGAGCGGGAAGGTGGTGACCAGGTGCATGATCATCACGGTCTCCAGCGAGAGCGGGATCTGCACCTGGCTGAAGAAGATCAGCCCGGCCACCCCGATGATCAGCCAGGGGACGACGAGAACGGCGCCGTGCATGCTGGCGATCGAGCCGCGCGCCGGGAAGCGCAAGCGCGTCAGCCCCCAGGCCGCCGCCGTGCCGAGGACCAGAGAGCTGACCATGACGATCGCCGCGACGACGAGCGAGTTGCGGATCGCCTCACGGGCGGCGCTCTGGGAGAAGGCCGCGTCATACCAGTGGGTCGTGAAGCCCTCCCAAGGCAGCGAGATGATCGACGAGTCGTTGAACGAGAACAGGGCCAGCATCAGCACCGGCCCGAACAGGATCAGGGCGACGAAGGCGACGAGCAGCGCCGAGCCGACCGCCGGCAGGGCCCGGCGGATGCGCAGGCCCAAGCCGGGCCGGCTGTGCGCCGCCGGCGCCCGGCTGAGACCGGCTTCGATCGTTGTCGGCGCCGCTCCCACGATCGACCCCTCAGCCCGCTGCCACTTCCTGCCAGGCGCGGTCGTAGAGATCCTGGTTGGGCGGCTCGGTGAGCGCGATCGCGTTGTCCAGCGACGACGGGTTCGCGTCCTTGCGGAGGTTCGCCGGCAGCAGCGGGATGGCGTTCGGGTTCATCGCGATGAAGCCCTCCTTGGCGCTCTCTGCCTGTGCCTGCGGCGAGGCGTAGTAGTTGATCAGCTTGTAGGCCGCGTCGAGGTTCTGGGCATTGGAGGTGATGCCGAGGCCGCAGACCCACGAGGTCGCGCCCTCCTTCGGCGCGATCCACTTGACCGGAACGCCGTTCTTGATCAGGTCCTGCGCCGTGCCACGGCCACCGTTGGCGATCACGACCTCACCCGACTTGAAGAGGTTGGCCATGTCCGAGTCCGACTCCGCGAAGGAGCGGAAATTGTCGCGGTGGTCGATCAGGTACTGCTTGACCTCGTCGATCTCGGCCGGGCTCAGGTCGTAGGGGTTCGTCTTGCCCATCGCCAGCGCCGCGTCGCCGATCGACGTGACGGGCGTCGACTCGAGCGCCGCCCTGCCCGCATACGCGTCGTCGAACAGGTCGGCGTAGGAGTTGATGTCGGCGCTGACCTTGTCCGTGTTGACGATCAGCCCATGCGGCCCCGCGGAGGCGGGAACGAAGAGCACCTTGCCGTTGTCGTCCCGGATGTCGGGCGATGCGTGGAACGCCAGCTTGTCGAAGTCGGAGATCGCCGACGGGTCGAGCGGGCGCAGCAGGTTGCGAGCCGTGAGCGGCGTCATCTCGTCCGCGCAGACCTCGACCACGTCAGCCTGAAAGCCGCCGGAGAGCTTCGCCGCTGCCGCCTTGTCGGAGTTGAACGTGGCGCTCTTCACGTCGAGGTCCGGGTTCGCCTGTTTGAAGGGATCCAGCATCGGGTCGCTGACGGTGTCCGAGTAGGTGAAGAGACGCAACGTCCCCGTCGCGGGCTTCTGCATCTCCGCGGCGCTTGGCGCCGGAGCGACGGATGTGTCGCCACCGGAACTGCCGCAGGCCGCCACGGCGGTCGCCAGCACGGCGGCGAGGATCAGGGTCGTGAGCTTGTTGAACTGGTTTTTCATCCGGCTTGGAACTCCTGGAATTGACGTGTCCACTGGTCGTAGTCGGGGGGCTCGCTCTCGGGGATCGCTCCGTCGAGGATGCTGGGGTCCGCGGTCTTGCGCGAGGCGGGATCGGCGAGCTTCATCGCCTCCGGGTTGGTGACGGTGTAGCCATCGTCGGCGCGGAGCGCCTGCGCCTTGGCAGAGGCCTGCCAGTTGATCAGCGCGTAGGCGGCGTCGGTGTTCGAGCTGCCGGCCGGGATCCCGAGCCCGCAGACCCAGGAGAGCGCGCCCTCGCTCGGCTTCACCCACTTGACGGGAACGCCGGCATCGCGGATCCGCTGCGCCAGCCCGGGTCCACCGTCGGAGATGTCGACCTCGCCCGACTTGAAGAGCTGCACGAGGTCGGCATCGGATTGCCACAGCGAGCGGAACTGGGCGCGGCTCGCGTCGAGCTTCTGGCCGACCGCGTCGAGCTGTTCGGGCGTCAGGTTCATCGGGTCCTTGTCGCCGAGTACGAGCGCCGTCTCGGCGATTGCCGGCAGCGCGTAGTCGCCTTCGATCGAGGCCCGCCCCGCGTAAGCGGGGTCGAAGAGGTCGGCGAACGAAGTCGGCGGCGTATCGATCGTGGAGGTGTTGTAGATGACGCCCTGCGGGCCGGCGCTGAGCGGCACGAACCAGACGCCGCCGCCCTTTGCCTGCAGGCCGTTCGAGTCGGTGAAGGCGAGCTTGTCCCAGTCGGTTACGCCCTTGGTATCGACCGGCTGCAGGAGCCCGCGCTTGAGCAGCGGCTTCATCTCGTCGAGGCAGACCTCAACGACGTCGGCCTTGAAGCCGCCGGCCATCTTCGCCGCGGCCTGCTCGTCGGATCCGAAGCTGGCCGTCTCGACGTTGAGATCGGGATTGGCCTGCCTGAACGGGTCGAGGAGCTGGTCGGTGACGGTGTCCTGGTAGGCGAAGACGCGGAGCTGGCCCGAGACCGGCGCCGAGGGGTCGGCGGGAGGCGGTACCGAGCTGCCACCGTCGCCACTGCCGGTAGAGGTACCGCAGGCGGCGAGGGTCAGCGCCACGAGCGCCGCGAGCGCGAGCAGTGGAGCGCGGAGGCGGCTCATGCTCGGACCTCCGTCGCGTCGGCCGAGGCCGGGGCAACGGCCGGACCGTCGTCCGGCGGCGACGGCGGGGGCGCGGCGGGTGTGCCGATCACGTACGAGCTCTCGGCGGCCCAGCCGAGCGCTATCTCGGCCCCGGGGACGAGTCCGTCCGGCAGCTCGCGGTCGTTGAGCACGTGCACGACGAGGCGATCGCCGGTCTGCGCCTCGACGATGACCTGCGTCATCGAGCCCAGGTAGACGGATTCGCGCAGGCGACCACGGATGCGGCAATCGGTCTCGCCGCCGGGCGCGGGGTTGAGCTTGATCTTCTCCGGGCGCACGGTTACCTCGAGTTGCTCGCGGCCGTCGCCGGGATCGGGGGCAAGCAGGCGGCTCCCCTCGCCGAGATCCTCAGAGACGAAGCCACCGGCGGTGCCGGTCGGCGTGATCTTGAGCATGTTCGAGACGCCGATGAACTCGGCGACGAAGCGGGTCGCCGGCCGTTCGTACATGTCGCGTGGCGTCGCCACCTGCTCCACGTGGCCGTCCGACATGACCGCGATCCGGTCCGACATCGTCAGCGCCTCCTCCTGGTCGTGGGTCACGTAGACGAAGGTGGTCTCCGTCCGTTGCTGGATCGCCTTCAGCTCGAGCTGCATCTCCTTGCGCAGCTTCAGGTCGAGGGCGCCGAGCGGCTCGTCGAGGAGCAGCGCCGCGGGCCGGTTGACGAGGGCGCGGGCGAGGGCGACGCGCTGCCGCTGCCCACCCGAGAGCTGCGCCGGCCGGCGGGTCTCGAAGCCGTTGAGCTGCATCGCGGCGAGCGCCTCGGCGACGCGCTCGCTGAGCTCGCCACGTGAGACCCGTCTCAGCTTGAGGCCGAAGGCGACGTTCTCGCCGACCGTCATGTGGGGGAACAGGGCGTAGTCCTGGAAGACCATGTTGACCGCGCGCTGGCGGGCCGGCGTCAGCGTCACGTCCTCGCCCGCGATCAGAATCCGACCCAGGTCGGGCTCCTCGAAGCCGGCGATCATCCGCAGCGACGTCGTCTTGCCGCAACCGCTCGGGCCGAGCATCGAGAAGAACTCGCCCTGACGGATCTGCAGCGAGATGTCGTCGACGGCGTTGACGCCCGCGCCGAAGCTCTTCGTGATCCGCTCGAACTCGATCATCGTCTCGTCAGCCATCGCTGCCTCCTGGCGCCCCTTTTCGCGGGGCCGGGGCCCCGATCGCAATCACGAAGAGATCGTTGACATTGGTGTGGGTCGGGCCCGTGTCGACGGCGTCGCCGAGCGCCTCGACGAGCTCGCCGGAGCGGTGCCGGGCGAGGGCGCCGCGGATCGCGTTCGGCGATCCGCTGCGCGCGGCGGTGTCGCCGTCGACGATCGCCCCGGCGGCGGCGCCGGAACCATCGGAGCCGTCGGTGTCGATGAAGACGGCAGCGATCTCGAGCCCGGCGATCCGCGGGGCCATCGCGAGCGCCGCCTCGCGGTTCGGGCCGCCGGCGCCGAAGACATCGCCGGGGCCGAGCCGGACGGTGCTCTCGCCACCGCAGCCGACGAGCACCGACGGTGCGGGGAAGGGCTCGCCCGAGCGGGCTGAGTGGGCCGCGATCTCGCCGAGGATCCGGCCGACCGAGACGGCCTCGTCCTCGATGCCGGTGCCAAGAACGAACGGCGTCGCCCCCTCGCTGCGGGCGGCGGCGCTGATCGCCGCACAGGCGGTATCGCCCGTGACGAGCAGCTCCGTCTGGATCTGGGCGCCGCTCAGATCGATCGGGTCGGCGGCCACCTGCGAGAGCAGGTGGTCGCGAACGCTCGCCGGCACCTGCTCCCAGACGGCCCAGTCGCGAAGCGCGGCGATCGCGTCGTTGGCGGAGCTGCCGTTCGGGACGGTCGGATCAGTGATCGCGTCGAGCGGGTCGCCGGCGACGTCGGAGACGGTCAGGTTGATCACCGGCGCCGGCCGAGCCGCAGCCGCGAGGCGGCCGCCCTTGAAGTCGGAGACCTGCTTGCGGACGACGTTGACGTCGCCGATCGGCATGCCGGAGGCGAGCAGCACGCGGTGCAGCTCCTCCTTGCCCGCCTCACCGACCGCCTCGGGGGCAAGGCTCGTCAAGGCCGAGCTGCCGCCGGTGAAGCAGGCGATGAGCAGATCATCAGGGCCGAGTCCGGCGGCGGTCTCGAGCATTTCCCGGGCCGCCGCCGCGCTGCGCGCGTCGGGCACCGGATGCGCGGCCTCGAGCAGCCGGATCCGGCTTAGCTCGGGTCCCTCGCGATGGCGGACGACGACGATGCCGCTCGTCAGCCGCTCGCCGAGCACGCGCTCGAGCGCGGCGGCGATCGCGAGGCTCGCCTTGCCGGAGCCGAGGACGACGACGCGACCGCCCGGGCGCAGCTCGTAGGTGCGATCGCCGACCCGCAGGATCTCGCCCTCGAGCGCGACGATGCGCTCGACGGCGGCGCCGGGGTCGCAGGCGAGAAGACCAGCCTGGACGAGGTGCAGGGCCAGCGCCCGGGGGGTCCGCCGACCGTGGCCGAGAAGCTGTGAGAGGTTGCGGATCGAGGGCCGGCCGAGGCCTGCCGCCGGAAGCGCGCCGCCGGGCGGCGAGCTCGCGATCCCGGCGGCAGACTCCATGCTCAGGCGGCGACCTTGGCGCCGAACACGTCGCCGGGATAGAGCGCGGTTTCGCCGAGCTCCTCCTCGATGGCGATCAGCCGGTTGTACTTGGCGGTGCGCTCCCCGCGAACAGGTGCTCCCGTCTTGATCTGGCCCGCGTTGAGGGCGACGACCAGGTCGGCGATGATCGGGTCTTCGGTCTCGCCGGAGCGCTCGGAGACGACGACGCTGTAGCCCGCCTTGTGGGCCATCTCGGCCGCGTCGAGCGCTTCGGTCAGGGTCCCGATCTGGTTGAACTTCCAGAGCAGCGAGTTGGCGGCGCCGACCTCGATCCCGCGCGCGAGCCGCGCCGGGTTGGTGACGAACAGGTCGTCGCCGACGATCTGGATGCCGCTCGTCCGGGTCAGCTCGGCGAAGCCCTCGAAGTCCTCTTCGTCGAGCGGGTCCTCGATCGTGACGATGTCGAAGTCGCGGATCAGGCCCTGGTACATCTCGATCATCGACTCGGTGTCGCGGCGCTCGCCGTCGAGCAGGTACGTGCCGCTCTCGCCGTCGTAGTAGTGCGTGGCCGCGCAGTCGAGGCCGTAGCGGAAGCGGCCCGAATGCCCGGCCGCGTCGACGGCCTCGTGGAGCAGGCCGAGCGCCTCCTCGGGGTGGCTGATCGGCGGCGCGAAGCCGCCCTCGTCGCCGGTGTTGAGGGCGACCTTGCCGTAACGCTCGAGCAGGATCTCGGCCAGGGCGAGGTTCGTCTCGGTCGAGATCTGCAGCGCCTCGAGCATCGAGTCGACGCCGACCGGGATGACGATGAACTCCTGGAAGTCGAGGTCGTTGGAGGCGTGCTTACCGCCGTTGATCAGGTTGACGAGCGGGAGCGGCAGCGTGTGCCCGTTCGAGCTCACGTGCGTGTACAGCGGCGCGCCCGCGTACTCGGCGGCCGCGCGTGCGGCCGCCAGCGAGACGCCCAGGATCGCGTTGGCGCCGAGCCTGCCCTTGTCCTCGGTCCCGTCGAGCTCGATCAGGCGGCGGTCGAGCTCGCGCTGGCTCGGCAGCTCGGTGCCGACGATCGCGTCGGCGATCTCGCCCTTGACGTTGCCGACGGCGCCGAGCACGCCGAAGCCGCCGAAGCGGTCGCCGCCGTCGCGCAGCTCGACCGCTTCGTTGGCACCGGTCGAGCGACCCGAGGGAACGTCGGCGGTGGCGCTCAGCGCGCCGTCGAGCTCGATGTCGACCTGGACGGTCGGCAGCCCGCGGCAGTCGAGCACCTCGCGCGCTCGCAGGTCGGTGATCGTCGGTCGGATCATTCGTCGGTCGTCTCCTTTCGCGCCTCGAGCGCGTGCGTGAGGTTCTGCTCGGCTTCGGTGAGGTGGGTGCGGAAGCGCTCCTCGGCAAGTCCGAGCTTGTGGGTGAGGAGCGGCTCGAGCAGCTCCCGGTGCTCTGCAGCCACCTCCTCGGGGCTGTCGTAGTGGGGACGCAGCTCCGCCATGCAGAGCAGGATCTCCGTCTGCAGGGTCGCGTAGGCCCGGGCGAGCCGCTCGGAAGCGGCGGCCTCGATGATGCTCCGGTGGAAGTCCATGTCGGCATCGCAGACCTGGCGCCAAGTGGCGTCGGCCGAGCAGGCCGTTGAGCGTGTCGACGGCGCGGGCGGCCGCTTCGAGCGGGCGCTCGCCGACGACGACGAGGCGGACCGCCTCGAGCTCGAGCGCGGCGCGGAGCTTGAAGATGTCGACGATGTCGTCGGCACCGACGACCGCGAGCTGCACACCCCTGTTGGGGACCCGGCGCAGCAGGCCCTCGTTGATCAGGATCTGGGTCGCGGCGCGGAAGGTGTGGCGGGCGACGCCGAGTCGCGCGGAGAAGTCCGTCTCCCGCAGTCGCGCCCCGGTCTCGAGCTGGCCGCCGAGGATCATCTCCCTTAGGGCCTCGGCCGCCGCATCGACTGTGGAGACCGTCCGAAGAGGGATCGCCGATTCGCTCGGCGCCGGCGCTCCAGCTTGGTCCTCCACGTCAGCGTCTCCGTCGGTCCGCGTGCCCATCCGTGCCTGAACCCCTGTGTTAGATTGTTCCACAATTCGACGATAACACATTCCGCGACCGCGTCGCGGGCCAGTCGGGAGAGAGGTCGAGATGAGGGAAAGCCGAGTCCAGGAACTGTTTGCGCGTGAGCAGGAGAGCTTCGAGAGCACCCACCCCCGCTCGCGGCGGATCCACGAGGAGGCTGGCCATTCGCTGCTCTCCGGCGTGCCCATGAACTGGATGACCCGCTGGCCCGGCTCCTTCCCGATCTTCATCGCGCGCGCAGAGGGTGCTGCGGTCACCGACGTCGACGGCAACTCCTACGTCGATCTCTGCCTCGGCGACACGGGCGCGATGACGGGCCACTCGCCGGCCGCCACGGTCGAGTGCCGCGCATGCCCAGATGCAGCGCGGAATCACGACGATGCTGCCGAGCACCGACGCGGCCGCCGTCGGCGATCTGATGCGCGAGCGCTTCGGGCTGCCGCATTGGCAGTTCACGCTCTCCGCGACCGACGCGAACCGCTTCTTCGTCCGCCTCGCCCGCCAGATCACGGGCCGGCCGAAGGTCATGGTCCACAACCACTGCTACCACGGCTCGGTCGACGAGACCGTCTGCATGCTCGACCCCCAAAGCGGCGAGGTCGTGCCCCGCGTCGGCGCCGTCGGGCCGCCAGTCGACCCGAAGCTGACGACGCGCGTGGTCGAGTACAACGACGTCGAGATGCTCGCGCGCGAGCTGGCCCGCGGCGACGTCGCCTGCCTGCTCGCGGAGCCGGCGCTGACCAACATCGGCATCGTCCTCCCCGACCCCGGCTACCTCGAGGCGATGCGCGAGCTGACCCGCGAGCACGGCACGCTACTCGTCATCGACGAGACCCACACGCTCTGCTGTGGAACCGGCGGCTACACCGGCGCCTACGGGCTCGACCCCGATGTGATGACGATGGGCAAACCGATGGGCGGCGGGATCCCGACCGGCGCCTACGGCTTCACGGACGCCGTCGCCGAGCGGATCCTCGAGGGCACCGTCTGGGACGCCGCCGACGTCGGCGGCGTCGGCGGCACACTCGCCGGCAACGCGCTCTCGATCGCCGCCGTGCGCGCAACCCTGAGCGAGGTCCTGACGGCGGAGGCCTACGCACGGATGATCGCGCTCGCCGAGCGCTACGAGGAGGGCGTCGCTGCCACGATCAAGCGCCACTCGCTGCCCTGGACGGTGACGCGACTCGGCTGCCGGGTCGAGTACATGTTCCAGCCCGAAGCGCCGCGGTCGGGGGCCGAGGCGTCGGCGGCGATCAGCGAGCACGAGACGCTCGACAAGCTGATGCACCTCTACATGCTCAACCGCGGGATCCTCTTCACCCCCTTCCACATGATGGCCCTGATCTCACCGGCGACGACTGCGGCCGACGTCGACGCCCACACCGCGGCGTTCGAGGAGGCTGCGGCTGAGCTGGCGGGATAGCCACGCCCGCGGCCGACTCCTGCCGGCCCGTCAGCCGAGGACCGCAGCGAACGTCGTTACGGATTCGTCGATCTGCTCGTCGCTGAGCCCGGCGGAGATCTGTGCGCGGATCCTGGCAGTGCCCTCGGGGACGACCGGATAGCCGAAGCCGGTGACGAAGACGCCGGCGTCGAGCAGGCGACCGCTGAGCTCGATCGCGCGCGCCGTCTCGCCGACGATCACGGGGACGATCGCGCTCTCGCCCGCGACCGGCTCGATCCCGGCGGCGCGCAGGCCGGCCCGGAAGCGGGCGACGTTCTCGTGCAGGCGCGCGAGGATCGCGGGCTCGTCGCGGAGGCGGCCGAGGGCAGCGCGGGCCGAGCAGGCGACCGGCTGCGGCAGCCCGTTCGAGAAGAGCTGCGGGCGGGAGCGCTGCTCGAGCACGGAGGTGAGCCGCGCCGAGCCGGCGACGAAACCACCGGCGGCGCCGCCGAGCGCCTTGCCGAGCGTGCCCGTGATCACGTCGACCTCGGCCGGGTCGATGTCGAAGTGCTCGGCCGTGCCGCGGCCGCGGGCGCCCATGACGCCGAGCCCGTGCGAGTCGTCGACGATCAGCGTCGCGTCGCGTGCGTGCGCGACCTCCAGCAGCTCGGGCAGCGGCGCCAGATCGCCCTCCATCGAGAAGACGCCGTCGGTGACGATCAGGGTCCTGGCGCCGTCCGGGACGCGGTCGAGCTCGGCCCGGAGGGCGTCGACGTCGGCATGGGCGTAGACGGCCTTGCCGCCGGGCCGGGCGAGGCGGATGCCGTCGATGATCGAGGCGTGGTTGAGCTCGTCGGAGAGGATCCAGGTGTCGGGACCGGCGAGCGTGTCGAGCACGGCCTGGTTCGCGTTCCAACAGGAGACGTAGGTGAGCGCCGACTCGGTGCCAAGGAAGCCGGCGAGGTCGCGCTCGAGCTCGACGTGTGGCGTGAACAGGCCGCAGATGAACCGCACCGAGGCGGTCCCCGCGCCCCAGCGCTCGGCCCCCGTCACCGCGGCGGCGACGACGGCCGGATCGGAGGCGAGCCCCAGGTAGTCGTTCGAGCACAGGCAGATCGCCTGGCGGCCGTCGGCGAGGCGGATCGACGCGCCCTGGGGCGAATCGATCACGCGCATCGTCTTCATCGCGCCGGCTGAGGCGAGCTCGTCGAGCTCGGCCTGCAGCTCGGCCTCGAGGGCGCTCACCCCGAGCCGCCCCCCGCGAGCCCGCCGACGACCTCGGCGACGATCGCGAGCGCCGCCTCGTAGTCCTCCGGCGGCATCAGCAGTGAGGGCTGGAGGTTGAGCGAGGTGGTGCTCGACTCGACGAGCACGCCGCGCGCGCAGAGCTCGGTGGCGATCGCCGCCTGCAGCTCGGGGTCGCGCTCGCGCGTAGTGCGATCGCGGACGAGCTCGATCGCGTGGAAGCCGCCGATCGCCCGCACCTCGCCGATCGCCTCGACGCGCTCCGCGAGCTCTGCGAGGACGCCGCCGGCGACCGCCTCGAGCGCGAGCACGTTGCCGATCACGTCGTCGCGCTCGTACAGCTCGAGCGTCGCCAGCGCGGCGGCGACCGAGCCCGGCAGCCAGGACCAGGTACTGCCCGTCGACAGGTCGTCGTAGCCGCCCATCGCCGCCTCGTTGCCGAGTACCGCGCCGATCGGCATCACCCCACCGCCCATCGCCTTGCCGAGGCAGATCAGGTCGGGCTCGACGCCGAAGCGCTCGACGGCGAGCATCGCGCCGGCGCGACCCCAGCCGCTCTTCACCTCGTCCGCGCAGAGCAGCCAGCCGTATTCGTCGCAGAGCTCGCGCAGCGCCGGCCAGAACTCCGGCGGCGGTGCGACGCACCCGCCGGAGCCGAGGATCGGCTCGATGACGACGCCGGCGACGCGCTCCGGCTCGACGAGGTGGAAGAGCAGGTGGTCGCGGATGTAGTCGATCGTCGCGTCGCCGCTGCCGCCCGGCCGCGGCGGGCCGAAGGGCGAACGGTAAGGGTGCGGGTAGGGCGCGTGGAAGAAGCCCGGGACGAGGGCCCGCTCGGCCTGCGAGATCTCGCTGAGCTCGGCGCCGAGGGCGGCCGTCGTCGTCGACTCGCCGTGGTAGCCGCCGAGGAAGCCGAGGATCATCGGCCGACCAGTCGCGCGGCGCATCATCCTGATCGCGGTCTCGACCGACTCGGTGCCGTTGAGCGAGATGTCGACGCGGCTGATCGCGCCGGGAGCGAGCTCGACGAGCCGCTCGGCCAGATCGAAGAAGGCGGGCGTGGTGAGTGCGTGTGCGTCCTCGTTGCCGACCTCGCGCATCGCCGCGGCCGCGGCGTCGATCAGCTCCGGCCGGGCGGCGCCCGCGGGGACCGAGCCCGAGGCGCTGATCAGGTCGACGAAGACGTTGCCGTCGACGTCGGTGACCGTGTGGCCGCTCTTTCTGGCGACGACGAACGGGGCGAGCCCCTCCCTGAGCCCGGGGTACAGCACGCCGTCGCCGCGGGCGAGCAGCTCGCGGCTGCGCGGCCCGGGAAGCTCGGTGACGATCAGCGGCGCGCTCTCCCCCGGGGTGTCGATCGCGGGATTATCCATCGCGGGTGGCTCGCGGCGAGTGGGCGGATGCGAGGCTTCGGCGCGCAGTGCGTTCCATGCGACCCGATCCTATCGAGGAATTGTTCAACAATCTAATCCGCCCGCTCAGGTCCTAACCTGCGCCGCGCCTTGGCCGGCCGAGGCGACTGCAGATGATCCCGATCACGCTGACCATCATCGCCGCCACCTGGGCCGGGCTCGTGGCCGAGCGGCGGGCGCCCGGCCGGGCCGGTACCGGCTCCCGGCGAGCGCTGACGCTCGTCCTCTACACGGTGCTGCCGGCGGTCGTCTTCCTCAACCTGAACCGCGTTCACCTCGACCACGACTTCGCCGTCGGCATCGTGCTCGGCTGGATCACGGTGGCGGTCTGCGCCTTCGTCGCGTTCGTCGTCGGCTCCCGCTACCTGGCGCTCGAGCGGCCGCAGATCGGCGCGCTGCTCTGCTGCGTGCTCGTCCCCAATACGGCTTACCTCGGCTACCCGCTGGTCGCCGCGCTGCTCGGCTTCGACCGCATCGGCGAGGCAGTCGCCTACGACGTCGCCGTCGGCACGACATCGCTGCTGCTCGGCGCCTTCTCCGTCGGCGCCGCCTTCGGGACGCGCGCCGGCGAGAGCCCCCGGGCCCGCGTCCGCGCCTTCTTCGCCCGCAACATCCCCCTCTACGCAGCGGCGCTCGCGGTCATCGCCCCGGCATCGCTCGCGCCGAACTGGGCCGTGGACGCCTCCCGGGTGCTGATCGCGCTGATGCTGCCGGTCGGCTTCTTCGCCGTCGGCGCGGCGCTCGCCGAGGACACCGAGGAGGCCGAGCTCCGTTTCCCGCCGCCGCTGACGCGGCCGACGGCGACGGTGATCGCGATCAAGCTCGTGCTGATGCCCGCGCTGCTCTTCCTGCTCGCGCTGCCGCTGATCGACCTGCCGTCGAGCTTCCTGCTGCTCGCCGCGATGCCGAGCGGGCTCAACGCGATGATCGTCGTCCACGCCTACGGGCTCGACCTGAAGATCACCGCCGGGGCACTGATCTGGACGACCGCGATCGTCGTGCCGGTGGCTCTCGTCGCCTCATTCGTCTGAGCGGGCATGGCACCTCGCCCGCATATCTGAACGGACTCTCATATAATCTCCACCGTGTGAGCCACGGCGAGCCGTACGACAGCTCCTCGATCGGCGCCGCCGAGGCCGCGGCCGTCGCGGAGACCATGCAGGCGCTCGCCACTTCCAGCCGCGTCCGCCTGCTCGGCCGCCTGCGTGCCGGCGAGGCCAGCGTCGGCGAACTCGCCGAGGCGGTAGGCATGGAGCCCTCCGCGGTCTCCCACCAGCTCCGCGTTCTCCGGCTGCTCGGCTTCGTCGTTCCGAGGCGCGAGGGCCGCCGGGTGTTCTACGACCTCCATGACGACCACGTCGGCCAGCTGCTCGACGAGGCAGTCGCGCACGTCGCTCACGTGCGCCTCGGCCTCGCCGGGCGTGAGTCGGATGTCCTGGCCGCCTCGTGAGCGCACATCCCGACCATGCCGTCCCGGCGCGCGGGCACTTCCACGAGCGTGGCCATGACCATGCCCATGGGCATTCGCATGGGCTCGTGGACCCCTCGATCAAGCGCTCCCGCGAGGGGCTGCGGATCGTGGCGCTCGCGCTCGCCGTCCTGGGCGCGACGGCGCTCGCCCAGGTCGCGATCTACCTGCTCACCGGCAGCGTTGCCCTGCTTGCCGATCTCATTCACAACGCGGGCGACGCACTCACCGCGGTGCCGCTGGCGATCGCGTTCGTCCTCCGCTCCGAGCGGGCCGAGCGCGGGGCAGGAATGCTCGTCGTCCTCGCCATCCTGATCTCGGCGATCACGGCCGGCGCCTTCGCCATCGAGCGCCTCATCAACCCGGTCACCCCCGACCATCTCGGAGCACTTGCGCTGGCGGGCGCGATCGGTGTGATCGGCAACGAGGCCGCGGCTCGAATCAGGCTGCGTGGTGGCGCGCGCATCGACAGCCCGGCGCTGATCGCGGACGGCAACCATGCCCGGGCGGACGGCTTCGTCTCGGCCGGCGTCGTCGTCAGCGCCGCCGGCGTCGCACTCGGCGCGCCGATCGTCGACCCCTTGATCGGCCTCGTGATCACGGCGCTGATCCTGCGGGTCACGTGGGAGAGCTGGCAAACGGTGCGCGGGAAGGATCACTCGCACTGATCCGACGCTTCGGCGGCTGGACGGTGAGCGGCTGAACACGCAGGTGTTCCCTCATGGCGTGCAACCCTGAGCCGATGGATCACCGGCGGACGACGATCGACCAGTTCACCCGCCAGGCGCGCGGCTTCGCTACCGCGGCCTCCATCAACGACGAGGGGGCGATGCGCGCGATGCTCGACGCGGCCCGCCTCGGCGGCGCGGAGACGGTCCTCGATGTCGCCTGCGGGCCGGGGATCGTCGCGGCGGCCTTCGCCGCCGAGGCCGGGAGCGTCGTCGGGGTCGACCTGACGCCGCGCATGGTCGAGCTCGCGGAGGAGCGCTGCCGGGAGCGCAGGATCGACAACGCCCGCTTCGAGGTGGGCGATGCGACGGCGCTCCCGTACGGCGACGGCGAGTTCGACCGTGTCGTCTCCCGCTACGCCCTACATCACATGCCCGATCCCGCCGCGGTCGTCGGCGAAATGGCACGCGTCTGCGCGCCCGGCGGCCGCGTCGTCGTCACCGATCTCGTCGTCGGCGACGATCCGACGCTCGCGGATCGGTTCAACGCTGCCGAGCGCATCCGCGACCCATCCCACTGCCGGGCGATGTCCGAGCTCGAGCTCGAGGCGCTGTTGTCGGAAGCCGGCCTGCACCCGAACGCTGCCGCCGCCTACACGCTGCCAATGGAGCTCGAGGCGCTGCTCGCGCGCTCGGCCGCACCCGACCCCGATGCCGTCCGCGAGGCCTTCACCGCAGCGATCGACGATGGCCTGCGGATGGGCATCGACGAGCGCCGGGAAGATGGCGCCATCCGCTTCGAGTTCGCGGTCGCGATCGTCACCGGCGACCGCGGACGCCCCGGCACATAGAGTCCACCGCCGATGCTCCAGCACGTCTCCGTCGAGGTGATGCCCGCCGACGCCGAGCGCTACTTCGAGATGCTGCGCCTGATCGGCTTCCGCGAGGTCGAGGCGCCGGCCGAGCTCGGCGGGATGATCCCCTGGTACGAGCGCGAGGGCACGCAGGTGCATGTGATCGTCACCGAGGGCGCGACGGTGCCCCTGCTCGGCCACGCCGCCTTCGTCGCCGGCGACTTCGATGCCAATGTCGCCGCGTCGACGCGGGCGGGCTTCGAGGTCGAAGAGCACGCGCAGCTCTGGGGCGCCCGGCGCTCGTTCATCCTCGGCCCGGGTGGCCATCGGGTGGAGCTGATGGAGTCGCCGCCGCCGCGGCACTCCTGACTTCGCCACGTCCACGGGGGTAAAGCCCGGAGAGCCTGCTCGTTGCGGCTTTCGCCGTCCGCGATCTCGCCGCCGGACGTTCTAGGGTTGCCCCCTTGTCCATGCGCTACCCCGTCGAATCGTTCACCCCCGCGGAGCAGGAGCTGCTCGCTCCGCATTTCACCAACCTCGACCGGCCCGTGTTCGCGCTCACGAACCTGCCCGAGACGGTCAAGGGAGCGCTTTTCGCCCGCTACTCGCGGTACCAGGGGACACTCCGGCGCCTGTATCTGGACGAGTTCGCTGCCGATGCTCCCGCCGGGGGGCGGCCCTTCGACGGGGCCGAGGGCGAGCGCGCCGCGCAGCTCTATGAGCGCGTCTTCCTCGGCTTCGGGGACGACTCGGTCGCGCAGCTCGGCGGCGCCCACCTCGCCTGCGAGTGGGTCAGCAACGTGCTCACCAAGGTCCTGCAGCGCGGCCGGCTCGCCGCCTACCTGGAGCAGTCGACCCGCTACATCCCCTACGACTCGCCGATGTACGAGGGCGCCGAGCCGCGGTCGCCGGGTAGCTGGCGTTACTACCGCGACGAGCGAGCTCGGACCCGAGTACGGGGTCGCGATGGACGAGATCTTCTCGATCTACTCGCGCTCACTCGAGCGGGTCGGCGCCTGGGCCGAGCAGCGCTGGCCCCGCGGCGACGAGCCCGAGGCGGCCTGGCGGCGCTCGATCCGCGCCAAGGCGCTCGACCTGTTGCGCGGCCTGCTGCCCGCCTCGACCCTCTCCCACGTCGGCATCTACGCCTCCGGGCAGGCCTACGAGGGGCTGATCATGCGCCTCGCCGCCTCGCCGCTGCCGGAGGCGCGCGACTTCGGCGAGCAGGCGCTGCGCGAGCTCAAGCTCGTCATCCCGAGCTTCCTCACCCGCGCTCGAGCGACCCGAGCGCGGCGGCGAGTGGATCGACTACTTCGGCGAGCGCCGGGCGACGACCGAGCGCTGGGTCTCGCGGCTCGGGCTCGACCGGCGCGAGGCCGCGAGCGGTCCGTCTGTCGAGCTCGTCCACGTCGACGGCTCCGAGGACGATCTGCTCGCCGCCTCACTGTATGAGGCGACGGGCGTCGCCGAGGGGACGATCCGCAACCGGCTCGCCCACCTCGACCCGATCGAGCGCGACCAGCTGCTCGACGAGCTCGTCGGCGCCCGCAACAACCGCCGCCACCGCCCCGGCCGCGGCTGGGAGGCGGTGCGCTACCGGTTCGAGATCGTCTGCGACTACGGCGGCTTCCGCGACATGCAGCGCCACCGGATGCTCACCTGCCAGTGGCAGACCCTTGGGCCGGACCTCGGCGCGGGCGCGCCAGAGGAGATCTACGAGGCGGGCTGCGGAGACGAGTACGAGCGGGCGCTCGACATCTCGCGGACCGAGTTCGAGCGCCTCGAAGCGGCGGGGATGGCCGAGGCCGCCCCCTACGCCCTCTGCCTCGGCTACCGGATCCGCTACGTGCTCGACATGAACGCGCGCGAGGCGATGCACGTCTGCGAGCTGCGCTCCGGCCGCGAGGGGCACCCGACCTACCGGGCCGTCGCCCAGGCGATGCACGAGCGGATCGCGGCCGTCCACCCGCGCATCGCGGCCGCGATGCGCCACGTCGACTCCACTTCCGAGCCCCGCCTGGAGCGGATCATGAGCGAGATCCGCACGCACCGCAAGCAGGCGGCGGCAGCCCGCTAGGGCTGCAGGCCGCGGCGACGCTCGCAGCCGGCGCCGCGGTTGCGGCCCGAGCCGCCGACGCAGGAGTCCCGGCCCAAGCCGCCGACGAGGTGGTCGTTGCCGGCCCCGCCGATCAGCAGGTCGCCACCGGCCCCGCCGAGATCCGGTCGGCGCCGGCGCCGCCGCAGACGATGTCGCGCTTGCCCAGCGCGGTGATCCGGTCGGCGCCGGCGCCGGCGGCGATCACGTCGCGACCTGGAGGTGCCGCGCAGCCGGTCGGCTTTTCCGGTGCCGACGATCGTCGCGGCGCGGCCGTCGCAACGGATCTGCGTGCCCGCGTAGAGCTCATGGGCCAGCGATCCGAAGTAGGGCCCGAAGAGGGCGTCGTGCGGTTGCGGGTAGTAGTAGGAGGAGACCGAGACGGCGTAGCCCTGCTTCGCGATCCAGCTGCCCCCGCTCGCCCCCTCCGTCATGTCGCAGGAGATGCCCGACCGTCTTCGGGCCAAGCACGTGGCGGGCCGGTCGGTCGCGGGTGCGCAGATGCGAATTGCAGTAGCGCTCGCTCTCGCCGTCGAAGCCATCCTTGCGGGTTGGCCGGGTAGCCGAACGCCTGGTAGCGACGGCGGACGCCGCGCCCGAAGCTGATCCCGCTCGCGCCGACGGCGTCCTGCAGACGCGGTCCCTTGCGGGCGGCGACGGTGGCGAAGCCGATGTCGCCGGTCGGGATCGCGGTACTCGACCCAGATCGGCGTCGTGTACAGACGCTTGGCCCGCCAGACACCGAACGGGCGCCGGCCGTGCGAGTAGCCGGGGACGAAGACCCAGTGCGTGTACCAGCGGCCCTGATGGCCGCCGCCGTTGACGCAGTGCCCGGCCGTCAGCACCAGGTTGCGGCGGTTGGAGCTGATCGCCGTGCCGGAGCAGCTCGCCAGCCCGACCCCGGGGATCTTGAAGAAGACGCGCCCGTGCATGCGGAGGCCCTTGGCGGCGGGATCGCTGACCGTCCCGGACTTGAACGCGTGGCCGCGCCCGGCCGCGGGCGCCGGCGGCGCCTCAGCGGCGGCGCTCGAGGGCGCGACGTCGGCCGCGGCCCGCGCGCGGCGGCGATCGCGCCGGTCAGCGGCACGCCGGGGGCGTCCGCGGACTCCGCGCTCTCCGCCGTCATCCCGAGCGGCCGCGCGGCGCGCATCCGCGCCGGCGTCCAGAAGTCGGAGGCGGCCGCGCCGGCGCCGGCGCGAGCGGTGCTCACGGGTGCCGGCGGCCGAGGCGGGCGTCGCCGGCGCGAGCAGCGCGACGGCAGCCGCCGCGGCTGCAACTGCCGCCAGCGGGCTCATCCGCGCCCTGCGCCGCACGTGGTCGATCGGTCCGCTCATCCCTTGTGATCCCTCTCGCCCTTGTCGTCACCGGCAGCCTCCCCCTTGAGCGTCAGCGTCGCCAGCGGCCGGATCGACGGCCGCCGCCGTCAGGGGATGTTCTTGCGCTTCTCGCAGCTGTTGGCGGTGTCGTGGCCCTTGCCGCCGTTGCACTGTCCTTGCCCTTGCCGCCGTTGCAGGGCGTCGTTGCCGTCGCCCCCGTAGAGCTTGTCCTTGCCGTCGCCGCCCTTGAGCTTGTCGCCGCCGCCACCACCGGCGACCTTGTCCTGTCCGTCCCCGCCCTCGGCCTTGTCGGCGCCGCCGTTGCCGCAGATCGTGTCCTTGCCGCCCTTGCCGTTGATCATGTCCTTGCCGCCGAGGCCCGCGATCACGTCCTTGCCGTTGGTGCCCGGTCAGCTCGTCGGCGCCGCCGGTGCCGAGGATCGTCACCTTCTTGTTCTTGCAGTAGGTCGCCTCGCCGGCGATCGACTTGTAGAGCTGCTTGGCGGTGTCGTCGAGGTAGGGGCCGTAGAGCCGCTCCTGGCAGAGAGGGCCGGTCGGGTCGCAGTAGTCGTAGCTGTTGACCGAGAGCAGCGTCCCGCCGGCGATCCAGCCGCCGCCGCTGGAGCCGCGCGGTCATGTCGCAGCCGATCCACATCGTGTCCGGCCCCGAGCCGGGCGGGTCGTCGGTGCCGCCGAGCGGCGAGTCGCAGCGGAACTCGCGCAGGCCGTTGAACTCGAGCGGCGGCTGCACGGCCGGGTAGCCGAAGCGAGGTAGTACTGCTGCGAGCGGGGCTGGTTGAAGGCGATCCCGCGGCCGCCGACGACGTCGTTGAGCGTCTGGCCGGAGCCGTTCGTTGCGACCTCGGCGGCGCCGAAGTCGTAGGAGCTGTCGCCGCTCTGTGCGCCAGCCGTCGGCGAGGCGAGCTTGACCGCGGGCCACTCCCGAAGGGCGCCTGGCCGTTCTCGTAGCCGGGCACGAAGAGGAAGTTGGTCGCATAGCCGCCGCCGTCGGTGTCGAAGACGCAGTGGCCGGCGGTACAAGACGACGCTGCGGTTGTTGGAGTTGATCGCGGTGCCGGAGCAGACGTAGTCGCCGGCGGCCCGGCCGCCGGCGATCGTCAGAAAGACCTTGCCCTGGGCGCGCACGCTCTCGGCCGCCGGGTCGCTGACCTCGGTCCGCGTGTAGGCGCTCGCCGGAGGCGCGAGGCGCTTGCAGCCGGCGCGAGACGACGCCGCGCTCGAGCTCGGCGGCTGGGCCGCGCCGGAGCTGGCGGGGGCGATCGCGACCGGCGGCCCCGACTCGTCGCCGCCCCGCTGCGTCGGCGTGCGGGGCCCCGGGGCGGCATCGAGCGGCTCGGCGGCCTGCATCCGCGCGCGGCGTCCAGTACTCGCGCACGCCCTGCGCGTCGGCGTCCGGTCCCCGAGATCGGCTCGCCGCCGGGGCCGGGGCGCGGCGCGCAGCGCAGGCAGCGCCACGGTGACAAGGAGCAGGCGAGAACGCCGCGGCGAGCGGCCGCCGACGAGCGCGGCGTGCGGAGGCCACGCCCCTCCAACACTAGAGGGGCCGATTTGTCACGCTTTTCCCCGAGGTCGATGAAGCCGCGTGTGCGGTCGCGCACGACGGGTAGATAGGTTCGAGGTAGTCGGTCGACCCGGAGGAGAGAGATGAGCGAACGAGACGACGGGCCCAGCGGCAGCGGCGACATCGACGTCCTGCTGCACACCGAGCAGACCTTCCCGCCGCCGCCGGAGTTCGCGGCCCAGGCGAACGCCTCGGACCCCGGCATCTACGAGCGCGCGAACGAGGACCCGGAGGCCTGGTGGGCCTCCTGGGCCGAGAAGCTCGACTGGATCGAGCCCTTGGACGAGGTCCTCGACTGGTCCGATCCGCCGTTCGCCAAGTGGTTCGCGGGCGGCAAGCTCAACGTCTCCGCCAACTGCCTCGACCGCCACGTCGCCGCCGGCGCCGGCGACCGCGTCGCCTACCACTGGGAGGGCGAGGACGGCACCAAGCGCGAGATCACCTACGCCTGGCTGCTGGACGAGACCGCAGAAGATCGCCAACGGCATGCAAGTCGCTCGGGATCGGCAAGGGCGACGTCGTCGGCATCTTCATGCCGATGGTTCCCGAGGCCGCCGTGGCGATGCTCGCCTGCACGCGGATCGGCGCGATCCACAACGTCGTCTTCGGCGGCTTCTCGCGCCAACTCGGTCGCCGAGCGGATGGAGGTCTCCGGCGCCAAGGCGCTGATCACCGCCGACGCGACGCTGCGGCGCGGCCAGCCGACGCCGATGAAGTCGGCCGTCGACGAGGTCCTCGGCGAGCTGCCCGAGATGGAGCACGTGATCGTCGTCGACCGCGGCGGCACCGAACCCGCCGATGACGCGAGGGCCGCGACCACTTCTGGCACGACCTCGTCGCCGACGCCGACGCCGAGTGCGAGCCCGAGCCGATGGACTCCGAGGACCCGCTCTTCATCCTCTACACCTCGGGCTCGACGGCGAAGCCGAAGGGCATCCAGCACACGACCGCCGGCTACCTGACCGGCGTCACGGCCACCCACAAGCTCGTCTTCGACCTCAAGGACGACGACGTCTACTGGTGCGCGGCCGACATCGGCTGGGTCACCGGCCACTCCTACATCGTCTACGGGCCGCTCGCCAACGGCGCGACCAGCGTCATGTACGAGGGCGCTCCCAACTACCCGGCCGAGGACCGCTGGTGGGAGATCGTCGAGCGCTACGGCGTGACGATCATGTACACGGCGCCGACCGCGATCCGCGCCTGCATGAAGTGGGGCGCCGAGCACCCGCACAAGCACGACCTCTCGCAGCCTGCGCCTGCTCGGCTCGGTCGGCGAGCCGATCAACCCGCGCGCCTGGCTCTGGTACCACGAGCAGATCGGCGGCGGCCGCTGCCCGATCGTCGACACCTGGTGGCAGACCGAGACCGGCGCGATCATGATCACGCCGCTGCCCGGGCTGACGACGACCAAGCCGGGCTCGGCCACCGTCCCCTTCCCCGGGATCGAGGCCAAGATCTACGACGAGCGAGGGCAAGGAGATCGAAGAGGGCGGCGGCACCCTGGTGCTGACCCGCCCGTGGCCGGCGATGGCGCGGACGCTGTACCAGGAGCCGGAGCGCTTCGTCGAGACCTACTGGGACCGCTACGGCAAGGACACCTACCTGGTCGGCGACGCCGCCCGCCGCGACGAGGACGGCTACTTCTGGATCGTCGGGCGGATCGACGACGTGATCAACGTCTCCGGCCACCGCCTGTCGACGATGGAGGTCGAGTCGGCCCTGGTCAGCCACGAGCGCGTCGCCGAGGCGGCGGTGATCGGCGTCCCCGACGAGGACACCGGCCAGGCGATCTTCGCCTTCGTCACCGCCGGAGGGAACCGAGCAAGGGCGGCGACGAGCTCGAGGCCGAGCTGCGCGAGCACGTCGCCGACGAAGATCGGCAAGCTCGCCCGCCCGAAGCAGATGGCCTTCACCGACGACCTGCCGAAGACCCGCTCCGGCAAGATCATGCGCCGCCTGCTGCGCGACATCGCCGCCGGCAACGAGCTCGGCGACGTCACCACCCTGCGCGACCCGGGCGTCGTCGACGACCTCAAGGAGCAGCTCAAGGACTGAGCGGCGGCGTCGCTCAGTCGAGCCAGTCGGTGAGCTCCGCCGGCGGGCGCCGGTAGCCGGCGAAGCTGCCTTCGTCGCGAATCGCCGTCGCCGCCTCGGCGAGCGCCGCGACGGCGGTGAAGGCGAGGGCGCCGCCGACGCTGATCCGCTGGGCGCCCGCGGCGAAGATCTCGGCGGCCGTCAGCCTCGGCGTGGCGAGCACGTTGACCGGCTTGGCCACCGCCGCGCAGACCTCGCTGACCTCCTCGATCGTGCGCAGGCCCGGCGCGTAGAGGACGTCGGCGCCGGCCGCCTCGTAGGCCGCCAAGCGCTCGATCGTGTCGGCGAGGCCGGCGCCGTCGCGGATCTGGTTCTCGGCGCGTGCGGTGAGCACGAAGCCGCCGGGGACGGCAGCCGCGGCCGCAACGGCGGCCTCGATCCGCTCGACGGCGAGCGCGCGCTCGTAGATCCCCGCGAGCGGGCCGCGCGGTGCGTAGTCCTCGATCGAGCCGCCCGCGGCGCCGGCCGCGGCGGCGGCCTCGATCGCCCGGGCCGCGTCGGCTGGATCGTCCCCGTAGCCGTTCTCGAGATCGACCGAGACCGGCAGCGTCGTGGTCGCATCGATCGCGGCGGCGTGGTCGATCACCTCGTCGAGCTCGACGCCGCTGTCGTTGCGGCCGAGCGTGAAGGCGAAGCCGGAGCTCGTCGTCGCCAGCGCCTCGAAGCCGAGCCCCTGCAGCACCCGGGCCGAACCGGCGTCCCACGGGTTCGGGATGACGAAGGGCTCGCCCTCGTGCAGGGCGCGGAAGGCCGCGACCTTCTCGGCGCGGCTCACGAGGCGGGCGCCTGCGCAGCCGCGGTCCCGGCAACGCCACTCTCGGGCCGGACGCAATAAGCACCCTCGCTGTAGCCCTGGCCGGCAAGGCCAAATGCCCAGTTGAACCGGGCACGGAAGTTTTCGAGCGCGATCACGCTCGTCAGCTCGACCAGCTGCGCTTCGTCGAAGTGCTCCGCCAGCCGGGCGAAGAGCTCGTCGGAGACCTGGACGGGGGTCCGCGAGATCGCCGTCGCATAGTCGAGGACAAGCTTCTCGAGCTCGCCGAAGCGGTCGCTGTCCGCGTAGCCGGGGAGGGCACGCAGCTCCTCCTCGGAGATCCCGGCCGCTGCTGCGATCGAGGATCCGTAGTCGAGACACCACTCGCAACCGGCGGCCATCGCCGCGCGCAGCTCGGCGAGCAGCTTGAGCCGCTCGGGAACGAGCTCGGCACCGGCGGTCGCCTGCTCGAAGATCCCGTAGCCGAGCAGCAGCCGCGGATGGTGGGCGAAGACGCGGACCGGGTCCATGACCTCGCCCCCTCCCTGCTGGCGGCTCGCGCGGAACGCGTATCGGACCAGCGGGTTGCGGCTGCCGAGCGGGACGGCCTCGACCCGGCCGCCCCACCCCGAGGCCTCGGGACGCGCCGCTCGCCGTGCACTTGCCGGGGCCGGCGGGCGGGCAAGCAGCCACAGCAGCCAGACCGGGACGACGACCGTCGCGGCGAGGGTGATCACGTTGGCGATCACATCGCCACCGTCGTAGACGTCGAGGTGGAACGAGTGGTAGATCAGGTGCGGAATGCTGAAGGCGAGGAAGGAGACCAGCGCGACGGCGATCAGTCGGCGTTCGAGGTAGAAGGCGGCGGCCGCAAGGACCACGGCGGTAGCCAAGAACAGGGCGCCGACATCGCGGACGAGATGCTCGTTGTAGGCGGGCAACGCCTCTACCCACCCCCGGCCGCCGGGGAAGTCGTCGTAGAAGGAGCGCGGCGCAAGCAACGCGTAGAACCCGTCGATCGCCTGCACGAGGGCGAGCGCTCCGATCCACGACCCTGAAGATCACCCTGCGGGATGTGGGGATCCCACCGCTGCCGGCAGTCTCGGTCATATCCGTCACCTTTCCTGGTCGAGCGCTTGGCTGGCGATCCGGACCCAGGCGGCGAGGAAGCGATCCTCGCCGACCACGCCGAGTCGGTCGCCGAACATGAAGCCCTTCACGGCGCGGCCGATCAGCGCGTCGGCCATGACCTCCGCCGTCGCCTCCGCGTCCTCGGGTGTGACGCCGAGCGCCGCGGCCCGCGTCGTGAACCACGCGATCGACAACGCCCGGCCGCGGGCGACGATCGCGTCATGGAAATCGTCGGCAATCTCGGGGAACCGGTCGCCCTCCTTCATCACGATCCGAGCCAGCTGCCGCTGCGCGTGGAGCTCCTCGAGCGCCGAGCCGCCCGATCATCGAGAGCTCGGCCTCGACGTCACCGGCGGGCGGGTCGTCCATGCTCGCGTCGATGCGATCGATCGCGTCCATGCGCTCCGCCAGGGCCGCACCGAGCAGCGCCCGCTTCGAGGGGAAGTGCTTGTAGAGGGCGCCGCTGCGCGGCGCAAGGCCGGCCGCGACCTCGATCTCGCCGACCGACGTGCCCTCGTAGCCGCGCTCGGCGAAGAGGTCGATCGCAGCCGCGATCAGGCGCTCCCGGGTCGGGGCTGCCGCCGCGCGGTCCTCGCGCTTGGTGCCGCCGTTCGGTCACTACGATCGATTACCGACGGTAATCGCCGGATTACCGCCTGTCAAACAGCCCACGCGGTGCGGGGTCGCCGCTCAGCGGTCGATCGCGTAGCTGTCGCCGTAAGTCTTCCACCGCAGCGGCGGCACGAGCCCGAGGTTGCCCCGCCGCAGGAAGAGGCGCTGCTCGGTGTCGATCCGGCTCGTGTTCATGTGGCCGGCCTCGCTCTTCATCACGGCCCGGCGGGCGTCGAGAAAGGCGTTCAGGTAGGCGGTCTCGTCGCCACCTGCCGACGGCGGATCGGCCGCGGCCTTCGCCGCGCGGCGGATGCCGCCGAAGCTGTGGCCGATCGCTGCCCGGCCCGTGCATGACGAGGGCGTCGTAGTAGATGAACTGACCCAGAGCGCCGAGGCCGTCGGCGCGTCCGGCGCGGATGGCGGGACAGAAGTAGACGCGGTCACGCTCGTAGCGCTGCGCCCGCCGCATCTTGCGCCCGCGCGCCGCCTGCTTCCAGGCGCGAACGAACGGCTTGCCGAGGCCCTTGCGGCTGGGGCTGCCCTCGACCCGGCGCAGGGTGCCGGTGAAGCGGACCAGGCCGCGGCGGGGTGGGTCGAGGCGCCGGTAGGTGCGCAGCAGCTCGAGCATGTCGCCGGTGCGCGAGGTGAAGCCGATCAGGCCGCCCGTGTAGCCCCGGTTCTCGCGCTGGTCGTGCTCGACGTTGTAGGCGATGTAGCCGTACTGGCGGCGCCAGTCGAGGGTCGAGTTCTCGGCGCTCGAGACGAGCTCCTGCGCGATTTCCTTCTGCTGCGGAGCGTTCAGCCCCGTGCTCGGCCCGCAGCCGGGATCGGGCAGGCCGCGAGCGGCTGCGGCGCCGGTCGGGTTCGCCGCGAGCACCACTGCGGCCAACGCCGCGAGCACGACCGGAGCGGCACGGCGACCGGCGCCGGCCACGATCAGCCCCGCTGCTTGCGCTTACGCTTGCGGCGGTTGTCGCGGCGCCCCGGGCGAGCCGGACGTCTCGTCGGCGTCCTCGGTGCCCTCGGAGCCGTCGGAGCCCTCGTCGCCGTCCTCGCCGTCCTCGGCGCCGAACTCCTTCGGATCGGCCTTCTCCTCGTCGGGCGGAGGCGGGGCGGGGCCGCGCGCGGGGCCCGACGGCCATTCGATCGCCACGCCGGCGTCCCAGGCGGGCGGGCGGGGGCCGGGCCAGATGCGGGCGATCAGCGGGCTGACGAGGATCGTCCACATGGCGAGCGCGAACGGGCCGATCAGGACGAAGCCGGCGCCGAGGGCGATGGCGATGAAGCCGAGGAAGCGGGTGAGCAGGCCGGTCCGCATCGCCCACAGCGACGTGTAGACGATCGCGATGACCATCGTGATCAGGCCCGCGATCTGCAGGGCGCCGAAGGTGCTGTAGGTCGTCTCGCCGGTGAGCGCGTCCTTCGCCGTGTCGTTGGCCGTTGACGGCGTCACCGACGTCGGTCGTTGAAGCTGGAGGCGACCGAGTCGTAGGCGGCGAAGTAGAGGATCAGCGAGATCGCGAGCAGCAGCGGGCCGACGATGCGTGAAGCCGACCATCTGCCGGCGCACGCGGTCGCTGCGGGCGGCCGCCGCCTGCAGCAGGAAGGTCAGCGGCGCGGCGAAGAGCAGCACGCCGGCGGCCTGGACCAGCTGGCGCGAGCAGGATGTCGCTGCGGTTGAGCTCGAACTGCGCCATCCGGTCCGCGTAGGCGTCCTGGGCGAGCTTGTTGAAGTCGGAGCCGAGCCCGAAGATCGGCGGCACGAGGATCAGGGCGATCCCGGCGAGGCCGAGGATTCCGGCGATCCGGCCGAGGCTTCGCTCGCGTGCAACCAGCTGCTTGGGGGTCATCTGCTCAGTCGTGTGGGTGTCGGCATGTTCGCGCGTACCGTCGGCTCCACGCGAGAGGCGGGCGTATCTTAGGCGGGCAGGAGCGCCTGGGCCCGGCGCGACCTCAGCGGGCCGCGTCCTCGTCCGGCCCGATCTCCTCCGCCGTCGAGAGGATCGTCCCGTCCTCGTCGACCGTGGCCGCCCCTGCGCGCGGCCCTCGGCCCGCTCGCCCCCGGCAGCCGGGCGGGCGCGTCCCGGGTTGGATCGGGTAGTACTCGTGGTCGGTCGGCTCGGCGATCCGGCTGATCCGCTCGCCGACGCCGAACAGCACGTCGAGGAAGGGGGCCGCGAAGGCGATCAGGCCCTCGAGGCTGCTGCGGGGAGCCTGCGGCTCCGGCGTCGGATCGGCCATCGCGGGCACCGTAGAGGAGCGCGGCGCGCGGTGCGAAGCGCGACGCCGAGTTCTAGGGTTCGGCCCCGATGAGCGCTGCCGAGGCAAGCACCACCGGCCCCGAGCCGGCAGAGCAGTCGGGCCCGATCGTCGTCTACGGCGCGACCGGCTACACGGGCCGGCTGGTCTCGGCCGAGCTCGCCCGCCGCGGCGCGACCTTCACGATCGCCGGCCGCAGCCGCGAGAAGCTCGCGGCGCTCGCCGACTCGCTCGACGCCGCTCCCGAGGTCGCCGCGGTGGCGCTCGACGACGCGGCGGGCCTGCGCGCGCTGCTCGAGGGCGCCGGCGCCGTCATCGCCTGCGCCGGCCCGTTCGTCGAGCACGGCGGCCCGGTCGTCTCGGCCGCGGCCGAGACCGGCACCCACTACGTCGACACGACCGGCGAGCAGCCCTTCATCCGCTCGGTCTTCGACCGCTGGGGCCCGATCGCCTCAGAGCGCGGCGCGGCGCTCGTCAGCGGCATGGGCTTCGACTACCTGCCGGGCGACCTGCTCGCCGCGCTGACCGCGGAGGGGCTCGGGCGAGTCGATCTGCTGACGCTCGCCTACTCGGTCCGCTGCTTCGGCCCGACCCGCGGCACGGCGCTCTCGGCGCTCGGGATGATGGGCGCCGACGACGTCGAGTGGGTCGACGGCAGCTGGCGGCCGGGCTCGCGCAACGTCGCCGCCGGCAGCTTCGACTTCCCCTCGCCGATCGGCACCCGGCGGGTCGGCCGCTACCCCGCCGGCGAGCAGATCACCGTTCCCCGCCACATCGACGTCGGCACCGTCCGCGAGGTGATCGAGCTGAGCTCGGTGACGCCGCCGGTACTCGGACCGCTCGCCGCCCCGGCGATGACGGCGACCGGCTGGCTGATGGAGACGCCGGTTCGCGGCCTCGCCGGCAAGCTGATCGGCAAGCTGCCCGAAGGGCCCGACGAGCGCGCCCGCAAGGCGGCCTCGTTCACGGTCGTCTGCGACGTCGCCGCCGGCGGCGAGAGGCGCCGGGGCGTGGTCCGCGGCAGCGACGTCTACGGGCTCACCGCGGCGACCACCGTCGAGGGCGCGCTGCGGATGGCGATCCCCGGCTACGCGATGAAGGGCGCGCTCGCGCCCGCGCAGGCCTACGACCCGGCCTCGTTCCTCGACGCGCTCGCCGGCCACGGCATCGCTTATGCCGTCGAGGTTCCCGGAGTCCCGGCATGAGCGGAGGCGGCGGCGGTCGCAAGCGCCGGCTCGAGGAGGGCCTGGAGAAGATTCAGCGGCGCGCGGTCGAGGAGGCGGCCCAGCCGGTGCCGCCCGAGAGCGACGAGCCCGACGTCGCCCACTACCCGTGCCCGGCGGACGGCCAGACGCTCTTCGGCTGGACCTCGCAGAAGCGCTGGGACGGCGGCGAGCCGCTGCTGCTCGATCACTGCGAGGAGTGCGGTCTGGCGGTCACGCGACGGGCGGCGCCGCCCGACGTCGCTGCCGAGCTCGGGGCGCTCGAGCGGCGGGGCGACGAGCTCGTCGTCCCCAACCGCGCGAGCTGGGCCGCCTGGCTCGGCTCCGGCGGCTGGTCGGACCTCGACGCCGAGGAGCACCGCCTGCACCTGACGCCGACCTCGCTGCGGCTGCTGCTCGCCAAGCAGGGCACCGAGGTGGTCGAGGTGCGGACGCCCTTCGGCTGGCGCAGCTACCTGGCGATGCTGCAGACGATGATCAACGCCTTCACGCTCCGCAACGACTTCGCCCGCCACGCGCGCCGCGGCACCCTCGCGCCGCGCTCAACCAAGGACCGCCTGGCGATCGCCCTGGACGCGATCGTCACCGTCCTCGTCGCGATCCCGCTCTCGGTCGTCGCGCTGCTCGTCGAGGCGATCGCCGCCGCCACGGGCCACGGCGACCTGATGCGGGTCCGCACGGCGCCGACGGCCATTGCGGCGGAGCCGGACTCAGCCGTACCTGAGCCGGTCGACGGCGCCTGATCAGCGCAAGGCGACTCGGAGACCTGCCGTCGGTCGTGCCATGGGCGTCAACGGGTTGGGGGCGAGGGCCACGGCCGGCGTGCCGGGACTCCGCGCGGGCCCCGCCGCCGGCGAAAGAGCGTGGCAGTGCGAGGGCAGTGAGTGAGGGAGGTGGGTTGGCGAGGGGGCTGGGCCAAGCCGAGGCGGCGACGCTAGATGTGGGTGCGGATCAGCAGCAACGTCGGCCCGACTCAGACGTTGTTGCAGATATGCGCGCTCCGCGCGCTCCCCTCGGTGCCCAAAGGCGGTCAGCCGTCCGCCGGCGAGGGGCTGCGGCCGGCGTGGCGGTCACGCCGCGCCACCATCCTCGCCGGCGGTCGGGGCTTCGCCTTGGGCGTTCTTTGTCGACTTTTCCGTCTCTATGACGGGAAAGTCGACGAGGCTCGGGTTTGGGGGCGTTCTGCGATGACTTTGGGCCCTATATGGGCCCGAAGGTAGAGCGGAACGGTGGCGGCGCGGGCCGGCTACGAGCGGGGTCTATGCTGCTTTGCATGGAGTCCAGTGGATTTGGCGGCCTCTTTGGAGACCCCGACGAGCTGCGTGAGCAGCTCAACAACATGGCCGAGCAGATGCAGGGCGCCCAGCGAGTCGCCTGGGCCGACAACGCGATCCAGCTCGCGGTGACGATGACCGTCGCCGCGATCGGGCGGGTCGAGACGTCGGGCCCGGCCGACCAGCAGGCGCACGAGATCCGCGATGCGATCCGGCTGATCTTCCCCGAGGCGGTGACCCTCGTCAGCGAGGCCCGCCAGGGGCTGAGCTGAGCCGAACCGGCCCGGCGGGCCAAGCGGCCATCTAGCCGACCAGGCCGCGCCGGCGCAGGTCGGCGATCGCCTCGTCGCCGCGCTCGGCGACGCGTCTGGCACGCGACCCAGCGGGCCAGCTCGGGCAGGCCCGTCGGCGAGCTCGACCTCGGCCTCGAAGCCGAGCAGCTCGCGCGCGGCCTCGGTCGAGGCGTAGCAGTGGCGGATGTCGCCGGCCCGGAACTCGCCGGTGATCTCCGGCTCGATCTCCGGCGCGATCAGCTCGGCGAGCGAGCGCGGCCAGGTCGACGATCCGGACCTGCCGGCCGGTGGCGACGTTGAAGGCGCGGCCGGGGGCGCCGGGCGCCTCCATCGCCGCCCGGGTCGCGGCGACGATGTCGGAGACGTGGACGAGGTCGCGGATCTGGTGGCCGTCCTCGAAGACGAGCGGCGCCTTGCCGGAGAGCAGCCGGGCGGAGAAGATCGCGGCGACGCCCGTGTAGGGGTTGCCGAGCGCCTGGCGCGGGCCGTAGACGTTCAGGTAGCGCAGCGCGGTGGCCTCGATCCCGTAGGCCTCGCCGAGCACGAGGGCGAGCTCCTCGGTGTCGCGCTTGGTGATCCCGTAGACGCTGGCCGGCCGCAGCGGCCGGTCCTCGACGACGGGGACCGGCTCGAGCTCGCGGCCGCAGCCGGGGACGGGCAGCGCGGCTCCCACTCGCGCTGGCGCAGCTGCGCGACCGGGCGCACGCCGGGCGCCAGCTCGCCGTGCTCGGGGCAGCGATAGGAGCCCTCGCCGTAGACGACCATCGAGGAGGCGACGACGACGCGGCGGATCTCGTCGCGGCGGGCGATCACCGCCTCGAGCAGCGTCGCGGTGCCGCCGCAGTTGCAGTCGATCGCCTTGCGCACGTTGACCATCGACTCGCCGTTGCCGACGATGCCGCCGAGGTGGAAGACGCGGTCGCAGCCCTCGAGCGCGCGTCGACGTCGTCGCCGGTCGCGCAGGTCGCCGACGATCAGCTCGGCGCTCGGCGGGCAGGTGCGTCGGGCGGCTCGCCCGGACGGATGGGCGAGCGGATCGAGGTTGTCGAGCACCCGCACGCGCTCGCCGTCGGCGAGCAGCGACTCGACCAGGTGGCAGCCGATGAAGCCGGCGCCGCCGGTGACCAGCGCGGCGCCGCTCACCAGATCGTCTCCATCAGCAGCTCGATCACCATCGCCTGGGCGACGAGCAGGGCGAGCACGGAGCGGCAGCCGCTCACGCGGCATGAGCGTCGCCGCGGCGAGGCAGGCGAGCGGGCCGAAGAAGAGCCAGATCCGCTCGGTCTCGGCCTTGCTGAAGCCGAGCAGCGCCGAGACGACGACGGTCGCCGCGAGCGCGACGGCGATCGGCTCGCCCGTGCCGAGCGCCCGGGCCGCGTACCAGCCGATCGGCAGCCCGCAGACGACGAAGAACGCGACCGGCGAGCCGAAGACCCAGAAGACCCACGGCCGCGCGTTGGAGATGCCGAGGTCGTAGGCCTCGTTGGCGGCGTGCACGGACGCCGATCGGGTCGTATCCAGTGACCGCCTAGAGCGCCGCGTAGAAGACGAGCAGCGCGGCGCCGATCCCGGCCGCGAGCCGCGGCGGCACGAAAGAGGCCCTCGCGCATCCCGACGAGCAGCGCCGCGAAGGCCCCGAGCGCGAGCAGCGCCCAGGAGAAGAAGGAGGCGAGCGCCAGGACGACGGCGCCGGCGATCCGGCTCGCGAGCGAGCGGCCCGACGAGCAGCGGCGACCGCGGCGATCCCGGGCGTCGCGAACAGCGCGTCGGCGGAGGCAACGCCGTAGAGCATCGCCGCCGGCGAGAAGGCGAGCATCGCCGCCGCCAGCCGCGCCCGGCCGTCGCTCGAGCTCCAGCCGGCGGGCAGCCGCGTAGGTGAGCGGCACGGCAGCGATCCCGGCGCCGATCACGAGTGCCGCGAAGCCGGCGGCGCCGTCGATCCCGAGCCAGTCGGTGAGCAGCAGCAGGCCGGGCGGATGGGCGGAGGGGTGGATCGGCAGCGACGGCGCGAACTCGGCGAAGCGGTCGAGGAACTCCCGGGTGCCGAGGTGGTGCAGCGCGCCGAGCGCCGGCAGGTACTCGTTGCCCGCCTCCGGGTCGAGCCGAACACCGCGTCCCAGGCGTCGGTCCGCCGCGCAGCGCCGCCAGCGCGAGGCGGGCGGCCAGGCCGAGCCCCGTGATCCCGACGCAGAAGAGCGCCGGCGAGCCGGAGCCGCGGGCGAGCGGGATCGCGAGCGCGGCGCAGCCGGCAAGCAGGGCCAGCCAGGCAAGGCCGGCGCGCCGTCGATCGCCGGCTCCCAGCTGAGGAAGAACGGCGGCGCGTGCGTCCCGAGCCCGACGCCGGCTGCGTCGGCGATCAGCCCCAAGGCGACCGTCACGGCCGCGACCGCGCTGAGCGCGAGCGCTGTCCGCGTCCCGGGAGCTCGCAGCGACGCCGCCATCCCCGGCACGAAACCACAGCGGGGCACCCGTTTCCGCCCTCGTAAGGTCGCGTCGGGTAACGTCGACGGCGTGCACCAGGGCCCGAGCATCGACGTGATCCTGCCCGTGCTCGACGAGGCCGAGGCGCTGCCGGGCGTGCTGGCGGCGATGCCCGCCGGCTATCGAGCCGCTCGTCGTCGACAACGGCTCGACGCGACGGCTCCGGCGAGATCGCGGCCGGGCTCGGCGCCAGGGTCGTCAGCGAGCCGGTGCCGGGCTTCGGCTCGGCCTGCTTCGCCGGCCTGACCGCCACCGAAGCCGAGATCGTCTGCTTCATGGACTGCGACGGCTCGCTCGATCCGGGCGATCTGCCCCTCGTCGCCGAGCCGGTCCTCGCCGGCGATGCCGACCTGATGCTCGGCGCCCGGCTCGCCGAGCGCGGCGCCTGGCCCCTGCACGCCCGGATCGCCAACCGGCTCCTCGCGCTGATGATCCGGCGCCGCACCGGCCTCGCACTTACTGACATCGGACCGATGCGCGCCGCCCGCCGGCAAACACTGCTCGATCTGGGGATCCGCGACCGCCGCTTCGGCTGGCCGCTGGAGATGGTCCTGCGCGCCGCCGAGGCGGGCTGGCGGATCGGCGAGGTCGGGGTCCCCTACCGCGAGCGCGAGGGCCGCTCGAAGGTGACCGGGACCTTCCGGGGCACGTGCGGCACGTCGGCGACATGAGCAAGGCGATGCGATGAGCGCGCACCGCCGCTGACCGACGCCGCAGGTGACGCTGATCGTGATCGCCAAGGAGCCGCGCCCGGGGCGCGCGAAGACGCGGCTGGCGCCGGCCGCTCGGCGACGAGGCGCGGCCGAGCTCGCCGAGGCGGCGCTCGCCGACACCCTGGCGGCCGTCGGCGCAGCCGCCCGGGCCGGCGGCAACGACGTGCTGCTCGCCCTCGACGGCGAGCCCGGCGCCTGGCTCCGCCGCGCCGGCGCCCGAGATCCGGATCGTGCCGCAGCGCGGCGACGGCCTCGGCGAGCGGCTCGCCGCCGCCTTCGAGGACGCGGGCGGCCCGGCGTTCCTGGTCGGCATGGACACGCCGCAGCTCAGCGCGGCGAACGATCGCGGCGCGTCGCGAGCGCCTGTGCCGAGGCCGGCACCGACGCGGTGCATCGGCCTCGCCGAGGACGGCGGCTGGTGGGCGATCGGGCTGCGCGGCCCGGAGCCCGGCGTCTTCGAGGGCGTGCCGATGAGCGCCGACGACACCGGCGCCGCGCAGCTCGAGGCGCTGCGGGCGCGCCGGGCTCGCGCTCGAGCGAGCTCGAGGTGCTGCGTCGACGTCGACGAGATCGAGGACGCCGAGCGGGTCGCGGCCGAGGCGCCGGCCGCGTTCGCCGAGCCTGGCTGCCGCGGCGACGCTGGGAGCGACGCTGGCTGCGCCCGCCGACGCGTCGGCCTGCTCGGTCCGGCTGCTGGCTCCGAGCGACGGCTGATGCGCCTCCGCGGCCGAGCCCGCCGACTCGCCCGCCACCTGCCGAACGAAGCCCGGCCGGCGAAGGCTGGGTCGGTCTCGACTGCCCGGCGAGGCCGAGGGCGTCGCCGCCGATCCCGAGACGGGCATCGTCGCCGTCGGCATCCGCGATCCCGACAAGCTTCTTCCTCGTCGACGACGCCGGCTCGGCGCCGGCAAGCCGAGGATCCGCGAGTCGACGTGCCCGAGTCGGCCCGGCACATGCCGCTCGCCCGGCCCGGCGGGCCGCTGCTGACGACGGCCGAGTACACCGACGACCTGATCGAGATCGCGCTGCCCGGCGGCGAGGTCATGACAGTCGAAGGTCGGCGACTTCCCGCACGCGGTCGACCGCCGGCCCGGGCGCGGCCGGATCTTCGTCGGCGACGAGGGCGGCGACACGATCTCGGTCGTCGAGCGGCGACGCGGGTCAGTCAACCCTGCCCGTCGCCCGAGCAGCCCGGCGGGGTCGCCGTCGCCGGCGAGCAGCCTCGGCGCGTCGTCGCGGTCGCCGAGCGCGTACTTGACACCTAGGACGCGGAGACGCTGAAGCCGACCGGCGAGGTCGACGCCGGCGTCGGCCCCACCCACATCGTCGCCGGCCCCGACGACCGCTTCTACGTCGCCGACACCCAGGGCGACGCGATCCTCGTCTTCGAGCCCGGCCCGGAGCCGCGGCTGCTCGACCGGAGCGAACGTGCCGGGCAGCCCCTACGGGATCGCGATCGACGACGCGCGCGGCGATGCTCTGGGTCACCGCAGACCGCGCAACAACCGCGTCGTCGGGCTCGAGCTGACCGACCTGGCCCCCAAGCGGGTCGTCAGCCTCCGCCGACCGTGCGAGCAGCCGAACACGGTCGCCGTCGACTCCGGCACCGGCTTCGTCTACGTCGCCGGGCGCGCCAAGGGCGAGCTGCAGGCGATCGACCCCCAGGACCGCCGGAGGCGCCGATGAGCGAGCGCCGGCGAGAGCCGCGAGCGTGACTCGGCGCCGCTCGCGACCAGCTCCGATACCGACGGGCGAGCCGGCAGCCGCCGGCGCCGGCGCCGCCGCAAGGTCGGGCCCTTCGACCGCGACTTCTGGCGCAGCCCGCTGCGCGGCGAGTGGCTCACCTCCTTCCTCGGCTCGATGCTGCTGCCGCTGCGTGTTGATCTGCGGGCATCACCGGCTTTCTCTCGCACGCCGCCTACGACCCCGACCTCGGCTCGAACGGGATCACCGGCGGCTTCGACAACGGCTTCTACTTCTTCGACTGGCCGACCGACCCGGCCTGGCTCTACTCGGTCACCCAGGGCCTGCACGTGCTCTGCGGCCTGGCCGCGATCCCGATCCTGATCGTCAAGCTCTGGTCGGTGATCCCGAAGCTGTTCGAGCGGCCGCCGGTGCAGCTCGATCGCCGTCGCGCTCGAGCGGCTCAGCATCGCGACCCTGGTCGGCTCCGCGATCTTCCTGTTCGCGACGGGCACGCTCAACATCACCTACTGGCTGCCGTTCCCGTTCCCGTTCGTGCCGGCCCACTACTACGCGGCGATCATCTTCGTCGCCGCGCTGACGCTGCACGTGATCGTCAAGATCTGCCGATCGTCGCCGCGACGCCTTCCGCCGCGAGGGCGTCTTCCGGCCGCTCGGCGAGGGGATCGAGATGATGCGGGTCGCCGACGCCGCCGAGGACTCGCTGGCGCCGACGCAACCCGGCGCGCCGACGATCTCGCGGCGCGGCCTGATCGGCGCCGTCGGCGGCGGCCGCGGCCGGGATCGCCGCGCTCAACATCGGCGACCAACCTGCTCCCCGGGCTGCGCGAGACTCGCGTGCTCTCGCCGCGCGGGCAGAGCTACGGCGACGGGCCCAACGACTTCCAGATCAACAAGACGGCGGAGGCGGCGGGGATCGAGCCCGCCAAGACCGGGCCGAGCTGGCGGCTGACGCTGTCGGGCGGCGAGCAGCGAGATCAGCTGAGCCGCGAGGAGCTGCTCGCGATGGAGCTGCGACACCGAGCGGCTGCCGATCGCCTGCGTCGAGGGCTGGACGACCTACGAGACGTGGACCGGCGTGCCGCTGCGCGAGCTCGCGGCGAGGCGGCGGGCTTCGAGAAGGCGACGGTGTTCGTCGAGTCGCTGCAGGAGGGCGGCGCCTTCGCGCAGACGACGCTCAACCCGGCCAGGTCGACGACGAGCCGCTCGCTGCTGGCGCTGCAGGTCAACGGCGCCGACCTCTCGCTCGACCACGGCTTCCCGGCGCGGGTGATCGTCCCCGCCCTGCCCGGCGTCCACAACACGAAGTGGGTCAGCAAGATGACCTTCATGGAGGTCTGAGGATGGAGCCCGGATGCCACCGCGCACGACGCCGGCCCCGCGGAGCGAGTTCCGCTACGAGTACGGGGCCGGGCCGCTGCATCTGATCGCCGTGATCGCGAGCCTGGCGCTGCCGCCTACGCGATCCTGCGGATCTTCGAGATCCCGAGCGCGGCCGCGATCCTGCTCTGGCTGGCGCTGCGATCGTCGCCCACGACTTCATCGCGCTGCCGCTCTACTCGCCTGTTCTCCGGGTCGCCGAGGAGGGAGTCGACGCGACCGTGCGCCCCCGGCGCCGCGCGCTGCTCGTCCTCAACCACGTCGGATCCCGGCCGCCTTCTCGCTGGTGCTGCTGCTGATCAGCTTCCCGCTCGTCTTCCAGATCGACGAGCCTCGCTACGAGCTCACGACCGGGCTCGACCTCGACCGCTACCTCGGCAACTGGCTGCTGATCACGGCGGCGCTGTTCGCGATCTCGGGCCTGGCTCGCCGCTGAAGCTGCGCGCGGGCCGGCCGGACGGCCGATGATCGTCGCCGGAGCTGCGCACCGGCCCGGCGCCGGAGCGCGAGCCGCCGCCGCCCGCCGCCGCGGGCGCTCGTCTGGGCCGCACGGGCTGACGCTGGCCGTCGGCGCGCTGCTCTCGCTGTTCGGCGATCGCGCTGGCGATCTACGGCGTGATCGACTCGTTCCCGATCTGAGCTCCGACTCCGGAGCAGCGCGCGGCGCGCCACCCGCGCGCCCGCCGGGCCAAGCCTCGGGCGCAGATGGAACGGCTGCGCCTGCGAAGCGAGCGGGGTGCGGCGAGCGTCGAGCACGCCGCGCTCGTCCTGCTGGCCGCGGCGATCGCCTTCGCCGGCGATCGCCGGCGCGCGCCTGCTCGCGGCGCGACGATCCGACCCCGGATCTCGCCTCGGCACTGCTGCGCAAGCAGCGCTGCGCGGTCCGCTACCCCGACCCCTGCTGGCAGGACCCGCTGACCGAGGCCTACGGCCGCGCGCTCGCGGGCGCGATCCGGGCGCTGGCGCCGGCGCCGCGGCCGGTCTCGCGGGCTCGTCGGCGTCGACTACCGGCAGTGCCGCTCCGTCCGCTGCGCGACGCCACGGCCCGGCGCCGAGGGGCTGCACCTGACCGCTCTCCAACCGGCGCACCGTCGCCTACACGTCGATCCGCGACGGCCGGCCGCCGGGCCCGGCGACGATCGACTACTGGATCTACCGGCCGACGATCGGCTGGGAGCAGGTCCCGGTCGAGGCCGACGCAGGCGACGATCGACCGGCTCGCGTCGACGCCGCTGCCCGACGACGCCGACCCGCAGCTGATCCCGCTCGAGACGCTGCTCGGGCGCGACGAGGCGCGCTTCCGGCCGGCGAGGAGCCGCCGTGGCGGAACGGGTCGAGAGCCGCTGGGGGCGGTGAGCAGCTTGACTTCTCGTCGCGTTGGTCTCAGCCGATCATGTCTAGGCGGGACTCGCGATCCGAGCGATCGGCCTCGGCCGGAAGTTTCCGGAGTCTCCAATCTCAGTGAGAACCGCGTCGCAAGGTGGGTGATTATGCGCTACGAGCCCATGCTCGGACTTGCCTAGTCTGAGTCAACGATCAGCTAAGGAGGTCACATATGACAACTTCCGAACCGGCCCAACGCTCCCGCACCCAGACCGTCGCCCGGGTCGAAGGCCGCGTGGCGGATGCGACCGCCTACTGGCTGGGATTGGCCGGGATCTACATCACGTTCGGGTTCCTCTGGTACTACTCGGCCAAGGAGAAGCTGATCGACCAGAACGGCCACATGCCCGCCGAGCTGGCTAAGGGATTCGGGGGTACCTTCCTCGATTCCGTGCCCGGTCTGGATGCGAGCTGGGTCCTGCTCGGGATCCTCGAGGCGATCGCGTTCCTGCTCTTCGCGGCCAGCATCGTGACCGGCGAGTTCCTGCCGAACCGGCGCAAGCCGATCTTGCTCGCCGGACTCGGGTTCTCGATCTTCACGTTCGCCGTAATGACGTTCGCAAACAACATGATCGCCAACTTCGACACGGTGGCGACGTTGTTCACGTACTTCACGGGAACCGTGCTGATCATCGCCTTGGTGCTGTTGATGCCGCCCTATCGGCCTCGCCACTGGCTGTCTCGCTTCACCGAGCACTAGCGGCCCGACGCCACCTGCGTGTGCTCGTCCCGGCGGCGTGGCGATAGTCTCCGCCCGAGCGGCCGACAAACGCGGACTGGAGGAGGAGCAGATGAGCGAGCAGGCTTCAGCTGGCAGCCCCGCACAGGGCTGGTACACGGATCCCCACGATCCCTCCCGGTTGCGCTGGTGGGACGGCGCGACGTGGACCGAGCATGTGCATCCGCCCGCCGATCAGGCCGCCGCGGCGCCGGCCGCCGGAGCCGAGGCGGCCGGGGGCGGCGATGCCGCCCGGAGCGGCTGCGGCGGCGGTCCAGCCGGCCGCCGCGTCCCAAACCGCCGCGGCGACTCAGCCCACCGCGCAGAGCACCGGCAGCGCCGGAGCCCCGGCCGCAACCGGCGGCATCGTGACCAGCTCCGCCCCCGGCGGCAGCGGCGGGGTGGCACCCCGGCGTCGTCCGGCGCGACGGAGAAGGGCGCGATCGCGAAGTGGTTCTCGTCGGCCAGCAACATCGCTCTGCTGGTCATCCTCGTGATCGCGATCGTGCTCTTCATCCTCGTCATGAGCGGCTCGCTGACCTGATTTCAGTCGTCGCCCGTCGCCGCCGCGCCCGCCTCGATAGGGTCGGGCCTTCCGGGCGTCGGGGAAGCGCCCGCGGATCTCGCAGACGGGAGGCAGCACGTGGATACAGAGAAGATGACAGACAAGCAGGCACTGATCGCGCGGATCCGCGATCACTACGCGAAGCTGGGCATTCCCCTCGACGCCCTCAGCGACCGCGACGTCGAGCTCGGCGTCCGTCAGCTCGCTGCCGCCGCGCGCGAGGCAGGCACCGGCAGCGCCGAGGCGACCGAGGCGATGCGCGCCGCGGTCGAGGCCGCGAAGCTGCGCGAGTAGAGCGCAGCGCACGGCCATCTGAATCGAGAGCGAACCTCGATGCCGACTTCGCGATCTCCGATTCGGAGTCGACCGGCGACGAGCCTCGAGCGCGTAACCAGAGCGCGTCGTGGTGCTCCATCACGCCGAGGCCCGAGGCGAGCTCGATGCCGGCGAGTGAGCCGCTGAAGCGGCCGAACGGCTGGCGGTAGCTGAAGCGGAGCAGGCCGAGGTTCTCCTCGGCACGGCGCTCGGCCTCGGCCGCGAAGTCGAGCCGGCTCCCCTCGGCGAAGGAGATGCCGCCGAGGTCGGCGTCGAAGCTGACGGGGGCGGGCTCGTGCGGCTCGCCGTCGACCCAGATCGCCCGTTCACTGTTGCCGGGGGGATCGTTGACGCCGCTGACCAGGTTCCAGCCGACGGCGCGGCCGTCGCCGTCGCGCCGACGCCCGCCGACCAGTCCCAGACCGTGTGGCGCGGGTGGTAGCCGGCCGATTCGTCCTCGATCCCGAAGGCCGTGGTGCGCCAGCGCCGGCCGTCCGGCATCCGCACGTCGCACTCGACCGGGCGCGATCCGCTTGCGCGTCCATACCCAACCGCCCTCGCTCGGTCGGGCAAACCGACTCGGCCCAGCGGCCCTCGCCGATCCGCAGCTCCGCGCGGCCGAGCTTCGAATCGATCCAGGTGACGACCCCGTCGTCGTCGGAGCCGAGCGGCCATGCCGATCGGTCCGCCGCGCAGGCTCCACACCTCGCCTCGCCTAAAGGGCGGGTGCTTGCGCGTCTGCTCGGTCATCTCGCCGCTGCCCGGTCGACGACCGCCCAGAAGGTCTGCCCGACGATCCCGACCTGGGCGCGCGCCGCGCAGAGCATGAACTCGTCGCAGAAGACGCCAACGTAGCGCCACTTCTTGCGGATCCGCCGGCCTGGGCCGAGCAGCGGCAGCCGCGAGCCCGGAGGCAGCGGCAGGTTCGTCGGGGCGGCCGGGCCCGGGGCCGCGCCAGGGCAGGCCGGCCGTCGCGGGCGGAGTCGGCCTGGGCACGGACTCGCGGTGCTCATCCCGAGACCGTATTCGCTCGCGCGCCGGGCGCAACTAGAGCGAACGCTCTAATATCTTTGGTACATGGCCCGCACCCGGCTTCACAGCGACGACGTCGTTCTCGACGCGGCCGCCGAGCTCGCCCTCGCAAGCGGCGCCCGCTCGGCAAGCGTGAGCGCCATCGCGAGCCGCAGCGGCGCCCCGGTCGGCTCGCTGTACCACCGCTTCGGCTCACGCGACGGCGTCCTCCGCGCCGCCTGGGAGCGGGCCGTGCGCCGCTTCCACGCCGCCTACCTGCCGGACGAGGTGCCGGGAGCCGGACCCGCTCGCCACCGCGGCGGCGATGGCGGCGGCCGTCGCCCGCTTCGCCGCGTCGCAGGAACCCGCAGGCGCGGCTCCTGCTGACGCTGCGGCTCGAGGACCTGCTCGACCGCCCCACGCCGGTCGAGCTCGCGCGAACTCAACGCCGAGCTCGCGGCGACGATCCGCTCGCTCGCTCGCGCCCTCGGCGTCAGCGCCGAGCGGGTCCGCATGGCCGTCGTCGACCTGCCGTACGGGACCGTCCGCCGCCACCTCTCCGAGGGACGCCTGCCCGGCCCGGCGGTTGAGGCCGAGCTCGCGGCTGCGGCCCGCGATCTGCTTGCCGGGGGCCGCCGATGATCCCCTGGCCCGACGCCTTGCGCAACTGGGGCACGACCCCAGCCGAGCGCCGCAGCCACTTCGGTTGCGAGGAGCTGGTCGCCGAGCCCGACGACGTGCTCTTCCGGGGGGTCGACGTCGCCGCGCCGCCGCCGATCGCCTATCGCTGGATCTGCCAGATGCGGATCGCGCCCTACTCCTATGACCTGCTCGACAACCGCGGCCGGCAGAGCCCGCAGCGGCTGATCTCGGGCCTCGACGACCTCGAGCCCGGCCAGCGGATCGCGTCGATCTTCCGCGTCGTCTCGTTCGAGCCCGGCCGCCGCGTGACGATGCTCTCCAAGGGCAAGGTCTTCGGCGCTGACGAGCTGCACCTACAGGGCCGATCCGGTGCCGGGCCGGCCGGAGCGCTCGCGGATCGTCGTCCGGCTCGCGATCCGCTACCCACGTAACGCGATCGGGGCGCTGATGTCGGTCGTCCTGCCGGCGGGCGACCTCGTGATGATGCGGCGCCAGCTGCTCAACTTCGCCGGCCTCGCGGCGCGCACCGCGGCCGACGCGCGCGTCCTCGCCGCCGACGCCGACGGCGCCTCGCTACTCGATCTTCGCGATCAGGTCGCCGGAGTTGATCGCGGCGCCGACCTCGACCGCGAGCGAGGTGACCTTGCCGCTGCGGTGGGCGGTGATCTCGTTCTCCATCTTCATCGCCTCGATCACGACGATCAGGGCGCCCTCCTCGACCTCGTCGCCCTCGGCGACCTCGACCTTGAAGATCGAGCCCTGCAGCGGCGCGACGAGGTCCTCGCTCGCGGCGGCGGCCGCGCCGCCCGCCTTCTTCTCGCGCTTCGGCGGCCGCTTGCCGCGCGGCGGCGGCACCGCCGCCGCCGACGCGCCGAGGGCCTCGCCGATCACCTTGACCGGATAGAGCCTGCCGCCGACCTCGACCTTGTACTCGCGCGTCGGTCAGCTCGCCGGCGCCGTTCTCGTCGTCGCTCGGGCGCCGGCGCGGCTCCTCGGGCGCAGTCGACTTGAGCCACTCCTGGTCCTCGGTCAGGTCGCGGCAGGTCTCGCCCTTCGCCCACTGCTCGGTCGCGAGGATCGCCTCGTGGAAGGGGATCAGCGTCGTCAGCGCGCTCGATCGTCGTACTCGCCGAGCGCCCGCAGCATCCGCCGCGTCGCCTTCTCGCGATCGACGTCCCAGGTGATCAGCTTGGCGACCATCGGGTCGTACAGCGGCGTCACCTCGCCGCCGCGCCTCGAGGCCGGAGTCGACGCGGACGCCGGGGCCGGACGGCTCCTTGTAGGCGTCGACCTTGCCCGGCGCGGGGGCGAAGTTCATGTGCGCGGCCTCGGCGTTGATCCGGCACTCGATCGCGTGGCCGCGCAGCTCGACGTCCTCCTGGTAGACCGAGAGCGCGCTCGCCGGCGGCGATCCGGACCTGCTCGCGGACGATGTCGATGCCGGTGACCATCTCGGTCACGCAGTGCTCGACCTGGACGCGGGTGTTCATCTCGAGGAAGAAGTACTCGTCGCCGACCTGCATGCCCTCGATCGTGCCGGCGCCGCGGTAGTCGACCGCGCGAGCGGCCTCCTTGGCGATCCTGCCGATCCGCTCGCGCATCTCCTCGTCGACGCGCGGCCCGGGCGCCTCCTCGATCAGCTTCTGGTGGCGGCGCTGGATCGAGCAGTCGCGCTCGCCGAGGTGGATCACGTTGCCGTGGCGAGTCGGCGAGGACCTGGACCTCGACGTGGCGCGGGTCCTCGAGGTAGCGCTCGAGGTAGACGCGGTCGTCGCTGAAGAACTTCTCGCCCTCGCGGGCGGCGCCCTCGAAGGCGTCGGCGAGGTCGTCGGCGGTCTGCGCGACGCGGAAGCCCTTGCCGCCGCCGCCGCCGACCGCCTTGCAGGCGATCGGGAAGCCGATCTCCTCGGCCGCCTTCGCGGCCGCCTCGACGTCGTCGACGGGCTCGGTGTCGCCGGGGACGATCGGGACCTCGGCGGCCTGCATGATCTCGCGGGCCGTGGTCTTCGAGCCCATCGCGTCGATCGCGTCGGCGGGCGGGCCGATCCAGGTGATGTCGGTCTCGGCGATCCGCCGCGCGAACTCGGCGTTCTCGGCGAGGAAGCCGTAGCCGGGGTGGATCGCGCTGGCGCCGGACTGCTCGGCGACCTCGAGGATCTTGTCGATGTTCAGGTAGCTCTCGGCCGGCACCGCCGGGCCGAGCAGGTAGGCCTCGTCGGCGAGCCGCACGTGCGGCGTCTCGCGATCGGCCTCCGAGTAGACGGCGATCGCGCCGATTCCCATCTCCTTCAGGGTCCGCATGACGCGGATCGCGATCTCGCCGCGGTTGGCGACAGGACCTTCTCGAACATAGACATAGGCGCGGGAGAATAGTCGGCGCGGCCCCGGAGGCGGACACTCGCCGACCAGCTACGATCCCGGGCTATGAGTGAGACCACCGCGGAGACCGGCGAGCAAGGTCTGCGACCGACCAGCCGAAGCCCGGCGCGCGCCCCGCGCAGCCGACCACGGCAGCCGAGCTGCAGCGCAGCATCCGCGTGATCCGGATCGCGATCGCCGTCGGCGTCGATCGCTGATCGTGGTGATGACCTTCGTCTTCGTCGCCTTCCTCGACGCCCCGGCGGTGCCGCTGGTCCCGCTCGCCGCGCTCGTCGTCATCGTCGACCTGGTGATGCTCGTTCAGCTTCACGCGCCAGCGCCGCAGCGCGCGGAGTCCTGGAGCGCAACTAGCGAGGCTCGCGCACGACCGGACTGTTGCGCCTCGGCGCTGAGCGGCGGGCGCCGTCGCGGGGGCTAGAACTCGGGGAAGCTGTCCCCGACGTCGAGCGCCTCGAGGGCGTCGCCGACATGCGGTCGAGGGCCGAGCGGACGACCAGGTCGTCCTCGATCACGATCGCCTGGAACCAGGGCAGATCGACGGTGACGCCGCTCGCCTTGCTCGTGCCGTGGAAGCGGATGCGCAGGATCGCGACCTCGCCCTCGCGCGCGTAGGACTCGATCTCGACGTGGACGTCCTCCCACGGCTCGTGCAGGTGCTCCAGAACTCGCGGAAGCCGTCGTGGCCGTAGTAGACGGGCTTCGTGCCCGGGAACGAGGCGCTGAGGTGTGCCACTCGACGTCCGGCGCAGGAACTCGAGCGTCTTGTCGAGGTCGCCCTCGTTCCAGGCGCCGTAGCCGGCGCGGATCCTCTCGAGCATCGATTCCGCCATCGCCCAGCACACTACCGCCCGCGCCCCGGCGCCGATACGACGACTCAGTCCGCCGGATCGCGTTCGGGCTGCTGGATCTCCTCCCGGCGCCGGCCACGCCGCCCTCGATCTCGCGCTGGCGCTCGAGCTCGGCGTTGAGCTCCTGGCCGAAGAGCAGCGCGTTGTTGGAGATCCAGACCCAGAGCAGGAAGACGATCATGCCGCCGAGGCTGCCGTAGGTCGCGTTGTAGGAGCCGAAGTTGCGAGGCGTAGAAGCCGAACCGACCGAGGCGACGATCCAGGCGACGACGGCGACGAGGCTGCCGGGCGCTGATCCAGCGGAAGCGCGGCTGCTTGACGTTGGGGGCCCAGTAGTAGAGGACGGCGAACATGAAGGAGATCGACGAGGATCATCACCGGCCACTTGGCGATCCCCCAGACCGTCACCGCGGTGCCGCCGACGCCGATCTGCGTCGCCGATCGTGCTCCGCGACGGGCCGCTGAGACGACGAGGCTGACGAGCAGCAGCGAGAGCAGCATGACCATCAGCAGGGTCATGCCGACCTGCTGCGGGCGCAGCTTCCAGAACGGCGCGGCTCTCCTCGACCTCGTAGATCGCGTTGCCGGCGCGCGTGAAGGCGCCGAGGTAGCCCGAGGCCGACCACAGCGCGCCGATCAGGCCGATGCTGAGCACGGCCGCCGCGCCGCCCGCCGTGGTCAGGTTCTCGATCGGCTCGCGGAAGGTGTCGACGGCGGACTGCTGGCCGAGGTCGCCGACGATCTCCAGCAGCGAGTCGGTCGTCTGCGGGCTGCTGGCCGAAGAGGCCGAGCAGCGAGACGAGCACGAGCAGGCCCGGAAAGACCGAGAGCACCGCGTAGTAGGTGAGCGCGGCCGCCCAGTCGGTGACGTTGTCGGTCTGGAACTCGTTGAACGTGCGCTTGGCCGTCGCCAGCAGGCCGCCGGCTGAGGTCGGTCGGGGATCGGGGCCGGCGTCCGGCTCGCTCGGCATGCGCCTCCGATGGCCCGCGCCTCAGTCGTCGTCGGCGGCGCGTCTTCGCCGGGCCAGATGCCGGTCGCGCGCTCGAAGCCCTTGGCGCCCCCGCGCTGGATCGACGGCGCGCACCGCTCCGAAGATCGCCCCCATCAAGGCCGCCGAGGCGACGAGCTCGAGCCAGCCGGCGTCGCGATCCTCGGGATCGGCGGGCTCGCCGGAGCCGATCGCCGCCCAGGTACGCTCGAAGAGTCTGGCCGGCGACGAAGGCCGGCCAGCAGCGCCGACGAGGATGCCGACCGGCTTGTAGAGGAGCTTCGCCATCTCGACCGTCGCTTACCCCGTGGTCAGAGAGGCCGAAACGGCGCTGCGAAGCGCGATCGGAGCCGCCCTGTCCGGCCTGAGAGGCGTCGCCTCTCAGGCCGCGAGCGCGGCCTCGGAGTCGCGCTCGCCGACCCAGATCACCTGGTCGCGGGCGGGGCCGACGCCGACCGAGCTTGATCGGGACCCGGACGAACTCCTCGATGTAGCGGAGGTACTCGCGCGCGGCGTCCGGCAGGTCGTCCTCGGAGCGGGCACCGCCGATGTCCTCGCGCCAGCCGGGCAGCGTCTCGTACTCGGCCGCGGCGTGGTGCAGGACCGACTGGTGGTAGGGGAACTGCTCGAAGGTGGCGCCCTCGTTGCCGCGGTAGCGGACCGCGACGCGGATCTCGTCGAGACCGCTGAGCACGTCGAGCTTGGTCATCACCAGGCCGGTCATGCCGTTGAGCCGGACCGCGTACTTGAGCGCGACCAGGTCGATCCAGCCGCAGCGGCGCGGGCGGCCGGTGGTCGTGCCGACCTCGTGGCCGACGCTAGCGCAGGTGCTCGCCGACCTCGTCGTCGAGCTCGGTCGGGAACGGGCCCGAGCCGACCCGGGTCGAGTAGGCCTTGGTGATCCCCCAGACGTCGGTGATGTCGCGCGGGCCGACGCCGGCGCCGATGCAGGCCGCGCCGGCGACGGGGTTGGAGGAGGTGACGAAGGGATAGGTGCCGTGGTCGAGATCGAGGAGGACGCCCTGGGCGCCCTCGAAGAGGACCTCCTTGCCGGCGTCGAGCGCGTCCCAGCAGAGCTTCGCGGTGTCGGCGATGTGGGGCTCGAGGCGGTGGCCGTAGGTGACGTACTCCTCGGTCATCGCGTGCAGATCGAGCGCCGGGTCCTTGGCGTGGGGGCGCAGCATCTGCCGCTTCGGCTCCATCGCGGCCATGATCTTCTTGCGCAGGATCTTCTCGTCGAGCAGGTCCTGGACGCGGATCCCGAGGCGCGAGGCCTTGTCCGCGTAGCAGGGGCCGATGCCGCGCCGCGTGGTGCCGATCTTGAGGCTGCCGAGCTGCGCCTCGCCGGCCGTGTCGAGGTAGCACGTGGTAGGGCATGATCAGGTGCGCGTTGGCGCTGATCCGCAGGTTGCCGACGGAGATGCCCTGGCGCTTCAGCCCCTCGAGCTCGTCGATCAGGATCTTCGGGTCGATGACGACGCCGTTGCCGATGATGCACGTCGTGCCCGGGTGCAGGATCCCGGACGGGATCAGGTGCAGCTTGAACTCCTCGGTGCCGCGAACGATCGTGTGGCCGGCGTTGTTGCCGCCCTGGAAGCGCACGACGAGGTCGGCCTGCTCGGCGAGCAGGTCGGTGACCTTCCCCTTTCCTTCGTCGCCCCACTGGGCGCCGACGATCACGAGGCCGGGCATAGAGCCGATCAGATTACGCAGATTCGCGGCGCTGGTCCGGCGGTCCCGGCGGTGGCGCGAGCTGAACGCGGCGATCAGCTCCGCGCAGGACGAGCGGGTCGCCGCAGATCTCGGTCAGCCGGGAGACGATCCGCTCGCCGAGCTGCTCGTACAGCTCCGGCTCCTCGAGGTTCGTCGTGACGACGATCGAGCGCTGGTCGCTGTAGCGACGGTCGATGATCGAGTAGAGCTGCTCGAGCACCCACTCGGTCCGGTTCTCGGCGCCGAGGTCGTCGAGGTGCAGCAGGTCGACGGAGATCAGCCGGTTGAAGAAGGTGAAGTAGGAGTCCTCGCCGGCCTCGCCGTCGAAGGTGCGGCGGATGCGGGCGAGTAGCTGCGGCAGCGAGTAGATCGCCGCCGTGCGGCCGGCGTCGAGCGCGGCCTTGGAGACGAGCATCGCCAGCGTCGTCTTGCCGGTGCCGGTCGTTCCCTGCAGCCACAGCCCGGCGCCGGAGTCGAGCCGCTCGCCGATCTGCTCGCTGAACTCGCGGATCTCGGCAACGGCGTGCCGCGTGTTCGGGTCGCGGGCCATGTCGGAGACCGGCGGGCGGTCGAAGGAGACGCCGCGGAACCGCTTCGGCAGCGAGGCGGCGACGCCCTTCGAGCGGGCCCGCTCGACGATCCGCTCGCGGCACTCGCAGGCTCGGGCCTCGGAGGCGTCCTCGTCGACGATCCAGCCGCTGCCGTCGCAGACGCCGTAGGGGCATGAGCGCTCGCGCGAACGGGCGGGTGCCGGCGCGTCCTCGTCGCCGCCGGGCACGGCGACGAGCGGCTGCGTCGGCGGCGGCGTCGGGCAGCGAGGACGCGAGGCGGCCGCGAGCGGGGCGGGCGTCGCTCATGCGGCCTCACCCATCGAGGAGGCGCGCTCGGCCTCCTGCTGCGTCGAGAGGTTCATGAAGCGCGGGTACTCGGGCTGGAAGGCAAGCTCGACCTTGCCGATCGGCCCGTTGCGGTGCTTGGCGATGACCAGGTCGGCTTCGCCCTGCCGTTCGGAGTCCTCGTTGTAGTAGTCGTCGCGGTAGATGAAGGCGACGATGTCGGCGTCCTGCTCGATCGAGCCGGACTCGCGCAGGTCGGAGAGCATCGGCACCTTGTCGGGTCGCTGCTCGGGCGCGCGGGAGAGCTGGCTGAGGGCGACGACGGGAACGCCGAGCTCGCGCGCCAGCACCTTCAGACCACGGCTCATCTGGCCGACCTGCTCGACGCGGGCCGGCGCGGGTGTCCTCCGCACGCATCAGCTGGATGTAGTCGACGATGATCAGCCCGAGGCCGCCGGAGCTCGAGTGCAGGCGGCGCGACTTGGCGCGCAGGTCCATCAGGCTGAGATCGGAGGAGTCGTCGATCCACAGCGGCGCCTCGGTCAGCTCGTTGCAGGCCTTGAGCACCTTCGGCCAGTCCTTGACGACCTGGCCCTTGCGCAGCTTGTCGGAGTGGATCCGCGCCCGCGAGGCGATGAAGCGATGGGCGAGCTCGGTCTCCGACATCTCGAGCGAGAAGAAGGCGACGGGCTTCTTCACCTTCCAGGCGACGTTCTCGGCGATGTTGCAGACGAGCGAGGACTTGCCCATCGCCGGGCCGCGCGGCGATGACGATCAGGTTGCCGGGCTGAAAGCCGCCGGTCATCTCGTCGAGGCGGCGGAAGCCGGACACCGTGCCGGTCATCTCCGACTCGCCCATCGCCAGCTTCTCGAGCCGTTCGGTCTCGTGCACGAGGATGTCGCCGAGCGAGCTGAACTCGGAGGCCTGATCGTCGCGGGCGACGTTGAAGAGCAGGCTCTCCGCCTGCTCGACGAGCTCGCGAGGCTCGGCGTCCCGGCCGTGGATCGAGGTCTGAATCTTCTGCGCGGCGCCGAGCAGGCGGCGCAGGAGCGCGTTCTGGCGGACGATCTGCGCGTAGTGGCCGGCGTTGCCGGGGACGGCGGTCTCGGAAGCGAGTCCGTAGATCAGCTCCGAGCCGCCGATCTCCTCGAGCCGTCCCTCGGTGCGCAGCAGCTCGGCCACCGTGAGCGCGTCGATCGGCTCGCCGCGCCCGTCGAGGGTGCGGATCGCCTGGAAGATCGTCCGGTGCCGCGGCCGGTAGAAGTCGTCGGGCTCGAGCCGCGCGTCGTTGACCGCATCGAGAGCGGTCTCGGAGACCATCATCGCGCCGAGCACCGACTCCTCGGCTTCGATGTTCTGGGGCGGCAGGGCGGCCCCGGTCGCGTTGCTCTCGTCGATCACGTCTCATTCCCTCCGGCGGCGCCGGTTGTTGCGACCTCCCGCGTCCGCGGGCGATCGTTTCCTCTCTCCATTGAAGGCTGCGGAGGGGACGGATTCACCCCCGCGGCCACGCCCCGTTCCGACGCTTCACGAAGAAATCACAACTGCGCCCCGCGCGCCAGTCGTGAAGTGGCTATTTGCGGTGAGTACCCGTGGCAGAAAATCGGCGCGCCCGGAACGCCCCGGGGCGGCCGCCGTTACTTCTGCTCGGCGACGATCGTCTTGACGCTGGCGGTGGCGCCGCCGGGGACCTCGACCTCGACCATGTAGGTGCCGATCGCGCGGATCGGATCCTCGAGCCGGATCCGCTTGGGCTCGATCCGCAGGCCGCGGGCCTCGGCGATCGCCTGGGCGATCTCCTTGGAGGTGACCGAGCCGAAGAGCTTGCCGTCCTCGCCCGCGCGATGGTTGATCGTCAGCACCGTCTTCGAGAGCAGGGCCGCCGTCTCGCCGGCGCGCTCGAGCGCCTCGCGGGCCGCCTTCTCGGCCGCCTCGCGGCGGCGCTCGGCCTCCTCGAGGGCACCCTTGGTCGCGGGCTGCGCGAGCTTGCGGGGGACGAGGAAGTTGCGCAGGTAGCCGGGGGAGACGTCAACCGCCTCGCCGGCGCTGCCGAGTCCCTCGACGTCTGCAGTCAGGATCGCCTGTGCCATCTCAGCCCCCGGGTCAGCTGCGCTCGCCCACGTACGGCAGCAGCGCGACCTCACGGGCCCGCTTGACCGCGAGCGCGAGCTGGCGCTGGTGCAGGCGCGAGAGACCGGTGACGCGGCGCGAGCGGACCTTGCCGCGATCGGAGATGAACCGACGAATCGTCGCCAGGTCCTTGTAGTCGATCTCCTCGACGTTGAGCTTCGTGTACTTGCGAGGCCGGTTGCGGTCGAAGCCTCGACGGCCTCCACCACCACCCCGGCGTGGCGCGGGAGCAGCCATCAGCGCTCGACCGCCTTTCCGTGATTGAAGTGCGTTCGCATTGCGGCCGCGCATTGTAGGGATTGGCAGCCGAACCCGGACAGCGCGTCAGGAGCTTCGGCCCGGCCAGGCCCGCAGCGGCTCAAGGAGCGCTCGCACGTACTCGACGCGCGCTGGATCGGCGTCCGCCTCCCAGTCCCAGGGGAGGCTGACCCCGATCGCGGCGAGCCGCCCCGAGCCGACGACTGCGGCGATCGCCGCCCGCAGCTCGCCCCGTCCGGGACCGCCGGGGGCCGGGAACAAAAGCCCAGGCAGATCGTCGGGATCGGCGACATCGACGTCCAGGTGCAGGTAGAGCGGGCCATCGGGTAGCGCCGCGTCAGCGAGCCCGGCGACCGTCGTCCGTCGCACGCCCTCGCGGACGATCAGGGCTTCCTCGGCGACGTCCAGATCCCGGGTGCCAACGAGCAGAATCCGGCTGCAGTCGAGTGGCGTGATCCCGAGCCGCTCGACGATCTCGAGCTCGCCGAGGCCGCAGATCTTCGCCAGCGGCATGCCGCCGAGATAGCCGGACTCGCTCGTCCGCTCGGTGTTGAAGTCGCCGTGCGCGTCCAGCCAGACGACCCCGGGGCTGACCCCGGCGCGCTGCAGCCCGGCGACGACCGCGAGACTCGTCACGCAATCGCCCGAGATGACGATCGGCGCCGTGTCGCGGGCCACGACCCGGGCAACCGCCTCCCCCACGGTTGCGATCCGCTCCCATGTGCTCTCCCCGCCAAGCCGAGGGGCGATGGTGCGGGCCGGCGCCAACGGCGCCTCGAACGGTTCGATCGCCTGGTCGAGGTGAAACGGCACGGCCGTAATGGACATGCGGCGAGTCTGCCAGGACCGCGAAGCGCGCCGGGGGTGCCCTCGCGCCGGGGGCGTCAGGGCTTACGAGTGCTGGCGAGCGCCGAACGACCGACCCGACCGGCGCCGCGTAGCAGCGCTACGCGAGCCGGCCGCGGCGGGACGTTATGCGCCGTCGGCGTGTACGGATGACGGCCTCGGCGGACCCCTAAAAGGGGATATCGTCGTCGTCGGAGGCGGACCCGCCGCCACCACCGCCGCCGCCGACGCCCACCGGGTCGCCGAAGTCCGAGGTGTCGGCCGGGGCGTCGCTCTGCTGCGGTGCGAAGCCGCCGCCACCTCCGCCGCCGCCCTGGTTGTCGGACCCGTCGCGGGAGCCGAGGAACTGGACGACGTTGGCGATGATCTCGACCTTCGAGCGCTTCTGGCCGTCCTGGTTCTCCCATGAGCTCCAGGCGAGGCGGCCGTCGACGGCGACGGGCCGGCCCTTGGAGAGGTAGGTGGCGCAGTTCTCGCCCTGGCTGCCGAAGACGGTGACGTCGAAGAAGTTGGGCTTCTCCTCCCACTCGCCGGTCTGCTGGTTCTTTTGACGGTGGTTGACGGCCACCCCGAGCTTGCAGACGGACATGCCGCCTCCGGTGCTGCGCAGCTCCGGGTCGCGGGTCAGGTTGCCTGTGATCGTCACTCGGTTGATGTTGGCCATTTCGCGTTCTCCTCTTGCGTTTTCTTAGCTGCCACCGAGTGTAAGGACCGGCACGGCGCGTTCTCTCCCCCTGATCTGGACACGTCGAGATCACCCCGCAACCTGCGGGATTTCGAGCCGGGCCGGGGCGCTGGAGGCGTGCGCGACTACTCGTCGGCGCCGGAATCGGCGGCGACGGGCTCGGCCGGTGCCTCGGCCGCAGGGGCGGCCGGGGGCGCGGCGGGAGCCGGGGCCTCGGAGCTGGAGCTCTCGGAGCTCGAGTCCTCGCGCGGGCGGCGCGGGCCACGATCGTCACGGCCGCCGCGATCGTCGCGACGGCGACCGCGCGGGCGCTCGTCGTCCTCGTCGCGCCGCATGATCTGCTCGGTGTCGGGCGGCACCATGGTCGGCGCGTCCTCCTCGACCTTGAAGATCCGGAAACGGAGGACGCCGTCGGTGATCTTCAGGTTGTGGTCGAGGTCATCGAGCAGCGGCTTCTCACCCGCGAAACGGAAGAAGCGGTAGTCGGCCTCGGTGCGCTGCTCGATCTCGTAGGCCATCTTGCGCAGGCCCCAGTTGTCGTCGTGCGAGATCGTCCCCTGAGCGGACAGGCGCTCGCGCGTGTCGGCGGCGATCTTCTCGCGCTGCTCGTCCCCGGCCTGCGGGTCGAGCATCAGAATGAGTTCGTAACTGGAGGTAGCCAAAACGGCGCGCCACTATAGCGGGGATGGGCCGCTTCCCCCGTCCGCAAGCCGCTGCGGGCACGGGGCGCGCCCGGCGGCCATGGGGTTCTGGGGACATGTCGCGAATGCGGATCAACCGGCGGGCCGCCCTTGGGCCGCTCGCCCTGCTCGCCTGCCTTGCCCTCGTGCCCGTGCTCGCCCACGCGATGCTGAGCAGCGGCGAGCCGGCGCCGCTCGATCCGAAGATCGGCCTGCCGACGGCGGCGGAGCTGGCGGGCACGAAGCCGGCGCACCGGATGGCGCCCGCGAAGGCCAAGGCTCGGCGTCGTGGGCGAGAACGCTCGCCCGCAGCCGGGATGGAGTGGACATTCGAGGCACCGAAGAGCAGCAAGGGAGGTGGTCGGCCGGGGCATCCGGACGAGGCGGAGCCCGTTGACGCGTCAGCCTCCACGACCGCCGCACCTCCAGCGCCGGCGCCGGTTGCGGCGGCGCCCGTCGCGGCGCCTCCACCGGCGCCGCCGGCCTCGCCTCCACCGCAAGCCGCTCACGCGGGGTCGGACGAGAGTGCGTCGTCAGGCGGGGGGCCGTCCGCCGGCTACCGCGAGTTCGGGCCCTGAGCCGGATAGATGGCACATCGACTACCGCGGGCGGTAGTGGATGTGCCTCGTAAGCCGCGCTACCGGTAGGCCGGGCCGGTGGCCGCGGCCGGCTGGCCGGCGCGCTTCGCCTCGATGTCGGCGAGCTGGCCGTCGATCCAGGTGCCGGGGTCGGTCGAGTCGATGATCTCGCGGAGCCGGTCGGCGCGGCGGCGGCGCTCCTCGGGGTCCATCGTCAGCGCCCGGTGGATCGCCTCCGATGTCTCGGCGATGTCGAAGGGGTTGACCGTGAGCGCCGCCTCGCCGAGCTCGACGTGGGCGCCGGTGTTCTCGCTGAGCATCAGGACGCCGTCGCGGGTGTTGACCGCCGGGGCCTCCTTGGCGACGAGGTTCATGCCGTCGAAGAGCGAGTTGACCATCAGCAGGTCGAAGTGCTTGTAGCGGGCGACCGCCTCGTGGAAGTTTTCGTAGATGCGCAGGTCGATCGGCATCCAGTCGGTCGTCCCGTGCCGGTGGTTGACGACGGCGACGAGCGCCTCGATCCGCTCCAGGTACTCCTGGTATTCGGGTACGTCCTGCCGCGAGGGCTGCAGGTGGGCGATGAACGTGACCCGCTCGTGGAACTCGGGGTGGTCGGAGAGGAACTGGTCGAAGGCTGTAAAGCCGCGCAGGACGTTCTTCGAGAGGTCGGCGCGGTCGACGCGGATGATCAGGTGCTCGCGCCGGCGGAAGAGGAGCTCGCGCTCGTAGTTGACGATCGCGTTCGAGTCGGCGACGCGCCGCAGGCGGGCCGAGTCGACGCCGAGCGGATAGGCGCGGCACCACGTCTCACCGCCCTCGTGGCGGACGACGTCGCGCGTGTAGTCGACCTCGAAGCCGAGCAGCTCGCGACAGCAATCGAGGAAGTTGTGCACGTAGGAGGGCAGGTGGAAGCCGATGATGTCGTTGGCCAGCAGGCCCCTGTAGATCTGCTCGCGCCAGCGGCTCGGAATCACGCGCCACGCATCCGCGTGCGGCCACGGGATGTGGACGAAGTGGTGCAGGAAGGCGTCTGGACGCTCGGCCCGGATCAAGCCCGGCGCCGTGTACAGGTGGTAGTCGTGGAGCATGACCAGAGGCTCTTCCTGATCCGCGATCCGGTTGAGCACGCAGGCTGCGATGTCCTCGTTGACGACCCGGTAGCCGCGCTCCCACGCTTCCTTCTCCTCGACGCGGATGTCAGGCGCGTTCGACAGATCCCAGAGGTAGTGCTGGATGAACCACAGGTGCGGGTTGGCGATCACGTTGTAGAAGAGGTCGTAAGCCTCGGGGTCGGAGGCGACCATCTCGACGTCGTAGGAGATGCCGTCGAGCTCGACGGAGACCGGCCCGCCGGCTTCCTCGGAGACGGCCACGTCCTCGTCGCTCATCGCCGAGGCGACCCAGAGCACGCGCCGGTGCGAGGCGAGCCCGCTGAGCGCGGTGACCAGCCCGCCGCCGCCGCGGCGCACGATCCGCTCGCCGTCGGGAGCGCGGTCGAACTGCGCCGGCCCCCTGTTCGAGACGATGATCAGCGGCTGATCGGAGGCCATGGCCGGGAGGCTAGTGGACGCGTCCGCAGGTGGACTGTCTAGCGCCGGCTGTTACGGAGTCGGTCGATGCCGCGGTCGAGCGCCGCGAGGATCCTCTCGTGCAGGCCGGCGTTTGCCGCCGCCACGCACGACATCTGGAACTCGTGACCGGAGCCGAGCAGCGGTCGGTCGTCGAGTGGCCGGCCGTAGGCGTCGCTGACGACCGCCCCCGCCTGTTCGAGGATCAGGACCGCCGCGGCGAGGTCGTACGGGGAGTTGTTGAGAACGGCACCACGGCCGACGCGCTCGAACTCTGCGCGCATGCCCTCGACGTCGTCGACGATCCGCGGCCCGGGCTCGACGTAGGCGTCCATCTGCCCGGTCAGGATCCGGGTCATGTCGAAGCAGGCCGAGCCGAGGTCGAAGGTGCCGCCCGAGACCGAGGAGGAGTCGACGAGCTCGGCGAGCACGATCGCCGTCTCGACGACCGGCCGGCCGCGGAACCCGTACGTCCACAGCATGCGCTCGATCGACGCCGACCCGCCGAGCGCCGGGGTGGGCTCGACGCCGGCGCCACGAACTGCGAAGAACGAGGCGCCGCTGCGAATCTCGCGGATCAGCCCGACCTCGACGTCGCGCATCCGCGGCCCCGACGCACCGGCTCCCTCCCCCTGCCAGCGCGCGGCGGCGATCGAGACGCAGGCGGACTCGAGTCCCGCCATCGCCGGGCGGGTGCCGTCGATCGGGTCGACGACCAGCACCCACTCGGGCTTGCCCTCGCCGGTGATGAGGCCGCGATCCTCCGAGTAGAAGGCGACGGCCGGCGCGCGCTCGGCGAGGAACGCCTCGAGACGGGCCTCGGCGCGCTCGTCGATCGCGAAGGTGACGTCACCGCCCGCGCCATCCCCGGAGTGCTCGCGACCTTCGCGCAGGCCCATCGCGGGCAGCACCTCGGCCCGCAGGACCTCGCCGAGGTCGAGCACGAGGTCGGCGAGCTCGTGCCGCAAGCTCAGGCCCCTCGGATCAGTCCTGGGGCCGCGCCGCCAGCGTCACTTCGACCTGCTGGTGCTTGCCATCGCGGATGATGTCGAGGGTGATCTTGTCGCCCGGCTCGTGCTGGGCGATGAGCCGCGAGACGTCGGTCTCGGACTTGAGCTCGGTGCCGTCGACGGCGGTGACCACGTCGCCGCCGGTCTTGATCGTGCGGCCCTGGAACTCGATCGAGTCGCCGTTGGTGCCACGGATGCCGGCGTCGGCGGCGGGGCTGCCGTCGACGGTCTTGACGACGAGCGCCCCGGTCGGCGCGTCGATGCCGAGCTTGTCGGCGAGCTGCGGATACAGCGAAACGGTGCTGACGCCGACGAAGGGATAGGAGGCGTGGCCGTCGTCGCGAAGGTCGGCGAGCGAACGCTTGACCAGATCGGAAGGGACCGCGAAGCCAACGCCCTCGTTACCGCCCGAGGTCGTGTTGATCTGCTGGTTGATCCCGATCACCTCGCCCTGCGGGTCGATCAGCGGACCGCCCGAGTTGCCCGGGTTGATCGAGGCGTCGGTCTGGATCGCGCCGTCGATCTTGAACTTCGTGAGCGAGTCGATCGAGCGGTCGGTCGCCGAGACGATGCCGACGGAAAGCGATTGCTCCTCGCCGAAGGGGCTACCGATCGCCGCAACGGGCGTGCCCACCTGGACCGACGAGCTCGAGCCGATCTTCAGCGGCTGCAGGTCGAGCCCGTCGGGGTTGACCTTGAGCAGGGCGACGTCGGCGTCGGGATCGAAGCCGACGATCTTCGCCTCGACCTGGTTGCGGTCGGGGAACTCGACATAGACCTGATCGGCGGCGTGGAGCGGCCCACCCGAGCCGCCGGTCTGCTCGGCGTCGGTGACGACGTGCGCATCGGTGGCGATCTCGCCATCGTTCGAGATGACGAAGCCGGAGCCCTGGCCGCCGCTGCCGCCCAGCGAGTTGGGGTCGCCGAAGATCGAGAGGATCGTGACGACGCCGGGCGCCGCGTCGGCGTAGAGCTTGCGGGCGTCGAAGACGCCGCTCGGAGTGGAGCCACCGTCGCCGACCGTCGCCGTCGTCGTTGTCGTCGAGACGGTCGCGGGACCGGAGCTCGTCGTCGTCGACCGCGCGGACGAGGACGTGGTGGTCGTCGTCGAGCTGCCGCCGCTGCCACAGCCGGCGATCACGGCGAGCGCGAGGACGAGCACGGCGATCGCTGCAAGCCGCGCTGCGGGCCGCGGACGCGGCGAGCCGTGGGTGCTGGAGCTCATCAAGCCGAGCCGTCGATGGTTGCGCCTGCCACGGGCAGGGTCAGCGTGAAAACGGAGCCACGCTTGCCGCCTGCCGGCGGGGAGACGACGCGGAGCTCGCCGCCCATCAGGCGGGCAAGCTCGCGCGAGATCGCCAGGCCGAGCCCGGAGCCCCCCGGATCAGCCGTGTGGAAGCGATCGAAGATGCGCTCGAGCTGATCGGCGGGGATCCCTGGGCCGTCGTCGGCGACCGAAGCCGTCGTGACCTCGGGATTCGTGTCGGTGGAGAAGGTGATGGTGGTTCCGGGAGGGGTGTGCTTGATCGCGTTGTCGATGAGGATACGGATGATCTGCATCGTTCTCGTTCGATCCGCTTGGGCAAGGGGTTTGCCGCCGGTCGCGCCATCGATGTGGACTTCGGAGCCGGCGCGCGCGGCGAGCGCCGCGAACTCGGCGGCGACGTCGGCGCCAACCTCGATCAGGTCGACCGCCTCGGCGCTCAGCGCGAGCCCGTCGGCGTCGATCCGCGAGAGGTCGAGCAGGTCGGCGGCGAGCTTCTCGAGGCGGCTCACCTGGTCGCGCATCGTCCGCAGGAACTCGTCCCTCGACTCCGGGTCGGGCTCCTCGTCTTCGAGCAGCTCGAGGAAACCGCCGAGCGACGCGATCGGCGTGCGCAGCTCGTGCGAGGCGTTGGCGATGAACTCGCGACGGGCCGAGTCGAGGCGCGCGAGCTTGCCCTGCATCTCGTCGAAGCTCGTCGCCAGTTGCCCGACCTCGTCCTGGGAATCGATCGGGATCGGCACGCTGAAGTTGCCGTCGGCAACCTGGTGCGCGGCGATCTCGAGCCGCCGCAGCCGGCGGGCGTGGGCGCCGGCCGCGATCCAGGCCGCAAGCAACGCCGCCGCCAGGGCGATGCCACCCGCGATGATGATCTGCCGGCGGATCAGCGAGACGTTGTCCTCGACCTCGGCGAGTGGCGTCGAGTAGACCGCAACCCAGACCGGCTTGCCGGCGTGGGCGATCGGCACCGAGGTCTGCGCGTCGCCACCCCCGGTGACGCCGCTGTTGATGACGTTGTCGCTGATCGAGGAGTCGACCGTCGGGTAGTCGGCGAGCACCGCCTCGGCATCGGACTGCGAGTCGGCGAGGACGAAGTCGGGCCGGCCGTTCTGGACCGAGAGCAACGTCAGGCGCGCGTCGGCGAGATCCGAGCCCCGACGGGCGAGGCGGGCGAGCTTCGCCGGGTCCTGCGGGCCGGCGGCAGCGCGCTCGAAGCCCGAGCGCTCCTGGGCGCCGGCCTGCTCGAGCCGCTGCAGGCGCTCGGCGGTCAGCGAGGAGCTGAGCTGCGGGACCACGTACAGGTAGACGAAGGCGACAGCGGCAACCGTGATCGTGAAGAACAGGAGGACCAGCTGCGCGCGAACGCTGTTGCGGATCGAAGCCGGCACGGCGGGGTGTCGCTAGATGGTTGATTCCACGGGATCGTGCCCACGGGGGCGCCTGGCACCGAGCCGGGCCCGATCGGGTGCCGCGGCCCGTGCCGGCCGGCACGGGCAAGGCGCACGGTCGCGATCCGGCGAAGCGTGTCCAGACGTCATCCGTGGGTGCGAGCTCGTGGGATCAACCATCTAATCCTCGCGGAAGCGGTAGCCGACCCCGCGAACCGTGAACAAATACTCGGGGGCGCTCGGTTCCGGCTCGACCTTCTTGCGCAGGTGGCGGATATGGACGTCGATCGTGCGCGGGTCGCGGTAGGCGCTGTCGCCCCAGATCCGCTCGAGCAACGTCTGGCGATCGAGCACCCGGCCCGGCGCCCGGGCCAGCGCCGCCAGAATCTCGAACTCGACGTAGGTCAGCTCGATGGGCTCGCTCCGCATGCGAACCGCGCGCCGCGAGAAATCGATCTCGAGCTCACCGGAGTGGATCGTCTCCTCACCTGCCACCCCGAGCATCTGCGTGCGTCGCAGCGCCGCCTTGACCCGGCTGCGGAACTCGCGGACGCTGAACGGCTTGGTGATGTAGTCGTCGGCGCCGATCTCGAGCCCGAGCACCTTGTCGACCTCGTCGTCGCGCGCGGTGAGCATGATGATCGGTACCTGGCTGCGAGCACGCAGCCGCCTGCAGACCTCGATCCCGTCGAGGTGGGGCATCATCACGTCGAGGACGACGAGATCGAAGCGGCCCTCCGCGAACCGATCGAGGCCCTCGCGCCCGTCGCGTGCGGACACGACCTCGTAGCCCTCCTTGCGGAGCGGATAGCTGAGCAGCGTCTGGATCGACTCCTCGTCGTCGACGAGCAGGATCCGGGCCGTTGCCTCTCCCATGCGAGGAGCTTAGACGGGCCTCGAGGCGACGACCGGCGCCCCGGGGCCGACGGTTGGCCGCTGGCAACCGGGCCGCCAGCGGGTGGGCACGCTCCCCGCGTCTACTAGCTTGCTGCGGCGATGCTTGACCTCCGCATCTACAGGGCGGCCTTCGTGCCGGTGCTGATCGCGGTCGTCGTGCTGATGTTCTCGCTCGACCCCGCGCCGGCCCAGCTCCAGGGGCCCGTCAGCACGCCGACCTTCGAGGCTTCCGCGGCGGCGCGCCTGGCCCGCACGATCACGCAGCTCGCGCCCGACCGCACGCCGGGCTCACAGGGTGACGAGGCCTCGGCGAAGTTCGTCCGCGAGCGGCTCGCCGCCGTGCAGGGCGGCGAGCTCGCCCAGCAGCCGTTCGATACCTCCGTCGACGGAGCTGACGTACGCACCTCGAACGTAGTCCTGACGATTCCGGGAGCGAGCGAGCAGACGCTGCTCGTCGTCGCCCCGCGCGACACGATCGCCGGCGACGGCGCAACGACCAGCGCCTCGGCGACGGGGGCGCTCTTGACGCTCGCCGAGGCGCTCGGCAACTCGCGTCATTCCCGCACGATCGTGCTCGCCTCCACGTCGGGGACGGCCGACGGCGAGAAGGGCGTTCGCGAGCTCGTCCGGGCGCTCGACGCCCCCGGCGGGATCGCTGCGGCAATCGTTATCGACAACCCGGGCGTCGCCGAGCGCCGGCAGCCCTTCGTCTTCGCCGGTCACGCCGGCCCCGAGACGGTGCCCGCCGTGCTGCTCGAGACGGCGGACGCGATCGCAACGACCCAGTTCGGTGAAAAGGCGGCGCCGTCGGGAGCCTGGGCGGCGCTCTCACGGCTTGCCTTCCCGGTTGGAGTCGGCCCCGGCACGGCGCTTGCCGACGAGGGCGTCGACGGGGTCACCGTCAGCCCCGCCGGCGAACTGCCGCCCGATCCCGCAGCGGCGGACCGCGCGAGAATCTCGACCAACAACCTGTTCGCGACGGGGACGACGGCGCTCAACCTGCTGCTCACCCTGGACGAGACCGACCGCTCGATCACGGCTGGGCCTCAGAACTACGTGCGACTCGGCTCCAACGTAATCCCGGGCTGGACCTTCGAGCTGCTGGCGGTCACCCTGCTGCTGCCCTCGCTGCTCGCCGGAATCGACGTCTGGGTCCGGGACCGGCGGCGTAACCGGCGCGCCGCCCGCCGCTCAGTTCCCTGGACGCTGGAGCGGATCCTGATCCCGCTCGTCGCCCTGATCGGCGTCTACCTGCTCGGGCTCTTCGGGCTGATCCCCGACCCCGGGTTCCCGTACGACCCCGCCTCGCTGAGCCCCGGCGCAAAGGCGCCGGTCGCCTTCGGGCTGCTCGCCCTGGCGATGGTCGGCGTGGCGGTCCTCATCAGGCCGATGCGCACGCCGCTCGATGCGGAGCCGCAGACGCTCGGCGCGGCAGCCGGGATTCTTGCCTGCGTCTCGATCCTCGGCATCTGGCTGATCAACCCATACCTGGCCCTGCTGGCGACGCCGGCGGCGCACGTCTGGATCCCGACCGCCCGACCCCAGGGCCCGCCCCGGGCGCCGTTGATCGCGCTCGCCGCGCTGCTCTCGCTGATCCTCGTCGCCGGCGCCTTCGCCAAGGTTGCATCGATCCTCGGGCTCGGCGCGACGGCGCCCTGGCACCTGCTCGTACTGATCGTCGACGGGCACGTGAACCTGCTGATGGGGCTTGCCTGGTGCGGCCTGATCGGGGCGCTGATCGCCTGCGTCGGTGCCGCCGGCGCCCGCCCCGCCGGGATCCCGGGGACGACGTCCTCGCCCCGGCAACGCGTGCGCGGCCCTTCGGGCTACGCCGGCCCCGGCTCGCTCGGTGGAACCCCGTCTAGCGTTTCGAGAACGGGCTAAAGCCGAATCGCCGAGACGCCGATCTAGGGGGTGAGACGTTCTGTGTGTCGCTGGGGGGGCGGCATCCGGTGACCAACCCCCGAGGAACCACACAGAGTCCATGCAGGAACAATCGGAATCCCATATCGGCCGCGTACGCAGGCACATCGCAAGCGGCGAGTATCGCGTCGACGCGGACCGCGTCGCAGCAGCCATGCTGCAGAAGATCGGCGCGCTCGTCGTCGGCCGCCGCCTCAGCTCCGGATCTGGTCATGCCCGCCGGCAGGCAGGGAACGACCACCCGGAAGCCTGAGCCGGACGCCGCGGCCCGCCGCCACGACCCTGCCCACCTCGGTCAGCGCCAGACCCTGCCGCTCGAGCTCGGCGGCTGCGGGCGCGATCGCCCCCCGCGGCAGCGCCACGAGTAGCTCGTAGTCCTCACCGGCGACCGCCAGCTCGTAGCGGTCGCGACCGGCGGCGGCGGCGATTTCCTCGACCCCCGCGCAGAGGGGGACCGTCTCGAGCTCGATCTCGATCGCGATGCCCGACGCGGCGGCGAGCTGCTCGGCGTCCGCCCCGAGGCCGTCGGAGATGTCGATCATGGCCGTGGCCCCGGCATCGCGCAGGACCGTGCCGGCCGCCAGGCGGGGGCGTGGGTCCAGTTGCCGCTGAGCGGTGGCGACGTCCGCGGCCGCGGAGATGCCGTCGTCGTCGACGAGCAGCTCGGGGTGCTCGAGCACCATCAGCCCGGCGGCCGCGCCGCCGAGTGCCCCGGTTACGCACAGCGCATCGCCTGCCCGGGCGCCGGAGCGGCCGACGAAGTCCTCGGCGCGCGGTGCGTGGCCGACGGCGGTGACGGCCACCGCGAGTTCGCCGGCCGCCGTCAGATCGCCGCCCGCCACTGCGATCCCCGCGGCGCCCGCGACCGCGGCGATCCCCTCGCAGAGGTCGAGCACACCCTCGGTGTCGAGCCACGCGGGGCGGCCGAGCCAGACGTACGCCTCGCCGGGCTCGGCGCCCATCGCCGCGAGGTCGCTGAGCGCGGTCGCCATCGCCTTGCGCCCGACCGAGTGCGGCGGACACCAGGCCGAGCGGAAGTGGACGCCGTCGACGACCGCGTCGATCGTCGTCGCCGTGGCGCCTCCAGGCACCGAGACTGCGGCGTCGTCGCCAGGTCCGGTGCGCAGCCGGCCGCTCGCCGCCGAGGAGGCGCCGGCCGCCCGCAGGCACTCGCGGATCTTTTCGATCAGGTCGAACTCGGGTGAGGCGCGCATGCCGGGCTCGTGGGCCACCGGGTCATTGAAGCGCCCGAGAACGGCCCGCGCGGCGTCGCGGCTCAGAGCGGGAGACCGTTCGCAGCCTGGAAGAAGGTGAAGAGGACGGTGACGGCGATCAGCGCCCGGTCGCGGGAGACCGCGGCCACGGGCAGCAGCCAGATCACGTACCAGGGAGTCATCCAGGCGCTGGCGATGAGCAGCCCGAAGGTCGCCCAGCCCGCGGCCCGCAGCCAATCGCCACCCCGGGCCGTCCAGACCAGCAGCCAGATCAGCTCGATTCCGAAGCCGACGGCGAGGATCGCGCGGATCCGGTCGACGTCGACGCCGAGCCCCGAGCTGAGCTTCGAGGCGATGCTCCAGCTGCTGACCGTGTCCTGGTTCTCGCCGAGGACGCCGAGCGCGGACCCGACATCCGCCCCATAGACGGCAAGCCCGACGAGGGCGACCGCCAGCAGGCCCGCTGCGAGCCCGGCGAGGAGTCGCAGCCGCCGCCCCGGGGCGGCGAGAGCAAACGGCGCGTAGAGCAGCGCGGTCACCTTGACGCCTGCCGCGACGGCGAGACCGGCGCCGCCGAGCGCCGGCCGGCCGCTGAGCATCGCGAGCACGCCGGCCAGGGCAAACGCGACCATCAGCGCGTCGTTGTGGGCGCCGCCGACGACGTGCGCGAGCACGAGCGGGTTGAGCGCGACGAACGCCGCCGCGCCGAGCTCGTTGCACGCCGCGCAGGCGGGCGATGCGCACCGTGAGCGCCGTCACCGCGAGCACGGAGAGCCCGGCGATCGCCTTCAGCGACCAGAGCGCGAACCCGGTCGAGCCCTTGGCCAGCAACGCGGTGAGCAGTGTGAAGAGCGGCCCGTAGGCGCTGGCGGTGAAGCGGAAGGCATCGACGCGGTCCGCCGCCCCATCACCGACGAGCCAGGCCGGGGTGTGGTCGTAGGGATTGAGGCCGTGGTCCTGGAGGCGCCCGTAGGAGATGTAGGAGAAGACGTCGAGCGAGTGCAGCGGCGGGGCGAGCGTGAAGAGCAGGACGAGGGCGCCGATCAGCAGCCACAGCGCCCGCCGCTCGCCGGGCCGCTCGACGCCCGCGCCGATCCCGAGCGAGAAGACTGCCCAGGCGGCAATCGCGAAGAGCAGGACCAGCAGGTAACGCTCGGGCAGGTAGCCGATCCCGTCGCCGAAGACGCCCGAGCAGCCAGCCCGGTGCCTCGATCGCAGCGCCCGGAATGAAGATGCGACCCGCGCAACGGCGAGCAGCGCCAGCGAGCCGGCCAGCGCCAGGCCGGCGAGCGCGATCACCACTCGCGCACTCCGCCCGAGCGGGCGACCGCCCGCCTGCTGAGGATTGCGGCGTGCGCGTCGATCGGCGAAGCCTAATGCCCGGAATGGCCGCCCTCGCCGGGACCGGGCGCCGCGCGCGGTCAGAATCGCCGGCCGTGAAGAGAGCCGTCCTCATCGACGCGCTCGGGACGATGCTCTGGCTCGAGCCGCCCTGGGAGCACGCGGACCCGGCAGGCGTTCGCCGGGATCGATCCCGAGCGGGTCCGCGAGCGGCGTTCGTCGCCGAGATGACCTACTACATGGACGCGCACCGACGAGGGCTCCGATCCCGAGGCCCTCGCCGACCTGCGCCGGCGCTGCGCCGCGGATCCTCTCCCGCGTGCGTCGGGCGCGAGATCGGCGTCGCGACGATGATGGACGCGATCCGCTTCTAGCCCTTCGAGGACACGCGCCGGCGCTGCGCGCGCTGCGCGACCCGCGGGCTGCGGGTCGTCTGCGTCTCGAACTGGGACTGCTCGCTGCCCGAGGTACTCGCCCGGCTCGGGCTCGACGGCCGCGCTCGACGGCGTCGTCACCTCGGCGACGAGCGGCGTCCGCAAGCCCGACCCGGCGATCTTCGCGGCCGGCACTGCGCGCTCGCCGGCTGCGCGGCTCCGAGGCGCTGCACGTCGGCGACAGCGACGACGACGTCGCGGGCGCCCGCGCGGCGGGCATCGACGTGCTGCGGATCGACCGCGGCCGGAGGGGGCGACATCGCCTCGCTCACCGAGATCGGCGAGCGTCTCGGCCGATGAGCTGCGGCCACCGCCGGAGAATCGAGCAGGACACCGAGTCAGCGCGATCTCGGACCGGCTGCCCGCCGCCGACGGCTACGTCGGCGTCACGCGCAGCGCCGTCCGCTGGGTCGAGATCGTCGGCGCCGTCTTCGCCGCGCTCGGCGTCTCCGTGATCGGGATCCTGATCGTCGCCGCGATCGACCCGAGCCTCAGCGCCGCGCACCGGGCGGACCGCTCCGCGGGCAGCTGCTCGGCCACCCAGGCCTTCCTCGACTTCGGCTTTCTCGCTCGCCGCGGTCGGGGCAGCGCGTTCGCCAACCGGGCGCGGCCTCGGGAGGCGCTGCGGCGGCTCGGGCTGCGCTCGTTCGGACCCCGCATCGTGCTCGCACGATCCTCACCGCGATCGCGGCCTACGCGGTGCTCGGCGATCGTCATCACGCGTGCTTCGCGCCGCACCAGGAGGACATCGCCGAGAACCTCGGCGCAGACAGCAACTCGGCCCTGATCGTGACCGTGATCGCCGGCATCCTCGATCGTCGCCGCGTCGCCGCCTTCTGCGAGGAGCTCTTCTTCCGCGGGATGGTGTTCGGCGGGCCTGCGGCAGACGCTGCCGCTGTGGCCGGCGGCGCTGATCACCGGGCTGATCTTCGGGCTCCTGCACCTGACCGGCGGCGACCTCGGCGTCGCCCTGCAGCTGACCGCGTTCGGGGTGATCCTCGCCTGGACCTACGAGCGCTCCGGCACCCTGTGGGCGCCGATCACGCTGCACATGCTCAACAACGCCCTCGCCTTCGCGCTGCTGATCGCAACGTGAACGGCGGACGCGGCGCGCAAGCTCCCATCGCACGAAGACGGCGTCCGCCGTCGGCTCCCTACAATTACGGGCGCGGCATGCGGAACGTTCCCGGCAGGTTGAGGCTCGCAGCGATCGCCTTGATGGCGATCGTCGTCGCCATGCTCGCCGTCGGTACGCCACCGCCCAGACCCCCGCGGCGACCGACGACCACCGCCGCGGCAGCGACCAGCTCCGACGACTCAGGCCGATCCGGCGCCGGCGCCGCCCGTCGCCGACGGGACGCGCCGCGAAGGCGTCCGAGGGCGCCGGCGGGCAGGCGAACGCCAGCCAGGCGGACAACCCCTCGAAGCTCGCGCTGCGGCTCAAGGGCCTGCGCAAGGGCAAGCTCACGGCCGGCAGCAAGATCAAGCTGCACGGGACCCTGCGGCCGTTCGCGCCACGGCGAGAAGGTGAGGGTGATCCTCTTCCGCGGCAAGAAGACGATCAAGCACAAGGTCGTCCACGCCAAGCACAAGGCGAACGCTGGCTTCTCCCACTTCCGCTTCGCCGAGAAGCTGGTCCAGCCCGGCCGCTACTCGATCCAGGTGATCCATCACCCGAGCGACAAGCTCGGCGCCTCGAAGAACCGCACCCGGACCTTCAAGATCCGCTACCCGGACGTCGATCCCGGGCAACAAGAACAGCACCGTCAAGCTCTTCAACCGGCTGCTCGCCAAGCAGGGCTACGTCAACGACGAGGGCAAGAAGTACGACGCCGCGACCGGCCGCGCCGTCCTCGCCTTCCACAAGGTCAACGGCAACAAGTCGGACCGAGAACGCGAACGCCGAGCGACTTCAAGAAGCTCGCCGACGGCCGCGGCGGCTTCAAGCTCAAGTACCCCGGCGCCGGCAAGCACGTCGAGGCCGACCTCTCCCGCCAGGTGATGGTGCTCGCCAAGGCACGGCAAGGCGCACGAGATCTACCACATCTCCTCCGGCGCGCCGGCGACGCCGACGATCACCGGGCCACTTCCACTTCTACCGCAAGGAGCCGGGCACGAACAGCCACGGAATGGTCAACTCCGTCTACTTCATCCGCGGCTACGCGACGCACGGCTACCCGTCGGTCCCGACCTACCCCGCCAGCCACGGCTGCCTGCGCAACCCGATCCCCGACTCGATCCACATCTACAACTGGATCGACATCGGCGACCCGATCTACGTCTACCGCTAAGCCGCAGGCCGCACCGGATGATCCGCTCGAGGAGGCCCGCGCGACGCTCGCCGCCGAGCTGCGCGAGCACGCGCTCGTGATCGGCGAGGTGACGCTGACGAGCGGCAAGAAGGCCTCCTACTACGTCGACGCCAAGCGCGCGATCCTGCGCCAGCCGGCGTTCGGCGCGCTCGGCGACCTCGTCGCCGCGAAGGCCGAGCGAGCTCGGCGCGGCAGCGGTCGGCGGGATGACGATGGGCGCCGACCCGATCGCCTCGCGCCGCGCTCGCCGGCGCCGGCGGCGACGAGCCTGCTCGCCTTCTTCGTCCGCAAGGAGAAGAAGGAGCACGGCCTGCAGCGCTGGGTCGAGGGCCCGCTGCTCGAGCCCGGCACCAAGGTCCTGATCGTCGAGGACGTGGTCACCACCGGCGGCTCGACCGTGAAGGCGATCGAGCGCTGCCGCGAGGAGGGCCTGGAGATCGTCGGCACGGTCAGCGTCCTCGACCGGCTCGCCGGCGGCGCCGAGGCGATCGAGGCGGCCGGCGGCGGCGCCTACACCGCCGCTGGCGACGATCGACGACGTCTACCCGGACCGGGCGGACTGAAGGCGCCGACCGCGGCGTCCTCCGCGGCTTGCGTGCGGAGACAAGCCGCCCGCAGCCCCGCCCGCTCCTATTCCGGCGGCCGGCCCCGAATCGAGCGGATGATCGCCTTGTCGTCGTCGCGCGAGGAGAGCTTCGAAGGGTGCTCGGCGTTCTCGCGGGAGACGACGACGTAGGCGGCGTCGCCGGGGCGGCGGACGACGACGACGAAGATCAGCTCGTCGAGGCCGGTCCGGGCGGCGCGCCCCGAGGCGCGGACGGCGGCCGCCTCGTAGCCGTCCGGCATCCGGAACGGCGCGGGCTTGGTCACGAAGAGGTTGTTGAAGCGATCGTCGCCGACGACGTCGCTGCCGAGCGCCTGCGCGGTGCGCGTCGCGAAGTCCTCGAGCGGCAGCTCGAGCGCCCCGCTCGTCCGGTCGGCGGTGATCGTCATCGCGATCAGCTCGTCAGGCGAGGAGAGGACGCTGCCCTGGGCGCCCTCGGTCGGCTTCACGCTCCAGCCCGGCGGCAGCCCGATCGAGAAGCCGGCCTGCTTGTTGACCACCGTCTTCCAGCCGTCGGGCAGCTTCGCGGGCGAGTCGACGGTCTCGGGTTGGTCCGGCTTGGAGGCGTGCCCCGGGACTTTGGTCGAGCTCCCGCCGCCCCCGGAGCCGCAGCCGGCGATGGCCGCGGCAACGAGGGCCGCGAGCAACGTGACCAGGATCCTCGTCGAGGTGCCGCGCACGGGGCGAGTCTGGACACGGGCGGGCGCCGCCCGCGAAGCGTCGCCGGCCCAAGGCATGGGGCTGGCACGCACGGTTGTCGGTTGACAGCGGCGCGCGAGCCCTCTTACGGTCGCCGCGATGGGGACGAACCGCAGGAGAGGGATCGGCGCAGCGCTGGCGATCGCCGTGGCACTGGTTGCGCCCGCCGCCGCGCACGCCTTCGACCCCGCGCTCGAGGCGAAGAACTTCGCGAAGACGACGGAGCGGCTCACAGTACGTGACGCTGACGCCCGAGTTCCAGCCGCGGCTCGATCCAGGCCGACACCGAGAACCTGGCCGATGTGGCGAAGATCGTCGCGACCGACCCGGAGCGCAACTTCGCCGGCAACGTCTGCGCCAACGGCGGCCAGGAGTGCGCCGGCGACGTCCGCTTCTACGACTGGGCGAAGGACGGGCATGGGGATGGTCGAGCCGGTCCTGTTCACGGCGCGCAACGGCTCGACCCTCTCGGGCCACGTGTGGGCCTCGGCCGAGGGGCCGAAGAAGCGGCCGCTGGTCGTGATCACCAACGGCTCCGTGCAGGCGCCCGAGCACCTCTACTGGGGGCAGGCGGCGACGCTCGCCAAGCACGGCTACGTCGTCCTCACCTACGACCCGCAGGGCCAGGGTCTGAGCGACACCTTCGGCGCCGGCGTCGACTGCGCTCGACGGCGTCCCCTCGCAGGAGGGCCGCCCGTTCTACGACAACACCGAGGACGCGCTCGACTTCGCCCTCTCGACCCCGGACGATCCCTACGACCCGCGCCCGAGCTGCACGAGCGGCACCGACCACTCCGCCGAAGCAGGACCGCCGCGTCGAAGGAGGGCTTCGAACGCCGCCTACAACCCGCTCTTCGACCTGGTCGACCCCGGCGCGTCGGCATCGCCGGCCACTCGCTCGGGGCCGCCGCCGTCTCCTACGTCGGCCAGATCGATCCGCGCGTCGACGCGATCGTCGCCTGGGACAACCTCGGCGCGCCCGAGCGACGGCACCTTCGGCGTGCCCAGAGTGCGCTTCCGGCTCCGTCGCCGCGCCCCGACCAACCCGCCGATCACCAAGCCGGCGATGGGGATCACCAACGACTACGGGATCGACGCCGACGCCGATGACCTCCGACCCCGACCCGCAGACGGGCAACGACGGCTTCCTCGCCTACAAGGACGCGGGCGTCGACTCCTTCGAGGTCCACATCCGCGGCGGCACCCACTAGGAGTCGGCCTTCATCCCGGGCGACACGACCGTCGTGCTCGGGCTCGCCAGCCTGCGCGGCGGCGATCTCGTCGCCTGGTACACGACCGCCTGGATGGACCGCTACGTGCGCTGCGAGCCGGCAGCCGCACTGCAAGCGCGATGCCGACTCGCGCCTGCTCACCGACCGCTGGCGCAACGACGAGCGCTCCGGGCAGATCGACGCCAACGGCGACCCCAACGTCTTCTCCTTCTACACGCGCTCCCGCTTCGACTTTCACGACGCCGGCGGCGAGCAGGTCAGTCTGCGACGACATGCGCTCCGGCTGCGAGTCGATGGGGCCGGACGGCCTGCCGCGCCGGCTACGACTTCGTCTCCGACGCCTACACGCTGCCGTCTGGCGGCTCGTCGGGCGGCGAGCGCTGCGCGCTGCCGCAGCGCGGCTCGCCCGGCCGCGACACCCCCGCGACCCTGCCGCCCTCCGACGCCGGCGACGCGATCCGCGGCCGCGGCGGCGACGACCGGCTGCGCGGCGGGCGCCGGCGACGACTGCCTCTACGGCGCCGGCGGCGCGCGACCGGCTCGCGGGCAGAGCCGGCGCCGACGAGCTGCAGGGCGGCGCCGGCGGCGACCGGCTGCGCGGCGGGCCCGGCAAGGACAAGCTGACCGGCGGCAAGGGCGCACGACCGGATCAAGGGCGGCGCGGGCCGCGACCGGATCAACGGCGGCCCCGGCGCCGACCGGATCGACGCCCGCGGCGGCGGGCGCGACAGGATCCGCTGCGGCAAGGGCCGCGACCGGGTTCGCGCCGACGCGGCGACCGGCTCGGCAAGGGCTGCCGCGGCGCCCGCCTGTAGGCTGGCGCCCGTCTCATCCGACCCACGAGGGGGTCCAATACCCATGCAGAAAACATTCGCCCGCGTCGGGCTCGCGCTCGCCGCAACGGTCGTGGTCGCGCTCGCGCTCGCCGCGTGCGGCGGCAGCAGCGACACCACGTCGACCAGCTCGTCCAGCTCCTCGCCGGAGGACGTGACCAAGGCCTTTCTGACGGCGATCGCCGCCGGCGACGGCGAGCAGGCGTGCTCGTACGCGTCCGCGAACGCGATCACCACCGTCGAGCAGAGCGGCGGCAAGCTGCGCCGACGCAGGTCTCCCAGGCCGCCGGCAGCATCAGCGACAAGGACAAGCAGAACGTCGATCAGGCGACCTACAAGGTCGACCGACCAGAGCGACACATCGGCGACCGTCAAGGTGACGAAGCCCGACGGCCAGTCGGACAGCTTCAAGCTCATCATGGAAGACGGCAGCTGGAAGATCGACCAGTAAGCCGAACGGGCGACCGGCGATGCGCCTGCCGATCGCGCTCGCTGCCGCTGCCCTGGCGTTGGCGCTGGGCGCATGTGGAGCGGGAAGCGGGGGCGATCAGCAGGCGCCGCCGGACACCGTCGTCGCCGCCTTTCTGGCGGCGATCGTCGACCACGACGGCGTCGGTGCCTGCAAGCAGCTGACGGTCGAGGGGCAGACCAACTTCGCGGCCGGCGGGCCGAGCTGCTCCTCGCAGATCGTGCGCGTGATCGCGCCGACGAAGAAGGACGCCGGCGCGCTCAAGGGGGCCACCTACTCGATCACGAAGCAGAACGGCTCGACCGCGACTGTCAAGGCCGCGCTCGCCGACGGCGACTCGCAGAAGTTCACGCTGGTGCTCGAGAACGACGGCTGGAAGATCAAGGGCTGACCCGGCACCGCTCAGCGCGGCGCCCCGATCCAAGCCGAGAGCGAGTCGAGTGCCCGCTCGATAGCCGCCGGCGCGCGGCGGCCCGGCTCCTCGTGCAGGGCGAGTACGCCGAGGCGCGGCTCGCCCCCCTCCCGTTCGACCCGCAGGTCGGCACGCGCGACGAGCCGATCGCGATGCAGGATCGGCAGCACGTAGTAGCCCCAGCGACGCTTCGCCGCGGGCACGTAGATCTCGAGCCGGTGCTCGAAGCCGAACAGCTCCTCGGTCCGCCGCCGGTCGCAGATCAGGTTGTCGAAGGGCGAGAGCGCGACCGTTCGGCGCGGCCGTTCGAGCCCGGCGAGGAGGTCGAGGTCGTCGGGTCTCGCCCACCAGCCGCCGGACGGTGCCGGCGACCCGGACCTCCGTCAGCTCACCCGCCGCCTCGAGCTCGCCGATCGCGCCCGCGCCGGCGCCGCCGAGCCCCGGGTAGCGATTGCGCGTGAAGTGCGCCGTGATGTGGCCGCGGCGGGCGACCCCGAGCATCGAGACCGCGCGAAGCACCGCGGCCCGCACGGCCTCACGGTCGCCGAGCGGCTCGGCATCGGCGCGCTCGAGCGCACCCGGCGGCAGGCAGCGGTCGAGCACGTCCCAGAGGCGCTCGATGCCGCGCCGGCCCGCAATCCCAGCCCGGCCGGTGCGCCACAGCCGGTCCAGCATCCGCGCGATCGTCTGCCGCGAGGAGACCTCGTCGGTCCAGTGGCCCCACTGCCAGGCGACCTCCGAGCGGTCCTCGAGCTCGCCCGCCCGCAGCGGCCCGCGCTCGGCGAGCGATTCGACGACGTGGTCGGCGAACTCCGCGTTCGCCTCCATCCACGGCTCGACCCTGGCCCGGCGGACCGGGCCGAGCCGCTCGACGTAGGTACGCATCGCCCACCGGTGCAGCGGCAGGTCGGCGACGTGGCAGAGGCTCGCCTCGTGGCACCAGTAATCGAACAGGACCCGCTCCCGGCGCGGTCCGTAGGCCGCCCGCTCGAGCATCCGCGCGTGTGAGGCGAGCGTGCCGCCGCGCAGGCGCGCCCGTAGGACGAGCAGCGGCGAACGGGCGACGACGCCGACCGGGTCGAGCTGCAGGCAGCCGATCCGCCCGACGACCTCGCCAACGCCCGTGCCGGGTGCCGGCGGCAGCGCCAGGCCCTGCGCGTGGAGCGCGAGCCGCCGCGCCTCGGCCAGCGAGATCGTCGGCGCTCCGGGCAACCGTCAGCTCTGGGGCTCGTCGGCGCCCGTCCGCGTGACCAGCATCGAGGCCGAGCTGCTGCGCCCGGCGCGTCGCAGCAGCCAGGGCGCGACCGTGCGCAGGGCGGCGGCGAGTCCGTACGGACGCGGCACGTAGCGCTCGGCGCGGCCTCCGAGACCGGTCTCCCGGATCGCCTCGGCGACCTTGTCAACGTCGGAGACCATCCACCGGGTCGCCGCCTTGGCGCGCAGCTCCGTGGCCGGGAACCCCTCGGTGCGAATGAAGCCGGGTTGCACGAGGCCGACGTGGACTCCCTGCGCCGCCTCCTCCGCATAGAGGGCGTCGGTCCAGCCGCTGAGCGCGAACTTGCTCGCCGAGTAAGCGCCGGAACCGGCGCGCGAGACGCGGCCCGCGGTGCTCGAGACGTTGACGATCGCGCTCGGCGCCGAGCTGCGCAGGACGGGCAGCAATGCCTCGGTGAGGCGCACGACCGCATAGAAGTTGAGCTCGATGTGACGGCGCACGTTCTCGAAGCCGGTCTCGGCGAAGGTGCCACGCCAGGCCGCGCCGGCGTTGTTGACGAGCAGATCGAGCCGGTCGTGGCGCTCGCCGAGGTGGGCGCGAACGCGGGCGGGCGCGTCTTCGTCGGTCAAGTCGACGGCGAGCCGGCTGGCCGGGCAGGGCAGCTCGGCGATGAGCTCGTCGAGGCGCTCGGCGCGGCGGGCGACGAGCACCAGGCTGACGCCGGGCTCGCGGGCGAGCAGTCGCACCGTCGCCTCGCCGATGCCGGACGAGGCACCGGTGATCAGCGCCACCAGCGGCTTGCCCGGATCCCGACCGCCTTCGCTCACGGGCGACATTGTGGCGGAACGACCCCGGTCGCAGTCACGCGCGCGGCAGCTCGAAGACGAGCAGGGCGCCGCCCTCCGGCGCCGAGCCGGCGCTGATCCGGCCGCCGTGCGCCTCGACGATCGCCTTCGCGATCGCCAGTCCGAGCCCGGCACCGCCCCGCTCCCGGCTGCGGCCGGGATCGGTCCGGTAGAAGCGGTCGAAGAGCCGCTCCGCCTCGCCCTCGGGAAAGCCCGGCCCGTCGTCGGCGACCTCGAAGCGGACGATGTCGGCACCGGGCAGCGCGACCGAGATCCGCACGCGACCGTCGGCCGCCGTGTGCGCGACGGCGTTGCCGATCAGGTTGCGCAGCACCTGCGTGATCCGGTCGCGGTCGGCGACGAAGCTGCCACTCGCGCGACGCACCTCGTAGCGACGCTCACCGAGCATCGGCAGCTCCCGCTCGAGGTCCTCGAGGAAGTCGCCGAGGTCGATCTCCTCGAGCCGCAGCGAGTCCTCGTCGTCGGCACCGGCGAGCGTCAGCATCTCGGTTACCAGCCGCTCCATCCGGCGCAGCTCGCGATCGACCACCTCGAGCCGCTCGCGCTGTTCAGGCGCCGCGTCGCGCTCGAGCATCGCCACCTCTCCGGAGACGACGGTGAGCGGCGTCCGGAGCTCGTGCGAGGCATCGGCGACGAACTCACGCTGACGACGGAAGGAGCGCTGGACGCGATCGAGCATGTGGTTGAAGGAGCGCGCCAGCGAGCGCACCTCGGCGGGGCCGCTGTCGGCATCGATGCGCCCCTCGACGCCCCCGTGATCGACGTCGGAGGCGAAGCGCTCGATCCGCTTCAGCGGCGCAGCAAGACGGGCCGCGATCAGGATCGCGGCGCCGATGACCGCGAGCAGCGCGAAGGCGCCGACGATCAGAATCGTCTCGCTGAGGCCGGCCTCGGCCTCGTTGACCGCCGACAGCGACTCGGCGACGTGCAGGGTGCCAAGTCCCTCGCCGCCGATCGGCTCCGTGAGTACGCGGAGCTCCGAGCCGTCGGGGCTCGAGACGGTGCTGTAGCCGTCGCCCGCCTGGAGCAGCCCGACGGCGAGGGCGTGATCGGAGCCCTCCTCGCCGCCGCTCTCGTCGTCCTCGGATCCGTCGCCACCGCCGCGGCCGTGCTCGAGCAGCTCCGGCTCGTTCGTTATCAGCGAGCCGTCGGCGAGCTCGATCGCAAAGATCCGCGAGTCTGCGTGGTAGCCCTGGGTGGCGATGAAACGACGCCCGGCGCGCTGCAACCCGCGCTCGTCGACGGCGCGGCCCGCCGCGGAGGCAGCGAACTCCTCGAGGTCGCGATGCAGGCGCTCGTCGACGCGCTCGTTGAGGTCGGCGCCCGTGCGGACGTGCAGGACGATCAGGCTGACGGCGAGGATCAGCGACGTCGTCAGGACGAGCGCCGCGATCAGGCGGGCGCGCAGCGAGCTCGCGCGAATCCGCTCAAGCATCGTCGCCAACGGCCAGCCGGAAGCCGGCAGCCCGCACGGTCTCGATCGGCGGCGGCTCACCGTCGACGGTCAGCTTGCGGCGCAGGTAGGCGATGTAGACGGCGAGCACGTTCGTGCCCGGGTCGTGGTCGTAACCCCAGACGGCTTTCAGGATCTGCTCGCGTGAGAGAACCTCGTTCGGCCGCCGCATCAGGTAGGCGAGAAGCTGGAACTCGCGCGTCGTCAGCTGCACCGGCTCGCCGGCGCGGAAGACACTCCGCGTCGTCGGATCGAGCTCGATGTCGCCGGCAATCAGCTTCGCGGTCGAGCGCGCGGTCGGCCGCCGCAGCTGCGCACGGACCCGTGCGAGCAGCTCCTCGAGGTCGAACGGCTTGGTGATGTAGTCGACGGCACCGCTGTCGAGACCCTGAATCACGTCCTCGGGCTCGCCGAGTGCCGTCAGCATGATCACCGGGGTCTCCGGCAGAGCACGCCGCACCGAGGCGAGCACCTCGATGCCGTCCAGGCCCGGCAGACGCCGATCCAAGATGACGAGGTCGTGTTCGCCGCTCAGCGCCAGCGCCTCGCCCTCCGAACCGTCGGTCGCGAGGTCGACGGCGTGACCGTCCTCGGACAGTGCACGACGGAGCAGGTCGGCGATGCCGGGCTCGTCCTCGACCACCAATACGCGCACCGCCGGATCGTAAGGGCCGCAGCCGGCGGGCCGCCCGCGGATAAGAGACGTCTAACCAAAGACTTAGAGAGCGATGACGGCCGCCGCCGATCCTCCGTCCGATGAGCGAGTACGTCGAATTCCCGCGGAGCAACTACGGACGGCCGGTTGCCGCGCCCCGTCGCTCCACATCCGGCCGCCGCCGGCGCCCGTCGCTGCGCCGCCATCTCTCGGTGATCGCGGCCCTCAGCGGCGTGCTCGCCGTCTTCATCTACTCGGGCCTCGCCCTGCAGATGAAGGCGGGTAAGGATCCGGCGCTCGCGGCAAAGGTGAACGCCTCCACGGGTGGAAATCGCGGCTCCTCCGGCTCCTCGCAATCGACCGCCCAGCCGACACCCGTGCCGGATCCGACGCCCAGCTTCAACGACGACGCCGGCGCCAGCATCCAGGTCGTGCCGGCCAACCCCACTCCGGCCCCCGCCCCCGCGCCCGCCCCGACCCCGACCCCGCTCGTCACGGGGCCGTCGTGAGCGGAACGGGAACCGAACAGGCGCGGAGCTTTCCCCTGTTCGGCTCGCGGGTCCGGCTACTCGCGCTCGATCCTCAGCCCGGCGATCTGACGCTGGCCGAGTCGCTGCTGCGCAGCATGCACACCTGCCTGACCCGCTTCGATGACAGCGAGTTGCGCCGCCTCAACGGCGATCCGCGGGAGCAGGTATCCGTCTCCCCGCTCCTCGCCCGGGCGCTGCTCGCCGCCGAGCGCGCGATGCGAACCTCGGGCGGGCTCGTCGACGTGACCGTCCTCCCCGCCCTCGAGCGCGCCGGCTACGAGCGCTCGCGCGTCGGCCTCGAGCCCGCCGACCTCGAGACGGCGCTCGCCGCGGCGCCGCCCCGGGCGCCGGCCGGTCCGCTGACCGATGGGCAGCCGCGCTTCCGGGTCGACGGCGAGCATGCCGTCGTCCACCGCGAGCCGGGCGTCCGCATCGACCTCGGCGGGATCGGCAAGGGGCTCGCGGCCGATCTCGTCGCCGGACAACTCGAGGGCGCCGCACACTGGGCGGTCGACTGCGGCGGCGACATCCGCCTCGGCGGACGCCTTCCCGAGCCGCGCACGATCGCTGTCCACAACCCCTTCACGGGCCTCGCCGAGCACGAGTTCGGGCTCGAGGCGGGCGCGATCGCGACGAGCGGCCTCAGCGCCCGGGTCTGGGAGCACGACGGCGGTTACGCCCATCACCTGATCGACCCGCGCACCGGCCGGCCCGCGTGGACGGGGGTCGTCCAGGCGACCGCGCTGGCGCCGACCGCGGGCGAGGCGGAGACGCTCGCCAAAACCGCACTGCTGAGTGGCCCCGAGCGCGGTCTCGAGCTGCTGGGCCGCCACGGCGGCGCGCTGATCACCGACGAGCGCGAGCTGCTCGCAGCGACGCCCTCGGCTGCCACGCGCACGCAGGTGCCGGCGTGACCGCCGCCGCCGCGACAGCGATCCACCCCTGGTGGCTGGCAAGCCGTTCGCTCGGCGTCGTCGCGATGCTGCTCGTCACCGCCTCGGTCTGCATCGGGCTGACGCTCAGCTCGCGCTTCAAGACGCCTGGCGGCCCCGCCTGGCTCAAGGTCACACACGAGGCGCTCGCCCTCGCCGGCCTGGCGGCGATCCTCGCCCACGGGCTGCTGCTGATCGGCGACTCCTACCTGCACCCGACGCTGAGCCAGGTGCTCGTCCCCTTCACGCTCCCCACCCACACCTTCTGGACCGGGATCGGCGTGCTCTCCGGCTGGCTCGCGGCGATCATCACTGGCAGCTTCTACGTCCGTAAGTACATCGGCAACTCGGCATGGCGAACCCTCCACAAGCTGACCTTCGCGGTCTTCGTCATGTCGGTGCTGCACACCGTCGGCGCCGGCACCGACGGTCGCTCGAGCTGGCTGCTGCTGCCCCTGCTGGCGCTGACCGCCGTCGTCGTCACGATGGTCGGCCTGCGAGCTGGAGGAGCGGGCCGGCGGCCCGCGGCCGCAAAGCAACGACGCGCCCGGCCACCGCGGCCGGTACCGGCACCGTCACCGGCCGCGGTCAGATCTCGTGCACGTGTGGCTCGCCGCTCCGCGTCTGGAACGTGGCCAACGTCTTCGGCTTCGCCCCGTCCGTGAACGGGTCGACGCTGCGCAGCGAGCACTCGATCCGGTCGCGACCGATCGTCAGCACGCCGTAGCCGCGGTGGTCGAGGTCGGCGAACTTGATGTGTGGATTCTGCGGCAGCGCCGTCGCCTTGAGGACGCTCGAGGGCACGCCAAGCGTTTCCGGGATCCCGAACGACGTCGCTGAGCCGCCGACGAACTCGACGCCGATCGGATCGCCCTGATCGTCACCGGTCGTCGACAGATCGCCGGCGAAGAACGTGTGGATGTCGCCGGTGATCACCGCGAGGTTCTCGAGCCCCTTGTTCTTGAAGCTCTGCAGGATCTCGTGGCGCTCGTGCTCGTAGCCGTCCCAGGCGTCGACGAGCGCCGGCGATCCCTTCGGCACGTCGATGCTCATCAGCATCAGCTCGCTCGCCCAGATCTTCCACTTCGCCTTCGACTTCGGCACGGCCCGCTTGAACCACGCCTTCTGCTCCTCGCCGAGCATCGTCCGGCCGGGATCGTCGGTCTCCGCACACGGCTCCAGGATCGGGTCGCCGCACGGCTGCGGATCGCGGTACTGACGCTGGTCGGTGATGAAGATCTCCGCCAGCGAGCCGGCCCGGAACGAGCCGTAGATCTGGTTTCGATCGCTCTTCATCCTGATCCGCGGCGTCGCCTCGAAGTAGGCGCGGTAGCCGTTCCTGCGCCGCTTCAGGAAGGGAACGCGGCGCGGGGTCTTGCCGTCGTTCTCGGTCGCCTCCGGGGTCGGATCGGCCGAATCGGGCTCGTCGCCCGCGTAGTTGTCCTCGACCTCGTGGTCGTCCCAGATCGAGACGACCGGGTATGTCGCGTGGAGCTTCTGGAGGTTCGGGTCGGACTGGCCGAGCCGGTACTTCTGCCGGTACTCGTCGAGCGTCTGCACGTCGCCGTCGTGGTTGGCGCCCGTCTTGTCCTTGCGGTCGGCGGGGCCGTCCCAGTAGTGGCGCTCGTAGATGTAGTCGCCGAGCATCACGACGAAGTCGAGGTCCTTCTCGGCGGCGAGCCCGGCCTGGGCGTTGTAGTAGCCGGCCTCGTAGGCCTGACACGACCAGAAGCCGATCTTCAACGGCTGCTTCGAGCCGGGCGGCGGCAGCGTCCGGAAGCGGCCGACCGGGGAGCTCTTGTGCTTGGTCGCGAAGCGGTAGTAGTAGCCATGCGCCGGCTTCAGCCCGTTGATCCGCTCGTGCACGGTGAAGTCGCCGTTCTTCGGCGCGCGCACAAGCTTGCGCTTGACGACCTTGCGGAAGTGCTTGTCGTAGGCGACCTCGAGCTGCAGCTTCGAGCTGCGCTCGACGTGGCCGAGCCGCGTCCACAGCGTGATCGCCCTGTGCGTCGGAAAGCCCGACGCAACGCCATGCAGGAAGGCCCCGTGCTTGGCGAGCGGCGTCTTCTTCGCCCGCGCGATCGCTGCATGGTTGAGCGGCGTCGCGAGCGCCGCGCCGGCGACGGCGCCGCCGATCAGGAACTGGCGCCGGCCGACGCCCCGATCCTCGTCGAAGTCCAGCTCGTCCATCCCCAACTCCTTTTCGATCAGGCCCCTTGTGGCGTTCGCCGCGTGGAACCTATCGCGGGGCGCAAGGGTGCGGGCCGCGGGCTCCGCAGACTCCAACACCCCGATGGGCCGCAAGTCGCGCGGCGCCCTCGGGTGCCGTCAGGGCCGGTACGGAGGGGCGACGCCCCAGCCCCAGCGAGGCACCGGTGCATGCTCGGCGGGGTCGGCGCCGGGCAGCGAATTGGCGAGCGCCAGGCGCGTCCCCCACTCCAGGTAGCCGATCAGGGCCGCCCGGAATTCCGGATCGTCGGGAAGGCCGGCATCGTCGGCGGCGCGGCTCATCAAGGCGGCGAAGCGATGCCGCTGCTCAGCCGTGATCCCGAGCCCGCGGTGATGGGCCAGCATCGCCTCGTAGCCCCCATGCTCACGCGTGTAGGTGTCGGGGCCGCCCATCACCTCCGACCACCAGGCGGCGACGTGCGCGCGGTGCTCCTCCGAGACGCCACCCGGAAAGAACGGCGAGAGCAGCTCGTCGGCTTCGACGCGGTCGTAGAAGCAATCGATCAGGCGCCGGAAGGCGTCGTCCCCGCCCGCCCACTCATATAGCGTCGGGGTCGGCTCGGCAGCGCCCATCGGAGCCAATCTAGCGAGCCGCGGCGACCGGCCGCCGGTGGCACCGGCGAGCCTCCGTTCCACAGCCGGTCAGCTCCGGATTTGCCATGATGGCCCGCCGCCGGGCAGCCGCGCGCCGAACCCGACGCTCCCTCGGTACCCGACATCGACTCGCCCATGAGCAGCACCAGAATCGGACAGCGCCTGCCGCGGCGCGGACCAGTCCGCGCCTTCCTCAAGCGGCTCTACTACTCGGCCTTCTTCCGCAACGTCGCGTTCGGGCCGGTCGACGCCGCCGAGCGCGTCTTCGGGCGCCGGCAGGAGCTCGTGCCGCCCCGCCGGCTGCGCTTCATCGGCCACCGCGGGGACTTCATCCGCGGCGGCCGCGCCTGGCGCCGGCGGCTCGTCGACGGCCTCGGGATGAAGCCGACCGACGACCTGCTCGACATCGGCTGCGGCGTCGGCCGGGTTGCGGTCGCGCTCACCGACTACATCTCGCCGGAGTCCGGCAGCTACGAGGGCTTCGACGTGGTCCCGCGCGGGATCGCCTGGTGTCAGCGGCAGATCACGCCGCGCTACCCCAACTTCCGTTTCCGAGCCGTCGACGTGCACAGCCGCCAGTACAACCCGATCGGCGGCGACCCGGCCGGTGGCTTCAGCTTCCCCTACGAGGACAACTCGTTCGACATCGCGATTGCCGTCTCCGTGTTCACGCACATGCGACCCGACGGGGTGCTTCGCTACCTCGAGGAGGTGCGTCGCGTGCTGCGCCCCGGCGGCCGGCTCGTCGCAACGTTCTTTCTCACCGACGAGCAGGTGATCGAGCTGCTCGCCAACGACGGCGGCGATTTCGCGCTCGACCACGAGCTCACCGACGCCTCCGGCCGGAGCTTCCGCACCAGCGACCCGAACGTGCCCGAGTACAACGTCGGCCTCGACCTCGATGCAGTCCTCGGCTATTACCGAGAGGCCGGGCTCGAGCCGGTCCCCGACGGAGTCCAGCGGGGTTGGTGGTCTGGGCGCGAGAAGCGCCGCCCGGGCGTCGACTACCAGGACATCATCGTCGCGCGCAAGCCCTGAGCGGGCGGCCCGATCGGCTCAGCTCGGTGATCGCTCGGGCAGCCACGGATCGCGCCAGCCGCCGTACCCGTCGACCAGCTCCGAGGCGGCCGGCGGGCCCCAGCTGCCGCGTTCGTAGGGGAGCGCCGCGCCGCCGTCGGTGAGCAGGGGCTCGACGATCCGCCACGTCTGCTCGACCGAAGCTTGATTGGGAAAGAGGTTGAACGTGCCGTGCATCGCGTCGGCGAGCAGGCGCTCGTAGGCCTCAGGCTGGTAGCCGACCTGCTCGCCGAAGAGCAGGTCGAGGTGGACGCCGTGAACGGCCTCCTCGCCGCCGCGCTTGGCGCTCAGTCGGAGCTCGGCGCCTGGGTCGGGCTTGAGCCGGATCACAAGCTCGTTCGCATCGGCGACCTCGCGCCCGCCGATGCCGAGCCGCGGCGGCCGGCGGAAGATGATCCGCACCTCCGTCGAATCGACCGCCATCTCCTTGCCGGCGCGGATGAAGAAGGGCACGCCCTCCCAGCGCCAGTTCTCGACCGCGAGCCGCAGGGCGACGAAGGTCTCGGTCTGCGAGTCGGCGGCGACGCCGTCGATCTCCCGGTAGCCCTCGACCTGGCCGCGGACGTAAGCGGCCGGGTCGGCGGCGGGCATCGCCCGGAACAGGTCCGCCTTGCGGTTGCGGATCGAGTCGCCGTCGTCGGGGCCCGCTGAGGGCGGCTCCATCGCGACCAGCGCGAGGACCTGAAGCAGGTGGTTCTGGACGACGTCGCGAAGCGAGCCGACCGGGTCGAAGAAGCGACCCCGATCCGCGACGCCGAAGCTCTCCGCCATCGTGATCTGCACCGACTCGACGTAGCGGCGGTTCCAAACGGGCTCGAGGATCGCGTTGGCGAAGCGCAGGTAGAGGATGTCCATGACCGGCTCCTTGCCGAGGAAATGATCGAGGCGCAGGATCTGGTCCTCGGAGAGCACCTCGCGGAGCTCGGCGTGCAGCTGGCGGGCGGAGGCGAGGTCGTGGCCGAACGGCTTCTCGATCAGCACGCGGCAATTGCGGTTGAGCCCCACCCCGGCGAGCTGCTTCGCGATCAGGGCGAACAGCGACGGCGGGGTCTCCAGGTAATACAGCGTGTAGGTGTCGCCGACCCAGGCGGCGAGCCTCTCGTACGTGGCCTCGTCGTCGTAGGCGCCGGCGATGTAGCTGAGGCGGGCCAGCAGGCCGTCGAGGACCCGCTCGTCGATCTCGTCGGCGGTCTCGCCGACCGCGGCGCGGGCCTGGGTGCGCAGCTGACGGTCGTCCCACTCGCGGCGGCCGACGCCCACGATCCGGCATGGGATCCGGCCGTTGCGCTCGAGCTCGTAGAGGGCCGCGAAGGTCTTCTTGCGGGCGAGATCGCCGGTGATCCCGAAGATGACCAGGGCGCCTGCGACGTCGCTCACGAAACCAACCTAGCCGAGCCGGCGCGCAGGCTGCGTGCGGCTCGTGCCGCAAGCCCGGTGGCCTGAGTATCGCGACCTGTTACGATATATCGCGTTATTGCAACCAGATGAAGCGCAAAGGACAACCAGATGCACGGACGTAGATACGTCAGTCACGGACACCACCGTCCCCCACCCGTCTTCCACCGGCACGGTTACCGCGGCGGTCGCGGCTCCCGCGCCCGGCGGGGCGACGTCCGGGCGGCGATCCTCGCCCTCCTCGAGCAGGAGCCGATGCACGGCTACGAGATGATCACCGAGATCGAGGAGCGCAGCGGCGGCTACTGGCGCCCGAGCGCCGGCTCGATCTACCCGACGCTGCAGCTGCTCGAGGACGAGGGGCTGATCACCGGCGAGGAGGTCGAAGGCAAGCGTCGCTTCTCGCTCACCGAGGCAGGCCGCAAGGCAGCCGAGGAGCGGGGCAAGGAGTCAGGCAGCGAGCCCTGGGAGCAGGTCCGGACGGGCGCTCCTCCCGAGCTCGTCAACCTCGGCCGCTCGGTGCACCAGCTGCGGGCGGCGATCGCCCAGGCGCTGAGCGCCGGTGACGAGCAGCAGCGGGCCCGGATCCGCGAGCTCCTCGACGAGACCCGGCGCGGGATCTACACGATCCTCTCCGAGAAGTAGGAACGGCTTCGGCGCCGGCCGCTCAGGTTGGACGCCCGCCCTGCCGATGGCTCGTTCGTGAGAGCAACCTCCAAGTCGCCGATGTCGCCGAGCCGGGCGCTCGCCGTCGCCGTCGTGGTGCCGGCGCTCGCCCTGGCCTCGTGCGGTGGCGGCGGTGAGTCCACCGATCAGGTCGGGCTGCCCGCTGCGGCGGCCAAGCGCGTCGAGGAGTCGCTTGCCGCCGTCGGTGCCTCGCACCGGGTGATCGCCTGCGTCGAGCAGCAGCTCGAGAGCTCGCTGGACCCCGCCGATCAGGAGGAGCTGGCCAAGCTCGGCTTCCCCCAGTTCGTCTCGAAGGTCTCGCCGCTCGCGCGCAGCTGCCTGCACGGCAAGCAGCAGCTCGGCACGATCGGCAAGTAGCCGCCTGCTTTAGAGGCTGTCTGAGAAGGCCTCTTAGCCGGCGACGGGCACTGCCTCACGTTCGACCGCGGGCTCGGCGGCGAAGAAGCGCATCGCGCCGTCGTCGAGCGGAGCCCGGCGCAGGTGACGGGCATCCTTCGCGTAGTTCATCGTCAGGTTCCACGGGGCCGTATCGCCCTGCTTGGGGAGCTCGTCGAGCGCGCGCAGCACGTAGCCCGCCTCGAAGTCGAGCAGCGGCCGCAGTTCGATCGCGGAGTCGCCGAGCTCGGGCACGCAGGCGTCGTAGCCGTGGCCGTCGAGGTAGCCGAGCAGCCGGCAGAAGTACTCGCAGACGAGGTCGACCTTGAGCGTCCAGGAGGAGTTCGTGTACCCGATCGCGTAGACGAAGTTCGGCACCCCGCTGAGCATCATCCCGTTGTAAGCGACGGCGTCGGGGACGGAGACCGCCTCGCCGTCGACCGCGATCTCGATCCCGCCGAAGACGAGCAGGTTGAGGCCGGTCGCGGTGACGATGATGTCGGCGTCGAGCTCGCGGCCGGAAGCCAGCCGGACGCCGTGCGCGGTGAAGGTCTCGATCGTGTCGGTGACGATCTCGGCGTCGCCGCGGCGGATCGACTTGTAGAGATCGCCGTCGGGCACCGCGCACAGGCGTTGATCCCAGGGCCCGTACTTCGGCTTGAAGTGGACGTCGACATCGCAGTCGGTCCCCTCGAGCTGCTTGCTTGTTGACCCAGCGGATCAGCCGGCGGACGGCCTCCGGGAAGCGTTTGCTCAAGCCGTAGATCGCGCGCTGGCGGAAGATGTTCTTGCGGCGCGTGATCGCGTAGGCGCGCTCGGGGCCGACCCAGCTGCGCAGGCGGTTCGCGAGCCGGTCCTGCTCGGGCACGGGCATCACGTAGGTCGGCGAGCGCTGCAGCATCGTCACCTTCGCGGCGTCAGGGGCCATCGCCGGGACGAGCGTCACCGCCGTCGCGCCGCTGCCGATCACGACGACGCGCTTGCCCTCGTAGTCGAGATCCTCGGGCCAGTGCTGCGGGTGGATGATTTCGCCCTCGAACTCGCCGATCCCGGGGAACTCGGGCATGTAGCCCTGGTCGTAGCGGTAGTAGCCGCTCGCGCAGAAGAACCAGCCGGCCGTGATCGCGAAGTTCTCGCCGGTCGCGACGCGCTCGACGGTCACCGTCCACCGCGCCTCGGGACTCGACCATTCGGCGCGGAGCACACGCAACCCGTAGCGGATCTGGCGATCGATGCCCGCCTCCTCGGCCGTCTCGCGCACGTAGGCCTTGATCGAGGGGCCGTCGGCGATCGCCTTCTCGCCCGTCCACGGCTTGAACGCGTAGCCGAAGGTGTGCAGGTCCGAGTCCGAGCGGATACCCGGGTAGCGGAACAGGTCCCAGGTGCCGCCGAGGTCCTCGCGCATCTCGAGGATCGCGTAGCTCTTGCCGGGCTGGCTGTCCTGCAGGTGGCGGGCGGCGCCGATGCCGGAGATGCCGGCGCCGACGATGAGCACGTCGAGGTGCTCGGTTGCGGCTGTGGTCTCGTCCCTGGTCGCGTACATCGTCTGCCTCTCCTCGCGATCGTCGGTGTAAGGAGACAATCGCTGCGGCCGCCCGCCAAGGCAACGTCACGGGCTCCAATGTTCGGCGTACGGCTGTGCAGATTGCCTAGTCAGACAAAGCGCTCAGGCACGATGTGGCGTGCACAACCACACTTGCGTGACGAACTGCACACAACGCTCTAGCCTTTCGGCATGCCCTGGGAGCGACCGTCCGAGCGCACCGCGGAGCTGATCCGGACCGGGATCGAGCGCCTCGTCGAACGGCCGGAGGAAGGCATGTTCGCGGCAGTCGACGCGGCGAGCCTGCCCGAGCACAGCCCCGAGGTCGGTGAGGATCCGACCCTGTTCGCGGCCTTTCGGCGCACCAACCGGGCGATGATCATGCACTGGGCCGAGGCGAACCTGCGCGATCCCGGGGCCGAGGTCTCCCCGTTCTCCGGTCAGGAGGCCGAGGTGCTCGTCAACGACCTCGTCCGGCGCGGCCTCGACGCGGACGCGCTCGAGCCCTTCCGCGCGGGTCAGAACGCCGCCTGGCAGGCCTGGATGAAGGTCGCCTTCTCGCTCACCGGCGATGCCGAGGAGCTACGCGAGCTGCTCGAGGTGACGGCGCGCTCGATCTTCGCCTACGTCGAGGTGACGATGCGGGCGACCGTCGAGCTCGTCAATCGGGAGCGCGAGCGGCTTGCCGGCGCGACCAGCGCCGAGCGGCTCGAGACGCTGACACTCGTCCTCGACGAGGCGCCGATCGACCTCGATCGCGTCGCGCGCCGGCTCGGCTACTCGTTCGAGCGCACGCACTTGGCGGCGATCGTCTGGAGCGAAGGTGACGGCGGCGGCGTGGCCGAGCTCGAGCGCGTCGCCGGCGCGCTCGCCCGGGGCGCCGGCGCCGAGCGCGCGCTGACCGCCCCGGCGACGAGCGCAGCACTCTGGGTCTGGGTTGCGACGGGCGGCGACCCGGACACGACGGAGCTCGAAGGCCTGCTCGCCGAGCTCGGCCACGTGCGCGTCGCGCTCGGCTCGGTTGGCGAGGGGATCGAAGGCTTTCGCTCGAGCCATGCCGACGCCTTCGCCGCCCAGCGGCTGATGGCACGCCTCGGGTCGCAGCCGCACCTCGTCCGCTACGCGGACGTCAAGGTCGTCGCCCTGCTCACTCAGGACGAGTCGCGCGCGCTCGCCTTCGTCACCGAGACGCTGGGCGAGCTCGAACGCGGCCCCGCCGTGCTCCGCGAGACGCTGCGCACCTACCTACGCGCGCAGTCGAACGCGACACGCGCCGCCGAGCAGCTCTACGCGCACCGCAACACCGTCGTCGCCCGCCTGGCGAAGGCCGAAGAGCTGCTGCCGCGACCGCTCGCCTCCTCAGCTCTGGACGTCGCCGTCGCGCTCGAGGTGATGCACTGGCGCGGCGGCGAGGGCTGAGAGGCCGAAGCGGGCGGCGGCGTGCTCAGCGACCGTGCGTGTTCCGGTACGCGTTGCCGGCGACGTCGAAGAGGTGGTCCGTGTTCTGGGCGACGATCAAAGCGCAGACTGCGGCGGCGAGCAGCAGTGCCGCGAGTGCCGCGCTGAGCAACGGTCGCGGTCGCGGCGGCAGGCCGAGCAAGGCCTCGACGCGGCCGGAGACAGCGTGCGAGGCAGCAGCGAGCAGCGGCGCGCCGGTGGCCGGAGCGCGGTGGCCGAGCAGCGCAGCGCGCGCCAGCGCCGAGGCGACGACACGGCGGTCACCGAGCTGCGCGGCGGCGTCCTCGTCCGCCCACCGTTCGGTCGCCTCGATGATCGCGGCGCGCAGCGGCGCGAGCAGCGGATTGGCCGCCGCGGCAACCGAGACGACGCTTCGGTGCCAGTGGTGGCCGTGCTCGAGGTGGGCGCGCTCGTGCGCGAGGATCGCTCCCCGCTCCCGCCCCGATAGTGAGTCGAACAGCGACCGGGCGACGACGATGCGCCCCGGCCTGCCCGGGACGGCGACGGCTCCGACCGGCGCGTCGGTGACGACGACGAGGCCGCCCGCGGCCGCCGAGATGCTCCTACACGCCCGGTGGGCTCGGCGCAGGTCGAGCACGCGGCGGGCACCGACGTAGAGGATCGCTCCGCCCGCCACGATGACGGTGAGCAGTGAAGCGGCCCAGACGCCCGGCTCGGCGGGGGCGTGATCGCGCAACGTCGCCGTCGACCAGTGGCCCTCGTTGGCGATGTCGGGGATCTGGCCGATCAAGACCGCGGCCAGCACGCACGGCACGGCGAGGGCGCAGAGCGCGGCGAGCGTGCCACCGACGCTGAGCAGCCAGGTCGCGTGGCGGGGCGGTAGCCGCCGGGCGGCGGCGGGCCCGACGAGGCCGAAGCAGGCGCCGACGGCGAGCGGGACGAGCATCGCCGTCGTGCTCATTGGCCCTCCGCGTCATCGTCGCGGACCTCACGAACGAGCTCGGCGAGCACCCGCGCGTCGTCGTCGGGGAGCGCGCCGACGAAGCGGGCAAGCACGGCGCTCCGATCGGATCCGTCCTCGAGCAACTCGCGCATCCGGCCGGCGGCGATGCCCGGCTCGTCGAGCACGCGGTGTAGGCAAAGGCCCGCCCCGACCGGCGCCGGCCGACCACGCCCTTCTGATACAGGCGGGTGAGCGCCGTCATCACGGTCGTGTAGGCGAGCCCGCCGCTGAGCTGCTCTTGGACCTCGGCCGGCGTCAACGGCCCATCGGCGGCCCAGAGGACGGCGAGGATCTCCCCCTCGAGCGCGCCGGACGGGCGCCGGCCCTTCGCACCCGGGCTCATCGATCGATCACCACCCGACAAGCATTGCACCCCGCCCGGGGCCGACCGCTAACCTACTACGCGACTGTAGTAGCTGGACCGCCCCCCGGATCGCCCCGCAACCGTTGCTCTCCTACCTGCAAGCCATCGTGATCGCCCTGCGTGCAGGGGGCCACCGAGCTGTTCCCGGTCTCGAGCCTCGGCCACTCGGTGCTGGTCCCAGCCTGGATCGGCGGCAGCTGGCAGACGCTGGTCACGCAGTCCTCGCAGGCCAACAGCGAGTCCTCCTTCTACCTCGCGTTCATCGTCGCCCTGCACGTCGCCACCGCGCTGGCGCTGCTCTGGTTCTTCCGCGCCGACTGGGTGCGGATCATCGCCGGCTTCTTCCGCAGCGTCGCCCGCAGCGCCCGCGCCGCGAGGTGCGATCGAGGACTCCGACGAGCGCCTCGCCTGGCTGATCGTGATCGCGACGATCCCCGTCGGCCTCACCGGGCTGCTGTTCGAGCACCGCTTCCGGACGCTCTGGCCAAGCCGGTCGCCGCCAGCGTCTTCCTCTTCGTCAACGGCCTCATCCTGCTCGCGCGGCGATCGCCTGCGCCGCGCGCAGGCGGCCGCCGGCGAGGTCGCGCGCGGCCGACGCTCCGCGCCGCCGAGTCCGCGATCGGAAGGGGACCGGCGGCCGCAGCGCCGCGGACATCGCCGAGGCCTACGCATCCGACGTGCGCATCGCCGGACTTAGCTACGGCGACGGCCTGCGGGTCGGGATCGCTGCAGATCCTGGCGCTGTTCGCGGGCATCAGCCGCTCGGGCATCACGATGGTCGGCGGCCTGTGGCGCGGGCTCTCCTACGAGGACGCGGCCCGCTTCGCCTTCCTGCTGGCGACGCCGGTGATCCTCGCCGCGGGCGTGCTCAAGATGCCGACGCTGCTCGGCAAGGCAGGCGATCACATCCACGGCCAGGTGATCGTCGGGATCGATCGTCTGCGGCGTCGCCGCCTACCTCTCCGTCCGCTTCCTCGTCCGCTACTTCGAGACCCACAGCCTGCGGCCGTTCGCGATCTACTGCCTGATCGCGGGCGCCGTCAGCCTGGTCCGGTTCGCCGCTTTCTAGGGCGTTCGCCGGCCTCCTGAGAGTGACGCAGATTGCACTGGCGAAGAGGTCATGAGCGCAGTAGACTGCGCGCGGTTTTTGGCCGGACGTAGGGCGCCGGCCATAAGGGGAAAGGCAGAACAGGAATGCGCAGGAACGGACCCGCCGGAGATCGGAAGATGACTGCTGGGCCGAGGCTCGGGCTGCTGATCACGGTACTGGCGCTCGGCGTCGCGGGTGCCGTCCCGGCGCTGGCGCAGGGCATGACGACCCACGGCGCGAGCTCCACTTCGCACGGGGCCCGAACCCCGCGTGCGCGAGCCGCAGCGCGAAAGGCACGCGCCTCCGCCGGCAAGGCGGCAGCGCCCGTTGCCGACCTCAGAGGTGTCCCGGCCGAGGGCCTTTCCAGCTTCGATTCGCGCGACCGCGGCGATGCGGCTCAGCCCTCCGCATCCTCCGCGGCGGCCCAGGCGCGCCTCGCTGATTCACTCGGCTCACAGGCCGTCGTCGCTGCCGACCCCGGCACTGGCGGCGTCCGCTCGCTGGGCCGCCTCGACGGCTACTTGACGCCGGCCGAGAGAGGCTCCGCCGCGAGCATCGCGCTCGGCTACGTGCGCGACCACCACGGCGCCTTCGGCATCCCAGCCTCGGCGGTCGACTCGCTCCGCAAGGTCGACCAGTTCGCCGACGCCGAGGGCGCCCACCATGTCAGCTTCGTCCAGTACCAGCAGGGGGTGCCGGTCTTCGGCGCCGGCCTGAAGGCCACGGTCAACGACAACGGGCGGCTGCTCAACGTCGTCCAGGGGCCGGCCCCCAACGCGGCAACGCACTCAACCGACCCCGCGCTCAGTGCGGCCGCGGCGATCAAGGCCGCGCTGCGCGACGGCGGCGCCGAGGACACCTCGGTCGGGCACATGACGTCGAGCAAGGATCTGCCCGGCGCGGTCGGGACACGAGCGTCTTCAGCACCGGCAACCGGGCCAGCCTCGTCGACTTCCCAACCGCGAACGGGGGGCGGACCGCCTGGCTCGTCAACGCCTACCCAAGCTCCACCGCCTCCTACATCGACGTCGTCGACGCGACCACCGGCGAGATCCTCTTCCGCGAGAACACGACCGCCTTCGACTCGTCGGCCAGCGGCTCCGCCTGGCAGTACTACCCGAGCACGCTGCTGCCCGCGGGTCGGCTCGCAGGGCAACCGTCAACTTCCCCGTCAACGGCTCCGGCTACCTGTCCGGCAACAACGCCCACACGTACGCCGATCCGCTCGACAACATCGCCGTTCCGGGAGGCAGCGTCCCGACCGGGGACGAAATCCCGAGCACCTCCGCGAACTCGTGGAACTACAGCCCCTATCTCGACGACGGCACTGCGGGCTGGCCCGGGGACACGTTCGCCAGCCACTACTACGGCTACGCCAACTGCGACCCCTACTGGAAGTGCACCTGGGACTCCGACGTGGCCAACAGCTGGCAGACCAACCGCAACCAGAACGGGACCCAGGTCTACTACTACCTCAACAACTACCACGACTGGCTGCAGAACAACTCGGACATCGGCTTCGGCCCGGCGCAGGGCAACTTCCAGGTCTCGAACGGCGCCCAGGGCGGACAGGGCAACGACGCCGTGCAGGCGCAGGTCGACGACGGCGCGAACACGGCGGGTAACGGCTTCCCCGACCAGAACCACGTCGACAACGCGAACATGGGCACGCAACAGGACGGCATCCCGCCGCGGATGCAGATGTACCTGTTCCCGTACGGGGGGATCAGCGCCAACGGCCCTGACATGAACGGCGGCGACGAGGCCGACGTCGTCTACCACGAGTACACGCATGGCCTCTCGAACCGGCTCGTCACCTACTCGAACGGCGTTCCGGCTTTGGGCGCGATCCAGTCGCGGATGATGGGCGAAGCCTGGAGCGACTGGTACGCGATGGACTACCTCAACGTCAAGGGGTACGACAGCGACGACATCGGCACGATCGGCGACGTCGCAGGTCGGCTACTTCGCCAGCGGCGGCTCGACGATCCGCAGCGAGCCGATGGACTGCCCCGCCGACGGCACCTCCCACACCTACTGCACCGGCGGCAGCACCGGGCATGCCGGTGGCTACACCTACGGCGACATGTCGAAGGTCATCGGCCAGGCCCGAGGTCCACGCCGACGGTGAGATCTGGGGCCAGACGCTGTGGCAGATCCGTCAGAACCTCGGCTCCGCCACCGCCGAGAAGCTGATCACGCAGGCGATGATGATCTCGCCGCCGAACCCCAGCTTCCTCGACATGCGCAATGCGGTTCTGCAGGCGGACCAGCTCAACTACGGCGGCTCGCATCAGACGGCCCTGTGGACCATCTTCGCCAACCGCGGCATGGGGTACTTCGCGGACACGACGAGCAGCAGCGACACGACGCCGCAGCGAAGACTCCTCGACGCCGCCGTCGTGCCCGAGCCAGTGCACGTCCGTGACCGGGAAGCTCACCGACGCGGACAGTGGTGCCGTCATCGCCGGCGCGACCGTAGGGATCCGGGGTCACGACTCGGGCTTCACCGGCGATCTCGCAGCGACGACGAACGCGACCGGGAACTTCACGATCAACAACGTCCCGCAGAACCACTCCTACGTGCTCGAGACCGCCAAGGCGGGCTACCTGCCGATCGACTCCAACGTGTCCGTCGGCACCGGCACGGCCACGGCGAACGGCCAGCTCACGCGAGACTGGTCCGCGAGCTCCGGCGGCGCTCAGGTGACGAGCTCCACGGCGCCTGACTACAGCGCCTTCGGATGCGGCCCGGCTGGCGCGATCGACCTCTCACAGGGCAGCGGCTGGGGCAGCAATTCACCATCGAATACGACGGATGGGTCCGGCCAGGGACAGACGATCCCCACAGGCTCTCGCTCAATCGTGATTCACCTCCCCCAGAAGGTCGACATCCGCGAGTTCCAGATCGATCCCGGCGCCACCTGTGGCGACGACGACACCGCCGGCGTAAGCCAGTTCACGGTTGCGACGCGGACCTCGTCCGCTGCCGCATGGACCACGGCCTGGAACTACACGGGCAGCGGCCTGACCGAGCATGCCTTTACGGCGTTCCCGCCGACGACGGGCAAACAGGGCGTGACCGACGTCAAGCTCACGATGAACAACAACCGCGGCAACGCGAACTACATGGACATGAGCGAGCTACTCGTGTTCGGAAAGCCGGCGGCGACGACCGTGACCCACACGCTCACGGTTTCCAAGGCCGGCGGTGGCGCCGGCACCGTCACCAGCTCACCGTCCGGGATCAGCTGCGGGTCGACGTGTTCACACGCCTATGCAGCGGGCACCGCAGTGACGCTTACAGCACCAGCTGCCTCCGGCTCGACGTTCACCGGATGGTCGGGTGCAGGCTGCTCTGGCACCGGCACCTGCACCGTGACGATGAGCGCGAATGCCAGCGTCACCGCCACCTTCACCAAGAACTCGACTCCTCCGTCGGGCACCCACACGCTCACGGTTTCCAAGGCCGGCGGTGGCGCCGGCACCGTCACCAGCTCACCGTCCGGGATCAGCTGCGGGTCGACGTGTTCACACTCCTATGCAGCCGGCACCGCGGTGACGCTCACCGCGACAGCGGCCTCCGGCTCGACGTTCACCGGATGGTCCGGCGGAGGCTGCTCGGGCACCGGCACCTGCACCGTCACGATGAGCACCGACGAGGCAGCGACGGCGACCTTCGATGAGAAGTCGAACCCAACGCCGGCGCCCAACACGCAGATCGACAAGGTCAAGGTCAAGAAGAAGAAGGCCAAGATCAGCTTCTCCGGCAGCGGCGGTAGCGGCAAGCTGAGCTTCAAGTGCAAGCTCGACAGGGCCGGGTACAAGCCCTGCTCCTCGCCGAAGACCTACAAGCGGCTGAAGAAGGGCAAGCACACCGTCCACGTCGAGGCCGTGGACGCCGCGGGCACGGCCGACCCGACGCCGGCCCAGGCGCGGTTCAAGGTCAAGGCCGCCAAGAAGAAGCACAAGCACCACCACAAGGAAGCACCACATCGCCACCACCGGCGCTGAGCGCCTGGCGGGCGGAATCAATCGGCCGGTGCGCCGGCCGTCCAGAGCTCGTCGTCGGCCCAGGCCGAGACGATGACGTGATCGGGGTCGACGCCTCGGCGCTCCGCCCATCCCGCCGCGAGCGCCTGCAGGCGGACGGTCAGCGGAATCTGAGCGAGAGCCGAACCGAGTCCGGGCGGTTCGCCCAGCTCGGTCACCGCGATGCCCTCAGCGATCGCGGCACGCGTGATCGCCCGCATCAGCCCCGATCGATCATCTCCGGGCTGTAGAGCCACAAGCCCGTCGCCCGGCCCGAGCGGGACGGCGGAGCCGTGCAAGAGGTACTCGGCCTCGAAGCCCTCGGCGGGGACGCGCGCGGCCTCGCGCAGCTTCACCGCGCCCTCCCGGGCAGTGATCGCCGCTGGACCGGCGCCGGTCAGCACAGTCAGCCGCTCGGGCTCGGCCACGTCCGGCACACCCTCACCGGCGGCCGCCTCCGCGCGGTCGGCGAGCTCGTCGATGCGAGCGGGCTCGAACGACGGCTGTCCGAGACCAACCGCGAGACGGGCGAGGACGGTGAGCGCGGCCGTATAGCTGGCGCTGTAGGTCTCCGAGCGCTCGCGCGGCACGGTCTCGATCGCCTCCGGCCAGCCCGCGTCACGGCCGGTGATCGAGAGCGTCGGCAGGCCGCGCTCGAGGGCGAGGCGGCGGCAGCTCCGGGAAAAGGCAGTCTCGGCAGTGTGCGAGATGACGACGACCCCATCGCCCGCGGCCATCAGCTCCGGGCGCGCCGCAAAGCTCGCGGATGAGGCCCAGCGCACGCCTCGGCGCCCATGCCCGAAGAGCCAGCAGCCGAGCTCAGCGGCGTGCTGGCTCGTGCCGGTACCGACGAGCCAGATCCGCTCAGTCGGCTCGAGCGCGGCGACCGCCTCGTCGACCCTGAGCTCGAGCACCTCGGCCAGCAGGCGACCCTGCCCCTGAATCGTCTCGGCCAGCGCGCTCATCCGCTCCGATTCTGCCACTGCGCGTCAGGTCGGCGAGGGCAGCGGCGACTTCTCGATCGACAACTCGCTCGCGGGCCCCGACGTTCGGGGGCTGCCGCGGGCTCATCTCGAGAGGGGGTCGCGATCAAGGGCAGGTTCGGCTCGCGCCGGGTGCGGGAGGACGAGCTCGAGCGCGGTCCGTAGCCCCGTCGCACAACGTGCGTCACAAATCCCGGCGGGGCGCGTCTGTCATGTAGATGAACGACTCGCCCGACCCGGAGGGGTCGCCCGTCCGCCTCGATCCCGACGACGTCGAACGGATCGCGATCCGAGCTCGGCTTCGCGCCTGGCTCCGGCGGCGCCGCGCTGCGCGAGTTCGAGCGCGCCTGCCTGGTCGTCGCCCCGGCCGAGGGCTCGCGGGACGCCCCGCCGGCACTGACCCGTGCCGGCGAGCAGTTCCTCGAGCTGCGTGGCGACATCCCCCACGACGCGCTCTACTTCCTGCCCGACCTGATCGACGACCTGCACGCGCGCGCCGCCTTGCTCGCCGCCGGCACCGAGCTCGTCGAGACCTTTCGCGTCGCGCTCGGCCGGCGGCACGGGGGTCGAGCACGCCCGCGGCCTCGTGCCGCCCGCGTTCGCCGAGGCGGTCGACGAGCGCCTGACCTACAACCTGTTCGCGGCGGCCGTGGCACTCCCCGTACGGCTCGCCGTCGGCGACCCGTGCGGGTGCCTCGCCGAGGAGATCCTTGCGGTACGCCTCGTCGAACTCGCCCGGCGGGCGCTGGACGCACAGTTCCACGCCGGCGCGCTCGGCGAGCACGACGCGGCCGCCGCGGCCTGGGCGACGCGCGGCCTTTTCCAGATCTTTCAGCACGAGGAAGTGCTCGAGCTCTTCGAGATGCACGAGCCCGCCGATGCCGCGCTTGCCGGGGAGGATGCCGACAGCCGGCTGGAAGCATGGTTCCGGCCTTCGGGCGGCACGCCGGCGACGGGCCACCTCGAACCCTGAGGTCGGCCCGGCGCCGGTGGACGCTCGCCGTCGGCGGCGATGCGATGATTGGCACCGTCCAATGTCCGAAAGACGGGAAATCGAATGTCTTTGAAGCTCGGCGGTCCGACGGCCGGCCTCGCCATTGCCGTCGTCGTCGCCGCACTCGCCTCCGGTTGCAGCGCCAAGGTTGAGATCGGCGGCAACACGGTCTCGGCAAGCGAGCTCGAATCGGAGGCGACCGCGGCGCTGACCAAGAAGGTCGGCCAGGCGCCCGCCTCGATCGACTGCCCGAACGACCTCGACGCCAAGGCCGGCGAGAGCGAAGCGTGCACGCTCACCGCCAAGAACGGCACGACCTACCCGATGACCGCGACGATCACCTCCGTCTCCGGCGACAACACTGCCCACTTCCACTTCGCGGTCGGCAACCCGAACAAGTAGACCGCCGCTCAGGCGAGCGGCCTCGACCGCCGATCGTCAGGGCTGTCCCGGGCGGACCGTGAAGCGGGTGCTCGCGGCCGACTGGTACTGGTCGGCGAGCAGGTAGTGGGCCACGTAGTCGCCGGGCGGCAGCGGCCACGGGTGCCCCTGGCTGTCGGGTCCGAGGGTCGCCTCGCCCGTGGTCCGCGGCGGCACGGTCCCGGCCGAGTGGCCCTCGGCGTAGTCCCAGATCAGGTAGGAGTCCGTCTTCGGGTTGGAGGCGTCGGCGGGGTAGACGCCGATCCAGTCCCAGCGGTTCGCCGGGCCGTCGGACCAGGAGACGTCGATCGGCTCGCCTCGGGCGTAGCTCCGCTTGCTCGGCTCGAGAACCGCACCTTCGCGTGGGGGTCGCGGAGGAAGAAGGACACGCGCTCGGCCTCGGCGCCGTCGGCGCCGGTGAGCACGGCCTCATAGGAGCCCGGGTCCCAGCCCGCCGTGTCGAGCACCGTCTTGCCGCGCGCGCCGCCGGCCGGCGAGCTTCTCGACGGCGTCGGCCGGGTCGGAGCCCTCCGGAACGATCGCGATCTCGTTCGCATCCGAGCCGGGGTCGTTCCAGTGACGGTGAGCTCGTCGCCGACCGTGCCAAGGCGGGCGCTGACCGCGACGAGCGGCGGCATCGCCACCGGCGCCACCCGAAGCTGGAGAGGACGGCGCGGTGATCGGAGGTCCACGGGGCGAACTCGATGTCGACGTTCTCGCCGCCGGGCTCGCCGACGAGCTTGCTGTCGAGCGTCTTCGAGGGGCCGCCCGCGTAGACGTAATCGATCCGCTCGCCCGACCGCTGCGTGAACGCGGGGTCGGCGACCGGGTCTGGATGGATCTCGCGGTAGCTGTCGCGGAAGCCGAGATCGGTGAGCTTCTCGCTGACGGGCCAGGCCACGGGAGCCGGGATCTCCTTGCGGGTGCCGACAGCCGCCTGCGTGTAGTCGAGGCTCGAGGGCTCGTTGAAGTCGCCGGTCAGAAAGACGGGATAGCCGTCCCCGAGGAGCTCGATCCATCGCCGCCATCGGCCGCTCGAGGGCGGCGGTACGGACTTCGTTCTCGGTCTCGATCACCGAGGCGACCGAGTCGCCCTTGGCCAGCGCCCGCGGCCCCCACTTGACGTAGTCGAGATGGTCGTTGAAGAACGGGATCACGTACCCAGGCTGGACCTCGATCAGCGCGTAGAGGCCGTCGCCCCCGACGGCTCGAGGATCGGGTACTTCGAGAGCAGCTGCAGCGAGGTGTTGTAGTAGGGGTAGCCGGTGTTGCGGGCGATCTCGGGCAGCCGCTGGTAGGACTCGAGTACGCCGACGACGTCGGCGTCGAGCTTCCGGATCACCTTGTCGGTCGCCCCACCGCCCGCCGTACTCGATGTTGTAGACGAGGACGTCGAGCGGCATCGGCTTGCCCTTGGCGAGCGGCGTGGCTCCGGTCGAATCCGCGCCTCCGTTCCCGCAGCCGCTGCCGACCGCGATCAGCAGAACGGCGGCGAATGCCAGGGCAAGCGCGCGGCGCCGGCGAGCCGAGACGTTCGCTGCACCCGTTCGGGGGTCCGGCCCTGACATTGACTTTGTAGTCAATCACGCGTGTCCAATCCCGCAAGCGGGAGCGGGCCCCGTCGACCTGCTTCGCGCCTACGAAGATCACCATTACGATCGAGGCCATGGCCGTCCAGCGCATGGACCACGTCGGCATCGTCGTCGACGATCTCGCCGCGGCGATCGGCTTCTTCGCCGAGCTCGGCCTCGAGCTGAGCGGCGAGGGATCGATCGAGGGCGCGGTCGTCGACCGCATCGTCGGCCTCGACGACGTCCGCACGGACGTGGCGTTCATGAGGACTCCCGACGACCACAGCCAGCTCGAGCTGATCAAGTTCCACTCGCCCGTGAGCGAGGACGAGTCCCCGCCGGCGCCGGCGAACGCCCCGGGCATCCGTCACCTCACCTTCGCCGTCGACGACATCGACGCGACCCTCGCCGGCCTGCAGGCCCACGGGGCCGAGCTCGTCGGCGAGCTCGAGCAGTACGAGACCAGCTACCGGCTCTGCTACGTCCGCGGCCCAGCGGGAATCATCATCGAGCTGGCGGAGAAGCTCGGCTGAGGCCGGGTCGGCGCGACCATCTCACGCGGGGGAGATCGCTGTTCCCGACGGCGAGCAGCACCCGGTGCTCGAATTGATTGCATCCGCGGAGGCCGGCCGCGACCCTAGGGCGGGATGCCGGCGGACGGGCGCGAGGTGGAACCGCCCCCGCGGCCACGCCCCAGCCGTAAGCCGGTCGGGCTGAGCGCCCGACCGACTCCGGCTCTGGGGGCGTCGGCGTCCGTGCCTTTGCCTAGCCGGCGTCCGTGCCGGGCCCCAGTCGACGAGCCGCTACTTCTCGCCCCTGGAGACCTCGAACGTCGGCAGGTGAGGCACGTCGTCGAGCTTGTCGCCCGCCGAGGTCCTCTCGAGGAACTCCTGCTCCTGCTTCTGGTATGCGGCGTAAAGCGGTGGCACCGAACCGTCGGCGCACACCGGGCCGGGACTGTCGGCCTCGGTGGTGTCGATGTGCCAGGTGAACAGGCGGCCGTCGGCGCAACGGAGCGGCTGGCCCGTGGCGGGGTTCTTGAAGCCGAGGGTGACGACGTCGCCCGGCTCGAGCACGCGGGCCCCGTCGTCACCGCCAAGGCCGGCGGTCGCGGCGGCCGCACCGCCGGCCACCAGCACCAACCCGGCCAGCGGTACGGCCGCCCGCCGCAGGCGGCCCCACGGCCTCGATCGCCGCCAGCCCGCGGCGATCAGCTGATCGCCGTAGGCATCGATGTTCGGCATCCCGGTCCTCTGATCCCTGGCTAGCATGATTTTTATCCCGCTCCTTGTGTCACGGTTTGTGCGTCGATCGCCGCTCCGATCGCCCTGAGGCCGCGCGAGACCCGGGCCCTGGCGGTCTGCTCGCTGATCCCAAGGCGGTCGGCGACCTGTTCGTAAGAAAGTTCCTCGACGACGCGAAGGCTCAGCGCCTCGCGCTGGGACTCGCTGAGCCGCTCGAGCTCCGCCCGGACCATCGCCCGCACCTCATCGACGCCCGCGAGCTCGAGCACGCGAGCCTGCTCGGCATCCTCGAGCGGGGCCGGCTCGACGCCGAGACGCTTCATCGCCTTGCGCTCGATGACGTTGCGCCGCTGGTACTGCAGGATCTGCCGCCGCGCGATGCTGAAGAGCCACGCGGCGGCCTCGGGGTCGGTTCGACCGCGAAAGCTGCGCCGCTTCAGATAGGCGCGCGCGAAGCTCTCGCCGGTCAGATCCCAGGCCGTATCGACGTCGTAGACGCGGCGCGTGACGAACGCCAGCAGCGACTCGACGTGGGCCTTGTAGAAGGTGCCGAAGGCCGCGGGGTCGCGACGGGAGCGGCGCAACGCTTCGGCTACCGGCTCGGGTTCCATCTGAGTCATAGATGCACGGGCGTTCCCCTATGTGACCAATGCAGGAGACCGGGGACCTGGATCGGCCCGCGCGTCCCGCGCGGATGCATCGCTCCCTGTTCAGCAGCCGTTGCCTTGTGAGCCGATCTTGAACGAGTCGGCCCGGGCCGGGAAGTTGTCCTCGTTGCTTCCGGCGGGCACGCGGTCGACGACCTCATAGACCCCGGAGCCTAGGTAGTCGAAGATCCGCACCCGGCGGTTGCCGAAGCGGTTCGCCCGCGCGCTTACGGCCGGCTGGCCAGCAGACGGAAGCTGCTCCCGCGCGACCGGCTGCTTGCCGGTGACGAGCTCCTGCGCGAGGTCTCCCCCGTCACTGCTCTGGACGGGCGCCCCGACGGTCAAGCCGAAGGCCGAAGCGGTCAGCCGCCGCCCAGGATCCGGGCCTTCTGAGCTGCGAACTCGGCCTCGGTCAGGGCACCTTTCTCGCGTAGCTCCTGGAGCCGCTCGAGCTTGTCGAGCGGATCTGCGCTCGGCGCCGCCGGCGCGCTGAGCCCGGCACCCGGTCCCACGGGCTTCGGTTCCACCGGGCTGGGACCCGGGCGCGCCGCTTCCGCTGCCGACAGGCTGCCGATGATCAGCGTGTCGTGGTCTGAGGGGTCGTAGAGCACGGTCAGGCGGGAGCCGACCGTGGGGATCTCCAGCTGCGGATAGCGAAACCGCCCCTCGACCTCGAAGGGGGGCTCCTCGAGCGGCTCGACCCTGAGCTTCGTCCTGAGCAGCATCTCGGTGCGGGAGACGGTCTGCCCGCTGGATATGGACATCCCGCTCTCGGCGATCTCGACCACCACCGCCGAGGCGCGCACACCGCGCGCTTCGAGCTTCTTACGGGTGCGGCGGGAGGGTTTGCCCAACATCGATCTTCCTCGCAACGTCAACGACCCTAACGCCGCGGCCAGGATTCGAACTGGGATCTGACCGGCACCGACGCCAGATCGTCCTGACTTTGCCACGGCGGAGGTGGCCAACCCCGGAACGTCGCAAGCGCCGCTGGCGGTTGCTAATCGCCGGCGGAGGCTCTCGACAACCTCGAGACCGTGCTGCGCGCGGGCGGCTTCGAGCTCGCCGACGTCGCACGGCTGAACGTGTACGTCACCGACCTGGATTCGTACCGGCAGGCGGGGGGCGGGCCCGCTCGGCGCCCGCCTCGCCGCGGCGGGGTGTCGGCAGGCGGCAACGCTGCTCGGCGTCGCCCGCCTCGCGCTCGCGCAGCTGCTGATCGCCGCGACCGCTCGGTCAGGCGTGTGCGTGCCTCGTCAGCAGAGCCGCCCCTCTACAAACCTCATAAACAAGCGCCCCGACCAGGATTCGAACCTGGGGCCTACTCCTTAGGAGGGAGTCGCTCTATCCAGCTGAGCTATCGGGGCGGGTGTGGCAAGGCTAACCCGATCCGTCGGTGGCGCAGGCGCTCGACCAACCGCGTGCGTTGCTCACAGTCGCGCCATCGGCCGCCGCTAGCCTGATCGCATCGGCGGCCTCGCCGCTGCGTGTGGCGGCGGGCTGGACCGGAGAATGCGTGGGCCCATGGACGAAAAGGACGATTGGAACCGGACTGTCGTCGAGCCGGCCGCCCGCAAGCGGGTCCGGCGGCGCGCCGCCGAGCGCGCTCGGCGGCGCCGGTGGACGGCGCTCGGGGCGCTCGGACTGGTCCTGCTGCTCACGCTGACCGTGGCCGGGGCGCGGGCGCTGCGACATAAGCACGGCAACGGTGAGGGAGGCCCGGCTGCCGGCGAGGCACCGTCCGCGTCCCAGCCCACCCGAGCCCAGAGCGAGCAGGCGGCGATCGATCGCGTCCTCTCCTATACGCCCTTCATCCGTGAGGGGAGGCGGCGCAAGCGCGAGGTCGCTCTCACCTTCGACGACGGCCCCGGCCCCTATACGCCTCAGATCCTCGACGTGCTGCGCCGCTACAACACGAAGGCGACATTCTTCGAAGTCGGGACGATGCTGACGTCGTTCAGCGACAGCACGAGCAAGCAGGCGATTCGGGGCGACGCGATCGGCAACCACACCTTCAGCCACCCACACATGGAGGCGCTCTCGAAGAGCGACCAGGGCAGGGAGCTGAACAGCACCTCGTCCGCGCTGAAGCGCTTCACGCATACGAACGCGCGCCTCTTCCGCCCGCCATTCGGCTCGTTCGACCGTGACACGCTGAAGCTCCTGCACAAGCGCCGCGCCCTGATGGTCCTGTGGAGCACCGACACCGAGGACTACCTGGATCCGGGCGCGGAGGCGATCGCCGCGCGCGCCCTCGAGGGCGCGCATCCGGGCGCGATCATCCTGCTCCACGATGCCGGCGGCGATCGCTCGCAGACCGTCGCCGCGCTGCCGGCGATCATCCGCGGCCTCCGCAAGCGCCACCTGCGCCCGGTGACGATCCCGAGGCTGCTCCTCGACGATCCGCCCCCACGCGGGCAGAAGGTCCCATGGGATCTGGCGGGCGGCTCCTGACCGAGCAGTCGTCGCCCGGCAGAACCGGCGCATTGGCCGCCGGCACTTCCTAGCATCGCCTCAAGGCACGAGATCGGCTCGACAAGGGAGGCCGGTCCGGAAGCGACAAGGGAGGGCCTTTCGTGGCCAATCGGAGCCGTAGTTCTCGGATCATTTTCGCCGTCCTGGCGGCGATCGCGGTGCTGGTGGCCCTGCCATCACTCGCCGGCGCCCACCTCGAGCGCCCGTCGTACTGGCCGGATCCCGCGCCGGACACCTCGCTCAAGCCGGCGGCAGGCGGCAAGGTGCCGAAGGCGCGGACGCTGGCCAGCGCCGTCACAGGCAAGGGCCCCGGCCAGGTCCGGGTCGTCTGCAAGGGCAAGCACGGCTCGCAGTTCGCTGCAGCGAGGCGCGACGCTCGGTCCGCTCCGCCCGTAGGCACGGCTTCCGGCTGCGGCCGAGCCTGCCGAGCAAGCGGATCAGCAAGGCGAAGGCACGCAAGCTGCGCCGCTTCAACAAGAAGTTCGCCCACCACTGCCGCTACCACTCGGTCCAGCGGGCGGTCGATGCGTCGGGCAACAACGACCGGATCGTGATCATGCCCGGCCGCTACACCGAGCCGAAGTCGCGCAAGGCGCCGACGAACGACCCGCGCTGCAACCCCTCGATGCTCCAGAAATCGCAGAGCGGCGCCCTGGCGCCGAGCTACGAGTACCAGGCAACCTGCCAGAACGACCAGAACCTGATCCACATCACCGGCCGCGCCGTCAAGGGCGCGCCCCTGCCCGAGCCGCGAGCGGACCGGCACGGGATCCCCAAGCAGGAGCTCGGCCGCTGCATCCGCTGCGACCTGCAGATCGAGGGCTCAGGCCCGAAGCCCGAGGACGTGATCCTCGATGCCGGGCGCGGCTACCGGCACCCGATGAAGCCGGCCGCCCGGCCCGGCGGCGCGCTGCCCGCCGACGCCTGCCACGTTGAGAACGAGGACGCCGAGAGCCCCTGCTGGACCAAGCACGTCGTGCTGCGGACCGACCGCACCGACGGCTTCGTCGGTCGCAATTTCCTGATGCGCGGCGCGAAGGAGCACGGCTTCTACACCGAGGAGACCGACGGCATCCTGCTCGACCGGGTCAAGTTCTTCTGGAACGCCGACTACGGGCACCTGAGCTTCACCACCGACCACAACCTGGTCGAGAACTGCGATGGGTTCGGCTCTGGCGACGCCGTCGTCTACCCGGGCGCGGCGCCGCAGACCGGCGAGTTCCGCGACCAGGGCTTCTACCCCAAGCGGCGCTACAGCACGACGATCCGGCGCTGCGACCTGCACGGCTCCTCGATGGGCTACTCGGGATCGATGGGCAACTCAGTCCGGGTCACCCACAACCACTTCTACGCGCAACGCAAACGGGCTGACGACCGACACGCTCTCGGCGACCGGGCACCCCGGCTTCCCCGCCGACGGGATGAAGATCGACCACAACTGGTTCTACGCGAACAACCTCGACGTCTACGCGCCAGACCCGGCCTTCGAGCCGCTCGTGCCGCAGCCGGTCGGCTCCGGCTTCGTCTGGGCCGGTCACAACAACGGCCAGTTCGAGCACAACTGGGTCTTCGACAACTGGCGCCAGGGCACGATGCTGCTCGGCGTGCCCGACGAGGTCGCCGGCCAGACCGAGGGCGATATCGACCCGCAGGTGCACTGTCCGACGGGCGGCCAGGGCGAGCCCGTCTACTCGACCTCCTGCGACAACCACTACTTCGACAACCACATGGGCCAGGTGCCGCCGGGCTTTCAGCCGCACCCGGGGCTGACCAAGTTCGGCAACAAGACGACGCTCGGCGACGCGCCGCGGACGGCGCCCAACGGGGTCGACTTCTGGTGGGACGAGGCGACCGTCAACACCGGCAACTGCTGGTTCGACAACACCGGTCCCGACGGCACCCGCGGGAGCCTCACCGCCGACCCGCCGATCGGGCCAACCGCCGGCAAGTCGGTTCCGGGCTTCCTCCCCGAGGACTGCTCGACGAGCACCGGCGGTCCCGGATACACGGCGAAGGCTCCGTTGCTGCTCACCTGCTTCGGTCAGTGGGAGACCGGCGAGATCGACCTGCCCGGCTGCGACTGGTGGGACCGGCCGCCGCGGCCAGGGACCGCAGCGGCCCGCGCCGAGCGCCGGCGCGAGCAGCGAACCGAGCGACGGCTCGCCGCGAGCACGGACGGCGGCCTGATCAAGAAGTGGATGCACGGACTCGCGGGCGAGATCTCCTATGGCCCCTCCTCCTGAGCGGCGGCGGGCGCTGGCGGGCGTCGCGACGGCGCTCGCCCTCGGCCTCGCCCTCCTCGGCCTGAGCGCCTGCGGTTCGGGCGACGAGCCCGCGCAGGCGGCGACCGCAGGGCGCGACGCCGGGGGCGTGATCGACATCTCGGGCACCGACCCCGTGGGCGAGATGAGCGCCGGTTCGGTCGCGGCCCTCGTCACCTGCAGCGACTGGCGTGGTGCCTCGGAGAAGCAGCGGCTGGCGACGATCGCCGACATCCGCAGCCAGCTCGGGCCACAGGACGACGGCTTCAAGGTCCCGGAGCTGACCGACGAGGAGGCCGAGCAGGTCTTCGACGGCTCCTGCCGGCCGGACTGGGCCGAGGGCTTTCGCCTCTACAAGCTCTACGCGCAGGCCGTCGGCTTCGTCGGCCTGAAGCGCGCGATCGACGGCGGCTGAGCCCGCGCCGCCGAGGCGTGCGCGCCTGCTCAGCCTGCTTCGCGTTGCTGCCCGGCGAGATCCGCGTCGTCGGGGGGCCAGTCGCGGAGCAGCGGCTCCGCCTCGGCCGCCGCCATCGGCCGGGCGAAGATGAACCCCTGGGCGAACTGGCAGCCGAAGCTCCGTAGCGCGCTGAGCTGGTCCGCGTCCTCGACGCCCTCGGCGATCACGTCGAGGTTGAGCGAACCGGCGAGGGCGATGATCGTGCGCACGATCGCCTCCGAGCCTGCGTCCTGACCGAGCGCCGAGATGAAGGATCGATCGACCTTCAGCGTGCGCCCGCTGAAGTGGCGCAGGAACGTCAGCGACGAGTAGCCGGTGCCGAAGTCGTCGATGTGCAGGCCGATGCCGAGCCGCTCGAGCCGGTCGAGGACCGCTGGCATCCGCTCGGGCTCGCGCATGATCGTGCTCTCGGTGATCTCCAGCCGCAGCACGGACGGGGGCAGCTCCCGCGCCTGCAGCGCCGCCCGCACTTCCGCGAGCAGCTGCGGGTCGCCGAGCTCGCGCCCGGAGACGTTGACGCTGACGCTGACCGAATCGCCGACGACGCCGCGAGAGCGCCAGTCGGCCAAGTCCGCCAGCGCGGTCTCGAGGACGGACCGGCCGATGTCGCGGATCATCCCGGTCGACTCCGCTACGGGGATGAACTCGGACGGCGCGATCTGGGTCTCGGCGTCGGCGGGCCACCGCGCGAGTGCCTCGAGGCCGACGAGGCGCCCGTCGGCGACGGCGACGATCGGCTGGTAGTAGACGCGGAGATGTCCTCCCTCGAGCGCCACGCGGAGCTCGCGCTCGAGCTCGAGCTGACTGACGACGCGCCGTCGCATGCCCGCGCTGAAGATCTCCGCCGAGCGTCCGTGGCCGCGCTTGACCTCGTACATCGCGATGTCCGCGTCGCGCATCAGCTCGTCGGCGGTGGCGCCTTCGCCGCTGATCGCGATGCCGATCGCGGTGGTGACGACGAGCTCGCGGCCCTCGACCGCAAACGGCTCCTCGAGGAGCTTGTGGATGCGGTCCGCCACCCCCTTCGCATCCTCGGGCCTGGCGATGCCGTCGAGCAGGATCGTGAACTCGTCGCCGCCGAGTCGGGCGACCGTGTCGCCCGGGCGCATGCTCGTCACGAGACGCCGCGCGAGCGCGACGAGCAGCTGATCGCCGGCGGCGTGGCTGTAGGCGTCGTTGACGAGCTTGAAGCGGTTCAGGTCGAGGAACAGGACGGCGCACCGGTATTCGGGGGCGCGGCGGCCGCGGCGCAGCGAGAGCTCGAGGTGATCGAGGAACATCGCTCGGTTGGGGAGCCCGGTCAGCGGATCGTGGAGCGCGTCGTGGACGAGCCGTTCCTCCGCGCGCTTACGCCCCGTGATGTCCGAGATCGAGCCGGCGATCCGGATCGCCCGGCCTTCACGATCGCGAACCGCGACGCCCCGGGCGAACATCCAGCGGTAGGTGCCGTCGGCATGCATCGCGCGATGCTCGCTGGCCAGATGCGGCGTCTCGCCCTCGACGTGGCTCTCGATCTGGCGCTTGAGCTGCGGCAGGTCATCGGGGTGGACCCGCTCCAGCCACTCCGCTGGCGAGTCGCCGATGTCCTCGTCCTCGAACCCGAGGAACGCCTTCCACCGCGGCGCGTAGTAGATCGTCCCGGCCTCGAGGTCCCAGTCCCAGATGCCGTCGTTGGCGCCTCGTACGGCGAGGGCGTAGCGATCCTGAGTCTGTTGCAGCTCCCGGAGAACCGAATGGTGGCGGAGCGCGTACCGGATCGACCGCTCCAGCACCGTCGGGGTGAGCTCGCCCTTGAGCAGGAAGTCGGTGACGCCGAGCATGTTCGCCTCGAGGTCGACCTCGTAGTCGTCGAAGCCGGTGAGCATGATCACGGGCGCCCGGCCCTCGCCGCGGAACGCCTCCCGGACGAGGTCGAGCCCGGTGCGGTGACCGAGCCGGTGGTCGACCAGATAGATGTCGTGCTCGTTGGCGCCGATCCGCGCGACCGCCTCGGCGAAGCTCGCGGCGAGCTCGACGTCGAAGCGGGTCCGATCCTGCCCCCGGAGGTGATCGCGGGTGAGGAGGAAGTCCTCCTCGTCGTCCTCGACGACGAGGACTCTCACCGTTCGCGGTTCGACACCCTCAGCGCCCCTGGGCAGATCCATTGGACGCACCCGTCTCCCCGTTCGGCAGCTCGACGATCTCGAACCAGTAGCGCGAGAAGGCCTGCAAAGCATCGACCAGGCCGGCGAAGGTGACCGGCTTGGTGATGAACGAGTTGACGCCGAGCTCGTAGGTACTCAGCACGTCCTCCTCGGCCTTCGACGTCGTCAGCACGACCACCGGGATCCGCTGCAGGTCCGGATCGCTCTTGATCTCCGCGAGCGCCTCGCGGCCGTCCTTCCGCGGCATGTTCAGGTCGAGCAGGATGATCCCGGGGCGCGGCGCGGCGCCCGCGGCGGCGTACGGGCCGCTCCTGCGCAGGTACTGCATCAGGTCCTCGCCGTCGACGACGAAGCGCAGGTCGTTGACGAGGTGCGCTCCCGCGAGAGCTTCCTCAGTGAGTAGCCGGTCCTCCTCGTCGTCGTCGGCAACCAGGATCGTCAGCGGCCGGCTTCCGGCGCCTGCACTCATCAGCTCTCAACTCTCCTCTTCGGGCAGCTCTTCGATCGTAGTCGCCGCAGGGGCCTGCGCGCGCGGGTTACCGTCTGCCGACTCCTCGGGGTGGTCCATCGGCAGCCGGACGACGAAGGTGGCGCCCTCGCCCGGACGTCCCACGGCCCCGATCGAGCCGCCGTGACGTTCGGCGACCTTCCGGCACAGAGCCAGGCCGATACCCGTCCCGGGGTAGGCGCTGCGCTCGTGCAGCCGCTCGAACACCCGGAAGATCCGGTCGGCGTATTCGGGGTCGAAGCCGATGCCGTTGTCGGCGACAGTGATCTCGGCGAAGCGCCCGCCGGACGAGCCGTCGATCCGAACCACCGGATCGACGCCCTCCCGGCGGAACTTGAGCGAGTTCGAGATCAGGTTCTGGAACAGCTGCCGGGCTTGGCGCGGGTCGACCGGGACGGTCGGCAACTCACCGACCTCGACCATCGCTCCGGCCTCCTCGATCGCCGTCTCCAGATCGGCCAGCACGCCCCCGAGCAGCTCGTTGAGATCCGTTGCGACGAACGGCTGCGTGCGGGTCCCGACGCGTGAGAAGAGGAGCAGATCCTCGATCAGCACTTGCATCCGTGCGGCGGAGGCATTGGCGCGGGTCAGATAGTCACGCCCCTTCTCGCTCAGTCCGTCGGCCTCCTTGGTCAGCACCTGCGAGGAGAACGCCTGCACCTTTCGCAGCGGCTCCTGCAGATCGTGGGAAGCAATCGACGCGAACTGGTCGAGCTCCGCGTTCGAGCGGGCGAGCTGTTGCGCCCGCCGTTCGAGCGCCTCGTTCGAATCCCGGAGCTTGGTCTGCGCGGCCGCCAGCTCAGCGTTGCTTTCGGCGAGCCGGCCGCGGTCGTTGAAGCTGCGGCGGAGGAGGACCAGCATCGCGCCGGCGGCCAAGCCGAGCAGGACGAAGATCGTCCACGGCACCCAGCGATCGGCGCCGTTGACGGTCGCGTAGAGGCTGCTCGAGGGCGCGGTCGTAACGACGTTCCAGGAACTGTGCGCGATCGGCGAGGAAGCGAAGACCTCGCCGTCGCCGAAGTCGCCCTCATCGCTCGTCGCCATTGCGTCGACGAGCCCCGGAGCGTCGACGGGCTGGCCGGCGGGTACGGCCGGATCGCTGGAGCCGATCACGTTGCCGGCGCCGTCGAGGATGTAGGCAAGGCCGCCATCCACGGTCGGCACCTGCATGAGGTAACCGCCGGTGAAGGAGGTCAGCAGCCCCGGATCGATCCCGCTGACGAGGATCCGGGGGCCGGAATCGGTCTGCACCGAGGTGGCGAGACCGGTCGCCTTGTCGCCGTTCGCGACCTCGACGACATCGGAGAGACCGTAGGGGGCGCCACGCCTGACGCCGCTGATCCAGGGAGGGTCCTCGCTCAGCGACCGGGCCAGGGCGGGATCGACGCTGGAGGAGGTCGCGATCACCTTGCCCTTGCTGTTGAGCAACGCGAGAAACGCGCTGTTCCCCTTCTTCTGCTGCGCGTCCATCGTCGCCGTTGAGACGTTGCCGGCATAGGTCTGAGCGAGCCCCGGCTGCTGGCCGGCGGTCGAGGTAGCGGCGAACAGCGACTCGGTCAGGGCCGCGGTGATTGCAGCGCGACCGCTGAAGTTCTTCTTGATGTCGTCGCGTGCGTCGGACTGCGACTTGACGAGCAACACGGCGAATGCCCCGAGGACCAAGACCATCAGCGCCGCCACGAGGTAGAAGAGGCGACCCGACGCCCCCCGTCTCATACCCCACCCCCGGATCGCGGGTGGAAGTGCCGCGCATTTGGCAACGAACCCATCCCCGCCCTTCATCGGCACCGTCTGCGACCGAGTTGAATGTCGGCTCCCCGTTACCGTTGGGACGGATGGATGGCGGCGATCCGCAGCACCCACTGACACTGGACTATCTGCGCCGTCGCCGCAGCGCCAAGTGGACCGTCTACGAGCGCGATGTCCTGCCCGCCTGGGTCGCAGAGATGGATCTGCCCCTGGCGGAGCCGATCCGCGCGTTGCTCGCCGAGGCGATCGCAATCGGCGACACCGGCTATGCGAACGCCGAGGCGGCCGGGCTCGGCGAGGCGTTCGCCGGCTTCGCCGCCCGGCGGCTCGGCTGGAGCGTCGATCCGGCGCCGAGTGATTGCCGTGCCCGACGTCGTGCACGGCCTCTCCTCGCTGGTTCGGCGTGCTGACCGAGCCGGGCGACGAGGTGATCGTCACGCCGCCGGTCTACCACCCGTTCTTCATCCTCGTCAACGAGGCGGCCGCCGGGTCCGCGAGGTGCCGATGGCCGGCGGCCGCGAGCTCGACGTCGACGCGATCGAGGCCGCCTTCGCCGACGGCGTGCGCGTGCTGCTGCTCTGCAGCCCGCACAACCCGGCCGGCAGCGTGCCGACGCGCGAGCAGCTCGAGGCGCTCGCCGAGGCCGCCGCCCGCCACGACGCGTGGGTCCTCGCCGACGAGATCCACGCGCCGCTGACGCTGCCGGGCGACAACCCACGTCCCGTTCCTCGAGGTCAGCGACGCAGCCCGCGAGCGCGGCATCGCGCTCAGCTCGGCCTCGAAGACCTTCAACCTCGCCGGGCTCGTCTGCGCGGTGATCGCCGCCGGCAGCGACACGGCCTGGGCCGAGCTCGAGCGGCTGCCGCTGCTCGACCGCCACCCCGGGCACCTCGGCGTGCTCGGCTCGGTCGCCGCCTTCTCCGACCCCGCCTCCGACGCCTGGCTCGACGGGGTGATCGAGCTGCTCGACGGCAACCGGCGGCTGCTCGGCGAGCTGCTCGAGCGAGCATCTGCCCGAAGCCCGCTGGACGCCCCCGGAGGCCGGCTACCTGAGCTGGATCGACCTCAGCGCCTACGGCCTCGGCGCCGACCCGGCGCCGGCGCTGCTCGAGCGCGGCCGGATCGCCGTCAGCCCCGGGTCCGCAGTTCGGCGCAGGCGGCGAGGGCTTCGCGCGGCTCAACGTCGGCACCTCGCCCGAGCTCGTCACCGAGGCGGTCGCGCGCATCGCCAGGGCGGTCCGCACGTGAGCACTCCCGGCCGGCACGCGCGGCCGACCGATGCGGTCGACCTGCTGCTGCTCCCCTACTTCGACGTGCTGATCAGCGAGTTCGGCAACGAGCCGCTCGAGCTCTTCGACATCCACACCCACATCGGCCAGAACGATCCCGACGGGCGCAGCCAAGGCCCCGAGGAGCTGCTCGAGCGACTCGACACGATCGGTGCCGACGCGGTCACCTTCCCGATGCACGAGCCGACCGGCTACCCGGAGTTCAACGACATCGCGCTGCGCGCCGCCGAGGCCTCGGGCGGGCGCCTCCGCGCCTTCTGCCGGATCGACCCGGTCTCCGAGCGGGACGACCCACGGGCCGAGGCGGAGCGCTGCCTGGACGCGGGCGCCGTCGGCATCAAGCTGCACCCGCGCGCCGAGGGATTCACGCTCGGCGTCCCCGGGGTCGAGGACTTGTTCGCCGTCGCCGCTGAGCGCCGCGTACCGATCCTCGTCCACGCCGGCCGCGGCATTCCGGCGCTCGGCCGCGACGCGATCCGGCTCACCCACTCCTACCCTGACGCCCGCCTGATCCTCGCCCACGGCGGCATCTCCGACCTCGCCTGGCTGCACCGCGAGGTCGAGCCCGGCGGCAACCTCTTCTTCGACACCGCCTGGTGGAACCCGGCGGACCTGATCGCGCTCTTCGCCTGCGTTCCCTCCTCGCAGATCCTCTGGGCGAGCGACGTGCCCTACGGGACGCCGCTGGCGGCAGCGACCTGGCACCTGCGCTGCGCGCTGCAGGCGGGGCTCGGCGAGCAGGCGATCCGCTCGATCGCCGGCCGGCAGTCGCAGCGGATCCTCGCCGGCGAGGAGATCGAGCTGCTCCCCGAACCGCCCGGCGAGGCGGGCGCGCTCGATCCGATGCTCGAGCGCGTCTACACGCACCTCGTCTCCGCCTTCGGGGCCTCCAACTCGGGCGGCGATCCGGCGGAGAAGATCGACCTGGCGCGCCTTTCGACGCAGGTCGTCGACGACTCCCCGCACGTCGAGCTACTGCGCGAGCTCGAGGAGCTGATCGACCGCACGATCGCCGAGCACCTGCCGGTCGAAGCGACCGGCACCCATCAGTTCTCCGAGCTCGAGAAGGTGCTCGTCTCGTTGCTCACCCTGGCCCGCACGCCTGTGGCCGGCGCGGCCGGCGGCGTGCCGGCGACGGGCTGAGGCTCCACCGCGTCTCAGTCGCCGGCGGGCTCGAAGACCTGGATCTGCACGCCCTCGCCCCCGACGATCTCGGCTCGCGTCAGCCTCCACGTCTTCTTCGCGTCGCTTGGGCCGAACAGCGTCTTGCCCGAGCCGAGCAGGACGGGAAAGACCATCAGCCGCAGCTCGTCGACGAGGTCGGCCTCGATCAGCGCCTGCGCGAGCGTCGGGCTGCCGTGAACGATGATGTCGCCGTCCGTCTCGGCCTTGACCTCAGCGATCGCCGCCGCAACGTCGCCGCCGCCGTCGATGACGGTCGTGTTGTTCCACTCGGGATCGGACAGGGTCGAGCTGACGACGTACTTGGGCATCGAGTTGAACTTGTCCGAGAACGGGTCGCCGGTGCGCGAGGGCCAGGCCGCGGCGAAGCCGTCGTAGGTGACCCGACCGAGCAGCATCACCTCGCTGCCGAGCGTCTCCTCCGCCTTGAACTGATCGCCCGCGTCGCTGCGCTCGAACTGGAAGCTCCAGCCCCCGTGCGGATGATCCTCGCTGCCGCCCGGATCCTCGACGACGCCGTCGAGCGAGATGAACTCGGTGACGATCAGCTTGCCCATGTCTCTGCGCTCCTTGTCTTGGATCGGAAGTTGCCCAAGAGACCCGGCCCGCCGGCGAAACTAATCGCTCGCCTCAGCCGACCCGCACGGCGCCGTCGTCGCCGAGCGTCCACTGCGGGTTATGGGCGATCTCCCACGGATGGCCGTCGGGGTCGATGAACAGGCCGGAGTAGCCGCCCCAGAAGGTCTCGGCGGGCTCGCGGCCGATCGTCGCCCCGGCCGCGCGTGCCTGCTCGATCATGGTGTCGACCTCCGCCGGTGAGCCCAGGCAGAGGGCAAGCGTGACGCCGCCCCAACCGCCGCGGTCGCTGACGGCGCTGTCGGTGGCCAGCTTCTGCCGGTCCCAGAGGCCGAGGACCATGTCGCCGCACTGGAAGAAGACGACATCGTCGGCGACCTCGCTCGTGATCTCCCAGCCGAGCGCCAGGTAGAAGGAGCGGGCGCGCTCGCGGTCGCCGACGCCGAGGGTGATCAGGCTGACGCGCTGCTTCATCGCTCTGATGTCTAGCTGACGCGAGCGCTCGCTGACCGCTGGCGTCTCCCGGCAGCAGATTGGAGCGATGCTCACTTGGGTATTCGAGTAACAACGCCGGCGCTATTCGGGGTGGCTCTCTGAGCCCGCGCTGGTCCTTCACCTCTCCCACTCGACCGAGAAGGCAGGCGATTACTTCATGTCCACGAACAGCCCGCGGGGCCGCGCCAACGCCCGCGCCATCGACGCGGACCCAATCCCGCGCGGAAGCAACCGCGAGCGCCCGGGGCAGCCGAGCCAGAAGCCGGTCGACCGCGACGTCGCCGTACCGGTTCTGAACTACGACGCCGAGACTCATGGGCCCGCACCGGCGGCGCCCGAATGGCACGCGCCCGCGTAGTACGGGCGTCCAGATTGACCCCGCTCGTCTGGGGTGCGGACGGCTATAGCCGATGTCATTGGTGGCGGTTCCATCGCCGCCGGTCCTACCCGAACCAAGAAAGCAGGCAGATCGAGTCATGCAGCTTGCGAAGTTCCCCCGAGGTCGCGAAGGTGCCCGTGCAATCGACGCCGCCCCGATCCCCGATCCGCACGGATCGGGCCACGACGGCGGCAACGAACAAACAGTGGCCGGCGAGGTCCCGCCCGGGGTCGAGTGGATCGGCTGGAAGGTGACCGACGAGCTCGGCCGTACGGTCGGCCGCGTCGAGGGCACGACCGGCGCCGAGTGGCTCGTCGTCCGCGACCGCAAGCGGCGGCACGTACTCGCTCCCGCCGGCGAGGCGATCGCCGGCGGTACGTACGTGTTCCTGCCCTATGACTCGGAGCTGATCTCGGCGGCGCCGCAGCTGCCGGAGGGTGCCGAGCCCGACGAGAGCACCGAGAACGCTGCTCGCGAGCACTACGAACTCGGCTGAGCGCCCGCCGCGAGGGGCCGCTTCCGCTGCCCGGCGGCCTACGATGGTCGCCGTAATGCCAGTCTCGAGATACGGACATCAAGGGCTGAGCCGATGAAGCCGCGGCGCTTTCACGACCTGAGCGCACACGCGCCCACGGACGAGGCGATCACCGGCTGGATCGGCAGCAAGGCGACCGACGAGTTCGGCAAGGCCGTGGGCAAGGTCGAAGACGTCTACCGGGTCGGGGAGAAGCTCGAGTGGCTGCTGATCCGCCACCGGCGCTCGCACCACTTCCTCGCTCCCGTCAGGGACGCGGTCGGGGGCGACGGAACCGTGTTTCTGCCCTACACCGCCGAGCTGATCGAATCGGCCCCGGAGGTCAAGCCAGGCAGCACGGCCGACGAGGAGATCCTCACCGCGGCCGCGGCCCACTACGGGCTCGGCGCCTAGAAGGCGCGGCGCTAGGCGCCTTCTCCGGCGGCGCCAGCTTCGGCGCCGTCGTCCTCGTCCTCGTCCTCGTCGGACTCGTAGAGGCTCTCGCTCGCAAGCTGCTGCAAGCGCCGGTCCCAGAGCATCACGTCGAGGAAGAGGTCGTCGCCGAAGCCATGCACGGCATCGACCGCCACGAGTGAGAAGCGGCCGTCGTTGACCGCGGCCTGATCGAGCACCTCACCCTCGAGCTCGGCGCTGGCGGCGATCGCGCCGCGGATCAGCGGCGTGCCCCAGATCAGCGTCACGTCACCACCGCGCCCACCGTCGCCGCTCCACGTCCCGATCACGGCGTCGTTGAGGTCGATCTGCCAGTCGGGGTTGTCGTCGGCGGTGACGTCGGTGAAGTCGGCCTCCGCGGAGAGCTCGCCGACCTCCTCGTCCGCACCCTCCTCCGTCGCCTCGAAGTAGACGTAGCCGTAGTACTCGGGCACGCCTCCGTCCTCGTCGGCCGCGCGACCGACGACGGGCACGTAGGTGCGCTTGCCCCAGGTGCGCTCCGGGAAGAAGCGCAGCGTCGAGGGATCGAGCGGCGCGCCGGCCTCGTCGCCGAGGTCCTTGCTCGCCGACTCGAAGGCAGCTGTGAGGCGCTCCTCCCAATCGCCATAGGGACGGGACTGCTGGGCGCTGTCGGCGATGAAGCGCGGGAAGGGTCGGGCGATCGGAGCCATCGGCCCGCCAGCCTACCCGGCCGCGCCGCTCGCCCCGGCGAGCGCCTCGCGCAGCGCCGTGGCCGCCGCCTCGGGGGCATGCTGGTCGATCTCGACTCCGGTGCCGAGCTCGAAGCCCGCCCGGGTGACGAGCCGCGGCACCAGATCGATGTGCCAGTGGAACTCCTCGGTCCCGCGGGGCGCCGTGCGCACCCAGAGGTTGAGCGGCGGCAGCGAGCCGAAGACTGCGGCGAGCGCCTCGAGCGCGGTCGCCAGCATCGCCGCGCCGCGCTCGTCCTGCTCGAAGCTGGGCGCCGGGCTGCGCGGCGCCAGCCGCAGCTCGAACGGCGAGCGTGACGCCCAGGGACAGAACAGGATCGCCTCGCCGTCGAAGGCGACGAGTCGCTCGCGGCGGCGGACCTCCTCGACGATCACGTCCTCGAGCAGGTGGCTGCCGAGCGTGCGCTCGTGGTAGGCGTTGAAGCGCTCGCGCTCGCGCGCGACCTCGGCCGGGACGAAGGGCAGCGCGTAGAGCTGCGCGTGACTGTGCTCCAGCGTCGCCCCCGCCGCGGCGCCGTCGTTGACGATCAGGTGCACGTAGGAGGCGGTCGCCGAGTGCGCGGCAACGCGCTCGCGCCAGGCCGCCATCGCCTCGGCCAGCCCCTCACGGCCGAGCTCGGCGAGCGAGACCCGGTGCTCGGGATGGTTGACGATCACCTCGTGCGCGCCCTGGGCCGGCGTCGAGCCGAAGAGGTTGACCGTCGTCACCCGGTTCGAGGAGCGCAGCGGGTCGGCAGAGCTCGTCAGCCCGGCCTCCGAGCCACCCCCAGCGGCGGAGCCGCCCTCGGGAACGAGCGCCGGGTAGAGGTTGGGCACGGCGCGCTGGCGCCAGCCCGGCGCGTCGGCATCGCCGCCCGTGGGCCGGTTCGCCCAGAGCTCGGGCGGCGTCCGCTGCTCGTGGCCCTCGCAGAAGGGACACTCCTCGCGAGCCCCCTCCCGTGCCGGCCGCGGCTCCGGGTCGAAGTCGCTCGGGCGCGCCGCTCGGGACGGCGCGAGGATCGACCGCAGCCCGGTCAGCTGGTCGATGCGGATCTCGGGCGCGGGCACTGCGTCGTCTTCGGGCACGGGGGCGATTATCGCGGCGCCGGGCGGCCGCAGCCGCTCAGCCGTTGACCGCGTACTTGTCGATATCGGCGTTGAGCGCGTCCTCCGAGGTGTACGGACCGGAATGCACGTAGGTCTTCTCGCCGGTCGCGTTGTAGAAGATCGTGATCGGCTGACCGGGGACGGCGCCGAGCGAGCTCGAGAGCTCGTCGGCCGGATCGGTGAAGCTCAGGTAGGGGATCGGATGGTCGCGGACGTAGGTCTGCGCAGCGGCGTCGGTGTCGTTGGCGTCGATGCCCATGAAGGCAACTTGATCGCCGCGCTTGGCGACGGCATCCTGCAGGTGCGGCAACTCTTGACGGCACGGCCCGCACCAGGACGCCCATTTGTTGACGACCACCGGGTAGCCCTTGAGCTCGGCGAGCTGCGCGTCGTAGGCGTCCTGGCCGCCGCCGAGCAGCTGGCCCGCCTTCTCGTAGAGCGGCGCGATCTGCTTGGGGGCCTTCTTGGTGACCTTGGCGAAGTCGGGCGCGTCCTGGGCGTTGCCGGGGTCGATGCCCTCGTCGCCGCTGGCGCCGCCACAGCCGGCGATTACGAGCAATGCGAGCAGAGCGGCGAACACGGCCGCGGCGGGGCAGCGGCGGCTGCTCGATCGCAACTTTTCGCTGTTGGCTGTCATCCGGGTGGGTTCGATGGTTAAATGGGGGCCGGTCCTAAGGGGAACCTCGGACCGCGGGGATCAATCGGCCGGATCAGTTCCTACCCCGGATCGGTTCATCTCCATCGAGCTTACTGCGACGCGTTGCTCGGCTTTCGAGCTCCCACGCAGTCCAAAGCCCTTTCATGGCAGACACCGCAGCACTCGCCGCAGAGGCGGCAGAAGCGCTATCGAGCGCAGATATCGAACGCGTGGAGGAATTCACGCGTGAGCCGATCCTGCTCGCAGACGAGACGCCCGCCGACGTCCTGCCGGGCACAGCGCGCCGGCTCGCCGTCGATGCCGCGCTCAAGCGAGATCGCCGACGGCGCCGAGCACCCCTCGATGCGGTGGCGGCAGGACTTCTCGCTGCTGCTCGGGCTCGAGCGGGTGCTTGCCGAGGATCCGCCGACGCTGAACGACGGCGCGACGCTGAACGAGCACCAGGTCGACGCGCTCTCGGGCACCCTGGCCGCGATCTCGGTCGAGATCGAGGAGCCGGGCGCGAACGGGAGCGGCTCCCGCGAGAACGGGAACGGCGCACTCGCCGCGACCGACTCTGCCGAGGATGACGGCGAGCTCGGCGAGGACGAAGAGCCCCAGGACTGGCAGGACGAGCCGGCCGAGGAGGACGAGGACGTCGTCGCCGAGGCGGCCGACGACCCCGGCGCCAGCCGCCGCTTCTGGTTCGAGCACGCGACCGGCGCCGGCAAGACCGTCGCCGCCGTCGGCTTCGTCGACGCGTCGCGCACGGGCGGCATCCTGATCCTCACCCACCGCCGCAACCTCGTCGACCAGTTCATCGGCGAGATCTCCGACCGCGGCTACGGCGACCGCCTCTGCAAGCCGCTGCTCGGCGACTCCGACCATCCGTACGGCCCGGTCACCGTCGAGACCTACCAGTGGTTCGTGCGCAACGCCGGCAACGTCTCCGACGCCTACTCGATCGTGATCTGCGACGAGGCGCACACGGCGCTCGGCGAGAAGACCTCCGCCTGCATCCGCAACTGGCTCGGCCCGACCTTCATCGGCATGACCGCGACCGGCGCGCTGATCGCCCGCCACGTCGCCGACCTGTTCCCGACCCAGACCTCGCGCTTCGACCTCGCCCAGGCCGCGCGCCGCGGCGTGATCGCGCCGCTGCGCTGCATCCGGATCCCGCCGGGGCCGGGCGTGCGGACGCTCGCCAACGTGCCGCTGCGCCGCGGCGAGGTCGACCAGGACTTCGACCAGGAGGAGCTCGCCAAGCTGCTCGACCAGGGGCCGTTCAACTTCGCGGTCGCCGACCTCTACCAGTCGCGATTCCGCCGCGTGCCCGGCGTCGTCTACACCGCCGGCGTCGCCCACGCCAACAACGTCGCCGAGGCGATGCGCGCGGTCGGCATCAACGCCCGCGCCGTCTCCGGCGAGACGCCGAAGCGCGAGCTCGCGGAGACGCTGGCCGCATTCGACCGCGGCGAGGTCGACGTGCTCTGCAACGCGATGCTGCTCGCCGAGGGCTGGAACTCGCCGCGGGCGACGATCTGCATGCACCTGGCGCCGACCGCCTCCAAGCGCATCTACCAGCAGCGGGTCGGCCGCGTCACCCGCCGCAACCAGGGCAAGGAGGCGGGCCTGGTGATCGACTTCGTCCACCCCGCCACCCGCCACGACGACAACATCATCACCCTGCACAGCCTGCTCGACCGCGACGTCTACCGCGGCGGCGCGATCGTCGTCGGCCCCGTCCGCCGCGGCCGCGGCCGCCGGGTCCGCGTCGAGAAGCGCGTGATTCCCGTCTCCGGCGATCCCGAGCGCCGCCTGCAGGTGCTCGAGCGCGAGCTCTGGCGAACCGCCGTCGAGCGCCTCGACTACTCCGAGCAGCACGTCTGGGCCGCGCTCGCCGGCGCCCGCGTGCAGCCGAACTCGTGGCGCAAGGCGAAGGCGATGCTCCAGCACGACCAGGCGAAGGAGCTGCGCCGCCGCTTCCTGCTCACCTGCATCCAGCGCAACCGCTCCGGACAGCTCAAGCTCAAGGCGCTTGCCGAGCTTGCCGCCACGCGCGAGGCCGAGCCCTTCGACGAGGCGATCGACATGGTCGGCACCTGGCAGCGCGACCAGCGCCGGGCCGGCGTCCGCGTGCTGCTGCAGGCGCTCGCCGAGAAGCGGATCGGCCGCCGCGATCAGGCGCAGGCCTGGGTCTGGCGCCTGGCCGAGTTCACGCGTGAGTGCCACGAGGAGTACGCAGTCGCCCGCTGGCCCGAGACCAAGCGCCTGCTCGGCCTCTTCGTCAACTCCTCCGGCCGCGCGCACGGCAAGAACGCGCGCCGGCTCGTGCAGGCCGCCCGCGGCCAGGACCGGCGGCTTGGCCGTCGCCCTGCTCGCCGCCGCCGTCGCCCACACACCGGAGGCCGAGGAGGTGCTGCGCGGTGCCCGCATGCGGATGGCCCGCAAGCCCTCCGCCGTCGCCCGCGAGCTGCTCCGCAACCTGCCCAAGGGCGGCAAGAAGCGCCGCCGCCGCTCCTCGAACAGCAAGCGCCGCCCCGAAGAGGAGAACGGCTCACGCAAGAAGGGCGAGAAGGACGAGAAGGGGAAGGCAGAGGCGATCGGCGAGGACGAGCTCGAAGCGAAGTCCTCCGACGACCCCGATCTCGACGACGACGACGGCGAGGACGAGGGCTTCGACACCGATGCTTCGGCCGAGGACGACCGCGGCGCGGACGATGACGAGGACGCCCGGCCTGACGAAGACGAGGACGACGACTCCGAGGAGTGACGCCGGCGGCCCCGTGGGTCGCAGGGCGAGAATGCGGGCCGCCCGGCTGCTTGCCGTTGGCGTTCAACGATCGGCTCCGATCTGCCGATATGTGGGTTGATGTCCCCCGGCGATGTGACGCTCGACCTCGGGCCTGAGCCCAATCTCGAGGCCGCACTCGAGCGCATCAAGCGGCTCGAGCACGAGCTCGCGGCGACGCGCAGCCGCCTGGACGAGTCGCAGCGCGTCGCCGGGATCGGCAGCTGGGAGTGGGACATCGCCAACAACCACGTCGTCTGGTCGGACGAGCTTTTCCGGATCTACGGTCTCGAGCCCGGCGAGACCGAGCCGAGCTATGCCGAGTTCCTCGCTCGCGTCCACCCGGACGACAGGGAGGCCGTCGATGCGCGCAACCGCAAGGCCTTCGCCGATCATCGGCCATTCGAGGACGTCAAGCGCTGCGTCAGGCCCGACGGCACCATCTTCCTCATGCACACGAAGGGTGAGGTGATGACCGACGTGGAGGGCACCCCGATGCGGATGATCGGCGTCTGCTCCGACGTGACCCACGGCGAACCTGAGGCCTAGACGCGCTGGCGCGGAGACGCGCTACAGCAGCCGCAGGTGCACTTCGCCGGAGCCCAGGGAGATCGTTTCGCCCGACTCGCCGCGGACGATCAGGTTGCCCTTCTCGTCGATGCTGTCCGCGGTGCCGCGGCGGTCGAGATCGCCGCCGTCGGGGCCGCCCTCCCAGCTGATCGGGCGGCCGGCGAGGGCGTCGCGCTTGCGGAACTGATCGAGGATCCGGTCCTCGGGCGCTTCGACCCAACGGCCGAGGCGGTCGTCGAGGGCCCGCCGCACGTCGTTCGGCGTCGTGCCGTGGCCGAGCGAGGTGGCGGGCCAGCGCAGCTCGGCGCCGAAGCCGTCGTCGGGAATCGAGACGTTGACGCCGACGCCGATCACCGCCCACTCGGGCGGCCGGGCCTCGATCAGGACGCCGGCGAGCTTGTGCTCGTCCAGCCAGATGTCGTTCGGCCACTTGATCCGGCAGCTGACCGGCGCGAGCTTCTCGCAGGCCTCGCAGACGGCGAGCGGCACCGCCAGCGGCAGCAGCAGGTGGCGCAGGGTCAGCGGTCGCAGGATCGCCGAATAGAGCAGCGCCGAGTCCGGCGGCGCGACCCAGCGCCGGCCGTGGCGGCCGCGGCCGGCGGTCTGGCTGGAGGCGGTGACGACGGTGCCCGACTCGGCGCCTTCGATCGCCATCTCTCGGGCCCGCTCGTTGGTCGAGTCGATCTCGTCGAAGTGGTGGTGCTCTCGCCCGAAGCGCGTGCTCACGGCGCCGGCTCGAGCTCGACCTCGTCGCCGGGGCGGATCTCGAGGGTTTCCGCCGCGCTGCCGCGGTTGATCGCCAGCGCCATCCGCCCCGAGGAGTCCTCGTAGAAGAGGAAGGTCCCGTCCTCGACGTCGCCAAAGGAGCCCGCGCGTTGCGCGATCCGCCGCTGTGAGCGGCAGCCGACCGAAACGCGGCCGGCCCCGGCGAGCGGGTGCCCGTGCAGGTTCGCCGACGTCAGGTCGAGCGCAACGTTGCCGAAGCCGTCGATGCGGTCGGCGTGCGCGAAGGCGCCGTGGTGGGTGATCCGCGGCCGCGAGGCCGGGTTGCGGGCGAGCGAGTCCCGCTCCACGGGCTCACCGGCTGCGCTGAGCTCGGCGCCGGCGGCGAGGTGCGCGGCAACCGGAGCGAAGAGGTCGCGGCCGTGGAAGGTCGCCGAGGCGGGCTGCAGGCGGAAGTCCGATTCGCCGATGTCGACGACGTCGGAGGCGCCGCCGAGCGCGTCGATCGCCGGCGGCAGCAGGCCGTTGTCCGGGCCGACGAGCAGGTGCCCCTCGCCTGCAGTGCGGACGGCGATCGCGCGACGCGGCCCGCCGACGCCCGGATCGACGATCGCGAGGTGAACGCCTACGGGCGCATAGGGCAGCGCGTCGGCCAGGATCGTGGCGCCGGAGCGGACGTCGTGGCGACCGATCCCGTGGGAGATGTCGATGACCTGGGCGCCCGGGGCGATCCGCGCGATCACCGCGCGGCAGACCCCGGCGAAGTCGTCGCCCACTCCGTAGTCGGAGAGAAAGGTGATCGGCAGAGGCTGCTTGCTGCCCACGGCCGCAGGCTACTCCGCAGCGCCGCGCTCGCCGGCGTCCGCGAGCAGCGCCGCAAGCAGGCCTTGCGGGTCGTGGCGCTCGGCCTCGACGGCCACCTCGAGGCCAAGCTCGCGAGCGGTCGCGCTCGTCACCGGCCCGATCGAAACGACGCGCGCATCGCCGGCATCGCCACCATCCGCCCGAACGGCCTCCAGATAGTTGCGCACGGTCGAGGAGGAGGTGAAGGTGACGTAGTCGGCCTCGCGGGCACGGGCGACGAGCTCGGGGTCGGTCTCCTCGCGGACGGTCTCATACAGCGGTACGACGTCGACCCTGGCGCCGCGCTCGGCGAGCGCCTCGGGCAGCACGTCGCGGGCCTCGCGGGCGCGGGCGACGAGCACCGGGCGGCCGGTGACGTCGACCTCGCGCAGCGCTTCCACGAGCGACTCGGCAATCGAGCGGGGTGGGACGATGTCGGGGATGACGCCGCGGGCGCGGAGCTCGCGCGCGGTCCCGGGGCCGATCGCGGCGATCGTCGCCAGGGCCAAGGCCCGCGCGTCGAGCCCACGCTCGGCGAGTGCCTCGAAGAGCAGGCGGACGCCGTTGGGGCTCGTCAGACAGATCAGTGAGTAGGTGTGGATCGCCTCGATCGCGACGGCGACGTCGGCGCTCTCGATCAACGGTTCGATCCGGATCGCCGGCAGCTCGACGACGTCGGCGCCGAGCCCGGCGAGAGTCTGCGCGAGGCCGCTCGCCTGGGCGCGGGCCCGGGTGACCACCACACGACGGCCGTGCAACGGCCGGCGTTCGAACCAGGCGAGGCGCTCGCGATGGCGCGCGACGTCGCCGAAGAGCAGGATCGAGGGCGCCTTTAGGCCGGCCTCGGCGACGGCATCGGGGAGCGTCTCCGTCGTGGCAACGACGGCGCGCTGGTCCGCGTACGTCCCCCGCATCACCGCCGCGGCGGGCGCCGCCGGATCGCGGCCCGCCTCGATCAGGCTCCGCGCGATCGAGGGCAGGTTCTTGACGCCCATGTAGAGGACGAGCGTCCCGGGGAAGGCGGCGAGCGCCGGCCAGTCGATCGCGCTCTCGGCCTTACTGGGATCCTCGTGGCCGGTGACGAAGGCGACGGCCGAGGCGTCGTCGCGATGCGTGACAGGGATCCCGGCGTAGGCGCTGGCGGCGATCCCAGCAGTGACGCCCGGGACGACCTCGAACGGCACGCCGGCCTCGAGCAAGGTCTCCGCCTCCTCGCCGCCGCGGCCGAAGACGAACGGGTCGCCGCCCTTGAGGCGGACGACGGAGGCGCCGCCGAGCGCCCGCTGGGCGATCAGCGCCTGGATCTCCTCCTGCGGCATCGCCGGATCGCCGGGCTTCTTGCCGACGTAGACGAGCTCGGCGTCGTCGCGGGCGCCATCGAGGGCGCCGTCGGGAATCAGCCGGTCGTAGAGGACGACGTCGGCGGTCGCGATCAGCTCGAGCGCCCGCGCCGTCATCAGCCCGGGGTCCCCGGGGCCGGCGCCGACGAGGTAGGCGACGCCCGGGCGTGCGCCGGGGCGCGGCGGCGGCGAGTCGGTCGGCCCGCTCACGGCAGCTCTCCGTTCGTGCTGCCCCGATCGGCAGCGCCGGTCGCGCGGGCGAGGATCTCGCGCGCACCGGCCGCCTCGAGCCGCTCGACGAGTGCCTCGGCGAGGGCGACGGGCTGGGCCGCGTCACCGGTGACGGACTCGCGCACCCACTCGCCGCCGTCGGCGGAGCCGGCATAGGCGACGAGGCCGAGGCCCTCGCCTTCGCCCTCGCCGGTCGGGCGCACGCTGACGACCCCGATCGGCGTGTCGCAGTCGGCTTCGAGCGCCCGGATCACGGCCCGCTCGGCGGTCAGCTCGAACAGGGCCCGCGGGTTGGTGACGGCGGCGGCGGCGGCGCGGGCGCGCTCGTCGCCACTACGCGCCTCGAGCGCCAAAGCGCCCTGGCCGGCGGCAGGCGTCATCTCGGCCGGGCCGAGCGCGAAGGCGATCTCGCCCTCGCGACCGAGCCGTCGCAGACCGGCGGCGGCGAGCACGATCCCGTCGAGCTCGCCCTCGGCCAGCTTGCGCAACCGGGTGTCGACGTTGCCGCGCAGCGGCCGTACCTCGAGGTCGGGGCGGATCGCGAGCAGCTGGCTGCGCCGGCGCAGCGAGGAGGTGCCGACCGAGGCGCCGTCGGGCACCTCGCCAAGCGAGGAGGCGGCGCCGATCCAAGCGTCCGCCGGCAGCTCGCGCGGCGGCACGCCGGCGAGCTCGAGGCCGTCGGGGAGCTCGGCCGGGAGGTCCTTGGCGCTGTGGACGGCGAGGTCGATCTCGCCGGCGAGCAAGGCGCGCTCGATCTCGTTGACGAACCGGGACTTGTCGCCGGCGCCGCCGGAGGCAGTGGGCTCGTGGCCAGGGCGGCCCTCATCGCCGGAAGTCGAGATCGGGACCAGCTCCGCGTCCCCGATCGCCTCGGCAACGGTGCCGGCCTGGGCCAGCGCCAGGGCGCTGCCGCGCGTACCGATCCGCAGCGTCGGGCCGCTCATCGCGCAGGGACCTTCGCCTGGACCGCCACCGACCGCCACCGCGGCTCAGTCGCCGGATCCAGCGCGGTCCTCGCGCCGGATCGGCGTCACCTCGGCAGCCCCGCCCTCGGGCTCGGTGCTTGCGTCGAGGCCGAACAGCTCGCGGACCGTCGCGATCCTGGCGTAGGCGTCGATCTCGTCGGCGGGGCGCTTGAGGCGCAGCGTCGGCTCGTGCAGGATGCGGCTGGCGATCGCCCGCCCCATCGCCTCGATCCGGGCCCGGTCCTCGGGCCCCACGTCCTGCCAGCGGTTCTCGTTCTCGGCCAGCACCCGGGCGACGATCTCATCGGCCCGTCCGCGCAACGCGGCGACCGTCGGCAGCACCTCGAGCGAGGAGAGCCAGCGCTCGAAGCGGACGGTCTCGGAGGAGACGATGCGCTCGGCGCGCTTGCGACTCCGACTCGCGTCCGGAGAAGTTGCGATCGGCGACCGACTGCACGTCGTCGACGTCGTGGATGCTGACCCCGTCGACCTCGATGCAACCCGGCTCGATATCGCGAGGCACGGCGAGGTCGATGAACAGCAGCGGCCGGCCATCGCGCTCGTCCATCATCAGCTGCAACTCCTCGCGCTCGACGATGTGGTGCGGCGAATTCGTCGAGGAAACGACGATGTCGGCCTCCAGCAGCTGCGCGGGCAGCTCATCGAAGCGGACCGCCTCACCGCCGAAACGGCTCGCCAGGCCGATCGCCCGGTCGTAGTGGCGGTTGGCGACGAAGACGGCCTCGACGCCGCGGGCGGCGAGTGCCTTCGCAGTCAGCTCGGCGGTCTCGCCGGCGCCGATCAGCAGCACGCGGCGGGCCCTCAAATCGCCTCCCAGGGAGCGCCTGGCGAGCTCGACCGCGGCCGACGGGACGGAAATGCCACCCTCGCCGATCCGGGTCTCGGTCCGGACCCGTTTGCCGGTCGCGAGCGCGCCGCGGAACATCCGGTTGAGGACCGGCCCGGTCGCGCCCTCGACGAGCGCCAGCTCGTAGGCGCGCTTGACCTGCCCCTGGATCTCGGCCTCGCCGAGGATCATCGAGTCGAGGCCGGCGGCGACCTCGTAGAGATGGCGGGCCGCCTCGCTGGCCCGGAACGTGTAGAGGCTGCCGACGAGCTCCGTCGGCGGGATCCCGGCCTGCCCGGAGAGGACGCCGAGGGCGACGCTCTCGGCGGCAACGGGGTCGGAGACCAGCATGTAAAGCTCGCTGCGGTTGCAGGTCGAGACCGCGGCCACCTCGGCGATCGGCTCGGTCGCGCGCAGCTCGCCGAGCACGCTGCTCGCCCGCCCCTCGGTCAGCGCGAGACGCTCGCGCAGCTCCAGCGGCGCGGTCTTGTGCGACAGCCCGAGCGCAAGCAGCTCGCTCACGCGCGCGCCTCCTCGGAAGCGGGCTCGGCAGGCTCGGCGTCGGCGATGGGATCGGCAGTGGACTCGCCGGCGGCCTGCTTGCGCTCGGCGAGCTCGGCCAGCGACTCGATCTCCTTCGAGAGGTTCGACAGCCGCGCGGCCATGATCCCGACGTAGATGACGAGCAGGACGACGAAGACCGCGTAGGCGGCCGCGACGTAGCGGCCTGCCGTGTCGAGCGGGATCGCCGGGGCGCCGATCAGGATCGAGCCGATCACGGCGGGCTCCTACCGAGCGCCTTCGGGCGCGATCCGCGAGCCGGTGCCCGTCGGTGGCGGTGTCGTGCCATCGAGGGCGCGGCGCAGGCGCGAGAGCTGGCCGCGAGTGCGCTTTGCCGTCAGCTCGAAGCGGACGAGCGTCACCCAGAGCAGCGCGATCGCGACGAGGCAGACGACAAAGACGAACTGCATGTCGCCGGGCAGGCCGCCGTTGGCGGTGGCGAAGGTGCGCGGGTGGACGAGCGGCTCCGCCAGCCGCACCGCCATGAAGTTGAGCGGCACGAAGGCGCCGGCCGTGATCGCGAAGACCGAGGCGTAGCGCCCCTGTTGCTCGCGATCCTCGATCGCGTAACGGAGCGGGTAGTAGGTGGCGTAGAGCAGGAAGACGATCAGGTAGCTGACGAGCGTCGGCTCGCGCCACTCCCACCAGACCCCCCACGAGGCCTTCGCCCAGATCGCGCCTGTGATCAGCACGGCGACGCCGAAGATCACCGACATGTGAATCGAGACGTAGGAGCGGGCGTCGTGGATGGGGTCGCCCGTCCGCAAATGGCGGATCGCGTGGATGCCGCCGATGACGAAGCCGACGAGCGAGACCATCGCGAGCGGCACGTGCAGATAGAAGATCTTCTGGATGAAGCCCTGGTCGGCCTCGTTCGGGACCCAGAAGAAGACCAGGCCGAAGCCGACCCCCAGCAGGAGCGCGGTGAGGAGCGACATGTTCCTGAGGCTTTTGAGTGCCGTCACTGGTGCGGGACCTCTGGCTGGTGAGCGGGTCAGTCCTCGAGCAGGAAGTCGAAGACCGCATAGCCGATCAGCAGGAAGACCAGATCGTACAAAGCGAGCACTGCCAGCCACTGACCGTAGTCCTGATACGACGGCCCGCCTGCGGCGAGCAGGTTCTCCGCGGCCGACGCTGCGGCGATCATCAGCGGGACCAACAGGGGCAGCAGGATCAGCGGCGCGATCAGGTCGCGGGCCCGGGAATTGGTCGCGATCGAGGAGATCAGGGCGCCGGTGACGGCGATCCCGGCGTCAAGCAGGACCAGGACCGGGATCAGCGGCAAGAGGCCCGAGGCGCCGTCGAGGAAGAAGACGGCGAAGATCGGCACGGCGACGAGCTCGAGCGCCAGCAGGTAGATGATCAGGGCCGCCGCCTTGGCGAGCAGCAGTGCCGTGCCGTCGACGGGCGCCAGACGGATCGCCTCGAAGCCGCCCTGCTCGCGCTCGGCGACGAAGATGCGGTTGATCGCGAGCAGCGCCGCGAACAGCACGGTGACCAGCAGCACACCCGCAGCCAGCCCGCCGGCGAGCTCGGTGCGGTCGAGCCCGAAGCGAAAGATCACGTAGATCGTCGTCGCGAAGAGCACCATCGCGGGTACGGACTCGAACGTGCGCAGCTCGACCCGCAGGTCCTTGGCGAGGATCAGCCGCGCGACCGCGAGAGTGCCGGGCCCGCGCCGGGGTTCGGGGGCAGGCCCGCTCACGACGCCGGCTCCGCAACGGCGGCCGGTGACGGCATGCGCTCGGCGAAGGCCGCCGCCTGCTCGCGCTGGCCGAAGGCCGCGGCCGATCCGAGGTAGACGGCCGTGCCCTCGCGGCCGAGGGCGAGGATCGTGCCGGCGTCGGCGCGGGCGCCGGCGACGTCGTGCGTGACGATCACCCGGGTCCGGCCGGGGGCCGGGCCGATCAGCGGCTCGACGATGGCCGCGCCTGCCGGGTCGAGGTGCGAGTAGGGCTCGTCGAGCAGCAGCAACTCCGGCTCGTGCAGGACCGCGCGGCAGATCGCCAGCCGCTGCAGCATCCCCGCCGACATCTCGGCGACGCGGGTGCCGGCGCGATGGGCGAGCTCGACCGCGTCGAGCAGCTCGGCGATCCGCTCGGCCCCGCCCCCCGGCAGGCCGAAGAGCCGGGCATGGAAGCGCAGGTTCTCGGCGGCGCTCAGCTCCCGGTACAGGAGCGCCTGGTGGCCGAGATAGCCGACCCGGGCGCGCAGCCGCCACGCCTCCCGGGGCAGCGCGCAGCCGAGCAGCGAGACGTCGCCCTCCGTGGGGCGCAGCAGGCCGGCGAGGATCCGCAGCAGGGTCGACTTGCCGGCGCCGTTGGCGCCGACGAGGGCCAGATCGCCGCCGCGGCCAAGCTCGAAGCCGACGCCGCGCAGAGCCCAACTGTCCCCGTAGGCGCGCCACAACTCCGAGACCCGGATCGCGGGCCCTTCGCTGGTGTCCGGTCCGGCAGCCACGCGTGGCGAGGCTAGAGCACGCGTCCTGAGGCCGATCGCGCTTCTTAGCGCCGCGGAAGCGCTCTCTCACGCTCCTCTCAGGTGGCGCGATCAGGATCGCCCGTGCATCCAAACGGGACTGGAGGAGCAATGAACTGGATACGACGACATCTGAATTGGAAGGTCGGGATCGGCACGGCGCTGGTTGCGATCGGCGTCGCCGGTGGCACGGCGCTCGCCGCCCCTAACGGCAGCGACCCGAACTCGGCGGGGGGCGGGCCGGCTGGAGCGATGCCGCCACCGCCGATGATCGGCTTCGGCCTCGGCGGACCCGGCAAGGCGGCCGGCGGCGGCAAGCTCAGCGACCAATTCGCCTCCGAGCTCGCCGGCCATCTCGACGGCGTCAGTGCCGACGAGGTCTCGAAGGCGCTCGAGCAGGTTGCCGCCGATCACGAGCAGGAGCGGCGCGCGGCGATGGCCAAGGCGCTCTCCGCACAGCTCGACGGCGTCAGCGAGCAGGACGTCTCCGCGGCGCTGGAGCAGGCCGACCAGAAGATGCGCGACGCGCTTGACAGCGGCAAGCCGCCGGCCCCGGGCACGTTCGAGAAGACGCTGGCCGACGAGCTCGGCGTCAGCGAGGACGACGTCACCGCCGCGATGCGCGCCGCCGCAGAGAAGGCCTTCACCGGCGGCGGCGCCGCGCACGCCGGCCTCCCGGGCCCGCCGCCGATGCCCTTTGGCGGGATGCCGCCGATGTCGGACGGCGGCCCGGGCGGCTTCGCGACGCCGCAGTCGTCGGGCTCCGGGAGCGGCAACTGAGCGGCAACCACTGACCACAGAGCTTCCCCGTCGGCATCGCACCGTCAGCCCGCCGGCGGGGATGGCCCCCGGCGCGAATCCCCTCCCTGCGCAGCCGGGCGACGCGGAGGCCGGTGCCACTCGGTGCCGGCCTCCGCTGCTTGGCGGCGGCGATCGTCGGGTAGGTTGCGGCGCATGGAGTGGAACTACTGCCCGCGCTGCGCGACGGCGCTCGAGCTGCGCGACTCACCGCCGCCGGATCCGCCCCGGCCGGCCTGCCCGAACTGCGGCTGGGTCCATTACGAGAACCCCACGCCGACCGTCCAGGCCTGGATCGACGACGACGGCCGCTTCCATGCCCTGCGCCGCAACCAGGAGCCACTCAAGGGCCGCTGGAATCTGCCCGGCGGCTTCGTCGAGCCTGACGAGAGCGGCCCCGAGGCGATCGCCCGCGAGGTCCGCGAGGAGACCGGCCTGAAGATCGACGTCCTCGAGAACATCGGCATCTTCTCCTCGACCTACGGCGAGGGCGACGATCAGAAGCCGATCCTCGACATCGCCTACCTCTGCCGCCGTACCGGCGGGGAGCTCGAGATCTCCGACGAATCCGGCGAGCACGGCACCTTCCCGCTCGCCGAGTTCCCCGAGCCCGCGTTCGAGGGCGAGCGCAAGGCGCTGGCCGAGCTTCGCTCGCGCGGCTGAGGCTCAGCGGCCCTTGCGCAGGGTCCGCGCGCCGGTCCGCAGCAGCGAGCCGCCGCCTTCGCGCAGCGCCTTCATCCGGCCGCCGTTGGAGCCGTAGAGGACGGAGGCGGTCGCCCGGATCGCCTCGCCGAGCGTCTCGTCGTAGGGATGCCACCAGAAGTCCCGGGTGTGGCCGGGCTCCCAGGAGACGAGCTTGATGTCGACGCACTCGAGGAAGCCGTACTTCGAGTGCGAGCGGCCGATGCCGGAGTCCTTGACGCCGCCCCACGAGCACTGCATCGCCGCGTGCGTGTAGGAGTGATCGTTGATCCAAACCATGCCCGACTGGATCCGGCGCGCCATCCGCTCGCCCTTGCGGCGATCACGCGTCCAGACCGACGCGCCGAGCCCGAAGTCGGAGTCGTTGGCGAGCTCGATCGCCTCCTCCTCGTTGGCGACGACGGTGACCGGCAGGACCGGCCCGAAGATCTCCTCGCGCATGATCCGCATCCGCTGCTCGACTCCGGTGAGGATCGTCGGCGCGATCCACGCTCCGGGCGAGTCGGCCATCTCGCGGGGGCCGCCGCAGAGCCGCTCGGCGCCGTGCGCGATCGCGTCGTCGACGAGCTCGTTCACGGTCTCCGCCTGGGCGGGGCTGACCATCGGGCCGACCTCAACGTCCCAGCTCTGCGGGTCGCCGAGCTCGAGTCGCTCCGTCTCGCGGACCAGCCCCTCGAGGAAGGGCTCGGCGACCTCCTCCAGCACGTAGACCCGCTCGATGCCCGAGCACGTCTGGCCGGCGTTGGCGAAGCCGGCCCAGGTGATGCCGCTGACCGCGTTCTCGAGGTCGGCGTCGGCGCAGACGATCGCCGGGTCCTTGCCACCGAGCTCGAGCACGCAGCCCTTGATCTGCCGGGCGCAGGCCTCGCCGACGCCGCGGCCGACCTCGACCGAGCCGGTAAAGAACACCTTGCGGACGCTCGACTCAACGAGCGCCTGGCCGACGGCGCCGCCGCCGTGCACGACCCGGACGAGGCCTTCGGGCAGGCCCGCCGCCTCGAAGACCTCGCGGATCCGCTCGCCGAGCAGCGGCGTCAGACTCGCCGGTTTGAGGACGACGCCGTTGCCGGCCATCAGCGCCACCGCAACCTCGCCGAAGGGGATCGACCACGGGTAGTTCCACGGCGCGATCACGCCGACGACGCCGAGCGGCTCGTAGGTGAACTTCGCCCGCTTGCTGAGGAACAGCGTGCCGCCCATCCTGATCGCCTCGTCCTCGAGGATCTCGGGCCCCTCGTCGGCGATCCAGCTGAGCGCGTCGACCGTCGGGACGACTTCCATCGTGTAGCACTCGGTGATCGGCTTGCCCTGCTCGGCGGCGAGCAGGCGGGCGATGTCGTCGACCTCGCCGGCGAGCACCTCGGCGGCGCGGCTCATGTACCGGGCCCGGTCGGACAGCGTCAGCGCACCCCAGAACGGCTGCACCTCGGCGACGTCGTCGACGACGCCCTGGACGTCGGCGGGTTCGATGGTCTGGACGGAGCCGATCAGCTCGCCGGTGGCCGGATTGTGGGAGTCCAGGCTGCCCATCTACCCCAAGCTGATCATATTGGCCGCACGGCCAGATTCCCGGCGCGCGGGGCCGATCAGCCCGATCCGCGCCGCCGCTCGCGAATCTCGCGGAGCCGCGCCGCGGCCTGTGCCTCCCAGCCGCGGTCGGTGGGCGAGTAGAAGCGCTCGCCCTCGAGCCCGTCGGGAGCCAGCGGCTGGTCCGCCACTGCGTCCGGGGCGTCGTGGGAGTAGACGTAGCCGACCCCGCGGCCGAGCTTCTCAGCGCCGGCGTAGTGGCCGTCGCGCAGATGGGCAGGAGGCTCGGCCGCGCCGTGGCGGCGAATGTGATCGGCGGCGGCGCCCAGCGCCAGATAGGAGGCGTTCGACTTCGGCGCCATCGCCAGGTAGACCGCCGCCTGGGCGAGGTTGAGCCGGCATTCGGGCAGCCCGACCCGGTCAACCGCGTCCGCAGCCGCCGTCGCGACGAGCAGCGCCCGGGGGTCGGCGTTGCCGATGTCCTCGGAGGCGAGGATCACCATGCGGCGGGCGATGAAGCGGACGTCCTCGCCACCCTCGAGCATGGCCGCGAGGTAGTAGATCGAGGCGTCGGGGTCGGAGCCGCGGGTCGCCTTGATCCACGCTGAGATGTAGTCGTAGTGACGGTCGCCACCCTTGTCGTAGCCGACGGCCTTGCGCTGCAGCGCGTCCTCGGCGACGGCAACGTCGACCATCGGCGCACCCGAGGAGCGCACCGTCTGGACCGCCCGCTCGAGCGCGCCAAGCGCCGTGCGTGCGTCGCCGCCGCTGCGCGTCGCGAGCAGCGTGAGCGCGTCGTCGGCGACGATCGGCGCATCGGCGATCCCCCGCTCGGGGTCGGAGAGCGCGGCGCGCAGCAGCGCCTCGACCCGCTCGGGGCCGAGCGCCTCGAGCTCGTAGATCTGACAGCGCGAGAGCAGCGCCGAGTTGACCTCGAAGTAGGGATTCTCGGTCGTCGCCCCGATCAGCGTGATCAGCCCGTCCTCGACCGCCGGCAGCAGCGCATCCTGCTGCGCCTTGTTGAAGCGGTGGATCTCGTCGAGGAAGAAGACGGTCGGCCGGGCGCCGGCGGCGCGCCGCTCGGCCGCCCGCCCGATCACCGCCCGGACCTCGGCTCGGCCCGCGTTGACGGCCGACTCCTCCTCGAAGGCCCAGCCGGCGGCGCCGGCGACGAGCCGGGCGAGGGTCGTCTTGCCCGTCCCGGGCGGCCCGTAGAGGACCATCGAGTGCGGCGTCCCGGTCTCGATCGCGGTGCGCAGCGCCGATCCCGGCGCGAGCAGGTGCTCCTGACCGGCCAGCTCCTCGAGCGTCCGCGGTCGCATCCGCACGGCGAGCGGCGCCGCAGGGTCGACGCGCTGCGGTGCCTCGCCCGCACCACCTTCCTCGCCGCCGAACAGCTGACCCTCCATTACCCCAGTATCGGCCCCGACCCGGCGGGGACCGGAACCGCGGGACGGCTAATCTCCGTGCCCTCCCCGGTGGCCGAGCTTCCCGACATCTCCGACAACGCGGCGGCCGGCAACGGCAACGGCAGCGCTCCGGCGGGCGACGCGCCCATCCGCCTCGGCGGCATGGCGATGCGCAACGGGCTGCTCGTGCACGGCCCGACCTCGTGGGCTGCGGCGGCGCGCAACGGCTCGACCGGCGAGGTCGACGTCGCCTCCGGCCGCAAGCCCAGCTTCGGCGGCAACGCGGTCGCCAAGGTCCCCTTCCTGCGCGGTCCGATCCGCATGGCGGAGGCCTTCGCCGTGATCCCGATCGCGCGGCGCTCGCTGCCCTCTTCGCGCCTGCCCTTCGAGGACGCCCGCGTCGTCGTGGCCGCCGCCGCGGTGACGGCGGCCACCGCGCTGCTGCGACGCCGCAACGGCACGACGGTCGGCGGCGAGGCGATCTCGACGGCGCTCGGCATGGTCCCCGCGGGCGTCGCGCTCAGCGGCTCCGAGCTCGCCTCCTACCACGGGGTCGAGCACAAGGCGATCGCCGCCTACGAGCACGGCAGCCGCGACCCGCGCACCGCGGCCAAGGAGCACCAGCGCTGCGGCTCGAACCTGATCGGACCGATGATGGTCTTCACCGTCGCCGGCCAGGCGATCATGGACCGGCTGCCGAAGCAGCCCGGCCCCGTGACCCGCTGGGTCGCTTCGGTTGCCAGCCTCTCGCTCGCCGTCGAGACCTTCGCCTACGCGGAACGCAACCCGGAATCGCCGCTCGGCCGCGCCGTGCATGCCGCCGGCGACTCGATCCAGCGCCTGTTCGCCACGCGTGAGCCGAACGAGGAGCAGATCGAGGTCGGGATCGCCGCGATGGACGCGATCCTCGCCGCCGAGGGGGCGGACTGACCTCCGGGCCGACTGGACGCTTGGTCGGCGCCTGCGCGCGGCGCTCAACCCCCTCTGCGCGCGTCCCGATAGAGAACCAAGGGCCCCTGAGCGTGCTCGGGGAACGCGGCTCGACGGAAGGGAAGCCGGACGGTGGCTAGCGCCGATGTGAATTCAATCCTCTACGAGGTCGGCAACTGGTTGCCGGTCTTCACGGTGATCTTCCTCGGGGCGATCGTCTTTCTGATGTGGAAGACGGTCGGGCTGATGCCGAAGACCAAGCCGCAGGAGATCAAGGCGAAGCGGCGCAAGGTCGGCGTCACCTGGGACGACATCGCCGGCGTCGAGGGCACCAAGGAGGAGCTGCGGGAGGTCGTCGACTTCCTCTCCGACCCGAAGCGCTTCAAGGCGCTCGGCGCCAAGGTTCCGAAGGGGATCATGCTGCACGGCCCCCCCGGGACCGGCAAGACGATGCTCGCCAAGGCGGTCGCGCATGAGTCCGGGGCCAACTTCTTCAGCCAGTCGGCGTCCTCGTTCGTCGAGATGTTTGCCGGCCTCGGCGCCGCCCGGATCCGCCGCCTGTTCCGGGAGGCCCGCGACCACGCCCCCTCGATCCTCTTCATCGACGAGCTCGACGCCGTCGGCGGCGTTCGCGGCAACGACGTCTCCGGCGAGCGCGACCAGACGCTGAACCAGCTGCTCGTCGAGATGGACGGCTTCGAGGCCTCCGACAACATCGTCGTCATGGCCGCCTCCAACCTGATCGACAAGCTCGACCCGGCGCTGCTCCGCCCGGGTCGCTTCGACCGCCAGGTCCTCGTGCCGCCCCCCGACCTGCGTGGCCGCGAGCAGATCCTGCACGTGCACACGCGCGGCAAGCCGCTCGGCCAGGACGTCGACCTGCACCGCGTCGCCCAGCACACCTCCGGGCTGACGGGCGCCGACCTCGCCAACCTCTGCAACGAGGCCGCGATCCAGGCGGGTCGCGCGAAGCGCGAGTTCGTCGGCCAGGTCGACTTCGACAACGCCTTCGAGCGGGTCATCGCCGGCCTGCAGAGCCGCAAGGTGATCACCAAGCACGAGAAGCGCGTCGTCGCCTGGCACGAGGCCGGGCACGCGCTCGTCTCCGAGCTGCTGCCGACCGTCGACAAGGTCCAGAAGGTCTCGATCGTGCCGCGCGGCAAGGCGCTCGGCTACACCCTCAACCTGCCCCAGGAGGACCGCTACCTGAAGTCGCGCGAGGAGCTGATCGACTACATGAAGGTGCTACTGGGCGGTCGCGTCGCCGAGCAGATCACCTTCGGCAAGGTGACGACGGGCGCCTCCGACGACCTCGCCAAGGTGACGACGATCGCCCGCGGCATGGTCTACGAGTACGGGATGGGCACCTCCATCCGCTCTCACCAGGTGCCCGCCAACGACTGGAACGTCTCCGAGATGATGCGCCAGCGCCGCGACGAGGAGGTCTCCGACATCGCCGAGGAGGCCTACCGCGGCGCCCACCGGCTGCTCTCCGACCACCGCGACCTGCTCGACGAGATCGCCGAGCGCCTGCTCGACAACGAGGTGATCGAGCACGACGAGATCGCCGAGATCATGGCCGGGCACCGGGCCGGCGAGACCCCGGAGCCCGTCACCCGCCTGCCGCGGCGCTCACTGCAGGAACCGCCGCGAGTGGGGCAACCGGCCGAGGCACTCGGCGCGGCCGAGGCGCCCGACGAGGAGCCACCGGCGCCGCCCTCGAGGCCCCCGCCTCGCCCCGGCGAGTAGCCGGCACGCATCACGAAGTCCGGGTCGAGCGACAGGCGCTGGACGGAGCTCAGCCGCCGAGCGCCGGCAGCGACTCACCGGGCTCGAGCACGACCACCTCGGCCCCGGGAACCGTGCGGCCGGCGTGCTCTGTGAACTCGCGAGCCGGCCGCTCGCTCATCCACGGCCAGAGACGCCCGGCGCCGATCGGCGTGTAGGTGCCCCAGTGGATGGGTACCGCGCGCCGCGCGCCGAGGATCGCGAGCGCCTGCGCGGCCTGCTCGGGGTCCATGTGACCGGGCCCGAGCGTCGGCCCCCAGCCCCAGATCGGCAGCAGCGCCAGGTCGATGCCGGCCCCGGCGAGCTCGGCCATCCCGTCGAAGATCTCGGTGTCGCCAGGGAAATACGTGAGATCGCCAGGCTCGCCGAGTAGGTAGCCGAGCGCCGGCGGCTCGCCCATCCGGCGGCGCGCCGCCTTGTGCACGGCCTCGGTGACGACGACCCGCAGGCGCCCGAGCTGCAGCTCCTCGCCCGGCGCGACCTCGCGCACGTCGGTGAAGCGCTCCCGGGTGAGGGCGCTGCGGGCCCCTTCGGGAACGAGGATCGGCGTCGAGCGGGGCAGCTGGCGGAGCGTCGGCAGATCGAAGTGGTCGTGGTGGACGTGGGAGATGAGGACCGCGTCGAGGCCGCTTCGCTCGAGCGGCGGGATCGCACCGCGCCGGCGCAGCACGCGCAGCAGGCTCGGGCGCAGCAGCGGGTCGGCGAGGATCGTCGTCCCATCGCGCTCGAAGAGGACGCTCGCGTGCCCGAGGTAGGTGACCCGGCGATCACGGGCCGGGCCGCGACCGGCATCTGCGGGAACCATCACCGGAACGATACGTCCGGGCAGCGGATCGGATCGGGGGCCGCGCCCGGTCGCTCAATAGACTGCGCCGCGATGCTCGATCGGATCGATCACATCGGCGTCGCGGTCGAAGATCTCGAGGCCGCCATCGCCCTCTATGAGAAGTCGCTCGGGATGCCGCTCGTCCACCGCGAGACGGTGAACGAGCAGGGCGTCGAGGCGGTCCTGCTCGATGTCGGCGAGGGCCACGTCGAGCTGCTCTCGCCGCTCGGGCCGGAGACGCCCGTGGGCAAGTTCCTCGAGCGCAAGGGCCCGGGGCTGCACCACGTCGCTTACGCGGTCACAGACATCGAAGCGACGCTGGCCGAGCTCAGCGAGGCCGGCGTCGAGTTGATCGACGAGACGCCCCGCGTCGGCATCCGCGGCAGCCTCGTCGCCTTCGCCCACCCCAAGTCGACGGGCGGCGTGCTCACAGAAATCGTTCAACCGACCGAGGGAGGGCACTGAGATGGCCGACGTCAAGCGCGTGGAGGTCGGCTTCGTCGGCCAGCAGGTGATCACGCTGAAGCTCGACGAAGCTCAGCTCGACGAGCTCCGCAAGAAGCTGTCCGACGGCGGCTGGCGCAGCGTCAAGACCGATGAGGGCGAGGTCGACATCGACCTCGGCAAGGTCGCCTTTCTGCGCGTCGCCGCGAGCCACGCGTCGGTCGGTTTCGGCTCCGGCGACTGAGCGCCCTTCCGTCCGCTGCCTGGGTGCAGCGAGGGGGATGCCAAAGGTAGTCGTCCACCTGAGTACCCCATGCAGTACCTAAATGGACGGCAATCGGCGCGTGAGGCTCGGGGCGTGCCTAGGACGGGCGAGCGCAGTTCGCGAGCAGCGTCCTCGCGAGCTGCAGGGCGCCGTCGATGTCGGGCGCGTGGCCCGTCGCGATGTTCGCCCAGACGAGCGTTCGCGCGGTCAGCCCGATCGCGCTGACGACCTCCGTCGGGACGGCGAGCGGTGGCTCGATTGCGTCGAGGAGCCGCCGGAGGACGGCATCCGATCGCTTCGTCACGGGGCCGTCCGCATCGGTGAGCGTGCGCAGGGCAAGCGCCGGCTCGCGCTGAGCGAACTCGGTCAGCGGCTCCGAGCCCGCGGCGAACTCGAGGAAGCGGCGCAACAGGGTCAGGAACTCCTCGACGCCCCCGCTCTCGACCTCCGGCTCGACGACCGCCAGCCACTCGTCGACGAGACCGCCGAAGACCTCGCCGAGCAGCCCCTCCCGCTCACCGACCCAGCGGTAGAGCGTGGTGCGCCCGATCCCCAGGCGCGCGGCGAGCGTCTGCATCTCGACCCGCTCGCCGGCGAGGAACTCCTCGCGGGCGAGCGCCAGCGCGTCGGCGCGGGTTGGACGGCGGAAGACGACTTGCTCGGCTGCCATGGCGCGATCTTAGCCGGACGGCGGGACAGATGTCTGATCCGTTCGTAAGGGAACACGTTTGCAAAATGTTCCAAAGCTGATACCGTCCGGCGCGCAAGCCGAGACGGCCCCGACAGAAGCGAGCAGACGATGACGCCGACAGCAGCACCGCCCCGCCCCTCCGAGCTGGACCTCAGCAACCTCGACCTGTGGCGCGAAGGCCCGCCCCACGAGGTCTTCGCCGAGCTCCGGGAGCAGCCTGATCTGCACTGGAGCGAGATGGGCGAGTTCCCGGACGAGGGCGGCTTCTGGTCGATCGTCCGCTACGACGACATCCGCGCGGTCGGCCGCGATCACGCGACGTTCTCCTCCGACCGCAGCATCATCCTCGTCGACCGGATGGCGGAGCCGGGCGAGCCGGACCCGCTCGACATCAGCGCCAACATGCTGATCTCCCAGGACCCGCCCCGCCACGACCGGCTCAAGGGCCTCGTGCAGCGCGCCTTCACACCGAAGCGCGCGATCGAGCACACCGAGCGCATGCGCGAGATCATCAACCTCGTCTTCGACCGGGCGCTCGAGGCGCATCCCGACGGTCGCATCGACCTGGTTCAGGACGTCGGCATCTACGTGCCCTCGATGGTGATCGGCGACATGCTCGGCGTGCCGCGCGAGGACGCCGGCAAGCTCGTCGACTGGACCAACCGCACCACAGCCTTCGAGGACCCGCGACTCGTCCCCGACCTCGGCGAGGTCTGGCGGGCACTCGAGGAGTTCATCCCTTACGTGGACGGGATGGTTGCCGAGCGCGAGAAGAACCCGACCGGCGACCTGACCACGGCGTTCATCGAGGCCGAGGTCGACGGCGAGCGCCTCTCGCACGAGGAAGTCGTCATGTTCTTCTTCCTGCTGATGGTCGCCGGCAACGACTCGACCCGGGCGGTCTTCACGTCGGGGCTGAAGAGCCTGCTCGACGACCCGGAGCAGATGGAGCTCGTGCGCACCGGCGCGGTGCCGCTCGAGCAGGTCGTCGAGGAGTTCGTCCGCTTCCACCCCGCCTTCGCCTACATGCGACGCACCGCGACTCGCGACGTCGAGCTCAGCGGCACGCAGATCCGCGCCGGCGACAAGCTCGCGCTCTGGTACGTGTCCGGCAACCGCGACGAGAGCGCGTTCGACGATCCACAGCGCTTCGACGTGCGCCGCGACCCGAACCCGCACCAGGGCTTCGGCGGCGGCGGGCGCCACTTCTGCCTCGGCGCCGGGCTCGCGCGGCTCGAGCTGAAGCTGTGGATCGAGGAGACGATGCGCCGCTTCGAGCAGATCGAACTGGACGGAGACGCCGAGCGGCTCAGCTCGACCTTCCTCAACCAGTACCGGTCGATCCCGGTCCGCCTCGCCTGAGGCGGGCGCCCGCTCCTAGCGGGCCTCGCCGACGCGGGCGAGGCTGTCCCAGAGCAGCGTCTCGGCGTCGAGCACCGCGGCGGCGGAGCCGCGAACGGCATCCCACAGGCGCGGCTCGGGCTCGTCGGCCTCGCTCGCCGCGTGGAGCTCCTCGGCGAGCGTCGTCCAGGCGCCGGATGCGGCCGCCGCCTGCTCGGCCTCGACCTCCATCCCGACCTCGGTGAGAAAGCGCGAGTACAGGGCCCGGAAGTTGCCGCCGCCGGTGCCGCGGCGCTCGATCACCTGGTAGTTGAAGCGTGCGCACCACTGCCAGTCGGCGACCGCCTCGGGCCAGTCGCCGACCTCGGCGGTGAACTTCTGCAGCGCCGGCAGGCCCTCGAACTCGCCCATCTGCGGCTCGTGCATGAGCTGCGCGGCAGCGGCCACGGCCCGGGGCGCCGCGGCTCGCAGGTCCTCGATCGTCACCGTCTCGCCAGGTGGCAGATCGATCATGTGCCCGGCCAGCGGGAAGAACGGGTGCTGCTCGTGGCGCGCCTTGGCGAGGCCCTCGAGTGAGGTCCGCTGAATCTCCTCGAAGGCGGTGTCCGAGACGTAGGCACGCTCGTCGTCGTAGCCGACGAGGACCACGGCGTGGCCCGGGAAGTGCGCGGAGCGACCGTAGTGGTCGAGGTAGTAGAGGTCGGTGAGCAGAATCGCCGGCCGACCCTCGTCGATCGTCGCCGCCGCCATCCCCCACGCCTCCTCGGCGTCCTCGGAGGTGCGCTGGCGCAGCGGCACGCCGGTGAGCTCGAGGAAGCGCTCCTCGAGGCGGCCCGTGCGGCCGTTGGTGAACCGCGAGGGCGAGAGGTCATCGAAGGGCAGGTAGTAGAAGCAGGCGCCGGCGCCGAGCCCGAAGGCGAGCTCCTCGCTGATCGGCACCCCGTGCCAGCCGAGCAGGTTGCGTAGCGCGGTGGAGCCGCAGTGATGGCCCGGGTGGTGGATGAAGCCCTCGACCTCGATCACGGCGGCGGATTGTTCCAGCTCAGGAGCCGGTGCCCGACCGCAGCTGCAGGTACGCGGCGCGCTCGCGGAACGTCTGACGCAGCTCCGAGGTGACCTCGTCGAGGAACTCCTCACGGTAGGTCGAGTCGGTGAGCATCGCGACGGCGAAGTAGAGGCCGCTGAACGCGGCGAGCGCGCCGGCGACTTGGAGCAGTTGGTTGGTGAGTTGGTAGTCGGCGCCGAACAGAGTGAAGTGCGCGTACTCATGGAAGTTGACGCTCGCGTCGGGGCCGAGCCACGCCTCGCGCACGCCGGGGGTCACGGCGAAGAGCCCGAAGACGACGAAGAAGGCGAAGACCATGAGCGTCACCGTCAGCACCTGCAGGGCCTGGCTCACGAACAGCACCGCACCAACGTTGCGCCGCTGCTTCGGCGACAGCGGCTGTGCGGTCGAGCCGACCTCGGCCTCGAGCGTCCGCACCTCGCGGGGTAAGCGGGCGATCAGAAAGCCGACGCCGAGCGCCAGGAAGAGGGCGCCGATGATCGCCAGGCCGCCTTCGTTCTCGAGCGCGAACACCTGCCACATCTCGGTACTCATGAAGGAGAGCAGCCCGAAGATCATCAGCAGCGGCACGGCGCGGGCGAGCAGGGTGAACGACGTGCGCAGCTGTCCGCCGAGCCGGCCGACGGCCCAGCGGACGATCGAGGGCAGCCCGTAGCCGAGGACCGCGTAGATCAGCAGCAGCAGAGCTAGGTTCGAGACCGCCGTCACCCAGGCACTCGTCGTCTGTCCGCCGAAGATCAGCGGCAGCAACGCCGGGACGAGGACGAAGGCGCCGAGCTCGAGCCGGCCGACGTGGCGCGGACGGGAGAAGAAGGGTCTTCCACGGACCCGGTTGACGATGCCGATCCCGCCGATCAGGATCGCCAGCCCGCCGGCGATCGCGGCGAGGTTGGCGAGCAGCGACCATTCGAGCTGGACCGCGCCGAGCAGCTCGCCGACGAAAACGAGGCCGAGCAGCGGCACGGCCCGATTGAAGACGTCGGTCGAGGCGCTGAAGTCCTCGTCGAAGAGCGGCAGACCGGCACGGTTGAAGCGCTCCCGGTAATACGGGACGTCGTGGCCGGCGGCTGCCTCCATCCGTGGGGATTTCAGCCGGAGCGCCGGACGAGTCCTTCGGGGTTAACCTCGCGCCCGATGCGCGTGGCACTGATCAGCAACCAGGCGTCGGGCACGGCCGCAGAGGCGGACGTCGCGGCGCTGCTCGCCGCCGCCGGGGCCGATGTTGAGTCCTTCGAGATCGCCGACGGCGCCCGCGCCGGGGCGGCCGAGGCCGACCGGGTGGTCGTCGCCGGCGGCGATGGCTCGCTCGCGGTCGGCGCGCTCGCCGCCCGTGCCGCGGGGGTGCCGCTCGCGGTCGTTCCGGCCGGCACGGCGAACGACTTCGCCGCGCGCATGGGGCTCCCGGCGGAGGCAACCGAGGCGGCCCGGCTGGCGGTGAGCGGGACGCGGACCCGCAGGGTCGACATCGCCGAGGTCGGCGAGCGGGCCTTTCTCAACGTCGCCAGCCTCGGCCTTGCCCCGGCCGCCGCGGATGCGGCCGAGAATCTCAAGGAGCGGCTCGGCCCGCTTGCCTACGCGCTCGGCGCGGTCCGCGCCGGCGTCAGCGCGGAGCCGTTCGCCGTGCGGGTCGCCTGCGACGGCAGCGAGCTCTTCGCGGGCGAGGCCTGGCAGGTGACGGTTGGCTGCACCGGCGCCTTCGGCGGCGGCTCACAGATCGCCGCCGACGCGGACGACGGCCTGCTCGACGTCATCGTCATCGAGGGCGGGCCGCGCGCGGCGCTCGCCCGGCGTGCCTTCGGTCTCAAGCGGGGCGAGATCGAGGAGCAGGCCGGCGTGCACGACTCGCGCGGCGCCGAGATCACGGTCGCGCTCGGACCGGGCCACGACCTCAACGTCGACGGCGAGGTCGTGCCGGCGAGCGCCCTCGGCCACGAGGGCAGCCCGGAGGGCACGTTGCGCTTCGGCGTGCGCGACCGCGAGCTCGAGCTGGTGATCGGGTGAGCGCGCCGCCGCCGCTCTACCGCGAGCTCTGAGGCCGCCCCCTCCCTATCCTCCGCCGCCGTGCTCCTCGAGCGACCCCGAAAGCTGAGCCGGCGTCGAAGCCGGATCGATCGCGCCGTCTCCGGCCGTGGTGGACCGATGAAGGCGCTCGGCCGCCTCGACCAGAAGCTGCTCGTCGCGCTGCGCACGAAGGGCCACACGGCGGCGAGCGAGCGGGCCGCGGGGGCGCTCGGCACGTTTGGTGAGTGGGGTCTCGGCTGGCTCGCGCTCGGCCTCGCCGGCGCGGCCCTCGATCGCCGCCGGCCGGCCGCCTGGCTGGCCGCGGCCACCGCCGGCCCCGCCGCGGTCTGGGTCAACTACGGCGTCAAGCTCGCCGTCGGCCGCGAGCGGCCGCTGATCGAAGACCATCCGATGCTGGCCCGAGCGCCGAGCAAGCTCTCCTTCCCGTCCGCCCACGCGAGCTCCGCGGTCGCCGGCGCGACGGCCCTCGGCCGCGTCGCGCCCAGGCTGCGGCCACCGCTGGCGCTGCTCGCCGGCGGCGTCTGCGCGGGCCGCCCCTTCCTCGGCATGCACTACCCCTCCGACGTGCTCGCCGGCGTCCTGCTCGGTCGCGAGATCGGCCGCCACTGGCCGCTGCCGGGGATCGCGCTGCGGGCCAACTCGGACGCCGAGGTCTGGGCGCGATGAAGGTCGGGATCGTCGGCATGCCGAACGCCGGCAAGTCGACGCTGTTCAATGCGCTCACCCAGGCCGGTGCCGAGTCGGCCGGCTACCCGTTCACGACGATCGAGCCGAACGTCGCGATCGCCGCCGTCCCCGACGAACGCCTCGACGCAATCTGCGAGCTGCTCGGCGCCGACCCGATCGTGCACGAGTCGCTCGAGGTCCACGACATCGCCGGCCTCGTCAAGGGCGCGCATGCCGGCGAAGGGCTCGGCAACCAGTTCCTCGCCTCGATCCGCGAGACGGATGCGATCTGCCACGTCGTCCGCGCCCACTCCGACGACGGCGTCCCCCACCCCGACGGCCGCGTCGACCCAGTCGCCGACGCCGAGATGGTCGAGGCCGAGCTGATGCTCGCCGACCTCGAAACGGCGCAGCGCCGCCTGGAGCGCGTCGCCAAGCAGGCGAAGGCACTCGAGAAGGAGGCGATCGCCGAGCGCGACTGGCTCGAGCTCGTCGTCGCCGCGCTCGAGCGGGGCGAGCCGGTGCGCTCGGTCCCCGCCCCCGACGCAGCGCCGGACGCCGTCCGCAACCTGCAGGCGCTGACCTCGAAGCCGGTCCTCTACGTGGCCAACGTCGACGAGGGCTCGAACGAGGCACCGGCGGCGCTGATCGAGCACGCGCAGGCCGCCGGTGATCAGGCGATCGGCCTGAGCGCCAAGATCGAGGCCGAGCTCGCAGAGCTCGACGCCTCCGACGCGGCGCTGCTCCGCGAGGACCTCGACATGACCGAGTCGGGGCTGAGCCGGATGATCCGCGCGGCCTACTCGCTGCTCGAGCTGATCAGCTTCTTCACCGCGGGCGAGGCCGTCGAGGGCCGCGCCTGGAGCCTGCGCAAAGGGCTGACCGCCTGGCACGCCGCCGGCCGCATCCACAGCGACATCGCCGACGGCTTCGTCAAGGCCGAGGTAATCGGTTGGCAGGAACTGATCGACGCCGGCGGCTACGCGGGCGCCCGCGAACGCGGCACCCTCCGCATCGAGGGCCGCGACTACGTGATGGCCGACGGCGACGTGATCACCGTCAAGCACACCTGACGGCCGGGCGGCCGGGCTCGTTGCCATCGACGTGTGCCGGCCTCCGTCAGCACCCCTTCCGGTGAGGAGGCAGAGAGCTCGCGGTACCGTATCCACGAGATGCAGGGAGACCGCAGCGCGGATACTCGAAGCCGACTACCGGTCTGGCTTCGCTACGTGATTGCCGCCGCGATTGGCGCCATCGCGGCCACGGCGGTCGCCGCTGCGCTCGCCGCCGGCGGTGGCGGCAAGGTCGTCCAGACCTCGGTGAGGGCCGGCGTGCCGATCCAGTCGGTGCACCCGACCGGTGTCGGGCTCCCTCTGGTCAGGGCGAGGGGAACAGTTGGTGCCGGCGACTACGCCTCGGCGCTGAAGGCGTACCACGACTCCGGCGCGTACGAAAGCGACCTCTCCTCGGTTGACGCCGCCGCGAAGAAGTTCCTGCGGCAGAAGCTGAACAAGCGCGCCCGACGGGAACGCCAGTGCAAGCGGCCTGGGCCGAGCCCGAGCTGCCCGAAGGGCAAGCCGGGAATCGTCTTCGACATCGACGAGACGGCGCTCTCCAGCTACTCGCGCCTGGCCGCGAGCAACTTCACCGGCACGGTCGGAGCTCTGGCGGCCGCCATCGTGGCCGCTGACTCCCCGGCGCTCGAGCCGACGCTCTCGCTCTTTGACTGGGCCAAGAAGCACGGAGTCTCGACGTTCTTCATTACCGGCCGCCCGGGCTCGATCCCGGCCTTTCGGGACTTTACGGACAAGAACCTGAAGGCTGCCGGCTACTCCGGCTGGACGGAGCTCCACCTCAACGACGGCGGCGAGCCGACGAAGCAGTACAAGAGCGGCACGCGCGCGGCGATCGAGAAGGAGGGCTACCGGATCTTGGTCAACGTCGGCGACCAGGAGAGCGACCTCGTCGGGGGTTACGCGGTCCGCGGGTTCAAGCTCCCGAACCCCTTCTACTTCATCGGCAACAAGTAGTCGCCGATTGTGCAGCCTCGCCGGCAGCCCGGCGAGTCCCCACTACCAGTTGCTCCCGCCTTGCGCGGGGCTGACCTCACCGCCGCCGCGCCTCAGCCGTCCAGGAGCGGTTTGGCCTCGTTCGAGACCGTGACGTGGATCGCGGTCGGCTCGACCGCGTAGTCGATCACGCCGAGGTCCTGGAGACGGTCGAGGACGAACTGGAAGGCGGCTGCCTCCTTGCCGTTGCGGTAGCGGCGGAGGATGTCGAACGAGTAGCCGGTCGTGTGCAGCGAGTACTCGGCGGTCGCCTCGGGGTTCGACTGCACGAGCGCGTCCTGGTACTGCTGGTCGCGGACGGCGCTGGTCACGATCAGGTCGTCTTTCTTCGAGTGCTGGCCGGTGATCGCCTGCACGCGTGAGCTCATGTAGATCAGCGTGGCCAGCGCCTCCGGCCGCAGCGACTCGTAGAGCTTGCGGTCGACGCCGAGCTTGTCGGCGAGCTCGCCGAGTTCGGGGCCGATCCGGTAGGCGTACTGCGGGCCTTCGGGGATCGGCACGAGCTCGCCCGCGTCGAGGCCGTCCTGGATCTCGCTCGGGTCGTCGAAGACGCGCGTCCCCTCCTGCGGGTGGAAGACCTCCTCGGAGGTCGCCTTGTTCGTGTAGAGCGTCTGCAGTTCGTTGAGCTTCGCCCGGTCGGTGTGGAACAGGTGCATGATCTGCTCCGCGGCCAGCACCCGCCAGTAGTAGGTGGCGCTGTCGTCCTCGAAGGCCGACAGGCGCTTGTAGGTCTGCTCGTTTTTCAGCGGCGAGCTGTCGAAGTAGAGCTGGGCGTAGGAGAGCCCGGCGTCGGCGACCGTCTGGGCCGGCGTCTCGGCCTTGGTGTCGACGCCGTTCGCCTTCGCGTAGGAGTCGATCACGTCGGTCAGATTGCCGAGACCCATGTGGTAGCTGGTCACGGCGAGGTCCTCACGGCCGAGCTTGTCCTGCGCCTTCTTCAGGTAGAGCGCCATCCCGTTGAGCGCCTGCTGGGGGTCGAAACGCGGGTCGATCTGCATCCTCGCGCGCCGCGCCCGTTCCGCGTCCTTGTCGGCGCGGTCCGCCTGATGAGCGAGCTTCGCCGCCTTCTTCTGCTGCTTCTTCGAGCCGCCCGAGAGCTTCGCCGCCTTGCGCTGCAGCTTCTCCGAGCGCGCGATGAAGTCAGCGATCTGGTTCGTGAGCTGGCGGCTGCGGTCGAGGTAGATCTCCATGCCAAGGAAGTCGGAGCCCGTCGACGCCACGATCTGCGCAAGCCCGGAGGCGGCCGCCGGGTCGGTGCCGCCCGCGATCACGTCGGGGCGGCCCGCCGACTCGAGGAAGACCATCGCCTCCATCAGGTCGGGGTCGACGCCGTAGCGCTTCGCCGCGATCTTGATCTCGTCGTCCCAGGCGGCGGTCCGCTTGGCGCTGGCGACGGCTCCACCCGGGACCTCCTCGTAGAGGACGTGCGAGTTGCCGAGCGCCGCCCGTTGCTCGAAGTCCGCTTCGCGGGAAGAATCCCAGGCGAACGGATCGCTGTCCGGCGTCGAGTTCTGGGCCGCTTCGATCACCGCGCCGGAATCGACGGAGGCGTGGTCGAGCGCGCCGGTCAGCTCGAGCGCGCCCCAGGCGATCGCGCCGGCGACGACGAGGAGCGACAGCAGGCCCACGAGCACGCGAACCGCCGGCGGCAGCGAGTCGAAACGGCGCCTGCGCGGTCCCGCATCCATTGCCAGCAGCTTGGCAAACCCCGGTCCCCGCGGAAGAGGTAGCGGTAGGGTGGCGCCGTGCGTACCGCAGCGCGTTACGTGGACGTCGCCCCCGGTGACGGCCACTACGAGAGCTTCTACGTCAAGGCCGCCGATCCGGCGGGCGGCCGGGCGCTGTGGCTCCGCCACACGATCCACAAGCCGCCCGGCGAGGAGCCGAGCGGCTCGGTCTGGTTCACCTGGTTCGCCGCCGACGGCCACGGCCCGCACGCCGGCAAGGCAACGTTCGGCGCCGACAGCCTGGCGACGCCCCCCGGCGCCTACGTTCGCGTCGCCGAGTGCGAGATCGGGGCGGGGCACGCCACCGGCCGGCTCACGATCCCCGAGATCGATGCGCGTTGGGACCTCACCTTCATCGACAACCACGAGTCGCTCCGGCACCTGCCCAGCGAGCGCCTCTATCGGTCGAAGCTGCCGCGGACGAAACTGCTCAGCCCGCATCCCGGCGCCTCCTTCAGCGGGACGCTTGACATCGACGGCGAGCGGATCGAGCTCGACTCCTGGCCCGGCATGGTCGGCCACAACTGGGGCGCCGAGCACGCCGAGCGCTGGATCTGGATCCACGGCGCGGGCTTCGAGGGCCGCGAGCCCTCCGACTACGTCGACATCGCCGCGGGCCGGATCAAGATCGGGCGCTTCACGACGCCGTGGATCGCGAACGGCGCAATCGCGCTCGACGGCGAGGTGATGAAGCTGGGCGGCCTCGGCAAGACCTACGGGACGAGCATCGAGGAGCGGCCGGGTGGCTGCGAGTTCGTCGTCCCGGGCGCCGGGGTGACGCTGCGGGGGGCGGTCGGCGCGCCGCTGGAGCGCTTCGTCGCCTGGGTCTACGCCGACCCCGGCGGCGGCGAGCACAACACGATCAACTGCTCGATCGCCGACCTGCGACTGCGGGCCGAGCGGCCCGGCGAGCAGCACGTCCATCTGCAGGTCGAGGGCGGTGCCGCTTTCGAGCTGGGCATGCGGGAGACCGACCACGGCGTACCGCTGCAGCCGTTCGCCGACGGCTGAGACTGCAGTCCGGCCCCCGGTCCGACGGGCTCAGCCGCCGCGGACCCGGAACCAGGTCGAGCGCAAGCCGAGGCGGCCCTGCAGCTCGTAGCCGCTGGTCACCGTCGAGCCCTTGCTGCCGACGACCCGGGCGCGGACGATTCGCGGCGAGTCGCCGGTCTTCGTGACGTCGATCTTGCGGAGCTTGCCGCGGACGAGGCCGGCCAGTTTGGCGGTGATCTCGCTGCGCGACATCCGCACGGTCCAGCCGTGGTACGGAGCGGCCTTGTCGTAGGGGTCATCGACTGACTTCAGATACGGCCGCGGTGAACCCCCGTCGAAGCCGTACTGGCTCGCCTCCGTGCGCCCGCCCGAGCTCGAGTAGTAGAAAGTCTGCGCCGGCTTGCCCTTGTAGGTGACGATCTCGCGCGCGGTTGCCCGCACCGCCTTGTTCGTCTCCTTCGTTTCGAGCTTGACCCCGCCATACGCCTGGCTGCGGGTGTCGTTGTAGAGGCTGTAGCCGTCGCCGTCGACGCCGCTGGTCAGGGCGTAGCTACGGGCGGCGACTGCCTGCACCTCGAGCGCGTCCTTCGGCCACGAGGCGGGAACCTCGTGGGGGACGACGCCACGCACGTAGTCGTCGAGCGACAGTCGGTTGATCACGTTGACGCTGCTGCCGCCCGCCGGCTTGACGACGAGCCCGCCGCGGTAGGGGCCGAGCCCGGAGATCTTGATCGGGCCGGAGCCGATTGCCTTGAGCAGATGCCCGCAAGAGGTGAGCTTGTGCCCGGACTTGCTCTCGAGCCTGAGCTTGTTGCCGTTCCGGCTCAGATCGGCGCGATAGCGCTTGCTCGCTTTGACCTTGCGGCCGCAGGCGCGCTTGGCGCCCTTGAAGCCGACGCCGCCGGGCCGAGTCTGGAGCAGCACGCCCACCCGCTTCGGCTTCGTCCGGTCGACCTTCGTGTGCGAGTAGTAGTGCCCGAGGATCTTCCTGTAGCCGACACCGTGCTTGGCGTAGCCATATGCGCCCCACTGGCTCATGCCGACACCGTGCCCGTAGCCGTGACCCTTGATCACGAAGCCCTTCGCGGCGGCGCCGGCCGGAATGGTGAGGGCGAGCAGCCCGAGCGCCGCAAGCAGCGCGACGAGTGCGCGAGGCGGAGCCCCGGGGCGGGGCGCCTGGCGCGCGATTCTGGGATCGGGAACTCGCATGCTCTGCCGGACGGGCGCTGGAGGGGCGGCGCCTGTGACTGATTCGCCACAGCCCGCGGCCGCCCTTCCATCGCCCGACCCCAGAACCCGCAGCGGACCCGGTAGTTGCGGATGTGGGCCGGGGCCCGCAGCGGGGTAATGTCCGTAGCAGGCACAGCGAAAGCGATTGCGGAGGTCGAGATGAGCACGAGCGCGACGGTGAATGCGGCGGTCGACGAGGTCCCCAAGCAGCTCCTGATCGGGGGCGAGTGGCGGGATGGCGGCGAGGGCGCGACGATCGCCGTCGAGAACCCCGCGACCGGCGAGACGCTCTGCGAGATCGCCGACGCAACCGCCGACGATGCAAAGGCGGCGCTCGACGCAGCCGTGGCCGCCCAGGCCGAGTGGGGCGCGAGTGCGCCCAACGACCGTTCCCAGATCCTGCAGTCGGCATTCGAGGCGCTCAACGACCGCAAGGACGAGCTGGCCACGCTGATGACGCTGGAGATGGGCAAGTCGTTCGCCGAATCACAGGCCGAGGTCGCCTACGCGGCAGAGTTCTTCCGCTGGAACGCCGGCGAGGCGCTGCGCACCGACGGCTACTACAAGCCCGCCGGCAACGGCGCCTTCCGCGTGCTCGTGATGAAGCAGCCCGTCGGCCCCTGCTTCTTCATCACCCCCTGGAACTTCCCGATGGCGATGGGCACCCGCAAGATCGGCCCGGCGATCGCCGCCGGCTGCACGATGGTCGTCAAGCCCGCCCAGCTGACGCCGCTCTCGATGCTGGCCCTCGCTGACGTGCTCGGCGAGGCCGGGCTTCCCGACGGCGTCCTCAACGTGATCACGGCGAGCTCATCGAGCTCAGTCTCGGCGCCGATCATCGCCGACCCGCGCCTGCGCAAGCTGAGCTTCACGGGCTCGACCGAGGTCGGGCGCAAGCTGATCGAACAGGCCGCCGAGGGCATCCTCAAGGTCTCGATGGAACTCGGCGGCAACGCGCCCTTCGTCGTCTTCGGTGACGCCGACGTCGACGCCGCGGTCGAGGGCGCAATGATCGCGAAGATGCGCAACGTCGGTGAGGCCTGCACGTCGGCGAACCGCTTCCACGTGCACGAGTCGGTCGCCGACGAGTTCACCGCGAAGCTGACCGAGAAGATGAAGGCCCTGACCGTTGGCGACGGGCTCGAGGACGGCACCGACGTCGGCCCGCTGATCGATGACGATCAGCGCGGCAAGGTCGCCGAGCTCGTCGAAGACGCCCTCGCGAAGGGCGCGACCGCCGCCTGTGGTGGCCAGGCGCTCGACGGCGCCGGCTACTTCTACGAGCCGACGGTGCTCAGCGGCGTCACCGGCGATGCGAGGCTCCTCAAGGAGGAGATCTTCGGCCCGGTCGCACCGGTCACCACCTTCGCCACCGACGAGGAGGCGATCGCGGCGGCGAACGACACCGAGTTCGGCCTCGTCTCCTACGTCTACACGCGCGACCTGCAGCGTGCCCTCCGCGTCTCCGAGGCGCTCGAGACCGGGATGATCGGTCTCAACCAGGGCCTCGTCTCCAACGCCGGCGCCCCGTTCGGCGGCGTCAAGGCCTCCGGCGTGGGCCGTGAGGGCGGCAACGAGGGCATCGACGAGTACCTCGAGACCAAGTACGTAGCGGTGAAGATCTAGGGCCGGCGTTCCGAGTCCACCGGTCACGTTGGGCCTACTATTCCGAACCAACGTGACCACTCGCCGGCGAGGCAGCGAGGGAGGGGTCAAAGCAGCCCTACAGACATCGACCGGTCACGTTCCCTCCTTACTTAGGAGGTTTCGTAACCAGTGGGTGTAGCCAAGCCCTCCCGCAAGCCCACCTTCCTCACTGCCCAAGGCGTAAACCCCTCACCCCTCGTCCCCAGCTCACCCCGGCCAAGCCCCTTCGCCGGCCAACGCCAACGAGACCCTCCCTCCCGCGGGTGGCCGGCGGGTGGGCGCCCGTGCCTCCGCAGACCAAGTGAACCAAGCGGATCTGCGGGGGCACGGGCTCCCGCCGGACAGGACCCGCGGGCCGAGGAGCCTCGCCGGAACGGCAGTCGGGACCGAAGCCGGCGCCGGCCCTCCGTTGTTAGCGCCCGAGCAGCATCCCCATCAGGCCGCCGGACCCCTGGCGCTTCTCCAGGTAGCACTGGTGGTAGTCCTCGGCCATGTAGAAGCCGGTGGCGTCCTCGATGGAGGTCGCGATCGGCTTGCGGTGACGCGCCTGCTCGCGCTCCTTGGAGGCCTCCGCGGCGGCGCGCTGCTCGTCGCTGTTGACGAAGATCACCGACCGGTACTGGGTGCCGACGTCGGGGCCCTGGCGGTCGACCTGGGTCGGGTCGTGGACCTTCCAGTAGATGTCGAGCAGCGCGTCGAAGCTCACCTTGGCGGGATCGAACGTCACCTGGGTGACCTCGGCGTGGCCCGTGGTCCCGGTGCAGACCTGCTCGTAGGTGGGGTTCGGGACGTGACCGCCCTCGTAGCCCACGGCCGTCTCGAGCACGCCCTCGACCTCTCGGAAGGCGGCCTCGACCTGCCAGAAACAGCCCGCGCCGAAGCTGACCGTGTCGGTCTTGACTGGGGTGCCGGCGTCCTGCTGGCTCGAGTCCTTGGCGGCGAAATCTGTCTGGGTCATCGCGTCCTCCGTGTCTGTGCCGGCGGGAATCCGTTCGTGGGGAGGGCAGCCCGCGCCGACTCCGGGGCCCAATGCTCCATACATCGTGACACCCCTTCGTTACGGACAGATCACGATCCCCTGCAAACGACTGCACGGCAAACGCGGGCCACGAATCGAGCGCTATCTTTGAACGCGTAACCGCTGTCGGCCGTATCACCGACAGCGGAAATAGATAGCCGCTAGTCGGGGGGACCACCGTGGAAATTCCCGACACGGAGGCCAACTTTGTATCTACTCGAATTCGTGAACCTCGTCCGGGGGGCGCAGGGCTACGACAGCCTCGAAAGGCTGCCGGCCATCCGCGACCGCAAGTCGAGCCCGCTCGAGCTGGCGATGGGGTGCCGCCTGGAGGCCGGCCTGATGCGACTCTCGACGCCGACAGCCGCTCAGGCCGTCTCCTCAGCCACGGGCCTACCCGTCGGCTTCGACCGGGTCACGATCGCGCTCCCGGCGGCACTCGGCGGCCACGCCACGGCGCTCACCGAGGTGCGCTCCGCCGAGACACGCTCCCCCCGCCGGACGGCGCAGGCCGTCTAGCCGGCTCCGTGGTCCTCCGGTCCCGCCGCGCCCACTCAGTGGTGAGGGCGGGCCATCTTCGCGTGGTCGAGCGCCTCGTCGAGCGTCGCGTCGTCGACGCCGAGCTCGCGCGCGACCTCGCGTAGCGGCCGGCCCGAGTCGGCCGCGGCCTTGACGATCTCGGTCGCCTTGTCGTAGCCGATGTAGGGGTTGAGCGCCGTCGCCGTCGCCAGCGTGCCCTCGGCCGCGGCCTTGTTGGCCTCGTGGTTGGGCTCGACCCCCTGGATCACCTTCTCGTCCATGAGCCGCGCGGCAGAGGCGAGCAGGCCGATCGACTCGAGCAGGTTCTTGGCGATCAGCGGCACCCGCACGTTGAGCTCGAACTGGCCCTGTGAGCCGGCGGCGGTGATCGCCGCGTCGTTGCCGATCACCTGATCGCCGACCTGGATCGTCACCTCGGGGATCACCGGGTTGACCTTGCCGGGCATGATCGAGGAGCCCTTCTGCAGCTCCGGCAGGCGCAGCTCGGCGAAGCCGACGCGCGGACCCGAGCCCATCAGCGCCAGGTCGTTGGCGATCTTCATCATCGAGACGGCGACGACCTTGAGCATCCCCGAGAGCTCGACCAGCGAGTCGCGGTTGGCCTGCGCCTCGAAGCGATCGTGCGGCTCGAAGATGTCGAGGCCCGAGCCCTCGCTGAGCTTCGCCCTGCACTTCTCGGCGAACTCGCTGTGAGTGTTGAGGCCGGTGCCGGTCGCGGTGCCGCCGAGCGGGATCTGGCCGACGCGCTCGAGCGTGCCGCGGACGCGGTCGGCGCCGAGCCGGATCTGCGCCGCGTAGCCGCCGAACTCCTGGCCGAGGGTGACGGGCACGGCGTCCATCAGGTGCGTGCGGCCGGCCTTGACGATGTCAGCGAACTCGCGCTCCTTCGCCTCGAGCGCTGCGGCGAGGTTGTCGAGGGCAGGCAGCAGCTCCTCGACCGTCTGCTCGAGCGCCGCCAGATGCACGGCGGAAGGGAAGACGTCGTTCGAGGACTGCCCCATGTTGACGTGATCGTTCTGGTGCACGCCCTCGCCGGCTAGCGCCGCGATCACCTCGTTCGCGTTCATGTTCGAAGAGGTGCCGGAGCCGGTCTGGAAGACGTCGACCGGGAACTGCTCATCGTGCTCGCCGCGGCCGACCGCGTCGCCAGCCTCGGCGATCCGCGCGGCGACGTCGGCATCGAGCAGCCCGAGCTCGGCGTTCGTCCGCGCGGCGGCCGCCTTGATCTTGCCCAGCCAATGGATCACCGGCGCGGGCACGGGCTGGCCGGATACGGGGAAGTTGTCCACCGCCTTGTCCGTCTCCCCGCCCCAGAGCTTCTCGCTCGGCTCGCTCAATTTCGGTTCCTTTCACGTGCTCGGCTCAATGCTTGCCCCGGGGAGGCTATTGGCTCGCGACCAGCGGGCGAGGAGACGGCCACCGGCTCGCTCACCCGGCCGCGCGCCCGGCCTCGTAACCGAGGCCGAAGGCCCTCTCAGCGGCTGACGACAGGGGCCTGCCGGTCTCGCTGAAGCGAGCCGCCGAGTTCACCCTGCGGACGAGCTCAGCGTGCACCCCGGCCGTCGCGGATGCGCCCTTCTCGACCGCGCCCACGAGGTACCCGAGCTGCACGGCCGCCCGACGATCGGACGGTTTGCGGGCCTCGGAGTTGAGCCTCGTTGCTGCGACCACCAGGCTGGAACCGACAGCGGCCAGATCGCCTGCCGGCTGGTCCTCAGTCAGGCAGTCGCTGATCGGCGTCTCGCCGTCGACCAAGACCTCGCCCGGGGCGCGCTCCAGCGCCGCGAGGAAAGCACCGGGCCCCGCTTGGCACGCAAGCGGCGTCGTGGGCGGCGGGCTCGAACCGCACGAGGCCAGGGCGAGCGCGGCAAGAAACAGGGAGAGGTATCTCACCCGCGTCAGGCTAGGGCAGTCCCGCGGGACGGCCGGGGCTGTCGTGGCTGACGGCCGCGGCAGACGCTGCGCGGCCTCCGAGAGCCCCGTCCAGGCGGTTCACGTATGCCGTCGTCGAGCCGGCACTCGAAGCTGGCGGCGGGGGAAGTGCCCGAGGGCGGTCGACGGGCGTGGTCCCGTCTCCGCTCAGCGCCGCAGGACGCAGGCCGGACGGCCAAGGTTGAGGTCCTTCTTGTCGCCCCGCAGGATCCCCGAGGAACGCTCGCAGAAGATCCTGTCCCTGGTCCCGTCGCGAGCCTCGATCTGGTCGCTGCCGGCGCCGGCGTGAACCTCGTCGGCCCCGTCGCCGGGATTGATCGTGTCGCTGCCGCCACCGCCGTCGACGGAGTCGCTGCCGCCACCACCATCTATGCGGTCGGCGCCGCCACCACCCTCGAGGGTGTCCTGACCGGAATTCCCGCTGACCCGGTCGCCGCCGTCGTCACCGCGGAGGGTGTCAGCGCCACCGCCGCCGACGAGTTGGTCCGCCCCGTCTTGGCCGAGGATCAGGTCGGGATCGTCCATGCCGTCGATCACATCGTCCCCCTGGCCACCGCGGATCGTGTCCTTCCCGTTGTTGCCGAAGACGTGATCGTCGCCGGCCCGGGAAGCGACCGAGTCGTTCCCTCCGAGCGCGTGGATCACGTCCGGCCCGGCGGAGCCGACGAAGGTCTCACCGGCAGCGGTGCCGATCATCGTCAGGCGGCCCTGCGCGTCGGTCGAGCAGGCGACCGTCGGACTCGTCCCGGCCGGACAGGGTGTGACGACCTCGAACGTCCGCGTGACGGTCGGCCCGTGGTTCCCGGCGTCGTCGGTCGCCAGGATCTGGAAGCTGTGCCGGCCGTCGCCGAGCCCCGATGCCGTCGACGGCGAGCTGCAGGGGGCGAACGGGTGCGAGTCGAATCGGCAGGCGAAGCTCGATCCCGCCTCGTTCGAGGTGTAGCCGAAGGACACCGTCCCGCTGGTGGTCGAGGAGCCGTCGGCCGGCCCCGAGGTGATCGTGGTCCTGGGCGGGGTCCTGTCAACGGTCCAGCTGCTCGTGGCCGGCGAGGGGTCGGGCGTGCCGGAGGGCCGCACCGCCCGGACGGCCAGCGTGTGCTCGCCCTCGGCCAGGAACAACAACGTCTTCGGCGACTCGCAGGCCGTAAACGGCGCCGAATCGAGCTTGCACTCGAAGCTGCTGTCGCCGGGCTCCGCCCTGAACTGGAAAGTCGCGAAAGTCTTGTTCGTGCGAGCGGGCGGCGCCGAATCGATGATCGTCTCGGGCTCGAGCTCGATCGTCCAGCCGTAGCTCGCCGGCGTCGAGTCGACGTTCCCGGCGACGTCGATCGCACGTGCCTTGAAGGTGTGCGCGCCCTCGTCGAGGTTGCCGAAGTTCAGCGACTGCTCGCAGGCCTCGAACCCGGCACCGTCGAGGTTGCATTCGAACGTCGGCTGCCGCTCGCCGGACGGATCGGAGAAGTTGTCGCTTGCGTTGAGGTTGAAGGCGGCCGTGTGGCTGCTGCTCGGGTCGGAGGGGGCGCCCGTGATCTCGGTCTCCGGCTCCTCGACATCGATGTGCCAGCGGTACTGCGGCGGAAGCTCCGCGGGCGGATTGCCGGCCGCGTCCGCGCCGGAGAGCTCGAAGTTGTGCTCGCCGCCGAGCGTGCCGGGATCGAGGTTCGTGTAGTCGACGGGCGAGGTGCAGGGCTCCGGGTCGGCGTCGTCGAGCTTGCAGAGGAAGCTCGTCCCCGGCTCGTCGGAGCTGAACTCGAACGTCGCTTCCGTCGAGTTGGCGGGGTCGGCGGGGCCGGAGTCGATCGTCAGCGTCGGGCCTCCCGTGTCGATCGTCCACGAGTACGTGGCGGGCGTGGCGTCGGTGTTGCCGGCCACGTCGTGGGCCCGCACAGCCAGGGTGTGCTCACCGTCGGAGAGCGAGTTGAACCCGATCGGCTGCCCCGAGCCGCCACCGCACGCCTCGAAGGCGCCATCGTCGAGCTTGCACTCGAACGGATTCGAAGCCGGGTGCGGCTCCTCGGCGGAGGCGCTGACGACGAACTCGGCACTTGAGTCGCTGGAGGGATCCGGCGGTCCGGAGTCGATCGACGTGTCGGGCGCCGTCGTGTCGACCACCCACGCGAACGCCACCGGCGGGCTCTCGACGTTGCCCGCCGGGTCGGTCGCGCGCACCTCGAAGCCGTGGTCGCCGTCGCCGAGGCCGCTGAGCTCCACGGGGGACGTACACGCCGCGAAGGAGCCGTCGTCGAGCTTGCACTCGAAGGTGGCCTGCGGATCATCGGAGCTGAACTCGAAGCTCGCCCCGGTCTGGGTCGTGAGCTCGTCGGGCGTCGAGTCGAGCGTCGTGATCGGAGCGGTCGTATCGATCGTCCAGGTGAACGACGCCGGCGTCGGATCCGCGTTCGCGGCGACGTCGACCGCGTCGACTTCGAAGGTGTGCTCACCGTCGCCAAGGCCGGTGTAGGCCTTCGGCGAGGCGCAGGGATCCTCGAGCGCGCCACCGTCGAGCCTGCAGGTGAAGGTCGAACCGTCCTCGGAGGAGCTGAACTCGAAGCTCGGCGACGGGTCGGTGCTGAGCGCCGCCGGATGGGAGTCGAGCGTCGTCTCCGGCGGGGTCACGTCGTCGGCCGTCGCCGTCACGTCGATGTCGTTGTGGACCACCGTGTAGATCGCGGACGGGTCCTCGACCGTCGCGAACTCGCTGCCGCCGCGAGAGGCGAAGGTGAGCACCGGGTAGCCGCCGTCCGGCGCGTAGCCGTTGATAGTCGCCAGCGCCAGGGTGCCGTCGAGTGCCGCGCTGCCGGTGATCGCCAGCTGGTCGAAGCCGGTGCCCGGGTCGGGGCCGCCGATCTCGATCTCGGTGCGACCGCCGGCGCCCTGGGCGAAGTTGCCGTCGATCGTCAGGATCCCGGGGGAGTTGCCGGGAGCGATCGTGCCGTGGTTGGTCAGCGTGTGGCTCACCACCGAAACGGTCCCCGAGCCGCCGAGCAGGCCGCCGGCGCTGGTCGCAAGGTCGGTCGTGGTCGCGACCTGGGCATCGTCGTGCAGGCGCAGGGTGCCGTCGATCGTGTCGAGGTTGCGCAGGCCGTTGGCGCCGTCGCGATCGAGCAATTGGGCGCTTGGGCCGCGCATGATCAGCGTCGCCGAGCCGGCGATCGTCTGCACATCGGCATTGTCGACGCGCAGCGTTCCGGTCAGGTCGAAGCTGCCGTGGCTGAGGGTGGTCGATCCGGTCAGGTTGGTAAGACGCTGGAACTCGATGTCGCCGGACGGCACGACGATCGTGCCGTCGTCACCGTTGCTGATCTGGGCGCGGCTGTTGCCGCCGTCGCCGCTGAAGGTCAGCGTGTCGTGGTTGTTGAACGTCGCGGCGGGGTTGTGCTCGTCGCGATTGAAGGTCGCGTCGAGGGCCGTCCAGGGTCCGTTGTTGGTGATGTCGCCGGCCATCGTGAGGCCGCCGGTCTGATCGACGCTGCCGTCGTTGACGATCTCGCGGTCGGCGTGGAGGCTGGGGCCGTTGGTGATCGCCATCGTCCCGCCGGAGGTGATCCGCGTCGTGCCGATCAGCGAGGGGTCGGCGGGCGGGGCGGCGGCGACGCTTCCCTGCCCGCCGCCGCTCCAGGTGAGGTCGGGGGTCTCGAGCGTCGCCGAGCCGTTCAGGGTGCCGCCGGACTGGATCACCGTCGGCACCGTCAGGTCGGACACCGGGGTCAGGGTGCCGGCGGTGATCGTCAGGGCGTCGATCGTGGCAGGGCCGTTGAGCGGCAGGCTGCCGCCGGCGACGATCAGATCGCCGACGTCGAGGCTGCCGTCGATGGTCGCCGTGGAAGACGCCTGGCGCAGGGTCCCGTCGCCGGAGATCGAGGCTCCGGAGTCGATCGTGCGGCCGCCGGCGAAGCGCAGCTCGGCTCCGGCAGCGACCGTGTAAGTGCCGGTGTCGGTGGCGCCGGCGAGCGGCGCCCGGGTCGGGGGCTGGTAGATGCCCTCCTGGACCTCGACCGCGCCGGCGTTGACGAAACGGGCGTCGGCGTTCAGGGAACTGCCGGCGCCGGACTTGATCACCGTGCCCCGGTTGAGGAAGGTGCCACCCGTGCCGTGGGCGCCGGCGCCGCCGATCGCGCCGGCCGAGACCGTCCAGGTGGCGCCGGCGCTGTTGGTGATCCGGTTTTCGTCGGCGAACATGCCGAAGCCGCCCGTCTGGGTCGCGGTGCCTTCGTTGACGATCTGCTGCGAGCCCTCGATCCGGCCGCCCGAGACATCGAACGTGCCGCCCGCCGGGATCGTCACGGTTCCCGTGCCCTCGAAGTGGCCGCTGATCAGATCGAGGTCCTCGACCGTGGCGTTGAAGGCGCCGCTGAGGTGGGTGTTGCCGCCCTCGAGGATCAGGTGGGCGATGTGGGAGTCGCCGAGGTCCTCGTTGATCGTCAGCGACTTGTCGAGCATGTCGAGGGTGCCGTCGGCGAGCACCGCTCCAACCGTGAACGGGCCCCCGCCCGAGGTGAAGGCGCGCTTGCCCGCGGCGATGCAGGCGACGTCGGTGGAGTCGGGGGCACGGCCGAGGTCCCAGTTGCCAGCACTCAGCCAGTTGCCGCTGACGGGTAGGAAGTTGATCGTGCAGGGTCCGGCCAGGTCGGCACGCCCCGGGCTCGGGGCGGCGACGGCGACGGCACCCGCCACCGCGAGTGCGAGTGCGAAGACGCGAGCGGCGCCCCAACGGTTTTGCCTGGATCCATTCCCCACGGGAGAGGCTCGTCTAGCGATTCAGGTAGCTGACGCTCGAGCAACGGGAGTGATTGCCGGCCCGGTCGAAGACGCGCAGTCCGATCTCGCTGCGGGCGTCAGCTTCCACGCGCACGGAGGTGCTGTTGTCGCCCTGCTGCAGTCGGCTCACGACCTTGTCCGCATCTCCGTGACAGGCGTTGGCGTCGAGGTGCTCGCGGTCGACGACGTGCACATAGAACTCGACCGTGTCGGCCTCTGCCCGACCGACCGGGCCGAGCCGGAAGCGGACCTCGGGGGTCTTGTCCGCGGCCGGCGAGTCGGGCTGTGTCCCGCGGATCGAGGCCTCGTCCGGCGCGATCGAATCCTGGAACACCCGAACCGAGTTGGAGCAGCGGCCGCTGACCTCGGGGATGAAGAGCGAGAACCGGGTGCTTGCCTGAGGCTCGATTCCTACTCGGATGAACGGCACCGCAACCCTGGCCCCGGCGTGGAGTTGGGGCGGACGCTCGTCGGCGCCGAGCCGGATCGGAGCGCCGTCGCAGCGGTCGTTGCCGTACAGCATCGGCGTCAGCTCGCGGCCCCGGTCGTCCCTGAGCTGATCGCTGAAGATGTCGACCGTGGGCTCGCGGGTCGTTCCCGATTCGACGCTGATCGCCGGGGCGGGGCGGCGATCGATCAGGTAGAAGATCGGCGCCGAGCATGGGGACTGCCGGCCGCTCGAGTTCGTCGCGACGGCCACCAGCTTCCAGCGGGTGAGCTGCCCGTCCGGCTCGAGCTGGGCGGCGATGCCGCCGTCGGCGAACTGCGCGGCACCTCCCTCGCCGACCGGGCGCTTGCCCGCCGGCATGCGACCGTCCTCGCAACCGTCATCGGGGCGGAACTTGAAGATCGACACGGTCGAGCCGGATTCGGCATCGCCGCTCACACGCGGGCTGGCATCGCTGCTCGGCGACGCCGGCTCGGCCCGCAGGTTGCTCGGAGGAGCAGGGACCCGCACGCGATTCAGGTAGCTGACGCTCGAGCAACGGGAGTGATTGCCGGCCCGGTCGAAGACGCGCAGTCCGATCTCGCTGCGGGCGTCAGCTTCCACGCGCACGGAGGTGCTGTTGTCGCCCTGCTGCAGTCGGCTCACGACCTTGTCCGCATCTCCGTGACAGGCGTTGGCGTCGAGGTGCTCGCGGTCGACGACGTGCACATAGAACTCGACCGTGTCGGCCTCTGCCCGACCGACCGGGCCGAGCCGGAAGCGGACCTCGGGGGTCTTGTCCGCGGCCGGCGAGTCGGGCTGTGTCCCGCGGATCGAGGCCTCGTCCGGCGCGATCGAATCCTGGAACACCCGAACCGAGTTGGAGCAGCGGCCGCTGACCTCGGGGATGAAGAGCGAGAACCGGGTGCTTGCCTGAGGCTCGATTCCTACTCGGATGAACGGCACCGCAACCCTGGCCCCGGCGTGGAGTTGGGGCGGACGCTCGTCGGCGCCGAGCCGGATCGGAGCGCCGTCGCAGCGGTCGTTGCCGTACAGCATCGGCGTCAGCTCGCGGCCCCGGTCGTCCCTGAGCTGATCGCTGAAGATGTCGACCGTGGGCTCGCGGGTCGTTCCCGATTCGACGCTGATCGCCGGGGCGGGGCGGCGATCGATCAGGTAGAAGATCGGCGCCGAGCATGGGGACTGCCGGCCGCTCGAGTTCGTCGCGACGGCCACCAGCTTCCAGCGGGTGAGCTGCCCGTCCGGCTCGAGCTGGGCGGCGATGCCGCCGTCGGCGAACTGCGCGGCACCTCCCTCGCCGACCGGGCGCTTGCCCGCCGGCATGCGACCGTCCTCGCAACCGTCATCGGGGCGGAACTTGAAGATCGACACGGTCGAGCCGGATTCGGCAGCGCCGCTCACACGCGGGCTGGCATCGTTGCTCGGCGACGCCGGCTCGGTCCGCAGGTTGCTCGGCGCAGCGGGGGCCCGCGCGGCGAAGACCGCGTCGACCGACTTCGCCGCGTCGATCGTCAGGTGGCAGGGGGAGACCGTCCCCGAACATGCGCCGCCCCAGCGCACGAACTCGCTCCCGGCGACCGGGTTCGCCTTCAACGTGACGGCCGTCCCCTGCTCGAACTCGGCTGAGCATTCGCTGCCGCAGTTGATCGCGCGGGGGCTGCTCAGGACGGTGCCCTGACCGCTGCCGGAACGGGTAACGGTGAGGCTGTGCGTGACTTCGATCCTCCAGCCGAGGCTGTCGGGGGTCGGGTCGACGTTGCCGGCGGTATCGATCGCCTTGACCTCGAAGGTGTGGTCGCCGAGGGAGAGGCCGCTGAAGTTCTGCGGCGAGGCGCACGGAGAGAAGGAGCCGCCGTCGAGCCTGCACTCGAAGCCGGCGGCGGGATCGTCGGAGCTGAACTCGAAGCTGGCTTCGGTCTGGTTGGTCGGGTCGTCAGGGGCGGAGTCGATCGTCGTCTCGGGAGCGACGGTGTCGACGGTCCAGGTCTGCGAGGCGGGCGTCTGGTCCGTGCTGGCGGCCTGATCGACGGCGCGGACGCGGAACTGGTGCTCACCGTCGCTGAGGCCGCTGAGGTGCTTCGGCGAGGTGCAGGGACTGAAGGAGCCGTCGTCGAGCCTGCACTCGAAGCCGGCGGCGGGATCGTCGGAGCTGAACTCGAAGCTGGCTTCGGCCTGGTTGGTCGGGTCGTCAGGGCCGGAGTCGATCGTCGTCTCGGGCGGCAGATCGGCGAACGTGGCTGTGACCGCGGCGTCCGCGTCGAGCGTCACGTCGCAGGCGCCCGATCCCGAGCAGGCACCCTGCCATCCCGTGAACCTCGAGCCGGACGCCGGCGTCGCCGTCAGCGAGACGGCCGTGCCATCGCCGAAGTCGGCCGAGCAGCTTGGGCCGCAGTCGATTCCGGCCGGGTCGCTCTGCACCGACCCCGAGCCGTCGCCGTCCTTGCTGACCGTGAGCTGGTGGACGCTCGGTTGGATCGTCCAGGTGAAGGAATCCGGGGTCGGGTCGGGGTTCCCCGCCGGCCCGATCGCCCGCACCTCGAAGGTGTGCTCGCCGTCGCCGAGGGCAGAGAAGGTGGTCGGCGAGGTACATGCCTCGAACGGGGCGGCATTGAGCTTGCACTCGAACGTCGAGCCGGCCTGATCGGAGCTGAACTCGAACGTCGCGTCGCGCTGCGCCGTCGGGTTCGCGGGGTGCGAGTCGATCGTCGTGTCGGGGGCAGTCAGACCGGGAGCTACGGTGACGTCGGTCGCGTTGTAGGTGACGCCGTAGGTGCTGGACGGGTCCTCGATGGTCGCGAACTGGCCGCTGTGCTGGGCGTATGTCACCGCCTGATAGTCGCCGTCCGGCTCGTATCCGTCGATCGTTGCCAACGACAGCGTGCCGTCGAGCGTCGCGGCGCCGCTGACGGCGAGCTGGTCGTAGTCGTCGCCTGCAACGGGACCGGTGGCGGCGAGTTGGTCGCCGCCTGCCGCGAGACTGGTGGCCGCGAACTGGTCGCCGCCGGCAGCCGGGCGGCCGATCTCGATCTCGAGCCTGCCGCCGGCGTCTTGGAAGAAATCGCCTTCGACGCTGAGGGTCCCGGGCGACTCGCGGGAGACGCCGAAGGTCCCGGGCGATTCGCCGGGGGCGATCGTGCCTTCGTTGACCAGCGACCCGCCGTCGGGAAGGACAACGGTGCCCGAGCCCCCGATCAGGCCGCTGGGGCCGTTGCTGAGATCGACGTTGGTGTCGATCTCGGCGCCATCGTCGAAGCGCAGGATGCCGTCGTTGGTGCCGAGGTTGCGGAGGCCATCTTGACCGAAGCGCCCCAGGAACCGAGCGTCGGGGCCGCGCATGATCAGGGTGGCCGACTCGGCGATCGTGCGGATGTCGGCGTCGTCGACGCGCAGCGTGCCGGTCAGGACAAAGGTTCCGTGGCTGAGGACCCTCGTTCCGGTCAGGTTCGTCAGCCGCTCGAATTCGATGTCGCCGGAGGGGACGACGATCGTGCCGTCGTCACCGTTGGCCATCTGAGCGCGGCTGCGGCCGCCGTCGCCCGTGAAGGTCAGCGTGTCGTGGTTGTCGAAGGTCGCCGCGGCGTTGTGCTCGTCACGATTGAAGGTCGCGTCGAGCGCCGTCCAGGGGCCGTTGCTGGTGATGAAGCCGGCCAGGTTGAGGTCGCCGGTCTGAACCACTCTGCCGTCGTTGACGATCTCGCGATCGGCATGGAGGCTGGGAGCGTTAGTGATCGTCATCGACCCGGCGGATGCGATCGCGGTGGTGCCGATCAGCGACTGATTCGCGGGCGGGGCGGCGTCGGGGCTGCCTTGGTTGCCACCGCTCCAGGTGAAGTCAGAGGTCTCGAGCGTCGCCGAGCCGTTCACCGTGCCGGCGGACTGGATCACGGTCGGCACCGTCAGATCGGACTCCGCGGTCAGGGTGCCGGCGGTGATCGTCAGCGCGTCCAGGGTGGTGGGGCCGTTGAGCAGCAGGGTGCCGCCGGCGAGGATCAGGTCGCCGACCTCGAGGCTGCCGTCGATGGTCGCCGTCGAAGACGACTGGCGCAACGTCCCCTGGCCGGAGATCGAGGCGCCGGCGTCGATCGTGCGACCGCCCGCGAAGCGCAGCTCGGCCCCGGTGTCGACCGTGTACGTGCCGGTGTCGGTGGCGCCGGCCAAGGGATCGCGGGTCGGCGGCTGGTAGATGCCCTCCTGGACCTCGACGAGGCCGGCGTTGACGAAGCGGGCGTCGGCGTTCAGGGAGCTGCCGGCGCCGGACTTGATCACCGTGCCCTGGTTGAGAAAGGTGCCGCCGGTACCGCCCGCGCCGGCGCCGCTGATCGCGCCGGCGGAGACCGTCCAGGTGGCGCCGGCGCTGTTGGTGATCTGGTTGTCGTCCGCCGACATGCTGAAGCCGGCGGTCTGGGTCGCGGTGCCTTCGTTGACGATCTTCTGTGAGCCCGCAATCTGGGCTCCCGAGACATCCAAGGTGCCGCCCGCCGGGACCGTCACGGTCCCCGTGCCCGCGAAGTGGCCGCTGCTCAGGTCGAGGTCCTCCACCGTGGCGTTGAAGGCTCCGCCGAGGCTGGTGTTGCCCCCCTCCAGGATCAGATGGGCGATGTGGGAGTCGCCAAGGTCCTCGTTGATCGTCAGCGACTTGTCGAACATGTCGAGGGTGCCGTCGGCGAGCACCGCCCCAACCGTGAACGGGCCGGCGAGCGAGGTGACAGCGGTCTTTCCGGAGGCGATGCAGGCGACGTCGCTGGAGTCGGGAATCCGGTTCAGATCCCAGTTCGCGGCGTCCTTCCAGTTGCCGCTGGAGGGCACGAAGTTGATCGTGCAGGGGCCGGCGAGCTCAGCCTGTCCGGCGGCCGGAACGACGATCGCGCCGACGCCCGCGATCGCAAGCGCGATTGCGAAGGTGAGGGCGCGAGCGGCGCCCGTGCGTGCCAGCCTGGATCGTGAGTCCACGAGCCCCAATCGTCACGCGCCGGCGGCGTTCCTGCATCGTGGAGCGACCACAACATCTCAGCTCGCTCACTTCTCGCCCAGCCTCGCGGCCAGCTGCCGCCGCGACTCGATTCCCAGCTTCGCGTAGACCTGTGTCAGGTGGGTCTCGACGGTTCGGCGCGTCACATATAGCTCCGAGGCGATCGCCTTGTTGCTGAGCCCGGACGCCGCCAGCTCGGCCACGCGTCGCTCGGACGGCGTCAGCGCGGCGACCCCGGCGGCGACCGCGCGACGGCGCCGAACGCCGCTCTTTTCGATCTCCGTGTTCGCCCGTTCGACCAGCGCGCGGGCGCCGCACTGGCGGGCCACGGCGAGGCCCTCGTCGAGCCTGCGGCGAGCCTCGCCGCGAGCATTCGAACGGCGCAGAGCAGCGCCGAGCTCGACCAGCGCGCGGGCGTGCTCGAGACGGGAGACCGGGCCCGAGAGCAGCTCGACGGCCTGCTCGAGCATCCGCAGCCCCTCAGTGCCACCCGCGACGACGCCGCAGGCCCGCAGAGCGACCCCGCGGGCGCGTGGAGCGCCAAACCGCTCGGCAAGCCGCAGCTCTTCCTGGGCAAGCCGCAGAGCCTCGGCGGGCTCGTCGCGGCGCACCATCAGCAGCGCCCGCTGAGAACGCCAGCCCGCAACTGCGGGGTTCTTCATCCCCCATGCGCCGAAGCGCGCGGACGCCTGCTCGAGCTCGTCCAGCGCCGCTTGCTGATCGCCGCCGGCAGCATGGAGCCGAGCCCGGGCGAGCACGAGGAAGGCGAAGCCGTTCGGAGGCGGCAGCTCGCCGTCCAGGCCGGCCCCCTCGAGCTGCGCCCGGGCGGCCGCGAGCTCGCCGCGCTCGACCAGCGCCTCGACGAGCACGGTCGCCGCCATCGCCACTCCCATCGGGAAGCCCTGCTCGCGGCAGACGCCAAGCAGGTCCCGCGAACTCGCCTCGGCCTTGGCGACGTCACCTCGATACAGATGCACCTCCGACAGCGAGTGGCTGTGCAGGGCAGCGAGGAATGCGGACCCGTGGACGCGGGCCTCCTCGCGGCCCGCGATCGCCGTCGCCTCGAGTTCGTCGAGCGCATCGGCGGAGCGCAGGCTCATCAGCGCCGACGAGAGACCGATGAGCCCCGGACCCCGCTCCTCGGTCCAGGCCGCTCCCTCCAGCGCCTGCACGGCGAGCGGCAGGACCTGATCGACCGGGTCGCAATCGCGAAGCCGCACATGCGAAAGACAGGCGCGCAGCACCCTGGCAGCCGGGTCGTCGTCGGAGAGCCCCTGCACCAGCGCCTCCAGCCGACGACGGTTGGCCCGGCTTCGATGCGAGGGGTGCGGTGCCATCTCCCGCATCGATGCGAGATCGGCCTCGAGGCGCAGCGTCAGCCCCGGATCGTTGACGCCGAGCTCCGCGGCGGCGCGCTCAAGCTCGCCGATCGCCTCCTCCGCGCGGCCGAGGTGAAAGAGAGTCAGGCCGCGCTCCCTCATCGTTCGCGAACGCTCCACCGGGTCCTCGAGCAACTCGACCGCCGCTCCGAAGTGATCGACGGCTCGATCGGCGTGCCAACCGGTCGCCTCGGCGGCGCCCAGCTCGCACAGCACCACCGCGCGATCAGCCGGGTCGGGCGCCTCCTGCAGGGCGCGCTCGAGGTAGCGGGCGGCCAGCTCCGGAGCCCCCCTGGCGAGCGCCGAGCGTCCGGCGGAACGCAGCCGGGCCAGCGCCCAGTCCTCGCCGATCTGCTCCGCTTGGAGCAGGTGCCCGGCGACCTTGTCGACGGCGATCCCCCTGGCGTCGAGGAGGTGGGCGACGACCGCGTGGAAGGACGCCCGCTCGCCCGGCGGGATGTCGAGATAGACGGCCTCGCGGACCAGCGGGTGGACGAACTGTGGCTGTCCATGCCCCGTCAGCACGCCGGCCCGGACAAGCGCGTCCGCGGCCTCCGCGGCGGCCGCTGCATCGAGTTCGGCGGCGGGGCCGGCGAACCCGATCTCGGCGTCGTCGCCGAGCACCGCGCTCGCCTTCGCGAAGCTGACGCAATCGGCTCCGAGGTGACCGACGCGGCCGAGCACCTCTCGAGCCACGCGGACCGGGCCCAGGCGTCTGATGCCGGAGACCTCCGCCTCGACCGGCTCGATGTGCTCCGCGGCGACGGAGTCGAGGAGCTGCTCGAGCAGGAACGGGTTGCCCCCGCTCACCTCCTCACAGGCAGCAGCGAACTCACTCTCCGGCGCCCGGCCGAAGCGGTTCTCGACCATCCGGCCGATGGCCCTTCTGCTGAGCGGACGCGGCCTCTGGACCACGACCTCGGGATTGGAGAGCAACTCCTGCAGGGTCTCCTGCTCGGCGGCGGGCTCGACCTCCCGCGCCGTCAGCGCGACCACGACCGGGATCCCCGCCAGGCGCCGGGTGAGGTAGTCGAGCCACCGCAATGACTCCGGATCCACCCATTGGGCATCGTCGACCGCGAGCAGAACCGGACCCTTGGCCGCCACCGTCAGGATCAGCGCCTGCAGGCCGGTAACGGCGGCGTGCAGTGCCTCTTCGGAGGTGGCCCCGAAGTCCTCGCGGGGGCGAGCGGGGTCGATCGCGGCAAGCCCGATCCGCACCGCATCGCTCGTGCTCTCGGCCGAGGCGGCGTCAGGCCCCGGCTCGAGCGCGGGTGCGAGCAATCGGGCGGCGACAGCGAATGGGAAGCCGCGCTCGAACTGTGCCCCCCGCGCCTCGAGAACGCGAACGCCGGATGCTCCCGCGCGGCGCGCAAGGCTACGCAAGAGGGTCGTCTTGCCGATCCCCGGAGGTCCGACGAAGGCGACCGCCGTCGCAGCGGGGAGTTCGCCGAGCAGGCCCTCGCCGGCAGCGATCTCCCGCTCACGCTCGAGCAGGCCCGATCCCTCCGGCTCTGCCTCTAGCTCCGTATTGCGCACTGGCTCGGCCACCCTCCCAGATGCTCGAGATCGGACCTCGCAGCGGCCACTTGCCAACGGCGGGCATGCACGGTCACGACCGACCCTATCCGATGCCCGGCCACGGACACGCACCTTGGCTGCGGCACGGGCTGGCCTGCGGCCGCGCCTAGAATCCGCCGCCCGTGAGCAGCTACGTACCCGTCGATCCCAAGCAGTCGTTCCCTGCCCTCGAGGAGGGCGTGCTCGAGCGCTGGCGCGAGGCCCGGACCTTCGAGCGGCAGGTGAGCGAGCGGCAGGGCGGGCCGTTGTGGAGCTTCTACGAGGGCCCGCCGACGGCCAACGGGCGGCCCGGCTCCCACCACGTCCTCGCCCGCGTCTTCAAGGACATCTACCCGCGCTACAAGGCGATGTGCGGCTATTACGTGCCGCGCAAGGGCGGCTGGGACTGTCACGGGCTGCCGGTCGAGCTCGAGGTCGAGAAGGAGCTCGGCATCTCCTCGAAGGAGCAGATCGAGGAGTTCGGGATCGCCGAGTTCAACGCCCGCTGCCGCGAGTCGGTCTTCCGCTACGTCGGCGACTGGGGCCGCATGGTCGAGCGGGTCGGCCACTGGATCGACCTCGACGATCCCTACATCACGATGACCGACGACTACATCGAGTCGGTCTGGTGGTCGCTGCGCCGGCTCTGGGATGACGAGCGGCTCTACGAGGGCCACAAGGTCGTCCCCTACTGCCCGCGCTGCGGCACGGCGCTGAGCTCGCACGAGGTGGCCCTGGGCTACAAGGACGTCGTCGACCCCTCCGTCTACGTGCGCTTGCCGGTCACGGAGGCTGCGGCCGGCTCCGGCCTCGAGGCGGGCGACAACCTGCTGGTCTGGACGACGACGCCTTGGACGTTGATCTCGCACGCGGCCGTCGCCGCCGGCCCGGAGATCACCTACATCCGCGCCTCTCCCGCCGACTCCGACGAGATCATCGTTCTCGCGCGGGCGCTGGCCGAGCGGGTGCTCGGCGAGGGCTACGTCGTGCACGGCGAGACGACGGGCGCGGCGATCGAGGGCACTCGGTACGAGGCCCCGTTCGACTACATCAAGGGCTCCGACTTCGGCCCGCACGGCCACACAGTGCTGGGCGCCGACTTCGTCACCACCGAGGACGGCACCGGCCTCGTGCACACGGCGCTGGCCTTCGGCGAGGACGACTTCCGGCTCGGCGAGCAGTACGGGATGACGTTGCAGAACCCGGTCCGCGCCGACGGCACCTACGACGAGCGCGTGCCCGACTTCCAGGGCGAGATCGTCTACCGGCACAACCCCGAGATCGTCGCCGCGCTCGAGGCCTCGGGCAAGCTCTTCCGCAAGGTCGACTATGAACACGCCTACCCGCACTGCTGGCGCTGCGACACGGCGTTGCTCTACTACGCGAAGTCGACCTGGTATATCCGCACCTCCGAGGTCCGCGAGCGGATGCTGGCGGAGAACGAGCGGATCGGCTGGCACCCCGAGCACATCAAGCACGGGCGCTTCGGCAAGTGGCTCGAGGGCAACGTCGACTGGGCGCTCTCGCGGAACCGCTACTGGGGCACGCCGCTGCCGATCTGGGAGTGCGAGGGCGAGGGTTGCGAGGAGCGCTTCTGCGCCGGTTCGGTCCAGGACCTGCGCGATCGCGGGGGCGAGGTTCGCGAGGACCTGCATCGCCCCTTCGTCGACGACGTCGTCCTGCGCTGCGAGTCCTGCGGCGGCGAGATGCGGCGCGTCGAGGAGGTGATCGACACCTGGTACGACAGCGGCGCGATGCCGTTCGCGCAGTTCCACTACCCGTTCGAGAACGAGGAGCTGTTCCGCGAGCGCTTCCCGGCCAACTTCATCTGCGAGGCGATCGACCAGACCCGCGGCTGGTTCTACTCGCAGCTCGCCGAGTCGGTGCTGCTCTTCGACGAGACCGACTATCTGAACTGCGTCTGCCTCGGCCTGATCCTCGATCCCGAGGGCCAGAAGATGAGCAAGAGCCGCGGCAACGTCGTCGTACCGGCGGACGTGATCGACACCTACGGCGCCGACGCCTTCCGCTGGTTCTTCCTCGTCTCCCAGCAGCCCTGGGCGGGCTACCGGTTCAGCGCCGAGACGGTCGGCGAGTCGGTGCGCCAGTTCCTGCTGACGCTGTGGAACACCTACTCCTTCTACGTGATGTATGCGAACGCCGAGGGCGTCGACGTCGGCGCGCCACCGGCCGCACCGGGCGAGCCTGGCTACGCGGCGCCCGGCGGCTCCGCCGAGCAGCTCGACCGCTGGGCGCTTTCGCGCCTGCAGCACACGATCGCCGACGTTCGCGCCGCGCTCGACGGCTTCGACTCGACCACCGCCGGCAAGGCGATCACGGCCTGGGTCGACGAACTCTCGAACTGGTACGTACGCGTGGGACGGCGGCGCTTCTGGGACGGCGACCCGGCGGCGCTGGGGACCCTGCGCCACTGCCTGGTCGAGACGGTGAAGCTGCTCGCGCCCTTCATCCCGTTCACCGCCGACGCGATCTACACCAACCTGATCGCGGGCGACGACGCCGCGGCCGAGCTCTCCGTTCACCTGCAGGACTACCCCGAGGTCGACGAGACCCTGCGCGACGGCGAGCTCGAGGCCGGGATGGAGGCGGCCCGCCGCGCCGTCGAGCTCGGCCGCGCCGCCCGCGCCCAGGCGAAGGCGAAGATGCGCCAGCCGTTGGCCAAGGCCGTGATCGTCGCCACCGAGAGCGAGCGCCGGGTGATCGAGGGGTTCGCCGACGTTGTCTCGGCCGAGCTCAACGTCAAGCAGCTCGAGTTCGTCACCGAGGAGGGCGAGCTCGCCGACTACGCCGTCAAGCCCAACTACCGCAGCCTCGGGCCACGCTTCGGCAAGGAGATGCCGCAGGTCGCGGCTGCGGTCGAGGCGCTCGATCCCGAGCACGCCCGCGCGGCGATCGCCGGCGAGCGCGAGATCGGGATCACGATCGACGGCGCCGATCACACGCTGCAGGCCGACGACATGACGCTGGTCATGGAGCCACTCGAGGGCTATCAGGTCGAGTCCGAGGCGGGCCGGGCGGTTGCGCTGGCGCTCGAGCTCACCGACGAGCTCGTCCGCGAGGGCCTCGCCCGCGAGATCGTCCGCGCCGTGCAGAACGCGCGCAAGGAGAGCGGCCTCGAGATCACCGATCGGATCGAGCTGCATCTCGGCGGTGACGAGGAGCTGCTCGCCGCGGCCCGGAACCACGAGCAGTACGTCGGCGGCGAGACGCTGGCGACCCACATCAGCTTCGGCCCCGACGGCGGCGGGGGCGAGGCGGCGGCGATCGATGGCCGCGAGCTGACGATCACCGTCCGGCGCGCGTAGGGAGCGGCGGCCCGGGGGCGGCGATGAAGCGAGTGCTGCCGACCGTCCTGACGTTTCTCGTCCTCGCTCTTCTTCCCGCCACCGCGGCAGCCGACCAGGACCCGTACTCGCGCGCGGCTGCCGATCCCGCCGCGTCTGCAGTGGAACTCGAACTTCGGCTACTGCGGCGAGACGAGCTTCATCTCGGCCGGCCTGTACTACGGCCAGTACACGTCGCAGTGGACCGCGCGCCGGCTTGCCTCGCCAGGAGTGAAGGAGTGGCACGCGCGCAGCCAGCTGCTGCTCGGCGTCAACGACCTGGCCGCCGCGCGGCGAATGAAGCTCGAGGCGCACCCCTTCGTCGCCGCCGGGCCGGCGCCGACGGTGGCTGAGTTCCTGAGCTGGGCCAAGTACGAGCTGCTGGCCGGTCATGTCCCGATCATCGGCGTCTTCAACAACGTCACGCGGCTGGGCGAGCCGAAGAGCCTCGCTGACCCGATCTACGACCACATCGTCCCGCTGCTGGCGATCGACTCGGTAGCGCCGCCGAATCCCTTCACCGGATACGACTCCAAGGACAAGCTGACGCTCTCCGACAACGGGCTGTTCGGGCGCCGCGGTCACCATCCCTTCCTCTTCACGTACCGCTTCGGCAACTTCGCGAAGACTCGCCGCCAGGCGGATGCGCCGAACGGTCCCCTGTACTCGGAGAAGGCGACGCCCCCGAACTACGGCACGAGCATCACCGGCATCCGCGACCCGGAGGGGGTGACCGTCCCCGTCCACCTCTCCTCCTCGTCCCGTGGCGAGGGCGCCCGGAACAGGCCCCGGCTCAAGCATCGTCCCCGCGGCTCCAAGATCCAGCTGACGGCGCGCGCGAAGCTCCCCGATCGCCACGCCGCCTACGACGTCTACCTCTACCGCGCGTTCCGCGACGTGCCCACGCGCGACTTCAACGCCCACGCCGCCGCCGCGGTGCGCCACTGGCACATCCCGGCCGGCCACCCGACTCGCTGGACGAAGCGGATCCGCACGTCATCGGGCGCCACGCGCGTCTTCCGCGCCGTCCGGTCAAGCGCCCCCTGAGCCACCGGCTGCATCGGCGAGAGCCGGTACGCTCGGGGCGCCGATGAACGCCGCACTTGGATCCGACACCGTCGCGACGCTTTTCGCCGCCGGCCTGATCTTCCTCTGGGCGCTCGTGCTCGGCGCCTGGAAGTACCGGCAGATCGCCACCTCGCCCGATGCCCAGGCGCACATCTACGTGGACATCGCCCACCGGGCCGCCCTGCTGTACAGCTTCGCGACGCTGCTGCTGGCCGTCTTCGTCGAGCTGAGCGGCTTCTCGACCGTGGTGAACCTCATCGCCGCCTTCGTCCCGATCTTCTTCTTCGTGGCCGCGGTCGTGGGCTACCAGATCCACGGCATGCGCCGCGACACCGACAACCAGTTCCGCGACCCGGTTCCCGGCACCCACCCGTTCATGTGGGCGCTCATCGCCGGGGAGATCGGCGGCACCGCGGTCCTCATCGCAGGCTTCGCCGACGCGCAGATCTTCTAGCCGGCAGCTCTACCGCTGGTGCTGGTTGTGCCGGTGCCCCTTGTGCCCGCCGATCTTGAACTTCGCCCCCGCCGGGGTGGGATCGGCCACGTCAGAGGCGTCCACCGCCTCAACGTGAACCTTGTGCCTGCCCTTCGTCAGCCGCCTGTACGTCGCCGGCGAGGAGCAGGCTGCATAGTCGTGCTTGTCCAGCCTGCACCGGAAGCTGAGCTCGCCGCGACCGCCACTACCGGTGAACGTGACCTTCGCCATCTTCCTCTTCACCTTGACCTTGCCGATCGCGGTGTCCGGAGGAGCAGGCGGCGGTGGCGTTCCCTGCGGGGGAATGACGAGCATCGTGATCGAGCGGGCCGGATAGGTCCGTTGCACCGTCCCCCCGTTGATCGGCGAGTCCGCGGCGCGCGCGATCGAGCCGCCGGTCCACTGGTATGCCTGCGCTGAGGTACCGCTCGCGAAATGGGCGATCGACAGCGCCGAGGTGAGCGGCGCATCCGTCTTGTTGATGACCACGACCGTAAGGCGGCCGTCCGCCGTCCGCCTCGCGCCGTACACGGCGAGCCGGCCCTGGTCGGCGCTCTGCGAGCTCACCCAGACGTTGCCGAACGCGCCGCCCTTGCCGTCGTAGTTGCGGTAGACCTTGAACGCGTTCGTGATCTGATCGCCGTCGTTGTCGAGCGGCCAGCGCGTCGCGATGTCGACGCCCTCGCGGGCGAAGATGCCCAGGGTGTCGGCCTGGATCAGGGCGTTGGTGCGCGCGTCGCCGACCGAGAGGTTGTACTCGCTGAGCGCGATCCCGGTCCCTGGGTAGTTCTGAGCGATCCATGCGCGCATCCGCGGGATCAAATCGATCTGCGTGTTGATCCAGCTGGGATCCGTGTAGGTCGGATCCCAGAGCGAGCGGGTGACGTCGGTGCCGTTGCCCCCCTGCGCGTAGTAGTGCAGGTCGAGGTAGTCGAGCAACCGCTTGCCCGCCTGCTGGGAGGCCGTCTTCATCCGGCCGAGCAGCCAGGGGATGGTCGGCGTGCCCCCGTGCGCGGCTCGGTCGGTGTCGGAGGCCGTGCAGCCGTCGTTCGTATTGTCGGCGGCGCTGCAGAAGTAGTTGGGCCAGCCCCATTCGGAAGGCCCGAGGGTCTTCGCGCCGGGGTCGGCCCCCTTGACCTGGGCAGCGAGGGTGCTCATTCGCGCCGCCAGCTCGTCGTAGGTCGTCGCCTGCGGGTGCATGTCGCGATGCGTCGAGTTCCACAGCGCCGGCTCGTTGCCGAGCTCGTAGTAGCCGACGCCGCCCCTGGTCCGCGGACCCGTACAGCGAGTGCAGCTCTGCGATCCAGTCGGGGATGTAGCCGGCCGGCGTCGGGATGCTGTCGCGCGCGGGATCGGCGCCGAGCTTGGCGCCGTTCTTGACGCCGGAGCCGCAGTTCGCGTCGTAAGGGTCGAAGCTGTCCTGGGTCGGGAAGACCGATGCCGGGAAGCCGCAGGTGAAGGGATGGTTCTGGCTCGCGTCCGAGGCGATCCGTCCCATCATCGGCAGGGTCAGCAGCGTCTCGGCTCCAACCTGGCGATCCTTGTCGATGAACGTGCGGTACCCGCGGACGTCCGCGTGGTTCGAGCAGTAGCCGTAGGCCTCGTCCCAGCAATCGGGGATGTTCTCGAAGTAGTAGTCGAGGCCCGTGTTGGAGCTGCCGAGCACGTAGTTGTAGGTGTCGGTCGTGTTGCCGCCCCACCGGTCGATCGGCAGGCGCAGTTGCTTCGCCGTCGCCGCGTTCGCGTAGTTGAGCCCGTAGATCAGCGGGCTGATCTGCGTGGGTGCCGGCGGTCGCGTCGACGCTCAGCCGCGGCCCTGCCGCCGCGCCCGCGCCCGCCGGCGGGAACGCAGGCAGCAGCGCAGGCGCAGGCAACGACGAGCGCGGTCGGACACCGCCGGGCGCGGCGACGCGCGCAAGCCGCTTCCCCCGGCCCCCAGTCGAACGGGCCCTAGGTCAGGGCCGGCTCGAGCTCAGCCTCGAGGCGCTTCTTCGGCATCGCGCCAACGATCCGCTTGGCGGCCTGGCCGCCCTTGAAGAGGATCATCGTCGGGATCGAAAGCACCTCGAACTGCTGCGCGGTGTTCTGGTTGTCGTCGACGTTGAGGCTGACGATCTTCAAATCCTCACGCTCGCCGTCGATCTCCTCGAGGATCGGATGGACGACGCGGCAGGGCCCGCACCACGGTGCCCAGAAGTCGACGAGCACGGGGCCGGTCGCGTCAAGCACCTCCGCCTGGAAGTTGTCGTCGGTGACCTGCGTCAGATTCGCCACTGTCCGCTCCTCTCTTGCCGTTGGGTTGCAGTCTTATATATGACCGCTACGTACTATACAAAATGAAGTAAAGGAGCGGGGAAGGCCCGCCGCCTAACGCTTGCGGCGGCCCCGCAGGCGCATCAGCGGCACCCGCCAGGCGGCTTCGAACACGATCGCCCGGCTCATCTTCGACTCACCCACGCGCCGATCGTTGAAGTGGATCGGCACCTCGACGACCCGGAACCCGGCGAGCACGGCGCGGTAGGTCAGCTCGACCTGGAATGCGTAGCCGAGCGCGCCGATCGAGTCGAGGTCCAGTGCCAGCAGCACGTCACGCCGGAAGCACTTGAAGCCGCCGGTCAGATCTCGGATGTCGAGCCCGAGCCAGGCGCGCGCGTAGGCGCTGCCGCCGCGTGAGATCGCCTGTCGCCGGCGGCCCCAGCGGCCGACGCCCCCACCCTCGGTCCAGCGCGAGCCGAGCACGAGGTCGGCGTCCTCGGTCGCCGCGACGAGCTTCGGCGCCTCGGCGGGATCGTGCGAGAAGTCGGCATCCATCTGCAGGATCAGCCCGCACCGGCCGGCGAGCGCGTGGCGGAAGCCCGCCACGTACGCCGGCCCGATCCCCTGCTTGCTGGATCGGTGCAGGACGTCGACCCCCGCATGCATCTCCGCGAGCCGATCGGCGACCTCGCCGGTGCGGTCGGGCGAGTTGTCGTCGACGATCGTGATCCGGGTGCCGGCGGGCAGCGCGTCGAGCAGGGCGGCGACGAGCGGCTCGACGTTTGCAGCCTCGTTGTACGTCGGTATGACGACGTGGATTCCCGAATCGACCGTGCTCATGGGTAAGGAGCGGGCGATCCTACCGACGCGCTCCGACCATGCTCTGAGCGCCTCACTACGCTGATGCTTCGATGCGCAACGCTGAGATCGCAGCGGCCCTGGAGGAGTTGGCCGTCCTCTACGAGCTCGACGGGGCGAACCGCTTCCGCGTGCTCGCCTACAAGGACGCGGCGAAGCTGATTCGCGATTCGCCACAGTCCGTCGAGGAGCTGGCGCTGGCGGGCAGCGCGACCGAGCTGGAGGGGATCGGCGACACCCTGCAGACGAAGATCGTTGCGCTCTCCACCGAGGGCGAGATTCCGGCGGCGGCGAAGCTCAAGCAGAAGTTCCCGGCAACGCTCGTCGAGGTCACCCGGCTGCCCGGGATCGGGGCCAAGACCGTGCGCAAGATGTACGACGAGCTCGGCGTCACGTCGCTCGCCGAGGTTCGCGACGCTGCCGAGCAGCAACGGCTGCGCGACGTCAAGGGGCTCGGCGCGAAGGTCGAGGAGAACGTGCTCGCCGCGATCGGCAAGCTCGAGGCCGAGGGGCCCGGCGAGCGCCGGCTGCTCTCGGACGTACGCGAGGTCGGCGAGCGGATCGTCGCCGACTTGCTCGAGCACCCGGCCTCCGAGCAGGTCGTGATGGCGGGCTCCGCGCGGCGCTGGGCCGAGACCTGCAAGGACATCGACATCGTCGCCACCGCCGACGATCCGGGCGCGCTGGTCGCGGCGCTGCTCGAGCACGAGCTCGCCGCCGAACAGGGCGGTTCCGGCACGGGGGGTGGCCACATCCGCACCCACAACGGGATCGGCATCGACCTGCGGATCGTTCCCCCAGCCGAGTTCGGCAACCTGCTGCAGCACTTCACCGGCTCCAAGGAGCACAACGTGAAGCTGCGCGAGCGCGCCGTCCGCACGGGCCTCTCCGTCTCCGAGCACGGGGTCAAGCAGGTCGCCAGCGGCGACGTCGAGACCTTCGAGGACGAGGCGGGCGTCTACGGCCGTCTCGGCCTCGCCTACATCGAGCCCGAGCTCCGTCAGGGAACGAACGAGCTCGCCCTCGCCGACCCGGAGCTCGACGGCGAGCTGCCCGAGCTCGTCGAGCTCGACGACATCCGCGGCGACCTGCACATGCACACGACGCTCTCCGACGGTAAGGCGGAGCTCACCGACATGATCGCGACGGCGAAGTCGATGGGCTACGCCTACATCGCGCTCACCGACCACTCGGCGACGCACGGCTTCGGCAACGACGTGCAGCCCGAGGCGCTGCTCGAGCGGGTCGCGGCGATCCGCGAGCTCGACGCGGCGCCGGGGACGAAGGGGATGAAGCTGCTCGCCGGCTCGGAGGTCAACGTCATGCCGGACGGCTCGCTCGACTACGCGGACGAGGTGCTCGCCGAGCTCGACTGGGTCGTCGCCAGCGTCCACACCTCGTTTCGGATGAGCGCGGCGAAGATGACGGCGCGGATCGTCAAGGCGATCGAGCACCCGCTCGTCGACTGCATCGGCCACCTGACCGGCCGGCTGCTGCTCAAGCGCGACCCCTATGACCTCGAGGTCGAGCCGATCTTCGAGGCGGCCGCCGCGAACGGGACGATGATCGAGATCAACTCGAACCCGCGCCGGCGCGACCTCAACGAGCACCACGCGCGGCAGGCGGCCGCGGCGGGCGTGCCGATCGTGATCAACACCGACGCGCACCAGGTCACGACCCTGCGCCAGAACATGCAGTACGGAGTCGCGACCGCGCGACGCGCCGGCCTCGGCCCCGAGCAGATCGCGAACACGCGCGCGTGGCGCTCGTTCGCGCCGCTGCGCAAGCGGGCACAGGCGAAGGCGCGCTAGGGCGCCCCAAGGCCTAGAGATGATTAGGGGCTGAGCCCCGCCGCGTCGCCACGCATCAACCCGGGCGTGCGGACCAGCTTGACGGGCGAGAAGGCGTTCGTCTTCTCGACGTAGAAGAGGACACCGTCACGCTCCTCGATCGCAGTGACCGCCGCCTCGCGGCCGCGCCAGGCGAGCGCGTAGGCGAGCGCCATTCCCGTCGCGATCGCCGGCACCTGCGGGAAGAAGGCACCGAGACCGCCGGCGATCACGGCGAAGACGCCGAGCGGCCAAAGCCGCGCGAGCGCGATCGACGCGGGCGAATCGGAGGGCAGGCTGGTGGCCGTCTTCGCCGCGGCGAGCGGATCGCGGAGCGCCTCCGCGGCGCGATCGGCGGTGCCCTGTTGCATACCGATCGCAGCCGCGATCAGCCACCAGGCGAGGGAGATGATCGCCAACAGGTCGTCCTCGGAGTTGTTGATCGCGATGCAGGCGATCGCGCCGAGCGCCGTCGCCTCCACGGCGACGAGCAGCACCGTGCCGCGGATCAGATCCTTGAACTGCATCAGACGATTGATCCCACGGGATCGGCCATCAGGCAAGCCCCTCGAGCACGGTGACGAAGGCCTCCGGACCGGCGACCGTGAGGTCGGCGGCGAGGGCGACCTCGGGCGGCGTCTCCGGGGACGTGACCGCGATGCAGATTCCGTGCCGGAGCCGCCCATCGCCGGCGAGCCGCCGCAAAACGGCGAAGGCATCGAGATCGGTGCGGTCGTCGCCGGCGTAGAGCGCCGAGCTGACGAAGGCGGCGTCGGACAGCAGACCCTCCACCCCGCGCCCCTTATCGGTGCGAACCGCGGGCCGCAGCTCGATCACCTTGCGGCCGCGGTGGATGAGCAGGCTCGAGCCCTCTGCCTCGGCGGCCGCCAGGGCGGCGGCGGACTCGGCGCCCACCTCGTCGTCGGCGCCGCGCCAATGCAGGCCGACGATTGCGCCCTTGTCCTCGATCCTGACGCCGGCATCGAGCAGCCCGGCCGTCCCGTAGCGGGCCAGGAAGTCGGGAGCGTCGCGCTCGTGGCCGGCGAGCGCCGGCGCCGGCGCCGCGGACGCGGCGCCGGCGGGGAGCACCTCGTAGCCGTGGTTGCCGACGTAGGCGATCTGCTCGAGTCCGAGGATCCGGCGGGCCTCCAGCGCGCGGCGACCGCTGACGACAGCGACGAGCCCGTAGCGGCCGGCGATCCGGGCGACGAGCTCGCGGGTACGCGGCGGCACGGCCGCGTCCTCGGGCCGATCGACGATCGGCGCCAGGGTGCCGTCGAGATCGAGGAAGACGGCCGAGTCGCGGGGCTTCTCGGCTAGAGCGGACAGGGCTGACCTGATCTCGCTCGCTGCTGGCCGCTGCCCACTCACGTACCGATCGTATTCGGGCAGCGCAGCGCCCGCCGCCGCGCGTACGATCGCCCGATGCCGCGCGAGCGCCTGATCAAGCTCGGGGCGATCGGCATCGCCGCCGGAACCTTCAGCGCCCTCTTCGGCGTCGGCGGCGGCACCGTGATCGTGCCGCTGCTGATCTTCTGGCTCTCCTACGGCGAGCGCCGCGCGACCGCGACCTCGCTCTGCGCGATCGTGATCATCGGCCTCTTCGGCGCGGCGGGGCAGGCCCTCTACGGGAACGTGCATGCCGGCCAGGCGCTGCTGATCGCGGTTCCGGCGATGATCGGCGTCGCGCTCGGCGTTGCCCTGCAGCAGCGGATCCCCGAGCGCGCCGTCTCGCTGATCTTCGCCCTCCTGCTGACCGGCGTCGCGATCGAGCTGATCATCCCGTGAACGGGAGGTGTCGAGATGGCTGAGGTGCTGACGGCCCTCGCCGCCGTCGTCGGCGGCGCCCTCGGCGGGCTGCTCGGCGTCGGCGGCGGGATCATCTTCGTGCCGGCGCTGGCGATCGGGCTCGGCGATCCGCAACTGCAGGCTTCGGCGACCTCGCTGCTCGCGATCGTGCCCGTCGCGATGCTCGGTACCTGGCGCCAGCATCGCAACGGCAACGTGGACATCCGCGATGGGGTCGCGATCGGCCTGCTCTCGATCCCCGGCGTCGCGATCGGCGTGCTGATCGCGAACGCGGTCCCCGAGCGGGCGCTGCAGCTCTCGTTCGCCGCGCTGATCCTCTTCGTCGCCTACCGGCTCGTGCGCCGGGCGTTCGAGCCCGAGGAGAAGCTCACGACGGAAGGCGACGCTTAGCGATGGCTGAGCCACTCGAGGTACGACCGGGCGTCGCGATCGATCCAGCCGAGATCGAGCTGCGGGCGAGTCGCTCCTCCGGCCCGGGCGGCCAGCACGCCAACGTCACCGCCTCGCGGGTCGAGGCCCGTTTCGTCGTCGCCGACTCCGCATCGCTCTCGGAGGCACAAAAGCGCCGCCTCACCGATCGCCTCGGCCCAGTCGTCACCGCCGTCGCGCAGGAGAGCCGCAGCCAGTACCGCAATCGCGAACTCGCGACCGAGCGGCTCATGCAGCGACTCGCCGATGCGCTCAAGCCCCGCCGGCGGCGACGGCCGTCGAAGCCAACCAGAGCCGCGAAGGAGCGCCGCCTCGAGGCCAAGCGCCAGGCCTCCGAGCGCAAGCGCGCTCGCCGCAAGCCGCGAATCGACGAGGGCTGAGCCGCCCCTTCCGGCTAGCGAAAGCCGTGCTCGAGCGCGCCCTTCACGCCGGCATCGAGCGCGTTGAGCCGGTAGAGGGCGAGGGCCTCCGGGCTCGCAAACCCGCCGCCGCCGCCGGCCGGCCGGCCGCGTCCGGCGGCCTCGGGTCCGTGGTGAGAGAGGACGCAGTTGAGCAACTCCAGGCGGCGTTCGGCGGGCAGCGCCGCGCTCGCCCGCGCCGAGTTGATCATCTCCACGCCGATCGTCAGATGCCCGAGCATCCGGCCCTCGTCGCTGATCCCGAACTCGGCCGCGTAGGTGAACTCGCGCGTCTTGCCGATGTCGTGGAGCAGCGCCGCCGCCATCAGCAGGTCAGAGTCGAGCCGGGGATGCAGGACGGCGAGCTCGCCGACGAGCGTCGCAACAGCAACGGTGTGCTCGAGCAGGCCGCCGAGGTACGAATGGTGGCCAGCGCGCGTGCAGGGCGCGCGGCGCAGCTCGGCCGCGGCCGGCTCCGACGCGAGGACCTCGGCGACGACGGCCGCGAGGCCCGGGTCGTGGACCTCCCGCGCCAGATGCTCGAGGAAGCCATCGAGCTCCTCGATGGAGCGGTAGGCGGCGGGCAGGAACTCGGCCGGGTCGTACGAGCCCGCGTGCAGCTTGCGCAGCGCGGTGACCTCGGCCTGAAGCTCGCCGCGGAAGCGCTCGACCTTGCCCCGGACTTCGATCGCGTCGCCGCGCTCGAACCGGGCGCCGAGCTCGTCGGCGTCGCGGAAGATCCGCGCCTCGATCGCGCCGCTGCGGTCGCGAAGCTCGATCGACAGGTACGGCGTGCCCTTGCGCGAGGTCACCCGGTCCTTGCGCGTGACCGCGAAGCGGCCGGTCAGCGGGCGCCCCGGCTGCAGCCCTGCGATTCCACCCTCTGCGGGCGCGGGCGCCGGGGGCCGTCCGGCTGCATTCTGGAGCGCTGCTTCCACGCTCCGATCATTGCCCCTCCGCCGGACGCCGAAGGCATGGCCTCCGACGGTGGAGCGGTACCCTCGGCGCATGGAGCCGATCGTCTGGGAGAACGAAACGCCGCAGCTGCGCAACCCCGTGCTCGTCGCCACCTTCTCGGGTTGGAACGACGCGGCGACGGCCGCTAGCGCGGCGCTGGGGGCCGTCGCGGACTCGCTCGAGACCGAGCTGATCGCCCAGATCGATTCCGAGGAGTTCTTCGACTTCCAGGCGACCCGGCCGCAGATCGAGCTCAGCGAGGGCCGCCTGCGCGGCGTCGCCTGGCCCGAGAACCTGATCGTCGCCGGCCGCAGCGACGAGGCCGAGCGCGATCTGCTGATGATCAGTGGCACCGAGCCGAGCACGCGCTGGCGGACCTTCTGCAACTCGGTGCTCGACATCGCGGAGCGCTGCGGGGTTGAATCGATGGTCACGTTCGGTGCGCTGATCGCCGACGTCGCCCACACCCGGCCGGTGCCGATCACGGGCCTGGCGACGACCGACGAGCTGATCGACCGGCTCGGCTTCGAAGACGTCGCCTACGAAGGGCCGACCGGCATCGTCGGCGTCCTGCACGGGATCGCCAAGGAGCGCGGCTTCACCGCCGCAAGCCTCTGGGCTGCCGTCCCCCACTACGCCGCCGCGGTACCGAACCCGAAGGCGGCGCTGGCGCTGCTGCGGCGGCTCGAGGGACTGACCGGGATCCCGCTCGACGGCTCCGAGCTCGAGGATGCGGCGAGCTCGTTCGAGGAGCAGGTCAGTCAGGCCGTCGCCGCCAACCCCGAGATCAAGGAGATGGTCGAGCGGCTCGAGTCCCAGCAGGACGACCTCTCCGGCCTCAACCCCGACGACGTCCCCAGCGGCGACACGATCGCCCGCGAGTTCCAGGACTTCCTCAGGCGCCAGGGCGAGTAGCGTCGGGGCGCGCCTCGGCGGGCTCGGCTGGCGTTTCCGGCGAGGGTCCTCGGCCCGCGGGTCCTGTCCGGCGGGAGCCCCCACCCGCCGGCCATCCGCGGGAGGGAGCGCTGGGCTGGCGCGGGCTGGCGAGGGGGCTTGGCTGGGGTGGGGGCTTTCGAGGGAGCGTTCCTGACTTTGCCTGGGCGGCTTCAGGCAAAGTCAGGACGGGTTGGCCTGCGGTGACCCTTCCCCTCGCTGCCCTCGCCCGCGGGTGGTCACGTTGGTTCGGAAGAGTGGGTCGAACGTGACCGGTGGCCTCGCCGCCCGCGGAAGGGCTACGCCTCGCTCGCCGGGCAGATCAGCCGGAAGTCGCACCAGGAGCAGTTCTCGAAGCTGGGCTTCGGCTCGAAGTCCTGCTCGTTGATCCCGGCGGCGACCTCGAGCACCGTGCGCTCGACGCGCTCGAGGTCGTCGGCCTCGCCGGCGACGGTGACCTTCTCGTCGTCGAGCACGTACCAGTAGGAGCCGTCGGCCGCCTCCACCCCCCAGGCCTCACGGGCGCCGATCCGGTAGAGCGCGATCTGCACGTCGTCGCGCAGGTCCTCGGCGCGCTTCGGGGCGCCGGTCTTGTAGTCGATCAGCTCGAGCGCCCCGTCCGGGTGGCGGTCGACGCGGTCGACGCGGCCGCGGATCGAGTGCTCGCCGATCTTGAACGAGAAGCCACGCTCCAAGTAGACGGGCCGCGCAGCGCCGGCCGCGTGCCGTTCGTAATAGCGAGCGAGCGCCGCCACCGCGCGATCCCGGTACTGCAGCTCGTCGTCGCTGGTGCCGAAGCCCTGCCGGCGCCAGCCCGCCTCGAAGAGGCCGAGCAGCCGTTCGACACCGCCGACGCCCTCGTCGCCCTCGTCGCCGAAGCCGCGCATCTCGTCGGAGTGGTACCGGTCGAGCACCTGGTGGACGAGGATCCCGAACCGCTGGTTGATCGTCGGCTCCTGCGGGATCGCGAAGACGCGCGCGAACTTGTACTTGAGCGGGCAGGTCCGGTACAGGTCGATGTCGGAGGCCGAGAGGCCGAGACCACCGTCGCGGCGGGGCAGGAACGCCTCCAGCCCGGGCTCGGCCTCCTGCTTGAGATAGTCGCGGCGCCGCGCCCGCTCGCGGGACTCCTCGACGAGGTAGGAGTCGAGCGCCGACTGCTCGAGCTCCTGGCGCTGCTCAGGCGTCGCGACGCGGCCGATCAGCTCGTTCAAGGCGGCGAGCGCCTCCCGCTCGGACTCGCCTCCGGGCCGCTGAATCAGGGCCGAGAGCTTGAGCAGCTCGAGGAAGCGAGCGACTGCGCGGTTCACGTCCTCGGCCGTGTCGAGACGCATCTCGCTGAGCGCGGCCCCCGCCCGCCACGAGGCCTCCAGCACCTCGTCGCGGACCATCCGGTAGGTCGAGTGCATGCCCTCGGCCGGGCCGAAGAGCTCCTCCTCGTGGCGCTCCTCGTCGGCGCCGAGCGCCCGCACCGCCTCGTAGATCGGCGAGGGGCGGCCGGCGCCGGCCCGTGTCTGCTCAGGGAAGGTGAGGACGACGGAGCCGGCGGCGCGGGAGAGCGCCACGTAGGCGCGGCGCGATCGGAGTGCGTCGCCAAGCGCCCCGGGCGCCGGCGGTTGCGGTTCGGCGAGCAGACCGTCGTCGATCCAGGAGCCGCGCTCTGCCCCGCCTCCATAGGCGCCGCCCTCGAGTCCGAGCAGGTAGACGCGCTCGAACTCGAGCCCCTTGAGCTGCGCCGGCTCGGCGAGCAGCACCGCGCCGCGCGGCGGCGCGTCGATCGCCCTGGTGAAGCGCTGGCCGGCCTCGGCGACGGCGCTCAGGTAGCGGATGAACTCACGCGAGGAACCGTCCGGGCGCCGGCGCGTCCACGAACCCGCGAGCTCGGCAAGGCGACCGAGACTGACGAGGCGCTCGGCGGTCTCCGGGCTGGCCGCGAAGAGGCCGTGCCGTCGGAAACCGACCCGCTCGATCAACCGCCGGACGAAGACGTCGGGGCTGAGCCTGTCGAGGGCCTTCGCGGCAGCGCGGTAGAGCTTCAGGAAGGCGCGGATCCGATCGCGCGAGGGCGGCGGCAGCTGCGGGCTTTCGAGCGCGGCTTCGACCGCTGAGATCATGTCGAGCTTGCGGCGGCGGGCGATCGTCGTGCAGCGCGCCAGATCGACCGAGCGCAGCTCGACGGGTGGCCGCGTGAGCGCGCGAACGACGGCCGAGGAGTCGCCGGGATCGTCGAGCGCGCGCAGCCAGGCGATCACGTCGCGGACTTCGGCTCGGCGAAAGAAGGCGGCCGAGCCACTCGAGCGGAAGGGAACGTTGCGCTCCTCGAGCGCCGCGGCGACGAGCCTGCCCTCGCGTCCGGCCGGGCCGGTGACGACGCAGACAGCCTCGGGCTGGCACTCGCCGGCGGCGAGCAGGTGCTCGATCTCGCGCGCCACTGCCTGGGCCTGGGCGCGCTCGTTGCTGCATCGCCAGAGGCGTACCGGGGGCGTCGGTGGGTCGAAGTCCTCGCCGGGCCGCGCGTCCTCGTCGGATTCGGCGTCGCCGGCGGCCAGGGCCCGCGCCGGAGTGCCGGCGTAGCCCTCAGGCGCCAGTGACGCTACCGCCTGCGTCGCGTCGGCCGGCGCCGGGTACGGCGGGCCGGCGCCGCGAATCGGGCGATCGAGCGTGAACTCGCCCGCCGTCGGATAGGTCGCCCGGAAGCGCTGTGCCGCAGCCTCGCCCCAGGCCCTGAAGGCGCCGAGACCCTGCGCCGGATCGCAGGCGGCGAGCACCTGCTCGTGCGGAGCGAGCAGCGGCAACAGCGCCGAACGAGCCGCGCCCGCATCCTCGAGCTCGTCGACCATGAGCTCGACGAAGCGATCGCCGATCGCCAGCGAGACGTCAGGGCGTCGACTGAGGAGACGGCCGAGCTCGAGGATCAGCTCGTGCTCGTCCACGCCGCCGCGCTCGAGCAGGATCGCGTCGTGGCGTTCGAACAGGTCCGCGAACTCGAGCTCTCGCAGGGCCGCCTCGCGCTCGGCCCGACGGGCCGCCCCGCGCTCGGCCGCGCGCGCATGGTCGCGGAGCTCGGCCGAGCCGATCCCCTCGGCCTTCAGCGCATCGATCCGCTCGAGCAGCCGGGCGAGCAGCCCCGCCGGGTTGCCGCGGATCTCGTGCCGGCGCAGAGGCAGCTCGTCGAGGCGCTCGAGCAGCACGGCCAGCCGATCGGCCGGGCCGAGGACCTCGAAGAACGGGTCGAGACCCGCCTCGAGCGAGTAGTCGCGCAGCAGCTTCTCGGCGAGCTCCTCCCAGGTATGAACGGGCAGCTCCTCGTAGGGCCGATCGAGCAGGGTTTCGATCCGGTCGCGGAGCCGCGTCCGCGTCGCCGGGCCGCCGGCGAGAATCGCGACGTGCTCGCCGGGCACGCCGTCGTCGACGAGTGCGACGAAGCGGCGCGCGAGCAGCTCGGTGCGACCCGACCCTGCAACGCCGGTGACGAGGGCGGCGCCGCCCCGGTGGGCAATCGCTGCGTCGAAATCTGGTGCGGGCTCGGGCACGGACTGCCGCCTGACGGTAGCGGCCCCGTCACTACGATGGCAATGATGGATTCGATTGATTGGATCGGCGTCTGCCGGCGCTCGGTCGCGCGGCAGGCCCAGCTCTTCGCCGCGGACCGGTCGAGTGCCGGTCGGACCGAGTACGAGGGGCGGGGCGAAGGCGGCGACATGAGCCTCGTCCTCGACCGGCGCTGCGAGGACGTCGTCATCGACGAGCTCGAGCGCGAGCTCGGCGGCGGCCCCGCGGTCGTCGTCGTCACGGAGGAGCGGGGCGAGTTCACGATCGGCTCCGGCGATGCCGCGCTGCGCGTCGTCATCGATCCGATCGACGGCTCGATGAACGTACGCAGGGCGATCCCCGGCCACTCCTTGTCGGTCGCCGTCGCCGAGGGCGACTCGATGGCCGACGTGCTGTTCGGGTTCGTCCATGACTTCGGGCCCGGCGAGGAGTTCGCCGCCCGCCGAGGCGAGGGAGTCACACTGAACGGCAAGCCGCTGCCGGCGTCCGGCCCCGACTACGGGCTGGAGGTCGTCGGCCTGGAGTCGGCCGAGCCCGGCTGGGTTGGTGCGCCGATTGCCGCGCTCGAGGGCAAGGCCTACAGGCTGCGGGTCGTCGGCTCGATCGCGATCAGCATGAGTTGGGTCGGCGCCGGCCGCTTCGACGCGATGTTCTCCGCCCGGCCCTGCCGCTCCGTCGACGCGGCGGCGGCGCAGCTGATCGTGACCGAGTCCGGCGCCGTCGTCGACTTCGGCGGCATCGACGCCTCCGATGCGGCGCTCGGCCTCGACGCCCGCTACACGGTCGCCGCCGCACGTTCCCACGAGCACCTCGAGACGGTGCTCGCGGCACAGGCGGCCGGACCGAAGGCGCGCGGGTAGAGGGGCGATGGCGGAGCTGATCGACTGGGCCGTCGCCGAGCGGGTGGCCGCGTTCGCGGCGGGAGAGAGCGCGCCGGCGCCGCCGGCGGAGATCCTCGAGCAGGCCGTCAGCGAGGCGGCCCGCGCCGTCGAGCGCTACACCGGCCTCGAACCCGAACGGGACATTCCGGCCCCCGAGTGGGTGAGCCGGCGCCAGTGGGCGGCGATCAACCTCAGCTCGATGCGGGGGACGGTGGGCGCAATCGAGGGGACGCTCGGCGACGGGATGCCCCTACCGGGACCTCTCGCCGCGCCATTCGCGATCGTCGCCGGCGCCCAGCTCGGCGCCCTCGTCGGCTACGCCTCGCGGCGAGTCCTCGGCCAGTACGAGTTCCCGGTCCTCGGCCCCGAGCGGAGCCCGCGCCTGCTGTTCGTCGCCCCGAACGTCGCCGAGGCGCAGCGCCAGCTCGAGGGCGAGCCGCGCACGGTCCTGCGCTGGATTGCCCTCCACGAGGTCACGCACGCCGTCCACTTCGGTGCCGCGCCGTGGCTGCGCGACCACCTGCGAGCGCTCGCGAGCGAGCTGCTCGAAGGCAGCCGGCTGGCGATCGCGCCGGCGGATCTCGCCCGTACGGCACGCCGAATCGCAACGACCGACCCGCGTCGGCTCGTCGCCGAGCTGTGGAGCAGCGATCCGCTGACGCTGCTCGCGCCGCCGGAGTCGCGGCCGCCGATCGAGGCCACGCAGGCGACGATGGCCTCAATCGAAGGGTTCGCCGAGCACGTCATGGACGCCGCCGCGCCCGAGCTCGGCGAGAACGTCGCCGAGCTGCGCTTCGGCCTGGAGCACCGCCGCGAGGACCGCCCGCCCCTGGCCCGGCTGCTCTCCTGGTTGCTCGGCATGGAGCTGAAGCTGCGCCAATACCGTGACGGCAAGCGCTTCTGCGATGGCGTCGTCGAGCTCGACGGGATCGCTGCGTTGAACGCGGCGTGGGCCGGGCCGGACTCGCTGCCGACGCTCGTCGAACTCGCTGATGCGGGCGCCTGGCTGCAGCGCACCGGCGCCACCGGCGCCGTCGTTCGCTGACGCGCCTCGGCCCAGCGCGTCCATCAAGCTTCGACGAGCGAAGTATTGGCGTCTTGTGTGTGCGGCGTCACAGATGGCTCTGTAACGCAGTACAGCCGCTTGGGTAAGAACAGTTGTTCGGTGCTACACTGAACATGCTTATTTGTAATAGACCTTGAAGCCACCAACTCATCAGAGGGGTTGAGGAAGCAACACATGGCCACCACCGCCACGACAAAGAAGACCACCAAGTCCACGAAGTCGACGGCTACGAAGCCGACCGCGAAGAAGTCCACGACCACGGCGACGCCGGCGTCGGCGCCGAAGAGCGGCCCCGAGGTCGCCCGCGAGCGGGCGATCCAGACCGCCGAGACGGCCGTCGACATCCCCGTCGGCGCCGCGCTGACGTTCTACGAGCGCGCCGCCACCGTCGTTGAGCCTTACGGCACGCCGAGCAAGCGGGAGGCCGAGCTGAAGCGCGTGCGCACGCAGCTCCGCCGCGAGCTCAACAAGGTCGAGCGCCGGGGCGGCACCGCCCGTCGTCGTGCGATCCAGCGTGCAAAGCGGACTCGCAACCGTCTCGAGCGCGAGGTCAAGCAGCAGCGTCGCAGCCTCGAGTCGAGCGTCAAGCAGAACCGCAAGAAGGCCGAGACCGAGCTGAAGAAGGCCGAGTCGCAACTCAAGCAGAACCGCGACGAAGCCGAGAAGCGCGTTCGCGAGCTCGTCGAGCGCGTTCAGGGGAACGGCAAGACGCCGGCCGCCGCGTAATCGCTTAGCCCGGTCGCCGGCCCGGCGCCCGGTTCCTCGCGGTAGAGGGACCGGCCAGGGTTTGGAAGAGGCGGCGACCGGAGTGATCTACTCGCCCCATACTCGCGAGTAGACATGGTCGAGGGCTTCGGCCCTTGGACCAACCTCTCCTCCCCGATTCGGCGGGTCCCTCGTGGGCCCGCCGAATCATTTAAGGGGAGTCGGGAGGGAGGCCCTGCTCAATGGTTGCGGAGGGCGTCGATCAGCTCGTCCTTGTTCATGTCCGAGCGACCCTCGATGCCGATCTCGGCGGCGCGATCGCGGAGATCCTCGACCGTCCAGTCCTCGTAGGAGCCACTTTGGCCGCCCTTCTCGGCGGTTTCCTGGCGGCTCGAGTTGGCGATCCGCGCTGCCTTCTCCTTGCTCTCGCCCTGGTCACGGAGCGCCTCGTACTGCTCCTTGTCCTTGACGCTCGGCCCCGGGTCTCGTTCCGGCATGCGTTCCTCCTCTTGTTCGAGTACCGCAGCCGGTTTACCCGGCGCATGCCCCGCGTACACGCCCGCTCACTGGTGGTTGAGTCGCTTTCTTAGCGGGTACTTACAAAGTAAGCAACGTAAGGAGGTTCAGATGAGCAAGCTCGACGGTAAGAAGATCGCGTTCCTCGTCGCGAACGAGGGCATCGAGCAGGTGGAGCTGACCGAGCCGTGGAAGGCGGTCGAGAGAGCAGGTGGCTCGCCGGAACTGATCGCCCCGGATTCAGGTGAGGCGCAGGCCTTCAACCATCTCGACAAGGCGGAGACGTTTCCCGTCGACCGCAAGGTCGCGGAGGCGGATGCCGACGATTACGACGGGCTCGTGATGCCCGGTGGCGTCGCCAACCCCGACGCCCTGCGTACCGACCCCGATGCCGTCTCCTTCACGCGGGACTTCTTCGAGGCCGGCAAGCCCGTCGCGGCGATCTGCCACGCCCCGTGGACGCTCGTCGAAGCCGACGTCGTTTCCGGCCGCAAGCTCACCTCGTGGCCGAGCCTGCAGACGGACATCCGCAACGCGGGCGGTACGTGGGTCGACGAGGAGGTCGTCGTCGACCAGGGACTCGTTACGTCTCGCAAGCCCGACGATCTCGAAGCGTTCTGCGCGAAGGCGATCGAGGAGATCGCCGAGGGACGCCATGACGCCCAGCGGGAGAAGACGCTCGCCGGTTGATCGAGAGATCACCCCGAGGCCCGCCCCGGAGATGCTGATGCCCGCCGCCACACGCGCGCCGATCGACGTCGCGCTGCCTTCGAGCCGGTGGCGACGCCGACTGCAACGCCTCGCGATCGGCGCGATGCTCGCGGCGGGCGCAGCGCTGCTGCTGGCGGCGCTGCTCTCCAGCGAGCGCGTGCTGGGTGTCGCCTTCAGCGCCGCAGCCGGAACCGCGACCGTCGGCATTGCGATCGCCGCCGCCGTGGAAGACCTTCCCGCGCGGAGCGCCGGCATGCTCGCGTTCGCGATCGGCGCGGCCTGTGCCTTGAGTGCTCTGGTCAGCGCGGAAGGTTTCGGCCATTCCGAGCTCGCCCGGCTGGTCGGTGGCTGCACCATCGCGATCTCGGGCCTCGCCCTGCTTCCGGGCGAACCCGACGTCGGTCCCGCGACACGACGGCGCTGAAGGGGTCGGCGGGGCGACGCGCGGGCGCCGGGCGCCGTCTGTGACAATGAGGCTATGTCTTCTCCCCCCACCGAAGAGCAGGTAACCGAGGCGCTGCGGGCGGTCATCGACCCCGAGCTGCGCCGCAACATCGTCGAGCTCGGCATGGTCCGCTCGATCACGATCGAGGGCGCGCGCGTCGACGTCGTCGTTTCGCTGACGACGGCGGGCTGTCCGATTCGCTCCCACTTCGAGCAAGCGGTCGCGAAGAGCGTCGGTGAGCTCGACGGCGTCGAGGCCGTTGGTGTGGGCTTCGACGTGCTCAACGACGGCGAGAAGGCCACCCTGCAACAGAAGCTCGGCCGGCCCGGCGGCCTTCCCGAGGGTGCCCTCGCCCAGGTCAAGAACGTGATCTGCGTCGCCTCAGGCAAGGGCGGCGTCGGCAAGTCGACGATGACCTCGAACCTCGCCGCCGCGCTGCAGGCCGAGGGCAAGAAGGCCGGTGCCCTCGACGCGGACGTCTACGGCTACTCGATCCCCCGCATGCTCGGCGTCAACGAGCGCCCGCAGGTCAACGGCGAGCGCAAGATCCTGCCGATTGCCTCCGCGAGCGGCGTCAAGGTGATGTCGATCGGCTTCTTCGTCGAGGAGAACGCAGCGGTCGTCTGGCGCGGGCCGATGCTCCACAAGGCGATTCAGCAGTTCCTCGAGGACGTCGACTGGGGCGACCTCGACTACCTACTGCTCGACCTGCCGCCGGGCACCGGCGACGTCTCGATGACGCTCGCCCAGCTCTTGCCCCAGGCCCGCTTCGCGATCGTCACCACACCGCAGCCCGCCGCGCAGTCGGTCGCCCGCCGCGCTGCCGAGATGGCCGGCAAGGTCGACCTCGAGGTGCTCGGCGTGATCGAGAACATGTCCGGCTTCACGACCCCCGACGGGCAGCGCTTCACGATCTTCGGCGAGGGCGGCGGGCAGACGCTCGCCGACGAGCTCGACGTCCCGCTGCTCGGCAAGATCCCGCTGCAGGAGGAGCTGCGCGAGCACGCCGACGCCGGCACGCCGCTGGTGATCGCCGATCCGCAGGCGCCTGCCTCGGTCGCGATCCGCGAGGCCGCGCGCGGCATCATCGCCGCGACACCGGTCGAGCTGCCCGTCATGCAGTCCGCCACGCCGATGGCCGAGCCGATCGCCGTCGGTGCGACGGGCTCGCCGAGCGGCACCGAGCTGCCGGTGATCCAGTCCGGCGGCTGAGCGCTACTCAGGTCAGGCGATCGCGAGCACGGCCGAGCCCTCGACCGCGCCCGCTCGCAAATCGGTCAGTGCCTTTGCCGCCTCGGCAAGCGGATAGACGGTGACCTGGGGTCGCAGGCCCGCCGCGGCCGCCAGCGGCAGCAGCTCCTCGCCGTCGCGGCGCGTCAGGTTGGCGACCGAGCGCAACTGGCGTTCTTCCCAGAGGATGTCGTAGGAGAAGGCCGGGATCTCCGACATGTGGATGCCCGCACAGACGACGACCCCGCCCGGCCCGACGGCCCGCAGCGCCGCGGGCACGAGCGCGCCGACGGGAGCGAAGATGATCGCCGCATCGAGCGGCTCCGGCGGCGGCTCGGTCGAATCCCCGGCCCACTCGCAGCCGACCTCACGAGCGAAAGCCCGGCCCGCCTCGTCCCCCTCGCGCACAAAGGCGAACAGGCGACGGCCCTGGTGCAGCGCGAGCTGGGCGATCAGGTGCGCGGAGGAACCAAAGCCGTAGAGGCCGATGCGCTCCGCCTCAGCGGTCATCCGGTACGCGCGGTAGCCGATCAGGCCGGCGCAGAGCAGCGGCGCGACCTCCACGTCAGAGCCGGCATCGTCGGGTAGTGGGAAGCAGAAGCGGGCGTCGGCTACCGCGCGCTCGGCATAGCCGCCGTCGCGCGTGTAACCCGTGAACTCGGCCCGCTCACAGAGGTTCTCGCGCCCCGCCCGGCACTGACGGCAGACGCCACACGTCCAGCCGAGCCATGGCACCCCGACCCGCTCGCCGACGGCGGGCATCGCTGGCAGCGGCCGCCCGTCGCCGGGCTCGGGGCGCGGCTCACCGCCGGAGCCAATCACGCGACCGACGATTTGATGGCCGAGGACGAGCGGCAGCTTCGGCTCGGTCAGCTCGCCGTCGAGCACGTGCAGGTCGGTGCGGCAGACGCCGCAGGCGGAGACCTCGATCAGCAGCTCGCCCGGCCCGGGCTCAGGCTCGGGCAGCTCGCGCTCGGCAAGCTCGCCGCCGCCGGGGCGCGGCTCATCGAGGACGATCGCGCGCACTTGCCGGGCCCCTTTGGCTCCCGACCGTGCCGCCGCCCCTACTTGCTCTGGAAGTACTCCGCGTTGATCGCCGTGTACTTGACCCACTCATCCGGGAGCTGATCCTCGGCGAAGCACGCGTCGACAGGGCAGGCCTCGACGCAGGCATCGCAGTCGATGCACTCGTCCGGGTCGATGAAGAGCTGCTTGGCGGCCTCGTAGTCGGGCTCGTCCGGGGTCGGGTGGATGCAGTCGACAGGGCAGACCTCGACGCAGGAGTTGTCCTTCTCGCCGATGCAGGGTTCTGCGATGACGTAAGCCAAGGGTGCGTTTCCTTCGTTCGCTTGCGATCTTCGGGCGGCGCCGGGGCCGCGGGAGTCGCAGATTGTAGAGGCCGGGTCCGCCGGGGACTGCCGACCTCAGCGCGGCGGGTAGGGTTGGGTGAGTGATTCTGCTGACCGGCGCAACCGGGGTGGTGGGCTCGGAGCTCCTTGGGCAGCTGCTCGCGGCGGGCGAGGAGGTTCGCTGCCTCGTCCGCGACCCGAAGCATCTCGGCACGAACCGCGTCCGCGTGCAGCTCTCGCTCGCCGACCTTGGCGACCCGCGCGGCCTGCGACACGCGGTCCGCGGCGCCGACACCGTCATTCACCTCGCGGCTGCGATCCGCGATCAGCCACCGAAGCGGCTCGAGGAGATCAACGCGCTCGGCACCTATCGGCTGCTGCGGGCGGCTGAGCGGGCGGGCGTGGGGCGCTTCGTCTTCTTCAGCGCGATCGGTGCGAGCCTGCACCAGCGCACCCGCTTCTTCCGCTCGAAGGCGCTCGCCGAGGACATCGTCGAGGGAGCCGAGATCGAGACGACCGTGATCGCACCCTCGATCGTGTACTCGAGGGACGACCCGTGGACGACGATGATGCGGCGCCTCGCCCTGCTCCCGGTCGTACCGATCTCGGGCTCAGGGCGCGCGGCCTTCGAACCGCTGACGGTTGCCGACGCTGCACGAGCGACGATCGCCGCGCTCGGCGCCGCGCCTGGTCGCTTCGAGCTCGCCGGTCCGCAGCGGCTCACCTACGACGAGATCGCCCGGGAGATCGGTCGGGCCGCCGGCCGCGACCGCCCACACCTCCACGTCCCGCTGCCGATCGTCCGCCGGAGCCTGCTCACGCTGCGGCGGCTCGTCGGTGAGCAGGCCTTTGCCACCTGGGAGGAAGCCGAGCTGCTCGAGGTATCCATGCTCGCCGCGCGCGGCACTGAAGACATCCGCTTGCTCGGCGTGGAGCCGGCGGCCATGGCCGAGGTGCTCGGAGGCTGACTGGGCGCGGCTCCAGAGGCCCGAGTGGGCGCTCCCGTGACCGAACTGGAAACCGCCCTGGCGGTCGCTCTTTTGCCTCAGAAGAGACAGTGGTCCGATCTGCCCAGGCGGTTCGGTAGTCGTCCAGTTAAGGGGCCTATAGCCCCCCTAAGTGGACGGTCATGCGCGGTCCGGCGCCCGAACGCCCCGTAGCGCTTTGCGCGACGAGAAACTGGGCCGACCTCAACGATCAGTCACAAACCCGGGGTAGTTGGCAACCATGGGGTAGATGCCGCCGCCGGACACGTCAGCTGACCGTGCAGAAGACCTCTTCTCCGAGCTCTTCCGCCGGCACGCAGATCCCCTGCTTGTCTGGTTCGCTCGCCGGACGTTCGACCCCGAAGCGGCCATGGACCTCATGGCCGAGACCTTCGCCGAGGCGTTCGCTGGCCGACAGCGTCTCGTTGGTGATGCGGAGGATGCGAGCCGCTGGCTCTACGGCATCGCGCATCACCAGCTGAGCCGCTTCTTCCGCAAGGGGCGAGCGGAGACCAAGATGCTTCGCCGGCTCGGCCTCGAACGCGAGGTTCTGGATTCATCCGAGCAAGATCGCCTCGAGCGGGTCGCCGAGCTTGCCGAACTCCGCGCTGAGGTCTCCGCCGCGATCAGCCGCGTTCCGGCCGGCCAGCGGGAGGCAGTCCGGCTCCGGGTCGTCGAGGAGCTCTCCTACGGGGAGCTGGCTGCCCGCTTAGGGGTGAGCGGGCAGACGGCCCGAGCCAGGGTCTCCCGCGGCCTTCGCCGACTGGCAGATGTGCTCTCACATGAGCCCGAAGTCCAAACCCGAGAGGTAACCGCATGAACCGCATGGCCGAAGACTTCACGCAGTTCGAGGCCGTGCGGCGTCTGGAGCGGCAGTTCGCCGCCGCTTCCTCCCGCGCCCCCGCGCGCTCCTCTCGTCGTCGCCTCGGTTGGGTCGGTGGCGGGCTCGCGACGGTCGCCGTCGCGCTCAGCCTTACCCCCGCCGGTGCGGCGATCCGTGACGCCGTCGGCTTCGGCGGAAGTGAGGCAACTCCGGTCTCCTGCCCTAAGCAGATTCGGATCGCCAGGGCAGCCGGCATGAAGGGCTCCTTCGTCAATGAGTGCCCGAGCGTCGCGCGAACCCGGGAGGTCGCCGAGAAGTACGAACGCCTCATGGCCGCCGCGGGCGCCGGCCCACCCGACCCGGGCTCGCTGGCCGACCACAACACCGGCTGGAGGGTCGGGACGGGCGCGAACTCCCGCCCTGCGACGCCAGCGGAGATTGCCGACGCCAAAGCGGCTCAGCAGGCGGCCGCCGCCAACGCGGAGGTGCGTGCGGCGGCAGGGGAGCTCAAGTCAGGCACAGGCTCCAGACACCGCTAGTCGCGCAAAGAGCCACTGGTGACGCCGCCCCTGTAATCCGATCGCCCCTGCCGGACACTTACCGAGTGCAGGTGCAGGACACGGAACCCGATTCAGGCACACGGGCCGGTGCGCAGCGCGAGGAGGAACGCTTCGCAGCGCTGCACCGTGAGCTCTATCCACGAGTGCGCGCCTACGCGATGAGGAGATCGATGAGCGAGTCAACAGCTGACGAGATCGCCGCGGAGACCCTGGAGATTGCGTGGCGCAGGCGTGGCGAGCCGGTGCGGGATCAACTCTCGTGGACGCTGGGCATCGCGCGGGGTGTCCTCGCCAACCGGCGCCGCAGCGAAGGCCGGCGCAAGGCGCTCGACGCCCGTCTCGCCGCCGAGTGGATCACGACCGCACCGGACCCGGCGGAGGGGATGGCCGACAGATCCGAGCTGCTTTTCGCCCTGGCGTCGCTGAGCGAGGATGACCGCGAGGTGCTGCTCCTACTCGCCTGGGACGATCTCGACCGAGCGCAGGCCGCACGAGTCATAGGCTGCAGCCGCGCCGCTCTCGCCGTCCGCCTTCATCGAGCCCGCCGGCGGCTTGAGGCAGCACTGGCGGACGACGGCGCCTGCCGCCCTGGCGAGACCGCCGAGGAGGTCTCCCCGTGAGCAGGACCAGACAGGTGCTCGAGCAATTGCGCGAGATCAACCCCGTCGTCGCCGCTGCCGACGGCTCGGCCCCACCGGCAGCGCCGGCCCGGAGCCATCGAGCACGTCTTGCGTTCGCCGGCGCTGCCATTGCTGTGACGGCGATCGCGCTGCTGGCCGTCGTCGCTCTCAATCCCGGCGACGACTCCGATGGCGTAATCGCTGCGGCCGCCGCCACCGCGGCCGATCAGCCGCCGATCGCGATCGCGCCGGACCAGTTCGCCTATCGGACCGAGCAGTGGTTTCAGCCCTCGATCCCGGGCGTGGTGGCCACCGCGACCCCCCAGCGGCTTGACATCGTTGGCGCCGACAAGGTCCTGCCGCCTCGCACCGGCACCCGGGAAGTCTGGTTCAGCCCGCGAAACCGCGGACTCGTCAAAGGCGACAAGGGACCATGGCCGCCCTGCACCGCCGCCGACTACGTCATCGACTACGCCATCAAGGAGATCTGCTGGAGCGATGTCGGCGGCCCCGCCGGCCTGCACTACCTGTTTGAGGACCCCCTGTACATGCAGCGCATCATCAGGCGTCACCTCAACCCCAAGCCTCAGCCTTATTGGGAGTTCAGCCCCGATATCGCAAAGCTCGGAACCGACCCGGCGAAGATCAATGCTGCGGTGTCGGACCTCGGCAAGGTGATGGAGGACGGCCGTGGCACCTTCGACACGCTCGGCGACGAGGGGACCGCGATCTCGATCAAGCCGACGAATTTCAACGACTCGGCGTTCAAGCTCCGAGCCGTTGCCGACCTACTGGCCAACCCGCTCGCGCCGCCCGAGGTCAGAGCGGCCCTCTTCCGCTACGCAGGAGGCATCGAAGGAGTCCAGACGGCCGAGGAGGCCACGGACCCCGAAGGCCGGACCGGTGCCTCGATCTCGATCACGAGTACGCCTGCCGACCCCGCTCCGATCATCATGTCGGGGTTGCCGTCCCGCATCGAGGAGCCGCTCAACCAGTACACGAAGAACGGCTACCCGATCGATCTCTCCGGCCTCACGTTCCGCACACAGATCATCTTCGACCCCAACACCTCGGAGCTGCTCTCGGAGAGCACGCAGCTCGTGGCCGCAGACGATCCTCTGCTCGGGCCGTGGCTCAAGCGCGAGGGCGCACCGCAGACTGTCTTCTCGCGGACGTTCGATCCGGTTGCAGAGGTGGGGTCAGCCGGCGAGCGGCCCAATGGCTAAGTAGCGGATATCGCGCGGAGAGAAACCGACGCGTGCTCCGGAGTTCGCTACGTATGCGGTGGCAAAGTCCGGAGAACCAGCGGCTGAGGTCCTCGCGTCCCGGTCAGAAACGCCGGCGAAGCGCGGTGTCTCTTCGAGGCCAAGAGAGCACGGCCGTCTGCGTTTGCGGTGCAGGCAGCTCACAAGCTGATCGGCGCCGGCGGGTGCCCCCGCACGCAAAGAGGCCCGGGATCTCTCCCGGGCCTCTTCGAAGGTTCCTCTCTGCGGCGATCCACGCCGGCGAGAGGGTCCTTACATCATGCCGCCCATGTCGGGCATGCCACCGCCACCCATGCCGGCGCCCTCGGGCTCCGGCGGCTCGGCGACGATGCACTCGGTCGTCAGGATGTTCTTGGCGATCGAGGCGGCGTTCTGCAGGGCAGAACGGGTCACCATCGTCGGGTCGATGACACCGTCGGCGATCAGATCGCCGTACTCACCGGTGCCGGCGTTGAGACCCTCGCCGGCCTTCATGTCGCGGACCTTGTTGACCACGACGGAGCCCTCGAACCCGGAGTTCTCCGCGATCTGACGGATCGGCTCCTCGAGCGCCTTGCGGATGATCTCCAGGCCGGTGCCCTCGTCGGCGTCCAGACCCGAGGCGTCGACCGCAGCCTGGGCGTTGAGGAGAGCGACGCCACCGCCGGGGACGATGCCCTCTTCGAGGGCGGCCCGGGTGGCCTGCAGCGCGTCCTCGACGCGGTGCTTCTTCTCCTTCATCTCGGTCTCGGTGGCAGCACCGACCTTGACGACGGCAACGCCGCCGGCCAGCTTCGCCAGGCGCTCCTGGAGCTTCTCCCGGTCGAAGTCGGAGTCGGTGTTCTCGATCTCCGAGCGGATCTGGTTGATCCGGCCCTCGATCTGCGCCTTCTCGCCGGCGCCGTCGATGATCGTCGTGTCGTCCTTGCCGACGACGACGCGGCGGGCCTTACCGAGCTGGGTGAGCTGGGTGTTCTCCAGCTTCAGGCCCATCTCCTCGGTGATCACCTCGCCACCCGTGAGGATCGCGATGTCCTCGAGCATGCGCTTGCGGCGATCGCCGAAGCCCGGCGCCTTGACCGCAACACCGGTGAAGGTGCCACGCAGCTTGTTGACGACGAGCGTCGCGAGCGCCTCACCCTCGAGGTCCTCGGCAACGATGACGATCGGCTTGCCGCCCTGCATCACCTGCTCGAGGACCGGCAGCAGCTCACGCACGTTGCCGATCTTCTGGTTGGCGATGAGGATGTACGGATCCTCGAGCACGGCCTCCATGCGGTCCTGGTCGGTGACCATGTAGGGCGAGATGTAGCCCTTGTCGAACTGCATGCCCTCGGTGAACTCGAGCTCCATGCCGAACGTCTGGCCCTCTTCGACGTTGACGACGCCGTCCTTGCCGACCTTCTCGATCGCGTCGGCGATGATGTCGCCGATCTCGTCGTCGGCGGCCGAGATCGAAGCGACCTTGGCGATCTGCTCCTTGCCTCCGACCTCCTTCGACTGCGACTCGCGCAGGTTCTCGACCACCTGGTTGACGGCGGTCTCGATGCCCTTGCGGAGCGCCAGCGGGTTGGCCCCGGCGGCGACGTTCTTGAGGCCCGCGTGGACGATCGTCTGCGCGAGCAGCGTCGCCGTCGTGGTGCCGTCACCGGCAACGTCGTTGGTCGCCGTGGCGACCTCGCGGACGAGCTGGGCGCCCTGGTTGGCGAAGACGTCCTCGATCTCGATCTCGCGAGCGATCGTGACGCCGTCGTTGGTGATCGTCGGTGCGCCGAACTTCTTGTCGAGCACGACGTAACGACCCTTCGGGCCGAGCGTGACCTTGACTGCATCGGCGACGGCGTCGACGCCGTCCTGCAGCGAGGTGCGCGCCTCGGCGCCGTACTTCAGCTCCTTGTGAGCCATATCTCTAATTCCTCCTGATCAGTGGTTCAGTCTTGTGGGGCGGAAGGCCGTTACTCGACCTTGGCGAGGACGTCCGACTCGCGCAGGACCAGCAGGTCCTCGCCGTCGACCTTGACCTCGGTGCCGCCGTACTTGCTGTAGAGGACGGTGTCGCCCTCGGCGACGTCGAGCGCGACGCGCTCGCCCGTCGTCTCGTTGCGGGCGCCATCGCCAACGGCGAGCACCTCGCCCTTCTGGGGCTTCTCCTTGGCGGTGTCTGGGAGGACGAGACCGCTGGCGGTCATCTCCTCCTCATCGAGCGCCCGGATGATCAGGCGGTCGCCGAGGGGCTTGAGCTTCATTTCGTTTCTACCTCCGTGAGTCTTTGGTGCATATGCAAGTCACGTCGCGAAGCGGCTTCCGATGCGGGTCCGGAAGCGCGCTTGGCACTCGCAGGTGGAGAGTGCCAAGCTCCGCGGGGCGCAATATAGCGCGCCACCGACGCCGGTCAAGTGATCTCAGTGTGAAAACCGCAGATTCCCGCGCCCGCGAGGCGTCCGCGCCCTCCTCGACCATCTGCCCACGGATGGCGAAGCTTGGGCGGGCACGCGAATGGCTGAGCGAGACCCTGTGGGTGGCGCCGACGCTCGGTCTGATCCTCGCGATCGGCTTGGCCGCAGGGACACTTGCGCTCGACGACGGCGTCGAGCTGGGGACGAGCGCGATCGTCGGCTTCGGCGGCGGCGCCGACTCCGCGCGGGCGATCCTGGGCACGATCGCGAGCTCGATGCTGACCTTCCTGGCGCTCGTCTTCACGCTGACGGTGGTCGCGCTGCAGCTGGCCAGCGACTTCTCCCCGCGCCTTCTGCGCACCTTCCTAGTCGCCCGCTCGAGCAAGCTCGCGCTGGCGCTGTTCGTCGCCACCTTCACCTACGCGACGCTGGTGCTGCGGGACGTCTCGCCGACCAAAGTGCCCGAGCTCTCGGTCACGGTGGCGACGACGCTGGCGATCATTTCCGTGCTCGCCTTCGTCTACTACGTGAGTGCGATCGCACAGTCGCTGCGCGTCGCGAACATCGTCGCCACAGCTGGCGCGGCGATGCGCAACGAGATCGAGTCCGGCTTCGGCGACGGCGAGCCGGGGGATGAGGATGCCGAGCGGGAGCGCGGCTGGCGAGCGATCGAGGGCAACGAGGCGCGGCAGGTGATCGCGTGGGGAGACGCCCCGGGCTCGATCACTGCGATGGACTTCGAGGGCCTGCGGACCCTGGCCGCGCGCAGCGACGTGATCCTCGAGCTGCTGATCCAGCCAGGCGACTTCCTGCCCGGCGGAGCATCGGTTGTCGCCGTACACGGTGCGGCCGGCGTCGAAGCGGATGAGGTCCGTCGACTGATGGCGATCGGCCCGGAGCGGACCGGGCATCAGGATGCCGCCTTCGGGTTCCGCCAGCTCGTCGACATCGCCGCCCGCGGGCTGTCTCCGGGTATCAACGATCCGACGACCGCGGTCCAGGCCCTCGGGCAGATCCAGGACGCGCTGCTCCGGCTCGGCAGCCGCAAGCTGCACTCGGGCGTCCTGCGCGACGACGGGGACTCCGTCCGGGTCCTCGTTCCCGTCCACGCCTGGCCCGACTTCGTCAACCTCGCGCTCGACGAGATCAGGATCTACGGCGAAGGCTCGCTGCAAGTCAGCCGGCGGCTCAAAGCGCTGCTCAACGACCTGCTCCGCCGCCTGCCCGAGTGCCGTCGCGAGCCGATCGAGGCGCAGCTGCGCCTGGTCGACGCCTCGATCGATGCGGGCTTTGCGCAAGCCGCCGACCGCGACCGCGCGCGGATCGGCGCCGGCCCTGAGAGCAGCACCTGAGGCGGCTCAACCCGCCGCGAGCAGGCGGACGCCGAGCCGCGCGGCGAGGCCCTCGCCACCGCGCCGCATGATCCAGTCGTGGTTCCACTCGAAGGCCGGCGCGGCGAGCGGGCCGATCAGGTTCATCCACGGCCTCGTCGTCGCCACATCCCACTCGTAGACGACGGCCGTCACGCCCGCGTGCTCGAAGAAGCGCCACGTGCCCGTTCCGGCGAGCTCACCGGAGGCGCGGCCCGCGAGCAGCGAAGGGCGTTCGACCCGCGTCACCTCGACCGTGAAGCGAACCGGGTACGGGAACTCGGCTGCGCCACTCGTAGGTGCCGCGGCGGCCGGTACCGTCGTTGCCGGGCTCGCCGGGGTCGGTCTCGACCGCAGAGATCACACCCGGCCACCACTCGGGCCAGCGCGAGGAATCCCAGATCGCCTCGAAGACGGGCTCGCGCGGGCTCTCGAGCAGCCAGGTCGTGAGGAAGCTGTAGCGGCGCTGCTTCAGTTCGGCGAGGGAGGCTCGCCGTTGCCGAACGAGCCGACGGGACGCTCGACGATCTGCGAGAAGCGGATCACGGTGACGAGATCGTCCTCGCTGATCGCCCGGTCGTAGATCTTCTCGAGGAAGTCGATCGACTCCTCGACACGGCGGAACTCCGGGTTGTCGTGCTCGATATCGCGCGGGCTCAGGTCGCGGACGCGCTTGACGGAGACATCGTCGATGACCGCCGCGAAGATCTTCTCCCTGGGCCCGTGGCGGCTGCCGACCGTGACCCAGACGACCTGGCTGCGCTCGTACTTGCGCGACTTGTCGCCGAGCCGGATCGTCGCCGTCTTCCGGCCGCGCTTGAGCTGGTCGGCGAAGACGGGCGAGTAGAAGTTGAGGACGTAGAGAGCGCTGCCCATCTGCAGGCGGAGCGTAGCCTGATCCGGCGGCCGCTGCGGCTTCGCAGGGGCCGTCGCTCAGCTCGGCGGCTTCCCCCGTTCGGTGTAGCCCGCCGCCCCGATCAGGGGCACGAACCGGCAGCCGGCGAGAGTCTGCGAGCGCAGCTCGCCCGCCTGAGTGCGGTGCCAGCGAACGAGGTTCTCCGAGCGGGTCAGCCGGCCGGAGACGAGCGGCGCGACGAGCCGGCCGCCGGGAGCGAGCTGGGCGAGCAGCGCCTCCGGCTCGGCGGGGACCGCGGCGTGAACCGCGATCACGTCGAACGGCGCCCGATCGGGGAGGCCGAGGCTGCCGTCGGCGCAGATCAGCTCGACGCCCTCGACTCCGGCCCGGGCGAGGTTGGCGCGGGCGAGCTCGGTGAGCTGCGGGATGCGCTCGACCGAGACCACCAGGGCACCCAGTCGCGCCAGGACGGCAGCCGAGTAGCCGCTGCCGGTACCGATCTCGAGCGCTCGGTCACCCGGCTCGACAGCGAGCGCCTGGCAGATCGCCGCGACGATCCACGGCTGAGACACGGTCTGGCCAGCGGCCAGGGCGACGGCGTGATCGCCGTAGGCCTCGCCGGCCCGGTCCGCCGGGACGAACCGCTCGCGCGGCACGGCGCCCATCGCCGCGAGCACACGTTCATCGGCAATTCCCCGGCCGGCGAGCTGCGTGGCGACCATCGCCTCGCGCTCAGCCGAGCGGTCGGGTTGCGCGTCAGCGGTCATTGCCCGTGGCCCCAGGCCCGATCAGAAGATGTACGCGCGGAGTCGCTGAGTCTCGAGCACGGTGACGCGGCCGCGCCCGACGCGGACGACGCCCGCGCGTTCGAGGACCGCGAGGAAGCGGCTGACGCTCTCGCGTGAGGTCCCCGCAAGCTGCGCGAGGTCGGCCTGGTTCATCCGGATCGTGACGCCGTCGCGGGCACCGTTCCCGTCGCTGCCGGCCTCGGCGACGAGCTGCGAGAGCACGCCGGCGACGCGGCTTGGAACCGTCTGAAAGGACTGGCGCGCGACCCGCTCGTTCGTCTCGCGGACGCGCTGGGTCAGTGCAACGACGAGCTTCGCCGTGATCTCCGGGTTGCGCTCGAGCAGCCCACGCATGTCGCGGGCCGCGATCGCGAGCAGCTCGACGTCAGTGACCGCCTCGACGCTCGCCGAGCGGACTTCCCCGTCGAGCATCGCGAGCTCGCCGACGATCTCGCCCGGACCGAGTGTCGCCAGGGCGATCGCGCGACCGTCGGAGTGTTCACGGGTGACCCGGACCTCCCCGTCGCGGATGATGTAGCAGGCATCGCTCTGATCGCCCTCGTGGAAGACGCGCGCGCCCTTCGGGAACGAGCGCGGCACCGCGACCTGCCCGATCCGCTCGAGCTCGTGCTGCGAGAGCCCGGCGAGCAGCGGCACGCGGGCGAGCAGCTCGACGGTCTCGACTTGCGCGTTCTCTCTCATCCCACCGCTGATTATCCAGGCTGAGCCGGGGGATAACGGACTGGCGGTCGCGGCGCGCGGGAATGCGACCTCCAGCGCGGCGGGTTATTGTCGCGACGGTGCCGAGGACGTTCGATGGAGACCAGATCACCAGCTTCACCGATGCTCGCGGCCGCTTCCAGCGACACCGGTGAGGATGCCCCGGGGGCGGCAGTTGAGCGTGCAGTCACGGAAGTCGGCGGTGACGCCGGGCTCGTTCTCCTGTTCACCAGCGGGCTCGACCCAGAGCGCGCTGCGGCGGCGGCTGCGGAGTCGAGCGGATCAGCGGCGCTCGCGGGGATGACCGGCAAGAGCGCGATCGGCGCCGCCGGAGCGATCGACGAGGGCTGCGTGGCGCTCGCCTTCGGAGCCGGCACGGAGACCGGCGTCGGCATCGCGACCGACGCCGGGCGCGACCTCCGCGCTGCCTCCGCGGCGGCCACGGCCGAGGCGCTCGAGGCCGTCGACCCGTCGCTCGAGCGCACCGTGCTGCTCTTCCTCGACGTCCGCTCCGGCGATCAGGCGGAGGCCGTTGCCGGCGCCTACTCGGCCGGTGGGCCCGGCGTGCCGCTGGCGGGTGGTGGCGCCGGCGGACCAGATCCTGCCCAGATCCTCGGTGGACGACGGCACCGCGATGCCGTCGTCGCCGTCGCGATCGGCAGCGAGCGGCAGGCCGGCGTCGCGCAGGCGCACGGCTGCAGGAGTCGCGGCGCGATGTCGATCGCGACGCGCACGAGCGGGCGCTTTCTCTACGAGCTCGATGGCAAGCCGGCCGCCGACGTATACCTCGAACGCCACGGGCTTGCCGGCGTCGATCTCGGCCGCGAGGAGTTCGAGGCGCTCGCGGTGACCCACCCGCTCGCCCAGCCGGAGCTGAACGGTTCCTCACGTCTGCGCCACGTGCTCGGCCGCGCCCCGGAGGGCGGCCTCGAACTCTCCACCCACATCCCGGCGGACGCCGCCGTCGACTTCACCAGCCAGGAGCCCGCCGACATCGTCGAAGCATCGGGGCGCGCCGTTCGCAGCGCGCTCGGCCGCCTCGGCGCGCCGCCGCAAGCGGCGCTCGTCTTCGACTGCGCGGCCCGCAGGCGCGCGGTGGCGGACTCGCTGACCCTCGAGGTGGAACGGTTGCGCAAGGCGTTCGGAGAGGTGCCGCCGCCGTTCGCAGGCGCGTTCAGCAACGGTGAGGTCTTTAGGCTCCGCGGAGCGAAGGGGGATCGCAACCATGCCGTCGTGGTCGCAGCCTTCGCCTGAGCCGGCGGGCCCACCGGGCGAGGACCACCCCCTCGACCCCGCGGCCGGGGAAGAGCTGCAGATGATGCGGCGGCGGGTCGTCGAGGCACTGCGCAGGGCCGAGATCATCTCGCTGCTGTCGCGGGCCACGAGCGAGGCCGAACTGGGCAGGGTGCTGCCCGAGGAGCTCTGCGAGGTCTACGACGCGGAGATCGGCCTCGTGGCGGAGATCGGCGAGGGGTCTCCGGCGCGCTGTATCGGGATCGTCGGCACACCGCCGGAGGCCGTCGAGCAGGTGCTGCGCTCGGTCGAAGTGCGGCACGCGCGGCGCGTCGCCGCGGGCCGTCGGCGAGCGCGGCTCCGACCTGCTCGGCCTCGGAGCTCGCGACGCGCTCCTGTGCTCGCAGACGACCTCCGCGGGGCGCCGCGTCGTGATCGGCGCCGCCCGGCTGTACGAGCAGCGCTTCGACGAGCCCGAGGTCGCGCTGATCGAGTCGGTCGCGCTGAGCACGGCGCAGACGCTGGAGCGCCTCTGGGCGCAGAGCGAGCGCGAGGAGCTCATCGGGCGGCTCAAGGCCTCGCTCGTCGGCACCGCCGAGGCGCTCGCGAACGCGCTCGAAGCCAAGGACGACTACACCGCCAACCACGCGGGCGAGGTCGCCGACCTGGCCGTCGCCGTCGGGCGCGAGATGGGCCTCGGCGAGGACGATCTCGAGGACCTTCGCTACGGGGCGATCTTCCACGACATCGGCAAGATCGCGATCCCCGACGCGATCCTCAACAAGCCCGGCCCGCTCGATCCGGGAGAACGAGAGGTGATGATGCGCCACCCTGAGATCGGCGCGCAGATCATCGACCCGATCCCTTACCTCTCCGAGGAGGTCAAGCGGATGGTCCGCCACGACCACGAGCACTTCGACGGCAGCGGCTATCCCGACGGGCTGGCCGGCGAGGCGATTCCGCTCGGGGCGAGGATCATCCTCGTCGTCGACGGCTTCCACGCGATGACCTCCAACCGCCCCTACCGGCGCGCGATGCCGCGGGAGGAAGCGCTGGCCGAGCTCGCCCGCCACAGCGGCGCCCAGTTCGACCCCGACGTCGTCGGGGCCTTCGTCCGGCTCGCCTCCCAGGCGTACTAGTGGACCCGTCCGCTAGCGCTGGCAGCCCCCACACCAGTAGGTGACGCGGTTGTCGTCGCCTTGCCCGCGGGTCTCGATCGCAGCCCCGCACCGCGGGCAGGGACGGCGCGCAAGCGTGCCGTAGATCTGCTTCGGGCGCTGGCCCTCCCGGACCGCCGTCTCCATGATCCAGCGGCTGGCCCGGACGACCTCGGCCGCCTCGCCCGGCTCGAGCGAGCCGACCCGGCGCCAGGGGCTGACGCGTGCCTGCCAGAGGGCCTCGATCCGGATCACGTTGCCGATCCCGGCGATCAACCGCTGGTCCAGCAGCGCCGCCCCGACCCGCTCCGAAGGCTCCCAGCGGGCGAGCCGCGCGGCCGCCGCGGCCTCGTCGAAGCAGGCGCCGAGTGGGTCGGGGCCGAGCTGGGTCAGAGCCGCGTCACTTCGCACGCGAGCCTCGCTGGCCAGCCGGAGCAGCTTGCAGCCGTTGAGGGAGGCAACCGCAGGCCCCGCCGCAAGCACGAGCCAGGGCTTGCCCGCGGGCAGCCGCCCGTCCGCGGCCAGGCGCCAGCGCCCATTCATGCCGAGATGGTTGTGGATGACGTTGCCGTCGTCGAGGTGCAACAGCAGGTGCTTGCCGCGGGCCTCGCTGCGCTCGACCGCTCGTCCCGCGAGGGCGGCGGTGCGGCCGTGCAGCGGTGAGCGGGCATTGGGCGCGTCGGCACGCTCAAGCGGCCTGTGGGCAAGCGCGGCGTCGAGGCGCCTCGCGATCCGGTGGATGGTGTCGCCCTCGGGCACCGAATCGAGCTTAGAGGGCGTCCCAACACCGCCCGCGCGCTCGGATGACGCCCGCGACGCGACGCGGATCGCCGTCGTAGGAGGCGGCGAGCAAGACGATGTCAACCTCGATGCTCGAGTAGCCTCGCGGCGCGGCCACCGGCCGCAACTGTCGCGATGCCCCTGCCAGCCGGATACAAGCTCGAGCCGCTGCCCGACGGGGTCGCCGAGGCCAGCGACACGGCCGCCGAGCTGCTCGGCTTCTGGGCGCTGAACGGTGCGATGGAGGGCGAGGCGGCGATCGCCCGGCTGCCGCATGTCGTCTGCCTGCTCCGCGACGCCCACGGCAACGTCGCGGCATCGAGCGGGGCGCTCGCCCAGGCCCTGCCGGAGGTCGGCGGTCGGCGCTTCTGGTTGCTGCGCTGCTTCACTCCGAGCAGCCATGCCCGCGAGGCGCTCGAGTCGATCCTGCTCTGCGCCTGGGACGTCCTCGAGGCCCGGGCGGAGGCCCAGGCGTCGCCGCTCGGCGTCTGTTTCGCCCTCGTCGATCCAGAGGTGATCGCGACCCGCGACGAGGCGGTCTGGCCGGAGTCGAAGATGCTGTTCGCGGGCTGGACGACCGCGGGAGAGCAGTTACGCGTCCGCTACTTTGAGGGGGCGAAGATCCTGTGAGCGAGTACGAGCTCAAGCGCGAATACGCAATCGAGACGCTCGCCGACTCGCCTGCGTCGGAGGACGACGTCATCGAATTGTGGATGACGCAGGCGGGACTCGACGAGGAGGAGGCGAGGCGGCGGCTCCCCGAGGTCGTCCGGGTCGCGACTGACGCCGAGGGCGAGCTCTGCGGGATCTCGACCGCCTACGTCATGGTCAGCCCGCAGCTCGGCCTGCCGATGTGGCACATCCGCGCGTTCGTCGCGGACGAGCACAGGGCCGGGAACCTCGCCTCGAACCTGCTGCTCGCCGTACGGCTCTACGCGATTGACGAGTTTCAGTCGGGGCGCCGGCCGGACGTGCCCGGAGCGGTCGTCGAAGTCGAGAACATGATGATCGAGCAGCGCTTCCCGCAGGCGATCTGGCCGTACAACGAGTTCGTCTTCATCGGCGTCACGCCGACCGGCGCGCACCTCCGGGTCTTCTGGTTCGACGGCGCGCGGGTGCCGCCGCGGCCACTGTCCGGATGAGCGCCGCCGGGTTCCGCATGGGCGGTCCGCTCCTCGCGGCCTTGCTGCTTTCGGCGTTCCTGCTGGTCGCTGCGGGGACAGGAGCTGCCCCGGCCGCCGGCGGCGGACACCTGGCCTTCCACCTGCGGCACGCGAAGGTCCATCCCCGTCACGCCCTGTTCGCCGCAAGACGAAAGCCCACCCTGCGCTTCTCCTTCACCGCGAAGCGGGCGACCGACCTCGAGATCACGGTCGTCGACTCCCGCCACGAGAGGACGGTCGCCGCGTGGAAGCTCGATCGCGTCAAGCCGCGAACGAAGCTCGAGCGGCGCTGGAACGGAGTGGACCGCCGCGGCCGCGCGGCGAAGGACGGGCGCTACGAGTTCCGGGTCGCTGCCAAGGGCCGCCCGGCGCGTTTTGCCGGCTCCTTCGACCTCCACGGGCACGTCTTTCCAGTCGATGGGCCCCACGGGACCCGCGGCCCGGTCGGCGAGTTCGGCGCCCCGCGCAACGGCGGGCGCGTGCACGAGGGCTTCGACATCACGGCAAGCTGCGGGACGCGACTGATTGCGGCCCGCGGCGGCAAGATCGCGAAGGTCGGCTACGACCCGCGCCTGTACGGCAACTACGTGCTGATCAACGGCCGCAAGACCGGCGAGTCCTACTTCTATGCGCACATGGTCGAGCCGACGCCTCTGCACGAGGGCGGACACGTCAAGACTGGGCGGACGGTGGGCCGCGTCGGGCAGACCGGCAACGCCGCGGGGACCCCGTGTCACCTGCACTTCGAGCTACACGAGCACGGCGCTCCCGTCGATCCCGAGCCTTCGCTGAAGCACTGGGACAGGTACAGCTGACCGCCCGCCGACAGTTTGGCGAAGGTCATTGCGTCTGCAAAGATAGGTGAATCGCAACGGCTTCCCCCACCGAGCGATCAGGCTCGTCCTCCGTCCCGAGTCAGTTTTCGAGACAAGCCCTGACCAAGGGGCTGTTGCGTACCGCTGCGTTGATCGGCCTCCTCGTCCTCGTCGCCCTGCTGGCACCGGGCCTCGGTGAGGTCCGTGACCGGATCTCGGACGCCAAGCCCGGCTGGCTGGCGCTGGCGGTGCTCTTCGAAGCGCTCTCCTTCGGCTCCTACGTGCTCATGTTCGCGCCGATCTTCTGCCGCGGAATGTCCCTGCGGCGCTCGTGGCAGATCGCCGGCTCGGAGCTGGCCATGGGCTCGATCGTGCCCGCCAGCGGCCTCGGCGGCCTCGCGCTCGGCGCCTGGGTCCTGCACGAGGGCGGGATGAGCAACGAGCACATCGCGCGCCGGTCGGTCGCCTTCTTCCTGATCAAGAGCAGCGTCAACTTCGTCGCTGTCGCGGTGATCGGCGTCGTTGCCTTCCTCGGGGTCGGCCCCGAGCTCTCGCCGTTGCTGACGATCCTGCCCGCGGCCCTCGCCGCCCTGCTGATCGGCGTCGTCGTGCTCGTCCCGCGGCTCGGCCCCGGCAGGGAGCCCACGGACGCGGACTCGAGACCGACGCGGTGGACGCTGCTCGCTCGCGACGCGCTCGTCACCGGTACCCGCGAGGCGGGCATCGTCGTCCGGCGTGGCGATCCTCGGGTGATCGCCGGCGCGATCGGCTACTGGCTCTTCGACAACGCCGTGCTCTTTGCGACCTTCGCGGCCTTCGGCTTCGAGCCGGCGCTGATCGTCGTCCTGCTCGGCTATCTGATCGGTCAGATGGGTGGCCTGTTGCCGATCCCAGGCGGAGTCGGCGGCATCGACGGCGGACTGATCGGCACCCTGGTCGTCTACGGCGTGCCCGCGGCGGTAACAGCGGCCGCGGTGCTGGCGTACCGCGTGATCCTCTTCTGGCTGCCGCTGGCGCTCGGCGCGGTCGCCTTCGTCCAGCTGCTCCGCGACATGCCCGTGGAAGGGGAGCTCACCGTTTCCGACTGACGTTCCCTCGACGCCCCGGCAGCGCTAGGGTGCACGCACCGGGGAAGCGAGAAACAGGGGGAAAGAGGAATGTCCGCAAGAGCAATCCGCCGTCGCCGGCAACGGGAGCGGGCCCGTCTGGACCGTCGCGGGCGTGCGGTCATCGCGGCCGGCAGTGCCGTCGCAGCGTTGGCGATAGCCGCGCCCGGCGCGGAGGCCGCCCAGTTCACCGTCACCGATCCCGGCGACGCCGGCGCCGGCACGCTCCGCGACGCGATCGACCAGGCGAACACCGCTCCCTCGGACGACACGATCGTCTTCGCCGCCAGCCTCTCGGGCGACACGATCACGCTCAACACGCAACTTCTCGCCTACACCGGTTCGGGCTATGGCGACCTCTCGATCGACGGGCTCGGCGCCTCACAGCTCGCCGTCTCCGGCGGCGGGACGACGCCAGTCCTCGGAGCGGGGGGCGACGGGGCGCTCGAGATCTCGGGCCTGACGCTCGAGGACGGCTACAGCGGCTACGCGGGCGCCGGCCTGTACGCGATCGGCGACGTCACGCTGAGCGACATGGCGATCACGGGCAACCAGTCCTTCAAGTACGGCGGTGGTGCCTTCATCGTCGGCGCAGCAAGCCTCGACGGGGTGACGATCAGCGACAACCAGACCGGCGGCGTCGGCGGCGGCGCGACCATCTTCTCCTACAGCCCGGCCGGCGGCGACACGACGATCACGAACTCGACGATCACCGGCAACACCGCGACGGCGTCCGCCGGCAGCTACACGTATCCGACGGCGGGCGGGGGGCTCGCACTGTTCAACGGCGACGCCCAGCCGGCGACGATCTCGAACACCGAGATCAGCGGCAACACCGCTCGGTACCAGGTGTACGCGGCGGACGGCGGCGGGCTGGCGACGATCGGCCGGGTGACCATCAACGGCTCGCAGATCAACGACAACAAGTCGGCCGGCCCGGGCGCCGGCGGCATCGACTCGGGCGCCAAGTACGCGCTCGGGCTGAGCATGACCGACACGACCGTCTCGGGTAACACCTCGGCCACGGGTGCCGGCGGCATCGACGCGCTCGGCAGGGCGACGATCTCCCGCTCGACGATCAGCGGCAACAGCGGCGGCGTCGGCGGCGTCCTCGCGTACACCTGCCCGTGCTACGGCTCGTATGGAGCGGACATCTCGAACTCGACCGTTTACGGCAACCACGCGGAGGATGTCTCCGGAGCGCCGGGACCGACCGGCTACGGAGGCGGCGTCTACCTCGGCGGGCCGTACCAATCGACGATCTCGAACTCGACGATCACCGCGAACACCGCGACCAACGGGGGCGGCGGCGTCTTTACCTACGGCAACGATGGCGGCGGCAGCTATGACATCGCCCCGCGCGCGATCTCGAGCACGATCGTCGCCGGCAACTCCGCGGGTGGGTCGCCGAACGACCTCGCCGAGGAGCACGTAGGCCCAGCGTTCGGGTTCACGGCCGGCAACAGCCTGATCCAGAACAAGGGCAGCGCACCGGTGATCAGCGACCCCGCGGGTTCGAACATCTTCAACACGTCACCCGAGCTGAGAACGCTCGCGGACAACGGCGGCCCGACGCTGACGCAACGACCGCTGGCGAGCTCCCCCGCGATCAACGCCGGCAGGGCGAACGGGCTCACCGTCGACCAGCGCGGCCTGCCGCGGACGAACGCCGGCGGTACCGATATCGGATCGGTCGAGCTCGTCGACGTGACGCCGCCGACGACAACGATCACCTCCGGGCCCGCCGACGGTGCGACCGTGGGCAGGGCGACGGTCAGCTTCGGCTTCGATGCCGATGAGCCGGCGACTTTCGAGTGCTCATTCGACGGCGCGGCCTTCGCCGCCTGCAGCTCGCCCGTTACCTATCCGGGACTCAGCGAAGGTCACCACAGCTTCAGCGTCCGGGCAACCGACTCGGAGGACAACACGGGCCCCGCCGCAACGCGCACGTTCACCGTCGACACGACGGCGCCGACGACAACGATCACCTCCGGGCCCGCCGACGGCGAAGTCGTCGGCAAGTCCTCGGTCAGCTTCGGCTTCGATGCCGATGAGCCGGCGACTTTCGAGTGCTCATTCGACGGCGCGGCCTTCGCCGCCTGCAGCTCGCCCGCGGGCTATTCGGGCCTCGCCCAGAGCGAGCACACCTTCCGCGTCCGGGCAACCGACTCGGAGGACAACACGGGCCCCGCCGCGACGCGCACGTTCACCGTCACGAAGCTGACATGCGAGGGCGAGACTCCAACGATTCTCGCCCAGCCCGGCGTGCCGACGACGGGCACGAGCGGGCCTGACGTGATCGTCGGCACCGGCGGGCCGGACGAGATCTCGTCGCTGGGCGGCGACGACGTCGTCTGCGGGCTCGGCGGCGACGATCAGATCAACGCCGGCAACGGCGACGATGCAACCTACGGCGGCGCGGGCAAGGACGCCATGAGGGGTGGCGACGGCGACGACGCGCTGATCGGCAACGAGGGCGCCGACACGCTCGACGGCCTCGCCGGCGACGATCTGCTCGGCGGTGGGGCCGGCACCGACACCCTGATGGGGCGCGCCGGCGACGACGAGTTGCGGGGCCGAAACGCGGCCGACCTCCTTCAGGGCGGCAACGGCGACGATCTGCTCGCCTCCGGCAACGGAGCGGACGTGGCCAAGGGCGGCGGCGGAGCCGACCTGATCAGGGGCGCCAACGGCGCCGACGAGCTACGCGGTGCCGGCGGCGACGACTCGCTCCACGGGGCGGGCGCGAACGACTCGCTCTTCGGCGGCGCCGGCGCCAACCACCTGAACGGCGGCGTCGGTAAGAACACGTGTGTCGGCGGCCCCGATCCGGGCAACGTGCTGAAGAACTGCAACTGAATCGCGGGACTCAACCCGCGGCGACGAGCCGGCGCGGCTGCCGCGAGAAGCCGGCCTCGATCAGCGCCTCCTCGAAGCCGGAGCCGAGCACGGGCTCGCCGTCGACCTTCTCGACGCCGAGCTTCGGGGATGACGCCGTCGCTCGGCCGCCCGCGACGAGCGCCGCCAGCGCCGCGGCGAGCTCCTCCTCGTCGAGCCGCGCGAGCAGCAGGATGCCCTTGCCGCCGCGCTCGACGTAGATGACCGGCTCGCCGTCGCGGAGCAGCACGTAGGCGCCGGCGACGCGGCTCGGGCGGCGGCCGCCGCGGCCGTCGCCGTCCTCGCCCCTCGCGCGGCCGGCGGCCGCGGCCAGGCGCAGCTGCGAGCCGTAGGGCTGGGCGGGATCGGTGGCCGCGAGGACGATGAAGCACGCCCTCCTCGCGGGGCAGCGAGCGCAGCCGCTCGACGGCGCCGGCGAGCGCGAACTGGGCGCCGCCGAGGCCCTCGACGAAGTAGCCGCGGCGGGCGGTGCCGAGGATCTCGAGGTTGGAGAGCTCGCCGTAGAGGGTCGAGAAGCCGCCGGGCACGCCCTCGGCGAGGACCGTCTCGCGGGTGACGATCCCGTAGCGCTCGAGCATCAGCTCGGCCTGCGCGCGCATCCGCGGCCCGGCCGGCGGGGCGCCCCGCGAGCAGCTCGGTGACCAGCGACCAGCGGCCCTGCACCGCCTGGCCGGCGCTCGCGCGGCGCGAGGAGAAGCGCCGCGCGCGCGGCGGCTCTCCGAGCGCGTCGCCGCCTTCAGCCGCGGCGCCCGCAGCGGCGCGAAGGCGTCGTTGGTCACCTCGCCCGCCCAGGCCAGATCCCAGAGCGCCGCGTGCAGCTCCTCCTGCTCGGCGTCGGCGATCAGGCCGGCGATGTCGAGCCAGAAGCGCGGCCGCTCGCCGAGCAGCTCGCGGATCCGCTCGTGCAGCTCGCCCTCGGGCCGCTCGAGCTTCGCGTTCGCCGGCGGCGGCCCGGCGAGCCGCACGTCCTCGCGGAAGTAGAGGGCGACGCGGCCGGTGCGGCCGACCGGGCCGGCGCCGATCCAGACGATCTCGCCGCCGGTCGTGAGCTGGTCGAGCCAGGACTGCGAGTAGGCGCCGAGCCGGCGCGGCAGCACGTCGCGCTCCCAGACCTCCGGCGTCAGCGCGACCCCCTGCAGCGGGCACGAGCGCCTCGCGCAGCCGGTCGGGGCCGGCGCCGGCGGGCCGGTGCGCGTCGACGTTCTGCCAGGAGGGGAGGAAGCGGGCGAGCTCGCGCACGTCGGCGGCCTCGACCTCCTTGCGCAGCACCGCGAGGCTGGCGCGGCGGACGCGGCGCAGCACGTCGGGGTCGCACCACTCGCGCTCGGTGCCGCCGGGCAGCAGCTCGCCGCGGACCAGATCGCCGGCGCGCTCCATCTGCTTCAGCGCCGGCTCGACGTCGACGCCGTAGCGGCGCTGCCGGCTGCGCGGTCGGGAACGGCCCGTGGGTGCGCGCGTAGCGGCGCATCAGCGCGACCATCGGCTCGGCGACCTGCTCGAGGAAGGCGTCGGGCAGGCCGGAGGGCACCGGCACGCCGAGCGCGTCGCGGTAGAGGCCGCCGTCCTGGGCGGCGATCCAGCGCTCCTCGCCGGCGATCCGCACCTTGACGGCGCGGCGCTCGGCCTCGAGCTTGCCGAGCATCGAGGCGGCCGAGTAGCCCTCGCGTGACCCGCTGCTCGCGCCTCCTCGGTGGTCAGGTCGCCGAGCCGGCGGAGGATCTGCTCGAGGTGGTCGCGGTCGACGGCCCGCGCCGTCCTCGACCCGGTGCTGCAGCGAGTCCTCGAGCTCGTCGAGCGCCGACCGGGTCGATCAGCTCGCGCAGCTCCTCCTGGCCGAGCAGCTCGCGCAGCAGGTCGCGGTCGAGCGCGAGCGCGGCGGCGCGGCGCTCGGCGTTCGGCGTGTCGCCCTCGTACATGTAGGTGGCGACGTAGTCGAAGAGCAGCGAGGAGGCGAACGGGCTGGCGCTCTGCGTCTCGACCTCGACCAGCGTGATCCGCCGCGAGCGGATGTCGCGGAGGATCTCGGTCAGCGCCGGCAGGTCGAGGACGTCGCGCAGGACCTCGCGGTAGGTCTCGAGCGTGACCGGGAAGCGCGGGAAGTCCTTGGCGACCTCGAGCAGCGACTGCGCCTTGAGCCGCTGCTGCCACAGCGGCGTGCGCTTGCCCGGGTAGGCGCGCGGGATCAGCAGCGAGCGGCCGGCCGCCTCGCGGAAGCGGGCGCCGAACAGCGCCGTGCCGCAGAGCTCGCCGACGATCAGGTCCTCGACCTCGTCGGGCTCGAGCGTGACGAGGTCGGGCGAGGGCGCCTCGTCGGCGTCGGGCAGGTGGATGACGATCCCGTCGTCGGACCAGATCGCGTCGGCCTCGAGCTCGAGCTCGTTGCGGATCCGGGCGCTCAGCGCCATCCCCCAGGCGGCGTGGACGCGGCCGCCGAACGGGCTCAGGATGCAGAGCCGCCAGTCGCCGATCTCGTCGCGGAAGCGCTCGATCACGATCGTCTCGTCGGAGGGCACGACCCGGGTCGCCGCCTGCTGCTCGCGCAGGTAGGCGACGAGGTTCTCGGCGGCGAGCTCGTCGAGGTCGTAGTCGCGGGCGAGGTCCTCGGGCTCGGCGGAGACCGCCTCGCGCGAGAACTCGCCGATCGCCCGGCCGAGCTCGACCGGTGCGGCCGACGCCGTCGCCGCGCCAGAACGGGACGGCGCCGGGGACGCCGGGGGCCGGGGTGACGATCACCCGGTCGCGGGTGATGTCGTCGATCCGCCAGGTCGAGGCGCCGAGCAGGAAGACCTGGCCGGGCCGGGCCTCGTAGACCATCTCCTCGTCGAGCTCGCCGACGCGGCGGCCGTCGGGCAGGTGGACGCCGTAGAGGCCGCGGTCGGGGATCGTGCCGGCGTTGGTGACGGCGAGCTGGCGGGCGCCCTTGCGGCCGCGGATCGTGCCCGCGGTCCGGTCCCAGACGAGCCGCGGCCGCAGCTCGGCGAAGCGCTCGGACGGGTAGCGGCCGTCGAGCATGTCGAGCACGTTCTCGAGCTGCTCGCGGCCGAGCTCCTCGTAGGGCTCGGCCGCCTTGACGACCCGCTCGACCTCGTCGACGTCCCACTCGCGGTCGGCGACCATCGAGACGAGGTGCTGGGCGAGCACGTCGAGCGGGTTGCGCGGGATCACCGTCTCCTCGATCTCGCCCGCCCGCATCTTCTTGGCGACGACCGCGCACTCGAGCAGGTCGGAGCGGAACTTGGGGAAGATCCGGCCCTTCGAGACGGCGCCGAGCTCGTGCCCGGCGCGGCCGACGCGCTGGATCCCGCGGGCGACCGACTTCGGCGACTCGACCTGGATGACGAGGTCGACGGCGCCCATGTCGATGCCGAGCTCGAGCGAGGAGGTCGCGACCAGGCACGGGCAGCTGCCCGGACTTGAGCAGCTCCTCGACCTTGGTCCGCTCCTCGTGCGCGAGCGAGCCGTGGTGGGCGCGGGCGATCTCGCACCGGCGCCTCGGCGCGGCGGCCGGCGTCGGCCGACTCGCCTCGGCGCGCCTCCATCAGCTGCTCGGCGTTCAGCTCGTTCAGCCGCTTGGCGAGGCGCTCGGCGCCGCGCCGGTTGTTGACGAAGATGATCGTGCTCGTGTGCTCGTTGACGAGCTCGAGCAGCTTCGGGTAGATCGCCGGCCAGATCGAGCGGTGGTTGGGCTCCCCGGCCAGCTGCGGGTCGATCCGGTCGGCGCCCGCCGGGAGGCCGCTGGCGCCGCCGCCGTCCGGAGCGCCGATCGGCGCCGGCGCCGTCGATCCCGGGTCGGCCATGTCCTCGACCGGGACGACGATCTCGAGGTCGAGCTCCTTGCGGACCCCGGCGTCGACGATCTCGCACTCCTTGCCCGGGCCGACGAGGAACTTGGCGATCCGCTCGAGCGGCTTCTGCGTCGCCGAGAGGCCGATCCGCTGGATGCGGGACGACCTCCGGGAAGATCCTCCGCTTCGCGTCCGGTCTCCCCGGCCTGCAGCTCGAGCTGCTCCTCGAATCGGGTAGCTCCGGGTGCTGCACGTGGTGGTCGAGCCGCTCCAGGGTCAGCGCCATGTGGGCGCCGCGCTTGGTCGGGGCGACGGCGTGGATCTCGTCGACGATCACCGCCTCGACCCCGGTGAGGATCTTGCGCGCCTGCGAGGTCATCATCAGATACAGCGACTCGGGCGTGGTGATCAGGATGTCGGGCGGCTTGCGCAGCATCGCCTGCCGCTCCTTCTGCGGCGTGTCGCCGGTCCGCAGGCCGACCGCGACGTCGGCGCCGATCCCGGCCAGCGGCGCCCGCAGGTTGCGCTCGACGTCGTAGGAGAGCGCCTTCAGCGGCGAGACGTAGACGATCTTACGACGCCCGGCGTGCCCGATCGCGCCGTGCCATCGGGTCCGCCTTGGCGCTGGCGAGGGTGTCGATCCCCCAGAGGAAGGCGGCCAGCGTCTTGCCCGAGCCGGTCGGCGCGCAGATCAGCGTGTTGGCGCCGGTCGCGATCTTCGGCCAGCCCGCTGCCTGGGCGGGCGTCGGCGCCCTCGAACGAGCGCTCGAACCAGTCGCGGGTGCGCGCGCTGAACTGCTCCAGCGGGCTTACGTCATGCGATCCGGCACTCGTTTTCGGCTTGGTGGCCAAGCCACCGATATTACGCGCCGCCCGGACGCGGCCGGCGCCCTGCTCAGTACTCGAACGGCAGCTCTGCGCCGATCTCGGCGAGCGTCGGCGCCTGCTGGTCGCGATCGGAGAGGAGCGGCTCGGCGATCGGCCACTCGATGCCGACGTCGGGGTCGTCCCAGGCGAGCTGCGACTTCGGTCTCGGGGTCGTAGAGGGAAGTGACCTTGTAGGCGACGTCGGCAACCTCGCTGAGCACCTGAAAGCCGTGCCCGAAGCCAACCGGGACCCAGAGCTGGCGGTGGGTCTCGTCGTCGAGCACGTGCCCCTCCCACTGCCCGTAGGTTGGCGAGCCGCGCCGCAGGTCGACGGCGACGTCGAAGATCGAGCCGCGCACGCAGCGCAGCAAGCTTGCCCTGGCCGGGGTGGGTCTGGAAGTGGATGCCCCGCAGCGTTCCCCGCTGGGTCGAGCGGGAGTGGTTCTCCTGCAGCCACGGTCCCTCGATCCCGAGCTCGGCCCAGGTCGGCTGCGAGTAGGACTCGAGCAGGAAGCCGCGCTGATCGCCGTGCACGGTGGGCTCGAGCGCGACGAGGCCCTCGAGCCGGGTTTCGATCCGGGTCGGCATCAGCCGAGCTTCGTCCCGTACTGCTGCTCGTAGTAGGCCTGGTACTCGCCGGAGCGGATCGGGCGCCCACCAGGCCTCGTTGTCGCGGTACCACTCGACCGTCCGCTCGATGCCCTCCTCGAAGCCGACCGCGGCCTTCCAGCCCAGCCCCTCGGTGCGCTCGGCCGAGAGGCTGTAGCGGCGGTCGTGGCCGAGGCGGTCTTTGACGTAGCTGATCAGGCTCTCATCGCGGCCGGTGAGCTCGAGGATCTTGCGGACGACCTCGATGTTGGGCTTCTCCTCGGGGCCGCCGACGTTGTAGACCTGCCCGGCCTCGCCCTTGGCCAGCACGACGTCGATCGCGCGCGGCGAAGTCCTCGACGTACAGCCAGTTGCGGACCTGCATGCCGTCGCCGTAGACGGGGATCGGGTCGCCCGCCAGCGCGTTGAGGATGACCAGCGGGATCAGCTTCTCGGGGTGCTGGTTGGGGCCGAAGTTGTTGGAGGCGCGGGTGATCAGTGCGTCGGCGCCGTAGGTGTGGTGGAAGGCGCTCGTGATCAGATCGCCGCCGGCCTTCGAGGCCGAATACGGCGAGGAGGGATCGAGCGGGCTCCGCTCGGTGAAGGTGCCTTCGTCGATCGAGCCGTAGACCTCGTCGGTGGAGATCTGCAGGTGGCGGATGCCCGCGTCGCGGGAGGCCTCCAACAGGACATAGGTGCCGAAGACGTCGGTCTGGATGAAGGCGCCGGGGTCTTCGATCGAGCGGTCGACGTGCGACTCGGCGGCGAAGTTGACGACCGCGTCGCAGCCGGCGATCGCCTCGGCGACGGCGTCGCGGTCGGCGATGTCGGCCTCGACCAGGCGCCAGCGCTCCGGGTCGGCACCCTCGAGGTTCTCCGGGCGGCCGGCGTAGGTGAGCTTGTCGAGGACGACGATCTCATCGGCCGGGTTCTCGGCCAGGTGACGGCGGACGTAGGTCGAGCCGATGAAGCCGGCGCCGCCGGCGACGAGGAGTTTCATCGCTCCAGCTCCCGGTCGGCCAAGTAGCGGCGCAGCGAGTCCTGCCAGTCGGGAAGCACGCGTGGATTCTCGCGCTCGGAGACGAGCACCGAGTAGGCGGGGCGGGGAGCCTTGCGGGCCATCATCTCGGTCGTCGTCGACATCACGCGTGTTTCGTAGTCGGCCTGGTCGAAGATCTCGACGGCGAAGTCGAACCAGGTGCAGCTGCCGTGGCCGGCGATGTGGTGGATGCCGTACTGCTCGGTCTCGATCAGCCCGGCCATCGCGGCGGCGAGATCGACGCAGCTCGTCGGACAGCCGCGCTGGTCGGCGACGACGAGCACCTCGTCCTGGGCAGCGCCGATCGTCAGCATCGTCTCGACGAAGTTCTTGCCGCCAAGCCCGTACAGCCAGGAGGAACGGACGATGAAGTGGCGCGGGTTGGCGACGGCGACCGACGTCTCGCCGGCGAGCTTGCTGCGGCCATAGGCGCCGATCGGGCCGGTGATGTCGGACTCGACGTAGGGCTCGGTCGCGGTGCCGTCGAAGACGTAGTCGCTCGAGGGGTAGAGCACCTTGGCGCCGACCCGCTCCGCCGCAGCGGCGAGCAGCGCCGCGCCGGTGTCGTTGACGGCCATCGCGCCACGCTCGTCGTCCTCGGCGCCGTCGACGTCGGACCAGGCGGCGCAGTTGATCACGGCCTCGGGGGCAAAGCCGCCGACGGCGTCATCGATCGAGCGCGGGTCGGTGATGTCGAGCTGGTTACGGCCGAGCGCGAGCACGTCGTGGCCGCGCCGCGCGCAGGCGCCGATCACCTCACGGGCGAGCATCCCGTCCCCGCCTGCGACCAGCACCCTCACGGCAGGTTCAGCTCCGAGCTGTCGCCGACCATCATCCGGATCGTCTTCGGCAGGCCTTCCGAGCTGGCGACCTTGACGTTGCGGCCGAGCAGGCTCGCCTCCATCCGCGTGGCGAGGTTGCGGACGACGGCGCCGCGCAGCAGGATCGAGTGCTCGATCTCCGAGCCGGTCACCTCGCACTCGGGCCCGATCGCGGTGTAGGGGCCGATGTAGGCATCGCTGATCTTGGCGCCGGCCCCGATCACGGCGGGGCCGCGGATCGTCGTGCGCTCGACCACCGCGCCCTCGGAGACGACGACGCGGCCCTCGACGTTGCAGTCGACGAGCTCGCCCTCGGTGTGCGGTTCGATGTCCTCGAGCACGAGCCGGTTGGCCGCGAGCATGTCGGCGAGCTGGCCGGTGTCCTTCCACCAGCCCTTGACCAGGTGCTGCTCGACCTTGCCGCCGTCGTCGATCAGCTTCTGGATCGTGTCGGTGATCTCGAGCTCGCCGCGGGCGGAGGGCTCGATCGCCCTGGCGGCGGCGAAGACGGCGGGCGTGAACATGTAGACGCCGACCAAAGCCAGATTCGAGGGCGGGTCCTTCGGCTTCTCGACGAGGCGCACGACGCGCTCGCCGTCGAGCTCGGCGACGCCGTAGTGCTCGGGCTCGAGCACCGGCGTGAGCATGATCAGGGCGTCGGGCTCGTGCTCGCGGAAGGCCGTGACGAGGTCCGTGATGCCGTCGCGGAGCAGGTTGTCGCCGAGGTACATGACGAACGACGAGTCGCCGAGGAAGTCCTCGGCGGTCAGCACCGCGTGGGCGAGGCCGAGCGGGGCAGACTGGGGGATGTAGGTGACCCGGGCGCCGAGCTCGGAGCCGTCGCCGACGGTCTCGCGAATCTCATCGCCGGTCTCGGGCGCGATCACGATGCCGATCTCGGTGACGCCGGCGGCGACCAGCGCCTCGATCCCGTAGAAGAGCACGGGCTTGTTGGCAACGGGGACGAGCTGCTTGGCCGAGGTGTGCGTGATCGGCCGCAGCCGGGTTCCCGCGCCCCCGGAGAGGATCAGGCCTTTCAGGTTCTGCATGGGCGGCGAAGAGGCTAGACGTTCAGCGACAATGGGAGTGCATGCGGATCGTGACCGGAATCGGTGCCTTCGGCTTCGCCTGGCTGGCGTTGATCCCCGTCGCGCTACTTGCTTACACCTTCGACAGCGGCTGCTCGGCGCCGGGCTGCGGGACGGCCTTGCCGGTCGAGGTCGTGCTCGTCGCCCTGTACGGGGCAATCATGCTCACGGTCGGCGCGACGATGCTGCTGCTCGCCGACTACACGGTTCGCGCCCGGCCCCGCAGCCTCGCGCTGGTGCCGGTCGCGCTCCGCGCCTGCGCGGTCGCCGTCGGGCTGACCCTGTTCTTCTTCGTCTGCCTGTTTTCGGCGATCGCCGGCGTCGTCGTCGCGGTGATCGTCGTCGGCACCTGGCGGCTGTTGAGGCCGCACAACCCGCCGGCCCAGGATCCGGAGATGGTGGCGATGGGCGCCGAAGTCAGACGGCGCAGCGGGCCACCGCCCCATGATCCGAACTTGAACTGAGGGGCCTGGTCAGTTCCGATCAGGTGGAGAGCGCCGCAGCGAGATCCGCCTCGCTCATGCCTACGACCGCGATGCGCTTGCGTCGTGAGCGCTCGCCGCGCACGATTCTCACCCGCGATGGCGGCACGCCGACTCGCTCGGCGATGAACTTGCACAGGGCCTTGTTGGCGGCCCCGTCGACTGGTTTTGCGGCGAGGCGGACGGCGAAGGCGCCGTCGTGGATCCCGGCGAGCTCCGTTCGTGAGGCGCCGGCGCGAACGAGGATCTCGACGCCGCTCGCCACCGCCGCTAGTAAACGCCGCCGAGCTTGCGGTGGTCCCAGGTGGCGGTCCGGACCGGCTTGAAGCGGATCGCGACCCGCTTTGGCGCCTGCAGGGCCAGAGCGTCCTCGGCGCCGGCGGGCAGCTCGTCGGCGCTCTCCATGTACCGGATCGTGAGCTCCTTGGCGAAGTCGAGAATCCGGTCGGTGTCGCGAATCAGCTCCGCCTCGGCCTCGATCTGCATCCCGCGCAGCTCCTGGTAGGCATGCCCGGTCTCGATCAGCAGCGTCGCCCGCGGATCGCGCTCCAGGTTCTTCACCTTCTGCGACTTCGCGTAGGTCCAGATCCAGATCTCGCCGTCTCGAACCACGTACCAGAGCGGCATCGAGTGCGGCCACCCCCGCGGCCCGATACTCGAGACGATCACGACCCGCTCGGAGTCGAGCAACTCGAGCTGCTCCTCATGCGTGAGCGTGATCTGATCGCGCCGCGACACGGGCGGAGCCTATGGGAGTCAGAGCGGTGGGCGTTGGGCTCTGCTCGTGCCTCGAAGCACTACTGCGCTGACGGCACCAAACGTGCCGAACGTCCCGCATGTACCCCTATAGCGATGCGGGAGGGACGTTCGACCCGGTCGGGCGGCGGAGTAGCGCTTCTCGCGCGAAGGGAGCTACCCGGCGAGCCCGTTCGACCGTCGCTGCAGGATGCCTTCCGGCTGGCAACCCAGTCCGTAGAGCTCTAGGTCCCGACGCTGCACGAAGTCGGCCCCGTCGGTGGATCCGAGCCAATCGTGTATCGCCGGCAGCACACCCCTCGGAAGAGAAGGATCAGTCCGCAGCTCCTCGATGTCGACGCCGCCGTCTTCGACGATGGAGAAGCCGCCGGGCCCGACCAGCTCCTTGTAGTTGGTCAGCGAAGCCGTCGTCGTCTCGTAGGTGTGGCCGCTGTCTTCAATGACCAGGCAGGAGGTGCCCGGCTCGACCATGCCCTTGATCCGGGAGGCGAGGGCCTGGTCGGCGACGTCGCCCTCCAACAGGGTTATCTCCTCCTCGAAGCGCCCATCCACCCTGCCGATCCAGCGGCGAGCAGGCTCGACGTCGATGTCCATCGCAATCACCCGGGGGTTGCGGATCCGCCCGTAGGCAGCGAGCGTCCGCAGGCGGTCGCGAAACCACAGAGTGCTGCCGCCGACGTTGGTGCCGAGCTCGACCACCACCTCGACGTTCTCGAGTCACATCAGGTGCTCGTAGGTGCGCAGGTCCTCCGGGAGCTTGCCGCAGGGAAGCCCCGCGTAGGTGTCGCTCCCGCATTGGCGGGCCCGCTGTCGCCAGAGCTCGATCACCGGCCCCTGCAGATCGGGATCGACGCGCGGAGGGAGGCGCTCGGGTAGACGGCTCTGCTGGCGATCTGGGGCCGCCTGCGCTTCGCCACCCTGCTTTCGATCCTGCGAAGGGCGGGGAACCAGTGTCCGGCGTATGCCATCCCGGAGAGACATGCCGCCAGCTTACGAGGGCGCTCAGCAGAGGGAGTGGCCCTTTGCGCGAAGAGCAGCATGGGGCGGTTCCGGTCCCGCGGAACCTCCTCCTATCGGGGGAGGTGAGTCGCGCGACTGTCACGCCGAATGCCGCTCGTCGCGCGGAGAGAAACCGACGGGTGCTCCGGAGTTCGCTACGTATGCGGTGGCAAAGTCCGGAGAACCAGCGGCTGAGGTCCTCGCGTCCCGGTCAGAAACGCCGGCGAAGCGCGGTGTCTCTTCGAGGCAGAAGCAGCACTCAACGCCACGACAAACGTCCACGGACCTGCCGAACGTCCACGGGACCGGTCTATAGCCCCGGATGGCGGACGTTCGGCGCGCGGGAGGCCGGGCATCGTTGGCTATTGCCGCTGCCCCCCGGCCGGACCTGGCCGCTCCGCTGCGCGCCGCCAGGGAAGAGGAGCTAGGTGCCGGGCAGATCGCGTGGCGACAGGGTGAGCTCGGTCGCCCCGAAGTGCATCGAGATCGCTCCGTCGTCGTGTTCCTGGCCGGCGGTGAAGAGCTCGCGGTCGAGGATGATCGAGGCGACTTCATCGCCCGTCTGGAGCCGCACCCACACCGCCTCCTGGGGGCTTGGCTCGCCTCCCGCCATCGAGTAGGCGCCCCTGAGGACGCCGGCGAAGGAGGCCACGAGGTGCGGCACGTCGCCGGCATCGTGGACGCTGACCTCGATCCGGCGGCTGTTCAGCGCCAGGAGTGTGCCGAGGGCCTCGTCGAACGTCACAGCGCAACCGTCGCACACATCCGGGCCGACCCGCGCGGCCGGCCCGGACGCGAGCGGCCGGCCTCAGTCCAGGTCGAAGCGGTCGAGCTCCATGACCTTGACCCAGGCGGCGACGAAATCATCGACGAACTTGTCGGCGGCGTCGGCTGAGGCGTAGACCTCGGCCAAAGCTCGCAGCTCCGAGTTGGAGCCGAAGACGAGGTCGACGCGGCTGCCCGTCCACTTCGCCTCGGGGGTGCCGTTGCGCGCCTCGAAGCCACGCGACCACTCCGAGTCCTCGGTCGGCGACCACTTGATCGACATGTCGAGGAGGTTGACGAAGAAGTCGTTCGTCAACGTCTCGGGAGCGTCCGTGAAGACGCCCTGCGGGTTGCCGCCGTGGTTGGCGCCGAGCACCCGCAGGCCGCCGACGAGCACCGTCATCTCGGGCGCCGTCAGCGTCAGCAGGTTGGCCTTGTCGATCAGCGCGTACTCGGCCGGCAGCCGGTGGCCGCCCGCGTCGTAGTTGCGGAACCCGTCGACCGTCGGCTCGAGCGGGCGCGAACGAATCGACGTCCGTCTGCTCCTGGCTTGCATCGGTGCGGCCCGGCGTGAACGGGACCTCGATCTCGCGGCCGGCGGCCTTCGCCGCCTGCTCGACGCCGACGCTGCCGCCGAGCACGACGAGATCGGCAAGCGAGACCTGCTTGCCGCCCTCGGAGTTGAACTCCGCTTGGATGCCCTCGAGCGTGCTCAGCACGGTCGCCAGCTTCTCGGGCTCGTTGACCGCCCAGCTGCGCTGCGGCTCGAGGCGGATGCGGCCGCCGTTGGCGCCGCCGCGCTTGTCGCTGCCGCGGAACGAGGAGGCGGCCGCCCAGGCCGTCGAGACCAGCTGGGAGACCGACAGCCCGGAGGCCGCGATCTTCTCCTTCAGCGCCGCGACGTCGGCGTCGCCGAGCGGCTCGCCCTCGGCGGCCGGGACCGGGTCCTGCCAGAGCAGCTCCTCGTCGGGGACCTCGGGACCGAGGTAGCGCGAGACCGGGCCCATGTCGCGGTGCGTGAGCTTGAACCAGGCGCGCGAGAACGCGTCGGCGAGCTCTGCCGGGTTCTCGTGGAACCGGCGCGAGATCGGCTCGTAGACCGGATCGAAGCGGAGCGCGAGGTCGGTCGTCAGCATCGTCGGCTGGTGCGACTTCGACGGGTCGTGCGCGTCGGGCACCGTGCCCTCGCCGCCGCCGTCCTTCGGCTTCCACTGGTTCGCGCCCGCGGGGCTCTTGACGAGCTCCCACTCGTAGCCGAAGAGGAGCTCGAGGAACGAGTTGTCCCACGCGGTCGGGGTGTTCGTCCAGGCGCCCTCGAGGCCGCTGGTGATCGTCGCGTCACCGGAGCCGCTGCCGAAGGAGTTGCTCCAGCCGAGGCCCTGCTGCTCGAGCGGTGCGGCCTCGGGCTCGGGGCCGACGTACTTCTCCGGGTCGGCGGCGCCGTGCGTCTTGCCGAACGTGTGACCGCCGGCGATCAGCGCAACGGTCTCCTCGTCGTTCATCGCCATGCGGGCGAACGTCTCGCGGATGTCGACCGCCGCCCTGAGCGGGTCGGGCTCGCCGTTCGGACCCTCCGGGTTGACGTAGATGAGGCCCATCTGCACCGCGGCGAGCGGGTTTTCGAGGTCGCGCTCACCGGTGTAACGCGCGTCGCCGAGCCACTCCGTCTCCGGGCCCCAGTAGACGTCCTCGTCCGGCTCCCAGACGTCCTCGCGGCCGCCGGCGAAGCCGAAGGTCTCAAAGCCCATCTGCTCGAGCGCGACGTTGCCGGTCAGCACCATCAGGTCCGCCCAGGAGAGCTTGCGGCCGTACTTGCTCTTCACCGGCCACAGCAGCCGCCGGGCCTTGTCGAGGCTGGCGTTGTCGGGCCAGGAGTTGATCGGCGCGAAGCGCTGCTGGCCGGCTCCGGCGCCGCCGCGGCCATCGCTGATCCGGTAGGTGCCGGCGCTGTGCCAGGCCATGCGGATCATCAGCGGGCCGTAGTTGCCGTAGTCGGCGGGCCAGAAGTCCTGCGAGCTCGTCAGCAGCTCGGCGATGTCCTTCTTGACCTCGTCGAGGTCGAGGCTCTCGAACTCGGCTGCGTAGTCGAAGTCCTCGCCCATCGGGTTCGCCTCGACCGGGTTCTTGGCGAGGATCTTGAGGTTGAGCCGGTTCGGCCACCAGCCACGGTTGCCGCCGCCTGCCTCGGTCGGGACGGGGGCGCGGTCGGGGTCGAACGGGCAGCCGCCGTCCTCCTCCTCGTTCATCTCGCCGACTACGGCATTCGGGTCATTCGACATAGCTCTTCCTCTCGGGTGAATCGGTTGTTCAGGGTGTGGCGCTCGCGAGCGAGCAGTCGGGGCACAGGCCCCGGTAGACGACCTCGGCCTCGTCGATCGAGAAGCCGTGATCGTCGGAAGGTGTCAAGCAGGGTGCCGCGCCGATTGCACAGTCGACATCAGCGATGGCCCCACATGATCTGCAGACGATGTGGTGATGGTTGTCACCGACCCGTGACTCGTACCGCGCGACGGAACCGGGCGGCTGGATGTGCCGGATCAGACCGACCTCGGTCAACGCCCGCAGCGCGTTGTAGACGGTCTGGGGCGAGACATCGCCGAGCTCTGCTCGCACGAGGCCCGTGATCGAGAACGTGTCGGCATGCGGGTTGTCGTAGACCGTGTCGAGCACTGCCACGCGAGGTGGCGTGACGCGCAGGCCCGTCTCACGGAGCAGCTGCTCGGATCTAGGGGGTTCCGGCACTGCTTGGACTGTAGCGCTTTTTGGAATCAGTCCAAGTTGGCCAAGGTCGCGACCTACGGCTCGAGGTCGTTGAGCCGACGGCCCTCGCCGGCGAGCTTCTCCAGGTGTGCCTGCATCGCGAGGGCGGCGGCGGGCCGAAGCTCGTCGGGGACGTCGTCCCAGACGGCGGCGAGCAGCGCCGCGCGGGAGCGCTCGCCCGCGTCAAGCGCGGCGACCAGCTGCTGCTCACGCTCGAGGCGGTGCGCCCGGTAGGAGGCGATCTTCGCGCCGGGATCGGTGATCCACGGGCCGTGGCCGGGGCAGAGCAGCTCGGCGCCGAGCTCCTCGACGACGTCGAGCGAGCGCAGGTAGTCGGCGAGCGAGCCGCCCGCCGCCTCCGGCGGGACGATCGAGGAACCTTCGCCGAGGATCAGATCGCCGCAGAAGCAGACCGGCGCCGAGCGCAGCACGAAGATCACGTGGTCGCGGGCGTGCCCGGGGGTGGAGATCACCGTGAAGGGGCCGGCGACCGACTCCTCGGCGGTGAACGTGCCGCGGACGGGCTCGACCTTCGTCGGATTCATCGCCTGGGCAAGCTGGGTGCCCTCGTCGATCGCGCCCGAGCTGCCCCAGATCACCTCGGCGCCAAGCATCTTGGCGCCCTCGACGTGGTCGAGGTGGCTGTGGGTGAGCACGCATGCCGCGATCCCGCCGCGGCGCTCGCCCTCGGCCCGAATCGCCTCGATGTGGCCCTCGTCGGCTGGGCCGGGATCGATCACCCAGGCGGGGTTCGAGCCGACGATGTAGGTGTTCGTGCCGGCGAGCGTCATCGGCCCCGGGTTGGGCGCGACGAGCCGGGCGATCTCGGGGTGGCCGGGGGCGGCCTCGGGCCGCTCGCCGCCGGCGCTCACTCGCTGACCGCCGCCAGGACCGACTCGCGCGCGTCGGCGGGCTCGAGCACGACCATGTCGCCGGCTCCCTTGAGCACCTCGCGGACCAGCCACGAGGTACCGGCGAACGGCATCTCGATGATCAGCGCTCCGTCCGCGAGCTCCTCGACGACGGTGCGCTCCTCGCGGACCCAGCGAGCACGTTCGGGGGAGACCCAGACGCGGGCCATGCGGGCATCGGAGACCTCGCCCTCGGCAAGCCAGCGCTGCGCCTCGAGCTGCGCCTCGACATCCTCGGTCCGCTCGAAGGTCTCGCCGGTCGGCTCCGCCTCCTTGGTCCGATCGAGGCGGAAATGGCGGACGGCGTCGCGCTTGCGGTCACGGCAGCCGACGTACCAGCCCTGCGGCCCGCGAGCGAGCCGGTAGGGCTCGATCTCGCGCCCCGTGAACTGGTCCTCGTTCTCCTTGTAGTAATTGATCTTCAGCACCTTGCGGCCCTCGATCGCGGCGTTGACCGCCTGCACGATCTCGGGCTCGTCGCGCTCGATCGTGATCTGCAGCCCCTCCTCGGACGGATCGTGGCCGAGAGCGGCGACGATCTTCTCGCGAGCCGTGTCGAGCCCGGCCTGGGGCAGGTGATCGCCGAAGAAGTCGATCGCAGCAACCAGCGCCTTCGCCTCGAGCGGCAGCAGCCGGGCCGGGCGCGCGAAGCTGTCGCCATAGGCCTCCGGATCGACCTCGATCTCGGCGCCGACGATCTCCGCGTAGAGCACGTAGGTACCACCGCCGAAGTTGACGACGTTGAGCACGTCGATGTCGCCGCGAAGCTCCTTCTCGCTGATCCCGAGCTCGCTGCAGACGTCGGCGACGAGCAGGGGCGTGTCGTTGCGGGCCGACTCGATCATCATCCCGGCGAGCGTCACCAGGCGGGCGAATCGTTCAGGCCTGATCACCGTCTCCGCCTTGCCGTTCGAGCGCGTCCGCCGCTCGGCCTCCGCAACCGCCGGCCGGGCGACCGGCTCGGCGGTCTCGAAGCCCGCGGCATGACGGGAACGGAGCAGCTCCTTGCGCTCGGCGAGCTCGTCGGCGAGCTCGCCAGGATCGAGCACCGCCGCGTGGCGCCGCCAGCCCAGCAGCCAGGCAACGAGCTGACGCGAAGACGAGTAATCGGTGCTGAAGACCGAACCCTTGCCGGGCGCCTTGTCGCCCTTTGCGGCATCGCGAATCTCCCCGTAGGTCTCGTGATCGCGCGCGATCAGCCAGTCGACGCGGTCGCTGAGGAAGATCTTTGCCGTGCCGGCCGTCGAGCCCATCTGCCAGTCGGCGCGCGAGGCGTAATCGCGGCGGTCGAAGTCGTCGGGCGGCGTGAAGTCGTGCTCGGCCTTCGTCGCGTAGGAGACCTTGCCCTGGATCCGGGAGAGGCGGAAGACGCGGACGTCGTCGCGCTCGTGCGCGTAGCCGATCAAATAGAACTGCCCGGAGCGGAAGACGAGGTGATAGGGGTCGACCTTGCGATCCGCCGTCGCATCGCGCTCCATCGTGTAGTAGCTGAACTCGATCGTCTTGCGGCGTGAGATCGCCGTCTCGATCTTCGCCAGCCGCTGGCTGAGCTCGCGGCCGCCGGCCGAGGCGGTCATCGCCATCTCGACGGGCGTGCCCTCGCCGTTGCCGTTGGCGAGCGGGCTCTTACGGCCCCAGGAGACCTGCTGCAGCGCCAGGCGCAGCGGCTCGGCGTAGGCGAACTGCCCGTCGAGCAGAGTCAGCGCCGTGCCCAGCGCGGCGAGCTCGGAGTCGCTGAACTCGATCGCAGGCAGGTAGTAGTTCTCGGGCGGCAGCGCGTACAGCTCCGACTCGAGGAAGCCCTCGCTCGGCCGGTCGACCTTGAGTGCGATCCCGAGGCTCTCGAGCTCGGCCCGGTCGGCGTAAAAACGGCGCGCGAACGCATCCTCGTTCATCGAGGAATAGCCCTCGACCTCCTGCTTGATCTCGAGCGCCGAAACGGGGCGGCGGTTCGCCATCAAGAAGGAAATCAACGAGAGCTGCCGGATCAGCTTCTCGGTGTCCTTCGCCACGGGCAGCAGGATAGATGGGTGCCGCGGGCAGCCGGACGGGCGCCGGGCAGGAATTACGCAGTTTGCGCTCTCAGGTGCGTGTTTCGTAGGCGCATCGGTCCACCTAACGGAGTAGATTCGCGACTGTGTTTGCGCAGAACCTCGCGATGAGGCTGATCGGGCTGCTGACCACCGTTCTGGTTCTCGGCGCGGCCTACCTGTTCATCGTCAAGCCCGTCCTCGACACGACCAACAACGCTTTCGACAGCGTCAACGGGACGATCAACAACGCCTTCCAGCAGAGCGGCCTCGATCAGATCAACGTCGATCAGATCGAGAACGGTGACTTCTCCAGCGTCCAGAAGCAGATCGATCAGGCGAACGTGAGCAGCGCCGACCAGCGCCGCGCCCAGAAGCTCTTGCGCTGCGTCCAGCGTGTCCAGCCGGACACGACGAAGATGCAGGCCTGCGCCGCGAAGTACCAGTAGCGAGGCGGCGCTACGCGGCGCGCTTGTCGCGCTCGTGGAAGTAGGCGCCGCCGCCGATTCCTCGGTCGAACCCCGACCATGCCTCGCCGTCGGCGAGCGAGCGCTCGATCCGGTCGAAGCTGCCGAGGCGGCCGCCGAGGTTGTCCATCATGTGGACGAGGGTCGCCTCGCGGGTCGCGGGGACGACCGGCGAGCCGTGCTCGAGCGAGCCGTGGTGGCTGAGGATGATGTGCAGCACCGCCTGCGCGAGGCTCGGCTCGAAGCCCTCGATCCGCTCGATCTCGCGCCGCACCCGGTAGTAGCCGAGCGGAATCTCTCCCTGTAGCCGACCGAGGTCGGTGAGGTCGATCGCGAGCGGGTCGTCGTTGTAGGCCTCGAGCTTGCCGACGTCGTGCAGCAGCGCGCCGGTCACGGCGACGTCGCGGTCGATGCCGCCGAAGAAGGAGGCGGCGGCGCTGACGCTCTGCGCGACGGTGAGCGCGTGCTCGAGCAGCCCGTGCCGATAGGCCTGGTGGTAGTGCTTGGCGGCGGGCGCGTCGCGGAAGCGCTCGTAGCCGGCGGTGCCCGGTGAGAAGAAACGCGCCAGCAGCTCGGCGAGATCGGGGGTCCGGACCGTCTCGAGCAACGCCCGCAGATCCTCCTCGAGGCGGGCGAGCGGGATCGGCGAGCTCTCGAGCAGAGCGCCGGCGTCGTACTCGTGCTCGCCGGCGGTCCGGGCGGCCTCGACGATCAGCGCGTCGCCCCACTGTTGGCTCGACTCGAAGCGGGCGCGGACGCGGACGATCGTGCCCGGCGCGCAGACATCGAACAAAGCCGGAACGTCGTCGAAGGCCTTCGCGCCGACGGTCTTCGAGCGGTCGCTGAGCTTCAGCGAGAGCCACTCGCCGCCGCGCTTCGTCGGCCGGCGGCTGCGCTCGCGGACGACGTAGCAGCCCTCGATGCGGTCGCCGTCGGCGAGCGAGGCGAGGTCCCGATGCGGGGCCGGAGTGCCCTCGGCGGCGTCCTGCGGGGCGTCCTCGAACCCGAGGTCTCCGAGTGTCGGCTGCCGTTCCATCAGGTGATTGAAGTTAGAAGGCGGGGCGGCGGATTCGGCCGGACTCGCGGCGTCGTTTTCCGCCCCCTTCGCGTGTAAAGAGCGCTCCCGCATCGTTTCCTCTCCCCCCTCCGTCGCGCGGCGGGGGGAACTTCTGACAGGGCCCGGGCGAGCGCCTCAGCCGGCGTCGAGCACGTCAGTCGCGGACTCGAGCAGGATCGGCTTGATCGCCTGCCAGTGGCGCTCGGCGCCATCGCGGCCGGTGACCGGGATCGCGAAGACGAGGCCGCGGATCAGCGAGACGGCTGTGTCCATCAGCGCCGGGAAGCGTTGGTCCGAGGCGAGCTCGGGAAAGAGCGCCGAGGCGGTCGACATGAGGATCCCGGTGAGACGTTCCTCGGTCTCGCGCAGTGTCGCGGCGAGCTCGGGCTCGGTCCAGGCGGCGACCCAGAGCTGCGCGGCGGCCAGCGCCTCAGGCGAGGTGAACCGGCGCCACGCCTGGTCGAGCACGGCCTCGCGACGGTCGGGGGTACGCAGCGACTCGAGGTCGATCTCATCGAGGGCGCGGTCGGCGAGGTCGATCGCGAGTTGCGTGATCGTCTCGCTGATCAGCTCCTCGCGGGCCGGGAAGTGATGCATGAGGGTGCTCTGCGCGACGCCGGCCCGCTCGGCTACGCGTCTCGTCGTCAGCGCCGCGTAGCCCTCCTCGACGAGGACGGCTGCCGACGCGTCGATGAGCGCCACCCGCGTCGCGGCACGCTGCTCAGCGCGCGTCCGGCGACGCCCGGCCCCCTCGTCTTCGCTTCCCCCGGTCTTCTTCTCAGATTGGTCGATCACGTGATCGATGAGATGATATCGTCGCGGTCGCCGATCAGCTGATCGGCGAAACGTCCGGGCGACGGAAGGAGCCGTGGGGCAAGTATGGGCCGGAGCGAGATCAGCGGTTCGCGACTGCGCCGCGGCGCCCAGATGACCGGCACCGCCGCCGGCTTCGCCGCCCGCACCGGAGCCGCGAAGGCGCTGGGCGGCAGCGGCGCCTCCGAGGGCCGGCGCGCCGCCGCCACCCGCCAGCAGCTGAAGGCCGCGGAGGGCATGGCGAACCTGTTCCGCGGCATGCGCGGCGCCGCGATGAAGGTCGGACAGACGCTTTCGGCCGTCGATCTCGGGCTCGTCCCCGAGGAGGTGCGGCCCGCCTTCCAGGAGATCCTCGCCTCGCTGCAGCAGGACGCCGAGCCCATCTCCTTCGACGCGATCCGCAAGGTCGTTGAGGAGGACCTCGGCACGCCGCTCGGTCGCGAGTTCGCCGACTTCGAGCGCGAGCCGGTCGCCGCCGCGTCGATCGGCCAGGTGCACCGGGCTGAGCTCAGCGACGGCCGCACGGTCGCCGTCAAGGTCCAGTACCCGGGCATCGCCGAGGCGATCCACGCCGACCTTCGCAACCTGAAGCTGGCGCTCAAGATGCTCAGCCTGATCGCGCCCGGGATCGACACCGGCGCGATCGCCGACGAGATCCGCGAGCGGATCGGCGACGAGCTCGACTACGAGCTCGAGGCGCAGAACCACCGGGCGATGGCGCGGGCGTACCGGGGCCATCCGTTCGTCGCCGTTCCCGACGTCGTCACCTCGCTCTGCGGCGAGCGGGTCCTGGTCAGCGAATACGTCGACGGCGAGCGCTTCGCCGCCACCCGCGAGCTGCCCGCCGCCGAACGCGACCGGATCGGCGAGATCCTCGTCCGCTTCTACCTGAACGGCCCCCTCCGGCACCGCCTGCTGAACGGCGACCCACACCCAGGCAACAGCCTCTTCTTGGCCGACGGGCGCGTCGCCTTCATCGACTTCGGCTTCTTCAAGCGGCTCTCCGACGTCGACGTCGATCAGCTCCTGCGCAGCAACCGGGCGCTCTGGGATCGCGACCCGGCCGAGCTGCTCGCGGTCGTCAGCGAGCTCGGCTCGCTCCCTGCCGATGCGGCACTCGCCGAGCCGTTCTTCGAGCACTACGACGCGATCTTCGGCTGGCTAATGAACTCCGAGCCGCTCACCGTCGACGCCGCGGTCACGGCCCAGATGATGCGCCGCTACACGGACCTGCGCGGGACCGAGGGCTTCGACGCGATGGAGCTCCCCGCCGAGCACTTCGTGCTGATGCGCGCGGTCTTTTTGATGATCGGCCTGCTCGGCCAGCTGCGCGCCGAGAACACGTGGCTCGACGTCGCCCGCGAGTGGTTGCTGGAGGAGGAGCCGGCGACCGAGCTCGGCCGCCTCGAGCAGGAGTTCTTCGGCGCGACGTTCCCCTACCCACGGCGGCAGCCGGCGTGAGCAGCGCGCCGACACCGGCGCTCGCCCCCGCTCCGCGGCGGCCCGATCACCGCACCGCGGGCACCCGCCGGCGGACGCCCCGGTTGAGCGGTGCGGCCGTCGCCCGCCAGGCGCTGCTCGGCGGCCTCTCCCGCGACAGCCTGATGATGCGCGGGCGCTCTGACAGCGACATCGCGCGGTTCACGATCGGCCGGCGCACCAACTTCCTCCTCCGCCACCCCGAATACGTCGACCACGTCCTGCACGGCGGGACCGCGAAGTACCACAAGTCGGTCGAGTACGAGATGCTCCGCGCGGTCCTCGGGCTGAGCCTGTTCACCGACGAGGACGAGTCCTGGCGCCGGCACCGGATGATGCTCAACCCAGTCTTTGGCAAGCGCCACGTGCGGGCCATGTACGGGCTGATGAGCGAGCCGGTGCGCCGCTTTGTGGCGCGGCTCGACGGCCGCCCCGACGGCGCCGAGATCGAGATGACCTACGCGATGACCGAGCTGACGCTCGAGGTCATCGGCTCGGCCCTGTTCGGCCGCGGGCTCGGCGACTTCGCTCGGCGGATGGCTCCCGACGTGACGGCCGGGCTGCGGGCCGCCGAGGTCGCGGCACGGCTGCTGCTCGTCGCCGGGCCGCCCTGGTGGGTGCCGCGCGGCAGCGTCTGGGCAATCAACCGGCTCCCCTACGCGCCCTGGCCCCTGCGCCGGGTCCAGCAGGTGATGCGGACCATGGACGAGACCGTCTGGGGCGTGATCGACGAGCGGCAGCGCAACCCGCGCCCCGCGGCCGACGACCTGCTCGGCCTGCTGCTCGAGACGCGCGACGAAGATGGTGAGGCGCTACCGCTGCAGCGCGTCCGTGACGAGGCGCTGACGATCATGCTCGCCGGGCACGAGACCACGGCGAATGCCCTCTCCTGGTTCTGGTACCTGATGGCGCTCAACGGGGGGCAGCGCGAGCGCATGCTGGCCGAGGTCGACGAGGTCTGTGGCGAGCTCGATCCGGGCGAGCCGGTCGGCTTCGAGCAGGTCGAACGGCTGCGCTGGACCACCGCCTGCGTTATGGAGGCGATGCGCGTCTTCCCACCGGCCTGGGTGATCCCGCGGGCCGTCGTCGAGGACGACGAGATCGACGGCTGCCGGATCCCGGCCGGCTCCTCCGTCGTCGTGCCGATCAACTCGCTGCACCACGACGAGCGCTTCTGGCCCGATCCGGAGAGCTTCGATCCGGAGCGCTTCATGCCGGGCGCCGCCAAGCACCACCGCTCGGCGTACCTGCCCTTCGGCGGCGGGCGGCGGATCTGCATCGGCCAGAGCTTCGCCCTGATCGAGATGACGATGATCGCCGCGGAGATGAGCCGCGCGCACACGTACGAGCTCGTGCCCGGCCATCCGGTCGAGCCCGAGGCAACGCTGACCCTGCGGCCGCGCAACGGCCTGCGAATGATCGCCCGCCGGCGGACGCCGGCGGGCTGAGCGAACCGAGACGCGGAGGAACTTGATGGCAGTCGAGATCGAGGACGCCCTGATCGTGATCACCGGCGCCGGCAGCGGCATCGGCCGCGCGGCGGCGCTCGAGTTCGCGGCGCTCGGCGCGCACGTGATCGCCGTCGACATCGACGGCGCGGCGGCCGAGCGGACGGCTGCCGAGTGCGCCGAGCGCGGGCCCGGCGGGGACGCCCACGTCTGCGACGTCGCCGACTACGAGGCGGTCGAGGGGCTCGCTGCGGAGATCGAGAGCGGCCACGGACCCGTGTCCGTGCTCGTCAACAACGCCGGCGTCGGCGTCGCCGGGCCGTGGCTGGAGACGACGATCGCCGACTGGCAGTGGCTGCGCTCGATCAACATCGACGGGGTCGCGCACGGCTGCTACGCGTTCGGCCCGGCGATGCTCGAGCGGGGCGAGGGTCAGGTGGTCAACATCGCCTCGGCCGCCGCCTATCTGCCGCAGCGCTACATGGCCGCCTACTGCGCCTCGAAGGCGGCCGTCGTCTCGCTCTCGCAGTGTCTGCGCGCCGACTGGCGCGACCACGGGGTCGGCGTCTCGGTCATCTGCCCGGGCGTGATCGCGACGCCGATCGCCCGCAACTCGCGCTACCGCGGCCCGATGGAGGCGCGGGCCGAGCGCGCCCAGTGGGGGCTGAGCAAGGGCCACTCGCCGGAGATCGTCGGCCGCGCGATCGTCGACTGCGTGCGGCGCAACCGCGACGTCGTCCCGGTCGGCTTCGAATCGACGGTCGCCTACAAGCTGCTGCGCGGCGCGCCACAGCCGATCCAGGGTCTCCTCGCGCGGGCGCGGATCTGAACGAAGTCGAGGGAGCAGGAGGAGCGCGATGGCAACGGCGACGAGGGAGAGGACTCCGGAGGCCGCGAGCGAGTCGGGTGGGGTCGAGCACCACCGGGTCGTCGTGATCGGCGCCGGCATGGCCGGCGTCGCCCTCGGCGTGCGGCTGCGCGAGCGTGGCATCGACGACTTCGTCCTCTGCGAGCGCAACAAGGCGATCGGCGGCACCTGGTTCGAGCACACCTATCCGGGCTGCGGCTGCGACATCCCCACGCACCTCTACTCGTTCTCGTTCGCACGCAACGCGGAGTGGTCGCGGCTGTTTCCGCGCCAGGGCGAGATCCTCGACTACGTGCAACGGATCGCGCACGATCGTGGGATCACCGAGCGCGTCCGTTTCGGCTGCACGGTCGAGGGCGCCGACTGGGATGAGGCACGCTCGATCTGGCGGCTTACGACGAGCTTCGGCGAGCTCACCTGCGACGTGCTCGTCAGCGCGATCGGCGCCTTCAGCGAGCCGCTCGATCCCGACCTGCCCGGCCTCGAGGACTTTCCCGGCCATCGGTTCCACTCGGCGCGCTGGGATCACGAGCACGACTTGGGTGGCGAGCGCGTCGCCGTGATCGGCACCGGCCCGGCGGCGGCCCAGTTCGTGCCCCGGATCCAACCCAAGGTCGGCAAGCTCATCGTCTTCCAGCGGACGCCGCCGTGGATCCTCCCCCACCCCGACCGCGCCGTGCCCGGGCTCGAGCGCTTCCTCTACAAGCTGCTGCCGCCGCTGCAGGACCTGCAGCGCAACGCGATGTTCTGGGGCTTGGAGGCGCTCGGTATCGGCCTGCGCGGACGCTTCGATCTGATCCGGCCGATCGAGGCGCTCGGCCGCCGGCACCTGCGCAGCCAGGTCGCCGACCCGGAGCTGCGGGCGAAACTCGAGCCCGACTACCGCTTCGGCTGCAAGCGGCCGATCATGTCGAACAACTGGTATCCGGCGATTACGGCCGACAACGCCGAGGTGGTCACCGCCGGGCTCGACCGGGTGGAGGGCAGCGCGATCGTCACCAGCGACGGCTCGCGCTACGAGGTCGACACGATCATCTCCGCGAGCGGCTACCGGTTCACGAGCCCGGAGGCGCTCGACGGAGTGCGCGGCGTGGGCGGGCGGACGATGGCCGACGTCTGGGGCGGCTCGCCGCGCGCCTATCTGGGGACGACGCTGCCCAGCTTCCCGAACTACTTCGTCCTGCTCGGCCCCAACACCGTCGCGGTCAACTCGGCGGTCTTCTCGATCGAGGCGCAGGTCCGCTACGTGATCGACGCGCTGACGACGATGGAGCGCGAGCGCCTGCGGCGGATCGAGCTCCGCGACGGCATCCTCGAGGACTTCGTCGACGAGATGGACGAAAGCAGCGAGGGCACCGTCTGGACGGCGGGCGGCTGCAACGCCTACTACACCGACGACGAGGGCCGGAACTTCGCGATCTACCCCGGCTTCGCCGCGGGCTTCAGGCGCCGGACCAGGCGCTTCGACCCCGACCGCTACGAGCTCGAGCCGGCCTGAGCGCGCCCGGGGGCACCCGGAGGAATAGGGTGGGCGCATGGCGGCGGCCGGCCCCTACCACCCGATGCGACCCGCGAAGGTGCGCGGCTGGGCCCGCTCGATCCGCCACCAGGTAGCGCCCAGCGCGACGCCGGCGACTCGCGTCGCGCTCGAGCGCGACGGCGGGCTGCGGGTCAAGCGGCTACTCGCGACCGGGCTCGGCGGCGCGCGGCAGCGGATCCGGCCGAACCGGCCGAAGATGCGGGCGCTGGTTGCACTGCCCGGCGGCCGCTTCCAGTGGCGCTCGATCCCGGAGCCGCCGCCCCCCAGCCCGCTCGCCGCCGTCGTCCGGCCGCTGGCGATCGCGACCTGCGACATGGACCGCCCGATCGGGCTCGGGGCGACCCCGTTTCCGATGCCGCTCTGCTTCGGGCACGAGTGCGTCGCCGAGGTGCTCGACGTCGGCTCGGAGGTGACGAGCGTCGCCCCCGGCGACCGCGTCGTCGTTCCGTTTCAGATCAGCTGCGGAGCGTGCGCGATGTGCGCGGCCGGGCACACGTCGAACTGCCTGCGCGTGCCGCCGATCTCGATGTACGGGTTCGGGCTGGCCGGCGGTCACTGGGGCGGGGCGATCGCCGACAAGCTCGCCGTCCCGTTCGCCGACGGGATGCTGGTGCCGCTCCCCGCCGGGGTCGACCCGGCTGCGGCGGCGAGCGTCGCCGACAACGTCGCCGACGCCTGGCGTCACGTCGGGCCTTACCTGCCGAAGCTGCTCGCCGAGGGGCGCGGCGGCCGCGTACTGGCGCTCGGCGCGACCGCGAAGCGCTCGCCCTTTACGGCGAGCGTGCCGATGTACGCAGCGCTGATCGCCCGCGCTATGGGCGCCGGCCACGTCGTCTTCGCCGACGCCCGCCCCGGCGTCCGCGAGCAGGCCCGGGCCATCGGGGTCGACGCCGTGGCGCCAAAGGAGGCCGCCAAGATGAAGCCCTTCCCGCTCGTCGCCGACATCAGCGCCGACGCGGCCGGGACGCGCCTCGCGGTCGAGAGCGTCGCTCCCGACGGGATCTGCTCGAGCGCCGGCGGGCTGCACGCCAACGTGAAGCTGCCGCTCTCGGCCATGTTCGGCCGCAACGTGACCCTCCGCGTCTCCCGCTCCGATGCCCGCGCCGTGATCCCGAAGGTGTTGGAGCTGATCGAGTCGGGAGCGCTGCGGCCCGAGCTCGTCACCACCCTGCAGGCGCCGATCGACGGTGCGATCGGAGCGCTCACCGACCACATGCACGGCGCCAGTACGAAGACGATCCTGACGGCTACCTAGAAGGGTCCAACGGCGGGGTTGCGGCGGCCGGTCCTCCGTGGCGGGGCGACTCAGGCAGCCGGCGGGGGCGAGACGCGCGCCACCTAACCCGCCGCATGGGGTCGCAAACGTGCGCCGCGTGGTCGGCGCGGCGGCCGGTCCTCCACGGCGCGGCGCCCAGGCGCGGCCGCGGGGGCGAGACGCGTGCCACTTAACCGCCGCATGGGGTCGCAAACGTGCGCCGCGTGGTCGGACGAGGCCTAGAAGCGGCCGACCCAGTCGTCGTCGAGGATCGCCGCGAGGGACTCGAGCGGCGCGCGGCGGAAGTACTCCGGCGTCTCGTCGGGAGGCCGGATCGGGGCCGTGGCGCGCTGCCAGGTGAGCGCCCTGGCCACCTTCCCGACGCGGCAGGCGAGGGTCGCGGTCTGGACGAGCTCCTGGTGGCTTCCGTAGGAGGAGAACGGCTCGAGGTAGGCGTCGCGCAGGTGCTCGAGCGCGGCGCGGTCATCGGTGCGCAGGAGCCCGAGTGCCAGGAGGCTGGAGAAGGGGTGGGCAACGACGGCGTCGCCCCAGTCGTAGAAGCGGGCATGCGCGGGATCGCCGTCGGGGCCGAACAGAACGTTCATGTGGTGCAAGTCATTGTGGTCCAGAGAGGCCGGCACCGGCGCCTGCTGGAGTTGGCCGCAGAGCTCCCGGTAGCTCTCGCGCTCGGCCTCGATCCGGTCGAGCGCCGCGCGGTCGCTGGCCGGCGTGTCTGCATCGAAGCGCGAGCGGATCCCCGCCACCGCCTGCTCGAAGCGCTCCGCCATCCGCCCCGCGCCCATGTCGTCGACCCCTGCTGCGATCAGCTCGTCGACGTGGGGCATGAGCGCGAGCTGCAGTTCGGCGTAGCGGGGCAGCGCGGCTGCCATCGCGCCGATCCGGGCCTCGCCCTCGAGAACCTCGCCGATCGGTTCGCCACCGTCCGGCAGCAGCGCCCAGCCACGCTCGCGGTCGATGGCAAGCGGGGTGACGATGCGCTCGGGCGCCGCCGCGGCGAGGATCTCGTAGATCCCGAGCTCGAACAGCGTCTCGTCGGCGGGCGCCTTCAGCCAGACCGGACCATCGCTCGTCGGCGCCCGGACGATCGCGCCCCAGTGGCGAACGCGCGTGAGCTCGGCGGGGCCCTGCCGCTCGGCTCCACGTGCGTTCAGAACTTCGTCGATCCAGGCGGTCGCGAGCCGGAGCCACTCGGGTGAGGACCAAGCCGCGATCCCGCGGACGGGCGGCTCTCCCCCGCCTTCATTCACGTGGCCGGGGATTTGATCCAGGCGGCGAATGCAGGGCCGTCAGCCGCGGCGCTGCCAGGCATCTCGCGATACCTCGTACACCGCGTGGTCGCCAAGCGGCGTCGCAACCGTGTCGACGCAGACAGCACCGAGGAACTCCTCGACCGCTCCGCGCGTGCGCGCGTTGTCGGCACCGATGCGAAGCTCGACCGTCTCCAAGGCCGTGAAGGCGTGGTCGAAGATCAGGCCCTTGACCTCCACGTAGCTCTCGCGGTCCCAGTGGGTGCGGGCCAGGAACGTGTGGTCGACCAGGATGCGGCTCCGCTCCTCGTCGGGCTCTTCGAAGCGGGAGCCGCCGATGATCTCGTCATCGGCGGTGGTCACGACGAGCGCCCCGCCTGAAGCGAGCGCATCGGCGAAGAACCGCTCGACCTTCTCGGGCATCGCGCGGTCAGCCTCGGGATGCTCCTCCCAGATCAGGGGGTCGTTCGCGACGGCGACGAAGGCGTCGTGGTCGGAGGCCTCGAGCGGGCGCAAGCTCAGCTTCGAGCCGTGCAGCGTCGGCTGGCGATCGAACCCCATAGGTGGAGTATCCACGCTCGGTGCGATGGCGCGCACGCACGCCTGGGAGACCGCTCCCCCGCTAGCCTTCAGCGCCCCCGTCACCCATGGTGCGGGCTCCAGGCGAGGTAGCTCAGTTGGTAGAGCACACGACTGAAAATCGTGGTGTCGCCGGTTCGATTCCGGCCCTCGCCATCATCCCGTCATCGCATCGCATCGTCTGGGTCAGAGCCGACGAGCCAAGCCATCCGCCTAGCCGCAACGGGGTGGTCGCCCGCAACGATCCGAGGCGACCCCGGGTCTCCCGCGCCTTCACTGCGCTGACCGACCGCTGCAGCGGTTCGCTTGGCGGTGCTCGCCCCGCGCGCGCCGCGCCGCGGACGTCCAGCTGGGTGTCGGGGTAGCGGCTGGTGACTTCGCCACAATGCTCGGCCACTGGTGGCAGCCGACGTCACAGATCAGGTCGCGACCGAGTTCGAGCGCCACCGACCTCGTCTCCTCGCGATGGCACGAAAGATGCTCGGCTCTGATGCTGAGGCCGAAGATGCGGTGCAAGCGGCGTGGCTCCGGCTCAGTCGTACAGACCTCGCCGCGGTAAACAACCTGGCGGGTTGGCTGACCACGACCGTCTCCCGGGTCTGCCTCAACGTTCTCCAGGCGCGTCGGAATCGTCCGGAGGTTCCACTCGATGACGACGTGTTGGACGGGCGCGCCGCCCAAAGCGACCTGCCGGGCCCCGAGGAGGAGGCGGAGCTCGCGGATTCGGTAGCGCTTGCCCTCCTCGTCGTGCTCGAGCGCCTGTCTCCAGCCGAACGGGTCGCCTTTGTGCTGCATGACCTTTTCGCCGTGCCGTTCGAGGAGGTCGGAGCCATCCTCGATCGTTCTGCGGCAGCCGCGCGTCAGTTGGCAAGTCGCGGGCGTCGACGGGTGCGTGAGTCCGAGGGCCATACTCCCGCCGAGGAGGTTCGGGACGCCCGTGTCGTCGAGGCATTCCTCGCCGCAGCTCGTCACGGTGAGTTCGAGCTGCTGCTCGGGCTCCTGGATCCCGACGTCGTGCTCACCGCCGATCCGGCCGCGGTCGCGATCGGGACGACGCCGGAGATCCATGGCGCAGAAGCCGTCGCCAGGTTCTCTCGGCGCGCCCGTGGCGCCGCCCCGGCTGTCGTCGAGGGTGACGCCGGGCTCGCATGGGTCGTCGACGGAGCCGTGCGGGTGCTTTACCGGTTCGCGGTCAGCGGGGGAAGAATCACCCGTATCGAGCTGACGGCGGATCCAGCGGCCCTACGAGAACTTCGACTCGCTCTCGTGTCACATTCGGGATGACTCTTCGGTCATCGGGATGAAGGAAACCCGAGCAGGAGAGTCACATGAACGTCCTCGTAGTCGGCGCCAGCGGCGCCATCGGATCACGCCTCGTTCCCCGGCTGGTCGGTGCCGGACACACGGTCGTCGGCACGTACCGTCACGCGCATGGCGCCGACCGCCTGCGCGCCCTCAACGTGGCGGCCGCCCCCCTCGACCTCCTGGACGGTGATTCGGCGCGCCGCGTCGTCTTCGACGCTGAACCCGACGCGATCATTCACCAGGCGACTGCGCTGGCGGACGTGAGGTTCGGGCGCAACCTCGACCGCACCTTCGAGCCGACCAACCAGCTGCGAGAGACGGGGACCGACAACCTGCTCGCCGCGGCGCGGGAGGCAGGAGTTGACCGCATCGTTGCTCAGAGCTTCGCCAACTACCGCTACGCGCGCACGGGCGGTCCGGTGAAGAGCGAGGGCGCTCCACTCGATCCCTCGCCACCGCCGAGCACGGAGAAGACCAATGCGGCGATGAGCCATTTGGACCGGGTGATTACCGCCGCCGGCGGCATCGTGCTTCGGTACGGAAGCTTCTACGGGAGCCCAGGTGACAGCCTCGTCGAGCCGGTCCGGAAGCGCATCTTTCCGATCGTGGATGGCGGTGGCGGGATCATCTCGTTCATCCACCTCGACGACGCGGCCGCCGCGACGGTGCTCGCGCTCGAGCACAGCGGTCCGGTGATCTACAACGTCGTCGACGACGATCCGGCGCCGGTGAGCGAGTGGCTTCCGGTGCTCGCAGAATCGCTCGGCGCCAAGCAACCGCGGCGGGTCCCGCGCTGGCTCGCGCGACTCCTCGCCGGCAAGGCTGCGGTTGCGATGGGCACCGAGTCCCGCGGCGCGTCGAATGCGAGCGCGAAGGCGGACCTCGCCTGGACGCTGACGTATCCCAGCTGGCGTGAAGGCTTTCCGGCGGTCTATGAGCCACTCGGGAGCGGGAGTGACCCCGCCTCGCCGGTCTGCGATCCCCCCGGGGCGGTAGTCGAAGACACCCCCGAGGGCTGACGACCAGGAGGCGACCCTCGATCACGATTCCCGCGTGCTCGTGACCACTGAAAGAGAGCCGAGATGAACTCAGCGTTCCCAGCCCCCGCCTTTTCACTGGACGGCCTGACGAAGCGCTACGGAGATCGCCTTGCTGTCGACGGGCTGACCATCGAGGTGCCGACCGGTGCCGTCGCCGGATTCGTCGGGCCCAACGGGGCGGGCAAGACCACGACGATGGCGATGGTGCTCGGCTTGGTCGCGCCGAGCGGCGGAGTTGGGTCGGTCTTGGGAGCGCCGCTAAGTGACCCGGCAGCCTACCTCGGTCGGGTCGGCGCCTTGATCGAGGGGCCGGCGTTCTATCCGGGGCTGACCGGGACGGAGAACCTGGAGGTGCTCGCGAAAGCCGGCGGCGTCGACCCCGCCGGAATCCCCGGCGCCCTGGAGGTTGCGCACCTGAGCGACCGCGCCGACGATCTCTTTCGCCGCTACTCGTTCGGGATGAAACAGCGACTTGGCATTGCCGGAGCGCTCCTCGGCGATCCCGATCTGTTGATCCTCGACGAGCCGATCAACGGGCTCGACCCGGCCGGCGTGCGCGAGATGCGAGAGCTCATCGCCGGGTTGGGTGGCGCTGACAGGACGGTGCTCGTCTCCTCACACGTCCTTGCCGAGCTGGAACAAGTCTGCGACTGGCTGATCGTGATCGACAACGGTCGCCTGGTCTTCCAGGGAAATCCCGACGACTTGGTCAGCGGGTCGGGTTCCAGTGTGCTCGTAGCTCCGGAACAGCCAGACGATCTCGAGCGCGTCGCCGCCATGGTGCGGTCAGCGGGCTATGAGAACGAGGTCGAAGACGACCACCTCAGAATTCCTGTGGACGGCACCGACCCGCGCGCGCTGGCCGCAACCGCCAACCGCATCGCCGCCGAGGGGGGTGTCGTGCTCGCAGAGCTGCGGCTCAGCCAAACCAGCCTCGAGGATCGCTACCTGACGCTCGTCGGATCGAAGGCGGCGCGATGAAGACTTCGCTTCTTGCTGAGCTGACGAAGCTTCGGCGCCGCCGTTCAGTTGTCGCCCTGGCCGCAGCCGCGGCAACCTTCGCGGTCTTTGCGGCGGCGCTCGTCCTCATCTCAGCCACGGACAGCCTGGCACCACCGGAAGACGGCGGGGTAACGATCGCCTCGCTCGCGGAGCCTGGCGGCGCAACCCAAGCGTTCGTGATCGGCGGCTCCTTCGTAGGGATCCTGATGCTCGTTCTCTTCACCGTCAACTTCGCCGGCGAGTTCTCGCGCGGGACCTTTCGGACCCTGCTCATGCGCCAGCCCCGTCGCGTTGGGCTCTTGAGCGGGAAGCTGGTCGGCTTGCTGCTGTTCGCCGCCGTAGGGTTGGCCTTCGGCGAGCTGCTGACCGGGGTCGCCTCTCTGGTGATCGCGCCATCGCAAGGCATCGCCACGGGTGACTGGCTCAGCCTCGACGGCCTGCTTGCCGGCGTCGGCGACTATGGCGCGGCGCTCTTCATGGTGACCGCCTGGGCGGCGTTCGGAACGATGCTTGCCGTCCTGGTCCGCTCGATCCCGGTAGCGCTGGCGATCGGGATCGTATGGGCCGGACCATTCGAGCACATCGTGCAGGATGCCTGGGACCCGGCCAGCCGCTTCTTTCCCGGCTTGCTGCTCGAGGCCCTCTCCTCGGGCGGCACCTCGGAAGCCAGCGTCGCCCGCGTGCTGATTCTCGTCAGCATCTACATCGTCATTGCCGCGGCGGTCGCCGCTGTCGTCTTTTCCCGGCGCGATGTCACCGCTTGACGTCCCGCGCAGCAGCCCGCATGGCGGAAGGGGGGCCGCGGCCGGCTTGGCGGCCCTCGGACTCACCGCCTTCGTTCTCGGCACGGCCGAGCTGCTCGTCGTCGGCGTGCTTGACCTCGTGGGGCGAGACTTCGCCGTCTCGGTTGCGAGCTCGGGGCGACTCGTCACCGCCTACGCGCTGGGAGTATCGATCGGGGGGCCCCTGCTGGCCGGCGCCACAATCCGCGCGCCAAGGAAGGCGCTTCTGGCCACCGCTCTATGCCTCTACGCGGCGTTCAGCCTGGTGGCGGTGATGGCGCAGAGCTTCGACCTGCTTCTGGCCACGCGGGCGGCCACAGGCGCCGTGCACGGACTCGTGATTGGTGTCGCCTTCGTCGTCGCTGCCGACCTCGTAGGGCCTGACAAGCAGGGTCGGGCGCTGTCGGCCGTGACGGGGGGTCTCACGGTGTCGATGGTTGTCGGAGTTCCTCTCGGGACGCTGATCGGGAACGCGATCGAGTGGCGCGCGGCGTTTGCCGCGGTCGTCATTCTCGGCTTCGCGGCCTGCCTGGCGGTCGTGATCGCGATTCCAGATCTGCCGTCTCGCCGAGCCAGCAAGCTCGGCGAGCAGGCACGAACCGCGCTGGCCCCTCGCGTCGTGCTCACGCTGGCCGTAACGCTATTCGTGATGGGGGGGCAGTTCACCGCGTTCACCTATCTCGTGCCCTTCTTGCGGGAGGTGACAGGGGTGGCGTCAGGAGCAGTCAGCCTCTTCCTCCTGCTCTTCGGCGCGGCCGCCGTCGCCGGCACGCTGATGGGCGGTCGCGGATCTGACCGGGGTGCCGCGCGGGTGTTGGTCGTCGGCAACACCCTCTTGTTGCTGCCATTGGGGGCGCTCTATCTCAGCGCCCATTCCGCTCTCGCCGTTGCGGCTGTCGTCGTCGCTTGGGGGTTGGTCGGATTCGCAATCGTTCCCGCCCTGCAGTTGCGCGTCATCACTCTGGCCGGACCGGGCGCGGACTTGGCTGCGACTCTGGGAGCGTCCGCCGCCAACGTCGGAATAGCTTGCGGAGCCTTGCTCGGAGGACTCGTCGCGTCCGGCAGCGTCCGGGCCGTCCCACTCGCCGCCTTGGCGGTGTGCGGCGCGGTGCTGCCGCTGACGGTTCTGAGCGCTCGCCGCGGGCTCGCGTCCGACGGGCTCGGAGCCACTCCCGCGACCGCCGACGCTACGGCGGCGGCAGGCGGGGACGGAGGTCTTTGGTGAGAGCGATTGTGATCGACCGGTTCGGCCCACCCGAGGTGCTCCACGAGGTCGAGCTGCCGCTCCCGCGCTTGTCCGCGGGTGAGGTCTTGGTCCGGGTCGAGGCGGCCGGCATCAATCCGATCGACTGGTTGACTCGGTCGGGCCGCGGAGTCGGCGTCGACGGGTTCCCGGCCGTGCTCGGCTGGGACGTCTCGGGGGTCGTGGTTCGCAACGAGCCGCCGGGTCAGGAGTTCGAGGTAGGCGACGAGGTGTTCGCCCTTGCCCGGTTCCCTTCAGCCGCGGGCTGCTACGCCGAATACGTGGGCGTGCCAGCCGAGCAACTCGTGCGCAAGCCAGCCGGCGCATCCCACGTCGAGGCCGCAGCCTCCGCGATGGTCGCGACGACCGCATCGCAGGCGCTGTTCGACCACGGTGGGCTGGAGGCCGGGCAGCGCGTCCTCATCCATTCCGGCGCCGGAGGCGTTGGCCACGTGGCGGTGCAGCTGGCAAAGGCCGCCGGCGCTGAGGTTGTCGCGTCGGCGTCGGCCCGCAACCGCCGATTCCTCTTGGGTCTAGGGGCGGACCGCGTGGTTCCTTACGACTCCGAGTGGGGAGGCGCCGGTACAGGCCACTTCGACGTCGTCATCGACCCCCGGGGCGGTGACGACTTCAAGGCGCTGCTGCGGGCGGTGGGCCCCGGTGGCACGATCGTGGGCCTCAAGGGACGCCGACCCGAATACGACGCCGCAGCCTCCGCTGCAGGGGTGCGGGCAGCCTACGAGAAGGTGGAACCGGATGCCTCGACACTCGCCAAGGTCGCTGATTCGATTGAAAGCGGCACGTTGAGGCCGGTCGTCGAAAGAACTTTCGCCCTCTCCGGGGCGAGGGACGCGCACACCTTGGGTGAGGAGGGCCACGTGCGCGGCAAACTGATACTGGAGGTCTCGTGAGACGCAACAGCACCGAAGATCCCGGCGACCGCAGAGACGGAGGCGCCGCTCCGGGGCCCCCGAGCGAGGCCACGGTCACCGTCATGGGAGGCACAGGTAACGTCGGGAGCGAGCTGGTTCAGCTCCTGACCGGCTCGGGGCACCGAGTTCGCGTGGCCTCCTCGGCGGCACCGTCGGGGCTGCCCGACGGTGCCTCCGGGTACGCCGTTGACCTCAACGATGGCCGCACGCTGCGGGAGGCGCTCGCCGGGGCAGACGCCGCGTTCATGATGAGCGGGTACGACGACTCGGGCTTGGTCGAGGAGCTGGAGCGGGCGGCTGTGAAGCGAGTTGCCCTGCTCTCGAGCGGGGCCGTTCCGACCGCGAGCCGGGAGAATGCGGTCGCCGCATACCATCGCGCCAGCGAGGCAGCGCTGGAAGCCTCTGGGCTCGAGTGGACCTTCCTTCGGCCCAACAGCTTCATGTCCAATTCGTTTCGATGGGCCGATGCGGTGCGAGCCGGCGAACCGGTCTCCCTTCCCTTCGCGGACGTGGCGGTCGCGACAAACGACCCCCGCGACATCGCCGCGGTCGCCGCAACGGCCCTGCTGACTGGCGGCTATGCGGGCGCGGCGCTTCGACTGACCGGACCGGAGGCGCTACTTCCGGCGCAGCAGGTCGCGATCTTGGCTGATGTGCTGGGCCGTGAGCTCACCTTCCTACCCGAGCCCAACGAGGTGGCCCGAAGTCGGATGGAAGCGCAGATGCCGAAGCCCTATGTCGACGCTTTCTTCGAGCTCTTCGTGGCTGGCGGGACCGACGAGACGACGGTGCGGTCGACGGTCGAGGACGTCCTCGGGCGGCCGCCGCGCGGCTTTCGCGAGTGGTGCGAGGAGCACGCCGCGGCCTTCCGCTAGTCCCCTGCGTCGCGCCCCTCGTCGCCCGAGCTCGGGACGACGGGGGCGAGCCTCAGTCGTCGTCAGCCAAGCCGCTGGCGAGGCCCGCCTCATAGGCGAAGATCACCGCCTGCACCCGGTCCCGGGCGCCAAGCTTGCGGAGGACCCGTTTGACATGAGTCTTCACGGTCGACTCCTCGATCACCAGCTCGGCGGCGATCTCGCCGTTGGCGAGACCACGGGCGATCAGGGCCAACACCTCGCGCTCGCGAGGGGTGAGCTCCGCCAGGCGGCGGTCGCGATCGGGGTCGGGCCCAGGTGACGCCGCCATCCGGGCGATCACCCGGCTGGTCACCGACGGAGAGAGCAGCGCGTCACCGGCGGCGACCGTGTGTAAGGCGGCGATCAAGTCCTCGGGCGGCGTCCGCTTCAGCAGGAAGCCCGAGGCGCCGGCGGCGAGGGCACCGAAGATGTAGTCGTCCTCCTCGAAGGTGGTCAACACCAAGACCCTCAGGTCCGGGTGGAGCGCCAGCAGCTCGCGAGTGGCAGCGATCCCATCGAGATCGGGCATCCGCACGTCCATCAGGACCAGGTCGGGCCGGCGGTGCTTGCAAAGGTAGATCACCTCGCGGCCGTCGCCGGCCTCACCGACGACCTCGATTCCGCCGGCAGCCTCGAACATGCTGCGGAGCCCGGCTCGCATGAGCGCGTCGTCATCGGCGATGAGTACCTGCAGCGTCTCGCTCATCGGTTCTCCTCGGCCAGCGGCAGTCGCGCACAGACCCGAAAGTCGTCGGCGCCGCGCTCGACCTCCAGCCTGCCGCCCAACTGCAACGCCCGCTCGCGCATGCCCACCAGGCCGTGGCCCCCGTTCGCGCGGCCGGCGGCCGCGCCCGCGACCGGGTTGGTGACGGCGACGATCAGCTCTGCCGACCCGTAGTCGACCTCCAGCCGGACTGGCCCGTCGCCGTGACGGGCGGCGTTGGTGAGCGCCTCCTGCGCGATCCGGAAGGCGCCCCGCTCGACACCTGGGGGCAAGGTTCGCTGCTCGCCTCGGCGCACGTACGTCACCGCCGTCCCCGCGGCCCGGTAGCGCGCGGCGAGAGCATCCAGTGCGGCGAGGCCCGGTGGCGGCTCGATCCCCTCGTCGCCCTCGCGCAACGCTCCGACCATTTGCTCGATTTCGCCGACCGTCTCGCGGGCGACCTCCTCGATCGTCCCGAAGGCCTCGCGCACCCGCGCTGGATCGCGGCCAGCCTGTAGCCGCCCGGCGCCGGCGTGGACGAGGATCACGTTGATCGCGTGACCGGCCGAGTCGTGGAGGTCGCGGGCGATCCGTGTCCGCTCGTCGGCGGCTGCCAGATTGCGCTCGCGTTCCGCCTCGCGCTCGGCGCGGAGCGCCCGTTCCTCGAGGGCGGCGATCCACTCGCCCCGCAGCCGCGCCCGATCCCCGGCCAGCCAGGCGATTCCCCAGAGCAGAATGCCGAAGAGGAGCTCAGCCCCAGGGAGGTGATTCGCCCCAAGGCCGTTGGCGACCGTGTGGAGGAGAAGCATCGCTGCGATGACGCCGAGCGAGAGTCGGGTCCGCGCCCGCGAGCCGTCCGAGACCAGGCCGGCGAAGAAGACCGCGACGGTCGGGCCAAGCGGCGGCCCTCCCGGGCTGGCGACCAGCTGCAGCGCCGACTGCGCGGCTGCGGTAACGACGAGGACCACCAGCGGCCAGCGCCGCACGAAGGCAATCGGCAGGGCCGAGAACGCGACCAGGACCAGTCCCAAAGCGACGGTGCCGGCACCGTCAGACCAGAAGTCGTGGTCGCCGAACGTCAGTAGGCCGATCGAGCCGGCGAAGCAGAGCAGCGCGAGTGCCGCGGAGTGCCAGCGCGGGGCCCTGGAGGGGAGGCCGTGTGACTGTCCTGCGGAGGAGCGCACTGCGCGGCGAGCGTAGCGCCGCCTCCGACCACCCGAGTCTCCCCGCGGGCGGACCGCCGATCCCCCTGTGGGGGGGACCGCACGCTCCCGAAATGGAGGCCTGAGCGGTCGTCCGACGGTGCAGGCGGCTCAACCCGTTAGCTCCGCGGGTGTCCAGGCCGGCCAGTCGGGCGTCCCGACCAGCCGCCCGGAGGCGTAGCGGGCAACCACCAGGAGCGATCCGCGGGCGTTGTCGTAGACGGTTGCCTCGTCGGCAACTTTGACCGCGGCGGCCACCAGCGGCCAGATGCGATCGAAGCGCTCCTCGATCTTGTCTTGGGGGGCGCCATGGCCGCCGGACTCGACCCGCTTGCGAACGCGGGCGACGGCCAAGGCCTTGGGGACGAGGACGACCTGCAGATAGGTCCGGTAGCCGGCGCTTCGGGCCCGCTCGAGCATCCGGAGCTTCGATGGATGCGAGAAGACCGTCTCGGTGGCGAAGGACCCTCTGGCGGCGATGAGCTGATCCCGGTGGGCGGCCGCGAGCTTGGCCGCTTCGTAGGCGCACTGCGGCTGTGATCCGGGCCACCGCTCGGCAGCGATGAGATCGGCATTGACGAACTCGAGGCCCGTCGCTGGACCGATCACCCTCTCGAAGAGAGTCGTCTTCCCCGCTCCGTTGGGCCCCACGATGAGGTGGAGCACCGGGGTCCGCACATCAGGCTCCGGCAGCGGACTCCTCGGGGCTTCCGCCGCGTTCCACCACTTGCCCGTCGTCGTCGACCTCGACCCAGCTCCGGCCCTGGGCGGCGAGCTCGCCCGCTATGTCGAGCTCCCTTCGCCGCCCTTCGATCCGCTCGGCCCACTCGGCTCGAACGATGGCCTGCTCCTCGTCGGTCAGCGCGTCATAGCCGGCGCGCTGAGCCAGGACCTCGGTGATTGCACGCGCGGACACGCCCTCGGCCGACTCGATCTCACGGCCGATCTTCGCCCAGTGGGCAATCTGCTGGGCCGCGCTGCGGCTCATCAAGGTGCCGATCAGCTTTGCGTGCTCATAGAGCTCGTCATCGATGCGGGTGGGAGTGCTTGCCACGGGGCGAGTGTAGCAGTCTGCTACACCCCAGCTTAGAAGCGCCTCAGACCGTGCTCTGGCGCTCCGGCTTCACGAAGCCCGCTACGGGTCAAGGTGCACGGAAGCTATGCACGAGCCACGGCGCGAGCCAATCGGAAAGCTGGCTGAGGTCCGGTTCCGGGTCGGTGTCGAGCAGGTCGGCAGTTATCTGTCTGGTCGCGTGCACGGCGGCGAGATAGACCTCATCTGCTTGGTGCTGCAGGGCCGGGTCGACAGACGTGAACCGCTCGTGCTCGGCCCGGAGGTGGTCCGCGAACCGCCGGAGTGTCTCCCGACGTCGTTCTCTCGCGGGCGGGCCCATCGCATCGATCTCGACCTGGAACGCACGAGCGACGACGAAGTCGCGTTCAACGGACGCGACGTATGCCTGCAGGAGCCGCGTGACGGACTCCTCCCATGTCTGCGCGGTGGTGGTGCTGTTGCCCAACCATCCGAGGACCTCCCGGTGCAGCGATCGTAGGCGGCGAACGCGCAGGCCTCTTTCGAGTCGAAGCATTCGTAGAACGCCCCGCGGGATATGCCCGCCCGCGCGGCGACGTCACCGACACCGAATCCGTGGTAACCGTGAGCCGCCATGAGCTCGATGAGCGCCGGCATGGTGCGCTCCCGCTGGATCGCGACGACTTCCGCTCTGTCCAGCTTGTGCCGCCCGCGAGGCAATGTCCGGGTCTCGTGGAAGAAGACGCCTGGGCTCACGGTTGGGATCACCCCCTGGAGTATGGAACCTCCTGCGTGGGCGTGATTCTGCGCCGTTGTCGGGCGCTCAGACGTTCAGGAAGAGAGTCAAGGCGGGGTGATTGAGAAGGTCGTGTAACGGAAGTCGCTCCAGCCAATCGTGGCGTCCTTCGGAGGTTCGACGGGTGCGAGTACACGCAACCCAACGTGTACGCGCGACTTGCCGCGCGTGAGACGGCCGGGTAGGACGAAGTCACTTTCTGCCCAGCGCTTGATCGAGTTGGAGCCGGGGTTGAACCAGACGCCGGCCCGCCGGCCGTCCACTCGAACCGCCGCGCGCTGTCCGAAGACCTTCTGATCCAGCAGGCGCCGGAGCACCACACCGTGGTTCGACGGATTCACAGGGACGGAGAAGCGGATCCTCGTCCCCACTGGGTGCAGAAGACCAGTGGCTGTGACCGACTCGCCCTGCGGGTCCGTGCCGGACGGCGGTGGCAGCGCGCCAGGCAGGATGTAGTCCGGTGGACTGGAGATGTTGCCGTCGTGGTCCCCTTCGAAGAACGAGGTCAGCGTGACCTGCGAGCCCGCTCCGCGATAGTTGTCCGCGGGCACGGCGAACGATGCCGTGCGGTGCAGGCGACTCTTGCCGGTGCCGTACCAAAAGACCACGCTGCGCGCCGCTGTTTGCTGGCCGTCGCCGGCGGCGTGCTCGATGCCGAGTCGGATGCCACGCCTGAACTCCCACGGGTCGGCGAGCATGAGGCGGTACTGGGAGGTCTGCGCGAGGTTCGGGCCCAGCTGCTCCTTCGCTGTGGCGCCGTGGTCAGGGAGTGCGAACAGCGACGTGTAGTAATAGGCACCGCTGAAGAAGTCCTCGGTGCCGGTGCCGTAGATGGCGGGTGACCGGGACCCGTCGACGTAGACTCGCTCGTCGCCTTCCATGAAGGTGGTGAGGTTTGCCGGATAGTCGCCCCGTTCGGTGAAGGAGACACCGACCACCTTTCCGGCGCCGCGTGTGGCGAGCATGGTGTGGTCACGGCCAAGTTTGGTGGCTCGATCAGCGTTGAACGTAGCGTGGAACCGCCCCGTCTTGCTGCCCACCGATGCGTAGCGTCGCGTGGTCTTCTGGATCGCCCAGCGCGCGGTCACGGGAGCGTCTGTGGGATTGACCAGGCGCACCCTGGCGTTGCGGCGGAATGGCATCGGGAAGTAGAGGTATCCCTGATGGCGCTTGGGCGAATAACCGGCAAGCAGTCCGGACGCAGGTTCGCGCTCGCCGGCGCCGCTGAGGAAGAGATCAGCCAGCGGAGCGTCGACCGCCGGCGCGGTGCTGCCGTCCCAGCGGGCCTGCAGACGGACCGCTTTCAGAGTCGCGTCGTCATGGGGGTCCAGCGCGATGCGGATCGCGCTGATCGCGCCGCTTCCCCGGATGTGAACCAGCCTTGAGACCCCACCGGCCGGCACCCTCGTCGTCCCACGTCGTGTGCGGCCGGCCGGGAGGATGTGCGGGTCCCTGCCCGCACGGTTCCAGAGCGTTGCCGCCTTGGCGAGAGAGCGACGCGCCGCGTGGTGAGCCGGCGTGTAGCTATGGATGCCGGTCCCCTTCGGGTAGGTCTCGTACCCAACGTTGTAATACGCGGACGGACCGGTAGTGACGACCTTCACGCTCTTGGCGAACGGAACACGCACGTCGCAGTAATCGCCGCCGCTACTCGCGAGATAGTCGTGGCACAGCGGTGCCGGAAATGCACGGAGGGCACCGCTGAACAGCTTGGTTGCTGGAACGTCGATGCGCGGGGACTTCTCTCCGTCGATGAAGAATTGGATTCGGCCGAAGACCGCCGGGTCGCCGTTGCCTTGCGTCACGGGACCGGTCATCCATAGGCGGGTCACGACCCCGGGACCGGTCGCCTCCATGAGCACGTAGCGGCCCTGCCCGTCGCGGCGTACCAACCCGCCGACATCGACGTTGGTGCCGTTTTGGGCATGGCTCGAAGCCCCGAGGGCTTGGGCGCGAGCATTGAGGATTGGCAGGCGGTTCAGCTGCGACATGCCGGCCGGGCCGGGATCGGGCGGCGAGGCCAGGGTCCGAGCGGCAGCCGCCACACCCACGCCGGTGGTCAGTACGGCCAGGCCGCAAGCCAACGCGGCGATCAGCCCACGAATCGCTGTCGGGTACCTCAGACCGTGAAGGCTCACGAGTCTCCTTCTCAAAAGAAAGCTCAGCTTCTTCTTTGGCACGCTATCGAGCTGCCTTGTGACGCTGCCCCAGCAGCGCCTATCCAGTCGCTCGACTCGACGCTCGAGCGAGAGCGCCCCGCCGGCAGCTACGACCAGTTCGGCGTCTTCTCCCGCGACGGCGTCTTCGCGGCGATCGGGCTCACGCCGCGGTGCCGACCTCCGACTTGGCGAACTCGCCGACGAGCTCCGCCAGCCGCTCGGGCTGATCGATCATCGAGAAGGTTCGCGCTCCGTCGATGACCTCGAGGCGGGCGTTGGGCAGCGCCTGCTCGAGCCGGCGGCCGTCCTCCAGTGGGAAGAAGGCATCGTCGGCGGACCAGGCGATCAGCGCCGGACGGTCGAAGGACGCGAGGCGCTCGCCGGCTCGCTGCACGGGATCGACCGTGAGGGATGCGGTGAACGTGCGCAGGTTCCCGCGCACTGCCTTGTCGGTGAACGCCGGCCGCAGCCACTGCTGCGTGAGGGCGTCGAGGTCCGCGTGGGCCAGGTCGCCGTAGGCGCGACGGCGCCCGAAGCGGGTGCGAAGCGGCGCCATCGCGAGCGCGATTGCGGGGCTCGGCATACGTGCCGCGGCGATGAACGGCTTCAGCACGGGCGGCGGGAAGTGCTCGAACGCGTCACAGCTGGTGAGCACGAGGCCGGCGAGTCGTTCGCCGTGGTCGACGGCGACGATCTGGGCGACGGCGCCCCCGGTGTCGTTGCCCACCAGGACCACGTCGTCGAGCTCGAGCGCTGCCAGGAACTCGCCGACGAGCCCAGCGATTCCGTCCATCGTCAGATCGGCGTCGGCCCGCATCGCGTCCGGCTGGGCGCCGAGCGGCCACGTCGGGGCGATGCAGCGGACGCCGCGCTCGGCCAGACCGGCGCCGAACTCCCTCCACAGCGATGATCCCATCGCGTAGCCGTGGACGCAGACCACGGTGGGGTCGGATGGCTCGCCGACGTCCTCGTAGTGGATCCTTCCTGCGCTCAGTTCGATCGTGGCCATTGGCCCCTCCTCGCTTTCTACGTTCCAGACAGCCTGACTGTAACATACCGACAGACTGACCGTAAATGTCACCGACCCAAGCCGAACGATCCGCCGCCACCCAGCAAGCAGTGCTGGGCGCCGCTCGTGCGCTCTGGGGCGAGCGCGGGTTCGCAGCGGTCGGCACACCGGAGATCGCTGAAGCGGCCGGTGTCACCCGGGGGGCGATGTATCACCAGTTCCCGAACAAGACGGCGCTCTTCGTCGCCGTCGTGGAAGCGGTCGAGGAGGAGGTGATGGAGCGGCTCGGCAAGGCGGTCGCGGCGGCAGCGCCGGATTCGCACGTCGAAGCGCTGCGGGTCGCCGCGACGTCCTGGCTCGAGATCGCGACCGAGCCCGAGATCCGGCAGCTGCTCCTGCTCGACGCGCCGAGCGTCCTCGGCTGGGCGGCCTTCCGGGACATCGCGATGCGCTACGGGCTCGGCATGACCGAGGCGCTCCTCACCCACGGGATCGAGGCCGGCGAGCTCCGCGAGCAGCCCGTGCGGGCGCTCGCCCAGGTGCTGCTCGCCGCGATCGACGAGGCGGCGATGGTGATCGCCTACGCGGAGGACCCGGCACAGGCCGCCGCGGAGATGCAGACCGTGCTCGACGGGCTCATGGACGGATTGGCCGCCTAGACCCCTAGATCGATCTCAGACCCCGCTCCGCCCACGTGGTAGACAGGGCAGGACACTGCGGTCGAGGAGAGGAGACCGAGATGACCGAGCCCGCCCCGCGCGGACGCAATCCCTACGACACCTCCGGCGTGCGCCGGGACGAGGACGGCATCGCCCGCTACGAGGACCGGCCTGCTTCGCTCGTCGAGCTGTTGCGGCGCTCCGTCGACCGCGCCGGCGAGCGACTCGCCGTCGCCGAGGTGGGCGGCGCGAGCGTCACCTATGCCGAGCTGTGGGAGCGGGCCGCCCGAGTCGCCGGCGGGCTTCGCGCGAAGGGGGTCGAGCGCGGTGACCGCGTCGCGATCCGGCTGCCGAACGGCCTCGACTGGGTGCTCGCCTTCTGGGGCGCGCAACTGGCGGGCGCCGTCGTCGTCCCGGTCAACACGCGCTTCAAGGACGCGGAGGCGCAATACGTGATCGACGACTCCGGCGCCTCCTACGTCTTCGGCGAGCTGCCCGACGGCGAGCCGCTCGTCGTCGACGACCTCGGGCCCGCGGATCTCGCGGCGATCTTCTACACGAGCGGCACGACCGGCTTCCCGAAGGGCGCGATGACGACGCACGGCAACTTCCTCGCCAACAGCGAGAGCGCGATCCGCTGCGTCGGCATCGACCGCGAGGAGGGCGACCACGCGACGATCATCAACGTGCCCCTCTTCCACGTCACCGGCTGCAACAGCCAGCTGATCGTCATGTGTGAGCTCGCCGGGCGCATCTACGTGCTGACCAACCCGCTCGACCTCGAGGGCTTCCTGCGGACGGTCACGGAGGAGCGGGTGGACATGCTCACCTCGGTGCCGGCGATCTACCACGCGCTCACCCGCCACCCGGCCTTCGCCGAGGCGGACCTGAACTCGGTCACGTTCGTCTCCTACGGCGGCGCCCCGATCGCCGCCGACTCGGTGCGGGCGATCATGGCCGCCTTCCCGGAGGCGCGGGTCGGCAACGGCTTCGGCCTGACCGAGACGTCTTCGCTGTCGACGTTCCTGCCGCACGAGGAGGCGGCCGAGCACGCCGACTCGGTCGGCTTCGCGATGCCGGTCACCGACCTGGCGATCGCCGATCCGGACCCCGAGACCGGGGTCGGCGAGCTGCTCGTTCGCGGCGCGAACGTCGTTGCCGGCTACTGGAACAAGCCCGAGGCGACGGCTGACGCCTTCGTCGACGGGTGGCTGCACACGGGCGATCTCGGCCGGATCGACGAAGACGGCCTCCTCTACATCGTCGACCGCATGAAGGACATGATCAACCGCGGCGGCGAGAACGTCTACTCGATCGAGGTCGAGAGCGCGCTCGCCGGCGCGCCGGGCGTGGGCGAGGTCGCCGCCGTCGGCGTGCCCGACGACATGATGGGCGAGAAGGTCGGGGTGGTCGTCGTCCCCGCCGGCGAGGACGGCATCGAGATCGACGTCGTGATCGCCCACGCGCGGGAGCGGGTCGCGGACTTCAAGGTCCCCCAGTACGTGGCCGTCCGCGGCGAGCCGCTGCCCCGCAACCCGGGCGGCAAGGTCCTGAAGGCGCAGCTGCGCGACGAGACCGACTGGGGCGAGCCGCTGCGCTGAGCCCGGTCAGCTCTCGAGCTGACCGAACCGCGCAAGCAGGAGGAAGTTGACCGCCACGGCCGCGGCCAGCACGATCGCCGCGCCGCCCTTCCCGGCCGCGGCGAGCGCCGCCACGGCGAGACCGAAGACAGCCAGCTCGAAGGCGACCCGCGGGGCCGTCGACAGCCGGCTTGAGGACTTCGGGGCAGCGAAGACTCCCCAGAGCACGATCGCCGTCAGTGGTGCCGCCACCGCGACCAGCACCTGGATAACGCCGTCCCCGATCGTCGCACCCCACACCGCGAGCGCGGCGAAGGCCGCCAGCTCAAGGACGAACTTGAGCGCCAGGTTTGCGGCTGCGATAACGGTCCTCCTCTCGGGCAGCTCCGCAGCGCAGGCTATGGGGTGCATACTCGCTGTGTGGCCACGAGCGAGTGGAAGGACAGCGAGCACGTCGGCGCCTACCTGGCCTGCGCGGACGAGTTCCCGCACCGGCTCGAGGGCGAGGGCGTGTTGCTCGATCATTTGCCGCCGGGGACGCAACGGGTACTCGACGTCGGGACCGGCAGCGGCCGGCTCGCGGCGATGGTCCGCGACCGCCTGCCGCATGCCGAGGTCATCGGGCTCGACTTCTCCGAGCTGATGCTGGCGCAGGCGCGCGAGCGCTTCGCCGACGGGGGCGTCGAGCTGGTCGAGCATGATCTGAGCGAGCCCCTGCCCGCGGATCTCGGGGGCTTCGACGCCGTCGTCTCCTCGATGGTCATCCACCACCTCCCCGACGAGCGCAAGCGCTCGCTCTTCGGCGAGATCTTCGCGCTGCTCGAGCCCGGCGGCGTCTTCGCCAACTTCGAGCACGTCGCCTCACCGACCGCGCGCCTGCACGAAGCGTTCTTCGTCGCAATCGGCGTGGGCCCAGAGCACGAGGACCCCTCCGACCGGACGGTCGCGGTCGAGACCCAGCTCGGCTGGCTGCGGGAAACGGGCTTCGACGACGTCGACTGTTATTGGAAGTGGCTCGAGATGGCGCTGATGATCGGCGTCAAGCGATGAGCGAGCCTGCGCCGGAGCCGGCCCTGCCGCTCACGGGACGCTGCCTCTGCGGCGGGGTCAGCTGGGCCGTGCACGAGCCGCTCGAGTCCTGCTGGTACTGCCACTGCACGCGCTGCCAGCGCCGCACCGGCACTGCCTCCTCGATCGGCGCCCGGATCGCCCCCGGGAGCTTCGAGCTGCTCGGCGGCGAGGACCTGATCCGCGAGTGGGCGCCGCCCGAGGGCCACGTCAAGTGCTTCTGCGTGAACTGCGGCGGGCAACTGTGGAGCCGCCACCCCGACCACCCGGAGATCCGCTCGATTCGGCTCGGAACCTTCGACACCGATCCAGGGATCCGGCCGAGCGGGCGGCAGTTCGTCGACTTCGCCGCTGCCTGGGAGGAGATTCCCGACGACGGCCTGCCCCGCTGGGGCGGGCGGGCGCCGCAAGGCGCCGGGCCGTCGCCGGCGGACGGAGCCGAGGACTAAGCGGAGACCGGCTCGGGGGTCGCAGGTGCCGGTGCCTGCGCGAGGATCGCGTCCAGCAGACCGGGGAAGCGCTGATCGAGATCGGTGCGGCGCAGTGAGCTGACCCTGGCGGTCCCCCGGGCCTCAGTCCGGATCACTCCCGCTTCGCGGAGGACGCGGAAGTGGTGCGTTGCAGTCGACTTGCTCACGGGGAGACCGAAGCTGCCGCAGGCACGCTCACCGCCCTCGGCGAGCGTGCGGACGACGAGCAGCCTGTGCGGGTCGCTGAGCGCGTGCAGAACCGCCGAGAGTTCGATCTCGTCGATCGCCGGGTGGTGAAGCTGGTTACTCATCTCAACTCATTATACGACGATCATCGAACTTTTGCTACGATGATCGTCGTACTTTCGGATCTTACGAATTCCGGCCGACGGACGTTCCTACCCCCCGGGGTCACGAAGCAAGCGAAGGAGGCACGGATGAAGACGGAACAGTCGAAGCAGCGACTCACCCTGACCCGGCCGGTCGCCTTCTGGGCAGTCGCCGGGATCCTCGCGCTGATGCTCTTCGCCTCCAGCGCCCCCTCGCCGCTGTACGTCGTCTACCAGGCCGAGTGGCACTTCAGCGCGGTGACGCTCACGAGCGTCTTTGCGGTCTACGCGGTCGCGCTGCTCGCCACCCTCATCTTCGCCGGCTCGATCTCGGACTCGATCGGCCGCCGGCCGGCTCTGATCTCAGCGCTCGCCATCGAGCTCTTCTCGATGCTCGCCTTCGCCGCTGCGCATGACGTCGTCTGGCTCTTCGCCGCACGCATCCTCCAGGGGATCGCCACCGGCATCGCGATGGGCACGATCAGCGCGGCGCTGCTCGATCTCCAGCCGGCGGGCAACGACCGCCTCGGTGCGATCCTCGGCGTCGCCGCGCCGCTCAGCGGCCTCGCCGCCGGGGCGCTCGCCACCGGCGTCCTGGTCCAGTACGGACCCTCGCCGACGCACTTCGTCTACTGGCTGCTCATCGCCGGCTTCGCCGCCTCGCTCGGCGTCGCGACACTGCTCCCCGAGACCTCCGGCGGCCGGCGCGGCTGGCTGCGCCAGCTGCGGCCCCGGATGTCGATCCCGGCGGAGCTCCGCGTCCCCTTCCTGGCCTCCATCCCCTGCATGGTCGCCGCCTGGGCGCTCGGCGGGCTCGTGCTCTCACTCGGTCCGTCGCTTGCCGTCGGTGTGCTCGGCAACGACAACCACCTCGCCGGCGCGCTGCCGATCTTCATCCTCGCCGGCGTCAGCGCCGTCGCGTCGATTCGCTTCCGTGATCTCCATGCGCGTACGACAGCCCGCTACGGCCTCGCGGCACTGATCGGCGGCGTCGCTGTGGCCCTGATCGCGCTCGGAGCCGGCTCGACGGGCCTGTTCCTGGCCGGTGCTGCGATTGCCGGCCTCGGCTTCGGGCCCGCGTTCGGCGGCGCCTTCCGGGCGCTGACGAGCCAGGCGCCCCAGGGTGAGCGGGCCGCCTTCGTCTCGGCGATCCTGACCGTGGCCTATCTCGCCTTCAGCCTGCCGGCGGTCGCCGCCGGGGCCGCGGTGACGCAGCTCGGGCTGCACGAGACGGCGAACATCTACGGCCTCACCCTGATCGCTCTGGCGGCGATTGCCCTCGCCCTCTCCCGCGAGCTGCAGGATCCCCAGGCAACCCTGGCTCCCGCCTGAGCCGCTTCCCGGGCGCGCTGCCGTCGTAGGCTGGGCGGCATGAGCCCGCCGCCCGTCGGAGCGCATATCTGGGGTGAGGACCCGATTCGCGAGGCCGACGAGGTCGGCGTGCCGATCGTGCAGCTCTTCATCTCCGATCCGCAGGGCTGGAAGGCGCCGCCACCGCGCGATGACGCCGAGGAGCTGCGCGCCGCCGAGCTCGGCATCTACGTGCATGCGCCGTATCTGATCAACGTCTGCTCGCCGAAGCCGAACGTCCGCTACGGGTCGCGCAAGATCCTCCAGCAGACCTGCGAGGGCGCGGCCGCGATCGGCGCCGAGGCGGTCATCGTCCACCCGGGCCACGCTGAGGACGGGCTCGCCGAGGGTGTCGGTCGCTGGGGCCGGACGCTGGAGATGCTCGAATCCGAGGTCCCCGTCTACCTCGAGAACACGGCCGGCGGCGAGAACGCCGTCGCCCGCCGATTCGACGCGCTGGCGAAGCTGTGGGAGGTCGTCGAGGCCAGCGCGACCGAGGTCGAGATCGGCTTCTGCTTCGACACCTGCCACGCGCACGCGGCCGGCGAGGACCTCGCCGACGCGGTCGAGCGGGCGATCGCGATTACGGGCGGCATCGACCTGCTGCACGTCAACGACTCGCGCGACCCGCCCGGGACCGGCGCCGACCGGCACACGAACATCGGCAAGGGCCACATCGACCTCGACGTCCTCCGCCACATGATCCGCGCCGCCGACGCGCCCTCGGTCGTCGAGACCCCACGCGAGCTCGAGGATCTACGGGCGGACGTGGAGTTCGTGCGCGCGGCGCTGGCTAAGTGAGGTCCGGCTGACCACGGCAGATGTTCCTCGCTGGTGGGTGGTTGACCGCACTTGGGCACCGAAGGAAGCTGAGTGGAACCTTGTCGACTTTTCCATCGATATGACGGGAAAGTCGACACAGAACGCTCGGGGAGGAACGCCACCCAGCCAACGTGCTTCCACCCGCCTACCTCCCTCAGTGCCTCCGCAAGCCGCGCCCTCCCGCCCGCGACGCAAGTCACGCGGCCTATCCGGCCGCCGTACTCAGACCACGCTCGCCGTCCGCTCGCAGCGCTCAGCGTGCTCGCCGATCAGGTCGGCGAGGCCATCGGGGTCGGTGCGTGGGATCCAGTGGCCGCCGGATACGCGGCGGCGGCGCATGTTGGGGGCGAAGCGCTCGAAGCCGTCGATCGTGCTCGGCGCCAGGAACGGGTCCGCGTCGGGCTCGATGACGAGGACCGGCACCGTCACCCGCTCGCGTCGCTTCGGGCGCACCAACCGGGCGGGCGCGTTGCGTCGATAGAGGCCGATCAGGTGCTCGCCGTCGGCGACGTAGGTCGGCGCCGGATAGGACGCGGTCCGCTGGATGCCCTCGTCTCGGGCCAGCATCCGCAGCCAGATGCGGCTGCCGAGGTGCCGCCAGGTGAGCTCGGGTAGCCGCGGCAGCTGGAAGAACCACATGTACCAGGAGCGCCGCAGCTGTCCGCCCGTGCCGAGCAGGCCCTCGCGGCTCGGGTGCCGCAGGCGGGCCCGGAAGGCGAGCGAGGCGTGGTCGAAGGAGGCGCCGCAGAGCGACGTGAAGGAGGCGATTCGGTCGCGGGTCGGCTCCGCGTAGACGAACTCCCAGCCCTGGATCGCGCCCCAATCGTGGCCGACGAGGTGGACCTTTCGTCCGGGCGAGGTCGCCTCGATCACCGCTGCGGCATCGGCAGCGAGGTGCTCGAAGGAGTACGGATGCGAGCCACTCGGCACGCTCGAGTCGCCGGCGCCGCGCAGGTCGTAGCTGACGACGTGGAAGCGCTCGGCCAAGAGCGGAGCGATCAGCGACCAGAGTCCCTGGGTGTCGGGAAAGCCGTGGATGAGCAGGATCGTCGGGGCGGCCGGCTCGCCACGTTCCGTGACGGCGAGCTCGACGCCGTCGCCGGTGACCGTGCGTCGCCGGACCTCGCCCGCCCCGCTCATCGGCCCGCCCCCGCCGCCCGTAATGCCAGCTCGACCGCCTGGGCTGGGTCGGCTGCGATCTCGACCCCGGGCGCCTCGGCCATTGCGCCGCGGCCGACCAGCCGCCAGGAGTCGAGCGCGACGACGGTGCGGCCGAGTCGGCGGGCGAAGGCGATCTCGCTGAGCGTGCCCCACTCGCCGCCGATCGCGATCACGGCGTCGCCGGAGGCAGCGACGGCGAGGTTGCGGGCCTGGCCGATGCCGGTCGCGACGACGTGGGTGATGTGTTCGTTCGCGTCCTCCGGCTCGCTGCTCATCAGAATCCCGATCACATCGCCACCGGCACCCGCTGCTGCCTCGGCGGCCGCGGACATGATCCCGTCGCGCCCGCCGCAGACGAGCGTTGCGCCCGCCTCTGCGATCAGCCTGCCGACCTCGGCCGCGTGGGCGTCGATCTCCGCGTCGGAGCGCGAGGAGCCGCAGACGGAGATCTGGATCGCACGGGCCACCCCGCCCACACTAATCCCCCGGCGCTGCCGCCCCGCCACATAAGCTGAGGGCACTTGGCCGAGTCAGGGCTCGTCATCACCAGACGTGGCTTGCGCGTGCTCTACACGCTCGAGGCGTTCGCGGTCGGAGGGGTCGCGCTGATCGCCGGTGCGCTGTTCGGCGGCGGCGACGCGCAGGGCTCGGGCCTGCCCGAGTGGGCGAGGCTGCCCCCCGACCAGGCGCTCGCGGCGGCGCCCTGCCCCGATCCCGCGAGCGTCGATCTGCACGGGGCGAGCGAGGCCGAGATCGCCGCCGCCGAGCGCGGCAGCTTCGAGGTCTTCGGGCCGAAGCCGACGAAGCTCAGCGTCCCGGTCGACTGGACGACGGACCCGCTCGGCGCCCACCGCTACCGCCAGAACCTGCACAAGCTGCGCTTCCTCGGCGCGTTGCTCGTCGGCTACCAGCGCGACGGCAGCACCGACGACCTCGGCAAGGCGCTGGAGTACGCCGTCGACTGGATCGACCAGAACCCGCGCGGCGATCCCGGAACGCCGATCGAGGCGTGGTCGGACAAGGTCGTCGGCGACCGCGTGCCGCTGCTCGCCTACCTGCTGCGCGCCGCCGCGTGCGAGGACGTCGGCTCGGCCGCCGACCGAGCCAAGCTCGCCGACTCGCTCGCGGAGCACGGCCACCTGCTCGCCTCGAAGAAGTTGCACACGCCCGACAACCACGGGCTCTTCGTCGACCTCGGCCTGATCGAGCTCGCCAACCAGCTGCCCTTCCTCGACGAGGCCGAGCACTGGCGCGAGAAGGCGCGGACGCGGTTCGAACGGACGCTGCGTGGCCGGCTCGCCGACGGCTACTGGCTCGAGCACTCGACCTCCTACCAATTCCTCGCGATCCGGGCGCTCGAACGGATGCGGGCGGCCTGGGGTCCCGACGACACCCTGGACGGGTTGATCGCGGAGATGCACGCGGCCGCGGGCTGGATGATCGAGCCCGACGGTGAGATGAGCCAGTTCGGTGACTCCGACCAGGAGGAGGTGCCCGACTGGGCCGCCGCCGAGACGGGCGAGACCGGCCTGCACGCCGCGCCCGACGCCGGCTTCGCCTTCGTCCGCGCCGCCGAACCCGACGGCGGGTACGGCTACCTCGCCGTCACCGCCGGCTTCCACAACACCACGCACAAGCACGCCGACGAGCTCAGCTTCGAGCTCTACGACCACGGCGAGCGGATCGTCAGCGACACGGGCCTGTACGACAAGGACCCAGGGCCAGTGCGGGACTTCGTCGTGTCCAACCGGGCGCACAGCACCGTCACCGTCGACGGCGTCCAGACGCCGATCGACGACCCCTCGAAGGTCTACGGCTCGGCCCTCGGACCGACGGGCTCCGGCGATGGCTGGTACGCGATCGAGGCCACGAACCCGCTGCTCAAGGAGCAAGGGGTGAGCGACGAGCGGCTCTTCCTCTACCGGCCCGGCGAGACGCTGCTGGTCATCGACCAGCTCCGCTCCCCGATCAGCACACCTACACGCGCTACCTGCAGCTCGGTCCGGAGATCGAGATCTCCCCGTCAACCCAGGACGTCGGCATCGCGGCGGGCGATCTCGACGGCACCGTGTACGACCTTTCCCCGGACGCGAAGACGACGCGCAGCCAGGCGCGCGGTCAAGACGTCCCGATGCAGGGCTACACCTCCCCCTCGTTCCGCAAGCTCGTGCCGCGCTGGACGCTCGCCTACGTCACCGACGCCGCCGACGCGACGCTGACGAGTTCGATCGCGCTCGATCCCAACCGCCTGCGGGCGACGTCGGTCGATGCCGCGGGCACCGACGTCAGCGTGACGCTGAGCGACGAGGCGGGGAGCGAACGGACCATCACGGTCAGCGAGGACGGCGAGGGCCTCACCGTCTCCGATTCGGGCGCCTGAGCATCGGACCGCCGCTTCGACAGCGGGTGCTGTTCGCGCAGAGAAAAACCCGGAGAAGTGCCCGTGACGAACCGCGGTTCCCGGCGTAGAGTGTTCTGGATGCTCAAGCTCGTCGTCGTTTCGTCGGTAACCCTGGCATTGATTGCCGGGTGCAGCTCGGACTCAGGCTCGCGGACCGCTTCGGAGGTTCAACTCCCAGACGGAGTGGCACAACTCGTCGGCGCGAACGCGACGCCGCTCTCCGCTCACTGCGAGTCGTACGGCGCGGAGGCTAAGACCGCCCGGGTGCGCAGGTGGTGCATCGTCCGGTTTGAAAACGGCCCGCGCGCGTTCCTTCTGAGGCCCAACGGATGGGTTGAGCATCCGGTCGACTTCCGCCGAGATAGCGTCTAGCGCGTATCGCGCGAAGCACGCGTGACGAGATCGAAGCTCACCCGTAGTCTGGGCACCATGCGGAACGTGGTCCTCACGCTCAGCTGCTCTGTCGTCCTGGTCGCCGGCTGCGGCGACAACGGCAGCGAGGCGACCACGCAGTCGGAATCGGTGAGCCTCCCCGACGGGGTCCTAGCTCTCATTGGCGACGAGGTCCCAACCTCGGCTAGGTGCGAGTCCCCATCTCCCTCGGCAAAGACGAACGTAAGGCGCTGGTGCGTCGTTCGCTTCGGAAACGAAACGCGAGCATTTCTGCTGGAGCAGAGCGGGTGGGTAGAGCACCCTGTTGGCCTTCGTCGAGAAACGACTTAGCTCCTAGCCTGCACGCGCGCTTTTCGCGCAAACAGACACGGTCTCTTCGAGGCAGGAGGGTTCCTCGCGCAAAGCACCGCGTGCTGACGGGTACTCATAATCGCGCAAGAATGGAAGCTGTCCGCCCGCCAGAGAGCGGCGCGCTACTTTGGTCGGAGCGGGGGTTTGGGCACAGGGAGGCTTGAGATGCGACGGAGGACGTTTGTGAGTGGAGTCGGCACCGCCCTCGTAGCGGTGGCACTGACCTCGGCCCCCGGTGTGCATGCAAAGCCGCTTGCCGAACGGCTCGCCAACACCACGGCCTTCACCGCGTCCGCAACGGCGCCCCGCGGCAAGACGGTCCTTGCAGGCACCACGGCGAAGTGCAACGACATCGGCTCATGTATCGGCGGCGCCCTGGTTGCCCTCCGGCTGAACCCGAAGGGCGCGATCTCCAAGAACTTTGGCGCTCACGGCCTCGTCAAGGTAAAGCTCGCCCTTCACCGAGCCATCGTGAGCGACATCGAGCCGACCCCCGATGGGGGCCACCTGCTCGCATACGCTGGCGATCGCGGTCTTGGCATCCCGGCTTCCGTGTTGGTCAAGCTCACCAAACAAGGCACCCCTGATCCGAGCTTTGGCGTCAACGGGATCATCCCCGGCCCGACGGACTTTGACGCCTCAGACCTCGCCCTCGACAGCCAAGGTCGGATCGTCGTTGCGGGGACGGTGCAGACGACCGAGCCGACGACGAAGGCGACGGTCCTCCGCTACCTGGCGAACGGCAAGCTCGATGACAGCTTCGGCGATAGCGGGGTCGCCACGGTCTCAGTCAACCCGGATGTCGTAAGTCAGGGAGGCAGCGTTGTCGTCAGCGGCGACGATGGCGTTCGGATCGCCGGCTCGCTCACGACCGGCCTCTTCTTCGACCTCATGGTCGCCGCCCTCCACGAGGACGGCACGCCTGATACGGCCTTCGGCGATCAGGGCATCGCAGTGCTGCCGGAGACCGACCCACAGCCCATCGGACTTCGCGCCACAAGCCTGCTCGCAGACGAGGCCGGTCATCTGATCGTCGTGGCACGCCAGAACGATGGGACAGAGCACGCCTGCAGCCAGACCCGCGTCAGCCGCCTCGATGCCGACGGGACGCTCGACAGCAGCTTTGCGGCCAACGGGACCTTCTTCAGTGTGCTCCCGGGCTGCTATTCGGCGACCGACGCTCAGCTCGACGCGAAGGGGCGGCTCTTCCTCTCAGCCAGCTCCGATGACTACACGGGGAGCCCGAAGGCATCGATCGCAAAGCTCCGCCCTGGGGGCTCGCTGGCCAAGGGATTCGGTGCTCACGGCGTGGCGACGGTCCGTTTCCCGGGCAAATGGACCCAAGCAGACAGCGTGCTGCTCGGCGACGGCACCGTCCTGGCGACGGGATCGACCGATGCGGGCGCCTGCAAGCAGAAGAAGGGCAAGAAGCCCAAGCCGTGTCAGGCCGGGATCGCTGCGCGGGTCAAGGCAAGGTCAGGCAAACGCGACAAGAGCTTCGGCGAGCACGGTAAAGGGCGCTTCTCTCTGCCATCAGTCTTCAAGCCGAAGCACTAGCCGCAGTTCTTCGAGGCCGAACTCGCGCAAAGCAGCTACGACCGGCGGCGGAACAGTCCTCGTCTTCGGGTCTGTCGCGTCCCGCCGCCGCCAGGGACCAAGAGGGCGTCTCTCTGCGGATCAAAGACCGGCAATCCGTGGCGGTGGGCGGTCTCGATATAGACGGGAACAACCTCTTCGGCGCGAGAAAAGGCGATCGCGGTGATCACGTGTCCCGGGGACTGATCGAAGGCGATATTCCACGGACAGCTGTCGACCTCGGCGGCAGGAACGTCGTCGATTTGGGGCCATCGTGAAGTGATCTCATCGACGAAAGCGCCTACGTGCCGATCCTCGTCTACGACCTCTGACCAAACCTCACCCTCACACAGCCGTGCGTAGGCGGTAGATGCAGCTTCGTTCGAGGGAGGGAAGCTCCTGGGCAGGACGGCGAGGTCGTAGCTCATGGTCCGCAAGCTTCTCGCCTCACGCGTTTTCATGCGGCGCGGTGAGTAGCGCTTTGAGGCAGTTCTCGCGCAGAGAGATAGCGGCACGCAGGCTGTAGCTTCGCGGCAGTTCCCGAAGCCAAGGAGGCACCGTGGCCCAGCCGACCGCAAGGTTCGAAGCCGGAGTCGAAGAGGACGACCCGATCGCGGAGATACAGGTCAAGGTCTACGCGATGGAGCGGGGGCAGACGCAGATCCTCATCAAGTGGCCGCCTGGGGTCCGCGACGACGATCAGCCTGGGAGTCAGGATCGTCGGAAGGCGTTTCTCGAGTTCGTCCAGAGCGAGCTCGAGGTGATCGCCAGGTAGAGGCCCCGGTCGCGCAAACACAAACGTTGACCCTGCCCCTGTAATCGGCCCGCCCCTGCCGGACACTTACTTCATGCAGGTGCAGCAGACCGAGCCAGATAGCGCCGGCGCTCCGGCGCGGCAGCAGGACGAGCGCTTTGCCGCGCTCCACCGCGAGCTGTACCCACGGATCTACGCCTACGTCATGCGGAGGACCATGGACACAACAGCAGCCGATGAGATCGCAGCCGAGACGCTCGAGGTCCGCTGGCGGCGCCGGGAGGAGCCGATCGAAGATGAGACGGCGTGGGTGCTCGGTGTTGCCCGACGGCTGCTGGCCAATCGGCACCGGGCCGAGCGCCGGAGCTCTCAGCTCGACGAACGACTTGCCGACGAGTGGATGGCCGAGTCTCCGGATCACGCGTCCGCGATCGCCGAGCGCTCAGAGCTGCTGGCCGCGCTGTCAGGGCTCAGCGAGAGTGACCGGGAGGTGCTGATCCTTTTGGCCTGGGACGGCCTAGACCGAACCCAGGTCGCGCGAGTTCTCGGCTGCAGCAGAGCCGCGCTCGCGGTTCGACTCCATAGAGCCCGCAGGCGATTCGAAGCACAGCTCGCGATGCAGCGCGAGCCCCGGAACAACCACGGTCCCGAGGAGGTGTCCCGGTGAGCAAGACCGAAGCCGTACTGAACCAGCTTCGCCAAGTCGACCCGCTGCGTGGCTCGACCTATGACCCGCCTTGCGAGGAGCGGCCGACGGCTCCGAGAAGGCGGCGCACGACGGCTGCCGTCGCTGGGGCGGTGCTCGTGCTCATCCTCGGACTGACGCCTCCGGGGCAGTCGGTCGCCGAGAGCCTGGGCCATCTGGTGGGTATCGGCGACGATCCCTCGGACCTCGGTGGGGGCGACGGTCCCGACGCCGTGACGGATGGACAGACGGTCATCGCCACGGGCAGCACCCCCTCGGGCGTTCCCTTTGAGATCGCCGTCGAGCGCACGCGGCTAAAGCCAGATGCCACGCTTCATCCGGGAGTAAGCGGTGTGGACGTCTGCACCTATCTGAGCTTCCCGGACGCCCACCTCCAGCCAAACGGCGAGGCTTGCGAGGTGCCGGAGTCCTATGAGTCGCGCCCAGCCGTTGACCCCCGGGCGATGGTCAACATTCCCTACGGCTCGCAGAAGCTGCCGAGCTCGGAGGACCTCGTGATCACCGTCCGCTCCCTGGCTCCGGTGGCGACGGTGAACGTGAGCTATGAGTCGAACGGGAGAAGCGAACAAGCCCAGGTCACCTCGGGCCGATTCGACCCGGCCTCCCTCGGCTCTGGCGGCCCGGCGCTCGACGACAAGAACCCGGTCATGGAGAGCTTCGCGTTCCTGCCCTCTTCACTGCTCGGCGCCCCGGACCCTTATCCGGGCCGGCCGCCCGACATGAGCGACCCCGTTGAGGCCGAGCAAGCCGCGGCTGAAATCAAGCGGGTCGAGGAGGGGCTGAGCAAGGTCACGGTCACGGCCGAGGACGCGAGCGGGGCCGAGATCTACCGGGCCAGGCTCGATGAGATCCCGAACCTCGCGCAATCGCTGGCGTTCATGAGATGAGTCTCGGTGCTCGCGCGAAGAGGCACCGAATTGACTGCCCAATCAAAAAGCGCCAAGCTCAACCAGTGCGGCAAACGAATCTCGTAGCGTTTGGCTTGCTGGCTTTCGCTATCGCGCTGGGGGGCTGCTCTGCCGAGAGTGCTGGCCTCGGTCAAACGCGCGGTTCCGTAGAGGAGTCGAAGCCAGCGAAGCCTTGCGAACGCAACTGGGTCAAATCCCACGCAAATCAGTTCGTTCGGGCGGTCAACTCCGGGAAGAGGTCAGCACTGGAGGCAAGCATGGTCGCTGAGCCAGCCTTCCGCGTGTACTCCGAGGGGCTCGACTACCGCCACCACTCCAAGCGCTTCTTCACCAGCAAGCGCAGGGAGGACGTGATTGGTCACCTACTGCGCCGCTACGGTCAAGGCGATCGGGTACGTGCAAGGCGCATGATCGTCGAATCGCACGACCAGTCCTTCGGGATCTGCGGCGTCGCCTTCGTCATCGAGCGCTCCATTGCGGGCGGTCCTTGGCGTCGATTCATCGGCAAAGGTGCGGTTGACGACCAGACGGGCGGCGCCGCCGTCTGGAACGTGGGACCCCCGAGCCGCGGGCCCGTCGCCCACCCCGACGCCTAGTCGGCCCCCGAGGGCAGACAGGGCGTGGCGTGATGGCCAGCACTCATGCATCGGTCTGGCAGCGCGACACCGGAACGGCGTAGCGGTGCCGTGGAGGCCGCTCGGAATGGCGTCTGATTGCGGCCACCCACAACCTGCTGAAGCTCTACCGGCACAACCTGGCAGCGACTCCCGCCTGAGGGCGGGGATCGTCGCTTTCTCTTTTGGTCAGAAGAGTGCGTGGCTAGGGGTGCCCGCGGGTTTGCGCGACAGCCTCAGGCCGAAGAGTCACTGTCTCTTTGAGGCCGGACTCCGCAACCCGACACTGGATTGGCACACGTCGCCTCCCACGCGCGAATCGATTCCAGGCATGCTCGGCCGGCGGAGTGTTGAAGCGGCAAGGCGTCGCACCCGAATGTCACTCGGTGTGGTCGAGGTAGCCCTCGGCTGGGGTTCGAGTCCCCCGCACTCCGCCGTATGCCGAGGGCGGTCGTGACAGGCCGCCTGTCGGCATGTAAAGCTTTGAGACCGAGTGGCATTCGGGTTCGGGTTAGCTCCCCGACCGCAGCCCACGGCCCGCAGCGCGCGGGCCGTTGCGGTTAATGCGGTCGCACTATCGGTGTCGTCTGCGCTCAGCCCTCAATCCCAGCTTGGAGATCCCTATCGGGTTTGAGGCCGAAGCGTGCGCCTCGCGCGAAGCGCTCTTTGCCCGCTAGGCCGTTTCGTCGGGAATTGCACACCACTGGGATGTGCAGATCCAGTCAGTTCGGCTGGATGGGAGCGGCGGTGGGTCTCGCCCCTCGGCCGCTTAGATCTCGCCGAGGAGCTCGCGCTTCTCGGCGTCGAACTCGGCCTGGGTGAGGGCGCCGTCCTCGCGCAGCTTGTTCAACCGCTCGAGCTTCGACAGCGCGTCGTCCCCAGCCGTCGGCTGCGCGGCGCCGGGCATCGCTCCCGCGCCCATCGCGCCCATTGCCGCCGCACCCATGGCCGCGGATCCGCCGCCCGCGCCGCCCATCCCCATCTTCTCGAGCTGGTGCTGCTGGACGATCTGCATTACCTGGGCCGCCTTCTGCGGGTCCTTGGAGAAGTCGAGCGCCTCCGGCTTGCCGGTCTCGATCGGGTGGCCGAGCACCTGCTCGATCTTCGCGCGCAGTTCCGGGTCGTTGCGGGTGTCGACGACGGGCACGCCGCCGGCGCCCGCCTGCATCGTCATCGCCGCCTGCTGCATCTGGCGGACCTGATCCATCAGCCCGCCCAGGCCGGGAATACCGGCCGCCGCGCCGGCGCTGAGGGCCGCCGCGCTGCCGGCGAGGGGGTCCCGGACGCCCCCGGCACCTCCGGCCGCCGCAGCTGGAGCGCCGCCGACAGGTCCCTGCGCGGCCAGCGCTTCCCGGCGGGCCGTCGTCGCGGCGTCGCTCTCCTCGCGGGCAACCTCCCAGTCGATCGCCACCTTTTGTGGGTTGTCCTGATCGACCTTGACCGGGAGCTCGATCCCCATGCCGATCGGGTCCTTGCCGGAGACCATCCACTGGTCCTCGACCTCGTAAGGCGCGAGGCCCTCGACGTAGACCTGCAGCGTCATCGCGACGTTCTGACTGGAAGCGCTCGAGTCGGGAACCGACATCGAGATGACCCGCCCGCGCCCGGGCTTGCCGTTCTTGAGGATCTTGCGCTTGGTGAAGGGGTTCAGCATCGGCGCGACGAGACTACTCCCGTCGCGTGTCTCCGGCAAGCATTCGCGTCATCAGCTCGATCGCGCCGCCCTTGTGCAGGTGGTCGTTGAGGTTGCCGCACTTCGGGCTCTGCACGCAGGAGGGGCAGCCGGACTCGCAGCGGCACTCGGAAACGAGCCGGAAGGCGTCGTCGGCGAGCTGCTCGAAGGCCTCGTAGCCCCGCCGAGCGATGCCGACGCCCCCTGGGTGCCCCTCGTAGATGAAGATCGTCGGCAGGCCGGTCTGCGGATGGACGTTCGTCGACAGGCCGCCGATGTCCCAGCGATCGCACATCGCCAACAGCGGCAGGACCGCGATCTGACTGTGCTCGGAGGCGTGCAGGGCGCCGAGCTGCGTGTCGGGGCCGAGCGCCTGCGGGCCGGCCATCTCCTCGGGCAGCACGTACCAGAGCGCCTGCGTGCGGAAGTTCGTCTCCGGCAGATCGAGCGCGACGAAGTCGAAGGGCTCGTGGTCGCCGAGCCGGCGGCGCTGGAAGGCGGTCACCTGCTCGGTCACGGCGACGTAGCCGAAACTGAGTTGCACGCCGAGGACCTCGCGGCTGGCGAGCGGCTTCTCGATGAAGACGTCGGTCTCCTTGCGGGCCTGCGTGTACCAGTCACCGTCGAAGGCGCGGACCGCAGCGGTGCGCCCGTCGACGTCGAGCTCGCGAACCTCGTAGGCGCGGCCGAGGTGGAGGTAGATTGCGCCCGGATGGACGGTGGAGAAGGCGCGCTCGGCCTCAACGGTGCCAAGCAGCTCCCCCGAGTCGGCCTCCACGACCGTGACCGAGTCGGCCGATGAGGAGCGCAGGCTGATCCCGGCGGCGGCGAAGCCATGCCCGCGCGCCGCCATCCGCCCGCTCGCGCCGGCGCGCAGCCAGCCGCCGTCGACGAGTCCCTGAGCGCGATCGCGCCAGCCCTCGCCGAGAACCTCGTCGTCGAAGGGCGCCCCGAGCGGCGCCTCGAGCGAAGCCGCGATCAGATGCGCCGCGGAGATCCGCTCGTTGGCCGGATCGAGGATCGCCGCCTCAACGGGGCGCGTCAGGAACTCAGTCGGGTGGCGGCAGAAGAACTGGTCGAGGCCGTCCTCGCCGGCCATGTAGATCGCCAGCCCCTCGGTCCGCCGGCCCGCCCTCCCCCACATCTGGCGCAGGCTGGCGACCGTGCCCGGGAAGGTGACGCAGAGCGCCGCGTCGAGCTCGCCGATGTCGATGCCGAGCTCGAGCGCGTCGGTGGCGATCACCGCGCTGAGCTCGCCGGCCGCGAGCCGGCGCTCGATCTCGCGGCGCTGCTGTGGCGTGTAGCCGGCTCTGTATGGAGCAATGCGGGCCGCGAGCTGGGGGTGGCCGCGCTGCTCGAGCCGCATCGCCGTGAACTTCTGGATCAGCTCGATGCCCTTGCGGCTACGCAAGAAGCAGATCGTGCGCACGCCCGCGATGACGAGCTCAGCGAGCATCTCGGCCGCCTCGCTGAGCGCCGAGCGGCGGACGCCGGCCTGCTCGTCGCTGAGCGGCGGGTTCCAGATCGCGATCCGCCGGCCCGCCTTCGGCGCCGCATCGTCGTCGATCAGCTCGAAGGGGGTGCCGACGAGCCGTTCCGCGAGCTCGGCCGGATTGGCGATCGTCGCCGAGGTGAGGATGAAGCGGGGCTCGGAGGCGGCGTCGATGCCGCGGTAGATGCGGCTCACGCGGCGTAGGCGGCGCAGCACGTTGGCGACGTTCGAGCCGAACACGCCGCGGTAGACGTGGGCCTCGTCGACGACGACGTAGCGCAGGTTGGCGAGGAAGTCGCCCCACCCCTTGTGGTTGGGGAGCACGCCGACGTGCAGCATGTCCGGATTGGTGAGCACGAGGTTGGCGCGGCGGCGGATCGCCGGCCGCTCGGGCTTCGGCGTGTCGCCGTCGTAGATCGCCGGGGCGAGGCCCGGCGGGGCGAGCTCGGCGAGCTTGCGGGCCTGATCCTGGGCCAGTGCCTTGGTCGGATACAGGTACAGCGCGCGGGCGTGCGGATCGCGGGCGATCGCGTCGAGCACGGGCAGGTTGAAGGCAAGCGACTTGCCTGAGGCGGTGCCGCTCGTGACGATCACGTTCGTCCGCTCGGCGGCGCGCAAGGTCGCGAGCTGGTGCGCGTAGAGGGTTTCGATGCCCTGCGCGGCGAGCGCCGCGACGAGCCCCGGGTCGAGGCTCGAGGGCATCGGCACGGCGACGGCCTCCTGCTCGCGCTCGGCGCTCTCGGCCACGAGCCGGCCGTCGGCACGGCCCGGATCGAGGGCGGCGCGCCAGCCTTCGTCGATCACCGAGCCCCAGGGGAGGCCCCCCGATGCCGGCGCCGTGACGCTCAACCCGCGGACCAGCTGGCGGCCGGCCGCTCGCGGCGGATCGCCTCGTCGATCCGCAGCTCGGCCGGAACCTCGGAGTCGCCCGCCAGCGCGCCGAGGACGGTGAGGTAGTCGCGCGTCTCGGCGACGTCGTGGGCACGAATCACGCGGGCGCCGGCGAGCGTCGCCCAGCCGACTGCGGCGAGCGTTCCGGCAAGCCGCTCGGAGGGTCGGCGGCCGGTCAGCGCGCCGACGAAGTCCTTGCGGGAGACCGCCGACATCGTCGGCTGGCCGAGCGCCACGACCTGCTCGAAGGAGCGCATCAGCTCGACGCTCTGCGATGGCGTCTTGCCGAAGTCGACGCCCGGGTCGACGGCGATCGACTCGGCGGCGATGCCGGCGGAGGTCAGCCGGTCGATGCGCTCGGAAGCCACGCTGAGACGGTGGGCGCAACGCCGTCCGCGTAGGCGTTGTCGTCCCAGAGCGAGACCTTGGGCGCCGTGATCGTGTGCATGAGGACGACGCCGGCGCCGCGCTCGGCGCAGAGCGGCGCCATCTCGGGGTCGGCGAAGCCGCTGATGTCGTTGACGATCGCGGCGCCGGCGTCGAGCGCCGCCTCAGCGACGGCCGGCTTGTAGGTGTCGATCGTGACCGTCGCGCCCGCAGCGACGGCGGCCTTGACGACGGGGACGACGCGGCGGATCTCCTCATCGGCGGCGACCGCGGGGCGGTTCGAGACGTTCGATTCGCCGCCGACCTCGATCAGATCGGCGCCCGCGTCGATCCGATTGGCGACCTTGACCGCGGCCGCGTCGGGCGAGCGCCAGTCGCCCTTGTCGGAGAACGAGTCGGGGGTCGCGTTGACGACGGCGACGATCAGGGGGCGTGGCGCCAGATCGAGCTCGCGGCCGACCACCCGCCAGGGCGGCAGCGAGCTTTGGGGCGCGGGGCCCGTAGGCTTCGTTTCTTGCTGCGGCGCTTCCATCACTCCCAATTCTCGGTCGAAGAGGTCTCCCGCGCCAAGCAGGCTAGCTCGGCCGCGGTGTGCGTCATGGCAGGTCGATCCTGCCCTTCGCTCGACCGCCTGCTCGGCTCGCTGCAGGAGTCCGTCGAGCTCGGCCTGGTCGACGAGATCCTCGTCGTCGGCTCCGCGCGGGCGGCCGATGGCGAGGAGATCGCCGCGGGCACTCGGGGTGCGCTGGATCGACGAGCAGACGCTGCTGGGAGAGCTCGGGCCGGTGCGCGGCAAGGGCGACGCGATGTGGCGAGCGCTGAGCGCGGTCGAGACCGATCTCGTGATCTTCTGCGACGGCGACCAGGAGGACTTCGGCGTCCACTTCACGTGCGGTCTGCTCGGACCGCTGCTCGGGCCCGACCCGGCGCGGTTCGTGAAGGCGACCTACGCCCGCGAGTTCACGGCCGAGACCGGCGCCGACCCGGCCGGCGGCGGCCGCGTCACCGAGCTGCTCGCCCGGCCCCTGCTCGAGGCCTTCTTCCCACTCGCCGGTGAGCTGCGCCAGCCGCTCGGCGGCGAGATCGCCGCGCCACGCGAGCTGCTCGTCTCGCTGCCGTTCATGACCGGGTACGCCGTCGAGGCGGTGATGCTGATCGACGTGATCGAGCGCGAGGGGATCGGCGCCGTCGCCGAGGTCGACCTCGGCAGCCGCGGCAACGACCACCAATCGCTCGCACAGCTCGGGCGCATGGCCCGCGAGATCGTGCTCGGGATCGGCTCCCGCCTGCCGCGCACGCCGCCGGGCCAGGAGGCGATGGGCGCCGAGCTGGCCGCCTCCGGCCGCGTAATCCTCGAGCGCCCGCCGCTGCGCGAGCGGACCCTGCTCGACGAGCTCGGCGCGATCACCGAAGGGCTCTGAGCGCGGAGACCCCGCGTCTTCCGCGAGCGGGCAATACGCTGCCCCCGTGGCACTACGGGCCCTCTACACCGACCTCGACGGGACGCTGCTCGGGCGGGGCGGCTCGCTGTTCGCCGACGCCGAGGGCAACTTCTCCCGCAACCAGGCGCTACTGCTCGAGGCCTGCGACCGGGCGGGCGTCGAGGTCGTGGTCATGTCGGGCCGCCGCGAGGCGCAGGTCCACAGCGACTCGCGGCTGATGGGCCAGAGCTCCTACATCTTCGAGGCGGGCTGCGCGATGGTGATCGACGGCGAGCGTACGCTGCTGGCCGGCTCCTGGGCGCCGACCGATGAGCGGACGGTCGCCGAGCAGATCATCGAGGCGGGCGTCGCCGAGCTGCTGCTCGAGCGCTTCGCGGGCCGGCTCGAGTGGCACGAGCCGTGGCACACCGGCCGCGAGTTCTCGCTGCTGATGCGCGGCAAGGTCGACGTCGCCGAGGCGAACGCGCTGATCGCCGAGGCGGGGCACGAGGACCTCCGCTTCCTCGACAACGGCGCGATCAGCCGGCCGATGCCCGGCATCGAGCTCGCCCACGCCTACCACCTCGTCCCCGGCGGGGCGAGCAAGGGCAAGGCCGTCGCCGCCCACATGCGGGCGCGCGGCTACGAGCCGGAGCAGTGCATCGGCGCCGGCGACTCGATCGAGGACCTCGAGACGGCGCGCTCGGTCGGCCACTTCTTCTGCGTCGCCAACGGGCCCGAGAAGGACGCCGCCCTGCGCGCCGCGCTCGCCGACTTCGGCAACGTGACCGTGACCGAGGGCCGCAACGGCGACGGCGTCTACGAGGCGGTCGTCTCGACGCTGGCGCAACGCTCGGGGATCGGCGGCTGAGATGGACGCCTCGGGCCCCTGGTCGATCAACCTCGCCGGGCTCGAGCGCATCGCCGCGGAGCAGCTCGAGCCGCAGGCCTACGACTACTACCGCTCGGGCGCCGGCGACGAGATCACGATCGGCCGCAACCGCGCGGCCTTCGAGCGGATCGAGCTGCTTCCGCACGTGCTCCGCGACGTCTCCGAGGTCTCGATCGAGACCGAGCTGCTCGGCGCGCCGACCACGCCGATCCTCGTCGCGCCGACCGCCTTCCACTGCCTCGCCGACGAGCGTGGCGAGCTTGCCAGCTCGGCCGGAGCCGCCGCGGCCGACGCGATCTTCTGCCTCTCCTCGCTCTCGAACACGCCGATCGAGGCGGTCGGAAGGGGCATGCCCGAGGGGGCGCGCCTGTGGTTCCAGCTGTACGTGTTCAAGGACCGGGCGCTGACCGCCTCGCTGCTCGAGCGGGCCGAGGCGGCCGGCTTCGAGGCGATCGTGCTCACCGTCGACGCGCCGATCCTCGGCCGCCGCGAGCGCGACGTGGTCAACGGCTTCTCGCTGCCACCCGACCTGACGATCGCCTGCGTCGGCGACGCCGTCGTCGGCGACGTCGGCGAGTCGGGGCTCGCCGCCTACTTCGCCTCCCAGCTCGACCCGTCGCTCGACTGGAGCGACCTCGAGTGGCTGGTCGGCGCCACGGAGCTGCCCGTCCTCGTCAAGGGAGTGCACCGCGCCGACGACGCGCGCCACGCGGTCGCGGCTGGCGCCCGCGGGGTGATCGTCTCCAACCACGGCGGCCGCCAGCTCGACACCGTGCCGGCGACGATCGAGATGCTGCCGCCGATCGCCGATGAGGTCGGCGGCGAGGCGGAGCTCCTGCTCGACGGCGGCGTGCGCCGCGGCACCGACGTCGTCAAGGCGATCGCGCTGGGCGCCCGGGGCGTGCTCATCGGCCGCCCCGTGCTCTGGGGCCTTGCCGCAGGCGGCGAGCGGGGCGTGCGGCGGACCCTGCGGATGCTGCAGGAGGAACTGCGCGAGGCGATGACGCTGTGCGGGGCCGCGTCGATCGCCGAGATCGGCCGCGAGCTGCTCCGGTCGAGCGTCAGCCCGGGGCGGGGGTACCCTGGGGCCAGTGAGCGAGATCGCCTCAGCGGCGAGCGCCTTGCCGCTCGCCGTGGACAACCTGCTCGCCGCGCGCGAGATGATGGCGTTCACCCTCGCCTTCCACATCGTGCTCGCGTGCATCGGTGTGGCGCTGCCGGCGCTGATGATGATCGCCGAATACAGGGGCCGCCGCAGCGGCGACGCCGAGAGCCTGAGCCTGGCGCAACAGTGGTCGAAGGGTGCGGCCGTGCTCTTCGCGGTCGGCGCGGTGACCGGCACGGTGCTCTCCTTCGAGATGGGCCTGCTGTGGCCGAAGTTCATGCAGCAGTGGGGCGACGTCTTCGGCACTGGCTTCGCGATCGAGGGCATCTTCTTCTTCACCGAGGCGATCTTCATCGCCATCTACATCTACGGCTGGAAGCGGATCGAAGGCTGGAAGCACTTCTGGACCGGCGTGCCGATCGTGATTGCGGGCGTCGGCGGGGCGTTCAGCGTCGTCGCCGTCAACTCCTGGATGAACCAGCCCGAGGGCTTCAAGCTCGCCGCCGACGGCACCGTCGCCAGCGTCGCCCCGCTCGACGCCCTCTTCAACAAGGCGACGAGCTACGAGTTCCCGCACATGCTGCTCGCCGCGTACATGGTCACGGGCTTCGGGCTCGCCTCGATCTACGCGGTCAAGTGGCTGCGCGGCGAGCGGAGCCGCCGGGTTCGGCTCGGCTTCGCGATCCCGTTCGCTGTCGCGGCGATCGCGACGCCCGTGCAGCTCTTCGTCGGCGACACGGCCGCCCGCGGCGTCGCGGAGCACCAGCCGGCGAAGTTCGCGGGCATGGAGTGCATCGGCGAAGGCGGCCCCGATCAGACCGAGTGGATCGGGGGCATCTGCACGAAGGACGGTGTCAAGGCCGGGATCGGCATTCCCGGACTCGACTCGTTCCTGGTCGGCTTCAGCACGGACACCGACGTCACCGGCCTCAACCAGATCCCCGCCGACGAGCAGCCGCCGGCCAACACCCTCCTGCACCTCTCCTTCGACGGGATGGTCGGCATCGGCAGTGCCCTGATGCTGCTCGTCGCCATCTTCGGCTGGGTCCTGTGGCGCAAGCGGCGGCTGCCCGAGTCCGTCTGGTTCTGGCGAGCCGGCGCCGTCAGCGGGATCGGCGCGCTGCTGGCGCTGTGGATGGGCTGGATCGTGACCGAGGTCGGGCGCCAGCCGTGGATCGTCCAGGGCCAGATGCGGACCTCCGACGCGGTCACCGATGCCGGCGGCATCTGGTGGGCGTTCGCCGCGTCGGTGCTCCTCTACGCGGGCCTCGCGGTGCTGGCGGTCAAGGCCCTGCGGGTCCTCGCCAAGCCCGGGGACGTCGGGGACGTCCCCTACGGGCCGGGCGAGGATCCGGACGCGCCGGACGCGGGTGAGGCCGAGTCCGAGGAGGCGGTGGCCGGATGAGCAAGGCCGACATCTGCGCAGTCATCCTCTGGGCCGGGGCAACGCTGTACGCGCTCTTCGGCGGCGCCGACTTCGGGGCCGGCGCCGTCAGCCTGATCACACGGCGCGAGCGCGAGCTCGGGCCGCGGCTGCGGGCGCGGATCGGGCACTCGCTCGGCCCGGTCTGGGAGGCGAACCACGTCTGGCTGATCTTCTGCCTGGTCGTGCTCTGGACGGCGTTCCCGGATGCGTTCGGGCCGATCATGGAGACGCTGTACCTGCCGCTCGGCCTGGCGGCGCTCGGCATCGTCCTGCGCGGCTCCGGCTTCGCCTTCGGCCACGCCTTCGAGGGCAAGGCCCACGAGCGCGCCGACCTCGTCTTCGCCTGCGCCTCCGTGATCACGCCGTTCTTCATGGGCTGCGTGGTCGGCGCGATCGCCTCCGGCGAGGTCGTTCCCGGTGCCAGCCCGGGGCCGTTCCACGCATGGCTTGATCCGCTGCCGCTGATGATCGGCGTGCTCTTCGTCGTCTCCAGCAGCTACCTCGCCTCAGTCTTCCTCGTCGCCGACGCCGGCCGCGCCGGGGAGGCAGATCTGCGCGAGTGGTTCCGGCGCACCGCGATCGTGCTCGCCGTGGCCGCCGGGGCGCTGGCGGTGGTCGGCATCTTCGTCCTCCGCGCCGACGCTCGCTACGTCTTCGACGGGCTGACGCACGAGGGGCTGCCGCTGCTGATCGCCTCGGGGGTGCTCGGCGCGCTGGCGCTCGCGGCGCTGGTCACCGACAGGCGCTGGAGCGCGGCCGCTCGCAGCCGGCGCCGTCGTCGCCGTGATCTGGGGCTGGGGCGTCGGCCAGCACCCGTACCTGCTGCCGGAGAAGCTGACGGTCTCGGCGGCCGCCGGCGCCGAGGGGACGCTGACGGCCGTGATCATCGTCTTCATCTTCGCGCTGGCGATCGTCGGCCCGGCGCTCGCCTACCTGTACCGGCTCTCGCAGGCGCAGCTGCTCGAATAGCGGCCTCCCGGCGCGCGGTCGGGTCCCAACGCGAGGCTCTAGTCTGGGGGCGTGAGCTCGGAATGGGTGTGCATTGAGCGCTGAACAGGCAACGGTCGCCGAGGAGGAGTACCTGGAGATCCTCTTCTGGCTCTGGGAGGCGGGGCTGCCGATGACCGGCGCCAACATGGCCCGCGCGATGCAGCTCTCGCCGCCGACCGTGCACGAGATGCTCGGCCGGCTCGAGCGCGACGGCTACATCAGCCGCGCCGCCGACAAGTCGGTCAGCTTCACCGACGACGGGCTCGAGCACGCAAAGGCGATCGTCAGCCGGCACCGGATGATCGAGCGCTTCCTCACCGACGTCCTCGGCATCCCCTGGGACGAGGTGCACGAGGAGGCGGAGCGGATCGAGCATGCGATGTCGCCGGTGCTCGAGGAGCGCATGCGGGCCGCGATCGGCGACGCGAAGACCTGCCCGCACGGCCACCCGATCAAGATCGGCGACCGCGAGCAGGGCGCGCTGCTCGCCGACTGCGAGATCGGCGCCAAGGTCACCGTGCTCCGCTTCGAGAACGAGGCGGAGGAGCTACTTCACTACCTGCGGGATGCCGGGCTCGAACCCGGACTCGACGCCGAGGTCGAGCTATCGGACGACGCCGAGGTCGTCATCGCCTCCGAGGGAGGCCGTCACAGCGTCTCGCGGAGCGTCGCCGAGACCGTCTCGGTGCGCGCCGACCCGTCGCCGCCGCCGCGCGCCGCGTTGCCCGAGCAGCTGCAGCTCTCGCGCGACCGCTTCGGTCGCTGACGCCGACGGGCGGAGGCGCCGCCCGCGGGATCGATCCTGCACGGGCGGCTCCGGGCTCACGCGATCTGCTGCTCCGCGGTGCCCGGCTCGATGCCGTGCTCCGCGGTCCCCGGCTCGCCGGTGATCTGGCGCAGCCGGCGGTAGAGGTCCGAGTCGGCGCGCTCGACCGGGTTGCCCCGCCTGCGCACCTGCGCTTCGTGGTCCTTGACCGCAGCGGCGAGCGCGTAGAAGCGGCGCTCCATGTTGCGACGCGCGAGCTCGTCGCGCTCGTCGTCACGCATGCCTTCGAAGAACGTGATCGGCATCGTTCTCACCTTTCGCTTGCAACGGGTCCTGCATTGTCGACTGGTCGACTCGACAACTCATACTTATAGATTACGAGCAAATGCTCAGGAATTGCTAAATCCGTGTGAATGGGTCCCGCGTTGCAGCTACAGCGCTGGTTTCCCGCATCGGAGCGGGGTTCCCGGGGCGACGACAGGCCGTAAAGATCAGCCGCGCAGGCGCTCGAGCGCCCGGGCGATCCGCCCGATGCCCTCGGGGACGTCGCCGGGCGGGACGCTCGCGAAGGAGAGCCGCAGGCTGTTTTCGCCGCCCTCGATCATGAAGTCGGGGCCGGCGACGAAGACGGCGCCCTCCTCCTTGGCGAGCGGCAGCATGCGCCGCCGTGTCGGTGCCCTCGGCGAGGTCCATCCAGAGGAAGTAGCCGCCGCCGGGGACGACGAACTTGGCCTCGGGGATCTGCTGCTCGAGCGCCTCGACGACGGCGTCGCGGCGCTCGGCCAGGGCGACGTTGACGAAGGCGATGTTCTCGTCGAGCCCGCCCGAGACGACAGAGCTCGTAGACGATCGACTCGGCGAGCATGTTCGGCGAGATGTAGGTCTCGTTGGCGGTCTTGGCCAGGGCGGCGATCTCCTCGGCGGGGCCGGCCAGGTAGCCGACGCGGACGCCGGGGCTGACCGTCTTCGAGAAGGAGGAGGCGTGGATCACCTTGGCGTCGGTGCCCTCGGCCAGCGCCAGCATCGTCGGCAGCTCGACGGCGCCGGCGAAGCGGACCTCGCGGTAGGGGTCGTCCTCGAAGATCCAGAAGCCGTGCTCGGCGGAGAGCTCGACGAGGCGCCGGCGCTTCGCCTCCGAGAGCGTGCAGCCGGCCGGGTTGTGGAAGTTGGAGATGATGTGGACGAGCTTCGGCTCGATAGCCGTCGGCGAGCGCCTGCTCGAGGCCCGTCGACGTTGATCCCGTCCTCCTCGAGCTCGACCCCGATCCGGTCGACGCCGAGCTTCTCGAGCATCAGCAGCGTGCGGTCGTAGGAGGGCTGCTCGACGACGACCTCGTCGCCCGGCGAGAGCAGGTGGCTGAACAGCATCCAGCCCGCCTCGAGCGAGCCGTTGGTGATCATCACGCGATCGGCGGTGAGGCCGTGGCCGTGCCGCTCGGCGAGCCAGGCGCAGAGCTCCGGGATGGCCGATCCCCGTCCCGTAGGAGAGCGCCCGGGCCGGGTTCGAGCTCGAGCGCCCGCTCGGCCGCCGCCTTGACCGCGTCGACGGGCAGCAGGTCGGCGCTGGGCGCGCCGCGGGCGAAGGAGATCATCTCGGGAGCCATGAGGCGGCGGCGAGTATACGGACGACCGTCGCGCCCGGGAGGACGCCCGCCACCGACCGTGGCAGCGGCGGCGGAGGAGCGGTGCTTCCGACCGGAAGAGGCAGCGGTCGGTGAGCACGCGCTCGGCCGGTCTGGGCATAGTCGTCCACGATCGCCCCCTATAGGGGGGTCAACCGGACGATCACGACTCGCCGGAACGATGATGGCTGGCGCGAGGGGGTGCTTCTGCCTCAAAGCACTACTGCGCTGACGGCACCCAACGTGCCGAACGTCCCGCATGTACCCCTATAGCGATGCGGGAGGGACGTTCGACGTCGGGCGGCGGAGTGGCCGCCGCGAGACGGCCGGGCCGCTATCAGGAGTTGATGATCTCGGCGGCGATCGCGGCGGCCTCGCGAGGGGCTCGTGCCGACGCGGACGCCCTTGGCCTCGAGCGCCTCCTGCTTGGCCTCGGCCGTGCCGGAGGAGCCGGAGATGATCGCGCCGGCGTGGCCCATCTGCTTGCCGGGCGGGGCCGTGAAGCCGGCGATGTAGCCGACGACGGGCTTGGTCACGTTCTCGGCGATGTAGTCGGCGGCGCGCTCCTCGGCGTCGCCGCCGATCTCGCCGACCATCACGATCAGCTCGGTCTCGTCGTCGTTCTCGTAGAGCTCGAGGATGTCGATGAAGTCGGAGCCGACGATCGGATCGCCGCCGATGCCGACGATCGAGGAGTTGCCGAGGCCGGCCTGCTTGAGCTCGTTGCCGATCTGGTAGGTCAGCGTGCCCGACTTCGAGACGACGCCGATCGAGCCCTGGTCGAAGAACTGGGCCGGGATGATCCCGACGTTGGCCTTGCCCGGGCTGAGCACGCCGGGGCAGTTCGGGCCGATCAGCCGGACGCCCTTCTCCTTCGCCTTCCAGTAGGTCGGCAGCATGTCGTGGACCGGGATCCCCTCGGTGATCGCGATCACCGTCTCGCAGCCGGCGTCGATCGCCTCGTTGATCGCGGCGCCGGCGAAGCGGGCGGGGACGAAGATCATCGAGGTGTTGGCGCCGGCCTCGTAGACGGCCTCGGCGATCGTGTCGAAGATCGGCGTGCCCTCGACGTCCTGGCCGCCCTTGCCGGGAGTGACGCCGGCGACCAGGTCGGTGCCGTAGTCGCGGTTGCGGAGCCCGTGGAAGCTGCCCTCGCGGCCGGTCAGGCCGCTGACGACGAGCTTCGTGTCGTTGCCGACGATGATGCTCATCGATCAGCCCTCTCCCCTCGCCAGCTCGACGACGCGATCGGCGGCGCCGAGCATCGTCTTCTCCTGGTGCAGGCCGTCGAGGTTGGCCTCGTCGAGCAGCCGCAGGCCCTCCTCGGAGTTCGTGCCGTCGAGGCGGACGACCAGCGGCACCTTCATGTCGACCCGCTTGTAGGCCTCGATGATGCCCTTGGCGACCTCGTCGCAACGGGTGATGCCGCCGAAGATGTTGAAGAGGATCGCCTTGACCTTCGGGTTGGAGGAGATCACCTCGAGCGCGTCGACGATCGCCTCGGCCTTCGAGCCGCCGCCGGCGTCGAGGAAGTTGGCGGGCGAGCCGCCGGCGTTGGCGACGACGTCGAGGGTCGACATGCAGAGCCCGGCGCCGTTGCCGAGGATGCCGATGTCGCCGTCGAGCGAGACGTAGGTGAGGCCGCGCTCCTTGGCCATCCGCTCCTGCTCGTCCTGGTCGGGGTCCTCGGCGGCGCTCGCCGGCGAGCTCCTCGTGCCGGTAGAGCGCGGAGTTGTCGATCGTCACCTTCGAGTCGAGCGCGACGACCTCGCGGTCGCCGGTGACGATCAGCGGGTTGACCTCGATCAGCGTCGCGTCGTTGGTCGTTGAAGGCCTCGTAGAGCTTGACGAGGATCTCGGCGCGTCGAGTCGACGACGTCGTCGTCGATCTGCGCGTCGATCGCCGATCTGGCGGGCGACGTCGACGGTCAGGCCCTCGGCGGGCGTGACGTGGCGGCGGACGAGCGCGTCGGGATCGGTCTCGGCGATCTCCTCGACGTTCATGCCGCCCATCCGCGAGAGCATCACCAGCGGCTTCTTCTCGGAGCGGTCGAGGATGATCGAGGCGTAGTACTCGGCGTCGATCTCGGAGGCGCCCTCGACCCAGACCTGGTGGACCGTGAACGGGCCCTCGCCGTGCGGGCCGGTGATGTCCATGCCGAGGATCGCGTCGGCGTGCGCGCGGGCCTCGTCGGCATCCTTGGCGACCTTGATGCCGCCGGCCTTGCCGCGCCCGCCGATCAGGACCTGGGCCTTGATCACGCACGGGATAGCCGATCCGCTCGGCGGCGGCGACCGCGGCGTCGACGTCGGTCGCCGGCTCGCCGTTCGGGACGGGGACGCCCGCGGCCGGCGAACAGCTGTTTGCCCTGGTACTCGAGGAGATCCATGGGTGCGGCGCGGCAGCCTAGCCGAGTACGCGACGCCCGGACGTTCCGTCAGGACCCAGACATCGATCGGCTGCAAGCACAGGCCGTGTATTGCATATGGTGTCTGCCATCGGAACCTGGACGTTCATAACCAACCACGCCCGAGTGCTGCTGGTGATCGCCGTCCGACCCAACGGTTCGACTGCGCGACATCGCGGCAACGCTCGACATCACCGAGCGGGCCGCACAGCGGATCGTCACCGAGCTGGTCGACGAGGGCTACCTGACCCGCAAGCGGGTCGGCCGCCGCAACACTACGAGGTACATACCCGCCGACCGATGCGCGCCTCGCAGGCGAAGGAGACCGAGGTGGGGGAGTTCCTCGAGCTCCTGCTCGAGCATCAGGACCCGCTCGAGGACTGAGCAAAGCCCCTTGGCCCGACGACATCCGCCGCCCGATGGGCGGCGGATGCCATAATGCCGCGCCCTTATGCCTCTACCTAAGCGCAGCGAGATCGAGTGGGTGACCACGGATTGCTACGGAACCCTGATCGATTGGGACAAGGGGATCTCCGACGCCTTCGAGCGTGAAGCCGCCGAGGACGGCCTGACCCTCGACGCGAAGGCTCTGCTGCCGCGCTTCTTCGAGATCAAGTACGAGGTCATGGCCGGCTCCTACGAGCTCTACGCCGAGGTCCTGCGCCGCGCGGCCGTCAAGGCCGCGGGCGAGATCGGCTGGGAGCTCGAGCCCTCGCGCGCCCAGTTCCTGCCCGACTCGATCGGCGACTGGCAGCCGTTCCGCGAGGCGAACGCCGCGATGGACCGGCTCGGCGCCAAGTACCGGCTCGGAATCGTCTCCAACATCGACGACAAGCTGCTCGGCATCTCGCGGCGCCACCTGCGCACCGAGCTCGAGCTCGTCGTCACCGCCCAGCAGGTCCGCAGCTACAAGCCCGAGCCCGCCCACTTCAAGGAGTGCGCGCGCCGGATCGGCAAGAAGAAGGGCTGGGTCCACATCACCAGCGGCCACTACACCGACGTCGAGCCGCTGCTCAAGATGCGGGTCCCGGTGATCTGGGTCAACCGCCGCGGCGAGAAGATCGAGAAGGGCGGCAAGAAGCCGACCGTCGAGGTCAAGAACTTCAGCGACGCCGCCAAGAAGCTCGGCTGCTGACGGCGTCTGACGCGGCGCGCTGCGGCACCGACTCGCGGCTTGCGTAGCGCTGCTGCGCGGCGCCGCTCGCCGGCACCGCATCGCTTGGTCAGAGACCGTCAGCTTCGCGATAAAACTTCCTTATGAGGTTTTCCATCGCTGCTGATGAGTTGACCGGGGTCGCCGGGGCCATCGAGCGCGCGCTGGGTGAGCGCGGGCACGACGTGGTCGCGCGACACGGGGCGCTCTCGGACTCCGAGCGGGACGACTGGGCCTGGGCCTCTGAGGCGGCCGCTCGCGACGTCGCCGAGGGGCGGGCCGAGCAGGCGGTGATCGCCTGCTGGACGGGGACGGGGGCCTCGATCGCCGCGAACAAGGTCGAGGGTGTGCGCGCCGCGCTCTGCGGCGACGCCGAGACGGCCGCCGGCGCGCGGCGCTGGAACGATGCGAACGTCCTCGCCCTGAGCCTGCGGACGACTTCGGAGGCACTGCTCGGCGAGATCCTCGAGGCGTGGTTGGGGGCTGAGCCGAGCGGGGCGGCGGACGATCGCGCCAACGTCGAGCACCTGGCGGCGATCCGTTGAGTGACCTCGAGCGCCTGCTGCCCGACCCCGGGCCGACCGACGATCAGCGAGCAGCTCGCGACGGCTACGGCCGCGGGAGCTCGCCCCCGCCGACCGGCCCTACGTGTTCACCAACTTCGCCGAGACCCTCGACGGGCACGCGACGCTGGACGGGACGCTCGGGCAAGATCGCCGGCGAGACCGACACGCAGATGCTGCTCGGCCTGCGCGAGCTGCCCGACGCCGTCATGGTCGGGGCCGGCACGCTGCGCGCCGAGCGCTACGGGCGGATCGTCGCCAAGGAGGAGCGCCGCGCTCGCCGCGAGGCCGCTGGGCTCGCGCCCGATCCCCTCGCCGTGATCGTCAGCGGCCGCCTCGACGCTGCCCTGGGACATCCCGCTGTTCACCGACGGCCACGGCGAGGTCGTCGTGATCACCGCGTCCGAGGACGAGGTTCCCGAAACCGAGACGCCCTGCTCCGTCGTCCGCCAGCGGGACGGCGTCGACCTGGCGAGTCGCGCTGCGCCAGCTGCGAAACGAACGCGACATCGGCGCGGTGCTCTGCGAGGGCGGCCCTCACCTACACGCCGCGCTGCTCACCGCGGGGCTCGTCGACGAGCTCTTCGTCACGATCGGTCCGAAGCTGCTCGGCGGCGTCGGGCCGCGCATGACCGAGGGTCTGCCGGGCGGCGCGATCGACCTCGAGCTGCGCTGGCTGCTGCGCGACGGCGGCGAGCTCTACGCCCGCTGGGCGGTGCGCGGCTGAGCGCCCAGCTCAGCCCCAGCGAGTCCCGGAACGAACGGGTCGCCCCGGGCGCTGGCTCGAATCAGGCGATCGACGGGGCCGGCGAGCCCCATGGCGGGATCGGCGACATGGCGCCGGCCGCGTCGGGGATCTCGCCCGCGTCCTCCTCAGCGAGCTCGCCCCGGCGCAGCATGCGCAGCGCCAGGATCGTGCCGCCGAGCAGGACGAGGCCGCCGAGGCTGACCTGGACGCTGAGCAGCCCCTCTCGCGTCCAGTAGACGTCGCGCAGATCGAGCAGCAGGGCCGACTCGTCGAAGGTGAGACCGACGCCGACGCCGAACGGCACGGCAAGCATCGCCTCGCGGTCGGGGTCCTCGACCAGCAGCGCCGCCGTCGCCGACCCGAAGGCGAGCAGGATGCCCGGGACGAAGTGGTGGATGTGGCGGCCGCCGATCGAGACGTTTCCGAAGGGCCACCAGCCTGCGCGGATCCCCTGCGTCGACAGCCGCGCGAGGGCGAACGAGGCCGGCGAACCCGGAGAGCAGGTTGAACAGCACCGTCTCGTGGCGACCCGCCGCGTCGTAGCCCGCGCGGGCGACGCGGACCGTGTCCCGCCCCGCCGCCGGCGACCAGCGGCAGTGCCGCGGTCGGCGTCGTCGGCGCGCCGTCGCCGACCGGTCTCGGCCCGGGCCAGGCGGCGGCGGAAGCGGCGGATCAGCTCGCCCGCCAGCACCGAGCCCACCGTCGCGGCGGTGAGCGTCGCAAGCCCCATCGTCACCCGGTCGGCGCGGTCGTTCTTGCGCCGATGCCGCGCACGGTGATCAGAGCCGGACCAGGTTCGGGGCGTCGATTCCGCTCGTGATCCCGCGGAAGTCGACAAGCAGCTTCGCGCTGTCGAGCAGGGCGAGATGGTCGACCTCAGGATGCGTGGTGACGATCGCGACTAGATCAGCGTCCGCGACGCCTGCACCGAGGTCGGTCGAGGAGAGCCCGAGCTCAGCGAGCTCGGGCACGTGCGGGTCGTGGTAGGAGACGTCCGCGCCGAGCTCGCGGAGATGGCGGATGATCTTCAGCGCCGGGGCCTCGCGCAGGTCGGCGACGCCGCCCTTGTAGGCGACGCCGAGGATCAGCACGCGGGAACCGTTGACCGGCTTGCCGGCGTCGTTGAGGGCGCGCTCCATCTTGCGCACGCAGAACAGCGGGTGCGACTGGTTGATCTTGCCGGCGAGCTCGACGAACTCGGTGTAGAAGTCGTGCTCGCGCGCCTTGAACGCGAGGTAGAACGGGTCGATCGGCAGGCAGTGGCCGCCCATCCCCGGGCCTGGCTCGAAGCGCATGAAGCCGAACGGCTTGGTCGCGGCGGCATCGATCACCTCCCAGATGTCGATGCCGAGCCTGTCGGTGAGCTGGGCGAGCTCGTTGACGAGCGCGATGTTGACCGAGCGGAAGATGTTCTCGAGCAGCTTCGACAGCTCCGCCGCCTCGGGGCTGGAGACGCGTGACGACCTCGCTCGCAGATCGGCGCGTAGACCTCGGCCGCGCGCTCGGCGCAGGCGTCGGTGATCCCGCCGACGATCTTCGGCGTGTTGGCGACGGTGTGGTCGGAGCGGCCGGGGTCGATGCGCTCGGGCGAGTAGGCGAGGTGGAAGTCGGTGCCCGCCTCGAGGCCCGCGCCCTCGAGCAGCGGCTGCAGCAGCTCGCGCGTCGTCCCCGGGTAGGTCGTCGACTCGAGCACCACGGTCTGGCCTCGTTCGCAGCACGCCGGCGATCGCTTCGCCGGCGCTGCGGATGTAGGAGAGGTCAGGCTCGCGCTGGTTGGCGAGCGGCGTCGGCACGCAGATCAGGATCGCGTCGCAGCCGGCGAGCACGGCAGGGTCGGTCGAGGCGCTGAACAGCGATCGCCGAGCGTCGGCGAGCTCCTCCGAGGGCACGTCCTCGATGTCGCTCTCGCCGGCATTCAGGCGGCCGACCCGCCCGGCGTCCGTATCGAGGCCCGCGACGCTGATCCCCTGCCCGCCGAAGGCGAGCGCCAGCGGCAGGCCGACATAGCCGAGCCCGACGATGCCGATTCTCTCGATCTTTGCGGCCATCCGGCGGCAGTCTAGGAGCCGCCGCGCGCGGAGACTGGCCCGCCGGCGACAGCGGCCGTGATCCTGTCAGCGGAGCCGAGGCGCCAGACGGCGGCCCCGTCGAGACCGGCGGTACGGGCGAGCAGAAAGCGCCTGTGCATCGCGCGGGCGTCCGAGAACCAGAGCGTGCGGCCTCGGCTGAGCCTGGCGTGCCACTCGGCCGCCCCCCGCGCCCAATGCGCCCGCTGGCCGGCCAGCGACCGCGCCCGTGAGGCGCTCACGGTCCGCGCCGGGCGACCGTCCCGCCAGACGTAGCCGTACCCGGCGACCCCCAGGCGGAGCTTTGCGGCCGGCACTCGTCCCAGCGCCGCTGCGAGGGAACGCCGCACCCAGCGGATCCCTGCGATCGGCCCGGGGCGGCCCGTGGACCAGTGCTGGTCGTAGGCCATGAGCGTGATGTGGTCGACCTCGGCCGCCAGCGCCGGTAGGTCGAAGGGCTTCCACGACCATCCAGCCGGGTGGGTTGTGGCAGGGACGTCGACGTCCACGGTGGTACCGGCGCCGAGGTGGCTGCGGAGCGCGGCGACGAAGGCGACCAGACCCCGGCGATCGCCCCCGCGGATGTTCTCGATGTCGACCGTGACCCCGTCCCACCCGCTGGTCGCGACCTCGTCGGCGAGCGCAGCCGCGACACCGGCGCGATTGGCAGAGTCGCGGAGCATCGCTCGGCCGATCGCTGGCGAGAAGTCACCGCGGCGGTTGTCGTAGTTGCTGAGCAGGAGCGAGCCGGGGCGGCCGGCATCGTGGGCGGCGGCCAGAGCGCGGCGCAGCCCCGGGTAGGTGCGAATGCGCGAGCCGTCACGCGAAAGGGTCGCCCCGTCGATCCCGAGATCGCTGACCGTGGCAGCGTCGCGCCGGACTTCCTGCGGGCTTCCGTAGGCGTAGCCGGTGATGGCCAGCGCGGCCGGGGACCGCTGCGTCTCTGCAGAGACGCCGGCGCCGCCGGCGGGGAGAAAGCCGACCGCAAGCGCGGCGGCGGCCACAAGGATGAGGGTCCTGCGCATCACACCGACAGTGTCCCAGGGGGTGATCGCGGGGCAATAGCCTGAGCCCGCGCCGGCCGTGATCGACCCGCGGCCTTGTCCTACAATTGCCGACGGGCCATTAGCTCAGTTGGTAGAGCAGGAGACTCTTAATCTCAAGGTCGTAGGTTCGATCCCTACATGGCCCATCTCATCGGGCCGGCCTCCTAAGGGCAGCGCTTCTCGCGAGCCTTCACCGCCTGCGCCGGGGCGACGCTGGTTCTCCCGCCGGAAGAGCACCGAGGGTGGGCACGCACCGGCCGGTCTGGGCATAGTCGTCCACTTCGACCCCCTATAGGGGGTCGAAGGGGGTCAACTGGACGGTCACGGCTCGCCGGAACGCTGCTCGGTTGGCGCGAGGAGCGCTTTGCCTCGAAGAGAAACCGCGCTTCGCCGGCGTTTCTGACCGGGACGCGAGGACCTCAGCCGCTGGTTCTCCGGACTTTGCCACCGCATACGTAGCGAACTCCGGAGCACGCGTCGGTTTCTCTCCGCGCGACTACCGCTATGCGGCCGAGCGCGGCCGAGCGAGCGCAATGACGGCAAGCTGCACCGTGGTTCCCACGGCAACCCCGATCGCCCCATTCGCTAGCCCGAGGGCAAACGCGAGCGGAGCGTCGCCCAGATCGCCGATGACGGCGGCCCATGCCAGCCCGAGGACGAGAACCGCCAGCAGCCGGGCGCGCCACCCAGCGAAACCTATTCCGGCGAGGAATCCTGCGACGAGGACGATGGGGAGCATCGGTTGAAGTGTATGCCTGCGCCTACGCCCAGTGCATCGCCGCCTCGGCCTGGTCGGTATTGCCGCCGGATGAGACGAAGAACTCGGTGCCGCGGCCATCGTCGAGCGTCCCAGCGACGACCGTGCCGGAGCCGTCATACCCCGAGTCGGCGTACTTGACGGAGTAGCCAGTGCTGTCGATCGCGGTCCGGATGTCGTCGCCTGAGAGCTGGCCACCACATCCAGCTATCGCCAGCGTTGTGGCGAGCACACAAGGGATGCAGAGGAGAGGCGCGATCCGCTTTATGGACCCGCAAGTTTCACTACTCGCCGGTCGGAACTCAAGTCAGTGACTCTCTGCGCGAACCGTCAAAGCGGCTCCGCTACCGCTGAGCGAGGAGCTCGGTGACCCGGATCAGCCGCCGGGCACCTGCGTCGACCCCAGGCCCGAGCCGCCGCCGAGCGGCGCCAGCGGGCTCTGTAGGGAGGACTTGCTCGGGCCGCTGCTCTTCAGCGCCTTGACGATCTGCTTGCTCTGCTTCTCGAACTGGTCGAGCTGCGCCTGCACGGCCTTGCGGTCGGAGGGGTTCGCGGACTTGACTGCCTTCTCGCCCGCCGCCTTGCCCTTGTCGGGCTTGCCCGCGTAGTAGTAGTAGGCGGCGACGCGCAGCCAAGCGGTTGGGCTCGGCGTCTTCTCGGCGACGATCGTGGCCGCGTCGCCGGCGCGCCCGAACGTGCGGGTGAACTCGGTCACCTGCTGCTGCGTGCCGGCGATGTTCTCGTAGGCCTGCGCGATCAGCCCTGCGACGGCCGGGTTGGGCTGCTCGTTCTTCGGCAGCGCCGCCAGGTAGCGCTCCCAGGCGTCGGTGGCGTCGCCGAAGCTGGCCGCGGCGCTGTCAGTGACTACCGGCAGGCCCTGGTCGTTGGTGTCCATCTGCTGCTGACCGTTCAGGTACGAGTAGCGGGCCAGCGTGAGCAGCGCCTTCGTGTCACCCGGCTTCGTCGCCAGGGTCGAGTTCGCATTGTCGATCTGCTGCTGATACTGCGGGTCACTGTTCGTGCTGCCACCGCCGAGGCCGAGCGCGTCGAGGATGCCGCCGTTGGCGCTGCCGCCGATCCCAAGGCCGACGAGGCCGAAGGCGATGAGCAACGCCAGGAACGCATAGACCACCTGGATCAGGCGCTTGCGCTTGCCGCGGATATCGAACAGCATGCGCTGCAGGCTAGATGATCGATTCGCCCGGGCGGGCGGCCCCTCCGGCCGTCAGGGGTCCTGCGTGGCGAGCGTCGTCGTCGCCGCCTTCTCACGCTTGCGATCGAAGATCCGGGCGAGGATGACGCTGAGCTCGAAGAGGACGACGAGCGGCGCCATGCAGAGCAGCATCGTCACCGGGTCGGTGCCGGGCAGCAGCATCGCGATCACGGCGCAGACGAGGATCGCGTAGCGGCGATTCGAGCTCAGTTGCTGCGGCGTGACCACGCCGAGCCGGGTCAGCGCCAGGATCCCGATCGGGATCTGGAAGACGATCCCGACGGAGATCAGCGTCAGCGCGAAGAAGCTGTAGTACTCGCGCGCCCTGATCTGGACGTTGAACTGGTCGCTGTTGAAGTTGAGCAGGAAGTGGATCGCTGCGGGCGTGACGATGTAGTACGAGAAGACGACGCCGGCGACGAACAGGAAGGGGACCATCAGCATCAGCGGAAAGACGGTGCCGCGTTCCTGCGGGCTGAACGCCGGCAGGACGAACGCGTAGAGCTGGTACAGCAGCACCGGCAGCGAGATCAGCAGGGCCCCGTAGAGAACGATGGTCAGCGTCGTCATGAAGGGCTCCGCCGGTGAGAAGGTGACGGGCTCGAAGCCATCGGGCAGCGGCCCGTTGGCGATGTCGAGCAGCAGGTGGTTCTGCCAGAAGCAGAGGACGAGCGCGACGCCGAGGACGCCGATGCAGACGAACAGGCGCGTGCGCAGTTCGTCGAGGTGCTCGACGAGCGTCAGACGCTCATCGAAGTCGACCGCCTTGATCCGGGCCACGGCTTCGCGGGTCGGCGGCCTCGGCCGCCTCAGCCGGTCGGGGTCTCGCTGCGTTCGGAAGCGGCGTCGACGACGGTGGCCTCTTCCTCGTCCTCATCCTCGTCGTCAACGTCGCTGTCGATCTCGTGCGGGTCGTCGTCGCCCTCGCCGGATACCGAGTTCTTGAACTCGCGGATGCCGTTGCCAAGCGACTTGCCCAGCTCCGGCAAACGCTTCGGCCCGAAGATGATGAGCGCGATGATCAGAACGATTGCGAGTTCGAGCGGTCCAACGTTGGGCATGCGCCCCATGGTAGCGCTGCGCAGCCGCCGGCAAGGGAGATTTGCCTCGGCTGGTTCGTCCGTATGGCGCCTGTAGGCTGCGGGCCGTGATCCTCTCCGACACCTCGATCGCCGAAGAAATGGCCTCAGGCGGGGTCGTCATCGACCCGCTCGGCCCCAACGCGATGCAGCCCTCATCCGTGGATCTGCGCGTCGATCGCTACTTCCGCGTCTTCCGCAACGACACGACGCCCTACATCGATCCGAAGCACGCCCAGGAGGACCTGACCGAGCTCGTCGAGGTTGCCGGGGATGCCGAGAGCGCGTTCATCCTGCACCCGGGCGAGTTCGTGCTCGGCTCGACGCTCGAGCGCGTCGCGCTCGGCAACGACCTCGTCGCCCGGCTCGAGGGCAAGTCGTCGCTCGGCCGGCTCGGCCTGCTGATCCACTCCACGGCAGGCTTCGTCGACGCCGGCTGGGACGGCCACCTCACGCTCGAGCTCTCGAACGTCGCCAACCTGCCGATCGCGATCTATCCGGGAATGAAGATCGGCCAGATCTCCTTCCTGCGGATGACCACGGAGGCCGCGGTTCCCTACGGCAGCGACTCGGCGGGCTCCAAGTACAAGGGCCAGCGCGGCCCCACGCCCTCGCGCTACTACCTCAACTTCGAGCGCGACTGAGCCCCCCCCGCGCGCCGGACGACCGTCCAGCCGCGAACCGCCGCTTATCGATTTGCGGCGCGTTGCCGATAAGGAATGCGATGGAGGGCTTTCGCCGCAGCCGCAACGCTCGCCGGGCGCCGGCCCGGGCGCCGGTGCCGGCGTCGTCCCGCCTTGGCAGGCGGCCGGCTGCCGGTTCGGACATCCACGTCTGCCCCCGCTGCGCATCGGAGCTCGTCCAACCCCACAGCTGGGCGGCGGTCGACATGCGCCGCTGGCGCGTCCAGCTGAGCTGCCCGGAATGTGAGTGGGAGGGCGCCGGCGTCTTCGACCAGGATGCGCTCGACCGCTACGACGAGATCCTCGATGCAGGCGCGGCACTGCTGGTCCGCGACCTGCAGGAGCTGAGCGAGGCGAACATGCGCGATGACGTCGAGGGCTTCTGCGCAGCGCTTGCGGCCGATCTGATCCTGCCCGAGGACTTCTAGAGGGCGCGAGGTTCTAGGAGTAACGCTCGACGACGCCGTCGGCGACGGTCTCGAGCAGCGCCACCTCGCCGGCGTCGAGCCCGGCCGAGCCGAGGACCGACTTCGCCGCGGCGACGCGCTCCGCTGCCTCGGCGCGAACGCGGTCGGTGGCGCCGGTCGCCGCAATGCGTTCGCAGATGCCCTCCGCAGCCTCGGCGTCGAGCGCGCGCAGATCGACTGCGGCGAGTGCCGGGTCATCCTCGATCGCGCGGATCAGCGGTAGCGTCACGGTGCCGTCGAGCAGGTCGGTGCCGCGTGCCTTGCCGGTCCGCTCAGGCGGGCCGAGGATGTCGAGGACGTCGTCGAGCAGCTGGAAGGCGAGGCCGATCTCCCGGCCGTAGTCGCGCAACGCCTGCTGCTCGGCGGCGGAGCGCCGGCCACCGATCACGCAGGCGCACTCGAACAGGGCAGCGGTCTTCAACCGGCAGCGGTACAGGTAGCGATCGCGCGTGACCGAGAGGTCGAAGGCATCCTGGCGCTGGACGAGCTCTCCCTGGGCAAGGGCGGTCGACGCATCGGCGAGCGCCGCAACGGCTCCCTCCGACCCGGGCTCGGCCAGCAGCGCGAAGGCGCGCGAGAAGAGCAGGTCGCCCGTCCCGAGCGCGCGCTCCCGGCCGGAGCTCGCGACGACCGTCGGCCGGCCACGCCGCAGTGGCGCCGCATCGAGCACGTCGTCGTGAACGAGGGTCGCCATGTGAACGAGCTCGATCGCGGCGGCGGCCCTGATCGCAAGCTCGCCGCCGCGCGGCCCGGCGCAGAGCAGGACGAGCAGCGGGCGCATCCGCTTGCCCCCGGCCGCGAGCGTGGCCTCGGCGTCAGCGGCGAGCGGCTCGTCGCGCTCGGCGACGACGGCATCGAGCAGTCGCTCGGCCTGGGCGAGGCGGGCGGGCAGCCAGGCCCCCGCGCGCCGCGTGACCTCGGTCACCGGCTCGGGGACGGCCGGACCCCTCATTCGCCCTGCGCCGCAGGCCGGCTGCCGACGTGGATCGCGATGATCCCGCCCGCGAGGATCGTCCAGCGAATACCCGCGAGCCCGGCTGCATCGAGCTTCGCGGCGAGACGCTCGGGCGCCGGGAAGCTCTTCACCGACTCTGGCAGGTATGCGTAGGCCTCGGGGTCGCCGGCGAGCTTGCCGAGCGCCGGCACGATCCGGTCGAACCAAAGCGAGAAGAAGGTCGAGAGCGGCGGCCGCGTCGGCTGCGTGATCTCGAGGATGACGAGGCGGCCGCCGGGCCTCAGCACCCGGGTGAGCTCACGCAGGCCACGGTCGAGGTCGGCGAAGTTGCGGACGCCGAAGCCGACGGTGACGGCGTCGAAGCTGCCGTCGTCGTAGGGAAGCTCGAGCGCGTCCCCCCACTCGAAGATCGGCGCGGCGCCGAGGGCCGCGGCGCGGTCAGTGGCCTTCTCCCGGGCGAGGTCGAGCATCCGCTCGGAGAAGTCGGAGCCGACGACGCGGCCTGTCGGGCCGACGCGGCGCTGCAGCTCGAGGGTCAGATCGCCAGTCCCACAGGCGACATCGAGGGCTGCGTCGCCGGGGCCGAGCACCGCCCGGTCGACGGCCTTCTCGCGCCAGCGGTGGTGCATGCCGGCGGTCATCGCCGAGTTCATCAGGTCGTAAACGCCGGCGATCCGGTCGAACATGCCGCGGACCTGGCCGGCGAACTCGTCCGAGTCGCGAGCCGGGCGGGCGCCGTGCGGGCCGCCTCCTGCTGTGCGTGCCGCCGTCAACGGCCTCGCGCCGGCGCCTGGGGCGCCGGGGTCAGTTCCCCTGGCCGTTGAGGCTGCCGAGGTAGGCGAGCAGGTCGTTGAACTTGCCCGGGTTGTCCTTCTCGAGCTGCGCGTAGGAGGGCATGATCCCCGGCCCGATCTCGAGCGAGCGCGCGATTCCCGCCTCGGGCAGGCGCAGCCCGACCTCGGTCAGGTTCGGGCCGAGCACGCCGCCGGTCGAGCCGAACTTGTGGCAGGCGGTGCAGCCCGATTGCTCGACAACGGTCTTGCCGGCCTCGAACTGCTGTGCGGTGGCTAACTCGATATCGCTCGGGTTGCCGGCCTCGGCGCCGAGGTAGGTGAGCGTCGCCATCGAGGCGATCGTCAGCACGGCGGCGACCATCGCGATCGGCCGCTTGAGCGGGTTGCGCTCGGGGCCGCGATCGTAGAAGGGCAGGAGGAAGAGCAGGACCATCGCGATCGTCGGCACGCCGATCGTCGCGATCGGGACGAGCGCCGGCGGGTGGATGACCCGCAGCAGCTCGAAGAGGAAGAAGAAGTACCACTCCGGTCGCGGCACGTAGGTGGTAGTCGTCGGGTCGGCCTTCGGGCCCTGCTCGGCGCCGAGGTAGATCGACATCACGACGATCACGAGGACGACGACCAGCGCCATGACCGAGTCCTTCATCACGGCGTAGGGGAAGAAGGGCTTGCCCTTCTTCTTCAGCACCTCGTATTCGCGGAGGTACTGCTCCTTCTCCTGGCGATTCACGAGCCCGTCCTCAGACCTTCTCGGCGATCGCCGACTTGTTCTTGGTGCTCGCTCGCAGCCAGGGCGGGGCGGTCGTGCCCATCTTGACGACGAGGTACAGGTGCGCGCCGATCATCGCGATGATCGCGCCGGGCACGAGCAGCATGTGGATCGAATAGAAGCGGGACAGCGTCGTCGCGCCGAACTCGGGCCCGGCTCGCAGGAAGTCGGAGAGGTAGGGGCCGACGATCGGGCCGGTGCCGTTGATGTTGACGCCGACGATCGTCGCCCAGTAGGAGCGCTGGTCGAAGGGCAGCAGGTAGCCGGTGAAGCCCATCGTCATCGTCAGGATCAGGAGCACTACGCCGATGATCCAGTTGAGCTCGCGCGGGTACTTGTAGGCGCCGAAGAAGAACGTCCTGCCCATGTGGACGAAGACGAGGATGACCATCACCGAGGCGCCCCACTTGTGCATGCCGCGCACGAACTCGCCGAGGAAGACGTCGTTCGTCAGGTGGGTGATCGAGTCGTAGGCCTCGACCGTCGAGGGCGTGTAGTACATCGCCAGAAAGACGCCGGTGACCGCCTGGACGACGAAGGCGAAGAGCGTCGCCGAACCGAGCGTGTAGAACCAGTTCGTGCCCTTCGGGACCTTGCGATAGAGCATCCCGGTGAGGAAGCTCGTGGCGGCGGTGCGCTCGTCGAGCCAGCCGACGAGGTCCGCGGGAGCGTCCTTCGCACCCTCGACGACCCGGGCGTTGGCGCCGTTGCCGTTGCCGTTGCCCGTCCCGGGCGTGGCAGGCCGGCGCATCGGCGGCGGCAACAGCTTGCCGAGCTTGCCGCCGTTCGACTTGGCGCCGTCCGCGGTCTTGCTGTCGGTCTCGGTGTCGGCCATCGCTCAGCTCGGGGTCACGGCGCGGGCGCCGTCGAGGGTCGGGGCGGGTAGAGGTAGTTCCAGATGCCTCCGGTGAACTCGCCGGGGTCGCGTGCCCGGACGGGCTCGAGCTTGGAGGTGACGCTGAAGCGGGGGCCGATCTCGACCTGACCGTCGGTGATCCGGGTCTGGAAGCGGTCGAGCGGGCGCACGGGCGGGCCGCCGATGCGCTCGCCCTCGAAGCCGTAGACACCGCCGTGACACGGGCAGATGAAGTTGCCGGCGGCGGCGACGAAGCGGACGGGGCAGCCGAGGTGGGCGCAGCGGGTCGAGATCGCGATGTACTCGGCGGGGTTCTCGTCGAGGTCGGCGCTGCCCTGGCGCACGTAGACGGTCGACTTGCCTGCCTCGCCGATGCCGGGGACGATCGTGATCACCTTGGCGCGGTAGGTGTCGGGCACGAACTCGTCGGTTGAGCCGACCGGCTGCCAGGTCTCCTTCGGCTTGTCGAAGATCGGGGCGAGGGCGAAGCCAAGCGCCGGCAGGACGATGACCGCGCCCGCGACGCCGCCGACGGCCTGGCCGGCGACCGTGAAGACCTTGCGACGAGTCATCGACTCGCCCTCGAAATAGCCGGCAGGCTTGGCGGGGGGAAGTCCCGCCGCCGCGCCGCCTGCGCCTGAGATGTCAGTGCCCTCGTCAGCCACGTTTCAGGGGCGGAAGCCTACCGTTTCGGCGACGGCTACCAACCGGTCGCCGAGGCCGGCCGTCTCGGCACGGTCGCTCGCCCAGGCGTACAAAGCCTCCGCGCCGCCCTCCGCGCGGAGCCGGGCAGCCGGGCGGGGCGCGCCGTCGCCGTCGCCGATGGCGATCGCGACGGCACTGGCCGCCCACATCGCCCCGGCCTGCGCTTCCCAGCCGGGCTCGAGGCGCGCGTGCAGCTCGGCCAGGAAGCTGATCAGGTCGGCGAGGATCTCGACGGCCTCGAGATCGCCGATCGAGGCGAGCAGGGCGATGCCCTTCGCGTACAGGTAGTCGCCGGCCAGCAGGGCGAGGTCGGGATCGCAGCGCTCCAGCAGCCGGGGCGAGCCTGGCGGGCCGTAATGCAGCAGATAGCCCTCGCGGACGCATTCGATCACGCGGCCGTAGAGCTCGGCGTGCTCCCGCGTACGTGGGCCGGCGGCGATCAGCGCAGCGAGCGGCGCCGGCTCGGCGAGGGCGGCTCGGATCGGGGCGCCAATCAGGTCCTCCCGCTCGAGCTCCGCGGCGAGCGCGGCGAGAACGCCGGCTGCTCCCCCGGACGGTGGGTCGCTGATCATCGAAGCCCGGTTCACGGCGCGGAGCTTAGGTCTTGGAGCCGGGCGGACGGGCTCAGCCGAGAGCCCTGGGCAGGACCTCGGCGAGGGCGGCGCAGCTCGCCTCGATCGCGAGCTCGTCGTGGGCGAGCGAGACGAACCACGCCTCGAACTGCGAGGGCGGCGGATAGACGCCGCGCTCGAGCAGCTCGCGGCAGAGCGCCCCGTAGGCACGGGTGTCGCAGGCCCGGGCGTCGGCGAAGCTGCGCGGCGGCTCGGGCGCCATGAACAGCGTCACCAGGCCCGGGGCTGAGACGACCGAGACGCGGTCGGCCACCCCGGCGGTCGAAGCCGCATCACGCATGCCCTGCTCGAGCCGCTGCGTGAGCTCGGCGAGCCGCGCGTACGCGTCGCCGTCGAGCAGGTGCAGGGTCGCGAGCCCGGCGGCGACAGCGAGCGGGTTTCCGGACAGGGTCCCCGCCTGGTAGACGTCGCCCGCCGGCGAGACGCGCTCCATCAGCTCGGCGCTGCCACCGTAGGCGGCGGCGGGCAGGCCGCCGCCGATCACCTTGCCCATGATCGTCAGGTCGGCGCTGAACCCGAGCAGCTCCTGGGCACCGCCGCGGGCAACGCGAAAGCCGGAGATGACCTCGTCGGCGACGAGCAGCGCGCCGGTCGCGTCGGCGAGCTCACGCAGATGGGCGATGAACCCGGGCTCCGGCGGAACGACGCCCATGTTCGCGGGGATCGGCTCGCAGAGGATCGCGGCGGGCGGCCCGCTGGCGGGGTCGCCGGCGTCGCCCTCGACCGCGGCGGCGACCGCGTCGAAGTCGTTCCACGGCACGACCGTTGTCGCGGCGGCCTGCGCTTCCGGGACGCCGGGCGAAGACGGAATGCCGTGCGTCGCCAGGCCCGAGCCGGCGTCGGCGAGCAGGCCGTCGACGTGGCCGTGGTAGGCGCCGGCGAACTTGACTAGCCGCTCGCGGCCGGTCGCCGCGCGGGCCAGGCGGACGGCGCTCAGCGTCGCCTCCGTGCCCGAGTTGACCATGCGCAACATCTCGACGGAGGCCAAGCGCGAGCGGACCTCCTCGGCGAGCTCGACTTCGCCGGCGGTCGCGGCGCCATAGGAGGTGCCGCGGGCCGCAGCGTCGTCGAGGGCGCCGACGACGGCCGGGTGCGCGTGACCGCAGATCAGCGGCCCCCACGAGGAGATCCAGTCCACATATCGGTTGCCGTCGACGTCGACGAGCTCGCAGCCTGAGGCGCTGTCGATGAAGATCGGGTCGCGGCCGATCGAGCCCATCGCGCGGACCGGCGAGTTGACGCCGCCCGGCATCACCTCAAGGGCGCGCTGGTAGAGGCGCCGGGAATTCTCGTCCTGCATGCCTGCCAGCCTAGATCGCGGCGTCCGCCTGTGAGATGCTGGCGCCGCAGAGGCACCGACGGAGGGGTACGTATGTCGAGGATCAAGCGAGGCTGGGAGCTGACGAAGAAGAGCTGGGGCGTGCTACGCAGCAACCCCGACCTCTTCCGCTTCCCCGTCTACGGCGCGGTGGCAACGGTGCCATTGGCGATCATCACGCTCGGCCCCGGCCTCTACTTCATCGACCAGGACTCGATCGGGCCGGCGATCCCGTTCATCGCGATCGGCCTGCTGCTGCTCTCCTTCGTCGGCATCTACTTCTCGGTCGGCCTCGCCGCCGCGGCCGACCGGCTCTTCCGCGGCGAGGAGACGACGGTCGCCGACGGCCTCGCCGTCGCCCGGGCCAACGTCGGCCCGATCGCCGGCTGGGCCGTGTTCTCGACGATCGTCGGCACGGCGCTGAGCGCGCTCGAGAGCCAGGGCACGATCGGCCAGCTCGTCGGTCGCATCCTCGACATCGGCTGGAGCCTCGTCACGTTCCTCGCCGTGCCCGTAATCGCGATCGAGGGCACCGGCCCGATCACGACGCTGAAGCGCTCGGCGACCCTGTTCAAGTCGCGCTGGGGTCAGCAGATCACCGGCAACATCGCGATCGGCGGCATCGTCGGGCTGGTCGGCATCCTGCCCGCCGTGGCCCTGATCGCCATCGGCGTCGCCGTCTGGAGCTCGACAGCCGCCGCCGGCGCGGTACTGATCCTGATCGGCGCGATCGTCCTCGTCATCGCGATGATCATCCAGAAGGCGATGAGCGGCATCTTCGGCGTCGCCCTCTACCACTACGCGGCCGAGGGCGAGGCCCGCGGCGGCTTCACCGCCGCCGAGCTGAACAGCGCCGTCAAGCTCAAGGGCGGCGCGACGCCCGCGACGATCTAGCGCGGTCCGGCACGGGGCGAGCGGCGGGCGGTTGACGCCGGCGTTTGCGCCGAGGGAGTTGGGCGGGTTGTTTTCGAGGCCCTCCGGGATAGATGTCACATCGACTACCGCGGGCGGTCGTCGATGTGGATTCTGTCGGGCCGCGTCGCGTGCCCGGGCACGCCGGGGACCCCCGTCCCTCTTCCCCTCACTGCAAACGCCGGGCGAGAGAACCCCCGGCAACCGCGTCCCTACCGAGCGACTCCCGCGTTCGCCTTTTCCCACTCCGCGTAGTCGTCGGTGAAGTAGTGCAGGCGGATCTTCTTGTACTCGGTGCTCGAGTAGAGGATCGCGCGGTCTGAGCCGTGTAGGTCGTGCTCGTCGGCAATCGACTGCAGGACGGCGTCGCACTCCTCCTTCGAGCGGCCGTGGGCCATGGTGAAGACGGAGTAGGGCCAGTCCTCGTAGGTCGGCCGCTGGTAGCAGTGGGAGATGCCGCGGACGGCCGCCATCCGGCCGCCGACCTCGGCGACGTCCTCGGGGGCGACCTTCCAGACGCCCATGCCGTTGGCCGAGAAGCCGGCCCGGCGGTGAAAGAGGATCGCGGCGACGCGGCGCAACAGGTGGCGGGGGATCATCGCCTCGAGGTGGGCGAGCAGCTCCTCGGTGCTGAGCCCGGCCTCGGCGGCGGCCTCGTCGTAGGGGCGGTCGACGACAGCCATGGGGCCCTGCAGGGCGCGAATCACGGCGATGTCGCGATCGTCGTAGGGCTGGCGCTCGAGCTCACGCGGGGGCACCGCCTCGACCTTGGCGGCGAGCGCGTCCGTGCCGCCCTCCATCTCGAGGTTCATGTTGATCTTGAACATCGTCAGCGTCGGCAACTGCCGGATGGACTCAGCCCCGGTCAGCTCCTGGAGGACGTCGAGCGTGCCCTGCAGGCCGAGCTCGGAGTCGGGCGGCACGGCGATCGTGAACCAGAGGTTGAACTCGTGCGTGCGCAGGTAGTTGTGCGAGACGCCGGGATGCGAGTTGATGATCTCGGCCGGCCGGTGCGGGTACTCGGAGTCCACCTTCGCGGCCACGAGCATCGAGCTGTAGCCGAGCGCGCGCGTATCGAAGATCGGCGTGATCTCGCGGATGATCCGGTGGTCCAGCAGGCGCCGGGCGCGGCTCATCGCGTCGTCGACCTCAAGCCCGGCCCGCTCGGCGATCACCGGGTAGGGCTCGGCGAGCAGCGGGAACTCCGACTGCATCACGTTCATCAGCTTCTTGTCGTGCTCGTCGAGCGGGATTGCCGCCCCGTCCTTGCGCGAGCGCGCCTTCGACTGAGGGACCTTTTCCGTTACTTCAGCCACTCGGCCGCATCCTTCGCGTAGTAGGTGACGATCAGATCGGCGCCGGCCCGCTTGATCGAGGTCAGCGTCTCGAGCGCCGCAGCGCGCTCGTCGATCCAGCCGTTGGCCCCAGCCGCCTTCAGCATCGAGAACTCGCCGGAGACATGGTAGGCCGCGAGCGGAGCGTCGGTGCGGTCGCGGAGCCGGGCGAGCACGTCGAGGTAGGGCACGGCGGGCTTCACCATCAGCATGTCGGCCCCCTCGTCGAGGTCGAGCAGGGCCTCGCGCAGGGCCTCGCGGCCGTTCGCCGGATCCATCTGGTACCCGCGCCGATCGCCGCTCGAGGGCGTCGATCCGGCCGCCTCGCGGAACGGCCCGTAGAAGGCGGACGCGTACTTGACGGCATAGGAGACGATCGGCGTCTCGCCCAGGCCCTCGGCGTCCAGCGCCCCGCGGATCGCCGCGACCCGGCCGTCCATCATGTCGCTCGGCGCGACGATGTCGGCGCCGGCTGCGGCCTGCGAGACCGCGGTCCGGGCGATCAGCTCGAGTGAGGCGTCGTTGTCGACGCCGCCGTCGCGGAGGACCCCGCAGTGGCCGTGCGAGGTGTACTCGCACATGCAGGTGTCGGTGATCACGACGAGCTCAGGGAGCTGCTCCTTGAGCGCCCGGGTCGCCATCTGCACGATTCCCTCGGGGTCATAGGCGCCGCTGCCCTCCTCGTCCTTGGCGGCGGGGATGCCGAAGAGGATCACCGCGGGAACGCCCGCCTCGGCGACGGCCGCGGCCTCATCGACGAGCGCCCCGATCGCGAGCCGCTCGACCCCCGGCATCGAGACGACTGGCTCGCCGGGACCCTCCCCCGCACGCACGAACAGCGGCTGGATCAGGTCAGCGGGACGCAGGTTCGTCTCGCGGACCATCTCGCGCAGAGCGCCGGTTCGGCGCAGGCGGCGCAGGCGGGTCGCGGGGAATGCCATGCCACCAGTCTAGGAAGGCGCCGACACATGGACCTGACAAGCGGGCCGCTGAGCCGTTGCATGCAGGTGACCGTTTTTTTCCACAGCGCGTCCACCGAGCGCCGGCAACCCTGGCCAAATCGGCCCGCGGGGTCGATAATCGGTTGGGATGGCGACGGCGAGACGAGAGCCAGCCGCCCTGGGAGGGGCGATGACGCCGCTCAGCGGACTGCTCGGCTCGCGCCGGCTTGCAGCGCGCGCGGCGGCGGGCGACGAGCGTGCCTTCGCGACGATCTTCGAACACCACCACCAGGAGCTCTACCGCTACTGCCTGGCGATCCTGCGCCGCCCCGCGGACGCGGAGGACGCGCTGCAGGCGACGATGTCGAAGGCGCTCCAGGCGCTGCCGGGCGAGGAGCGGCGCATCGAGCTGCGGCCATGGCTCTTCCGGGTCGCCCACAACGAGGCGATCTCGATCCTGCGCGCCCGGCGCGACGAGATCGGCGAGCTGCCGGAGGACAGTCCGGGCGGAGTCGAGCCCGCCGCGCAGGCGGAGAGCAGCGAACGACTGCGGACGCTCGTCGCCGACCTCGAATCGCTGCCCGACAGACAGCGCAGCGCGCTGCTCATGCGCGAGCTCTCCGACCTCTCCTACGGGGAGATCGCAAAGACGCTCGACTGCGGCGAGGGCGCCGCACGGCAGACGGTCTACGAGGCACGGTCTGCGCTACAGACGCGGGAGGAGGGCCGGCGGATGGACTGCGCTGACGTCCGCCGCGCGATCTCCGACGGCGACCGGCGCCGGCTGCGAGGGCGCCGCGTGCGCGCACACTTGGACGGCTGCGAGGGCTGCCGGACCTTCGAGGCGGCGATCAGCGTGCGCCGCGCGGACCTCGCCGCGCTCGCCCCACCTCTCCCCCTCGCCGCGGCTGCGGGAATCCTCGGCGGGCTGCTCGGCCACGGCGGTGGCGCCGGCGGCGCCGCAGCGGGCGCGGCGTCGGCGCGCCCGGGGCCGGGGCCGGGGCCGTAGCCGGCGGCTTCGGCAGCGCGGCGGCCGTCAAGGGCGCATCGCTCGTCGCTGCCGTCGCGATCGCCGCGGGTGGTGGCGCGGCGGCCACCGGCGTGATTCACCTGCCGGACCCGCTGCACCACGATTCGGCGCCAGCGAGCAGCTCGTCGGCGGCGCCGTCGAGCGCCACGGAAGGATCGCGGCCGTCCGCGGGGGCAGCGAGCGGCACCGGCTCGGCATCGAGACCGGGCGCGGGCCACGGCCACGCACGCGGCTCGGGTGCGGCGCACTCCCACAGCAACCGCCACGGCCACCACTCCCACGGCGGCGCGAACGCCGGTCCCAAGGCCAACGGCGGCGGGAACGGCCTCGCCCCCCAAGGCGGCAACTCCGGCACGGCGACGGCCACGCCGAACGGCTCGGACGGGGCGACCGGGCCGCCGGCGAATTCGAACGCCGGCGGGCAGGGCAACGGGCAGGGCGTACCCGGCAGTGGCACCTCGACTGCCCCCGGGCAGACGGGCAGCGCCGGCAACTCCGCCAGCGCGCCGGGCCACACCGGGACGGCGGGCAATTCAGCGAGCTCGAACGGCAAGAGCTCGTCCTCGAGCGGTTCGAGCTCCTCGGGCACCTCGACGGCGAGCTCGCCCGGCAACTCGGCCAGCGCTCCCGGTCAGACGAAGGACGCGCCGGCGACTTCGAACGCCGGCGGCAACAAGTCCTCCAAGTAGTTCCTGACAAACGCGCCATAGGTGCGTTTCAACTCCGGAACACTCGCAAGCAACCCCCCGCCGAGCGGGGGACGAGGAGGTTCACCTCAATGAAGCGGATTACGACGACGCTCGTCGCCCTGCTGGTCGGCGGGCTGATGCTCGCCGCCGTCGCCGGCGCCGCAAAGCCGGCCCCGAGCCCGAAGCAGGTTGCGAAGGCGCAGTGCCTGGCCGAGAAGAAGGCCGACAAGAAGGCTTTCAAGGCGACTTACGGCAGAGGCGCGATGCGCACCTGCGTCAAGGGCGAGAAGTCAAACGCCTCGACGACGATCAAGAACGCCGCCAAGGAGTGCAAGGCCGAGCGCGCCGCCGATCCCGAGACGTTCGGGACCACCTACGGCACCGGCAAGCACGGCAAGAACGCGTTCGGCAAGTGCGTCTCCACGAAGGTGAAGGAGCAGCAGGACGCCGACGTGGCTGAGTTCAAGAACGCCGCCAAGGAGTGCAAGGCCGAGAGGAAGGCCGACCCGGACACGTTCACGAGCACGTACGGCAGCGGTAAGCACGGGCGCAACGCGCTCGGCAAGTGCGTTTCCACGAAGGTCAAGGAGGACCACGCCAAGTCCTGAGTCAGCGGGACTGATCAGGCCGCCGCCCAATCCCCCCTCCGCGCGTGCGCGGCGGGCGGCGGAAGCACCGCGAAGCGGCGCCCGGTAGGAAATGAACGGTTCCCCGGGCGCCGCTTTCGCCCTTCCGCATCCGTCCAGCGCGCGGGTGTACTAGGCGAAGCGGCGCATCGCGATCCGCGCGAGGACCCCGTAGGCCACGGTGAGGACCGCCAGATGGCCGACCGCGACGAGGATCGAAGGGCCGGCGCCGTCGAGCGCGCCCTCGAGCGCCCTTAGCGCCGGATCGAAGGGGAAGAGCGCCGTGACGACGCCGATCGCGTCGTAGGCGGTCTTGCTCACCGTCCCCGAGGGAACGAGCGAGAGGAAGGCGACGGGCAGCGAGACCATGAAGGCGAGCAGCGAGCTCGCGCGGACCTCGCGCGCGGCAGCGCCGATCGCCGCTCCGAATGCCGCGAAGCCGGCGCCGCCGGCGAGGATCGCCGGGATCCAGAGCGCGAAGCGACTCCACTGCAGGTCGACGAAGAGCTCGAGGCCGGCGAGCATCAGCAGGGTGACGACGAGCGAGACGACGACGCCGAGGAGCAGCTTCTCGGCAAGCAGCGCAGTCTTCGAGACGAGGTCGCGGACGAGGCGGCCGAAGGCGTTTTCCTCGCGCTCGAGCGCCAGCGAGCCGGCGACGAGCAGCACCGTGACGAACATCAGCGTGATCGTCGCCGCGACTGAGATCGCGTAGACGTCGAGCGAGGTGCTGCCGCGCGTGACGACCTCCTTGTCGACCTGGATCGGCTGCGAGACGGCGTCGAGCAGTCGGCTTGGCGAGGTCGAGGTTCTGGGCCGCCAGCGAGGCGAAGTGGATCACCTCGTCGAGCTGGTCGCGATCCGCCTTCGGCACGTCCGCCCGCAGCTGCTTGAGCACGTCGTCGGCGTGTTTGAGCCCGAGGATCTGGAAGTCCTGGCCGAGGAAGCCGAGCGACGCCGCCGTTGAGCAGGATGCCCAGGTAGGTCGTCGAGACGTCGGCGATCTGCTGGCAGACCTGCAGGTTGGCCTCGGCGAGCAGCGAGTTGATCGTGTCGTCGACGAGCTGGCCCTTGACCGGGTTCTCCTCGTTGACGAGGACCTTGACGGTCGGCGGCGTCGGGTTGAGCCCGGTCAGCGACTGCAGATCCTCGACCAGGTCGGGCGGCAGGATCAGGGCGCCGAGGACGTCGCCGGAGTCGACCAGATCGCGCGCCTCCTGCTCGCTGTCGACGCGCACGCACTCGATCCGCTGGCAGAGCTCGTTCGCGCGCGCCGACGATGTCGAAGGACTCGCCGCCGACGTTGAGGGGCGTGCCCTCGGGCACCTCGTTGAGGAAGGCGACCCGCGGCTTGCTCGGCCCGCCGGAGAGGGCGAAGCCGATCAGCACCGCGATCACGATCGGGTAGAGGACGAGCAGCGCCGTCACCAGCGGCGAGCGCTTCAGCAGCGTCAGGTCCTTGGCGAGCAGCCAGCGCATGACCCGTCAGTGGCCCCGCTCGCGCAGGAAGGCGACGAAGGCGGACTCGAAGTCGCGGCCCTCCCCGCGCTCGGCCGCGCCCGACTCCGCCCGCGTGCAGCTCGGCGGGCGCGCCGTCGAAGAGGCACTCGCCGTCGGCGAGGACGAGCAGGCGGCCGCCGTAGCGCTCGGCCTCGGCGATGTTGTGGGTCGTGAAGATGACGCTCGTGCCGCGCTCGGCGAGGCCGAGGACGAACTCCCAGAGGCGCTCGCGCTGGCGCGGGTCGAGCCCGGTCGAGGGCTCGTCGAGCAGCAGCACGGCCGGCTGGGAGAGCAGGCCGATCGCGATGTTGACCCGCTGCTGGTTGCCGCCGGACAGCGTCCCGACCTGGTCGTCGCGGCGGTCGGCGAGGGCGGTCTGGGCGAGCATCTGCTCGAGCTGCTCGCTGAGCTCCTCACCCTCGACCCCCTCGAGCCGGGCGAACAGCCGCAGGTTCTCGGCGACGGTCAGCTTCCGGTAGAGCGCCGGCTGCTGGGGGACGAAGCCGACCTTGCCGGCGAGCTCGACCTCGCCCGCGTCGGGCTTCAGCGTGCCGGCGATGATCGAGAGCAGCGTCGTCTTGCCGGCTCCGTTCGGGCCGATGACCGCGAGGCGCTCACCCGCCGTGGCGGCGAAGCCGACGTCGGCGAGCGCGCGGCGCTCGCCGAAGCGGCGCTCGAGACCCGTCACGGTGATCGCCGGGCCCGGCGTGGCCCCCTGCTTCTCAGGCACGGCGGGAACGCTAGTGGACCGCGGTCGGTCGCCCTCGCCGCCCGGCGGCCGGGGCCCGCGAATCGACCGATCTAGGGTTGTGCCGCGATGACCGGCGACCAGGCGAAGGCCCGATGCGCGTCCTCTTCGTCGGCGACGTCGTCGGCGCGCCCGGCCGGCGCGGCCTCGAGGCGAAGCTGGCTGAGCTGCGCGAGCGCCACGAGGTCGACCTGGCGATCGTCAACGGCGAGAACGCGGCCGGGGGGGTCGGCATCAACGAGCGCTCGGCGCGCGAGATCTTCGCCGCCGGCGCCGATCTGATCACGCTCGGCAACCACGCCTACCGGCAGCGCGACTCCTACGAGCTGCTCGACCGCGAGGAGCGGATCGTGCGGCCCGCCAACTACCCGAGGGGCAACCCGGGCCGAGGCTCGACGATCGTCGAGGCGGCCGGCCGCAAGGTCGGCGTCCTGAACCTCTCCGGCGCGCTGCAGCTGACCGTCGCCCGGGCGCCGTTCCCCGCCGCCGACGCGGAGCTCGCCGAGCTGCAGCCGACGGGGCGCCGAGGTGCTGATCGTCGACTTCCACGCCGAGGTGACGAGCGAGAAGGTGGCGATCGGCCGGCTACCTCGACGGTCGCGTCGGCGCCGTGCTCGGCACCCACACGCACGTGCCGACGGCCGACGGGCGGGTGCTTCCCGGCGGTACCGCCTTCATCACCGACGTCGGCATGACCGGCGCCCGCCAGAGCATCCTCGGCGTCCGCATCGAGGACGCGCTCGAGACGTTCACCCGGCAGATGCCGACCCGCTTCAACACCGCCGAGGAGGACGTCTGGGTCAACGCCGTCCTCGTCGAGGTCGGAGACGACGGCCTCGCGACCGGCTTCACCCAGATCCTCGAGAGCGCGGGCGTCGGCTGAGCGCCACGCGTTAGGCGCCGCTCCGGCCCCGGTGCTCGAGGATCTGCTCGCGCTCGCGGAGCCGGTTCGCGCGGCGCAGCTCGGCCTCGCGGCGGCGGCGCTCCTCGTCCGCGGTGGAGGTGACGAGCGGCGGGATCGAGACCGGGCGCCCCTCGGCGTCGAGGGCGACCATCGTCAGATAGGCGGTGCTCGTGTGCCGGCGCTCCCGCGTGAACGGATTCTCGGCCTCGACCCGGACGCCGACCTCCATCGACGAGCGCCAGACGGCGTTGACCATCGCCGAGCAGCTGAGCAGCTCGCCGACCGAGACCGGCTCGATGAACGTCATCCGGTCCATCGCGGCGGTGACCACGCGGCGGCCGCTGTGCTTGATCGCGGCAAGGCCGGCGGCCTCGTCGACGAAGCGCAGCACGGTGCCGCCGTGGATCGAGCCGGCGGAGTTCGCGTCGAGGACGCCCATCCAGCGCACGAGATGCGAGCTCGAGTCGGCCGCGGGGCGCGGGTCGAGGCTCGGCTCCGGCTCCGGCATCTCGGCCATGGGGCGATCCTAGATGGTCGATCCAGACGCGCTCAGGCCGAGGCGAGCGCGCCCTCGGGCTCACCGGCCGAATGCCTTGCCTCGATTTCCTCGCCCTCCGGCTCGGCGCCCGCTCGCGACCCGGCCAGGAGATCGCGAGCAGGTACATCGGCAAGAACCAGACGATGTACAGGTAGAACCAGTGCTCGAGGTTGATCTCGACGGCGATCATCACTGCGGCGGCGAGCGCCGCGAGGCGGACCAGGTCGCGGCGCCGCGGCACGAAGGCGACCGCGATCGCCAGCCCGACGGTGAGCAGCTTGAGGGCCGTGTGCAGGCCGCCGAGGTCCGTCTGGCCCCAGATCGAGAACGGGGAGACACGATCGAGCTGACTCTTCAGGGTGCGCTCCCAGAAGACCGAGAGGCCCGGGTCGATCGCCGGGTGAGCGAACATGAGCACGCAGACGGCGACGAAGGTCCCCGTGCCGAGCAGCACCGGCCGCCAGGCCGAGCGCGAGTGACGGACGACGCCAAGCCCGCGCTCGCCGGCGAGCATCAGCGGCGCTAGCGCGAAGGGCACGAACTTCGCGGTTGCAGCGAGCGCCAGCAGGCCGCCCCGGGCGAGCGGCTGGGCGAAGAGCACGAAGCTCCAGATCAATAACGCGGCGAGCAGCGAGTCGTTCGAGTTCGACTGGAGGACGAAGTCGCTGTACGGATAGGCGAGCCAGGCAAGCGCCAGCGTCACCGCCAGCCGGTCGCCGCCGAGTCGGCGGCCGAGCACGGCCAGGCCAAGCACGCACAGCAGGTCGAAGAAGATCGCCGCCGCGTGCGCCGCTGGGAGCTGGTCCCAACTGCCGCTCCACGGCAAGACCTGCTCGAACGGCACGTAGGCGAAGTAGTTGGCCGGACCGTACGTGTCGCCGGTCGGATTGTCGTCGGGGAAGGCGTTGTCCCCGTAGATCGGCTCGGCGTCGGTGATCCGGTCGGCGCCGATCACGCCCGCGTAGCCGACGTCGATGACGCCCGAGTCGGCGATGTTGATCGTCACGCGGAAGACGGCGAGGACGATGCAGAGGATCACCGCCCAGCGCACGGCCATCGTCGGCCGCAGCACGGCCGTCGGCCCGCGGAAGCCGATCCAGAGCATGCGCGCCAGCAGGTAGAGCAGCGGCGGGTAGTAGAGCGGCACCGAGACGCCGATCTGCGCCGAGTTGAAGAAGACGTGCGAGATGCCGAACGAGAGCAGGACGAGCAGGTCGAGGTGGGCGATCCGGCCCGGACGCCGGAAGTCGAAGAGCGCGAAGAAGAAGACGAGCGCCATCGGGATCCAGACGTAGGGCGAGTTGAGCAGGTGGCCGAACTGGCCCTTGTGGCCGCGCGCCATCGGCCAGTCGACGGCCGAGCCCGTCCACGAGTTCTCGATCTCACCCGTCGAGCCGTCGACGTCGACCAGCACCACCTTCTCCCCCGCCGCGAAGAATCCGACCTGCCAGACGCCCGGCTCGATCTCGAGGCTCGAGCTCAGCGCGTCCGTTGTCGGCGCGCGCCGCCTGCACGTCCGGGGCGGTGTCGGCGATCTGCACGGCCTGGCGACCGTCGATCGAGAAGTCGGACGGCCGGGCGGGGATCGTGCGGGCGCAGGGGTCGCGGGCCCCGTGAGCGCGGGCAGCGGCGGCAGCGTCGCGGCGCTCGCCGTGCTCGTCGCGGTTGCGGGCGGGGTCGAGGTCTGAGCGCCATGCCGGGGGCGCGCAGAGCGCGAGAAGCGCCGCTGTCAGCGCCGCGAGCGCGAGGAGCGGCCCGGCGGCCCGGCGGCCGCGGCCCCCCTCCCGATCAGCCATCCACCGGCCCGGCCGCCTCGGCGTCGCCCCCGCCCTCGGCGGGGTCGCGCTTGACGACGTCGGCGGCCGCCTTCGCCTTGTCGGAGAGCGAGCCGTCGCCGGTGGCGATCTCGCGCACCTCGCCCGCCTTCGCCTTCAGCACGTCCGCGCCACCGGCGTCGTCGATCGCCTTCTGCGCCTTCTGCTTGAGCGCCTCGGGACCGCCGGCCGCGTCGACGGCCTTCTTCGCCTGCGCCGCGAGCTTGCCGAAACTCACCATCGCCGCCCATCGTAGTCATCGGCACCGCCGGCCGGCCGGGGCGCAGGCGGGCTCAGCCGCGGCCGAAAGTCCAGAGCTTGTTGCCGATGAAGTTGACCGGGGTGGCGACCGCGACGGCGATCGCCTGCGCGGGCAGCTCGGCGAGCCCGGCGGCATCGACGAGCAGCGAGAGGACGAGGAGGTTGACCGCCAGCCCGGCGAGGCTGACGGCGAAGAAGCGTGCGGCCTGGAAGCCGGCGTGGTCGTCGCGCGCTCCCTGCGGGCTGAACGTCCAGAGGCGGTTGAGGGCGAAGTTGTTGGTGACGGCGACGGCGAAGGCACCGATCGCGGCGAGCGTGTGCTGGACGTCGGCGGCGTCCGTCAGCAGCGCGAAGACGATGAGGTTGACGACGTAGCCGGTACCGCCGACGACGCCGAACTGGAACAGCTGCAACCAGTTCTCGGGGCGGCGCGTGCCGAGGTGGACGCGGCGGATCAGCGCCCAGGCCGCGTCGGCAGCGCGCGACCTCGGCCTCGGCGAGGTCGTGGCGCGCGCCACCGTCATCCGGGTCGGCGCCGCCGGGGCTCACGCGGCCACCGCCAGCCCCGCCGGCCCCGACGCCGGCTGCGGCTCGAGCCCGAAGTGGGCGAGGACCAGGTCGGCGACGTCGGAGATCGCCCACTGCTGACGCTCGGGCCGCTCGCCATCGAGACCGACGGTGAGCAGCGGTTGCAGCGAATCGATCTCGTGCAGCGAGCCGTGGCTGCCGCCGGGCACGTGCGAGGTACCGCCCCAGTCGACGTACTCCCAGCCGGGCGCAGCGGAGACGATCAGGTCGGCGGCGAAGGGGCGAGTGCAGCGCCGCCCAGGCCCGCGAGAAGAGCGTCCGGATAGGCGCCGGTGTCGAGCGGCTCGGCGCCGGCGTCGCCGCCGAGCAGCCGAGATCGCCCTCGAGCCGCCAGGCGACGCCGCGGCGGTCGCGGCGCGCCTCCCGGTCCGCCGGCGCAGCCGGGGCGAAGCGGAGCCGCTCGCCGTCGCGCTCGATCACCGCCTGGGCGGGCGGCGGCGGGCCGACCTCGGTGCGGACGACGGGCTCGCCGTCGCGCTCGAGCCAGAGCAGCAGGTCGATGCCCGCCTGCTCGGCGAGCAGCGCGCGGGCGGCCTCGTGCAGCTTGCGGCCGCGCGCGCCGTCGCGGAGGACCCAGACGCCGGCCGCCCGGGAGCTCGGGCCGAGCGCGAGCTCGGCCGCCCTCGGGCTTGTCCTCGTTCGGCCGCAGCACGTGCCAGCGCTCGGCGAGCAGCGCGGCGAGGTCGAGCTCGTCGGTGACGTCGGACTGCGCGTGGTCCGCCATCACGATCACGGCGTTGCGCTCGAGGAACGGCTCGAGCCCGCCCGCGGGCGCGATCAGCTCGGCGATGCAGCCGTCGGCATGGGTGATCGAGACCTCGCTCTCGCCGGGGCCGTGGCGGTGCGAGTAGTGGTCGTTGTCGGGCAGCGAGAAGAGCATGAAGTCGTAGAGGTCGCGCTCGACGAGCTCGGCGCCGACGCAGGCGGAGTAGTCGTCGCGGGCGTCGGGACGGCCGAGGGTCGGCTTGCAGGGCACCTTGCGGGAAGCGTAGAGCTCGCCGTAGAAGAGCTCGTCCGGGCCCCAGACCGCGTGGTGGAAGCGGGCTGCGGTGGCCACCCGGCCGAGCAGCCCTTCGAGGCCGAGCTCGTGCCGGGTGCGGCCGCGGTAGATCAGAAACGGGGTCACGGCGCTGCGCAGGCCCGGCGTCACCAAGGCGCTCGTACAGGGTCAGCACCTCGTCGGAGAGGTGCGCCATGTTCATGTTGTAGACGGTGTCGTAGAGCGCCGAGAAGAGGCCGAAGGTGCGCGTTGCCTCCCACGAAGAGCCGTACTCCACGTAGCGCCGCTCGGCCCGGTGGTACCAGTTCATGCCCGGGATCCGGTGGCGATCCGGGCGCGCGCCGGTCGTGATCTCCGAGGTGCAGACGGGCGTCACCGAGGGGAAGCTCGAGACGCAGTCGCCGGTGAGCTCGCCGCGCTCGAGCAGCGCCGCGAGCGTCGGCGCCGAGCCGGACGCGGCGGCCCGCTGCAGCATGTCGGTCCGCAACGAGTCGATCAGGACGAGGACGAGCTTGCGCGGCACGCGATCAGCGCAGGACCCGGAGGCCCTCGTACTTCTCACCGGCGCGCCGTCGGCGGGCGCCGGCGAGCACGGCGAGGGCGATCAGGCCGAGCAGCGAGAGCGGCGGCACGAACAGCGCGAGCATGGCGATGACGATTCCCGCGCCGGCGAAGATCAGCTCGAGGGTGCCGCGCCTCGTTGCCGCCGCCGTCGAGGTTGGGCCCGCGGGCGCGGCGCTGGGCGCCGACGAGCACGTCGGAGGCGACGAGGGCCGTGCCGGCGCCGACGAGGGCCCCGAGCAGCAGGCCGATCGCGGCACTCTCGCCCTGCTCGGCGAGCGAGGCGGCGCCGGCGATCGCGCCGAAGACGGTCGCGAAGGCGACCTGCGGCAGCGCGTCGCACCTCGTCGCGGCGCGCGGCATAGAAGGCGGCGACGTTGGCGAGTAGGACGAGGACGAGGAACCACGAGGCGCCGAGAAAGTTCCAATCGGTGCCGCGCGGGTCGATGCCCAGGTGCAAGCTCGCCATGGCGCTGATGAACAGCGCGGCGAGCGGGCCGCCGACGCCGACGGCGAGCGCCAGTCCGATCGCCTGGCAGATCGCGAGCAGGAGGTCCATCGGCGGGCAGGCTACAGAGGTGCGCCAGCGCCGCTGCGCGCGGTGCGCCGCGGGCGGCGGGCCGGGCGCCGTGCGGCAGACTTGCCGCCAATGAGCAACGCCTCTGGACCCGAGCCCGGCAACGAGCGGCGCCCCGACCGTCGGCGGCGGTCCGATCCGGCGCCGTGCGCACACGACCGCCCGCGACATCGAACGCTACGCGGGCCTGTTCGCGAAGCGGACGCGCGTCATGCGCTCCTCGGCGATGCGCGACCTGATGGAGATCACGGCCCGCCCCGAGGTGATCTCGCTCGCCGGCGGCCTGCCCGACACCTCGACCTTCCCGCCCGAGTCGTTCGCCGCGCAGATGACGCGGATCGCGCAGGAGTCGTCGGCGGACGCGCTCCAGTACGGGCCGACCGAGGGCTTCGCGCGGACCAAGGAGGTGATCTGCGAGGTGATGGCGGCCGAGGGCATGCGGCCGGAGCTCGAGGACGTGATCGTCACGACCGGCGGTCAGCAGGCGCTCGACCTCGTCGCGAAGGCGCTGATCGACCCCGGCGACGTGGTCGTCGCCGAGGCGCCCGACCTACCCGGGCGCCGTGCCGGTCTTCTGCTCGTACGAGGCCGAGACGATCCAGGTGCCGATCGACGAGCGACGGGATGCGGACCGACGCGCTCGCCGAGACCCTCGACGCGCTCGCCGCAGCCGGCCGCCGGCCGAAGTTGATCTACTCGGTGCCGACCTTCCAGAACCCCGGCGGCGTGACGATGTCGTAGCAGCGCCGGCACGAGCTCGTCGCGATCGCCCGCGAGCGCGAGCTGCTCGTGCTCGAGGACAACCCCTACGGGATGCTGCGCTTCGAGGGCGAGCCGCTGCCCTCGCTGTACTCGCTCGACGGCGGCGACTACGTGCTCTACGCCGGCACCTTCTCGAAGATCCTCTCGCCCGGGATCCGGGTCGGCTGGCTCTGCGCGCCGCCGCCGGTGATGGAGAAGGTGGTGCTCGGCAAGCAGGCCGCCGACCTCTGCACCTCGACCCTGACCCAGTACTTCGTCGGCGAGTTCTTCGGCGAGGGCCGCTGGCGCGAGTACGTCGCCGACGTCAGCGCGATCTACCGCTCGCGACGCGACGCGATGCTCGAGGCGCTGGCGCGCTTCTTCCCACCGGAGGCCAGGTGGTCGCAGCCCGAGGGCGGCCTCTTCGTCTGGGCGACGCTGCCCGACTACATCGACACCACCGACCTGCTCGCCAAGGCGCTGCGCGAGAACGTCGCCTTCGTCCCGGGCGAGGCCGCGTTCGTCGACGGCCGCGGGTCGAGCTCGATGCGGCTCAACTTCTCCGCGCAGACCGAGGACGAGATCACCGAGGGCGTGCGCCGGATCGGCGCCGTGATCTCCGAGCAGGTCGAGCTCTACCGGACGATCACCGGCGAGCACCGCATCCCCCCGCCCGCCGAGCCCGCCGCCGGGGACGGCGGCGAGGTGCTGCCGCTGCGGCCGGCGGCGGCAGCCCGAGGCCGGTAGCGGGCCCGCGATGCGCGTCGCCGTGATCAAGGGGGGCCGCTCGCTCGAGCGGGCGTCTCGCTCCGCTCCGGCGCGCGGGTCGAGGACGCGCTTCGAGCGCTCGGCCACGAGGTCATCGCCGCTCGACGCCGGCGCGGGGCTGGTCTCCGACGCTCAAGGAGATCCGCCCGGAGATCGCCTTCATCGCGCTGCACGGGCCAGGCGGCGAGGACGGCACGGTGCAGGAGCTGCTCGAGATCCTCGGCATCCCCTACACCGGGCCGGGCGTCTCCGCCTGCCTGCGTTCGATGGACAAGGTCGCGACCAAGCACCTGCTGCGCGGAGCACGGCATCCCGACGCCCGACTGGGTCGCCTTCAACGCGACCGCCTTCCGCGAGCTCGGCGCCGCCGACGCGCTCGAGGAGATCGAGGCCGGGTCTGGGCTTCCCGCTCGTGATCAAGCCCGCCGCCCAGGGCTCCTCGCTCGGCGTCCGCTTCGCCGCCGACCGCGAGCAGGTGCCCGGAGGCGCTGGTCGCCGCCTTCAGCTACGACGACCGCGTCCTGCTCGAGCGGCACGTCGACGGGCGCGAGCTCGCCGTCTCGCTGATCGACGGCGAGGCGCTGCCGATCGTCGAGGCGGTCCCGCGGGAGGCCGACCAGTTCAACTACGAGGCCCGCTACGAGATCGGCCGCACGACCTACACCTGTCCCGGCCGAGCTCGACCGGGGCGAGGCCGGCGCCGTCGCCGAGGTCGCGCGAGGCGACCTGGCGCGCGCTCGGCTGCAGCGGCTTCGCCCGCGTCGACGTGATGCTCGGCGCCGACGGCCCCGAGGTGATCGAGCTCAACGCGATCCCCGGGCTGACCGACACCTCGCTGCTGCCGATGGCCTGCGAGGCGGCCGGGATCTCGTTCGAGCAGTTCGTCGCGCGCGCACTCGAGCTCGGGCTGCAGGCCGCGGCCTACGCGGCTGGCCGGCGGCTGGCGGAGTCCGGCCGGCTGCGGCGCGCGAGCACGATCATCCGATCGCCGAAGTCCGGAGCCCAGAGCGCGTCGGCGACGCCGACGCGCTCGGCGAGCCGCGTCGCGGCGGCGGCGGTGGCGTCGCTGTAGCCGCCGATCCGGCCCAGGTAGTAGCGGACCGTGAACGCCTTCGGCGAAGTCGCGACGTCGAGCAGCTCGTAAGCCCTCGCGGCCGAGCAGCCGGGCGATGCTCTGCCGGGTGAAGTACTGGACGTGCGTCGGAATCACCGACCACCAGCGGCGGCCCATCGCGCGGGCGAGCGGCGAGCCGGAGTCGGGCAGGACCAGGGCGAGCACGCCGGCGGGGCGCAGCAGCTCGCGGCAGCGGCGCAGCGCCGCGCCGGGGTCGATCAGGTGCTCGATCACGTCGGCCATGACGAGCGCCCCGAAGCTCGCCGGCTCGAGCTCGGCCTCCTCGAAGCCGGTCTGCTGAACCGTCAGGCCGAGCCGGTCGCGGGCGTAAGCGGCGGCGAACGCGCTCGGCTCGACGCCCTGCGCCCGCCAGCCGCGCGCCTCCGCCTCGGCGAGCAGGAAGCCGACCCAGCAGCCGAGCTCGAGCAGCGGTCCGGCGGCCGGACCCGGGCCGTTGCGCTCGATCCGCTCGAGCACCGCGCGCGCCGTCGCCCGCTGGCCCTCTTCCTCCTCGACGTAGTCGGCCGACTCGGCCTCCCCGTAGGCCTCGGCGAGGGACTCCTCGCTCGGGAAGCGGGCGAGCTGCATGTGCCCGCAGACGGGGCAGCGGACGATGTCGGCCGAGGGCCGTGCCGAAGCTGTCGGTCGTCGGGATCAGCCCCGCCTCGCCGGCGTCGCCGGCGACCGCGAGCTGCGGCGCGAGTCCGCCGGCGCCGCAGACGCGCAGCGGGAGCTCATCGCGACGCGGCCCCACGGCCTGGTCGCTGCACTGCGGGCCCGCTCACAACTGCGGACACTACGCAAACGCGCTGCAATGATCCGCCGCTGGATGGCGAGACGGAGAGCGCCCCGCTTCCGCACGCAGCCGGACGCCGGGCGCACGCTGCGCCTGCTCAGCGTCGTCGCGCCGGTCTACAACGAGGAGGCGACGGTCGCCGAGTTCTGCCGCCGCGTCGAGGCGGCGCTGGCCGGGGATCGACTACGAGCTGCTGCTCGTCGACGACGGCTCGACCGACCGGACGCGCGGAGCTGATTGCCACGCTGGCGGCTTCGGAGCCGCGACTCCGGCCGATCACCCTGTCGCGCAACTTCGGTCACCAGGCCGCGCTCACCGCCGGGCTCGATCAGGCCACGGGGGACGCGATCGTGATGCTCGACTCGGATCTGCAGGATCCGCCCGAGCTGATCGTCGACCTGCTCGACCGCTGGCGCGAGGGCGCCGACGTCGTCTACGCGGTCCGGCGCCAGCGCGAGGGCGAGGGGCGCTTCAAGCTGGCCACCGCCCGCGGCTTCTACCGGGCCTTCTCGAAGCTCGCCCAGATCGAGCTCGAGCCGAACTCGGGTGACTTCCGGCTGCTCGACCGCCGCGCGCTCGACGCGCTCGGCTCGATGCGGGAGCGCAACCGCTTCCTGCGCGGGATGACCGTCTGGGTCGGCTTCACGCAGACTGCCGTCGCCTACGACCGCGATCCGCGCTACGCCGGGGAGACGAAGTTCACGCTGCGCCAGCATGATCCGCTTCGCGTTCGACGCGATCGCGTCGTTCTCGCATCTGCCGCTGCAGGCCGCGACGGCGCTCGGGTTCCTGTTCAGCGCGATCGCCTTCCTCGGGATCCCCGTCGCGATCATCTTCAAGGCCACCGGCCAGTTCGTGCCCGGCATCACCACCGTGCTGTTCGCCGTCCTGCTGCTCGGCGGGATCCAGCTGATCACGGTCGGGATCATCGGCGAGTACATCGGGCGGATCTACGAGGAGGTCAAGGGCCGGCCGCTGTATCTGCTCCGGGACGGGCCGGCCGCGGGCTCGGACGGGCACGTCGGAGCAGTGAAGGTCGCGTGATCGGCGCCGGGATCGCGGGGCTCGTCGCCGCGCGGCGACTGGCGCTCGGGGGCGCGGAGGTTGACGTCTACGAGCGCTGGCCGGGCCTCGGCGGCCAGGTCGCGACGATGCCGGTCGAGGGCGGCGACCGGCTCGAGCACTACTACCACCACCTCTTCACAACCGACCGCGAGATCGTCGCGCTCTACGAGGAGCTCGGCATGGGAGCTGAGATCGAGTGGCTGCCCTCGAGCATGGCGATCTTCCGCGACGGCGCCTCGCACGCCGTTCACCTCACCGCTCGACCTGCTCCGCTTCCGGCCGATGTCCCTGCTCGGCCGGCTGCGGATGGGCGCCGGGGCGCTGGCGCTGCAGCGGACCCGATCGGGCAGCGAGCCTTCGAGCGACCGCACCGCGCGCTAGATGGTCGAGCGCTGGATGGGGCCGGAGGCGTGGCGGGTCGTCTGGGGACCGCTGATGGAGGGCAAGTTCGCCGGCCGCTCGGAGGAGATCTCGGCGGCATGGCTGCACAACAAGCTCAACCTGCGGCGGCGGATCGACGGCCGCGAAGCGGGCGGCGAGAGGCTCGGCTACCCGCGCGGCGGCTGGCAGCCGCTGCTCGATCGCCTCGCGGACGAGATCACCCGCGCCGGCGGCACCGTGCTCATCGACCGCCCCGCGCGGGCGCTGCGCCGAGCTTCGATGACCGCAGGCTCGAGCTCGGCCTGGGGGGCGGCGGGTCGTTCCGGGCGGGCACCGACCCCAGCGCCTTCGAGGCGGACGGCTCAGCCACCTACGAGGCGGTGCTCGCGACCGTGCCCTCGCCGATCTTCGGCGCGCTGCTCGACGAGGGGCTCGAGGCAGAGATCGGGCCGGACTACGCCGGGCGCGTGCGGGGCGGCTGAGTACGGCACCGCGATCTGCCTGCTGCTCGAGCTCGACCGCCGCTTCGGCGACTTCTACTGGACCAACATCGCCGAGCCCGGGATCCCGTTCATCGGCCTGATCGAGCAGGGCAACCTCGCTCGGCACGGAGCGCTACGGCGGCCGGCACTTCCTCTACGTCGCCAACTACGTGCTGCCGGGCGACGCGCTGATCGCCGCTCGAGGCGTCGAGCTGCTGCTCGATCTACGAGCCGCACCTGCGCAAGGTCGAACCCGGCCTTCGAGCGCACTGGGTCCGGGACAGCGCCTTACGCGAGGCCGCGGCACAGCCGATCGTGACGCGTCGGCTACCGGAGCCGGATCCCGCCGCTGGCGGACGCCCGCGCCGGGGCTGTGGCTGGCCAACACGACGCAGATCTACCCCGAGGACCGCGGCACGAACTACAGCGTCAGGCTCGGCGAGCAGGCGGCGGCGCTCGCGGCGGCTGAGGCCCAGCGACGGGCTCCTGAGCTAGGCCCTCGGGAGCCTCGAGCGGCTCGTCGGTGCTCCGCCCTGCCTCTCCTCTTCCTCGCCCTCGACGAAGTCCTCGGGCGAGACGTTGTCGAGGAAGTCCTTGAACTTCTCGACGACCTCCTCCTGGTCCTCGACCTCGTGCTCGAACTCGATCGAGGACTCCTCGATGACGTCGTCGGCGGCGTAGATCGGCGCGTCGGTGCGGACGGCGAGGGCGAGCGCGTCGGAGGGCCGCGAGTCGATCTCGATCTCGGCGCCGTTGACGGAGATCGTGATCGTCGCGTAGAAGGTGTTGTCGCGCAGCTCGGTCACCGAGACGCGCTCGCAGCTGGCGTCGAGCTGGCCGAGCATGTCGGTGAGCAGATCGTGGGTCATCGGCCGCGGCGTCGAGGCTCCCTGGAGCTTCATCAGGATCGCGGCCGCCTCCGGATGCCCGATCCAAATCGGAAGAAACCGATTGCCGTCTTCCGTCTTCAGCAGCACGATCGGCTGCTTGCCGACCATGTCGAAGCTGACGCCGTAGATGTGCATCCGCTGCAAGTGGGCGATCCTGGATTCGAACCAGGGACCTCGTCCTTATCAGAGACGCGCTCTAACCAACTGAGCTAATCGCCCTCGCCTCACGCTCGATTCGCGCCGGGGCGCGGGTCGAGGCATTCTAGTCACGGGACGCCGATGGCCCGCTGCGGCCGTCCGCAAAGCGCCGCGAGCGGTCAGGAGCGGCGCAGCGAGCCGGCGAGGCCGAGCAGCTCGTCGATGTCCTCGAAGCGGATCTCGACCCGGAAGCCGCCGCGAGCCGGCGGCGACGCGGACGTCGCGGCCGAGCGCCCGCTCGAACGCGTCCTCCGCGCGGCCGATCGCCGCCTCCTCGTCGGGGTGCAGCTCGGGCGCTCGCGCTTCGCCGGCACGCGGCCGGCGCCTTCGCCCGGCGCTCGAGCTCGCGGACCGACCAGCCCTCCGCGACCGCCTCGCGGGCGAGCCGGCGGCGCGCGTCCTGGCCCTTGACGGCGAGCAGCGCCCGGCCGTGGCCCTCGCTGAGCTCGCCGGCGACGAGCAGGTCGAGCACCTGGTCGGGGAGCTCGAGCAGGCGGATCAGGTTCGAGACGGCGCTGCGCGATCGGCCGAGGCGGCGCGCCGACCTCCTCCTTGCTGACCGCGAGCTCCTCGACGAGCGCCGCGCAGGCGCGCGCCTCCTCGACCGGGTTGAGGTCCTCGCGGGCCATGTTCTCGATCAGCGCCGTCTGCAGCCGCGCGGCCCTCGTCCTCGTCGCGGACGACGATCGGCACGCGTCTCGAGGCCGGCCTGCTGGGCGGCGCGCCAGCGCCGCTCGCCGGCGATCAGCTCGTAGCGGCCGTCGGCGAGCTGGTGCACGATCAGCGGCTGGATCACCCCGGCCTCGGCGACGGAGGCGGCGAGCTGCTCGAGCTTCTCGGGGTCGAAGCTCTTCCGCGGCTGGTCCGGGTTCGGCCTGATCATGCCGACGGGGACCGTCGCAGGTCGTCGCCGGGTGCGCCCTCCTCGGGCTCGGGCAGGATCGCGGCGAGCCCTCGGCCGATGCCGGACGTCTAGCGGCCACGGCTCCCGCACCTCCCCGGCTACCGCCTCTGAACGCTGACGGTTAGCCACGGGCGAGCACCTCGTCGGCGAGCGACCGGTAGGCGTCGGCCCCGCGCGACGCCGGGCGCGTGCTCGGTGATCGGCAGCGCGAAGCTCGGCGCCTCGGCGATGCGCACGCTGCGGGGCACGACGGTCTTCAGGACCAGCTCGGGGAAGTGGGCTCGCAACTCGTTCTCGACGTCCTGGGCGAGGCGCGTTCGCTCATCAGCCATGGTGATCAGCAAGCCGGTCAGAACCAGGGCCGGGTTCATCTGCCGGCGCACGGTGTGGACGGTGTCGAGGAACTGCACGAGGCCCTCGAGCGCCAGGTACTCGGCCTGGACCGGGACGATCGCGCGGTCGGCGGCGACGAGGGCGTTGACGGTGACCGGGCCGAGCGAGGGTGGGCAGTCGAGCAGCGTCGCCGCGAAGCGCTCGCGGACCGCGCCGAGGCCGCTCGCGCAGCCGGTACGAGGAGCGCTCGAGCGTCGGCAGCTCGACCGCGGCGCCGGCGAGGTCGCGGTTGGCGGGCACGATCCAGAGGTTGTCGGTGGCCGTCGGGCGGGCCGCCTCGGCGACGGAGGTGTCGCCGCAGAGGCAGTCGTAGGAGGAGGGGTGCTCGTCGCGACCGAGGCCGAGCGCGACCGTCGAGTTGCACTGCGAGTCGAGATCGACGGCAAGCGTCTGCCGGCCGAGCTCGGCGATGCAGGCGCCGAGGTTGACCGTGGTCGTGGTCTTCCCCACCCCGCCCTTCTGGTTGGCGATCGCGTAGACGAGTCCCATCGGGCGGGCGACTCTAGAGGCTCGGCCCGGCTGGCCCTGGCCCGGCTGGACACGTCCCGGCTGAGCTCGCCTCCGCGCGGGGAAGGAATCCCCGCAAAGACGGCGAAGTTCGGAAGAGAGCAGGCGTGCGCACCTCGCGCGGACGTCCGGCCGCCCCTGCGCTGACGCGCGAGCAACCTCAGCTCCCCCGCGGCCGCTTCTTCGCCATCCCCGGGCGGCGCGGGATGCCCGCCGGGCGTCGGCCCGCTCTTGCGGATCAGGTGCAGGTGGCGATGCTCGCTGCCCGCGTAGGGGCCGCTCCAGGGCGACCGCGACCGGCTCATCGCCGAGCCTCCGCGGCGCGTCTCGAGCTCCGCTTCCTCGTCGGGGTCGCGGCGGCCCTTCCAGGCGATCAGCACGCCGCCCTCGGCGAGCAGCGGCACGGCGAGCTCGGCCAGCGTGCTGAGCCGGCCGACCGCGCGGGCGGTGACGACGTCGTAGGCGCTCGCACCCGGCGCCGGCGCCCCAGGTCTCGGCGCGCTCGCAGACGACGCGAGCGTTGCCGAGCTCGGCCGCCGCGACCGCCCGCTCGATGAACGCGCACTTGCGCCCGAGCGACTCGACCAGGTCGACCCGCGCCTCGCGGCAGCGCCGCCGCCAGCACCAGGCCGGGGAAGCCGGCGCCGGACCCGACGTCGCAGATCGCCCGCGCGGCGCGCAGCTCGGCGAAGACGAGGCCCGCGAGGCTGTCGGCGACGTGGACGCGGTCGGCCTGCGCCCGGTCGGTGACCGTGGTCGGCGCGGCGGGGTCGGCCGCGAGCAGGTCGAATCACCCGATCGACAGCCCGGCGCGCGCCGTCGGGGAGCTGCGGCGGCCGCTCGGCTGGATCCGGAGCGGCGGAATCCATCGTGCCGCGGCGGGCGGCAGCTACTCGTCGACGAGCGGCGCGACGACGACCCGGCGCTCGGGATCGTCGCCCTCGCTGTAGGTCTCGACGTCGCTGCGGTCCTTGAGGACCTCGTGGACCATGCGGCGCTCGGAGGCCGACATCGGCTCGAGCCGGATCGACTCGCCGTTGCGCGTCGCCCGCTCGGCGGCGATCTCGGCCTCCTCGGTGAGCAGGTCCCGGCGGCGCTCGCGGTAGCCGGCGGCGTCGACGGTGACGCGCTTGCGGTCGGAGGAGCCCTGGAAGGCGGCGCGGTAGCAGATCAGCTGCAGCGCATCGAGCGTCTGGCCGCGGCGGCCGATCAGGATCCCGAGGTCGTCGTCGCCGTCGATCTGGGCGAGGATCTCCTCGTCGCTCTCGTTGATCTCGACGTCGGCGTCGAGATCGAGCTCATCGAGGATCCGGTCGAGGATCGCCGTCACGCGGCCCGCGGGGTCGCCGGGGAGCGCGTCGCGCTCGTCGCTTTTGTTGGCGTCTTCGCTCATCGTCCTACCGTCGCTTTCCGCTTCGCTTCTTCTTCTTCTTCGGGGGCGGGGGCGGCGGCTTCTCGGCCGCGATCTCCTCCGGGGTCTTCTTCTCCGGGGGCGGGAAGAAGTGGCCGACCACCTGCTGCTGACCGAAGGTCCAGACGTTCGTCGTGATCCAGTAGATCGCGAGGCCGGTCGGGAACTGGAAGACGAACGGCGCGAACGCGAACGGGAGGCCGAAGACGATGAACCGCTGCGGGCCCTCGAGCTGGCCGCGGATCGACATCGCCAGGCCGGCGAGCAGCTGGGTGCCGACGAAGAGGACGACGAGGACGATCGCGATCGCCGTCGTCTCCGGCGGCTCGGTGATGTTGTGGATGAAGAGGAAGCCGGTGTTGGGGCTGTTCTCGACGTCGTTCTGGAAGCTGTCGCTGCGGAGCATCCCGTAGAGGGCGAAGAAGACCGGCAGCTGCAGCAGCAGCGGGAAGCAGGAGGCGAGCGGATTGATCTCGTTCTCCTGGTAGAACTTCATCATCTCCTGCTGCTGGCGCTGGCGATCGTCCTTGTACTTCTCCTGGATCGCCTTCATCTGCGGCTGCAGCGCCTGCATCGCGCGCATCGAGCGGATCTGCTTCAGCGAGAGCGGCAGGATCGCCAGCCGGACCGTGAACGTCAGCAGGATGATCGCGACGCCCCAGTTGCCGAAGACGTCGTAGAAGGCCTTGACGATCGCCTCGGGGATGTCGTGAAGATCGGGATGAGCGAGTGGGAGCATCAGTGCGTCGTGCCGGCGCGGGTGGGGGGGTGCTCGGTCCCGCCGGAGCGGAAGAGAGTACGCGCCTCGAGGGGGTCGATGCCTCCCGGGCTCAGCGGATTGCAGCGCAGCACCCGCCAGCCGGCGACGATCAAGCCCCTGAACGGGCCGAGCTCGCGTACCGCCTGCTCGGCGTAGGCGGAGCAGGTCGGGTAGTAGCGGCAGCGCGCCGGCAGGCCGGGGGAGATGAAGCGGCGGTAGAAGCGCAGCGGCGCGCAACAGCACCGCGGTCAGTACGCGGATCGGCGGCGAGGCGGCGAGGCCGGCGTCGCCGTTTCACGTGAAACGGCGGGTTCGGCCGCCCACGACTCCGAGTTTGTGGCCTCGTCGCCCGTTTCACGTGAAACGCCGGCACACATCAGGAATCCGCCCGCGCTTCCTCGAGCAGGCTCGCGATCGACGTCTGCACGCCCGTGGTGCCCTCGCGCTCGATCAGTCCGGCGATCTCGGCGCGGCCGACGAGCACGAAGTCGTGCTGGGCGGGCAGTCGTCGGCCAGCGCCCAGAAGGCCTCGCGCATGGTCCGCTTGACCTTGTTGCGCTCGACGGCGCCGCCGACCTTGCGGCCGACCGAGACGCCGAGGCGCACGTCGTCGTCGGCCTCCTCGGCGGAGCGCGGGAACGCGTAGAGGACGAGGAATCGGTTCGCGTGCGAGCGGCCGTCCCGGTAGGCGCGATCGAAGTCGCCGCTGCGGGAGAGGCGCCCCCGCTTGCGTCCCTCGCGTCCCGAGCCGGCCATCGCGGGCTCAGACGGTGAGGCGCTTGCGACCCTTGCGGCGGCGCCGGCGGAGGACTTCGCGGCCGTGCCGCGTCCGCATCCGGGATCGGAAGCCGTGCGCGCGGGCGCGCTTTCTCTTCTTTGGCTGCCAGGTTCGCTTCATGATCGGTGGCCCGCGGGTGCCGCGGGGACGGCGCAGTATACGCATCCGCCGATTGCTTTCGGCGCGATTTGCGGGGTTGCTCCGATCGACCCATAGGACGGCACCTATGATCGCCCGCAGACCGCCTGGCGGGCGGTAACGGGGCGCCCGAGCAGGCGTCGATCGATCACGAGAAAGCAAGCTTGCAGCAGAGAAGCAACGACCTGACGGCGATCTGGGAGGGAGTCCGCGAGGAGCTCCGCGGCAAGGTGCCGCCCTCGGCCTTCGAGAGCTGGCTCGAGCCGCTCCAGGCGGTCGGCGTCCAGGGAACGCGCCTCTACGTGGACGGGCCCGACCGCGTCCGCGACTGGTTCGAGCGCCGCTACCAGGCACTCGCCGAGGCGGCGCTCCGCGACCGGGCCCCGGAATCACCGAGATCGTCTTCGCCGAAGCCGGCGAGGGAGCCGAGACGACCGTCCTCGGCCGCGCGGGGGTCGCGGTGCCGGCGGCGCTCGCCCGCGACCTCGACTTCGACCGCTTCGTGATCGGCGGCGGCAACCGCTTCGCCCACGCCGCCGCGCTCGCCGTCGCCGAGCTGCCCGGCGAGGCCTACAACCCGCTGTTCATCTACGGCGATCCGGGTCTCGGCAAGACCCACCTGCTCGTCTCGATCGCCAACTACCTGCGCAAGCGCCGTCCCGACATGACCGTCGTCTACACGACCGCCGAGCGCTTCACCTCCGAGTTCGTCGGCTCGCTGCGCAGCAGCGGCCGCCGCCCAGCGCTTCAAGGCGCGCTACCGCAACGTCGGCGCGCTGCTGATCGACGACGTCCAGTTCCTCGAGGGCAAGGCGCGCACCGAGGACGAGTTCTTCCACACCTTCAACGAGCTCTACGCGGCCGGCAGCCAGATCGTGCTCTCCAGCGACCGGCCGCCGGAGGCGATGGAGCGGCTCACCGAGCGGCTCCGCGACCGCTTCGCCTGGGGACTGACCGTCCAGGTGACCCAACCCGATGTCGCGACCCGGATCGTCCTCCTCCGCCGGCTCGCCGCCGAGCGCGCGATCAACGTCCCCGACGTCGACGTGCTCCGCCAGATCGCGGAAGCGGTGCCCGCCAACCTGCGCCGGCTCGAGGGTGCCCTGACCCGCGTCGCCGCCTTCGCCTCGCTGCTCGGCGAGCCGCCGACCGCCGACCTCGTCGAGCGGGCCCTCGGCGACGATCCGAGCGCCACCGGCGCGCAGCCGCCTCCACCCCGCTGACGATCGAGCAGATCCAGGAAGCAACCTGCGAGGTCCTGCGCGTCTCCCGCGCCGACCTCAACTCGCCCCGTCGCGCAGCCAACATCGTCCGGGCGCGGCAGCTCGCCATCTACGTCTCCCGCGACGCCACCGGCGCTTCGCTGGCCGAGATCGCCCGCGCCTTCGACCGCGACCACTCGACCGTCCTGCACTCGATCCGCACGATCGAGAAGCGGCTCGAGCCGGGCTCCGATATCCACCGCGCCCTCGAAGCTGTCCACGAGCGCTTGGGGACAACCCGACCGGCCGCATGAGTCACGGTTCCACTCCACGCACGCCGCGGTTTCCCACCGCCGCTTTCCACGGCCGAATCGCCTTTGCCCAAGCGCGATCCGAGCCTTTTGCAAGGGTTTCCCCACACCTACATCAACTCAGAACACGGGAAGAGGAAACAGATGAAGATCACCGCCGACCGCGACCCGCTGCTCGACGCTCTGCAGTCCGCCTCGCGGGCGCTGTCGACGCGCTCGACGCTGCCCTCGCTCGGCGGCATCCTGCTCACCGCCGAGGGCGGCACCGCGACGGCCCGCGCAACCGACATGGAGCTCGCCCTCAGCGTCGGCATCGACGCCCAGGTCGAGGGCGACGGCACGATCCTGCTCCCCGGCCGACTGCTCACCGACGTCGCCCGCGCCCTGCCGCCGGGACCCGTCACGATCGCCGAGCGCCCGGCCGAACGCGACGTCGAGCTGACCGCCGGCACCGCCCGCTTCCACCTGCGCGTACTGCCGACCGAGGACTTCCCGCGCCTGCCCACGTTCGAGGGCGAGCCGATCCGGATGCCGGCCGCGGCGCTGGCCGAGACGGTCGAGCGGGTCGCCCGCGCCGCCTCCCGGGACGAGGTCCGGCCGATCCTGACCGGCATCCTCGTCAGCGTCGAGGAGCGACCGCTGACGATGGTCGCGACCGACTCCTACCGGCTCTCGGTCAAGCACACCACGCTCGGCTCGGCCCCGAGCGAAGCGTTCGAGGCGAACGTGCCGGCGCGCGCGCTGCGCGAGCTCGCCCGGATCGTCTCGGCGACCGGCGTCGAGGAGGTCGAGATCGCGATGCCCGGCAACCAGATCATCTTCCGGGCCGGGCGCCTACGAGCTCTGCTCGCGGCTGATCGACGGCCAGTTCCCGAGCTACCGCCAGCTGCTGCCGGACGCCTTCGACCACGACGTCCGCCTGCCGAAGGCGGAGCTGCTCGACGTGACGAAGCGGATCCGCCACCTCGCCCAGCGCAACGCGCCGCTGCGGCTCGGCTTCAGCGCCGGCGAGCTGACCGTCTCGGCGGAGACGCCGGAGATCGGTGACGCGAGCGAGTCGATGCCCTGCTCGTTCGAGGGCGAGGACCTGGTGATCGCGTTCAACCCGCAGTTCTTCATCGAGGGGGTCGAGAGCATCGAGACCGAGGAAGTCCTGCTTCGCCTGACTTCGCCGCTGCGGCCCGGACTCCTGCAGCAGGCCGGCGACGAGGACTTCAGCTACCTCGTGATGCCGATCCGCCTCAACGTCTAGATGGACTCACCCGTCTAGGCCGCGGGCCCGCGTTCGTGGTCGCCGAGCAGCTCCGGACGCGGTCCTTCCGCAACCTCGCCGACGCGACGATCGCGCTCGGACCGGGCCTGACGGTCGTCCACGGCCCGAACGGCGCCGGCAAGACGAACCTGCTCGAGGCCCTGTACTTCGCGCTCACCGGGCGCTCCTGCCGGACGCGCACGCGAGCGCGAGATGATCGCCTTCGGCGAGAGCCTGGCGCGGGTCGAGGTGGCGCTCAAACCCGAACCCGGTGAGGAGGCGGAGCCGATTCGCATGCTCGCCTCGGTCTCGACGACCGAGGGCCGCCGCCGGCGCGTCGACGGCCGCGACGCTGAGGCGGAGGACGACCGCCGCCGCCCGGCGCTCAGCGTCTTCATGCCCGATCGCCTGGCGCTCGTCAAGGGCCCGCCCGCGCCGCGCCGGGCGCACCTCGACCGCCTCGCGGCGGCGCTGTGGCCCGCCCGGGCCGAGCTCGCCCCCGACTACTCGCGGGCCCTGGCGCAGCGCAACGCGCTGATCGGCCGGATCCGCCGCGGCGGCGAGCAGCGAGCAGCTCGCGGCCTGGGACCGCGAGCTCGCCGACGCGCGCCGTGCCGCTGGTCGAGGCGCGCGCCGCGGCCGCCGCCGAGCTGGCCGAGCCCTTCGCCGCAGCCGCCGCGGCGCTCGGCCTCGAGCGGGATGCCGAGCTTCGCTACCGGCCGGCAACCGGCGAGCTCGACGCTGCGGGGATCGCCGCCGAGCTCGCCGCGCGCCGCGAGGCGACCTCGCCCGCGGCTTCACGATCTGGGGCCCGCACCGCGACGAGGTCGAGCTGCGCCTGGCGGCCGCGCCGCTGCGCCGCTACGGGTCGCAGGGCCAGCAGCGCCTGGCCTGCTGGCGCTGCTGTTCGCCGAGCGCGAGGCGCTGCGACGCGCACGCCGTACGCTGCCCCTGATGCTGCTCGACGACGTGATGAGCGAGCTCGACCCCGAGCGCCGCCGCCGGCTCGTCGAGGCGATCTCCGCGGGGGGTCAGGTGCTGATCACGGCGACCGAGGCCGAGCACGTGCCGGCAGCTCGCCGGAGCGCCGACGTGCGGGAATCTCGGTCCGCGCGGGCGCGGTCGAGCCGGTGGCGGCGTGAGCGGGCATCCGCCGTCGCGGACCGACGCCCGCTGGGCGACTCGCTCGCCCGGGTGCTCGCCGAGAGCGCCCCGCGGACGCTGCTGGCCGAGGTGCAGGCGGCCTGGCCGAGGCCTGCGGGGAGGCGATCGCCGCGAGCTCCGAGCCCGTCTCCGAGCGCGCTGGAACGGTGACGATCGCCTGCGAGAGCGGCGCCTGGGCGCAGGAGCTGGAGCTGATGCAGGAGGCGCTGCTGGAGCGGCTCGAGGGCGATCGTGGGGCCGACCGGGTCGCCGCATTGCGCTTCACCGCCGACCTCAGCCGCCACCGCTGAGCGACCGCCCGCGACAAGCCGCGCAAAAGTGTCCATATTTGCAGGTCTTTTGTCACGGTTACGCGACCCTCCGATTCACCCTCGAGGGGGGTCACTTTGCTATCCTTATGACAACTGCTTCTTCGGCCCCGTAGCGCTGGGCCAGGGCCTCTTCGCCCGGTCCACCCGCGGGGCTTCCCGTGTATGGGTGCCGCCGGGCCGAGCGGGATCATTCACGTAAGTACGAAAGGACTCAGTGGCAGACGAAGTCGAGTAAGGCGCGCCGATAGCTACGGCGCCAAGGACATCACCGTCCTCGAGGGACTCGAGGCGGTCCGCAAGCGTCCGGGCATGTACATCGGCTCGACCGGCATCCGCGGCCTGCACCACCTCGTCTACGAGGTCGTCGACAACTCCGTCGACGAGGCGCTCGCCGGCCACGCGACGGAGGTCACGGTGACGATCCATCCCGACAACTCCGTCACCGTCGTCGACGACGGCCGCGGCATCCCGTCGACATCATGGAGAAGGAGGGCAAGCCGGCCGCCGAGGTCGTGCTCACCGTCCTGCACGCCGGCGGCAAGTTCGGCGACGGCGGCGGCTACAAGGTCTCCGGCGGCCTGCACGGCGTCGGCGTCTCGGTCGTCAACGCGCTCTCCGAGCGCCTGCACCTGGAGATCCGGCTACGCGGGCGAGCGTGCACGAGCAGGACTACGTGCGCGGCGTCCCGCAGGGCGCCGCTCGACGGCACCGGCAAGGCCGACGGCAACGGGCACCACGATCACGTTCCTGCCCGACGCCGAGATCTTCGACGAGATCACTACGACTTCGAGACGCTCGCCGCGCGGATGCGCGAGACGGCGTTCCTCACCCGCGGGCTGCGGATCACGCTGGTCGACGAGCGCGGCGAGGGCCAGGAGGAGGAGTTCCACTACGAGGGCGGCATCGTCGACTTCGTCGCCCACCTGAACGCGAACAAGGACGCGCTGCACGCGAAGACCGTCTACTTCGAGAGCGAGGGCGACGAGGGCGCGGTCGAGATCGCGATGCAGTGGAACACCGGCTACCAGGAGTCCGTGTTCTCGTTCGCCAACAACATCAACACGCACGAGGGCGGCTCGCACCTGTCCGGCTTCCGCTCGGCGCTGACGCGGACGCTGAACGCCTACGCGCGCGAGAAGGGGCTGCTCAAGGAGAAGGACCACGAACCTCAGCGGCGACGACATCCGCGAGGGCCTGACCGCGGTGATCTCGGTGAAGCTCCACGACCCGCAGTTCGAGGGCCAGACGAAGACCAAGCTCGGCAACCCGCCGATCGAGGGCTTCGTCAAGGAGGCGGTCAACCGCAAGCTGGCCGAGTTCCTCGAGGAGAACCCGGCCGACAGCAAGCGGATCGTGACGAAGGCGATCGAGGCCGCCCGGGCCCGCGACGCGGCCCGCAAGGCGCGCGATCTGACCCGGCGCAAGTCGGTGCTCGAGAACTCGACCCTGCCGGGCAAGCTCGCCGACTGCACGGTCCGCGACCCGAGCCTGGCCGAGCTGTTCGTCGTCGAGGGCGACTCGGCCGGCGGCTCGGCCAAGCAGGGCCGCGACCGCTCGACGCAGGCGGTGCTGCCGCTGCGCGGCAAGATCATCAACGTCGAGAAGGCGCGGATCGACAAGGTCCTCGCCAACAACGAGATCCAGGCGCTGATCACGGCGATCGGGACCGGCGTCCACGACGAGTTCGCGATCGAGGACCTCCGCTACCACCGGATCGTGCTGATGACCGACGCCGACGTCGACGGCGCCCACATCCGCACGCTCGTCCTGACGTTCCTCTACCGGCAGATGCCGGAGCTGATCGACGGCGGCTTCGTGTACATCGCCAAGCCGCCGCTCTACAAGGCGAAGAACGGCCGCAGCGAGGTCTACATCGAGAAGGAGTCCGAGCTCGAGGAGTACCTGCTCCGCGACAAGCTCGAGAAGTTCGCGCTGACCGACTGCAACGGCGTCGAGACGAAGCTCTCGGCGGCGAAGTGGCAGCGCTTCAACCGCTCGCTGAAGGAGTACGAGGGCTGGGCCAGCGCGCTGCAGGCGCAGTTCGGCCACGACCTCGTGCTCGTTCCTCTCCGAGTCGCAGATCCTCGACCGGGGCGTCGCCAGCCTCGCCGGGGCCAAGGAGCTGATCGAGGCCGACAACCCGGAGGAGGACGCCTTCGAGACCGAGCTGCTCAGCGAGGGCGGCGACTCGCTCACCGTGCGGGCGATCCATCGCCGCAGCGGGCTCGCCCGCCGGCACGTCCTGCCCAGCTCGCTGTTCGAGGCGCTCGACTACCGCAAGCTCGCCGAGGTGCACGCCTCGCTGATCAAGCAGGTCGGCCAGGCCGCCGTTCGACGATCACGCTCGGCGACAAGAGCCGGACCGCGGACAGCTTCGCGCTCGTCCGCCGGGTGATCCTCGACCTCGCCAAGGAGGGGGTCCGGCTCTCCCGCGCTTCAAGGGTCTCGGCGAGATGAACGCCGAGCAGCTGCGCGAGACGACGATGGACCCGGCCTCGCGGACGCTCGCAGCGGGTCCGGATCGAGGACGCGGCGCTCGCCGACCAGATCTTCAGCGAGCTGATGGGCGACAAGGTCGAGCCGCGCAAGGAATTCATTCAGAAGCACGCGAAGGACGTCGGCGTTCTCGATGTCTGAGCAGTCGCGTCAGCCCACGTTGGAGGCATGATTTAGATGGAAGGCAGTAGCGAGCTCCTCTCCGGGGGCAACATCGAGGAGCGCGAGCTGACGACCGAGATGCGGTCGTCGTATCTCGACTACGCGATGAGCGTGATCGTCGGGCGCGCCCTGCCCGACGTCCGCGACGGGCTCAAGCCGGTGCACCGGCGCGTGCTCTACGCGATGGACGACCTCGGCCTGCAGCCGACGCGGGCGTACCGCAAGTGCGCCTACATCGTCGGCGAGGTGATGGGCAAGTACCACCCGCACGGCGACTCGGCGATCTACGACGCGCTCGTGCGCATGGCGCAGGAGTTCAGCCTTCGCTACCCGCTCGTCGACGGCCAGGGCAACTTCGGCTCGATCGACGACGACCCGGCGGCGGCGATGCGCTACACGGAGGCCCGTCTGACGCGCCTTGCTACCGAGATGCTCCGCGACATCGAGGCGGAGACCGTCGACTTCGGCCCCAACTACGACGAGTCGAGCTCCGAGCCGCTCGTGCTGCCGTCGCGGTTCCCGAACCTGCTCGTCAACGGCTCCTCGGGAATCGCGGTCGGCATGGCGACCAACATCCCGCCGCACAACCTCCGCGAGGTCGCGAGCGCCGTCAACGCCTTCCTCGAGGACCCGGACATCGACACCGACGGGCTGATGAAGTACGTCAAGGGCCCCGACTTCCCGGGCGGCGGCCTGATCATGGGCTCCGACGGGATCCGCGAGGCGTTCCGCTCGGGCCGCGGCAGCGTCCGCGTCCGCGCGCGGGCCCACATCGAGCCGCTCAAGGGGGGCAAGGAGGCGATCATCGTCACCGAGCTGCCCTTCCAGGTCAAGAAGGGCGGCGAGGGCGGCCTGATCCAGAAGATCGCCGACCTGGTCCGCGACAAGAAGATCACCGAGATCTCGGATCTGCGCGACGAGTCCGACCGCTCCGGCATGCGGCTGGTGATCGAGTGCAAGCGCGACGCGATGCCGAAGATCGCGCTCAACAAGCTCTTCAAGCACACGCAGATGCAGGCGACCTTCGGCGTCAACGCGGTGGCGCTCGTCGACAACGTGCCGCAGACGCTCTCGCTGCGCGACCTGATCCGCCACTACGTGGCCCACCAGCGCGAGGTGATCACCCGGCGGACGCAGTACCAGCTGCGCCAGGCCGAGGCGCGCGCGCACGTGCTCGAGGGCATCCTCGTCGCGCTCGACAACCTCGACGCAGTGATCGCGCTGATCCGCGCCTCGGCCGACCCGGACGTCGCCCGCAGCGGCCTGATGGATCAGTTCGGGCTGACCGAGATCCAGGCGCAGGCGATCCTCGACATGCGCCTGCAGCGGCTCACCGGCCTCGAGTCGGACAAGGTCCGCGAGGAGCACGCGGAGCTGCTGGTGAAGATCAAGGAGCTGCGCGAGATCCTCGGCGACGAGAAGCTGATCGACGCGATCATCAGCGACGAGCTCGGCCGAGCTGGCGGAGAAGTACGGCGACGAGCGCCGCACCGAGATCACCCTCGCCGAGGGCGAGGTCGACATCGAGGACATGATCGCCGACCAGCAGATGGTCATCTCGCTCACCGCATCCGGCTACGTCAAGCGACTGCCGCTGGCCACTTACCGCCAGCAGCACCGCGGCGGCAAGGGCGTCACCGGGATGGACCTGAAGGAGGGCGACTACATCGAGCACCTGCACATCTGCTCGACGCACGACTTCCTGCTCTTCTTCACGAGCCGCGGCAAGGTCTACCGGCTTAAGGTCTACGAGCTGCCCGAGGGCTCGCGTACGGCGCGCGGCAAGGCGCTCGTCAACGTGCTGCCGCTGTCCGACGGCGAGCGGGTGATGGCCGTGATCCCGACGCGGGACTTCAGCGAGGGCAAGTTCCTCGCCTTCGCGACGGCGAAAGGGCTCGTCAAGAAGACCGAGTTCGTCAAGTACAACACGCCGATCCGCGCCGACGGGATCATCGCGATCAAGGTCCGCGACGACGACGAGCTCGTCCAGGTGCGCCTGACGAGCGGCTACGACGATCTGCTGCTCGTCTCCAAGTCCGGCCACGCGAGCCGCTTCAGCGAGGACGCGGTGCGCTCGATGGGCCGCGACACCTCGGGCGTCAAGGGGATGAACGTCGCGGCAAAGATCGATGGCGAGCCGAACCGGGTGCTGGCGATGGACGTCGCGCGCGAGGACACCGAGGTCTTCGTCGTCACCGAGAACGGCTACGGCAAGCGCACCCCGGTCGCCGATTACCCGGTCAAGGGCCGTGGCACGAAGGGCGTGCTGACCGCGAAGCTGACCGCGAAGAAGGGTGGCCTGGCCGGCGCGCTGATCGTCCGCGAGCACGAGCAGCTGCTGTTCATCAGCCAGAACGGCATGGTCCAGCGCACCTCGGTCAAGGGCATCTCGGAGATGGGCCGCGCGACCCAGGGAGTCCGGGTGATGAACATGAAGGAGGACGATCGCGTCAGCGCCGTCGCCCTCGTCGTCGAGAGCGACGCCGCGCCGGTCGAAGGTGAGGACGCCGAGGAGCCGACACTCGAGGAGACCCCGGGCGACGGCGAGACCTCGGCCAACGGCTCGGCCTGACCGCATCGTCGGCGGGCGAGGCGGGTTCGGGCAGACGAGGTGAGCAAGCGGGAGCGAAGGGCGCGGGGTAGAGGCCGGCCGGCCGGGCGGGGGCTGGCGGTGCTGGTCGCGACGGTGGGCGCCGTGGCGGTTGCCCTGAGCTGCGCCTTGGCGCTGGCGAGCAGTGACTCGATCCGCGACCCGCGGGCGGACACCAAGGCCCTCCGCCACAAGCCTGAGATCGACATCGTCCGCGTGCAGGCGGCCGACGAGGCGGGGCGGCGAGCGAAGTTCAAGATCAGCATGGCCGGCCGGCTCGATCCACAGAGCAAGACGACGCGACCGTTCATCCTGATCAACACCAAGGGCGGCAACTCCTCCTCGTTCGAGTACCTGGTGCTGGGCCCGCGTGTCTTCAGGGCGAAGGGCAAGCACTACGTGAAGGTCGGCGCGAACAAGTTCGTCGCCCGCAAGAGGACCTGGATCTACCGGTTCAAGCCCGCCTCGGTCGGTCTCCACGAGGGCGATGAGTTCGGCTGGGCGGTGCTGACGGCACGCCGCAAGGCGGTCGATCTGGCCCCGAATCGCCACTACCGGCGCTTCGTCGTCAAGACGATCCCGCCGGCCTGAGCGAGCGGCCTGCGGCCCGTTGAGGCCGACCTCCGCGTCTGCTTGAATCTCCGCTACTGGAGAAAGGAGGTGGTCCTAACTTGAGTTCGATGTTTTCTGGGATACCGGAGGTGACGGGCCGCTAGGCGGCTGCGGGCCGCCCGGCGAATACCACCCGGGCACCGGCGGGACGGCGTGAGCGGGAGTTATCCCACCCGTTCGTAGATGCGCCGACCGTTCCAAACCGCACCTGATTCGGACCGTCCGCCCCCACTTCGGTGGATCGGCGGGCGGTCCGATCGTTTTTCACTTGAACTGATGCCGCGACTTTTGCGCCCCCGCGTGTTCCAGCCCACGATGGGAGCACGCAAGACGATCGTCCTCGTTCTGATCCTCGCCGCGGGCGCTTTGTGCGCGGCGGCGCTGGCGAGCGCCGCCGGCCACGGCAAAAACAGCGGCAAGAGCGTCGTCCGCGATGACGTCCGCGAGACCAAGGCGCTGCGCCACAACGGGCGCGTCGACATCGTCAAGGTGATCGCGGCCCATCACGGCAAGCAGTTGCAGTTCACGGTCGTGGTGCGATCGAAGATCAACCCGAAGCGCCGCCCGGAGCGGCCGCTGATCGGCATCAACACCCGTGGTGGCCCGACGTCGGACCCCGAGTACCTGGTCCGCGGCGGCGCGATCTTCAAGAGCCCGAAGAAGGGCAACCCGCAGCGGATCGCGGGCGCGAAGCTGGCCGACCACGGCCGCCGCTGGCGCTACCGCTTCGATCCCGCCGACTTCCCGGGAGGCCTCGGCAGGTTCGGCTGGGCGGCCTTCACGGTGACGAAGAAGGCGCTCGACGTCGTCCCCAACCACAGCTACGCGACCTACCACGGCTAGTGACCCGTCCACTAGCTCACGGCAGGCGCAAAGCGCCGGCGGGTCCGAGCGTCAGGCCGCCGCGAAGGCCAGGTAGGGCTCCCACGAGGGGGGGACCCGCGGCGCCGCGATCCGGATGAAGACGCCGGGCCCGGGCGGGCTTGGCTTCGAGGCCGGGTGCATCTCGATCTCGGCGGGCAGCCGGTTGCCCTTGCGGCGATTGCATGGCGCGCAGGCGGCGACGATGTTGTCCCAGACGGAGAGCCCGCCGCGGCTGCGCGGGATCACGTGGTCGACGGTGAGCCCCGAGCGCGTCGAGCCGCAGTACTGGCAGGTCCACGAGTCGCGCGCGAGGACGGCCTTGCGCGTGATCTTGCGCCGGTGGATGTCGCGTGGGATCCGCACGTAGGTGAGCAGCCGGATGACGACCGGCCGCTCCAGCTGCTGGCGCTCGCTGTGCAGGCATTCGTCGCTGCGCTCGAGCAGCTCGGCGCGCCGCTTGAGGAGCAGGACCGCCGCGCGGCGCACGGTGCAGACGTTGATCGGCTCGTAGCTGGCGTTGAGGACCAGGACCCGGCCGCCGATCGTGCTGACCGTTGCCAGAGGCTGCAGGCCGTCCGCCCCGACGCCCGCCTGCGCGACCGAGCCGGCTCGGTGATCCGGGGTATCCCGCCTCCGCACCACATGGGCCGGTTCGGCAAGCCTGTCCATGTGCGCGGATTGTATCCGGCGCCGTTCCCGGCACCGCGGGGCGCGCGCCGCACCGCCGGTCGCCTACAGCGGTGCGCTGGCTCCGACGGGATAGCTGCCGAGGATCCGTACCGTCTCGGCCTGCGAGCGCAGCGCGGCGATCGCCTCGGCAGGGGGCGCGTCGTCCTCGGCGCCCTCGATGTCGACGAAGAACAGGTAGCGGCCGAGGCCCTCGCGCCGCGGTCGCGACTCGATCCGGGTCATGTTCACGCCGCGGGCGGAGAACTCACGCAGCGCCTCGACGAGCGCCCCGGGGTGGTCCTCGCCGAGCTCGTAAAAGACGAGCGTCGTGCGCCACTGCTCGCCGGGCACGCGCTCGGGCCGCCAGCCGTCGCGCGCCAGCCAGACGAATCGGGTGACGTTGTCGGCGGCGTCCTCGACCCCCTCGCGCAGGATCCGGCAGCCGTAGGCCCGGGCCGCGGCGGCCGAGCCGAGCGCCGCCCAGGGCTCGCTGCCGGCGGCGACCTGGCGGACGCCGTCGCTGGTGCTGGCGATCGCCCGCACCTCGGCCTGCGGCAGACACTCGCGGACGAAGCGCGCGCACTGCGCGTTCGCCTGCGGGTGCGAGAGCACGACCTCGATCCGCTCGAGCGGGAGGTCCTCGCGGGCGATCAGGTTGTGGCGGATCGGCTGGTCGTACTCGCCGACGATCCGGACCCCGGTCGTGTCGAACGCGAGCGCGTCCAGGGTCGAGCGGACCGAGCCCTCGATCGAGTTCTCGAAGGGGACGAGGCCGCGCTCGACCTCGCCGCCCTCGACCGCCCGGATCGCGTCGAAGATCGTCGCCCGCGGCGCGAGCTCGATCTCGGCCCCCGCGGCCGAGGCGAGCAGCGCCTCCTCGTTGTAGGTCCCGGTCGGGCCGAGGTAGGAGACCTTCAACTCCCCGCGTTCTCCTCGGCCAGGCGGATCGCCTCGTGCTCCTCGGGCGAGAGCTCGAGCTCGCTCTGCCCGTCCCGAGCGGCTTTGCGTAGACGCGCGCCTGCTCGCGCTGCAGGATCGCCGAGATGACGACGCCGTTGCCGTGCTCGTCGTAGAGGGCGACCGAGCTCGACTGGTGGCCGCTCGTCTCGTTGAAGGCGTCGTAGCGGAGCACGGCGACCCGCGTGACGGCGCCAGTCAGCCGCTCCTCCGCGTCAGCCATACGTCCATCGAGGCGCGCGGCGATCTCCTCGATCGCCACCCCGAACTCGTCCACGAGCCGCCTCGTCTCGACGCCGTGGGCGACGAGGTCATCACTGCCGCGCTCGCCGAGCACGGCGCTCTGCGCGCCGCGCAGCCGTCGCAGGCGGACGAGCGCGATCGTCGCGATGAGCAGCGCGACCACCGCGACGCCGGCGGCCGCGACGGCGACGATCCCCGCTGTCGTATCGATCCCTTCCACGCCCGCTGAGGATACGGCCGGTAGAGGGCGGCTAGCCGAAGGTGATGTCGTAGGTCGACTTGTTGTTCGAGTCGATCTGCTCGCCGCAGACCGGCGCGACGTCGACGGTGAGCGTGCCGCTCGAGCCGCTCTTCGGCGAGGGCTGGGGCGGCGATCGTCACGGTCTGCGTCTCGCCCGCCTTGATCGAGGAGATCGTCTGCTTGCCGGAGAAGTCGCCGCCGAGCGTCACGTCGATGTCGGACTCGGTCGAGTCGCCGCCGTTGAGGACGGCGATGTCGAACTCGGTGCCGTTCGCGGTCACGGTGTTGACCTGGCCCGTGTCGTTCGGCTGCAGCACGATCGCCGTCCGGCTGCGCGGTCGTCGAGGAGAGCTCGAGGCCGTGCACGCTGCCGTCGCTCGGCGCCTGGCTGCAGTTCGCCGTGCCGGAGCTCAGCCCGGCCGAGGAGAGCGCGCTCTGGACGTGTTGGTGTCGAGGAAGTTGGGGGCGGGGGGAGCTCGGGCAGGAACTCGCTGTCCGGGACGCCGTCGTCGACCGTGATGTCCTCGTTCGAGAGCTCCGCCTCGATCTCGAACTGGGCGCGCTTGTAGAGCACGTCGCTGGCGAGCAGCACCTGCATCTGCTCCTGGATCTTGTCGATCGCCTTCTTCGACTTGGGCTCGACTTGGCCTGCGCGTTGGGGATCTCGGCGGCGATCACCTCGAGCGCGTCGTGGCGCAGCTGGTAGGAGAGGGCGACCTGGGTCTGGGCGCCCGAGAGCTGGTCGGGGGAGTCGAGGCCCTCGGCGCGGTCGAGCAGGCCCTGGGCCGTGCCCTTGTCGCCGTTGACCTGGTTGATCAGGCTGATGCCGCTGTCCTGGTTCTTGCCCTCGAGCGCGCCGAAGAACTGGTCGGAGAGCTGCTTGGTCTCGACCGTGAGCGCGCTCAGGTCGCTGACGTAGTTCTTGTAGGAGCGCTCCTTGCGCGCGTTCAGGCAGCCCTTGAAGGCGAGAAAGAGGAGGATCAGGACGACGATCGAGATGCCGATGAAGGTGAGCTGGCGCGAGCGGACCTGCTGGCGCGAGGGCCGGCCGCCACCGCTACCGCCACCGCCGCGGGCGGGGACCGGGTCGTCCTCGAAGCCGCGCGACGCCCGGACGCGCGTGAGCGGCTCCGCGAGCGGGAGGACGAGCGCCGGGGCCGCTCCGCCGGCGCCTCGGGCTCGGCCGGCTCGTCGGCCGGCGCGGCGGGGAACTCCTCCTCGCCCGCGGAATCCTGGATGCGACGACTCTCCCGGGTGGGCTGGTCGCTCGTGGGAGCGTCGTCTTCGTCGTCGAAGAAGTCCAAGGCGGTTCTCCGGGGCCCCTTTCGCCAAAGCGATTATTACCCCTGCACCCGTCGTGATCGCGCCGCCCCTCGCGCAGACCCGTCTTGCGGTCGCTCAGGTGCAGGAGCGCCACCCATCGTGGCGAAACTCGGCACGTGGTCGAAGGCGAGCGGATTCTGGGGCGTTTCACGGTCGGTGAGCGGCTCGGCCGTGGCGGCAACGGCACCGTTCACCGCGCCTGGGACGAGCGGCTCTGCCGCCACGTCGCCGTCAAGGCCGTCGAGGGCGACGCGGCGGGCCGCGTGCTGCGTGAGGCGCACGCCGCTGCGCGCCTCAACCACCCGGGGATCGTCACCCTCTACGAGCTCGGCAGCGAGCACGGCGTCACCTACCTGGTCAGCGAACTCGTCGCCGGGCCGAATCTCCGCGAGCACGCCGCAGCGGGCCGCGTCAGCGATCGCGACGTCGCCGAGATCGGCGCCGAGGTCTGTGGCGCGCTCGCCCACGCCCACGGCAACGGGGTCGTGCATCGCGACCTGAAGCCGGACAACATCCTGATTCGGGCTCGCGCGAGCCGCCGGGGGCGGGTGCCGGACGCCCGCGCGATGCTCGCTGACTTCGGTATCGCCGCCGTCGCCGACGAGCCGAGCCTGACCGCAGACCGGCCAGGTCGTCGGCACGCTCGCCTACATGTCGCCCGAGCAGGCGACCGGCGACGAGATCGGCCCCGCGACCGACGTCTACTCCCTGGCCCTCAGCCTCTACGAGCTCTGGGCGGGCTACAACCCGGTCGTCGCGTCGACCCCCGCGGCGACCGCGCGGCGGATCGGCAGCGAGCTGCCCTCGCTCGGCGACGTCCGCCCCGAGCTGCCGCCCGCCCTGCACGCGACGATCGACGCGGCGCTCGCCCCCGAACCCGTCGACCGGCCCGGCCTGCCGGAGCTCGGCGCCGCGCTCGCGGAGCTCGCCGGCGGCCTGCACCCGGACCGACCCGTGCCCGAGCCGCTTGGAGTCGAGGAGGAGGATTGCGGTGGCCCGGCTCCGGCCCGCCCCTTCGCCGTGCTGTTCGCGGCGGCGGCTCTCGGCACGATCGGCCTGCTCGCCGGACAGGGCGGCCTGGCGCTCGTTCTCGCCCTGCTGCTCGCTCCCGCAGCGCTCTTCCTCGGCCGTCCGCGCGAGTGGATCGAGCCGGCGCTCGCGCCGCTGCTCGGCCTCGTCGGCCTGGCGCCCCTGTACCTGGTTCAGGCCGCGCGGCACGAGCGGCCCGCAGCCCGGGTCGCGCTCGCCGCCCTCGCCTGGGCGTGGACGGTCGTCGCCGCGACCGTCTTCGGGCAGGCGCTTGGCGTCAGCGATCCCGCCGGCTCGACCGCGGGCTGGACCCAGTCGGCCGCCGCCGCCCTCTCGGGTCCGCTCGCGCCCCTCGCTGGCGCCGACGCTGTGTCGACCGCCTTGATCTGGGTCGGTGCCGCGGTCGTCCTCGGCCTGATTCTCGACGTCGCCGGGCCGGCGCCGCTCGCGATCGGTGGCCTCGTCTGGGCCGCCGGTCTGATCGCGGCCCTCGGCGCCGTCGGCGGGGCCGCGGGGCCGTCGCCACTGCTGACGCCGGCGCTGCTTGGCGCCGTCGCGCTGCTCGCCTGGGACCGGGCCGGCCGCCCCTGGCCGAGCCAGGGCCCCGTGGCGCTGCGGCGCGGCGCCACTGCGGCGTCCGCCGCCCCGGTCGCGACCGTCCGCCGCCGCGCCGCCCTACCGCCCATGCTCGGCGATGAGCGCGCCCGGGCCACGCGAGCCGCCTCGCGCCACGTGCGCGCGGCCCTTCATGGTGCGGGTTCTCGTGGCGGGTTGCCGTAGCATTCCCGCTGCCCGTCGCTCCCCGTGCGCCGGCGGCTGCGCCGTGCGGCAAAGGCGCCGCAGGCGAGGGACTGGACTAACCGTATGAGCGTTCTCCGCAATCTCGAAGCAAGGATCGAGGGCCTCGTCGAAGGGGTCTTCAGCCGTGCGTTCAGCTCGCAGGTGCAGCCCGTCGAGATCGCCCGCAAGCTCGCCCGCGAGATGGACGCGCACCGCACCGCTTCGGTCTCGCAGGTCTATGCCCCGAACCAGTACACGGTCTGGCTCTCCCAGGAGGATCACGACCGGCTCGAGGGCTACGAGCGCTCCCTCGCCCACGAGCTCTCCGCCTACCTGCTCGAGCACGCGCGGCGTCAGGACTACGCGTTGCTCACCCGCCCGGAGGTGCTGATCGAGGTCGACGACCGCCTGCGGCTCGGCGAGTTCGGCATCCAGCCCCGCCTCGTCAAGCCGCCGGCCCGGAAGGGCGAGACCGGCGAGCAGGGTCAGCATGGCCACACGATGGTCTACTCGGCCCCGGCGAAGCCGCCGAAGCAGAAGCCGAAGCGGACGGCGCCGCTGACCGCGACGAAGGCGATCGTCTCCCTCGGCGACCGCCGCTACGTGCTCGACGGCCCCGTGGCCGTGCTCGGCCGCTCGCGTGAGTGCGACTGCGTGCTCGAGGACCCGAACATCTCCCGCCAGCACGCCGAGCTGCGCCAGGCCACCAACGGCGACTGGACGGTCCGCGACCTGGGCTCGACCAACGGCGTCAAGATCAACGGCCGCCGCGTCGAGTCGGCGCGACTGGCGCCCGGCGATGAGGTCACGCTCGGCACGACCAGCTTCGTCTTCGACATCGAACAGTGAGGAGAGCCGCGCGCGCATGGCCCGCCGCCGGCGTTCGAAGAGATGGATGCTGATCCCCTAGGCGTAGCGCTCAAGTTCGGGTTCCTTGCGGTGCTCTACCTGTTCCTCTTCCTGGTCGCTCGCAGCGCCCTCAAGGATCTGCGCCGCGGCGCCGTCGCCGGCGTCGGCCCCTCCGAGGGCACGGGGATGCACGATGCGTCGCCGGGTCGCATCGCCGCGACGGACGCCTGGCTCGTCGCGCTCTCCGGCGCCGGCTTCGAGATCGGTGAGCGCATCGACCTCTTCGGCGGCGTGGCGATCGGCCGCGGCGCTGACGCCGACGTCCGCATCGAGGACCGCTTCGCCTCCTCGATCCACTGCCGCGTGCACAGTCGCGGCAACGTCTACCTGGTCGAGGACATGAACTCGACGAACGGCACGTTCCTGAATGGCGAGCAGCTCAAGGGCGAGGCGGAGCTCCACGACCTCGACGAGATCTCGATCGGGGACACCACGTTCCGGTTCGAGCTCTCGATTCCCGACTCGGGGTCTGGGTAGGGTCAGGCGATGCTGCGGGTAGCCGAGGCAGTGCATCGCACCGACGTCGGGCGCCAGCGCGAGGCCAACGAGGACTCGCTGTTCTCGCGGGCGCCGGTCTTCGCGGTCGCTGACGGGATGGGAGGCGCCCAGGCGGGCGAGGTCGCCTCGCGGATTGCCGTCGCCGCGTTCGAGCCCGAGCTGCCGGCTGAAGCCGCGCCGGAGCCGTGGCTGCGGGAGACCGCGCAGCGCGCCAACCGGGAGATCTTCGACCTCGCGCAGGGCGACTCGGCGCGCTCGGGCATGGGCACGACGCTGACGGCGGCCCTCGTCGCCGGCGACGAGGTCAGCTTCGGGCACGTCGGCGACTCGCGGGCGTACCTGCTCCGTGACGGCGAGCTCAGCCAGCTGACCAACGACCACTCGCTCGTCGAGGAGCTGCGCCGGCAGGGCAAGCTGACGAAGGCGCAGGCGGCCGAGCACCCGCAGCGCTCGGTGATCACGCGGGCGCTCGGGCCCGAGCCCGACGTCGCGGTCGACACGATGACCGTGCAGGCCCGCCCCGGCGACGTCTTCCTGCTCTGCAGCGACGGGCTGACGACGATGCTCAGCGACGACGAGGTGCACGCCGTCGTCGAGCGAGCCTCATCGCTCGACGAGGCCGCCCGCCGGCTCGTCCGCGCGGCCAACGACCGCGGCGGTCGCGACAACATCACGGTGATCCTCTTCCGGCTCGAGGAGGTCGGGGCTGAGGCGCCGGTGGAGGGCGCGACGCTGGTCGGTCCGAGCGCCGAGGCGGCCGGGCTGACCGCGGAGAACGTGCGCTCGGCGACGGCGGCGGAGCGCAGCGGCCGTGCCGACAAGCCGATCGCCGTGCCGAGCGGCCGTGCCGAGCGGGGCAGCCGCTGGCCGCGCCGCATCTTCCGCACGGTGGTCGCGCTCGTCGTCGTCGCGGCGCTCCTCTTCGGCGCCTGGTACGGGACCCGCCAGATCTGGTTCCTCGGCACCGACGAGGGGGGCCGCGTCGCGCTGTATCGGGGGCTGCCGTATGAGCTGCCATTCGGCGTCGACCTCTACTCGGAGCGCTACTCGAGCCCGATCACGCTGAGCTCGCTGCCCGCCGACCGGCGCTCCGTCGCGATCGACCACAAGCTGCGCTCGCGCTCGGATGCCCAGTCGTTGATCGACGACCTGCAGCGGGCCGCCGAGCAGAACACGGCCACCGGCCCGGCGCCCGGCACGGGCGGCAACAAGAAGGCCGGCACCAAGTCGGGGTCAGGGGGCGGCGGCTCCGGCAGCAATAAGTCGGGGTCGGGCGGCGGCTCCGGCAGCACCAAGTCGGGGTCAGGGGGCGGCGGCTCGGGCTCCGGGTCCGGCGGGGGCAAGCAGTCCCCCAACGGCGGATGAGCGCCCGCAACCGGGAGCTGCTCGGCCTGATCCCGGTGGCGCTGCTGGTCACCGCCGGCTTCACCGCCGTCTTCAGCGCCCAGGGCGCCAAGGTCGACAACCTGAGCCTCACGTACGGGCTCTACTTCCTCGCGATCTGCTTCGCCACGCACATCGTCATCCGGATCCGGCTGCCTTACGCCGACCCTTACCTCTTCCCGCTCGTCGCCCTGCTCGCCGCGATCGGCCTCGTGATGCTCTACCGGATCGACGAGAGCTACGCCTCCAAGCAGGCCTCGCTGTTCGTCGGCGGGCTCGTGCTCTTCGTGCTGACGATCGTCTTCCTCAAGGACTACCACGTGCTCGAGCGCTACCGGTACATCATCGCGATCGTCGGCATCGGCTTGCTGCTCAGCCCGCGCGTGCTCATCGACCACGAGGTCGTCGCCAACACGGGCGCGTACATCAACGCGAAGATCGGCCCGATCGACTTCCAGCCCTCCGAGTTCGGCAAGCTCGCGATCGTCATCTTCCTCGCCAGCTACCTGCGCGAGAAACGCGAGGTGCTGATCGTCGGCGCGCGGCGCGTCCTCGGCGTCACGCTGCCGCCCCTCAAGCACTTCGGGCCCCTGCTCGTCGTCTGGGGGCTGGCGATGCTGATGCTGCTGGTGATCCGCGACCTCGGCGCTTCCCTGATGTTCTTCGGCGCGTTTCTGGCGCTGCTCTACGTCGCCACGAGCCGGCTCTCGTTCGTCGTCATCGGGCTCATCCTCTTCTTGGTGGGTGCCTACGTGATGGTGCACGCGGTCCCGCACATCGGCGACCGCGTCGACATCTGGCTCGACCCGTTCAAGCACGCCAACGGCGACGGTTACCAGCTTGTGCAGTCGATGTTCGCGCAGGCGGACGGCGGGTTATTCGGCAAGGGCATCGGCAGCTCGCTGCTGACACCGCCCGGCGGCGTCCCGTTCGTCCCCGAGATCCAGACGGACTTCATCTACGCCTTGATCGTCAACGAGCTCGGCCTCTTCGGCGGCTGCGCGATGATCCTCACCTATGTGCTGATTGCCGCGCGGGGCTTCAAGATTGCGATCATCGCCAGCGACGGCTTCTCGAAGCTGCTCGCGACCGGGCTGACGACGGTCTTCGCGCTGCAGGCGTTCGTCATCGTCGGCGGCGTCACCCGCGTGATCCCGCTGACCGGCGTGACCCTGCCCTTCGTCAGCTTCGGCGGTAGCTCGGTGCTCGCGAACATGATCCTGGTCGCGCTCCTGCTGCTGATCTCGAATCAGGCGCGAACGCCCAAGCCTGAGGAGGCGGGTGCGTGAACTCGTCGATCCGCAAGCTCTACGCACTCCTACTTCTGCTCTTCGCGCTGCTCGTCGCCTTTACGTCGCGCTGGACGGTCTTCGCCCAGGACTCGCTGCAGGCGAACGCCAACAACAAGCGGCCGCTGTTCGAGCAGCAGCAGATCAAGCGCGGCAAGATCCTCAGCGCGGACGGCCAGGTACTCGCCGTCTCGAAGCCCGTCGGCCATGGCGACAGCAAGTACTACGTCCGTGACTACCCGCAGGGCTCGCTGTTCGGCAACCCGGTCGGCTACGACTTCCTGAGCGCCGGCCGGACCGGGATCGAGGAGTCCGAGAACGACGTGCTCGTCGGTCAGAAGAACGAGTTCTCGTCGCTCCTCGAGCAGATCCAGGGCCAGACGCAGGAGGGGTCGAACCTGACGACGACGCTCGACGCCGGCGCCCAGCAGCTGGCGACCAACGAGCTGCAGGCCCTCGGCGAGCCGGGCGCCGCCGTCGCGATGGACCCGCAGACGGGCGCGATCAAGGCCATGGTCTCGACGCCCGGCTACGACCCGAACGACGTCCAGGACCAGGAGAAGCTCGACGCGTTCAACAACCCGCCAAAGGGCAGCCCCGCGGTGATCCTCAACCGAGCCACTCAGGGTCTCTACCCGCCGGGCTCGACGATGAAGGTGGTTACGGCGGCGGCGGCACTCGACAGCGGTACGTTCACGCCGGACTCCGTGTTCGACGGCTCGAACGGAATCAAGATTTCCGGCGTGCCGCTGAACAACGACGACGGCGAGGACTACCCCAGTATCACCCTGAAGGACGCGCTCACGCACTCGGTCAACACGGTCTTCGCCCAGGTCGGCGAGAAGCTCGGCGGCGACACGATGTACGAGTACATGAAGAAGTTCGGCTTCTTCTCGGCACCCGAGTTCGACTACCCGTCCAACCAGATCGCCTCCTCCGGCGTCTATGACGGCCTCAAGCTGATAACCGACCCGAGCCAGGTCGATATCGGCCGTGTCGCGATCGGCCAGGAGCGTCTGCTCGTGACGCCGCTGCAGATGGCGATCGTTGCCGCGACGATCGCCGACGACGGCAAGATGATGCAGCCGACGTTCCTGCAGCAGGTCACCGACCCCGACGGTCGCGTCACCCAGGAGCTCGACCCGCAGGAGGTCCGGCAGGTGATCAGCCCGGACGCGGCGAACGAGCTGACGGACATGATGGTGAGCGTCACGCAGGATGGAACCGCCTCCGGGCTCACCGTCGGCGGCGGCTCGGTGACGTTCGCCGGCAAGACCGGTACCGCCGAACGCAACATCGAGCAGCGCGTCAACCAGCCCTGGTTCATCATGTTCGCGCCCAGCGACGACCCGAAGATCGCGCTCGCGGTCACCTCCGAGCAGTGCACGGCCTGCTTCGGCGGTACCGTCGCCGGCCCGATCGCGACCGACCTTGCCGACTACTTCCTGAACCAGGGCTGACCGATGAGACTGACCGAAGGACAGGTGCTCGACGGCCGCTACACGCTGATCCGCCGGATCGGCTCCGGCGGCATGGCGGATGTCTGGCTCGCCCGGGACGGTGAGCTCGGCCGCGAGGTCGCGCTCAAGGTCCTGCACGACAACTTCGCCCGCGATCAGGAGTTCGTCTCGCGCTTCCGCCGTGAGGCCTCCTCGGCCGCCGGGCTGCAGCACCCGAACGTCGTTGGCGTCTTCGACCGCGGCGCCGTCGAGGACACCTACTACATCGCGATGGAGTACGTGGAGGGTGCGCCGCTGCGCGACCTGATCAACCGTGGGCTGACGATCCCCGAGGCGGTCGAGGTCACGCGCCAGGTGCTCGCCGCCGCCGGTTTCGCTCACGAGCGCGGCCTCGTGCACCGGGACCTGAAGCCGATGAACGTGCTCATCGACGGCTCGGGCCGCGTCCGCGTCACCGACTTCGGCATCGCCCGCGCGGCCGGCGGCTCGGAGATCACGCGAACCGGCTCGGTGCTCGGCACTGCCCAGTACCTGAGCCCCGAGCAGGCGCAGGGCATGGAGGTGACGGCGACCTCCGACGTCTACGCGGTCGGGATCATCCTCTTCGAGATGCTGACCGGGCGGGTCCCCTTCGAGGGGGACAACGCCGTCGCGATCGCGATGAAGCAGGTCTCCGAGCAGCCGCCGCCGCCGAGCAGCATCAACCCGGCGGTGCCGCCGGCGCTCGACTCGGTCGTGCTGCGCGCGCTCGCCAAGGATCCGGCCGCCCGTTACCAATCGGCGGCCGAGATGACGGCCGCGCTCGACGCCGCCGAGGCGAACCCGCAGCTCGCCGGCCACACCGAGCGCTACGAGGCGTTCGTCGCCGAGGAGGACCGCGACCGCAAGTGGTGGTGGATCGGCGCGGCCGTCGCCGTCCTACTCGTGCTCGCCGCGCTCTGGTTCTTCTTCCTCCGCGGCGACAACGGCACCCTCGTCCCCGGCGTCAAGGGCGACACCGAGACCGCGGCGCGGCTGAAGCTCGCCAACGCCGGCTTCGCGGTCGACGTGCAGCGGCAGTCGAACGGGGCCCCCGAGGGGACGGTGCTCGAGCAGGACCCGCAGGGCGGGACGCGTGCCGGCGACGGCTCGACGGTAACGATCTTCGTCAGCCTCGGCCCCGCGCCGACGGCCGTCCCCGACGTGATCGGCAAGACGCAGGCGCTGGCCGTGAAGAAGCTGAAGAAGGCCGGCTTCAAACCCGAGGTCCAAAAGCGGGCGAGCGGCAACGTCGCGCCCGGCCGCGTCATCGACACCGATCCGGCGCCCGACACCCAGGTCGCCGCGGGGGAGACGGTGACAGTGGTCGTCTCCTCGGGCTCGAAGCAGATCACGGTCCCGAACGTCGTCGGTCAAAGCAGCGCTGCCGCCGAGAGCCAGCTCCGCAACGCGGGCTTCGTCGTCAACAGCGAGTCGCAGGACAGCGACGAGCCCGAGAATCAGGTGATCAGCCAGGATCCAGCCGGCGACACGACGGCGAAGAAGGGCTCGGAGGTGACGATCACCTACTCGACCGGCGCGGGCTCGATCACGCTCGGCGATTACGTCGGCCAGAAGGCGAGCTACGCCGAGCGCAAGCTGCAGAAGCAGGGACTCCAGGTGAAGACCATCAGCCAGGACACCGACCAGTCCTCCGACGACGGGCGGGTCCTCGAGCAGGCCCCCGGCGGCGGCTCACGAGTCAAGTCCGGTTCGCGGGTGACGCTGACCGTCGGCCACTACGTCGCCCCGACGACGACCACGTCGACGACGTCGACGACAAGCTCGACCACGCCATCGCCGTGAAAGTCGCAGTCCTCCGCGGCGGCCGGTCGAGTGAGCACGAGGTCTCGCTGCGCTCCGGCGAGTCGGTTGGCGCGGGGCTGCGCGCCGCCGGACACGAGGTGCTCGACGTCGTCGTGGAGCGCGACGGGCGCTGGCTCTACGGCGGCACCGACGTCGAGGTGCGGCCCGGCGGGGGCCTGCTCGGCTGCGACGTCGCCTTCCCGATCATGCACGGCCCCTACGGGGAGGACGGCACCATTCAGGGCGCGCTCGACGTGCTCGGCGTCCCCTACGCCGGCCCGGGCGTGCTCGCGGCCGCGACGACGATCGACAAGCTCACCTTCAAGCGCCTGCTCAGCGTCCGCGGCATCCCGCAGGTCGACTTCTGCCAGCCCGAGGTCCCGGGCACGGCCGGCGATCCCGGCTGGCGCGAGTCGGTCGCCGAGCTCGGCCTACCGGTCTGGGTCAAGCCCTCGCGCCTGGGCTCGAGCGTCGGCATCACCAAGGTCGCCGACCTCGCCGACCTCGACGCCGCGGTGCTCGAGGCAGCTCGCCACGACCCGCGCGTGATCGTCGAGCAGCACTGCGACGGGCTCGAGGTGGAGTGCTCGGTCCTCGGCAACGCCGAGCCGCAGGCATCGGTCCCGGGTGAGATCGACGCGCATGCCGACTGGTACGACTACGAGGCGAAGTACGAGGCCGGCGGCATGGACCTCGTCGTCCCGGCGCGGATCACCGAGCCGCTGGCCGAGCGCGTACGCGAGCTGGCCGTCGAGGTCTTCCGCACCTGCGACTGCTCGGGCCTTGCGCGCTGCGACTTTTTCGTTGCCGACGGCGAGGTGCTCGTCAACGAGCTCAACACGCTCCCGGGCTTCACCGAGACGAGCGTCTACTCGCGCCTGTTCGAGGCGAGCGGGATCCCCTACCCCGAGCTCTGCGACCGGCTCGTCAGGCTCGGCATCGAACGGGCCGAGGCGCTGCGCCGGATCGAGTTCTGAGCCGGCTCAGCTGAGCAGCCGGGCGTCGGAGATCTCGACGCGGTACTTGCCCGGCTCGTCGCTGGCCGGTGCCAGCTGCGTGATCCAGATCAGGAAGTAGCGGTGTGACTGGGTCGCGTTGAGCTGGATCGCCTGCTGCTTGGAGCTGATCGTGATCGGCCGCGCGAGCTCGTCCCACTTGCTCAGATCGTCCGGTGGTGAGCTCGCGTCGGAGCCGTAGATCTGCGCGGTCCAGCCAGGGACCAAGGTGCCCACGTCGAGCTCGGTCGGCGTCGTCGCCTCGCCCGTGTCGAGGATCAGCCCGACGCCGTCCTTGAGCCCGGAGAAGTCCGGCGTGTCGTAGGTCTCGGTGAGCCAGGCGGTGTTCTTCGTGTCGCCGTCGATGGCGCCGCTGAGCGCGTCGGAGTGCTCCTCGCCGTCGCCGCCGTCGGAGGTCGGATCAAAGTCCTGGTCGGCGGTGATCGCGATCGGCTCGCCGCCCGTGTTGCTCGCGGGTGGCGCCTCCTGCGAAGGCCCGGAGTTGCCGGTGAAGACGGCGATCGCGACCGCCGCGACGCCGGCGGCGACGAGCAGCAGGATGCCGGCGACCGACATACCGCGCTTGGTCATCAGTCGGCGCTGCTTCTTCGGCACCGAATCGAGCACCGTCGTCGCCTCGCCGGTCGAGTGACCGGCTCGGACGACCTCGACCTCGAGTGCCGCCTCGAGGTCGGCGAGGAAGTGGTTCATGTCCGGGTAGCGATCCTTCGGGTCCTTGGCGACCGCGCGCTCGAGCGCCGCGGCGAGCGCCGCCGAGGTCTCCGGCCGCTTCTTCTGCACATCGGGGACCACCTCGTTGACGTGCTTCATCGCGACCCCGACCTGGGTCTCGGCATGGAAGGGGACGTCCCCCGTGAGCATCTCGTAGAGGACGATGCCGAGCGAGTAGACGTCGGTCCGCGCGTCCACCTCCTTGCCCATCGCCTGCTCGGGCGAGACGTAGTCGGTCGTGCCGAGCACGCGCCCCGTCGCCGTCAGCCCGTGGACCTCGAGCGAGCGGGCGATGCCGAAGTCGGTGATCTTCGCCCTGCCCTCGCCGTCGATGAGCACGTTCTGCGGCTTGACGTCACGGTGGATCAGGCGGGCGGCGTGCGCCGCCGCGAGCCCGCGGCCGATCTCGATTGCGTACGCCGTCGCCTCGTCGAGACCGAGGCGCCCCGACTCGTCGATCCGCTTCTTCAGCGTCTCGCCCGGGACGTACTCGAAGACGATGTAGGGGTGACCGCCGTCCTCGCCGGCGTCGATCACGGCGACCAGATTGGGGTGGGAGAGGGAGGCCACGGCCCGCGCCTCGCGTCGGAAGCGCTCGAGCTGGTCGGGCTGGTCGGAGATCTCGCGGTGCATGACCTTGATCGCGACCTGCCGGTCGAGCACCTCGTCGATCGCCAGGTACACGGTCGACATGCCGCCGCTACCAAGCTTCGACTCGAGCCGGTAGCGGCCCGAGAGCTGGGTGCCGATCATCGTCATCCGGCGCTCGTCCCCGTCAGTAGCCGTGATCCCGCTCCGGAAGCAGCGATCGGGCGGATCTCGCTAGGCGCGCGCATGTCACGAGTATTTTCGATCATCGCGGTCGGTGTCCTCACCGCCAACCCGCCGCGAAGGAACACTTGCGCGCTGGTTGAGCCAATCGCCGAGATGATGACGGCCGCCCGCAGCGGCCGAGCGGATCGGGTTGCCCAGCATCGCGAACGTGGCTACCAGCAGCCCACCGCAGCGGTGCGCAGGACCTCGATGAAGGCAGCTGCCGCCGGGCTCAGGTGACGGCTGGCGAGGCATACGGCGAGGATCCGGCGGATCGGTGCATGCTCGCGCAGCGGCAGGATCGCGACCCCGGGATGCGGGGCAGCAGCATCAGCCGAGGGAGCAGTGCGATCCCTGCCCGGCGGCGACCATCGCCTGCGTCATCTGGCAGTCGTTGATGCGGAAGGCGATCCGCGGCTCGTAACCAGCGGCAGCGCATCCGCGGGCGATCAGCCTGAAGCTAGGGCTTGCCGGTTCGAAGTCGGGCAGCAGCCAGTCCTCGCCGGCGAGCTCCTCGAAGCGCCGGCGCGCCGCCGTGCGAGCCGGTGCGAGTGGGCGGCGACCACGTCCATCGGGTCGTCGAGCAGCGGGATCAGCTCGAGGTCGTCGCCCCGCCGCTCCTCGACGCCCGGGTAGTCGAAGGTGACAGCGATGTCGAGCTCGCCCTCCGCAGTGCTGCGACCGCCGCGGAGGGCATGCTGCGTTCGCTCAGGGTCACCTCGATCTCGGGATGGTCCCGCCGGAACTCGCGCAGTGCCTCGACGACGAACCCGGTGCCGGCGCTGGAGAAGGTGGCGATGCTGAGAGTGCCGCCCGCCAGCGTCCGGATCGCCTCGACCTCCGCCTCGCCGAGGGCGATCTGCTCGCTGCGCGAGGGCCGCCCTGCGCGAGATCGCGGCCCCGGCGTCGGTCAGGCGCAACGGCCTGATCCCGCGGTCGACGAGCGTTGCGCCGAACTCGCGCTCGAGCGCGGAGACGATCTTTGAGACCGCGGGCTGCGTGTAGTCGAGCCGATCGGCGGCCGCTGAGAACGAGCCGGTCTCGCCGACCGCGGTCAGGACTCGGAGCTGTTTGAGATCGGCCATAACGCGCAGGAATGGAAATTATAGGAACTCGTCCTTGCAGATTATGCGTGCTCGGCGCGAAGCTGAGCCCGCAATCGCGAGCGTCACAAGGAGTGAGCGAGATGGAAACGACGATCCGACGGCCCCCACCGCCAACCCAACACGCCGCCTACCGGCTCGGTCGCGAACGAGGGCGTCCGCGGCCTCTGGTGGCCGTACGGCCCCCGGCGTCGGCCGGTACACGATCAAGCCGGCGGGCGAGCAGACCGAGGGGCGAATGGTCCAGATGCTGGTCCGCGAGCAGGCCGGCGCCGTCACGCCCCTGCACGTCCATACGGACACGGACGAGAGCTTCTTCGTGCTCGAGGGCGAGATCCTCTTGCACGTCGACGGTGAGTCGATCGGCGCGTCGGCCGGAGACTTCGTGCTCGGGCCGCGGGGCGTCCCGCACGCCTGGACGGTCGTCTCCGAGCGGGCGGAGCTGCTGATCACCTGCGCCGGGGCGGGGGCGGCGGGGCCGAGCGGGTACGGCATGCACGGCTTCTTTGAGGAGGTCGCGCCCCAGGTCGGCGACGGCCCTCGGCCGGAACCGGCGATGCCAGACCCTGAGCTGTTCGCTCGGCGCATGAGCGCCTACGGAATCGAGCTGCTCGGCCCGCCCCCGTTCGAGCCCTCGGCCTCCTAGAGGCTCAGGCCCGGGCGACCTCGCCGGCCGCGGCGGTGACCGTGCCGATCCGGCGGGTGCCCGGGTGGTGGGCGGCGAGCAGCTCGATCGCCGCGTCGGCGTCGGCCTCGGGGACGACCACGACGAAGCCGAGCCCCATGTTGAAGACCTCGTACATCTCCTCCTCGGAGACGTCGCCCGCGGCCGGCGATCAGGTCGAAGACCGGCGGCACCGGCAGCGGCTCGGCGAGCTCGTAGCCGACCGTCCGCGAGAGCCGCAGCAGGTTGTTGAGCCCGTCGCCGGTGATGTGGGCGAGCCCGTGGACGTCGAGCGCCGGAGGCGAGCAGCTCGAGCACGGCGCGCACGTAGATCGTCGGTCGGCTCGAGCAGCACCTCGCCGAGCGGCCGGCCGAGGCGCTCGTCGTCGAGCGGGATCGCGTCGAGCGCCTTGCGGGCGAGCGTGTAGCCGTTCGAGTGCAGGCCGGAGGAGGGCAGGCCGATGAGCGCGTCGCCGGGCGCGATCGCGTCGCCGGTGACGATCGCGTCGAGATCGACGAGCCCGATCGAGCTGCCGCTCAGCTCCCAGCCACCGACGACGTCGCCGACCTGGGCGATCTCGCCGCCGGGGATCTCGATCCCGGCTGAGCTCGGCGCCGCCCGCAAGCCCTCACCGATCGCGCCGATCACGCTCGGCGTCGGCGTCGCGGCAGAGGATCGTGTCGACGCAGCGCGATCGGCTCGGCGCCGACGCAGACGAGGTCGTTGACGTTCATCGCGATGCAGTCGATCCCGATCGTCTCGAAGCGCCCAAGCCGCTCGGCGAGGACCATCTTCGTGCCGACGCCGTCGGCGCCGAAGGCGATCCCGCGCTCTTCGTCGATGCGCAGCACGCTCGCGTAGTGGCCGGGCAGGGGGACGACGCGGGAGGGCTTGCCGGTGTCGATCCGCGAGAGCGAGCGCAGCAGCGCCCCGACGGCGTCGTCGGCGCGCGCGCTGATCGACGCCGGCTGCTGCGTAGGCGTCCTGGGCGGAGTCGCGCGCTCATCGCGACCATTCAAGCGGATCGCCGGGATGACGAAGCGCCCGCGCGGACTGCGATCAGCGCCGCCAGGGCCAGCCGGTAGGCGGCGTAGGGCCACAGCGCCCGGTCGCGCTCGATCAGCCGGATCAGCCCCTGCGAGGCGAGCGTCGAGGCGAAAGCGCTGCCGACGCCCGAGCGCGAGCGGCCGAGCGAGCTCGCGATCGATTCCGCGCCGCCGCAGGCGCACGCCCTTGAGCAGCGCGGCGCCGGCGATCACCGGCAGCGCGACCGTGCGGGAGAGCAGGTTCGACTGCGCGCGCGAGAAGCGGCGGCGCGGGCGGCGACCAGCGTGGCGCCGTTGCGGGAGACGCCCGGCGCGAGCGCCGCCGCCTGCGCGCAGGCCGAGCGCGAGCCCGTCGACCGCGGTGGCCTCGCCGGCGCCCCGCTCCTGCGGCGCTGCGGTCGGCGAGGAGCATCGCGACCGAGCCCGCGGCCAGCCCGGCGGCCATCCCACCGGGCCCGCCGAGCCGGCGCTCGATCTGTCGCTCGAAGGCGAGGCCGGCGATCGCCGGCGGCAGGAAGCTGAGCGCGATCACGCTCAGGCGCCGCAGGTCGAGGCGGCGCAGCTCGTCGGCGATCAGGTGCCGCTGGCCGATCAGCAGCGCCAGCGCGGCGCCGCCGTGGACGGCGACCTCGAAGGCCTTGCGGTGCTCGGGGTCGAGCCGCTCGTGCTCCCAGCCCAGAGCCAGGGCACGAGCCGCAGGTGGGCGGAGCTGGAGACCGGGAGCAGCTCGGTCGGGCCCTGGACGAGCCCGAGGACGATCGCCTGACCCGCGGGCAGCGTGCCGCCCCGCTCCCCGCCGGCGAGCTCCTCGCTCACCGCTCAGGCCGCCGGTGGCTCGGCGGGCTCGCCGGCCGGCCGGTGCCGGGGCCGCCAGCCGGCCCCTCGGCCGTCGTCGGGCTCGTCGTCGCGGCGCCAGCGGAGCAACAGCCAGACGAGCCCGGCGACGATCGCGCAGCACGATCGGGTAGTCGAGGTAGTGGAGCTTGTCCCGCCAGTTCTCCCAGTTGTCGCCGACGCCGCGGCCGATGAAGGCGAGCGCCAAGACCCAGGGGATGCAGCCGAGCGCGGTGAACGCCGTGAAGCGCCAGAACGGCATCCGGGCGACGCCCGCGGGCAGCGAGATGAAGGTGCGGACGATCGGCAGCATGCGTGCGAAGAAGACGGTCGCGTCGCCGTGGCGCTCGAACCAGCGATCGGCGTGCGCGAGGTGCTTGGGGTTGACGTGGATCAGCCGGTTCTTCTCGAGCAGCTCGAGCCGCCCGTAGTAGCCGACCCCGTAGGCGATCCAGGAGCCGACGAGGTTGCCGGCGACGCCGGCGACGATGATCCCGATCAGGGTCATGCTGCCCTCGGAGACGTTGAAGCCGGCGAACAGCATGATCGCCTCGCTCGGGACCGGGATGCAGGCGCTCTCCAGCGTCATCAGCATGAAGACGCCGACGGCGCCGACCGCGTCGATGAAGTCGGTCGCGAAGTTGACGATCGGGTCTGATGATGTCGCGGCCATGCGTGCGGGGGCACCGGCGAGGCTCGCAGACGCCGGTGCCGGGCCCTTGCGATCGGCGGATCGGCCGACCCCGGCGCTTGACCGAGACTCTACCCTGTGGCCATGGACCGGCTGCGCGCTCCGGTGTTCCGACACCGGATGCTTCAGATCGCGGCGGACGCGTTGCTGGCCGCCCTGGCCTTCTTCCTCGCGTTCCAGCTGCGTTTCTTCGACGAGCCGCATGGCATGCCGCCGCGCTACTCCGAGATGCTCTGGGAGTCGATCGCGTTCGTCGCGATCGGCGAGGCATGCTCTTCACCTTCCTCGGCCTGCACCAGAAGTGGTGGCGCTACTTCAACCTCGGCGACAGCTGGGCGATCGTGCGCGCCTGCATCGTCGCCTCGGCGCTGCTGCTGGCGGTCTTCACGCTCGCGCAGCCGTTCCCGATCAACATCCCGCGCTCGGTCCTGATCCTCGACTTCCTGTTCACGATCGGCCTGCTGGTCGCCGGCCGAGCCTCGTCCGCTTCGTCTACGAGAACCACTGGAGCGACTGGATCCGGCGCCGGCGACGGGACCGGCGGCTCGCAGCGGCCGACGTGCTGATCGTCGGCGCCGGCTCGGGCGGGCAGATGGTCGTCCGCGAGCTGATGCTCAACCCCGATCTCGGCAGCCCGGTCGGCTTCGTCGACGACGATCCCCGCAAGCGCGGCACGCGCCCTGCCGCCGGCCTCAAGGTGCTCGGCGGCACCGACGAGATCGGGCGCGATCCTCGACGAGGTCGAGCCGGACGAGGTGATCATCGCGATCCCCTCGGCGCCGGGCGCTCTGCGCGGCAAGGTCGTCTCCGCCTGCCGCGAGCGCGAGATCCGGGTCCGCACCCTGCCGACCGTCTTCGAGCTGCTGCGCGGCGGCGTCCAGCTCACCCGCCAGGTCCGCGAGGTCCAGGTCGAGGACGTGCTCGGCCGCGAGCCGGTCATCGAGGAGCTCGACCTCGTCGGCGGCTACCTGCGCGACAGGATCGTGCTCGTCACCGGCGCCGGCGGCTCGATCGGCTCCGAGCTCTCGCGGCAGATCGCCCGCGTCGGCCGCGGCTGCTCGTCCTCGTCGACCACGCCGAGGACAACCTCTTCGAGATCGACCGCGAGCTGGTCTCCGAGTGGCACTTCAGCCGCGTCGAGTCGGTGCTCGCCGACTGCAAGGAGGCGGACCGGATGCTCGAGGTGATGCAGCGCTTCAAGCCCGAGGTCGTCTTCCACGCCGCCGCCTACAAGCACGTGCCGCTGATGGAGGCGAACCCGCTCGAGGCGGTCCGCAACAACGCGATCGCGACCCGGGTCACGGCTGAGACCGCGGCCGTCGCCGGCGCCGAGCGCTTCGTCCTGATCTCGACCGACAAGGCGGTCGATCCGCGGACCGTGATGGGCGCCTCCAAGGCGATGGCGGAGTGGGTCGTGCGCAGCAGCCCGCGACCGCCACCCGGAGACGCGGTTCGTCGCCGTCCGCTTCGGCAACGTGCTCGGCTCCTCGGGCAGCGTCGTGCCGATCTTCCGCCGCCAGATCGAGCGCGGCGGGCCGGTCACCGTCACCCATCCCGAGATGACCCGCTACTTCATGACGATCCCGGAGGCCGTGCAGCTCGTGATCCGCGCCGGCGACCTGGGCCACGGCGACGGCGACGTCTTCGTGCTCGAGATGGGCGAGCCGGTGCGGATCGTCGAGCTCGCCCGCAACATGATCCGCCTCGCCGGCTACGAGCCCGACGCCGACATCGCGATCGAGTTCACCGGCCCGCGCCCGGGCGAGCAGCTCCACGAGGAGCTGTTCGCCGACGGCGAGCGCGCCGAGCCGACCTCGGCGCCGCGGATCAGCCGCGCGGTCCGCCCCGAGCCGCTGACCGCAGGCCGAGGTCGAGGAGATGCTCGCCCGCGTTGGGGAGCTGATCGGCTCGGGCGACGAGACCGGGCTCGCCGAGCAGCGTGATCGAGATCGTCGGCGGCACGCCGAGCCCCGAGCCGCTCGATCCATCGATGCGCAGCGTCTAGCGCACCGTTCCGGCCGTCGATCCCCGACCGCCGCGAAGGCGGGCTGAGCTACCGACCCTGTCTCTAAGATGCCGCGCTGATCATGGATTCTCTCGAGGAGATCGGCGCGCTCCTCGGCTTCGTCGCGTTCGCCGGCCTGGCCGTGCTCGTGTTCCTGACCTTTCAGCAGGCCCGGCACGTCCGGCGCCTGCGCGACTGGGCCGGGCGCGCGCCCGAGCGCGCCGCGGCGGCAGCGGATCGCGAGGCGGGCCCGGAGGCCGGCTCGAGACGGCCGCGAGCGATGAGTACCCGGCCGCCGTGCGCGGACCGGCGAGTCCGCGAGACGCGGCACCGGCGAGTACACGGGCGAGTCCGCCACCGAGGGCGGGACTCGCGCTGGGCGATCTTCCGCGAGGGCGTCGCGCTGCGCTGGGAGGAGCTCGACCGGCGCAGCCCGGTCGACCCGAAGATCCTCGTCGGCGGCCTCGCCGCGATCGTGCTCGGCGTCGCGATCGCGACCAGTGGCTTCGGTCTGTTCGGCGGCGGCAGCTCCTCCGGCAGCGCCGAGCCGGCCTCGTCGAAGGGGCAGGCGAAGGCGCGAGAAGCCGAAGCAGCCGTCAAGGTCGCCGTCCTCAACGGCACGGCGCCCGCCGGGCGGCCGGGCGTTCCGGGCGTCGCCGACAGCGTCAGCGGCGACGTCAAGGATGCCGGCTTCAAGGTCGGCGACCTCGGCGACGCCGGCTCGTTCGCGGGCAGCGTCGTCATGTACAGGGGCGACGCGAAGAGCGATGCCAAGGATCTCGCCGAGCGCGCTGAACGGCCTGCTCGGCGACGTCCAGGTGCTCGCGATGACGCCCGAGGTCGAGAGCGCTGGCCGGCAAGGCCGACGTCGCTCTGATCGTCGGCCAGGACGACTCGACCGTCGCCGGATGAGCCCGGCGCTGCTCGCAGCCGCCACGGACGCGATCAGCCGGGACGTGATCGTGCCGCTTGGCGCGGCCGCCGGCGTCTCGCGACGATCGCGCTCGCGCTGGTCCTGCCGCTGTACGTGACGCAGCGCCGCGAGGTGCAGCGGCTGCTGCGCTGGCACGAGCTGGAGCCCGAGCGGGGCGACGAGGGCGCGCCTACCGCCGCCGATCCGCAGCGCCGACGGCCGCGGCGACCGCGGCGGTCCGTCCTGCCTCCTCCTACACGACGGGAGCCGGCCTGACGCCCGCGGAGCGGGTCACCGCCGACCGCCCGGCGCTCTCGCGGATCACCGCCGAGCGGCCGGCGATCCAGTCGCCCAGCTTCTGGCGGCGCCTGATCGCCCGCGGGCCGCGGCATCCGCTCGTGCTGTCGCTGATCGCGATCCTCGTCGCCGGCGCTCGCGATCGTCGGCGTCTTCCTCGCCACCGACAAGCTCGGCGGCGGCGAGCGCCGGTCCCGCGGCGGGCTTCGACAAGTCGCAGGTCGCGGTCGTCGTGCTCAACGGCTCCTCGACGCCGGCGCTCGCCGACGGCGTCGCCGACGACCTCAAGTCGCACGGCTTCACCACCGTGCGCACGGGCGTCACCGGTCAGCTCGAACCAGACCCTCGTGCTCTACGCGAAGGGCTTCAAGCACGAGGCTGCCGTCGTCGGGCGCAAGCTCGACGATCAAGGTCTTGCAGCCGCTCGACCGCAAGACTCAGGCCGTGACGCCGGACGCCGATGTCGTCGTCATCGCAGGAGAGGACCGCGCCAAGGGCTGACGCCCGGCGCGCCACGGGAAGCCACGGCGTTGGCGCGCTCCGTCGATGCGAGAGCCGGCTCGGTCCTGCTCGTCGCCCTGCTTGCCCTCTCGGTCGGCGCGTTCGCCCTGACCCGGGTCGTTGCGCTCGAGCGATGACGTCGTCAACACCGTCGAGCTTTGCCGCGGCGCCGGCGCCGGGCGGCAAGGCCGAGATCAGCTTCGTGACCACGCAGTCAGACGCCCGCGCGGCTGTCTACGTGATCGACTCCAAGGAGCGGACCGTTGCGACGCTGCATCCGAGTGGCGAGCTGCAGGCCGGCCCGCACGAGTTCGCCTGGGACGGACGTACGGATGCGGGGACGAAGGCGCCTCCCGGCACCTACGGCGTGCGCGTCGTGCTCGGCGCCGCGGACCGCGACATCGTTCCGCCGGGCTCGGTCACGATCGAGCCCGGCGGCACAGAGACCGCGGTCACGGGCTATCCGGGTCCGGGGGAGAGGGCTGATGGACTCCCTGCCGCTCTGGATCGGGATCGTCAGCGAGCTGCGCGCTCGCCGCGGGTGGGCTCGCGGCGCCGCTGGGGATCCGGGCTCGCCTCGGCCTGCTCGCCGGGGCGCTCGTGCTGGCGCCGGTCCTCGTCATCGCCGACAACTGGCAGAACGACCGGATCGTGCGACCTCCGCGACAGCCCGGCGGTGATCGCCGCGGGCGCCGTCGCCGCGCTGGTCGTCCTCGCGGTCCTCCTCTGGCTGATCCGCGCCCGGCCGCGCTGGCTGCCGATCGCGCTGATCGCCGCGCTGCCGTTCCGCATCCCGCTCGATCTCGGCGGCTCGACCGCGAACCTGCTCGTCCCGCTGTACGGGCTGCTCGCCGCCGGCCTGATCGCGGCGCTGCTCGAGCCCGAGCGCATCCTGCCCGACGCCGACCGCACCGCGCCCGGCGATCTGCGCCGCTGGCTCGCGCCGGTGCTCGCCGTGATCCTCGTCCTCTACGGGCTGCAGACCGGCCTACACCGACGATCCGTCCACCGCGGTCAAGAACGTCGGCTTCTTCTACGCCCCGTTCGCGGCCCTGTATCGTGATGCTCGCCGGGGCGCGCTGGGATCGCGAGCTGCTGCGGGCGCTCGTCTGGGTGATCGGAATCGCCGCCCTCCTCGTCGCGATCGTCGCGTTCGGCCAGTACGCCTCCGGCAAGCTCTTCTGGAACGACAAGGTGATCGCCGGCAACGAGGCGCACGCCTACTTCCGCGTCAACTCGGTCTTCTACGACCCGAACATCATGGGCCGCTTCCTCGACGTGGCGCTGATCGTCCTCGCCGGCGTCGCCGCCTGGGCACGCCGCCGCGAAGCGACGCTCGCCGCCGGCGCTTTCGTCGTCGTCCTGCTCGCCCTCGTGATCAGCTTCAGCCAGTCGAGCATGCTCGCGCTGATCGCCGGCATGCTCGTCATCGCCGCCTGTCGCTGGGGCCTCGGCCGCGGCGTCGCCGCCGCTGCTGCGATCGTCGTGCTGATGGCGATCGCGACGTTTGCGATCGAGGGCGGCGGGCTGACCGCCGAGACGACCGGCCGCACGGGGCTGATCAGCGGCGGCCTGCACATGTTCGAGGACCGGCCGATCGAGGGCTACGGCGCGGGCTCCTTCGCCGATCAGTTCGCCGTCCGCTACGACGTCACCGACACCGGCTACTCGGTCGAGAGCCACACCGAGCCGGTCACGGTGCGGCCGAGCAGGGCGTGATCGGCATCGTCCCCTACCTGGCGCTGCTCGCCGTCGCGGCCGTCGGCTTGTGGAGCGCCGCCGGGCTCGGCTGGAGGCCGGCCCGCGATCCGGTCGCGGCGACGCTGCTCGCCGCCTTCGCGGTGATGGTCGTGCACAGCATGGGCTACGCGGCTTTCCTCACCGACCCGCTCACCTGGGCGATTCTCGCCCTTGCAGTCGCGCTGCCCGAGGCGATCGGGGCTCGGGCCGGCGCCCCGGTTGCCGCGCGGGCCGCGGCGCCAGCTGCCGAGGCCCCGCCGGGCCCGGCCTGAAGCGGACTGGCGATGCTCGACTACCTGCGCCGCCTCGCGACCACCGGCTTCGCCTACACCGGCGCGAGCGTCATCTCGAAGCTGATCGCGCTCGTCACGCTGCCGATCTACACGGGGCTGCTGTCGACTACCGAGTACGGGCAGGCGGAGGTGATGTTCGGCGGCGTCGTGGCCGTCAGCATCTTCGTCCGGTTCGGCCTGCTCGAGGCGCTGCTGCGCTTCTACTACCTGCCCCAGGAGAACGGCGATGATGTCGTCCGCTCGGGCTTCGCCGGGATGTTCTGGGGGACGACCGTCTTTGCGCTGGTCGCCCTGCCATTTGCGCCGCTGATCTCCGATGCGGTCCATTCGGAGCCGGGTCTGGTCCGGATCGCGATCGGCGGACTCTGGCTGTTGACGCTCTACGAGTACCTGTTGACGTTGCTCCGCGTCGACGAGCGCGCACGGGCCTACTTCACCTTCACCGTCGTCCATGTCCTCGTCGCGATCCCGCTGACGCTCCTGCTGCTCGTTGGCTTCGACCTGGGAGCCGAGGCCCTGTTGCTGGGCTCCTACGCCTCGGGGATCCCGTTCGTCGCCTACCTGGCGATCACCGAGCGCCGCCGGCTGGCGCTCGCCTGGGAGCGGTCGCTGATGCGGAGGATGCTGCGCTTCGGATTGCCGACGATGCCGGCCGAGCTCTCGCTCTACCTCCTGAACTTCGCCGACCGGGTGGTCATGGTCGTCGTCCTCGGGGCCGCCGTGGGCAACGCCACCGTCGGCCTCTACGCGGTCGCCTTCAAGTTCAGCCAGTCGGTTCAGATTCTCGTCCGCGGCTTCCAGCTCGCCTGGCCTCCGCTCGCCTACTCGATCACCGACGACGCCGAGGCGCGTCGCGTCTACTCGGTCGTCACGACGCTCTTCACGGCGACGTGCGGCTTGATCGTCGTCGCGGTTTGGCTGGAGGCACGCTGGATCACGGACATCCTGGCCGCCTCCAGCTACGCGGACGCCTACAAGGCCGTCGGCCTGCTGGCGCTCGGTGGGTCCCTCTACGGCGTCTACCTGGCGCTGCTGGTGATCCTCGGCCGTACGGGGCGGACCGAGTTCAACTTCCCGGCGACCCTGGCCGCACTCGCGGTCAACATCGGCCTCAACATCTGGCTCGTCCCCGACCACGGGATCATCGGCGCCGGGCTTGCCCTGGTCGCCGCTTACGGCGCCGCTGTGATCCTCATGTACGCGTTCACGCAGCGCCTCTTTCCCGTGCCGTACCAGTGGGGGAAGCTGACCGCGGTGGCGCTGGGCGCCGCGGCGCTGATCGCGTTCGGCGAGCTCGTCCTGCCGACCTCCGGCGCCTCCGGCTTCTTACTGCGCGCGGTCGTCGTCGCGCTCTACCCGGTGCTCCTGTGGCTCACGGCCCTGAACGGCGGCGAGCGCGCCCAGCTCACCGAGCTCGCCCATCCGTCGGTCCTCCGCGCCCGCCTCGCCGAGCTCCGTGCGCGGGGCGCGGGGCGTGAGGACGCAGACATCCAGGTCGAGACGCTCGACCAGGACATCCGGGACCTCTGAGGCGAGCGAGCCGCTGCCCGCAGTTTCTCTGTTGCCTCGAAGAGAAACCCGGCTCACTCAGCCGTTCTGTCCGGATTTTGCCCCGGCGGAGGGGGTCAGATCCGGACGAAACAGCTGAGTGGCGGTATTAGCTCTTCGCGCGAGTTCGGTCAGAAGAGCCACCGCCTCGCTCAGTTTGCGTTTGAGGCCGAACTCGCGCGGAGAGAAACCGGTTCGGCGTCCACGGCCGCAACCTGCGCGTCACGCGTGCTCCGGAGTTCGCTACGTATGCGGTGGCAAAGTCCGGAGAACCAGCGGCTGAGGTCCTCGCGTCCCGGTCAGAAACGCCGGCGAAGCGCGGTGTCTCTTCGAGGCAAAGGCGCCTCGAAGCTTTCAGCTCTCGACCAGCTCCCGGATCCCGTCGCCGCTCGGGCGCCACGCCTTGCGGGCGTGCAGCAGGTACCAGCCCGGGTCGTGGCCCGGGAGGACGAGCGCGGCCAGCGCTCGTGGCAGATAGCTGAAGGCGGTCAGCGCGCGGACGAGGGCGGCGGCGATCCGGCCGTGGTGCTTGCGCATGTAGAGGTCGCGGTTGCGGTGGAACTCGACGACGCGGCGCGCGCCGGCGCTGCGGTCGTTGGCGAGCTGCTCGTGGTGGACGGCGAGCGCTGCCGGGGACGTAGAGGGTCCGCCAGCCGGCGTCGGCGAGGCGCTTGCAGAAGTCGGTCTCGTCGGAGTAGACGAAGAAGTCGGGGTCGAGCCAGCCGACCTGCTCGGCCGCGCTGCGGCGGACCAGCAGCGCCGCGGACTGGGCCCAGCCGACGACGCGGGTCGCGCGTCGCCGCCGCTCTCGGTGACCAGCCAGCGGTGCAGGAAGAGCGCCTGGGCGAGCGCCGTGCCGACGCCGGGCAGGCGCCAGGCGCAGGGCTGGGGGACGCCGGCGGGGTCGAGCAGCTGGGCCCCGGCGGCGCCCGCCCGCGGGTCCGCCGTCGAGCGCGCTCGAGCAGCGTCGCTGGCCGCGGCCGGCCGCAGCTCGCTGTCCTCGTTGAGCAAGCAGGCAGTAGTCGCCCCGCGCCTGCTGGAGCAGCAGCGTGTCGTTGGCCGCCTTGCCCTGGCGACGTTCCGGCTGCACGATGCGCAGCTCCCCGGCGGCCCCGGCGCGGCCCGCTGCTCGAGCTCGGTGAGCAGCTCGAGCGAGCCGTCGTCGGAGCGGTTGTCGAGGACGAGGAGCTCGGCTTCGACATCGGCCGGATGCTGCCCGTGCGATCGCATCCAGGCACGCGCGCAGATGCTCGCGGCCGTTGGTGTTGACGACGCAGTAGCTGAGCTTCACGCGAGAATCGTCGCCCATGCGCGTCTCGCTCGTCGATCCCTCGGCCTTCACGCCACCGTACGACCGCTCGCTGGCGGCGGCGCTGGCCCGCGCCGGGGCCGAGGTCGAGCTCGTCACGAGCCGCTTCCTGTACGGGCCGGTGCCGGCCGCCGAGGGCTACGCGGTCAGCGAGCCCTTCTACCGGCTCTCGAGCCGGCTCGACGCAAGCTCACGGCTGCGGCTGCCGCGTCAAGGCGATCGAGCACGGCCCGGAGATGCTCGCGGTCGCGCCGCGGTTGCGCCGCGCCGACGTCGTCCACTGGCAGTGGGTGACGCGTGCCGCAGCTCGACCGCTTCCTCGTCCGCTGCCGGCGGGCCGGCCGCACGCGTCCTCACCCTGCACTACCCGCTGCCGGCGCCGGGCCGGACGCGCGCGCTGCGGTCGCAGGCGCGCTTCCTCGCCGGCTTCGACGCGGTGATCACCCACACCGACCACGGCGCCGGCCGCCTTCGCGACGAGCTCGGACTCGATCCGGCACGCGTGCACGTGATCCCGCACGGCCCGCTCGACTATCTGCCGACGCTCCCCGACCCGGCGCCGCTGCCGCCCGAGCTCGCGGCTGCGCCCGGCGACGCTCCGGTGATCCTCTTCTTCGGCCTGCTCCGTCCCTACAAGGGGATCGACACGCTGCTCGAGGCGTTCGCCGCGGCTCGGCGAGACCGACGCCGAGCTGTGGATCGCGGGCATGCCGCGGATGCCGCTCGAGCCGCTGCGAGCGGCTGGCCGAGGCCGCGCCGGGGACCGGTCCGCTGGCTGCCGCGCTTCGTCACCGACGACGAGATCCCGGCGCTGATGGAGCGGGCCGACGTGCTTGCCCTGCCCTACCGGGAGATCGAGCAGTCCGGCGTCCTCTACGCCGGCCTCGCCTTCGGCAAGGCGATGGTCCTCGGCGACGTCGGCGGCTTCGGCGAGGTCGGCCGCGAGCAGGCGCCGCGCGGCTCGTGCCGCCGGGCGACCCGGCCGCCCTGGCGGCGGCCCTCGACGAGCTGATCGCCGACCCCGAGGCGCGGGCGAAGCTGGCCGCTGCCGCCGCCGCGGCGAGCAGCGACGAGCGTCGGCTGGGATGCGATCGCCGCGCGCACGCTCGCGCTCTACCGCTCGCTGCCGCCGATAATCCGCGATTCCGATGAAGGCCCGAACCGTCTTCTGGGGCGCCGCCGCGCTCCTCGTCCACACGCACGTCACCTACCCGCTCACGCTGGCGGCGCTCGAGCGCCTGCGCGGCCGCCGCGAGCGGCGCCGCTGCCGGAGCCCGACTGGCGTGCCGAAGCGTCTCGCTGGTGATCGCCGCCCACGACGAGGAGGACGTGATCGCCGCCAAGGTCGCCAACGCGCTCGCGCTCGACTACCCGCGCGAGCGGCTCGAGCTGATCGTCGCCTCCGACGGCTCCGCCGACCGCACCGTCGAGCCGCCGCGCAGAGGCCGGCGCCGACCTCGTCCTCGACCTGCCGCGCGGCGGCAAGATCGCCACCCAGAACGCCGCCGTCGAGCGGGCCGGCGGCGAGATCGTCGCCTTCAGCGATGCCAACGCCTTCTGGGAGCCGGACGCCCTGCGTGAGCTCGTCGCCCCGTTCGCGGAGGACGACGTCGGCTACGTCTGCGGCCAGGTTCGCTTCCTCGACGCCGAGGGCGACAACGAGGAGGGCGCCTACTGGCGCTACGAGATGTGGGTGCGCGCGCTCGAGTCCGGGCCAGGCGGGCGTGACCGCCGGCAACGGCGGCATCTACGCGGTCCGCCGCGACCTCTACGAGCCGCTCGGCCCCTCGCGCAGCCACGACCTCAACCTGCCCTTCGGCCTCGCCAAGCGCGGCTACCGCTCGCTCTATGCGCCCGGCGGCCGTCGCCGAGGAGAAGCTCGTGCCGACGATCGAGGGCGAGTTCGAGCGCAAGCGGCGGATGATGCGCGGCCTCTGGGACATCGTCGTCGCCGACCGGATGTGGGACCTGCGCGGCTACTCGCCCATCTACGCGTTCGAGATCCTCTCCCACCGGATCGCGCGCTACGCCTCGCCGATCCTGCACGCGCTCGCCTTCGCCGCCAACCTGCTGCTGCTGCGCCGCTCCCGGATCTACGTCGCTCACCCTGCTCGCGCAGCTCGCGCTGCTCGCGGCCACGCATCGGCCCCGAGCCGGGCGGGCCGCTCGGCCGGCCGCTGCGCCTGCTCCGCTACTACGCGCTCGTCACCGCCTCGATCGCGCTCGGCACCGCCGACCGGCTCCGCGACGGGCCCGCCCGCCGCCTGGGAGCAAGTCGGAGGGGACCCGATGAGCACCCCCGCCGAGCGCCGCGAGCTGACCGAGGAGGAGATCGCCCGCGCCTTCGCCGAGCCCGAGAACGCGCCACCGGTCGGCAGCGGCCGCCCGCGCGCCGGGCCTGCCCCGCGCCGCTCGACGTGCTGATCGCCGGCACGGTGCTGGTGGTGCTCTCGCCGCTGCTCGCCGTGATCGCGGTCCTGATCCGGCTCGACTCGCGCGGCCCCGTGCTCTTCAAGCAGATCCGCGTCGGCCGCGACGAGCGGCCCTTCCAGCTCTACAAGCTGCGGACGATGACGGCCGGCTCCGACCCGGTCGGCGTCGGCACCGACGCTCGAGCGGCGACGACCCGCGGGTCACCCGCGTCGGCCGCTGGCTGCGCCGCCTCTCGATCGACGAGGTGCCGAACCTGATCAACGTGCTGCGCGGCGAGATGCGGATCGTCGGCCCGCGCCCGACGATCCCCTCCCAGGTCGTGCTCTTCAGCGACCGCCAGCGCCGCCGCCACGACGTCCGCCCGGGGATGACCGGCTGGGCGCAGATCAACGGCCGCGTCGGGCTCGAGTGGGGGGAGCGGATCGAGCTCGACATCTACTACGTCGAGCACCGCTCGCTCGCCCTCGACCTGCGGATCCTCGCCCGCACCGTCTGGCAGGTCACCAGCGGCAAGGGCCTGTACACGGGTGGCTGAGTCCGAGCTTCTCGCCCCGGACCCGCCCGACCTGCCGGCCGAGCTCGAGCGCGCCAAGGAGCTGACCGCGGGCGGGCTGGAGGGTGCGCGGCTCGAGGGCTACGAGGACGCGGAGCTGCGCCTGGCGGGCCTTTCGATCGACGCCAGCGAGCTCCAGCGGGTGGCGCTGCTCGGGGCCCGGATCGCCGGCGTCGAGCTGCGCGACGCGACGCTGACCGACTGCAACCTCGCAAACGCCGATCTGCGCGGCGGTCGCTGCCGCCGGGTCCGGATCGCCAGCTGCCGTCTGACGGGCGCGCAGTGGAGCGACGCCGACCTCGCCGACGTCGAGCTGACCGAGTGCCGGGCCGACCTTGCGTCCTTCGCGGCGGCCGAGCTTGATCACGCGAGGATCTCCAGCTGCGATCTCTCCGGCAGCTCGTGGCAGAACGCGCGGCTGCGCAACGTCGTCTTCGAGGACTGCAACCTCGCCGACGCCGACCTCGCCGACGCCCGCTTCGAGAGCGTCGCGATGCGCGGCTGCAAGCTCGAGGGCTGCCACGGGATCGCCAGCCTGCGCGGCGTCTCGATGCCGTGGCAGGACGTGCTCGCCAACGCCGCCGTCTTCGCCGCCGCCTGCGGAATCGAGATCGTCTGAGCCGGGACGCGGGCCGGCGTTACTTGAAGTCGAAGCTCTCGCGGTTGCGGTGCTCGGTCAGCGGCGCGATCGTGACCGTGCCCCGCGCACCGGAGTAGAGCTTCGGTCCCGCGCTTGATTCGCAGCACGGCTTTGTGGCCTCTGGCGGGGAGCTTGCCGTGCGCCTTGATCGTCCCGTTGCGCAGCCGCCAGCGACCACTGCAGCGACTCGCCTTGCGGCCGAACCTGCACTTCAGCTTCGAGTGGCCGATCTTGTGGCCCCTGCGCTTCAGCGTCTCGCGGAAGACGGCGGTTCGCGAGCCGTGGTCGTTCGCGTGGGTCACTTTGGCGACCGCGCGGAAGTCCTGCGGCCCCTCGTTGGCGAGCGCGCCTGCCTGGGCGGCGAGCGCACCGCCGACGACGGCGGCGATGACGAATGCGGTGCCCACCCTCCTCATAGCTCGCCGAATATAGCCTCGCCTCAGCGACCCGTTGCAGGTTCCCCCAGCTGGATGGTTGATCCCACGAGCTGGCGGGCACGATCCCGCGGGATCAACCATCTAGCCTCCCGCCGATGGCAGTCGAGCGAGGATCCGACGTCGAGGTGCGCATCCGGCCGTTCCGGTCTGAGGATGCGGAGGCGGTGCACCGGTGGTTCAACAACCCGGAGGCGACCTCGTCGCTGATGGAGGTGCGCGACTCGTTCACGCTCGAGGACGCGCGCGGCTGGGTCGGGCGAGCGATCGCCAACGACGAAGGTCGACGGCGCCGGACCGCAAGTGGGCGATCGAGGTCGCCGAGCACGACGACCCGGTCGGCTTCACCGCGCTCTACGGGATCCGCGGCCAGCTCGCGCCCGAGCTCGGCGCGATGATCGGGGAGAAGGTGCGGGGCCGCGGCATCGGCCGCGAGGCCGAGCGGCTGACGGTCGCCAAGGCCTTCGAGGAGTTCGGCGCCCACCGCGTCTACGGCCGCATCCCCTCCTTCAACACGCACGCGAAGAAGGCCGTCACCTGGCAGGACTGGAAGCACGAGGGGACGATGCGCGAGCACATCCGCCGCCCCGACGGGACGCTGATCGACTGCGAGCTGTGGGGCGTGACGCGGAGCGAGTGGCAGCAGCGCTGGGGAGTCGAGCTGCCCGGGGAGGACGGATGAGCAAGCCGGCCGGCAGCGCCCGGCTGGAGGCTGACGGGGGCGCGGGGGCGAGCTCGGAGGAGTTCTTCCGCTCGCCGCAGTTCCTCGAGGCCGAGGGCGTCACGCACACGCTGACCGTCGAGCTCGGCGCAGACAGCGCCCGGATCCCGGTGATCGTCCGCGAGGTCGGCGCCCATCACGTGCGCAACCCGCTCGATCCCGGCGACTCCGCCGACCTCTACCCGCCGGGGCTCGACGCGGTCTCGCCCTACGGCTATCCCGGCGGGGAGGTGATGGGTGCTCCGATCCACCCCGCCGATGTCGACTGGTCGCACACCGGGCTCGTCTCGGCCTTCGTCCGCGATCGGCTCGGCGACCCGCCGGCGCTCGCCGACGGCAACGACCGTTCGATCGTGCTCGTCTCCGATCCGGAGCTGCAGCGGAAGTCGCGGATGAGCGACCGTCAGCAGATCCGCAAGAACGAGGCTGCCGGCTACGAGGTCTCGCACGTGCCGGGGCCGGAGACGAGCGCCGACCAGCGGGCCGCCTTCCACGCCGTCTACAGCGAGACGATGGAGCACCTCGACGCGAGCGAGCGCTACCGCTTCGAGCCCGCCTACTTCGACCTGCTCTTCGACTCGCCGCGGACCGAGCTGTTCCTCGTCACCGGGGCCGACGGCGATACCGCCGCCGCGGCGATCACGGCCATCAGCGACGGCTTCCTCCACTACTACCTGTCGGGGACCGCCGACGCGCATCGGCGCCGCGCGCCCTCGAAGAACCTGATCGTGGCGGTGACCGACCGCGCCGAGGAGCTCGGCCTGCCGATGAACCTCGGCGGCGGCGTCCATCCCGGCGACGGGCTCGAGGAGTTCAAGCGCGGCTTCGCCAACCGCGAGCTGCCCTTCCGCACCCACGAGGTCGTCTGCGACCTCGGCCTCTACGCGGAGCTCAGCGAGGGTCGCGCCGACGACGGCTTCTTCCCGCTGTACCGCTCCCCGGTGGCTGAAGCAGGCTGACGGGCGCCGCGAGCGGGAACTTCCTAGCTGGACGGGCTGATTCCGCCGCTGCGGTCGTGGTGCTTACCGCCGCCAACACCGCCGCCGGACCCGCCGCTGCCACCACCGCCGCCGGACCCGCCGCCACCGCCGCCGCCATCGGTCGAGCCGGCGAACTGGTCGATGCGCTCCTGGACCTTGCGCTTGATCGCCGGCAGCTTCTTGTAGAGGAGGTCGCCGGGGCAGTCGGTGAAGTCGACGTCGCGGTGGCCGAAGATGCGGCCGACGCGCAGGCGGTGGCCGGCTGGGACTCGGGCGTCATCGCCGCCGCCGGACTTCAGTGTCGCCTTGCCGATCGCCGGGATCTTCGCCTTGTCGAGGCGCCAGGCCAGGTAGGAGATCAGGCCGTGCTTCTCGCGCGCGTGCGCCTTCACCTCCTGGTGGTTGCCGATCGTCGCGACGCCGGCGGTCTGCGAGTTGAAGCCCCCGGCCTGCGCGCCGACGACCGGCTTCGCCTCACCGCCGGCGCGGCCCTGGTAGACGTTGCCGAAGCGGTCGACGAGGGCGTTGTAGCCGATGTCGTTCCAGCCGTTGCCGTTGCGGTGGTAGCGGCAGATCCCGAGGACGATCCCCGGTGCCTCCGCCTCGCTGTAGTTGTTGACGCTGACGGTGTGGTGGACGGCGATCGCCTTGACGCGGCCGTACTCCGGCTTGACGCGGGGCTTGCAGCCGCCGTGCTTCGCGTTCGCGCCCCACTCGCTGCGCGTGACGAAGTCCGGCTTGGGCGAGGCCGCGATCGCATCGGAGCTGTCGAAGACGCCGATCACGGCGCCGTTGATCGCGCCGCGGACGCGGTTCAGGATTGCGTCCGTGGTCGTGTCGTCGCCGCTGACGTTGACGTAGTGCAGGCGCCCGCGCGGCGGCTTGGCGTCACGGCTGCGGACCTGGACGTCGGTGCTGCCACCCGTGTAGAGGGGGGAGCCGTCGCCAAGCTCGACCCAGTCGCTCCAGGGCTCGCCGCCATCGCGGACGCGGACCTCGTAGTTGCCCATCTCGCCGCCGATGCCGACGAGGTCGAAGCGCTTCGGCGCCTCGACCGGGGAGCTGCGGAAGCGCACCGGGCGGCGTCCGGAGGCAGTCGCCGCCCGCGCTGCGGCGTGTGTCGTCAGGGGGCGCAGCTGCGGCAGCTTCTGCTCGAAGTCCACGCCGCCGGGCATGTACCGGGTCGTCGACAGGGCCGGCCCCGCCACCCAAAGGGTGGCGCCGAGTACCGCAAGAGCGGCGGCGGTTCGCAAGCAGAGCTTCAACATCCCCTCAGAGATCCCTCACACAGGATCGCAACACGGGCGTCCCGGCGAAGTTCCGGATGCTGGCACGAACGCCTCGCGGCGGTCCGCTTGCAAGATCCCTTGCAGCGATGGGCGCGGGTTGCGCCCGCTTAGAGCCTCTCAGGCTGCGTCGGCGAAGGCGGTGTCCTCGGCGGCGAGGCGCTCGAGGAAGTCGACGAGCTCGCCGTCGAGCCGGTCGGGCGCGAGGCGCCACTCGAAGGCTGAGTTCGCGTCGATCAGCCGCGCGTTGTGCATTTCCTCGACGAGCAGGTCGGAGTCGCTGAACGGATGGACCGGGTCGGAGGGATGGCCGACGACGAGCGCTTCGCGCCTCGATCCGGCGTCGCTCGTGTCCGGGCGGGCAGGTGCGGCCGAGCAGCAGACCCTGCAGGACGAGCGCCGAGCTGCGCGGGATCGCGGCGCAGCCAGTCGAGGCAGATGTCGACGCGGTAGTTCGCTGCGCGGGATCAGCCGCGTAACGGCGCCGAGCGCCCGCAGCAGCGGCGCGCCTGCGGTCGAGGCGACGAGCACCGGGGTGAAGGCGACCGCGCACGGCGGTCAGCGCGTTGTCGAGAACCGGCATCTCGATGAACAGCGCCCGCACCCGCTCGGGGTAGGCGACGGCGACCTCGAGCGAGACGTTGGCGCCGAGCGAGGTGCCGCCGATCACGGCGCGCTCGATCCCGAGGTGGTCGAGCAGCGCCACGATCTGCTCGGCGAACGCCGTCATCGCGTAGGAGCTGAGCTCGTCGGGGACGTCGCTGCCGCCGTGGCCGAGCAGGTCGATGCAGAGCACGCGGTAGCCGTGCGCGGCCATCACCGGTGCCGAGCCGGTCGAACATGCAGCTGTTCATCAGCAGGCCGTGGATCAGGACGAGCGTCGCGGAGGCGGGCCGTCCCGCGGCCGCCCCGGTGGGCTCGTACTCGCGGAAGGCGATCCGATCGCCGGCGTGCTCGAACGTCTGCAGCGGTGCGCTCATGGCGAGGAGGTTCGCAGGTGATCAGGCGGTCGTGATGCCGCGCCCGGCCCGCTCCCACGGGCGCGCGGCCTTGAGCGCGCCGAGCACCGCGAGGGTCGAGTCGGAGTGGTTGAGCGTGTAGAAGTGCAGGCCGTCGACGCCGGCGGCGAGCAGCTCCTCGGCCTGGCGCGCCGCATAGGCGATGCCCCAGGTGCGCTCGGCGACCGGGTCGCCGCTGCAGGCGGCGAGCCCGTCGTGGACGGCGCGCGGGATCCGCGCATCGCAGACCTCGCAGAAGCGGACCAGGCCCGAGTAGCTGCGCACCGGGAGGATGCCGGCGAAGACCGGGACGTCGATGCCGGCGGCGCGGAGCTCGCCGAGCCAGTCGAAGAAGACGGCGTTGTCGAAGAACAGCTGGGTGATCAAGAACTCGGCGCCCGAGTCGACCTTCTCCTTCAGGTAGGCGATGTCGGCCTGCGGCGATTCGGCCTCGGGATGGACCTCGGGGAAGCTCGAGCCGCCGATGCCCCAGTCGGTCCGCGCGCGGATGAAGGCGGCGAGCTCGGCCGAGCCCCGCAGGCCGCCGGCGGGCGCTTCGAAGTCGGTTGCGCCGCGGGGCGGGTCGCCGCGCAGCGCGAGGATGTTCTCGATGCCGCCCTCGCCGAGCCGGTCGAGGATCGTCTCGAGCCCCTCGATCGTCTCGCCGACGCAGCTCAGGTGCGCCATCGTCTCGATCCCGAAGTCGTTCTGGATCCGGGTCGAGATCTCGACCGTCCCGTCGCGGGTCGAGCCGGCCGCGCCGTAGGTGACGGAGACGAAATCGGGCTCCAGCGGGCTGCAGCTCGGCGACGGTCTCGAACAGCGCGTCGACGCCGTCCGGCGTCTTCGGCGGGAAGAACTCGAAGGAGAAGGAAGGCTCGTCGTGGCGGAGCAGGTCCGGGATCCGCATGCGGCGAATCGTAGACGCGCGGGGAGGAACGGGCGCCGCGTCAGCGCTTGCCGGGGCGCGGGAAGAAGGAGACGGTCTCCTTCGAGCGGGTCTCGCGGCGGACGTCGGAGCCGCAGAAGGCCTCCGGATTCCACTTCTTCTTCGAGAACGCCTTCGTGTAGTCGCCGGAGTGCTTGGAGGACTGGTTCTCCGACTCGCCGTAGGTGACGAAGGTGCCGGCGCGCACCGGGCACTTGCCGCCCGTGAACTGCGCGGCCATGATGAAGCTCGAGCCGTCGTCGACGTCCCCGTAGCCGCGTCTTCGGGTCCCATGGCGCGTTGATCGCGTTGAAGACGCCGAGGTGCCGGGACCGCCGTGGATCGGGATCTGCTTGCCGCCGCGCATCGCGTACTGGTAGCCGCGCAAGCGGCGCGTCGAGCGGGATCCCGGCGCCCTTCAGGTCGGTGACGGCGTCGGCGAGCGCCACGCCGACGAGCGGGTTGGCGGTGTTCAGCCCGCTCGGCGTGTGGACCGGATCGGCGTTGTTGTACGGGCGTCGTCCAGATCGTCTGCCCGCCGACGTAGCGTACCGCCCTGCAGGCCGGTCGGCAGCGTACGTGAAGTTGCCGAGCAGGTTCGGCGGCGAAGCGGCGGAAGAGCAGCGCCCCGTTCGAGTCGAGGTTGTCGTGCAGGTCCCACTTGCGCAGCACGTCGCAGGCGCCGCTCACGTCGACCGGGTCCGTTCGAGCCGACGAGCATCCCGCCCGGGGCGAGGTCGCAGAAGCCGACGAGGTCGTCGCGCCAGAGCTCGCCCAGGTACTGGCGGTTGCCGAGCGCGACCTTCTCGAGCAGCTTGCGGTTGAAGCCCTTGCCGGGCAGCCCGTCGGTGCCGGCGAGCCGCTGCTCGATCTGGATCAGGCCGATCCGCGTGCGGTAGGTGCGCTCGGCGTTCTCGATCCCGATGATCCGGTCGTAGCCGGTCAGCGGCGCCTTCGGGTTCGTGAGCCAGTGGCTGTCGTTGCCGTTGTGCACGTAGTCGTTGCGGAAGGTGGTCGGCACCTTGTCGGGCGGGAAGGTGCCCGGGGCGACGCCGTCGCCCTTCGTCCGCCAGTCGCAGGAGGAGTCGGAGCCGTTCGAGCACCGGCAGCCCGAGGGTCGAGTAGACCGGCTCGAGCACGTTGCAGCGCTGCGCCAGCTCGTCGGTGACGTAGGGGATCGCGCCCTGCATCGAGTAGTAGGCGTGTCCCTTCGAGTCGGCGGCGATCGAGTTGACCCAGGGGATGCCCTGGTAGTGGCGCTCGACCCTGTCGTACTGGCGGACCGTCTGCGCCTTGTTCGTATCGAAGAAGTGGTTCAGGTAGCGGAAGTTGGTCGCGTTGACGTCGTCGAGCGCGAAGCCCTGGGCCCTCGGTCCAGGGCAGCGGGATCCCGACCAGGTTGTCGATCATCGGCCCGTACTCGGTCGAGTAGATCGTCCGCTGGAGCTTCTCGGTGCCGCCGCCGTCCTGCTTGGCGTCGATCGTCACCTTCGTCGCCTCCATCGGCTTGGTCTTGCCGTCGACGATGTAGGAGTGGGGGTCGCCCGGGCGCGAGGGTGAGGGCGAAGGGAGTGAAGCGCCAGGCGGTCGCCACGGTGTGCGACCAGGCGAGCCCGCGCGTGTGCCCGATCAGGATCAGCGGCACGCCGTACAGGGAGCCGCCCTCGACGTCGAGCTTGCCGGGGATCTGCAGCTGCGCCTGATAGAGCCGCTCGGCCCCGTTCCAGGGGAAGTGCGGGTTGCCGAGCACGAGGCCATGCCCGTTGCGGGTCGCCTCGCCGCCGAGGCCGTAGGCGTTCGAGCCGAGGTCCGGCTGCAGGCGCTCGAGCCCCTCGCCGCTGCGCAGCATCCGGTCGCGCTTCGCATCCTCGCTGCGCGCCGGTCGTCGCGCGAGACCGGGGCCGCGTTGGCGATCCCGTCGATGACGGCGCCCGAGGAGGCGAGGATGCCGAGCTCGTAGAAGCGCCGGTAGACGTCGATCTGCTTGATCTTGTGGACCCACGGCGCGCCCTTGCAGCGCGGGTCGGGGATGTGGTTGACGCCGACCTTGTCGAGGTAGCCGTTGTAGCCGGCGACGAAGCCCTTGACGCCCTTGCGCACGCCCTTCTTCGGGCCGAGCGGCGGCTTCTCGTGCATCAGCTTGCGGACCGTGTCCTGCTTCTTGACCCAGCCGAAGTAGAAGTCGGAGTCGTCGTTCTTGTAGGTGATCCCGTTGCCGGAGAACGTCCACTCCCCGTCGGCGCCGAAGTACCGCGAGCGGTGGCGCGGCGACGGTCACGTACTCGTTCGCGAGCGTGCAGATGTTGTCCTCGGCGAACGCGTAGGCGTAGCCGGCGCTGAGGCTCTCGATGTCGTGCGCCTTGATGTGCGGGACGCCGTACTTCGTCCGGCGGATCGACGCCGTGAGCTTGTGCTTGTGAGCGCCGCCATGCTTGCCGTGCGCGGCGAGGCTCAACGACTCCGCCGGTGCGGCGGCCGGCAGCAGCGCGCTTGCGGCGAGCGCTCCGGCGCAGACGAGCGCGGCCGCGAGTTGCTTGACGATCGCCTCCCTCTCCCACATGGTTTCGAGGATATTGGCGTCGGCGTGAACCGGCGCCGGTTCAGCGGCGGGGCGTCGCGCGCCGACCCGGTACCGTAGGCCCATGGACGACATTCAGATCCCCCAATCGCGCGCCGAGCGCAGCCCCCTCGCCGACGCTCGCACGGACACCGCGGCGCTGCTCGGCCAGGTCATGTTCCTGGTCGCGATCGCGATCGGCTTCCTCGCGCGCGGGCAGCTGGATCGGCCGCGATCTCGCCGAGGGCACCGCGACGATCCTCTTCTTCGTCGGCTTCGGGATGCTGATGGCCTCCAACTTCGTCGAGCGGCTGCGCGTGGGCATGCTCGGCGTCGTCTGGCTCTACACGGTCGCGCTGCTCTGGGGCCTCGGCCTCGGCCCGGCGCTCAATCAGATCGCGACCGTCAACCCGGACGTGATCACGACGGCCGCCGCGGGGACCGCGCTGGCGACGGTCGGCGCCGGCGCCGTCGGCTTCCTCGTCTCCAAGGACCTCGCCCCGTGGATGCGACCGCTCAGCTTCGTCATCCTCGGCGCCGTCGGCGTCAGCTTCGTCCTGCTGCTCCTCGGGACCTCGGCGCCGCCCTTCCTCAGCTTCATCATCCTCGTCGTCTCGACGGCGCTGATCGTCGTTGACTTCAACTACCTGCGCAAGCACGGCACCGAGCGGGACGCCGTCTGGCTGGCGACCGGGATCTTCGTCTCGATCATCAACATCTTCTTGAGCCTGCTGAACATCCTCGGCCGCTAGCGGGCGTCGGCGCTCTCTGACGCTGCGCCTGAGCGCACCCGGTAGGCGCTTATGTGGCTCCGCCACACCGCGCGCCTCCCGTGCACGCTCAGGCTTGGTCAGAGAGCGCCTCTGGTTGACGCCGGCGAGGGCTTGTGCGACGACGAGCGCCCCGGCGCGGCGAACCTTGTCGACATTTCCGTCATAATTATAGATGGAGAAGTCGACAAGGATGGGCCGCCCGCCTCGGCCCAACGGTCCGTCGCGCCGGCCGGCCCTCACTGCAATCGCCTGCCGAGCGCTCTCGGCAGACCGACGCGGCTCGCCCTACCGAGCCGGCAGGGCGATCGGCGGGCGGCCCTTCTCAACGAGCTTGCGCTCCTCGCGGGCGACGTTGTCGTAGTTGCGCGCCACCGGGCCGCGGGCGACGCGCCGGGGCGACAGCGGCCGGCCGGCCTTCAGCGACCTGGTCGCCGCGTTGAAGGCGAGCTGCTTGCGCCGGCTCCAGGCGAGGCCGTAGTGGCGGCGCACGGCCGGCGGCAGGCTGCCGAGCATGATCAGGTTGTGGACGTCGCGGGCGAGGAAGCCGGCGGCGCCGAACGGGATCCGGAAGGCGACGCCGTAGCCGGTCAGCCGGGCCTCCTCGGTCAGGTGCATCTCGGGGCTTGCCAGGCGCCCGTCGAAGTAGGCGCGGAAGGCGCTCCAGCCGACCGGCGCGACCTCGGCGGGCATGCCGAAGAGCTCGCCGAAGCGCACCCACTCGGCCCAGAAGTCGTTGAGCTCGCGCGCCGACAGCTTGCGGACGAGCAGCTGGTAGAAGTAGGCGGCCGAGTCGGCCGCGACGGCGATCGTCCACAGCATCAGCTCGGGATCGAAGGCGCGGTAGGGGGTGCCGGCCGGGTAGCTCGGGCCGGCGTCGGTGGCCAGCCGTCCCTCGACGCCGTCGTGCATGTGGGCGACGACATCGAGCACCTTGTCGGCCTGCCCGCGGGTCCCGAAGAAGACCGCCTCGAACATCTTGCCGGTCGCGGCGAGGCGCTTGAAGGGCAGATCGCGGTAGCGCGAGTGCTCGGCGGTGCCCACGTAGTTGCGCGCGTCGAGGGCGCCGATGATCAGCGCCCGCTGTCCGTAGAGCAGCCCGACCGCGCGCTCGCCCTGCACCCGCCTGAGCACCGACTCGCCGCGCGGGAAGTAGCCCCGCTCTGTATCCCGGCCATCTGATAACACGCGTTGTCAGTATATCCGCAGATGAGCGAGCCGAGGACATATGGGGGAGCCACCGCCGCCGAGCGCACCGGCGGCCGCCGCGAGCGCCTGATCGAGGCGGGCGTCGAGCTGCTCGGCCGCGACCCGGGCGAGGGTGGCGGGCTGACCGTGCGCGGCGCGTGCGCCGAGGCGGGGCTGACCGCGCGCTACTTCTACGAGAGCTTCGGCTCAGCCGACGAGCTCGCGGCGGCCGTCTTCGAGCACGTCATCGCCGGCGCGGCGGCAGCGGTCGGGGCGGCCCTCGCCGCCGCCGAGCCCGATCCGGCGGCGCGCTCGCGGGCGACGGTCGAGGCGTTCGTCGGCTTTGCGATCGACGACCCGCGACGCGCCCGGATCCTGTTCGTCGAGGGCGCCGCGAGCGAGGCTCTGCGCGAGCAGCGGGCGGCCGCGCTGCGCACCTTCGCCGAGCTCGCCGCCGCCCAGGGACGCGAGCTGTATGGGACCTCCGCCGCGGCCGACCGCCTCGTCGAGACGACGTCCTATCTGGTCGCCGGCGGCGTCGCCGAGTTGCTGCTCGCCTGGACCCGAGGCGAGCTGAGCAGCAGCCGCGAGGAGCTGATCGAGGACGCGGCGGAGCTGCTCGACGCGATCGGCGAGGCCGCCGCCCGGGTTGCGGGCCGGCGCGGATAGGGTGCGGGTTGCGATGAAGTTCGGCCTGACGATCTTCCCGACGGAGGCCTCCGCGCAGCCGGTCGAGCTCGCCCGCCGCGCCGAGGAGCTCGGCTTCGAGTCGCTCTTCTTCCCCGAGCACACCCACATTCCGGTGAGCCGCGAGACGCCGTACCCCGCCGGCGGCGATCTGCCCGACGAGTACCGCCGGATCTACGACCCGTTCGCGGCGCTCGCCGCCGCGGCGGCCGTCACCGAGAAGCTGTTGCTCGGCACCGGCATCTGCCTGATCGTCGAGCGCGACCCGATCACGACGGCGAAGGAGGTGGCGACCGTCGACCGGCTCTCGAACGGGCGCTTCCTGTTCGGCGTCGGCGCCGGCTGGAACCTCGAGGAGATGCGCAACCACGGCACCGACCCCGAACAGCGCTTCCGGCTGATGCGCGAGCGGATCGAGGCGATGAAGGCGATCTGGACGGAGGACGAAGCCGCCTACCACGGCGAGCTCGTCGACTTCGACCCGATCAACGCCTGGCCGAAGCCGGTGCAGCGCCCGCACCCGCCGATCCTGATGGGCGGCAACTCGCGGCGCCGCCCTGCAGCGCGCCGTCGACCTCGCCGACGGCTGGCTGCCGAACCCCGAGACCCGCCTGAGCCGGCTCGCCGATCGGATTGCCGAGCTCCGCACGCGGGCCGCCGAGGCCGGCCGCGAGCCGCTGCCGATCACCTTCTACGGGGTCAAGCCCGATCGTGAGGCGCTGGCCGCCTACGCCGACGCGGGGGTCGACCGCGCGGTCTTCTACCTGCCGCCGAAGCCGCTCGCCGAGCTCGAGCAGGCGCTCGACTACTACGCCGAGCTCGCCCGCGAGCTGTCCGGCTGAGTCTCCGGCGCGTCGTCGCCGGCTCCGGCCGCCGAGACCGGCGCCTCGGTCACCTCGTCGTGCTCGAGCCCGTCCGGGTAACCGTCGACGGCGGGGAACTCGCCGGTCAGGTGCTCGGGCGGGAAGCAGACGCGGCAGAAGCTGCGCCCGAAGTCGGTGATGTGGACGCTGCGCCGCGACGACTGACCCCGGAAGATGCCCGAGTTGACCGACTTCATCGCCTCCGTCACGTCGGGCTGGGCCTCGAGCACCTGGTAGGCGGACTCGTCGTCGATCGGGTCGCGCCGGATCGCGACGAGCCCGAGCCGCACGAGGTTGTCGATGTAGGCGGCGACGAGCTCCGGATGCATGCACCCGGCCTGGCGGCCGAGCATCGTCTGCCGGCGGGCGACCTCGCGCGCGGCCGAGGCCGAGCGGCGCGGCGCGGTGGACGTAGACGATCGCCTGCGGGCCTTCGTTGACGAGCAGCTTCAGGATCCGCGCCTCGTCGGGAGCGAGCTGGTCGACGATCCGGTCGAAGCCGGGGTGGATCTGATCCTCGTCCTCGAGCGCCGCGGCCCGGTCGAACAGCGCCGCGCCGCGCTCGCGCAGCGACTCGACGCGGGCCCGCCGCCTGCGCCTCCTCGGCAGCCGCGCGGCGCGCCGGAGCCGGAGGTGCCCGCCGGCCGTATCGACGATGCCGAGCAGCCTGCGCACGTTCTCGACCGTCTCGGCGCGCAGCTCATCGAAGAGGTCGCCGGCCGACTCGCCGGAGAGCGCGGCCTCGGTCAGCCGCCGCCCGGCGCGCACGCTCGTGCCGATGCTCCAGCGCCCAGCCACGCAGGGTGGCCCCGGCGGCGATCCGGGCGATGCCCGGGACCGCGTCGATCGGAATCGGCCCGAGTTGCACGTCCTGCTCCTCGCCGAAGTCGCTGGATCTCGCGGGCTCAGCGATCGCGGAGCTCCCGGCGCAGGATCTTCCCGGAGGCCGACTTGGGGATCTCGTCGATCCGCTCGATCATCCGCAGCTTCTTCTGCGGCGAGACCTGGGCGGCGACGTGGTCCATCAACTCCTCGTCGCTGACCTCCGCACCCTCGGCGACGACGACGAAGCCCTTCGGCAGCTCGCCGGCCTCCTCGTCGGGGACGCCGATCACGGCGCAGTCGGCGACCGCAGGATGGGCGATCAGGATCGCCTCGAGCTCGGCCGGCGGCACCTGGAAGCCCTTGTACTTGATCAGCTCCTTGAGCCGGTCGACGATCGAGTAGTAGCCGTCGGAGTCGACGACGCCGATGTCGCCGGTCCGCAGCCAGCCGTCCTCGGTGATCGTCGCCTGCGTCGCCTCGTCGTTGTTGAGGTAGCCGGTCATGACCTGCGGGCCCCGCACCCAGAGCTCGCCGCGCTCGCCCTCGGCGACGTCCTCGCCGGTCTCGGGGTCGACGAGCCGCGACTCGGTCAGCGGCAGCGGCGGGCCGATCGTGCCGGCCTTGATTGCGTCGATCGGGCAGAAGTGCGAGACCGGGCTGAGCTCGGTCATCCCGTAGCCCTGGGTGACGGGCACCTCGAGGCGGCTCGCCACCTGATCGGTCAGCTCCGGGCCGAGCGGCGCCGCGCCGGACATGATGAACCGCAGCGAGCTCACGTCGGCGCCGTCGACGACCGGATGCTTGGCGAGCGCCAGCGCGATCGGCGGTACGACGTAGGCGCCGGTCACGCCGTGCTCGGCGATCAGCCCGAGGAACTGCTCGAGGTCGAAACGCGGCATCGTCACGATCGTCGCCCCGTTCCACAGGCCCATATTCATGATCACGGTCATCCCGTAGATGTGGAAGAAGGGGAGGACGCCGATCAGCACGTCGTCGGGCTCCATCGGCATCGCCGCGTTGGTCTGCACGATGTTCGCGACGAGGTTGCGGTGGGTGAGCATCACGCCCTTGGGCAGCCCCGTCGTGCCCGAGGAATAGGGGAGGACCGCGAGATCGCGCGCCGGGTCGATCTCGACCTCAGGTGGCTCACCGCCGGAGGCGAGCAGCTCGGCGAAGTCGGTCACGCCCTCCTCGGAACCGTCGCCGCCGAGCAAGACGATCTCGGTCACGTCGGTCCCCTCGATCGCCGCCCGCGCGTTCTCGAGGAACGGCGGCACGGTGAAGATCATCTTCGCGCCGGAGTCGTGCAGCTGGTGGTTGACCTCGCGCGAGCTGTACAGCGGATTCGCGGTCGTGTTCACGGCGCCGGCCCGGTTGACTCCGTGGAAGACGACCGCGTACTCGGGCAGGTTCGGCATGTAGACGCAGACGGCGTCGCCCTTGCCGATGCCGCGACCGGCGAGCGCCCCGGCGAGCGCCGCGCTGGCGGCGTCGAGCTCGCCGAAGGTGAGCACGCGACCGGTCGGGCCGTCGATCAGGGCCGGCTTGTCGGGGTGCTCGGAGGCACGGCCGAGCACGAAGGAACTGATGTCGAGATCGGGGATCGCGGGGGCGACGGGCTCGGGCAAGGCTCTCCTCCTAGGGTTAGGCCCCGAGCCTAGTGGAGCGCCCGCCCACCCGGCCCGATCGCACGACGCGGGCAAACCCCTTATGAGATCTTCGCCTCGAGCCGATGGAGGGTCCGGTGGAGGCTTCGATCGACGAGACGGCGCAACGCCCGGCCCGGGCGGTGGACGCGCCACTGATGGCCCGGGCCCTCGCCGGCCTGTACTTCGCGGGCGCGACCATGGTCGTGCTGACGCTGCTGTTGCCGCATCAGGCGGATCCGAACGACGTCGGCTCGATCCTCGTCCTCGCCAATGCCTACCTCGTCGCGGCACTGCTCTTCCTGCTCGCCGAGCGCCTGCCCTGGTGGGTGATGGCATTGACGCTCGCCGCCGGCACCGTGCACATCAGCGGCGTCGCTTTCTTCTCCAACGCCACCCCGAGCCCGCTGATCTTCTTCTACCTCTGGGTGCTGATCTACTCGGCCTACTTCTTCTCGCGCCGGGTCGCGGCGGCGGAGATCGCCTTCGTCGCCGTCAACTTCGCCGTCCTGCTCTTTGCCCACGAGCCGCCGGCGGGCGCCGCCTGGTGGGTCGTCGGGATGGGGTCGATGCTCGTCGCCGCGGCGCTCACGGTGTCGATGCGCGAGCGCGGCGAGGTGCTCGTCGCGAGCCTCTTGCGCACAGCGACCGAACGCGAGCGCGCCCAGCACGAGCTCGCCCTGCACCGCGACCACCTCGAGGAGCTGGTCGAGGAGCGGACGAATGCGCTCAGCGTCGCCAACCGCGAGCTCGAGGCTTTCAGCTACTCCGTCTCGCACGACCTCCGGGCGCCGCTGCGAACACTCGACGGCTTCAGCCAGGCGCTGGTCGAGGACTACGGCTCACAGCTCACCGGTGACGGCGAGGACTACCTGCAGCGGATCCGCGCCGCGAGCCAGCGGATGGCCGGGCTGATCGACGACATGCTGTTGCTCTCCCGCCTCTCGCGGAGCGAGATGCGACGCGACCGCATCGACCTCAGCCCGCTCGCCGCGGAGGTCGTCGAGAACCTGCGCGAGGGCGATCCGGAGCGCGAGGTCGAGGTCGTCGTCGAGCCGCACCTGGTCGCGAGCGCCGATCCGCGCCTCGTCCGCGTGCTGCTCCAGAATCTGATCGGCAACGCCTGGAAGTTCACCTCCAAGCAGGAGCACGCCCGGATCGAAGTCGCGCACGCGAACGGCGACGCGGGCGTCTTCTGCGTGCGCGACGACGGCGTCGGCTTCGACATGGCCTACGCGGACAAGCTCTTCGGCGCATTCCAGAGGCTGCACTCGGCCGGCGACTTCGAGGGCACGGGGGTCGGACTGGCGACCGTGCAGCGGATCGTCACCCGCCACGGTGGGCGGGCCTGGGCCGAGTCGGAGCCCGGAAGCGGCGCTACCTTCTATTTCACGCTTCCCCGAACTAGGACGGCTGATGGCGAACAAGATGATCCTGCTGGTTGAGGACAACCCCGACGACGAGGCGCTCACGCTCCGCGCCTTCGAGAAGAACAACATCACGAACGAGATCGTCGTCGTGAGGGACGGCGTCGAGGCGCTCGATTGGCTGTTCGCCGAGGGCGCGCATGCCGGGCGCGACCGCAGCGTCCTGCCTGAGGTTGTCCTGCTCGACCTGAAGCTGCCGAAGGTCGACGGCCTGGAGGTCCTGCGCCGGATTCGCGCGGACGAGCACACGAGGCTGCTGCCGGTGATCATCCTCACCACCTCCGAGGAGGAGAGCGACCGCCTCGCGGGCTACTCGCTCGGCGCCAACAGCTACATCCGCAAGCCGGTCGATTTTTCCCAGTTCATCGAGGCGGTGCGCCAGCTCGGGCTCTACTGGCTTGTCCTCAACGAGTCTCCTCCGGAGCCCGCCCCGCTCGAATGAGCACGCGGCTGCGGGTCCTCCTGCTCGAGGACTCCGAGGACGACGCCGAGCTGATCCTGCGCGCCCTGCGGCGCGGGGGTTATGAGCCCGAGCACCGGCGCGCCGAGAGCGCCGCCGAGATGCTCGCTGCGCTCGAGGACGGCACCTGGGAGCTGATCATCTCCGACCACGCGATGCCGTCGTTCAGCGCGACCGCGGGCCTCGAGATCCTCCGCGAGCGCAACCTCGACATCCCGTTCATCATCGTTTCCGGAGCGATCGGCGAGGAGACCGCGGCGGAGGCGATGGCGGCCGGCGCCGGGGACTACGTGATGAAGGACAGCCTGCGCCGGCTCGTCCCCGCGATCGAGCGTGAGCTGCGGGAGGCCGCGACCCGGGCGACGCAGCGCGGCGCCGAACGCGCCCTGCAGGACAGCGAGGAACGGCTGCGGGCCGTGATGGACAACGTCGTTGACGCGATCCTCACCGTCGACGGAGCGGGCGTGATCGAGGGCGCTAATCCAGCCGCCTGCCGCCTCTTCGGCTGCCGTTCGGCCGATGAGCTCGTCGGCAAGCCGTTCGCGGCGCTGCTCTCCGGTCCGCACGCCGACGAGTACCGGGCGCACTTCGCGGTCTTCGCGTCGCGTGGATCGCTGCCGATCGCGGGGGTCACCCGCGAGGTCCTCGGGCGCAGGGCGGACGGGGCCGTCTTCGCGATGGACCTGGCATTGAGCGAGATGCGGCTCGGCACCGAGCGCCTGCTGATCGCCGTCTCCCGCGACATCAGCGAGCGTAAGAAGGCGGAATCCCAGCTCCGACACCTCGCCGAGCACGATCCGCTGACCGGGCTCGCCAACCGACGCCGCTTCGAGGAGGAGCTCACCCGCCAGATCGCGATCAGCAGGCGCAGCGGCGAGGCCGCCGCAGTTCTCGTCCTCGACCTCGACAACTTCAAGTACGTCAACGACTCGCTCGGCCACAAGGCGGGCGACGAGTTGATTCGCCGCGTCGCCGCGGTGATCGGCGGCCGCGTGCGGGAGACCGACACGCTCGCGCGGATCGGCGGCGACGAGTTCGCGGTGCTGCTCCGCGGCACTGATGCCGCCGGTGCGCGGACCGCGGCCGAGGGTGTGATCGACGCGATCCGCCGTGAGCCCTTCCTGCTCGAGGGCCAGCGCATCCGGGCGACGACGAGCATCGGCATCGCCGTGATCGAGCGCGAACCGCTAGCCGCGGGCGAGGTGCTGGCGCGGGCCGACCAGGCGATGTACGGGGCCAAGGACGCCGGCCGCGACCGGCTCGGCGAGTACTCGATCGCCGAGCGGGCGGAGATCGAGGCTGGCCGGACCTGGGCCGACCGGGTCCGCGAGGCGCTGGAGCAGGATCGCTTCCTGCTCCACTGCCAGCCGATCGTCGACCTGCGGTCGGGCGAGACGTCGCAGTACGAGCTGCTCCTGCGGATGCGCGACGGTGGGTCCGGCGAGCTGGCGATGCCCGGAGCCTTCCTCTCGACGGCCGAGCGCTTCGGCCTGATCCAGCCGATCGATCGCTGGGTCGTGCGCGAGGCGATCGCGCTCGTCGACCGCCAGCGCCGCGCCGGCCGTGACGTCCTCGTGGAGATCAACCTCTCGGGCAAGTCGATGGAGGATCCGGAGCTGCCGCAACTCGTCGAGGCGGAGCTCGAGGCGACCGGCATCGACCCGTCGCTGCTGATCTTCGAGGTGACCGAGACGATGGCGATCGCCAACCTCGACAAGGCCCGGGAGCTGGCCGAGGGCCTGACGCGGCTCGGCTGCCGCTTCGCCCTCGACGACTTCGGCGTCGGCTTCGCCTCGTTCTACTACCTCAAGCACCTGCCGATCTCCTACCTGAAGATCGACGGCGACTTCATCCGCGACCTGCCGCGGTCGCGCACCGACCAGCTCGTCGTGCGCGCGCTCGTCGAGATCTCGCGGGGGCTCGGCATCAGGACCGTCGGCGAGTGCGTTGAGAACTCCGAGACGCTGGAGCTGATCCGCGAGTACGGGGTCGACTACGCGCAGGGCTGGGAGACGGGACGGCCGGACGAGCCCGATCGCGTGATCGGGCCGCAGCCGGCAACTGCCTCCCCAAGCCCCGAGTAGAGCGCCCTCCAGCCGGGTCGAGCCCGGCGGGAGCACGGTCGCCTCATCGACGGCGCGATGGGTCCGACGCCGGGGTACCCGGACGGGATATACCTCTACGTGATGCGCAACGTACAGACCGGGCAGCCCTCGATCCGCCGCCTGACGGGGGCTGGGCGAGGACCGCTCGTGGCGCGGCTTTCCGAGCCCCTGCTCCGCTGCCCCCTGCTGCACGCGGAGCGGCGCTATGCGAGACAGCACGGCGGTTGATGCCCGCCGAAGCCGATGGTGGGGGCCCGGGACCCGTGCTTCTCGTGCACGGGCTCGGCGGCTCCGACCCCGGCCACTGGCAGCGCTGGCTGGCGCCGCGGCTGACCGAGCGCGGACTCGAGGTCCACTTCCCCGAGCTGCCTGAACCGGAGGGCCCCGACCCCGACGCCTGGCTCGGCGCGCTCGCCACGGCGCTCGGCGAGCGCGACGGCTGGACGGTCCTCTGCCACTCGCTCGGCTCACTGCTCTGGCTCCGCGCCTGCGCCCGTGCCGACGCGCCGCTCGGTGCCGCGCGGACGCTGCTCGTCGCGCCCCCGTGCCGGCAGGACATGCCGGAGATCGCCGCGTTCCTGCGGCATGGAGCCGGTGCCGCGGACGTCGCCGCCTCCTCCGGCGAGGCCCTGATCGTCGCGGCCGACGAGGACCCCTACTGCCCCGACGGGGCCCGTCGCCGCTTCGCCGACCCCCTCGGCGTCGAGCTGATGGAGATTCGCGGCGGCGGGCACCTCAACGTCGACGCCGGCTACGGCCCGTGGCCCGCGGTCGAGCGCTGGGCATTGGGTGAGGAGCCGCGCTGGTGAGCCAACTAGCCCGGCGCGGCGCCGGCGGGCGCCTGGTCGATGCGCAGGATCTGCATCAGCTCCTCATAGGGGCCGGCGAGGTAGGCCTCGTCGTCGGCGGCCAGGCGCGTGTCCCGTCGCGGTGGGTATTCGAGACCCTCGCCGTCGCCGCGCTGGATCGCCATCACGCGGACGTTGGCCCGCAGCTCGCCTATCTCGGCGCCGGCGAGTCCGCCGCCCCTGCGGACCGTGAGCCGCGCGACGAGGAATGGCCGGCTGGCGATGTAGAAGGTCGTCATTACGCCCATGCCGATCGCGGCGCCGACGAACCAAGGTGCCGCGATCGCCGCCGTCGACCAGACGTGCCGGAACTCGAACGTCTCTTGGAGGCGATGGCCGAGCGCGTGGTCGAAGACGCGGAGGATCACGGGGATCTCGCCCCAGCGATCGCCAAGCAACTCGCGGATCGCCAGGCCGGTCTCGATGTTGGTCAGATCGCTCGAAGTCATCACGGCGACGGCGGACGCTGTCGAGACGTTCGCCGCCTCAAGCGTCCGGCCGAGCGTCGCGTCGCCGACGATCACCCGGACGCCGAGCAGCCGTGCCTGACTGGCGTAGCGGTTGTCCTCCTCGCGCTCGATCACGACGACCTCGCGTCCGGCCTCCCGCAGCCCCTCGAGCACGCGCATGCCGATCGAGCCGAGTCCGACGAGGATCACGTGCTCCTCGGTGGCGCGGACCCGGGCGCGCCCGAGCGAGGCCTCGATCCGGCGGCTGATCAGGGCGTTCGTGACGAACGCGAAGAGCAGGCTGACGAGCGAGGTCGCGCTGACGATCAAGAAGATCGCGTAGATCTGCAGCCAGGTGTCCTGCGAGGCGAAGGAGAAGTCGCCGAAGCCGACCGTGGCGGCTGTCTCGACCGAGAAGTACATCGACTCGACGAGGCTCATCGGCCGCCCCGATGGCGTCTCGTAGAAGAGCCGGAAGATCGTCGTCGAGGCGAGGAAGATCGCGAAGCTTGCGAGCAGCGTCGCGCGGATCGCGCCATCGACGTAGTCGCCCGCGTCGCGCAGTCCGAGCAGGCCGCGGCGGACCCGGCCGCTACGTCGTTGGCGGCCCGTCTCCTCGCGCTGCCCCGACGGCTCGATGCCGGCCTGCTCGAGATCGGCTGGTGTGCCGAGCAGCGTTACGGTGTCGCCCCCGGCGACTTCCGTGTCACGGCCGGGGCAGGCGATGAACCGCTCGTCGTCATCGAGGATGCCGAGCGGGGCCAGGTCGCCGTAGAGCTCCCGTAGCGTGGCGCTGCGGGCGGCCCTCACCTCTGCGGCGACAAAGGCCTGGCCGGCGAGCTCGAGGTCGTGGCGGCGGCGGCCGAGACAGGCGTCGACGACCGAGGGCGCGAACAGGCCCGCGACGTCGAGGACGCTGCTGTTGCCGGTGATCCCCTCGACCGCGCGCCCGACCGCCGGGTTGTCGAGGTGGACGACGAGCCGCACGTCGGGCCGCAGCGCGTAGACCTGCAGCGCCGTCTCCAGCGTGTGCAGGTCCGTGCTCTCGGCGCAGACGACCGCCGCGGCGCCGGCCAGGCCGGCGGCCCCGAACGGGTCGGAGAGGATCGTGTGCCGCTCGATGTGGGGGATCCGCCAGGCCTCGATCACCTTGATCAGCCGCTGGTCGGGCTCGTCGTCGATGACGACCACGCCGATCCCGGCGAGGTAGAGCTGCTCGATCGTGCGCAACGAGATGTCGTGGAGCCCACAGACGATCACGTGGCCCGTCCGGTCGCGGATCTCGCGGGCGGAATACGTGAATGTGGAGGCGGTGCTCATCGCGCGCTGACCTGGCTGCCGATCCTCGCAGCGCCGGCGGCGGTCAAAGGCCCAGATACGATCCGTCTTTCGCGATCGCAAAGGAGTGACGATGAGCATCGAGCCCGAGAACGTCGACGATCTGGAGACGGTCTCACTCGCGTCAGGCGCAAGCGACGACGCCAGTTGGATCGGCGGCTACTTCGCCTACGGCGGCAGCAAGGCCGAGCAGTCGGCGACGATCTACTTCGCGATTCCGCCGGGACAGCGACTCGGCAAGCACGTCGACACCGCCGAGGAGGTGCAGTACATCCTCTCCGGCAGTGCCGATCTGCTGCTCGACGAGGGCACGAGGCCGGTCAAGGCCGGCGACGTCTTCGTCCTGCCCGAGGGCGTCGCCCATGACCTCCACAACACCGGCGCCGAGGATCTGCGCGTGGTCGCCTTCTTCTCGAAGCCCGAGGTCGAGCAGCACTGGGAGACGGAGACGTGGCCGCCCGACGGAACCTCCGTGACGGGCTCACCAAACCGGGGCTGAGCGACCGCTCCCGCAGCAGCCTCGCCTGCTCGAGCAGGTTCGATCCGTGTTCGTCACGGTCCCGCCGCCGTTCCCTACGGATGCGCCGGCGCGGCCGCCGAGCCTACGGTTCCGATCGTGGGACCCGCAAGCACTTCACCTCGGAGCCTGGCCGGCATCCTCTACGCCGCGGCCGGCAGCCTGATCCTCATGGGGATCATTACGGCCGAGGCTCTCTACCCCGCGACCTACACGACTGCCGGCAACGAGATCAGCGACCTCGGGGCAACCCGCCCGCCCGACAGCGTGATCCTGCAGCCGTCGGCGACGATCTTCGACTTGACGATGATCGTCACCGGGATGCTGCTGATCGGCGCTGCCGTCGCGGTGCACCGCGAATTCGGGCGACGCTCGCTCACCCTGCCGGCCGCCGCCCTGGGTCTCGGCGTGTTCGGCGTTGGCATCTTTCCCGGCAACCACGGCAGCGTGCACCCCTGGTTCTCGCTGCTTGCCTTTCTCGCCGGCGGCGTCGCCGCGCTGACGTCGACACGCGTGACCGAGGGGCCATTCCGGTACGTGGCAGCTCTCTTCGGCTTCGTCGCGCTCGCCGCCCTGTTCGGCTCGGGTCTGCTCAGCGACGGGCTCGGCGACGGCGGCACGGAGCGCTGGGTCGCCTACCCGGTGCTGCTCTGGACGGTGGCATTCGGTGGATATCTGCTCGCTCCGTCGACGGAAGAGCCGTAGTTTCCCGGCCCCCCGCTCGCAGGGTTTGCCCGGTCGAAGGGCAGGCGGAACCCGCCTAGGCTCCGGCTCAATGGGCAATCGCATAGTCATTCTCGGTGGGGGCACCGGCGGAACCCTCGTCGCCAACAGGCTCCGTCGCGAGCTCCTTGCCGGGGATGAGGTCGTCGTCGTCGACCGCGACGACCGCCACGTCTACCAGCCGGGCTTGCTCTTCGTCCCCTTCGGGATGGCCGATCCCGACCGGATCGTGCGCTCGCGCCGTGCGCAGCTGCACGACGGGATCGAGTTCCGGGAGACCGCAATCGAGCGGGTCGACGCCGAGGGGCAGACGGTCGAGCTCGCGGATGGGGAGAGCATCTCCTACGACGTGCTCGTGATCGCGACGGGCGCCGAGCTGCTCGACTCCGAGACCGAGGGCCTTGAAGGCCCCGGTCGCGGCGAGAGCATCCACACCTTCTACACGCTCGAGGACGCCGTCCGGCTCCGCGACGCGCTGCACGATTTCGAGGGCGGGCGGCTCGTCGTCAACGTTGTCGACATGCCGATCAAGTGCCCGGTCGCACCGCTCGAGTTCTGCTTCCTCGCGGACTGGCACTTCCGCAAGCGCGGGATCCGCGAAGCGGTCGAGATCAGCTTCGTGACGCCCCTCGACGCCGCCTTCACCAAGCCCGTCGCCGCCGATCACCTGGGCGGCATGCTCGCCGAGAAGGAGATCGAGGTCGTCAGCGAGTTCGCCACGGGGACCGTCGACGGCGCCAAGTCCGAGATCGTCAGCTGGGACGAGCGTCGGGTCAACTTCGACATGCTCGTCGCGATCCCCGTCCACGGCGGCGCCGGCTTCCTCGCCCGCTCACCAGGGCTCGGCGACGAGCTCGGCTTCGTCGTCACCGACCAGAACACGCTGCGCAGCGAGGCGTCGCCCAACGTCTTCGCGATTGGCGACGCCGCGAACCTGCCGACCTCGAAGGCCGGATCGGCGACCCACTACGAGGGCGAGACGCTCGTCGCCAACGTCCTGCACACGCTCGCCGGCGAGGAGCTCGAGGGCAGCTACGACGGTCACGTCAACTGCTTCATCGAGAGCGGCTTCGACAAGGCGCTGCTGCTTGACTTCGACTACGAGCGCGAGCCGATGCCGGGTCGCTACCCGCTGCGCTCGGTCGGCCCGCTCTCGCTGCTCGGCGAGTCTCGCCTCAACCACCTGGCGAAACTCGCCTTCGAGCCGATCTATTGGCACGTCCTGCTCCCCGGCCACGACATCCCCGGTCTCGGCGGACCCGGAGCGGACGAAGCTGCAAGCAACGACCCCGGGGAGAAGGTGGGTGCCGAATGAGCACCGCGACTTACGCCGGCGCCGAGGTCGAGCTCGACGCCGAGGGATTCATGACCGATCCCGACCAGTGGAACCGCGAGGTCGGAGCGGCGATCGCCGCCGAGAACGGGATCCCCGAGCTCAACGACCGGCACTGGCAGGTCGTCGACTTCATGCGCGACACGTACCTGAGCACCGGCAGCGCACCATCGGTGCGGGCACTCGGGAAAGCCTCCGGCGTGCCGATCAAGGAGCTCTACCAACTGTTCCCGAAGGGGCCGGCGAAGCTCGCGGCGCGGATCGCGGGCATCCCCAAGCCCCGGGGCTGCATCTAAGGACCTGAGGAGGTCGAACGCGTGAACGGACACGAGACCAACGGCAATGCCCCGACCCCCGAGCCGATCGTGAAGGTCTCGGTGATCATCTCGAAGGGCTCGCTCGAGGGCATCTACCCCGGTCTGATCCTTGCCAACGGCGCCCGTATGGAGGGGATCGAGGCGAACGTCTTCTTCACGTTCTTCGGGATGGACGCGATCAACAAAGCCAAGCACGAGCACGTCAAGGTGGCGACGGTCGGCAACCCAGGCCTGCACCTGGCGACCTGGGCCGGCGGTGTGCCCGGCGTCTCGTCGCTGGTTACCCACAAGCTCGCCGGCGAGATGGAGAAGCTCGACATCCCGCCGATCCCGGAGTTCGTCGAGATGATCGCCGACTCCGGCGCCGGCCTCTACGCCTGCCAGGCATCGGTCGACCTCTTCGGCCTCGACCGCGCTGACTTCATCGAGCAGGTCGAGGACGTGATCACCGTCGGCGAGTTCTACGAGAAGGCCGCCGGCGGGCAGATCATCTTCACGTAGATACGCCGCTGGGATACCGCATCCCTTCGGGCTGCGGGGAGCGCTGCGGCGCCTATTGGCCGGCGGGGCGCCCGTGCGGGGGGTGCGGAATGCATGGCGTGAGTGCGGCGCCGCTGGGATACCGCTCGGATACATGCGCGCACGTGCTCCGCTTCGCGTCCGCGCGTGCGCGATGCCTGGCGTGAGTACGGCGCCGCTGGGATACCGCAGCGCCTGCGGCGCTGACGGGGAGTAGTGCGGCGCCTCTTGGCCGGCGGGGGCTGGCGCCCTCCTTAGGGCGACCTAATTAGGGCGGCCTAAGTTGTGTTAGGGTCTCGGGCCGCGTGGCATTTCCTAGCTGCGCGATCGGATTTGATGAAGCCCGGCAAGGACAAGAGCGAGCGGTGATCCCGACCTTCGTGATCGGGCTCCGCGAGGGCGTCGAGGCGGCGCTGATCGTTGGCATCGTCGCCGCCTTCCTGCGCAAGCAGGAGCAGCGCCAGGCGTTGCGCTGGGTCTGGATCGGCGTCGCCGTCGCGGTCACCTTCTGCCTTGCCGTTGGGGTCGGCCTGCAGATCGCCGACGAGCAGCTACCGCAGCGTCAGCAGGAGCAGCTCGAGACGCTCGTCGGCCTGGCGGCCGTCGGCATCGTCACGTTCATGATCTTCTGGATGCGCAGCCACGCTGCCGGGCTCCGTGCCGAGCTCGAGGCGCGCGCCGGCGAGGCTCTCGTCACGGGCTCGGCGATCGGCCTGATCGCGATGGCGTTCTTCGCTGTGCTCCGCGAGGGCCTGGAGACAGCCGTCTTCTTGCTCGCCGCCTTCCAGGCCTCGACGAACGCGCTGCTCGCCGGCTTCGGCGCCGTGCTCGGTGTGCTCGCCGCCGTCGTGATCGGCATCGGGATCTACCGAGGTGGCGTCCGCCTCGATCTCGCCCGCTTCTTCAGGCTGACCGCCGGCGTCCTCGTCCTCGTCGCCGCCGGCCTACTCGCCACCGCGGTCCATACCGGTCACGAGGCCGGCTGGGTCAACAGCTTCCAGGGCCAGGCTCTCGACCTGAGCTGGCTCGTCGTTCCCGGCACCGTCACGTCTTCGCTGCTCACCGGGATGCTCGGCCTGCAGCCGCGCCCTACCGAGGCAGAGGTCTTCGTGTACCTGCTCTACGCGGTGCCGATGCTGCTCTACGTCTTCTGGCCCCAGGGCCCGAAGGAAGAACCGAGGGAATCAGAAGAGACGAGCGGGCGAGGTGCGTCGCTGCAGCGCGATCCCAGCACCACCTGACCCGATTCGAACACCCGACCCCCGGAGGTAAGACAATTGAAGAGGTTCAAGGAGATCGCAGCTGCGCTCGGCCTGACAACCGTTGCCGCGCTCGCGCTGACGGCGTGTGGCGACGACGCTTCGGCCGGCGGCAAGGACGTCGCCGTGACGCTCACTGACGCCGGCTGCACGCCCGATCAGATCGATGTGGCCGCCGGCCCGGTGACCTTCCAGGTCATCAACGGCGGCACGTCGGCCGTGACGGAGATGGAGCTCAAGGACCAGGGCGGCGTGATCCTCGGCGAGGCCGAGAACGTCGTCGCCGGCGTCCCCGGCAAGTTCTCGCTCAACCTGCAGCCCGGCGACTACGTCGTCAACTGCCCGAACGGCTCGAGCGAGGATCAGGGCACCTTGACCGTGACGGGTGAGGCGACCAGTGCCCCGAAGGGTGCCTCCGCCGCGCTGCTGAAGAAGGCGACGAGCGGCTACAAGGCCTACGTCGAGGACGAGCTCGAGACGCTCGACACCGACGTCGACGCCTTCGTCGCCGCGCTCGCGAGCGGCGACCTGCAGAAGGCGAAGGACCTCTACGGGCCGAGCCGCTACCACTACGAAACGGTCGAGCCCGTCGCCGAGAGCTTCGGCAACCTCGACCCGCGCATCGACGCCCGCATCAACGACGTCAAGAGCCCGAGCGACTTCACCGGCTTCCACCGGATCGAGAAGACGCTGTGGCAGGACGGCACGACGAAGGGCACCGAGCCCTACGCCAAGCAACTGCAGAAGGACGTCGAGACCCTGCAGAGGAAGGCGAAGGGGATCGAGCTGCAGCCGGCGCAGCTGGCAAACGGCGCCGTCGAGCTGCTCAACGAGGTCTCGACCTCGAAGATCACCGGTGAGGAGGACCGCTACTCGCACACCGATCTCTCCGACTTCGCCGGCAACCTCGAGGGCTCGGAGAAGGCCTTCTTGCTGCTCGCTCCGGCGCTCGACGAGACCGGCAACGAGGACCTGGTCAAGACGATCAAGGCGAAGTTCGCGAGCGTCCACAAGACGCTTCAGATCTACGAGAACGACACCCCGCTCGGTTACGCCCTTTACGGCGGGCTGACCGAGAAGGACAAGCAGCGGCTGGCCGGCGAGGTGGGTTCACTGGCGGAGTCGATGTCGACGGTCGCGGCCAAGGTGAGCGGCGCCGGATGAACGGCGGCCCGGCGGCCCGGCGGCGGCCCGGCCCGGCGGTTGCCGCGGCTGCCGTCGCGCTGCTCGCGGCGCTTTCCCTCGCGCCGCCGGCGAGCGCGCACCAACCAACCACCGCGCCGTCGCAGGCGGAGATCGACGGCGCTGGGGCGCTGCTCGACGTCACGTCGACGACCTACGCTGCCGCCGATCCGGCGCATGAGGCCAAGGGTGCCGCCGAGGCCAGGGCACTCGCCTCCGGCCTGGGCGCGCTCCTCGCCGGCTGGCACCCCGGCCACCCCGCCGGTGGTGAGCTCGGCCAAGCCGCCGCCGATGCCGCGCGGCTCTCCGCCGCGGTCGGGGTCAGCCGCGAGGCGTTGCGGCCGTGGCCGCTGCCACAGCGCATCGAGGGGCTCGCCGACGCGGTTCGCCGCGACCTCTCAGCCGCTGGACTCGGTGCGACTTCGGTCCCGACCAAGGCGTATGACGAAATCGACTCGCTGCTCGATCGCGCCGCTGATTCGGAGACCGGTCGCTCCGCGGCGCTCGGCTCCGCGGCCGCGGCATACGCGCTGTATGCGGTGGGGCCCGGACAACGTCTGACCGGCGCCAATGCGGCGCTCGCGGCGTCCGTCGAGGATGCTTTCCTCGGCCGCGCTCCCTCCGAGCCCGGACTGCTCACCGCGCTGGCAGGCCGGAACTCGGCGGCAACGGTCGCCACCGCCCGCGAGCGCGCGGGCGAGGGGCTCGGCTCGGCATCGCTGACGCTCGGCGATGAGAGCGTCAGCAAGGCGACCGTCGTCACCGACGCCGCCGTGATCGTCTTCCGCGAAGGCCTCGAGGCGGTGCTGATCGTCGCCGCGCTGACGGCAGCCTTCGTCGGGGAGCGCCGGCGCCTGCGCCGCCCGGTGCTGCTCGGCGCGCTGCTCGGCTTGCTCGCCAGCGCGATCACCTACGTCGCGGCGCAGGCGATCGTCGCAGCGCTCGGCGACGGCGGGCTGCGGCTGCAGGCGATCACCGGTCTGCTCGCGATCGTCGTCCTGCTGATCGTCACCAACTGGTTCTTCCACCGGGTCTACTGGAGCGAGTGGATCGGCCGCTTCAACAGGCGGCGGCGGGCGCTGGAGAAGGTCGACCGGCGCGGCTTCCTCTCCGGCCAGGTCGCGGCGCTCGTCCTGCTCGGGCTGACGAGCGTCTACCGCGAGGGCTTCGAGACCGTCCTGTTCCTCCAGAACCTGCAGGTCAGCGCCGGCACGAACGCGACCCTGCTCGGCGTTGCGATCGGCCTCGCCGGCACCTTCGCCGTCGGCTTCGTCGCCTTTCGCCTCGAGCGCAAGCTGCCCTACAAGAAGATGCTGATCGCGACCGGCGTGCTGATCGGCATCGTGCTTGCGGTGATGGTCGGGACGACCGTGCACAGCCTCCAGGGGCTCGGTTGGCTACCGAGCACGCCCACCGGCTTCGACGTGCCGCTCGCTTGGAGCCGCTGGCTCGGGCTCTACCCGACCTGGGAGGGGATCGCCGCCCAGCTCCTTTCCCTGCTGGTCGTCTACGGCTCCTACGCGATGGCGCGCTGGCTGCAGGCGCGCAAGCTCGCCCGCGCGATCGCGGCGCCTGAGCTTCAGGGCCGAGCCTGACCTGAATCCGGCTTCGCCTCGATCGGCCTATGTAGGATCGGCCCGTGAGATCCAGGGAGTGCGGATGAAGGTAGTCGTCGCCGGAGGCGGCATCGGCGGGCTGGCACTGGCGCTGTCGCTCGACGCTGCCGGGATCGAGGTCGACGTCTTCGAGGCCGAGCCCGAGATCAAGGAGCTCGGCGTCGGCATTAACGTACTGCCGCATGCGGTCCGCGAGCTGACCGAGCTCGGGCTTGCGAGCGAGCTCGCGAAGACGGGCGTCGAGACGGCCGAGCTCGTCATGTTCAACAAGCACGGGCAGCGCATCTTCGGCGAGCCCTCCGGCCTCGCGGAGGGCTACCACTGGCCGCAGTACTCGATCCACCGTGGCCGCCTGCTCGGCCTCCTGTATCGGGCCTGCCTGGCCCGGATCGGCGAGTCCCGGGTCCATACGGGGAGGCGAGTCGTCTCGCACGAGGAAATCGACGGCGGAGCCGCCGTGATCTTCGCCGACGGGTCGCGGGCCGAGGGCGACCTCGTCGTCGGGGCCGACGGGATCGGCTCCGTCGTCCGCGCCCAGCTCTACCCGGACGACGGCCCGCCGCTCTGGAACGGGATCACGATGTGGCGTGGGATCGCGCTAGCGAAGCCGCCTCTGAGCCCGCGCTCGATGGTCCTCGTCGGGCGCGCCGGCAAGCGCGCCGTGCTCTACCCGCTGACCCATCCCGATGAGCAGGGCCGGGTCGAGGTCAACATGGTCCTCGACGGCCAGACCGACGAGGCGCATTCGATGCCTCGCCACGACTGGCATCACGAGGTCGATCCGGCGGAGATCCTCGAGCGCTTCGGCGACATGCGCTACGACTGGCTCGACCTGCCGGCCCTGATCGAGACGGCCGAGCAGTGGTGGAAGTATCCAATGGTCGATCGCGATCCCCTCCCACGCTGGTCGTTCGGCCGCGTAACGATGCTCGGGGACGCGGCTCACCCGATGTACCCGGTCGGTTCCAACGGCGCCTCGCAGGCGGTCGTCGACGGCCGGACGCTTGCGCACGCGCTGGCGCTGGAGCCTGACATCGAGACGGCGTTGCGCAGCTACGAGGAGGCGCGCCGGCCCGCGACCGCGGACGTCGTCCGCGCCAATCGCGACCTGCTCGCCGTCCGCGCGATGGAGCTCGCCGAGGAGCGCGCTCCGGACGGCTTCGACCGTCCCGAGGACATCTTCGCCCCGGGCGAGCGCGAGGAGCTCGCCGCTGAGTTCAAGCGCGTCGCCGGCTTCGACCCCGACGAGCTCAACGCGCGGCCATCGTTGGGCGTCGAGGGCGGGAGCTGAGCCGGGCGATGGAGTCGAGCGGCTACGCGGATCGCCCGGGCTACGGTGCGAGCCTCGAGCGGGGCAGCAGGCGCCTCTCCGGGGGTCCGAGCGGGCTCGGCTACCTCATCGTCTTCGCGCTCGTCGCCGTCGCCCTGTTGCTCTACTTCCTGCACGCTCACAACGCTGTCGGCGGGCCGATCGACAAGCGGGGCACGGGCTTCGTGCTCGGCGAGATCACCGGAATCACCGCCGCCGTGCTGCTGCCGCTCGCCGTCATCCTCGCGAGTCGCACGAAGGTCCTCGAGTACCTGTTCGGCGATCTGACCGCCGTCTACGTCGCGCACGGGGTCGTCGGCCTGAGCATGTTCGCCTTCGTCAGCTTCCACCCGATCATGTACCTGCTCGGCGGCCTGCTGATCCCGAGCAGCTTCCTCGTCAGCGCCCACGTGCTCGTCCCCTTCCACGTCGTCGTGCTCGACTGGATCTCCTACATCGCGATCGCGGCGGCGCTCATCGTGACGATGTACATGCGGCTCTCGTTCAGCAACTGGCGCCTCGTCCACCTGCTGCTCGGGATCGCAACGATCGTCACCGGCTACAGCATCCTGATCGACAACACCGCCTTCGACACCGCCGACATCCCCTCCCTGCGGATCTACCTGGCGGTCATCTACGTGCTCGGGGCCGCCTCCTTCCTGTGGGTCGCGGTCGTCCGGCGGATCGCCGAGCCCAAGCGCGAGTACCGGATCACCAGCTCGACCTACCACGAGGCCGCGAACGCGGTCGAGCTGCGCGCCGAGCCGGTCGGCGCGCCGGTCAGCTTCGAGCCGGGCCAGTTCACGTACGTCGACCTGCTCGACGACAAGGCCCAGGTCCACCGCCAGTTCGAGGCGCACCCGTTCAGCATCGCCTCCGCGCCCGGCGAGCGCGAGATCTCACTCGTGATCGAGACGAGTGGCACCCACACCACTCGGCTGCGAGAGATCGCGGCTGCCGATGACGCCAGGGCGCTGCTGCACAGCACGTACGGCCGCCTCGTCGCCCGGATCCCCGCGAAGAAGAAGCAGATCTGGATCGCCGGAGGAATCGGCGTCACCCCGTTCATGTCGATGGCCGAGGACATGAAGGCGAATCCGGACCACTACGCCGACTACGAGGTGACGCTGATCGTCGGCGTCGACAAGGTCGAGCAGGCCTTCGAGTTCGGCCGGCTCGAGGACTGCGCGGAACGGTGTCCCTCCCTGCAGGTGCACATCTGGGACCGCAGCGTTCGTGGCCTGCCGACGGCCGAGCAGCTCGCCACCCTGCTGACGGGCGACGTCCGCGATTACGCGGTGATGCTCTCCGGGCCGGAGCCGATGATCGCCGACCTCACCCAGCAGTTCCTCGGCCTCGGTGTCCACCGCGGCCAGATCAGGGCCGAGCGGCTGATCGGCCCGCCGAAGACCTGGCGCAAGGCCTCGCCCTCCTTGCGCCGGGCGCGCGCCGCGACGACGGTCTTCTTCGCGAGCTTCTTGCTGCTCGTCATTGTCTCGACGGTGAGCCGGGCGTTGTTCGCCTGAGCTGCGGCGGCCGGCTCAGCCGGGCGTAATGCTGCCGAGCTTGCGGCCCAGCGCGCCGCTGGCCGCGGCCAGCACGCTGCCGTCGTCGAGCAACGAGCGCACGGTCGCGATCTGCTCGGCGAGCAGGCGGTCCTCGGTCACCGACGGGACGTGTGAGCGAATCAGGCGGTGGACGGCGCCCGTGCCGACCCCGAGCTCGATGCCGTCGCGCAGATCGATGCCCTGGGCGGCGACGATCAGCTCGATCGCGAGCAGGCTGAGCGCTGAGTCGAGCGCCCGGTCCGCCTTCGCCACCCCCTCGACCGCCATCGTCGCGTGGTCCTCGATGCTGCCGGCGACCGGCACGTAGTCGAGCGACGACGGGTTGGCGCCGAGGCGGACCTCTGCGTTGAGGGCCGTCGCCGTCTTCTGGATCACGCCGAGGCCGACGTTGCGGCTCGGCTCGGCGGCGAGGTAGATCGGCAACTTCGTGAAGTGCGAGTCCATCAGCCGGACGACGCGATTGCTCGACATGCCGGTCAGCTGGGCGAGCGCTATCGAGAGGGTGTCGAAGGCGATCGACAGTGCCGCAGGGTGGAAGTTGCCGGTCGACAGCATCTCGCCCCGGTCGATCATCACCATCGGGTTGTCGCCCGTTGAGTTGAGCTCGGTCTCAAGCGTCCCGCGGACGCCGCCGAGCACGTCGAGGACGGCGCCGTGCACCTGCGTCGCCGAGCGGAAGCTGATCGGGTCCTGCACGTCGAGGGTCGGGGGCGTGCTCCACAGGCTGCTGCCATCGATCAGCGCCGTGATCTGCTCGGCGCTCATCAGTTGCCCGGAGAAGCGCCGGGCGTCGTCGACGTCGGGATCGAGAACCCCGGTGTGGCCGCCGAGGGCCTCGAGGCTGAGGGCAACTGCGATATCGGCGAGCGCGAGCAGGTTTTGCGCCATGACGAGAACGAGTGCGCCGTGGCCGACCGAGGCCGAGTTCGCGCTGACCAGCGCGAGACCGTCCTTCGGGCCGAGCGGGGGCGCCCCGATACCAGCGGCGGCGAGGCCCTGCTCGCCGCCGAGGCGCTCGCCGCCGACCAGCACCTCGCCTTCGCCGATCAGCGGCAGCGCCATGTGCGCGAGCGGCACCAGGTCCGCCATCCCGATCGAGCCGCGGCTCGGCACGCAGGGAACGACATCGGCGTTGAGCATCGCCAGCAGTGCGTCGAAGACCGCGGGCTGGACTCCCGAGCCGCCGCGCGCCATCCCGTTCAGGCGCGTGACCATGATCGCCCTGACGACCCCGGGCGGGTGCTCGGGTCCGATCCCGGCTGCGTGGCTGAGCAGGATGTGACGCTGGAACTCGGCCTGATCGCTCTCGGGGATGCGCTCCTCCTTGAGCTCACCCAGGTTCGTCGTCAGCCCGTAGATCGGCAGCGGCTGCGCGGCGAGCCGATCGACGACCTCACGTGAGCGTCGCAGCGTCTCGCGGGCCGACTCGCTGACATGGACCGGAGCGTTCAGCCAGGCCACCCGAGCGACCTCCTCGATGGTCAGGTCGTCGCCGTTGACGCAGACTTCGTCGGCCGCCTCGAGCCGGCGGCTGAGCCGCCGCACCCGGTCCTCGGCGAGCGTCGACGTGGGGCTCGTGCGGACGGGCTCGCCGGCTGGCGCATCGCCGAGGTCGCGGCGCAGGTGGCCCGCGGCGAGCACGGCCAGGGCCCGGTAGAAGCGGGCGGCAAAGCGGACATCGACCCCGAGCTTCTTGCGCAGGTCGGCCTGCACGAGCTCGAAGACGACCGCGTCCGATTCGGCGACGAAGCCGGAGGCGGCGGGGCCACCGTCGAGCAGCGAGACGAGGCCGACCACGTCGCCGGGACGGAATGAGTCCTCGGCCCCGAGGCGGCTGCGGCGCACCGTTCCCTCGAGGATCAGGTACAGGTCCGGGTTCGTCTCCCCCTGCGCGGTGAACTCCTCACCGGCGACCAGCCGGCGGGGCGAGCCGTGCTCGGTCAGCCACTCGACGTCGGCCTCGGTCAGCGTCGCGAGTATGTCGAGCAGCCGGAACACCGAACCAAACTTATCCGGACGCCGCCCCTGTCCGCGCGGCGCCCGCCCCGCCCGGCGGTCCATTCCTACACTTGGCCCATGGGTAGCAGTGCCGCGATCCGGCTTGCCGTCGTAGCGTGCGCGCTTCTCGCCGGCTGCGGCGGGGATACCGGCGTCACGATCATCAATCAGACGACCACCACGGTTGGAGCCTCCGCGCCGACGACGTCGAGCCCCGCGCCGACGACCACGGCCGCGCAGCCGCAGGCGCCAGCGGGTACGGCGGCCGGCGCGCCTCCGGGCGGCGGCGGGGCAAACCAGAATTCGAAGCGCTACTCCGGCCCCTGCGGACAGCCCGGCGTTGTCGTCGGCGGCTCCCCGGCAACGAGCGACGCGGCCGCGATCCCGGGTTACTCGGAGCTCGTCACAGACGGCGTCGGCTGCGACTTCGCGATGCAGGTCGCGGCCGGCTGGGTCTCCGCCTGGGATCCTCAGTGCGCGCCCGGCTGCACCCGCAAGATCTCGGACCTGCACTGCACCTACGCGGGCTCCGGCTCGCACGTACAGTGCTTCGGCGACGACACCACGATTCGCTTCTCGCTCGCGTTCCCCACGACCTGAGCGACCCGGTAGGCGCTGGACTTCGTCCGCACGTTCCTGTTCCTCTGAGGCGCCGATCGCGGCGCTCAGGCGGCCTCGGGACCGATCGGCGCGGAGAAGGCGCGCCTGCCGACGTGAACGACGACGGCTTGCGTCCGCGATAGGTCGAGCGCGGAGCTGAGCACGGCTTCGTCCTTGCCGCCGACGCGGTAGCGGAAGGTGCCGGCCGGCTTGCGGCTGCCGTCGGCACCGCGCAGCACCACGCGGCACAGCGTTCCGGAGGGGACCCCCTCGACCGCCATCCGGATCTCGGTGCCGAAGGCGCGTGGCTCGAGCGTCGCCGCAATCTCCATGCCGGGTGGCAGCGAGGCGAAGTCGACGTGGCGCTCGCCGGCCGTCGTGCCGGCCGTGCCGCCACCGCTGATGAGCAGGACCGCGGCGATCGCCGCGGCTGCGGCGGCGGTCGCGAAGCCGAGGCCGAACTGCAGCCGGCGGCGCTTGCGGGCGCTGCGCTGCTCGCCCGCGACCGCCGCGGCGACGCGCTCACCGAGGCCGGCGGGAAGTGGAGCGGGAGCGGCGACGTGCTCGGGGTCGGCGAAGGGCATGGCGCGCGCGACGGGCTCGAGCTCGGCGAGCTCGGCGCGGCACTCGGCACAGCCCTCGAGATGGGCGTCGAGGGCGGGGCGCTCGTGCTCCGGCAGCTGCCCGAGCACGTAGGCGCCGAGCGATTCGCGCCACTCGCGGCAGTCTTCAGTCCTCATAGCCGATCTCCTCCAGTGCGACTCGCAGCGCGCGCAGGCCGTAGTAGACGCGGCTCTTGATCGTGCCCTCGGGCACGCCGAGCTCGGCCGCGACCTCGGCGTAGGGCCGGCCCCGGTAGTAGGTCTCGATCAGGACCTGCCGGTGCTGATCGCCGATCCGCCGCAGCGCCTCCTCGATCTGCCAGGAGTGGAGCGCCTGCTCGAGCGGGTCCGTCGAGGGCTCGATCCCCGCCTCGGCGACCGCCGGCCGCACGGACCGCGCCCGGCTCAGGTCGATGACGACGTTGCGGAGGATCGCGAACAGCCAGGTCCGCAGCGAGCCGACCTCGGGATCGAAGCGATCGCCCGCGCGCCAGGCACGGACGAAGGTCTCCTGGACGGCCTCCTCTGCCAGTCCGGAGTCGCCGAGCGAGCGCACGGCGAAGCCGTAGAGCTCCCCTGCATGAGCTGCGTATGCCGCGCGGACATCACGCTCGCGGGTGAGGGCCCCCGGCGCCATCGGTTCAGCCTACGACGATCTTCCCGTGCATGAACGAGTGGATCTTGCAGTGGTACCGGTACGTGCCCTTCTTCTTGAGCCTGAAGCGCGCCGACTCCCCGGGCGCGAGGTTGCCGGTGTTGAAGGCGCCACGGCTCGTCGCCGTGTGCGTGGTCGAGTCGTGGTTGGCGAAGACGACCTTCGTGCCCTTGGCGACGTGCAGCTTGTGCGGGTGGTAGGCGAAGTCCTGGATCTCGACCTCGGCCTTCTCCTTGTGTTTGTGTCCCGCGGCGTCGTCATGGCCGGCAGCGAGCGCGCCGGTCGCGAGGGCGCCGGCGGCGAGCAGGCCGCCGAAGGTCAGGACCGTGGCAAGGAGCAGGGCGAGGGTGGACCGGACGGAGTGGGGACTCGGCTTGGGCTTCATGCCGACGTATACGGACGCGGCCACCGTCAGGTTCAGCGTGGCGTCAGCCGGCCAATTCCGCCCATGGCAAGGCGAGCGGGACGAAGACCCAGAACTGCCTGGCCGTGTAGTGCCGCAGCGCCGGGCGGATCGCGACGTCTCGCAGCTCAGCGTCGAGCGCGCCGTGACGGGAGAGCGCGACCGCATGACGGGAGAGCGCGACGTAGTTCGCGCCGATGCCGAGCAGCCAGATGCCGATCACGATGCCGAACGCGCCGCCGACCACGATCAGCGACCAGGCGCCGAAGGCGAGGCCGCCGAGGGCGCCGAGCAGGAACTCGGCGAGGATCACGCGCCGGCGCAGGGCCGTGCCTTTGGCGCCGTGCATGTCCACGGCGGCCAGCTCCCTTACGTCGATCATCGGGTTCATCCGGAGTCGATGCCCGCCCAGGCGAGCGCTCATGCGCTCGCCGCTGTCAGCGATCTGCCATGCGGGCCACCCCGAGGAGCAGGACCGCGGCGCCCGCGACCATGCTCCCGACGGCTCCGATCGCGAGGCCGGCGGCGAGCAGCGCGACGCCGAGGACGACGGCGAGGAGCGGATTCGAGTCTGCGCCTACCAGCTTCAGCACCGATCTCACGCCTTTCGCGACGGGTACCAGGCGAAGCGCCGAGCGGCGATCGCAGCGCCGCCGATCGCCCAGATGACGAGCACCGCCACGTCGCCGAGCACCGCTCCCGTCGGGACGACGCCGACGAACGCCCTGTGGACGAGGTCGGCGACGTGCTCCACCGGGAAGATGGAGGCGACCGTGTTGAGCCAGTTCGGCAACTGCGAGATTGGGACCCACACGCCCGAGATGAAGAACAGGGGCAGCATCACGAGCTGGGTCAGCGGCTGCGAGGAGTCGGCGGAGTCGACGAAGGTGCTGAGCGCGTAGCCGAGCCCGCAGAAGGCGGCGCTGCCGAAGAGCACGCCGAGCACCAGCGCGGGGATCCCAGCGACGGGCACCGTGGTCCCGAAGGCGATCCCGGCAACGGCGACGAGCAGCGCCACCGCGGCGACGGCCATCGCGACCACGCTCAGCGACTGGCTCGCGATGACGGCCCAGGCCGGCAGCGGCGTCGCCCGCCGGCGCTTGAGGATGCCGAGCTCACGCTGGGAGACGACGGTGGCGATCAGCATCGCGAGGGTCGTCACCGTCAGCGAGAAGACGATCACGCTGGGGGCGAAGAAGGCGCCGTAGTCGACGTCCACGCCGTTGACGGAGGCCGCGCCGCCGTTGAAGACGCCGTCGAAGATGACGAGCAGCAACAGCGGGAAGGCGAGCGTCATCAGTCGGGCCCTGCGGTTGCGCGCGTAGGCGCGGAGCGTGTAGCGGGTCGTGTGGAGCATCAGTTCCATCAGGAGCTCTCCTCTCCGGTCGGGGTGGTCAGTTGCAGATAGATGTCCTCGAGCGTCGGCCGGCGGACCTCGAGGTCCGCGATGCGGCCGCCACGCGCCTCGAGCCAAGAGCCGAGCGCACGCAGGTCGATGAGCGGATCGAAGCTGCGGAGCAACACCTGCCCGCCCTGCGGCGCCGCCTCGAGCTTGGCGAGCAGCTCCGGCGGCAGCTCCGCGATCGCGAGCCCTGGGGAGAGGGTGAAGGTGATCTCGCTGCCGGCGCCGTCGCGATTGCCGATCCCGGCGGCCGTGCCGACGTCGACGATCCGACCGGCGGCGATCACCGCGATCCGGTCGGCGAGCCGTTCGGCCTCCTCCATGTAGTGGGTGGTCAGAAAGATCGTCTTGCCGAGCTCGCGCAGGCCGTCGAGCATCCGCCAGGCGTCCCGGCGCGCGGCCGGGTCGAAGCCGGTCGTAGGCTCGTCGAGGAAGAGCAGCTCGGGGTCGCCGATCAGCGCCAGCGCCACGTCGAGCCGCCGCCGCTGGCCGCCGGAGAGCGTGTTGGCGAGCTGGTCGCGATGCGCCTCGAGGCCGACGAGCTCGAGCGTCTCGGCCGGGGATCGGGGAGCCGAGTACAGGCCCGCGTAGAAGTCCATGCACTCGCCGACGGTGAGCTCGACCTCACCCGGCGACTCCTGCAGGACGATGCCGACGCGCTCGCGCCACCCGCCTCCTGCCCGGTCGGGACGTTCGCCCAGGACGAGGACCTCGCCCTCATCGGGCGTCTGGAAGCCCTCGAGGATCTCGACCGTCGTCGTCTTGCCCGCTCCGTTGGGGCCGAGGAAGGCGAAGATCTCGCCGCGGCCGACGTCGAGGTCGACGCCGCGCACGGCCTCAATGCTCCCGAACGACTTGCATATGCCCCGAGCTGAGATCGCCGGCTCGGGTAGGGGCTGTGACCCGGGCTGCGGCGCCGCCACTGGCGGGCGGGATGTGGTGGTCGCTTCCATGGCCCGGCAAGGTAGGAGCCGGAGGGCGGTCCCTTCATCGGCTCGGGAGCCGAACTTCAGCCTCCACCCATGGGTGGATCCGGGCTCGCTCCGGAACCGCCCACAGGCCGATGACCCGGCGCCGCACACGTCCTAGCCTTTGGCGTATGAATGAGGCGGTGGCGCAGGCAAAAGCGCTCGTGCGCGGGCTCTGGGATCCGGGCCCGGCTCGCGAGCCGAACCTGATTCGGCGCAAGTTCCACGGTCCCGTCGGCGTGGTCTTGGCCGCCCTGATGCTGTGCCTGCTCGGCGTCGGACTCGTCCTCGACCTGCCGACACCGGCCCTGCACGGCGAGGGCCTGGTCGGCGCAATCGGCCTCGTCCTGGTCGTCGGCGCGATCGGAGTCGAGCTCGTCTTCGACCCGGGGTCGATCCGCTGGGTGACGCTGTTCACCTTCGCGGTCGGGGCGGGCTCGCTGCTGGTCGCGGCCGTCCAGCAGGACGGGACGGCGGTGATCGGCTGCTACGTCGCCGTCGGGATCGCAGCCCGGCGGCTGCCCACGGCGAACTCGGTCCTGATCGCGGTCCTCACCGGTGGCGCCGTCAGCGCCCTGATTCTTGCCGGCGGCAGCGATCGCATCTTCACCGTGCTCTGGGTGCTGGTGGGCTTCGGCTTCACGTACATGATCTCCCGCTTCGCGCGCGTCGAGGAACAGCGGCAGGCTCGCGAGCGAGCGTTCATCGAGGAGGAGAAGCGTGGCCTGGTGGCGCGCACCGAGGCTGCGGCGCTCGCCGAGCGGGGGCGGATCGCCCGCGACATGCACGACGTCCTCGCGCACTCGCTCTCGGCGCTCGCGGTCGAGCTCGAGGGGGCGCGGATGCTCGCCCAGCGCGACCGGGTCGCGCCCGAGCTCGAGGGGGCGATCCGCCGCGCGCACCAGCACGCGACGACCGGGCTCGACGAGGCACGGGTCGCGATCGAGGCGCTGCGCGGCGATGAGCTCCCTGGCCCCGAGCGGCTCGAGCGGATGGCCGAGCGCTTCGCCGCCGAGCAGGATCTCGACTGTCACTTCGAGATCGCGGGCGACCCGCGTCGCCTCGATTCGGAGGCGAGCCTGGCGATCTACCGGACGGCGCAGGAGGCGCTGACCAACATCCGCAAGCACGCCGACGCCGACCGCGTCGAGGTCCGCCTCAGCTATGCCGGAGACGGGACGATGCTCGAGGTCGCCGACCACGGGTCAGCGCCCTCCAGCAACGGCGGCCCCGTCGGCGACACGCTCAGCGAGAGCGGCGCCGGCTACGGCGTCAGCGGCATGCGCGAGCGCGCCGAGCTGCTCGGCGGGCGACTCGACGCGGGCACGACCGCCGACGGCTTCCGGGTCGCGCTGTGGCTGCCCGAGGCGGCGCCCGCATGAGCGGCGGGGAGGCCGGTGGATCGGTTGGCGTGATCCTCGCCGACGATCAGCGCGTCGTCCGCGAGGGCCTCAAGCTGATCCTCGACCTGCTGGACGACGTCGAGGTGCTCGGCACCGCCGCGGACGGCGAGGAGGCGGTCGAGCTCGCCGAGCGCCTCCGGCCCGACGTGGTCCTCATGGATCTGCGGATGCCGCGCTGCGACGGAATCGAGGCGACCCGCCGCCTGACGGAACGCCAGCCCGAAGTCGGCGTGATCGCCCTCACGACCTACGCGGACGACGACTCCGTGCTCGGCGCCCTGCGCGCGGGTGCCCGTGGATATCTGACCAAGGACGCGGGGGCCGAGCAGATCGGCGCCGCGATCGCGCGCGTCGCGGCGGGTGGCGCAAGCCTCGACGAGGCGATCCAGAAGAAGGTCATCGAGGCGGTGACCGCCGGCGAGGAGGGCGGCGACTCGAGGCAGGGGGCGGCTGAGCTGCCCGACGGTCTGACGGCTCGGGAGGCCGAGGTCCTCGAGCTGATCGCGGCCGGTCTCTCCAACTCCCAGATCGCCGACCGGCTCGTCGTCTCACCCGCGACCGTGAAGAGCCACGTCAACCACCTGTTCTCGAAGATCGGCGCCCGCGACCGGGCGCAGGCCGTCGGCTACGCCTACCGGCACGGCATGGTCGACGACGGCTGAGGAGGGCCGCCGCGGATCAGGCAGCGGTGGGAGCGTCGCTTCTCCCCACGCGGTGGTGCAGGTGCACCGTCCCGTTCCCAAAGCGGCGCTCGGCAACCAGCTCGAGCGGGAACGTCTGCCCGCGCGGCAGCGCCGGCTTGCCGCCGCCCGCGACGTAAGGGACGAGGATCAAGTGGCACTCGTCGACGAGCCCCGCCGCGAACGCCTCGGCGGCGAGCCCGGCGCCGCCGACGCTGAGGTCGCGATCGGCCGACTCCTTGAGCGCCCGGACGGCGCCGGGGTCGAACTCGCGCTCGAGCCGCGTGCGGGCCGTCGTCACCGACTCCAGCGTTCGCGAGAAGACGATCTTCTCGGCCGCCTGCCAGATCCGCGCGAAGTCCGCGGTGAACTCGGCGGCTTCGGTGAGCGCCGGGTCGCTCTCCCAGGCGGCCATCGTCTCGTACATGCCGCGCCCGTACAGATAAGTGCCGATCCCGCGTTCGAGGTCGTTGACGAAGCGGTGGACCTCCTCATCGGGCTGCGCCCAGGCGAAGCCCCCGTCGGCGTCCTCCACGAAGCCGTCGAGCGAGCAGATCGCCGAGTAGATCAACTCCGCCACGCGGCCGAGACTACGGCACGGTCCGCCCGGTCCACGATTGCTGGATCAGGAGCGCGCTGACCGCTTAGGCGAGCGGCCCCTTGCGGGCGACGAGCGCGACGTAGTCGATCGGGTCGCCGCCGACGGAAAGCCGGTGCAGGTAGCGGCTGCGCCTGCGCTCCACGAGGTCGCCGCTCGCGAGCATGGCATCGATCATCCGCGAGAACTCGGTCTGCTCGTCGATGAACTGATCGCGGATGTTGAAGGCGATCCAGCCCTCGGGCTCGACGAGGTCGAAGGCGGCGCGGAAGGCTGCCGGCGGCATGTCGCCGAAGCCGAGTGCCGCAACGCAGGTCATGCAGTTGAGGTCGCGCTCGATCAGATCGCGCTCGGTCTCGGGTGGCGGGTCGGCGATGTCGATCGCGTGGTAGGCGTCGTAGACGCCCGGGCGATCGCGCTTGGCCGCGTCGCGCGCCTCCTCCAGCAGGTCGACGCCGACGATCTCGGTGGCGCCGAGCTCTGCAAGCTGCTCGCCGACCAAGCCGTTGCCGGCGCCGAGGTCGAGCGCGCGCAGCTCCGCCGGGTCGTGCTGCTCTTCCTCGAGGGCCTCCCCGAGCAGGCCGACCACGACCTGCGGGGACTTGCACTGCAGCCGGGCCGCGAACAGCCGCTCGTAGAGGCCGGGCACGGAGAAGATCTCGTCGTAGTCGTGGAAGCGGATCTTGCGCCTGCGGCCGTCCTGCTCGATCTCGAAGAACTCCTCGTCCTGCTCGAGCCCCTCGACTCCGTCCTCGGGCAAGTGGATCCTGAACTCGGCCGCGCTGGCGGTCGGGGTGGTCATCTGGTCTCCCTTTATTGGTCCGACTCACCGCACGGCGAGCGCATGTTTTCGCGCCGCGGGCGGGATGCGCCGGGCGCCTTCATCGCCCGGCGACGAGCGTGAGCGAGGGCCGCCGGGGACGTTGAACCTACCGAATCGCAACAGTTCGCGCGCCGTGCAAACCGCATAGGCAAGCCATTTCAGGAGTCCGCGAGGAGGACTCGGGGCTGCCGGGCTTGACGCTGGAAGCGACGCCGCATACGTTGGACTTCACAGTCGGTGCGAGCTGCCGCCCCGCCTGGGATCGCCATGCCCAAGACTCCGACCCTCCACTACCCCGGCCTCGCCGAGCGCGTCCGCCGCCAGGCGGAGCTGCAGCCGGCGCTGTACGGCGAGGTCGACTTCGCCGTACAGCCCTACCGGCTGGCGACGGAACCGGATGACGAATCCTCGCTGCCGGGGTGGGTGGCTGAGCGCGACGAGATCCTCCGCGATCCCCGGGTCGTCGAACTGATCAGCACGGCAACCATGCTCGGCGACGTCGTCGCCGACCCCTACGCCTCCTTGATGGAGGAGCGGTCGTTCAAGGGCCTGATCGACATGCTTCAGCTCGCCTGCCGTGAGGGGATCGAAGCGGTGCCTGCGCCGCCGCCGGAGCTGGAGGCGTTCATCGCGGCGATGGAGGTGGAGCCGGACTGGCTCGACATGGACCTGGTCGGCGAGGGCGCCCGCCAGGAGCGGATTCCATCGGCGTTCCTGGCGCCGTTCATCACCCGCGGCGCGTTCATCGCCACCTTCATGAACACCTACGCGGCGCTGCCGATGGCGCTGACCGGCGCGCTCGGCGGCCGCACCGCCGCTCGGCGGGTCAACGAGACGGCGAGCTTCTTCGCCGTGACGACGTTGCCCGGCGCGCTCGAGCGCCACGGTCGCGGCTTTGAGGCGGCGGCGATGGTCCGCCTGATGCACTCGATGGTCCGCTACAACGCGCTCAAGCGCTCCGATCGCTGGGACCTCGGGATCTACGGTATCCCCGTCCCGCAGGTGGACCAGATGCCCGCCGGCCTGCTCAACATCTACCTGCTCGCCGCCCAGGCTCACAGCAAGGGGCGCTCGGAGTTCAACGACCGCGAGCGCGCCGTCGTCGAGTTCGCGCGCTACCGGTGCTTCTTGCTCGGCCTTCCAGAGGAGCTCTTGCCGACGACCGTCGAGGAGACGCTGCACTTCATGCACGCGCGTGCGGCGCTGCTCCGCGACGGCTTCGACGACGAGACGTGCGGGGCCCTGGTCCGGGCAACGATGGACGCCTACCTGCGGGCCGGCGAGGGGCCCCTCGACCGGATCGCCGAGGCGATCGAGAAGAGCCACAGCAAGGCCTTCTTCATCAGCGCCTTCGCCGGCGGCAACCGCGAGACGGCCGCCGAGATGGGGGTCTCCTTCGGGCTCACGGACGGCGCCGTGGTTGCCGCAACCGCGCCGCTGCTGATCGGCCGCTTTCTGACCATTCGCGCGGCCGGCGAGCTGCCGATCGTTCGCGACCTCGTCGACTCGCTGGCGATCAGCGCCGTCAAGGGCCGCCTCGCCAGCTACGGCAAGCCCGAGTTCACGACGGACGCGACCAGATACAAACCGGTGGCCCGCGCCGCCCCGAGCCCCGGCTGAGCGTCGCCGGGCGAGGCGATCGCCGGGTCCGTCTAGGAGCGAGTGAGGACGTCTCCCTTGAAGATCGTCGTCGGGTCGAGCGAGGTGAAGGTCAGGGCGACCTGACGGCCGGGCTCAGCCTCCTCGACGGGCGCGCGGAAGATCTCGATGCCGCCGACGATTGCCGGCCGCTCGCCGTTGATCGTCACCTGATCGCCCAGGTGGATCGGCTCACCCTCGACCGTGCCGAGCACGCTCGCCTTGCCGACGGCGAAGAAGACCTCGTCGACGACGAGCCGGAAGGCGCCGTCCGGCCCCGCACCGGCGGGCGCCGGGTCGGGCTGCGACCGTAGGCGCTCGACCTGCTCGTGCTCCGCCGCCGCGAGGCGCGTCGCGTCGCGGGCGGCCTTCGCCTGCTCGTGGCGCGCGCGGATCGCATCGACGTCGACCTTGGCCTTCTCGGGCTTGTCTGGGTCGTAGCGCACCGGAACTGCGTCTCCGACGTTGAAGGTGAGGTCGCCGGCGCTCGAGAACGTGCCGCCGACGCGGGCCTCGAAGTCGACCGACTCACTTGCGCTCAGGTGCAGGCGGCATTGCAGGTGCCAGATCACGGCCGATGTGCCGGCCTCGCCGGCGCCGCCGCCGGACGCCTCGGCGGCGGTGACGACCGCCTCAGCGGAGTTCAGCGAGTCGTCGGATCCCCTCTTGAACAGCGCCACAGGCGCTCAAGCTAACACTAGGCAAGCTCGGTCGCAACGCCTCGCGCCCAGGCGCGAATCTCGTCCCAGTCGCGGCGGTCCTGGAACTCGGCGGGGGTTCCGGAGCGCATGCCACGGGTGGCGATGCCGCCGCCTTCCGGCGGCACGCGGCCGCCGAAGACGACGTGGTCGCGGACGCCGAGATCGAGGGCCTTGCGCAGGATCTTCGGCGGCTCGAGCCACTCGGGATCGTCATCGGCCGGGTCGCCCGTCGGGCCCGAGCTGAATACCCAAAACGGCATTCCGGAGAGCTCCTGCTCGTGCTTGGCGAGGAAGTGCTTGGCATCGCCGCGCCAGCGCTTGATGTAGACGGCGCTGCCGAGCACCACGGCGTCATAGCCGTCGATCCCCGGGACGGAGCCGACCGCGACGCAGTCGACGTCGTGCCCGGCGCCGCGGATCTCCTCAGCGACCGCCTCGGCGATCTCAGCCGTCGAGCCGTGCTTGGACGCGTATGCGACGAGGACCTTGCTCATTGGCGATCAGGGTCCCACTTGGCCCCGCGCGCGGGCATCCGTAGTCCGCCGGGAATCAGGCCCGGGCATGCCACCGTTCGAGTTTGCCGGGACAACGGGACAGGGGAAGCGGTCGCAGTTCCATGTGTCAGGGCCGAGCACGCCTCTCACCCTCAGCCGGCCCGGCCGCGATCCTCAGCCGGGAGATCTCGACCGGCTCGCTCACGCCACGCAGCCGATGGCGTCCCCCGGGACTCCAGCCGAACTCTCCACGGGTGGCCGAGACCACGGCTTCGCCGGCGACGATCTCGTCTCTCCCGGCAAGCCCCAGCAGCCGAGCGGCGAGGTTGACCGTCCTGCCGAAGTAGTCGCCGTCGCGGTAAAGCGCGACGCCGTGGTGCACGCTCGCGTGTACCCCGAGGGCGCTGTCTTCGTCGTGCATCCGTTCGACGATCCGCAGGCACGCCCCGACGGCTTCCCCCGGGGTGGGGAAGGTCAGCATGTAGCCGTCGCCGAGCGCCTTGACCACAGAGCCGTGCTCACCAAGCTCGTCGGCGACGGCCGAGGCGAATTGCTCGATTGCGGCGACGGCCACGGCGTCACCGCGGGTCTCAGCGTAGGCGGTGAAGTCCTTGAGGTCGCAGAACGCCAGAGTCACGTTGACGGCGCCCGGTAGCACGCCGGAAGCACTGTGCCGCTCGGCTTCGCGGACTGCCGCCTGTGCCGTCTCGAGCTCGATCCGCCGCCGATGGACGCCGAGTATCAGCGGGTCCGCCAGCGGCAGCAGCTGACTGAATGCCGCGTGGATTGCCGGTAGCGCGGGCAGCGACCCACCGCTGGCAGCTCGAAGCTTGGGCTCGACGTCGTGGCGAAAGGCGTCCATCTCAACCTCGGCGATCCGGGCGAGCGCTTGCCCGTAGACGCGTGCCACTCGCAGGTAGACGTCCGGCGGCCAGATCTCGCGAAGCTCCCCGATGCGCTGCAGCGCGCCGGCCTCCTCCGGGGTGAAGTACGGCTCGTCGGCCTCGGGCGCTGGCAGGCCGAAGTTGAGGGCGATCAGCCGCGTCTCGGCCGCCGCAAGGCCGCCCTGGGCTTCGATCTCGCTGGCGGATACGGTCCGCCTCCCGCGAGCGGGGTCGAGCACTGGATCGAAGATTGCGTCCTCGACGCTTCCGCGCGCGTACGCCTCGCTGATCGCCTCGGCCGAGACGCCCAACGTCAGCAACATCCCGATCGCCTCCTCGAGCTCGGGCGGGGCGCCGAGTTGCGAGCTGAGCTCGCGGCCCTCCGCAGTCTCTAACCGCTGATCCGGCTTCTCGGATTCCATCCGTTCGATCATCCCGCTTCTGGGGGACGGCCCGTCACGGCGCTGCTCGAAGTGGCCGCCCGTCGCCAGCTAGCCCCCCGACCTGCCCGGCCCGAAGTAGCGCTCGAGCCGATCGGGGCTCGTCAGCCGTGAGGGTGGGCAGACGCGGCTGAAGGTGTCGCGCAGGTCTTGCGCCGCCTGCGGCTCGCTCGCCCAACCCCGAAAGAGGACATCGCCGGCACCCGGCTTCGGGAAGTGTCCCCAGGCGAAGGACCACTCGTAGTGCTCCTCGGCGCGGGCGTCGCGCCAGGCCCCGTAGCCATCGAGGCTGGGGTGCGGGCCCGAGAGCGCCTCCGCAACGTAGAGGGACTGCTCGATCGCATCGCCGATGCCCTGGGCCGTGCCTGGGTGCTTGAAGTGGCCGGCGTCGCCGACGAGCGCCCACCCGGGACCTGAGGCCGTTCGGAAGAACCCCCGCATCAGCGGCTCGGGAGCGACGGCGAGTGCGCTCACCAGCTCGGCCTCTCCGCGCGCCGCGGGGCCTGCGGTCTGCGGGAAGCGTGTGACCATCTCGAGGTAGTTGCGCCGGCGCTCGGCAGCGGTGCCGTGCGTCATCTCGGGCGGGCCGTTGACGATCAGCATCACGAGGCCGTCCTCGACCGGCACCTTGGTCAGCACGCCGTCGAAGTCGATGTCGAAGACGCCGAAGCCGTCGTCGGGGATGCCGCTCCAGTACGCGTAGGCCATCGACATCTCGCCCCGCATCTGGCGCTCCTTCTGAAGGCCGAGCTCGCGGGCGACGACCGAGCCGCGCCCGTCAGCGCCGAACACCCACGGAGCCTCGAGCCGCTCGCCGCCGGCGAGCTCGACGCCACGCAGCGGCTCCTCCTCGGTTCCCGCGCCGAGCAGACCCGTCACCCTCGTATGCAGGCGGGTCTCGGCACCGTTGCGCCGCGCCACCTCCAGCGCGGCCTGGTCGAGGACGATTCGGCGCGGTCCCATCGCCCGGTCGAAGCCGCCGACTGGCGTGAACGGGCCTTCCATCTCGTGTCCGCAGCCGCGGATCCGGCTCTCATACATGGGCACGTCGTGCCTGGAGAGGATCTCGTCGAGCACGCCCAGCTGTGCAAGCCGGGCAACCCCGTTCGGCCAGATGCCGTGGGTGGAGAGCGTCGTGCTCGGGAACTCGTCGCGGTCGACGACGACCACGTCCCAGTCCCGCCGGGCAAGCTCGATCGCCAGCGTCGAGCCCGCCACGCGCCCGCCGACGACGATCGCGTCGTACTGCGTCTTCTCACTCACGCCGGCGGGCCTTCATCAGCGTATTGCGGCTCCCCCTCGTCGCCCCGCGATGGAGACAGGGCGGCGAGCACGTGCGCGCCACCAGGGTCCTCGGCCGTCGCCGGCACGATCGCGAGTCGCTCGATGCCGGCTGCGCGATAGGCGGAGAGCCGGTCGCGGATCTCAGCCGCAGTTCCGACGGCGCAGACCTGCTCCAAGAGCTCACGCGGGACGGCCTCCGCCAGGCTCGCCCGACGCTCTCCACTTCTCGCTCGGCGAACGAGATCGCCGAAGCCGAGCGAGGTGAACATCTCGCCGTAACCGGGGGGCGCGAGATAGATGGCGATCTGCGCTGCCAGCTGCTCGAGCGTTGCGGCGCCCGGCTCGAGTGCCACGGGAATCCAGGCCGCGAGCGGAGGCGCCGGGCGGCCGACGCTCGCGGCCTCCGCAACGACTGCTTCGTGCGAGCGCTTGGCGGTTTCCGGCTCGACGAGATTCAGCACGACGGCATCGCCCTTGGCGGCGGCGACGCGCGTCATCAACGGCCCAAAGGCGGCGACGCTGATCTGTGCCTCCGGCAAGGGATGGCGCAGGCGAAAGCCGGCCGTCTTGATCAGCCGGCCCTCGAACGCTGAGCGCTCCCCGTCGAGGATCGGCCGGAGCGAGTCGAGCATCTCGCTCATCCGTTCGGCCGGGCGGGACCAGTCGCGGTCGTGCCAGCCGGCGACGATGGCGGGGCTGGAGGCACCGAGCGCCAGGTCGACCCGGGCGCCGGTCAGCTGGGCAACCGAGGACAGGCCGAGGGCAAGGGCGACGGGGCCGCGCACGCCAACCGCGAGCGGGCCGATCGTGAGGTGCAGGCGCGGGGCGCGGAGGCCGATGGCCGTCGCGAGCGCGAACGCGTCGAAGGTGGCCATCTCCCCGAGCCACATGCCGCCGTAGCCCAGCTTCGCCGCGTTCGTGGCGATTTCGACGGCCTCGAGGTCGGGGCGGTCGAGCCAGTATGGGGCCACGACATGTAGCGGGAGCTCACCGGAGATGGTTGATCAGCCTACCGACGAAGACACCCTCCACTGCGCGTCAGGCGCGGGCCTGCTCCACGTTGCCGCGATGGGGGCCGGAGAGCCATTCCGCATCCGGGCCGAGGCGTGCGTCGTGCGGTTCGTCACCGCGCTTGAGTGCGTCGATGTAGGCGCGATCGGCGGCGATCCGAGCGTTCACCTCGGGACCGGTTGCGACGCCGCCGTGCCCGGGGACCGCGACGTCGACCCCTCCCGCGACCGCCGCCAATCGCTCGAGTGCGAACTCGTAGGCCTCCACCTGATCCGACTGGAACGGGTCGAAGATCGGGATCAGGATGTCCGAGAGCATGTCGCCGGCGAGCAGGACGCCGCGGTCGGCGAGCAGGACCGCCGCATGGCCGACGCAGTGCGCGCGATGCTCGACGACCTCGCCCGGCAGCGGCCCGCCGTCGGCGGGCAGCGGGCTGACGAGGGCGATCAGCTCGAGAGGTACGTCCGCCCAGCCGTCCTCCTCCGGGCCTTCGAGCTGCTGCTCTCTCGTCTCGGCCGCGAACCGGGCGCCCTCGGCGGTCGCGTAGCGCGGAACGTCTCCGAACCGGGGGTGCCAGAGCAGGTGGTCGGTGTGCGGATGGGTCGAGAACCCGGCGACCACCGGAAGGTCGAGCCGCTCGAGATCGTCGGCAAGCTCACCCATCTCCGAGCCGTGGATGCCGGGATCGATCAGGATCAGTCCGTCATCGCCGCGCACGACGATGGAATTGGTCCAGACCCACTCGCTCTGCCGGACCCAGACGCCATCGGCCACCTCGGTCAGCATTCGTTCAGCCCTCGCACGTTCGCCATCTGCACTCCGCTCGCTTGTAGTCGGTGCTGAGACCGTGCGGTGAGCGAAAAGTCATCGGTCCCTCCTCGAAGGTGGTCTCGCCCTTCCTCTAGCCTCGCCGCGGTGAGCGAGATCTCGGAGCAGCCGATCGTCCACTTCGCGTCCCGCGCGGAGTGGGCGAGCTGGCTCGAGCAGGAGGCCGAGAGCTCCGGCGGGGTCTGGCTGCAGATCGCCAAGAAGGACAAGGGCGGCGAGAGCGTCAGCTACGCCGAGGCGCTGGAAGAAGCGCTCCGGTTCGGTTGGATCGACGGCCAGAAGCGACGCTTCGACGAAGAGTTCTGGCTGCAGCGGTTCACGCCCCGGCGAGTAGGCAGTCGCTGGTCGCAGATCAACCGCGAGAAGGCACAGGCCCTGATCGAGGCAGGCAGGATGGCGCCCGCCGGCCTGCGGGAGGTCGAGGCCGCCAAGGCCGATGGACGCTGGGAGGCGGCCTACGCCGGCGCCCGCGCCGCGACCATTCCCGACGACCTACGCGAAGCGCTGGCGCGGGACGAGCGGGCGCGCGAGAACTTCACCGCGCTCAGCGGCTCCGATCGCTACTCGGTGCTCTACCGCGTGCAGGAGGCGAAACGGCCCGAGACGCGAGCCCGCAGGATCGAGAAGTACGTTGCGCTACTCGCCGCCGGCAAACCGGTCAAGTAGGGCCCGTGCGCACCGCTTCTTCTGACGGTGGTTCGAGTGAGGGCGTTCTACTGGAGCTGATCGGGCTCGAACCGACGACCTCCTGGTGCGATACGGGGAGGCGGTGGAGCGTCTGAGGCCGGGGAATCGGCTCAAGAGGTAGGCCGCCGACACCACCCTCGTCCTGGGCGGTAGTGGTTAGAGTCGACGCCCGGAGGCACCCGATGGATGTATCCGACTACGCGGCCTGCGACGCCACCGCCCTGGCGGGACTGATTGCGTCGCGGCAGGTCAGCGCCACCGAGGTACGCCAGGCCGCGCTGCAGGCGATCGAGCAGGTGGAGCCCGATTTGAATGCCGTGGTGAGCGGCCCATTCGAGGATGCAACGGCGGGGGAGGGGCCGTTTGCGGGTGTCCCGTTCGGTGTCAAGGACACGCTCTGGGAACGGGGTCGCCCCTACGACTTCGGCAGCCGGCTGCTCGAGGGCCAGGTCGCGGCGCTCGATTCGACAATAGCCGTGCGGTTTCGCGCGGCTGGGCTGCTCAGTCTCGTCCGTACCGCCACCCCGGAGTTCGGCGGCAATTTCGACACTGCTCCCGTGCTCCGCGGACCGACCCGCAACCCGTGGGATCCAACCCGCAGCCCTGGGGGGTCGAGCGGCGGTTCGGCCGCACTGGTTGCGGCTCGCGCTCTCCCGATCGCTCACGGAAACGATGGCGCCGGCTCGATCCGCGTGCCGGCCGCGTGGTGTGGGCTCGTGGGGCTCAAGCCCTCGCGCGGGCGGACGCCGATCGGGCCGCTGGTCGGAGAGGCGCCGGAGCGGCCTCCCGCACGAGTTCGCCCTGAGCCGCACCGTGCGGGACGCGGCGGGTTTGCTGGACGCGGTTTGCGGGCCTGCTCCGGGCGATCATTACTACGTGGAGAGGCCGACGAGCACGTTCGCCTCGCGCCTCGGCGAGGATCCCGGCCGGCTCAGGATCGCCATGCACACCCACTCATACTGGGGACAGAGACAGAGGGAGAGCAACGGGAAGCCGTCGAGCGCGTCGCCCGATGCCTTGAGGAGACTGGGGCACAGCGTCGAGGAAGAGGCTCCGCCCGTCGATGCCGAGGCATTCCGGGTCGCTCCACCTCGCCATGTGGCCATGGCTGATCGCCACAATCGCCACCGCACTGGGTGCGATGGCAGGTCGAGTAGCGAGTGCCGAGAACGTCGAAACGGCGACCCTCGCCTGCCTCCGCCACGCGGAGGAGATGGAGGCACTCGATCATCTCGACCGCGGAGTCGATCCGAAACGGGGCATCGCGGCAACTGGGCGCGTTTCTCGACGCTTCGATCTCTTGCTCAGTCCCACCACGCCCTCTGGACCGCCGCTTGCAGGGGTGCCGGCACCCATGACGCTGCCTACGCGGACGTCGAGCGATGGATTGACGACTTCTACGCGGTCTCGCCCTACACACCGATCGCGAATTCGACCGGTCGGCCGTCGATCAGTTTGCCGCTTGGCGTGACTGAGGACGGCCTTCCGGCCGGAGTGATGCTTACGGCGCAGACGCTGCGCGAGGACGTTCTTCTCCAGGTGGCGGGCCAGCTCGAGCACGCGATGCCGTGGATCGACCGTCGCCCGAAGGTCTCCGCCGAGTAGTCCGCGCTAACGGTCCTCGCCGCGTCTCGCCCGAGGAGAAGCCATGAGCACACTCAGCGGCGCAGCTCGGCGCCCAGTCGAGCGGCGAGCCGCACCGAGGCTTCGATCTCGACCTTGCGGATCGAGACGCTCTCGACGTTGAGGCCGAAGGGGACCCCCAGCCGCCGGCAGAAGGCGATCAGGTCAAGGGCCGTCGCGACCGCCTGCGCGTAGGAGGCGTCGAGGGTGTCGTCGGCATGGCGCAGCTCGTTCTCGATCCAGCGTGGGACGGTGACGCCGAGCCACTGCAGAAACTCCAGGGTCTTGAGCGATCCGCAGACCGAGAAGCTGAGCACGATCGGCACCGGCGCGATGTTCCGCGCTGCGCACTCGTGGTGGTAGTCGGAGATCAGGTCCTTCGCCGCGTTGACGTCGTAGACGATCTGGGTGATGAAGAAGGAGCAGCCCGCCTCCTGCTTCGCGATCAGCCGCAGGTGCTCATCGCCCTGGCGCGCGTGTCGCTCGGAGATCGCGACCCCGCCGAGCGGCAGCGTCTGGCTTACCTGGTCGCGCAGCTCGTAGGCCCGGGCGAGCGAGGTGAGCCACGGGCTTCTCGCGCGAGGAGGACCCGACGAACACCGTGAGGGACCGCGAGCGGGATCCTGCTGCTCCAGCCAGGAACGCAGGCGATCTTCTCCGGTACTTGCCCACCGCGCGGTAGACGATGGCGGGGACTTCGAGCCCGTCGAGATCGCGGGCGAGATAGTCGGCGGGGTCCATCGTCGGCAGGAACGGGAACGGGCGCTCGTCGGGATTGCGGTCGCTCTCGTCGTCGATGTCGTAGAGGACGAGGCCGTCGATCGCCAGCGACCGCAGCCGCTCCAGAGTGACCCGGCCGATCTCCGCGGCCTCCTGCGGACTCGTCGTCAGTCGCGGTGGCGTCACCGCGAAGAGCAGGAACTCGCCCGATCGAGCAGCGATGCTCCGTCGCAGATCCACAGCGAAACCGTAGCCGCGTGCAGGACGGGCCGAGGCAAACCGCCGAAGCTCCGCGCAAACTCGGGGCCGCCCGCCACCTGGCGACTAGGCCGAGATGCGAACCGTCTCGTACCTGGTCAGGACCACCCCGCCGGGAAACGTCCGCGTCTCCAGCAGGTTCAGGTTCACCCAGCTATCCAACTCGGTGAAGAACGGCGTGCCACCGCCCACCAGGACCGGATGGGTGACGATCGTGTATTCGTCGATCAGCCCGGCCCGCATAGCCGCCCCAGCGAGCGTTGCGCCACCCACCCTCATCGGCTCGCCGTCCTCGGCCTTGAGCCGCGTGATCTCCGCGACCGCGTCGCCGGTGACCAAGCGGGTGTTCCAGCCGACCTTCTCGATCGTCGAGGAGAACAGCACCTTCGGCGTGTCCCGCCAGTTCCGCGCGAACTCGATCTCCGCCGCGGTGGCATTGGGCTGCTGGTCGCCAGTGGGCCAGTGGGAACTCATGGCCTCCCACAGCTTGCGCCCGTACAGCAACAGGCCGATCGCCCGCTCCTGATCGAGCCACCACTGAAACAGCTCGTCGCTCGGCCCGCTCCACCCGATGTCGTCGCCGGGCGCGGCGACGTAGCCATCCAAAGTCAGGTTCATGCCATAGATCAGCTTCCGCATCGCGACATGCCGTCCGTCAGTCGGACGGCGAAGGTTAGAACCGGCTCAGCGCCCGCTGGGAGAAGGTCCCGCGGGACCGGGGCTGCCCCAAGGCGCTCTTCGCGCGAACCACCACCGGCGACGGGATCGCGGATAGTCGTCCACTTAGGTACTGCTAGGGGTACTCAACTGGACGACTACCGCCGCCTTCATTGCCGCTTCCGGTCAGAAGAGCCACTGGGAAAGCGCCCGGAGGCACGCCGGCCCCTCCTGAATTGGGCGCCAACGGGCACCAGGGTGATCAGCGGCCTTTCTCGCCAGCGTCTGACTGCAAGGCGGTGGGGAGAGAATCCGCATTGGGATGCGGGATAGGGTGATGGAGCTGATCGGGCTCGAACCGACGACCTCCTGGGTGCGATCCAGGCGCTCTCCCAACTGAGCTACAGCCCCGTGTCGCGGGCTTGACCCGCGCCGGGCCGCCTTGCGGCGGCGAATCGCAAGGATAGCCACCTGCCACGGCCGTGCGCGGGCGCCGCTCGCCGTTCGCAAGGCGCAAAGATGCTTGCCCGGGCCGGGAAACCGGGCTCGGCACCGAAAGGGGTCGAAGCCTGGCGCAGAAACGGCCGGGATTCCCAGCATGAGCTTTCGCGGCCGACTGACGGTGTTCTTCGTCGCGATCGTGGTCGTCCCCATGATCGCCGTCGCCGTGCTGGTCATCGCGGTGACGGCGGACTCGCCAGACGGCAAGGCCGACGCGCGCCTCGCCGGCGGGCTGGCGACGGCGCAGGAGATCTACGACGAGGCCCTGCACGCGGCCCCAAGGAGGTCGACAGGCTCGCACGGGATGCCGGACGTCGTCCCGGCGATGGCCGGCCTCCAACCCCGGCTATCCTGCAGAAGGTCGCGCGAGGGCGAGCTCGACGAGCCGACGTCGTCGCGGTCAGCTTCTACGACGCGGACGGCAAGCAGCTCGCGGCCGCCGGGCCCGCGTGATGCGCTCGCCCGCAGCCGCCGGCCGCTCGAGCGGGCGCGGGCCGGATCGGCGAGATCGAGGTCGCCGCGCTCGGCGCCGGGCATTACGTGCACCAGGTCCATCGCCTGACCGGCGTCGGCGCCGAGCGTCGTCGACGCCGGCGGTCCGGTGCGCGACGACGATCAAGCTGGGCGACGCCGAGCTGCCATCGGACGCCGGCGGCGTCACGATCGACGTCAAGAGCGACACGGTACGGGCCGCGGCGCTGGCGCTCGACGGCGCCCCGGCAGGCTCGCGGCTCGTGCTGACGACCGCGGCCGGCGAGGGCTTCGTCGCCCGCGCGCCGACGGTGGCGTTGATCCTCGCTCGGCTTCTTCGCCCTGGCCGGCGTCTTCATCTTCTTCGTGCTGCGCGATGCTGCAGGGCCAGATCGCCTCGATGCTCGCCGCCGCGAAGCGGATCGGCGGCGGCGACTTCAGCGGCGAGGTGCCGGCCGAGGGCAACGACGAGCTCGCCGGCCTGGCGCGCGAGTTCAACAAGATGAGCGAGCAGCTCAGCGAGCAGATGAAGCAGCTGCAGCGCCAGCGCGAGGAGCTCGACCAGTCGGTGCGGCGGATCGGCGAGGCGTTCGCCTCGGGCCTCGACCGCACGCGCGCTGCTCGAGATCGTGATCGAGACGGCGCTCGCCGCCGCCGAGGCCGACGCGGGCGAGATCGCTGCTCGCCGGCCACGACGTGCCCGAGGCGAGCGCGGGAGAGGGGCGCGATCGTTATCGAGCGCCTGCTGCGCGAGGCGGCACGCGCGCTCGATCGCCGAGGGCGCGCCCGGTCGAGCGCAGCGAGGGCGAGCTGCAGGCGATCGCCCACCCGCTGATCCGCGCCCGGCGAGGAGCGGATCGACGGGGCGATGGCGATCGCGCGCTCCGGCAAGCCCTTCGACCCGAACGAGCAGGAGGTGCTCAGGTATCTGATCGGGCAGGCCTCGGTCTCGGTCGAGAACATCGGCCTGCACGAGCAGGTCGCCGAGCAGGCCGTCACCGACGAGCTCACCGGGCTCGTCGAACAACCGCCACTTCCGCGAGTGGATGGAGCGCGAGGCGCAGCGGCTCGGGCGCTTCGGCGGCGAGCTCTCGCTGGTCATGCTCGACATCGACAACTTCAAGAGGTCAACGACACGTACGGGCACCTGCAGGGCGACGCGGTCCTGCGCGACGCTCGGGCAGGTCCTGCGGCTCGAGTCGCGCGGCGTCGACGAGGCGGCGCGCTACGGCGGCGAGGAGTTCGTGCTGGCACTGCCGGAGACCCCGAAGGCGGGCGCCGCCGAGGTCGCCGAGCGCGTCCGCGAGCGGATCGAGACGACGCAGGTCGATGGGGTGGACGGCAACGCACCGATGCACGTCACCGCCAGCATCGGCGTCGCGACGATGCCGGCCGACGGCAGGCGATCCGCGCGCCTGATCGCGGCGGCCGACGCGGCGCTGTACGAGGCGAAGCGGACCGGCAAGAACCGCGGTCGTGGCGGCGAGCGGCGCGCTGAGGTGGCCGCAGACGCGCGCAGCGGTGCGACCGGCGCACGGCGGCGCAGGGGAAAGCCGTTGCACGGCGAAATGGCAGCGGCGGTATCGGCTTGACAAGCTGCGCGCGCCATCTGCAACCCTTCAACGAGCCATGGGAATCCTCGACGACGCCATCCGTGAGCATCTCGAGCTGAAGCGCCAGCACGGCGCCGCCAGCGACGATCTCGAGCGCCTCGAGAAGGAGGCCTTCGGGCCTGCGGCGCGACCCGGTGATCCCGAGTTCGACACCTCCGAGGAGCGCCGCCGAGGCCGCTCGGCGGCCCGCTCCGAGGCCGACGACCCGCGTGGAGAGCGCGAGCCGCCCCGCGCCGACAGCGCCCGGATCCGAGCGAGGACGCTGAGCGAGGCTCCCGGCGATCTTCGACGTCGAGGCCGAGCCGGAGACCAAGGAGGAGGACTGGCTCGCCTCGCTCGAGGACGTGGTCGAGGCCCCGGCGGACCGAGCAGACCCGCTGCTCCCGCCCGCCGAGCCCGAGCCGGAGCCCGAGAGCATGGAGCAGCCGGAGGCGCCCGGCCCGAGTGCCGCCGACGAGCGAGGCCGACGAAGTCTGCGCCCGGCCGAGCGCGCCCGCCACGAGCATCCCGACCTCGGCGACACGATCCCGCACGACGCCGTGCCCGAGCCCGCGAGCAGGGATCGGCCGACGGACGAGGCGGAGCGCCGCCCGCGAGGCTCGCAGCCGCCGGAGCCGCCCGAGTCGGCGATCTTCGAGGGCGACGAGGACTTCGGCGACCTCGACCTCGAGCTCGACATCGACGAGGCCGAGGAGGCGTCAGGCTCGACGGGCGCCGAGCAGCCGCCGCGCCCCGAGCCGCGCCGAGCAGCCGGGAGCCCGCCAGCCCGCGCCCGAGCCGGCCGGTGCGAGCGACGAGTTCGAGGCCGACGACGAGGAGGAGGACGAGCTCGAGGACGAGGACGAGGACCTGCTCGAGGAGACCCCCGACTTCCTTCAGGACACGCCCGAGGGCGACGCCTCTGGTTCGAGCAGGGCGAGCCCAAGGACTTCGACTTCGACGACGATGGGCCGACGCGGATCCGGCGATGACGCGCGGCCGCCGCCGCGCGTCGACGTGAGCTCGGTCGGTGACGACGCGGTCTGCGGCACCGCGCGCTGCCGTGAGCGCTTGCGCGGCCGCCGCCGGACGCGGCTCGCGGTCCCCGAGTCCAGCTGATGTAGCCGCGGGTGCGGCTGGCCTCGACGACGCGCTCGATCGCGATCTTGAAGGCGGTCCGCCGCAGGTCGAGATCCTCCTCCTCGGCCCGCTCGGCGACGTCGCGGTAAGCGCGGCGCATGACCGCGCCGAGCTTGTCGTTGACCTCGCGCTCGTCCCAGCGGAAGTGCTGCAGGTTCTGCACCCACTCGAAGTAGGAGGCGACGACGCCGCCCGCGTTCGCCATCAGGTCGGGGACGATGAAGACGCCCTTGCTCGCGCAGGATCTCGTCGGCGGCGAAGTTCGTCGGGTTGTTGGCGCCCTCGACGATCATCTTGCACTGCATCAGGTCGGCGTTGTCCTCGTGGATCATGCCGCCGAGCGCCGCGGGGAAGAAGACGTCGCAGGGGATCTCGTAGAGGTCGCCGGCCGCGATCGGCTCGGCGCCCGGGAACTCGGCGAGCTTGCCGCCGTCCCGGTGCATGTGCTCGTACGAGGGCTCGGCATCGATGCCCGCGTCGTTGCGGATCGCGCCGAAGGCGTCGGAGACGCCGACCATCGTCGCGCCCAGCTCCTGCATGATCCGGGCGACGTGCGAGCCGACGTTGCCGAAGCCCTGGACGACGAAGCTCGTCTCCCGGGGTACGAGGTTGAGCTCCATCGCCGCCTCGCGGAACATGTAGACGCAGCCACGGCCGGTCGCCGCCTCGCGACCGAGCGAGCCCTCGAGCGCGATCGGCTTGCCGGTGACGATCGCCGGCGTGTGCCCGTGCAGCTTGCCGTACTCGTCCATCATCCAGGCCATCACCTGGGCGTTGGTGTTGACGTCGGGGGCGGGGATGTCGCGGGTCGGGCCGAGGATCTTGTCGATCTTGTCCATGAACGAGCGCGCGATCTTCTGCACGTCGCTCGGGCTCCATCTGTCGGCGGGCGCGTTGACGCCTCCCTTGGCGCCGCCGAAGGGGACGCCGGCGATCGCCGTCTTCCAGGTCATCATCGAGGCCAGCGCCCGGACCTCGTCGATGTCGACCTCGGGGTGGAAGCGGATGCCGCCCTTGTAGGGACCGCGGGCGGCGTTGTGCTGGATCCGGTAGCCCTTGTAGACGTGCGTCTCGCCGTCGGCGCACTTGATCGGGATCTGCACCGTGACCTCGCGGTACGGCATCCAGAAGACCTCGCGGATGTCGTCGGGGAGCTCGAGCGCGTCCCAGGCCCAGTTGAAGTAGTGCTCGACGACCTCGAGGTCGGAGACCTTGGCCCGCGCAGAGCGCGGGTCAGCGCCGGTCTTGGCGAGCTCGGCGGGCGTCGCTGTCGCGTCCGCCGGGGCAGTCTCGGTACTGCTCATTCCCTCTCCTACTCGGACCGTGGATGAAGCCGCGCGGCCATCCTCGCACAGAGTCAGAGGCTCGGGGCTCGGTTGGCCCGGGGTGGGAGGCGTTCATGCGGGCACGAGGATCTGCGCGAGGGCTCCGCTCCGGAAGCGCTCCTCTTCGACGACGTTGAGCTTCAGGTGCTCTCCCAGCTCGGCGAATGGGCTTTGCCCCGCGCCGATCGCAATCGGAACCGTCGTCAGCTGGTATTCGTCGACGAGGCCCTCGCGGGTCAGCGACCTGGCGAAGTCCGGGCCGCCGTGGACCAGGATCGTCCCTTCGTCGTCCCGGGCCTTCAGGTCCGCGATCGCCTCGCGCAGATCCCCGCCGAAGATCTCGGCCGGTCCCCATTCAGCCTGTTGCAGGGTGTGGGAGAAGACAGCCTTCGGCTTCTCGTTCATCGCGGTCGCGATCGGCCCCTCGGATGCGGCCCAGTGCGGACCCATGATCTCGTAGCTGCGCCGGCCCATCGCGTGGACACCCGCCTCCGCGAGCGCGCGGCGGTTCCACTCACTGGAATCGTCGCCGAAGAACTCGAACATCCATTCATGGGTCCCGTCGGGGCTGGTGACAAAACCGTCGAGGGACATGACCATCTTGAGAATCACTTTTCTGTTGCTCATGTCCGTAGAGACCTAACCGCTCGCGAAAATTCATCGGCGTTCCGCGAGGGGCGTTGACAGAAATCGGTCGAGGTTGGGATCCACCCCGCATACCGAGGAAGATCCCAACCTCGAGTTCCGATCGCCGGCCTCGGAGCTCGCCCGCACAACCAGCGCGTCGGGACCCGGATGGCGTCCGACTACGAGGAGCTCGGCGAGGTAGCGACCGAGCGGTCGAGGACGATGGAGCCAGCCGGGCTCGAACCGGCGGCCTCCGCCTTGCAAAGGCGGCGCTCTCCCAACTGAGCTATGGCCCCAGGGACCTAGATTGTAGGTCGGATGCTTACTCCCGAAAAGGCCCGCAAGCTGGCGCTCGCGCTGTCGGGAACGGTCGAGCAGGACCATCACGGCAAGCCGTCGTTCCGGGTCGACGGCAAGATCTTTGCGACGCTCTGGGACGAGACGCACATGAATGTGATGCTCGACGAGCCAGGCATCCTTACCGCGACTCAGGCCAACCCGGGCTCATGCGCGGAGCGCTGGTGGGGGAAGAAGCTGAGCGCCGTGGCGGTCTCCCTGCCCGATGTCGAGGAGGCGCTGCTCGCCGAGCTCCTCGAGGATGCGTGGGAGCGCCGAGCGCCGGCCTCCCTGCGCGAGGGCTGACCGGCCGCCGGCCGCGACGGCCCACCGGCCGGTTGTGAGAGAGTTCCCGGCCGATGGCGAGAGGGAAGAAGAGCAAGCGGCGTCAGCCGGCGCCGGCAGGAGCACCACCGACGACCGACCGCAGCGACGAGGTCAATCCGGACGACGACGTCGAGCCCGCGGCCGAGGGCGGTGCGACCGTCCCCGTCACTGCCGATCCCGTCGAGGCCGAGCGCACCGATCAGCGCCAGAAGAAGATCCTCGCCTTGGTCGGTGCCCTCGCCCTGCTCGGCGTGATCGTCGCCGTGATCCTCTTCGCCCGGGGCGGCTCCGACTCCAGCACCGACCTCTCGACAAAGCCGGTCGTCAACGTGCCCAGCGGCCCGCCGCCGAAGAACGTGCAGACCAACGACATCGTCGTCGGCGACGGCGCCACAGCCGAGCCCAGCGATCAGGTCACCGTCCAATACGTCGGCGTCACCTATGACGACGGCAAGCAGTTCGACGCCTCCTGGGACCGCGGCCAGCCGTTCCCGTTCCAGCTTGGCGCCGGTCAGGTGATCAAGGGCTGGGACGAGGGCATCGTCGGGATGAAGGTCGGCGGCCGCCGCGAGCTGATCATCCCGGCCAAGGACGCCTACGGCGCCCAGGGCCAGCCGCCGACGATCAAGCCGAACGCGGCCCTCGTCTTTGTCGTCGACCTGCTCGACGTGCAGCCGCCAAGCGCAGCTCCCGGTGCGGCCGGTGCGGCGGGTGCGGCGGGTGCGGCCGCCGGCGCCACGGCGGTCCCGCCGACCGGCGGCTGATCCCCGGCTCAGCGGTCCTCGTCCGGCGGGTTGCGGATCGCGCCGATCAGCCCGAAGAGGGCGACCCCGAGGATCAGGAACGAAAGCCCGAAGGTGAGCAGCGAGGCGAAGTTGAGCGTCGCCGTCGCCAGTGCCGAGATCGTCAGTCCGCCGAAGGCGAGCACGAAGGCGACGCCGAGGCCCAAGAGGATTCCGCGCAGACCCGACTCCATCAGGTGATCATCCCGGGACCGCTTCGCCGAGCTCGGCCGATCGACCCCCGCGGCGCAGCATCCACCAGCCGACCGCGAGCCCGAAGAGCAGCCCCGCGACGTGGGCGAGGTACGGCACGCCGGCGCCCGCCGACAGCTCGGTCCCGAACAGCTGCCCGATGCCCGGGATGAACTGGATCCCGAACCAGGCGCCGATCAGCAGCACGGACGGGATCTCGACGAAGGTGAAGAAGAGCGGAATCAGGACGAACCAAAGTACCTTCGAGCGCGGGTGCTGCATCAGGTAGAAGCCGAGCACGGCGGCGACGGCGCCACTCGAGCCGACCATCGGCGTCGTTGAGTCCATGTCGATCAGCGCCTGCGCGTAGGTGGTGAGCAGGCCGGCGAGCAGGTAGAAGCCGAGGAAGCGCGCGTGGCCCAGGCGGTCCTCGACGGCGTTGCCGAAGATCCACAACAGCAACAGGTTGAGGACGATGTGGATGACCCCGGCGTGCATGAACATCGAGGTGGCGAGCGTCGTCCACCACGGTGCCGTGTTGAGGTCGCTCGGGTAGCCGAGCTGCGCGAAGACGTGGGCGCGCGGCGCCCCGTTGCAGATCACCTGCTGGGTTCCGCGGGCGTAGGCGACGCCGCAGGCGCTGCCTGGGTGGGTGATTCGGTACGGGATTGCGCCCTGCTCGAGCAGGAGCTGCTGGCGCTCGGAGATCCCCGAGCGGGCGAGCTGCAGCGAGTTGGAGCGGTCGGCGGGCTGCAGCAGCTGCAGGCCGAAGACGGCCAGGTTGACGACGATCAGCGCGACCGTCACCCAGGGGAAACGGCCGCGGACGACGTTGTCCTTCATCGGCACCACGGGCCCGCAAGCCTAGATGGGCATCTCGATTGGTCGTCCGGGGCGAGCGGCTGCGTGGCGGCGCCGCGAACGGCGGCGACCGTAACGGGTCCGTAATCTCGCCACACCAACCTCGGAGGCAGATGTCAGGCACGGCCCACATCCTCGTCGTCGACGACGAGCGCATGGTGCGCGAGGTCGTCGCCCGTTACCTCGAACGCGAGGGCTTCCGCGTGACCGCGGTCGGCGACGGCCAGGCCGCGATCCGGGCGCTCACCTCCTCCCCCGATCTGATCGTGCTCGACCTGATGCTGCCCCGCGTGGACGGCCTCGAGGTCCTGCGCCGCGCCCGGGCAACGACGTCGAGCTCGGTGATCGTGCTCACCGCACGCGGTGGCATCGACGACCGGATCGCCGGCCTCGACCTGGGCGCCGACGACTACGTCGCCAAGCCCTTCTCTCCGCGCGAGCTCGTCGCCCGCGTGCACGCGGTTCTGCGTCGCACCGCCGGGCAGACGGAGGCGGGCACCAACGGCAACGGCAGCGCCGGGGACGCCGTGCTCAGCTTCGGCGACCTCGTCGTCGACCCCGTCGCCCGCGAGGCGAAGCTCGGCGACGAGGTGTTGACCCTCGCCCCGCGCGAGTTCGACCTGCTGCACTACTTCGCGACCAACCCGCGCCGCGTCTTCAGTCGCGAGGATCTGCTCGACGCGCTCTGGGACATCTCCTTCGACGGCGACGCGGCGACGGTCACCGTCCACGTCCGCCGCCTGCGCGAGAAGATCGAGCAGGACCCATCCGATCCGAAGCGGATCGTCACCGTGCGTGGCGCCGGCTACAGGTTTGAGCCGTGAGCGGGCGAAGCTCAGTCCTGCATCGCCTGGAGCCCGCCGCGATCGCCGCGGTCGTCACGGGGATCGGAGCGCTCGCGACGCTCGCCCTCGCCGCGATCTGGGGGATGGCGGGCGAGGACCTCGCCTCGCTTGCCCTCTCGCTCGTCCCCGCGCTGATCCTCTCCGTCGTCGCGGCGGCGCTCGCGGCGCGTTTGCTTTCCGGGGCCTCGATCCGCCGCCGGACCCTTGGCGTCGTCTTCCTGGCCAGCGCCGTCGGCCTCGCCAACCTGATGATCCTCGCCTGGCGCATGTACCTGGACGGATCGGACTCGACGCACCTCGCGATTCTGCTGCTCTACTCGGCCGCGGCCGGCGCCGGCGCCGCCTTCGCCCTGACGCGCAGCACGACGGACGCCGTCGATCGGCTCGCCGCCACCGCGCGCCGTCTCGGCGACGGCGACCTCACTGCCCGCACCGGCCCAATCGAGGCCGAGCCTGAGCTCACCGACCTCGCCCGCGCGCTCGATGACATGGCGGTCCGCCTGCAGGCCTCGGTCGAGCGCGAGCGGGCGCTGGAGGCGCACCGCCTGGAGATGATCACCGCCGCCTCGCACGACCTGCGCACGCCGCTCGCCAGCCTGCGGGCGATGATCGAGGCGATCGAGGACGGCGTCGTCCCGCCCGGCCCCGAGCGCGACCGCTACCTCGCCGAGATGGGCAAGTCGCTCGCCTCGCTGACCGCACTCACCGACGACCTCTTCGACCTGATCAAGCTCGACGCAGGCGAGATCGAGGCCGATTCCGAGCAGGCCCGCCTCGTCGACGTCGCCTCCGCGGCGCTCGCCCTCTGCGAGGGGCCGGCGCTCGAGAAGGGCATCCGGCTGCGCGCCGATCTCGGCGACGCCGAGGACGCGCTCACCTCGCCCCGTGTCGCCCGCGTTATCCAGAACCTCGCCCAGAACGCGATCCGCCACACGCCCAGCGGCGGCGAGGTCATGGTCCGCGCCCACCGCACCCCTGCGGGCATCGCGATCGAGGTCGACGACGAGGGCGAGGGGATCCCGCCCGAGGCGCTGGACAAGGTCTTCGAGCCGTTCTGGCGCGGCGACGCCTCGCGCTCGACCGGCGGTTCCGGTCTCGGCTTGACGCTCGTCAAGCGGATCGTCGAGGGTCTCGGGGGCGAGATCCATGCCGGCTCCGCCCCAATGGGCGGCGCCCGCTTCGCCGTCTCACTCCCCCAAGGCTGAGCGCCCGTGCGCATAATCCCCACCATCCGGATCGGATTTGACATGATTAAGGGGTGAGCCCCGAGCCGATCCGGCGCAGAAGCGCCGATCCGTACCGCGACACCGACGTCATCGACTCCCGCGCGCCGCGCGCCAACCAGACCGTCGTTGGCGTCGTCTCGCTGCTCGGCGTCATCTTCGGGTGGCCTCTCGCCTGGGCGTTGCTGGCCGCCCAGCTCGCCGTCGGGCTGACCTTCGGACGCCGCTTCTGCCTCCCCTGCGTCGGCTACTTCGAGCTGATCCAGCCCCGCTTCGGGGAGGGCGACCTGGAGGACTCGCGGGCGCCGCGGCTCGCAAATCAGATTGGCCTCGTCTTCCTCTCCGCCGCGGCCATCAGCTGGTGGCTCGGAGCCGAGACGCTCGGCGCCGTGCTCGGCGGCGTAGTCGCCGCCCTCGCGCTGCTGGCCGCTGCGACTGGATTCTGCGCCGGCTGTGAGCTCTACAAGCTCGGCGCCCGCCTGCGCGGCATCTCGCCACGCCACCATGACCACCTCGACCCGGCCGACCTCGGCGGCCTCGGGGACAGCCCGCGGACCGTGGTCCAGTTCACGCACCCGCTCTGCAGCGAGTGCAGGGACTGGGAGCGGCGCCTCGGCGATGACGTTGATCCGCTCGTCCGCCTCGACGTCCGCGAGCTGCCGGAGCTCGCCCGCAAGTACGGGATAGCGATCGTGCCGACGATCGTCGCGGTCGGGCCAGACGGGGCTGTCCTCGAGCGGATCGCCTGACGCGCTGGGCGTGCATCGCGGAGCTTTCCGTGCGGGTCAGGACGGCTCGCCCGTCGGGACGGCGGCGGCTGCCGCCTCGCGCGCCGACTCGTCGGCGTGGTAGCTCGAGCGGACCAGCGGTCCGCAGGCGACCGACTCGAAGCCGATCTTGCGCGCCTCGCGCTCGAGCGCCTCGAACTCCTCCGGCTCCCAGTAGCGGACGACCGGCAGATGGCGCTCGGTGGGCCGCAGGTACTGGCCGACGGTGAGCACCTGGACGTCGTGCTCGCGGAGGATGCCGAAGGTCTCGATCATCTCGTCGAAGCTCTCGCCGAGGCCGACCATCAGCCCCGACTTGGTGATCACCTCGTCGCCGCCCATCTGCTTGGCGAGCCGCAGGACGCGGGCAGAGCGCGCGAACACCGATCCGCGACGCGCGATCGGGTAGAGGCGGGGCACCACCTCGCAGTTGTGGTTGAAGACGTCGGGCCGCTCGGCGATGACGCGGGCGAGCGGCATCTCCTGGCCGCGGAAGTCCGGGGTCAGCACCTCGACCTTGCAGCCGGGAGCCTGAGCGCGGATCGAGCGGATCACGCCGACGAAGGCGCTCGCCCCGTAGTCGGGCAGATCGTCGCGGTCGACCGAAGTGATCACGGCGTGGGTCAGCCCCATGCGCTTGACCGATTGCGCGACGCGCGCCGGCTCGAGCGGGTCGTTCCACGTCGGCACCCCCGTCTGCACGTTGCAGAAGCCGCAGCGCCGGGTGCAGGTGTCGCCGAGGATCATGAACGTCGCCGTGCCCCGCTCCCAGCATTCCCCGACGTTCGGGCAGTTCGCCTCCTCGCAGACGGTGTTCAGGTTCTCGGAGCGCATCATCGACTTCAGGTTGCGGTAGGTCGGGCCGCCGGGCGCGGGCACCTTCAGCCACGGCGGCTTCCGCTCGCGGAAGGGCCGGCCGGCAACCTTCGAGGGGTCGATGCCACCCGGACGCGCGCGCGAGCGCGTCACGTGGATGCGCTCGCCGGGGTCGGATCCGGCGGCCACAGGGGAGGTGGGGGAGGCTTCGCTCACCGCGATCGAGGTTAGCGAGCGCCGCTCGCCGCTCGGCCCGGGGCCGAGCTAGCCCTCCTCCTCCGGCTCGGGCTCCTCCTCTTGGCGCCGCGGGCGACCGCCCGGCAGCCGGTCGATCGTGCGGCCGAGGCGCTGTACCGCCCCCTCGAGCGGCGAGACCATCGTCACCGCCTGCTCGATCGTCGGCAGCGCCTCGGCGAGCTCACCCGCCGAGGCGACCATCGCGTCGGCCTGGCTCTGCAGGACGACGCCCTGCTGCAGCACGTCGCGACCGAGCGTCTCCATGCGCGTGCCCAGCCCGCCGAGCTCCTCAGCCTGCGCCGAGACCCTCTCGCCGAGCTCGATGATCTCGGCTGCCTGGCTCTCGATCCGCTCGCCCATCGCGAGCATCAGGTCGAACTTCTCCTCGAGCGTGTCGAGCCGGTCGAGCGCCCGCTCGCCGAGCGTCACGAGCCGGTTCAGGTCGTCGGCCGCTCTGGTGATCAAGCGGACGGGGACGAGGACGTCGAGCGGGTTTGCCATCCGGAGTCAGGGTACCCGGCGCGCCGCCGGGCGCCCCCGGCTCAGCTGCGGGCCCGCAGCCGCACTGCCAGCCCGCCCTTCGGCGAGAGCGTGGGCGACTGCTCGATCGTGATGTCCTCGCCCGCCGCGAGCTCGAACTCGAAGCGGCGCAGCAGCGCGGCGGCGATCACGTGCACCTCGGTGTAGCCGAAGCGCTTGCCGATGCAGACCCGCGGGCCCATCCCGAAGGGAACGTAGGCGCCGCGCGGCAGCTTCGCGCGCGCCTCCGGCTCGAAGCGCTCGGGTCGGAACTGCTCGGGCTGCTCCCAGACGTCGGGAATGTGGTGGCTCACCCAGGACGAATAGGCGGCGGGTAGCCCGGCCGGGACCTCGATGCCGTTGAACTCGAAGTCACGGACGACGCGCCGCGGGCCGATCCAGGCCGGCGGGTAGAGGCGCAGCGTCTCGTCGATCGCCTGCGAGAGCAGCGGCATCTCACCGAAGAGCTGCTCGGCGGTCGGCCGGTCGGCCTCGCCGATCACTTCACCCACGTGGCGGGCGAGGCGCGGCATCCACTCGGGGTTGCGGGCGAGCTCGTAGGTGAGGAAGGTGATCGTGGAGGTCGTCGTGTCGTGACCGGCGAAGAGCAGCGTCATGACGTGGTCGAGGACCTGCTTGTCGCTGAGGTGAGCGCCCTGCTCGTCGGTCGCGCCGAGCAGCGAGCCGAGCACGTCGCCGCGATCTTCGCCGGAGCGGCGGCGGGCCGCGATCTCGGCGCCGACCGTCTCCTCGAGCGCGCGGCGCGCCCGCACCAGCCGTGCGTACGGCGTCCCCGGCCCGACGAGCAGCTGCGCGACGAACTCGGCAGCGTGGAACGAGAGGCCCTCCTCGAAGTGCAGCGCGGTCTCGCCCGCCCGGGCTGAGTCGGGGTCGAAGCCGAACAGCGCCTGCATCGCGATGCGCATCGCCAGCTCGCGCGTCCAGTGGAAGATGTCGATCGTCTCGCCCGGCTCGAGCCGCTCGACCGCACGCTCGGCCTCGACGACCATCGTCTCGACCGAGGCCGCCACCCGGTCGCGGTGGAAGGAGGGCATCATGATCGCCCGCGAGGTGTCGTGGTAGGCATCGTCGGTCGTCAGCAGCCCGTCGCCGATCAGCGTGATCAGATCGCCGAAGCGCCCGTTGCGCCAGCGGAAGTTCTCGCGGCCGGAGACGAGCATGAAGTGGTTGGCCTCGGGCCCGATCAAGAAGACCTCGAGGTCGTAGAGGATCCGCATCCCGTAGATCGGGCCGTAGCGGTAGTAGCTCTCGAGCAGCAGGTTGAGGACGTCGTGGCGGGCCCGGTAGGTGCGCTTGATCGAGTAGGAGAGATCGCCGCGCGGCATCGGCCCGCGGCGCAGGGCCGCCCGCGCCTGGCGGATGTCGGAGACGAGCGCCTTCGGGCCAGGGAAGGCGGGGCGCGGACCGGGCTCCGGCATCCGCTGTGGACTCGGCGCCTGTCGCGGGGCCCTGGGTGCCTTGACGCCGGCCATCAGCCGGCCGCCTCGGCATCCGGGTAGATCGAGTGCCAGATGATCGACGTCATCGCCTCGGCGAGGCGGTCGATCTGATCGGTGCCGGCGTTGAGCGCGAGGTTGTAGCAGCAGCCCTGCAGCATCCAGGCGAGCGCCGCGACAGTCTCTGGGGCGTGCACGTCGCGGACCGTGCCGTCGCGCTTTCCGCGGGCGATGAGCTCGGCGAGTGGGCGCGCGTTGCGCTCGACGATCGCGACCTGCATCGCCCGCATCTCCGGGTCGTAGGCAGCCGTCTCGGTGAGCGCCGCGAACAGCGCCGAGTGGGCGACGTAGGCCTCGATCACGCGCCGGGTCGACGCGAGCAGCTCCTCGCGGCCGGCATCCGGCTCCCACCAGGTGGAGGCGGCCTGCTGCAGCTGGCCCACCATCGCCTCGGCGAGGCGCGCGACCAGGTCCGCCTTGTCGCGGAAGTACACGTAGAAGGTCGAGCGGGCGATGCCGGCCTCCGAGCAGAGCTGCTGGATCGAGAGCTCGGTGTAGGGGGTGCCGTCGGAGAGCAGGCGCTCGGTCGCCTCGAGCAACTTCGCCTCGATTGCCGGGCGGCGCTGCTCGGCGGGAAGGGCGCGGCTCTTGCGGGTGACGGAGCCCATCGGGCGCGATCATACAATCCCCCCGGACACTGTGTCCGATTACAGTCGACGGCGGCGGGCTTTTCAGTCCCCTACTGTCGGGTAGCGAATAGGAGAGGGAGCGCAAACCAGCGAACGGAGGAGATCCAATGACCGACGATCGCCAGCCTCAGACTCAGCCACCGCCGCCCCCGCCCGAGAGCGACCCCAACCGGGAGTACTCGACGGCGGAGATTCCGCTCGAACGCCCGCAGAGCAACGACGCGAACCGGCCGGGTGAGGATTTGCGCGGCGGCGAGGTTCCCGACGACGCTGCCGCCCACGGCGTCCGCCCCGACGCGCTCGACTCTGCCTGACCGCTGACCGCCGCCCCGGCTGCCGCACTCGCGCTCAGCGCTTGCGGCGACGCCGGGCGGCGACGCCGGCGCCGACCCCTAGCGCGGTCAGCCCGGCGGCGATGACGCCGGGGTGCGAGAGCAGCCGCTGACGCTCGCGTTCGACCTCGGGCCACAAGCGGTCGTCGACGAGCTCGGCGGCCGCCTCCGGCGTCGGCTCGCCGGCGTCGATGTGAATCGGCTCGCTGAAGGAGACGCGGACCCGGCCCGGCCGGGGCAGCGGTCCGGCGAAGAGCTTCTCGGTGCCGGTGATCGCGCAGGGCACGATCGTCGCTCCAGTCTCGATCGCGAGCCGGGCGGCGCCCTTGTGCGGCGTGCCGAGGATCGTCGGGTCGCGGACCCGCGTGCCCTCGGGGAACAGCGCCAGCAGGCCCCCGTCGAGCAGGATCTGCCTGGCGGTCTCGATCGCCTCGGCGTCGGAGGAGCCGCGGCGGACCGGGAAGGCGCCGAGGCGGATCAGCATGCGCCCGCCACGGCCGTCGAAGAGCTCGTCCTTGCCCATAAAGCGGATCGGCCGCTTCGTCGCCGCGGCGACGAAGAACGCATCCCAGAAGCTCTTGTGGTTGGGCGCGACGATCACCGGCCCCTCCGCGGGGATGTTCTCGGCGCCCTCGATCCGCAGGGCGTAGAGCAGCTTCATGTAGGGGATCGCGATGCCGCGCACCGTCCGCGTCGCGACCTTCGAGGTGCCCTGCTCGCGAGCGAAGCGGTGCGCCTCGGCGTTGTCCATGCGCGTCGCGCGCCGACTCAGGCGACGTCGTAGGTGTGCCCGGCGGCGCGCAGGCGCTCGAGCAGGGCCGTGCCGATCGCCGTCGACGGCGTCAGCACGCCGGCAGCGTCGGGCAGGGCGTCGCGATCGAGTGCCATCGCCAGGACGCTCTCGCCGAGCATCACGGCGGTCGCCTTGTAGCCGGGGTCGCCGGAGGCGTTGATCCGGCAGACGAGATGCTCGCCGCTGCTCGTGTCCGAGTGCACCTCGATCGAGAAGAAGCCCTTCTCGCGCGCCTCGGGGCTCGGCCCCTCTCCCGGGTCGGGGAGGACGCGATCCAACAGCGCGCGGGTCGGGCCGAAGGAGAGGCCGCCGAAGAGCGCGGCAATGCCACCGGTAACACCGGCCGCCTTCGCCGCGCCGAGCGGGCCACCGCCCGTCGCCATCAGCTCGCGGTAGCGAAGCGAGCGCCCGTACGCGTACGCCTGCAGGGCGTTGCTCCGGCGGACGACGCGGCTATTGACGGTGCCCATCACGAATGGCGCGAGCCAGCCGCCTAGACGCTCGTCGTGGACGGGCTTGACCGGATCCCGCTCGGCGCCGAGGTTGGGCTCGGCCGAGCGGTCGGGGCTGAGCGCGTAGGGGTCGAGCAGAATCCGCCGCAGCGACTTGTCGGCTCGGGCGGCGTCGATCTGGCCGCGGGCCGAGTCGATCGTGCCGCCGCTCGCGCCGCCGCGCATCTTGCGAACGACCAGGGACGTGTCGCCAAGATCGCCGGCGCCGCGCTCGGCCGCCGCCAGGTGCAGGCACATGACGCCGACATCGGAGGGGATCGAGTCGAAGCCACAGGTGTGGACGATGCGGGCGCCGCTCCGCGCGGCCCGCTCGTGCGCCGTGTCGATCGACTTGCGCATAAACAGCGTCTCGCCGGTCAGGTCGGCGTAGTCGGTGCCGGCGTCGGCGCAGGCCTCGACCAGCGGCATCCCGTAGCGGTAGTAGGGCCCGACGGTCGTGGCAATCGCCCGGGCGGAGGCCGCCATCCGGCCGACCGCCTCAGCGTCGGAGCTGTCGGCGACGACGATCGGCCACTCGGCCGCCGGTGCAGGCAGCTCGGCGCGCGTGCGTTCGAGCTTCCCCTGCGATCGCCCGCCCAGCGCGACCCGCGCCTCCGGCGGCGCCGCCTGCGCCAGGTAGGCGGCGGTCAGCTTGCCGACGAAGCCGGTGGCCCCGTAGACGACGATGTCGTATTGGCGATCCGTGTCTGCGCTCATGGCTCCAACCTACTCTGCCCGGGGCGCGCCGGCCGCGTGGCAGCGTGGCCAACGAGCCGTTAGAGCGGCCGCCGCATCGCCTCGGCGATCTGCTTCGTCGTGCTCGAGGCCGGCATGTGCTTGACGACCTCATCCCGCCCCCAGCTCGCCAGGCGGTTCTCGACGAACATCACGCGGGCGAGCTTGCGGGAGTCCGTCTGGTTGAGCTCCGCCGTGGGACGGACGCGGGCCTCGTAGTGCTCAAGGGCGAGCGGTACCAGGTGCGCGTCGGCCTTCGACAGCTCGTCGGCCAGCGCCGCAGCCGATCGCATCGCCGTCGAAGCCCCGATCCCGGCCGTGGGCAGGAACGCGATGCCGGCGTCGCCGCAGAGCACGACGCGATCGGAGCGAAGCGCTCCGCAGCGGACGTCCGCCAGCGGCCAGGGCCAGAGGTCGTGTGCCTCGGCGAGCGCGGCCTCGACGGCGGCCTCGCGGCCGGCCAGGTCCTCGAGGACCGCCCGCAACCTGCCCAGCACCTGCTCCTCCGTGAGCCCGGCGTCGACCGGAATCGTCTCCTTGGGCAGCGCGGCGACGAAGGTCGACTTGCCCGGCACCGGATAGGTGCCGACGAAGGCTCCCGGGAGCCAGTACTCGCGGACAAGCTCGGCCGGAAAGATGCCTTCCCGGCCCCACCAGGTCCAGCCCACCCAGCCGGTGTCGAAGTCGGGCTGGGGTCCGAAGACGGCATCCCGGGTGGCGGAGTGGATGCCGTCGCAGGCACAGACGAGGTCGAAGGTCTGCTCGCTGTCGTCGGAGAAGCGCACGCGTACCTCGCCGGACCCCTGATCCAGCTGATCCACGGTTGTGCCCATGCGGATCTCGACGCCCTCGCAGGCCCCGCGCAGGATCTCGACCAGGTCGGCGTGGGTCGTTATGTACGAGGGCCCGAACTCGGCCATCGCCTCGCTGAAGTCGACCCCGGAGATCACTTCGCCCGTGTGATCAGCCATCTCGTAGCGGCGCATCTCCATGCCGCGCTCCACCAGTTCGTCATAGGCGCCCAGGCCGTGCAGGACGCTGGAGCCGAAGGGGTACAGGCCGAGGCTGTAGCCGTGCTCGCCGTAGGCCGCGGCCTGCTCGACGACGATGGGCTCGCGACCCTGCTGCCGCAGCTTCGCTGCCAGCGTCAAGCCCGCGACGCCGCCGCCGATGATCAGCACTCGCATCCGAAGACCACCAGTGCGCTTCCTGCGCTCAAGATGCCGAGCTCCTGCTCACGCGGAGCGATCTTATCGTCGCGGCGGGTGGGGGGCCGATCTGTCCGGGTGGGGCGTCGCAGCCCGCCGCAGCCGCATGCCTCCGGGACCTCGGAGTCGAGCTCGGCGGACCGATACACACGCGCCACCGCGTACTGCCTCGAGAAGCGGTAGAACGGAGGAGCACCATGGTCATCCTTCCCCGAATCGCCCGCATCCTCGGCCACCCGGGGATCGCCGGCCTCCTCGGCGTGCTGCTGATCGCCCTCGCCGTGGTCGGCGACGCCACCGACCACATCGACAGGACGTGGGCGATCCTGATCGCCGTCGTCGGGGTGATCAACGTCATCCACGGCCTGCAGAGCCGCGGCGAGCCGCCGGCCACCTGAGCAACCAGAGCGCTAGGCCGGTCCCGGAGCCACCGGACGGACGGATCCGCTAGACCCAGCGGGAGCGCATGGATGACTTCGGAAGAGCCCGCTGGTACACGCTGCGCCCCGCGGCGAATCGCAAGCCCGCCACCTACCGGTGCCCGCTGTGTGGGGAACAGCTGCCGGCGCTGAGGGAGCACTTCCTGGTCATGCCGGAGGGAGATGCGTCCCGTCGCCGGCACGCGCACACGGAGTGCGTGGTGGCGGCGCGACGCGACGGGCGTCTGCCCCTGCGCGAGGAGGTCGAACCGCGGCGGCCCGGACTGTGGTCGCGCCTGTTCGGCGATCGCTGATCTGTCCGGATGCGCCGAACGTCCCGCGGGCATGTCTATAGCAACGGCTCAGGGACGTTCGGTGCGCCCGGCCTCGGGCAACGGACGCCGGCTCCGCCCTCGAGGCAGAACTGCCAGCGCCCCCTGGAACGACGAACGGCCCGGGTTCTCGCCCGGGCCGTCCAGTCGTCGAGGGATGCGACTTGTTAGGCGGCGATCAGCGCCTTGTCCTCGTACTTCTCGCCGGCCTCGGCCTTGGCTACCAGGGACTCGGGCGGCGTGAAGCGCTCGCCGTACTTGGAGGCGAGCTCGCGGGCGCGGGCAACGAAACCGGCGAGGCCGCCCTCGTAGCCGTTCATGTACTGCACGACTCCGCCGGTCCAGGCCGGGAAGCCGATGCCCATGATCGAGCCGATGTTCGCGTCGGCGACGGTCTCGATGACGCCCTCGTCCATGCACTTGACGGTCTCGATCGACTCGATGAACATCATGCGCTCCTTCAGGTCCTCGAAGGGAACGTCGGCGTTGGTGCCACCCCAGTTCTCCTTCAGGCCGGACCACAGGCCGGTGCGCTTGGCGTTCTCGTCGTAGTCGTAGAAGCCGACCTTCTCGAGCTTGCCCGGACGGTCGTTCTCGAGCATCGTGTCGATCACGGCGATCGACGGGTGATCGCTCCAGCCGGAGGCGACCTCGCCCGAGTTCTCGGCGGCGACGCGGATCTTCTTCATCAGCTTCATGTTGAGCTCGTCGCTCAGCTGGAGCACGGGCGCCGGGTAGCCGGCCTGTGAGGAGGCCTGCTCGATCGACGGGGCCGGAACGCCCTCGGCGAGCATGCCGATGCCCTCGTTGATGAAGGTCCCGATCACGCGGCTCGTGAAGAAGCCGCGCGAGTCGTTGACCACGATCGGGGTCTTGCCGATCTGCTTGGCGAAGTCGAGGCTCTTGTAGAGGACCTCGTCGCCGGTCTTGGAGCCCTTGATGATCTCGAGCAGCGGCATCTTGTCCACGGGGGAGAAGAAGTGCAGCCCGATGAAATCGTCGGGACGGGAGACGTTCTCGGCCAGGCCGGTGATCGGCAGGGTCGACGTGTTCGAGCCGAGGATCGCGTCCGGTGCGAGGTGTGGCTCGATCTCCTTGAACACCTGCTCCTTCACCGACGGGTCCTCGAAGACCGCCTCGATGACGATGTCGGCGCCCTCGGCCGCGGCCGGGTCGGTCGTCGCCGTGATCCGGGCGAGCAACTCGTCGCCCTTCTGGGGCGTCACCTTGCCGCGCTCGACGCCCTTGGCGACGAGCTTCTCCGAGTACTGCTTGCCGCGATCGGCAGCAGCCTGGTCGACGTCCTTGAGGACGACCTCGATCTTCGCCTTCGCGCACACGTAGGCGATTGCCGCGCCCATCATCCCCGCGCCGAGCACGACGGCCTTCTTCGCCGTGTACGGCTCGATGCCCTCGGGCCGCCCGCGGTCACCGTTGACCGCCTGCAGGTCGAAGAAGAACGCCTGGATCATGTTCTTCGAAACCTGGCCGGTGACGAGGTCGGTGAAGTACCGGCCCTCGATCACGAACGCGTTGTCGATGTCGGTCTGCGCACCCTCGACGGCCGCGGCCATGATGTGGTGCGGGGCCGGGTAGTTGGCGCCCTTGAGCTGCTTGCGCAGGTTTGCCGGGAAGGCCGGCAGGTTCTGCGCCAGCGCCGGGCTCGTCGGCTTGCCGCCGGGCATCTTGTAGCCCTCGGTGTCCCACGGCTGCTTCGCCTCGGGGTTCTCGGCGATCCACTTCTTCGCTGCCGGGATCAACTCCTCCGGCGAGGCGACGAGCTCGTCGACGATGCCGATCTCCTTGCCCTTCTGCGGGTTGAAGCGCTTGCCCTCCATCAACACCTGCATGAGCGCGTTGACGAGGCCGAGCATGCGGACCGTGCGGACGACGCCGCCGGCGCCGGGGAGCAGGCCGAGCTGCACCTCCGGCTGACCGAGCTGGATCTTCGGGTTGTCGACGACGATCCGGTGGTGGGTGGCGAGACAGATCTCGAGCCCACCGCCGAGCGCCGCGCCGTTGACGCAGGCGACGACCGGGACGCCGAGCGTCTCCAGCTTGCGCAGCTGACCCTTGATCACGGCCGTGCCGGCCTCGATCTCGGGCGCGTCCTCGGGACGACCCTGGATCAGGTTGTTGAGATCGCCGCCGGCGAAGAAGGTCTTCTTCGCCGAGGTGATGATCACGCCCTTGACGTCGCCGGCCTCGACCTCGGAGGCCAGCTTGTCGACCGTCTCGCCCATCGAGCGGACGTAGTTCTCGTTCATCGTGTTCGCGGACTGGTTCGGATCGTCGAGCGTCAGGACGACGATGCCGTCGTCACCGCGCTCGTACTTGATCGTGCTCTCACTCATGAGTGTCTGAGCTCTCTTTCTACGTAGCTATGGAATTTCGAAAAACGATGACCCGGGGCCCCCGGACGCGAAGCGGAGGAGGCCCCGGGATGTGCCTTAGGAGGTCCCAGGCATGTGTTCTCAGATGCGCTCGATGACCGTGGCGATGCCCATGCCGCCGCCGACGCAGAGCGTGGCGATGCCGTAGCGGCCGTCGGTGCGCTCGAGTTCGTCGATCAGCGTGCCGAGGATCATGCCCCCGGTCGCGCCGAGCGGGTGGCCCATCGCGATCGCGCCGCCGTTGACGTTGACCTTCTCCATGTCGAAGCCCATGTCACGGACGTAGCGGAGGACGACGGCCGCGAAGGCCTCGTTGATCTCGACGAGATCCATGTCGTCCGCGGTCAGGCCGGCCTTCTCCAGCGCCTTCTTCGAGGCGGGGGCGGGACCGGTCAGCATGATCGTCGGGTCGGCACCCGAGAGCGCCGTTGCCAGGATCCGGGCGCGGGGCGTGAGGCCCTGCTTGGAGCCGGCCTCCTCGTTGCCGATCACCAGCAGCGAGGCGCCGTCGACGATGCCCGAGGAGTTACCCGGGGTGTGGACGTGGTTGATCTTCTCGACCCAGTGGTACTTCTGCAGTGCCACGGAGTCGAAGCCGCCCATCTCGCCCATCGTGGCGAACGACGGCTTCAGGCCGCCGAGCGTCTCGACGGTCGTACCGGCACGGATGAACTCGTCGTTGTCGAGGACGACCTGCTCGTTGATGTCCTTGACCGGAATCACGGACTTGGCAAAGCGGCCCTCCTCCTGGGCGGCCGCCGCCTTCTCCTGCGAGCGCGCGGCGTAGGCGTCGACGTCCTCGCGGTCGAACTCCTCGATCGTCGCGATCAGGTCGGCGGAGATGCCCTGCGGGACGAAGTACGTGTCGTAGTTCGTCTCCGGGTCCATCGCCCAGGGGCCGCCGTCGGAGCCCATCGGGACCCGCGACATCGACTCGACGCCGCCGGCGAAGACGAGGTCCTCGAAGCCGGAGCCGACCTTCTGGGCGGCGATGTTGACCGCCTCGAGGCCGGAGGCGCAGAAGCGGTTGACCTGCAGCCCGGCGACGGTGTCGGGCAGGCCGGCCTTGATCGCAGCCGTTTTGGCGATGTCGGCGCCCTGATCGCCGACGGGGGAGACGCAGCCGAGGACTACGTCGTCGACCGTGTTGGGGTCGAGCGTCTCGTTGCGGACCAGGGTCTCGTGCATGAGGCCGACGACGAGGTCGACGGGCTTCACCGTATGCAGCGAGCCGTTTACCTTCCCCTTGCCACGGGGGGTGCGGATCGCGTCGAAGACGAGCGGTTCGGTGGTGGCGGGCATCTTCATTTCTCCTTGTTTGGCTTTTCGTCAGCTATCTGAAGTCGACCCGGCAGTCTGGACCACCGGCGTCGCAGTGTCAGTCGTTGAAGTTCTGGAGGCCCGCTCGGCGAGCACGTGGGCCCCGAAGCGCCCGATCGCATCGGCGATCCGCGCCGTGCGCACGGACGGCCACAGATCGAAGGCATGCTCGGCGCCGGGCAGCTCGATGTAGCGCACCTCCGAGCGCGAGACGCGCTTCATCTCGGCGGCAAACTCGCGCGCGTCGGCGACCGGCACCAGCGTGTCGCGCTCGCCGTGGATGATCATGAACGGCGGCGCGTCGGGCGTGATCCGCCAGCGCGGCGAGGCGGCCCGGTAGAGCTCCTCGTTGCCGGCGAGCGGCTGCTTGAACATGACCTTCTCGAAGCCCCACTCCTGCAACTGCGGGTAGTAGTGGCCGGAGGCATTGGTCAGGTCGTAGACGCCGTAGAAGGGGACGGCGGCGATCAGGCTCGTGTCAGCGTCCTCGAAGCCGGGCTGGAAGGCGGGATCGTTGGCGCTGAGCCCGGCGAGCGCGGTCAGATGGCCGCCGGCGGAGCCGCCGGTGATCGCGATCAGCTCCGGGTCGATGCCGAGCTCTTCGGCGTGCTCGCGGACCCAGGCGATCGCCCGCTTGACGTCGACGATGTGGTCGGGCCAGGTCGCCTGCGGGGAGAGCCGGTAGTCGATGTTGAAGCCGACCCAGCCGCGGCTCGCCAGGTGGTTGAGCAGCGGTACGCCCTGCTCGTAGCGGGAGCCGGAGATCCAGCCGCCGCCATGGACCTGGATCACCGCCGGCCGCGGGCTGGGGAGGTCGCCCTCGGTGCCCGGCTTGGCCCGGTAGACGTCGAGCCGCAGCTTCAGATCGCCACCGTCGGGCTTGCCACCGGGCTCCGTATGGAAGACGAGCCCGCGCTCGCGGACGACGTCCGGCGCGACGAACGTGAGCATCGGCATGGCGATGTGGCTGAGCGGCATCTGCCGGCCGTCGTCGCCGGGCAGGCCCTCGAGCGCCTCCTCGACCGACGCGGCGCTGCGATGCGCCTCGATCGCGTAGCGCAGCTGCGCGCCGAGCATCAGACCGAGCAGCGCGCCGAAGACGCGGCCCGCGCGCGAGCGCAGTCCGCCGGCGGCGATCAGCGTTGCCAGCTGCGCGGCGGTTACGGCCGAGAGCTGCCAGGCGAGCTCGCGGACGAACGTGGCAGCGAACCAGCGCCAGACGCGGAACAGCAGCGACGGCGGCGCCGGCGGCCGGATCGACGCGATCCGCGCCTGCTCACGCGCCTGCGCGCGGAGGAAGGCGCCGGCACCCGAGCCCGGCGTCTCCCGCCGGGGTTCGGAGCCGTGCTGCTGTGGCGTCTCGTCCATCGTTACCTCGCCGCGATCCCCTAGAGCCCGTAGGTCTTGGAGATGATCTCGCGCTGGATCTCGTTGGTGCCGCCGTAGATCGGCATGACGAGGGCCGAGCGCACGGCCCGCTCCATCCCATACTCGGTCGCGTAGCCGTAGCCGCCCATCATCTGCATGGCGTCGAGCGTCACCTGCTTGGCGACTTCCGTCGCCTTCAGCTTCGCCATCGAGGCCTCGCGCGGCAGCATCCGCATCGGGTCCTCGTCGACCTTGCGGGCGACGTCGTAGGTGAGCAGGCGCGTCACCTCGAGCTCCGTCGCCAGGTCGGCGATCCGGTGCTTCAGCGTCTGGAAGGTGCCGATCGGCCGGCCGAACTGCTTGCGCTCCTTGATGTAGGCGAGCACGTCGTCGAAGGCGCGCTGGGCGATCCCGAGCGCGTTCGCGGCGATGATCAGGCGCTCGACGTTGAGGCCGCTCATCAGCTGCACCCAGGCGCCGCCGACCTCGCCCAAGACGTGGCTGTCGTCGAGGTAACAGTCAGTCAAGAAGACGTCGTTGACCTCCTTGCCGCCCATCGTCTCGATCCCGTTGATCTCGACGCCGTCGGCATCGGTCGGGACGAGGAACATCGTCAGGCCCTCGTGCTTGGAGCCTGAGTTGTCGGTGCGGACGATCGTCAGGATCTGGTCGGCGATGTGGGCCGCGGAGATCCACGTCTTCTGGCCATTGAGCACGTAGCCGCCGTTCGACTTCTCCGCCTTGCAGGAGAGGTTGCCGACGTCGGAGCCGGCCTCCGGCTCGCTCATCGCGATCGCCGAGACCTTCCCCTCGCACATGCCGCCGATCACCTGCTGCTTCTGCTCCTCGGTGCCGAACTTGTTGACGGCACCGGCGGTGATCAGCGTCACCGGGTAGCCGGCGACGGGCAGCAGGCCGCGGAACGCCTCCTCGAGGAACAGGCAGGCATCGACCATGCCGCCGCCGGTGCCGCCGTACTCCTCGGCCACCGAGGCGCCGAGGTAGCCGAGCTCGCCGAGCTTCTTCGAGATCTCGAAGTTGTGCAGCTCCTTGTAGCCGTCGGTCAGCTTCTCGCGCTTCTCCTCGGTGCCCGCCTCGCGCTGGGCGAAGTCGCGGATCGCCTCGACGAAGTCCTTCTGCTCGTCCGTGAGGCCGCTCACGGGGGCCGCCTGTGTCGCAGTGCTCATGTGGTGGTCTCTCCTGGGGATTTCGGGGTGAACTTGATCGGAAGTCGGGTGAGGGCGTTGGCCCAGTTCGAGCGCAGCCGCTCGGGCTCGCCGTCGAGCTCGATCGTCGCCAGCCGCGCGAGCAGCTCCTCGAGGGCGACGCGGAGCTCGAGCCGGGCGAGGCCGGCGCCGAGGCAGAAGTGGCGGCCGCCGCCGCCGAAGGCCATGTGCTGAACCTCGTCGCGCGTGACGTCGAAGCGATGCGGGTCGGGGTTCGCCTCGGGGTCGCGGGAGCCGGCGGTGTACCAGAGCATCACCTTCTCGCCCTCTTGGACCGGGCAGCCGCCGACCTCGGCGTCGGCGGACGCGGTCCGGCAGAAGTAGTTGACGACGCTGCTGTGGCGAAGGATCTCCTCAACGGCGTTCGGGATCCGCTCGGGCTCGGCGCGCAGCAGCTTGAGCTGCTCGGGGTGGGCGAGCAGGGCGAGCACGCCGGCGGAAAGCGTGTTGCGGGTCGTGTCGTTGCCGGCGAAGACCAGCAGCGCGAAGAAGACGAGGATCTCGGCGTCGGTGAGCGAGTGGCCGTCGACTTCGGCGTTGGCCAGCCTCGTCACGAGCGATGCCTCGCCGGCCTCCTTCTGGCGTTGGATCTGCTCCAGCAGGTACGGCGCCATCTCGCCGAGGACGGGCGCCGCCTCGTTCGGCACCTGCGAGATCTGGGCGGCCTCGATTCGCTCGATCCAGCCCTCGAGCATCGGCAGGTCCTCGCGCGGCAGCCCCATCAGGTCGCTCAGCACGGTGAGCGGGTACGGGACGGCGACGTCGGCGACGAAGTCGCAGCCACCGGCGTCGACCACCTTGTCGAGCAGCTCTCCGAAGGTGGCGCGGATCGTTCCCTCGAGCGGGTTGACCGAGTTGGGGACGAACGCCGTCTGCAGGATCTTCCGGTACTTGGTGTGCTCGGGCGGGTCCTTGAAGAGCAGCAGGTTGCGGTTCACCTCGAGCGCGTTGACCGCGTCCCGCTCGGGGAAGATGCCGCCGCGGGCCGAGGAGAAGGTTGCGGGGTCACGGCTGATCTCGGCGATCTCAGCGTGCCGGAAGAAGGAGACGAGGCGCTCGCCCTGCGGCGTGGTGCCGCTCACCGCGGGGCCCTGCTCGCGGAGCTCGTCGAAGAGCTCGTGCGGGACGCCGCCCGCGAACGTATCGAGCTCGGTCAGCGCCCAGGCATCGGCGGCCGCGGTGCTCATGCGAGCGCCTCCTCGCCGAGGCCGTGCACGGCACCGACGGCGTCGGGATCGAAGCTGAAGTGGGTGGGGTCGACGAACCGCATCGTGGCCGTTGCCCGAGCCACGGTTTCGCCGCCCGCCCGCAGCTCCGAGCGGACCTCGAGCCCGCGCTCGTCGCGCGAGTGGATCCAGGCCTCGACCTCGAGCGGCCGGCCGATCGGGACGCGGCCGCGGTAGTCGACCTCGAGCCGGCGCGTGACCGCAGGCTCGCCGGTCAGATACATGAAGCGACCGGAGGCGTCGTCGAGGAGCGTCGCGATCGTGCCGCCGTGGGCGATCCCGGGGGCGCCCTCGTGGCGGGCGTCGAGAACGATCTCGCCACGGACGCGCTCGCCCTCGCCCTCGAGTCGCAGGGCGAGACCGGCGGTGTTCTCGGGGCCGCAGCCGAAGCAGTTGGCCGCGTGGGCGGGGATCGCGCTCACGCCGCGTCCTCGTCCTTGGCGTCGGCGGCGACCACGACGTCGAAGAGCCCCGCGGCCATTCGCGTTGCCGACTCGACGAGCAGCTCATGCACCTGCTGGCGGGTGAGCCGGCCGTGGTCGAGCCACTGCACGGTCGCCGCCTCGGCGAGGCCGCCGTAGGCACGCATCATCGCCAGCCGCTCCGGCGCGACCTCCTCGATCGGGCCGAGCCCGAGGATCGCCACCATTCGCACGGCGGCGTCCTCGCGCGCCTCCTCGAAGACGGCGGCGATCTCAGGATCGCCGAGACCGCCGGCCGAGCGAACGGAGTCGAGCCACGTGCCGCGGTTGCGCGAGGTCATCGTCAGCCAGCCGTCGATCGCCTCGGCCACGCGCTCGCGCGTGCTCTTGCCTTGCACGTACTCGGGCACGGGCAACGGGGGGACGCGGACCATCTCGCGGACGACCTCGACGTAGAGGTCGCGCTTGGTGCCGAAGTAGTGGTTGATCAGCCCGCGCGCGACGCCGGCCTCGGCAGCGATCTCGTCGAGCGGCACGGCGCCGTAGTGGCGCTCGCTGAAGAGCCGCTGCGCGGCCTCGAGGATCTGCCGCCGACGCTCGTCCGGCTCGAGCCGGGCACGCGTCGACGACGCGGATGGGGACGGAGCGGGGCGGGCTGCCATCGCGACGTCGACTGTAGCAGTTGTTGGCGAGCTGCCAACAACTATTGGCGGGCCGTCAAAGCGCGAGGGTACGGAGCCTGCCGCTCGCATGCGAGGCACATTTGCGCCGCATGGCGTCGTTCATGTGGCGCGCGTCGTGGTGGAGGGGCAGTGGGCAGCCGCCGGCGTGGCGGGCTGTCCCGCGCCCGATTGCGCGGCGAGCAGTACGAGCCGGCGTCCGCGTCGGGGCCGGCGTCGGCGTCAGCGGGCGACGAGGTCCTGGTAATCGGAGTGGCGCCTGATCCAGTCGCGGATGAAGGGGCAGGTCGGGATCACCCCAAGCCCTTGATCGCGGGCCTCGTCGAGGACCGTGCGGGCGAGCTTCGAGCCGATGCCGTGACCCTCGAAGCGCTCGTCGACCTCGGTGTGCCGGAAGTCGATCTTCCCGGGGAAGCGCTCGTAGGTGACGAAGCCGGCGAGCTCGTCGCCGAGCCGGATCTCGTACCGGCTCTCGCTCTCGTTCTCGGTGACCTCGGCCTCGTCGGCCGCACCGTCACTCACATCAGCATCCCGTCGGGCCCGCGGTCAGGCCCGCCGGGGGCGTCGCCGGTTCCGGCTTCTTCCAGCTCTTTGCGGCTCGAATCGCGGATCCATTTCGAGACCTTGGCCCCGAGCGCGATCGCGATCACGGCGATCAATGCGACGGCATACATCACCGATCAGGATAGAACGCATATCGTCGCGGTCGACCACTTGACCGAGGAGAGTTGATGAGCACGGTTCGCGAAGCCGCCTACGAGCTCTGGCGCAAGCACGGGATGACGACGATGTTCGGCAACCCCGGGTCGACGGAGCTGCCGATGCTCGCCGACTTCCCCGACGACTTCCGCTACGTGCTCGGCCTGCACGAGACCGTCGCGGTCGGCATGGCCGACGGGTACGCGCAGGCCTCGGGCACCGTCGGTCACGTCAACCTGCACACCGCCCCCGGCGTCGGCAACGGCATGGGCGCGATCTTCAACGCGCAGGCGAACCACACGCCGCTGCTCGTCACAGCCGGCCAGCAGGTGCGGCCCGTGATCACGATGCAGGCGAACCTGACCAACCGCGACGCGACCCGCGTCGTCCATCCGCTCGTCAAGTGGAGCTACGAGCCGCCGCGGGCCGAGGACGTACCGGCGGCGATCGCGCGCGGCATCCACACGGCCGCGATGGCACCGAAGGGCCCCACCTTCGTCTCGATCCCGATGGACGACTGGACAGCCGAAGCACCGGCCGACGCCACCGATCACGCGATCGCGCGGACCGTCAGCCCGCGCGCCGGTGCCGACCCGGCCGCAGTCGCGGCGCTCGCCGAACGGCTCGCCAAGGCCGAGCGTCCCGTTCTGGTCGCGGGCCCGGACATCGACGCCTCCGGCGGCTGGGACGACGCGGTCGCGATCGCCGAGGCGCAGCGGATGGCCGTCTGGGCGATCCCGCCGACCGGCGGCGGCCGGCTCGGCTTCCCCGAGGACCACCCGCTGTTCCAGGGCGCGCTGCCCCCGGCGATCGCGCCCGTCGCGGAGATGCTCGGCGGCTACGACCTGATCCTCGTCGCCGGCTCCTCGGTCTTCCCCTACTACCCCTACATCGCCGGCGAGCTGCTGCCGGCCGGCGCGGAGCTCGTGCAGATCACCTCCGACCCGGACGAGGCCGCCCGGGCGCCGATGGGCGAGGCGATCATCGGCGACGTCGGCCTGACGCTCGCCGCGCTGCGCGCGGCGCTCGACGGCGAGAGCTCCCGCGAGGCGCCGGCCGAGCGCGACGGCCCGCTCGAGGCACCCGACATGGGCGACGGGCCGATGAGCGGCACGGAGGCGATGAAGGTGCTCGGCTCGGTCTTCCCCGAGGACGGGATCGTCGTCCTCGAGGCGCCGTCGAGCACGCTCGCGCTGCGCAACCAGCTCCGGCTCAACAAGCCCGGCTCCTATTACTTCGGCGCCGGCGGCGGCCTGGGCTTCGGCCTCGCTGCGTCGGTCGGCGTGCAGCTCGCCCAGCCCGAGCGGCCCGTGGTCTGCGTCGTCGGCGAGGGCTCCGCGCAGTACGCGATCACCGCGTTCTGGTCCGCCGTCGCCTACAAGGCGCCCGTCACCTTCCTGGTGCTGCGGAACTCCGAGTACGCGATCCTCAAGTGGTTCTCGCTCGCCGAGGGCGTCGAAGGAGCGCCGGGACTCGACCTGCCGGCGCTCGACGTCGCCGCCGTCGCCGAGGGTTACGGCGTGCCCGCGACGAAGGCCGAGGGCGCCGACGAGCTCGAGGCGGCGCTCAGCTCCGCGCTCGCGGTCGGCGACGGCCCGAGCCTCGTCGAGGTCGGCGTCGCGCCCGGCATGTGGCTCGGTTGAGCGGACGGGAGGCACAGCTTTGAGCGCCGCACCAGTCCGCACCTCCGCCCGCCGCCGCAAGCGCGTCGCCGCGGCCCTCGCGACCGGTCCTGCCGGCGCCCCCGCCGACGACCGCGCGCCCGAGTGGGTCGCCGCGCGGCACGCCGGAGCCGCTGCGCTCACAGCTCGTCGCCCTGCTCGGCGCCGAGCAGGTGCTCGCCCGCGCCAGCGACATCGTCCGCTACGCCTCCGACGCGAGCCCCTACCGGCGCTTTCCGAAGGCCGTCGTGCGGCCCCGGAACGAGCACGACATGGCGCGGCTGCTGGCGTTCGCGCGCGAGCAGGGGAGCCGCTCGTCTTCCGCGCGGGCGGCACGAGCCTCAACGGGCAGGGGCAGAGCGACGGGATCCTCGTCGACGCCCGCCACCACTGGCGCGGGGTCGAGGTGCTGGAGGACGGCGCCGCCGCGCGCGTCCGACCGGGCACGATCCTCGGCCACGCCAACCGGGTGCTCAGCCCGCACGGGCGCAAGCTCGGCCCGGACCCCGCCTCGACCGAGATCGCGACGCTCGGCGGCGTGCTCGCCAACAACTCCGGCGGGATGCGCTGCGGGACGACGAAGGACACCTACTCGACGCTGCGCTCGCTGCGCTTCGTCCTCCCCTCGGGGACGACGATCGACACGCGCCGAGCCGGATGCCGCCGAGCGCTTCGCCGCCGCCGAGCCCGAGCTCGTCGCCGGCCTCGAGGCGATCCGCGACGAGATCCGCGCCGACGGCGATCTGCGCGAGCGGATCCGGCGCAAGTTCGAGATCAAGAACACGACCGGCTACCGGCTCTGCGCCTTCCTCGACGCCGACGAGCCGCTCGAGATCTTCCAGCGGCTGCTCGTCGGCTCGGAGGGCACGCTCGCCTTCGTCGCCGAGGCGACGCTCGAGACCGTGCCGGTGCCGCCGCGTGACGACGACCGCCTGGGTCCACTTCCCCGACATCGAGCGGGCGACGGCGCCGGTCGGCGAGCTGATCGCCGCGGGCGCGACCGCCGTCGAGCTGATGGTCGCGCCGGCGCTGCTCGTCGCGGCCCACTCGATCCCGGGCGCCCCCGAGTACTTCAAGGAGCTCGACCCGGCGACGGCGGCGCTGCTGATCGAGTTCGGGGCCGACGACCGCGGACGGGCTCGCCGAGGCGCAGAAGCGCGCCGACGACCTGCTCGAGGAGCACGAGGTCGATCCGCCCGCAGGAGTGGCAGACAGACCCGGAGCAGATCGAGCTCGCCTGGCGGATCCGCGAGGGACTGCACGGGCTCGTCGGCCGGCTCCGGCTGCCGGGCACGGCGCTGATCGTCGAGGACGTCTGCGTGCCCCCGGCGCGGATCGCCGAGTGCGCGGCCGAGCTGCAGGGCCTGCTCGGCGAGCACGGCTTTCTGACCGGCGTCGCCGGCCACGCCTCGGCGGGGAACCTGCACTTCATGCTCACCCCCGACTTCGCCAAGCAGGAGGACCTCGAGCGCTACGAGTCGTTCATGTCGAAGCTCGTCGAGATGATCGTCGGCCGCTACGAGGGCTCGCTCAAGGCCGAGCACGGGACGGGGGTCAACATGGCGCCGTTCGTCGAGCTCGAGTGGGGCGAGCGGGCGACCGCGCTCATGTGGCGGGTCAAGGAGCTCGCCGATCCGGACGGCGTGCTCGGCCCGGGCATCGTCCTCAACCGCGACCCGAACTGCCACCTGGAGAACCTGAAGACGACGCCGGAGGTCGAGGAGTCGGTCAACACCTGCGTCGAGTGCGGCTTCTGCGAGCCGGTCTGCCCGAGCCGCGACCTGACGCTGACGCCGCGCCAGCGGATCGTCATCCGCCGCGAGATGGCGCGCCAGCCGCAGGGCTCGGCCGTCACTGCCGCGCTCGCCGACGAGTACGTCTACGACGGCCTCGACACCTGCGCCGCCGACGGCAGCTGCGCGCTCGCCTGTCCGCTCGGCATCGACACGGGCAAGTTCGTCAAGGAGCTGCGGGCGACGCTGCACGGCCCGCGCGCGAGCCGTGCGGCGGAGGCTGTCGCCGAGCACTGGAGCGCCGTCGAACGGGGCGCGCGCGCCGGCCTGCGTGCCGGCGAGGGCGCCTCCGAACGGCTTGGTTCCGCGCGCCTCGCGCGCGCCGGCCAGCGGGTCGCGCGAGCTCGCCGACCCCGAGCTCGTTCCCGCCTGGGTCGACCCGATGCCCGAGCCCGCCGACGCCGCCCTGCCGCCGACCGAACGCGCCGGAGCCGCCGCCGTCTACATGCCTGCCTGCATCAACCGGATCTTCGCGCCGCCCGACCGAGGCAACGGCAGCGCCCGGCTGGCGAGCCTGCCGGCGGCGCTCGTCGCCGTCTCGAAGCGCGCCGGGATGCCGGTCTGGATCCCGCCGGACGTGGCCGGCAGCTGCTGCGGCGTGCCCGAGAGCTCGAAGGGCTTCTCCTCGGCGCATTCGAAGAAGGTGAACGAGACGGTCGAGCGCCTCTGGGCGTGGAGCGGCGAGGGCAGCCTGCCCGTTGTCATCGATGCGACTTCCTGCACGCACGGCCTGATCGAGGCGCCCGAGGTGCTCAGCGATGAGAACGCCGAGCATCACGGAGCGCTCGAGATCGTCGACTCGATCGAGTGGGCGCGGCGGCTGCTCGATGCCGGCGAGCTCGAGGTCTCAGCACCGCTGGGGTCGATCACCGTGCACCCGACCTGCGCCTCGCGCCGGCTCGGCCTCGACGGCGCCCTGGCGGCGGTGGCCGGCGCCCTCGCCGACGACGTGCGTGTGCCGCCATCGGCCTCCTGCTGCGGCTTCGCCGGCGACCGGGGCTTCCTGCACCCGGAGCTGACCGCCGCCGCGCTCGCTCCCGAGGCGGCCGAGGTCGCGGCGGCTCCAAGCGACGCCTACGCCTGCGCAAACCGCACCTGCGAGATCGGCCTGCGCCGCGAGACGGGCCAGGATTACGCTTCGATCATTCACCTCCTCGAGGAACTGACCCGGGCGTCGGCACCCTCCGACGCGGCGCCTGGCCGCACCCGCTGTGGCGGCGTCCTCCGACGCGGCGCCTGAGCGCACCCACGCGGTGCTTATGTAGCTCCGCTACACCGCACACCGCGCGTGCACGCTCAGGCTTGGTCGGAGAACGCCTTTGACTTGACCTTGGCGAGTGCGTCACTTGGGTACCCGCAGGATCGAACGTCCCCGAGTGGTGCCTATAGGGCCGCCCGAGGGACGTTCGGCGTGCGTTCGCCAGGCTCCGGTGGCCGTCGGCTTGGAACCTGCGCATGGCCCCGTGGGGTCGGGTTACGGTGGGTGCGGGATGGATGGGATTGAACGCCGGCTCGGCCCTTTGGTCGCCCTCGTTGCGGCCGCGCTCGGTGTGCTGCTCGCGGCAGCCGCGCCTGCCGCCGCGCAGACGCGCGAGATCCGGTTCGACGCGGGCGACGGGGTCAGTCTGCAGACCACGCTGAGTGGCTCCGACCTGAGCGGGCCGGGGAAGCCGACCGTTGTCGAGTTCAGCCCTTATGGCAACGACTCGCAGACCGCGAGCGTCGGCGATGACATGAACTTCCTGCTCGTGCAGATCAGAGGCACGGGTGACAGCGACGGTTCCTTCGACGCGCTCGGCCCGCGTACCCAGACGGACGTGCGGGAGGTGCTGCGCTGGGCCTGCGATCAGCCCTGGAGCGACGGCCGCCTCGGGCTCAACGGCTTCTCGGCGAGCGCGATCACGATCTACAACTCGCTCCACCTGAAGCTGCCGTGCGTGAAAGCGGCGGTGCTGCGCTCGGGCACTTTCGAGCTCTACCGGGACCTGCTCTACCCGGGGGGGATCAGCAACCTGATCCCCGGCGCCGGCGTGCTCGCGCTGATCGGCACGCCGTCGGTGTTGCAGGGGATCGACCGGCTGATGCGCGACCCGACGACCTCGCTGCCGGTCCTGCAGGGGATGATCCGCGCCGGCTTCTCCGACCTGCTGCACCCGACGCAGGACCACTGGTGGCGGCAGCGCGGCTTCCGCGGGGACGCAAACAACCTGCCGATTCTGATGATCGACAGCTTCTTCGACGTCGAGTCGCGCGGCGCCTTCCAGGCCTACCAGCGGCTGCGTGGCGACGGCGCCCACCTGCTCGTCAGCGGTGCTCACGACGGCGCCCCGAAGGGAACGAACGGCGGCGTACAGGCGACGTCGCAATGGTTCGAGCACTATCTGCGCGGAGTCCCGAACGGGGTTCGCAAGCAGCGCCACGTACGGGTCCTGCTCTCCGACGGCGATCGCGAGGACTACCTCGACGGCAAGTTCCTGCGCCGCGGCGGCAACGACTGGCCACTACCCGGCACCCATTGGCAGCGGCTCTTCCTGAGCCCGCGGAAGAGCGGCTCGGCGAACTCTCTCAACGACGGCTCGCTGACGCTCGGCAAGCCCACCCGCGAGGCGACACAGTCCTACGCGGCGGCGCCGACGCTGCCGACCAACACGGACCCGCCGAACACGGCGATCATCGGCCCCAGCGGGGTCAACGAGCTCTCCGCGGCCTTCCCGCTCCTCACCGAGATGACGTTGAGCGAGCCGCTCGGGCTCAGCTACACGACGCCGAAGCTGAGTGCGGACGTGATCGCCGCCGGGCCCGCAGCCCTCGACGTGAGGCTGTCGAGCAGCGCCCCGGAGACCGGAATCTGGGCCGTGCTCAGCGATGTCTTCCCGGACGGCACCGCGCACCCGCTCACCGCCGGACGGCTGAACAGCGCCTTCCCGCGGATCAACCGCAAGCGCTCGCTGACCGATCCGGCCACGGGCGCGATCGTGCAGCCGTACAACAGCTTCGGGCGCAAGCGGCCGGCGCAGCCGGGCACCTTCCGCCGCTACCGGGTCGAGCTGTGGCCCGTCGGCAATCGCTTCCGCGCGGGCGACCGCATCCGCCTCGACGTCGTCGGCGCCTCGGCTGCGTCCCTGCCGTCGGCACCCGGCGTCAACCGCGTCCAGGTTGGTGGCACGGGCGGCTCCTCCCTGCAGTTGCCGCTGCTGCGCTCGAGCGACCTCGCCGCAGCCCTACCGTAGCGTCGCCTCCGGCGTGCCTTGGTCGGTGGACGCGGCGCGCCCTGGGTAGTCTGCCCGTCTCATGGCGACCACCAACGCACGCCTGACCGAGTCCCGGCCGATGCCGGCGGAGCCGATCCTGCGCGAGGTCATCGAGGCGCTCGAGGGAATGGAGCGTGAGGCCGGCTCGCCCGGCGAGCGCGAGGCGGCCGAGTGGCTCGCCGCCCGGCTCGAGCGGGCGGGCGCGCGGACGACGATCGACGACGTGCCCTACCACCACGGCTTCGCCGGGATGCTCGGCCGCCTGTCGGCGGGTGCCGCAGCCGCGGGGGCGGTCGTCGCTGCGACCGGCAAGCTGCGCCGGGCCGGCGCGCTCGCCGGTGCCGGTGCGCTGGCGCTGATCGCCGACGACATCTCCAACGGGCTGCGGCCGTGGCGCAAGGCGGTGATGGAGGAGCGGACGACGACGAACGTGATCGCCGAGCTCGGCGACCCGGCGGCGGAGCGCACGTTCGTCATCCTCGGCCACCACGACGCCGCCCACACGGGCCAGATCTTCGACCCGACCGCCCAGCGCCTGCTCGGCGAGGGCCTGCCGGGCGTGGTCGAGCGCATCGACACATCGATCCCGCAATGGTGGGGGCTGCTCGCCGGCCCGGCGATGGTCGCCGCGGGCGCCGCCACGGGCCGGCGCAAGCTCGCCGCCGTCGGTGCGTTCTGGTCGGCGCTCGGCGCCGCCGTGATGGAGGACATCGAGCGCGGCGAGATCGTCCCTGGAGCGAGCGACAACCTGACGGCGCTCGCCGCGATGGTCGCCTTCGCCGAGGCCCTGCGCGAGCGGCCGATCGAGGGGCTGCGCGTGATCTTCGCCTCCTGCGGAGCCGAGGAGGTCCTGCAGGGCGGGATCTACGGCTTCTGCAATGGGCGGCTGGCGGAGCTCGACCGCGAGCACACCTGGGTGCTCAACCTCGACACGCTCGGCTCACCGCAGCTCGTGCTGCTCGAGGGCGAGGGACCGATCGTGATGGAGGACTTCTTCGACATCGGCTTCCGCGATCTGATCGCGCGCGTCGCCGAGCGCGAAGGCATCCCGATGCGGCGCGGCATGCGCTCACGCAACTCGACCGACAGCGTGGTCCCGAGCCGGATGAAGTACCCGACCGCCTGCCTCGTCTCGGTCAACCGCTACAAGGCGCTCGACCACTACCACCTGCCGAGCGACGTCTCCGAGAACGTCGCCTACCCGACGGTCGCCGCCGCGGCCGACCTGGTCGAAGCCGTCGCCCGCGAGCTGGCGGCGGGCTGAGTCCCGGCCCGGCTGTGCTCAGCCCGGCGGCGGTTCGGTCCCGATCGCGCTGAAGCCGCCGTCGACCCGGAGGATCTGGCCGGAGATTCCGCGGGCCGCGTCCGAGAGCAGAAAGCAGGTCGTATCCGCGACCGGGCCCGGGTCGCGCGGGTCCCAGCCCAGCGGCGCCCGCCGCTGCCAGGCGGCGGACAGGTCCGTGAAGCCCGGGATGCCACCGGCCGCCGGCGTTTCGATCGGGCCCGCCGAGATCAGGTTCGAGCGGATCCCGCGCGGCCCGAGGTCGCGGCACAGGTAGCGGTTGACCGACTCCAGCGCCGCCTTGGCGACGCCCATCCAGTCGTAGACCGGCCAGGCGACACGACGCGTCGAAGTCGAGGCCGACGATCGAGCCGCCCCGCTCGATCAGCGGTACGACCGCCTCCGCCAGCGCCTTGAGCGAGTAGGCGCTCGTCCGGAAGGCGAGCTCGGCGCTCGCCGCCGGGGCCGACATGAACGAGCCGCCGAGCGCGTCCGGCGGGCGCGTAGGCGATCGCGTGCAGGGCGCCGTCGACGCCGCCCCAGCGCTCGCCCAGCTCGAGCGTGAGCAGCTCGAGGTCGGCGCTCGCGGTTGACGTCGAGCTCGAGCACGTCCGGGACGGGATCGAGCCCGCGCGAGGCGCGCTCGGTCATCCGCCGGCCGCGGCCGAAGCCGGTGAGCAGGACCTCGGCGCCGGCGGCCTGGGCGCGCTCGGCGACCGCGTAGGCGATCGAGCGCTTCGTGATCACGCCGGTGATCAGCAGGCGCTTGCCCTCGAGCGAGCGCGGGACCGGTGATGCGAACTCCGGCTCGGGGCGGTCTCGAACATCAGAGCAGCACCTGGACGGCGCCCGGGGCGATCGACGCTGACGGGATCGAGCAGGTCGGCGGTCGGCGCCGGAGGCGATCGCCGGGCGCGGGCGCGCCGCGCCGCCAGAGGATCTCGACGATCGGCGCGCCCGCAGGCGGCCGTCGGAGCCGCTGATCCGCCACTCGCAGGTGACGATCCCGGTGCGCTCGTCGATCGGCCGCAGGCCGGTGACGCTGCAGTCCGACGATCACCGACTCGCCCACGGCGACCGGGCGCTTGAAGGTCGTCTCGCGGAACCGGCGCAGCGCGACGACCCGGTCGGGGTCGAGCGGCAGCGCGCCGACGGCGAGGGAGAGCACGAGCAGGCCGTGCGCGATCGGCCGGCCGAAGGGCCCCGTCGCCGCCCACTCGGGGTCGACGTGGATCGGGTGGTGGTCGCCGGTCAGCGCGGCGAACACGGCGACGTCGCGGTCGTCGATCGGCGCCGGCGGGCTGGCGTAGGAGTCGCCGACCGCGAGCGCGTCGAAGTCGGTGGCGAACATCGTGGCCCGGGCTGCCGGCGGCCGCTCGGTGCCGGTCGATGATCTGGTCTCGTCATCTCTGCTCCTCGTGGTGGTGTGTTTCGTAGGCTGGCTGATCCGGCCTCGGCGAGCGCCGGATCGCGACAGGGTGCGGGCCGCCTCCGCGTGACCGGAGGCGGAGGGGTGGATGCCGTCGTCGGCGTAGTTGCCGCCGTGGATGCAGCCAGGGTGGTCGGCGAGCTCGACGCACTCGATCACGCGTGCGCCGCGGCGGCTCTCGCGGATGATCTCGTTGAGCGCGCCGATGCCGCGCTCGATCCGCTCCCGCGTCCGCGGCCGCAGCCCGGACCGGCGCCGATCGGCGGGTAGGTGGCGGTCAGGATCGCGGCCTGGGGCAGCGCCGCGCGCAACCGCGCCCAGAACAGCTCGTCGAGCTGCCGCGGCGAGCGGCTCGAGCGAGGGCCGGACGGAGCGGATCACGTCGTTGCCGCCGCAGATCACCGTGACGAGGTCCGGCCGCGGCGGCGATCGCCGCCGGCAGCTGTCGCTCGACAGTTCGTCGACCGTCGCGCCGGCGCGGGCGAGGTTGTGCGAGGCGCAGCCGCTCGCCGGCCGAGCGTCGATCAGCTCTGGCCAGGTCGCTCGTCGCCGCTGAGCCCGGCGGTGAAGCTGTCGCCGAGCGCGACCCAGCGCAGACCGTCCGCAGCACCGGCTGCCGGCCGTCCGCGTCGGCGGGCGGCGGCGCTCATCGCAGCCTCCTGCGGCTGCCGAAGGCGCCGAGCGCGGCCGCGATCACCGGTCGCGCGTCGCGGCGGGCTCGATCAGCTCGTCGACGATGCCGCTCGCCGCGGCGACCTCGACCGTCGTGTGCTCGTCGGCGTAGGCCGCGGCGAGCCGCGCGCGCAGCCCGTCCGGGATCGTCGTCGGCGGCGATCTCGCGACCGTGCTTGATGCCGACCGCCTGCGCCGAGGCCATGATCCCGATCTCGGCGCTGGGCCAGGCGAGCACCAGGTCGGCGCCGAGCGCCTTCGAGTTCATCGTGATGAAGGCGCCGCCGAAGCCCTTGCGGAGCACGACGGTGATCCGCGGCACGGTTGCCCGCGCGAAGGCGCGGACCAGTCCGGGCGCCGTAGCGGATGACCCCGCGCCGCTCCTCGCCGCTGCCCGGCATGAAGCCGGGCGTGTCCTCGAGCACGACCAGCGGGCAGGCCGAAGCGGTCGCAGAGGTCGATGAACCAGGCGCCCTTCTCGGAGGCGGCGGAGTCGAGGACACCGGCGAGGTGGCGGGGCTGGTTGGCGACGATGCCGACGGGGCGCCCCTCGATCCGGGCGAGGGCAACGAGCAGGTTCGGCGCCCAATCGGGGCCGAGCTCGAGCAGCGAGCTCTCGTCGGCGAGCGCCTCGGCGACGGCAGCCGACGTCGTAGACCTGGCGCGGCGAGGCGGGGACGAGCGCGCCGGGATCGGTGCTCGGCGGCGGCGCCAGGGGACGAGCGGCGGGCCTCGTCGCTGTTCTGGGGCAGGTAGCCGAGCAGCGACCGGACGAGCGCCGGCGGCCCGTCCTCGCTCGGCGGCCTGCAGCGGCGCGACGCCGTTCGCCGCCGTGGACCGCGGTGCCGCCGAGCTCCGCCATGCCGACCTTCTCGGCGAGCACCTCCTCGACGACCTTGGGGCCGGTCAGGAACATGCTCGCCTCGCTGCACATGACGACGAGGTCGGTGAGCGCCGGCGAGTAGCAGCCGCCTCCTGCCGAAGTCCCGTAGATGACGGAGATCTGCGGGATCCAGCCGCGAGCTGCGGCACGTGCTCGGTGAAGATCCGCCCGTAGCCGTCGAGCGCGGCGAGTCCCTCGTCCATGCGAGCGCCGCCGGAGTGGATCAGGCCGATCACGGGCACGCCGGACTTGCGCGCCGACTCCTGCACGCGAACGATCGTCGCCCGCGTGCTCGGCGCCGAGCGAGCCGCCGAGGAAGGTCGGGTCCTGGGCGTAGACGAAGACCGGCCGGCCGTCGATCTCGGCGCTGCCGGCGAGCAGGCCGTCGCCGGGCTCGCCCGGCGCGAGCGACTGGAGCTGACGCGCGAGCGGATGGGCCGGAAGTGCCGCGGTCGCAGAGCGACTCGATCCGCCGGCAGCGGCAGATCGCCGGCCGCGGCCGGCCGGGCGCGGGCGCCTCGTTCTGCGAGGGCGCTGCCGCTCATGCGCCCCCGGCGCCCTCGAGCGCGACGACCGCGTTGTGGCCGCCGAACCCGAACGAGTTCGAGATCGCCCGCGGGGCGCCGTTCGCCGTCTGCAGCGGTCCGCGGGCCGTCGGGAACGTAGTCGAGGTCGAGCTCCGGATCCGGCTCCTCGTAGGAGAGGGTCGGCGGTGCCACCCGCTCGCGCAGGGCGAGCAGCGTCGCCACGGCCTCGACGGCGCCGGCGGCGCCGAGCAGGTGCCCGATCGCCGACTTTGTCGAAGAGACGGGCAGCTCGCCGGCGCGCTCGCCGAGCGCCCGCTTCAGCGCCATCGTCTCGGAGCGGTCATTGAGCGGGGTCGAGGTGCCGTGCGCGTTGACGTAGTCGAGGTCGGCCGGGCTCCCAGCCGGCGTCGGCGATCGCGATCTCGATCGCGCGGCCCGCGCCCTCGCCCTCGGGCTCGGGCGCGGTCAGGTGATGGGCGTCGGCCGTCGCGCCGTAGCCGCTGACGAAGCCGAGGATCTCCGCGCCGCGCGCCCGGGCCCGCTCCTCGTCCTCGAGCACCAGTACGCCGGCGCCCTCGCCCATCACGAAGCCGTCGCGGCGGCGGTCGAAGGGGCGGCAGATGCCGCTCTCCGACGTCGCGCCCATGCCGGCGAAGGCGCCGTGCGCGAGCGGCGTGATCCCGGCCTCCGAGCCGCCGACCAGGCAGGCGTCGAGGACGCCGTGGCGGACGAGCCGAAAGCCGTTGCCGAGCGCGTGCGCGCCCGCCGCGCAGGCCGAGACCGTGCCGTAGGTCTCGCCCTTGATCGTGTGCCGCATCGCGATCGTGCCGCTTGCGGCGTTGGCCATCATCAGCGGCACCGCGAGCGGGGAGAGCGCCCCGGGCCCGCGCTCGCGGAGGATGTCGTGCTGGGCCTCGATCGTGCCGATGCCGCCGATCCCGGTGCCGATCACGCAGCCGATCCGCTCGGGATCGTAGGGGGCATCGGGCTCCCAGCCGGCGTCGTTCACCGCCTCGTCGGCGGCGACGATCGCCAGCTGCGTGAAGCGGTCGGCCCGGCGCCGCTCCTTCTTGCCGAGCAGAGTCTCGGGCTCGAACTCGTCGCAGGCGGCGATCCCGTCGGTGATCCCGATCTCGCCCGCACACCAGCGTTCGAGCAGCCGGCCGGCGCCGACCCCGAGCGGGGCTGACGGCGCCAACGCCCGTGACCGCAACTCGCCGTGTCATCGAGTCAGGCAAGCCGGGAGGCGACCATCTCGACGGCATCGCCGACCGTCTTCATCTGCTCCATGTCGGCCTCGCGCAGGGCGACCCCGTACTCGTCCTCGATGATCTGCGCGAGCTCGACGAGGTCGAGCGAGTCGATGTCGAGGTCGTCCCAGGTCGCGTCGGGGTTGATCGCCGACTCCTCGGCGCCGAACTCGACGAGCGCCTCGGTGACGCGCTCCGAGAGCGCCTCGCGGCTCACTGTTGCTTCGGTCATCTGTGCTTCTCCTTCGGGTGGTTTTGTCTTGTCGAATGCGACGTCAGGCCGTGAGGCCACCGTCGACGGTCAGGGTCGATCCGGTCACGTACGAGGCCTCCTCGGAGGCGAGGAAGCCGACGCAGGCCGCGACCTCCGCGGGCGTGCCGGCGCGGCGGGCGGGGATCGCGGCGGCGATCTCCGGCGCCACGCCCTCGGCCGTGAGCCGCGTGTCGATCAGCCCGGGGGCGACGGCGTTGACGGTGATCCCGCGCCGCGCGACCTCGGCCGCGACCGTGCGGGTCATCGCCTCGAGGCCGGCCTTCGCGGCCGCGTAGTTCGCCTGGCCCGGGTTGGCGCGATGGCCGACGATCGAGCTGACGTTGACGATCCGGCCCCAGCGGGCCCGCATCATCGGGCCGAGTGCCCGGCGCGTCATCCGGAAGGCGGCCGAGAGGTTGGTCTCGAGGACGGCGTTCCAGGCCTCGTCGCCGAGGCGCGGTGCGAGCCCGTCGGCGGTGATGCCGGCGTTGTTGACGAGCACCCCGACCTTGCCCCAGGCGCGCTCGACCTCCTCGAAGGCGGCGTCGGCGGCGCCCGTGGCGGTCACGTCGTGGCTGATCACGAGCGTCTCCCCGCCGCCGGCGCGGATCGCGGCGGCGACCTCCTCGGCGGCGTCGGCGGAGCTCCGGCAGAGCAGCGCGACCGGGAAGCCACGGCGGGCCAGCTCGCCGGCAACGGCGGCGCCGATTCCCCGCGAGGCGCCGGTGACCAGCGCCGCGCCGCGGCTCTCGACCGGCTCGGCGGGCGCGCGGGCGGGAGCGGTCGCCGCGGCGGGGGCCGCGCTCACGCGATCGCCCCCTGCCAGCTGAGCAAGCCGCCGCCCCAGACGAAGCCGGCGCCGAAGGTGGCGAGCAGAACCCGCGAGCCGGGCTGCAGCCGTCCGTCGGCGCTCGCCTCGGCGAGTGCCAGCGGCAGCGTGGCCGCCGAGGTATTGCCGAGGTGCGCGATGCAGTCGACGACGCGCTCGGCGGGGCAGCCCGAGACGCTCGCCGACGGCGGCGGTGATCCGCGCGTTCGCCTGGTGGTAGACGAAGAGGTCGACGTCCGCGAGTCGTCTCGCCGGCGAGCTCGAGCGTCTCCAGGGTGACGTGCTGAGCGCGTCGACGGCCGCGCTGAAGGTGTCCTGGCCGCGCATCCTGATCACCCGCTCGGGCTCGCCGAGGACGATGCAGTCCGCCTCGCGCTCGTCGCTGCGCAGGACGATCGCCTCGATCGAGCCGGCGGCGGCGCCGGTCCCGACCACGGCGGCGCCGGCGCCGTCGGCGAATAGCCCCGCGGTCTTGCGGTCGTCGCGGTCGGTGATGCGCGAGGTGAGCTCGGCGCCGATGACGAGCGCCCGCCGCGCGCGGCCGCTCTCGATCTGGGCGGCGGCGAGCGGAGACGCGCTGAGAAAGCCGGTGCAGGCGGCGCCGATGTCGCAGGCGAATGCGCCTCGGGCACCGATCGCATCGGCGATCATGGGCGCCGCGTTCGGGAGGACGCGGTCGGCTGTGAAGGTCGCGACGAGGACGAGGTCGATTCGGCCCCCTCGACGCCGGCGGCGTCGAGCGCCCGCACGCGCGGCGCTCGCTGCCGAGCTCGGTCAGCGACTCACCGGGCCCGGCGATCCGCCGCTCGCGGATTCCGGTGCGCTGTTCGATCCAGGCCGGATCGATGCCGAGGCCGCTCGGCGATCGCTTCGTTGGCAACGGCTCGCGGCGGCAGCGCCGTGCCGATCGCCTCGATCGCGGCGCTGCGGGCGGACCGTGTCCGGGCGCCGCGCCGGGCTCGACGGCGGCCTCAAGCACCGGCGGCCTCCGGGAGGCGGGTGGGCGTGGCCTCGATGTCGCCGGCGCCGTGCGGCGGACGAGCGCGTCAGGGCGCCTTCCCGGGTCCGATCTCGAGGCAGCTCTCGATGCCGCTGCGATCGAGCGTCGCGACGACGTCGATCCAGCGGACGGGCTCGAGCAGCGAACGGGCGAGCTCGGTGCGGACGTCGTTAAAGGGCGCGCCCGAGCGGCTGCTGATCACGCTGACCGCCGGCTCGCGCTGACTCGAGCCCGTCGAGCACCTCGGCGAAGCGCGAGGCCGCCGCCTGCATGGCCGGGGAGTGGAAGGCGCCGGAGACCGCGAGGCGCTTGTGCCGGACGCCGATCTCGCGCAGTCGGTCGGTCGCCTCGATCGCCTCGTCGGCGCCCGAGAGGACGGTCTGCACGGGCGAGTTCAGGTTGGCGATCCAGAGGTCGTGGCGGTCGACGAGGTCCGCGAGCTGCTCGGCCGGCGCGCCGACCGCGAGCATGGCGCCGCGGCCGGCTGACGGTGCCGCGTCGGCCATCAGCCGGCCGCGTTCGATGACGACCCGAAGCCCGTCGGGGGCGTCGAACGCCCCGGCGCAGGCGAGCGCGGAGATCTCGCCGAGCGAGTGTCCGGCGTAGAGCGGCGCGCGCGGCCGGCCGGCGAGCTCGAAGGCAGCCAGCGAGGAGCAGTAGATCGCCGGCTGGTCGAACTCGGTCCCCTCGCCGAAGCGCTCGAAGGGATCCGCAGCCGAGCTCTCGGTTGCCTGGTCGAGCAGGTCAGGGCGCAGATCGCCGACGAGCGCCTGCCATTCGGCGGCGGGGGCGCCCTGGCCCGGGAACAGCAGTGCGGTGCGCATTGCCGGCTTCCTACCGCCGGGCGGCCGTCCCGTTAGCGCCGCGCGCCGCTCAACCCCCCGGTCGGGGGGATCGGTGGGGAGGGCCGGGGGCGGCGGCCGGACGCGGACCGGCGGGCGCTCAGCCGCCGAGGCCGAGCTGCTCGGCGCGCCGGGCGGCCTCGGCGCGGTTGCGGACGCCGAGCTTGCGATACAGCGCGCTCGTGTAGTCCTTGACCGTGTGGGGGGAGAGGAAGAGGTGGTCGGCGATCTCGCGGTTGGTCGCGCCGCCGGCGATCAGCCCGAGGACCTCGCGCTCGCGGTTCGTGAGATCAGCCCGGCTCCTCGCCGGCGGTCGGCTCGAACACCGTCATCCCGCGGGCGACCATGCGCACGGCGGCTGTGATGTCGGCCGCGCGCCAGTCCTTGGAGACGAAGCCGGAGGCGCCGGCGGCGCGGGCGGCCGCGGGGGAGATCGTGCCGGCGCCGGAGATCAGCAGCACGCCCGTGCCGGGTGAGATCGAGCGGATTTCCTCGCACAGGTCGGCACCCGACTCGTAGCCGAGGATCAGGTCGACGAGGGCGACGTCGACGCGGTTGCCGCGCAGGTAGGTGATCGCCTCGGCCGCCGACGAGGCACTTGCGCACGACTCGACCCAGCTCTGCTTCGAGAGCAGCAGCTTGAAGCCCCAGTGGACGACGTCGTGATCGTCGACGACGAGCACGTTGACCCCGCTTCCCCCGAGGTTGCGCTCAAACCGGCTCACGCTCCTCGCGCGCCAGCACGAGCCGCACGCGCCAGGTTTCCGGGTCGGCCGGGCCGAACTCGAGCACGCCGCCGTGCTCGATCGCGTCGAGCGCCGCGAGCCGCAGGCCCATGCCGCCGGGGGCGGGCGAGACGGGGCCGTCGATGCCGTTGCGGACCTCGAGCACGAAGGCGTCACCGCTCTCCTCCGCCGTGACCACGAGCGCGCCCCCGGAAGCGTGCTTGTCGGCGTTGTGCAGCGCCTCGGCGAGGACGGACTGGGCCAGCGCCTGCAGCGCCGCGGGCGGCTCCGCGGCGAGCCGGGCCTCGACCCGCGCGTCCGGGTAGTAGGCGGCGAGGCGCTCGAGCTCGCCCGCGAGGCTCGGGCTCGGCGCGGGTCGCGGCGGCTCGCCGGTCCGCTGCATCGCCGAGCGCAGATCCTCGATCGCCGAGCGGAGCTCATCCGCGGTCCGTTGCTGCTCGGCGGCGCCGAGCGTCTCACCCGAGCCGAGCACGAGCGAAAGGCCGAAGAGACGCTGGATCACCCGGTCGTGGACCTCGCGGGCGAGCGCGATCCGCTCGCTCAACATCTTCGCCCGCTCGTGCTGGGCGAAGCCGATCCGTGTGCTCGCGGCGAGCGCCGCGGTCTTGCCGAGCGCCCACATCAGGTCGCGGTGCGGGGCCTCGAGCTCGAGCGGTGCGCCGCCGCTGTCGCAGAGCATCACCCCGAGCCGCCGGCCGCCGGCGGCGATCGGCACGCAGGCGAGCTCCTCGACCCCGGGCAGCCGCCGGTGGCGCTCGGGGATCGCCGCGCGTAGGTCGCTGCTGATTACGACCCGGTCCTCGGCCAGCGCTCGGGCTGCGATCGGGGTCTCCTCGAGCGTGCCGTGCAGCTCGACGAGGATCTCCTCCTCGATCCCGTGGCTGCCCGCGGGGAGCACCCGCTTCTCGCGCTCGTCGTAGAGCAGCAGCGCGCAGCGGGTCAGCGGCGTCAGCTCGCAGATGCCGAAGCAGAGGCGGTCGTAGAAGGCGCGGGGCGAGCCCGCGGCGGCCGAATCGAGCGCGCCGAGCAGCTCCAACAGCACGATCCGGATCGGCCCGTAGGAGTCGCCGCCGCCGGCGCTCGCCGCGCTCGGGCCGAGCTCGTCGCCGGCCGTCTCGACGGGGCCACGGGAATCCATCGCCCCGATTGTGGCGCTCCGGCTCAGCCGATGCCGGCTGCGGCGAGCGCGGCGGAGGCCGGCGCGGCGGGATCGTCGAGCGCCGGCGCCAGGCCCGCTCCGCCGAGCGAGCGCACCTTCTGCTCGAGCTCGGCCTCGTTCATCGGGCGCGAGGGGGAGCCGAGCGCCTCGACCACGCGCGCGAGCTCGTAGCCATCGCGGTCGATCACGGCCTCCGACTGACCGAGGGCCTCATCGGCCTCCACGACGAGCCGCTCGGCGCCGGCGAGGACCTGCTCGTCGACGTCGGCGAAGTCCTCGACGCGGGGCCGGCCGTGGATGAGTGCCCAGGCGACCAGGTAAGGGATCGAGAACTTCGCCTCCAGGCCGGTGCGCGGGCGCGCGACCGGCGCGGCGCGCAGTGACAGCGGGTGCACGCGGACGCGCAGGTTGCCCTCGCGGGTGCGCTCGGCGTCGATCGTCAGCACGGCATCGATCGCCGAGTGGGTCTGCAGGCAGCACGGGTAGGCCTTGATCCAGTTGTTGGCGATCGCGCCGCCCGCAGGCTCGAGCAGCGCCTCGGGAGGCAACGGGTCGACGCCCCAGCTCTCGCAGAGCCCGGCCAGCACGGGGGCCAGGTCGACGTGCGCGCCCGCCGCCGCCAGTCGCGCGGCGTCGCGGCCGGCGACCGCGGCGCCGGCAACGCCGAGCGCCTTGCCGTGGCCGCCGAAAGAGGCGAGCAGGCCGCCGCTGCGGATCAGCGCCAGCGCCAGGGCCGGCTCGAGCGCGATGTCGTCCGCCGTATCAGCCGCGCCGAGCGCCCAGGCCGCGGCCGCGCCCGCGCTGCCGCAGACGGCCGTCGGGTGCAGGCCGCGCTCGTAGGCGCCGGGGTGGGCGTGGCCGGCAAGCGCCGCCATCGTCTCGAAGCCCCGCGCGTAGGCGGCGAGCGCCTCGCCGACGATGCCGCCGCGTCCGGCGACGGCGAGCAGCGCCGCCGGCGCGGTCGGCGCGCTCAGGTGGGCGAGCCCCGGCGTCCAGGTGTCGTCGAAGTCGAGCACGTGCCCCGCCGTCGCCGCCACGAGCAGCGGGTCGCCGAGCTCCGCCGCGGCGCGCACCGGCTCCTCGTGGCGGCCGCCTGCGGCGCAGGCGAGCCAGTCGAGCATCGCGTCGTGGTAGGCGCCGCGCCGCGCGCCCGAGGGCGGCTCGGCCGAGCTCACTCCCAGTCCCGGAGCAGCCTTGGCACGAGCCAGAAGCCGAGCAGGATGCCGAAGGCTGCGCCACCGATCGCGCCGATCACCGGCTGCTCGAAGAAGATGCCGACGCCGCCCCCGACGACGACGCAGAAGACGATCGTGCCCAGCATCGCCAGGCCCGCGGCGCGATCGTCGAACTGCTCGTGCTCGTGCGGATCGTGACTCATGCGGCGGTGAGTATAGGTCCGGATTCCGGCGCGCAATGCGGTTGTGGGGGAACTGGCGCGCGCTCTCCTTCGCGGCTGTAGCTTTGCCCGCCATGGTGGAGGAGGGGCGAATTGCTCCCGCCGAGCAGGGCTGTGCACGATGAGCGCAACCCCAGCTCCAACGCAGCATCGAAGCGGTCATGAGCGGCGCCAGCCGGGCGTCGTCCAGCGTCTGTACGCGAGCGCGAAGGAGCTGATCCAGCGCGATGACGTACCGCCCGGCTCATGGCTCAACAACGCCGGCGGCACGGCCGCGCTCGGCGGCAAGGTGCTGGCGCAGCTCGTCACTCCCGGTCTCTCCTGGCGCCGCGAGTTCATCCGCCAGTACGTCTTCGCCTTCCAGGTGACGCTGATCCCCGCGACGGTGGTCGCCTTCGTCGTCGGCTTCTCGACGATCGGCATCCAGGGCGGCTCGCTCGCCTCCGCCTTCGGCGCGATCGACCGGATCTCGGCTGCCGCCCCGGTCGCCTTCCTGCGCGACCTCGGACCACTGCTGACGACGGCGATCATCGCCGGCACGCTCGGCTCGACGATCACCGCCGAGATTGGCGCCCGCAAGATCCGTGAGGAGCTCGTCGCGCTCGAGATCCTCGGCATCAACCCGGTCCGCAACCTGATCCTGCCGCGGGTGGTCGGCCTCGCCCTGTGGATGCCCGTGCTCAGCCTGCTCACCTTCTGGGCGGGGATCCTCGGCACCTTTACCGCCGCCGTCGTCCTCTACCACTCGACGGTCCAGGCCTACTTCAGCCAGCTGCTGACGCTCACGAATGTCATCGACCTCTACGGCAGCGTCATCAAGCTCACCCTCTTCGGCGTGATCATCGGCCTGATCTCCTCCTACAAGGGGCTGCAGGTCGGCGGCGGCGCCGAGGGCGTCGGCCGCGCCGTCAACGAGTCGGTCGTCTCCTGCCTTGTGGCGATCGGGATCGTCACGGTCGTCTACACGCAGCTCTTCCAGGCCTTCTTCCCCGAGGTCAACTTCGGCGGATGAACCCGCCGCCGCCCCCACCGCCCGCCGAATCGGCGACCGTCGACGCCCCACCGCGCCGTGCCTGGGGGATGAAGGAGGCGGTCGAGCGGCCCAAGCACCTGCCGCTGATCGACGCCGCCGGCGAGTTCTTCGGCTTCGTCTGGGAGGGGCTGCGGGGGTTGCGGTTCGTCGGCGGCTACACCGCCGAGGTCATGCGTCAGATCGGCCTGCTGGTCGCCGGCAGCGTGCTCGTCATCGTCTTCATCTCGTTCATCGCCGGCGCCAGCTGTGGGATCGCGGCGGAAGCGATCGGGCAGGCGATCGGCGCCTCGATCGCCGGGCCGCTGTTCAGCTCCTTCTGCACCGGGCGCGAGGTCGTGCCGTTCGTCTTCGGCTTCATCGTCGCCGCCAAGGTCGGCGGCGGGATCGTCGCCCAGATCGGCGCGATGCGCGTGAACGAGGAGGTCGATGCGCTCGAGGTGATGGGCATCCCCTCGATCACCTACCTGGTCTCGACGCGGATGGTGGCGGCGGCGGTCGTCATGCCGATCGCCTACCTGCTCTCGCTCGGTGCCGGCATGGGCGCCTCGTGGATCGCCTCCTACGTGCGGAGCGGCACGGTCTCCCAGGGCACCTGGGAGTTCGTCTTCTACACGGTCACCTCGCCCTCCGACCTGATCTATTCGATGATCAAGGGGGTCGTGCTGAGCACGGGCGTGATCCTCACCGCGCTGTACTTCGGCTACCGGGTGCGGGGCGGGCCGGTCGAGGTGGGGACCGCGACGGCGCAGTCGATGGCCGTCAACCTGATCCTCTGCACCGTCCTCAACATGGTGCTCACGTTCCTGTTCTGGGGCTTCGACCCCGGGCTGCCGATCGCATGAGCGGGGCTGCGGGCGCGGGGACCGGGGGCGCCGACGAAACCACCCGGAAGCCCCGCGCGACGATGCGCATCGGCCCCTACGCGACGCGCGTCGTCGCGCTCTCGCTGCTCGGCATCATCTGCGTCGTCGTCCTGCTGCTGATCGCGGCGTCGAAGAACACCTACGAGGTGCACGCGGTGTTCGACGACGTCCGCGGTCTGATCCCCGGCGGTGACGTGACCGCCGGCTCGATCGTCGTCGGCAAGGTCACCGACGTCGAGCTCAACGACCACAAGGACCCCGAGGTCGTGATGCAGATCGACAACGACTTCCAGCTGCATCAGGGCGCCTTCGCGAACATCAAGCTCGCCTCCAACGTGGGCGCCGTCAACCGCGTCGTCGACCTCACCCAGGGCGACCTCTCGCTACCGGAGCTGGGCGACGGGACGACGCTGATGGGCAAGCAGACCGACAACCCGGTCGACTTCGACCTCGCCGTCTCGACGCTGACGCCGAAGGTCCGCGGCGACCTCAAGAAGATCCTGATCAACCTCGACGTGGCGCTCAAGCACCGAGGCCCGGACTTCGAGCGGACGCTGCAGAACAGCACGGTGACGCTGAACGAGACCGCGAACCTGCTCGGCGAGGTGAACGCCGACGGCGCCGCGCTGAAGACGCTCGTCTCGCAGGGGCAGCGCGTCGTCACGGCGCTCGCCGCCGATCCGCAGGATCTCGGCGAGGCGACCGACCGGCTCGCCGAGCTGCTGCAGGTGACCGGCGCCCGCCAGACGGAGCTGGCGGCGACGACGCGCGAGCTCGGCCCGGCGCTCGCCGCGGGCCGCCAGTTGCTCGACCGCACCGCGCAGTCGGTGCCGCACCTGCGGACGCTCGTCGATCGTGCCGGCCCGCTCGTCGACGCGCTCGGCCCGTTCTCCGACCAGGTCGTGCCGGCCACGCGGGCGGCGGCGCCGTTCCTCGATCAGACGAAGAAGCTCGTCAAGGGCGCGCCCGAGCAGCTGCTCGAGCAGCGCAAGTTCATCACCCTCGCCCAGCCGGTCCTCGGCAAGCTCTCGCCGCTGCTCGACCGCCTCAACCCGGTTGCGGACCAGCTTCGCGTCTACACGCCCGAGACCGTCGGCTTCTTCCAGAACGTCGCCGACGCGGCCGCCAACTACGACCGCAACGGGCACCTGATCCGAACCCGGACGCTCGCCGCGAACACGCCGCCGCTGAGTACGACGAGCGGCACGCTCGGTCCCTCCGACTGTGGCCCGGGCATGCTCGCGGCTCCGTATCACCGGACGCCGGGCGTCAACGAATGCCAGCCGTGGACGAACTGGCGCGACTCGATCGGCGATTCGAGCAGCACCACGCCCGACGCGGCGGGGAGTACACCCTGATGCCGGACCTGCTCGCCAAGGGCGTCGCCCTCACCGTTGCGGCGCTCCTGCTGATCGTGGTCGGCGTCCTCTACTTCACCTCGCGGCCGCCGGCAGGCGCGAACGAGGTCACGGCCGAGTTCGACAACGCCTTCCCGCTGATCGAGGGGATGTACGTGCGGGTCGATGGCGCGATCGCGGGCTCGGTCGGCAAGATCACCGTCAACGACCAGGGCAACGCCGAGGTCGAGCTCGAGCTCGACAACTCGATCGAGCCGCCGACCGCGAACGCCACCGCGGCGATCCGCCAGCAGGACACGACCGGCGACAGCTACGTCGCCTACGACCCGGGCAACGCCAAGCAGCCGCTCGGCCCCGACGGGATCGCCTGCAAGAGCTACGACGAGTGCGACCACACGCTCGTCGCCCCGCGCCTCGACGACCTCCTCAACTCGTTCGGCTCGAACCAGCGCGCCGGGATCAAGCTGATCCTCGACGAGACGGCGAAGGCGCTCGACCGGCGCGGCGCCGACCTGAACGCGGCGGCGCTGCAGCTGAAGCCGGCCGTGGCGCAGGCGGACATCGCGCTGCAGCAGGTCAACTCGCAGAACGACGCGCTCAAGCAGCTGCTGGCGAGCTCCGAGAACGTCACCGGCCAGCTCGCGAGCCGCAACAAACGGCTCGGCGACCTGATCGGCTCGCTGTCGGCGACGCTGGACACGGTCTCCCAGCAGACCGGGCCACTCGACGAGAGCCTCGCCAAGCTGCCCGAGACGGCGTCGCGGGCGCGGACGACGCTCGCGGCCCTGACCCGCACGGCGCAGACCGCGCAGCCGCTCGCCGAGCAGACCGCGCGTTCGGCGCCGCTCTTGGCCAGCGCCCTGCGCCGCTTCCCCGGCTTCCTCGACAACGCCTCGAGCTTTTTGACCGACACGCGCTCGACGCTGGTGCTGACCAAACACGTGCTGAAGGCGGCGCAGCCGACGCTCGAGATCGGCAAGAAGAACGTCGTCACCGGCTCCTTCGACTTGATCGGCGCCACCTCGGATCTGCTCAACTCGGTCCTCGGCGGCAAGGACGCCTTCCCGGCGCTGTTCGGCGACGACTCCTACGGGCACGGCGAGGGCACGCTCGGCAAGCGCGGCTTCGGCTCGGTCGCCGTTGAGCCCGGCGACCTGCCCGGCTATCCCTCCTCGTGGAAGCCGCGCAACTGGCTGCGCGTATCGGCGGTGATCAACTGCGAGGTCTTCGGCGTCCCGGTCCACCCGGGCTGCCTGACCGAGGCTCTGAGCTCGCTGCGGGCCAAGCAGCGGGCCGAGAACGCGAGTAACGACGCAAAGCGGTCCAACGCCCTCGCGGACGCGGCGAAGGCCGTGCGCGGCTCCGATGCGGTCGTCCCCGGTTCCAAGCAGGGCGGCGGTAGGGACCACGGGAGCGGAGGCGGCGGCTCGTCCGGCGGAGGCAATCAGCAGAGCGGCGGGGGTTCGCACGGCGGCCACGTCCCCGACCTGCCGGACCTCGGCAAGGACACCAAGAAAGGCCTCGGTGCCGTCGGCAAGGCGCTCGGGGCGCTCGGCAAGAACGCGAAGAAGGGACTTGGCGGCGTCGGCAAGGGGCTCGGCGGCGTCGGCAAGGGCCTCGGCGGCGGGCTCGAGAACCTCGGCGGTAAGCAGGGCGTTGGCGGTGTGCTCGGCCGTAAGGGCCTCGACCGGCTCAAGGACCTGAAGGGCTCCGGGTCCGGTTCGGAGCAGTCCTATCGCGACCTCATGAACTACCTGCTCGGCTGATGGCACGGACGCGCAGATCACGGCTCAACCAGCGCGTCAGCAGCGCCGCTTCGCGCCTCGACGACCACAAGATCCTGCTCGGGATCCTCGTCGGTCTGGTCGGGGCCTTCCTCGCCTACGTCGCCTTCATCTCGACGACGGGGCCGCCGTTCGAGAGCAAGTACCAGATCAAGGTCGAGGTCCCGGGCGACGCCCCGCCGCTCCGCGTCGGGCAGGCGGTCCGCGTCAGCGGCGAGCTCGCCGGCCTGATCAGCGACGTTCAGCCCGATCGCGAGCACCACGGGTCGCTGGTCACGGCGAACATCACCAAGCCGCAGTTCCGGCCGATCGGCACCGACGCGACCGCGCGCGTCACGGTGCATTCGATCGTCTACGCGACGTACCTGGAGATCACCCCGGGCGACACCGCCGACCCGATGCCGAACGGCGGCACGATCGCGCAGCGGGACGTGACCTCGGGAGTCGACCTGCTCGAGGTCGTGCAGCTCTTCGACAAGAAGACCCGCGAGGACCTGCAGAAGACGACCGTCAACCTCGGCTTCGGCATCGCCGGCCGCGGCGACGGCCTCAACCAGGCCTTCGCAACCGCGGCGCCGACGGCGACGCACCTGAATGCGCAGCTGACGGCGGTCAACAGCGATCCGGGCGCGATCGCGCGCGGGATCGCCGGCGCGGCGAAGACCGCGAGCGGCCTCGAGGGCGAGCGATCCGACGACGTCGCGGCGACCGTCGCCTCCGGCGCCTCGGTCGGCGTTGCCGTCGCCGGGCGCCGGACCGAGCTCGCCCAGGCGATCGGTGACCTGCCGCCGTTCGAGGACCAGTTCCTGAAGACGGCGCCGGACGCCAACCGGCTCTTCGCGGACCTCGACACGACGACGCGCAAGCTCGTACCCGTCGTCCGCGGGCTCGACTCGGCGCTGCCCAACGTCAACACGCTGCTCGGCCTCGGCCCGACGCTGCAACGCGAGACAAGCCGGATCACGGCGCTGACCAACCCGGTGCTCAAGACCACGAAGCCGGTCGTCCGGGCGATCTATCCGACCGTCGCCGCCCTGAACCCGCTGCTCCCCGACGTCGACACGATCGTCAACGGGATCACCCCCTACCGGCACGACATCAAGGTCGCGGGCACCGGGCTCGCCGAGGCGACCAGCATCGGCTTCCCGCCCGGCTTCGGCGTCGGCGCCGGCGCCCCGATGGGCCGCGTGATTCCAGTTCTCACCTGTCACACCCACCGCAATCCCTTCCCGAAGCCGGGCACGGGCGTCGACGACGCGGCGGCATGCTGAGCCTCGCTCAGAAGCGCCTGATCGGCTTCGCCGCGATCGTCGGCGGGATCCTCATCGTCTTTCTCGGGATCGCGCAGCCGAACCCGTTCAGGCACCAGTACACCTACTGGGCCGAGTTCGACAGCGTCCAGGGCCTCGGCGCGATCGGCCGCGACGTTCGCGTCGCGGGCGTCAACGTCGGCGACATCGGCGAGGTCAAACGCGAGGGCGACAACGCGCTCGTGCAGATCAACCTCGACGAGGACGTCCCTCTGCACACTGACGCGCGCGCCGACATGCGCCCACACACGCTGTTCGAGGGCTCGAGCTTCATCGACCTCTCGCCGGGCAGCCCGAGTGCCCCCGCGCTCGATACGGGCGGCACGATCCCGATCAAGCAGACGAGCAACTACGTCACCCTCGACGAGGCGCTGCGCGTCCTCCGCCCACGGATCCGCGAGGACCTGCGCTCGCTGGCCGAGGTCGGAGCGAAGACGCTACGGCCCGAGGCAACCGCCGGGATCCAGAAGACGCTGCGCAACGCGCCGGCGCTGACCCGCGATCTGCGCGGCCCGGTCCGGGCCCTGCAGGGCGCCCACCGGGTCGAGCTCGAGGCCTCCATCCAGGGGATGTCGAGGACGGTCAACGCGGTCGCCCAGCACGAGCAGGACCTCGTGCCGCTTGCCCAGCACGTCAACCACACCGCCGCGGCGCTCACCGTCGACTCCGGCCAGCCGCTCGACAAGACGCTGCAGGTGACGCCGGCGACCCTGCACTCCCTGCGCGTCGGCGCGCCGCGGCTGACCGGGCTCGTCGACCGGCTCGACCGCTTCAGCGTCCCCGTCGCCGCGGCGCTCCCCGACTTCACCGACGCCGTCAATGGCGCCACCCCGCTGCTCGCCAAGTCGATCCCGGTGCTCCACGGGGTGACGCCGCTGATCGGCGACCTGCGCAAGATCTCGGGCCGGCTCGCCGACGCCTCGCCGCAGCTCGCCAACCTGATGCAGGTCCTCGGCCCGGTCAGCGAGACGTTCGGCAACTCGGTGCTGCCCGTGCTCCTGCAGGACTCCCATCGGGGACCGCCGACCTACGAGCAGCTGCTCGCCACCTTCGCCGCCGCCGACGCGGTCTTCAGTCCCTACCAGACGGCGGGCCAAGACCCGCTCGGGGCCGGGCACGTGTGGAACATCGGCACCTACATCGATCCGACCGGGCCGCTGGCCGGGCTCTTCTCCGCCGCGCCCGGGGCCGCCGCCGCGGGAGTCGGCTTCGACTGCAGCAAGCTCGCCGGCGTCAACCCGACGCTGACCAGCGTGCTGCGCGAGCACGGAGGCTGCGGATGAGCCTGCCGCGCCGGATCCTCACCGCCCCCGTGCGCGCCGCCCGCGGCGCCTGGGACTTCGTCAACCCGAGGCTGAAGGCTGGGCGGATCCCCTACGGCCGCACGATCCTGGTCATGTACCTGATCGGCGCGGTCATCTTCGTCGGCTACACCCTCGTCAAGAAGAACATCCGGCTGCCGTTCTCGCCGCAGCCGTACTACGTGCAGGTGATGCTCCCGAACGCCGCGGGGCTCGATCCGGCGAAGGAGCCCGAGGCGGGCGTCGCCGGCGCCGAGGCGGGCCGCGTCGTCGACGTCCAGTACGTGGATGGGCAGGCGCTCGTCACGCTGCGTCTCGACCCCAACCTCCGCGGGAAGATCTTCGCCGACGCGACCGCCTCGCTGCGCCCGATCAACGTCCTGCAGGTGCTGATCGTAAACATCGATCCGGGCAATCCCGACAGCGGCCCGCTCGATGGCGAGGGCCCGATCAAGCCCGAGAACACGGACACGTTCGTCGCCATCGACCAGCTCACCAGCGTGCTCGACGCCGACACCCAGGCGCAGGTCCAGATCCTGATCTCGGAGGCGCAGCGGGCGCTCAAGGGGCGTGAGCCGGAGCTCCGCAAGACGCTCGCCGAGGTCGGCGATCTGACCGAGACCGCAAAGCCCGTTGCGGCCGCACTGCGGGAGCGCCGTGAGCTGATCACGAAGCTCGTCGGCAACCTCGACACGGTCTTCACGACGCTGGGCCAGCGCGGCGGGCAGCTCGGCGAGGTGATCTCCGCCGGCAACCGGATCCTGCGGGTGACCAGCGACCGCTCCCAGCAGCTGAGCCAGGCGACGAGAGAGCTGGCGCCGACCGTCGTGCAGGCGCACGCGGCGCTCGACGCCGGCCGCAAGCTGGCGGTGCCGCTCAACTACACGCTCGACAAGCTGCTGCCGGTCAGCGACCAGCTCGAGCCGGCGGCTCAGAAGACGCTGGCGCTGATCCCGCAGGCGAGCGACTTCCTCGACCTCGGCCAGAGCCTCGTCGACGACTCCACGAGACCGATCCACCTCTTCGAGCAGGGCACCCGCGGGCTCGCCGACCGCGTTAAGACGGACCTGACGCCGGCGGTGGCGAAGTTCAAGACGACGATCTCCGCACTCGACAAGTACAAGGGCGGCATCGCGCAGACCGCCGATCTGTGGAGCGGGGCCTTCTCGACGAACGGCAATGGCGGCACCTACAGCCAGGTCTACTTCGGCAACGGCGAGATCACGCCGGAGGGGCTCGGGCTCTCCGCCTCGGCGGCACGGGCGCGCAAGAGGAACCCGTCGAAGCTCTCGATGATGCTGGCGCGGACGCTGGAGCTCACCTGCCGCGAGGAGAACGTGGCGGCCTGCGGGCTCCGCTTCTCGCTCCCCGGCCTGCCCGACAAGCCCGTGACAAAGGCACCGCCGAGCTCGAAGACCGGCGATCAGGTCGCCGCCGCGGCAGCTGCCGAGGCCCCCGCGGGCGCGGGCGCGGTGGCGGGAGGCTGAGATGGACCATCGCGTCCCGAAGATCGGCGCCGTGATCAGCATCCTGCTCGCCGTAGGGGCGCTGATCACGTTCCTGTTCCTCAACGATCGCTTCCAGGGCCCGAACCCGCTCGGCTTCCTCAGCCACCCCTACCAGCTGCACGCGAGCTTCAACAACACGAAGACGCTGCCGAGCAAGCAGCCCGTGCTCTACAAGGGGGTCTCGGTCGGCCGCGTCAACTCGGTCCACTACGACGCGGAGGCGCAGAAGAGCGTCGTCACCTTCACGATCGACGACGAGCAGCTCGGGCCGCTGTACAAGAACGCGACCCTGCAGATCGGCGAGCGCAGCCTGCTTGGCGACGCCTACCTGGACCTCGTCGACGTCGGCACGCCGGGCAGCGGCGAGCTCGAGGCGGGCGACGCGGTCCCGCACACGCTGAACAGCGTCGACTTCGACGAGGCGCTCGACTTCCTCGACAAGCAGGGTCGCTACCACCTGCATTCGCTGATCCACACGATCGCCCGCGGCACCGCCGGCCCCGACGACGGCGAGAAGCTCAACGGCACCGTCGGCGGCTTCTCGCGGACCCTCGACCAGCTGCACCTGCTGACCGACACGCTCAACGGTCAGGAGCAGCAGCTCGGCAAGCTCGTCAGCGACTCGAGCACTGTGCTCGACACGCTCGGCAATCGCGAGCAGTCGATCCGCACGATCGTCGCGGCCGGGCGCCAGACGCTCGACGCGCTCGCCTCGAACACGTCCTCGCTGCAGCAGGGGATCGACCAGCTGCCCGGTCTGCTCGAGGCCGGCCGCACAACGCTGGCCGAGGCCCATCCGCTGCTGCGCAGCGCCGATCCGCTGGTCCGCAAGGTCGGGAAGTTGGCGCCGCGCCTGCGTCCCGCGTTCGATCAGGGGGCGCCGTTCTCGATCGGGCCGATCTCCTCCGATCTGATCTCGATCATCAAGGCACTACCCGAGCAGCGGCGCGTCTCCGAGCAGGTGCTGCCGGAGGTGACGAAGCTCAACGAGCTGCTCGCGCCGGTCACCGAGAAGTCGGGGCCCGCGGCGCTCAACACCGTCCCGATCGCCCACTACCTGGCGCCGAGGATCGACAGCTTCGGCGCCTTCTACGCCCTCGGCTCGAGCGTCGTCGCGCACTCCGACTCGGTCGGCCGCTACGCGCGCTTCTCGATCATCGGCGACCCGCTCGCGATCCTCGACCAGCCCGTCGACGGGCATTGCGATACGAGCTCGGCGACGATCCCCGACAGCTGGTGCCACAACGCCTACCCGAACCCGGACGACTCGCTCGCCAACCAGCCGTTCGACGGCAGCTATCCGCACCTGCATCCCTACAAGCCGCCCTCGCGGCAGTCGGTGCTGCCGTGAGCCGGGCACAATGCCGGCCCGTGAGTCGCGTTCCCGTCCCCGAGCTGGTCCGCTGATGGCCCGCAACGGCAACCGGTCCGGCACCCGCTCGTACGCGCCGCGGATGGCGCCCGACGAGCGTCGCCGGCAGCTGCTCGATGCGGCGCTGGGACTGATCGCCGAACAGGGCTACGGCGCGGTCACCATCGAGGCGGTCGCCAACCGCGTCGGCGTCACCCGGCCGGTCGTCTACAGCGTCTTCGCCAACCTCGACGAGCTGCTCGTCACGCTGCTCGACGCGCACGAGGTGCGGACGATGCTCGAGGTCCAGAAGGCGGTCCGCGACGACGGCAGCGGCCCGGGCGAGTTGATCCGCAACGCGATGCGCGAGTTCCTGCACTCGATCGACGCGAGCCCCGACGGCTGGCGGGTGATCCTGCAGGCCGAGGACTCCGCCGCCCCAGCCGAGGTCCGCGCCCGATACAACCGCGGCCGGGCTCACGTCACGGGCCTGCTCGCCGAGGCGCTGGCCACGAGCCTCGGGGACGCCGGCGACGCGATCGATGCGGAGATCCTCGCCGAGGTGATCGTCACACTCGCCCACCGGGGCGGCACGCTGATGCTCGCCGACCCCGAGCGCTACCCGCTCGAGCGGATGCTCGGGATGGTCGAGGGGCTCGCGACCTCGGTCGACGAGCTCGCCGCGAGTCGCTCAGGTTGAGCCGGGCGGCGGGCCGGCGCACGGACGCTCGTAGACTGGCGCCGACAAAGAGCCGGGTGTGTCCAGGCCCGGGAAGGAGAGGCTGAAGCGATGTCCGCAACGGAGACGACCCACGAGCAGATCGAGGTGACGAGCGCCGGCGGAGTCGTCCGGATCACGCTCAACCGTGCCGACGCCCTCAATCCGCTCAGCGTCCGGATGGCGAGCGAGATCGCTGCGACGATCGCCGCCGTCGCCGAGGACCCCGCGGCCCGCGCGGTTCTGATCACCGGCGCCGGCCGCGCCTTCTCTTCGGGCGCCGACCTCAGTGGTGGCGATGCGCGGGCGACCGAGGACGGCAAGCCCGACGTGATCACGGCCCTCCGTGAGACCTACAACCCGATGATCCTCGCGATGCGCGAGCTGCCGAAGCCGATCGTCGCCGCCGTCAACGGGCCCGCGGCCGGGATCGGCTGCTCGCTGGCGCTCGCCTGCGACCTCGTGATCGCGTCCGCCTCCTCTTACTTCCTGATGGCCTTCGCGAACATCGGGCTGACCGTCGACGGCGGCGCCAGCGCCTTCCTCGCCGCCCGCGTCGGCCCCGCCCGTGCCGCCGAGATGGCACTGCTCGCCGACAAGCTGCCGGCCGAGCGGGCGCTCGAGTGGGGGCTGGTCAGCCGGGTCGTACCCGACGAGGAGCTCGAGGCCGAGGCGACGGCGCTCGCCGACCGGCTCGCCGCCGGCCCGACCGGCTCCTACGCCTCGAGCAAGCGCCTGCTCAACGCCGCCTGCTACCCGGACCTCGCCGCGCAGCTCGACCGCGAGGCCGTCGAGCAGCAGTCGCGGGCCGAGAGCGAGGACTTCGGGATCGGCGTGATGGCGTTTCTCGCCAAGCAGAAGCCCGAGTTCAAGGGCATCTAGGCGAGGTCTACGGCAGGCGATGGCCGACCAGAAGCTGCCCAAGAGCCGCGTCTCGCGGCTCGCCAAGGTCGGCACCGCCGCCGCGAGCTCCACGATCAAGCAGACCGGGACGCGCGCCGCCAACCTGACGCGCTCGGACGAGAAGGCGCAGAAGGCGATGGAGCGCCGTCAGCTCGAGACGGCGAAGCAGATCGTCAACGTGCTCGGTGGGATGAAGGGCGCCGCGATGAAGGTCGGCCAGGTGCTCAGCTTCATGGACGTCGGCATCGTCCCCGAGGAGTACCGGGACGAGTTCCAGGCCGAGCTCGCCAAGCTCCGCGACGCCGCCCCGACGGTCTCCTTCGACGGGATGAAGAAGGTGATCGAGCAGGACCTGGGGGAGAGGCTCTCCGACGTCTTCAGTGACTTCGACGAAGAGGCGATCGCCGCCGCCTCGATCGGGCAGGTCTACCGAGCGACGCTGCGCGAGGACGGCCGCGACGTTGCCGTCAAGGTCCAGTACCCGGGGATCAACGAGGCGGTTCGCGCCGACATGAAGAACCTAGGGCTGCTGCTGCGGCTGGCCAAGCGGATGACGCCACAGCTCGACGTCAAGGCCGTCGGCGACGAGATCCGCGAGCGGATCGTCGAGGAGCTCGACTACGAGCTCGAGGCCTCGAACCAGCGCTCGATGGCGAGGCTGTACCGCGGCCATCCGTTCATCGTCATTCCCGAGGTCGTCACGGGGCTCTCACGCGAGCGCGTGATCGTCACCGAGCTCGTCGCCGGCGAGGGCTTCGAGCAGATCCGCACCGAGCCGGACGAGGTCCGCGACCGGATCGGCGAGATCGTCTTCCGCTTCTACTACGGCTCGATGTTCCGCCACGGCCGCTTCAGCGGCGACCCGCACCCGGGCAACATGATCCGCCTTGCTGACGACCGCGTCGCCTTCCTCGACTTCGGCCTGTTCAAGTCAGTCGGGCCCGAGGTCACCGAGCGCGAGCTCGCCTGCCAGCGGGCGGTGATCGAGGAGGACCCGGCGCGCCTGCACAAGCTGCTCGCCGAGTACGGCTTCCTACCCGAGCCCGAGAAGCTCGACGCCGACGCGCTGATGGCCTACGTCGTCGAGGGCATCTGGTGGTACACCCAGGATCAGAGCGTCCGCCTCGACCAGAAGATGGTCACCACGGTCGCGATCGAGACCGGCGACCCGCGCTCCAAGCACTTCGCCACGATGCGCCACCAGGACATCGTCCCCGAGCACCTCTTCGGCCGCCGGCTCGAGCTCCTCACCCTCGCCGTCCTCGGCCAGCTCAACGCCGAGGCCAACTGGTACCGCATCGCCCGCGAGTGGATCTACGGCGACGAGCCGGTAACCGAGCTCGGCAAGCTCGAGTACGAGTATCTGAACGGGTAGGGGCAGGACCGACTGCCCTCAGGGCGTGGCGGTGCGAGACCGTCCACTTAGGTACTGCCAGCGGTACTCAACTGGACGACTACCGCTGCCCCGGTCACTATCGGCGTCGCTGCTCTCCATGCGGGCAATGTCGCACCGGACCGGCGTCGTGGGTTGCGGCTGGTAATGGTGGTACGCATCTGGTACTTTGCGTACCACCATGGAGCCGACAGCCGCGCCTGAGCGCCCCCAACGCCCCCCCGCTCGTCCATCGAACGTCCTGCCCTCCGAGGAGGAAGCGGCGGGGATCGTTCTCCGTCCCGACTCGCCCGCACATGAGGTCACCGGGGACATCCGCCTCTACCTGGCGTCCGGCTACGCGCTGCTCATGCAGGTCTCCCATCCAACGGTCGGCGCCGGGGTCCGTGACCACTCGACCTTCGCCGAGGACCCGTGGGGGCGGTTGCTGCGGACCATGGACTACCTCTACCTGATCACCCTGAGCGGGTCCGAATCGGTCGCGGTCGGTCGCCGCGTGCGGGAGATGCACAAGCAGATCAAGGGCACCAACCCCGACGGTTCGCGCTACCACGCGCTCGAGCCCGAGGCCTACGCCTGGGTGCACGCGACCCTGATCGAGGCCACCGTCCGCGGCCGCCGCAAGTTCGTCGCACCGATGAGCCGCCGCGAGATCGACGCCTTCTACGACGCCTGGATGCCGCTCGGCCGGCTGCTCGGCGTCCGGCCCGGCGACCTGCCCGACGACTGGGACGGCTTCCGCGACTACTTCGCGACGATGAGCCACGATCGGCTGGAGCGCAACGAGACCGTCGACAAGGTCGTGCGCACGATGGCTGCCCGCGAGGCGCCGCCGATCCCCGGGATGAAGTACGTGTGGCCGGTGCTGCGCCTCGCTCCCGCCCGCTCGGTCCGGGTCGCCACAGTCGGCATGCTCCGCAAGGAGCTCCGCGAGCGCTTCGGCCTGCCCTGGACCCGCCGCGACGCGATCGACATGAAGATCCTGACGCGCGCCTCGCGGGCTGCGACGCCGCTGCTGCCGAAGCGGCTCACCCTGGAGATGGGCTACCGCCACCTCGCCTGGCGCCGCAGCGAGATCGCCGCCGGGCCGCTCGGCCCGGGTGCCGACCGCGCCGCCGGCTGCCCGGTCGCGCACGTCGCCCACCCGGCCTGAGAGGGTTCAGCGATGGCCGATACGCGCACGCTGCTGACCCGTGCCCTCGAGGCCGGACCCGCCGAGGACGGCGACGAGGTCTACGAGCGGATCCTCGACGCGGCCCTGACCGAGGGCGAGTCGAAGGGCATCGAGCGGATCACGATGGACGCCGTCGCCGCCCGCGCCAAGGTCGGGCGGATGACCGTCTACCGCCGATTCGGCTCCAAGGAGGAGCTGACCGCGGCACTCGCCCGCCGCGAGGCGACCCGCGGAATGCTCCAGATCGCCGCCTCGGTCGACCTGAGCAAGCCGATCCCCGCCCAGGTCGCCGATGGCTTCGTCGCCGCGCTCGCCGTCGCGGCCGGCCACCCGCTCCTCAAGCGCCTGGCCCGCTTCGAGCCCGAGGTCCTGCTCGCCAGCTTCAACGATCCCGACGACCCGCTCTTCTCGATGTTGCGCAGCTTCGTCGCCGGCCAGATCACGGCGACGGCCGGCCAGGCGCTCCGCGCCGACCCGGAGGAGGCCGCCGAGATCCTCGTCCGCATCGGTCTCTCCTACCTGCTGATCCCCGGCGGCATTGTCGACGTCTCCGACGAGGCCCAGGCCCGCCGCCTCGCCGAAACGCTGATCGCCCCGATCGTCGCCTGACCATTCCGGCATTCTCCACGGCGGCTTCAGGCAATCAACGCAACAGCTCCGCCATCTTCTCAGCCGGCGTCTGCCAGCCCAGCGTCTGGCGCGGCCGGCCGTTGAGCTGGGCGGCGACCTTGTCGAGGTCGATCTGGCCGTGCACGGCCAGATCGCTGCCCTTCGGGAAGTACTGGCGCAGCAGGCCGTTGGTGTTCTCGTTTGAGCCCCGCTGCCAGGGTGAGTGCGGATCGCAGAAATAGACCGCGACGCCGGTGGCAACGCTGAAGCCGAGATGGCCGGCCATCTCGTGGCCCTGATCCCAGGTCAGCGACCGCTTCAGCTGCTCAGGCAAGCGCTGGATCTGGTGCGCGATCGCAGCGGTTACCGTTTCGGTCTTTGCATCGGCCAGCTCGGCTAGCAGCACGTAGCGGGTCTGACGCTCGACCAGCGTGCCGATGAACGAGCGCCCGGCTTTGCCGACGATCAGATCACCCTCCCAGTGGCCGGGCACCGCGCGGTCGGCGACCTCGGCGGGGCGCTCGCTGATCATCACCATCTCGGCGATCTTGCCGCGGCCGGCGCCGGAGCTCGAGCGCGGCTTGCGCTTGCTGCGGCCGGTTCTCAGGTACCTGGTCAGGTCCTTGCGGAAGCGGCCCCGGGACTGAACATAGAGCGATTGGTAGATCGTCTCGGGGCTGATGCGCATCTCCGGGTCGTCGGGGTTCTCGAGCTTCAGTCTGGCCGAGATCTGCTGCGGAGAGAATCGCTTCTTGAGCATCCCGACCACCGCCCGGCGCAGCCGCGGGCTGCAGCTCAGCTTCGAGCGCTTGGGCCGGCAGGCTAAGAGCGAGGCCCGATCCTCCGCCTTCGTCGCCCGATAGCTGCGGCGGCCCGCGACGCCGCCAACCTCGCGGCTGATCGTTGAGACGTTACGCCCGAGTCGGCGGCCGATTGCCCGGAACGTCTGCTCGGCGGGATTGTCAACAGGAACCGAAAAGTGCAGCACTTTCAGGAATCGAAAAGTGCAGCAGCGGGCTCCTGTCCGATCAGGCGGAGGGCCGTAGGCCCGGAGCCTGATCGGCCGGCTTCGCGGCCTCGCTGCGATCCTTGAGCCGGTAGCTCTTGCCCTTCAGCGTGACGATCTGCGCGTGATGGACGAGCCGGTCGATCAGGGCGGCGGCGACCATCTGATCGCCGAGGATCTCCCCCCAGGCCTCAAAGCCCCGATTCGAGGTGACGATGATCGAGCCGCGCTCGTAGCGGCGGGCGACGAGCGCGAAGAGCAGGTTGGCGGCCTGCCGCTCCAGCGGCAGGTAGCCGATCTCGTCGACGACGAGCAGCCCGTAGCGCTCCAGGCGCCCCAGCTCGGCGTCGAGCGAGCCTCGGTCCTGGGCGGCCTCGAGCCGGCCAATCCACTGCTGGGCGGTCGCAAAGGCGACCCGGTGGCCCTCCTGGCAGGCGCGGATCGCAAGGGCGGTAGCGAGGTGGGTCTTGCCGGTCCCCGGGGGCCCGAAGAAGCAGACGTTGGCGTGCTCGGAGATCCAAGCGAGCTGCGCCAGGTGCATGAGAAGCGGCCGCTCGGCAGCCGGCTGCGCGGTGAAGTCGAAGTCCTCGAGGGTCTTGTGAGCGGGGAAGGCGGCGTGGCGGATCCGATTGCGCGTCCCGGAGGCATCGCGGGCGAAGACCTCGGCCTCCAGCAGCGCCTCGAGGAAGCGCTCGTAGCTCCACTTCTGCTCGCGGGCTGAGCTCGCCGTCTCATCGAGTCGCTCGGCGATTCGCGGTGCCTTCAGCTTTCCGATCAGATAGGGCAGCCGCTCGCCACCCTCTGCCTTGGCCTTGGCGCTCATGCGCAGAGCGCCGCGTAGTCGGCGAGCTCGGGCGGGGTGATCTCGGGTACCTCGATTTGCGTGCGCGCGATCGGCGGCGGCGGCTCGGGTCGCATCCGCGGCTCGGGCCGCCAACTGCCCGCTTGGTAGCTGCGCTCGTAGCTGGCCACGGTCTCGCCCTTGTGTTCGATCCAGACGCGGTCGCGGTCGAAGCGCAGCTCGACGCGCTGGTGGACGAGCGCCTCGGGCGCCCGGTAGAAGCTGGCGCGGTGCTTGAGATAGCCGTCGATCGGGACCCTCGAGCTGCGGCGGCCGGCGTAGTCGAAGGGTGTCGGTGGCAAGGGCCGCGCCGCCTCACGCTCGACCGCCAGCCGATCGGCGACGATGAAGTGGCCCGATGCATGCCGTCTGGGCAGCGCGTAGCGATCGCGCCAGTCGGCGTATTGGCGATCGAGCTCGGCGAGGCTCTGAAAGCTCCGGGCGGGCCAAAAACCGCGCTTGGTGTAGCGGACGGCGCCCTCGGTCGAGCCCTTCTCACGCGGGCTCGCCGGCGTGCAGGCGGTGGCGTGGAAGGCGTAGTGGCCGCGGAGCTCCAAGAAGCGCTTGTTCCAGCTCACCTCCTTGCCCTCGCGGCGGGCGACCGCGCTTCGCAGGTTGTCGTAGACGCACTCGCGCGGGACGCCGCCGAGCCACTCGAAGGCATGGACGTGGCCTTCGAGGAACGACTCCATCGTCATGTCGAAGGAGAAGTGGGCGGTGGAGGCGCCCGAGTAGGGCAGCGAGCAGACCAGCGCGTAGATGCGGCGCTCCTTGCCCCCGATCTTCGGCCTGCTCGGCATCTCGCCCCAGTCGATCTGCATCACCTGGGCGGGGCGGTAGCCGGTCCTCTGCGCGGGGCGCTCGCTTGGCCCGCGCATCGCCGCGATCCGCTTTCGGACCAGATCGACCGAGCCGCAGTAGCCGTGCTCGTCGCGCAGGAGCTCGGTCACCCTTGGCGCCTTGATCTCGGGCCAGTCTTCGATCAGGCGATCACCGCCCTGATCTCCTCGCGTTCGCAAAGCGACAGCCGCAAGCTCGAGCGCGCCCGCCGTCGCGATCGCCTGGAGGGCGTGCCGCCGGCGGCTGCGAGCACTTTTCCACGGTTCGTTCGGTCGTGCCGACCGCCAGCGCCACCTGCGGCTGAGTCTCGCCGCGCGAGATGCGGTCGAGGATCTCCCACGTCCGTCGTGGCGAAGTCCGGAGCGTCCGGGGCCTGAACGGCTACCCGGGCCCGGGGTCGATCAGGTCGAGCTCGGCCTTGACGAAGGTGAGGAACTCGTTTTGGCGAGCGATGCCCTCGGGTGTGTCGTCGCGGGCGCCCTCGGGCCATTTGACGCGAATCTGAGTCTGGCCGCGAGCGAGCTCGTAGACCTTGACCTCGATCCAGCCGAGCGCCTCGGGCTCCTGCCATGAGCCGGCAGGGCGGACCTCCGCCCGCGGTCGCCGCGGGGACTCCTCGCCCATCGGCTCAGCCCGCGGCCCGCGCCGCCGGCAGCTCCTCGGCGGCGACGTCCTCTGCGGCCAGCCCGAAGACCTCCGCGAAGCGCCGCGCCACCGACTCGCCAAACGCCGCCGTGCTCTGCTCGCTGCCGTGCTCGCGGGAGAGCGAGGTCATCCGCACGTACTCGATCCCGCAGGGGACGATCCACTCGAAGGGCTGCAGGTCGTTGGCGACGTTGACCGCCAGCCCATGTGTCGTGACGCCGCGGCTCACGTGGATGCCGATCGAGCCGATCTTGCGCGCCTGCTGACCGGGCTCGCCCGGCGCGGCGCCCGGGCCGACGGGAGTGCCCTGCGGGCCGGGCGCGCCGACCTCGATCGGCGGCGCCCCCGCGGTCCACACGCCGGTCAGCCCGTCGAAGACCTGGGCCTCGACGGCGTGGTCGCCGAGCGCGGCGATCATCACCTGCTCGAGCCGGCGGACGTACGCGTGAACGTCGTCGTCCCAGCGGCTCAGGTCGACGATCGGGTAGGCGACGAGTTGCCCGGGCCCGTGGTAGGTGACGGCACCCCCGCGGTCGGTGGCGGCGACCTCGATCCCCTGCATCTCGTACCACTGCTCGCCCATCGGCAGCTCCTCAGCCTTCGTCCGGCGCCCGCGCGTATACACGGGGTAGTGCTCGAGCAGAAGGAGCACGTCGCCGACCCGCCCCGCCTGCCGCGCCTCCCGGATCGAGTTCTGGAGCCCCAACGCATCCGCATAGCCGAGGGTCCCGAGCCGGGCGACGAGCAGGCCATCGGTGGCGGAAGTGCTCACCTCACCAGTCTGGCACCAAGAAAAGGCGTTCCCTGACCAAGCCTGAGGGCGCGGCTAAGGCGCGCAGTGTGGCGGAGCCACATAAGCGCCCCAGACGTGCACTCAGGCGCCGCGTCATGGGACGCCGCGCCGACGCCGTCACCCGCCGTTTACTCGTTGCTCGGCGCGCTTCTTCAACGTCTTCAGAATGCTGCGGACGACCCAAATATGGCCGCGCGTGCCGATCACGGCGCCCTTGTAGACGCGGCCCTTGCCGCCTGGGAAGAGCGCCCTGGTCTCGGCCCGCACGCGGCAGCGCTGGCCGGGCAGCAGGTCGATGCGGAAGACGAGCGCGTAGCGCGAGTAGCGGTGCTCGCCCATCAGCGCCAGCATCACCGGCGCGACCGAGCGGGCGACGACGAAGCCGGGGAGCGTGCCGCCGGGGTGGTGCAGGTCACCTTCGGCGACCTCGTCGCGGCAGTCGAGCGCCCGCGCCATGCGCTGCCCGAGCTTGCCGTCGAAGGCCTGGTTGAGCGTCGGGAACAGCGCCGCCCAGGCAGCTTCCGCAGGCGCGTCGATCTCGATCGAGTGCTCGTCGATCGGCGGCAGATCCTGGAGGGGAACCTCGAGCGCCTGGTGTTGCATCGCTCCCTCTAACCCCGCGGCTGGCCGATCAATGCGGCAAGTGTCCCGAGAAACCGTGCGGCCTCCTCGGCGCCGACAGCGCGGGCGTCACAGCTCAGCCCGAGGTCGACGACGTCGGCGACCTCGGGGCTGCCGTCATCGCCGGCGACCACCGCCTCGCGGACCCGCCCAGCGGCGAGATGGGCCGCCTGGCCGGGCACGACGGGCAGCGACGCCCGGTCGGCGCCCTCGGCGAGCACCGTCAGCGTGAAGGTTGCGCCGGAGTAGGCGGGCGCGGCCAGCGTCCCGCCCATGGCCCCGGCGCGTAGCTCCTCGATCTCGGTGGCGATCTCGCTCACGGACTTTCTGTCGGCATCGAGGACCGTCGGCACAAGCGATCCCTCGGATCCCTCGACGGTAAGTCCGATGTTTGCGCGCCCATGCGTCTCGACTGCGCCGTCCCGGTAGGCGCCGTTGAGGGCCGGATGACTGACCAAGGCCCGGCCGGTGGCCGCAATCAGCGCCGGGGCGGAATCCGCGCCGGGCTCGGCGAGCTGCGCCGTCCGGCCAAGGTAGATGTGGGGGACGGTCGCCTTCGACTCGGCCACCCGGCGTGTGTTGGCCTGCGCCCGCTTCGCGAGCTCGCTCCGCTGCGTCACCCCCTTTGCCGTCCGCGGCGCCGGGCTCTCACCCGGCTCTGGCGCTGACGGGTCCCCCTCCGCCTCGCTCTCGATCGCCTTCGACACTGCAACCTGCAATGTAGAGCGCCGGCGTGACGGCCTGCGTCGGGACCGTCACACAGCTCAGTCGAGCTCCGTCGCCGCGGCCACCGCCTCCTCCAGCCGGTCGTCGCCCCAGAAGATCCGCTCGCCGACCCGGACCGTTGGCACGCCGCGGACGCCGAGCCCACCGGCCTGCTCGGTCGCCTCGATCAGCCGCCGCTTGACGGCGTCAGAGGCGGCCGCCTTGGCGATCGCGTTCGGGTGCATCTCGCAGGCGGCGGCCGCGATCGCGACGTTGTCGGGCTCGCTCAGGTCGCGGCCGGCGGCGAAGGCCTGGCGGAAGGCGGCGAGCGCGAAGGAGACGGACCGCCCGATGCTCTTCGCGTACGTGGCGACGCGCATCGCGTACAGCGTGTTGCCGGGCACCGGGTCCGGCCAGACGATCGGCATCAGGCCGTATTCGGCGCCGCGTCGCTCGCACTCCCGCATCCCCGGCTCCCGTTCAGGCCCGAGCATCCACGAGCTGCGCCCGAAGCTCTTGAACAGGCCGCCGAGCAGGATCGGCTGCCACTCGGGCTGGGTCAGGCCCGCGTCGCCGAACAGGCGGCTGATCCGCTCCGCCGCCAGGTAGGCGTAGATCGAGCCGAGGTCGAAGTAGAAGACGACGACGCTCGGGGTCGGGCTCGGCCTCGCGCCGGCTGCGTCGCTCCGCATCGGGTCACGCTGGGTGACCTCGAAGGCGCGAGTCGCCGACCATCGCTGCGCCCCGATCGCTCAGGCGTGCGTGGCCCAGCCGTCGACCGCCCGCGCGGCCTCCATGACGGCCTCGGAGATCGTCGGGTGCGGGTGGATGATCCGGGCGAGCTCCTGGTAGCCGCCCTCGAGCGCCTGGGCGGCGACGAGCTCGATGATCATGTTGCAGGCGGTGTTGCCGACGATGTGGGCGCCGAGGATCTCGCCGTACTCGGCGTCGGCGACGATCTTGACCATGCCGTCGCGGTCCTCGTAGACCTGGGCGGCGCCGACGCCGCCGAGCTTGAACTTGCCGACCTTGACCTTGTGCCCGGCCTCCTTGGCCTGCGCCTCGGTCATGCCGACGGGCCGACCTGCGGGTGGCAGAAGGTCGCGCCGGGGACCCGGTCGAGGTCGATCGGGTGGGGGTTGCGCCGGCGATCGCCTCGACCGCGACATGCCCTCGTCGAGGCCTTGTGGGCGAGCGCCGGGCCGGGGACAGGTCGCCGATCGCGTAGATCCCGTCGACCGAAGTCTTCTGGGCGCTCGTCGACCTCGATCTTGCCGCCGTCGCCGGTCTTGACGCCGACCGCGTCGAGGCCGAGCGCCTCGACGTCGGGCGCCGCGGCCGCCGGCGATGACCAGGTAGTCGACCTCGGCGCTCTCGTCGCCGTAGGTGAACTTGACCGAGTCCTTGCCGGGCTCGACGTTCTCGACCTTGGTTCCGGTCGAGATCGTGATGTTCTGGTTCTTGAAGGCGCGGGCGACGACGCGGGCCATGTCCTTGTCCTCGGCGGGGAGGATCTGGTCGAGCATCTCGATCAGCAGCACCTCGACGCCGAAGCGGCCGTAGGCCGAGGCGATCTCGGCGCCCGGAGGCGCCGGCGCCGACCACGGCGATCTTGTCGGGCAGCTCCTGCAGCGACCAGGCGCCCCAGGTGTCGATCACCCGGTCGCCGAACTCGACGCCGGGATCGGCAGGGCGACCGAGCCGGTCGCGAGCAGGATGTTCTTCGTCTCGTAGTCGGTGTCGCCGACCGTCACGGTGCCGGCTTCCTTGACGCTCGCCTCGCCCTCGAGCAGGTCGATCTTGTTGTTCTTGAAGAGTCCGGCGACGCCTCCGGAGAGCGCCCTCGCGGACCTCCTCGCGGCGCGCCTGCACGGCGTCCCAGTCGACGCTCGCGCCCTCGACCTTGATCCCGAACTGCTCGGCCGCGTCGTTCGCCTGGTCGTAGACCTCGGCCGCGTGCAGGATGGTCTTCGCCGGCATGCAGGCGTAGTTGAGGCAGCGGCCGCCGGTGTAGTCCTTCTCGGCGACGGCGGTCTTCAGCCCGAGCTGGGCGGCGCGGACCGCGGCGACGTAGCCGCCCGGGCCGGATCCGATCACGATCAGGTCATAGGGGTCTTCAGCCATGCGGCGACTCTATCGGGGCCGGACGCGGCCGTCCGCCAGCTCGGACCGCTCACTTCGGCATGTGCCGGTCGGGCATCTGGATCCGCGCCAGCGCCTTGACCGTGAACCAGAAGAGGGCGCCGGCGACCGCGAGGACGAGGACCGCGGTCGAGCGCGCCGGCCGCGCGAGGTCGCCGCTGATCAGGCTCAGGAAGGAGCCGACCATGAGGATCGCCCATCACCGCCTGGAAGCCGAGCACGGCCCAGTAGCGCGCGCCCCACATGCCCGCAGGCCATGACCGCCGAAGAGGATCGCCGGGGCGAAGACCTGGAGCGCGTTCGGGCGCTCGCCGTCGACCTCGGCGCCGGCGATCCAGGCGCCGAGCGTGACCGCTGCGATCGCGGCGGAGAGGATCGCGCCGACGGTGACGACGCTGCGGGCGCTCGCCCTCGGCGAGCGGCTCGAGCGCCTCGCGGGCGCGCTCGTTGCGGATCTCCGACTTGGCTGACGCCGCGCGCCTCGGCCTCGGCCGCGATGTCGCTGACCGTCTCCGCCTGGCGGCTCCGTCGCCGCGTTCGCGCGCCGGAGCCTCGGCGCTCGGCGCCGGCGCGGCGTCGGCGCTGCGCTGCTTGCGCTTGCGGCGCTCGCTGCGCTTGCGCTCGCGGCTGCTCATCGCCGCGCGCCCCGATCGGCCGCGGCTGATGCGCCGCGCGCAGCTCGCGGGCGGCGGCGAGCGGCTCGTCGGCGTCGCGGATCGCGCGGACGACGACGATCCGGCGGGCGCCGGCCTCGCGCACCTCGGCGACGTGTCGGCGTCGATCGCGCCGATCGCGAACCAGGGCGCGCCGAGCCGGCCGGCAGCCGCCGGCGGCGTAGCGGACGTAGTCGAGGCCCGGCGGCGGGCCGGCCCGGCTTCGTCGGCGTCTCCCAGACCGGGCCGACGCTGAGGTAGTCGGGCCGCTCGGCGCCCTCGGCGGCGAGCGCCGCGTCGAGCTGCTCGGGCGAGTGGGTGGAGAGGCCGACGAGCGTCCCGGCGCCGGCGAGCTCGCGGGCCGCGGCGACGGCGGCGTCGTCCTGGCCGACGTGGACGCCGTCGGCGCCGAGCTCGGCGGCGAGCTCGGGCCGGTCGTTGAGGATGAAGAGGGCGCCCGCGTCGGCGGCGGCGTCGCGGAAGAGGCTGGCGGCGGCGCGCAGGGCCGCGTCCGGCGCGTGCTTGTCGCGGAGCTGGATCAGGTCGGCGCCGCCGGCGAGCGCCGCGCCGAGCAGGCCCTCGAGCTCGACCGGGTCGAAGCCGGCGTCGCAGACGAAGTAGAGGCGCGCATCGGCGAGCCGGGCGGTGCGGGCGGCGGGGTCCATGCGGCCACAGCGTAGCGCTCGCGGCGGACCCGTCGGATGCGGCTCGGAAGCGCCGCGGATCTACTATGGGTGCACACAACGGGAGCCCGGCGAGCGGGCTGAGAGGGCGGCTCGATCGCGCGCCGACCGTCCGAACCTGATCCGGGTGATGCCGGCGAAGGGATGTACCCCGACGCCGCTCACCACGAGGCAGGAGCCGAACAGATGAGCGACGAGACCGCAACGCAGCCGCAGGAGCCAGGTCCGGCGAGCCGAGCGCGCGCGGCGACCGCGTCGAGGTCGCGGTCGTCGGCGGCGGCCTCGCCGGGCTGGTCTGCGCCTGGCGCGCGGCCCGCGCGGGCGCCCGGACGCGTCGTCGTCGACGCCGCCGCGAGCGCCCGGCGGCCGCGCACGTCGCGGCGGGCATGATCGCGCCCGTCGGCGAGGCGAGCTGGGGCGAGGAGGACCTGCTCGGCGCCGGCGCTCGCTCGCGCCCGCGCTGGCCAGTCGTTCGCCGGCGAGCTCGAGGCCGAGCGCGGCCGCGCCGGTCCCCTACCGGCGTTGCGGCGCCCTCCACGTCGGCCTCGACCGCGACGAGGCGGCCGAGCTGCGTCGCCACGCCGAGCTCCAGCGGCGCCTCGGGCTCGAAGCGCGCGAGCTGCTCGGCAGCGAGTGCCGCGAGCTCGAGCCGGGGCTGGCGAGCGTCGTCCGCGCGCGGCATCGAGGCGCCGGGCGAGGCGGAGGTCGATCCGCGGGCGCTGCTCGCGGCGCTGCGCGCGGCCTGCGAGGCGGCCGGCGTCCGAGTTCGCGGAGGGCGACGGTCGCGCAGCATCGACCCCCGCACGGGCCGCGATCGACGCTCGAGGGCCTGGGCGAGCTCGACGCGGCGAGCGCGTCTTCCTCGCCGCCGGGGCCTGGGCGGGGGCCGAGGGCCTGCTCGGCCGCGACCGGCCGCGGCTGCCGGTGCGACCGGTGAAGGGCGAGATCCTGCGGCTGCGGGCCGAGCCGGGCGCGATGCCCTGCGAGCGGATCGTCGCCGGCGAGCGCTTCTACGTCGTCCCGCGCGCCAGCGGCGAGGTCGTGATCGGCGCCACGGTCGAGGAGCGGGGCTTCGACCTGCGGGTCACCGCCGGCGGCGTCCACGAGCTGCTGCGCGAGGCCTACCGGGCGCTGCCCGAGCTGGCCGAGCTCGAGCTGGTCGAGACGGCGGCCGGGCTGCGGCCGGGCTCGCCCGACAACGCGCCGGCGATCGGGCCGCTGCCGGGCGACGACGAGCGCCGGGTCGTCGTCGCGGCGGCCTCTACCGGAACGGCATCCTGCTGGCCCCGCTGATCGCCGCGGCCGCCGACGCGGCGCTCGGCCTCGGCGAGCTGCCGGCCGGAGCTCGAGCCGCTGACGCCCGCCCGGCACGCGATGGCGCACCGCGCGACCGCGGGGGCGACGACGTGATCATCGAGATCGTCCTCAACGGCGAGCGCCGCGAGCTCGGCCGCGGCTCGACCGTCGCCGACGCGCGTCGACGGCCGGCGGCGAGCCCGGCGCCCGCGGCTTCGCCGTCGCCGTCGACGGCGAGGTCGTGCCGCGCGCGCAGCTGCACGACGCGCGAGCTCGCCGACGGCGCAGCGCGTCGAGGTCGTCGTCGCGATCCAGGGGGGCTCGTGAGCGATGCCGGACGCAGCGGCGCCGCGGCTCGGCGACGGCCGAGCGCGCTTCGAGCTCGGCGGTCGCAGCTGGGGCTCGCGGCTGATCGTCGGCACCGGCGGCTTCCGCTCGATGGAGGACCTCGAGCGGGCGCTCGAGGTCTCGGGGACCGAGATCGTCACCGTCGCGCTGCGCCGCGTCGACCCGCTCGCCACCGACTCGGTCGTCGACGTGATCGACCGGCTCGGGCTCTTCGTCCTGCCGAACACCGCCGGTTGCTACACGGCCCGCGACGCGATCCGCACCGCCGAGCTCGCCCGCGAGGCGTTCGAGACCGACTGGATCAAGCTCGAGGTGATCGGCGACGACCGGACGCTGCTGCCCGACGCGCCCGAGCTCGCTTGCCGCCGCCGAGCGCCTCGTCGCCGACGGGTTCACGGTGCTGCCCTACACGAACGACGACCCGATCCTCGCCCGGCGCCTGGAGGAGGTCGGCTGCGCGGCGGTGATGCCGCTCGGCTCGCCGATCGGCTCCGGCGCCGGAATCCGCAACCCCTACAACGTGCGGATCATCGTCGAGCAGGCGAGCGTGCCGGTGATCCTCGACGCCGGCATCGGCACCGCCTCCGACGCGGCGCTGGCGATGGAGCTCGGCTGCTCGCGGCGTCCTGCTCGCCTCCGCGGTCTCGCGGGCCGAGGATCCGGCGCTGATGGCGCGCGCGATGCGCGCCGCCGTCGAGGCCGGCTGGGCGGCCCGCCACGCCGGCCGGATCCCGCAGCGACTGCACGCCGAGGCCTCGACTCCCGAGGCCGGGCATGCCCGAGCTCGGCTGAGCGCCTGCGCCCGGCGCCGCTGGCCGGCGCCATAGGATCGGCCTATGAGTGGGTTCGAGGCCTGGCTGGTCCGGCACGGGGAGACCGAGTGGAGCTTGGCCAAGCGCCACACCGGTCGCACCGACATCCCGCTCACCGCCAACGGCGAGCGCGAGGCGGCGGCGCTCGCCCCGCGGCTCGGCGAGCACGAGTTCGGCCGCGTCTTCTGCAGCCCGCTGACCCGAGCCCGCGAGACCTGCGCGCTGGCCGGCTTCGGTCGATCGCGCCGAGTACCGCGACGAGCTGCTCGAGTGGGACTACGGGGACTACGAGGGCAAGACGACGGCCGAGATCCACGGCGGCCCGCAGCCCGGCTGGCTGCTGTGGACCGACGGCTGCCCCGGCGGCGAGTCGCCGGCCGAGATCGCCGCCCGCGTCGACCCGCTCGTCGAGGAGCTGCGCGCACTCGAGTGCGACTCGATCTGCTTCGCCCACGGCCACGTTCTGCGGGTCCTCGCCGCCCGCTGGATCGAGCAGGAGACGGTGGGTGGGCCAGCGCTGGCGCTGGCCACGGGGACGATCAGCAGGCTCGGGCTCGAGCACATCTACCCCGTGATCCGGGAGTGGAACGCGCCGACCTGAGCCGGCTGAGACCGCGGGGAACCGGCGCAAGGAGCGGCTTCGAGCGCGGTTAGATTCGCGCCCGAGGGATGGGAGCGGGGAGTTCCTGCATCGGGCAAGCTGAACTGAAAGGCGTCGCTGTGGCGCCGTCCGCGGGGCTGGCAGCTGCTGCCGACCGCGCTCGCCGCCTGGCGCTGCTCGGCCGGCGCCGCGCTCGCGGCCTTCCCCAGACGGCCCCCGAACGACCCCGAGTACGCGCCCGGCCGAGGGCGGCGGCGGTCAGCTGCGCGACGAGTCCGCCGGCGCCGAGCAGCACTACCTCTACTCGTTCATCCCGAAGTGCGCCGCCGAACGCCTCCGATCCGACGGGCGCGGCGGGCATGTCGCTCGACGAGGCGTGGCGCAAGTACACGACCGGCGGGACGCCGACACGGTGATCGCCTACATCGAGGGCGGCATCAACTGGCAGAACGAGCCCGAGGAGCTCGCGAACAAGGTCTTCCTCAACGCGGGCGAGCTGCCGCAGCCGACGACGCCGGTCAACGACGGCGTCCTCAACGCGAAGGACTACGCCGACACCAAGGACGTCAACGGGAACGGGCTCGTCGACGGCGAGGACATCATCGTCCGCTTCTCCGACGGCCGCGACGACGACGGCAACGGCTACACCGACGACATCTCCGGCTGGGACTTCTACGAGAACCAGAACGACCCGACCACGGTCGACACGAGCTACGAGCACGCCAACAGTCAGATGGAGCAGGCGGCGGCCGAGACCAACAACGGCACGGTCGAGGCCGGGGTCTGCCCCGAGCTGCATGGTGCTGCCGATCAAGGCGGGGGCCGAGGCGCTCGATCGCACCGACGACCTCGCCCAGGCCTGGAACTACGCGGCGGACATCGAACGTCGACGTGCTCGTCTCGGTCACCGCCGACCTCGGCTACTCGTCGTTCATGCGGGAGACGGTCGAGCGCGTCTGGCGACAAGGGCGTGATCCCGGTCGAGGCCTCCAACGACTTCGACTCGACCGACCACCAGGGCGGTCCAGTTCTGGCCGCACGTGTTGCCCGGCAACGGCATGGTCGCCAACGACGCCGGCCTGCAGACCGCGCCCGGCAGCGCCGCCGTGCAGAACCAGCTCCTCGACAACCTTCCGGGCCCGCTCCGGCTTCACCTCCTGGGGCACCCACAACATGTTCAGCGCCGCCGACCGAGGGCGGCACGACCTCGGAGTCGACGCCGACGGTCGGCGGCGTCATGGCGATGGTGATCGCCTGGGGCAAGGAGGCGGCGGCGAAGGGGCTGATCAAGCGGCCGCTCACGAGCGCCGAGGCGATCCAGGTCGTCCGCGCCACCGCCTCCGACGTGTCCGGCAACACGAACTGGCCCTCGAAGCCGCGGCTTGGACCTGCAGTTCGGCTACGGCCGGCCGGAGGTGCCCGACGCGATGGCGGCGATCGCCAAGGGCGCGATCCCGCCCGTCGCCTGGTTCGACGGCCCGCGGTGGTACTCGCTGTATGACCCGACCGAGCGCAAGGCGGTGCCGGTCAGAGGCCACGTCGACGCGCCGCGCACGGCGGGCGGTTCCACTGGGAGCTGCAGTACGGGCTCGGGGCGGAGCCCGCCGAGGGCCAGTTCCAGACGATCGGAGCGGCCGCAAGCCGCAAGCCGGTCGACGGCAGGATCGGCAAGCTCGAACCTGGCGCAGATCCCGAAGAGCTTCTGGAACGCGCCGTTTGAGCTCTCCCGCGCAAGGAGCTGGAGACGAGCGAGCAGTACACGGTGACGCTGCGCGATCCAGGTCACCGACTCGCGCCGGGCGGATCGGGGAGGAGCGGCGCGCGATCGCCGTCCATCACGATCCCGACGCTGCTCGCGGGATTCCCGCACCGAATTCGCCGACCAGCGGCGAGTCTCAGCCGCAAGCTCGCCGACCTGCAGGGTAGGGGCGGACCTGGCGATGGTCTTCGGCGACACCGACGGGTCCGTGCACGCGATCGACCCGAGGAGCGGCAAGGAGCTGCCGGGCTGGCCCGCGCACTCGAAGCCGACGCGCGTGACCGAGCAGCATCGCGGGATCGATCCCGGCGACGAGCCGTTCATGAACAGCGTCGCGGTCGCCGACCTGCAGGGTCGCGGGCGGCTCTCGGTCGTCGCGACCTCGACCAGCGGCCGCGTCTACGCCTGGGACCGGTTCGGCAAGCTGCTGCCGGGCTGGCCGAAGGCGCTCAGCGCGGGCGTGCGCAAGCCGCCGGTGCCCCGCCCGCAGCTGCCCTACACGCGCCAGCCGGTGCTCGGCGCGACGGCGCCGCCGGTCCTTGCCGACATCGACGGCGACGGCCGGCTCGACGTGGTCCAGGTCGGCTGGAACGGGCGGCATCAGCGTCTGGAACGCGCGCGGCCGCAAGCTCGACGGGTTCCCGGTCAAGGTCGAGCTGCCCGCCGGCCACTCGCCGCCTGCCGGGCACGTGACCGAGAACGACCAAAAGCTCGACACGGCGCCCGCCGTCGGCGACATCGACGGCGACGGCAAGCCCGAGATCGTCCTCAAGTCGCAGTACACCGACGCGCTCGGCACGGGGCTGCAGCCGCTCGCGGTCAGCCACCTGCACGCATACAACTCCGATGGATCGCTGGTCAAGGGATTCCCGGTCGAGGTGCAGGGATTGATCAGCTTCGTCGGCTCGGCGCAGGAGTTCGTGACCGAGGGCGCCAACTCTCCCTCGCTCGCCGACGTCGACGGGGACGGCAAGGACGAGATCGCCTTCGAGCCGGCGCTCTTCTCGCCCGCGATGCTGTTCGGCGGCGACGGCTCGACCCGCGGCGTCTACGGCCCGGTGCCGGGCGCGACGCTCTCGGCGCTCGCCTCGAAGGACCTCGGGAACCTCCTTGACATCTTCCACGGGAACCTGCCGGACGACACCCCGGTCGGGTTCACGACCTCGGGCGCGTTCGGCCGGGTGGGCGGCGGCAAGCGGCTCGCCTACACCGAGCCCGGCTCAGGCGCGGCATCGGTCGCGAGCGGGCTGCTGCTCGCCGGCGGCGGCTTCCCGATCAACAACTACGTGCGTGCCTTCGACGCGCAGACGGGCGCGCCGGTGGCCGGGTTCCCGGCGAAGCTGCAGGGCCTCGACTTCCTCGGGGCGCCGGCCGTCGCCGACGTCGACGGTGACGGCAAGCCCGACGTGATCAACGCGGCCGACAGCTCAGCGATCGGCGCCTACGGCAGCGCGGGACGGCAGGTCGGCGGCTTCCCGCACTTCCAGCCGGGCTGGATCGTCTGGTCGCCGAGCGTCGGCGACGTCGACAGCGACGGGCGCACCGACGTCGTCGCGATCACGCGCGAGGGCTATCTGATGGCGTGGCGGACCAAGGGCAAGGCGGGCTCGGGCGACGACGAGTGGTGGAGCTACCGCCACGACGAGCGCAACACCGGGACCTACGGCACCGACACGCGACCGCCCGGCGTGATCCGGGACGCACGGATCAAGGGGGTGCACTCGAAGCACGGCCGCCTGCGCTTCCGGATGCCGGGCGACGACTGGTACGCGGGTCGCGCCAAGTCCTACCGCGTGTGGTTCGTCGACCGCCACAACAAGCGGATCCGCTCCGGGCCGGCACGGCGCAAGGTCGAGGTCGATGCGGGAAAGAGCGTCACGGTCCGCTTGCCCGCGGGCACGAGGAAGGTCAAGGTCCGCGTCTTCGACGAGGCCGGCAACGGCAGCCCACGTGTGCGTCGCTTCGTGCCGCGCTGAGTCAGCGGCCGGACATCCGGGCGGGTGTGTGACCGATCTACTTAACGGGCACCTGCAGGCCTGGTAGGTAGTGAATATGTCCGACCCCGACGAGAGGGCCGGCGGGCGGTCCGAGGAGGAGGAGCGCCGCCGGCACTGGCAGGAGCTGCTCGAGCGGCGCCGCGAGCGCGATCGCCGCCTGGCCGAGCTCGAGCGGCAAGGTGAGGCGCCGACGGTGAGCGGTCCCGACCCCTCCGCGGCGGACGCGGAAGAGCACGAGAGCGTGCTCGCCAAGATGCGGGACCCCAGCCGCCAGACGGCCAACCCCGTCCACGAGCAGGAGCGGGAAGACGCTGCCCGGAGCGGCAGGGGCGCGCGGCGCCTGCAGCGGATCGGCGCGCTCGCCGCCCTCGTCATCGTGCTCGGCGTCGCCGGCTGGATCCTGCTCCGCAGCTCGGACCAGTACGAGGTGACCGCGCGTTTTGAGAATGCGGCCCAGCTCGTCAAGGGCAACACCGTCACCGTCGGCGGCACCGCGGTCGGCGGCATCGACGACATCCAGCTCGGCCCCCACGGCGAGGCCCTCGTCGACTTCCACGTCGACTCCGACTACGCACCGCTGCCACGCGGCACGATCGCCACGGTCCGCTCCTTCTCGCTGTCGGGCATCGCCAACCGCTCGATCCAGCTGACCCTGCCCGCCGACGGCCAAGGCGGCGATCCGATCCCCTCCGGCGGCGACATGGATCAGTCCGAGACCGTCAGCGAGGTCGATCTCGACCAGATCTTCAACACCCTCGACGACCGCACCGTCGCCAACCTCAAGAAGGTGATCAAGGGCTTCGACATCTCCACCGAGGGCGTCGGAGAGCAGGCCAACCGCGGCTTTCACTACCTCAACCCGCTGCTCTCGCACCTCCAACCGCCTGTTCAGCGAGCTCACCCTCGACGAGCGCACGCTCGAGAACCTGATCGTCGACGGCTCACGGCTCTCCGGCGCCGTCGCGGCCAAGCGCGACGACGTCGCCGCCTTGGTCTCCAACCTCAACCAGACCACGGGCGCGCTCGCCCGCCAGCGCACGGCGCTCGCCGAAGCGGTCAACCGGCTGCCCTCCTTCATGCGCAACTTCAACACGACCGCGGTCAACCTGCGCGCGACCCTCGACGACCTCGACCCGCTCGTCAACGCCTCCAAGCCCGTTGCCCGCAAGCTGCGGCCCTTCTTCAGCCAGTTCCGCGCCGCCTCCCGCAACCTCGTGCCGACCCTGACCGACCTCGATCAGGTGATCGAGACGCCCGGCCCCGACAACGACCTCGTCGATCTGACCAAGCTGCAGAACCCGCTGACCAAGATCGCGATCGGCCCCGTGCACCGGCACGGCAAAAAGCGCCAGGGTGCCTTCCCCGAATCGCTCGACTCGCTCGACGGCTCGCTCAAGCAGCTCGCCTTCTTCCGCGCCTACTCGCCCGAGCTGACGGGCTGGTTCAACGACTTCGGTCCGAGCTCGGGGATCTATGACGCCAACGGGGGCCTCTCGAGGGTGGCGGTCACGTTCAACACGCTGTCGCTCAGCCCCAACGGCCTGCCCAACCTGACCGGCGGCGTGCAGACCCCGCAGGAGCAGATCGCCGGCATGAGCACCGGCAACCTCGAGCGCTGCCCGGGCTCCAACGAGCGCCCCGCGCCCGACGGCACCAACCCGTTCACCGAGAACGGCTCGCTCGACTGCAACCCCAGCCAGATTCCGCCCGGGAACTGAGCGCCCGCCGCCGCGGCGATCGGCGCCCGCTGGCGGGTCGCAGGCTTACCCTGAGCCGATGAGGAGGAGGCCACCGAGGCCCAGCGTCGAGGCGCTGGTCTGGATCGGCGCCGGCGCTGCGCTCGTTGCCCTGATCGGCGCCTTCGCGATGCTCGAGGAGCCGGGGTCCGACGTGCTCGGCAACGCCGGCCGGCCGGAGGGATGGTTCGGCCTGTTGCTTGCGGCCGCAGCGCTCTTCTTCCTGCTCGTCTACCGCGCCTACGGCAGGCCGCGGGCGCTGAAGCTGGCGGCGGCGTGCGGTATCGGCGCGCTCTTCTTCGGCCTGCTCGCGGCGATCACGCTGCCCCCGGACTGCGGCTCGCTCGGCGATCAGGGCAAGCCGCTCGGCTGCCTTGACCTATACGCCAAGGACCCGGGCGGCGCCGGCCACGGCGACACGTGGGGGATGTGGCTGCTCGCCATCGGCGGGTTCGGCGCCGCCGGGGCGGCAATCGTTGCCCTCTTCGAGCTGTCGGCAGCTGCCGGGGAGGGTCGCTCCCTACCCTGAGGGGGATGGAATCGAGCGAGCACGAGAGCGAAGCGACCGAGGCGGCGGCTGAGGAGGGAGACCCCGAACGGCCGCAGCAGTCCACGTTCGCGGGGCTGCGCAAGATCTTCCAGATCGTCTTCACGGTCGCGCTCGCGGTGATCCTCGCCCTCGCCGTGCAGTCCTACGCGGTCAAGCCCTACGAGATCCCGTCGGGCTCGATGGAGCCGACGCTCGATATCGGCCAGCGCGTGCTCGTCGATCGCTTCTCCTCACGGATCGGCGAGGACCCGAGCATCGGCGACGTCGTGGTCTTCAACCCGCCGATGAACGCGATCCGCGGCGGCATGTCGGAGTGCGGCGGCCAAGCGCAGCGCGAGTTCCACCAGCCCTGCCCGAAGGCGGGCGATCAGCGAGGGGACGAGGCCTTCATCAAGCGCGTCGTCGCCGGCCCGGGGGACCGGGTCAGCATCGACAACGGGATCCCGATCGTCAACGGCAAGCCGGTCGAGGGCGACTGGAAGACCGTCCCCTGCCGCCACCAGCCCGGCTGCGACTACCCGACTCCGATCACGGTCCCCGACGACAGCTACTTCATGATGGGCGACAACCGGCCCGGCTCCGACGACTCGCGCTTCTGGGGCCCCGTTCCGCGCGACTGGATCATCGGCCACGCCGTCGCGACCTACTGGCCGCCGAACCGGATCGGCGGCCTTTAGCCCGGATCCACCGAACCAGCCGGCGAATCGACTGCCGATGCCGGCGCCCAGCGCCACTTCGCTCACACCCGTGTGGCTCCACCACACGGGCGCTCCCGAATCGGCCCTGGACTTGGCCTCGGAAGCCGCTTCATCCACCTGGCCCGGTGGACCCGGGCTAAGCCCGGATCCACCGGACCAGCCGGCGAATCGACTGCCGATGCCGGCGCCCAGCGCCACTTCGCTCACACCCGTGTGGCTCCACCACACGGGCGCTCCCGAATCGGCCCTGGACTTGGCCTCGGAAGCCGCTTCATCCACCTGGCCCGGTGGACCCGGGCTAAGCCCGGATCCACCGGACCAGCCGGCGAATCGACTGCCGATGCCGGCGCCCAGCGCCACTTAGAGTGCGATCAGGCGTCGATGATGACCGAGCCGACGCGTCCGATCCGCTCAAAGTGATCGTCACAAGTCAGGACCGTGGTGCCGTTGCGGGTCGCGGTGGCGGCGATCCAGATGTCGTTGGTGGGAACCGGCGTCCCCGCCTTGCGCAGCTCCGCGACTATCCCCGCGTATTGGCGGCTGGTCTCTGAGTCGACCGGAAAGACCTGCACCACGGGATTGTCGAGAAAGACGTCCAGATCACGTTCGTTGCGCTGTCGCTTGCCACCGAGCAGGAAGCCGGTGCGCAGCTCACCGAGCGCAATGGTCGGCATACCCACTAGCTCGGCCTGATCCAAGAGCGCCGCGAGCTCCTCGTTCCCCCTGCGAAAGTTGCTGTAGGCGGAAGTGTCGAGGCAAAAGGCGCTCAACGCCAGAGCTCCTCATCGACCGTCTCGAACTGCGCGGTCGCCCTCTCGAAGTCACGGAACTCGTCCTCACTCCAGCCTCCGGCGAGGCGGCCCAGGCCGTTGGAGCGAACACCCTGCGCGCCCAGCCCTTGTCCGAGAAGGTCGATCACCGTCTGGTTCAGCGACTTGCCCCTGCGTCGTTTCTCGCGGTCGAGAGCGTCAGCGAGGGCCGGCGGAAGATTCCTGATCGTGAGCGCTTTCATGGTCACCGCCCAGGTCGCATTCAAACATTGCATTCATTCGCTGCGTGAGCTTACTGCATAAGAGGATCGGCCGAAAGCTGCCGGCTGAGCGCGCGGTCTCGCTCGCCAACCCTCGAGCCTAATTTCCAGCCGAACGAGGTCAGTGCCCCCGGTCGGATTCGAACCGACGACCAACGACTTAAAAGGACGCTGCTCTGACCAACTGAGCTACGGGGGCGGCCAGAGCTTACGATCCGCCGCCCGGCCTGTAGAGGGAGCCGGCCTAAGCCGGGGAGGACGAGCCGGCCCGGGGCCGGCCCGGGGGGCTGCCTAAACTAAGGCCGGATGCTCCTCGCGCATCTCGGCCACTGGTACCACGCGGCGATCTTCTTCGCCCCCCTGCCGATCATCGGCCTATACGTGTGGATCTCGGGTCGGCGGTACGCGGCCGAGGCCGAGCGTGAGCAGGCCGAGAGCCGTGCCGCTCCCGCCGCCGGCGCGGAATCATCGGGCGCGTCGGGTTGACACCCGGCTGAGGGCGGAGCCGGCTGATGAGCGCACTCGTCGACACCTTCTGGGCCGTGATGTCGATTGCGGTGCCCGTCGGGCTTGCGCTTGCCTACTACAAGCGCGCCCACACGCTCGGCGTCGAGCGCCGGCCGGTGCCGGGCTGGCGGCAGTTCTGCTTCGGCGCGGGGCTCGTCATCATCGCCGCCGCGATCGCGAGCCCCGTCGACGACCAGTCCGAGAAGCTCGTCTGGGCGCACATGGTCCAGCACGTGCTGCTCGCCGACGTCGCCTCGCTCCTGGTCGTCCTCGGCTTCACCGGCCCGTTGCTGCAGCCGGTGCTCACCTGGCGCTGGGGACGGCCGCTTCGCAAGCTGACGCACCCGGTCGCGGCGATCTCGATCTTCACGTTCAACCTCTACCTGTGGCACTCGCCGCCGATGTACCAGGCGGTGCTGCAGTCGGAGTCGCTGCACGTGCTCGAGCACCTGCTCTTCATCTCGACGGGGATCCTGCTGTGGATGCCGCTCTTCGGTCCGCTGCCGAAGCCCGCCTGGTTCGGCAAGGGCGCGCACGTCGTCTACACGATCGGCATCTGGCTGCCGGGCATGGCGCTCGCCAACACGCTGATGTGGTCGGGCTCAGCCTTCTATCCGGACTACGCGCCGACCGAGCTGACCGCGGGCATCTCCCCGATCTCGGACCAGAGCACGGCGGGTGCGATCCTCATGGCGGAGTGCATGCTGATGGCGCTTGGCGTCTTCGCGGCCGTCTTCCTGCGCTGGGCCAGGGAGGACATCGAAAAGCAGGACTTGATCGACCTCGCCCACCGGCGCGGCATCGACCTCGACCCGGCCCGCGCCGAGCGCGCGGTTGTCTCGGGGCACGGCGATCTGCTGCGCGAACGGCTCGAGGGTGCCGAGCGCAGCAGCGAGGAGCCGTCGCCGGTTCCGAGCGAGGCCTAGGATCTCGCGGCGTCCTTACTCGGCGACGACGCGGCCGCCGAACTCGACCAGGTCGCCCTCGCCCGCCACGGGCCGGGCGTCGATCACCGAGCCGCGGCCCTGGTGGACCTCGATCTCGCGGCCGAGCGCGGCGCAGAGCTTGACCGCGGCCGAACCGGTCGCCTCGTCCTCGGCAATGCCCCCCTCGGGGTCGAAGCAGCGCGCCCGCACGGTGCCGGCCTCCTCGTCGATCCAGGCCCAGTCGTAGCGCTCGCCCTGCTGCGGGTCAAGCGCGTCGATCTCCGCCGCGGAGTCGTGCTCGATCAGCTCCCAGGGCGGGCACCACTCGGCCCGCCCGCGGGCCACGGCCGTCCCCTCGTCGACGAGGGGCAGCTCGACCTTGCCGGCCGGCGTGAGCAGCGCGTCGATCGGATGGCCCTCACGATGCAGCAGCCAGCCGGTGCCGACCACGGGGTGGCCGGCGAACGGCAGCTCGATCTCGGGCGTGAAGATCCGGATACGTCCGATGCGGGCGTCGTCGACGAAGACCGTCTCCGAATACCCGAGCAGGCGGGCGAGCTGCTGGCGGTCATCCTCGGCCACCGCGGGACCGTCGAGGACCACACCGAGCGGGTTGCCAAAGCTCCCGTCCGAGCCGCAGAAGACGCGGACGACGGTCACTGGGACGCCGATCGCCACGGACGCGACGCTCCGTCTCAGTGGCGGAAGTGCCGCCGGCCGGTGAAGACCATCGTCACGCCGGCCGCATCGCAGGCGTCGATGACCTCGCCGTCGCGCTTGCTGCCGCCGGGCTGGATCACGGCCGTGGCGCCGGCATCAATCGCGGCCTGTGGGCCGTCGGCGAAGGGGAAGAAGGCGTCGGAGGCGACGACCGAGCCGCTCAGCATCTCGCCGACGCGATCGCCGAAGGCGTCTTGCGCCTTCTCGACCGCGATCCGCGAGGAGTCGACCCGGCTCATCTGCCCGGCGCCGATCCCGACCGTGGCGCCGTCCTTGGCGAAGACGATCGCGTTCGAGCGTACGTGCCGACAGACCTTCCAGGCGAAGAGCATGTCCTGCCAGGACTCCTCGCTGGCCGTCGACTTCGTCACGACCTGCATCGACTCGCGCTCGTCGCGGCCGCGGTCGGCCTCCTGAACGAGGGCGCCGCCGCGGACACGCTTGAAGTCGAGGCTCGAGACGTGGGAGCGCTGCTCCGTGTCCTCGAGGATCCGGATCGACTCCTTGCGGGTCAGGATCTCCATCGCGCCCTCGAAGTAGGCGGGCGCGATCAGCACCTCGACGAAGTTCTTCGCCAGCGCCTCGGCGAGCACCCGGTCGATCGGGTCGTTGAAGGCGATCACGCTGCCGTAGGCGGAGACCGGATCGCAGGCGAGCGCCTTCTCGTAGGCCTCGAGCGCCGTCGCACCGACGGCTACGCCGCACGGGTTGTTGTGCTTGACGATCACGCAGGCCGGCGTGCCGTCGAACTCACCCAGCAGCCGGCGGGCCGAGTCGAGGTCGAGCACGTTGTTGAAGGAGAGCGGCTTGCCGTGCTCCTTGGCGACCTTGCTGAGCACGTGCGAGCGCGCCCCGACCTCCGTGTACAGCGCCGCGCGCTGGTGCGGGTTCTCGCCGTAGGAGAGGTCGAGGAACTTCTCCATCGAGACGGTCAGGTGGCCGGGGAAGGCTTCATAGCGGGAGGCGAACCAGCGGCTGATCGCGGCGTCGTAGCGCGCCGTGTAGGCGAAGGCTTCGTTCGCGAGCCAGTGCCGCGTGTCGCCGGAGATCTCGCCCGCGGAGGCCTCGAGCTCGGCCAGCACGGCGTCGTAGCTGGCCGGGGTGACGACGACGGCGACGTGGCGGTGGTTCTTCGCCGATGCGCGGATCATCGTCGGGCCACCGATGTCGATGTTCTCCAGCGCCTCGGCCTCGGTCACGTCGAGCTTCGCGACGGCGCGCTCGAACGGATAGAGGTTGACGCAGACGAGGTCGATCGGCTCGATTCCCTCGTGCTCGAGCGTCGCCATGTGGGCCGTGTCGTCGCGCTTGGCGAGCAGCGCCGCGTGCAGGCGCGGGTGCAGCGTCTTGACGCGGCCGCCGAGAATCTCGGGCTGGCCGGTGAGCTCTTCGACGGTGGTTACGTCGATACCGACGGCGTCGAGCTCGCGCGCCGTGCCACCGGTCGAGATCACCTCGATGCCGAGCTCGGCGAGCCCGCGGGCGAACTCGACGACCTCGGTCTTGTCGGCGACCGAGATGAGCGCCCGCTTGATCTTCAACGGCGGCGCCGGGACCTCCGGCTCGGAGACGCTGACGTCGACGGTGTCGCTCATCTCGCGCCGTCCTCGATCCGGACCAGTCGCGGGTTGTCGGGGTCGATCGAGACCGCTCCGCGGGCGATCAGAGTGACCGCTTCCGGCAGCAGCCGGTGCTCGACCTCGTGGACTTGCTCGGTGAACTCGGCGATCGGCCGAGTGTATGTCAGCTCGATCGGCTCCTGCAGGATGATCGGACCGGTGTCGACGCCGGCGTCGACGAAATGCACGGTCACGCCGCTGATCCTAACCCCGTGCCGGAACGCCTGTCCGATCGCATCGAGACCCGGAAAGCTCGGCAGCAGGGCGGGGTGGACGTTGATCACCTGGTTCGGGAAGCGAGCGAGGAACTCCGGCGATAGCAGCTGCATGTAGCCGGCGAGGACGACGAGTTCGACGCCGACCTGCTCGAGCCAGTCGCCGATCGCCTCGTCGCGAGCGTGCCGATCCTCGTAGGTGGAGCGCTCGAAGACGCGGGTCGCGATGCCGGCGCTCGCTGCCCGCTCCAGCGCCCGGGCGTCCGGTTTGTCGGAGGCGACGGCCACGACGTCGGCAACGCCGCGGCCGTGGACCGAGTCGAGGATCGCCTGCAGATTGGAGCCCGTGCCCGAGGCGAGCACGGCGACGCGGAGCGGCATCGGTTCGGTCAGGCCCCGCGGTCCACTAGCGGGCAACCGGGATCGTCGCGATCTCCTCGAGCGCGAACTTGCCGCCCTCGGCGCTCTCCCTGCCGAGCGGGTAACGCCCGGTGAAGCACGCGTCGCAGTGATCCTCGGGAGCGGTGCCGACCGCCTCGTAGACGCCGTCGAGCGACAGGTAAGCGAGCGAGTCGGCGCCGATGTGCTCGGCGATCTCGTCGATCGTGCGCCCGTGCGCGACCATCTCCTCGCGCGTGGACATGTCGACGCCGTAGTGGCAGGGATTGCGGATCGGCGGCGCCGAGATCCGCAGGTGGACCTCCTCGGCGCCGGCGTCGCGGAGCATGGCGACGAGCTGCAGCGTCGTGTTGCCACGCACGATCGAGTCGTCGACGACGACCACGCGCCTTCCTTCGACGATCTCCGGCAGCGGATTGAACTTGAGCCGCAGGCCGTGCTTGCGCAGCTCCTGGCCGGGCTGGATGAAGGTGCGGGCGACGTAGCGGTTCTTGATCAGCCCGTCGTCCTTGGGGATCCCCGAGGCACGCGAGTAGCCCGCTGCGGCGGGGTTGCCCGAGTCGGGCACGGCGATCACGAGGTCGGCGTCGACGGGTGCCTCACGCCACAGGATCTCGCCCATCCGGCCGCGCACCTCCTGGACGACGCGACCCTCGAGCCGGCTGTCGGGGCGCGAGAAGTAGATGTGTTCGAAGACGCAGAACGAGGTGCGCTTGCTGCGTACCGCCTGGCGCACCTCGAGCCCACGAGCCGAGAGCGAGACCATCTCGCCGGGCGCGACCTCGCGCAGCAGCTTGGCGCCGATGATGTCGAAGGCGCAGCTCTCGGACGCGACGACGTAGCTCTGATCGTCGATCCGCCCGAGCGACAGGGGGCGGACGCCATGCGGGTCGCGGAAGGCGACGACGGCGTCGCGGGTCATGACGACGGTTGAGTAGGCGCCCTCGAGCCGCTGCATCGCGTCGACGACCGCGTCCTCGATGGTCGCCGCCTCCGAGGAGGCGAGCAGCGCGGCAATGATCTCCGAGTCGGAGGTACCGCGGAAGCGGACGCCCGCCTCGTGCAACTCGGCGTAGAGCTCGACGGCGTTGGTCAGGTTGCCGTTGTGACCAAGCGCAACCTCGCGCCGGTCCTCGCGCCAGACCGGCTGCGTGTTCTCCCAGCCGGCGCCACCGCTGGTCGAATAACGGACGTGGCCGATCGCGGCCTCGCCCTGCAGGGCGCGCAGCTTCTGCTCGTCGAAGACCTGCGAGACGAGGCCGAGGTCCCGGAGCGTCGTGATGTGGCCGCCCTCGCAAGTAGCGATGCCGGCCGACTCCTGGCCGCGGTGCTGAAGCGCGAACAGGCTGAAGTAGGCGAGGCGAGAGACGTCGTGCCCGGGCGCGAACACGCCAAAGACGCCGCACTCGTCGCGCGGTCCGTCGCGGTCATCGAGGAAGCGCTCGGTCAAGGAGGGTGTTCCTCCGGGGCGAGGGTTCAGGAGACAACGCAGGCGAAACCCGCCTGCACCCGCAGGCTAGCAGCGACGGCAGTGGGCCCCACTCGGCCCGAGCGCGCGAGAACCCGCAGGACGCGGGGTTTTCGCCGCGGGGAGTGCTCCGTCAGTCGCTGATGCCGCTGATCGCGCCGACGGGCACGGCGACGATGTTGGCGCTGACGACCCGCGCACCGGAGGAGGGCTTCGCCTTCGAGCACTGAAGGTTGAGATCCTGGCCGTCCGTGACCGCGAACAGGCCCGTGAGCACGAACGTGTCGGGCGATCCGTCCGTGCGCACCCCCTGAGCGCGGCTGGTCGCCGCCGAGCCGGCGCCGCCGTTGCCGTTGATCAGCCGGCAGCTCACGCTGTCGGCGACGTTGTTGACGTCATCGACCTCGACCGAGGCGGTCGCGAGGTAGTTACCCGGTGGCACGGCGAGCTTGACGACGTTGGAGCCGTAGAGGCTCGAGCTGAAGGCGTCGTAGTTGACCGACCCGCTCGTCTGGAAGCCCGCCGTCGCGGGAAGCACGCCGGGCGCCAGGTCGACCGCCTTCAGCGTTCGGTTCTTGACCTTCTTGCTCGTCACCGAGTTCTTCTTCAGCTGCTGCTTGCCGACGCTGTTCTTGGGGAGGTGACTGGCGGCGTAGGCACCGCCGCCGAGCAGCACGACGAAGGCGAGCAGCGTGACCATCACGTTGGCGTAGGTCAGCTTCGGGTGGAGTCGGGTCACGGGCTCAGCTTAGACCCGTCGCGCGCCGTCGCTCACCGCATGCGCTCAGCGAGCGAGCGCCAGGCAGTGCCGGCATCCGCGACGCCGAGCCCAACCCGCGCCTCGCCGGCCAGGATCGTGATCCGCTCGCCGCCGGCGCTGCCGATGATCGCGCCGCCCGTGGCCTCGGCGACGGGGCCGACCCGGTCGGCGTCGCCGGCGATCACGAAGCCCGCCGGGCCTTCGCCGAACAGCCACTCCTCGGCCGAGCCGCGGCGGCTTGCGATCAGCGCGCCGAGGTCGACCTCGATGCCGACATCGCCGGCGATCGCGGACTCGGCGAGCGCCACCGCGAGGCCGCCGTCGCTGATGTCGTGGGCGACGCGGAGCATTCCGTCGCGGACGGCCTCGCGGACCGTTGCGATCGCCTCGGCGGCAGCCGTCAGGTTGATCTCGGGCAGCCCAGGCCCGAGCTCACCGCGCTGCTTCGCCAGCTCTGAGCCCTCGAGGCGAGGGCGGAAGGGCCCGATCACGGCGATCGTGTCGCCGCCGGCGAAACCGGTCACCGTGCCGATCGCCGGATCCGGAACCTCACCGACCATGCCGACGACCGGCGTCGGGTAGATCGGGCCGCGGTCGGTCTCGTTGTAGAGCGAAACGTTGCCGCCGACGACGGGGACTGAGAGGGCGCTGCAGGCGTCCGCCAGCGCCTGCGTCGAGCGGTCGAGCTGCCAGGCGACGGTCGGCTTCTCCGGGTTGCCGAAGTTGAGGCAGTTGGTCAGCCCGAGCGGCTCGGCGCCGGCGCAGGCGAGGTTCGCCGCGCACTCGAGCACCGCTTCGATCGTGCCGGTGTACGGGTCGCAGGCGACGCGGCGGCCGTTGCCGTCGATCGAGACGGCGATCCCGTTGCCGCTCTCGGCAAGCTGCAGGACCGCGGCGTCGGCCTGCTCGGGGCGGCGGACGGTCCGTGACTGGACGATCGGGTCGTACTGCTCGAAGGCCCAGCGCTTGGAGGCGATCGACGGCGCGGCGAGGAGCGCGGTCAGCACCTCAGCGGGCTCCTCGGTGGCCAAGGTGCGCTCGTTGCCGTAGATCCACTCGCCGGGATCGGCGGGATCGAGGTCATAGAGGGGGCACTCGTCGACGAGCAGCCCGACGGGGATGTCGCCGACCTGGGTGGGGCCGTCGAAGACGCGGATCGTGCCGCCCTCGGTCACGGTCCCGATCACCGTCCCATTCGTCTCCCACTTGGCCGCGATCGCGAGCACCGCGTCGACCTTGGCCGGCTCGACGACGGCGAGCATCCGCTCCTGCGATTCGCTGACCATCACCTCGAACGGCTCGAGGTCGGGGTTGCGCTTCGGCACCTTGGCGACGTCGATGTCGAGGCCGACCCCGCCGGAGGCGGCCATCTCGCCGGCCGAGGACGTCAGCCCGGCGGCGCCGAGGTCCTGCAGCGAGACGAGCAGCCCCTCGCCGAGCAGCTCGAGGCAGCACTCCATCACCTTCTTCTCCTCGAACGGATCGCCGATCTGCACCGTCGGCCGCTTCTCGTCGCCTTGCTCGAGCTCGGCCGAGGCCAGCACTGAGGCGCCGCCGATGCCATCGCGGCCGGTCGAGGCGCCGAGCAGCACGAGCGAGTTGCCGACGCCCGCGGCGGCGGCGCGGACCATCGAGGAGGTCTCGGCGAGGCCGACGCACATCGCGTTGACGAGGCAGTTCTGCTCGTACGGAGCCTCGAAGTAGACCTCGCCACCGATCGTCGGTACGCCGATCGAGTTGCCGTAGTGGCCGATGCCGCCGACGACGTGGTCGAAGAGGAAGCGTGAGCGTTCCGAGTCGAGCTCACCGAATCGCAGCGAATCGAGCACCGCGATCGGGCGGGCGCCGAGCGCGAAGACGTCGCGGAGGATGCCGCCGACCCCCGTAGCCGCCCCCTGGAAGGGCTCGACGGCGGAGGGGTGGTTGTGCGACTCGACCTTGAAGGCGACCGAGTAGCCGCCGCCGATCTCGACGGCGCCGGCGTTCTCGCCCGGGCCCATGACGACCCGCGGGCCTTCCGTCGGCAGCCGGCGGAGCAGCTTCTTCGAGTGCTTGTAAGCGCAGTGTTCGGACCACAGCAGGCTGAACATCGCCAACTCGACGTCGTTCGGCTCGCGGCCCATACCGGCGCAGATCAGCTCGAACTCGCGGTCGGTGAGGCCGAGCTCGCGATGCTTGGCGGGGGCGGCGGAGTCGGAGGGGGAGGGAGACATCCGGCCCCATTCAACTACGGGACCGCGCGGAAGCGCGCGCTGTGCCGTTCGGGGCACCTCCTCCAGCGGGAGGTCCAACAGCAGGGGGAGGGCAGACCGTCCCGTGATCGAGCCAGGGCGGGGATTGGACCGTGGCCCGGTTGCGCCGAAGCTTGCAACGAGGAGCAATAACCCACCCAAGGAGAGAACCAGTCATGAGAAAGCACCTCAAGATCAGCAACGTCCTTGCCTTCATCGCCCTATTCGCCGCCCTCGGCGGCACGGCGTTCGCAGCGAAGACGATCATCAGCAAGCCCTCGCAGCTGAAGAAGGGCGTCGTCACCAACGCGAAGGTCAAGAAGGGGTCCCTGAAGGTCAATCGGCTCAGCGACAAGGCCGTTGCGTCGCTGCAGGGCCAGACGGGCGCCCGTGGTCCCAAGGGCGCGACGGGCGCCACGGGTCCCAAGGGCGACACCGGGCCCAAGGGCGCGACGGGCGCCACGGGTCCCAAGGGCGCGACCGGGCCCAAGGGCGCGACCGGGCCCAAGGGCGCGACCGGCGATACGGGTCCGTCGGGCCTCGCCAGCGTCACCGCCGTCACCGACACCGTCGGCGTGAACGCCGGCAACAGCGACGCCCTCAACGTTCCGTGCCCCGCGGGCACCAACCTGGTCGGCGGCGGAGCCGACACGGAGAATCCGAATGCGACGATCACCCGCGACATGCCGACCGTAGACGGCATTCCGGCCGCCGACGGTGAGACGCCGAACGGTTGGTACGGAGGCGCCACGGCCGGGATCGAGGGAATCAACCTGACGGTCTACGCCCTCTGCGCCGCATCCTGAGTCCCGGTGAGCGCTGACCACGACAGCGCACCAGAGCACCAGCACGACGCGCCGGCCCTCGGGCCGGCGCGTCGGCTGCCGTTGGCTTGGCTAGATTCCCCGTCCGAGGGGATGGCCGAGTCGCGGAAAGGCAATCGGGTGTCGGTGTTCGTCGCCGATGATCACCCGATCTACCGTGAGGGCCTGGTCGGCGCCCTCAAGCGGCGGCCGGAGATCGAGGTGGTCGGCGAGGCGTCCGAGGGCCGCGAGGCGCTCGAGCAGATCCGCGAGCTGGCACCAGAGGTCGCCGTGCTCGATCTGGCGATGCCGGGCCTGACCGGTTTCGAGATCCTCAACGGGATCCGGCGCGACGGGCTGCCGACCCGGGTTGTCGTGCTCAGCGCCTCGACCGACAGCGACGCGGTCTTCAAGGCCGTCGCGGAGGGCGCGCTCGCCTACGTGCCGAAGGAGTCGAGCCGCGACGAGGTCTGCGAGGCGATCCTTGCCGCCAGTCGCGACGAGGTCGTGCTCGCACCCGGCGTACAGGTCGGGCTTGCGAACGAGATCCGGAACCGCGGTCGGGACGAGCGGCCGGCGCTGACGCCGCGCGAGAGCGAGGTGCTGAAGCTCACGGCGGAGGGCCTGTCCGCGCCGGAGATCGGCTTCCGCCTGCACATCAGCGCGGCGACGGTGAAGACGCACATGCAGTCCGCCTACGAGAAGCTCGGCGTCTCCGACCGCGCCGCCGCGGTCGCAGCCGCGATGCGGCAGGGCCTGCTGGAATGATCGACAGCTTCCGCGGCGGCGCGAGCTGGGGCCGGCTCGAGCTCTTCTTCCTCGCGGTCCCGCGGATGATGGCCGTGCCCCTGTTCGCGGCGTTCGTTGCGGCCGAGGGCCACTCCTTCACGGTCGATGTCTGGCTGGTGATCGCCGGCGCTGCCGTCTACACGACGGGGACGCTGCTCATCGCGCTCTCCGATGCCTGGTGGGAGCGCTTCGATCAGCGCTGGCTGATCGTCCCCGACCTCATCGTGATCAACATCGCACTCGCCGCCAACGGCGGCCCCGGCTCTCCCGTCGCCGTCGTGCTCTTCGTCTGGACGCTGGCGATGTCGATGATCTACTCGCCGCGGATGGTCGTCTACCTGGCGATCCTCGGCTACCTGAGCTTCCTACTGATGTCGGTGCCGTTCGTCTTCGACTCCGGCGGCATCAACGCCGAGGCCCTGCGGGGCGTTGCGATCTTCACCCTCTCCGAGCTCTGGATTGCCGTCGTCACCTGGATGACGGCCACCTCGTTCGCACGGCGAGAGGCGCGGATCGGCGCGCTCTCCGAGGCCCGGGGGAGGCTCGTCGCCGATGCGCTCAGCGCCGAGGATCGGGCTCGGCGCCGGCTCTCGCAGGGACTTCACGACGACGCCCTGCAAACGCTGCTCGCCGCGGGCCAGGATCTCGACGCCGGGATTGCCGCGGGGGAGCCGGTGCAGCTCGAGCGGGCGCGCGAGGAGATGCGCGATGCGGTCCGCTCGCTACGCGAGACGATCCGGGGTCTGCACCCGGCGGCCCTTGCCCACGGCGGTCTCTCCGGCGGCCTCGACGTGGTCGTCGAGCAGGCCGCGCGCCTCGGCGGTTTCGAGGTCGACCTTCGCGTCGACCCGGAGGCGTCGAGCGCCCACGACTCGCTGTTCGTCTCCGTGATCCGCGAGTTAGCGACCAACGCGGCAAAGCACGCCGATGCCGATGCGGTAACCGTCCAGGTAATCCGCGATCGGGACTGGATCCGCGCGACCGTCGCCGACGACGGCCGCGGGATGACCATCGCCAATCGCGAGGAGGCGCTCGGGCTTGGGCATATCGGCCTTGCCTCCTGCGCCGAGCGCATCGACGCCGTCGGCGGCGCGATCGACGTCGAGTCCGGCCAGGACATGGGGACGGTCGTCACGGTCGAGGTGCCGGTCGCCGAGCGCGTCGGGGTCCGCGTCTGATCCCATGCGGCGCGCTGGCACGCCGCCGGCGAGGCGAGCGGGCTGTCAGAGGCTACGATCGTGTCGTGACCGCCAACGGTGACGAGGCGGGTGGGGAGGCCGGGCGGCTGCCCAGGTCGGCGAACATGTGGAGCATGCGCGCCGCGCGCAAGCTGCGGCGCAAGGCCCAGCGCGACGGTGAGCCGTTGCAGGCCGAGGACTGGATGATCTTCTGGGAGCTCTCGGACTCGCGTGCTGGTCGCGGCATGCATCGCTTCCTCCATGCCTTGCCCGGCCACAGCCGCTGCCAGATCTGCAGCGCCCCGTTCGAGGGCGGCGGCAGCTTCGTCGCCCGGCGGCTCGGCTACCGCCCCTCGCGCAAGAACCCGACCGTATGCGCGGCCTGCGTCGAGAACTCGCCCCCGGGCGGGGCGACGATGGATGTCGGCGTGCTGTTCGCGGACCTGCGTGGCTTCACGAGCCGCAGCGAGGGAGCCGAGCCGAGCGAGGTCTCAGATCTGCTGCGCCGCTTCTACGGCTGCGCCGAGCGCACCCTGTTCCCGGAGGGGTTGATCGACAAGCTGATCGGCGACGCGGTCATGGCCCTCTACCTGCCGATCCTGCTCTCGCGGTTCCCCGCCGGTGTCGGCGCGACGATGCTGCGGCAGGCGCGGGACCTGCTCGAGGAGGTCGGCTACGGCGCCGACGCCGGTCCCTTCGCCGAGGTCGGCGTCGGCATCGACTACGGCGAGGCGTTCGTCGGCAACATCGGTGACCGCGCGGTCTACGACTTCACTGCCGTCGGCGATGTCGTCAACACCGCATCACGCCTGCAGGGTCAGGCGGGCGGGGGAGAGATCGTGCTCAGCGACCGCGTCGCCGCGCTGCTCGACGCCCCGGTTGGCGAGGCGGTCGAGCTCGAGCTGAAGGGCAAGTCCGAACCGCAGCGCGGCTTCCGGATCGCCGTCTAACTAGCCCTCGGCGGCGGCCTTCTCGAGCTCCTTCTCGAGCTCCTTGGCGTCCGCTTCGAGCTCCTTCTCGATCATCCGGTTGGCTCGCTTCATCGCCTTTTCGAGCTGCTCCTCGATCTTCGACTCGCCGATCACGATGATCGCCGCCTCGCCCTCGTCGAGGGCCTCGCCGAGATCCTTGAGGTCGCCGCGGGAGAGGCCCTTCCAGAGGTGCCCGATGACACCGCCGGCGGCGCCGCCGACGATCGCCGTGCCGATGATCGAGGGCGGGAACAGGATGCCGGCGAGGGCGCCGACCGCGATTCCAGTCCAGGCGCCGTGCTGGGTCGGCTTCTCGGTCTTGTGGACGTGGACCTTGCCGTCCTGCTTCTCGATCACGGCGGCGTCGAAGGTCCCGATCGCGCCCGCGGCGTGGAGCTCGAAGACGGCCTCGAAGTCCATCTCGGCGGTCGGCACGTCGCTGTAGACGGCGGCGTAGAGGAAGATCGGTCGGTCGGCCATCACGGCCTCCTTTGTCAAAGCCCGTGGGTGGGCGAGATCAGTGCGCTCCGGACACTATCGATGCGGCCCCGCTCGTCCGGTCGAGTGAGGAAGCCTTCTCTGCGCGCCGTCGCTGGGTGGTCGGCCGGACTCGTGCCAGTCGACTGATAGCTTCAAGCCATGTCCACTGCGGTCGCCGTTAGCTCCGAACTGGCGGTCATCGTCGTCCTGATCCTGGTCGCCCTGCCGATCCTGTGGTGGATCATTCTGGCGTTGACCGGCAGGATCGGGCGACGCCGACGCTGAACGTCGGGGCTCAGCTGTAGCCGAGCTCGCCGAGCAGGCGGCCGGCGACCTCGCCGAAGGCCTCGGTGTCGTCGCTGCCGAGCTGCGTGCGCCAGTGACCGACGGGGCCGAGCTGGGCCTCGATTGCGGCCCGGTCAGGCGGGTCGACCATCACCGGGTCGAAGTCGAGCGCGAGGTACTCGCAGATCCTGCGCAGCTGCGGTTCGGGGTCAGCGATCAGCTCCTCGTAGCGGACTTCCAGGTAGTGGTTGACGAGGTGCTGCTGGTTGCGGGCCGAGGCGACCTTGCGCTCCCAGCGCTGGCCGATCGTCAGCGCCTTGCCGGGATCGAGCTCGCCGGGCTTGGCGGCGGCGGTGTCGCGGCCGTCGCGGATCACGTGGATGAAGTGCGCCTCGCTGAGCGCGCGCTGGATCCGGCGCATCCGCTTCAGGTAGGCCGGCGAATCGTCGCCGAAGCGCTCGGTGCCGCCGAGCTCGGCGATCGTCGCGTAGAACTCGCGCAGCACCGGCGCCGCCTTGAGCTCGTGCAGGTTCTCGAAGCGACGCAGCAGCTCGTCCTCGTCGATGCCGTACTCGGAGAGTGGCTTGGCGGCGGCGATCACCCGCACGGCGCGCTCCGCCGTCATCGGCTCGGAGCGCATCTTCTCGGCGAGCTTGGCGACGAAGCCCGTGTTCGAGACCATCGTCACGTCGGGGTGGGCGTCGAGCATCGCCGCGACGAGCGCGGTGCCCGAGCGCGCCGCGCTGACGAGGAACGGCGCTGGAGGCCGCGGCTCGCCACCGTCGCCGTCGCCGCGGGTGACGACGTTCTTGGCGCTGTTCGCGATCCGGCGCAGCGGCCGCGGCACGCGCCGGCCGGCCCTCGGCTCGTGCACCTTGTGGCCGTTGGCGTTGAGCGAGTCGGCGCCGTAGCCGAGGTCGATCAGCAGATCGCCGGCGAGCGCCTCGTAGGCGGCGCGGTCGGCGTCGCTCATCTTCGTCCGGTACCCACCGACGAGGTTGGGGTTGGGCGGCTCGAACGTCTTGACGTGGCTCTGCAGGCGCTTCTCCGCCGACTGCGGGTCGCGACCCGGGCCGCGCGGCAGCTCGCGCGCCTTCTCCTGCAGGCGCTCCTCGGCGGTCTCGTGATATCCGAGCATCGCCGGATCGAAGTCGAGCTCGATGAACTCGCAGATGCGTCGCAGCTGCCCCTCGGTGTCGAGCACGAGGTCCTCGAACTTGACCTCCATGTAGTAGCCGAGGTAGTCCTGCTGGGAACGCCCGCGGAGCACCCGGCTGCGCCAGCGCTCGGCTGCGGCCTCGATCGTCTCCGGGCCGAAGCTCTGCTTGAGGATCGACAGGGCAACGTCGCGGCCGTCGCGGATCAGGTGGATGAAGCGCGCTTCCGGCAGGTACAGCTGGATCTCACGCATGTGCTTGACGTAGCCGGGCGTCTTGTCGCCCCAGCGCGGCGGCCCTCCGTGCTTCTCGCCATAGATCTTGAAGAACTCGCGCACCGCCGCGGGACCGTTGAGCTCGCCCCGCGCCTCGAGTACGCCCCAGCGCGCCGAGAGTTCCTCGGGCTCGATCTGGAAGTCGCCCCAGCGGCGGTGCGAGACGAGCATCTCGACCATCCGCTCGCGGCTTGCGCCGTAGCGCTCCCGCGACTTGATCAGGTCCGGGATGAAATGCGTCTCCGAGGGGATCGCGATCTCGGAATGCGCATCGAGCATCAGCCGCAGCAGCGTCGTCCCCGAGCGCGTCGCGCCGACGACGAACGGCGCCGGCGGCGGCGCCGAGCGCGCGCGCCTGATCGCACGGCGACGACTGCGCCAGCCGCGCGGGATGAATCCGGGCGTCTTCATGCGCTCACCCCCAGCTCGCTGGGCGCGGCCTCACCGCGGCCGGCGGCAGCGAGCCGGACGAGCTCGTCGTAGCCGGCAACGGTCCGCTCCCAGCTCAGTTCCGCGCGGGTGTTCAGCGCACCCTCGCCAAGCCGATCGCGCTCGCCGGCGTCACCGAGCCGCTCGATCGCTGCGGTCAGGGCCGGGATGTCCGGTTTCATCGAGGGGATGCCGGAGTCGGCGGTGCCGTCCTGGGTATCGGGGACGAGGATCCCGTTGACGCCATCGGCGACGATCTCGTTCATCGGGGGACTGTCGTTGGTGATCTGCGGCATGCCGAAGGCGACGGCTTCATACAGGAACAGCCCGAGGCCCTCCCAGCGGCTCGGGCCGAGGCAGACGTCGCAGGAGGCGAACAGCTTCAGATGCTCGGAGGTCTCCATGTCGTCGACGACGAGCTCGATCCGCGGGTCCTCCTCGGCGGCCTTGGTCAGGTAGTTCATCCGGCGCTCGAGCTGCGCCTTGAAGATCAGTCGCAGGTTGTCGCCGCGGGCGGCGCGGAAGGCCTCGACCACCTCCTTGTGCGGCTTGCGCGGGCCGAGCAGCGCGCCCGGGAAGTAGAAGCGGACGAGGCCGTCGTCGCCACGCTCGACCGGGACGTCGAGCAGTTCGCGGTGCAGGCCCCACGGTACGTAGGGGCTCTCGATGCCGAGTTCGGCGTAGCGGCGCTGCTCGCAGCGGGTCATCGAATAGAGCACGTCGTAGGCGTCCTTCGCCGGCGCGGCATCGGCGGGCGAGAACATCTCCCAGACGAAGCGCCCGACGGTGCGCACGCCGCGCTCGCGCAGGCGGCGGATCTCGTCGTGCTGGTAGCTGTTGTCCCAGTGCACGACCTCGATCGAGTTCTGCTCGATCCAGCTCACGTACTCTTCGAAGGGGACCTCCCAGTCGGAAGCCTCGGTGACGCCGGGCTGGTCCCAGACGCCGGTGCGGTCGACGTGGGCGGCCATCGGCCCCTTGTCCTTTGTCGGCCGGGCCAGGATGAAGGTCTCATGCCCCCTCGCCTCGAGCGCGTCGCGGACGTACCTCGACACGAAGGCCTGGCCCCGGTTGAACCATTTGGTGACGATTCCGACGCGCGCCATTTAGGCTCCGCCCCCAGACCACGGCATGTGCTCGGGCTGCGCCCTGCGCGCATGCCGAAAATGGAGGCTCCGCCAATACATACGCGGTGCGTGCTCCGCTTCGCGTCCGCCGGGATACATGCGCAGCACGTGCTCCGCTTCGCGTCCGCGCGGGCTGCGGTTTACGGCCGTCATGTCGTCACCTCGTAGCCGGGATACATGCGCAGCACGTGCTCCGCTTCGCGTCCGCGCGGGCTGCGGTTTACGGCCGTCATGTCGTCACCTCGTAGCCCAGCTCCTCGAGCATGGGCTTGGCCACGTCGTCGTAGGCCTTCAGGTCCTCGGGACTCATCTCGCGGCGCCACTTGTCGAGCCTGCTCGGGTCGGGGGGCTCGGTCGTCGGCTTGTGGTTTTCGATCCGGTAGCCCTCGGCCTGCTCGGCGTGGGTCCCGTCCTCGCGTAGCGCCCCGGACATCTCCTGCAGCCGCTCGGCGGCGCGCTCGTAGTAGGTCAGCATGGCGGGCTCGAAGGGCAGCTCGGTGAACTCGCAGATCCGCCGCAGGGTCGGCTCGGGATCGCGGACGAGGTCCTCGTAGCGGGCCTCGATGTAGCGCTCCCCGCCGAGCTTGGACGCCTGCTCGCGCGACTTGCGGATTCGCTTGACCCACTTCGCCGCCTGCTCGGCCGGCGGCGGCTGCTCGTTGATCGCCCGCGCCGTCTGGCTCAGCGCGACGTCGCGGCCGTCGCGGATCAGGTGGATGAAGCGGACCTCGGGCAGGGCCCGGCCGATCCGGGTCACGGAGAGCATGTAGGCGGGCGTCTTGTCCCCCCAGCGCGGCTTGCCCTGCCGCTCGGCGTAGGCGTCGAAGAAGGCGCGCACGGCGGCGCCGGGGCGGGCCGGCTCGTCGGCGAGCGGGATCGCCTTGAAGCGCTCCCGCATCTCCGCGACAGGGATTCCGAAGTCGTCCCAGGTCCGGTTGCCGGCGAGCGCGTCGAGCATCGCATCGACCGAGCCGCCGTCCTTGGCGGCCTTGATCAGGTCGGGGACGAAGTGGGTCTCCGGCGGCACCGTGAGCTGCGGGTGCGCGTCGAGCATCATCCGCAGCAGGGTCGTCCCCGAGCGCGTCAGGCCGACGACGAACGGCGCCGGCGGCCGGCCGACGTCGAGCTGCTCGGCGCCCGCCTGCTCCGCCTCGTGGCCAAGCTTCTTGAGTTGCTTGCCGATCGAGCTCACGAGCGCGTCACCACCTCGTAGCCCAGCTCGATGAGCAGGTCGCCCGCGACGCTCTCGAAGATCGCGTTCTGCTCGGGATCCATGTCTTCCTTCCAGCGCGCCAGCCGACTCGGGTCAGGCGGCTTGGAGGTCAGTAGGTGCGCCTCCTTGCGGTGGTCGGCGGGCCGCATCGGCTTGCCGTCCTCGCCGGGCAGGTCGCGAACCATCTCTGCGAGCCGCTCCTCGGCGCGCTCGTAGTAGCGCAGGATCGACGGCTCCCAGGGCAGCTGCAGGAATTCACAGACGCGCTGCAGCTGCGGCTCGGTGTCGCGGACGAGCTCCTCGTACTGGACCTCGATGTAGTTGTTGAGCTCGGCTCCGTCGGCGCGGGCGCCCTCGATCTTCTTCACCCAGCGCTCGGCGACGACGTCCATCGGCGGCGGCTCCTTGAGTAACCGCTTGAAGCGCGACAGTGCCGCGTCGCGGCCGTCGCGAACCATGTGGACGAAGTGGGCCTCAGGAATCCAGCGTTCGATCGCCTTCATCCGCTTCACGTAGTTCGGCGTCTTGTCCCCCCAGCGGGGCTTGCCCTGGCCCTCGGCGTAGAGCTCGAAGAAGGCGCGCATCGTCGTCTCGGGGTCGATCTTCTCCAGTGCGCAGTAGCGGCGCAGCAGCTCGCCTGAGTCGAGGTCGAAGTCGCCCCACTGGCGGTGCCCGGTGACGACGCCGTGCACCTCCTCACAGGAGACGCCGCGCTTGCGTGCGGTGCGGATCAGCTGCGGGACGAAGTGCGTCTCCGGGGGGATCGCCAGATCCGGGTGCGCATCGAGCATCAGCCGCAGCAGCGTCGTCCCCGAGCGGGTGACGCCGACGATGAACGGCGCCGGCGGGCCGGCCGGCTTGCGCGTGCGCGAGATCCCGGTCGGGAGCTTCACGCGAGCCCCCTTCGCTCTCGGCCATCGCCACGGTGCTGCCCACGTCGTAGCCGAGCTCGGCGAGCAAGCCGCCGGCGACGCCCTCGAACTCCGCGACCTGCTCGGCTGCCATCTCTCCGCGCCAGCGCTCGATCCGCTCGACGCTTGGCGGCTTCAGCGTCATCGCATGACCCTCGAGCCGCTCCTCGCCGGACCGAATTGCGCTGCCGTTGCGGCCGAGGTCGCGATCGATCTCGGTGAGGCGCTCGGCGGCGCGTTCGTAATAACGGAGCATCACGGGCTCGAACGGCAGGTCGATGTAGTCGCAGATTCCGCGCAGCGTCTCCTCCGGCTTGGTGACCAGATCCTCGTAACGGACCTCCCGGTAGTTGACGAGCTCGGCCGCGTGCTCGCGCGCCGTCTGGATCCGCTTCTGCCAGCGCGTCGCCGACTCGGTGAGGGTCACGTTGGCGCCGTCGAGCGCACGCTCGCTCTGCGAGAGGGCGACATCGCGGCCGTCGCGAATGATGTGGATGAAGCGCGCCTCCGGCAGCGCCTTCTCGATCCGCGGCATGGCCCGCATGTAGCGCGGCGTCTTGTCACCCCAGCGCGCCTTGCCCTGGCTCTCCGCGTAGAGCTCGTAGAAGGCGCGTACGACCGGACCTGCCTTGGCCGGCTTGATGTGGGCGACGCGGGCGCGCAGATCGCGCGCGTCGATCCCAAAATCGCCCCAGCGGGGATGGCGGGTCATCGTCCGCACCATCCGCACGCGGGTGCCGCCGTCGCGGCGCGCGAGGCGGATGACTTCAGGCACGAAGTGCGTCTCCGGCGGGATCGTCAGGTCGGGATGGGCATCGAGCATCAAGCGCAGGAGCGTCGTACCCGATCGGTTGACGCCGACCACGAAGGGCGCGGCCGGCCGGCGCAGGTCGCGCCGCTGCCGCTGCGCCCGCTTCAGCGCCGCGAGCGGATGGCGGACCGTGTGCGGGGTGATCTTCACGAGGCGCCCTCGGGTGCGCTGTCGAAGGCGCGCGGTTCGGTCCCGGGCCCATCGCCCGTGACGTAGCCGAGCTCGTCGAGCAGCTCGCCGGCGATCGACTCGAACTTGCGCCGCTGCTCGCGGTCCATGCCCTCGCGCCAACGGCTCACGCGGCTGGGGTCCGGGGCTTGAGTCGTGCGGGCGTGGGTCGCCATGCGCCGCTCGACGCTGAGGGTAGTCCGCTTGCCATCGGCCGGCAGCTCCCGCTTCATCTCCTCCAGGCGCTCGGCCGAGTGCTGGTGGTAGTCGAGAATCCCGTCGTCCCAGGGCAGCTCGAAGAACTCGCAGACCTCGCGCAGGGTCGGTTCGGTCTCGAGGATCAGCTGCTCGTAGCGGACCTCCTTGTAGGCGCCCTCGGGCAGCTTCTTCGACTGCCGGCGGGCCTGACCGATGCGCCGCACCCAGCGCTCGGCGATCGCCTCGAACGTGTGCTCCTTTGTTGCCCGGTCGCGGATCGACAGGGCTACGTCGCGGCCGTCGCGGATCACGTGCAGGAAGCGGGCCTCGGGCAGGGCGCCGTGAGATCTTGCGGATGCTCTTCACATAGATCGGCGTCTTCTCGCCGCAGCGCGGCTTGCCGATCCGCTCGGCGTAGAGGCCGTAGAAGGAGCGCAGCGCGTCGCCGGCGTTGAGCGGCTCGATCGCGGCGAACCCTGCGAGCAGCTGCTCCTCGGTGAGCCCGAAGTCGCCCCACTCGCGCTGCTTCGTGATCACGTCCAGGAAGCTCTGGGGCGTTGCCTTGCCCTCTTCGGCGAGCTCGATCAGCTCCGGCACGAAGTGGGTCTCGGGCGGCATCGTCAGGTCCGGGTGCGCGTCGAGCATCATCCGCATCAGCGTCGTCCCCGAACGATTGACGCCGACGACGAAGGGTGCGGGCACGTCGGCGGCTCCGCGCGATGAGGCGCGGCGCTCGGCGGACTTCCGCCAGAGGCTCTTGGGACTGTCGGGGGCCATCGTGATCGTCTCGATCGTGGGACGGGTGCTGGGGTCGACCGTGGGCGCCCCTGCGGCTTCCACCTGCGCCACGGCCGCGCGGCCGGTGCGCGGCGCGCTCGGGCCGACGAGTCGGGGATTGTAGGGGCTGATCGGGGCTCGAAGGGGGATGTGGCTCAGCGGCGGCGAGCAGGCGCTAGCGTCATCAAGATGGGAGAGAGAGTCGCAACGGGCCGGCGCCGCCGGCGATCGGTCGCAGCGCTCGCGCTCTGCTTCGCGTTCGCCGCGCAGCTTGCCCCGGCAGCCTCGGCCACGCCCGCGGATTCGCTCGGCGCCTTCGCGCCCATCAACCGCCCCGGCCCGAAGCTCAAGGTCGACCGTAAGAAGCTCCGCGCCAGCCTCACCTGCTCGAAGGGGGTGCGGAACGCAGAGGTCGAGCCGGTGCTGCTGATCCCGGCGACCGGCGTCGACTCCGAGCACAACTTCTCCTGGAACTACGAGCCGCTCTTCGACAAGCAGGGGATCCCTTGGTGCGCCTCCGACCAGTACGGCAAGCGGAGCACGAACAACACGGACATCCAGCGGCGGGGCGACTACCTGACCTACGGCATCCGCAAGATGAGCCGCATGGCGGGGCGGAAGATCGCCGTCATGGGGCACAGCCAGGGCGGCATGGCGATGCGCTGGTCGCTGCGCTTCTGGCCCGACACGCGCAAGCTCGTCGACGACGTGATCGGCATGGCCGGCACCAATCACGGCACGACGATGGCCGACAGCTGCGACCCGAAGTCGTGCACCGCCGCGGATGCGCAGCAGGCCTCGACATCGAACTTCATCGCTGCGCTCAACTCTCGCGCCCAGACGTTCAAGCGGATCTCCTACACCGAGATCTACACGGACGTCGACGAGGTCGTCACCCCGCAGCCACAGGCCTCCTCGGTCAGCGGCCAAGCGAAGATCACGAACGTCTCGATCCAGGATGTCTGTCCGACCGATCCGAACGAGCACCTCGGGATCGGCACGGTCTCACCGACCGCGGCAGCGCTCGCCCTCGACGCGCTTTCGCACAAGGGCCCGGCCAACCCCGACAGGATCGCCGCCGGCGTCTGCGCGCAGGTGTACCAGCCGGGCGTCAATCCGGCGACCGTCGCCACCGACGTCGCCGCGGCGGCGGCGCAGCTGGCGACGAGCTCGGCTCCCGAGACCACGCACGAGCCGCGGCTGCGCTGCTACGTCTTTGAGGACCGGCACGCCTGCCGGCAGCAGCGCTTCGGCAAACGCTGAGCGGCCTCAGCCGATCAGCCGGCCGAGGGCGTGCGTCGTCCGCGCCCAGCTGTGCCGCTCGCGTGAAGCGACCGCGCCCGCGGCGAGCTCGGCCCGCAGCTCAGGGTCGGCGAGCTTGTCGATCGCGAGCGCCATCGACTCGATGTCGGGGCGCCGCGCCGGAATCCCCGACCGCGCGGTGCCGTCGTCGTGGGAATCTACGAGCAGGCCGTTGAGCCCGTCGTGGACGACCTCGTTCATCGGCGGGTCGTCGTTGGTGATCACCGGCTGGCCGAAGGCGATCGCCTCGTACAGGGGCAGGCCGAGGCCCTCCCAGCGCGAGGGGGTGATGCAGACGTCGCAGGCGGCGATCGTGCGCAGGTGCTGCCCCCAGGGCTCGTCGCCGAGGCGCAACTCGATCCGCTTGTCGCGGCGCACCTTGCGGCTCAGCCCGTCGAGCCGGTCGCGCTCGACCTGAGCCTTGACGAGCAGTCGGAGGTCCGGATCCTTGGCCCGCACGAACGCCTCAACGACCGGCTCAAGCGGCTTGCGATGGCCAATGAAGCCGCCGGGGAAGACGAAGTTGACGATCGGGCCGTTCTCACCCTCGACCGGTGCCGAGTTGCGCGGGTTGGAAGGATCGGCGTCGGGCGCGAAGCCCAGGAGCTCCGGATGGATGCCCCAGGGTACGCGCGGCGTCTCCAGGCCCATGTCCGAGTAGCGCACCTGCTCGGCCTCGGTCACCGAGTAGATCGTGTCGTAGGCCTCGCGGGCGCCGGGCAGGTGCTCGGCGGTGAAGTGCTCCCAGACGAAGCGCCCGACGACGCGGACGCCGCCGCCGCGCAGCGCCGCGAGCTCGGCGAACTGGTAGTTCTGATCGCAGAGCAGGACGTCGATCGAGTTGTCGGCGATCCAGGCCTCGTACTCGGCGAGCGGCACGTCGAACTGCGAGGCCTCGGTGACGCCCTCCTGGTCCCAGATTCCCGTCCGCTCCAGGGCCCCCGGTCGCGGCCCCTGCTCACGCCGCGGCCGCGCCAGCACGAACGACTCGTGCCCGAGCTCGTCGACGGCCGAGCGCATATAGCGGCCGACGATCGGTTGCCCGCGGTTGAACCATTTCGTGATGATGCCGACCCTCATCGCGGGGTCAGGCTACATCTGCGCGAGGCTCCCCTAGTTCGGAGCCGCCCGGCGCCGGCCCGTTCAACACCAGCCCAGCTTGCCGCAGAACAGCGTTGGCGAGGCGCTCAGGTATCTCGGCTTGGCGATCTCGTTCAGCCAGTGCGCTTTCAAGGCCGCGTTCTGCTCCACGCGCGAGTCACCCCAGCCGGCGAAGTCCGAATTCGCCTCCCAGTTCTGGTTGATGTACGACCAGACCTTGACGTTATGCGCGGTGATCCAGTTGATCACGGTCGCGTACCAGTCGTTCCAGAGGTTGTCGCCGTTCTGCGTGGGGGTCTTCCGGCCACGTGGCGTCGACTCGGCGATCATGAGCGGAATGTCGCGGGCGTCGGCGAAGTTCGCCAGCTGGTTCGCCGCCTGCATATCGCCGCCGGGAAATGGCTGGGTGAACAGGCTGACGCCGGCCCAGTCGACGTAGCAGTCGCCCGGATACCAAGCGGAGAGCGGCTTTCCGAGGTACCTGTTCGCCGTCGCCGCCGAGTGCCATACGAATGACACGTTGTCGGCGCCGTTGCCGCGGAGCCGCTCGACGATGCGCTTGTACGCGCTGACGTACTTTGCCGGGTCGTACTGGTTGTGCTGCGCGTCGAACTCGTAGCCGATCCGGAGGTAGATCGGCCGGTCCGCGTTCTTGAGGATCGTGGCCAGCGTGGAGATATTGGCGTCAAGCAGCCCGCTGTTGATCGAATCGAGTTGGCCGACCAAGCTGAGGCCCACCTGCATCGTCGAGTTCGGATATCTCGTCATCAGATCCTGCATGTCCTGGACGAACCCGTTGTTGTTGTTTGGGACCAGCAGCCCCAATGCCGGTGAGGCGATGCTCGTGTAGACCATCATTCCGCCTGGCGTGTTGCCAGTTCCGGCGACGTACCCGTCGATGGCGTCGCGATGCTGGCCGATGACCAGCAACGTCTTACACACAGGAAAAGTACGTCGAGCCGGTTCACCGCCCGGCATCGGTGACTGGAGCCCCGCCGGTCAGCCCGCCCCCGGCGCCCCGTCACGGACCCGGAGCACCGCGTAGTAGCTGTCGTGGCGCCTCAGCCAGGGAAGGCGGACCTCCTCGACGAGGTCGACGTCTCGGATTGAAGACGCGAGCCCGTGCAGCGCTTCAGGGCTCAGTCCCCAGAACCATCCCGCGCCGTGCCTGTCGCGTTCGAACGGCTGCTCGGCCACGGTCCGCGTGACGCTCGCGAACAGGCGCCGATCCTCCTCCTCGAGGCCGGGGTAGTAAACAGCCGCGCCCGGCAGGCCCGGTATTGAAGGTATGACCTTCGAGCCGACGATCAGGTATTCGCCCGTGATCGAAAGGAGATTCGCCATCACCAGGTAGGGCAGCGGCGTGTGGTACATCAGCCCCGAGCACCAGACGACATCGTGGGCGCCGAGCGCCGCCACCTGCTCGGTGTCGTGGAGATCAGCCTGCTCGAAGCGCACGCTCGAAGATCGGCGTTCGCGCTCAGCCTCATACGCGGCCGTCGCGGGAGACATGTCGGAGGCTGTGACCCTGGTTGCCCCGAGCTCCTCGGCGAGGAACGCACAGCTTCCGTCCATCTGCCACAGGCACGCGAGGTCGACGAAGCTGCGGCCCGGCGCGTAGCGACCGATCAACTCCTCCTGCTCGGCGAATACGGCCGGAGCCCTGCTCGAGAACTGTTCCTCGCCCGCCGCCGCGGATCGCGCATCGGCCAGGCGGCGCATTCGTCTGCGGAGGAGGCGCGAGAGCGCTCGCTCCTCGAGGCGAGCCGCAAAACCATCGTCTGCCGATGTCGCCATCGCCACTAAACCTAGCCCGCCCGCCCGGCCGGTGCGCCGGGCTCGGCATAGACACGGGTCGGCACCCAGGGGAAGCGAACTTCAACCGGGAGCGGGTCGGAGGTTGACCTCGCCGAGACACATGCGCGGCACGTGCTCCGCTTCGCGTCCGCGCGTGCCGCGGTTGACGCGGGGTCGGATCACTCCGTCGGCGCCGGTGGGGACTGCTGGTTGCGGCCCTTGTTGCCGCGCTTGCCCTTGTTCGTGCGGTTGCCCCCGCGGAGGCTCATCATCGGCGCCTTGCGGGGCAGGATCCGGTCGTGCTCGAGGTGGCCGGTCGGGACCGCGTGGACGCAGAGGCGGGAATAGTGCTCGTGGCGCTCCTCCTCCCAGACGGTGCTGATCCCCTCGAAGCCGACCGCGGTCAGCATCTGCTCGAGGCAGAGCTTGTTCGGGGTCCACCAGTTCGACGGGTTGTTGGTGCCCTCGCCCTGGCCGTGGAAGATCATCATCGGCTTGTCGGGCTGCAGACGGGTGATCCCGGTCTCGAGCACGAGCAATTCGCGGACGACCTTGCGCAGCCGGAAGAGCAGGCTCATCACGTTCTCGACGCCGTAGAGCACGCCCGAACAGAGCACGACGTCGTACTCGCCCAGCGTCAGCCACTTCTCGCTGAAGATGTCCATCTGCAGGAAGTCGAAGCCGTAGCGGCGCACGTTGAAGGCGAGGTCGTCGGAGGTGCAGAGGTCGACGCCGACGACCTGGGTGGCATCGCGACGCACGGCCTCGGCGCAGTGCATGCCCTCCCAGCAGCCGACGTCGAGGAACGTCCGCCCGCTGAGCTCGACCGGCAGCCGGAACTGCTCCCAGCGTGAGCCCTTGCCACGGGCCTGCAGCGGATCGCCGACGCCCTCGATATCCCGCTTGCCCGCGGCGCTCGACTCCATCAGGTGCGGGAGGCTAGTGGACCTGTCATCGAACCTACGGACGCGTCCACGAGTGAACCGGGCGACTAATCTCGGGGAGATGGCGATCACCTCGGGCGAGGCCCGGCAGCAGATACTCGACGAGCTCGCGGAGGCGATCGAGCGGATCGGCTTCGCCGCGGCCCGACTGGGGGAGGCATACGAGGGACTGTCCGTCGGCGCGGCCGACCGGCTCGAGTCCACGCTCTACATGCCCGTGCAGCGGGCCTTCGGCCGCGGGCGTCGCGCCTACACGAGCTACGCGGAGCGCAGCGGGCTCAACGCGGGGGGCTTCGCGCCACCGCAGCCCGGCGTGCCCTCCGCCGGCGCCCGGGGCTGGATCGAGGAAGCGGTGGCGGCTGCGGCCGAGGCCGACGTGCGCATCGCCGAGCTCCAGGACAGCGAGATCGCGATCGAGTTCGGCGACCCCGACCTGCGCGCCGGGCTGAGCGAGGTGCGCTCGCTCCTCGCCGTCGTCCCCGGCGCCGCAACGGGATTCATGCGGACGCTCGGGCGCTAGCGGGGTCACTGGTGGCCGACGCCCGTCTGCAGGAGCTCGCGACCCACTTCGAGTCCGTCGTGGACGAGTACGAGGACGGGCGCCCGGAGTTCCCGCCCGCTGTGGTCGGGGCGATCTGCGCCGAGCTGAGGTTGGTGCCGGGAGCCAGGGTCCTCGATCTCGCGGCGGGGACCGGCAAGCTCACACGCGCCCTCGTGGCCGCGGGTCTCGACGTGATCGCGGTCGAGCCGCAGGCGAAGCTGCGGGAGCGCCTCGTTGCCGCGATCGGCTCCGAGCACGTTCTCGAGGGCACGGCCGAGGCGATCCCCCTGGCGGATGGATCGGTCGACGCGGTAACGGCGTCCGACGCCTTCCATTGGTTCGACGCCGCCGTCGCGATGCGAGAGATCCGCCGGGTGCTGCGCGCTCCCGGCGAAGGTGGCTTGGCGATCCTCTTCGTCGGCCAGGACTGGCGACCGGCGCCCTGGGGCATGGAGCTCGCGGCGCTCATGGCCGAGCTGCGGGGCGAGGATCATCCGCTGTGGAACGGCCCGTCCTGGCGTGAGACGGTGCTCGCGGCGGACGGCTGGAGCGAGTTGCGCGAGGTTGCGATCAAGGCTCCCGCCGCGGCGGGCAGACAGCAGATCCTCGACTATGTCTCCTCGTTCAGCTACATCGCCCGGCTCGGCTCCGACGAGCGCGCCGCGGCGATCGAGCGTGCGGCGGCGATCATCGACGGCGGCGAGATCCCGCCCGAGCTCCCGGTGCGGTTCGCGATCTCGCTGACGCGCCCCGTCTAGCCGCGGCCCAGCGCGGCTCGCGCCTCCGACGCGCTGGAGGCAGGGCCGACGTTCCAGACGGCGATGCCGCCGCTCTCGGCGTCCGTCGCACCCTTGCCTCCGAAGTGCCGCCACGGCCCGTCGCCGACGCGTCGCAGCAACACGAACGAGACGTTGCAGATGTCGAACTCACGATCGAAGTCTCCGATCCGCACGGCCTGCAGCTTCGTGCCGTCGCCGAGAGACCCGCGGCGCACGAGAAACTCGATCAGGGCTCGGCGGTTCATGGTCCGGAAGAACGCTCCATGCCGGCCGTAGCCGACCACCTCGGAGAACTGGCGGAAGGCGGGTTCGGGTGCGACGGACGACTCGAGCTGCGAGCGCTCGCCGGCGTCGCTCGCGGCGACGAAGGCCCGGACCTCCTGCCGCACGAGCGGTGCCGCACAGCCGCGGGACGGATCCGGCGGCGTTGCTGAGTCCGTGCCTTCGTCGCTTCCGCAGCCGACCGGCATCCCCGCGACCGCGACGAGCGCGAGGGCGGTCAAGGCCCGGGAGGGAATCGGTCAGCCCTCGAGATCCTCGATGGCCGCCATCGCGGCATTACGACCGTTGAGGCCGATCACCGAGCCGCCCGGGTGCGTGGCGGCGCCGCACATGTACAGGCCGGCGAGGGGGGTGCGGTGGTCGAATCGGTGCTCCCACATCTGGTCGGGCAGCGCTGAGCCCTGGAAGATGTGCCCGCCGGTCAGCCCGATCCGCTCCTCGATGTCCGCCGGGCCGAGCGCCTCGACGAACTCGATGCAATCGCGGATGTCCGGCGCCGCGATCTCGATCAGGTCGAGGATCGCCTCCGCCACCTGCGGGCCACCGGCGCTGCCGGGCGGCACGTACTCGCAGAAGGCGCTCATCGTCTGCCGGCCCGCCGGCGCGACGCTCGGGTCGTAGGCAGTGTGGAAGTAGAGCTCGCAGAAGGCGATCCGGATCTCTCCTGCCCGCGAGCCCTCCCAGGCGGCCTGCGCCTCCTCCAGCGGCAGCGCGACGGTGACCATCGCGCGCTCCGGCCGAAAGCCCTCGGGCGCGGCGCTGAACGTGGGCATGCGGAGCAGCGCCGCGTTCAGCTTGGCCACCGGCGAGCTCGTCTGCCAGGCGTCGAGGCGCTCGCCGAAACCGCTCGGCAGCGAATCGGTCGCCAGCATCGCGCGCAGCCGCTTCGGGTCGGCGTTGCAGATCACCGCCCCCGCACGGATCCGCTCGCCGCCCTCGAGCTCGACACCCTCGCCGGGGTGGATGGTCGCGACGGGCACGCCGGCCGCGAGCACCGCGCCGGCCTCACGGGCGGCGTCGGCGATCGCGAAGGAGACGGTTCCCATGCCGCCGGTGACGAAGCCCCAGGCGCCGCCCATGCCCGGTGTTCCGTTCAGCGTGCCCTGGCTGTGCATGAGCTTGACGGCGCCGGTGCCGGGCGTCTCGGGCCCGGCGTCGGTGCCGATCACGCCCTGGCCCCAGAGCGCCTGGTGCAGGCGCGGGTCGGAGACGTGACGGCGGATCACGTCGGCGACGGAGTCCTCGAAGACGAGCCCGATCAGCTCCTCGTCCCCGCCGAGCATCCGCTCGAGCTCGACCCGGCTCGGCGAGCTGCCGACCCAGCTGTCGCGTTCGCCGTGGCGGAGCGCCGCGCGGGCGCGGCCGACCAGCCCGTAGTACGAGTCGAGGCCGGCGATGTCGGCTTCGGAGAAGCCCTGCCCTCGCAGATAGGCGGCCGTCGCCGCGCCGTCGGCGAAGTCGGCGTAGGAGCTGCCGTCGGCGAAGCCGCACCAGAGGTGCGGGTCGCATGGCGTCACCTCGTAGCCGTGGCGCCGCAGCTCGAGCTCGGCGACGACGAGCTCGTCGAGCAGGCCGACGACGTAGGCGCAGGGGGAGACGAGGTAGCGCTCATCAGCGAACGGGCGCTCGATCGTGCAGGCGCCGCCGAGCTGATCGCGGCGCTCGAGCACGAGCACCGACCGACCCGCGCGGGCGAGGTAGGCGGCGGCGACGAGGCCGTTGTGGCCGCCGCCGACGACGACCGCGTCCCACTCCCGGGCGGCCAGCTCGGCGAGCGGCATCGGCAGCCCGACCTTGCCCTCGAGCTCCCGAACTGACGCTGTCATGGCCCTATCCCAGCAGCTCCGCGAGTCCGGCGACGGTGTGATGCCAGGCGCGTCGGGTGCGCAGCTCGGCGACGCCCTCCCGCATCCGCTCGAGCTCGCCGCGCTCGCCGAGCCGCTCGATCGCGGCCGTGAGCTCGGCGGCGATCGGGGTCCCAGGCGGGGATCCCCGAGCGCGCCGTCGCCGTTTGCGATCGAGGCGACGAGGATGCCGCTGCGCCCGTCGAGCACCATCTCCGACATCGGCGGCTTGTCGTTGGTGATGATCGGCAGGCCGAAGCGCGGTCGCCTCGAACAGCGGCAGGCCGAGGCCCTCCCAGCGGGTGGGGGCGAGGCAGACGTCGCAGGCCGCGAAGCGGGCGCGGTGGACCGGCTCGGGGTCGTCCTGAGCACCAGCTCGATCCGCGCGTCGGCGGCCGCCGCCTCGTGGAGGAACTCGTCGTTGCGCGGGACCTGGGCGCTGATCAGCAGGCGCAGGTGCTCGCCGTCGGCGCGGCCGAACGCCTTGACGATCTTGCGCGTCGGCTTGCGCCGGCCGAGGAAGCTGCCGGGGAAGTAGAAACGCACGTGCTCAGGATCGCGCCGGGCGGCGACGTCGAGCAGCTCCGGGTGGATGCCCCACTGCACGTACGGGCTCTCGATCCCGAGCTCCGCGTAGCGGTCGCGCTCGCACAGGGTCAGCGAGTAGATCGTGTCGAAGGCGGTCTGCGCGCCGTGCACGTAGCTCGGCCCCGAAGTACTCCCAGACGAAGCGGCCGATCGTCCGGATGCCCTGCTCGCGCGAGAGGCGTTGATCTCGTCGAACTGGTAGTTCTCGTCGAAGAGGACGACCTCGATCGAGTTCGCCCGCGCCCAGTCCTCGTATTCGGCCATCGGCACGTGGTGCTCGCTCGCCTCGGTGATGCCGGGCTGATCCCAGATCGGGTCGACGTCGCCGGCCGCGGCCGATGCGGCGAGCTGCGCCCGCGGCCCCGACCCGGGCCGGGCGAGCACGAACGTCTCGTGGCCGAGCTCCTCGAGCGCCGAGCGGATGTGCCGCGCGACCACCGCCTGCCCGCTGGCGATCCACTTGCTGACGATGCCGATCCGCACCGCGGCTTCCTAACGCTTGCGCGCGAGGGTGATCCCGTCGGCGACGGTGATCATCGCGATCTCGACGCGCTCGTCGTCGCGGAGCTTCGCGTTGAGCGCGACGATCGCCTCCGCGCTCTCGTCGCCGGCGGGATCGAGCACGCGGCCGTCGTGCAGGACGTTGTCGATGATGATCAGCCCGCCGGGGCGGAGCAGCTCGAGGCAGGACTCGTAGTAGCGCGTCGTAGCCGGTCTTGTCGGCGTCGATGAAGGCGAGGTCGTAGGGGTCCGCCGCCGCTCGCCGGCGAGCGCGTCGAGGGTCTCGGCGGCCGGGCCGACGCGGACCTCGATCCGGTCGGCGACTCCGGCGGCGTCGAAGTTGCGCTCGGGCGGTCTCCGCCCGCTCGGGATCGAGCTCGCAGCAGACGAGGCGGCCGCCCTCGCCGAGCCCGCGGGCGATGCAGATCGCCGAGTAGCCGGTGAACGTGCCGACCTCGATCGCCCGCCGCGCGCCGGTGAGGCGGGCCAGCATCGTCATCAGCGCGCCCTGGTCGGGGGAGATCTGCATGACCGAGATCAGCCCATCGCGGCGGTCTCCTCGCGGACCGCGGCCAGCGCCTCGTCCTCTCGTGCGCCGTTGTTGACGACGTAGTCGTGGAGCTCGGCGTCGAGCAGCATGAACTTCGACAAGCTCCCGCTCGCCTGCCGGTCGCTCAGCCGCCGCTGGCCGGCGCCGTCGGCGGTCCCGACCTCGTAGCCGAGCTCGGCGAGCAGCTCGCCGGCGGCGGCGTCGAACTCGCGCACGTCCTCCGGTGACATCTTCTCCTTCCACCGGTACATGGCGCTCGGGTCCGGCGGCTTCTGCGTCATCGCATGCGCCTGCATCCGCTCCTCGCCGGGCCGGGTCGGCTTGCCGTCGGTCGAGGGCAGGTCGCGGGCCATCTCCGCCATCCGCTCGGCGGCGTGCTCGTAGTAGGTGAGCATCACCGGGTCCCAGTCGAGCTCGAGGAACTCGGCGATCGCGCGCAGGTTCGGCTCGGTGTCGGTGACCAGGTCCTCGTAGCGAAGCTCCATGTAGTGGCTGAGCTCTTGCCCTGCCTCTGGGCGCGGCGGATCCGTCGCTGCCAGCCCTCGCCGACCTGCGCCGCCGGGCGCCGCGTCCCTTCGCCGAGCGTCCGCTTCCAGCGCGAGAGGGCGACGTCGCGGCCGTCGCGGATCACGTGGATGAACCGTGCCTCGGGCATCGCCTTCTCGATCAGCCTGCATCTTGCGCACGTAGCCGGGCGTCTTCTCGCCGACCCGCGGCTTGCCCTGGCGCTCGCCGTAGATCGCGTAGAAGGCGCGCAGGGCGTTGCCCGCGTTCCAGTCCTCGAGCAGCTCGAGCCGCGCCTCGACGTCGGCGGGCTCCATGTGCAGGTCGCCCCACTGGCGGACCGACTGCATCACCTCGACCGCCGGCGCCGGGCCGGCGCCGTCGTCGATCGCCTCGATCAGGTCGGCACGAAGTGCGTCTCGGGCGGGATCGTCAGATCGGGATGGGCGTCGAGCATCAGCCGCAGCATCGTCGTGCCGGAGCGGCCGACGCCGACGATGAACGGCACCGGCGTCCGGTCGGGTGCCCGCTTGTCTCGGAAGGTAGGCGGCATCAGGGAACCGCAGGTTCGCAGGAACTACGCGATCGCGTAGCCATGTGCGCGTTCAACGCTCGCATGGCATCCGATCGCGTCGGGCGCCGAGCAGAAGGAGGGCTTCGGCGTGGTGTGGTCGGCGGCGACGACCCCGAATCCGCGCTCGAAGCGCAGCGGCGAGTCGCCCTGATCGAAGAAGCGATGGATCGTGACGACGGGGACGCCGTCGTCGGCGAACGCCCTGACGATCCGCTTGAGGCCGCTCGCCTGCTCGTCCTCGGAGATCGCGTACTGCCCGGCGGTCGTCAGCCCGACCTCGGTCACCCAGACGGGCACGCCTGGAGCGACGGAGGCGGCTGCGTCCCGGCCCTGCTCGAAGAGCTTGATGCTCTCGGCGACGGGGTCGGTGCCGACCTGCAGGAGGCTGTAGGGGTGCAGGCCGATCGCGTCGACGTCGGGCGCGTCAGGTCCCGTCATCACCTGCTTGATGAAGGGCGCGAAGCCGATCTTCGACGGCTCCTCGGCCGACTGCTCGGCGGTCACCGGCGAGGGGCCGGCCATCACAACCGGCACGTCGGAGCCGGTCTCGTGGACGGCGTCGGCGCTCGCCGAGAGCAGCTTCCGGTAGAGCTCGGGATCGGGGTCGGGACGCCAGAAGTTCGGGATGTTGGGCTCGTTCCAGACCTCGATCCCGATCGCGTCCGGGTAGTGCTCGGCAACCTGGGCGACGAATGCGGCGAACTGGTCGACGTGGTCGGGCTGGGCGCGAGCGACGGCACGGGGCCGCCGGGGCAGGAACGGTCGGCGGCCCAGCAGGGGGCACCCGTCACCACCCACAGCGGCCGCAGGCCTTGGGCAGCGAGAGCCTCGGCGATCGCGTCGAAGGGGGTGAAGTCGACCGTACCCTCCGTCCGCTCGCGCGTTCGCCCAGGTCAGGGGGACGCGGACGAACGACGCGCCGGACTGCGCGAGCAGCTCGTCGCCGGCCTCGCCGGGCTTGATCTGCTGGTTGTAGCCGAGCAGCGGGCGCTGCTCGGGCAGCGGCGGCAGACTGGAGCTCGCCGTGCTCTCCTCGCCGGCCGAGCCGCAGGCTGCGAGCGTGGCCACGCCGAGCAGCAGCGCTGCGAGGAGCAGCGCGCGCGAGAACGCGGCTCACGCGAGGAGCTCGCGGACGCTCTCGATCGCCCGCTCCCAGCTCAGCTCCTCGCGCTTGCGCTCGGCGCCGCGCTCGAGCTCGGCCCGTAGATCTGGATCGGCGAGCCGCTCGATCGCCGTCGCTCAGCCCGGCGACGTCGACCGTCTTCGCCGGGATGCCGGAGTTCGCGTCGCCGTCGTGGTGGGAGGGGACGAGCAGCCCGTTGACGCCGTCGGTGATCAGCTCGTTCATCGGCGCGTCGTCGTTGCAGACGATCGGCTGGCGGAAGGCGATCGCCTCGTACAGGTGCAGGCCGAGCCCCTCCCAGCGGGCCGGCGCCATGCAGACGTTCGCGTCCGCGCACATCTGCAGGTGCTCGTCGGTCGGCAGGTCCTCGAGCACGAGCTCGATCCGCTTGTCCTTCTTCGCCGCCTTCGCGAGGAACTTCATCCGGCGCTCGATCTGTGCCTTGACGATCAGCCGCAGGTCCGGGTTGCGAGGTCGCCGAGAAGGCCTCGACGATCTCCTTGAACGGCTTGCGCTTGCCGAGCAGCCCGGCGTGGTAGTGGAAGTTGACCGGCTCGGCGCTGCGCTGCGGCTCGATCCGGAAATACTCGGGGTGGATGCCCCACTGCAAGTAGCGGCGTCTCGACTCCCATCCCGCGCGTAGCGCGCCTGCTCGGCCCGGGTCATCGAGTAGATCGTCTCGTAGGCGCGCTGGGCGCCGGCCGACGTGCTCGTCGCTGAACCGCTCCCAGACGAAGCGGCCGATCGTCCGGACGCCGCTCGCCCGCAGCGCCGCGATCGCCTCGAACTCGTAGTTCTGGTCGAAGAAGCAGGCGTCGAGCCGGTTCTCTGCGGCCCAGGCGACGAGCTCGGCGTCGGGGATGAAGAAGTCGGAGGCGGCGGTGACGCCTGACTGGGCCCAGACGTCGTCGCTCGCGCGCCTCCTGCGGCATCGGGAAGCTCTCCTTGGTCGGCCGGCCGAGCACGAAGGTCTCGTGGCCGAGCTCGTCGAGCGCGGAGCGCAGCTGGCGGGCGACGACGCCTTGCCCGCGGTTGAACCAGAAGGCGCAGATGCCGATTCGCAGGGGACACCGGGCCGCGCATGGTGGCAGAGCGGGGGCGTTGGGCGGGCCGAGCAGGATCACCGGGTGCGCCGTCGAGAAGCACGTCACCTCGATCTTCTCGAAGCTCGATCTGACGGCCTCGCCCACCGACCACCGCCCCGTGCTCGCGGTGCTGACCTTCCTCGGCGCCGAGAGCTAAGCCGCGGCGGCGACGCGCGTCGCCGACTCGAACAGCCGCAGGCCGTCGGTCGAGCCGGTCAGCGGATCGACCGCGTGCTCGGGATGCGGCATCAGGCCGATCACGTTGCCGGCCTCGTTGCGGACGCCGGCGATGTCGCTCGAGCGAGCCGTTCGGGTTCTGCCCCGGCCGCGTAGCGGAGCGCGACCTGACCGCGTTCGTTCGAGCTCGGCGAGCATCTCCGGCGGCGCGAAGTAGCGGCCGGTCGTGTGCTTGACCGGGATCGAGAGGCCGTCGCCCGGCTTCGCAGGCGTCGGTCCAGGCGGAGTCGGTGTCGACGACGACGAGCTCGACCTGCCGGCAGAGGAAGCGCAGCCCCTCGTTCGGCAGCAGCGCCCCCGGCAGCAGGCCGGCCTCGCAGAGGACCTGGAAGCCGTTGCAGATGCCGAGCACCGGGCCGCCGTCGGCGGCGAACGCGGCGACGCTGCTCCATCGACCGGCGCGAAGCGGGCGATCGCGCCGACCCGCAGGTAGTCGCCGTAGGAGAACCCGCCGGGGACGACGACCGCGTCGACGCCCCCTGAGGTCGGTGTCGCCGTGCCAGAGGATCTCGGCCTCGCCGACGCGCTCGCAGGCGAGCGCGGCGTCGACCTCGTCGCAGGAGCCGGGGAAGCGGACGACGCCGAAGCGCGTTGCCACTCAGACCTCCTCCTCGTCGCCGCCGTGGGCGAGCGGCGCCTCCTCGCCCTCCAGCTCGATCTCGTAGTCCTCGATCAGCGGGTTGACGAGCAGCTTCTCGCAGAGCTCCGGCAGCGAGTCGGGATCGTCGGTGTGGAGCTCGACCATGCGGCCGACGCGGACCTCGTCGACGCCCTCGAAGCCGAGCGTCGGCAGCGCCCGCTCGACCGCCTTGCCCTGCGGGTCGACGACCCCCGCCTTCGGCCTGATCAGTACGCGCGCGAGCACGAGCGTGAGGCTACATCGCGGCGCGGTCAGGCTCTGCCCAGGCGCGTGCGGGCGCGGCCGAGCAGCCCGCCGCCGCCGGCAGCGGGCTCGCCGGCGCCCTCGGCGAGATCCGGATAGCCGGCGTCGATCAGCGCCTGCCGCATGCCGAGCTTGGCGAAGGTCTCGGCCCAGCGCGGGTCGTCCGCCGCGAACTGCACCTCCGGCGCCTTGACCTTGCCCCGCGCCCACTCGGCGACGACGTCGGGCGTCGGCCGGCCGGCCGCCTCGTAGACGCGGCCGATCGCGGCGACCGGGTCGGCGCGCAGCTCCTCGTTGCGCAGCAGCAGGTAGCGGTCGCCGAACAGCCGGCGGCCGTCGCCGAAGGTGCGCTCGAAGGTGTGCTGCCAGACGAGCAGGATGCGCTCGAAGTTCGTGAGCTTGCCCAGGTGCGAGTTCTCGGGCAGACCGAGCAGCGCCTTCGAGATCTCGCGCGAGGACCAGAGCTTGCGCCGCTCCGTCTCGGCGAAGAAGGCGGTCGGGTCCGCGTACTGGTCGGCCCGCTTGCGCCCGCGCCCCATCATCATCGAGGCGGCGACCGCGCGGGGGTCGCGGACGACGTGGACGAGGACGGCGCCGGGCGCCAGCGGCGCGACGCGCCCGAGCTTGTCGTAGATGCGCGTGAACTTGACCATCACCTCGCGCTCCCCGCCCCGGCCGAGCAGGTTGGCGAGGAAGCCCGTGCAGTGGTCGGGCAGCTCCGGGCCGATCTCGAGCGAGCCGTCGCGGGGGCCGCCCCAGTTGAACTCGTCGATCGGCAGCTCGGGGAAGTTCGCGGCCGCATAGGCCTCGCGCAGCGCCTTCGTCTCGGCGAACGGATCGGTCTCGCGCGCGTCGCTGCCGCCGCCCGGCGTCTCCGTGTTCTCCCGGAAGCGGCTCGTAGAAGCAGTGCAGGCCGGGGTCCTCGAGCAGCGCGTCGTAGAGGATCGTCGTCCCCGAGCGCCGCATGCCCTGGATCAGGATCGTCATGAGGCGGGGAGGTTAGGTGGCGGGCGACGCCAGGCGAGCCGTCATGTCTTGGGGCAGTGAGGAGGTGGCCGGTGAAGGTGTGACTAGAGGCGCGAGGACGTGACGCTTCCGTGCGTGGTTGGAAGGCCGGTTTCGCGAGTGGTTACGTTCCACCGCAAGATGAGTGGGAACGTGACCAGTCGTCTCGGGGCGGCTGAGACGCCTTAAGAAACCGTCACGAAACGCCCGCGCGGCATCGCGAGACACGCACCTCGCCTCGTTCCCCTCGCTGCAAACGCCGGCGTCCACCTCTCGCCGGCGTCGCGCCAGTCTCAGACGTCCAGGTCCTCCGGCAGCGGGACCTCCTGCGGCGAGGCGCCCTCCTCGGCTTCCCAGCTCTCATACGCGGTCGCGTCGCGGCTCGCGTGCTCGCCGGAGCCGCCGAGCGCGACCATCTGCAGGAGCTCGCTGCCCCGGTTGGAGATCTGCCGGCGGACGTGCGGCGCGACGCGGATCAGCTCGCCCTCGCCGAGCGTCTGCTCCTCGCCCTCGATCCCGATCGTGAGCTCGCCGGTGAGGACCAGGTAGACCTCCTCCTGGTCAGCGTGCACGTGGATCCGGCCGCGCTGGCCGGGCCTCAGGTTGAGCTGGTTGATCCCGAACGAGGTGACGCCGAGCTCGCGACGCAAGAGGATCATCCGATCATCGGCGTCGGGGTCGATGCGGGCCCGGGAGGTGTCCTCGCTGGATCCCATCAGCTCAATCCAGCGGTGAGCCGGTGATCTTCTCGTAGGCCTCGCGGTAGCGAGCGCTCGTGCCGTCGATGACCTCCTGCGGCAGCTTCGGCGCCGGCGGCGAGTGATCCCAGCCCTGCTCGTCGAGCCAGTCGCGCACGTACTGCTTGTCGAAGCTCGCCTGTCCGCGGCCGGGCGCGTAGGAGTCGGCGGGCCAGAAGCGCGAGGAGTCGGGGGTCAGGACCTCGTCGCCGAGGACGATCTCCGCGCCCGGCGCCGAGCCGAACTCGAACTTCGTGTCGGCGAGGATGATGCCGCGCTCGAGCGCGTGCGCTGCGGCGTGCTCGTAGAGCGCGATCGAGATGTCCTTGAGGCTCTGCATGAGATCGCGCGAGCCGACGATCTCGGCGGCCCGGTCGAAGTCGACGTTCTCGTCGTGGTCGCCGATGTCGGCCTTCGTCGCCGGCGTGAAGATCGGCTCCGGCAGCTTCTGCGACTCCTCGAGACCCTCCGGCAGCGCGATCCCGCAGACCGACCCGTCCGCCTTGTACTCCTTCCAGCCGGAGCCCGTGATGTAGCCGCGGACGACGCATTCGACGGGGTACATGTCGAGCTTCTTGACGCGGATGCCGCGACCGGCTGCCTCGCTGGGCACCTGCTCGTCGATGAAGTGATTGGGCACGATGTCGCCGGTCGTGTCGAACCAGAAGATCGACATCTGGGTCAGGACCTTGCCCTTGTCGGGGATCGGGTCGTCGAGGATCACGTCGTAGGCGCTGATCCGGTCGGAGGCGACCATGATCAGCTCCTCGCCGGAGTGGTAGATCTCGCGGACCTTGCCGCTCGAGTGCAGCTCGAGCTCGTTCAGTGAAGTGGTAGAGGCGCTCATGCCTGCGAACCTAGCAACGCCCGACCCCCTCGGCTCGCCCCGCCGCCGTAGGATTGCCGCAATGAGCGGCTTCCACGAGGTGATCGAGGGCGTCTTCGAGTGGAGCGCCATCCACCCCGGGATCGGCCACGTCGTGCACTCGTGCTGGCTGCCGGGCTCGCGCGTGGCGATTGATCCGATCGGCACGCCGTGGCTCATCACCGAGCTCGAGCGGGGTGGGGGAGTGGAGCGAATCGTGCTCTCCAACCGCCATCACCGGCGCGGCTGCGCCGAGCTCGCCGAGCGCTTCGCCGCCGAGGTGCTCGCCCCGGCCGCGGGCATGCACGAGTTCGGCTCCGGCACTTCGATCCGCCCCTACGAGTGGGGCGAGGAGCTCGCGCCGGGCCTGACCGCGCACGAGATCGGCGTCATCTGCCCCGACGACGGCGCCCTCCACATCGCCTCCGGCCGGGGCGCGCTGCTGATCGCCGACTCGGTGATTCGCTGGGACGGCGAGCTTGCCTTCGTTCCCGATTTCCTCATGGACGAGCCCGAGGCGACGAGGGCGGGGACGCTGCGGGCGCTCGCGCCGTTGCTCGAGCTCGATTGGGACGCGCTGCTGCTCGCCCACGGCGAGCCCGTCTCCAGCGGCGGCAAGGCCGAGCTCGAGCGCTTCATCGGCGAACCGCGGTCCGCGGACTTCACCCTCTGAGGTCGTGGGGGTCGCGGTGGCAAGCGCGATGCCACCCGGGCCGCGCTTGCCGGCTGTCGTCCAGACGGCGCGCTGGCTCGGTCGCCACATCGGGTTCATGGAGGAGAACCGGCGCCGCTTCGGCCCCGTCTTCTCGCTGCGCTTCTTCGGCGTTCCCGGGACGCTCGCTTTCGTCCACGATCCGGCCTCGGCGAAGCAGCTGCTGAGCGCCGATCGCGAGCACTCGCTGCCCGACGGTCGCGCCCTGCTGATCGAGCCCGTGCTCGGCTCGCGGTCGCTGTTGCTGCTCGAGGGCGACGAGCACCTGCGCCGCCGCAAGCTGATGCTGCCGCCCTTGCACGGGGAGCACATGCGCGCCTATGAGCAGGCGATCATCACCGCCACCCGGGAGTCGATCGAGCGCTGGCCCGTTGGCGAGCCGTTCGCGATCCGCGAGCGCACCCAGCAGATCACCTTCGAGGTCATCATGCGCGCGGTCTTCGGCGTCGGCGGTGACCGGCGCCACGAGGAGCTGCGGGGGCTGCTGAACGGTTTGCTGGAGGCCGGCCGCAATACCCGACTGCAGATGCTCGTCTTCGTCTCCGACTCGCTCGGGCCATCGAGCCCCCTCGGGCCCGCAGCACGACAGCGAGCGAAGCTGGAGCGGGTCGACGAGCTGATCTTCGAGCTGGTCGCCGAACGCCGCCGCGACCCGGGGCTCGCCGAGCGCGCGGACATCCTCTCGCTGCTGCTGGCCGCCCGCTTCGAGGACGGCTCGGCGATGGAGGACCGCGAGGTCCGCGACCAGCTGATGACGCTGCTCGTCGCCGGCCACGAGACGACGGCCACGGCCCTGGCCTGGGCCTTCGACCTGCTCCTGCACACGCCCGGTGCGCTGGCGCCCGCCGTCGCCGCCGCCGACGCGGGCGACGATGAGTACCTTGCCGCCGTCGGCTGGGAGACGCAACGACTCCGGCCCGTGGTGACCAGCGTCGGACGCAAGCTCGGCAGCGATGGGGTCTACGCCGGCTTCGAGCTGCCGGCCGGCACGTCGCTGATGGTCTCGGTCTATCTGCTGCAGACGAGCGCCGAGGTCTACGAGCAGCCCTACGCCTTCGACCCCGCCCGGTTCGCGGGCTCCAGGCCCGAGACCTATTCGTGGTTGCCCTTCGGCGGCGGGATCCGGCGCTGTATCGGGGCCGCCTTCGCCGAGCTCGAGATGCGAACCGTGCTGCGCGAGGTCCTCGCCGCGCTCGAGTTGCGACCGGCGGCGCCGGGGCCCGACCGGGCGCGGCTCGCCGGGATCACGTTGATCCCCGACCGCGGGGTCCCCGTGATCGCACGGGCGCGGGGCCGTGCGGCGGGCCTTCAGCCGGTCAGCGCCTCGAGCCGGTCGAAGACCTCACCGGCGTTGCGCAGGTAGGCGCTCGGGTCGAAGACCTCGTCGAGGTCGAGGTCGATCTCCCGCTCGGCGAGCGCCGACTCGAGCAGGTCGCGGAATGGGGTTCGCGTGTCCCAGGCGCGCTGCGCGTTCTGCTGCACGATCCGGTAGGCGTCGTCGCGGACCATCCCCGTGTCGAGCAGCGCGGTGAGCACGCGCTGGCTGTAGACGGCGCCGTAGGTGAGCTCGAGGTTCTCGAGCATGCGTTCGTCGTGGACGACCATGTCGGCGGCGACGCGGCGGCCGAGGTGCTGCATGTAGTCGAGGCAGATCGTCGCGTCGGGAAGGATCACGCGCTCGGCGCCGGAGTGGGAGATGTCGCGCTCGTGCCAGAGCGCAACGTTCTCGAGGCCCGTCTGCGCGTACCCGCGCATCACGCGGGCGAGGCCGGTGATCCGCTCGGTCGTGATCGGGTTGCGCTTGTGCGGCATCGCCGAGGAGCCCTTTTGGCCCTTGGCGAACGGCTCCTCGACCTCGCGTACCTCCGTCTTCTGCAGGTTGCGGATCTCGGTCGCGAAGCGCTCCAGGCCGGCGGCGGCGAGCGCGCAGGCGCTCAGGACCTCCGCGTGGCGATCGCGTGGCACCACCTGGGTCGCTGAGTCCTCACGGCCGAGGCCGAGCGCCTCCATGACACGCCTCTCCACCGCGGGCGGCAGCGAGGCATAGGAGCCGACGGCACCGGAGAGCTTGCCGACTGCGATCTGCTCGAAGGCGCGCCGCAGCCGCTCGAGGTTGCGGTTTGCCTCGAAGGCGAAGCCGGCGAGTCGCAGGCCGAAGCTCGAGGGCTCGGCGTGGATCCCGTGCGTGCGCCCGACCGCGACCGTGTCGCGGTGGCGCAGGGCCTGCTCGATCAGCGTGTCGCGGTACTCGAGCGCACCGGTGAGGATGATCGTGCCGGCGTCGACGAGCTGCGTCGCCAGTGCCGTGTCGAGCACGTCGGAGGAGGTCAGGCCGTAGTGGATCCAGCGCCCCTCAGGGCCGATCGAGGCCTGAACGACATCGACGAACGCGGCGACGTCGTGGTTGGTCGTCCGCTCGCGCTCCTCGACCGCCTCGACCGTGAACCCGGCGCGCTCGCGACAGGCGCGGGCATCTTCGACCGGGACGACACCCTCGTCGGCGAGCGCCTCGGTGACGGCCAGCTCGACCTCGAGCCAGCCCTCCATCTTCCGTTGCTGGGTCCAGACGGACCCGATCGCCTCGCGCGTGTAACGAGGGATCATCGCGCTGCACCGACGCTGGCACGCTCAGCCGTTGATGATCCGGATCGCCAGGTGCGCGGCGTTCTTGGAGTTGTCGATGCCGACGGCGGCGACCGGTACGCCTGGAGGCATCTGCGAGGTCGAGAGCAGCGCGTCGATGCCGCCGAGCGTGCCGGCGGAGATCGGCACGCCGATCACCGGCAGCTCGGTGTGCGCGGCGGCGACCCCGGGCAGCGCGGCGCTCAGCCCGGCGCCGGCGATCAGCACGCGCAGGCCGCGCGACTTCGCGTTGCGGCAGTAGTCGACGACCATGTCGGGCGTGCGGTGGGCGCTCATCACGCGCACCTCGTAATGGATGCCGGCCTCGTCGAGGATCGGCTCCGCCTTCGCCATCGTCTCCTTGTCGCTCGCCGAACCCATGATGATCCCGACGAGCGGCTGCTCGACGTCGATCCCATCGAGCTCGGTCTCGGCTTCGGGCACCGTCTCGGTCCCCGTATCGGCGGCTTCACTCATGCAGGTCCTTCTCCAGTTCTGTCAGTAGGAATCGGGTGTCGCCGAGTCACTCGACCGCGCGCTCGGCGATGTCGGTCCGCATCTGCATGCCGTCGAAACGGACCTCGCGGGCCGCATCGTACGCCCGCTCGCGTGCCTCGGCCGCGTCGGCGCCGAGCGCCGTCACGTTCAGCACCCTGCCACCGGCGGTGACGATCTCGCCGTCGCGCTCGGCGGTGCCCGCGTGGACGACCTCGGCGCCCGCCGCCGCGGCGCCTTCGAGGCCGGTGATCACGTCCCCCTTCGAAGAGCTCTCCGGGTAGCCGCGCGAGGCGAGCACCACGGTCACCGCCCAGTCGTCGGCGAACTCGGCCTCGACGCCGGCGAGGCCGCCGGGCTCGCGGGCGCGCAGGCAGAGGTCGAGCAGGTCGGAGCGCAGCCGCGGCAGCACGGCCTGCGTCTCGGGGTCGCCGAAGCGGGTGTTGAACTCGAGCACCTTGGGCCCGTCGGCGGTCATCATCAGCCCCGCGTAGAGCACGCCGTGGAAGGGCGAGCCGCGCTCGGCCATCAGCCGGACGATCGGCTCGTGGACGGCGGCGACGATCGCGGCGATCTGCTCGTCGCTGACGCCGGGGACCGGCGAGTAGCTGCCCATGCCGCCGGTGTTCGGCCCTCGTCGCCGTCGAAGATCCGCTTGTAGTCCTGGGCGGGGGCGAGCGGCACGACGTTGGTGCCGTCGCAGAGCGCGAGCAGCGACAGCTCGGCGCCCTCGAGGAACTCCTCGAGCACGACCTCCGTCTCGCCGAAGCGCTGCTCGGTGAAGAAGACGTCGATCGCGGCCTCGCGCCTCTCCCGCGTCGGCGGCGATGATCACGCCCTTGCCGGCGGCGAGCCCGTCGGCCTTGAGCACGACCGGGAAGCTCGCCTCGGCGATCTCGGCGAGCGCCTGCTCGCGGCTGCGCAGCGTCACGTGCGCGGCGGTCGGCACGCCCGGCCTCCTCCATCGCCTCCTTCGCGTAGAGCTTCGAGCCCTCGAGCTGGGCCGCCGCGCCGCTCGGCCCGAAGGCGGGGATGCCGGCCGCCTCGAGCAGGTCGACGAGCCCGGCGACGAGCGGCGCCTCGGGCCCGACGACGACCAGCTCGACACCCTCTTCGCGGGCCGCGGCGAGGAGCCCTCGACGTCGTCGGCCGCGATCGGCAGGCAGCGGCGTCGGCGCCGATCCCGGCGTTGCCGGGGGCGCAGAGCAGCTCCGGCTGCTGCGGCGAGCGCGCGAGGGCGCGGACGATCGCGTGCTCGCGACCGCCGCCGCCGACGACGAGGACCTTCAAGCGGCCCGCCTCACGCGCCGCCCCGAAAGTTCGCTCCGCGGCCGCACTACAGGTGCTTGGCGAAGTCCTCGGCGGGGATCGCCGTCAGGGTGTGGTTCGTCGTCGTCCCGCGCGAGCCGAGCTCGACCGAGGCCCGCGCCATCGTCTCCGCGTCGGGCGCCTCGACGACGTGACGAAGTCGTAGGCGCCGAGCGTCGCCCACTGGTGCAGGACCTTGAGCCCGATCTGCTCCATCTCGGAGTTCACCTCGGCGATCCGGGCGGGGTTGTTCTTGATCGTCTTGACGCCGTCGGTCGTCAGCTTCGTCAACAGGATGAATTGCGGCATCTGGGTCTCCTCCTCGTGGCTCTCTCTACCTCTGCTCCGCCGGGCCGCGCGCCGCGGCTCCGCACGGAGTCTTATACGCCCGCGGCCTTGGCCGCGCCGAGCCCCAGACCATCGGCCGGACGATCGGTGGCGCCTCCTCGATCTCGCGCCGTTGCAGGTCATCGATCTCGAGGCCGAGGCGCGGATCGCGGCGACCGTGTCGCGGTTGCAGTGGCAGCCGTGGCCGAGGAAGTACCAGGGCCCGTGCAGGAGGTCCTGGGCCCGCGCGAGGCCGGGGGTCTCGGCGCGCACGTGCTCGAGGAACAGCAGCCGGCCACCGGGCCTGAGCACGCGCGCGATCTCGCTCAGCGCCCGCTCCGGGTCGTCGACCGTGCAGAGGACGAGCGTCGCGACGACCGTGTCGAAGCCGGCGTCGTCGAAGGGCAGCCGCTCGGCCGGCGTCTCGATCACCTCGGCCGCGGGCCTGCACCGGCGGCGACCTTCTCGCGCAGCCGGCGTGCCATCGGCTCGAACGGCTCGGTCAGGACCAGCTCGGTCGACCCTTGGTCCGTAGTGGGCGAGGTTGAGCCCGGTGCCGGCGCCGAGCTCCAGCGTCCGCCCCTGCGCCGCGGCCGACGATCGCGTCGCGCCGCCGGCCGAGCTTGCCGCGTTCGGTGGCGGCCATCATCCGGTCGTAGATCGCCGCGAACAGCCGCCCCCAGGTCGCGTCGTAGGCGCGGCGGACGGCGGACGGACGGGATGTGGTCACAGCTTCAGGTGCCCTTCTCGATCAGCCTGGCGATCGTGTCGCGGCGGTAGTCGAAGATCCGCTCGAGGTCGCGCTTGACGAGCAGGCGCTCGCCGAGCTCGCCGAGCGGGCCGAAGCGGTGTCCGTAGCGGACGAAGTCGATCATCCGCGTGCGCTCCGGGTCGAGCGCCTCGAAGGTGTGGGTGTGGTGCCAGAGCGCGTAGGGGCCGCGCAGCTGTGCGTCGACGAAGCCGTGCGGCGGGTCCCACTCCTCGATCCGGGTCAGCCAGCTGACCGGGACCCCGTGCAGCCGCAGCCGGTAGCGGATCAGCTCGCCGACGCGCATCTCGATCGGGGTCGGCGAGGTGATCCGGAAGCGCAGCCACGGCGGCGTGATCGCCTCCAGGTTCTCGGCCCGGGAGAAGAACTCGAAGGCTCGTCGAGCGGCGCGTCGAGGACCTGCTCGCGCTGCAGGACGTGCTCGCTCACCCGTTCGCCCCGGCCGAGACTCGCGACGAGGGCGTCGAGGTCGGCGCGCGTGTTGTCCCAGCTCAGCTCCGCGCGGCGTTCGCGGGCGCCGGCCCGCAGCTGCGCGCGCAGCTCCGCGGTCGCGGAGCCGCTCGATCGCCGCGGTCAGCGCGGCGACGTCGGGGCGGAAGGCCGGGATCCCCGAGCGGGCCGTGCCGTCGGCGATGCCGGGCACGAGCAGCCCGTTGCGGCCGTCGATCACGATCTCGTTCATCGGCGGGTTGTCGTTGGTGACGATCGGGACGCCGAGCGCCGTCGCCTCGTAGAGGTGCAGGCCGAGGCCCTCCCAGCGGCTCGGCGCGAGGATCGCGGACGCCGCCGCGAACATCGCCATGTACTCGTCGGTCGGCAGATCGGCGCTGATGATCTCGATCCGCCGGTCGCTGCGGCCGATGCGCCGGCCGCCGCGGGCCAGCCGCCGAGCCTCGGTCAGCCGCCTGTCGACCTGCGCCTTGAGCGTCAGCCGCAGCTCGTCGCCGGTGGCGGCGCGGAACGCCTCGATCACCTCGGCCAGCGGCTTGCGCTTGCTCATGAAGCCGCCCGGGAACAGCAGCCGGACGATGCCGTCGGCGGCCGGGTCCTGCTCGGCAGGCAGCGCGGCGGCGAGCAGGTCGGGATGGCAGCCGAAGCGCACGCGCGGGCTCTCGATGCCCATCTCCGCGTAGCGCTCGCGCTCGCAGCCGGTCAGCGAGTAGATCGCGTCGAAGGCGCGCCGGCGGGTTCGACGTGCTCGTCGGCGAAGTGCTCCCAGACGAAGCGCCCGGCCGTCCTGACGCCCGACTCGCGCAGTCCGGCGATCTCGTCGAACTGGTAGTTCTGATCGAACAGGACGAGCTCGATGGCCGCCGTCGCGGCCCAGGCCTCGTACTCGCTCTGCGGGATCACGTAGTCGGAGGCCGCGGTCACCCGCTCCTGGGCCCAGACGCCGCTCGCGTCGATCCAGTCGGGCCGGATGTTCGTCTTCCGCGTCGGGCGCGCGAGCACGAAGGTCTCGTGGCCGAGCTCGTCGAGCGCCGAGCGGAGCTGGCGGGCGACCACGCCCTGCCCGCGGTTGAACCAGTAGGCGACGATGCCGATGCGCATGCGCGAACCCTGACACGAACGCTGTCCGGCCGGGCGCGGCCGCCGGGGCGCACCCGCATCGATGGCCCGATTCGGGTAAGAGGGATGGCATGGAACGCTGGGATCCACCCTCCTGGGCGCTGCCGCTGATCGTGATCGCGATCGTCGTGCCGCCCTTCCTCGGCTTCGCGATCGGCGGCGAAGTGGTCGGCGCGGCGCTCGGCTTCGTCGTCGTCGCCGCGCTGATCGCGTTCGCCGTCCGCCTTCGCCCCCGCGGCCCGATCGAGCTCGCCCGTGACGATCCGCGAGGCACCGCTGCTCGCTTTCGCGCTGGCGCCGATCGACCACGCGGCGACCGCGAACGAGATCGCGACGCTCGCCGAGGCGAGCGGCCCGCGTGAGGACGACGGCTACTCCGTCCTCGTCCTCGCGCCGGTGCAATCGACGACGACGCAGCGCTGGCTCAATGACGAGGAGCCGGGCCGGGTCGCCGCACAGGAGCGGCTCGCGGTCTCCGTCGCGAGCCTGATCGCCGGCCGGCTGCCACGCCGAGGGCCGCGTCGTCAGCCAAGACCCGGCGCAGGCGCTCGAGGACGTCGCGGCCGAGCACGGCGCGCGACGGGTCGTGTTCGTCGTCGCGGATGCCAAGTTCGACGACCTGATCGAGGAGATGACCGCTCGCCTCGACGTGCCGGTGCATCGGCTCGATAGCGGCGGCTGAAGCTGACACGGGCGAGGCCACGAGCCCGGACAGTCCCGCCGTCCAGGAGGCGAACAAGCTCGCGAACGCCTACGGCCTGACGGAGTGCGGCGGCAGCTGATCTCGGAGCTGATCCCCGACTCACGCGGCCCCCGGACCCCGCTTGGGTAGGGTCCAGGGAGATCCGTGAGAAAAGGCATCCTGCTCCGCATCCGTACATATGTCGCAACGGCCGCCGGCGCGGCGCTCGCCGTCGCGCTCCTTGCCGGCTGCGGCGGCGGTGGGGACTCGACCTCGGCTGCCGCGGGCAAGGATCAGTTCGTTCAGAAGGCAGGCGCGATCTGCAACCAAGCCGCCGCCCAGGTCAGCAGGCAATCGGTCAGGGGCTCGCCGTCGCCGACAAGGCATCGATCGAGAAGTCCGAGACGACGGTGGTCGGCATCCTCGAGGACGAGCTGACGGGCTTTCAGCAGCTGCAGGCCCCGGCGGGCGATGAGGACGAGGTCAACGCGATCGTTGACGAGCTCCAGAAGCAGGTCGACGCCGTAAAGGCAGATCCGGGTGTGCTCAGGATCTCGGCGAAGGCGATCGCGATCGGCAAGCCCTTCCGGCAGGCCGCCGGTGACTACGGCATTGCCTCTTGCCAGAACCCGGACCCGACCGCCGCAGGCTGAGCCGCCGCCGGTGACTCAGGCGGCGGCGGAGGCGGCGCGCTCGCCTGCCTTCTCGAAGACGAGCTCGCCGTCGGCGGCCTCGACCCGGACCGTGTCGCCCTCGCCGAACTCGCCCTCGAGCAGCTTCAGCGCGAGCTGGTCGACGAGCCGGCGCTGGATCACCCGCTTCAGCGGGCGGGCGCCGTAGGTCGGGTCGTAGCCGAGGTTGCCGAGCAGCGTCCGCGCGTCGTCGGTGAGCTCGATCTCGATGCCGCGCTCGCGGACGCGGTCGGTCGAGCAGCTCGACCTGGAGCTCGACGATCCGGGTGATGTCCTCGCGGCTGAGCCGGTGGAAGATCACGGTCTCGTCGATCCGGTTCAGGAACTCGGGCTTGAAGGTGGTTGGTGAGGACGCCCTCGATCCGCTCGCGGATGTTCTCGTCGATCACGCTCGCCGGCGATCTCGGCGAGCCGACGTTCGAGGTCATGATCAGGACCGTGTTGGTGAAGTCGACCGTCCGGCCCTGGCCGTCGGTCAGGCGGCCGTCGTCCATGATCTGCAGCAGCACGTTGAAGACGTCCGGATGGGCCTTCTCGATCTCGTCGAGCAGGATCACCGCGTAGGGGCGGCGGCGCACGGCCTCGGTCAGCTGGCCGCCCTCGTCGTAGCCGACGTAGCCGGGCGGCGCGCCGATCAGGCGGCGAGACCGCGTGCTTCTCCATGTACTCGGACATGTCGATGCGGACCATCGCGTCCTCGGAGTCGAACATGAACTCGGCCAGCGCCCGGGCGAGCTCGGTCTTGCCGACGCCGGTCGGGCCCGAGGAAGAGGAAGCAGCCGATCGGCCGGTTCGGGTCGGCGAGCCCGGCGCGCGAGCGCCGCAGCGCGTTGGCGACCGCCTCGACCGCCTCGTCCTGGCCGATCACGCGCTCGTGCAGGCGCTCCTCCATCTGGATCAGCTTCTCGACCTCGCCCTCCATCAGCCGGCTGACCGGGATCCCGGTCCAGCTTGCCGACGACCTCGGCGATGTCCTCCTCGGTGACCTCCTCGGTCAGCATCGAGCCGCCGCCGGCGTGCAGCTCGGCGAGCCGCTCCTGCTGGTCGGCGACGTCGCGCTCGAGCTCGGGGATGCGTCCGTACTTGAGCTCGGCGGCCCGCTCGAGGTCGCCGTCGCGCTCGGCCCGCTCGGCCTCGCGCGTCGCGCTCTCGAGCTCGGCGCGCGCCTCTTGATCGCCGTCGATCGCGCCCTTCTCGTTCTGCCAGCGCGCCTTCATCTCGGACGGCGGACTCGTTGAGCTCGGCCAGCTCGGCCTCGATCGCCTCGAGGCGCGCCTTCGAAGCCTCGTCGGTCTCCTTGTCGAGCGCCTGCTTCTCGATCTCGAGCTGCGTGATGCGGCGCTCGACCTCGTCGATCTCGACCGGCGAGGACTCGATCTCCATCTTCAGCCGCGAGGCGGCCTCGTCGATCAGGTCGATCGCCTTGTCGGGCAGGAAGCGGTCGGCGATGTAGCGCTCCGAGAGCGTCGCGGCGGCGACGATCGCCGGGTCGGTGATCGTCACGCCGTGGTGGGCCTCGTAGCGCTCCTTGAGCCCGCGCAGGATCGCGATCGTGTCGGCCTCCGAGGGCTCGCCGACGATGACCGGCTGGAAGCGGCGCTCGAGCGCGGCGTCCTTTTCGATGTGCTTGCGGTACTCGTCGAGCGTCGTCGCGCCGACCGCGCGCAGCTCGCCGCGCGCGAGCATCGGCTTCAGCAGGTTGGCGGCGTCGACCGCGCCCTCGGCGGCGCCGGCGCCGACGATCGTGTGCAGCTCGTCGATGAAGAGGACGATCTGGCCCTCGGCCTCCTTGACCTCGTCGAGGACGGCCTTGAGCCGCTCCTCGAACTCGCCGCGGTACTTCGAGCCGGCGAGCAGGCGCGCCGACGTCGAGCGCGATCACCTTGCGCCCGCGCAGCGACTCGGGCACGTCGCCGGCGACGATCCGCTGGGCGAGGCCCTCGACGATCGCGGTCTTGCCGACGCCGGGCTCGCCGATCAGCACCGGGTTGTTCTTGGTCCGGCGCGAGAGCACCTGGATCACGCGGCGGATCTCCTCGTCGCGGCCGATCACCGGGTCGAGCTTGCCCGCCTCGGCGTCCGCGGTCAGGTCCTGGCCGAACTTCTCGAGCGCCTCGAACTTGTCCTCGGCGTCCGGGGAGTCGATCTTGTGCGGGCCCTGTGCCTCGCTCGCGGCCTTCGCCAGCGAGTCGCGGTCGGGAAGGATGTCGCCGACGCCGGAGTCGCTCGCCGCCAGCGCGAGCAGCAGGTGGCCGATCGAGATGTAGCTCGTCGCCGAGCGCCGACATCTCGCGCTCGGCGCGCTGCAGGACGTTGACGAGCTTCGGCGAGGGCCGGAGCGGCGGGCTCGTTGTCGCCGGAGACGGTCGGCAAGCTCGGCGACGGCGCGCTCGGCCCGGTCGCGGATCGAGGCGACGTCGGCGGAGAGCTTGTTGAGGATCGGGACGGCCGAGTTGTCCTCGGCGTCGAGCAGGGCGAGCAGCAGGTGGGCGGGCGTCGATCTCGCTGTTGCGGTACCGGGCGGCGAGACGCTGGGCGTCCTGGACCGCCATTGCGGCACGGGTGGTGAACCGGTCAGCTTGCATCTGCGGCAAGTCTACCCACCCGCTAGGGGGATGTCAAGAAATCTAAGCGTGATTCGCTTAGATCAGGGCGGGATTGGCGGCACGCCTCGGCGCGCGGGTCCTGTCGCCCCTGCGTGCGCACGCGAAATCCGCTTGGTTCACTTGGTTTCGCGCACGCCCGCAGGGGCGCCACCCGCGCGAGAAGGGGACCGACCGGCGTCCGCCCCGAACCGCTGGGGAGGAGGGCGAGGTCTACGCCGGGGCTACTTCGATCCTCGCGATGGTCGTCAGCGACTGGTAGTAGACGTCGCGACCGAATCCGGGGGCGGGGAAGAGGAAGCCCTGCGAGGGCGACGGCACCTCGACGCGGCCGCGCTCGGCCCCGGTGTCGAGGTCGAGGACGACCATCTGGTCGATGCCGGTGCGTAGCGAGGCGCGCCGGGCGAGCGCCGAGCGGCTCAGCAGGGGACCCGCGGCACGCATCACGGGCCGCACGCCGCGGCGTCGCAGCATGCCGCTGTCGCGCCAGTCGCCGACGACGAGCTCGCGGGTGTCCGGATAGACGATCAGGTGACCTGCGTGGGCGACGTCGTCGCGGCGCCACAGCGGTTCGAGCTCGTCGCCCGCGACCCGCCATGCGCGGATCCCGCCGTTGCCCGAGTCGTAGGCGATCACGGCCCGCCCCTCCGGGTCCCAGCCCGGCGGGTTCGACTCGGTCCCGTACGGGAGGCCGCTGATCTCGGTCGAGCGCACTGCGCCGTCGTCCAGGCGCGCCCACCAGAGGCGGACGGGATCGGGTTCGGTGCCGCTGCCGAGCATCGTCCTGTCGACGCGGTTGCGGCCTTGATCCATCCAGAAGACGTGCTCGCCGGCGATCACCGGATCCCAGCCGAAGCTGCGGCCGGGAGCAGGACCGTAGCTCGGCGTCCAGTCCTGCTCGAGCTCGAGCCGGCCCGCCGATCGGTCGAGCCGCAGCCGGAAGAGCTGCGTGGTCCCGACTGCGATGACCGACTCGCCGTTGGAGGAGAGGCGGGCAATCGAGGGTTCGGGCAGGCGCAGCGGCTCGGCGACGGGCAGCAGCGTCTCCGGATCGAGCACTGAGACGGTCGCCGGCTCGGTCCCGCGCGGCGCATCGCAGTCCTTGGTGACGAGCTCGCCACCGTCGAGGATCACGAACGAGTTGTGCGGGCCCGGCGCCGGTAGTCGGTGCGAGGCGAGCACCTCGAGCCCGGGAGTCAGTCGGTGGGCCCAGCGGCCGAGGACCATGTGGATGTCGCCGTTCGCATGCGCGGCGATCCCGCCGGGCCACCATCTGCCGGCGGGCAGCCGCGGCGTCGCGGCGGTCACCTCGAGCGTCTCCGGGTCGAGGCGCTCGACCCAGCCCTCGACGGGACTCGACTGCTCGCCGCTGATGGGCATGTCGTGGCGCAGGGCGTAGAGCTCACCCGGCTCGCGGCGCAGGAGCACGTCCGTCGCAAAGGCCTCCTTGACCGCGGCGACGCGCAGCCGCTCACCGGGGCCGATGCCGAGCCCCGGAGCGTCCGCGCACCCCCAGCGCCGTGGCCCACCGTCCTCGCCGCTCCAGGGCTGCGGCCAGTACGCGCCCGGACGACCGGCGGTCATCGGTTCGCCACGGGGTGCAGCAGCGCGGACCAGATGCCGGCCAGCGTCGCAGTCGCGGTCTCGACATCGACGCGCGGTTCGCGTCCGAAGGCGTCGAGCAGGTAGCTCTCGTTGAGCAGGTTGAGCGCGTGCGCAGTCTGTTCGATGTTGGCGACCTCGACGCCGGCCGCCGCGGCGAAGTCGCGAATCGCGCCGGCCGCAAGCTCGTCGAAGTCGCCCCGCAGCCGTTCCTGATCGGCGGCGACGAGCTGCTTTGCGGCGACCGCCTCGGAGACGGCGCGCAGCAGCGGGCCATGGCGGCTGTAGATCCGCACCGGGACCTCCATCGCCTGACGCACTGCCTCGGGCCCGTGGTCGGCGCGCGTCTCCGCGAGCGCCACCTGCGCCGCGTAGAGCTGGTTGATCGCCTCGCGGCCGGCGCCGAGCAGGAGGGCGCCGACGTTCTCGAAGTGGCGGTAGAAGATCGTCCGCTCGAGTCCGGCGCGATCCATGATCTCGCCGACGGTGAGCTCGGCGAAGGAACGCTCGCGGACGAGCTCGATCGCGGCGTCGACGATCCGCTTGCGGGCCGCCTCCCTGCCCACGCGCGCCCGTGGCTTCGCACCGGTGTCGTCCGCAGTTGTGACAGTCTGTGGCACGCTGTGTTACATTAGCATGCGCCACAGCCTCGAGGAGGAGGAGGAGGAATGGGGGACAACCGCATCGATTCGCTGACCGCTGCCAGCGTTGCGGCCGCGCTGCTGGCCTTGCTGGCGCTGATCGCCGTCGTCTTTGCGGGGGCCGCCTCCGACGCGTCGGCGCGGCCGAACGAGGCCGCACACGCGCAGGACGGCAGGCCGAACATCCTCGTCGTCATGACCGACGACATGGCGAAGAGCGACGTCAAGTTCATGCCGCACGTGCAGCGCCTGCTCGCTGCCAAGGGCACGACCTTCGCCGATGCCGTGGACTCCTTCCCGCTCTGCTGCCCGGCGCGCGCAACGTTCATCACCGGTCAATACGCGCACAACCACGACGTCGCGGGCAACTTCTACCCGTACGGCTGGTACGGGATGAAGGACCGGCGCAACATCCTGCCGGCCTGGCTGCACCGCTCCGGTTACCGCACGGCCGCGCTCGGCAAGTGGTTGAACGGCTATGGCGCTCGCGACGGCCACGGCGAGATCCCGGCCGGCTTCGACATCTGGCGCGGGCTCCTCGACGTCTCCGCCTACGACTACTTCAACTACGTGATGAACAGCGACGGCGATCTGCGCACTTGGGGCGACTCCGACTTCGCCAAGGCCCTGGTCAAGTTCGCGAACATCGAGGTGACCCCAAACCCCGGCGGCATCGTCGGCATCCTCGCCGCGCTGCACGAGGCGATGGGTGACCCGCCCTACGACTACTGGGGGGAGCGCAAGGCAAAGGACTACTCGCCGGACGTCACCGGTGAGATGGCGACGCGCCTCGTCCGCAAGGAGAGGAAGAAGAAGAAGCCCTTCTTCATCTGGTGGTCGCCCGCGGCGCCCCACCGCGAGGACGTCTCGGTGACCCTGATGGGCCGCCCCGGTCGCGACCCCCGCCCAGCGCCGCGTTACGGCGACTGGAGCAAGAAGCAAAGGCTCCCGCGGCCGCCGAGCTTCAACGAGGCCAACATCACCGACAAGTCCTCGGCCCTGATCGACAAGGCGCCGAAGCTGACCGACGAGCAGATCCAGCAGCTGCAGCTCGACTACGAGGGCCGGGCGGGATCGCTGCGCGCCGTCGACGATCACGTCGGCGATCTCGTCAAGACCCTGCGGCAGACGGGCCAGCTCAAGGACACGATGATCGTCTTCGTCTCCGACAACGGCTGGCTCCAGGGCCAGCATCGGATCCCCGGGGACAAGTTCCTGCCCTACGAGGAGTCGCTGCGGGTGCCGCTGATCATCCGCGGGCCGGGCGTTCCGCAGGGACAGACGATCCACGGCCAGGTCTCGAACGTCGACTTCGCCTCGACGCTGCTCGACATGGCGAACGCGAGGGCCGGCCGCACCCAGGACGGCGTCTCGCTGCTGCCGACGATCCACAACCCGAAGCGGATTCCGAACCGGGCGATCGAGATCGAAGCGCTGGCGCCGCTCTTCGCCGACGCCTCGATCCCCCAGAACCAGTGGGATCAGCCCTACACCGGCGTGCGCACAGACCGCTACACGTACGTCGTCTGGACGAAGACCGGCGAGAAGGAGCTCTACGACCGGCGCAAGGACCCGTACGAGCTCAGCAACGTCATCGATAAGCCGGCCTACGCGGACGTCACCTCGACGCTCGAGCGCAAGCTGGAGAAGCTCAAGGAATGCAAGGGGAAGTCATGCGACGTCAAGCAGTGACCGTGCGGATTGCGATCGGGGCTGCGCTCGCCGCGCTCGGCTGCGGGCTGCTCGCCGGCCCGGCGGCGGGTGAGCATGGCGGCCAGGCGCAGCTGCACGATGCCCGCTACTGCGAGATCTTCGAGCTCAAGGGCGCACCGCCCGACGCCAAGGTCGTCGTCTGGAACACGATCGGGCTCAACGACTGCCCCGCAAAGTGGTTCGACGGGCTCGACCCGAAGGCCCTGGCCGCTGAGCGCGGCGACAGCCTCGTCCTGCTCAACGGCCCCCGCCACTGGGTGATCGACTACGCGAAGGGCAGGACCGGCAGGGTCGACAGGTTCGACGGCAAGCAGCTGCGTCGCGTCGCGTCGATTCCGATCCACAGCGCCGCGGACCTGAGCTCGACGCCGTACACGGAGCGGACGATCGACCGAAACAACATCTGGCGCTGGAAGAAGGGCCGGCGGATCTTCGAGCTGCGCGCACCCGACGGCTCCGACTACGTCATGCAGAGCTACTCGCAGATCATCGACCCCGACCTCTCGATGGCGGATCTGAGCAAGCTCGGTCAGCGCCTCGAGCTACCGCAGGGCTGGACCTACAAGGTCAAGCGACTGCGCAAGCCGCTGATCATGCGGGCGCGGGGGAGCGCGACGATCCTCCAGGACGACCTCAAGAACACCTACCAGCTGCTGCCGAGCCACGGGAAGCGGCGCAAGCACGCGGTCGCCGTGACCGGGACGACGAAAACGACTGGCCAGCCCGAACCCGGGGTCCTCGAGGACGAGGGGACGATCTCCGGCAAGCCCTTCGGGCCCGGCACGATCGATGCGCTCGTCACCCTTCAGCCCGGTGGCGAGATGACCGGCTCGTTCACGATCGATACAGACCGTGGTGAGGTCTTCGGGACGATGACCGCGACGTACGCGATCGCCAACGGGGAGATCGACTTCGACGGCAAGGCGAAGCTGACCGGCGGGACACGCCGTTACCGCGGGATCGTCGGCCGCAAGCTCACCTTCCACGATCACAACACCCTCGACGGCCAGAATGGGGCGGTGAGGCTCGATGGCATCGCCCGCTACTGAGAGCGACGCGGCGGCCACGAAGCCGCCGAACATGCTGATCCTGATCACCGATCAGCAGCGTCAGCCACAGCACTGGCCCGACGAGCCGGGCTGGCTCGCCGAGCTGATGCCGAACGACGCCGAGCTCGCCCGCACGGGGCTCAGCTTCACCAATGGCTACTGCAACACCGCGATGTGCTCGCCGAGCCGGGCGACGCTGTTCACCGGCCGCTACCCGGCCGAGCATGGCGTCGAACTGACGCTGACCGCTGCCGACCTGCGTCCCGATAACGACAGCGCGCCGGCTGTGCTCAAGGAGATGGGCGGGATCCTGCGCAGCGGCGAGGCATCGCTCGGGCGGGTCCTCCCGCAGTTCGCGCGCGGCGCTCTCGGGCTGGACCGCAGCTCCGGCGGCGAGACCGAGCTGCCCACGGGATTGCCCAACCTGGCCACGATGCTGCGCGACCGCGGCTACCACGTCGCCTACAAGGGTAAGTGGCACCTCACGCATCCCTCGGGGAGGGACAAGGCGGACAGCATGCTGGGTGGCTGGACTGCGGTAGACGGCGAGCGGCTCGAGCACGACTACGGGTTCCACTCATGGGAGCCGCCGGACGCCGGCGAGAACGCGAAGGCGAGCAACTTCGGCGGCGGCAACGCGGGCATGGGCGAGGGCTGGGACGAGGTCTACACCGGGCAGGTCGAGCGCTGGCTCGCGCAGGAGGACCTGCCCGAGCCCTTCTGTCTCGTCGTTTCGCTGGTCAACCCGCACGACGTGCTCGGCTACCCGGCCCAGTACCAGGACGGCGGCTACGTGCACTCGGACTTCCGCGACCTCGGCGTGGAGCTGCCGCCGACCTTCGACGAGACGTTGCGCAACAAACCCGCTGTGCATGCGCTCATGCGGATGGGCATGGCCGCGTACCTCGGGCCGCTCTCGACCTACAGCCAGCAGCTCGATTACGTCAACTTCTACGCCCACCTGCACCGCGTCGTCGACGAGAAGATCGGCCGCATCCTGGGCGCGCTCGGCGACCCCGGCGACCCCGAGTCGCTGCGCTCGAGCACTGTGGTGGTGCGCTGCGCGGACCACGGCGAGATGGGCCTCTCCCACGGCGGTCTGCGGCAAAAGGCCTTCAACGCCTACGAGGAGACGATCAACGTACCGATCGTCGTCTCGAACCCGGTGCTCTTCCCGGAGGCCGCCGAGACCGACGCCTTCGGCTCGCTCGTCGACCTGCTGCCGACGCTGCTCAGCCTGAGCGGCGAGGCCCCCTCCGCCGCCGAGGGGCTCCGGGGCAACGACCTGACGCCTGTGCTTGCCCACGCCGCGCGCCCCGACCGCGAGCGGGTCGAACGCTCGCCCGTCGACCTCAGCGCGGTTCTCGACGTCAAGCCGCAAGCGACGGTCTCCGACCAGGTCCACTTCACCTACGACGACCATCAGGCGGGCACGGCGACGCGCGAGGCGCCCGGCCAGCCAAATCGCATCCGCGCCGTGCGCACTGCGGCGGAGAAGTACGCGGTCTACTTCGACCCGGCCGGCAAGGCCGCGCCGGAATACGAGCTCTACGACCTCGAGCGCGACCCGGACGAGCGCCACAACCTCGTCGACGTGCATACCGGCGAGGCCCGCCGTGAAGCCGACCGGGCTCGCGTCGACGGCATGCGTGAGCGGCTGCGTGACACGGTCGCCGCCGCCGGCACCGCGCACGCCGGCCTCTCCACCTGACGGACCCGCCGCCTCCGGTACAGGGACCGGTGCGCCCACGCGGGCGAACGTGATCAATGCACGGTGGGGCAACGCCCGTCCCGACGCGCGGTCCGCTTAGATGTCGGCGCCCACCGGGAAGGAGCCATGAGCACACCCGACAACGAGCCCACCAGCGAGCAGACGGGCGAGATCTCCGGGCAGACCGGAAACGGCGAAACGTCGGCGCAGCGAGAGCGGATCGCCACGATGCGCCGAGCTGCCGCGTTCCGCAACGCGACTGCGCGCGCCTTCGACACGCGCACCGAGCGCTGGCAGGAGGCGGGCCTGAGCAGCGAGATCGACAAGGCGGAATCGCGCAAGGCGCTGCGCGAGGCGATCGTCCTGCTGGTCCTGCTCGTCGGCGTGATCTACGCCTTCTCGAAGCGCCACGAGATCGCCTTCATCACCGACAACGACCTGCTCGAGGTATCGCGTTACGTCACCGCCGGGCTGCTCGTCCTGATCGGCTGGGGGCTGGCGCGGACGATCGGCAAGGCAATGGCGCCGGCGCTGATGCGCCGGATGGACCCGGCGACGGCGGGCAGCGTCGGGTTCCTGTTCCGCCTCTTCACGATCGTCGTCGTCGTCCTCGTCTCGCTCGCGATCGCCGGCGTCAACCTCGCCGCGCTCGCGGTCGGCGGTGCCTTCACGGCCGTCGTCGTCGGTCTCGCCGCCCAGCAGACGCTCGGCAACGTGATCGCCGGAGCAGTGCTGCTCAGCACGCGTCCGTTCCGCGTCGGCGACGTAGTCGCCGTGCAGGGCAGCGGCATCAACGCCGAGGGCACGGTCGCCTCGCTCGGCCTCTTCTACACGAGCCTGCTGATGGGCAGGGACCGGATGCTGATTCCCAACAGCGTGCTGATGAACATCGCCGTGACGCCGCAGGGTGAGCCCGACGCGGTCGAGCTGCTTGCCCGCTTCGACTCGAGCAAGGTGACGCCGACGAGGCTGCAGGAGAAGCTCGAGGAGGAGATCGAGGTGCCGCTGATGCGCTCGCCTGATATCGAGCTCGAGGAGATCGATGCGAAGGGGCTCGTTTCGCTGATCGTCAAGGCGACGCCCGTCGAGTCGGTCCACGGGCCGATCCTCGCCTCTCAGGTGATGCGTGCGATCCGCGAGGTCGGCGGCGAGACCGATCCGCAGGGGCAGCCCGCGGTCGACCGCTCAGGTCGTCCGCTGCGTCCGGACGACGCCGGCGACTGACCATCGAGCCGGCTCAGAGCCGGCGCAGCGCCCAGATGCCGATTACAGCGGCGGCCGCGCCGAGCGGGGCGTTGAGCGCCGCAGTGCGGTCGATTCCGTCGCGGCGGGCGAGCGCGGCGCCGAAGGCGAGCGCGTCACCGGCGTCGACGAGCGCTCCGAGCGCTGCCGCCTCGCGGAGCCGGTCGCGGTCGCCGGCAGCGGCGAAGGCGCCGAGCGCCAAGGCGATATCCCGTCCGCCGGCCAGCCGGGCGAGCGCCACGGTCGCTCCGCCGGGCTCGGTGAAGCCGAGCGCCGCCAGCGCCCTGCGGGTGGCGCCGAAGGCGCCGGCGCCGATTGCGAGGCGGCCGGCGGCGACGGCGAGCACTGCCGCGCGCGCGGTGGGGTCCGCGAGCGCCCGCTGCTCAGCCACGGCGCTTGCGCTCGACCGGGATCGAGACGGTGGTCTCGGCCTCGACCGGCCCGCCGAGGCGCGCCTCGTAGGCGCCGTAGGGAACGATCTCGGCACCGAGCGATCGCCGCGCGGCCTCGAGCTCGGCTGCCATTCGGCGCTCCATCTCCGCGGTGCGCTCCTGCATGCGGGCGAGCTCGGCGCGCATCCGCTCGAGCCTGTCCTCGAGCTCGAGCACGGTCTCGACGCCGGCGAGGTTGAGCCCCTGCTCGGCCGTCATCTCCTGGATCCGGCGCAACCGCTCGACGTCTTCCTGCGAGTACAGACGGGTGTTCTTCGGTGAGCGCTTCGGGGTGATCAGCCCGCGGGCCTCGTACATGCGCAGTGTCTGCGGGTGCATCTCGGCGAGCTCAGCGGCGACGGAGATCATGAACACGCCGCGACCGGGGTCGATCTCGGCGGTGATCCGCGTCACCCTGGTCCGGCTCCGCTCGCCGCCGCTGTCTGCGGTGGGACTCACGTCGCGCCTACCTTGCCCGAGGAGCCGGACCGATCACCGTCGCCGGAGCGGGCGGCGCGCAGCCGCGCATCGCGAAGGATCCGCTCGCGTGGATCGCGTCCGTCGAGCGTGCGGGCGAACTCGTCGAGCGCGCGACGCTGCTCGTCGTTGAGATCGCTCGGGATCTCGACCGCGATCCGGTAGCGGATGTCGCCGCGCGACCCCCCGCCCGGCTTCGGCGGACCCTCGCCGCGGAGCCGCTGGATCGTCCCGTGCCGCGTCCCGGCCGGGATCCGGATGCGCTTGATGCCGCGCAGCGTCGGCACCTCGACGTCGCCGCCGGCGACCGCCTCGGCAATCGTGATCGGCACCTCGACCTCGAGGCTGCCATCGTCGCGGCGGCTGAAGATCGGGGAGGGGGCGACGCGCGTCGAGACGAAGAGATCGCCCGAGGGTCCGCCGAGCGGCCCGTCCTCGCCCTTGCCGGCGAGCCGGATCCGCGTCCCGTCGCGGACGCCGGCCGGGATGTTCACGCGGTAGCGCTTGCGCTGCTGGGTCAGGCCGGAGCCGGCGCACTCTGGGCAGGGCGTCTCGACGATCTCACCGCGGCCGCCGCACTGCGGGCAGGGGCTCGAGATCGAGAAGAAGCCCTGGCTCTGCGAGTCGAGGCCGGTGCCTTCGCAGCGCGGGCATATGACCGGGCTCGTCCCCGGCGCCGCTCCGTTCCCTCCGCAGGTTCCGCAGCGCGCTTGCTTGGGCACCGTGACCGCAACCTGGGTGCCCTCCATCGCCTGCTCGAAGGTGAGTCTGACTTCGGTCTCGAGGTCGCGGCCGCGCGGGGCCTCGGGCCCACCGCCGCGGCGGTTGAAGATCGAGGAGAAGATGTCGCCGATGTCGCCCACGCCGAAGCCGCCCGGGCCGGGCGCGCCGGGACCGCGGCCGCCGAAGCCGCCGAACATGCCCCCGGCGTCGTACTGCTTGCGCTTCTCCGGGTCCTTCAGCGTGTCGTAGGCCGACTGGACCTCCTTGAAGCGCTCCTCGGCCGCCGGGTCGTCCGGGTTGCGATCCGGGTGGTACTCGCGCGCGAGCTTGCGGTAGGCCCGCTTGAGCTCGTCCGCTGAGGCCTTCTTGTCGACCCCGAGGACGTCGTAGAGATCACGCGCCATCGGATCCCTCCTATTCGCAGACGACGACGCGCGCCGGCCGCAGCACGGTGTCGTCGAGCGCGTAGCCGCGCTCGACGGTCTCGAGCACGTGCCCGGAGGCGACGCCGTCGCCGCCGGCCGCCGTGGCGATTGCCTCGTGGCGGTTCGGGTCGAACTTCTCGCCGAGCGGATCGAAGGACTCGACGCCCGCGCGGCGCAGCGACGCACGCAGCTCACGGTAGACCAGGCCGACGCCCTCGGCGAGGGCCGTCTTCGCCGAGACCTCGCGGCTCACGGGCTCGCCGTCGGGGGCCGTCGAGCCTTCGGGATCGACCCCGACGGCGACGAGCGCCCGCTCGAGGTTGTCGAGCGCCGGGATCATGTCCCGGGCAACCGCGGCACGGCCGCGGCGCTCGGCGATCGCGGCCTCGCCGGCCACGCGCCGCCTGTAGTTCTCGAGATCGGCTCGTGCACGTTGGGCGAGCTCGAGGTACTCGCCCCGCTCGCGAAGCGCGACATCGAGCTCGCTCTCGGCCGGCGCCTGCTCCGCCGCGGGCTCGGGAGCGTCCCCTTCGCCGTCGGCGGCGGCGTCGCCGGCCGGCGCCGTCGGCTCGGCCTCGCGCTCACCGTCGGCCGGCAGCCCGACGCCCGAGGCCTCGGGCTCGGGCTCGTGTGCAGGCGTCGTCTCGTGATCAGTGCTCATCTCGATCTCGGTTCGCAGGCGGCCGTCAGGAGGACGGCGCGTCTTCCTCGACCACCTCGGCGTCGACGACCTCTTCGTCGTCGCTGCCGTTGGCCGAGGACGCGTCGCCGTTGCCGCCGCCGTCGGCTGCGGCCTGCTGCTGGGCGTTCGCGTAGATCTGCTCGCTGACCTTGTGGAAGGCAGCCTCGAGCGCCGACGTCTTCGCCTGGATCTCGGCGACATCGGTCGAGTCGAGCACCGACTTGACGTCTCCGATCGCGTTCTCGATCGCCGTCTTGTCGTCGGCGCCGACCTGTTCGCCGAGGTCCGCGAGCTGCTTCTCGGCCTGGTAGGCGGCCGCCTCGGCGCTGTTGCGCGCCTCAGCGAGCTCCTTCGCCTGGCGGTCGTCGTCGGCGTGGCTCTCGGCGTCCTTGACCATCTGCTCGACCTCGTTGTCGGAGAGGCCCGAGCCGCCCTTGATCTCGATCTTCTGCTCCTTGCCGGTGCCGAGATCCTTGGCGGAGACGTTGAGGATGCCGTTTGAATCGATGTCGAAAGTGACCTCGATCTGCGGGGTGCCGCGCGGTGCCGGCGGGATCCCGGTCAGCTGGAACTTGCCCAACGACTTGTTGCCGGAGGCCATCTCGCGCTCGCCCTGCAGGACGTGCACCTCGACCTGCGTCTGGTTGTCGTCGGCGGTCGAGAAGATCTCCGACTTCTTCGACGGAATCGTCGTGTTGCGCTCGATCAGCTTCGTCATCACGCCGCCCTTGGTCTCGATGCCGAGGGTGAGCGGGGTGACGTCGAGGAGCAGCACGTCCTTGACGTCGCCGGCGAGCACGCCGGCCTGGATCGCGGCGCCGACGGCGACGACCTCGTCCGGGTTGACGCCCTTGTGCGGCTCCTTGCCGGTCAGCCCCTTGACCTTCTCCTGCACGGCGGGCATGCGGGTCATGCCGCCGACCATGACGACATGGTCGATCTCGGCGCCGGAGTCGGCGAGCGCCTGCTTGACCGGCCCGACGACGCGCTCGAGCAGGTCAGCGGTGAGCTCGTTCAGCTTCGAGCGGCTGAGCCGCATCTCGAGGTGCTTCGGCTGGCCGTCGACCGCGGTGATGAACGGCAGGTTGATCTGCGTGTCCTGCGCGGAGGAGAGCTCGATCTTCGCCTTCTCCGCGGCCTCGTAGAGGCGCTGCAGCGAGTTCTTGTCGGCGGCCAGGTCGATGCCCTGGTCGCGCTTGAACTCAGCGACGAGCCACTCGACGATCGCCTTGTCCCAGTTGTCGCCGCCGAGGTGGTTGTCACCGGCGGTCGACTTGACCTCGAAGACGCCGTCGCCGATCTCGAGCACGGACACGTCGAAGGTGCCGCCGCCGAGGTCGAAGACGAGGATCGTCTGATCGTCGGACTCCTTGTCGAGCCCGTACGCGAGTGACGCAGCGGTCGGCTCGTTGATGATCCGCTTGACCTCGAGGCCCGCGATCTTGCCGGCGTCCTTGGTCGCCTGGCGCTGGTCGTCGTTGAAGTAGGCGGGGACCGTGATCACGGCGGAGTCGACGGTCTCGCCGAGGCGCGCCTCGGCGTCAGCCTTGATCTTCTGCAGGATCATCGCCGAGATCTCCGGCGGGCTGTACTGCTTGTCGCCGACCTTGACGCGAACGTCGCCGTTCGGGCCGGCCTCGACGGAGTAGGGGACCATCGTCTCCTCCTCCTTGACCTCGGCCTCCTTGCGGCCCATGAAGCGCTTGATCGAGAAGACCGTGCGCTCCGGGTTCATCACGGCCTGCCGCTTGGCGACCGTGCCGACGAGACGCTCGTCGTCGGTGAAGCCGACGACGGAGGGGGTGGTGCGGCCGCCTTCGGAGTTCTCGAGCACGGTCGGCTCGGAGCCCTCCATCACGGCGAAGCACGAGTTGGTGGTGCCGAGATCGATTCCGATCGTCTTACCCATGTGTTTGTTCCTTTCAGGCTTTGAGTGCAGCCCGGGCACCGAAACCTTCCAGCGTGGCGCTTGTTCTGCTCGGTGGAAAGGCGGATCAGCCGGGCTGATTCGGATTCACAGTAAAAATCTAAGTCGCACCGTAGCAGATATGGTCGCTCACGCCAACTGCCTCGAGTGCGCGCGCCCGCGCCGCGCTCAAGCGACGCGGCGCCGAAAAGCTCGGGGAGCGGATCGGGCGGCCCTTCGGGGCCGCCCTTTTCGTACCGCCTCCGCCGGCGCTACTGGCCGGCGACGCTGGCGACGAAGTTGGCGACGATCTTCGCGTTGCTGCCGCGCAGGATGCCGGCGGGCATGCGGCCGTTGACGCCGTTCTTGATCGCCGTCTCGACGCGCTGGACGTTCGACTCAGGCGGAACGCCGCCCAGCAGGTCGTCGAGGTTGGGGCCGACGATGCCATCGGTGCCGGCGCGAGCGAGGGTGTGGCAGGAGCCGCAGTTCGTCGCGAACAGCTTCTTCGCGTAGGCATCGGAGGCGGCCACCTTCTCGGGGGAGTTGGCGGCGTCGCCCTCCTTGTTGAAGGCCCACAGGGGAATCGCGATCGCGAACAGGACGGCGAAAGCGGCGAAGAAGAAGAAGCTGCGCTTGGTCATCGTTGATCAGGGCCCGGGCTCGGGCCCGCGCGGGGCGGATACTAATGGACCTGAGGCCGGCTTCGAGGTACCCGTCAGGCGACCGGATCGACGAGACCGTCGCGCAAGGCGACGCACATGCGGCGCAGCCCGCACTCCCCGCAACGGGGCTTCGGCCGGCAGACGGCGCGGCCGTGCGCGATCAGGTTCATGTGCAGCTCGTAGGCATCCGCGGGATCGGTGATCGCGAGCATCTCGTCGTGCGCCTGCTCGAGCGAGACGCGCGGCGGAAACAGCCCGAGCCGGCCGCCGACGCGGTGCACGTGCGTGTCGACCGGGATCTCAGGCCGGTCGAAGGCGAAGATCATCACGCAGGCGGCCGTCTTGCGACCGACTCCGGGCAGCGCTGTCAGGTAGTCGATCGCGACCTGCCGCGGCGCCGTCTCGAGCCAGTCGAGGTCGGGGTCGGGCCCGAGCTCGCGCAGCACCTCCTGGATCCGCGGCGCCTTCGTATTCGCGAGCCCACCCGGACGGATCGCTTCGATCACCTCGGCCGTCGGCGCGTCGCGGACGCCCTCCCAGTTGCCGAACGAACTGCGGAGGCCGCGATAGGCGACGTCCCGGTTGTTGTCGTTCGTGTTCTGGGAGAGGATCGTGAGGACGAGCTCGTGGATCGGGTCGCCGTGCGGATCGTTGGCCTTCGGCCCGTAGAGCTCACGGAGACGATCGCGGATCGCGCGCACGCGCCGCGCCGGCGGGCGCTTCCAGCCGGCTGGGGTAGGGAAGCGCGGGCGGGCATCCGGGTTGCGCCGCTGAGCGGGCTCACGTCGTCGCGCGTATCCGCGTTCGCCGCCGCCCGTCATCGCCGGCGAGCATATGGATCGCGGTCGGCACGGGCTCCGTTAACGCGTCGAGCCGCCTTGCGGCGGCTCGAGCGCCGGGCGATGCGGCATGGTCCTACCCCACACGCTCCACTGTCGCGAAACGCGGTCCGACTGCACCGGAGCCGAAGGGCGTCGAGGCTCCGGCGTATCGCCCGAGTGCTGTATGCGCTCCCCCTATCGGCAGCGGTGCGCGGATGCTTTAGGCCTCCCGGCTGCAGCGGCGTGTGGGGTGCAAGCCCGTAGGATCGACGCCGATGCCAGGCTCCCCTGAGCACTCGACCGCCGCCCTCGGCGGTATCCGGACCGCCCTGCGGCGCACGGACGGCGAGGGTGACCCGGTCGTCTTCGTACACGGCAACCCGAGCTTCTCCTTCGACTACGAGCCCCTGATGAAGGCGCTCAACCGCCCGGGAATCGCCTTCGACCTGCCCGGGTTTGGCTACTCCGAGCGGCCCGATCCCGCGGACTTCGACTACACGTTGCCCACCTACTCCGCGTGGGCCGGACGCGCGCTGGACGAGCTCGGGCTGGCGCGCTTCGGGCTCGTCGTCCATGACTGGGGCAGCCTTGCGCTACCCGCGGCGGTCGAGCGCGCCGGGCGCGTCGATCGCCTTGTGGTGATCAATGCGGTGCCCCTGTTCGCCGGCTACAAGTGGCACTGGGTCGCGCGCATCTGGCGCCGGTCGGGGATCGGCGAGCAGGCGATGGCGACCGCAACGCGGCCCGGGTTCGCGGCCGGGCTGCGGCAGGCGCGGCCGGGACTGCGACCGATGCCAAGGGGCTGGATGGACCAGGTCTGGCCGGCCTTCGACGCGGGCACCCGGGCCGCGGTGCTCGCGCTGTACCGCTCGGCCGAGCCGGAGGCGCTCGCTGCCGCCGGCGCCGGGCTTTCGAAGCTGAGTTGCCCCGCGCAGGTGATCTGGGGAACGGCCGACCCGTACATCGGCGTCAACTGGGCGGGCGAGTACGCGACGACGCTGCCGAATGCGCGCCTCGTCGAGCTCGACGATGCCGGCCACTGGCCGTGGATCGACCATCCGGCTCTCGCGAAGTCGATCGCGGGCTTCCTCGACGCGGATTCGGGCTGAAGATTTCCGCCGTATCGAGTCGTTCACAGATCGGCAACAGGTCTCTTACAATGGCGCCGTTGTGACTCGGCCGATCTCCTACATCGGGAGCCGGCTGCCCAGGGGCTGGTCAGATCTCCTGCTGCAGCTTGCGCTCTTCTTCTGCATCTATCAGGGCTACCAGTTGGTCCGTGGGTTGTCCGAGGCCAAGGAGTCCCTCGCGCTCGACAACGCCGAGCGGATCATCAGCCTCGAGCGCTCGCTGGGCCTCTTCGTCGAAGGTCACGTCCAGGCATTCGCGCTCAAGGCCGACTGGCTCATCGACGGCGCCAACTGGATGTACGTCAACTCGCACTTCATCATCACGACGAGCTTTCTCGTCTGGCTCTATCTCGCGCGCAACGAGTACTTCTACTTCGTCCGCAACATGTTCATGGTCGCGATGCTGCTGGCGCTTACGGGCTACTTGCTCTACCCGACCGCGCCGCCGCGGCTGGTCGCCGACAGCGGCCTGCTCGACAGCCTCGCCGCGGTCAGCCACCTGAACACCGACTCGAACGCGGTCAGCCTGCTCGTCAACAAGTACGCGGCCGTGCCGAGCATGCACATCGGCTTCGCGACGATGATCGCCGGTACGGCGATCATGCTCGTCCGCTCGAAGGCGCTCAAGGTGCTCTGGGCCTGCTACCCGCTCGTGGTCCTCTTCGTCGTCATGTCGACCGGCAACCACTTCTGGTTCGACGGCGCCGTCGGCGTGCTTGTCGCCGCGACCTCGGCGCTGATCGCAAGCCGCGTCCTGGCGCCGGTCCGCCCCGAGCACTGGGCCTTCGACTCCGCTGCGGCGTAACGCCGCCCGTCGCCCCGCGCGGATAGGTTTGCGCCCATGAGCGAGCGCCCTGATGGCCCCGGTGGCCCGGCGACGATGCGTGATGTCCGCACGAGCCGCGAGCTGCGCAGCTACGCGCGCGGCCGGCTGATCGAGTCGCGGCTGACGCCGAACGCGATCTCGATGACCGGGCTCGTGCTCAACCTCGCCGCCGCCGTGCTGATCCTCGAGAAGGACTTCGTCCTTGGCGCGATCGCCTTCATCGTCGGCTCGGTCATGGACACGCTCGACGGCCGCTACTCACGGATGTCGGGTAAGGGCTCGCTGTTCGGAGCCTTCCTCGACTCCACGCTCGACCGGGTCGAGGAGGGGGTCGTGATCGCCGCCGTCGCCTGGACGTTCGCCGACGACGGCAAGGACGTGGCCGCGGCGGCTTGCGTGCTCGTCGTGCTCGGCTCGCTCATGGTCTCCTACACGCGGGCGCGCGCCGAGGCGCTCGGCGTCGAGTGCAAGGTCGGGATCGCCACGCGGCCGGTCCGCGTGGTCCTGCTCTCGGCCGGGCTGCTATTCGCGTCCGGGGAACTGATCTCCAGCGTCGACCTGCTGCCGGCGGTGATCTACGTGATGGCGGCGCTGACCGCGATCACGACGCTGCAGCGCGTCTGGCACGTGCGGGTCGAGTTGCGCAAGCTCGACGGCGCCGCCGACGAGGCCTGAGCCTCCGGCGAAGTCGTGAACAGCCTGTAACCAAACCCCAGCGGTGGTGTCCTTGGCCCCGATCCGGCTTTGCGACGCCGCCGGGGCCCGGCAATTGCGCTCCAGCGCCGTCGCGGATGCCCGTTTCACCAGATCCGGCAATTCTCGCCATCCATCCAAGGAGGCTCACGTTTACCCATGACTGAGAACGGACTTCATACGAGTGGCGGCGCGGCGACGCCCGGCCGCAGCGACGACGGCAAGGTCCGCGTCGCGATCGTCGGCGTCGGCAACTGCGCCAACTCCTTCATCCAGGGCGTCACCTACTACAACGACGCGGACCCGGATGATCAGGTCCCGGGCCTGATGCACGTCGACCTCGGCGGCTACCACGTCTCCGACATCGAGTTCGTCGCGGCCTTCGACATCGACTCCGAGAAGGTCGGCAAGGATCTCTCCGAGGCGATCTGGTCGGGCCAGAACAACACGATCAAGTTTGCCGAGGTTCCGCACCTCGGCGTCAAGGTCGAGCGTGGCATGACGCATGACGGCCTCGGCAAGTACCTCAAGCAGAAGATCACCAAGGCCCCCGGGGAGACCGCCGACATCGTCGGCATCCTCAAGGAGACGAAGGCCGATGTGCTCGTCTGCTACCTGCCGGTCGGCTCCGAGCAGGCGACCAAGTGGTACGTCGAGCAGGCGCTCAAGGCTGGCGTCGGCTTCGTCAACTGCCTGCCGGTCTTCATCGCCCGTGAGGACTACTGGGACAAGCGGTTCGAGGACGCCGGCCTGCCGATCATCGGCGACGACATCAAGTCGCAGGTAGGCGCGACCATCGTCCACCGGCAGCTCGCCCGTCTCTTCCACGAGCGCGGCGTCGAGATGCAGCACACGAGTCAGCTCAACGTCGGTGGCAACATGGACTTCTTCAACATGCTCGAGCGCGAGCGCCTCGACTCGAAGAAGATCTCGAAGACCAACGCGGTGACCTCGATCATGGGCACCGAGCTGCCCGCCGATGACGTGCACGTCGGTCCCTCCGATTACGTGCCGTGGCTGACCGACCGCAAGTGGGCCCACATCCGCCTCGAGGGCAAGTCGTTCGGCGACGTGCCGCTCAACGTCGAGCTCAAGCTCGAGGTCTGGGACTCCCCGAACTCGGCCGGCGTCGTGATCGACGCAGTCCGGTTGATCAAGCTGGCGCTCAACAACGGGATCGCCGGCCAGCTGGACGGCCCGTCCTCCTACCTGATGAAGTCCCCGCACTCGCAGCGCCCGGATGCCGACGCGCGCGATCAGACCGAGGAGTTCATCCGCACCTATGCGCGCAAGGCCGCCGCTGGGCGCGCCAAGGAGGACCTGGACTCGCAGAAGACCGAGGCGCAAGCCGAGGTCTGAGCGAAACGCGAGACAGCCGGATCTCGCCGGGGGCGCGCTCACGCAACGTGGGCGCGCCCCCTTTACTTTGCTCGCGATGGATCCGGGCGACGAGATCCGGGCGACGATCGCCGAGCTGCGGCTGCGGGCCGACCCCGGCGCCTGGGCGCGGTCCGGGTTCGCGGTCGTGGACGGCCGCACGCGGATCGGCTCCGTTCCCGTCGCCTTCGGCGCCGAGCGCGGCTGGACGCTGAGCGGGCCGGCGAGCGCCGACTTCGACGGCCTGCCCACCAAGCTCGGCGCGGCCGCGTCGGAGGAGCCGGCGCCCGAGCATCCGATCGGCGCGCTGTCCATCGACCACGTCGTCGTCTTCACGCCCTCGCTCGAGCGCACCACGGCGGCCTTCGAGCGCAACGGGATCCGCTGCCGTCGCGTGCGCGAAGTGGGGCCGGAGGAAGCGCGGCTGCGGCAGGGCTTCTTCCGCCTCGGCGAGGTCATCGCCGAGGTCGTCCAGGTGCCTCCCGAGCAGGCGGGGCCGGACGGGGCCGCGCGCTTCTGGGGGCTGACGATCACAGTCGCCGACATCGACGGTGCCGCCGCCGAGCTCGGCCCGCTCTGCGGGACGGTTCGCGATGCGGTTCAGTCCGGGCGCCGGATCGCGACGCTGAAGCGCGAGGCGGGGCTCGGCCTGCCCGTGGCGCTGATCTCGCCCGAGGTGAGCCCCGATGCGGCGGCCGGCGGCCGGGCGGACCTCGGGCCGGTCAGCCGGCGGCCTTGATCAGGTCCGCTGCCTTCTCGGCGATCATGTAGGTCGGCGCGTTCGTGTTGCCGCGCGTGATCGTCGGCATCACGGAGGCGTCGACGACGCGCAGGTTCTCGACTCCGCGCAGGCGCAGCTCCGGATCGACGACCGCATCGTCGCCGACGCCCATCTTGCAGGTGCCGACCGGGTGGTAGAGGAGCTCGATCCGCCGGCGCGCGTCGCCGATGATCTGCGCGTCGCTCGTCACCCCCGGACCGGGGAAGATCTCGCGGCCGGAGGCCGCGGCGAGAGGCTCCGTTTCGACGAGCTCGCGGGCGAGTTTGACGCCGTGAACGATCGCGTCGACGTCGGCCTGCTCGGTCAGGTGGTTGCCGAGGATGTGCGGCTTCGCGGCGGCGTCCGCGCTGCGGAGCCAGACGCGACCGCGCGAGCGGGGGGCGACGAGCACCGGCCCCATCGTGAAGGCGTGCTGGTCGTACTCGTCGAAGCCGTTCTGGGAGAAGTATGCGGGCGCCATGTGGAACTGCAGGTCCGGGGCCGTCGCCTCGCGATCCGATCGGGTCCAGAGGAAGGCTTCGGCGACGGTCGACGTCAGTGGACCTTCCCGCCGGCGCAGGAATTCGACCATGGCGCCGGGCTTCTCGGCGTCGAGCAGCGAGTCGCCGATCGCCGAGTCCCAGATGCAGACGAGGTAGGGGTGATCCTGGAGGTTCTTGCCGACGCCGGGCAGGTCGATTTTCGGCGTGATTCCGATCGGCGTGAGCTCGTCCGCCCCGCCGATCCCGGAGAGCATGAGCAGCTGCGGCGAGCCGATCGCGCCAGCACTGAGGATTACCTCGCGGGCGGCCGTAACCGTTTCGGTCCGGCGGCCGCGCGCGTAACGGACGCCTTCGACCCGGTCGCCGCTCGGGCTGAGCGTCAGTCCGAGGACCTGCGCCTTCGTGACGACGGTCAGGTTCGGGCGCTTCAGGGCCGGCCGCAGGAACGCGTCGGCGCTGCTCCAGCGGCGGCCGTTCTTCTGCGTGGTCTGCACGCGGCAGACGCCGTCGGGCTGACCGTCGTTGTAGTCGGGGTCGAGCGGGAAGTCGCGAGCGCGGGCAGCCTCGACCATCAGGTCGGTGAGCCCGCGCGGGCTGCGGGCGTCGGCGACGTTGAGGGTGCCGGTGGTGCCGTGCGCGGCGCCGATCTCCTCGCCGCTCTCGCGGTGCTCGGAGCGCTTGAAGTAAGGCAGCACCTCATTCCAGCTCCAGCCCTCGCAGCCCTCCGCGGCCCAGCCGTCGTAGTCGGCAGCGCAGCCACGGACGTAGAGCATCGCGTTCATCGAGCTCGAGCCGCCGAGCGAGCGACCGCGGGGGACGTAGATGCGGCGGTCGTCGCAACCGGGCTCCGGCTCGGTCTCGTAGTTCCAGTCGAGCTTCGTCTGGAACTGCTGCGCGAAGGCCGCGGGGATCTTGATCTTCGGCGAGCGGTCCTTGCCGCCGGCCTCGAGCAGGAGGACGTTGACGCTGCGGTCCTCGGTCAGGCGCGCCGCCAGCAAACAGCCTGCTGATCCCGCGCCGATGATCACGTAGTCGTAGCTGCCCATGGGTGCCTCTCTCTCGCTCGCCGGGCGACGCCCAGCCTCGTGGCCAATCGTATGCAGCGGGCCAACTATCCTGCGTCCGTGGCGAAGAGCCCGCGCCTGACCATCGCCCACGTGACCCCCTACACCTGGGGCTCGCAGGATGAGGTGAACGAATTTGCCGGCCGGGTCTCGGCCGAGCTCCGCGAGCGCGGACACGACGTGGCGCTCGCCGCGCCGGTCCCCGCCCGCCGCGCGGTGCGCGACTCGCATCGGGCGATCGAGCGTGCCCGCGAAGACCCAGCGGCACTGTTCGGCTCGGGCTGGGAAGGCGAGCGGGCTGTGCCCGGCGGCCCGCCGATCGTCGCAATCGGCCAGGGCATCCCGATGCCGCGCGGTCCGAAGCCGCGCGCCGCCCCGTTCCCGCTCGACGTCTCAGGCACGCTCGAGCTGCTGCTCAGCTCGGTTCCCTTCGACGTCGTCCACGTCCACGACCCGTTCGCGCCGAGCGCCTCCTCGGCGGCGCTGCGGCACTCGCGGGCGCTCAACGTCGGCAGCTTCCACGAGCCGACCGAGCGGATCCTCTCGACGCAGGTCGCGCGCCCACTCGTCGAGATCTTCCTGGGCCGGCTCGACGCGCGCACCGTCTCCGGCGCCGCGACCGGCGATCTCATGCAGCGCTTCTTCGCCGGCTCCTACGACCAGGTACCGGGCGGGGGAGACGCTGCGGAGCCCGTCTGGCCCCGGGCCGAGGGGTCCGCGGGTGCGGAGCGGCCGCTGCGGATCGCCTACTGCGCCCGGGAGGAGCGTGGCGCCTTGCGCCTCATGCTGCGGGCGCTGCGCAAGCTGCCGCTCGACGGCAGCTGGGAGGCCGTCGTCTGCCTGGATGAGGCAATCACCACGCCCCGCGTGAGCCGCGCGCTCGCCGAGCGGGTCAGCTTCCTGCGCCCCGGCGACACGCCGCCAGAGTCGGTGATCGCCGCAGCCGACGTCGTTTGCCTCGCCTCCGGCGGGCCGCGCCCGGCGGCCGGCCTGATTCAGCAGGCGTTCGCCTCGTCGACGGTGCCGGTGATCTCGCAGATCCCTCCCTACGCGGAAGTCCTCGGACCCGAGGAGGTCGGCCTCAGCTTCAACCCGGGAGACGTGATCACGCTCGCTGCCCACCTGCAGCGGCTGATCGGCGACCGCGCGTTGCTCGGCCGGCTCGGGCACGCGGCGGGCCGGCGCGCGCGCCCGTGGAGCGACGTCGCCGACGAGCTCGAGGAGACATATGCCCGCCTCGCCGCCCGCCGCCACGACGATACCGGCAACCCCGAGGTTCGCCGCCGGATCTCGAAGCGGCCGGCGATCGACTGCGACCTGCACATGCACACGGACCATTCGAACGACTGTGCGACCCCGGTGGAGGTGCTGCTCGAGACGGCGAAGGATCGCGGTATGGGGGCGATCGCGGTCACCGACCACAACGAGATCTCGGGGGCGCTCGCCGCGCGCGAGGCGGCCGAGCGCGACGGGGACATCAAGGTGATCGTCGGCGAGGAGGTGAAGACGGCCGAGCAGGGTGAGGTGATCGGCCTCTTCCTCGAGGAGAAGATCGAGCGTGGGATGACGATGGCGGAGACGATCGCGGAGATCCGCCGCCAGGGAGGGCTCGTCTACGTGCCCCATCCGTTCGATCGCCTGCACTCGGTCCCCGACTATGAGCACCTGCTCGACATGGTCGAGGAGATCGACATCCTCGAGGTCTTCAATCCCCGCGTCGCCTTCAGCGGCTTCAACGAGGAGGCCGAGCGCTTCGCCGCCAAGTACCGGATCGTGCCTGGCGCCGGCTCCGACGGCCACGTCGCGCAAGCGCTCGGCAGCGTTCGCATCCGCCTGCACGACTTCGAGGGGCCTGCGGAGTTCCTCGAGGCGATGCGCTCGGCGGACATCGTCCGCAAGCACAAGAACCTCGTCTACGTGCAGGCGCTCAAGTGGATGCAGGCGGCCGCCGGCCAGGCGGGTGGCCGCAAGCAGGTTTCGAATGCGCGGCCGGTGCAGGGCGGGCGCCGGCAGGAGGCGAAGCGGGCCCGTTCGAAGGGCAAGGGCGCCGCGGCGTCGCGCAGCAAGAGTTGATTCACGGGCGGATAACGGCGTGCAACCAAAAGGAGAGCGAGGCGGGCCGTCAAAACCGTCCATCGCCGTGCCTACTACCGAAGACCAGATCAAGGAGAAGTACCTGGAGCGGGCGATCCGTGAGCTGAACCAGCTCACGCACGAGCTTCAGGACTGCGACCAGTGCCCGCGCGGCAACCTGATGCCCGTGCTCGGCTCCGGTCACCCGCAGGCCGACGTGATGCTGCTCAAGCACGCGCCGAACCCGGCGGAGATCGAGGAGGGCGTCGCCTTCTACGGGCGGGCGGGCAACGCCGTGATGAAGAGCCTCAAGCGCCTTGCGGTCGACCCGCTCGCCGTCTACGGGACCGTCTGCGTGAAGTGCCCGCTGGCCGATCCGTCGCTGGCCGCGCCCGGCTGCGTCGCCAGGGTCGTCGAGGAGATCCAGATCGTCGAGCCGCGCTGCATCGTCGTCATGGGCGACGCCGCGCTCGAGACGCTCAACGACGTGCAGGTGCCGATGGCGCGGGAGCTCGAGCCGCTGCCGGGTGAGATCCAGCGTCTGACCCCCTCGATCGACGTGATCTTCACCCCGGACATCGACGCCTCGCTCGACTCCGAGGACCCGAAGAAGGCCTTCTGGCGCGCGTTCCGTGCGCTCGGCACCTGGTACGAGGATCTGCCTCCGTACTGAGCTCGGCTTCGCTCTGGGAAGATTCGGGGCGTGAAGTCGACAGCGGGGATCGGAGTTGTCCTGGCGACGGTCGTCGTCGCCGCGGTCGTCGGCTTCGGTGTGCCGCTGGGCTGGGTCTGGATCGGATCCCAGGTCCAGGGCGGCTCCGGCGCGACCAACCTCGACTTCTCCGTGGCGATGCTGATCTTCTTCGGGATCGTCGTCACCTACGCCGTGGTGCTCTACGCGGCCGGCTGGGTGATCTCGTGGCTCGAGCACGATCCCGATCCGGCCAAGCAGAAGTCGTCGGCCCGTGAGCCGTGGATGCGCGGGATGACGGACACGCGCGCGATCAAGCCGCGCGGCGCCGACAAGACGTGGGGCATCGAGACGGTCTTCGTCGGTACGACGCTGATCGTCACGGCCGCCTTCTGGATCTGGTTCTTCATCGCGGCCGGCTCTCCGCTGCCGAGTCAGTGAGGCTGACCGGGCCGCAGGCCCTGCTGCTCTTCGCCGTCGGCGCCGTCGGTGGGCTGCTCGGCGACGCCGCCCACGTGCAGACGGGGACGACCACCTACCTCGACCGCGGCTTCCCCTTCATCTGGGAGAGCGCCCTGTGGTTTCCGCTCGCGGTCGGCCTCGCGACCGCCGCCACCGGCGAGCTGCGGCTGCGGCTCGCGCCCGTCGCGCCGGAGGGCGACCGACGGCTGCGCGAGGCGATCGCGGCGGTCGCGGCCGTGCTCGCGATCTACGCGATCAGCGCCCTCGTCTCCGATCGTCCCGAGGGTGCCGGGACGCTGCTGGTCGTGATGGCGGCGGTCCTCTGCGCGACGCGCTTCGCCTCTGGTCCGCCCGCGCTGATCTGTGCCTGCGCGGCCGCCGTGCTCGGTCCCGTCGCGGAGATCGTGCTGGTGCAGCTCGACGTCGCTCGCTACGGGCTCGACAGCGACGGACTCTTCGGCGTCGCCCTGTGGCTGCCCGCGCTCTACTTTGCCTTCGGCGTCGTCGTCGCACGGCTCACCGAGCTGCTCGTCGCACCGTCGGCTGCGGGCGAGGGCTGAGCCGGGGCCGCGGCGGCGGCGATCCGCTCGAGCATCGGCATGCGCGGCGCGGCCAGCCCGCGGATGACGAGCAAGTCGAGGCAGCGTGCGTAGCGGTCGAGCTCGGGGACGAGGTCGTCGGGGTAGTCGCCGAAGACGCCGGTCCGGCCCGGGTCGGAGTCGAGCGCGGCGAAGTTGCGGCGCCAGGCGGGCAGCGCCCGGTAGAAGCCCTCCTCGCGGGCGAGCCGCGTCTCGGCGTCGGCGCCGACCGAGGCGCGGACGTAGCCGGCGAGGGGAGGTGCCGGCCGGGCCGCCGCGGCGGCGCCCGCCTCGAGTCGCTCGCGCGCGCGCTCGATCGCTGCCGGCGTCATCCAGGCGACGAGGACCCCGTCGAAGCTGCGACCGCCGAGCTCGCACATCCGCGGGCCGAGCGCGGCGAGCAGGATCCGCACCCTGCCGAGGCGCGCGCGCAGCTCCTCTAGGGCGCCGGTCGCAAGCTCTAGGGGTCGGTGGGAGTTGCCGGCGCCGACGGCGAGGATCAGGCGCTGCGGGTCGACGCCCAGCCGCTCGACCTCGGCCTCGATCGAGGCGGGTGAGTGGCGATCGAGGGCGAGGGTGCCGATTCCGAGCGCGAGGCGGTCGCTGCCGGCGGCGAGCGCGGCGAGCGTCGCCATGCCGCTGCCGCTCGGCGGCCCGACGGCGGCGTGGTCGTTGCTCCACACGGACTCGTAGCCGAGCTCCTCGCAGCGGTGGGCGAGCCGCGCGGCGAGCGCTGGGTCGAGGCCGGCGCCGACGGCGAACCCGCGACCGGGGAGCGTGGTGGGCGGGGGAGAAACGTTCACCCCGGAACCGCCGCGTCCCGGTCGCGCGGGCAGTTCTGACTTCGCCGGCTGCATGGCGGCAAAGTCAGGAACGCCTCTTCGCGAGCACGGCGACGCACTCGATGTGCGGGGTCTGGGGGAACATGTCGACGGGCCGCGCTCGGAGTAGCTCGTAGCCGCCGTCATCGACCATCTGTCGGAGGTTCGGGGCGAGCGTGGTCGGGTTGCAGGAGACGTAGACGATGCGCTCCGCCTCGCACTCGAGCACGCGCCGGACGATCTTTGCCGAGAGCCCGGCCCGGGGTGGGTCGACGACGAGCACGTCGGGCTTGCCGGCCTCCTCGACGAGGGGCCTGATTCCAAGGCGGGCATCGGCGGCGCGAAAGCGGGCGTTGTCGATCCCGTTGAGCTCGGCGTTGAGCTCGGCGTCGGCGACAGCCTCCGCCACCGACTCGATGCCCCAGACCTCGCCGGCGTCTCCAGCCATGGTCAGCCCGATCGTGCCGACGCCGCAGAAGAGGTCGTAGAGCCGCTCGCCGCCGTTCAGCGCCGCGTAATCGCGGGCGACGCCGTACAGGCGCTCGGCCATCTCGGTATTGGTCTGCAGGAAGGCGGTCGCGGAGACGTCGAAGTCGAGCTCGCAGAGGCGCTCGCGCAGGCGCTCGGCACCGAGCGCGCCGGTCGGGCCCTCGGTCGAGCCGCTGTCCTGCGCGACGACGGTGTGGAGATCTGTCGGTGGGCGCGGGATCGAGGAGGGGCCGGTGACCAGGCGGGTGTGGATCTGAGAAGTCCGACGCCCCTCGCGAACGACCAGGTTGCGGAGCACGCCGACGCCGCTGGCGCGGTCGTAGGCGGGCACGACGTGCTCGCGGGCCCAGGTGCGGACGTCGTTGCGGGCCGCATTGTTCGCCGCGGAGACGAGTAGGCAGTCGTCGACGTCGACGACCCGGTCCCAGCGGCCGCGGGCATGGAAGCCAAGCGCGACGCCCGCCTCCGCGTCGCGGTCGGCGCCGAACGAGTACTCGGCCTTGTTGCGATAGCGCCAGCGGCCGTCCTCGTCGGCGCCGACGATCGGCTCGATCTCGACGTCCTCGAAGCCGCCGAGGCGGGCCAGTGCCTCGCGCACCTGCGCCGCCTTGTGCTCGAGCTGCAGCTCGTAGGGAAGGCCCTGCCAGGGTGAGCCTGGGCAGGGCTCGTCGCCGTGCACGCAGGAGTCCGGGATCCGCTCGGGGGCGGGGTCGAGCAGCTCGATCGCCGTCGCCTCCGCGTAGGCCTTCTTCGACTTGCCGACGCGGACGCGGACGGTGTCGCCGGGCAGGCCGCCGGCGACGAAGAGCACGAAGCCGGACTCCGTGCGCGCCACGCCACGCCCACCCTGGGCGAGCGAGTCGACGCGCAACTCGAGCTCGTCGCCGCGGCGGGGCCGCGGCGATGCCTGCTCTTGGTGCTGATCGGCGGCGGGTTCCACCCGCCTATCGTTGCAGCGCGGCGCTCAGGCTCAGGCGGCGAGGCGCTTCTCGACCGCGTCGAGGATGCTCTTGCGGTCCTTGTTGCGCTTCTCGTAGGTGCGCACCTTGCGCGCGTCGGCCTTCGTCAGTGTGCCGACCCGACTCTTGACCTGGGCCGCCGTGAGCTGGTCGTAGGCGGTGATCGGGAAACCCGGCAGGCCGGCACGGGAGCGCAGCTTGTCGCCCTGAGCGAGCGGCTCGTCGGCAGCGTCGATGACGGCCTTGGTCGCCTTGTCGACGCGCCTGCGGGCCTGCTTGCGAGCCTTCGTGGTCTGCGACTCGACCTGCTTGCGGGCCTTGGTCGCGCGACCCTCGACCTCCTTGCGGGCCTGATCGATCGCCTTCTCGACTTCCTTCATCAGGTCCTGGGTCTGCTTGCGCCCCTTGGTGACGAGCTTGTTGACGAGCTCGTTCGCATCGTCGCGCGTCATCCGCCCGCGCTTGACCGCGTCGTCGACGACCTCGCGGAAGCTGCGCTCAAGCGCCTCCCGGAAAGCTTCTACTGACTTGTCTGCACGATCGGCGGCGCGGGCCGACGCTGGCGGCCGGCTTCTTCGCGGCCGGCTTCTTGGCAGCGGGCCTCTTGGCGCCGGTGCTCTTCTTGCTCGCCGTCGAGCGCTTCGTCGTCTTCTTGGTTGCGGCCATCCGGTCGTCCTCCGTTCGGTTGTGCCCTCCGTAGGAGAAACCTACTCACCTTGCGCCTTCCCGTGTGGAGGTCGGCTGCAAAATGGTCCCCGCGTTGCGATTGGGCGCAGTACGGCGGTGAGCTAACCGCGTGGCGGCGCGAACGTCGCCGCGACCGGCGCGTGGTCGGAGAGGCGGACCGCCAGCGCGCGGCCGTCCGGCTCCGCAGTCGGGTCGGGCACCTCGCGGGCCTCCGCGGCCCAACCCGTGGGTGGCTCGACCGGCTCGAGGCCGCGGGCGAGGAGGTGGTCGATCGAGTCGCGCTCGCCGGGCTCGCTGAAGCCGAGCTCGGCGCTCAACGCCGTGAAGGCAAGCGGCGAGGTCGCCGGCCGGAGGTTGAGATCGCCGCCGAGGATGAGCGGATCGGCTCCGGCCCAGCGGACCGCGTTGGTGGCGGCGGCGCGCAGTTCGCGCTCGGCGGCGGCCGCGGCCTGGGAGGCATGGAGGTTCGCTACGCAGGTTCCTGAGCGGAGCCGGCTGAAGGCCATCCGCCGGGTCTCAGGACGGCGGGCGAGCGTCAGCTCGCGGCGCTCGACGATCGCCGGGGATCCGACCGCCCCGCGGACGAGGGTCAGGTTCGAGCCGCCCTCCCAGGAGGCGATCAGGTCTGGGTTCAGGCGCGCCGCGAGCGCCTGCGCACGGCTCAGCGGGAGCGGCAGGTTGCGAGCGGTCAGCACCCTGTGCGGGTCCGCGCGGCAGCGGGTTCCGAGCTCCTCGGCCCAGCGCGGCGGGCATTCCTGCAGCAGTGCCACGTCCCACTCGGCGTCGCCGAGCACGGTCGCGAACTGCTCGAACAGGTCGACGTTGACTTGCGCGTGGTGGGCGTCGCGCTCGGTCCGCCGCCAAAGGCGTGAGCGGAGCGTCGCCAGGCCCGGCTCAGGTGAATGGTCACGGCCATGGAACAGGTTCCACGTCACGACCCGCAGCGCCCCGTCGGACATCCTCCGATTATCTGCCGATCCGCGGCGGCAATGACGATCCGCGCCCACCGCCATGCACTACGATCCCGCGCTTCCCATGGCGTCCGGCTTCCTCACAGGTCAGGAGCTGAACGGCGAGCAGCTCCGCTCGCTGCTCGATCGCGCGGCCGAGCTCAAGGCCGGCCGGCCCGAGGCCGGCTCCACCTCGCTGGCAGGCAGCTCCGTCGCGCTGCTCTTCGAGATGCCCTCCACGCGGACGCGAATCTCCTTCGAGGTCGGCGTCGCCGAGCTCGGCGGCCACCCGGTCGTCCTCCGCGGCGGCGAGATGCAGCTCGCCCGCGGCGAGTCGATCCGCGACACCGCGCAGGTGCTTTCCAGGTACGTGGCGGCGATCGTCGATCCGCAGCGGCTCACACGAAAACGTCGCCGAGCTTGCCGAGCGGGCCGACGTGCCCGTGATCAACGCGCTCACGCCGCTGCACCATCCCTGCCAGGCGCTCGCCGACCTGCAGACGCTTGCCGAGCGGTTCGGCTCGCTCGAGGGTCTGCGCGTCGCCTACGTCGGCGACGGCAACAACGTCGCCCGCTCGCTGGCCCTCGTCGGCACCGCCGCCGGCGTCGACGTCGTCGTCTCCTCGCCCGAGGGCTACACGCTCGACGACTGCCCGGAGGCGACCCTGATCGCCGACCCGCACGAGGCCGTCGCCGGCGCCGACGCGATCTACACCGACGTCTGGGTCTCGCTCGGCGAGGACGAGTCGACCGCCGGTCCCAAGCGCGCCGCGCTCGAGCCCTACCGCCTCGACGCCGAGCTGCTCGCCGCCGCCGCCGACCGCGCCGTCGCCCTGCACTGCCTCCCTGCCCACCCCGGCGAGGAGATCAGCGCCGACGTCCTCTACGGCGACCGCTCCGCCGTCTGGGATCAGGCCGAGAACCGCCTGCACGCCCAGAAGGCCCTGCTCGAGCTGCTGCTGGTCTAGCTATAGGCCGTCGAGCCACCGCGGCTCTTCGAACCCCGCGTACTCCTGGATTGCGCCGAAGATGTGCTGGACGAGCTCCGTCGAGCCGACGGTGACCGTGCAGACGCCATAAGGAAGCTTGTTCAACTTGCGCCCGCTGCTCGAGGTGGGGTGGTGATTGAGCTGGTGCTTGCGAAGACAGCTGCGCGGCAGCTCCAGCGCCTCGAGCCAGTGTTCCTCAATGGCGTCCAGCGAGAGCCCGTTCCCCAGATAGACGTTGAGAGAGACGCTGACGGCATCCGCGCGAACCCCCATCGGGCCCCGGAGGAACTGCATGAAGAGCGTCATCATCGCCCGGTCGGAGTTGCACATCTTGAGCACGTTCCGATCCTTGCTTCCCTCGCACCAATAGAGGAGGCAGCCGGCCATGTGCAGCTGATCGTCAGCTGTGGCGCGAGCCCGACCCGCCTGCTGAAAGGCGAGCCGCTTGGCCCGGCAACGCGCAGACCAGGCCTCGCCGCGCTTGCGTACGGCTTCGGCGGTCTGCGGTCGTGAAAGGATCGCGTGGCGGAGTTCGTCGCTGAGCGCGACGTCCCGCGTCCATCGATGCGCGGTAGCCGAGCTGATGCCCAGCTCGGCGGCAATGCGCTTGTACGACAACCCCGCGGCGCGCAGTTCCTGAGCGCGGGCGTGCTCTTCCATCAGATACGGGCGGTTCTTGCATCCGGCGAACATGTGTTCGACTATGACTGGAAGTTTCGCGCCTGTGTGTCACGAAATGTGCCGAATTCGTGCCGAACTACACTCCTCTCTCGCGCGGCCCCGTGGTCTAACGGTCAGGACGTCTGGTTTTCATCCAGGAAGCGGGAGTTCGACTCTCCCCGGGGCTACTCCGCACGCTCACTGACCTCCATGTACCCAGAGATCCACATCGGCCCGCTCACGCTGCAGTCCTTCGGGATCGCGTTCGGGCTGGGGTTCATCGCCGCCGGGGCGGTGATCGCGCGGCGCTTCGAGGAGACCGGCAAGCCGCGCGACTGGGCGTACGAGATCGTCTTCGCGGCGCTCATCGGCGGGCTCGTCGGCGCCCGGCTCTACTTCCTTTTCGACAACTGGAGCGACGTCAAGGACGACGTCCTCGGCAGCCTCTTCTCTGGCTCCGGCCTGACCTGGTACGGCGGCGCGATCGGCGGCGCGATCGCCGTCTGCGGCTGGGCCTAGTGGCGCGGGATCCTCAACCTGGCGTTGCTCGACATCGCCAGCGTGCCGCTCGCGATCGGCTACGCGATCGGCCGGATCGGCTGCCAGCTCTCCGGGGACGGCGACTACGGCAAGGCCTGGGACGGGCCGTGGGCGATGGCCTACCCGGACGGGACGAAGCCGATCGACACGCCCGTGCACCCGACGCCGGTCTACGAGACGATCCTGATGAGCTGGGTGGCGATCATCCTCTGGACGCTGCGCGATCGCCTGCGCCCCGGCCTGCTCTTCGCGCTCTATCTGATCCTCGCCGGTGCCGAGCGCTTCGTCATCGAGTTCCTGCGCCGCAACGACGACGTCTTCATCGGCCTCACCCAGGCGCAACTGCTGAGCATCGCGATGATCGTCGCCGGCGTCGCCTGGTTCGCCGTTGCCCATGCCCGCGGTGGGATCGCGCGCCGGCCCGCGCCGGTCGTCAGGCTGAGCGCAGCATGCCGCCGTCGAGCGGGATCACCGCGCCGGTGAGGTAGGCGGCGCGCTCCGAGCACAGGAAGGCGACGAGGTCGCCGTACTCATCCGGGGTGCCGAGCCGGCCGGCGGGCACGTCGCCCGTGCCCTGCTCCTCGGCCGCCTCGATCGAGCCGTAGAGCTCGGCCAGCCTGTCCGTCGCGAAGCGACCGGTGGCGACCGTGTTCACGGTGACGCCGTCGGCGGCGACCTCGCTCGAGAGCGTCTTCAGCATCCCGAGGGCGCCATCCGCAGCGAGTTCGAGAGCGCCAGACCGGGGATCGGCTCGCGGATCGAGGAGGAGGAGACGTTGACGATCCGTCCCCAGCCGCGCTCGCGCATGCCCGGGACCGTCGCCTCGAGCAGCGCCTTCGGGGCGAGCATCAAGCGTCCGGTAGGCGGCCTCCCAGTCGGCGGCCGAGTTGTCGAGCACGCCGCCGTGCGGCGGGCCGCCGGTGTTGATGACGAGGATCTCGACCGGCCCGAGCCGCTCGCCGACCTCCGCCGGCAGCGCGCGCGATCCGCTCGAGATCGGCGGAGTCGGCGGCGAACGCCGCGACGCCGCCGCCGAGCTCGGCGGCGAGCCGCTCCAGACTCTCGAGATCGCGCGAGCACGAGCGCGACGCGTGCCCCCTCGCGGGCCAGAGCGCGTCGGCGATCCCGCGGCCGATGCCGCGGCTGGCGCCCATGACGAGCGCCGTTCGCCCCTTGATGCCCAGATCCATCGCGCCTCGCCTACCGTCGTCGTCTCAGGAGAGCTTGCCGTAGAGCAACAGGCTCGTCTTGTCGTCGGGATCGGCCTTGGCCTGGAAGGCGGCGCCCTCGGCGTAGTCCTTCTCGGCGCCGTCGGCGAGGTACTGGACGATGATCGCGTTGTAGGGCTCGCCGTTGCCTTCCACGACGACCTCGAACGTGTACTCCTTGTTGAAGCCGTCCGTGGCGCCGCTCATGCCAACCGCCTGGATCACGGCGGTGCAGGGCACGCCACTCGCCGCGAGCTTGTTCGCGAGCTGGGCGTACGCCATCGTCGCGGGGTCCGTGCCGGCGCTCATCGCGTCGCCGGCCTGCTTCGCCATCTGCTGCGCCTGATCCATTCCACCCTTGAATCTGTCCATGAATCCCATCGGGATCTCCTTCGGCCGCTGTGGCCCGCCGCCCGCGAGCGTATCGCCCGGTCCGCCCGGTCGCCCGCCGCGCGAAGCACCGTGGCGGCGGCCGAGCGAACGCTCAGTCGTGCGAGGGCCAGAGCCGCGAGCCGCTCCGCGCCCTCGAGCGAGCGGGCCACGACGAGGAAGCGCTTCGCGTGGCAGAAGAGCGCGTCTTCGACTCCGGTCACCCCGGCGAGCTCGGCCTTCTCCAGGCCCGCCCACTCGGCCGGGAGGTCCCGCCGGTTCTCGAAGGTCCCCGGCTGCACCGGAACGGTCTCGACCCCGAACCCCTGGCGCTTCGGGTAGATGACGAGAAGGGCGTTGGGAGCCTCGGTCGTCACGACCTGCTTCCAGGGGACGTTGTCCGGGCAGCTGCACGATCCGCGGGTCCTCGGCGGCGGCGATTGCGTCGCGCACGATCTGGGCGGCGCGGGTCCCCGCGGCGGCGGAGCCGATCTCCCGCTCGAGGATGCCGGCGGCCAGATCGACGGCGGCGTCGAATCGAGCGCGCTCCTCATCCGCGGACAGCTCCTCGTCCCACCGCGCGTTGAATCCGCCGATGACGGCGTTGACCGTAAGCGGCCGCACGCCTTCGATCAGGGAGGTGGTGATCTGCTGTCCGGTGTCGTTCGCGTCGACGGCCTGGACCAGCGACTCCTCGACGGCGGCGGCTACGTCCTCGTCGCCCCCGCAGATCCGCGCGCCGAACTCGCGCCAGACGATGCCGAAGGACGCGTAGCCGACGCCGTTGCTCCGGACCAGTTCGAAGTCCCGCTGGTGGTGGTCGAAGTCCCCGGCGGCCGGGTCGTAGCGGAAGCCCACGTCCACACGTAGATCAGCCGCGGCGAGCCGGTCGGCGTCGCGGGTCCGGATCACCTCGATTGGCTCCGGCAGCAGGCTGAGGGCGGCGACGGCGAAGGCCTCGTCCGCGTGGAACGAGCCGTCGTGTGTGGCGACCAGCATCGCCGGATGATGACGATCGGGCGGATGCCGGCGTCCGCGGGCGTCGTCGGCGGCGACCGGAGGCCCGGCGCGCTACCTTGCCCCGGCCCGGGCGGTTAGCTCAGTTGGGAGAGCACCTGCCTTACAAGCAGGGGGTCACTGGTTCGAGCCCAGTACCGCCCATGTCCGGGGGCGCTCATGAGGTTTAGAGGTTGCGTGACGTGGCTGCCGCTGAACGGGGATTTCTCGCTCGGTCGCCGGCCGTAACGCCGCGGAGGTCTCATGCATCAACCTGTTGCATGGACCGGGAATCGACAGCGCAAGATCTCCGGATGGCGGGCGAGGATCCCGCAGCGTATGGACGCGTCTACCGCTCGTACGTGATGCAGGTTCTCGGCTTCGCGACCAAGCGCGTCTACGACATCGATACGGCCTGGGACCTGACCGCCGAAACCTTCGCCCGCGCCTATCTGAACCATCGAAGCTTCCGCGGCCGGACGGACGCCGAGGCGCGAGCCTGGATCTTCGCGATCGCCCGTAGGGAGATCTTGCAGTTTCAGCGTCGCAGCAGGATCGAGCGCAAGGCGATGAAGCGGCTCGGAGTGGAGCCGGCACAGCTCGCCGATGACGACCTCGAACGGATCCTTGAGCTGGCCGGCATCGCCGAGCTGCGGGCAACGGTGCGGGAGGAGGTCGGGCGGCTCGAGGAAGGCCAACGAGCCGCGTTGACGCTCCGCGTGGTCGAGGAATTGCCTTACGAGCAAGTCGCCGGCCGGCTTGGTGTCAGCGAGCCGACAGCGCGGGTCCGGGTCTCCAGGGCCCTGAGCGCCCTGGCAGACGCCGTAGAGCTTCGCAGTCCCACTCTCGAGAAAGGAACACCATGACCCGCGAACCGCACGACAGCAAGATCGGCGTCCACGCCGTGGATGCCTACGGCGAGCAGCTGATCGCGGCAGTGGGCAGACACTCCCAGCGTCGCTTTCCGCGACTCAGGAGGTTCGCCCTGCCGGCGCTTGCTGTTCTGGTGATCGGTGGTGGTGGTGGCGTCGCCCTGGCAGAGTCCTTGCGGGCCAGCGACAAGCCGATCACTATCGAGAACGGCGATGTCGTCACAATCGGCTTCGAGAATCCATCGACCGGAGAGCCTTTGCGCTGCCCCGATGGCTCGCTATACACGCGCACGGTCGACGCGGCAAAGCCTAATGCCCCGGCTCCAAGGTGCTCGGACGGGTCGATCCCACCGGTGTACGCGGACCTTTTGAAGAGGCAACAGGCCTTCATGAAGGAGATCAACTCGGGCGAGCGGCGCGACGCGAAGACGGGCTTGCCGCTGTTGAACGACCTACCGCAGCTCCCGCACTTCGAGGTTTCGCCCGCTGGGTGATGGCGCCCGTGCTTGGTTGCCCGTGCGCGACACGAGGGCCCCGGAGGCGGGGCAGCGGCCGGTGTCACCCGTTGCTTAGAGCGAGAGTGCCCGCCTCAGGCCGGCGTCGACCTGCGCCATGAGCTCAGCGGGCAGGGCGCCGCAGGCTTCCCCGAGGTCCGAGCGGTCCACGGTGATGAGCTGAGTCACGTTGACCACGGAGTCGCGATCGAGCCCAGAGAGTTCCGCCGGCACGGCGACGTTCCCCGGCTGGCGCGCACGCTTCATGTTCGAGGTGAGCGCGACGACGGTCACCGTGCTCAGGGACGATGCGTTGTAGCGGTCGTTGCTGACGATCAGCGTCGGCCGTCGCAGGGCGGGAGCTGACCCCTTTGGCTCGCCGAGATCGAGCCAGTAGATCTCGCCCCGAAGCGGGTCGCTCACCACTCGTCGCGGCTCAGGGTGCGCCGCGAAGCCCCGTGCAGGAGTTCAGCATCCTGGTGCTGGTCGACTCGCTCGAGAGAGGCATTGATTCGTTCGGTTAGATCCTCATCGGCGAGCTCGTCGATCCATCGCTCGGCGGCGCGGGAGAAGAACTCGCTGCGCGACATCCCCAGCTTGTTGGCGGCGTCGTCGACAGCAGCAAAGGTCTCATCGGGAACCGAGATGGCGGTCTTCATCGGCATGAGTATAACTAGGTCATACCAAGTGTCGGGTGAACAGCGGCGGGGATTGGGCACCTGTACGCGCTCGGGTGCCCGAATCGGGCGTAATCCGAAGGCAATCCCCCGTAATCCGGCCAGCAGGCTCGCACGCGGGCAAATCGGCCGCATTCCGCTTGCCTGGAGCGGGATGCAACGCCTCGAATGGCGACCTACCGCCTCACGCCTTACAAGCAGGGGGTCACTGGATCGAGCCCAGTACCGCCCATTCGGGTCTCATGCGGTTTACAACTGATTCGGCCTCGAGGCCGAATCGAAAGAGGTACCCCATCGCTTAGATCGCTGGTAGCTAGGTAAACGATATCGCCGGAACCTTTAGTAGGCTGACCCGGATCTAAACGATCGATTCGAAAGGGTTCGGAATGGCAGCCGCCACTGTGGCCAGTCCACGCGCCGGTCAACTCGAGGTAGTGCAAGCGGGGCCCGATGGGTACTCCGCGTTCCTGCCCGCTGCGCTGCCTCCTGCGCCGCCACTCGAGATCGACTCCGATCTCCAAGCGCTGCTCGACAAGGCCAATCAGGCCCTCGGCCGACTGGATGGCGTCACGCTGCTCTTGCCCGATCCCGAGCAGTTCATCTACACCTACGTCCGCAAAGAGGCAGTGCTGTCCTCGCAGATCGAGGGGACGCAGTCGTCTCTCGACCTCCTGCTCTTCGAGGCCGATGCGGCCCCAGGCGTCCCCGTCGGCGATGCTGAAGAAGCGTCGAACTACATCGCGGCCTTGCAGCATGGTTTGGACCGCGTCAGAAGCGGCGAGCTGCCGCTCTGCAACCGGCTGTTTCGAGAGATGCACGAGTTGCTGCTTAGAACGGGCCGAGGGTCCGAAGCGACTCCCGGCCGCTTCAGGAAGGAGCAGAACTGGCTCGGTGGTTCTGGGCCGGCTGCCGCGCGTTACGTGCCGCCGCCGTGGGAAAAGGTGGAACCGGCGATGGCGGATCTCGAGCGGTACATCAACGACGTCAACGCCCCGATCCTCGTGAAGGCTGCACTCAGTCACGCCCAGTTCGAGTCGATCCATCCGTTCTTGGATGGCAATGGGCGGGTGGGCAGGATCCTCATTGCCCTGCTGCTCGCAGCCGAGGGCGTTCTCCGGCAGCCGCTTCTCTACCTCAGCCTCTATCTCAAACAGAACCGGACGGAGTACTACGACCACCTGCAGCGAATACGAACAGACGGGGCTTGGGAGTCGTGGCTTGAGTTCTTCCTTCGCGGCGTTGTCGAGGTCGCCGAAGCAACGACGTTGACGACGCAGAGCCTCGTCCAGATGATCGAACGCGACAGGCAGTCCATCCACGGCCTCGGTCGCAGCGCGTCGACGGCCCTCAGGGTCCACGACTATGCGGCTCGCTTCGTGATTCTTCGCCCGCCGGTCGTTGCCCGGGCGCTCGAACTCAGCGACCCTCCTGTGTACTCCGCGATCGGAAAGCTCGAGGACGCTGGAATCCTCCGAGAGATGACCGGCCGAGAGCGGGGCAAGCTGTACGCCTACAGCGAGTACCTCGACCTACTCAATCAAGGGACGGTAGAGCCAGCCGGCTAGACGTGGCCGGTGAGCTGATTCCGCTCCCGCGCGGATCGCCGGCTCTGCATCGATGCTTTCCTGACCCGCGAGTTCGTCGATCACATGCGCTCTGCCACGGACCGCTTGAAGGGCGAGGGCGCGGCCATCGGGTAGCACGGCCACAGAGGCCAGTGATCGGCGATGAACCCGCAGGGCGCCGGCGCGCGACCCGCCGATGGTCGTGTCATCGCCACCGCCACCGAACCCATCCTGGATGAAGCAGTCCGCGTTGAGGCAGATCGTGTCGGCGTCTCCGTGGGGGACGCCAAGACGACGGCGGAGCTCGGGCGCTGGCAGGTCACCGTGTTCGCCTCCCTGACAGGCGCAATATTCGCCCGCCGTCTCAGTCGAATCGTGGTTAGCGGCACCCTGCCTGGTTACACGAGTTCTAGGTGGGTCTCGTTGCGGGCGGCCGACCTAGCGTGGTGAGCGTCTAACGCAATGGGGCGCTCCCGTTGCCCACAAACGCGAGCGCCGTCTCATTCGGAACCTTCCGGCCGCGGACGCATCTCGCCTGGCTGAGCTGGCAGATCAGGATGCGGCTGCGCCCTTGCCGCAACGCTGTGGCGACCCGGTCCGTGCCCGGCCCGTCGAAGGCAACGCCGTTGAAGTAGCTGCCGTGTGGAGAGTCGGCCCGCGCCCGGGCATCGAGCGTCAGGACCCGGTCGAGCCGCAGACGAGTACCTCCGCCGAAATGGATGGCGACGAGCGCGTCTCCGCTTCCCTCGTTCGCCCGAGCGACGATCGTGTCACGCCGCCAGGCACCCTCGCCGAGACCGGATGAAAGCGGAGCGTGAGCGGCGTTCTGTGCGAGATCCAGAGTCGCAACCGTCTTGCCGTCAGCAACTGCCACGACCGACACGGCCCCTGTTGGGAAGGGCTCGACGCGGTTTGCGAACTTCCCACCGATGATGAGCCGGCCGTCCGGGCTCACGGCGGTGATCGTGTCGATCGGGAGCCTCCTGAACTCACCCGGGCCGCTGAAGGCAAGAACGCCCGGTCGGGGCACCCCCCGGCACTCCTCGAGCGCGCATGGGTCGACCTCCACGAGCAGCGTCTCGCCGGCCCAGGCGATCGGCCGGTACGGGCCGGGCCGAGTGCTCCAGGCGCGCGCGGGTTGGCCGGGGCTCGATGCGACGACGACGTTGCCGAGATACGGCGTTCCGCTGCTCGGCTGAAAGCGAGGGTGCAGTGCCTTGAAGTAGGCGAACCCGGCTCCCCAAGCGGCTGCCTGGGCGCCCTTCGCAACGACGGAGTCGGCTCCGGTCCGTGGGTCGATCAGCCGCAGGGACGGAGTCGAGTGCCGCCAAGCGTGGTAGGCGATTTCATCCCCGGTGGGCGAGCGAACCGCAAGCGGCGCCGAGGCGCCGAGCAAGGGGGCCGAGAGCGGCTCAGAGAGCTTGATCGGCGAGGAGCCCGGCCGGTAGAGATGTCGGCCGGCGATCACCGGGATCCGCAGGGCTCGCGGGATGGCGGCCGGCTTGGTGCTGACCGAGGCCTCCTCGTGCTTGCCCGAGGTCAGCGCCACCGCCACCGCGCCTCCGGCGACGAGTGCTGCGAGGGCAGCGAAGAGCGGCAGCGGCCGGAACCAGCGGCGCGAGCCGTGGCCGGCGCGCTCCTCGACCTCGCTCCAGTCCGGACGTCCACCACCCTGAGCGAGTACCTGCAGGCGGGCCTCGATCCGATCCTCTGTGCTCATGGCTGAACCTCCTTTGCCTCGAGGATGGCTCGCAGCTCTGCCCGTGCTTCGGTCAGCGTCGCGCCGACCGTGCCCGTCACGGCAAGCCCGACCTCACGGTGGCCAGCAACGAGGACAGCGCGGTCTCCGTTCTGCTGGGAACGGGTGGCGGCGGACTCGGCAGCGGATCCCCGGGATCCTGCGGCGCCGCCAAGGCCGATCTTGACCGCGCGAAGTCCAAGCAGACCAAGGCGAGGAAGGCCAAGGCGAAGGCCGACAGGGCCGTCAAGAAGGCGAAGAAGTCGGGCAGCTCCGCGAAGCTCAAGACGGCCAAGAAGAAGCAGAAGAAGGCAAAGAAGCAGGTCAAGAAGGCCAAGGTGGGGGTCAAGGACGCCAAGGCTGAGGTCGCCTCAGCCTGCGCGTAGCCGCGTCGGCGGTATGCCGAACGTCCACCGTCCGGGGCTATAGGCAGGTCCCGTGGACGTTCGGCGTGTCCGGGGCCGTTTGTCGTTGCGTCGAGTGGCGCTCCTGCTTCGAAGTGCTACCGAGCGACGGTCAGCCCTGAGATCGCCCGGTACGGTGCGTGCGCCTGCGAATCGCAACTGCTTGGAGGCTGCCGATGCCGGACACCACCTGCCACATGTCGATCTCGCTCGACGGCTTCGTCGCCGGGCGGGAGCAGAGCCGGGAGAATCCACTGGGGAAGCGCGGCATGGAGGTCCACAGCTGGCACCTCGGCGACGAGCGTGCGAACGACGCCGACGCGACGGCGGAGCGCTGGCTCATGCGACCGCGAGGGGCCTACGTCATGGGCCGCAACATGTTCGGGCCGATCCGCGGCGAGTGGGATGAGGACTGGGATGGATGGTGGGGCCCCGAGCCGCCCTACCACGCGCCGGTCTTCGTGCTCACCCACCATGCCCGCGAGCCGATCGAGATGGAGGGCGGCACGAGCTTCCACTTCGTCACCGAGGGCTTCGAGGCGGCATACGCGCAGGCGCGCGAGACGGCCGGCGAGGACGGGGTCGACATCGCGGGCGGCGCCTCGACCGTCCGTCAGGCGCTCGCCGCCGGAGTGATCGACGAACTCACGCTCGACGTGGCCCCCGTCCTGTTCGGGTCAGGCGAGCGGCTGTTCGACGGAGTCGAGGCCTTCGGGTTCGAGCCGGTCGAGGTCCTCCACTCTCCGCTCGCCACGCACATCCGCTATCGGCGCTCGGGTTGAGGAGCCAACCTTCGGGCTCAGCTGCGGAACTGGCTTGCGGCGGTGGGATCGACGACGCTGGTGCCACCGTCCACGGCCAGGGTCACTCCGTTGACGTATCCGGCATCGGGTCCAGCGAGAAACGACACGACGGAGGCAACCTCTTCGGGTTCGCCCGGTCGGCGCATCGGGTTGTCGCGATGGGTAATCCGGTAAGCCCCTTCGCGGTCGGTGTCTAGCGAGTTCGCCACCCCGTCCATGTCGGCGTCTCCCATCGGGGTCCGGATCCAGCCCGGGCAGATGCAGTTGGCGCGTACCCCTTGCGATCCGTAGTCGTTGGCGATCGTTCGCGTGAGCATGATCAGACCTGCCTTGGAGGTGCAGTAGGCGGCCCATCCGGGCCCCGCCCGATAACCGTTCACGGAGGAGATGTTGATCACGGATCCGTGCCGCTCGATCAGCGCCGGGAGCGCGGCCTGGGCGACCAGGAAGGCGCCCGTCAGGTTCGGTCGCAGGATGCCCGCTCCCAGCCCTCCAGCGTCTCCTCGAGCACCGCTCCCGTTGTGTCGCCGGTGCCGGCATTGTTGACGAGGACATCGATCCCTCCGAAGCGCTCGGTGGCAGCACGGCGATGCGATGGGCGTCGTCGGGGTTACCGACATCCCCCGGCACGGCAACCGCCGACGGCCGGCCGCTCCCCAACTCCTCCGCGGCCGCGTCGCAGTCCTCGGCGCGCCTCCCCGTGAGCACCAGCCCGAATCCGTCGGCCCCAAGACGGTGGGCGACGGCGAGCCCGATGCCGCTGCCGCCCCCGGTTACGATCGCGCAGCGTTCGACCTCCTGGCCCACGCGCTCAGTATCCCACCGACGAGGCAACGCCCCGACGCGGCGCGCCGAACCAGAAGTCGACTCGGACGAGCCCGCCTACACGGCGACGCCGACCAGCGCCCCGATCCCCGACGTGATTGCCATCGCGACGGCTCCCCAGATCACTACCCGGGCTGTCGCCACGAGCCTGGGTCCGCCGCCGAGGCGAGCCCCTGAGTAGCCGAGCGCGGCGAGGGCGGCCAGGGTCACGGCGACGCAGATCGGAACCCGGGTCGCGGACGGAGCGACCGCAATCGCGATCAAGGGGAGGACGGCGCCCGCGCTGAACGAGAGGGCTGAGGCCCATGCCGCCTGGAAGGGACGCGCCTGACGCTCGCTGTGGAGTCCGAGCTCGTCGCGTGCGTGGGCGCCAAGGGGGTCACGCTCAGTGAGTGCCTTGGCCACTTTGAGCGCCAGGTCGGCCGGTACCCCGCGGCGCTCGTAGATCCCGCTGAGCTCGAGCAGCTCTCCGTCGGGATCGCTCCTCAGCTCCCTTCGCTCCAATGCGAGGTCCGCCAGCTCAGAATCGCGTTGCGAGCTCACCGAGACGAACTCGCCAGCGGCCATCGAGAGAGCGCCAGCCGCGAGCCCGGCCACGCCGGCGGTGACGATCGCGCTCGAGGAGGCGCCGGAGGCTGCCACGCCGAGCACCAGGCTCGCGGTCGAGACGATCCCATCGTTGGCCCCCAGGATCGCCGCGCGTAACCACCCCGAGCGGTAGCTGAGGTGGGTCTCGGAATGGCGTGGCTTGCGGGCCCTCATCGTGCAAGGGAGGCTAGCCCCGATCCAAGTCAGGTCATTCGGCGTTCTCCGGGCGCCGCCCCGTGCCGCTCATCAACACGTTCCGAGCAGCGAGAACCCGGCGGGAGCGGGGTTGCCGCCCAGGTCGGCGAGGGACGGCTTGCGAGATCCGCGGCGGCCCGAGCGCTGCTGCCGCCGGGTTCGCGTTCAGCCTGTATCTCACGAAGCGCGATCGACGATCGTTTTCACGGACATGAGCGAGGCAACGCAGACAACGGCGGGCTGGGATCTCGTCGACACCCCGATCGGCGAGCTCATCCTCGTCGGTGCGGCGGGCTCCCTGCTGGAAGTCCGCTTTCCGGGCGGGGACGAGGATCTCGACGCCGAGCTGCGCGAACCGCAGGCGGTCGCCGAGGCGGCTCGCCAGCTCGGTGCGTACTTCGCCGGCGAGCGGCGCGGCTTCGATCTGCGGCTTGATCTGAGCGGTCGCGGCGACGGCCTCGCGCGGGCGGTCTGGGGTGCGCTGCGGCAGGTTCCCTACGGCGAGACGGTCAGCTACGGCGAGCTCGGCGCGCGGGTCGGCCACGACGACCCGCGCGAGATCGGCAGCATCGTCGGCTCGACGCCGATCCCGATCGTGATCCCCTGCCATCGGGTGATCGGCGCCGACGGTGCCCTCCGTGGCTACGGCGGCGGGTTGCCGCGCAAGGAGTTCCTGCTCCGCCTCGAGCACGAGGCATCCGGCGCCACGGCCGTGCCGGTCTGGGCTCGCGGCGAGCAGCTCAGCCTCGCCTAAGAGCCGGTCGGGCGCTGCTGCGCGATCATCCCGGCGATGGCAACGGTCGGGCTGGCGCCGTACTCCGAACGCGATCTCGAGCTGACCCTCGCGCTCGAGACCGACCCCGACGTGATGAAGGAGCTCGGGGGGCCGAGCACACGCGAGCAGCTCTTGCCGGTGCACGCGCGGCGGCTGCAGTCCGAGGCGCGCGGTGGCATGTGGATGGTGATCACGCTCGCCGGCGACGGCCTCACCGAGCCGCGGCGCGTCGGTCAGATCGGCGTCTTCCGGTCGCGGACCGGGGGCGAGGAAGGACCCGACGAGGTCGGCTGGAGCGTCCTGCCCGCCTACCAGGGCCGCGGCGTCGCCAGCCGGGCGCTCGCGCTGCTGCTCGAGCTACTTCGCGGGCGCGGCGAGCCGGAGGTCGTGCACGCCTTTCCGGGCGTCGGTAACGCTCCCTCGAATGCCCTCTGCGAGAAGCTCGGCTTCGAGCTGCTCGGTCAGATCAGCGTCACCCACCGGGGCCAGCTGCTGCGTTGCAACGAGTGGCGGCTGCGGCTGTGAGCGGCCGATCGGTGCCCGGCCACCTCGTCGGCAAGCGATAGCCTCAGGCCCATGCGAGCCACGGTCATGTACGAGGCGGGTGACGTCCGTGTCGAGGACGTTCCCGACCCGGCGATCGAGGAGCCGACCGACGCGATCCTGCAGATCACCCGCGCCTGCATCTGCGGCTCGGATCTGTGGCCCTACAAGAAGATGGCCGCCGACCCTGAGGGCGCCGGCGCGCCGATGGGGCACGAGTTCATCGGCATCGTCACCGACGTCGGCGCCGACGTCGCGACGGTCGCGGCGGGCGATCTCGTCGTCGCGCCGTTCGTCTTCTCCGACGGTTCCTGCGTCTTCTGCTCCGAGGGCCTGCCGACCTCCTGCGTGCACGGCGGCATCTGGGGTCGCAACGGCATCGGCGGCGGCCAGGCGGAAGCGATCCGCGTGCCGCAGGCCGACGGCACCTTGGTCAAGCTCCCGGTCGGCCCCGACGACGCGCTGATGCCGTCGCTGCTCACCCTTTCCGACGTGATGGGCACAGGTCACCACGCGGCGATCTCCGCCCGGGTCCGGCCCGGCGTCACTGCCGCCGTGATCGGCGACGGTGCCGTCGGCATCTGCGGCGTGATCGCCGCCAAGCGGCTCGGCGCCGAGCGGATCATCATGCTCGGCCGGCACGAAGAGCGCACCAACCTTGCCCGCGAGTTCGGGGCCACAGACGTCGTCGCCGAGCGCGGCGGCGAAGCCGTCGAGCGGGTCCGCGAACTGACCGGGGGAGAGGGGGCGCACTCGGTCCTCGAGTGCGTCGGCCTCGAGGAGGCCTTTGCGACCGCGATGCGGATCGCGCGCCCCGGCGGCGCCGTCGGCCGCGTCGGCGTTCCCCAGTTCGACTCGTTGCCCGGCGGCGGTCGCGGCTTCGTCAGCAACATCACAGTCGCCGGTGGGATCGCCCCTGTCCGCGCCTACATCGAGGAGCTCATGCCGGAAGTCCTCGACGGAACGATCAAACCCGGCCGGGTGTTCGACTCCGAGGTCGGGCTCGACCGCGTGCCCGGCGGCTACGAGTCGATGAACGAGCGCTCGTCGCTCAAGGTCCTCGTCAAGCCGTAGGCCGATGCCCGACGACCTCGGTCCCAAGGCCGTCACCGGCGGCGAGCTCAAGGCTCAGATCGAGGCCGAGCGCGAGGGCCGGCCGTTCCTCGCCTACCGCGATGCGGATGGCGCGCAGCAGTTGCTGATCGTCGCCGACGGCCAGCGCGAGCTGTGGATCGGCCGGGCGGAGTCCGCCGACGTCACGCTCGATTGGGATCCGGAGGCCTCGAAGCTGCACGCGCAGATCGAGATCGTCGGCGGCGATTGCGCGCTCGTCGACGATGGCCTCTCGACGAACGGCTCGTTCGTCAACGAGGAACGAGTGTCCGGCCGGCGGCGGCTCGCCGACGGGGACATCATCCGCACCGGCCGCACGCGCTTCCTCTTCCGCTCCCCCGGCGCCGCCCAGGAGTCGACGGTGATCTCGACCGACGCGCTCACCGCCGCCGGTATCTCGCCGGCGCAGCGGCGCGTGCTCGTCGCGCTGTGCCGGCCGTTCAAGGACGGCGCCGCCTTCGCGACCCCGCCCGGCAACAGCGAGATCGCAGCGGAGCTGCACCTCTCGGTGGACGCGGTCAAGACACACCTGAGGGCCCTCTTCGAGAAGTTCGACCTGGCCGAGGTCCCCCAGAATGCGAAGAGGGTCACGCTCGTCCAGCGCGCCATGCAGTCCGGTCTGATCACGCCCCGCGATCTCTGACTCGCGGCAGAACGCTGGCCAAAGTTGTTGCCTGCGGGTGGTGCGGGGGAGGGATCCCAGGGTCCCCAAACCAAGCGAACCAAGCGGATTTGGGGCCCAGCAACGGGACCCGCGGCCGATGGCTTCCGCCGGCCTCTACGCAGCCTTCGAGTCCTCCAGAGAGGCTGGGTCCGAGGACTCCAGCAACAGGCGGGTGATGAGTTCCGGTTCGTCCCAGTTGGGCGTGTGGCCGCAGCCCTCGAGGACGACGAAGCGGCTGCCGGGTGGGCGCCTCGTGCGGCTCGGTGGGCGGACGAGGCGGTCGAGCTCGCCCCAGGCGATCGTCACCGGCACCTCGACCGACTCGGGGTCGGCGAAAACGTGGCGGCGCATCTCGTCGTTCGATGCGTCGTAGCCGGGCGCGTCGATCCAGTCTGAGATCAGCCGCAGGCCGTCCTCTCGCGGGACGTTCTCGGGGCGGCCGACGACGGTGGCGAGCATCCGCGCCCGGGTCGCGTCGTGACGCGCGGCCGCCATCACGATGGGCTTGCCGACGCGCGCGACGCCACGCGTGTTGACGCTCCTCGGGCCGAGCGCCGTCTGCCACAGGCCCGCCGGCGAGATCAGACAGGCCGACGCAGCGGTTCCGGCCTTTGCCATCTCAAGCGCGACCCAGCCGCCGAGCGAGTTGCCGGCGACGTGCGGGCGCTCGATCCCGAGCCCGGCGAGAAAGTCGCTGATCGCGATGCCCATCGCCGCAGCCGTCGGCGGCGTGCCGCCCTCGAGCACCGGCGAGGCTCCGAACCCGGGCATATCGAGCGCGATCACGTCGCGCTCGCGGGCGAGTGGCTCGAGCTGCGGCTTCCAGATCAGGCGCGTGGCGCCGAGCCCGTGCACGAGGATCAGCGGCGCGCCGGAGCCGGCGCGTTCGTAGGCGATTCGCGGCGAGAGGTCGGTCCCCATACGGTGATTATCGGTCGTGGAGCCGATCGGGATCATCGCTGTGACGCGTCCCGACGCCGCCGAGGACGATCGAACGTGCCGACGGGTCCACTAGCTTGGGGCCATGAGGACCCTGCGGATCGCGCTCGCGGCGCTCGTCGTGACGGCGCTGCTCGTGACCGCGGCGAGCGCCCGCGCCGCCGAGAACCCTGCGGGTCAGCCGCCGTTCGGCGCTGAGCCGCTCGCACCGCTGCACGCCGTTCACGACCTTGGTACGGCGCCGCCGGGCTTCGAACTGACCGGTCGGCAGGTGATCGCGATCGCCGACGGCGCTGCCAATGTCGGAGCCCAGCGGGCCGAGACTCCCGACATGCAGCCCGTCATCCAGACCCGGGGCGAGGACCGCTGGCAGGTCGACTACTACGACGGCGACCCGGACGCCGGCGCCACCGACGTCGCCCAGGCGGTGATCGACGATCGCACGGGCGCCGTGATCGAGGACTGGCGCGGGCACCAGGTCGAGGTCAAGCTCGCCCGCGGCTACGAGGACGCGGTCGCCGGCAACGTCAACGAGGCGTGGTGCTGGATCCCGCTCTGCCTGCTCTTCTTCCTGCCCTTTTTCGACCCCCGCCGGCCCTTCCGGCTGCTGCACCTCGACCTGCTCGCGCTACTCGCCTTCAGCGCCTCGCTGTTCTTCTTCAACAAGGGAAACATCGACGCCTCGGTCCCACTCGTCTATCCGGTCCTCGGCTACTTCTTCGTCCGGACCCTGCTCGCCGGCCTGCGCCCACGGAAGGAGCGTGGCCCGCTGATTCCCGTGATTCCGATCGAGTGGCTGAAGTGGGGGGCGGTCGCGCTGCTGCTCGGTCGCGTCGCCTTCAACCTGATCGACTCGCAGGTGATCGACATCGGCTTCGCCGGGGTCGTCGGCGCCGACCGCATCGGACACGGGCAGGGCATCTACGGCGGCCACTTCACACCCTTGATCGATCGCGGCGACTCCTACGGGCCGCTCAACTACCTGCTCTACGTCCCCTTCGAACAGATCTTCCCCTGGCACGGCGGCCTCGAGCCATTGCCTGCCGCGCACGCACTGACGATCTGTGCCGACCTCGCCGTCGTCGTCCTGCTCGTGCTGCTCGGCCGCCGGCTGCGCGATGGCGCCGAGGGCAGGACGCTCGGCGTCGCCCTCGCCTGGGGCTGGCTCGCCTACCCGTTCACGCTCTACGCGCTCGACGTCAACGGCAACGACGAGCTCGTCGCGGTCGCCGTGCTCGGCGCCTTGCTGGCCTTCAATTCAGCTCCAGCCCGTGGGCTGCTGATCGGCGCGGGCTCGGCGATCAAGTTCGGGCCGCTCGGCCTCGCGCCGCTGTTCGCGGCCGGGACCGGTGAGCGGCGCTGGCGCGAGACGGCGCTCTTCGCGATCCCCTTCGTCCTGGTCTGGGCCGTCGTGCTCGTGCCGCTCCTGCCCGACGGTGGCCTGCGCGAGTTCTACGACCGCACGTTCGGCTACCAGGCCTCGCGCGGATCGCCGTTCAGCGTCTGGGGTCTCGACCCGTCCCTGCACAGCCTGCAGACGCTGGCCCGGGCTTTCCCGGTCGCGCTCGGCGTCGCCCTCTTCTTCTGGCCGCGGCGCCGCGAGCTGCTGCAGGTCGCGGCCCTGGCGGCGGCGCTGCTGATCGCGACCCAGGTCGGCTCGACCCACTGGTTCTACTTCTTCATCATCTGGTGGGCGCCGCTCGTGCTCGTCGCGAGCTTCGCCGCGCAGGAGCGGATCGCCCCGCTGCGGGGCGGGCTCAGCGCCGCCGCCTCCCGCTCACCCTGAGCCTGCCGCCGGTGCTGACGGCGTCGGCGCGGAGCACGCCGCCCGAGAAGTCGAAGCGCAGCCGCCGGCCGTCCAGAGTCAGCCTGCGCGGGCGTTTGTCGAGCTGCCACTGGACGTCGTAGCGGCGCGGTCGAGTCGAGTGCGAGATCCTCGCGCTGCGGCCGCCGAAGGCGAGCAGATCACGGTGGCGCCTGCCGGCGGCGACGGCCTTGCGCCAGGAGGGCCCGCCGCGCGGGAGCAACTCGAGCTCGGATCCGGTGCGGACGAAGATCGGCAGCTCCTCGAGGGGAGCCGGCACGCTCACCCAGCGCCCACCACGGAGGACTCTGGAGTGCCTGAGCCTGTGCAGCCGGCCGTCGGCGGAGCGCCACAGGTCGACCCAGTGACCCTTCGGCAGATAGACCGAGCGATCGGTGGCACCCGGATGGATCACCGGGGCGACGAGCATCGAGTCGCCGAGCATGTACTCGTCGTCGAGGCCGGTGGCGGTGCGGTCCTTCGGAAAGACGAGCGAAAGCTGGCGCATGACCGGCATCCCGGTCCGCTCGTAGGCGCCGTCGTAGCGTTTGAGCTCCGGGTAGAAGCGGGTCCGCAGCTTTGCCCATCGCGCCCACACGGGCAGCACGTCGGGGTCGATGATCTGGGCGCGGCGCCCCGAGATGCTCTCGTCGAGTCCGAAGCCGCTGCCCTCGGTTCGCATCACCCCGGAAGCGAAGCCGAACTCGATCCACCGGCTGAGCAGCTCGGGCGTCGTCTGCGGCTCGCTCAGTGCGAAGAACCCGCCGATGTCGCTGCCCCAGCGCGAGACGCCGCTGAGCCCCATCGAGAGGCCATTGCGGATCGCCGAGGCGAGCCCGTCGAAGCCCCAGCCCGTCGTCGGATCGCCGCCCCAGACGATCGGCGAGCCGGCGGCCGAGCCCGTCCAGCCTGAGCGGGCGAAGCGCAGCAGCGGGCGCTTGCGGGTCGCTCTGAAGACCCCGAGGTGGTAATTGCGCGCATAGGCGTTGTGGCCGGCGGTCCCCGTCTCGCCGTCGTGCTCGACCGCGTCGTCGGGCGTGTACTCGCCGAAGTCCTCCATCCAGCCCTGGTAGCCGTTGCCGAGCGCCTCGTCGGTGAGCTGCCTGTAGAAGCGGATCGCCCCGGGCGCCGTGAAATCCACTTGGCCGACGATGAAGATCGTCGAGCCCGTGTACTTGTAGACGTAGGCCTGCCCGAGCGCGTTCTTCGTCAGCCAGCCGTTTGCATCGGCATCGTCGTAGCGCGGGTGGTCGGTGCAGATCATCGGGTTGAAATACGTCGTGACGTCGAGGCCGGCGTCGTGGAAGAGTTTCGTCCGCTCCCGCTCGGCGTCCCGTCTGCCGGTCTGCGAGGCGCAGGGGAGGTAGTGCGTATAGGTCTGCGCGATCGAGCCGAGCGCCCCCACCGAGCGCAGCGTCGCCAGCCAATCGTCGTCCGGCACGCCTCCCGAGCCCGGCTGCCACCAGGGACCGAGCGCCGTCCGCTTCGTCTTGGGCTGGCGGCCGACGTGCGCGCTGAAGCGCTCGAGCACGCTCCGCGGGCGCGGGCCGGCGACCACGAGCAGCGAGAGGTGCCGACCGTCAACCTGCGCCGACCACGGCGAGCCGAGACGAAAGCGGCTCTCGTCGTCGTTCTCGACGAGCACGCCATAACCACGGGTCGAGATCAACCAGGGGACGGGAAAATAGGTGGCGTCGCGCCGCGTCGTGTAGCCGGCGGCGGGCACGAAGGCGGCGATCGCGGGCAGCTCGGCCGGCTGGTAGGGGCCTTCGGTGACGCGGTTCTCGACGTTGCCGCCGCTACGGACGACGGCGTCGGAGCGCTCGCCGAAGCCGAGGAAGCGCTCGCCGGCCGGCCGGGGAAAAGTCGCGGAAGTCTCGAGCGTTCCCGGGGGGGCGTCGTAGACGACGCGGATCATCCCCTCGCCCACGCGCTCCAGCTTCGGCTTCAGCCCGGCGGGGCTGGTCCCGGTCAGATCAAGCGTCGCTCCCGGCCGGCCGGGCTGGATGAAGTGGACGTCGCCATCCGCGCTGACGGCGCGGAGTGAGTCGGCGTCCACGGATTCGGCCGCGGCGGCACGAGCCGCCAGCGACGCCGTCGCAGCGAGAGCGGCCGCGCCCACGGAGACCGTGCGCGCCATCCTCCCGAACCTTCTCCCCTGTACGCTCATCCGGCGACCATAGCCAAGGCTTGCACGGACCCGCGCGCCGCCCGCCGCCCCGACTGCGAAACTTGTTGCGTTTGTTCGGGTTTCCTCAAGACTCCGCACAAACGCTCAAGTTCGCCCACCCGCCTAGCCGATAGGGCCCTTACAACCCGCCCTCCTTCTTCTCCCAGGGGATCCGTTCAAATGCACCGTTCCTTGCGCCGCGCGCTGAGCGCGCTCGTGCTCGCCGCCGCTCTACTTGCCGCCTTCGCCTCCTCGGCGTTCGCGACGGGCACCCCGAACCTCCAGCTCAGCGGCGGACCCGCCGCTTCGGTTCTCTACGGCAACCAGGTTCCGGTCGACCTCACAGCCTCGGTCCCGGCCGGTGAGCCCAAGGGCTACAACCTTGCCTTCCGCGCCGTGCTGCCTGCCGGCACCTCCTACGTCGCCGGCTCCGCGGGCGCGATCGACGGCGAGCCGAAGATCATCAACAACGCGCCGACGACCGGCAAGACGACGCTGATCTGGGAGAACGTCGACGACCTCGTCCCCAGCTCGAGCCACACGCTCTCCTTCAAGGTCGCCTACAACGACACGAGTTCGGCCTCGACGCCGATCTACGACGTCGGCGACCCGCTGCCGATCGACACCGGCGCTTACATCTCGACCCAGCCCCGCGACGAGACAGACTTCGACGGCCTCGGCAACCCGGTTGGCCCCGGCGCCGGCACCTACACGGGCAAGGCGGAGCAGTCGACGGTCACGCAGCTGACCGCGATCAAGGTCGCCAAGTCCGAGCCGCACCCCGAGGGCGAGATCCCGCGCGGCCTGCACGATCACCAGACCGTCTACACGCTCAAGGTCACCAACAACGGCGTCAACCCGACCAACGGCGTCTCGCTCGAGGACTACATCCCGGCCGGGCTCGAGTTCCTCGGCTGCGCCGGCACGGCCGACCACACGACCGACGCGCCCACCAATCCGGGCAGCACGAACGAGTACAAGGGCTCAGGCCCGATCACCGTCAGCCACCCGACGGCGGCCGAGAACTGCGTCGAGCCCGACCTCGTCGAGACGGTGAACGTCGATCCCGACGGCACCGGCCCGCTGCCGGCGGGCGTCTACACGCACGTCAAGTGGGACAACATCGGCGACTTCGCCCCCGACGGCACGCGGACCCTGACCTACGGCGCCGCCATCCCGATCCGCGAGAACACGATGGACTGGAATGGCGCCGCCGCCGGCACTGGCACCGCACCGAACACCACCGGTGCTCAGGCCGCGAACCTCGACAACAACAGCGGCCCCGAGACCTACGACGAGCAGCCGCTGCTCAACGGCGCGATCGTCGCCGGCACCTACCAGGCGCCCTCGAAGCCGGGCAAGTCCGTCTCCGACGAGGGCACGCTGCTGCGTACTGCCGAGGACATCGCGATCCAGAAGGCGCGCGACATCGGCACGCTCGAGCAGGGCGACATCACCAAGTGGACGCTGAACCTGCAGACCTCCGAGTACCGGACGGTCGATGACGTCGTCGTCCACGACGTGCTCCCCAACGGCCTCTGCCCACTCGGCAGCCAGAACTACGAGAACCCGTCCGATCAGAAGAGCGAGTGCGACCCAGTTACGGGCAAGACGCCGAACCACGACTACACGAGCGTCACCGAGCAGACGAACGGCACCTACGACATCTACTGGGACAAGACCACAGATCCCGCGCTGGCCCACTTCGCGCCGAGCTCGACGCACCAGATCACCTTCTACTCGCGGACGCGCGACCACTACCAGTCGAACTACCAGGACGCGGCCCCGATCCTCTCCAAGGACAGCGTCAGCAACGCGGTCGACACGAGCGGCATCGACTTCGTCATCAACGGCTCGGACGGGAACAAGATCGACCACGACGAGGTCGACGGCGTCGCCGACACGGACGTCTCCGCGGCCGGCAAGGCTGCGAGCGGCCCGGTCCTCGAGAAGACCGTCGCCGCGCACCTGCCCGCGTCCGGCGACTGCAACGACCTCGTGGATGCCGACTACGGCAAGACCGTCCCGACCTACAAGCCCGGCGATCAGATCTGCTGGAAGCTGCGGCTCGACTTCCCGCAGAAGCTGAACACGACCAGCCAGGACGTCTTCGACATCCTCCCGAACGGGATCGACTACGTCCCCGGCTCCTCGCAGATCACCGCCAACGACACGGTCCCGGTCGGCACCATCGATACCTCCAGCGACGGCCGCCTGCGCTGGCCGATCGGCACGCTGGACGACGTCGACCACGGCGGCCAGGTCTTCGAGGTCACCTTCAAGAGCACCGTCGGCTCGCCCAGCGGCCACAGCTCCGGCGACGTCGAGGGCAACCTGATGAAGTTCTCCTACGAGAACACCGCCGGCACGGCCTTCCCGCTCCGCGACCGTACCGACTTCAAGCTCAAGGTGCCGCCGATCTCGCTGACCAAGGGCGTCAAGCAGATCGACAGCGGCACCGTCCACGGGCCCAACTACGACAGCGCCTCGATCGACGGCGGCGGCCACGATGTCACCTACCGCGTCGACGTCACGAACCCGGGGACGGATGACCTGACCGGCGTCCGCGTCTGGGACAAGCTGCCGACCAACCCCACACTCACGTGCTCCGACGTCGTCGGCGCCTCGGTCTCCGACGGCGGTGCCTGCGACTCGCCGACAACATCGTCAAGTGGCCGGGCCTCTCGCTCGCGGCGGGCGCGACCGAAGACGCTCACCTACACGGTTCACTACCCGTCCGGCCTGAGCCCCGATCAGACCTTCACCAACACGGCGGCGGTCGTCGAGTACACGTACACGACCAACGACGGCTCGGACTACCAGCTGATCCCGGACAACCCGACGGTCAAGGACACGAGCCTGCCGGCCGCCAACGTGCCGAAGGCCGAGGACACCTCGAAGGTCAAGACGACCGCCTCCTCGGTGGCGAAGACGCGGACGACCTCGATCACCGACACCGGCAACAACGCCGCCTCGCAGGCGACGATCGGCGAGACGATCGACTACACGGTGACGACGACGATCCCGGCGAACACGACGCTGTACGGGACGCCGAAGGTCACCGACACCCTCGGCTCGCGCCAGACGCTCGTCCCGGGCAGCCTCTGCGCGACGGCCTGCACGTTCGACGGCACGCCGCTGCCAACGGGGGGCGTCCGCGTCACGGAGTCGCCGGCGAACACGATTCTCGCCACGTTCCCGAGCCCGTACACGAACAGCACCGGGCACAACGTCCAGCTCGTCCTCCACTTCAGCGTCCGCGTCAACGACGTCCCGGCGAACGCCGGCGGCGGCTCGATGCCGAACACGGCGACGCTGACCTACACGGATCAGGCGAACAAGCACGGTGACCAAGTCGGGCTCGGTCAGCACCAGCCTCGTCGAGCCGAAGCTGACGATCGACAAGTCGTCGAGCCCCGGCACCTACGTCGAGGGCAACGACCAGATCACCTACACGATCAAGGTCAAGAACACGGGCACCTCGCCGGCCTACGACGCCGACGTCAACGACGAGCCCGATGCGATGCTGACCAACGTCCAGAACGGCTCGCTGCCGCCCGGCGTGCACGCGACCAAGACCTGGTCCGCCGGCGATCACACGATGGGCTGGCACATCGACGGGCCGATCAACCCCGGCGACACGGTGACGCTCACCTACACGGCCGACGTGCCGCCGGCGACCGCGCTGACTGCGGGCAGCACGATCGACAACACCGCCTCGGTCGGCCACTACTACGGCGTCCCGCAGGCGAACCTACGACGATGGCGGCTACCGCGAGTACACGGGCCCCAGCGACAGCGTCAGCCTGACCGTCGCCAAGCCGAACCTGGCGATCGTCAAGACGCCGGACAACGGCAACGCCGTCGCCGGCCAGGCCTCGAGCTTCACGATCAAGGTGACGAACACCGACGCGCACGCGACCGCGCACAACGTCATGGTCCACGACGTCCTCGACGCCGGGCCTGCAGCTACGCCGCCGGCACCGCGACCGCCTCGCCCTCGGCGGCTTCTCCGAGACCGGCGCCGCGGGCCAGACGATCGACTGGAAGGTCGCCACGCTCGGTCCGGGCGCCACGGTGACGATCACCGTTCCGGTCAGCGTCGGCGCGAGCGTGCGCCAACGGACGCGCACCTCGTCAACACCGCCTCCACCCACGCGGACGAGGTCCCGGCCGACAAGACCGACACGGGCTCGCTCAACGTCGTCGACGAAGGCCGACCTGCAGGTCAACAAGACCTCCGACCACGACCCGGTCGTCCCGGGCACGAACCTCGTCTACACGATCGTGACCAAGAACAACGGTCCCTCGGACGCGCAGAACAGCAAGCTGACGGACACGCTGCCGGGCTACCTGACGTTCGTCTCGCTCGGACGATTCGGCGCAACTGCTCGGTCGTCGGCCAGACGATCACCTGCAACTACGGCACGCTCGCTCCGGGCGCCACGCGCACGGTGCACGTCACGGCGAAGCTCGACCCGGCGCGGACGACGTCGATCAGCAACGGCGCCGACGTGACCACGACGACGACCGACACGAACCCGTCCAACAACCACAGCGACGCGCCGAACACCGTCAAGCCGACGGCCGACGTCTCGATCACGAAGACGTCCGACCACAGCCAGTACAACGGCGGCGACACCGTCACCTACACGCTGAAGGCCCACAACGACGGGCCCTCGACGGCCGCGAACGTGACGATCGACGACGACCTGCCGACGACCGACCTCGACTTCGTCTCGGTCTCGCCGACGCCGCCGTGCAGCCAGTCGGCCGGCCACGTCCACTGCGACTTCGGCTCGCTCGCGCCGGGCGCGAACGCGACCGCGACGGTGACGATGAAGGCGAAGGGCACGCCGCCCCGCCAACGACAGCGGCGAGACGCACAAGATCACCGTCACCAAGCAGGAGCAGTACGTGAGCCTGCAGGCCGGTGAGACCCGGACGGTCGACGTCACCTGCCCCGGCGGGATCGCCGCCGACGGCGCCGTCCAGGTCGTCGACGTCGACCAGGGCAACTCGCCCGCCGAGGTCCATGTCCTGCAGGCGAGCTCGATCGCGCTCGACACCTACCGGTTCACGGTCCGCAACGACACGAGCGGCCAGGCGCAGATCCGCCCGCACGTGACCTGCCTGCCGCAGACGCACCGATGACGGCGAGCACCCGCTCGACGTCGGCAGCCTGGCAGACGACGACCAGTGGCACGCTCGCACCGGGCCGCTACGACTTCACGATCCCGGTCGACGATCAGCACCACGCGGTCGCACAGGGCATCGAGGTGCTCTCCGGGCGGCGCCCGTCTCGTCGGCAGCGAGCCGGTCAGCGGCGGCTGGAAGTTCACCGTCGACGTGACCGACCCGGGCACGAAGGTGCAAGCTGAGCCTGCGCAAGCTGCTCAACACGACCGGCCTCGGCGGCACTCCGCCGCACGTGCACGCGTTCACGTTCGAGCACGTCGAGCAGACCTTCACGATCCAGCCCGGCCGCACGAACCAGCTCCGGGTCAGCTGCCCGACCGGCTACGAGGGCATCGTCGGCACCTACGACCTGCCGCCGGGCGTCGTCCCGCTCGGCAGCGTGCCCGAGCCGATCAACCGTGACTTCGACCTGTGGAACGGCAACGACCACGCGGTCGACGTGACGCTCGACCTCGAGTGCATCTCGATCGAGACCGGCCCGCCGCTGGATGAGCTGCTGCCGATCGTCAACACGGCGACGGTCGCGACGACCACCTTCGACTCCGATCACAGCAACGACAGCGACTCGGCCACCATCCACGTCGCCCGTGCCGCCGGCACCGGCGGCGGTGGAGGCGGCGGTGGCGGCGGCACGCCGCTGGTCGCGACGTCGAGCCTTAGTCATGTCTCCGCGAGGGGCAAGACGGCGAGCCTGAAGCTCTCGTGCACCGGCAGCGGCACCTGCGCCGGCACCGCGACGCTGAGTGCCAGGATCAAGTCACGCCACGGCGCCGCTAAGCCGGTGACGCTCGGCAGCAGCCCCTACTCCGTCGCGGCGGGCAAGTCGTCGAAGGTGCGGGTGAAGATCGCCAAGCGCTACCGCAAGGCTGTCCGCAAGGGCAAGGCCAAGCGGGCGACGCTGACGGCCGGCAAGACCAAGGAGCGGGTCAAGCTCGTGGTCAAGCACAAGCACCACCGCCACCACAAGCACCACGGCCGCCACCACAAGCACTGAGCGCCGCGGGTTCCGCCCGCGACGTCGCTTGGTGCGTGCGGCTCAGCCGGCGATCGTGGTTGCGAGCTCGCCGAGCTGCGGTGAGCTGACGAGGATCTCGTCGCCGCCGGCGAGCCAGACGCGCGGATCGCGGGTCGAGCCGACGCCTGAGGGCGTTCCGGTCGAGACGATGTCGCCGGGCTCGAGCGTCATCAGCGTCGACAGGTGGGCGATGAGCTCGGCGACGCCGAAGATCAGATCGCCCGTGTCGGACTCCTGCATGCGCTCGCCGTTGAGGTCGAGGGCGATGCCGATCGCCGTCGGCGGGCCGGGCCTCGTCGGGGGTGACCAGGAAGGGGCCGCAGGGAGCGCTGCCGTCGAAGACCTTGCCGGGGATCCACTGCGGCGTCGCGAACTGCAGATCACGCGCCGAGAGGTCGTTGAGCAGCGTGTAGCCGGCGACGTGGCCGAGCGCCGCGCTCGACGTCGACGCGGCGGGCGCGGTTGCCGATCACGAAGGCGACCTCGGCTTCGTAGTCGACCTTGGTGCTCGCCGCCGGTAGCGGCACCGCGCGCCGGGGGCGGCGAGGGCGTTCGCGAACTTGGCGAAGAAGGTGGGGGACGGAGGGCGGGTCGAGCCCCGCCTCCGCGGCATGAGCGGCGTAGTTGAGCCCGATGCAGATGATCTTCTGCGGGTCGGTGATCGGGGGCAGCAGCTCGACATCGTCGAGCTGCGCTCCCGCCTCGGCGGCCGCGACCGCGGCCTCGACGTCCGCCGGCGCCTCGGATTCGAGTACTGCCCGCAAGCCCGTCGGCACCGGCTGTGGCCCGGCGCTCCCGCTCGGCTCCCAGGCGCGCCCGAGCGCGTCCCAGACGTCGACGACGTCGTCCTCCACGAGGGCACCCGCGCGGACGCCCCGTTCGCTCCGGTAGCTGAGCAGCCTCATCGCCGCCGGACCCTATTCGACCGGGCGCGCCGTGCCATAATCGCCCGCCCCGGGCGCGTCCCGGGCCCTTGGAGAGCACTCCCGGGGGGCGTAGCTCAGTTGGTTAGAGCGCCGGCCTGTCACGCCGGAGGTCGCGGGTTCGAGTCCCGTCGCTCCCGTCGACTCGCGCTTGGTTGTGGGTTTCTGCCGCGAGAGTGATGGCCCCCCTGGCGCACGGCCGACTCCTGCATCCACGCTGAAGGGGAAGCGCGGTCGGTTTGTGAAATCGCGCAACTCACCCTCGGGTTCCGCCGCCGTCGCGCTACCCTATAAGCACTTGCTTCAGATGCTTCGGGATCTGGAGCGGAAGCCGCCTCCGGGCGGCTTCCTCATTTCTGGGCTGTCCAGCTCGACGGTCGGTGCACAAGATGGAAGTCCTCATCGGGTGCCGGGTCAGGAAGCTGGCATGCCTCAAGCAGCTCCTCGTGGATCGTCCTCATCTCGTCTGCTCCAACCGCGCGCCTGAGCGTGTCGCGGTTGCGCGGGCTCGCGACGATGAGCCGGAGCCCGTAGTGGCTTCTCACCAGGCGCAGCGGCTCCTCGAGATCATGGTCGTCCGAGACCACCAGGGCGAGGTCGATGCCGCGCTCGGCAGCATCGAGCATCAGGTAGGTGGCGAGGTTGACGTCGGAGCCCTTCTCCTCGGGAACTCGGACCTCGGCCAACTCGTACGGGTCCGTCCCCGCGAGCGGCAATCGGCGAGTCTTGGTTTGGAACTTACCCTCGTGGATGATCAGGCGATCGACTCCCCCAAGGGCTCGCCAGTAGACGTCCTGACGCTGCGGCTGGCCGGGATCGAGTGAGCCACCCACCCGGGCCGAGAAGAAGCGGACAAGCTCGAGCTCGGCGTCAGGCACCAGCCGCTCGCAGAGTGCGTACGGGTCGAGCCACTTGTAGTGGGGCCGCTGCTCCAGCGCACCGTGGTAGAGGTTGAAGCCGTCGATGTAGGCGTGGGCGCGCATCCGGCGCCGACGCTAGAGGACGCCTCAGCCGGAATCGGCCCCCGTTCGCTGTTGCCTTGCTGATCTGCGCTCGTGCCTAGATCAGTGTTGTTTTGCGGTGCAGCTCGTCGCGTGTGGTCATGGGAGACAGGGTAGCGGCGGTCAGGGTCGATCGCGAGCAGGTGCGCAAGGGATCTCAGGCAGCGTCTGGCATACCCTCACCCAGTGATTCTTCGCTGCACAAGCCGTCTGCTCGACCTGGTGGGTAGGCGAGAACTCGTCCTTTCCGACCGCCCCCCGGGCGATGACGACTGGTACGCGAACCTACTCTGGCTCGAGCGGCGCAAGTGTCTGCTCCTCAGCCACGCGGGAACGCTGTTTCCGCTCTTCATCGCCGATGTCCGTAAGGGCGATCTCCAGCCACCCGGGCCGTTCCTCGTCGCACGGATCCACGCCGCGCTCGCCGACGAGCAGCTACCGGCCGACGTGCTCGGGCCGCTGGACGGGGACGAGCTACAGATCGCCCGGACCGCCAGCCGCAGCATCCTCGGATTCATGAACGACTCCGCACTCACCGCGCGAGATGTGGTCGAGGCATCTGGGGGCTTGAAGCACACCGATGTCGATGAGCTCAACCGCAGGCTGCGGCGCCAGCTTCACAACCGCGACGGCTACCGCCAGCCGCTCGACCTGGTCATGGATCGCCTCGTTTTCGGGGCGTGACTTCCGCCACGCCCCCGCAACACGGCCAACAACTACCCGCCATCACGCGGCGCTCTCGCTCTGCGCGCGAAGAGCGACAGGTCCGTGCACCAAACCTGCGCTCGTCACCCTCCTCAGGCCGCGACCGCCCGGGAGATCGCTCGAACGCTCGCCGGATCGATTGAGTAGCCGCTGACGGCGTGTTCAGCTATTCCGTTTGATTGGCGGGGCGAGACGAGTAGGCGAGCAATGACGACCGCGGCCGGCAGCAGGCTCGGTGGATCGCGCAGGACCGGCGTCAACTGCTCGCTGCTGTTCGCATATGGGCCGCGGTGAACGATCGCGTCACGCATCTCGCCGAGCAGGGAGCGGCGCGATTCACCGCGGGCTGCGCCGCCAAGCAGCACCGCGATCGTTCCGTGCGTCAGCACGCCGGCCCGGCCGACGCGGGTTGGTCCGGCAACCTCCTCGCCGAGAGTCAGGCGAACTTGGAGGTCGGGGATGTTGACGCCGCTGGCGGCAGCGTTGCCCGGCTCCACAGTGCGGGGATTGCACTCGATGTATTGCGGCGAGCCCTCCTCGTGCATGTAGTCGAGCGTCAGGCCGCCGCTCCACGACAGCGCTTCGCCCAAGGCCGCGATGTGCGCGCGCGGGGCGGCGTGATCGACACTGAGCCGTGCTGCTGCGCTGCCGCCAACGCCGCTTCGGTGCTGCACGTTGGTGTGCACCGCAACCAGGCGGCCGCGATCAAACAGGTCCTGCACCTGGCCGTATTGTCCCGTCGCCGGGTGCTGCGCCATTAGCGAGCCTTCGCCAAGCAGGGCAGCAAGCGCCTGATCGCGCGAGTGGGCGTCGACGACCTCTCGGACACCCTGACCTGCCGTGCTGAACGCCGCCTTCAGCCAGTAGGGGAACGCCAGGTCTTCCAGGTCGTCAGCCCCATCGACCACCCGCCAACCCGGCTGCGGAAGCTCGAGCTCGTCGAGCAGCCGGGCGAACTCGATCTTGCTCTGGACTCGCTCGAAAGCGGTCGCCGCTGCGAGCGATACGCGCACACCCGCCGCCAGCAATGCCCGAGCATTCGCCAGGAGCCATGCCTGCTCGTGCGTTGGGAGCACGACGTCGATCCGCCGCTCCTCGACCACCCTTCCGAGCGATTCGACGTAGGCGAGGGGATCGGCGCCGGCGTGCGGGCAGCGATGCACCTTCTTCACCCAGCGACTGAAGCGCGCGACGCAGATCGCGTCAGGGTCAAGCACCTCCAGGTGGTAGCCGACCGGGCCGAGGCAGCTCACAACCTCGCGCGAGGTAAGGCTCGATCCCTCGGTTAGAAGCACACGCGGGCCGGACACGACGGATAACCATCGCAGCATCAGCCTCCGCGATCGACGTCTGGACATCGGCGACTGGCCCTCGTCCCGCCCTTGCGATGGCGCACGCTCCCGGAAACACGAACGCCCGCCTTGCGGCGGGCGTCTCGTGACTCTCCTCCTCCCCTCCCCAGGGGAAAACATCTCCTGCCTCGGACCCTACAGGATCGGCGTCGAGTTCGTGCGTATCGTCACCAGACGCGGGCGAAGGTGGGCGCCCCGCCCGGTCGCCGTTTTGGCCGGTTCCCGTACGGGGTAATGTCGGCGTCGATGAGCTACGTCGCCGACGAGGGCCGCTATGAGGGCACGATGCAGTACCGGCGCACGGGCCGGTCGGGGCTCGAGCTGCCTGTGCTCTCGCTCGGCTACTGGCACAACTTCGGCGACGACCGGCCGTTCGAGGTGCAGCGGGAGATCGCGCGGCGCGCCTTCGACCTCGGCATCACCCACCACGACCTCGCCAACAACTACGGGCCTCCCTACGGCGCCGCCGAGATCAACTTCGGCCGCCTGATGGCCGAGGACTTCCGGCCCTACCGCGACGAGATGATCATCTCGACGAAGGCGGGCTGGGACATGTGGCCGGGTCCGTACGGGCAGGGCGGCGGCTCGCGCAAGTACCTGCTCGCATCGCTCGATCAGTCGCTCGGGCGGATGGGGCTCGACTACGTCGACATCTTCTACTCGCACCGCCTCGACGCCTCGACCCCGCTCGAGGAGACGATGGGCGCGCTCGACGCGGCCGTCCGAGCGGGCAAGGCACTGTACGCCGGTATCTCCTCCTACGACGCCGAGCGCACGCGGCAGGCGCACGCGATTCTCGCCGAGCTCGGCACGCCGCTGCTCATCCACCAGCCCTCCTACTCGATGGTCAACCGCTGGATCGAGGACGAGGGACTGCTCGACGCCGCGGGCGAGCTCGGCTTCGGCGTGATCGGCTTCACCGCGCTCGCCCAGGGGCTGCTCACCGGCCGCTACCTGGACGGCATTCCCGAGGACTCGCGCGCGGCGCAGGACAAGACGTTCGACACCGACTGGCTCAGCGACGAGATGGTCGAGCGGCTGCGCGGGCTCAACGAGATCGCTGCGCGCCGCGAGCAGTCGCTGGCGCAGCTGGCGCTCGCCTGGGCGCTGCGCGACGAGCGCCTCACCTCGCTGGTCGTCGGCGCCTCTTCGGTCTCCCAGCTCGAGCAGAACGTGGCGACGCTCGAGAACCTCGGGCTCAGCGACGCCGAGCTCGCCGCGATCGACGAGCTGGCCGAGCCTCCCGGCGAAGTCGACCTGTGGGCCGGCGCTCGCGAGGGCAGCGTCTAGCGACGGACCCCCGACGCGGCTGATTACAGCGAGCCGCTGACCTCGCCCGCGGCGCGCTGTCCGGACTGGATCGCGCCGTCCATGTAGCCGGGCCACTCGGTGGCCGTCTCGGTGCCGGCGAAGTGCATCCCGCCGATCGGCTCGCGGAACGCGTCCTCATAGCCGGTCAGCACGCCGGGGGGCATGACGCCGACGTAGCAGCCGCGGCTCCAGCGGTCAGAGGCCCAGGACTTCTCCATGTAGCTGCGCAGGTTGACGCGCGCCTGCCGCCCGAAGTAGCGCTCGAAGCAGCCGATCACGGCCTCCTGGCGCGCCCGTTCCGACTTCTTGATCCAGTTCCGTGCCTCCTGGCCCTCGATGAAGCCGAGCAGGACGCCGGGGGAGCCGTCGGGCGGCGAGTTGTCGTAGGTGAGCTTGACCGGGCCGGTCGTCGACGTTGCCATGCCGCTGAGCCCCATGTCGCGCCAGAACGGCGCGTCGTAGACCGCGAGGCACTTGATGACCGATCCCATCGGCACCCGCTGCTCGAGCTGCATCCGGTCGGCGGGCAGCGCCGGCAGGTTGCGGATCGTCGGGTTGAGCGCCGGTGGCAGCGTGTTGATCACCCGCTTGCCGACCCAGGTCTGCTTCCCGGCCCGGACCTCGACGTGCTTGCCGCGATCGCGGATCGTGCGTACGGCCGTGCTCAGCCGCACCGCCTTGCCGAGCCGCTTCGCCATCTCGATCGAGATCTCCTGCGAGCCGCCGACCACGCGGCTCTCCTGGGCACCCCCGGTCGTGTTGATCAGCAGGTTGAAGTCACCGGCGGCCCCGGCGACGTAGTAGAGGGCGTAGAGCAGCGAGACGTCGCGGGGCTCGGCGGCGAACACGGAGGTGAAGGCGAGGTCGATCAGATCGCGCCCCTCCTGCGTGCTCATGTGCTCGAGCTTCCAGTTCTCGAACGTCTGCGCATCCCACTTCGCCGCGTCGGGCGCGTCCCAGGGCGAGTCGACCGGGACCGTCGCGGCCTGCTGGTTGATCGTGTTGATCGCGATTGCGATGTCCTTCAGCGCGGGCGTCGAGACGGGCGGGATCGTGCCCGTGTAGAGCTCCTTGCTGCCGTTCCGGTAGTAGACGTTCTTGCCGTCGACGTAGGTCTTGAACGTCTCCAGGCCGAGATCGTCGATCGCGCCGAGCACGTGGTCCTGCGTCGGGCCGACCCACTGGCCGCCGATCTCGACGACCTCGCCCTTGCCGAGCTTCTTGTTGAGCGTGCGGCCGCCGACCCGCCCGCGGGCCTCGAGCACGGCGACGGAGGCTCCTTGCTCGCGCAGCTCGCGCGCCGCGCTGAGGCCGGCGAGGCCGCCGCCGATGACGATCACGTCGCGGTGCCGCTTGCGCCGCTTGGCGGCGC
>CAWCUT010000003.1:0-49851 GCA_963798875.1 uncultured Solirubrobacterales bacterium
GGCAAGATCGCGACGCAGGCCGGGGCGTTCTTCTTGGAAAAACCGCTCGGGGGTCGCGGCATCCTGCTCGGCGGCGTCCCGGGCGTCGCCGCCGCCAACGTGATGGTGATCGGCGGCGGCGCGGTCGGCTTCAACGCGGCCGTAGATCGCGGTCGGGATGCAGGCGGACGTCTTCGTCTACGAGAGTCGATCGACCTGCTGCGGCGAGGTCGACCTCGCATCGCCGGACGCTGCTCGACCGTCTACAGCTCGACCCTCTCGATCGAGGAGATGCTGCCGCAGGCCGACCTCGTGATCGGTGCGGTGCTGCTCCACGGGGCCGAGGCCCCGCACGTGATCAAGCGCGAGCAGCTCTCGCTGATGAAGCCGCACGCGGTACTGGTCGACGTCGCGATCGACCAGGGCGGCTGCTTCGAGACCTCGCGGCCGACCACCCACGCCGACCCGGTCTTCGAGGTCGACGGGATCACCCACTACTGCGTCGCCAACATGCCCGGGGCGGTGCCGATCACCTCGACCTACGCGCTCACCAACGCGACCCTGCCTTACGTGCTCGCGCTCGCCGACCACGGCGTCGCGGGGGCGATCGAGCAGGATCCGGGACTGCGACCGGGGGTCAACGTCGCCGCCGGCAAGGTCACGCATCCCGCCGTCGCCGAGGGCGTCGGCGCCGATTACGTCGCTCCCGAGGACGCGCTCGGCTCGGGCCGGTGCTGCCTGAGCAGCTGTCCGCAGACCGTCAAACACCGAAGCACAGGAGGAGAGCAGATGAGCAGCTACGCAGTCGTCAACCCGGCCACCGGCGAGAAGGTCAAGGAGTACCCGGAGATCTCCGACGCCGAGCTCGACGCGGCGATCGGCGCAGGCCGACGAGGCGCACCGCGAGCTGGTCGCGACGACGTCGGTCGCCGAGCGCGCGGCGATGGTCCAGCAGGTCGCCGAGCTGCACGTCGAGCGCCAGCAGGAGCTCGCCGAGATCGCCGTCCGCGAGATGGGCAAGCCGATGGAGCAGGCGCTCGGCGAGGTCGAGTTCTGCGGCGACATCTACGGCTACTACGCCGACCGCGCCGAGGACTTCCTCAAGGACGAGCCGATCGAGCTGCTCGCCGGCGAGGGCACGGCGGTGATCCGCCGGACCTCGATGGGCCCGCTGCTCGGGATCATGCCCTGGAACTTCCCCTACTACCAGGTGGCCCGCTTCGCCGGGTCCGAACCTGATCGTCGGCAACCCGATCCTGCTCAAGCCGGCGCCGCAGTGCCCCGAGTCGGCGGAGGCGATCCAGGCGATCTACGAGGAGGCCGGCTTCCCCGCGGGCGCCTACCAGACGATCCTCGCGACCAACGAGCAGATCGCCGAGCGGTGATCCCCGATCCGCGGGTCCGCGGCGTCTCGGTGACGGGCTCCGAGCGCGCCGGCTCCGCGGTCGCCGAGCTCGCCGGGCGGCACCTGAAGAAGGTCGTGCTCGAGCTCGGCGGCTCGGACCCGTTCATCCTGCTCGGCGCCGACGACCTCGACGAGGTCGTCGAGGCGCGCGGCCGACGCGCGGCTCGACAACACCGGGCAGTCCTGCAACGCGGCGAAGCGGTTCATCGTCGCCGAGGATCTCTACGACGACTTCCTCGTCGAAGTTCACCGAGAAGATGAAGGCGGCCGAGCCCGGCGACCCGACCGCGGAGGGCGCGGCGATGGGGCCGCTCTCCTCGGCGACCGCGGCCGAGCGCCTGCAGGACCAGCTCGACCGGGCGAAGGCCCAGGGGGCGGAGGTCGTCGCTCGACGGCGGGCGCAAGGACAACTTCTTCGCGACGACGGTGCTGCCGGGATCACGCCCGACAACGACGCCTACAGCGAGGAGTTCTTCGGCCCGGTGGCGAGCGTCTACAAGGTCGGCTCCGAGGAGGAGGCGGTCGAGCTCGCCAACGACACCCCGTTCGGGCTCGGCTCCTACGTGTTCGCGACGACTCCGAGCAGGCGATGCGGGTCGCCGACAGCCTCGACACCGGCATGGTGTTCGTCAACGGGGTCCTCCTCGACGGCGCCGAGCTGCCCGTTCGGCGGCGTCAAGCGCTCCGGCTTCGGCCGCGAGCTCGGCCCCTACGGCATGGACGAGTTCGTCAACAAGAAGCTGATCCGCGTCCTCAAGTGATCGGCCGCGCCGCGGCGATCGTCGCCGCGGCGCTGATCGCGGGCTGCCCGCTCGCCGGCTGCGGCGAGAAGGGCGAGCCGCCGCCCGGCGACTCCGGCGGCACGAGCACCCGCGAGCTGCCGGCGGCGCCGGGGCCGGCCGCCGGCTACGCCACCCGCGCCAACGCTCTCTGCCGGGCCTCGGACGCCCGCCAAGAGTTGATCCGGCGCGTCGACGGGGGCCGCCAGCAGACGCTCCGCGATCGCGCCCGCCTGCTCGTCGAGCTCGCGCCGGCGCGAGTCAAGCTCGCAGACGGACTCGCACAGCTCGAGCCACCGGCGGCGCAGGCGCGCGCTGCCCGGCGGCTCGTGGCGGCGGCGCGGGCTCGAGGGGTGGCGAGCAGCAAGGCCGGCAGGCTCTACCAGCGGGGCGGCTCGCGCCGGGCGATCGCAAGCGCCGCGGCGGCCGAGCATGAGGCGCGCGTGCGCATCGTCGCCATCAGCCGCCGGCTGGGGCTCGCCCAGTGCGGCGAGGTCCTGCCGGCCGGCGCCAGGCCGCGGGTGCGTGCCGCCGTCGAGCGCGGGCTCGGCTCGCCCGATGCCCGGCGCCGTTGCGAGGCGCTCGGCCGCCGGTACCTGCAGGAGACGTACGGCGGTGGGGTGGCGGCGTGCGTCGCGGGCAGCGGCCCCGGCTCCGGGGCCGCGCACGTCGACCGCGTCTACGACGTCACCGGGGTGGCCGGCATCTTCGCCGAGGCCCGGGCAGACGTCACCGCCGCTGGCGGCACGCGGAGCTACCGCGTCCGCCTTACCTACGAGGACGGCGCCTACCAAATCGACAAGCTCGACTGAGACCGCGCGGTACGGCACGATCCCGAGTGGTCACGTCGGACCACTATCGCGGGCCAACATGGCCAGCCGGCCAGGCGCGAGGCGGCGCGTCGTCTTTAGAGGTGGCGGTAGTGCTTCTTGCGGAAGCCGCGGTTGGAGCGCAGGTGCTTGCTCCAGCGCGGGCCGTTGCCGCCGGTCATCGAGGTGTCCCAGCGCAGGCCGGCGATCACCGCGTAGGCGTGGCCGCCGTTCGCGTAGACCGTGATCCAGCGGCCCTTGCCGCGCTTGCCCCAGCCTTCGCGAGGCTGCCGGAGTCCATCGGCGTCTTCAGCATGTGGCCGCCGTGCAGCGCGTAGCTCACGGCTCCGGAGCAGTCGTAGCCCTTGTCGTTCCAGCGACCGTGCCCGCCGCCCCAGATGTAGGGCTTCCTGCGGATCTTGTTCGCGGCGTTGATCGCCTTGACGACGCGCCGCGGCGCGTTCTTCGGCGGGATCGCCTTGCCGCTCTTGAGCAGCCGCGCCTTGTGTGGCTTTGCCTTGGCGCCGTCACCGCCTGTGCCGCTACCAGTACCGATGCCGCCGCCGGCTGCGCCGGCCGGCGACGTCAGGAGGGTCAGGCAGAGTGCCGCGAGCGCGGCGAGGACGAGGAGAGCCGTCAGGCCCAAGATCGGATCGAAGTGTTGCAGTCGCTTTCGGAGCATCATCTCGCTTCGCTTTTCGTTGCGGTGCCTTCGGGGTTAGCTGACGGGCTGGCGCGCTTCGGTGGCTCGAGTCGTGACCCGGCCTCTCGGTGCGCGCTCCCGCGCCGGCAGTGGCGCGGATTCGCCCCGTCCTCGTCGCTCGTATTTCGACGACGAGGGATTGGGTCCCCCGATCCAGGACTCCTTGGAACCCCGGATTCGGCGTTTGCAGGGGGGCACCCTAACGCATTGCTAATGCTTCTGCAAGCAGACGCTCACACAACGGCGCAATTCAGCACCTGCATGCGCATTGCGGAACCTGATCTCGTGCCCGGCGATAGGGTCCCTCTGATGCAGATCCAGGGCAAGCGAGCGCTCGTCACCGGCGCCACGGGCGGACTCGGCATGGCGATCGCCCGGACGCTCGCCGCCCGCGGCGCGACCCTCGTCCTGAGCTCTCGCAAGGGCGATGAGCTCGAGCAGCTCGCCGCCTCGCTGCCCGGCAGTGGCCACAGCACGATCGTCGCTGATCTTGCCGAGGAGGACGCGGGTGAGAAGCTCGTCGAGGCGGCCGAGGCGAGCGGGCAGATCGACATCTTCGTCGCCAACGCCGGCTTGCCCGGCTCCGGCCGGCTCGAGGACCTGACGCCCGAGCAGGTGACGCGCGTTCTGCACGTCAACCTCGAGGCTCCGGTCCGGGCCACCAGGGCACTGCTGCCCGGGATGCTCGAGCGGGGCAGCGGGCACTTCGTCTACGTCTCCTCGCTGTCCGGCAAGGTGCCGTCGCCCGGGCAGCGATGTACAACGCTTCGAAGTTCGGGCTGCGCGGCTTCTGCCTGGCCCTGCGTCAGGACCTCCGCGGCAGCGGCGTTGGCGCCTCGCTCGTCTTGCCCGGCTTCATCCGCGACGCGGGCATGTTCGCCGACTCGGGGATGAAGCCGCCTGCCGGGATGGGCACCAGCTCGCCCCAGCAGGTCGGCGAGGCGGTCGCCAGGGCGATCGAGACCGGCCGGGCCGAGTTCGTCGTCGCTCCGCTGCAGGCGCGCGCCGTCTCTGGCTTCGGCTCGGCTTTCCCCGGTCTTGCCGCCATCTTCCAGCGCGGCAAGGGCGAGCACGTGGCCGAGCAGCTCGCCGCCAAGCAGACCCATAAGCGCTGAGCGCGCGGTTCCCCTCCGGCCCGAGCGGGTAGTCCCCGCTCGACAGCGACGAGCGAAGGAGGACCGAGATGGAGAGCGAGAACCCGGGGATCCCGAGTGAGGAGGAGCTCGAGCGCCGTGCCCGCGAGCAGGCGCCGGTCGACGAGGCCGGCGGCGGCGAGTCGGAGGGCTTCGAGCAGGCCGAGGAGGAGCTGGTCGACCGCGCCGAGGGCAAGGCCGGCGAGGGCCATCCCCTCGGCGACCGCTTTCCCGCGGAGGAGACCGATCCCGACCAGCACACCGCCTACGGCGATGCCGACGAGGTGCAGAGCGACGTCGACGAGGACACGGGGGAGCGCACCTAGCGACCCCGGCCGTGCGCGCCACATAAAGTGAGTGGGGAAGCGAAAGTCGAGTGAAAGGAGCGGCGATGCCCTCGGACAGCTACGGATCCAAGTCCACCCTGAAGGTAGGCGGCCGCTCCTACGAGGTCCACCGTCTCGACGCGCTGCAGGAGTCCTACGACGTCGCCCGCTTGCCGTACTCGCTCAAGGTCCTGCTCGAGAACGTGCTCCGGCTCGAGGACGGCGAGGCGGTCACCAAGGAGGACGTCGAGACGATCGCCACCTGGGACGCCAGGGCCGAGCCCTCGAAGGAGATCCCGTTCCAGCCCGCACGCGTGCTCATGCAGGACTTCACCGGCGTTCCCGCCGTCGTCGACCTGGCCGCGATGCGCGACGCGATGGACGAGCTCGGCGCCGACGCGACGAAGATCAACCCCCTCGTCCCGGTCGACCTCGTCATCGACCACTCCGTGCAGGTCGACGCCTTCGGCAACGCCCGCGCCTTTGCGATCAACGCCGAGAAGGAGTTCGAGCGCAACCAGGAACGCTACGAGTTCCTGCGCTGGGGCCAGACCGCTTTCGACAACTTCAGCGTCGTCCCGCCGGCGACCGGGATCTGCCACCAGGTGAACCTCGAGTACCTCGGCCGCGTCGTCTACAGCGGCGGCTCCGAGGACGAGGGCAACCTGAGCGCCTACCCCGACACGCTCGTCGGCACCGATTCGCACACGACGATGATCAACGGGCTCAGCGTGCTCGGCTGGGGGGTTGGCGGGATCGAGGCCGAGGCGGCAATGCTCGGCCAGCCGATCTCGATGCTGCTGCCACAGGTGATCGGCTTCCGCCTCGACGGCGAGTTCCGCGAGGGGGCGACCGCCACAGACCTCGTCCTGCGCGTGACCGAGATGCTGCGCGAGAAGGGCGTCGTCGGCAAGTTCGTCGAGTTCTTCGGCCCCGGCATGCCCAGCCTCGGGCTCGCCGACCGGGCGACGCTCGGCAACATGTCGCCGGAGTTCGGCTCGACCTGCGCGATCTTCCCGCCCGACCAGGAGACGCTCCGCTACCTCGAGTTCACCGGCCGACCGACCGAGGTGATCGAGCTCGTCGACGCCTACACGCGCGAGCAGGGCCTCTTCCACACGCCCGACTCCGAGGAGCCGACGTTCTCGGACACGCTCGAGCTCGACCTGGGCGACGTGGAGCCGGCGATCGCGGGCCCGAAGCGCCCCCAGGACCGGATCGCGCTGAGCAACTCGAAGGCCGCCTTCTTCGAGACCCTGAAGGGGTTCAGCGAGGGCGCCGCCGAGGCGCTCGGCAATGGGGTCGACGAGGCCAACGACGAGAGCTTCCCGGCTTCCGATCCGCCGAGTCCCGACAACGAGTCCAACGATGGCGGCAAGCCCCACGGCCAGCCCTCCGAGTCGCCCTCGGTCGCGGCCGTCGAGGAGCGCATGTCTGAGGACGCCGTCGAGGTGACGATGGACGGCGAAACCTTCGACCTCGATCACGGCCGCGTCGTGATCGCGGCGATCACCAGCTGCACGAACACCTCGAACCCCTCGGTCATGATCGGCGCCGGGCTGGTCGCCCGCAACGCGCTCGAGCGGGGCTTGCAGAGCAAGCCCTGGGTGAAGACCTCGCTGGCGCCGGGCTCGACCGTCGTCACCGACTACCTCGAGCGGTCCGGCCTCGACGAGTCGCTAGACGGGCTCGGCTTCAACCTCGTCGGCTACGGCTGCACGACCTGCATCGGCAACTCGGGACCGCTGCCGGAGGAGATCTCGGCCGCGGTCAACGAGAAGGACCTCGTCGTCTGCTCGGTGCTCTCCGGGAACCGCAATTTCGAGGGCCGGATCAACCAGGACGTCAAGGCCAACTATCTGGCCTCGCCGCCGCTCTGCGTTGCCTACGCGCTCGCCGGCCGTATGGACTTCGACTTCGAGACTGAGCCGCTGGGCACGGGCAGAGATGGCGAGGACGTCTTCCTCAGCGACCTGTGGCCGAGCTCGCAGGAGGTCAAGGAGACCGTCGCCGAGGCTGTCAAGGCCGACATGTTCAAGAAGAACTACGCCAACGTCTTCGACGGCGACGAGACCTGGCAGGCGATCAAGGTGCCCGAGGGCGATCGCTACGACTGGCCGGACTCGACCTACGTGCGCCGGCCGCCGTTCTTCGAGGGTATGGATGCTGAGCCGCAGCCCCCCGAGCCGATCGAGGGCGCCCGCGTGCTCGCCAAGCTCGGCGAGTCGATCACCACCGACCACATCTCGCCCGCCGGCGCGATCAAGAAGGACAGCCCCGCAGGCCGTTGGCTGATGGAGCAGGGCGTTGGGCCCGGCGACTTCAACTCCTACGGCTCCCGCCGCGGCAACCACGAGGTGATGATGCGCGGCACGTTCGCCAACGTCCGCCTGCGCAACCAGCTCGTCGACAAGGAGGGCGGCTGGACCCGCCACATCCCCAGCGGCGAGGAGATGTTCATCTACGACGCGGCGATGAAGTACGCCGACGAGGGCACGCCGCTCGTCGTCCTCGCCGGGCCCGAGTACGGCTCCGGCTCGTCGCGCGACTGGGCCGCGAAGGGCACGCTGCTGCTCGGCGTCCGCGCCGTGATCGCCGTGTCCTTCGAGCGCATCCACCGCTCGAACTTGATCGGCATGGGCGTCCTGCCGCTGCAGTTCCCCGACGGCGAGGACACAGGTAGCCTTGGGCTGACCGGCGAGGAGACCTTCTCGGTCGCCGAGCTCGATGTCGACTCAGCGACCGAGGTCGAGGTCACAGCGGAGCCCGACGACGGCGAGCCGATCACCTTCACCGCCAGAGTTCGCCTCGACACCCCGAACGAGCGCCAGTACTTCCACCACGGCGGCATCCTGCATCGGGTACTGCGGGACCTGCGCTAACGCCTCGGGGGCACGCCCTTGACCGGCTGACGCCCGCGAATTATGTTCGGTCCATCCTCACCGACGGATCGAAGTGGGTATTGGCAGGGCAGGGAATGCTCGTTGCCGTCGTCTTGCTCGCGACGGCGCCGGCTCAGGCTGCGCCGGCAAGGACGCACGCCCTCCTCGAGCTCAAGCATCCGCACGGATTGGCGAAGTTCGTCCGGAAGGTCTCCTCGCCCGGCTCGCCGAGGTACCGCCGCTATGCGTCGGTCCATCATCTGACCGAGCGCTACGGCGCATCGAGGAAGGACCGGCGAACGGTCCGGCGCTGGGCTGCCGAACGCGGCGGCCATGCGCAGGTGCTCTCCGGGAGCTGGGCAATAGCGGCGTTCCCCGCCGATTCCGGGCCCGCGATGGCCGCCTCCTCGCAGCACGGCAACCGCTTGCATGTCCCGCCGGCGCTGCGGGGCGCGGTTCGTCGGGCCAGCAAGTTGCCGCACGTTCCCCTTCGCGACCCGCTGCCGCCGACGCCGCTGCGCGCAAGGGAGCGGCGGGGCTTGCCGACCAACTACCCATCGGCCCGCCAGCGGACGGGTGCGCCGTCGGGCTGTGCCGCCGGTCGCGACGTCAACACCGAGGGCTTCGGCACCGAAGCCTTCACGCCAAACCAGTACACGGCCGCATACGGGATCTCGGCACTGCACAACCGCGGCTTCGACGGCGCCGGCGAGCGGATCGCGTTGATCGAGATCGACGGGTTCGCGAAGCGGGACATCAAGGCGTTCGCGAGCTGCTTCGGGACGAAGGTGCCGCCCACGCACACGCACGTGCTCGGGGGTGGCAAGAAGCTCGCACCGGGCCTGGAGACGACGCTCGACTTGTCGATGCTCACGGCGAGCGCGCCCGGCGTCGACCGGATGGACGTTTACGAAGGGACCGGGAACGCAGGCATCCCGCAGCTGTTGAACGCGGCGATCACGGCGCGGCACAAGCCGACCGTGATCTCGAGCTCGATCGGCGCCTGTGAGCCGCAAGCCCCGAGCGCGTACCTCGACGCCGTCAGCGACATCCTGGCCGTGGGCGCCGGCGCTGGGATCACGTTCCTCTCCGCCGCGGGCGACGCCGGCTCGGCCGACTGCAACGGCAACGGCAGCGTCCCGCTCGTCCCGCTGACGGCGGTCGACTTCCCCGGCAGCTCTCCGTACGCGACGTCGGTCGGCGGCACCAACCTGATCCTCGGGGCGGACAATCACCTCAAGAACGAGATCGTCTGGAACCACGCTCCGGGGGAGATCAGCGGCGGCGGCGGAGGCACCAGCATTCACTTCTCGCCGCCCTGGTGGCAGACGAAGACGAGGGCCACGGTTGGCGGGCTCGCGCGGCTCGCGCGGACCGTCCCCGACCTCGCCGCGCTGGGCGATTCCATTCCGGGATACGCCCTGAGCTGCGCTTCCGTCTCCGATTGCAACAACTACGGCTACGCCTGGATTGGCATCGGCGGCACGAGCGCCGCCACCCCGCTGACGGCTGGTGGCCTCGCCCTGGCCAACCAGGCGTCGCGCACGTTCGGCCAGCGTCGCCTCGGCCTCATCAACCCGCTGATCTACCGGCTCGGAGCCGGCAAGCGGGCGGCGAAGGTCTTCACCGACGTCCGCAAGACGGGTAACGACGTCGGCACGGCCTACCCGCAGAATGTCAACCACTCACAGCCCCTCGGCTGCTGCACCGCCGGCGTGGGCTACGACATGGCCAGCGGTTGGGGCTCGCTGCGCTTCCCGAAGTTCCTGCGCGCCGCGAAGCACGCGTACAAGAAGTCCCGCTGAGGATTGCGAGCGCGGCCTAGAGGGCCGTGCGAAGCGCAGCCTTGCCCAGGCTCGGAGGGCCGTGATCAAGACCCTATGGAGCGACCGCTGAGGCTCCGGGTCGCGCCGTAGCGTCGGCACCCCGCTCATGAACGAACGGGGACTGGGCCGAAGGACTGGCCTTCGGCCGACACCCCAATCATGGGAGGCGCCGACATGGCAAAGACTAAGACGTTCGCGGGGCTCGATGTCCACGCGACCCAGACGCAGGCCGCAGCTTTCGACGTCGCGACCGGCGAGCTGCGATCAAAACGGCTGAGCGGGCCGCCGAGCGCCGCGCTCGAGTACCTATCCGAGCTGCGCGGTCCGCTCGTCGCGACCTATGAGGCCGGTCCGACCGGCTATGGCCTCGCCAGGGCCGCCGCCGAGGCGGGCTTCGACGTCCGCGTCTGCGCTCCCGGCGCAATCCACCGCAAGCCGACCGACCGGATCAAGACCGACCGCCGCGACGCCGAGCGGCTCGCGCGGCTGCTGGCCGCCGGCGAGCTCAGCTTCGTGAGGGTGCCGAGCCCCGAGCAGGAGAGCTGCCGCGACCTCAGCCGCTGCCGGGAGGCGGTGAGGGGCGATCTGATGCGAGCCCGCCACCGGCTCTCGAAGCTGCTTCTGCGGCGCGAGATCCCCTTTCAGGGTCCCGGGCAGCCTTGGGGCGATGCGCACCGGCGCTGGTTGCGGGCCCGGCGCTTCAACGATTCACCGGCCCAGACGGCATTCAGCGACTACCTGCTCGCGGTCGAGATGCTCGAGCAGCGCCGCGATGTGCTCGATCAGGCGATCGAGGAGCTCTGGCCGCAGAGCCCCTGGGCGGAGACGATCGCGCGGCTTCGCTGCCTGCGCGGGATCGACACGCTGACCGCCTTCGGGCTCTGTGCGGAGGTGCTGGACTTCCGGCGCTTCTCCCACCCGGCCAAGCTCGGGGCCTATCTCGGCATCGTCCCCAGCGAGTACTCCTCCGGTGAGGCCAAGCGGCGCGGGCCGATCACCAAGGCCGGCTCAGGCCATGCGCGGCGCCTGTTGGTCGAGGCGGCGCTGCAGTCATGGCGGCGGCCGGCGATTGGCGCGCGCCTGGCGAAGCGCCAGCAGGGCCAGGACCCGCGGGCCGTGGCGATCGGCTGGCGTGCTCAGCATCGGCTCCACCGGCGCTGGCAACACCTGCGCGATGGGCGGGGCAAGCGAGGCAACGTCGTGATCTTGGGGCTCGCTCGCGAGCTCAGCTGCTTTGTCTGGGAGGTGGGGCAGCTGGACTGAGCAGCGGAGCTGAAGCCGCCCGACGTTGTCGGAGCGGCGTCGATCACGAGGATCGGCTCGTCGCGGCAGACGGGCTCGCGTCTCTTCCTTGGGCGGCCGGCCGGTGGCTGGTTGTGCCCGCTTCAAGACTGCGAGCCCCGCGACGAACGAAGGTCATGAGGTAACCAGCCCTCGCATATGAGGCTGACGCAGCAGTCGGCGTGCCTTTCCCCTCGACGTCGCTCCGAGAGCGCCGAACAGAGTCCAGATCACCTCGGGGACGGTGGTCTCGTTGGCGTGCTCGCTTGACAGGCGGAGCTCCATATGAGGAAGAGGGAGGCCCGACCGTCAACCCGCAGCTCTCGATCATGTCGCTGGCGATCGGCGTCGGGCGGGCCGCGGCAGCCTGAGCGGCCCGAGGGCGCCGGCCTCGGATCGGGCGTGCGGGCTAGGGTTACGCGCGTGAAGATCGTTCGAGCTGCCCTCTTCATCGCGGCAACGTTCCTGATCGGAGGACCGCTCGCCTCGCCGGCGAGCGCCGCGCTCGAGGTCGGCGGAGTCTCCCTTCGGCCCAACGTGGCGATCGCCGGAACCTATGGCGACTACGGCGACCACGGCGACCCCGGTTCCGGGACCGAGTTCGTCGAGCCGATCGCCGACCTGTGCTATGCGCCCCAGGCCCGCGGCGGCACGGTCCAGGTTCAGCTGCTGAACCCGGGGCGAGCACCGGTGACGATCGATGGGGTGACGCTCGACGGCGAGCCGGTCTCGGCTCTCAGCGACCGGCCGGATGACGTCCCGGCCGGGTGCGCCCTGGGCGATGTCCGGTGGTCGGCCGTGACACCCAATCCCGTACCGGCCGGGGGCGCCGCGACGATCACCCTGAATGGCAGGCGCTTCGTTGCGGGCCGTTCGATCCGCCTCGGGGTGGACACCTCGGCCGGCACCGTGCACGTGGCCCGGACCCTGAAGCCCCCTCCGATGAGGATCGGGGCGATCCGGATCAGCCCGAACCTGCGGACGTTGAAGGCGTTCGTCGAGCCGACGGCCAGCAAGGTCAGCGGGCTCGCCTTTGCCGGCGCCTCGATCAACGGGCGGCCGGTGCGCGCCCGGGTCGCGGGCGGATTGCGCAGGGGTGCGAGAACCTTGATTCGGATGCCGCTCGCGGACGTCCACCAGGGCGACACGGTTGCGGTGGCGCTCCGGTTCAAACACGGCCGCCGCACGGTCAGGGTCCTGGCCTCGCAGCGGGCCCTGCCGAGCCGCTTCAAGATCGGCATCGGGGTCGGCTTCGGTCTCTCCAACCTGCCCGAGGGCGAGCAGGCCACCCAGCTTCGTGACGCCGGCATCTCGACCCTTGTCGCCTACGACCAGCCGTTCTCGTTCGAGCAGCTGCTCGATGCCGCCCACCGTGGCGGCTTCAAGGCGATCGTCGGGGCGCACATCCCCGAATCGGACCAGACCCACGCCGATACGGCCGAGCAGCTGCTTTCGGCGATCCCGGACCTGAAGTCCGACAGCTCGATCGTCGGCTGGATCCCCTACGACGAGCCGGACATCCCCTTTGCCGAGCCGGTCTGGCGATACCGCACCTCGCAGTACGTGTCGGGCATCACCGAACGGATGCGGGAGGCCGACCCGAGCCGGCCCACCTTCCTCAACCTGTGGAGCCCGAACGCGGCCAGCGAATACGGCCCGATCGCCGACGTCGGCGGCTGGGACCATTACATCCTGGACCGGGCTCCGCTGGCGCTCGAATCCGCCCGCGAGCTGGCCCGCAGCAACGGGGCCGCGGTCTCGCCGTCACCGTTCTGGATGTGGAACCAGGCGCTGCCCTACGGCCAGGAGCGCGTGCCGTCGGCCAAGGAGACTCGCGTCTACACGACGCTCGGCGTGGGCCACGGCGCGAGCGGTGTGCTCTGGTTCTCCTACGACGGGCAGAACGAGGAGCGCCCGCTCTGGAGCGAGATGTCGGCCGAGAGTCGCACCCTGGCGGCGCTGGCCTCGAATCTGCGCAGCTCGGTCGCCTGGCCCGAGGCGGCACGCGCGAGCGAACCGAAGATCGACACCAGCACCGTGGTCGGAGGCAAGCTGGCGCTGCTCACGGTGGCCAACCTCGACTACCAGCTCGGCGGCAAGACCCCGTCGGTCTTCACCCCTCGCTCAGGCGTCCGGGTCGACTGGCGCCTGCCCCGCTGGATGAGCTCCAGGCGCGACCTGGTGATCGCGGAGGTCACGCCGGGAGAGCCGGTCGAGCGCATCGGCAGGGCCAAGGCGAGGCAGGCGATAAGGGTGGCCCCGTTCGAGTCGGCTCGCTGGTACGTCGCGGCGCCGAGGCAGACGATCTCGAAGCTCACCCGGGCCCTGGGCTAGCTGCCGCGGGGATGCTCGGCGGGTCAGGGTCGAGCCGTCGGCCGCCGAGCACGCTCGCGAAGCCCAGGCCCAGCTCCTTGGCGCGCAGGATCAGGAACGCGTCACTGAGGCTGACCAACCCGAACAGCGTGAGCGCGACCACCAGCCGTCGACCGCGTCGGTGGCCGGCGCCGGCAGATCGCCGCGATCACCGAGGAGGCGGTCGCCGGGTGGCCTCGGGGCGAGCCATCGGGCCAGCGTGAGTCAGCCAGGTGCTCGAGGCACGCCGCCTCGTCGGAGAAGCGCTGCTGGAAGTCGATGATCGATGTCGGGAAGCTGGGACGGACCACGACCCCAATCTAGGCACGCGGCCTGACGCAACCGGATGTCATGAGCAGCGCTATCCGGGCCGACCGATGACGCCGAGCACGGCGCTCCGAGTCCGAGCAAGGTGGAGCGGGGCCGCGGGAGGCAGGGGGTCCACGCGGCCCGCGCTCTCACCAGCGCGTCGGTAGCCAGGGAGGGATGCCGACGCGATACGCCCCCGGAGGCGGGACTGACCGGGGACGAGGCTTGAACTCTAGTAGGAAAGATGGTGCCTCACAATCCTCTCTGAGTCAACTCCGTCGGATCGGGTACGTCGGTCAACCCCCGTTCGGTAGTTAGCCCGGCGTCGTGGCTCCCGGGGCGGCGTCGGCGGCGCTCGCGACGCCTGGTGTGGTGGCCTGCTTCTGCTTCTGCCCTTCCCGCCGCTCGATCCAGGCCACCCCGATCGAGCTGCCGACCGGCCCCACCGGAGTGAGGGCTGAGGCGAGCAGCCAGAAGGGGGCCTCGCGGCGCAGGACCGCGATCCAGATCAGGATGCAGAGGGCAACAAACCCGATCCCGTGCGCGGTGCCGAACAGGAAGGTTGCCTCGTCGAGGCCCGGGATCGCCCAGACGATCAGCAGCCCGGTGAAGATCGCGAGCTCGATCAGGGAGGCGCGCTTGACCCAGGGAAAGAGCGTGCCCGTCGTCCGCGGCCGGAACTCGCGCTCGCCCGCTGCCGATGCGGATTGGGTGCTCACCAACAGGAGGCTAGTGGGCCGCCAACAAACGTTGCATCCGAAACTGGCGGCGCCGGATCGCCGCGAACGTTCCTGGGCGGCCCACTAGATGGATCGGCACTCCGCCCGCAGGCGTTCAGGTCTCCGACACCCCGTACAAACGCCCACCGGAAGGTTTCGACCGCCGTCCAGAGATCGGCGCGGCGATCATCGCCAGACTGCTGAGCAGTGAAGAGGTCTTCCTCCACAACACAAACAACGAAGAGGATCGGTGAGCGGGCTATCGCCCGCGTTCGGGAAGCTCGTCGCACTGTTGGGCGCGAGCGCCACTATCACTGCTCGGACTGTGGCTTCGAGCGTCGATCCCGGTCCGTCCTGCGGAGTTGCCCGAGTTGCGGTTCGGGCATCGCGCGGACGGCCAGGAAGGGACCGGCACTCGCCTGACCCGGTACCCGATCCCTCTCCCCGTGGGTGCCGCGTTGGCCCCGGTTCTTCAATAGAACAACCGGGGCCTTCGCATTTCGGCGGCGGACCGTGGATGCCGATGCCGGCGTCCTCCGCGGCTTGCGTAGCTCCGCTACGCCGCGCCTTGTGCGTCCTTGGCCTCGACGCCCACGGCCTCGCCGTGAGACCGTCACGCCGGGGGGCGGCGGACCGTGGACGCCGATGCCGGCGTCCTCCGCGGCTTGCGTAGCTCCGCTACGCCGCGCCTTGTGCGTCCTTGGCCTCGACGCCCACGGCCTCGCCGTGAGACCGTCACGCCGGGGGGCGGCGGACCGTGGACGCCGATGCCGGCGTCCTCCGCGGCTTGCGTAGCTCCGCTACGCCGCGCCTTGTGCGTCCTTGGCCTCGACGCCCACGGCCTCGCCGTGAGACCGTCACGCCGGGGGGCGGCGGACCGTGGACGCCGATGCCGGCGTCCTCCGCGGCTTGCGTAGCTCCGCTACGCCGCGCCTTGTGCGTCCTTGGCCTCGACGCCCACGGCCTCGCCGTGAGACCGTCACGCCGGGGGGCGGCGGACTGGGACGCCGCAGCTCGGCGTCCTCGGTCGCTTACGTAGCTCCGCTACGCCGCGCTCCCTGCGTCCTTGATCTGCGACGTCCCAGCCTCGCCGTGGGGTCGTCACGCAAGGGGGGGCGGCGGACCGTGGACGCCGTTGCCGGCGTCCTTGATCTGCGACGTCCCAGCCTCGCCGTGGGGTCAACGCCAGCGCCCCAGCCTCAGGCACCCGCGAGCTTCGCCTCCATCGAGATCTCCGGGCCGGCCAAGGCCTTCGACAGGGGGCACTCGCGCTTGGCCGTGTCGGCCAGCTCCTGGAACTCGGCGTCCTCGAGGCCGGGTACCGATGCCTCTGTGATGAGGTGGATCGTTGGGATCTCGAAGCCGCCGCCCGACTGCCTTGATCGTCACCTGTGGCCGTCGTATCGACGTAGGCGGGATCGTGGCCGGCGCCCTGGATGATGTTCGTCAGCGCCATCGAGAAGCAGGCGGCGTGCGACGCGCCGAGCAGTTCCTCCGGATTGGACCCGGCGCCGTCCTCGAAGCGCGAGGAAGCGGAGTAGGTCAGCCCCTCGAGCGCGCCGCTAGCGGTGTCGATCGCCCCGGAGCCCTCCTGCAGCGATCCTTCCCAGCGGGCGTGTCCGTCTCGTGTGGGCATACGAGTCCTTTCGTCGGGTTCACCGAGAACCTACCCGCCGGCCCGCGCGGGGAATTCTGACGAGGCTGAGGCGTCCGAACCTGACGAGGCTGAGGGCGTCGAGACCAAGGAAGAGGGAGCGCCGGTATAGCAGCGCTATCCGGCGCGACCGATGACGCCGGTATCGGCGTCCTCAGACCGTCAGGGTCAGCCCGTGAGGGCGGTGAGGACGATGCGCTCCTGCTCAGAGCGGTGCGCCGCCGGGTAGCCCTCGGAGGGGCTGGCGCGCTCGGGGCGGCCGATGTAGCGGAAGTCGACGCCCTCGGGGACCAGCTCGGGCATGCGCCGGTACATCACCGACCAGCAGCCCATGTTCTTCGGCTCCTCCTGGACCCAGACGATCTCGCTCAGGTTCGGGTAGGAGGCGATCAGCTCGCGCAGCTGCGCCTTGGCGAACGGGTAGATCAGCTCGACGCGGGCCGATCGCGACGTTCTCGGCGCTCTCGCGGCGATCGTGGTTGGCGAGGTCGTAGTAGACCTTGCCGGAGCAGAGCACGAGGCGCGTGACCTCCTCCTTGTCGCTCGACGCTGCGGGTCGTCGAGGACGAACTTGAAGCGAGCCCTCGGTCAGGTCGCTGAGCTTCGAGGCGGCGTCGGGCAGGCGCAGCAGGCCCTTCGGCGTGAAGACGACCAGCGGCCGCGGCTTCGCGATCCGCGCCTGGCGCCGCAGCAGGTGGAAGTACTGGCCCGCGGTGGTCGGGTTGGCGAGCCGCATGTTGCCCTCGGCGGCGAGCTGCAGGAAGCGCTCGATCCGGGCGCTCGAGTGCTCGGGCCCGGAGCCCTCGTAGCCGTGCGGGAGCAGCATCGTCAGCCGCGTCTGCTGGCCCCACTTCGACTCGGCCGAGGCGATGAAGCTGTCGATGATCACCTGGGCGCGAGTTGCCGAAGTCGCCGAACTGGGCCTCCCAGAGGATCAGGCTCTCCGGCGAGGCCGCCGAGTAGCCGAACTCGAAGCCGAGGCAGGCCTTCTCCGAGAGCGGGCTGTTGTGGATCTCGAACGGGGCCAGCGCGCCGCTCAGGTTCTGGATCGGCGCGTACCGAGGCCGGTCTTCTCGTCGTGCAGGACGAGGTGGCGGTGCGAGAAGGTGCCGCGCTCGGAGTCCTGGCCGGTGAGGCGGATGTGGGTGCCCTCGGTCAGCAGCGAGGCGAAGGCGAGGCTCTCGGCGTGGCCGTACTCGATCGGGCCCTCGTCGAGGATCTCGATCCGCCGCAGCAGCGGCTTGCGCAGCTTCTTGTGCAGCGAGAAGCTGTCGGGGAACTTGAGCAGCTCCTCGTTCAGCGTCCGGAGCCGCTTCTCGGAGACCTTCGTCTCGACGTCGGGGCTCTTGGTCCGGTCGAGCTCGCCGGTGCCGGTGCCGGCCACGGTCGGGTCCTCGAACTCGCCGCGCTCGATCTTGCCCTTGAGGTCCTTGTGGATCTCGCTGAGCTCGTCGCGGCGACTCGCCGCGCCCGCTCGTCGACCTCGGTCTCGCTGACCACGCCCTCGGCGACCAGCTCGCCTGGCGTAGAGCTCGCTGACCGGCGGGTGCTTCTTGATCTGCGCCGCCATCTCGGGCTGCGTGTAGGCGGGCTCGTCGGTCTCGTTGTGGCCGTAGCGGCGGTAGCCGATCAGGTCGATGACGACGTCGCGGCCGAACTCCTTGCGGTAGGCCATCGCCAGCCGGATCGCGGCGATGCAGTTCTCGGCGTCGTCGGCGTTGACGTGGATGATCGGCACGTTGAAGCCCTTCGCCATGTCGGCGGCGTAGGGGGTCGAGCGACCCTCGTACGGGTCGGTCGTGAAGCCCACCTGGTTGTCGGTGATGATGTGGATCGTGCCGCCGGTCGAGTAGCCGTTCAGCGACTGCAGGTTGAGCGTCTCGGCGACGACGCCCTGGCCCGGGAAGGCCGCGTCGCCGTGCAGCAGGACCGGTACCGCGAGGTGCGGGTCGTGGTGCAGGCGCGGACCCGAGTGGCCGGTCTGCGCGGCGCGGGCGCCGCCGCTGACGACCGGGTCGACGAACTCCAGGTGCGAGGGGTTCGGGTACATGCGCATCTTGATGTCGCCCTCGCGCGTCTCGAGAATGCCCTCGGCGCCGTGGTGGTACTTGACGTCGCCGGTGCCGCCGTGGCGGAGCGCGTCGGTGCGCTTGACCGCGTCGAGCGCCTTGGCGCCCTCGAACTCGGCCATGATCGACTGCAGCGAGCGGCCGAGGTTGTGGGCGAGGACGCGAGAGCCGGCCGCGGTGGGCCATGCCGATCACGACCTCCTCGGCGCCCTCGCGCTTGGCGAGGGTCGGCGATCGCGTCGATCATCGGCACCGTCGATGTCGAGGCCCTCGATCGAGAACATCTTCTGGCCCAGGTAGGCCTTCTGCAGGAAGCGCTCGAACTGGAAGACCTCGACGAGGCGCCCGAGCAGCGTCGCGCTTCTCGTCCTCGGTCGAGCGGCTGGCGGTGGGTGCCGGTCTCGATCATCCGCCGCAGCCACATGCGCTGCTGGTGGCTGGAGAGGTGCTCGAACTGGTAGGCGATCCTGCCGCAGTAGGCCTCGCGCATCCGCGGCAGCGCGTCGAGCAGCGTCTCGCCGTCGACGCCGATCCGCAGGATCGAGGCCGGGATCCTGCCCATCAGATCCGGCGTCAGGTTCAGGTTCTCGGGCTCGAGCGCCGGATCGCCCTTGCCGTCGCCGCCGAGCGGGTTCAGGTTGGCGGCGAGGTGGCCGTGGGTCCGGTAGGCCTTGAGCAGCGAGGTCGCCGCCTGCACGCCCTGCAGCAGCTCCTCGTCGACTGCCCGGGGGTGACGGCGCCCGGAGCGGCGGTCGCTCGGCGCCGCGGCTGCGGCCGTGCCGAGCGGCGGGGCCGAGGCGGACTCGGGGTGCGCGTTGGTGACGACCGACGCGTCGACGCCGAGGTCGGCGGCGACGCGCTCGTAGAAGTCGTGCTCGCCCTGCAGCAGCTCGTCGATCGTCTTCAGGAAGTTGCCCGACTCGGCGCCCTGGATGATCCGGTGGTCGTAGGTCGAGGTCATCGTCATCACCCGCGAGACGCCGAGCGCCTTGATCCTGTCCGGCGAGGCGTGCGACCACTCGGGCGGGTAGGCGATCGAGCCGGTGGCGATGATCGTGCCCTGGCCCCCCATCAGCCGCGGCACCGAGGCGACGGTGCCGATCCCGCCCGGGTTGGTGAGCGTGATGTTCGTGCCCTGGAAGTCGTCGGCGGTGAGCGAGTTCTCGCGCGTCTTGCGGATCAGGTCCTCGTAGTAGGCGTGGAAGCCGGTGAAGTCGAGGCCGTCGGCGCCCTTGATGCGCGGCACCATCAGCGCGCGGGAGCCGTCCTTGCGCTCGACGTCGACGGCGATGCCGAGGTTGATCGACTCGTTCTCGATCACGTGCGGCTTGCCGTCCTGCTCGACGAACGAGCGCGCCATCACCGGCCACTCGCTTGGCCGGCCTCGACGATCGCCCAGGCGATCAGGTGGGTGAAGGAGACCTTCATCCCGCGCTCGGCGAGCGCTCCGTTGAGCGCCTTGCGCTTCGCCCAGATCGTGTCGACGGCGAAGCGTCCGGAACGAGGTCGCGGTCGGGATCGAGCGGCTCTCGTCCATCGCCTTGGCGAGCGCCGCGGCGGGGCCCTTGAGGCGCTTCGCCTCGGCCGCACCGGCGGCCGCCGGCGCGGCGCCGTTGCCGCCGCCGTCGAGCACGTCCTCCTTGGTGACCTTGCCGGCCTCGCCGCTGCCCTTGAGCGGAGCCGAGGTCGATGCCCTTGTCGGCGGCGATCCGGCGGGCGAGCGGCGTGGCGCGGCCGGTGGTGTCGACCTCGCCGGCAGTCGCCGGCGCCGGTGCGCGACTCGGCGGCGCCGTCGCGCCGAGCGCCGTTGCCGGAGGCCGCCGGACCCGGCTGCAGCCGGACGTCATCTTCGCCAGCGCCTCGCCGACCTTGACGACGTCGTCCTCGGCCTTGAGGATGCTCGGTGATCGTGCCGCTCGCGGGAGCGGGCACCTCGGCGTCGACCTTGTCGGTCGAGACCTCGACGATCGTGTCGCCCTCGGCGACCGTGTCGCCGACGGCGACGTGGTACTCGAGCACGGTGCCCTCGGTGACCGACTCGCCCATCTCGGGCATCTCGACCTCGACCTCGGCGCCCTCGGCGTCGCCGCCATCCCCTCGGCCTCGCCGCGTTCGGCCGCAGGCGCGTCGGCGCCGCCACCGAGGTCGGCATCGCCCTCGCCCGTCTCAGCGACCATCGTGCTGCCGCCGCCGTTGGCGCTCGAGCCGCCCGCTTCGGCGGTCGCGCTGCCGGACGAGCTCGTCGGCGGTGGCGCCGTCGCCGTCGCCGGGCTCGATCTCGGCCAGCGCCTCGCCGACCTTGACGTCCTCGTCCTCGCCCTTGAGGATCTTGGTGATCGTGCCGCTCTGCGGCGCCGGGACCTCGGCGTCGACCTTGTCGGTCGAGACCTCGACGATCGTGTCGCCCTTCCGCGACCGTGTCGCCCTCGGCGACGTGCCACTCGAGCACCGTCCCCTCGGTCACCGATTCGCCCATCGCGGGCATCTCGATCGAAACATTGCCGTTGCTGCTCATCGGCTGTCTGCGGGCTCCTCAGGGTCACTCATGGCGTACTCACTGACTATATGCAAGAGACTTACCCGGCGCGCATATATCAATGCGGTGAAACACGGTTCTCGCCGGCTCAGGGAGCCGCTCAGCCATCGCGCTGCGCCTGGAAGCGCTCGATCGCCTCGGCCCGCGACTCGTAGAGGTCGACGAGCGGCTCGGATAGTCGCGCCCGACCACGCATCCGGCCTGCTCCTGGACCTCCTCCGGCGCCGCCCACGGTTGCGCCAGCCACCGGTCCGGGAGCGCTCGCAGCTCCGGCACCCAGCGCCGCACGTAGACGCCGTCGGGGTCGAACTTCTGCTGCTGGCGGACGGGGTTGAAGACGCGGAAGTAGGGCTGCGGGTCGGCGCCGACCGAGGCTGCCCACTGCCAGTTGCCGTTGTTCTGGCTCTCGTCGCCGTCGAGCAGGTGCTCCATGAAGTGCGCCTCGCCCTCGCGCCAGTCGATCCAGCAGGTTCTTGGTCAGATAGGAGGCGACCGCCATCCGCACCCGGTTGTGCATCCAGCCCTCGGCGAGTGAGCTGGCGCATGCCGGCGTCGATCCAGGGCACGCCGGTGCGGCCCTCGCTTCCAGGCCTCGAGGTCGTCGCTGCGCGCGTCGCCAGCGCAGGCCGCGCATGCGCTCGTCGTACTCCTTCGTCCGGTTCTCGGGGAAGTTGCGGATCACGTTGAGCCAGAAGTCGCGCCAGGCGAGCTGGCGGCGCAGCTCCGCCGGCGCCCTTCGTCCCGCCGGTCGAGCAGGCCGAGCTCGAGCTCGCGGGCGGAGACGGTGCCGAAGTGCAGGTGCGGGGAGAGGCGGGTCGTCGCGTCGGCGCCGGCCAGATCGCGGACCCGGTGGTAGTCGTCGGCTCGCCTCGATCGCCGCCGCGCATGCGGCTGCCGGCCGGCCTCCTCGCCCGGCGCCGAAGGCCTCGGCGATCCGCTTCGCGCCGCGCGTCGATGCCGAGGTCCCTCGCGCTCGGCGGCCGGCCGGCCGGCGACCCCGTCGGGCGAGCTCGATCTTGCGCGGCCGGTTCGCGAGCTTCGCGCGCCGCCCGCCCGCGACCAGGCTCGAAGAACGGGGTGAAGACCCGGTACGGGCCGCCGGAGCCGGTCTCGATCGCGGCGATCTCGGCGCAGCTGATGCCGGTGTGGCCGACGAGCTCGATGCCGTGCTCGGCGAGCGCCTCCTGGACCGCGCCGGTCGCGGGCGCGGGCGTGGACGGTGTGGTCGCGGTTGACGTGGACAGGCGCGGCGCCGCACCACTCGGCCAGCCGCGGGATCTGCACCGCCGGGGTAGCCGGAGAGCGCAGTGCATGCCGGCTGCCGGCGGCCTGCAGCTGCTCGTCGAGCTCGCGCAGCGAGGCGAGCAGGTAGGCGTTGCGGTTCGGGCTCGCGTGCCGGCCGGAGTGCAGGCCGCGCTCGAAGCAGAAGACGGGCACGACCATGCTCGGCCTCGCAGGCCGCGGCGAGCGCCGGGTTGTCGTTGATCCGCAGATCGCGCCGGAACCAGGCGATCGCGACGGTTGACTTCGCCCCTGACTCAGCCCCTGCGCCGGGGTCGGCCATCGACCCGTTCTACCCGATCCGGGCGATCAGAAGCACCTCGTTGGCCGGTGTGTCGTAGACGTCGCGGACGAGGAAGTCGCGGGCCGGGCCCGCGCGCTCGCACCAGTCGCAGCTCCAGCGGCTCGGCGACGGCGAGCGGCCGCTCGATCGGTGACCGGCTTGGCGCAGTCCAGGGCAGACCATCGCGCCGTGCGCGAGCTGCTCGACACCGTCGCTCGATCAGGCGATGGTCGGAGCCGAGGTCGGTGACCTTGACGCCGCCCCCGCCGCGGACCGGACTCGCTGCCGTCGCAGGTGTGCTGAAGTGCCACTGCCCAGAGTGTAGGGTCCGGGCTGCTCGGGTTCCCGTACCGCCGGAGGAGGACAATGGGTTACTTCGTCACCGGTGCCACCGGCTTCATCGGCCGCAACCTCGTCGAGCTGCTGCTCGAGCGCGAGGGCACGATCTACGTGCTCGTCCGCGAGGGCTCGCGCGGCCGCCTCGAGGAGCTGATCAACCGCTGGGGCGCGGACGAGGGCCGGATCGTCCCGTCGTCGGCGATCTCTCCCAGCGCCGCCTCGGGGTCTCCGACGCGGAGGTCGAGCCGCTCGCACGGCGAGATCGACCACTTCTTCCACCTGGCCGCGATCTACGACATGAAGGCCGACGCGAAGTCGCAGCGCGTCGCCAACGTCGAGGGCACCCGCCACGCGGTGCAGCTCGCCGAGCGCGGTCGAGGCCGGCCGCTTCCACATGGTCAGCTCGATCGCTGCCGCCGGCCTCTACAAGGGCACCTGGCGCGAGGACATGTTCGACGAGGCGACCGACGTCGACAACCACCCCTACTTCCAGACCAAGCACGAGTCCGAGCGCGTCGTCCGCCAGCGAGTGCGAGCGGCCGTGGCGCGTCTACCGGCCGGGGATCGTCGTCGGCCACTCCGAGACCGGCGAGATGGACAAGATCGACGGTCCCTACTACTTCTTCAAGCTGATCCGGCGGATCCGGCAGGCGTTCCCGACCTGGGCGCCGATGCCCGGCGTTCGCGGCCGCGAGATCAACATCGTCCCGGTCGACTTCGTCGCCAAGGCGATGGACCACATCGCCCATCTCGACGGCCTCGACGGCCGCGCCTTCAGCCTCACCGACCCGAACCCGCTCACGGCGGGCGAGGTGATCGACATCTTCGCCAGGGCCGCGCACGCGCCGCGAGGCGACGGTGCACGCGCCGCCGGCGGCTGACCGAGTCGCTGCGAGCCGCTGCTCGGCCTCGGCGCTGTCGGCGACTGCCCTTCGCGAACACGATCACCGACGGCGTGCTCGCCGACTTCGGGATCCCGCGCGAGGTGCTCATCTACCTCCACTACCCGACCCACTTCGACTCGCGCAACACCGAGGCCGCGCTCGAGGGCACCGGGATCACGCGTGCCGCCGCTCGCCTCCTACGCGGACAAGCTCTGGGACTACTGGGCGCGCCACCTCGACCCCGACCTCTACCGGGACCGGACGCTGCTCGGCGCGGTGCGCGGCCGGGCCGGGCTCATCGGCGGCCTCACGCCAGATCATCGAGCAGCAGATTCCGGACGAGCTCATGCGCGCCGGCAAGCCGGCTGCTCGGCAACGGCCATCGCTGAGCAAGGCCGTCGACGGCAAGGTCGTGATGGTCACCGGCGCCTCCTCGGGGATCGGCAAGTCGACCGCGATGAAGATCGCCGAGGCCGGCGGCATCGTGCTGCTCGTCGCGCGCACGCCCGAGAAGCTCGAGGAGACCCGGGAGGCGATCGTCAAGCGGCGGCGGCGAGGCCTACGTGCACCCCTGCGACCTCTCCGACATGGAGGACATCGACCGGATGTGCGAGGAGGCGCTCGCCCAGCACGGCCACGTCGACGTGCTGATCAACAACGCGGGCCGCTCGATCCGCCGCTCGATCGCGCTCAGCCTACGACCGCTTCCACGACTTCGAGCGGACGATGCAGCTCAACTACTTCGGCCCGGTGCGGACGATCCTGCGCCTGCTGCCGACGATGCGCGAGCGGCGCTCGGGGCAGATCATCAACGTCAGCTCGATCGGCGTGCAGACGAACATGCCGCGCTTCTCGGCCTACGTCGCCTCGAAGTCGGCGCTCGACGCGTTCAGCCGCTGCATCGCCTCGGAGATCGTCGACGACGGCGTCAAGATCACGACGATCCACATGCCGCTCGTGCGGACGCCGATGATCGCGCCGACGAAGATGTACGACCGCTTCCCGACGATCACCCCGGACGAGGCGGCCGACATGCTCTGCGACGCGATCATCTACAAGCCGAAGCGGATCGCGACGCCGGTCGGCACCCTCGGGCCAGATCCTCTACGCGATCAACCCGAAGTCGATGGACTACATCCTCAACTCCGCCTACCACATGTTCCCCGACTCGACCGCGGCGAAGAAGGGCAAGAAGCAGGCGTCCAGCGGCGACGGCGCTGCCCGCCGCCGAGCGCTACCCCGAGGACGAGCAGGCGACCGCGCAGCAGATTGCCTTCGCCTACCTAATGCGCGGCGTCCACTGGTAGTGGCGGCGGGCCGGGACGCCGAGCCGGCGTCCTCGGTCGCTCACGTGGCTCCGCTACGCGCGCCTCTGCGTCGTGGCCCTCGACGCTCACGGCCTCGCCGAGGGAGCGTCACAGGGGTCGGCCTGGCGGATCGTCGGCGTGCGGCTCCGCTAGGCGCGCCGCGTCCTTGGCGACGTCCCGCTCGCCGTGAGAGCGTACGCAAGGGGTGCGCGCTACGTGCGGCTCTTTTTGCTCGGCGCTTCTGGCGTGCGTTGGCGATTCCCGGCCCAGGCGTCCTCGAAGGCGAGCGCCTCAGCGAAGCGGACCGTCCTCGCGGATGCCTGTCGCGGCGTCGACGTCGCGGTTGGTCAGCTCGGGAGCAGGACGAGGTTGTCGAGCCCCTCCCCCTGAGCGGACATGATCTGTTCCCAGCGGGCGTCGTCGGACCTGGCTGCTCTCTTCCACGAATCCCTCTCGAATCTCACGAGTGGTGGTCCGGACGCGGCGGAATCTACGCCCCGTGCCGGTCGGAACGAGAACGACGCCGTGAGAACTCGCCGCAAAGAGCGAGATCACGCGCCAGCCGGGACGAGAACTGCGAGCGCGAAGCACGTGACGCGGCTCACTGCGGGTGAAGGTGCGGCCCTTACCATTACACCGATGAGTGCAACCGTCGCCACCCAGCCCGTCCGAAGCGCATCCGCGCCGCTCCGCCACGCCGACGAGATCCCGGTCTCCGAGATCGAGCTGCACGGCCACAACGTCACCTACCGCGAGGTGGGGCGAGGGGCCGGTCCTGGTCCTGGTCCACGGCGTCACCGGCAACATGCACACCTGGGACGAGGTGCTGCCGGGCTCGCCGAGCACTTCACGGTCGTCACGCCCGATCTGCTCGGCCACGGGCTCTCGGCGAAGCCGCGCGGCGACTACTCGCTCGGCGCCTTCGCCTCCGGCATCCGCGACCTGCTCGGCGCCCTCGGTCACTTCCGCGCGACCGTCGTCGGCCACTCGCTCGGCGGCGGCATCGCGATGCAGATGGCCTACCAGTTCCCCGAGCGGGTCGAGCGGCTGGTGCTCGTCTACAGCGGCGGCCTCGGCGAGGAGGTCAGCGTCGCCCTGCGCGCGGCGACCCTGCCCGGCTCCGAGCTCGTCCTGCCGCTGATCGCCCACAACTCGCTGATCGAGGTCGGCCGCACGATCGGCCGCCTGCTCGGCGCCGTCGGCATCGGGATCAGCCCCGATCGCGCCGAGGTCGCTCGCGGCTACGCCTCGCTCTCCGACGCCGAGGCCCGGCAGCGCCTTCATCCACACGATGCGCGCCGTGCTCGACCACGCCGGGCCAGCGGGTCTCCGCCCGCGACCGGCTCTATCTGACCGAGACGATGCCGTCGATGATCGTCTGGGGCGCGCGCGACCGGATCATTCCCGCCGCCCACGGTCGCGAGGCGCACGAGGCGATGCCCGGCAGCCAGCTCGAGATCTTCGAAGGCGCCGGCCACTTCCCGCACGTCTCGAGCCGCGCCGGTTCGCCTCGGCGCTGGCCTCCTTCATCAAGGAGACCGAACCCGCCGAGGTCAGCGACGAGCAGATCCGCGAGGTCCTGCTCCGCGGCGCCCACCGCTGAGCTCGGGCGTCAGGTCGAGGTGGCCGGGCTCGGCGTCCGCTCGGCGTCCTCGCGCAGGCCGAAGCTGTCCCACCCGTAGGTGGTCAGCATCAGGATCAGGCCCGCGATCGTGATCGGGACGAAGTCGACGAAGCGGGCGACGAGGAGGAACGAGAGCGCAAGCTCCGGCGATGCGCCGATCGCGCCGGCGCCGAAGAGCAGCGCCGCGTCGAGCGTGCCCGCGTAACCGGGGCCGCTCGGGATCAGCACGAACACGCCCGCCAGGCCGATCAGATACAGCGACTCGAGCGCGGACATGTCGAGCCCGACGGAGCGTCCGCAGAGCAGCAGCGTCAGCGCCTCGGCCGCCCAGATGGCGAGGCTGAGGCCGAGCATCGCCGCGCCGTGCGCGCTCCACAGCCGCCGAGTGGTGCCGAGCAGCTCGGCGGCGAGGCGACCGAGGCCGGCGAGGTGGCCGCGTCGCACCGCGAGCCAGAAGCCGAGCCCGGCGAGGGCGAGCGCCGCGACGATCGCGAGCTCGACGCCGAGCAGCGAGTCGCCCGGGCAGGTCGATGCCCGAGAGCAGGCCCTGGGCGACGATCAGGTAGACGGCGACGAGGGTGACCACGTCGAGTAGCCGCATCGCGATGATCGAGGCGAGCGGGTAGCGGAACAGGGTCTGGGTGCGGTTCGACATCAGGTAGGCGGAGAGCGCGTCGCCGGCGCGCCCGGGAAGGATGTTGTTGCCCATGAAGCCGACGACGGTCAGCCCCCAGGCGTCGCGGCGGCGGGCAGCGATGCCGTCGTGGCGGAGCAGCGCCAGCCAGCGCTCGCCGCGGATACCCGTCGCGATCGCGTAGGTGCCGAGCGCGGCGACGAGCGCGAGCCAGCCGGCCGCGTCGCCGGGCAGCTGGGGCGCCGGCTGGTGCAGGGCCCAGATCAGGACGCCGCCGAGGCTGAGCAGCGAGATCACGATCCCGGCGACCTTCGCGTGGCGGCTTTGCATCAGCGCGGCGGGCCCGGATCGCTTCGGCTCCTCGCTCACCGGCTCAGCGTAATCGAGCAACTAATGAGCCAGCAACAGCCCACTAGGCTGAGCGTGGTGATTGGGGACGAGCAGAGCGACCGCCGCCGGCGCAAGCACTGGGGCTGGGGCTACGCGGACCAGCAGCCGGACCGGGCGGCGCTCGAGGCGATGGTGCCGCTGGTCGGCGACGGCTCGGCTTCGAGGTCGACTCGGTCGAGGAGCCGGTGCCCGAGGCGCCGTCGAGCTCGCGCCGCCGCGGATCACGGCGCCGGACTCGCTCGCGGAGCTCCTCACCGACGACCCGCACGAGCGGCTCACCCACGCGATGGGCAAGGCCTACCGCGACGTCGTCCGCGGCTTTCGCGGCGTCTTCGAGCGGACCCCGGACATGGTCGCCTTCCCGCGGGACGACGAGGACGTGCGACGCGTGCTGGAGATGTGCGAGGAGCGGCGCCTGGCCGTGATCCCCTACGGCGGCGGCACGAGCGTCGTCGGCGGCGTCGAGCCGCGGGTCGGCCTCGGCTACCGGGGCACGGTCTCGATCGATCTCGTCGCGCCTCGACCGCGTGCTCGAGGTCGACGCACGTCGATGGCGGCGCGGATCCAGGCGGGCACGCTCGGCCCGGCGCTCGAGGAGCAGCTCGGCGAGCGCGGCTTCACCCTGCGCCACTTCCCGCAGTCCTTCGAGTTCTCGACCCTCGGCGGCTGGATCGCGACGCGGGCCGGCGGCCACTTCGCGACGCTCGAGACCCACATCGACGACCTCGTCGAGTCGGTCCGTGCGATCACGCCGGCCGGGACCTGGGAGAGCCGCCGGCTGCCGGGCTCCGGCGCCGGCCCGAGCCCCGACCGGATGCTGATCGGCTCCGAGGGCATCCTCGGTGTGATCACCGAGGCCTGGGTCCGGGTCCGGCCGCGGCCGACCTACAAGCTCTCGTGCGGCATCGAGTTCGACGACTTCACCGCCGGCGTCGAGGCGGTGCGGGTGCTCTCGCAGTCGGGACTGCACCCGTCGAACTGCCGCCTGCTCGACCCGCTCGAGGCGCTGACGACGGAGGCCGGCGACGGCAACTCGGCCCTGCTCATCCTCGGCTTCGAGAGCGCCTTCGGGCCGGTCGACGGACCGATGGCGCAGGCACTGGCAGCGGTCCGCGACCTCGGCGGGCGGGCGGGCGAGGTGACGGGCGCGGGCCGCGGCGGCGACTCCCGCGGCGACGACGCCGTCGGCCAGTGGCGCAGCGCCTTCCTCTCGGCCCCCTACCTGCGCGACTCGCTGGTCTCCCTCGGCGTGCTCAGCGAGACCTTCGAGACGGCGATCACCTGGGACCGCTTCCGCGAGTTTCACGCGGTCGTCACGGAGACGGCCCGGCGCTCGGTCGCCGATGTCGTCGACGCCCCCGCGACGGGCCCGGCGCGCCGCGGATCAGCTGTCGCTTCACCCACGTCTACCCCGACGGCCCGGCTCCCTACTTCACCGTCCTGGCGCCGGCCCGCCGCGGCTCGGAGGTCGAGCAGTGGGACGAGATCAAGGCGGCCGTCTCCGAGGCGATCGCCTCGGCCGGCGGCACGATCACCCACCACCACGCCGTCGGCCGCGATCACCGCCCCTGGTACGACCTGCAGCGACCCGAGCCGTTCGCCGAGGCGCTGGCCGCCGCCAAGAAGGCGGTTGATCCGGGCGGCCTGCTCAACCCCGGCGTGCTGATCGACCCCGCGTAGCGCTCGGGCGGGCGGCAGTCTCCCGCCTCGGGAGCAGTGAGGGGGGCGAGTCTGAGGTAGTCGTCCACTTAGGTACTGCATGGAGTACTTAAGTGGACGGCAGTCGGCGCGTGAAGCGTGGCGCCGGGCGGAACTTCAGCACTGGGTGATCTCGCACGAGCAGCTCGTTGCCCTCGGGTTCCATCCGCAGGCGATCAAGCGCCGAATAGAGCGCGGCCGCCTGCACCGCCTCTTCCGCGGCGTCTACTCCGTCGGACGCCCAGATCCCGGGCGGCTCGGCTGGCTGATGGCCGCCACCCTCGCCGCCGGGCCGGACGCCTACGTCAGTCATGCCAGCGCCGCCGGGCTCCACCGCATCGCTCGCTCCCCCGCACTGCCCATCCACGTCTCGGTTCCGGGCAGCGGGGGAGTCCGGAGGCGTGGCGCCTTGGCCGTCCATCGCCGCGACCCCGCGCTCCTCGCTGCGCCCTTCGTCGGCCAGACGCACCGCATCCCCGTTACCGCCCCGGGCGCGACGATCGTCGACATCGCCCTCGGCCTCTCGCTCGACGAGCTCGACGCCGCCGTGAGCGAGGCGGACAAGCTTGACCAGATCACGCCGATGGCGCTTCGGGAGCTGGCCGCCGCCAACCCGCACCGACCCGGAGCCGGCCGCGTCCGCCGCGCCCTCGACCGGCACACGTTCGTCCTCAGCGACTCGGCGCTCGAGCGGCTGTTCGTGCCGCTTGCCTTTCGCGCGGGCGCCGGCCGACCGGAGACGCGGAGCTACCGGAACTCCCATCGCGTCGACTTCTGGTTCGAGGAGCTCGGGCTCGTCGTCGAGACCGACGGGCTCCGTTACCACCGGACGCCCGCTCAGCAGAGCCGCGACTTGCGGCGCGATCAGGACCACGCGGCGGCCGGGCAGGAGCGACTGCGGTTCAGCCACTGGCAGGTGAAGTACGAGCCCGGCCGCGTCGTCGAGATCCTCACCGCCGTCGCCGCCCGGCTCCGCGACGGCCGCCCGAAGGCCGCCTGAGATAGCTTTCACCCGCGACTGGCCGACCGGCCAGTCAGGCGCCGAGCGAGTTTCCGAGGAGGACGAGGTGGATCTGACCCTGACCGATGAGGAGCAGGCGTTCCGGGACGAGGTGCGGACGTGGCTGGCGGAGAACCACCCGGGGCCCGAGCCCGAGGGCGACGACACCGCCCACTTCGCCTTCCAGCGCGAGTGGCAGAAGACGATGCATGACGCCGGCTGGGCCGGCGTCTCGTGGCCGAAGGAGTACGGGGGCCGCGGCGCGACGCTGCTCGAGCAGACGATCTTCTACCAGGAGATCGCGCGCGCCAAGGTGCCTCGCCCGGCCAACATCCTCGGCCTCGTGATGGGCGGCCCGGTCGTCATGGCGCACGGCGACGAGAGCCAGAAGGAGCGCTTCCTCGAGCCGATCCTCTCCGCCGAAGAGATCTGGTGCCAGGGCTTCTCCGAGCCCGAGTCCGGCTCCGACCTCGCCTCGCTGAAGACGCGCGCGGTCAAGGAGAACGGCGGCTGGCGGGTCACCGGCCAGAAGGTCTGGACGACGCTCGGCCACGTCTCCAAGTGGTGCATGCTCGTCGCCCGCACCGACACCGAGGTGCCCAAGCACAAGGGCCTGACCTACTTCATCTGCGACATGGAGCAGGCCGAGATCGAGGTCCGGCCGCTGGTCCAGATCACCGGCGAGGCCGAGTTCAACGAGGTCTTCTTCAACAACGCCTACATCCCGGACGAGAACGTGATGGGCGGCGTCGGCAACGGCTGGATGGTCGCGATCACGACGCTGATGAACGAGCGCGCCGGCCTCGGCGCCTCCGCCTCGGTCGGCCTGCAGAACGATCTCGAGGCGCTGATCGAGCTCGTCAACGAGCGCGGCCTCGGCTCCGACCCGCTGCTGCGGCAGCGGATCGCGAAGCTGAAGATGGGGGTCGAGGCGCTGCGCCTCGGCGCGATGCGCTCGCTGTCGACGCAGATCAAGACCGGCATCCCGGGCCCCGAGGGCTCGATCGCGAAGCTCCAGTGGGGCTCGATGAACCAGGAGATGACCGAGCTCGCGACCGAGCTGCTCGGCCCCGCCGGGCTCGAGAAGGACGGCGAGTGGACCTACAAGATGCTCCGCTCGCGCGCCAACTCGATCGAGGGCGGCACCTCCGAGGTGCTCAAGAACATCGTCGCCGAGCGGGTGCTCGGCCTACCGAAGCTGCGCTGAGCGAGCCCAGCGACTAGGAGAGATCAGATGAACTTCGGATTCAACGACGAGCAGTCGGAGATCAAGTCGACCGCCCATAGCTTCGCCGCCTCGCGCTTCAAGCCCGAGGCGGTCCGCGCCCAGATCGAGGACGCTCCGGGGAGCTTCGACGAGGGCGTCTGGAAGGAGCTCTGCGAGCTCGGCTGGGCCGGGATCGCGATCGACGAGGAGTACGGCGGCCAGGGCCTCGGCATGGTCGAGCTCGTGATCCTCTGCGAGGAGCTCGGCTACGCGTGGCGCCGACGCCGTTCCTCGCCAACGCCTGCGCCGGCATCGCCCTCCAGTGGGCGGGCTCGGACGAGCAGAAGGCCGCGCGCCTGCCCGGCATCGCCAGCGGCGACGAGCGCGGCGCCGTCGGCAGCCCCGACGTCTTCATCGACGCCGAGGGCGCGGCGACGCTCGTCCTCTTCGATGCCGAGGGCGCTCGCCTGCTCGACCCGGCGAGCGCCGGGCTCGAGCGGCTCGACCTGATCGATGACACGCGCGCCTACTCGAAGGCCGCCGCGACCGACGGCGAGCCGCTCGAGGGCGACCTCGGCGCGGCCTCCGACCGGATCTGCGTCGCGGTCGCAGCCGAGCTCACGGGCGTCGCCCAGCGCGCGATGGACATGGCCGTCTCCTACGCGAAGGAGCGCCAGCAGTTCGACCGCCCGATCGGCGCCTACCAGGCCGTCTCCCACACCTGCGCGCAGATGCTCTACGACGTCGAGGAGGCGCGCTCGCTGACCTACTACGCGGCCTGGGCCGCGGATGCCGAGCCCGAGTCGCTGCCGATGGCGGCAGCGATGGCGAAGGCGCGGGCGGGGGACGCGGCCTGGTCGGTGACCAAGGCTTCGATCCAGGTCCACGGCGGCATCGGCTTCACCTGGGAGCACGACCTGCACTTCCTGCTCAAGCGGGCGCGGGCGGGCGGCCAGCTGTTCGGCACCGCGGGCACGCACCGGGAGCGGGTCGCCTCGCTCGCCGGCGTCAACGCCTGAGCGGCCGGCTGCGCTGAGGGCTGGGTGGCCGGGTAGGCTGCCGCCGTGTCGTACGTCGTCAAGACGGTGATCGGGGCGGCACTCTTCCTCGCCGCCGTCGTCCTCTTCAACGTCGAGCTCGTCAAGCTGCTCGACACCGGCACCTGTGCGTCGGGCGGTCCCTACGTCTCCGCCCGGCAGTGTCCGGAGGGGACGGGCACGAGCATCCTGCTGCTCATGGCCTCGCTCTTCGGCGGCCTGATCGGCGCCGGCATCTTCGCCGCACGGGGCGCGCGACCCGGGGATCCGAACCAGGGCAAGGGCTCCGGCTGGACTGGTGGCTTGCTCTCGTGGTCCGTCTTCTTCACCGCTACGGGTGCCGTCGCGCTCCACTACGGGCTTACGGCCGACGATCCCGGGCCCGGCGCGCAGCTGGGCGCGCTGATCGTCGGCGGCACCTTCCTCGTCATGGGCCTGCCGGCCCTGCTCTGGACGATCTACACGTGGATCGACGACCGGCGCAACCCGGCGCCGGATCCGCGTTTCGCCGCGTCGTCCGGAGCGTCGGTGAAGGCGGCCCCGGTGCGCACCTACGCCCCACCGGCCCCGGCGCCGGTCGCGCAGTCGCAGACCGACACGGTCGGCCAGCTCGAGCGCCTGCAGCGCCTGCGCGAGTCGGGCGCGCTCACCGACGCCGAGTTCGAGACGCAGAAGCGGCGTCTGCTGGACCGCTGATCCCCGGGCCGGCGGGACGCCGGCTCCGAAGCCCGTCAGTCCTCGTCGACGACCGGCAGGTCGGTGATGTGATGGAGCTTGCCGTCGATCGTGTAGGAGACGTCGACGGTCTCGTTCTTGCGGTAGCTGCCGAACAGGCCGAGCCACATCGAGAGCCAGCGCAGTCCCGAGACCTTGCCCTCCTTGACGATCGACTCGTTGAAGAGCACGCCTTTGGAATCGAGCGTGTAGTCGTCGCCCTCGGCCTGCTCGATCCCGTTGATGTAGACGCGGATCGGTGGCCGCGCGCCCTGTGGCAGGCGCACGCGGCGTCCTACCTCGACCCCCTCGAGGTCGGTGCTCGCGTGTCCTCTCGAGTTGTCGGCCACGGCCCTATTGTCGCAGCGCGGCGGCGATCGCCTGCTCGTAGTCTTCCGGCCCCGCGTCCTGCAAGGGCTTGCGGACGATGCCGCCCGCGAAGGGGACGATGCTGCCGTCGCCCATCAGGTCGACTCCCGCCTCCCGCTTGCGCAGCAGCGAGCCGGTCGAGATCTCGAGCCGCGCCTTGACCAGCTGTTCGGGGCCGAAGTCGCGCAGCATCGAGACGCCGGGCAGGCCACCCTCGGCGCGCAGCTCATCGGTCCTCCGGCGCAGCTCCTCGACGGCGCCGGCGAGCGTCTCGTGCTTGGTGCGCTCCACGCGGGGTCCGGCGCGGACGGTGAGCATGTAGGAGGCCACGGAGGGCGAGCGTAGCTGGTAGCTGTAGGTTGCACGCTTCGATGTCCCGACGCAGGCACCCGATCCTCGCCCCGGCGATCGCCGCGCTGGCAATCGCCCTCGCGGCGTCGCTCACCGCCTGTGGCGGCGGTGGTGAGGACACGCTGCCGGCGCCATCGATGGAGCAGTGGCAGGGCCGGGTCAACAGCTTCTGCAGCGACGGCGTCCAGGAGACCCTTGCGCTCGTGGCGCCGAAGGCGACTCGGGACATCCCCAACGACGCTCAGGCCCGGGCGGAGATCCTCGACAACGTCCGCAACGAGGCCTCCCCGCTGCCCCGCCCGGAGGGTTACGGCACGCAGATCGAGACTGGATCGCCGGGCTCGACGGCGACATCAAGCTGCTCAGCAAGGTCGCTCGCGAGGCGACCAACGGCGGCGACTACCTGACGACGCTCGGCGAGCTCGACGCCTCGACGGGCGACGCGGCGGCCGCGCTCGATCTCCCCGACTGCCAGCAGCTCTCGGTCGCGATCGCGAACACCTCCGGCTGAGCCGGACGAGGTCCGCGCAGACAGCCCGAACGCGCCGGCCGCGTGCGCTAGGCGCCGCGGCGGCTCTTGATCGGCCGCGTGGCGGGCGGCCCGGTGATCTTCTCCTCGCCGGTCCGGTCTTCGATCTTGACGTAGTCGCGGTCGCGGTCGCCGGTGTAGATCTGGCGCGGGCGGGCGATCTTCTGCTCGGAGTCGCCGTTCATCTCCATCCACTGCGCGACCCAGCCGGAGGTCCGCGGGATCGCGAACATCACGGTGAACATCTCGCTCGGCAGGCCGAGCGCCTCGTAGATCAGGCCCGAGTAGTAGTCGACGTTCGGGTAGAGCTTGCGCTCGGTGAAGTACTCGTCGTCGAGCGCCTGCTTCTCGAGCTCGGAGGCGATCTGCACGAGCGGGTTGTCGAGGCCGACCACCTCGAGCACCTCGTCGACGTGCTTGCTGATGATCCGCGCCCGCGGGTCGTAGTTCTTGTAGACGCGGTGGCCGAAGCCCATCAGCCTCTCCTCGCGGTTCTTGACGCCCTCGAGGAAGTCGGGGATGTTCTCGACCCTCTCGATCCGGCGCAGCATCCGCAGCACCGCCTCGTTGGCGCCGCCGTGCAGCGGGCCGTAGAGGGCGGCGACGCCGGCCGCGACTGACGAGTAGGGATCCACCTGCGAGGAGCCGACCGCGCGGACCGAGCTCGTCGAGCAGTTCTGCTCGTGGTCGGCGTGCAGGATGAAGAGCACGTCGAGCGCCTTCTCCAGGCGCGGATCCGGCTCGTACTTGAGCTCGGTCATCTTCCGCATCATCCCGAGGAAGTTGCCCGAGTAGGAGAGGTCGTTGTCCGGGTAGATGTAGGGCAGACCGAGGCCGTGGCGGTAGGAGAAGGCGGCCAGCGTCGGCATCTTCGCGATCAGCCGGATCGCCGCCATGTAGCGCTCGAACGGGTTGTCGATCTTCTTCGCGTCTGTGTAGAAGGTCGACATCGCCCCGACGGTCGAGAGCAGCATCCCCATCGGGTGCGAGTCGTAGCGGAAGCCCTCGAGCATCGCCTTGATGTCCTCGTGGACGAAGGTGTGGTGGGTGATGTCGTAGTGCCAGCGCTCGAGCTGCGGCGCGGTCGGCAGCTCGCCGAAGATCAGCAGGTAGGCGACCTCCAGGTAGGTCGAGTGCTCGCAGAGCTGCTCGATCGAGTAGCCGCGGTGCTGGAGGATTCCGGCCTCGCCGTCGATGTAGGTGATCTCCGAGCGGCAGGCTGCCGTGTTGGTGAAGGCCGGGTCGTAGGCCATCATCCCGAAGTCGTCGTCGTTGACTTTGATCTGGCGAAGGTCCATCGCCTTGATCGTCTCGTCGGTGATCTCGATCTCGTAGGTCTTGCCCGTCCGGTTGTCGGTGATCGAGAGGGTGTCCTTGGTCTCGCTCATATCTGGGGCGTCCTCCTGGAGGAAGGGGAAAAAGCTTGCAGTCCCTGGGGGGATGCCCAGTATCCCAATCCCGGGGAGTCGGGTGTCGCGCAGGAGTTATCGGTGCCCGCCCGGGCCCGGGCACGAACGGCCTAGTCGCTGAGCGGGTGGTCGCTGAAGTGGGTCAGCGACTTGAAGTCGGCGAGGCGGGCCTCGACCTCGCTCGGCTCGAGCGAGCGGACGCGCTCGGTGCCGAAGTTCTCGACGTTGAAGGAGGCCATGACCGAGCCGAAGACCATCGCCCGACGCAGCTCGGTGGCGTCGAGGGCTTCTGGCGCCAACGGAGTCCAGGTAGCCGAGGAAGCCGCCGGCGAAGCTGTCGCCGGCGCCGGTCGGGTCGGCGACGTCCTCGATCGGTAGGCCCGGGATCGCAAAGGTGTCCTCCGCGCTGAACAGGGCGGCGCCGTACTCGCCGCGCTTGGCGACGACGATCCGCGGGCCCATGTCCATGACGGCGCGGGCCGCTTTCGCCAGGTTCGGCTGTTCGGTGAGCTGGCGCAGCTCGGCGTCGTTGAGCAGCAGACAGTCCACCTCGCCGATCGCCGCGACGAGCGAGTCCTTCGCCGTTTCGATCCACAGGTTCATCGAGTCGAGCGCGGCGAAGCGGGCGCCGCTCGCCTCGGCGCGGACCGAGCGCTGCAGGTCGGGCTGGATGTTGCCGAGGAAGAGCACCTCGGAGGCGCGCGAGCCGTCCGAGAGCTTCGGTTCGAACTCGGCGAAGACGTTGAGCTGCGTGTCGTCGGTGTGGGCGACGTTCAAGTCGTGCTCGTAGTGCCCCTGCCAGAAGAAGGTGCGACCGCCCTCGATGCGCTCGATGTCGGCGGTCTCGATCCCGCGCGCGGTGAGCACGTCGAGCTCCTCTTCGCCGAAGTCCTCGCCGACCGGGCCGACGACGCGGACCGTGGTGAAGAAGCTGGCCGCGAGCGCGAAGTGCACGGCGGAGCCACCGAGCATGCGCTCGCGCTCGCCGAACGGAGTTCGCACGGCGTCGTAGGCGATCGATCCGACGACGGTCAGGGCCATGAGCGCGGCATGGTGGCATAGCCTGCCCCACGTGCGCGCTGTTCACATCAGCGAGTTCGGTGGACCGGAGGTTCTCGAGCTCGTCGATCTGCCCGATCCCGTCCCCGCCGACGGCGAGGAGCTGGTCGAGATCGCGCGGGCGGGGATCAACTTCGCGGACACGCACAAGCGCCACGACGTCTACCTCGCCAAGGCGGGCGAGGACGCGCTGCCGTTCATCCCCGGCAACGAGATCAGCGGTCGCACCGCGGCTGGTCGCCGCGTCGCCGCGATCCTGCCGACGGGGATCGGCGGCTACGCCGAGCGGGTCGCGGTCGCGGCGGAGTGGCTCGTACCGATTCCGGACGAGGTCGACGACGATGCCGCCGCAGCGATCCTGATCCAGGGTCTGACGGCGTGGGGCCTGTTGCGGCTCAGCGCCCGGCTGGCAGCGGGGGAGACGGTCGCGATCGAGGGCGCTGCGGGGGGCACGGGCACCTTGCTGGTGCAGCTCGCCAAGCGGATCGGGGCGCGCGTAATCGGGCTCGCGTCCTCGCCGGAGAAGCGCGAGCTCGCCGAGCGCCTTGGCGCCGACGCGACGGTCGACTCGCGCTCGGAGCGGATGGTCGAGGACCTGCTCGAGGCGAATGGCGGGCGTCAGATCGACGTCGTTCTGCAGATCTCGGGTGGCGACGCCTTCGAGCAGCAGATGGAGGTGATCGCGCCCTTCGGACGTATGGTCGCCTTCGGAATTGCCACCCGAGAGCCAAACGAGGTCCGCACGTCGAAGCTCATGCGGACGAGCAGATCCGTCGCCGGCTTTTGGATCCCGCATCTGCTCGAACGGCCCGATCTGCTCACCCCTGGGATCGAGGAAGTGCTCGGGGCTGTAGCCTCCGGGGAGCTCGAGGTCGTGATCGGCGGCGTCTTTCCACTGAGCGACGCCGCCCGAGCTCACACCGAACTGGCGGAGCGCCGGACGCACGGCAAGCTCCTCCTCGACCCGAGCGCCTGACAGACGTAAAGAAGCGCGGGCCGCGCGGTCCGCTCCGAGAGAACGGACCACAATTGAGCGCATTCCGCGAAATCGGCCTCAAGGACGAGATCCTCGAGGCACTTGACGAGCTCGGTTTCGAGCAACCCTCCCCGATCCAGGAGCAGGCCATCCCGGTCCTGCTCGGCGGCCAGGACATGATCGGCCAGGCGCAGACCGGTACCGGTAAGACGGCCGCCTTCGGCCTGCCCCTGCTCCAGCACCTCGACCCTGACGACGACTCCACGCAGGCGATCGTGCTGACGCCTACCCGCGAGCTCTGCATCCAGGTGACGCAGGCGCTGCGCTCCTACGCCGAGCACCTCGACGTCAACGTCGTCGCCGTCTTCGGCGGCACCTCGGTCCGCGACCAGGCGGCCCGCGTCCGCTACGGCGCCCACGTCGTCGTCGCCACCGTCGGTCGCATGATGGACCTGATCACCCGCGGCTCGCTGAACCTCAACGCCGCGCGCTACGTCGTCCTCGACGAGGCCGACGAGATGCTCGACCTGGGCTTCATCGAGGACGTCGAGAAGATCCTGCGCATGTGCCCGAACGGGCGCCAGACGATGCTCTTCAGCGCGACGATGCCGGCGCCAGTCAAGCGCCTCGCCGAGACCTACATGTACGACCCGGTGACGATCTCGATCACGCCGAAGAAGCTGACCGTCGACGCGATCGAGCAGGCGTACGTCGAGGTCGAGCAGGCGAAGAAGGTCGACAAGCTGATCGAGGTCTTGCGCGAGGAGGAGCCTGAGCAGGCGATCGTCTTCTGCAAGACGAAGATCGGCACCTCCCGCCTGGACAAGCGCCTCAACGACAAGGGCCTGCGCTCGAAGGCGCTGCATGGCGACCTGAGCCAGGGCCAGCGCGACGGCGTGATGATCGCCTTCAAGGAGCACAAGTCGCCGCTGCTCGTCGCCACCGACGTCGCCGCCCGCGGGCTCGACATCGAGCACGTCACGCACGTGATCAACTTCGACCTCCCCAACAACAGCGAGATCTACGTGCACCGGATCGGCCGCACCGGCCGCGTCGGCCGCACCGGCCGCGCGATCACCTTCGTGACGCCGAAGGAGCGCGGCGAGATCGCCAAGATCGAGAGCGACGTCAAGACCTCGATCGGCGAGTGGGAGGCCCCCGATGAGCGGATCGAGCACGCGCCGCGACCGAAGCGCCGCGACCACTCGCGGGATGCCGCGCCGGCCCGTGAGGAAGGTGGGGGCGCCAAGGACGCCGAGGGCGGCAACGGCAACTCCGCACACACGAAGCTCTTCATCAACCGCGGCACGCGCAGCGGGCTCGAAGAGCAGGACATCGAGTTCGCGCTCGTCGAGGGGGCAGTGATCCCGGAGGACTCGATCCACGACATCCGCATGCTCGAGCGCTTCGCCTTCGTCGACCTCGACACCGACAAGGCCGAGCAGGTCGTCGAGCGCCTCAACGATACGAAGTTAAAGGGTAAGCAGATCCGCGTCGAATACGCCAAGGACTGACGGGCCGGGAGGGCGCTGCTCGGCGTCCTCCCGACCTCGTCAGTCCTCGGCGTCGACTCGGCGGGCGCCGTGAACCGGCTGTCCCCGGTCGGTGCCCGTTTAGTGGTGGTGCTTGTGGTGGTGCTTGTGCTTGTGGTGCTTGCGCGGCTTCTTCTGCAGCAGGGTTGAGAGCTTTCCGCCCCCCGCCGTGGGCATCCCGCTTGCGAGGATGTCTGGGCGCTTGTCCTTGTTCAGGGCGGCCATGGTGACGGCCAAGGAATCGGCCTTGACCTTGATGAACGTCGGGCCGGTGACCCGCGCCTTCTTGCGACCCCGCATCACAGCGATCTGAGGCGCGACCTCGAAGCCGGCGACGACGTCGTCGCGTCCATCACGATCGAAGTCGGCGGCGGCGATCGAGCCCATGATGCCCGGCGAGGAGCCGACTCTGTGGGAGTAGGAGGGCACGAACTTGCCGTTTCCCTTGCCGCGGAAGATGTCGATCCGGTCCTCGGAGATCGAGGTCCCGCGGGCGGCGACCGCGCCGCCGACGCCGCCGGCGACCGCCAGGTCCACCTTGCCGTTGCCATCGAAATCGCCTGCGGTGACGTCGAGTGGGACGTCCGGGGTGCTGCGCGGTATCGGCGCGGCGAAGCCGCCTCCCTTCAGCGCGAGGAGGGTGAGGATGACGCTGTCGGAGCGGATCAGCAGGATGTCCGGCAGACCGTCGCCGTTGACGTCCGCCGCGTGCATCGGACCGAGGTACATCGCCGGCGTGACGCCGGTCGGGATCGTCTGCGGCGCCCCGAAATGCCCGTTCGGGAGGCCGGTGAGCTCGGCGAGACCGTAAGGACTCTGGAGCTTGACGACGATGTCAGGGATGCCGTCACCGGTGAAGTCGTCGACGGCGATGTCACGCGGGCTCGCGGCCATGCCGATCGTCTCGGGAGGGGCGAAGCCGGCGCCGGGGCCGCCCCGGTAGATCATGATCTCGGGCGGAGCAAAGCCGCTGACGACCAGGTCGGGATCGTGGTCTCCGGCGAGCCGCGCGATCGCGAGCCCGTCGGGTTGGGAGGGGGCCGGGATCGTCGTCGCGGGCGCCAGCTTGCCCTTGCGCTTGCCGCGCAGCACCGAAAGGCTCCGCACGCCGCCGCTGGCGGCGAAGTTCGACGTGACGACGTCGGTCTTCCCGTTTTGGTCGAGATCCCCGGTGGCCAGGTGGAGGGGGTCGGAGCCGACCACGTAGCCGTGCGCCTTCCCGAACTTGAGCGGCGGCGGCTTCTTCGCCGCCACGGCAGTGCTGGTCAGTGCCAGCACGACGATCAGGGCCAACCCGAGATACACCCTCGCCGACGCACGCGCCTGTCGCACGTGATCACCGTACCGCGATTCCCGCGAGGATGGAAACGACGAGCTCACCGATCGTTTCCAGGCGGTAGCCGCCCTCTTGGACGACGGCCAGCGGTAGGCCGGTGCCGGCGAGGATCGCGCCCGCCTGCCGGTAACCCTCGGCGGTCACCTCGAGCGGGCTCTCGGGGTCGCCGCCTGCAGCGTCGACACCGAGGGCGACGACAATCGCGCGGGCGCCGCCCGCGACGGCCCATCCGGCGAGCTTGCCGACTGCCTCGAGCCACGGCCCGTCGCCGGAGCCCGGAGCGAGCGCCAGGTTCAGGTTGGTGCCGCGGCCCGCTCCGGCGCCGCCCTCGCCGGCGAATCCGGCGTAGTGGGGAAACCAGCCGGCGGCAGGATCGACATGGACCGAGCCGGTGAGCACCGACCCGTCGCTCCAGAAGATCTCCTCCGTGCCGTTGCCATGGTGGGCGTCGATGTCGATGACCGCGACCCTCTCGCCGAGCCGATCGCCCAGCCGGGTCGCGGCGGCTGCCGTGTTGTTCAGGTAACAGGAGCCGCCGAAGCCGCCGCGTGTGGCGTGGTGGCCCGGCGGGCGGCAGAGCGCGTAGGCGAGAGGCTCGCCGTCCGCGACGAGGTCGGCAGCAGCGATCGACACGTCGAGGGCCGCCCGCGCCGCCTCCCAGGTCCCAGGCCCGATCAACGTCATCGTGTCGTAGGCGAAGAGGCCACCTCGGGCGGCGATGGAGGCGGCCGGGCGCAGCGCGCCGGGTTCGCTCGTCGTGCCGAGCATCCTCGCGTGTGGGAACAGGTACGGCACCACCTGATCCTGGCCGGGGTCGGTCGCGAGCCCGGATGCCTGCCAATCCCGCCAGGCACTTCGCAGGTAGGCGACGAGCTGTGGGTCGTGCAGTGCGAGCGCCTGCTCGTCGGCTGCGCCCGGCGCCTCGACCCGCGCCGCGCCGGCGGCGAGCAGCGCCGTCTCGATCCGTTCCGCCCGCGCGGGCACCTCGACGGCAGGGGTGCGTACGCCGACGTAGATCTCGGCGGCGGGCTCATGGCGGGCCTGGCGGCTCGACCCGACAAAGCGCATGCCCTCCAGCGGGGTGCCGCTCACCCCCTCACCCGCCCGGATCGCTGATTGAACGGTCGATCATCTATAGGTCGCAACGCAGGCATTTGACCGAGGTAATAGCTTAACGCTCGTTCATGAGCCTAGCGGCGGCGCAGCGAACGGGAAAAGGTCTCGGCATCGATCGGGTGCTCGAGCCCGTCGGCTCGCTGCCGCAGCCGGCCAAGCGGCTTGACGCAGCCGGGCCGGTGCGCTCGCGTGAGTTCGAGCTCGCGGTCGAGCGCCTCTGCCTCGACGCGACGTCCTTTGAGAACGTCCGAGCGGGCGCCGAGGGCGATCCGCAGCGGATGGCTGCGCGGGTGCTGGAGATCGTCGCCGCGCGCGGCAAGATGCACAACCCGGAGACCGACTCAGGTGGCGTCGCGCTCGGCACCGTGGCGGCCGTCGGGGCCGAGCTCGAGCGTGGGCCTGCGGAGGGCGACCGCGTCGTCTCACTTGCGTCGCTGACGCTGACGCCCCTGCGGCTCGAGGAGGTCATCTCGGTCGACGCCTCCTCTGCACAGCTCGACGTGCGCGGCACCGCGTACCTGCCTGAGAGTGCACCCTGGGGGCTCTTGCCTGATGACATTCCGCTGGCGACGGCGCTCGAGATCTATGACGTCTACGCGGCCGCCTCGCACGTGCGCGAGCTGGTGCCGGAGCTGAGCGCGGGTGCCACCGTTTGCGTGCTCGGCGCCGGCCACGCCGGTCGGCTCGCCCTCGCCGCCGCGCGCGACGCCTGCGCGGAGCGGGGCGTCGCGCGCCGACTCGTCGCGCTGGACCGCGACTCCGAAGCGGTCGCCGCCGTCGCCGAGGCGGGGCTCTGCGATGCCGGGGTGGTTGCTGATCTGCGCGATCCGATCGCCACGCTCGAAGCGCTGGGCGAGGCCGGCGCCGAACCTGCCGAGCTGACGGTCGTCGTCGTCAGCGCCCGCGGCTGCGAGCCGGCGGCGATCACGATGACCCGGCCGGGCGGCACGGTCCTCTTCTACTCGATGGCGACGCGCTTTCAGACAGCGGCGCTGACCGCGGACGGGATGAGCCGCGACCTACGGATGTTGATTGGCCACGGTTACGCGGCCGATCGCGGCGCCTATGCGCTCGAGCTCTACCGGCGCATGCCGGAGCTGCGCGAGGCGATCGCGACAAGCGCGGGCGAGGGAGCGGGATGAGCGCCGGAGGGGCTCACCGGGTGCCGTTGCGCTGGGGCGACTTCGATGTTCTCGGCCACGTCAACCACGTCCACGCCTTCACCTACTTCGAGGCCGGCCGCGATGCTTTCCTCGCCGATTGCGGGATCGGCCGCGACGAATACGTCGTCGGCCGTTGCAACGTGATCTGGCGCGAGGAGATCCTGCCTGAGGACGACGAGGTGTTCGTCGAGACGACCGTCGCCGAGCTCGGGACCGCGAGCGTGCGGATGGCGGAGCTGATCCGCGACGCCCGTGGCCGCGTGGCAGTCGAGGGCGAGTTTGGGCTCGTGCTCTGGGACCCCGAGCGTCGCCGCGCGCGACCGATCAGTGAGACGGAGCGCGAGGCGCTCAGCGCCCCGTCACCCGGCACCCCAGCGAAGGAGGAGCGCCGATGAGCTGGAACTCGGACCCCGTCGTGGTCACCGTCGCCGTCACCGGTGCTGACGTGTTCCGCGACACGAACCCGAACGTGCCCTATACGGCGATGGAGATCGCCGACTCGGCGATCGCCGCGGCTGGCGCCGGCGCGACGGTCGCCCACCTGCACGTGCGGGAGGACGACGGGACGCCGAGCGGGCGCCCCGAGCTGTTCGTCGAGGTGATCGACAGGATCCGGGCGGGCTGCCCGGTCCTGACGATGGTCTCGACCGGCGGCGCCAACGACATGACGATCGACGAGCGCACGACCGGCCTCGAGGCGAAGCCGGACATCTCCGGGGTCGAGTCGGGCTCGATGAACTTCGGCGACGAGACGTTCATCACGCCGCCCCCCGCCGGCCGCGGGATCGTCGAGAAGGCACAGGGCGCGGGGATCGCGCTGGAGGTCGAGTGCTTCGACGTCGGCCACGTCGTCAGCGCCGTGCGCTGGCTCGAGCAGGGCGTGCTCGAACCACCGCTGCGGGTCAACCTCGTCTTCGGCGTCCCGGGGGGCATCGACGCGAGCCCCGAGGCGCTCGAGGCGATGCTCCGGCCGCTCCCTGCCGGGACGTTCTGGACTGTCACCTGCATCGGCCGCCACCACTTCCGCATGCAGGCGCTGGCACTGCTGCGCGGGGCCCCCGGTGTCCGCACCGGGCTCGAGGACGTCGCCTACATCGGCAAGGGCGTGCTCGCCGACTCGAACGAGCAGCTCGTCGGCAAGCTCGCCGACCTCGCCCGCACGCTCGGCCGCGAGGTCGCCACCCAGGAGCAGACCCCGGAGCTGTTCGGGCTCGGCTGATGGCGACTCCGACGACAGCGGACAAGGATGCCGCCCGCCCGCCTGCCAGGCGCGGCGAGGGCACGCGAGAGACGATCGACGCGGCCGCGGTCGACCGCTTCGCGCGGCTCGGCTACCACGCCGCCAGCGTCCGGGCGATCGCTGCCGAGGCCGGCATCCAGCCGGCGGCGATCTATCACTGGTACGAGAACAAGGAGGCGCTGCTCTTCCGCCTGCAGATCCAATTCATGGACCAGCTCGAGGAGCGCGTCTTCGCGGCCGTCGAGGCGCGGCCGACTCCGGCGCTGAAGCTGGCCGCCGCCGTCCGCGAGCACGTCCATTACCACGGCCTGCACCCCAAGGCTGCGTTCGTCACCGACTCCGAGATTCGCGCCCTAGGAGAGGAGCGCCGGCGTCAGCTGATCGCGCGTCGGGACTCCTACCAGGCCCTCTGGGGCGCCTGGGTCCGCGACGGTGTGCGCGACGGCTCGCTGCACACCTCGGGGTCTCAGGTCGCCACGCGAGCCATCCTCCTGCAGTGCACCGGCGTCGGCCTCTGGTTCCGTCGCTCGGGGCCGCTGCCACTCGACGACGTCTGCGAGATCCACGTCGAGCTCGTGCTCGCTTCGCTGCAGGCCTCAAGCGAGCTCATCGGCGAGGCGATCGCCGGCCTGCGCGAAGTTCCCGCGGGCCTTCCCGGCGACGATCTGGAGGCCGCGTAGTGAGTCCGGACGCCCGCCGCCGCCCACGCGCACTGCCGGCTTCCGGCGGCCGCATCGCCGTGGCCGCGCCCGCCTCGCCGCCACAGGAGCGTTCCGGCATCGAGCAGGCCACGCAGTACTTCGAGGCCCGCGGGCACGAGGTCGTCTTCGGACCCAACCACCGTCGCGTGCACGGCTATCTGGCCGGCACCGACGCCGAGCGCGCGGCCGATCTGCAGTGGGCGCTGACCGAGTCCGGGATCGACATGGTGCACGCGCTCGAGGGTGGCTACGGCACCGCGCGCTGCTACCCGCTGATCGACTGGAACGCCGTCGCCGCGGCCGAGCCGCGCATCGTCTGCGGGTTCAGCGACCTGACAGCGCTGCACCTGTTCATCGCCCGGCACACCGACTGGATCAGCTTCTACGGGCCGAGCTTCCTGCGCTTCACACGGACGAAGGGCGACTACGCGCTGACCGAGAAGACCGAGGAGTTCTTCCACCGCGCGCTTCGGCCGCCGAGCCGGTGGGCGCATCTTCGAGGACCCGGAGGATCCCTACGTGCTGTCGCTCGGCGACCGGGATCGCCGAGGCGCCCGTCGTCGGCGGCTGTCTGACGCTGCTCTGCTCGAGCATCGGCACGCCCTACGAGGTCGAGACCGAGGGCTGCATCCTGCTCGTCGAGGACCTGGACACCGAGAACTACCTGGTCGATACGGCGCTCAACCACCTGCGCCTCGCCGGCAAGCTCGACGGGATCGCCGGGTTCGCCTTCGGCACGAGCGTCAACCTCGGCTACCAGACCCTGCCGGGGGCCCGAGTCGACGCTCTCGATCGAGGAGATCCTCGACGAGCTGATCGCACCCCTCGGCATCCCGGCGATCTCCAACGTGCCGTTCGGCCACGGCAAGCACATGGCGACGATCCCGCTCGGCGCCCGGGCGCGGCTCGACGCCGACGGCAAGTACCTCGAGCTGATCGAGCCCGGGGTGGAGGCGCGCCAGACGGCGGACACGACTTCAACGGAACCAGGCAAATGACACAAGGAAAGGAGATCGGGATGAGACTGAGGAGCAAGGCGATGTTGCCGCGATCCTCGCCGCTGTCGTGGGCCGCGCTGTTCGGCGCTGCCGGCGCTGGGGCAGGACGGCGACGGGACGTCGACGACGACGACACGGACAGCGGCGGCAAGACGGCGCCTGCGAGATCGGCTGGGAGCAGGACCCGCGGACGCTGAACCCCTTCGTCGGGCTCGACGAGGAGGACTGGAACATCTGGTCGATCAACTACGACCTGCTCGTCAATTTCTCCCCCGACGACCTTTCGCCGGCTCCCGGCATCGCCAAGACCTGGGACGTCTCCGAGGACAAGAAGACAGTCACCTTCCACCTCGACCCGGACAAGAACTGGTCCGACGGCAAGCCGGTCACCTCCGCGGACGTCAAGTGGTCACTCGACGTGCTCGGCAAGAACGGGGCCGGCTTCACCGGCTACACGTCGAACATCTCCTCGATCGAGACGCCCGACCCGGAGACGGTGGTGATCAAGACCAAGCGCCCGACGCCCGCCTCGTCGGCGGCCTGTACGTCTACATCATCCCCAAGCACGTCTGGGGCAAGGTCCCGGTCAGCCAGCTGACCGGCTCCTACCAGCCGCCGCTGCCGATGGTCGGCTCCGGTCCGTACGTCGTGACCGAGTTCAGCCACGGGCGCATCGTCACGATGTCGAAGAACCCGTACTGGAAGGGCCCGCAGCCCGAGCTTCGACGAGATCCAGTTCATCAAGTACGGCAACCAGGACGCGGTCGAGCGCGCTCTGCAGCTCGGTGAGATCGACATGATTCGCGAGGTCGAGGCGTCGGGCTACGAGCGCCTGAAGCGGAGCCGAACATCGACGCGATCTCGGCGCCCTCGCCGTCCTACACGCAGCTCGCGTTCAACCTGTGCTCGAAGCAGGACTGCCCGAACGCCGAGTTCAACCCGGCGGTCCAGGACCCGGCCGTGCGCCAGGCGCTCGCCTACGCGATCGACCGCGACCGGATCAACCAGATCGCCGCGCACGGGACGTCGTTCGTCGCCCACGGCGTGCTGCCGTCCTACTACCGGGACTTCTACAGCGAGCCCGAGCAGGACTATCCCGTTCGACCCGGAGAAGGCGAAGCAGATCCTCGACGACGCCGGCTGGCAGGACAACGGCAGCGACCCGCGGACGAAGGACGGCGAGAAGCTCGAGTTCAACCTCTACGCCCGCACCGAGTCTCCGTACACCCAGGCGGCGCGAAGCTGATCGCCGAGCAGGCGGCGGCGATCGGCATCGAGTTCAACGTCCAGGTGGTCAGCGACGACCGGTTGACCGAGCGTGACGACGAGGACGGTCGACGGCAAGCCGGCGCCCGACTTCGACACGTTCATCTGGGGCTGGGGCGGCGACCCGTACGACCCGAGCTTCATGCTCAGCGTGCTCAAGGGAAGCGAGATCGGGGACTGTCCGACAGGTTCTGGTCCAACCCGGAGTACGACAGCCTCTGGAACGAGCAGGCGGGTGAGTTCGACATCGCCCAGCGCAAGGAGACGATCCGGCAAGATGGTCGCGCTGGCGCAGCAGGACCTGCCCTACATCGTCCTCACCTACGACCCGTAGCTGCAGGCCTACCGGACCGACCGCGTCGCCGGCGTCGAGCGCGTCTGCCCGCGCGGGCGACGGGGACCTGATCTGCGACGAGGTCTCCTACGAGCCGTTCCTGACGATCCAGCCCGCCAGCGGCGCCAGCGACTCGAGCACGAAGAGCGGCGGCGCCGGCGTGATCATCGGGATCATCGCGGCAATCGTCGTGATCGGTGGCGGCTTCCTGTTCTGGCGCTCGCGGCGCAACAGGCGGGGGCGGCGGCGACGGCGATCTGGAGTTCGAGGAGTAGGCCCGGAGCCGGTCGCCTGCCTGGAAGGGGAGCCGAGTTGAACGCGACGATGGCTGGCGGCGAAGACCGGGGCGGCGGTGCTGACCCTGGTCTTCGTCCTGGTCTTCAACTTCTTCCTCTTCCGGGTGATGGGCGATCCGACCTCGCAGTTCCTCAGGCTGCCGAGCTCGACGCCCGAGGAGATCGCCAAGCTGAAGGCCGACTACGGCCTCGACAAGCCGCTCACCGGGCAGTTCGCCGATTACCTCGGCGACACGGCGCGGCTGGATCTCGGGGTCAGCAACACCTCGCGCCAACCCGTCTGGGACGAGATCAAGTCGGCCCTGCCCTGGACCCTGCTGCTGGTCGGCACCGGGACACTGCTGGCGACCCTGATCGGCACCTGGATGGGGGTCGATCGCGGCGAAGCAGGCGGGGGACGAGGACCGACGACGGCCTGCTCGGCTTCAACCTGTTCACCTACGCCTCGCCCGAGTACTGGATCGGGATCATCCTGATCCTGATCTTCGCCGTCGCGATCCCGATCCTGCCGGCGGGGCAGCAGATGACGCCGGGCGTCGAGTTCTCGAGCTGGACTGCGCAGGTGACCGACGTGCTCCAGCACATGGTGCTGCCGGTTACGGCGATGACCCTGATGCTGCTCGGCCAGTACTTCCTGATCATGCGCTGCTCGATGGTCGACGTGATGACCGAGGACTTCATCACCGTCAAGCGCGCGATCGGGCTCTCCCGCGATCGGGTCATCAACCGGCACGCGGTGCCAAACGCGCTGCTGCCGCTGGTGACGCTCTCCGCGATCCAGTTCGGCGCCGTCGTCGGCGGTGCGATCACGATCGAGACGGTCTTCTCCTGGCCCGGGCTCGGCGAGCTCACCTTCACGGCGATCAACGACAAGGACTTCCCGGTGCTCGCAGGGTGCCTTCCTCGTCTTCAGCGTCGGCGTGATCTTCGCCAACCTCGCCGCGGACTTCCTCTACTTCTTCCTCGACCCCCGGGTGAAGGCGCGATGAGCGGCGCAACGGTGATCGGCGTCGTCGACGCGCCGCCCGGGGCCGTCGACACCGACATCAGCCTCCGGCGGCGGCTGTTCGGCACCTGGCGGGGCCGCTTCGCGGTCGGCGTCATCGCCCTGTTTGTCTTCCTCGCGGTCTTCGGCCCCCTGATCGCGCCCTACGACCCTGACGCGTCGAGCCTCGACATGCTCGCCTCGCCGAGCTGGGCCACCCGCTCGGCACCACCGAGCAGGGCTCCGACGTCTTCAGTCAGCTCATCGTCGGGGCCCGGGTCTCGATCGTCGTCGGCTTCGCCGCGGCGGTGATCTCGGCCGTGCTCGGGACGCTCGTCGGCCTGCTCGGCGGCTACTTCGGCGGCTGGACCGACCGGATCCTCGACGCCTTCGAGAACTGGTTCCTGGTGATTCCGGCGCTGCCGCTGATGATCGTTCTCGCCCGCCTGCTCAACCCCTCGCTGTGGGTGCTGATCGCGTCATCGGGATCACGTCCTGGGCCGGCACCGGCCGCATCGTCCGCGCCCAGGTGCTGACGCTGCGCGAGCGTGCCTTCGTCGAGCGCGCGCGGGCGCTCGGCGCCTCGGACGGCTACATCATCCGCACCCACATCCTCCCCAACACCCTGCCGCTGATCTTCGCCAACACGGTGCTGATCGTCGCCGTGGCGATCCTCGCGAGGCGGCGCTCTCGTTCCTCGGGCTGGGCGATCCGACGAGGATCTCGTGGGGCACGATGCTCGAGAACGCCTTCAACTCAGGGGCGCCGAGCGCCGGCGCCTGGTGGTACGTGATCCCGCCCGGGCTCTGCGATCACGGTGCTGGTCTTCGCGGTCTCGCTCCTCGGCTATCTGTTCGAGGAGTACGTCAACCCACGGCTGCGGGACGAGGAGGCGCTGATGGCCGAGGCGGTGGAACCGCTGCCGAGGTCGCGGGCCTGCGCGTCACGCCTCGCGACAAGGCGATCGTCGACGGGGTCGACCTCGAGCTCGCGGCTGGCGAGGCACTCGGCCTGGCGGGCGAGTCGGGCTG
>CAWCUT010000004.1:0-159551 GCA_963798875.1 uncultured Solirubrobacterales bacterium
GCTCCACGCAGATCGCCGGCGTGGAGGCGCACAGCCTTCGGCTCAGTCCGGTGGTCGACCTCACCTACGCCGGCTGGGACGACCAGCTCGTGATCGGCACGAGTCCGCTCGCCGTATCCCGCGCCCGCTCCGACGCGGACCCGCTCTCTGACTCGGCGGTCTATCAGGACGTGACCGACGGGCTGCCGGATTCGGTCTCGATGCTGCTCTACGTCAATACCCGCGGCTTGCTCGACCTCGGCGAGCGACTGTTTCTCGCCGAGGATCCGGCCTACGCCGAGATCGCGCCCGACCTACACACGCTCACCGGGCTTGGCCTCGCGGTTGCCAACTCCGACGACGAGCTCGACACCGACCTGCGGATCACGGTCGGCGATCCGGTCTGAGCCGCAGCAGGGTCCCGCGGTGGCGCAGCCGTCCGGCGATTGACGGATCTGAAATGGCTAAGGTGCCCTCTTCAGTCCGGGACCCGACAGCGAAGGAAGCACAGATAAGCGATGGGCGAGACGACCGAGCTTGCAGACAACGAGTACCTGTTCACCTCCGAGTCGGTGAGCGAGGGACACCCCGACAAGATGTGCGACCAGATCTCCGACGGCGTCCTCGACGCCGTGATGGCCGAGGACCCGAACGGGCGCGTCGCCTGCGAGACGCTCGTCAACACCGGGCTCGTCGTCGTCTCCGGCGAGATCTCGACCTACGCTGACGTCGACATCCCGAAGATCGTCCGCGAGACGATCAACGGGATCGGCTACGACAGCGGCGAGATGGGCTTCGACGGCACGCACTGCGCCGTGATCACCGCGATCGACGAGCAGTCGGCCGACATCGCCCAGGGCGTCGACAAGGCGCTCGAGACGCGCGACGACCCGGCTGACGAGGACGAGCTCGACGTCGACGGCGCCGGCGACCAGGGAATGATGTTCGGCTACGCGACCAACGAGACCGCGGCGCTGATGCCGATGCCGATCCAGATCGCGCACACGCTCGCCGCCCGGATCGCCGCGGTCCGCAAGGACGGCACGATCCCCTACCTGCGCCCCGACGCCAAGACCCAGGTGACGATCCGCTACCGGGACGACAAGCCCGTCGAGATCGTCAAGCTGCTGATCTCCACCCAGCACGATCCGGGCGTCTCCAGCCAGACGACGATCAAGCCCGACCTCTGGGAGCACGTCGTCGTCCCGGTCCTCGACGCCGAGTACGGCGACCTCTACGACGCGAGCCTCGGCGAGGAGTTCCTGGTCAACCCGACCGGCAAGTTCGTGATCGGCGGCCCCGTCGGCGACGCCGGGCTCACCGGCCGCAAGATCATCGTCGACACCTACGGCGGCGCCGCCCGCCACGGCGGCGGCGCCTTCAGCGGCAAGGACCCGTCGAAGGTCGACCGCTCCGCCGCCTACGCGGCCCGCTACGTCGCCAAGAACGTCGTCGCGGCCGGCCTCGCCGATCGCTGCGAGGTCCAGGTCGCCTACGCGATCGGCGTCGCCCACCCGGTCTCGATCATGGTCGAGAGCTTCGGGACCGGCAGGGTCTCCGACCACAAGCTGACCGAAGCCGTCCGCGAGGTCTTCGACCTGCGTCCCGGCGCCTTCCGCCGCTACCTCGACCTGCACCGGCCGATCTACCAGAAGACCGCCGCCTACGGCCACTTCGGCCGCGACGACGAGGACTTCACCTGGGAGCGCACCGACCGCGTCGAGGCCCTGCGCGCCGCCGCCGGGGTCGAGGCCGCCGCAGTCTGAGCTGAGCCGAACGCTGCTAGGCCGGCGGCGCCGGGCGACGCTCGGACTCGCCCAGGCCGGTGTCGTCGTCGCCGACGGGGTTGGTCGCCTGGTGCACCTTCTCGACGACCTCGTCGGGGTCGGCGACGCCGGCGAAGACGAAGTCGGTCGGGTCGTTGGAGGCGGTGTCGAAGTCGATGTCGCCGATCTGGAGCAGGCGCTGCAGCAGCGACTGCGAGTAGTGGACGTCCTGGACGCGGGTCAGGCGCGACTCCTGGACCTCGCGGGAGACGATCCCGTGCTTGATGTGCAGGCGATGGTTGGTGATCGTGTAGCGCGTCGAGACGCGGCGCAGGAAGCCGGCGACCGCGGTGACGCCGACGCCGGCGAGCAGCACGATCGCGACCAGGCCCGAGCTGACGCCGTCGCCGATCGTCTTGCCCCACAGGACGACGAGGACGATCAGCACGCCGGTGACGAAGCCGCCCTTCAGGTAGAAGTCGAGGATCGCCCGCCACGAGGGGTGGCCCTCGAAGACGATCTGCTCTCCCGGTCCGAGATTGAACGACATCGCGAGCCGGAATATATCCCCGCGGAGCGTCGTCGTCGCAGCGCCCGGCGCTGAGGCTGCCGCCCGATGATCTAGCTTCGCCGCTCGATGCCCGCGTCGATCGCCAAGGTCGAGCCGATCACGACGGCCCGTGCGCTGCGCGGGCCGTTCGACTACCGGATCCCCGAGGGGATGCAGGTCGAGGTCGGATCGCTGCTCGTCGTGCCCTTCGCCAGCCGCCAGCTGCTCGGCGTCGTCACCGGGCTGGCGAGCCAGAGCGAGCTGGCGCCGGAGCGCCTCGCGGAGCCGCTCGAGGTGCTCGACGTCGCGACGACGCCGGAGCTGATCGAGCTCGGCGGCTGGATCGCCGAGCGCTATGCCTCGGCCCGCTCGCGCGGGATCGCGCTCGGCCTGCCGCCCGGCGCGGGGACCGGCAAGCGGCCGCGGGCGGCGCGCGTGCGGACCGAGCGACGCTCGCGGATCACCGCGGCCGGGCGGGCGGCGCTGGCCGGGGCGGAGGGGGAGGGGGCGCGCGCCTCGGCGAGCGCCAGCGCGCCGTGCTCGAGGCCCTCATCGATCGTGAGGAGCCTGGCGACCGCGAGCTCGCGAAGCTGACCGGCGCCGGCGGTCCGGTGATCGGCCGGCTCGCCGAGCGCGGGCTGGTCGCAAGCGAGCGCGTCACGGTGCGCCGCCGGCCCGAGCTGCCGGCCGTCGGCGATTCCGCGCGGGCGATCGAGCTCTCGGCCGCGCAGCGAGCCGCCGCCGACCGCGTCATCGCGGCGCTCGACGGCGAGGCGCCGCGCGAGCTGCTGCTGCACGGCGTCACGGGCTCGGGCAAGACGGAGGTCTATCTGGCGGCGATCGAGGCCTGCTTGGAGCGCGGCCGGACGGCGATCCTGCTCGTGCCCGAGATCGGGCTCACCCCGCAGACGCTCGGCCGGGTCGCGGCGCGGCTCGGCGACCGCGTCGCGGTGATCCATTCCGGCCTCTCCGAGGGCGAGCGCAGCGACGAGTGGCGGCGGCTGCGCGAGGGCGAGGCCCAGGTCTGCGTCGGGCCGCGCTCGGCCGTCTTCGCGCCGCTCGACCGCCCTGGGCTGATCGTCGTCGACGAGGAGCACGACTCCTCCTACAAGCAGGAGGGCGATCCCCGCTACGACGCCCGCGCCGTCGCCCGCAGACGCGCCGCCGAGGCCGGCGGCGTCTACCTCGCGGGCAGCGCGACGCCGCGGCCCGAGAGCTGGGCCGAGCTCGAGCGGATCGAGCTGCCCGAGCGGGTCGACGCTCGGCCGATGCCGAGGGTCGAGCTGCTCGACATGCGCGAGCTCGGCCCGCGGGCGGGGCCGCTGCACCCGCGGGTACGCGAGGCGCTCATGGCCCTCGCCCCGGACGAGAAGGCGATCGTGATGCTCAACCGCCGCGGCTTCGCGCCGCACCTCTCCTGCGCGTCCTGCGGCGAGGCGGTCGGCTGCCCGCACTGCGACGTCTCGCTGGTCATGCACCGCGGCAGCGGTCGCATGCTCTGCCACCACTGCTGGCACAGCGAGCCGATCCCGCGCGAGTGCCCGAACTGCGGCTCGGTCGCGCTGGCCCGCGCCGGGGCCGGCACCGAGCGCATCGAGGCGCTCGTCGGCGAGCTCGCGGCCGACCATCCGGTGATTCGGCTCGATGCCGACACGACCGCGACCAAGGGCGCGCACGGGAGGCTGCTCGCCGAGTTCGGCGCCGCCAGGGGCGGCGTCCTCGTCGGCACGCAGATGGTCGCCAAGGGTCACGACTTCGCCGACGTCGTCCTCAGCGTCCTGCTCGACGCCGACTCGACGCTGCGCTACCCGGACTTCCGGGCCGAGGAGCGCACCTTCGCGCTCGTCTCGCAGCTCGCCGGCCGCAGCGGCCGCGGCGAGCGCGGCGGGCGCGTGCTCGTCCAGACCCTGGCCCCCGAGGCCGAGCCGATGCGGGCCGCGGCCGCCCACGACACGGCCGGCTTCCTGCGCGGCGAGCTCGAGCGCCGCCGCGAGTTCGGCTACCCGCCGTTCTCGAGTCTGGTCGCGATCGAGCTGGCGGGGCCGTCGGAGACCCGCCTGGCGACGGCTGCCGAGGCGGTTGCCGCCGCCGTCGCGCCGCGATTGCCGGAGGGCGCCGAGCTGCTCGGCCCGGCGCCGCGCTTCCGGCGCCGCGGTCGCTTCCGGCGGCGGATGCTGATCAAGACGCAGGAGCCCGATGGCGTGACCGCGGCCGTCGCCGCCGGGCTCGACGGACTCAGCGGCGCCCGTGAGCTGCGCGACGTGGCGCTCGCGGTCGACGTCGATCCGCAGTGAGAGGCTGCCGGCCACCGCCCGAGACGCCGCCGGGCCCTGCATAAACTGCCTGGATGAGCGATAACGAGATCGCCGACGCAGACCCCGCCCGAGGCGGATACCGAGGCGGCCGCCGAGCGCGAGCTCTCCGCCGAGGAGCAGCCGCGGCTCGAGGAGGTGCGCGAGCGGCGCCGCGAGGCGCTCGCCCAGGTCCGGACCTTCGGCGACCCCGTGCTCAAGTCGAAGGCCTCCGAGGTCACCGAGTTCGGCCCGCACCTCGACGCGGAGGCCGAGCGGATGTTCGCGCTCATGCACGACGCCCTCGGCATCGGCCTCGCCGCGACGCAGCTCGGCGCGATGCGCCGCATGCTCGTCTTCCAGGCCGGCCCCGACGCCGAGCCCCGCGCGATCGTCAACCCCGAGGTCGAGTGGGTCTCCGACGAGCTCGTCACCGCCGAGGAGGGCTGCCTGTCGCTGCCCGGCATCGCCGTCGACGTCGAGCGGCCCCTGCACGCCCGCGTCAGCGCCCAGGACACCTCCGGCGAGCGCATCCTGCTCGAGGCATCGGGCCTCGAGGCGCGCGTGCTGCAGCACGAGATCGATCATCTCGACGGCGTCCTGATCCTCGACCGGACCGCGCGCGATCAGCGCCGCGGCGCGATGCGGGCGCTGCGCAACGGCGAGAGCTTCAGCCCCGAGATGCTCGACGAAGGCGAGCAGGCCGCCGACGCCCCGCCGGAGGACGAGCCCGGCTCCTCGACCTGAGGCGGGCCGATATGGCGCTCGCCAACGCCTACCTGGGCACCTCCGAGTTCGCCGCGACGGTGCTCGGCATCCTCGCCGCCTCTGAGCACCGCCCCGCGCTCGTCGTCACGCCGCCCGACCGGCCCGCCGGCCGCGGCCGCAAGCTGAGCCCGCCGCCGGTGGCGACGCTGGCCGAGGAGCTCGGCCTGCCGCTGCACCAGACGCCGAGCGTCAACGACGCCGGCGCCGTTGCCGCGGTGCGCGCCGCCGGCGTCGCCGCTGGCTCCGTCTGCGCCTTCGGCCAGCTCATCGGGGAGCCGCTGCTCGGCGAGCTGCCGATGCTCAACGTCCATCCCTCGCTGCTGCCGCGCTGGCGCGGGGCGGCGCCGATCGAGCGGGCGATCATGGCCGGCGACGAGCGCACCGGCGTCGCGCTCATGCGCGTCACCGCGGGCCTCGACTCGGGGCCGGTCGCGCTGCTCGAGGAGGAGCCGATCGGCGCCGACGACGACTACGGCACGCTTGCCCCGCGGCTCGCCGAGCGCGGCGGCGGATGCTGGTCGAGGCGCTCGGCCTGCTCGAGGCCGGCTCGCTCGAGCTCACCGAGCAGGACGACGCGGCGGCGACCTACGCGGAGAAGATCGAGGCCGCCGACCGGCGGCTCGATCCGAGCGCGGCCGGCCCGTGAGCTGGAGCTGGTCGTCCGCGCGCTCAACCCGCACATCGGCGCCTACCTCGAGCTTGCCGGCGGCGATCGGCTCCGGGTCCGCGCGGCGCGGGCGATGGCGGCCGGCGACAGGCGCCGGGCCACCCGGCACGGCACGAGCGGCCGAGGACGGCCTTCGCATCTCCTGCGCCGAGGGCGAGCTCGCGATCAGCGAGCTGCAGCCGGCGGGCAAGCGGGCGATGATCGCCGCCGACTGGCTGCGCGGCAACGCGCCTCCCGAGCTCGCGGGCGGCACCGCTTGAGCGCGCCGACGCCGGCCCGGCGCGCCGCCTACGAGGTGCTGCGCCGGGTCTTCGAGCACGGCGCCTGGGCCGACCGGGCGCTGCGCAGCGCCGCCGGCCGCTACGGGCTCGAGGGGCGCGAGCGGGGCCAGGCCCAGCGGCTCGCCTACGGAGCGGTCCAGCGCCGCGGGACCAGCGACTACCTGATCGCCGCCTACGCCGAGCGGCGGGTCGACCGGATCGACCCGCCGTTGCTCGCGGCGCTGCGGCTCGGCGCCTTCGAGCTGCTCTTCACCGACGGGGGCGCCGAGCACGCGGCCGTCGATCAGGCGGTCGAGCTCGCCAAGGGTGGCCGCGACGGCGGCCGGCGCCATCGCGGCGCCGGGCTCGTCAACGCGGTCCTGCGGCGGATCGCCCGCGAGGGGGAGGCGACCCTGGCCGCGCTCGACCCGGCGAGCGCCGAAGGGGCCGCGGTGATCCACTCGCTGCCGGTCTGGATCACCGAGCTGTGGATCGCCGAGCGCGGTCCCGAGCCCGCCGCGGAGCTGATGGCGGCCGCGAACGAGCCGCCGCATCACACGTACCGCGCGACCGGCGTCGCCGGCGAGCTGCCGGCGGGTCTGGAGCCGGTGGCCGGCATGCCGTCAGGGGTCGAGCTGCTCACGGCCGCGACCGACGCGCCCGCCGGCGCCGGCGCCGCGATCGAGGCCGCCGTGACCGCCGGCACTCTGATTCCCCAGTCGCGCGGCTCGGCGCTCGCTGCCGCGGCGCTCGGGGCTGCCCCCGGCGAGCGCCTGCTCGACCTCTGCGCCGCGCCGGGGATCAAGACGACGCAGCTTGCGACGGCCGTCGGGCCGCACGGCTCAGTCACCGCCGTCGAGCGCGATCCGGGTCGCGCGCGCCAGCTGGACGAGCTCTGCGAGCGGCTCGGCGCGGGCAACGTGACGGTCCTCGGCGGCGACGCGACCGAGCTCGACGTCGGCGCGGGCTACGATCGCGTCCTCGTGGATGCGCCATGCACAGGCCTGGGCACGCTTGCCTCCCGCCCCGACGCCCGCTGGCGGCGGGCCAACGCGGACGTGGCCGAGCTCGCCCGCCTGCAGTCCCGGCTGCTCGATCGCGGCCTGGCGACGCTGCGCGACGGCGGGCGTGCGGTCTACAGCGTCTGCACGATCTCTCGTGCCGAGGGCGAGGCCGTCGCCGGAGCGGCCGCGGAGCGCTCCGACGTCACCCGCGTCGTCGATCTGACTCCGCTCGCCCCCGGCGCGGAGGCGGAGGCGCCGGCGGGCTCGCTTCAGCTGCTGCCGGGTCGTGACGGCACCGATGGCTTCTTCATTGCCGCGCTCGAGCGGAGCGGGGGAGGCGCATGAGCGAGGAGGCGGACGTCGTCCTCGAGCGGCCCTCCTGCCCGGGCTGCGGTGAGCCCTGGCTGCGCCCGACCCAGCTGCCGGGCCGCTTCCGCTGCGTCAACTGCATGCAGCGCTACGAGCTCGTCTCGCAGTGCCCCGGCTGCGGGATCCACCAGACGATCGCGCGGATGAGCACCGACCGCGACCTGCGCTGCCAGTCCTGCGGCGAGTCGATGCTGAGGCTCGTATGAGCGCCCCCGAGCGCACGCCGCTGACCGGGCCGGGACGCCGCGTCGCCCCCTCGATCCTCTCCTCGGACTTCGCCCGGCTCGGCTCGCAGGTCGCCGAGGTGATGGACGCCGGCGCCCGCGTCATCCACGTCGACGTGATGGACGGCCGGTTCGTCCCGCCGATCACGATCGGACCGCTGATCGTCTCGGCGATCGCCGACCAGGTCCACGACGCGGGCGGCGTCATCGACTGCCACCTGATGATCGCCGACCCGGACCGCCAGATCGCCGAGTTCGCCCGCGCCGGCGCGGACGGCATCACCTTCCACGAGGAGGCGACGCCGCACGCACACCGGCTGCTCGGAGCGATGCGCGAGGCCGGCTGCCTGGCGGGGCTCGCGCTCAACCCGGGCACGCCGCCGGTCGCCGCGTCCGACGTCGCCGCGGAGGCGGACCTGCTGCTCTGCATGAGCGTCAACCCAGGCTGGGGTGGGCAAGGCTTCATCCCGGCGTCGCCGGCGAAGGCGGCCGCAATGCGCGCCCTCGACGCCGGCCCGCGGATCGAGATCGACGGTGGCATCGACGCCGAGACGGCGCCGCTGGTCCGCGACAGCGTCGACCTCTTCGTCGCCGGCTCGGCGATCTTCGGCGCCGACGATCCGGCGGCGGCATACGCAGAGATAGCCGCCGCGGCCGAGGCGTCTGAGCTACGCAAGACGGCGTAAAGGCCCCACGGCGAGGCCGAGAGCACCGAGGGCAAGGACGCAGGGAGCGCGGCGTCGCGGAGCTACGTAGGCGACCGAGGACGCAGCCATCGGGGCTCTCGGCCCGCCGTCATCGCAATGCCGGCGCGTTGAGGACACCTACGGCCTCCTGCCACCAGGAGCGTTCCTGCGGGCTCGTCTCCGGCCGGTCGGCCCGCTCGACGCACCAGCGGGCGAGCGCGCGACGGCCGCCGAGGGCGACGATGTCCGGGTCGGCCACGGCAAAGCGGCCGTCGTCGAGGGCGACGACCGAGGCGGCACGGTCGCTGCGCGTGCGCAGCACGCGGGCGACTTCGACCCCTTCGAGGCGCTGTGGATTGCCGGTGTCACCGTCTCCGGGCGAGCTCGGTCGCACCGAGAAGATCTGCGGTGAGCCGCGCGGGACGAGTTCGGAGAGTGGCTTCTCACCGACCGGGCCCTTGCGCCACAGTGAGACCAGGCGCCCGACTTGCTGGCGGGCCTCGCGGCGGATCAGCAGGTGCAGCTCGTCGTCCGCCTCGATCACGGTCGAGCCGCGCGGCGGCAGCGCCTCGCCCGCCCGGACGATCACGTTGACGAGCGCATCGCGCGGCAGGCCGAGCTCCTTGACCTGGTGGGAGACCACGGCATCGGTCGGTCCCACGCGATAGGCGAAGACGTCGCCGCCGAGCTCCTGGATCATCCCCGTCTCGACCAGCGGCATCGGCAGCGCCGGCTCGTTCGTCGTCAGCGCGAGGCGGTCGGCGAGCGGCTCGAAGGTGAGCCCCTGGACGAGCGTGGAGATGACGACGACGAAGAAGACGACGTCGAAGACGAACCCGGCGTCGTTGATCCCTGCGATCACGGGAAACGTCGCCAGCCAGATCGGGATCGCGCCGCGCATCCCCGCCCAGCTCAGCATCAGCCGCTCCTCCAGCTTGAAGGACGCGAACGCGGTTGCGATCAGGGTCGCCAGCGGGCGGGCGAGCAGCATCACGACGAGCGCCAGCGCGATGCCCTCGACGGCGACGTCGCGGAGCGCGCTGGGCGTGACGAGCAGCCCGAGCAGGAAGAAGAGCGAGATCTGAGCGACCCAGCCGAGGCCCTGGTGGAAGGCGGTGATCGTGCGCCGCGCGGGGAGGATCCCGGTGCCGAGGATCAGGCCGGTCAGGTAGACGGCGAGGAAGCCCGAGCCGTGGGCGAGGTCGGCGAGCCCGTAGGAGATGCCGATCGTCGCGATCGACGCGACCGGGTACAAGCCCGCCGTCGGGAAGTCGAGCTCGCGGAACACGTAGCGGCTGCCCAGGCCGACCGCGACGCCGAGCGCCGCGCCGACGGCGAGCTCGAGCACGAAGTCGCCGGCCATGTCGAGCCCGTTGTAGCCCGGGGTCTGGATCCAGGAGATGAAGCCCGTAACGAGCAGCAGCGCGACCGGATCGTTCATTCCCGACTCGCCCTCGAGCGAGCGGGCGAGCTTCTTGCGCAGCGTCGAGCCGCGCAGGACGGCGAAGATCGCGGCCGAGTCGGTTGCGGCGACGGCCGAGCCGACGATCATCGCCTGCAGGGTCGGCAGGTCGAAGAGCCACTTCGCGGCGAGGCCCGCCACGACGGCGGTGACGAGCGTCCCGACCGTGGCCAGCGAGACGGCCGTGCCGAGGACCGGCCGGATCTCCTTCCAGCCTGCTGTCAGGCCACCCTCGAAGAGGATGAGCAGCAGCCCGATCGTGCCCAGCGTCCGCGTCAGCGTCACGTCGTCGAACTGGACGTGGGCCGGTCCCTGCTCGCCGATCAGCATGCCGAGGCCGAGAAACAGGACCAGCCCGGGGACGCGCAGCCGGTCGGCGACCATCGCCGCGGCGATGCCAGCCGCCAGCAGCAGGCCGCCGATCAGGATCAGCTCGGCATCGGACACTGGTCAGCCGACTCCCTCGCCCGCGGTCCGGGGATCGCTAGAAGCCGGGTCGGTTCGGAATGTAGCCGGGCAGATCGGTCTGTGTGTGGTCGTGCACCGGTGGGCGTTCGCTCAGTGTGCCGGACGGCCGCGCGCCCGGCGGCAGCGCCACCTTGGCCACCGTCCACTCGCCGTCACGCTCGCTGAGGATGAAGCTGTGCGTGGTGCGGTCGGGATGCTCGGCGGTCATCCGGTCCCGCAGTTGCTCTGCCTCCGCCCGCTCCATGGACGAAGGATACGAGCTTGGCCGGGGCTTTACCTTCGGGCCCTTAGGGGAGAGTAGAATCCTGGCTGACTGACCAGTCAATCAGTCTCGAACAAGCTCCCAGAACCCGCCAACAGGGGTCGCCGCGAATGAGCGAAGTGAGCGCCGCAACCGAGACCGACCGCAAGCACCTGCGCCGAGCGCTGGAGCTCGCCGAGCGCGGCCGGGGCCACGTCAGCCCGAACCCGCTCGTCGGCGCCGTGATCGTCAGCGATGGCACCGTGATCGGCGAGGGCTGGCACGCGCAGCTCGGTGGCCTGCACGCCGAGGCCGCGGCGCTCGCGGACGCCCGTGGCCGCGAGGCGGACCCCGCCGGGGCGACGATGTACGTGACCCTCGAGCCCTGCGCTCACCAGGGTCGGCAGCCGCCCTGCGCCGATGCGATCGTCGAGGCGGGGCTCGGCCGCGTCGTGATCGGCTGCGAGGACCCCTCCGAGAAGGCAAACGGCCGCGGCCCTGGGACGTTGCGCGACGAGGGCATCGCGGTCGACTTCGTCGACGGGGGCGAGGCCCGGGCCGCGCGGCTGCTGATCCAGCCCTTCCGCAAGCACGCCCGCACCGGACGGCCCCTTGTCACGCTCAAGTCCGCCGTCACCCTCGACGGGCGCACCGCGACCGCCGACGGGATCTCGAAGTGGATCTCGGGGGACGAGAGCCGCGAGCGCGTGCACCGCTGGCGGGCCGCGGTCGATGCGGTCGCCGTCGGCATCGGCACCGCGCTGGCCGACGACCCGACGCTGACGGCCCGCGGGGTTGGCGCCGAACGGCAGCCGGCACGCGTCGTCTTCGACGGTGACGCCCGTCTGCCGCTCGACTCGCGCCTGGTCCGGACCGTGACCGAGGCGCCCGTGCTCGTCATCGCCGGCCCCAACGCTCCCGGCTCCCAGACCGACGCGCTGACCAACGCCGGCGTCGAGGTGATCGCCTGCCCGGGCGAGGGACCGGAGCGGATCGAAGCGGCGCTCGACCAGCTCGGGCGGCGCGAGATCACGAGCTTGCTGCTCGAAGGCGGCGCGACCCTGGCCGGCGCCTTCCTCGACGCAGGAGAGATCGACGAGCTGCGCCTCTTCGTCGCTCCGAAGCTGCTCGGCGGCGCCGGCTCACGGCCGCTGCTCGGCGGTCGCGGCGCTGCCGATCTCGAGCAGGCCGAGCGGGCGCTGGAGATGAGCTGGGAGGCGTCCGGCGAGGACCTGCTGATCCGCGCCAGGATGCGAGAGTGGTGAGCCCGATGGACGCGGGAACGGGAAAGCCATGTTCACCGGCCTGATCGCGGATCTCGGCCGCATCGAGGCGATCGACGGCGGGCCTGAAGGCGCGCGGCTGACGATCGCGACCCGGCTTGCTCCGGATCTCCGCGATGGGGACTCGGTCGCCGTCAACGGCGTCTGCCTGACCGTCACCGAGCTGACCGACACCGGCTTCGCCGCCGACGTCATGAACCAGACCCTCGAGGTGACCGCGCTCGGCGGGCTCGAGGCCGGCGATGCGGTCAACCTGGAGCCGGCGCTGCGTGCCGGCGACCGCCTCGGCGGCCACATCGTCCAGGGCCACGTCGACGGCGTCGGCGAGATCGCCGGCAGCGAGGTCGACGGCTTCGCCCGGCGGGTGCGGATCGCGCTCGGCCCCGAGCTCTCCCGCTACGTCGTCGAGCACGGCTCGATCGCCCTCGACGGCGTCAGCCTCACCGTCGCCGCGATCGACGGCGACATCGCCGAGGTCTCGCTGATCCCCGAGACGCTCGAGCGCACCAACTTCGGAACCGAAAACCCCGAGGACCTCGACGGCCGAACGGTCAACGTCGAGGTGGACGTGATCGCCCGCTACGCGGAGCGACTCCTGCAAGGCTTCATTGAAAGGAGCACCCCTGATGGTTCATGACGAGACCGCTGCCGGTCGATCCACCGGCACACAGACCGAAGCACCCAACTCGCCCTTCGCGACGATCGAAGAGGCGATCGAGGAGATCCGCCGCGGCCGCATGGTCGTCGTCTGCGACGGCGAGGACCGCGAGAACGAGGGCGACCTCGTGATGGCCGCCCAGTTCGCGACGCCGGAGGCCGTCAACTTCATGGCCACCCACGGCCGCGGCCTGATCTGCCTGGCGCTCACCTCCGAGCGCTGCGACGAGCTCGGCCTGAACCTGATGACGGCGAAGAACGAGGCGCCGCTGCAGACCGCCTTCACGATCTCGATCGAGGCGGCCGAGGGCGTCACGACCGGGATCTCGGCCCATGACCGGGCGCGCACGGTCCAGGTCGCGATCGACCCGCACTCCGGACCCGGAGACCTGGTCCAGCCGGGCCACATCTTCCCGCTCAAGGCGAAGGGTGGCGGCATGCTCGAACGCACCGGTCACACCGAGGCGAGCATCGACCTCGCCCGCCTCGCCGGGCTGATTCCGGCCGGGGTGATCTGCGAGATCATGAACGACGACGGGACGATGGCCCGCGTCCCCGACCTCGCCGACTACTGCGCCGAGCACGACCTGCTGATGGTCACGGTCGCCGACCTGATCTCCTACCGCCGCCGCACCGAGAAGCTCGTCGAGCGGATCGTCTCCACGCGCCTGCCGACCGCGTTGGGCGACTTCACCGCGGTCGGCTACCGCTCGCTGGTCGACGACAAGCACCACGTCGCGATGGTCAAGGGCGAGGTGGCCGGCAAGGAGGACGTGCTCGTCCGCGTGCACAGCGAGTGCCTGACCGGCGACGTCTTCCACAGCCTGCGCTGCGACTGCGGCGACCAGCTCGTCGCGGCGATGTCGCAGATCGAGGAGGAGGGCGGCGGCGTGCTGCTCTACCTCTCGCAGGAGGGGCGCGGGATCGGCCTGCTCAACAAGCTGCGCGCCTACAAGCTCCAGGAGGAGGGCCTCGACACCGTCGACGCCAACCTCAAGCTCGGCCTGCCGGCGGACCTGCGCGACTACGGGATCGGCGCCCAGATCCTCAAGGATCTCGGGCTGAGCTCGATCCGGATCCTGACCAACAACCCGAAGAAGATCATCGGGATGGAGGGCTACGGCCTGTCCGTCACCGAGCAGGTCCCGATCCAGGCCGCCTCCAACGTCCACAACGAGGCCTATCTGCGGACCAAGCGGGAGAAGATGGGGCACACGCTCCACCACCAGGCGCTGCCGCTCGACGAGGAGATGATCCACGCCGAGCACGAGCGCGATGCCGAGGTCGCCGAGCAGGAGACGCCGGTTCCCGGACCCGTGCCGGGGCCTGCCGACGGCGGCGAGAGCGGCGGCTGATGAGCGGCGCCGACGAGGGGGCCTTCTCGGAGGCCGAGCGCAGCCTGCTCGCGGGCGAGCGCTGGGCGGTCTGCGTCGCGACGTTCTACCGCGACCTCGCCGAGCGGCTGATCGCCGGAGCCCACGAGGGCTTCGGCGAGGCCGGTATCGGCGGCGGACGCAGTCGACGTCTTCGAGGTGCCCGGCGCCTTCGAGCTGCCGCTGGCGGCGAAGCTCTGCGCCGAGTCCGGCCAGTACGCCGGCGTCGCCTGCGTCGGCGTCGTCATCCGCGGCGAGACCGACCACTACGACTTCGTCTGCGGCGAGGCGGCGCGGGGCATCGGCGAGGTCAGCCTGACGACCCGCGTCGCGGCCTCCTTCGGCGTGATCACCTGCGACACCCGCGAGCAGGCCGAGGCGCGGGCCGGCGGCGGCAAGCGCGATCAGGGCCGCAACGCCGCGATCGCCGTCGTCCGCATGCGGCTCATGGCGCTCGCCTTGGAAGGCGCCTGAGAGGAAGGCGCCTGAGACGCTTGCCTGGCGGCGGCTTTGCTCTACCATGCCGCGTCCGATGGCGAAGGTATGTCACAGCTGCGGCAAGAAGCCGGCGGTCGGAAACAATCGCAGCCACTCGATGGTCGCGACCCGCCGCCGCTTCAACCCGAACCTGCAGAAGGTGCGGATCCTCGAGGACGGAAGCCCGAAGCGCACCTACGTCTGCACCCGCTGTCTCAAGGCCAACAAGGTCATCAAGGCCTAGTCGGCGGCGGACCGGGAGCGCCGATGGCGGCCGCCCGGGTCGCTCACGTCCTGCGGACGATCGCTCCCCTAACGACCGCCCTCGACGCTCCCAGCCTGGCCGGGTAGCGGTGACGCCTGGCGGTAGTTCGCCGAACCTCACCGACTTTCCCAGCACATAGCTGGCAAAGTCGATACGGAACGCCCGCGGCCCGGCGCCGAAACAACGCGCCTGACGTCGGCGTCGACCCGACGTGTGGCGCGTTAGTTCGCCTCAGGCGAAACAATGCGCCGGACCCCATCTCTGCGGCGACGTGTGGCGCGTTGTTTGCCCTCGACGCCACCGGCGAGCTCCGCCCTCCCGCCTCTCTCATTGCCCTCGCAGGGCCACGCCCGTTCGGCGGCGGCGGGGCCCCGCGCGGTGTCACGGCGTGGCCGCCAACGCGCCCGCTCGACCCCCTAGGCCGGGCAGCCCGCCTACCCGTAAAGCCACGCGACTGCCGCCGCCGGTATTTTCCTGCGCCGTGCCCGATCCATCTGTAGAGCGCTTCCGGCGGGTGGTCGAGGCTGCTTACGACAACCTCGATTCGCGCCGCCAGGAAGTCAACGACCTCAACGTCTTCCCGGTCGCCGACGGCGACACGGGCGACAACATGGCGCTGACGATGCGCTCAGTCCTTGCCGAGCTCGATCGGATCGAGTCGGAGGGGGGCTCGTCACCGGACCGCACCGACATCGTCCACGCCGTCGCCCGCGCTGCGCTGATGGGCGCTCGCGGCAACTCCGGAGTGATCCTCAGCCAGATCGTCCGCGGCGCGGCCGAGGAGCTCGCGACCCGCCCGGGCGAGCTGATCGACCCGACGCTGATCGCCGCCGCATTCGCGCGCGCCGCCGACGCCGCCTACGAGTCGGTCCGCGATCCCGCCGAGGGGACGATGCTGACGGTCGTCCGCGCGATGGCTTACGCCGCGACCACCCATCTCGCACGGATCGAGGAGGAGAACCGCCGCCTCAGCGGCGACGACATCGGCGAGCGCCAGGACCAGATCCTCGCCGAGGTCGTCGAGGTGATGACGCGGGCCGGGGAGGAGGCCGTCGCGAAGACGACCGACCAGCTCGACGTGCTCGCCGACGCGGGCGTCGTCGACGCCGGCGCCCACGGCCTCGTCCTGATCCTCGCCGGCGCGCTCGCCGGGCTGCGCGAGGATGGCGGGGTCGACGTCGCCGAGCAGGCTCCGGCGCGGATGTCGGTGCCACATCACACCGACAGCCGCTTTCAGTTCTGCGTCAACTTCATCGTCACGGGAGAGGGGCTCGACGGCTCCGCCACGGTCGCCGAGCTCGAGCAGCTCGGGGACTCCGTGCTCGTCGTCGGCGACTCGCGCACGCTCAAAGTCCACGTCCACACGGACGATCCGCCCGCCGCCCGCGCGATCTTCGCCGAGCTCGGCGAAGTGTCGAACGTGGACGAGGCCGACATGCGGGCACAGATCGCCGAGCGTGAGCGCCGCCTCGCCGACGGGGGCGGTCGGACCGGCGTCCTCGCCGTCGTCTCCGGGACGGGCCTGCGCCGCCTCTACGAGGAGCTCGGCGCCGATGTCGTCGACGGCGGCCCGACGATGAACCCCTCGACCGACGAGCTGCTCGCGGGCATCCACGCGGTGCCCGCGGAGGCCGTGATCGTGCTGCCGAACTCCTCCAACGTCGTCATGGCGGCCGAGCGCGCGGCCGAGCTCAGCGACCGGCCCGCGCTCGTCCTCGACTGCACGAGCCAGCAGGCCGGCCTCGTCGGCGATGGTCGAGTTCGATCCAGCGCTCGCAATCGACGAGAACGCTGAGCGGCTTGCCGAGGAGCTCGCGGACGTGCGCGTCGGCGGCGTCGCGCCGGCGGCCAAGGACGACGTCGACGGCCGCTTCGTGCGCGGCGACGCCGTCGGGCTCATCGGCGGCGAGGTGATCGCCTGGGGCGGCGCCGGCTCGACCCTGCGGGCGACGATCGAGGCGCTCTCCGACGACGCGGAGATCGTCACGATCATCGAGGGCGACGGCGCGCCGATCGCGCTCGACGAGGTCACGGCGATGGCCCCGGACGGCCTCGAGGTCGAGGCCCACGCGGGTGGCACCCCCGCCTGGTGGTGGCTGCTCGCCGTCCAGTAGGCGGGCGGCGCGCTACCAGCCGGCGCTGCCGGGCACGCCCTTGAACGGGCCCGTGACCTCGGCCGTGATCCAGCCGCCGTAGAACTCGCCTGGCTGCGGGTCGACCAGCTCGTCGCCGAGCCGGCACTCGACGCGGCCCGGATAGAAGGCGAGGTGATCGCGGATCGCCTCGTAGCCGCGGCTCGGCCGCTCGTAGGTCCAGGCGCCGCGCGCCGCCCGCTCGCCGCCGACGACCACGTCGAAGTAGGAAGCTGACCCCTTCCACTCGCAGAGGCTGTGTCCGCCGGCAGCGGCGATCGCGCCGCGGTCGACGTCCCCGGGCGGCAGGTAGACGACGGGTGGGCCGGCCGTCTCGCAGACCTGCAGAGCCCGCTCGGAGCGGGCGATCTCGGCGCCGGCGAAGCGCACGGTGACCAGCCGCCGCTCGGGCCGGATCGCCGGCGGGCGCGGGTAGTCCCAGACCGACTCCCGTGGCAGGCCGTTGGGCGCGATCCCCTCCGCCGGCTCCGGGGACGGGTGCGGGCCGCCGATGCTCACGGTCCGCCGTCGACCTCGACGATCGCCTCGACCTCGACCGACATGTCGAAGGGCAGCTCGGCGGCCCCGATCGCGGAGCGCGCATGGCGCCCGGCCTCGCCCCAGATCTCGATGATCAGGTCGCTGAAGCCGTTGATCACCAGAGGCGTCAGGTTGAACCCGGGGGCGCAGTTGACGAGGCCGAGCGCCTTCACCCAGCGCGTCACCCGGTCGAGCTCGCCGAGCTCCTGCTTGAGCGAGGTGATGATCGCCAGCCCCGTCAGCCGGGCGGCGTGCGCCGCCTGCTCGAGGCTGACGTCGGTGCCGACCTTGCCGGCGACGAGCAACTTCGCGCCGTCGGTCGGGCCGTGGCCCGAGACGTAGGCGAGTCCGCCGCTGAGGGTGACCAGCTCGAAGCTGAACTTGACGCCCGGGCGGCGCCGCGAACGGCTGTGGCAGCTCGATCCCGAGCTCCGTGATCCGGTCCTCGATACGGCCCATGCCCGCAGCCTATCCGGGCTCCGGCGCCGGCCTTCCGGGGGGCCGCTGACCTACGCTGATCCGATGAGCGCGCGGGCGCCGACACGAGCTGCAGACGACGACCCCGAGGCTCCGGCTGGGAGCGCGGCGCCGCAGCCGCCCCGGGCGATCGGCAGCGGCGTTGCGCAGACGCGCACTGAGCTGCTCGCCGCACCCGTGCGGCTGCCGCGGCGACCGGAGGCCCTGGAGGCCCCGCTTACGGCGCTGCGCGGGGTTGGCGCGAAGCTCGCGGCGACGGCCGGCGAACTGGAGATCGAGACCATCGGCGACATGATCGAGCACGTCCCGCACACCCATCGCGACCGGGCCGCCGCGACGCCGATCGCCGAGCTGATGCTCGGAGGCGAGGCGACGGTCGTCGCCGAGGTCCGCGATCCAGGGCCGGCTGCGCCCGACCCGGCGTCGCAATCTGCGGATCGTCGAGGCGACGCTCGCCGACGAGAGCGGATCGATGAAGGCGAGCTGGTTCAACCAGGCGTGGCTTGCCGAACGGCTCGCGCCGGGTACCAGGCTGCTCCTCAACGGGCGCCTCGACAACCGCGGCTTCCGTGTCTCCGCCTACGAGCTGCTCGGCCGCGAGGAGGCGGACCCGGGGGCCGAGCGTGAGAGCCCGCTGCGTGCGGGGGCCGAGGTGCCGCCGGGGGTCCACACGACCGGCCTGGTCCCCGCCCATCCGGCAACGGAGGGGCTGCGGCCGCAGAAGCTGCGCGAGTGGGCCTGGCAGGCGCTGGCGCGAGCGCGCGACGTCCACGAGCCGCTGCCGGCGCCGGTGCGCTTCACGCGGCGCCTCGCGGCGGCCGCTGACGCGCGGCTCGCGGCCCACTTCCCGGCAATCCGAAGCGGAGCTCGCCGCCGCGCGCCACCGGCTCGCCTACGAGGAGCTCTTCCTGCACCAGGCGGCGCTGGCGCTGCGCCGCGGCGAGCGCGACGAAGGACGCCCGGCCCTGCCGCTGGAGCCGCCCGGCGAGCTCGTCCGCGCCTGGCTCGCCTCGCTGCCGTTCGAGCCGACCGGCGACCAGCGGCGTGCCTTCGCCGAGATCGACGCCGACCTCGCGGCCGAGCGCCCGATGCAGCGCCTGCTGATGGGCGAGGTCGGCTCGGGCAAGACCGTCGTCGCGCTCTACGCGATGCTGCGCGCGCTCGAGAGCGGCGCGCAGGCGGCGCTGATGGCGCCGACCGAGACGCTCGCCAACCAGCACTTCGCGACGCTCGAGCGGCTGCTCGGCGCCATGCCACTGCCGATCGGGCTGCTCACCGGCGCCACTGGCGACCGCCTCCAGGAAGCGCACGCTCGGCGCCCTGGCGACCGGCGAGCTCGGGGCTGATCGTCGGCACCCATGCGCTGATCGAGCCTGACGTCGGCTTCGCCCGCCTCGCGCTGGCCGTCGTCGACGAGCAACATCGCTTCGGCGTGCGCCAGCGCCGTGCCCTCGACGCGAAGGGTCCGGGCGATGTCGCCCCGCACGCCCTGCACATGACCGCGACGCCGATCCCGCGGACGCTCTCGCTGACGGCCTACGGCGACCTCGACACGACGACTCTGCGCGAGTTGCCGGCCGGCCGGCAGCCGATCAAGACCTGGGTCGTGGGCGAGGAGAAGCGTGCCGGCGCCTACGGCTTCCTGCGCGAGCAGGTTGCGGCGGGACGGCAGGCGTATCGTCGTCTGCGCCCTCGTCAGCGAGTCGGAGAGCGCCCAGGCCCGCGCCGCGGTCGCCGAAGCCGAACGGCTTGCGGCGGAGGAGCTGTCCGGGTTGCGGATCGCCGTCCTGCACGGGCAGATGCCCTCGGCCGCCAAGGCGGATGCGATGGCCGCCTTCGCCGCGGGGGAGACCGACGTGCTGGTCGCGACGAGCGTCATCGAGGTCGGCATCGACGTCGCCAACGCGAGCGTCATGGTGATCGAGGACGCCGACCGCTACGGGCTCAGCCAGCTGCACCAGCTGCGTGGCCGCATCGGGCGCGGCGAGCACGAGTCGTATTGCATCCTCTTCGGTGACGCAGGTAGCGAGCGCGCCGCCGCCCGTCTGGCGGCGATCAAGGCCGAGCGCGATGGCTTCCGCCTGGCCGAGGTCGACCTGACGCTGCGGGGCGAGGGCGAGGTGCTGGGCACGAGGCAGTCCGGGCTGCCCCGCTTCCGCGTCGCCGTGCTGCCCGACGACGCGGAGCTGCTCGCCGAGGCGCGCGAGGACCTGCTCGAGTTGCTCGCCCGCCATGGCTCGCTCGAGGCGCCGGCGCTCGGGCCGCTCGTCGAGGTCGTCCGTGCGCGGTTCGGCGACGAGCGCGCCGAGCCGATCGCCGCCTGATGGCCGCGGGGCGCAAGCGCGACGGCCGGCGGTCCCGGCCACAGCTGCGGGTCGTCGCCGGGGAGCTCCGCGGCCGGCGCCTGCGCTCGCCCGAGCGCGAGGTACGGCCGACGGCGCAGCGCACGCGTGAGGCGATCTTCTCGATGCTCGGGCCCGAGGCGGTCGAGGGGGCCACGGTCCTCGATCTCTTCTGCGGCAGCGGCGCCCTGGCGATCGAGGCGCTGAGCCGCGGCGCGCAGCACGCGACGCTCGTCGACAGCGCGATTGCGCCCGCGGCCGCCAATGCCCGGGAGCTCGGCCTCGGCGACCGCATCGAGCTGCTCGAGGCCGTTCTGCCGGCTGCGATCGCGCCGGGGGGGCGGCTCGCCGGCCGTCGATTCGACCTCGTCTTCTGCGATCCGCCCTATAGACTCGCGGCCCGCTTTGGCCCAGAACTCGACAGCCACTGCCCCGACTTGCTCGCCCCGGGCGGGATCCTGATCGTGGAGAGCCCCGCCGCCGACCCGATCGAGCTGACGCTGCCGGCGCTCCGCGAGCGCGCCTACGGGGCCGCCCACGTCGCCCTCTACGACGTGCCCGAGGTCCGGTCCTGATGTCCCCCGACGGACGCACCGCGATCTGCCCGGGCAGCTACGACCCGGTCACCAACGGCCACCTCGACATCATCGGCCGCACGGCGCGCGTCTTCGACCGCGTCATCGTCGGCGTCGTCAACCAGCCGCTGCGCAAGAGCAAGACGCTGTTCACGCCCGAGGAGCGCAAGGACTTCCTCGAGCAGGCGCTGAGCGCCCAGCGACAACATCGAGGTCAAGGTCTTCTCGACGTTGCTCGTCGACTTCGCCCGCGAGAACGGCGCCCGGGCGATCGTCAAAGGCCTGCGTGCGATCTCCGACTTCGAGTACGAGTTCGAGATGAACCAGCTCAACCGCAAGCTCGCCCCGGACATCGAGAGCGTCTACGTGATGGCCTCGCCCGAGTACAGCTTCCTGAGCTCGACCGGTGTCAAGGAGCTGGCGACCTTCGGCGGCGACATCACCGATCTCGTTCCGCCGGGCGTCGCAGCGCAGCTCTCCGAGCGGATCCAGCGACGCTGACCCTCAGCAGTCGGGCCCGAGGTTGACGCGGACGACGTCGCCGCGGCCGCCCTCCACCCAGCGGTGGCCGAGCTTGCGCCCCGCCGGGTCCAGACAGATCAGCCGCCAGCGCTCGCGGTGCCCGTGCCGATGTCCGAGGTTGAGGATCGGGCGGGTGGACGGGTTGAGGTTCGCCGTGAAGCTCCCGTCGGTACCGACATCGACCCGGCTGCGGAGCCGGTCGCGGAACTCGATCGGAGCCGTGGGCTCCCTGTTGCGGTGACTGACCGGCAGGGTCGTCGTCTTGAACGACTTGCGGAAGACGATCGTCCCGTTCCGCGGGCCGTCGCCCGTGACGAGGAGGTGGCCGGCGTGGCGGCGAGCGAAGCGCTGCAGGTTGTAGCCGGCCCGGCGCATGCCGCCGTTCCCGTCGGCTGCGTTCGTCGTCCCCGCCCACTGCCCGATGACCCTGCTGTAGGCCGGGTGGAATCCGCGTCTGCCGATCTCCGGGGTGAAGTCGATCGAGCCGAGCGAGTAATAGGACCAGCCCTCCATGCCGCCGCTCGTCGGGTACAGGTAGGTCACGGGCTTGTTCTTGAACCCGGTCTCGGTGGCGAGCCTGGCGCCGAGCCGGCGATAGAGAACGTGGTCCGGGATGCTGCCAAGGCCCTCGATCAGCGGCGGGCGCAGCATCAAGGCCGAGAAGGTGTGGTCGGTGAAGGCCGCGGTTACCTGGTTGTTCGAGAACAGCGACCGGACGTTCCGGGTCTCGGGCTCGGAGAATGGCGCCGGGCCGCGGTAGTCGGCGGCGGTGCGGCTGATGCCGCCGCCGGAACCGCCCCAGAGCCCGCCGTAGTTGCGGTTGACGTCGACGCCGAGTGAGGAGCCGCTCGTTGCGGCTCCGCAGTCGCCGACCCCGCCACTGGCCGGGATGTGGCAGTTCTTGCGGTGCATCTCTGCCGGAAGCTCGGCGATCGTCGCGCCCGGATGGCCGTCGCGCTGGCCGAAGTCCGCTCGCAGCTGTCCGGCCTCGCGCGAGATGTTGAACCCGTCGGGGTTGACGACGGGGACGACGATCGTCTTCGTGCCGGCGAGTAGCTTCAGCCCTCGTGGCTTGCCGGCCGCGGCAGAGTCGAGCAGCTCGTACGCGGACTCCATCGCGATCTCACCGGCGGGCCACTCGCGCGCGTGGTGCAGGCCCATGTGCATGTACACGGGCTCGCCCTCCTCGGCGCCCGGATGGTCGCCGAGCTCGAGTGCCTCGACCGGCCGCCCTTCGCCGGTGCGCTGCGGCAAGGTGACGACGCGAGCCAGCTCGGGGTGTGCGGCGGCAAGGTCCTTCATCTCCTGCTCGTAGTCGAACAGCCGCCGGTAGCCGGTCCTGCCACTCGGCATCGACGGCTCGGGCGCCGGCAGGCCCTTCGCCTGCCGGCGATCCTCGCGGCGGAGTTCGCGGGTGGAGGCGACGGCGCGATCGTGCGGCGCCACCTCGTAGTCCAGTCCGGCTGCGTCGAGCTCGTTGCGGTCGTGGCCGCCATAGGCGACGACGGTGGCGGCCGAGGGGTCAGGTCCCGGCGTGACGTCGAGTCCGGATCGCGCGAGCGTGGCCCGGTCGGCTGCGGTCGGTGTGGCGACCTGGAGGATCTGCGGGGAGGAGGCCTCCTGGGGGGCCGGCATCCGCTCGAGCTCGGCGCGGACTGTCGGTGCCCCGGCGGCACCCCGATTACGGCAGGCCTGGACGGAGATCGTCTCGCCCTCGAGCGCGTAACCGGTTGCGACCTCGACGGGACCTGTGGAGGCGGCCGCAGTGACGACGCGACCGGCGGAGAAGGCTGCCAGGTCCCAATCGCCGGAACCACCCGCGATCGTCAGCCGCAGGTATCCGAAGTAGGGCACCTTGAAGTGCGTGATGTCGCTACCCGGACCGGGCTGCAGCCCGTCGAAGCAGGGTCCCTGAAAGGTGCCGCCGACGTGGACATGGGTCTTGAGCACGGGCTGAAAGGCCGCTGCCGCCCGCTGCGGTGTGGCCGCGCCGATCACCAGGCACACGGCTACGATCAGCGCCGCCGCCCCCATCCATCGTGCAATGCAACGCGTCGCCCACCGCTCCCCAGACATGTCCAGCTCCCCTGGTTGTTTTCCCTACTCGCACGCCCGGCGGCGCCGAAATGCGACCGCGAATCACCGTAACGAAATGGGCAGGAGCTTGCAGCCCGGGGGAGAAAAGACCCCGCGACGAGGGAATTGCCTGCCGACCCCTAATCTTTACGCGCACTCATGGACGTTCTCGTACTGATCGACAAGCTCGATGATTTGATCCACAACGCCCGGCCGGTCCCGTTGACCGACCAGGTGAGGGTCGACCGCGAAGAGGTCTACGACCTCCTGGATCAGATGCGGGCGACGATCCCCGAGGAGATCAAGCAGGCGCGCTGGATCGTCAAGGAGCGTCAGGAGATGCTCGCGGAGGCGAAGCGCGAGGCCGAGCGGATCGTCAAGGAGGCCCGCGACCAGCAGGCCCGACTGATCAGCGAGGAAGAGGTCTACAAGCAGGCCGAGCGTGGCGCCGAGGAGATCCTCGAGGACGCCCGCGACACCGAGCGGCAGATCCGCCTCGGGGCCGAGGACTACGCCGATGAGATCCTCTCGACCCTCGAGGTCAACCTGCAGAAGTTCCTCGCCGCCGTCCAGCGCGGCCGCGACCGGCTCGCCGGGCGCGATGAGTTGGACGTAGAAGAAGTAGCCGAGTAGCGGCGGCGCTCGCCGGCGCGACGTCTCCGCCACCCGGGCCGGCCGGGGCCGGGGAGACCTGTTCCGCTGGGGACCGTGTGACGCTGGTTGGGCGCGAGCGGGCGCCGCGGGCGTAGCTCTCCTATTTCCGTCCCCTGATTCGCTCCCTCAGGCCTCCCCGGCCCCGGCCGGCTAAGTCTTCGGCTCCCGTCGAGGTGGGATAGCGTCGCCCTTCCCCCTGAGGAAGGAGACGGTGATGGCTGCTGATGACGACGGTCGCTGGTTCAGCGATGAGGAGTTGGCTGAGATGTCGCGGCCGACTATGGATCGGGTCATTGAGGCAATCGATCGTGGTGACCTCGATCAGGCCAAGGCGCTCTGCGAGGCGATGAAGTACGAGGGTCAGTTCATGCACGACATGCTCGTCGACGGGATCGCTGGACTGATCTCATTCGTCAAGGAGAAGCTTGGCGATGACGGCGTCGAGGAGGCTTGGGAGTACTCGCTCGAGCGGGGCTGGAAGCCGACCGTCGAGGCGATCGATCGCAACGACCGCCGCTTCATTGCCGAGGCATTGGCGGCGACGTGGCGCGCGCACTCGACCAGCGGGGTCGGGCCGAAGCCGGGCGCGTTCGAGATCGCCGAGGACGAGGAGAAGCTGACGTTCACGATGAACCCGTGCGGGTCCGGGCAGCGGCTCGTGCGGCTCGGCCGCTACGGCCCGGACGGGTACGGGACGACGGATGCGGCGCACTCCTGGAGCTACGACCGCGAGGACTTCCCGCTGTACTGCACGCACTGCGCGTTCATGAACGAGGTCCTGCCGATCCGCTGGATCGGCTACCCGGTGTACCCGTCGCACCCGCCCGAGGACTTCGACTCCGATCCGTGTGTCTGGCACTGGTACAAGGACCCGGCCGACATCCCCGCCGAGCACTGGAGCCGGCACGGGATGGCCAAGCCGAGCGCCGATGCCGATGGCTGAGCTGAGCGCGGCCGAGGTCGCGCCCCTGCTTGCCGCCGCCCGGATCGACGCCGGCGAGCTGACGCTGAGGCGGATCCCCGGCGGCGCCTCGCGCGAGAGTTACCTCGTCGGGGAGGCGGCGGGCGCTCGTCGCTGGGCACTGCGCTGCGATCCGCCCGGGTCGATCTCGTTTGCACCCCTGGCGCTCGAGCACCGGCTGCTCGACGCGACGGCGGCGGCCGGGGTCCCGGTGCCCCGGGTGCTCGCCTTCGCGGCTGCCGAGGAAGAGCCGCTCGGGGAGCGTGAGGGCTATCTGATGGAGTTTGTGGCGGGCGAATCCGTGGCACCCCGCCTGCTGCGCAAGGACGAGTACGCGACGGCGCGTGAGCTGCTTCCCGAGCAGCTCGGCCGGGCGCTGGCCGCAGTCCACGGCATCGATCCCGGTTCGATCGAGGGGCTCGCCGTGCCCGCGGGCGACCCGGCGCTCGCCGCCTGCGAGCTCTGGGAGGCGGAGATCGACCGGATCGGCCAGCCGCTGCCCGGCGTCGAGGCAGGCCTGCGGTGGCTGCGGCTCAACGCGCCCGATCCCGCGCCGGCCCCGGCGCTCGTCCACGGTGACTTCCGGCTCGGCAACTTCATCGTCGATGCCGACGGCCTCGCCGCGGTGATCGACTGGGAGCTCGCCCATGGCGGCGATCCCGCCGAGGACGTCGGCTGGCTCGTGATCCGCTCCTGGCGCTTCGGCAACGATGAGGAGCCCGTCGCCGGCGTCGGCACGCTGGAGTCCTTCCTCACCGCCTACGAGGAGGCCGGAGGTGCCCACCTGGAGCGCGAGCGGCTGCTCTGGTGGGAGATGATGGGAAACCTGAAGTGGGCCGTGATCTGCGCCCGTCAGGCGCTCGACCACCTCTCCGGCGCCCGTCCCAGCCACGAGCTCGCTTCGCTCGGCCGCCGCATCTGCGAGCCCGAGTGGGACATGCTCGAGCTGATCTCCGCCGAGCTCCGGCGGGAGGCGGCCTGATGCAGGACTTCCCAACCTCCGCCGAGCTGCTCGAGGCGCTCGCCGCCTACCTGTTCGGCGACGTACGCCCGCTCGTCCCCAGGGAGGAGCGGTTCCGCGTGCTCGTCGCTGCCAACATCTGCGCAGTCGTCGCCCGCGAGATCCGCGCCGGAGGCGAGCCCGACGAGGCCGATCGCGCGGCCTTCCTGCGGCTGCTCGGCGGCGAGGGCCCGACCGATACGAAGGAAGCCGCCGCCGACCTCGCCGCCCGCATTCGAGCCGGGCAGCTCGACTCCTCGCTGCCCGACGTGATCGCCGAGATGCGCGAGCACGCGCGGCGCAAGCTCGAGATCGCCCGGCCGGGCTATGCGGGAGCGTGAGGTTGATGCCGGCGGCGTAGCGAGGGAGGCCCGCCCGCCGGCGCTCAGAGACGGCCTCTCAGCCCTTCCAGCCGCCCCGATCACGCAGGGCGCGCGTCAGCGACATCGTGTTGAGGCTGGCGCCACCGTCGATGCCGATCGCCTCACCGGTGACGTAGCCGGCGATCTCCGAGCAGAGGAATGCGGCGAGCGCCGCGACCTCCTCGGGGTCGGCCATGCGGCCCATCGGCATCAGGTCGTCGAGCGCGTCGAGGATCTCGGCCGGCATCTCGCGGACCTTCTCGGTGGCGACCATGCCGGGCAGGATCGCGTTCGCCGTAACACCGCGCCGCACGTTCTCGGCTGCGAGCGTCTTGACGAGCCCGACGAGGCCGGCCTTCGAGGCCGCGTAGGCGGCTTGGCCGGGAAGCCCGTCGCGGGCGGCGCCGCTCGAGATCGCGACGATCCGCCCCCAGCGGCGCTCGCGCATTCCCCCGAGGCAGGCCTGGATCACGCGGAACGCGCCGGAGAGGTTGACGTCGATGTCGCGCTGCCACTGCTCGGCCGTCATCCGGTCGGCCGCGGCGATCGTGTCGGTGATCGCCGCGTTCGAGACGCAGACGTCGATGTCGGCGAGGTCGGGCAGCGGATCGTGGGCGATGTCGAGCGTGTAGTCGCAGCCCGGTGTCTTGTCGAGCGTCGCGACATCGAAACCGGCGCCGCGTAGTCGCACGGCGATCGCCGCGCCGAGGCCGCGCCCGGCGCCCGTGACCAGCGCCCTCCTCCGCGGCGCGTCGCTCATCGGTACACCGCCCGGATCACGGCCAGATCGCCGTCGCGCCAGACGATCTCCCCGCCACACCACGCAGCGAGCTCGTCCGCATCCTCCGGGAAGTCGTAGTCGGGATCGATCGGCGTGCGCTCGACCTCGTCCTTGACGACGTCGCCGATGACGAGCGCCGCCGCCTGCTCGCGCACGCGCCGGAACAGGTCGCGCTTGCCCTCGGCCCGCAGGTGATGGACGCTGAGCACGGAGATGACGAGGTCCCAGGGGCCGTCGGGCAGCGGGTCCTCCATGCGCGCGAGCTGCACGTCGATGCCCGCCTCGCGCGCGTGGAAGACCATCTCGGGGCTCGAGTCGAGGCCGAGGATCTCGGCGTCCGGGTGCGCGGCCAGCACGCGCCGCGAGGTCTCCCCGGTGCCGACGCCGAGCTCGAGGACGCGGGCCGGCGGGGTCGGGATCGCGGCGACGGTTTCGTCCTGAAGTCGCTCGAACAGTGGTACCTCGGCCCGCATCAGGTCGAGGTAGGTCTCGGGGTTCCAGTGGAATTGGGCGCTCACTAACCTCGGAGAGTATGCAAGTGGGCAGGATCGATCTCGAGGCGATGGGACTGCGCAGCGGCCAGGCCGAGGTGGTCGAGCTCGTGCTCGAGCCGCGCGAGCCGGTCGTCGGCGGCGAGCCGTACCCGATCGAGGGCGGCTCAGTCGCCGCCCGCCTCGACGTCTCGCGCACCACCTCCGGCTACGCGCTGCGCCTGACCGCGGCGCCGGTGATCGCCGGGCCCTGCGCGCGCTGCCTGGCCGATGCCACCCTGAAGCTGTCCGTGGAGGCGCGCGAGGTCGAGCAGGCCGGCACCGACGACGCCGAGCTCTCGAGCCCCTACGTCGACGACGGCATCCTCGATATGGACGCCTGGCTGCACGACGCGATCAGGCTGGCGCTGCCGGAGAAGGTCCTGTGCAGGCCGGAGTGCGCCGGGATCTGCCCCGAATGCGGGGTGAACCTGAACGAGGTCGGCGCCGAGGGGCACTTTCACGAGCCGCCACCCGATCCCCGCTTCGCGAAGCTCCGAGAGCTTCAGGGCGACGACTGAAGACCCCACAAACCGCTTGATCAAGGGCCGGAAGTAGTACCGGCCCGGGTCCTTTTCGGGGGAAGTCGGACCCGGGCCGGATTTGAACGAGGGGGCTGGGGCCGCTGGGGGGAAGGCGCCAACCCCTCTCGGAATCGAAAGTAACAGGATCGATGTGGCGTGTCCACGGACAACTGTCACGTATCCGGGGACCGCTGTCGCGGACCCGTGCCGTTCGGCTCGCGCCGCCCCACGCGAGCGCTGCGGCCCGCTACCATGCCCGGCCCGATGGCCGTACCGAAGAAGCGACAGTCCAGTGCCAGGCGCGATCGGCGCCGCAGCCACGACGCGGTGGCCGCCCCGCGGCTGAACGAGTGCCCGCAGTGCCACAGCCCCCGGCTGCCGCACCGCGTGTGCCCGACCTGCGGCACCTACTCGGGCCGCGAGATCGTCGACCTCGACGAGCCGACGCTCGAAGCGCCCGAGTCCGGGACGGAGTAATGCCGTCCCAGAGCCCGCCTCCGGAGGCGGGATCGGGCGACGGTGACCGCACCGTCGTCGCCTTCGACGCGCTCGGTGCGGAGGGCGGCCCCGATGTCGTCGTCGAGGGCATCGGCCGTGCGGTCGGCGACGGGATCGGCGTTCGCGTCTTCGGCCACCCCGACGCGCTCGCCGACCTCGAGGCCCTCCCCGGCGTCGAGGTGATCGAGGCGACCGACGTCATCGGCAACGACGAGGACCCGGTCGCGGCGGTCCGCTCGCGGACCGGTGCCTCGATCGTCGCCGCGGCGGCCGACGTCGCCGCCGGCAACTCGCACGCCCTCGCCAGCCCCGGTTCGACCGGCGCGACGATGGCGGCGGCGCTGTTCGCGCTCAAGCGGCTGCGCGGCGTGCAGCGTCCGGCGCTCGCGGTGCAGGTGCCCGCCCCCGGCCTCGAGCGCCCCGTGCTGATGCTCGACGTCGGCGCCAACGCCGACGCCCGCCCCTCGCACCTGGTCCAGTTCGCCTACCTCGGCTCGGCCTTCTCGACCGCCGTGCTCGGCGTCGCCCGCCCGCGCGTCGGCCTGCTCTCGGTCGGCGCCGAGGCGAAGAAGGGCTCGATGCTGGTCGTCGAGGCCCACGAGGGGCTCGCCGGCGGCGAGGGGATCGACTTCATCGGCAACGTCGAGGGCAGCGACCTGCTCACCGGCGTCGCCGACGTGGTCGTCACCGACGGCTTCACCGGCAACGTCACGTTGAAGACGATCGAGGGCACCGCGAAGGCCGTCGGCGGCGCCGTCCGCGCCGCTGCGAAGAGCGGCCCGCGAGCGGCGATCGGCGGGCTGCTGCTGCGCAGCGCGCTCGGCGACCTGCGCTCGCGCATGGATCCCGACCGCACCGGCGGCGCGATCCTGCTCGGACTGCGCGGCGTCGCGGTCGTCGGCCACGGCTCGTCGGGCCCGGAGGGGATCGCCAATCAGATCCGGCTCGCGGCCCGTGCCGCGGGCGAGGACGCGACCGGCAAGATGGCTGCGGCGCTGGCCGAGGCGGGCGTCGGCAGGGCGGCGCTGCGCGCGGAGTGATGGAGTCGAGATGATCCCGATGAGCACGGACACGAGCGCCCGGCAGAATCGCGAGCAGATCTTCGCCAAGGTCCGCGATCACCTCGCGCACCGAGCTCGAGCTCGACCCGGGCGAGGTGAGCGACGCGACCCGCTTCCGCGAGGACCTCGACGCCGACTCGCTCGATCTCTACGAGCTCGTCATGGAGCTCGAGGACACCTACGGGATCGCGATGAGCGAGGAGGAGGCGGCGAAGATCCAGACCGTCGGTCAGGCCGTCGACTTCGTCTTCGAGAGGCTGCCCCGGCGGCCGGCTGAAGGCTTGGCCGAGGCGCGCGAGCCCGAACGCACCGCGCCGGGCGGGGGCTCCGGCGATGCCCTCGTATCGCTGATCGAGTCGCTGTCGGAGGCGGACCGCGAGCAGGCGGTCACGCACAGCTCCTGGACCGCGCGCCGGGTCGACTCGTGGGGCCGCGCCGCCTTCCTCGGCGACTGCGGTCCTCGGCCTCGTCGTCGCCGAGGAGCTCTACCGGCGCTACCCGCGCTCCGACATCGGCCGGCTGACGAAGGTCCACGGCCAGGCGGTCAGCGGCCGCGCCTGCGCCGAGGTCGCGCTCGAGCTCGGCGTGCCGGCGATGCTCGCCGAGCGCCGCGTCGACGCCCCCGACGGCGGGATCTCGGTCGAGGAGCTGCTCGCCAGCGAGCGGGCGATGGCGTCGATCGTCGAGGCGCTGATCGGGCTCGTCTACCTCGCCTGCGGCCTCGAGCAGACCGGCGCCGGCCGTGCTCGCCGCCTTCGAGCCCCAGATCGGCCTCGCGAGCGAGACGCTGCTCGACTTCAAGTCGGCCCTGCAGGAGCTGCTCGCGCGGCGCGGCGAGCTCGTCTCCTACGTGGTCGCCGGCGAGTCCGGCCCGCCGCACATCGCGTCGCTTCAAGGTCGAGGCGAGGGTCGCCGGCGAGGTGCTCGGCGCCGGCACGGGGCCGAGCAAGAAGGCCGCCGAGCAGGCCGCCGCCGCCGACGCGCTCGCGGCGCTCAAGTCCTGAGCGCAGGCCCGCGGGCGGCTACGCTGCACGGCCTCTCCGTTCCCGTCCGACCCATCCACGACATTTAGGCCCCACCACCGGGGCAGAGGATGCATCTCAAGTCGATAACCCTGAAGGGCTTCAAGTCCTTCCCCGAGCGCACCAAGCTGGAGTTCTCTCCGGGCGTCAGCGTGATCGTCGGCCCGAACGGCTGCGGCAAGTCGAACATCACCGACGCCGTGCTCTGGGCGCTCGGCGAGCAGAGCCCGCTCGCGGTCCGCGGCCAGTCGATGCAGGACGTGATCTTCGCCGGCGGCCGCGAGCGCAGCGCCCGCACCGCCGCCGAGGTCGAGGTCGTGATCGACAACTCCGACGGCGCCGCCGGCTCCGAGTTCTCCGAGATCTCGGTGCAGCGCAAGCTCGGCCGCGACGGCGAGGGCGGCTACGGCTCAACGGCGCCGCCTGCCGGCTCGCCGACGTCACCGACGCGCTCTCCGACGCGAGCCTCGGCCGCGAGATGCACTCGGTGATCGGCCAGGGCAAGGTCGAGGCGATCGTGCTCAGCAAGCCGCGCGAGCGGCGCATGCTGATCGAGGAGGCCGCCGGGCTCGGCAAGCACCGCAAGCGCCGCCGCCGCGCCCAGCTCAAGCTCGAGCGCACCCGCTCGAACCTCGATCGCGCGCTCGACGTCGAGCGCGAGGCGCGCTCGCGGCTGCGGCCGCTGCGCCGGCAGGCGAACGCCGCCGAGACCCACGCCCGGCTCGAGCGCCAGACCGATCGAGCTGCAGCTGCGCCTGCTCTGCGACCGGCTCGCGATGGGCGGCGGCGATCTCGCCGCGGCCGAGACCGAGGCGCGCGAGCCGCCCGCGCCGAGCGCGAGCGGCGTCGAGGCGGAGCTCGGCGAAGATCAGCCAGCGGCGCTCCGCGGTCGAGGAGCAGCTCGCCGCGCGCGACCGCGAGCGGACCGCGGTCTGGGGCGGGCTCAGCGCGCTGCGCGCCGCCCACGAGCGGCTCGGGGCGCGGACCGAGGCGATCGTCGCCCGCGAGGCCGAGCTGCGCGCCGCCGTCAGCCGCCGCCGCGAGGCGCTCGGCGCGCTCGCCGCCGAGCTCCGCGCCACCGAGCGGGACGCCGAGACGGCGCTGGCCAAGGAGCTCGACGGCCGCCGCCGAGGCGCTCGGCGAGGCGCTCGCCGGCAGTCGAGGGCGCCCGCGCGGGCGAGGTCGACGCGCCGCCTTGGCGCGCTCGCCGAGGTCCGCGCCGCCGCCGAGCGCGGCATGCGCTCGGCGCGCCGCGCCGAGGACATCCTCGGCCACCGCCGCCAGGACTCGCTCGAGCGGCGGGTCGAGGCCGAGGCCGATCTGCTCGGCACGCTCGGCTGCGCTCTGCGACAGCGCTCGCGCGGCGCCCGCGACGCCGTCGGCGCCCGCGCTGCGGCGCTCGAGGAGAAGGTCGTCGGCACCCAGCAGGGCGACGAGCTCACCTCGCGAGCTGCGCGAGTGCTCGCGGGTCGAGGCGGAGCTGCAGGCGCAGTCTGCGCGCGATCGGCGAGCGCGTCACCGAGGCCGAGGTCCGCGCCGCCCACCTGCGCGATCGCCGCGAGGAGGCGGTCGCCGAGCACGAGCGGCTCGTCCGCGCAGCTGGAGCTCGAGGAGGCGCCCGCGCCGAAGCGGCTCGGCGACGACGAGCGGGCGGAGGTCGAGACCGGGATCGAGCGGCTGATCCGCCGCCGCGAGCAGCTCGGCCCGGTCAACCCGCTCGCCGAGCGCGAGTACGAGGAGGCCAAGGCGCACGTCGACGAGCTCGAGGAGCAGCGCGAGGACCTCGAGAAGGCGCTCGACCGAGCTCGAGAAGCTGATCCGCCAGACCGACCGCGAGATCAGCGCCGCCTTCGAGGAGACCTTCGCGGCCGCCTCGCAGAACTTCGAGGAGCTGATCGAGCACATGTTCCCCGGCGGCCGCGGCCGCCTGCGGATGGTCGAGCCGCAGCGCCCGCGCGGGTGCTCGGCGGCGGCGAGCCCGATGCTGAGGGCAGCGACGGAGGACGGCACCGAGCCGCATGCACGGCGAGGGGGAGCGAGGTCGACGCCGAGACGGTCGTCGACGACCCCGACATCCCGAGGCGAACGACGACGAGCGCGGTGTCGAGATCGAGGTCACTCCGGCCGGCAAGGCGACCCGGAAGCTCTCGCTGCTCTCCGGCGGCGAGAAGTCGCTCGTCGCGCTCGCCTTCGTCTTCAGCGTCTTCCTCGCCCGGCCCTCGCCCTTCTACATCCTCGACGAGGTCGAGGCGGCGCTCGACGACGCCAACATCGACCGCTTCCTGCAGCTCGTCCGCCGCTTCTCCGACCGCGCCCAGTTCGTGATCGTCACCCACCAGAAGCGCACGATGGACGCCGCCGACGTCCTCTACGGCGTCTCGATGCAGGACGGCGCGACGAAGGTGATCTCGCGCCGCCTGCCGCGCGAGACCCAGCTCGTCGCCGGCGATGACGACGCCGAGCGCGATTCCGGTGAACCCGAGGAGTCCGGCTCCGGCGAGCGCGCGGCCGCGTAGGCCAGCCGCAGAGACCCAACGACGTCCGTCCTCTACGCTGCCGCCCGTGCCGACGAGCTGGGCAGAGCTGATCGACCTCGGGGAGCGGGCTTCCGCGATCCCCGAGACCGACGAGGACGGGGGCGAGGACGGCTCGCCCCAGCGGCGCGGCTTCTTCCGGCGCCTGCGCGAGAGCCTCGCGACCAGCCGCGAGGCGCTCAGCGCCGAGATCAGCGCCTCGCTCTTCGAGACGCTCGACACCGAAACCTGGGAGCGGCTCGAGGAGGCGCTGATCATGGCCGACGTCGGCGCCCGCACGACCGCGGATGTCGTCGGCCGGCTCGAGGCCGAGGTCGAGAGCGGCAAGGTCGAGGGGGCGGAGGCGGCCCGCGCTCGGCTGATCGAGCTGCTCGCCGAGATCGCGGCAGGTCGGCAACGCCGCGGATCGACCTGCGAAGAAGCCCGCGGTGGTCCTCGTCGTCGGCGTCAACGGCACCGGCAAGACGACGACGATCGGCAAGCTCGCCCACGCGCTGCGCGGCATGGGCCTCGAGGTCGTGCTCGCCGCCGGCGACACCTACCGCGCCGCCGCGGTCGAGCAGCTCGACGACCTGGGCCGAGCGGGCCGGCTGCGAGATCGTCCGGGCCGAGACCGGCCAGGACGCGGGCTCGGTGATCTTCGACGCGATCGCCGCCGCCGAGGCGCGCGGCGCCGATGTCGTGCTCGCCGACACGGCCGGCCGCCTGCACACCCGCACCGACCTGATGGACGAGCTCGCCAAGGTCAACCGCGTGATCGACAAGAAGCTCGGCGAGGGCCCCGCGGAGACGCTGATCGTCGTCGACTCGACGACCGGCCAGAACGGCCTGCGCCAGGCGAAGATCTTCAGCGAGTCGGTCGACGTCGACGGCGTCGTGCTGACGAAGCTCGACGGCACGGCCAAGGGCGGCATCGCGCTGGCGATCGCCTCCGAGCTCGGGATCCCGGTGAAGCTGATCGGCGTCGGGGAGGGCGATCGAGGACCTGCGCCCCTTCGACGCCGAGCGAGTTCGCGACGGCGCTGCTCGGCGAATGAGTCGGCGCGCCGGCCGTAACCTCTCGCGCGATGTTCGACCAGCTCTCAGAGCGCCTCCAGGGCACGATGTCGGACCTGCGCTCGCGCGGCAAGCTGAGCGAGGACGACGTCGACAAGGCGATGCGCGAGATCCGCCTCGCCCTGCTCGAGGCGGACGTCAACTTCAAGGTCACCAAGCAGTTCGTCGCCGGCGTCCGCGAGAAGGCGATCGGCGAGGGCGTGCTGCAGAGCCTCAAGCCCGGCGAGATGGTCGTCAAGGTCGTCAACGAGCAGCTCACCGAGCTGATGGGCGGCTCCGGCCGCGAGCTCGCCTTCGCCTCCAAGCGGGCCGACCGTGATCCTGATGGCGGGCCTGCAGGGCTCGGGCAAGACGACCGCGACCGCGAAGCTCGCCACGCCATCTCAAGGGCGAGGGCAAGAGCGTCGCCGTCGCCGCCTGCGACACCCAGCGGCCCGCGGCCGTCGATCAGCTCAGCGTCTCGGCGAGCAGGCCGGGGTCGACCGTCTTCCAGCAGGGCACCGAGCGCGACCCCGTCGACATCGCCGAGTGGGCGCTGGGCCAGGCCAAGGCGCAGGGCCTCGACGTCGCTGATCATCGACACCGCCGGCCGCCTCCACGTCGACGCCGAGCTGATGGACGAGCTCGTCCAGATCAAGAAGCGGACCAAGCCGCACGACGTCCTGCTCGCGGTCGACGCGATGACCGGCCAGGACGCCGTCAACGTCGCCGAGCAGTTCGCCGAGGCGACCGAGTTCGACGGCGTGGTGATGACGCAAGCTCGACGGCGACGCCCGCGGCGGCGCCGCGCTCTCGGTCAAGGCCGTAACCGGCAAGCCGATCCTCTACGCCTCGACCGGCGAGAAGCTCGACGAGCTCGAGCGCTTCCACCCGGACCGGATGGCGCAGCGGATCCTCGGCATGGGCGACGTGCTCTCGCTGATCGAGAAGGCGGAGCAGGAGATGGACCTCTCCGACGCCGAGGAGATGGAGCGCAAGATGCGCCGCAACGAGTTCACGCTCGACGACTTCCTCAAGCAGCTCAAGCAGGTCCGCAAGATGGGCCCGCTGACCAGCGTGCTCGGGATGATGCCCGGCATGGGCAAGGCGATGAAGGAGCTGAAGAGCGCCAACGTCGACGACCGTGAGCTCGACCGGCTCGAGGCGATCATCCTCTCGATGACCGCGGAGGAGCGCCGCAACCCGGACATCATCCGCGGCTCGCGCCGGCGCCGGATCGCGATCGGCTCGGGGACCAACGTGCAGGCCGTCAAGCAGCTGACCAAGCAGTTCGACCAGATGCGCAAGGTGATGAAGCAGATCGCCTCCGGCAAGATGCCGAACCCCGAGGCGCTGATGCGCCAGCAGATGGGCGCGGGACGCCGCCGCTGACGCGGGCGACCCCCCGCCGCGAAATCTGTAACCTTCCGCGCCGCACCTATGGCAGTACGAATCAGACTCAGACGAGCGGGCTCCAACAAGAACCCGATCTGGCGCATCGTCGTCGCCGACAAGCGCTCCCCGCGGGACGGCCGCACGATCGAGACGATCGGCAGCTACAACCCGCAGACCCAGCCTTCCCAGATCACGATCGACGCCGAGCGCGCCCAGCACTGGATCGACCACGGCGCCCAGCCCTCGCCGACGGTCGCCAAGCTGCTGCGCACCCAGGGCGTCGACGGCGGCAGCGGCGAGTAATCGCCGGGTCCGGACGCCCGATGCGCGACCTCGTCGAGTACCTGGTCCGCGCCCTGGTCGAGGACCCCGAGGCCGTCGAGGTCGAGGAGTTCGACGAGGACGGTGATCTCGTCCTCGAGGTGACCGTCGCCGACGAGGACCTCGGCCGCGTGATCGGCCGCGGCGGCCGGATCGCCAACGCGATCCGCACCGTCGCCCGCGCCGTCGGCGCCCGCGACGATCGCCGCGTGATCGTCGACATCCTCGATTGACGGTGGCGGCGGACTGGGACCGCCGATGGCGGCCGTTGGGGTCGCTCACGTCCGTGCGGACGATCGCTCCCCTAACGACCGCCCTCGACGCTCCCAGCCTCGCCGTGTGGCGGTGACGCAAGGCCGAGGTCCCGGGTCTCTAGGCTTCCCCGCCCCTCATGAGGATCGATGTCTTCACCCTGTTCCCCGAGTGGTTCGGCTGGTTCGGCGAGCAGCGCCACGTCGCCAACGCCGTCGGCGGCGGCTCGGAGCTGCGCTGCCTCAACTACCGGGAGACGACGCCGCTCGGCGCCGGGCAGGTCGATGACTCGCCCTACGGCGGCGGCGCCGGGATGGTGATGCGGGTCGACGTCGTCGATGCGGCGCTCGAGGCGGCCTACGGGCAGTCCGGGATCCGGCCGCGGACGATCGTGCTCGCGCCCTCGGGCCGCATGTTCGACGACGCGCTCGCCGCCGAGCTCGCGGCGGAGCCGCCACATCGCCTTGCTCTGCGGTCGCTACGAGGGGATCGACGAGCGCGTCCGCGACCACCTCGCCGACGACACGGTCTCGATCGGCCGCTACGTCCTCGCCGGCGGCGAGCTGCGCGGCGATGGTGATCGCCGACGCGGTCCTGCGCAAGCTCCCGGGCGCGCTCGGCCACGCCGACAGCGTCGTCGAGGAGTCCTTCTCGGAGGCGCTCGACGGCGCTCCCGAGTACCCGCACTACACCCGGCCGCCGACCTATCGCGGCTGGGGCGTTCCGGAGGTCCTGCTCTCCGGCGACCACGGCGCGATCCGCGAGTGGCGCCTCGAGCAGAGCCGCCGTCGCGCCGGCGACGGATCCCGAGCCGCCCGCGGCCTCTAAGCGGCTAAGCCGGGCGAGCGGGGCCGTCGCGGTTCGCTACTATTCCGCACCCGCGCGGGCCGGACCGGCTCGCGCGATCTTTTTGCCCTCGTGGCGTGCGCTTCGACCCTCAGCGCTCCAGGCGCACCCAGGAGACTTCCATGAGCACGATCATCGACAGCATCGAGAAGGAGCAGCTGCGCCGCGTCCCGCGCTTTCAGGCCGGCGACCGCGTCCGCGTCCACTTCCGCGTCATCGAGGGCTCGCGCACGCGTACCCAGGTCTTCGAGGGCGTCGTCATCAAGCGGCAGGGCAGCGGCGTCCGCGAGACCTTCACGGTCCGCAAGCAGTCCTTCGGCGTCGGCGTCGAGCGGACGTTCCCGATCCACTCGCCGAAGATCGAGCAGCTCGAGGTCGCCGCCCGCGGCGACGTCCGCCGCGCCAAGCTCTACTACCTGCGCGACCGCGTCGGCAAGGCCGCCCGCGTCGCCGAGCGCCGCTGGGGCATCACCGACGACGTGCTCGATGCCGAGGAGGCCGGTGCGGTCGACGCCGAGGGCGCCGCTCAGGAGGAGGCCGAGGTCGAGGTCGACTCCGGCGGAGGGCGAGGAAGCAGCCGCCGAGGAGGCAGCCGGCGAGGACAGCGGCCGAGGCCGAAGCGGCCCCGAGGCCGAGGATGCCGCCGCCGAGGACGCCGATCAGGGCGAGGCCGAGGACGCCGATCAGGTCACCGCCAAGGAGGCCGGCGACGCCGAGACGGGTCAGAGGGGGACTCGACCGAAGACGAGGCGTCCGAGCAGGACGGCTGACGCCGTGCGGGCCGAGGGCTAGTGGACCCGTCCGCAAAGTCGATCGTCTCCGGACGCGCCTTCTAGATGCCGCGCCCGAAGAGCACAGCCGGCGCGTTCGTCGAGCTCGTCGCGATCGTCGCCTTCGCGATCGGCCTGGCGCTGCTGATCCAGGCCTACGTCGTCAAGCCGTACCAGATCCCGTCCGGCTCGATGATCCCGACCCTGGAGATCGGCCAGCGCGTGCTCGTCAACCGGATCGGCTACCACTTCGGCGACCCCTCGATCGGCGACATCGTCGTCTTCCATCCGCCGCTCGGCGCCGACGGACCCGGGCCAACCTGCGGCGCGTCCGAGGAGCCGCGGGCAGCCCTGCCCGAAGCCCGGTCGACGAGGAGTCGGACACGAACTTCATCAAGCGGATCGTCGCCGGGCCCGGCGACACGCTCAGCATCCGCAACGGCCACCCGGTCGTCAACGGCGTCGAGGCCGACGAGGACTTCATCAGACGCCGTGTCGAGGCAACGGCGGCGGCTGCAACCTGCCGAAGACGATCACGATTCCACCCGATCACTACTTCATGATGGGCGACAACCGTGGATCCAGCGACGACAGCCGCTTCTGGGGACCCGTCCCCAAGGACTGGATCATCGGCAAGGCCTTTGCCACCTACTGGCCCCCCGATCGAATCGGCATCTTCTGAGCCGAGCCGGAGCCGGCCGAAGCGCCGCGGCGAAGCCGAAGCGCCGGCGCAAGCGCCCCGACGGGCGCCGCACCGCCTGGCTCTTCCGCTTCGACCAGAACTTCGGCTGCCGCTACGTCGCCGGCGCCGACGAGGCCGGCCGCGGCTGCCTCGCGGGGCCGCTCGTCGCCGCCGGCGTCCTGCTCGACTACGAGAAGCTCGGCCCCGAGCGAGCGCAAGATGCTGGCCGGGCTCGACGACTCGAAGCGGAAGACCGAGGAGGAGCGCGAGGCGCTCTACCCGGCCGTCCTCGCCTGCGCCGAGCGCGTCGTCGTCACCGCCCGCTGCGCCGCCGGGCATCGACGCGCGCGGGCTGCACGTGACCAACCTGCAGGCGCTCGCCGACTGCCTCGGGCCGGGTCTGCGGTCCCCGGCGCGAAGTGCCTCAGCGACGGCTTCCGGCTCGGCTCCCGCTGCGCGGTCCCGCACGAGGCCGTGGTCGGCGGCGACGCCCGCAGCGCCGCGATCGCCGCCGCCTCCGTCGTCGCCAAGGTGACCCGCGACCGCTACATGGAGCGGGCCGCCGAGCGTCTACCCGGACTGGGACTTCGCCGGCAACGTCGGCTACAGCACCCCCGAGCACCGCGAGGCGATCATCGCCAACGGGATCAGCGCCCTGCACCGGCGCTCGTTCGCCTCGACCGCCTACAGCCAGCTCGAGCTCGGCGCCTGAGCGGCAGGCGCGCTCCGGCCGCCATCAGAAGGCCGCCGGGACGTGGACGATCTCGGCTGCGCCGTCGGCCGAGCGCGACGCCGATCGCGTCGAAGCGGATCTCCGCGTACGGGCCGGCGGGCGGGCGCTCGGCGAGCCAGGCCCGGGCCAGGCGCCGGACCTGGATCCGCTTGCGCGGGCCGATCGCCTCGAGCGCCCGCTCGGCCCGCTCGGGGCCCCGCCCGCGAGCGCCTTGACCTCGACGAAGACGAGCGTCGTGCCCGTCCAGCGCGACGATGTCGAGCTCCCCGTAGCGCGTGCGGGCGTTGCGCTCGAGCATGGCGAATGCCGCTGCGCGCGCAGCCGGCCGGCGGCGGCATCCTCGCCGGCCCGGCCCGTTGCCCCTGCGTGCATCCGTCATGCGCGCAATGCTCGCGTAGGCCGGCGCACGGATGGCGGGCGCGGGTGTGCCGGATCTGCGCAACGGATCCGTGCCGATTCGCAACGCGCCTCGGCGCGGTCGACCGAATCGGCGCAGATCCGCGCGGACGTTCACGGCGTCTCCCACGCGTGCGCCGCCGGCCGCCAGCAGTCGCGCACCGTGCTCGCCACTCGCCAGGACATTCGCGCTCGTCGGCGTCGAGGCCGTGCCCGTCGACGCCGAGGTCGACATCCACCGCGGGCTGCCCGAGCTTCTCGGTCGTCGGCCTGCCCGACGCCGCCGTGCGGGAGAGCCGCGAGCGCGTCCGGGCGGCGATCGTCAACTCCGGGCTCCGACTTCCCGCTGCAGCGGATCACGGTCAGCCTCGCGCCCGCCGATCTGCGCAAGGCCGGCCCGGGCTTCGACCTGGCGATCGCCGCCGCGATCCTGGTCGCCTCCGGGCAGCTGCCGGCGCGGCCTGCTCGCGGGGCTGGGCGCTCGCCGGCGAGCTCGGCGCTCGACGGCGGCGTGCGGCCGATCCGCGGCGCCCTGGCGATGGCCGAGGCGGCGCGGCGCAGGCGGCGCCGCGGGAATCGCCGTCGCCCGGCGCGAACGCGGCCGAGGCGGCGCTGGTGCCGGACCTCGAGGTCGCGCCGATCGATGCGCTCGGCGAGCTCGCCGCGCTGGCCGAGGGCGACGCGCCGCGCCGCGCCGGTCGAGCCGCTGGCGGCCGAGCCGGGGCCGACCCCGATGAGCCCGACCTGGCGCGATCTGCGCGGACAGCCGGTCCTGCGGGGGCGCTCGAGGTCGCCGCTGCGGGGGCCACAGCCTGATGGTCGTCGGCCCGCCGGGCGCCGGCAAGTCGATGGCGGCTCGCCGGCTGCCGTCGCTGCTGCCGCCGCTCCGGCACGAGGAGGCGATCGAGGTGCGGCAGGATCGCCGGCGTCGCCGGGATCTCCCAGCCGCCCGGCGTGATCGCCCGCGCGGCCGTTCCGGGCGCCGCACCACACGATCTCGCCGGCCGGCCTGGTCGGCGGCGGCAATCCGGTCCGCCCGGGAGAGATCACCCTCGCCCACCGGGGGGTCCTCTTCCTGGACGAGCTGGCGGAGTTCAGCGGGCGGCGCTGGAGGCGCTGCGTCAGCCGCTCGAGGCGGCGCGCGTGACGATCGCCCGGGCGGGCGGGCGCACTCAGCTTCCCGGCCGGCTTCCAGCTCGTCGCCGCAGCCAACCCCTGCCCCTGCGGGCACGGCGCAGCGGACCCGCGCTGCCGGTGCCCTCCCGGGCGCGTCGACCGCTACGGCGCGGCTGAGCGGCGCGCTCGCCGACCGGATCGACATCAGCGTCAGCGGTCGGTCAGCCCGACGCGGCCGCGCTCGCGGCGGACGAGCCGGAGCCCTCGGCTCCGCGTCCGCGAGCGGGTGGTCGCGGCGCGCGAGGTGCAGGAGGCCCGGTACGGCGCGGGGTTGACGAACGCGGCAGTCGGCGACGCGCAGCTGCGCAAGCTCTCGCGGCCGGCGCCGGGGCGCTCGAGATGCTCGCCGGCGCGCAGCGCAGCCACGGGCTGAGCGGCCGCGGCTGGGCGCGGGTGCTGCGGCTGGCGCGGACGGGCGCCGACCTGGACGGAGCGGAAGAGGTCGGCGAGCGAGCACGTGGCGGCGGCGCTCAGCCTGCGCGGGAGGATCGCGCGATGAGCGGTCCGCCATGTGAGTGCTGCGCGCCGCGGGCTGCTGCTTGCCGCGCTCGCCGGCCGCATCTCCGTCGCGGTCGACAACCGCGCGGGCCGGCGGGCCCGCGATCTCCTCGCCCTCGACGACGCTCGCGCTGGCGCTCGCCGTCAGCGCCGGATCACGCGGCGGCGGAGCGAGCTGTCGAGCGCAGCACGAGCCGCGCGGCGCTGCGGGCGCTCGGCGCGGGCCTCGAGGCGAGCGGCTGCTGGATGCTGTGCCGCCACGACGAGCGCTGGCCCGCGGCCCTGGCGCTGCTCGGCGAGGCGCGAGCCCCGGGCGCTCTTCGGCCGCGGCGACCCGTCGGCGCTCTGCGCGCCCGACCCGGTGACGATCGTCGGCGCGCGGCGGGCCGGCGCCTACGGCCGCGAGGTCGCCGAGTCGACTCGGCCTACGAGCTTGGCGGCGCCGGCGTCGCGTGGTCAGCGGCCTGGCCCTCGGGATCGACTCGGCCGCGCACGAGGGCGCGCGCGCGCGGGGGAGGGCGGGCTCGCCGTGCTCGGCGCCGGCCCGGAGCGCGCCTACCCGCGCAGCGCGACGGCCGTGTACCGGGCGTGGTCGCTGCCGGCGGCGCCGTCGTCTCCGAGCTGCCGCCCGGCGAGTGCCGGTGCCGCTGGATGTTCCCGGCCCGCAACCGGGTGATGGCGGCGCTCGGCGGGATCACGGTCGTCGTCGAGGCGGCGGAGCGCTCGGGCTCGCTGATCACCGCGGAGATGGCGCTCGACTGCGGCCGCTCGGTCGGGGCGGTGCCGGGGCCGGTCAACTCCTGGCGCTCGTCGGGGGCCAACGCGCTGCTCGTCGACGGGGCCGTTCCGGTCCGCGACGCGGCCGACGTGCTCGAGCATCTGCACGGCCCCGGCGCCGGGAGCGGCGCCTGGCGACGCGATCGGGGCCGCTGGATCGCGACGAGGACGAGCGCGTTGCTCGATGCGATCGAGCGCGGCGCCGGGACCGCGGATGCGCTCGCCAGCGAGCACGGGGATCGACGGCCGCCGGTGTGTGCGGCCGCGCTCGCGCGGCTCGAGCTGGCGGGATACGTCGAGGTCGACTTCGCCGGCGCGATCACGCGCACGCTGCTGCGGCGCCGGCGCGGAGCGGGGGCGAGGGCGGCCGCCGCCAATACGATGGATCGATGAGTGCGACGGAGCGAGCCCGTGTCCCGGCAGTGCTGACGATCGCCGGCTCGGATTCGGGCGGCGGCGCCGGGCATCCAGGCCGACCTGAAGGCCTTCGCCGCCGCCGGAGTCCACGGGATGACCGCGATGACGGCGCTGACCGCGCAGAACACGGTCGGCGTCGAGCTGATCGAGGCGGTCAGCGCCGCAGATGATCGTCGCCCAGGTCGCGGCCGTCGACGCGGACATCGGTGTCGACGCGGTCAAGGTCGGGATGCTCGGGACGACGCGCGACGATCGAGGCGGTCGCGCAGGCGCTCGCCTCGCTCGGCGAGGCGCCGGTCGTCGTCGACCCGGTGATGGTCGCCGAGAGCGGCGCGCGAGCTGCTCGAGGCCGGCGGCGCGCTCGGCCCTGATCGAGCGGATCCTGCCGCGGGCGACGGTGGTCACCCCGAACCTGGCCGAGGCGCGCGCGCTGGCCGGGGCTCCGGGACGGCGGCGTCGACCGGTCGAGCTGGCGCGCGGCGGTCGCTCGAGCTCGGGCCGGGCGGCTGTGATCGTCACCGGCGGCCACGGCGACGGCGTCGACGTTCTGCTCGAGGCGGGCGCGACGGCCGAGCCGATGCCGATCGCGGGCGAGCTCCATGCCGGCGGCGCCGCGCACGGCTCCGGCTGCACGCACTCCTCGACCCTGGCCGCGCTGCTCGCGCGCGGACTGCGGCTTGCCGAGGCCGCGGCGGGCGCGAGGCCGCGGCCGGGCGCGCCGTCCGCGACGGGCTGCGCGGGATCGGCGCGGGCGCCGGCCCGGTCGACGTGCTCGGGGTCCGCGTCGCGGACCGCAACGAGGCGCCTGAGCTCGCAGATGCGGCGGCGCACGCTCGTGCGCCTTGCCATAATCGGATCGCGTGAAGCTCGTCCGGATGAGATCTGGTCACGGTGATCAGCTGCTCGCCGAGGGCGATCCCGGAGGTCGAGGAGGAGGAGCGCGAGCTGATCGAGGCGTTCCGCCGCCAGCTCGACGAGGGACTTTGGGCGGCGGTGCCGACATCGGCGAGCGGCCGGCGCGAGGCGCTGCTGGTCCGCGACTTCGCCGAGGTTCCGCGCGGATGCCGAGCGCGTGATCTTCTTCCCGCCGGCGGCGGGCGGCCATGAGCGCCGCTGCTGCCAGCGCCTGCCGTCGCCTGCGGCTCGCGCTTGCCGTCTCGCGCGCACCGGCGCCGCGGCCTCGCGCCGGCGGCTGTCCGATCGGGCGTCCGCTGATCTCGCCCGAGGAGCGCGCGGCCGAGGAGCGCGCCGAGGATCTGCTCGGGTCGGTCGTCGGCGAGGACGCGCTCGCGGCCTACCGGGCGCTCGGCTTCCTGCACGCCTTCGGCGGCGCCGAGGAGGACGGCCTGCCCGGCTACGGCTACCTGATCTACCCGCACCGGCCGATCGTCAGCTTCGACAGCCGCAGCGGGCGAGCCGCTGAACGAGCTCTGCGTCCGCTTTCCCGACCGGACCGAGGAGGGCGCGCCCGAGCGGCTGCCCGACGCCGACGACGTGCTCGCCAAGTGGATGGCGCTCCGCGGCGACGAGCTCGGCCTGCTCGCCGAGGCCAACATCGACCGTCCCGGCGCCCAGGTCGACCCCGAGCAGGCGCGGCGCGACATCGTCCGCCTGCAGGAGTGGGTCAGCCCCTCCGGCAGCGAGCGCCGACGACGGCTTCGCCGCCGAGCAGTAGGCCGCTCGCGAGCCGCGAGCCGCGCCCGGACGGCAGCCCGGCTCCGGTAGACTGCGGCCCGATGAGCATCCGACGAGCAACGGCCAACGGCAGCGCGCCACGCAGACCGGGCTTCCGCGGCCCCGCTCGGCGGCGGTCTTCGACGGTCCCGACCGGGCTGCCGCGCGCGCCTACATGAAGGGGATCGGCTTCGACGACGAGCGCTCAAGCGGCCGACGATCGGCATCGCCAACACCTGGATCGAGGCGATGCCCTGCAACTTCCACCTGCGCGGCCTCGCCGAGCACATCAAGGAGGGCGTCCGCGCCGCCGGCGGCACGCCGATGGAGTTCAACACGATCGCGATCTCCGACGGGATCACGATGGGGACCAAGGGGATGAAGAGCTCGCTCGTCAGCCGCGAGGTGATCGCCGACTCGATCGAGCTGACGGCGCGCGGCTACCAGTTCGACGCGGTGATCGCGCTCTCCGCCTGCGACAAGACGATCCCCGGCTGCGTGATGGCGCTCGCCCGCCTCGACATCCCCTCGCTGATGCTTTACGGCGGCTCGATCGCCCCCGGCCGCTACCACGGTCGGGACGTGACGATCCTCGACGTCTTCGAGGCGGTCGGCGCCCACGCCGCCGGCAAGATGACCGACGAGGAGCTGCCCGAGCTCGAGGACGTCGCCAGCCCCGGCGCCGGCGCCTGCGGCGCCCAGTTCACCGCCAACACGATGGCCTGCGCCTTCGAGGCGCTCGGGATCTCCCCGGGCGGCTCGGCGATGGTTCCCGCCGAGGACGAGGAGAAGGCGACCGTCGCCGAGAAGGTCGGCGAGCTGATCATGAACGTGCTCGAGCGCGACATCCGCCCGAGCCAGATCATCACGAAGGACGTCGCTCGAGAACGCGATCGCCATGGTCTGCGCCTCCGGCGGCTCGACCAACGGCGTCCTGCATCTGCTCGCCGTCGCCCGCGAGGCCGGCGTGCCGCTCGAGATCGCCGACTTCGAGCGGATCTCGCGGCGCGACGCCGCTGTTCGCCGACCTGAAGCCCGGCGGCCGCTACGTCGCCACCGACCTCTACAAGGCCGGCGGCGTGCCGCTGATCCTCAGCCGCCTCTCCGAGGCCGGCCTGCTCCACCGCGACGAGATCACGGTCACCGGCCGGACGATCGGCGAGGAGGCCGACAGCGGCCGACGAGCGTCCCGGCCAGGACGTCGTCCTGCCGGCCGACGCGCCGCTCAAGGCGCAGGGCGGGCTCGCGATCCTGCACGGCAACCTCGCCCCCGACGGCGCCGTCGTCAAGGTCGCCGGCACCGAGCGCATGGGCCAGAGCGGCCCGGCCCGCGTCTTCGAGCGCGAGGAGGACTGCTTCGCGGTCGTCAAGGCCGGGGGCATCAACCCCGGCGACGTGATCGTGATCCGCAACGAGGGCCCGACCGGCGGCCCCGGCATGCGCGAGATGCTCCAGGTCACCGCCGCGATCGTCGGCATGGGGCTCGGCGAGGAGGTCGCGCTGATCACCGACGGGCGCTTCTCCGGCGCGACCCGCGGGCTGATGATCGGCCACGTCGCGCCCGAGGCCGTCAAGGGCGGCCCGATCGCCGCGATCCGCGAGGGCGACACGATCAAGATCGACGTCGAGGCGCGGACGATCGACGTCGAGCTCTCCGACGAGGAGATCGCCGAGCGCGTCGCCGCCTACGAGCCGCCCGAGCCGATCTTCAAGTCGGGCGTGATGAAGAAGTACGCCGACACGGTCTCGAGCGCCTCCGAGGGCGCCGTCACCGGCTGAGCCGGCCCGGGGCGCCGAGCGCGGCCAGCTCGCCGTGCGGCCGGACTCGCGCAGCCCGTCGGCCGGGCCGAGCGTCGGCGATCTCGTCGCCGACCGCGATCGTGCCGCCGCTGACGATCGCGGCCCGCAGGCCACCGCGGTGGACGAGCGCCCGCAGGACCCCTGGCGCGTCAGGCCCTCGAGGTAGGTGCACGGCTCGGCCAGCTCGACGCCCTGGCACTCGATCGCGCCGACCCGGAAGCGGCGGCCGACGAGGGCGTTGAGGTCGATGCCGCGGGTCAGGAGGTTGCGGCGCGACTCCGCGTGGCTCAGCTCGAGCCCGTCCTCGTTGACGGCCTCGATCGCCTCGGCGGCGATCAGCGTGACCGCGTCCGGCCGGCGCTCGGGATCGGAGAAGTGGCCCTCCTCGTGGCGTAGCGGTCGCCCGGCGAGGCCACGCCCGGCAATCGCCTCGATCGCTCGACGGTATCCAGCGGCTCGCCCTCGGCCGGCGCGATCGCGATCGCCTCGAGCGTGCCGCGGGCTCGCTCATGGCTCCGCCGTCTCGATTCCGGCGAAGCGGCCGAGCAGCGCGGTTGAAGCGCACCGGCCGCTCGGCCATCGGCACGTGGCCCGCAGTCGTCGAAGACGTGCAGCTCGGAGTCAGCGGATCCGCTCGTCGTAGCCCGGGGCGTCGGAGGCGGGCACGACGAGATCGTCGCGGCCCCAGACGAGCAGCGTCGGGACCGCGATCCGCTCGAGCCGGTCGAGGATGTCGTAGCCGGTCAGGCGCGCCACGGCGGGCAGGAACCCGGGCCTGCCGACGCCGTTGACGGAGAACTCGTAGAGCAGCTCGCGCCGGATCCGCTGCGGGTGGCGGAAGACGCCGCCGAAGGAGAGCCTGGCGCAGGGCCGGGACGCCGCAGCCCGACGATGTTGAGCTCAGCGCGATCGGGTTGAGCAGGTTCAGCATGCGCGCCGCCGGCCATCGCCGGCCGCCGCTTCGATCGTCGCGTGGCTGATCCCCGCGGCGGAGACGAGCACGAGCCGCTCGATCCAATCGGGGCGCGGCGATCGCTGCCTCGGCCGCGATGAAGCCGCCGAGCGAGTTGCCGACGAGGACGACGTCGAGTCGAGCCCGAGGGCGGCGCAGAACTGGTCGAGCAGGCGCCCGTAGGCGGGCACCGTGATCTTCCAGCGGGGCATCGGGCTGTGGCCGAAGCCGGGCAGGTCGAGGGCGATCGCGCGGCGGCCGGCGGCGGCGAAGTGGGGGAGGTTCTCGAGGCAGTTCTGCCAGCAGCCGCCAAGGCCGTGCACGAACAGGATCGGCGGCGCCGCTGCCGATCTCGGCGTAGTTGAGCTCGGTGGCCCCTCGATCTCGATCCGGCGGACGTGCTCGCGCCAGTCGATCCCGAGCCAGCCGGGCTCCGGGTCGGGGTCGCCGTAGGGGTCGGGGCCCGTCGCTCGGGGGTCGGCTCGGTCGCTCGATCCGCCGGTAGGGGTAGGTGACCGCGCGGGGGCCGAGGTCGGGGACCGCACCTGCCTCGACGGCGGCATCGACGGCGTCGCCGACGAGCGTCTGCTGCGGCGCGGCTTCCATCGGCGCGAATCGTAGATGGCGACCGCCGCGCCGACCGCCGTGCGGCTGCGAGAATCCCGCCCCCGAAGCCGATGGACCGAGCCAGCACAAGCGCGCGCCGGAGGGGGCGGCTGAGGCGTCACACCGGCCGCGCCGCGTGCTGATCACGGGCCTCGCCACCTACTGGGGCGGGCGGCTGGCGCAGCGCGCTCGAGGCCGAGGACTCCGAGGTCGAGGCGATCGTCGGCGTCGACTCGGACGAGCCGACCCGCGAGCTGCAGCCGGACCGAGTTCGTCCGCATCGGCAACGAGCCACGCCCTGATCAGGCGGATCGTGCAGGCCGCGCGCATCGACACGGTCATCGACACGCGGCTGGTCGTCGACTCGATCGCCCGCCGCCGCGAGCGAGGCGCACGAGAACAACGTGATCGGGACGATGAACATCCTCGCCGCCTGCTCCGGACCCGGACTCGCCGGTGCGCAAGCTCGTCTTCAAGTCCTCGGCCCACTACTACGGCTGCGAGCAGGACGACCCGGCCTTCTTCACCGAGTCGATGCCGCGTCCCGCACCGCCCGCGGACCGCGATCGAGCGCGACATCGTCGAGGCCGAGGCGGCGGTCGCCGACCATGCCCGCAAGCACCCGGACGTCACCGTCACGGTGCTGCGCTTCGCGCAACGTGCTCGGCCCGGGGTCGCGGACCTCGCATGCGCGGCTCTTCGAGCTGCCGGCGGTCCCGATGGTGCGCGGCTTCGATCCGCGCTGCCAGTTCGTGCACGAGGACGATGTCGTCCGCGCGCTCGAGCACGCGGCTCGATCGGGACCTGCACGGGATCTTCAACGTCGCCGGCGACGGCGTCCTCGCGCCTCAGCGAGGTGATCTCGCTGCTCGGCAAGGCGCCGGCGCCGGTGCTGCCGCCGCTACGCGACGGCGCTCGCGGCCCTGCCGCTGCGGCTGCTCGGCGCCCGCATTCCGGAGGAGATGCTGCCGCAGATGCGCTTCGGCCGGGCGCTCGACAATCGGCTGCTCAAGGCGAGCGGGTTCACCTACGACTTCACGACCCGCGAGACGGTGCAGCGGCTCGCCGCGCATCAGCGCCTGCATCCGGTCCTGCGCGACGGCGACGGCTACCGCTACGAGCGCGAGGTCGAGGAGTTCCTGCGCCGCAGCCCGCTCGTCCGCGACGAGGGCTGATCCGCAGCCGCGACGCGCGCCGGCCGAAAAAGTGATCCGGTGCAGGCCTTCTGCGCAATCGTGGTTGCACGGGCGGCGGCGCTTGCCGTTCGGGCGCGGTCGACTCCTACACTGCGACGCACCGGCATCGCAGGGGTGTCGTCTGATGGTCATAGACCGTTACCGTTTCTAGGGAAGTCAGCGAATAGCAACTCAGGCGATCGCCGATGTCACGCAAGCTTCAGATTTCACTCGCCCTCGTCGTCGCGCTCGTTCATCGGCCTGGCGCTCTTCGTCTACTTCTGGGACAAGTCCTACAACGACAAGATCGCCGAGGGGGTCACGATCGGCGGCGTCGACGTCGGCGGGCTGACCGCCGAGGAGGCGAACGCGCAGCTCAAGCAGGCGCTCGTCGCAGCCGCTCGACAAGGACGTCGTCGTCCGCTACGGCGACGAGAAGTTCAAGCTCGCAGTCGAGCGACCTGGACGTCCGCGCCGACGTCGACGGCATGGTCGACGAGGCGCTCGACCGCCTCCCAGGAGGGGGGCATCCTGACCCGCACCTGGCGACCGGATCAGCGGCGGCGGGCTCGACCTCGCGATCGAGCCGCAGATCGCAGTACTCGAAGTCGTCGGTCGACGAGTTCGTCAAGGGCGTCGCCGACAACATCGATCAGCCCGCGCAGGACGCGAGCGTCGAGCCCGACCCGAACTCGCTCGAGCCGGTCCCCGCCAAGGACGGGCGTCGACGGTCGACGACAGGCAAGCTCGCCAAGCAGGTCGTCAGGGCGCTCGACCGGCCGACCGACCGCAAGGTCAAGGCGAAGGTCGAGAAGGTCGAAGCCCGACGTGACGACCGGCCGACCTCGCCGCCAAGTACCCGACCTACATCGTCGTCGACCGCTCCAACTTCCAGCTCACGCCTCTACAAGAACCTGAAGCTGGACAAGACCTACACGGTCGCGATCGGCGCCGTCAGGGCTTCGACACGCCGACCGGCCTGTACTCGATCCAGGACAAGCAGGTGGATCCCGTCTGGAACGTGCCCGACTCCGACTGGGCGGGCGAGCCTCGCCGGCCACGACATTCCGCCGGGCCCCGAGAACCCGCTCAAGGCCCGCTGGATGGGCATCTACAACGGCGCCGGCATCCACGGCACCACCGACACCGGCTCGCTGGGCAGCGCCGCCTCGCACGGCTGCGTGCGGATGGCGATCCCCGACGTGATCGACCTCTACGACCGCGTCGACGTCGGCACCCCGATCTACATCTCATTAGCGCCCGGCCCGCGGCGGGGCGCCTGCAGCGGCAGGGTGCCGGGCCTGCGCGGCGAATCTCGGCAGGCGTGAGCGGCGAAGCGGCGACAGCGGCGGACCGACGACCTCGACCGAGGGACCGGCAGACGGAGCCGAGCTCGAGCCCGCCTGGCAGGCGGCGCTGCTCGGCTTCGAGGCCGAGCATCCGCCGCCGGCACCTCGCCGCGCACACCCGGCGCGCCTACCTGCGCGACGTCGGCGAGCTCGCGGCCTGGGCGGGCGCGCGGCGGCTCGAGCCGGGCGACGTCAGCTACCGGGTCCTGCGCGGCTTCGCCGCCGAGCTCGGGTCGCGCGACCTCGAGCGGACGAGCGTCTCCCGCAAGCTCGCCGCCGTACGCGGCTTCTTCGACTACCTGTTCCGCCGCGGCGAGGTCGCCCAGAACCCGGCGGAGCTGCTGCCGAACCCGCGCAGCGACTCGCGGCTGCCGCAGGGTGCTCTCACCGGAGCGAGATGCGCGCAGCTGCTCGAGCGGATCCCGACCGGACGCGCGCTCGAGGCGCGCGACCGGGCGATGCTCGAGATCGCCTACTCGTGCGGGCTGCGATGCTCGGAGATCGTCGCCCTCGACGTCGGCAGCGTCGACTTCGAGGCGGAGACGCTGCGCGTCCGCGGCAAGGGCGGCAAGGAGCGGATCGTGCCGCTCGGCGAGCCTGCCCAGAAGGCGCTCGCCGGCTACCTCGAGCGCTGGCGCCCGGCGTCTCGGTGGAGCCGCGACGAGCAGGCGCTGCTGCTCTCCAAGAGCGGCCGCCGCCTCTCGCCCTCCGACGTCACCCGGCGGCTCGGGCGCTGGGTCCGCGAGGCGGCGATCGCCGGCCGCGTCTCCCCGCACGCGCTGCGGCATTCCTTTGCAACCCATATGCTCGAGGGCGGCGCCGACCTGCGCGCGATCCAGGAGCTGCTCGGGCACGCGAGCGTCTCGACGACCCAGATCTACACCCGTGTCGAGCCCGGCCGGCTGCGGCGCGCCTACGGCGACGCCCATCCGCGCGCGTGAGGCGGCGCCGGCGGCAACGATTTCCCTCGTCGGCACCGCGGCCCGCCTGGACTTGAGGGCTGGACTAACGTATGAGCGCCGGTTCGTCCGGGAAGGGTTGATGGAGACCAACGTCAAGGCCGTCGAGCTCAAGGAGCTCTGGCGGCGCTGCAAAGAGGAGGACGATGAGCGCGCCCGCGAGCGCCTCGTGGTCGCCTACTCGCCGCTGGTCAAGTACGTGGCCGGCCGGATGGCCGCGGGGCTTCCCAGCCACGTCGAGGAGGGCGACCTGATCTCCTACGGCCTGATCGGCCTGATCGGGGCGATCGAGCGCTACGACCTCGAGCGCGAGATCAAGTTCGAGACCTTCGCGGTCTCGCGGATCAAGGGCGCGATCATCGACGAGCTGCGATCGCTCGACTGGGTGCCGCGCTCGGTCCGCGCCAAGGCCCGCGACGTCGAGCGCGTCCACACCCAGCTCGAGAACGAACTGCAGCGCACGCCGACCGAGGAGGAGATGGCGGTGAAGCTCGGCGTCGAGGTCGAGGACTTCCGCAACACGCTGCTCGAGATCGCCAACTCGTCCGTCCTCGCGCTCGACGACCTGTGGACGATCGCCGACGCCGACGGCGGCCAGATCTCGCTGCTCGACACGATCCGCGACCCGCGCGCGGTCGACCCGCAGGAGGAGATCGACACGGTCGAGCTCAAGGACCGGCTCGCCGACGCGATCGAGTCGCTGCCCGATCGCGAGCGCCTCGTGATCGCCCTCTACTACTACGAGAACCTGACCCTGCGCGAGATCGGCGAGGTGCTCGGCGTGACCGAGTCCCGGGTCAGCCAGCTGCACACGAAGGCCGTCATCGGCCTGCGCGGCCACCTCGCCGTCCGCTGAGCCGGCCGGCGCGAGCGGCATCAGCGCCAACGGGGTCCGGCGCCGGGATGCCGGCGAGCCCCGTGATCTAACGTGGCCCCGCTCATGGCCGAGGTCAGAACCAGCCGCTCAAAAGAGCTGCGCGGTCTGCGGCCGCAACCTGCTGATCGGCGAGCGCTCCAACCCTTACGTCTGCCGGGCGGCGACCGAGGTCATCGTCTGCGAGCTCTGCAAGCCGCGGGCCGAGGCGGCCGGCTGGCTGCGGCCCGAGGAGGCCGCCGGCAGCGCACGACGTCGGTGGCCGGCGGCGCCGCCGGCGCCGCTCGGGCGGCGAGCTGCTCGGCGGCCTGCGGGCCCGCGTCGAGCGCGCCTCCGAGGGCATCGGCGGCCAGCTCGACGAGCGGCGACGTCGAGCCCGAGCGATGCCGGCGCGAGCGAGCGCTCCGAGGGCCGTCGGCGATCGCGCCCGGAGCCGCGCGCCGAGCTCACGGCGCCGGCGCGAGCCGGCGGCCGACGAGGATCAACGCGCCCCGAGGCCGATGCGCTCCAGCGCCGGGCCCGACGTGGTCGAGGCGATCGCCGCCTTCAACGCGAGCGAGAATCGCCGCACCGTCTCCGGGCCTGAGCAAGTCGCTCGGGCGAGCCGCGGGCGACCGCGATCGCGATCCGCACGGCCAGCGGCGACACCGGCGCCCGGATCACGGTCGCCTGGGAGCTCGCCTGGTACCAGTGGGAGGTCGGGCCCGGGAGCGCGCGGCCCCGAGGTCCGCGAGATCGCCCGCGGCGAGACGGTCGATCAGCTGCGCGCCGCCGATCGCAACTGGAACCTCGACGTCTCCCGCGACGGCACCCTGGCCCGGCGGCCGGTCGGGGGCCCGAGCCGATCGGGGAGCAGGAGTGAAGCTGACGGTCCACGTCGACGGCGGCGCCCGCGGCAATCCCGGGCCCGGCGGCGATCGCCGCGGTCGTCAGCCGACGCCAACGGCGAGATGCTCACCGAGGCCTCGCAGGTGATCGGCCGCGCGACCAACAACGTCGCCGAGTACCGGGCGCTGCTGCTCGGGATCGAGACCGCGCTGGAGCTCGGCGCCAACGAGCTCGACCTGGTCGGCGACTCCGAGCTGATCGTCAAGCAGGTGCGCGGCGAGTACAAGGTCAAGAACGCCGACCTGAAGCCGCTGCACGCGGAGGTCCGCGCAGCGCTCTCGGCGGTCTCGCTCGTGGTCGATCCGCCACGTCCGCCGCGAGCTCAACGTCGAGGCGGACCGCCTCGTCAACGAAGCGCTCGACGCCCTGAGCCGGCGCCGGCATCGGCGCCCTTGCCGCCGCCCGCCGCGTCGACCCGGCGGCTCCCTATACTGCCGTCCTTGCGGCTGTAGCTCAGTTGGCTAGAGCGTCTGCTTGCCATGCAGAAGGTCGTGGGTTCGAATCCCATCAGCCGCTTGTGTTGAGCGTCCCCGCCAGTTCGCGTCAGATCGCGGCGGGGGCGCTCTTTCCGAGCTGGAGAGCCGATTCCGGCCGGCGAGCCCGTACGCCCTGCCCAGGCCGTTTGGATCGTTTTCGGAGGCGACTGGTAGCAAACTGGTAGCGGGACTCGCAGTAGCAGAGGCCTGAACCCAGTAGCACGAGAACGCGGGGCGCCGCTGCCACGGCCGCGGGTAGGTCCGGTTTATCCGCCGCCCCTCCACCTACGGTGGCCGCGTTGTTGCGATCTCGCCCGGGGGCCGGCGCGCCGTGACCAAGCTTAGGTCGGTCCCCGGGCCAACTATCGCGTCCGGCTCGTAGTCGATGATCGGTACTCGCTGCGCGGTGGGTTTGGTCACCCGACGTACTCCGGCGGCGACGCAGGCAGCAACAAAACGGAAAGGCCTTTCAATGCGCGACCGGGCGCAGGGAAGCTTCGGAGGGGCATGAGCGGGCGATCACGAAAGCGGTCGACGGCGGGCCGAGCCGGGCCGAAGAAGCAACGGGAGGTGCAGGTCGCGGCACGGAAGCGATCGTCCGGCCACGAGGTCAAGTGGCACAAAGAGGCACGCGAGGAGCACTTGGCGATCGGCGACGCGCCCGAGCGAGTGGCGATCCAGAACGTCATCGAGAAGCTCAAGGTCGACGGCGCGGCTCTGCGCGCCCCGCACCAAAGCGGCATCAAGGGCAGCGCGGGGGAGGGGTTGCGCGAGCTTCGCCCACGGCAGGGCCGCAGCCGCTGGCGCCCGATCTACCGGCGGATTGGCGAGATCTTCGTGATCTTGGCCGTTGCCACCGAAGCCGAGATCGACTCGGCCGGCTACGACCGGCAGGTCGGTGAGGCTCAGAAGCGGCGGCGAGCCGTTGAAGAGGCGCTTGGGTCATAGGATCCAGCCCCCTGGGCGGCCGATCTCATGTTTGTTATTATCGTCGCCAGCGATCGAGGGATTTGAGGTATTGCGATGGACTTGCTGATTTCAGACGATGAGGTACTCACCCAGGATCTTGAGGATCCCGAGTTCCGCGAGGAGTGGGAGCGCACGGCTCTGGCCCGCTGGATCGCGGTCGAGGTCTCGCACTACCGCGCCACGTACTCCCTCTCCCAGCGCGAGCTCGCCGAGCAGCTCGGCATGAAGCAGTCTCAGGTCGCCCGCATCGAGACCGGCGAGCACAACCCGAGCTTGGACACGCTCGCACGTCTCGCTACCGGCCTCGACTTGGAGCTGCTGATCGACATTCGCCCGCAGGGGCGCGACGCGAAGCTGCCTCGGAAGCGCCGAGGGCGGTCAAGCTCGTTTGAAACCCAAGGCGCCGAAGTGCTCGTCGCTTCTGTCTGAACCCGAGCGCATCGGCCCGACCAGGTTCGGCATGGATGAAGCCGCATTGCGGGAGCTGCTTGAGGTTGCCGCTGGCGACGAAGGCGGAGCCCACTCCCGCGTCGAGGTTTGCCGCACCCTGGGCAGCGTGCTCCAGAGGGCCGGGCAAACGTTGTGGGTGGGGGGAACCTGATCGGAGGCGATCGCGCGGCGGGCCGTTCGCCGTTCGAGCACGGGAGCGATGCCACCGTGGGATTGGCGACGGTGGTGCAGGTCGGCGGCGAGCTGATCCAAAGCGCAGCCGAACTCATGGAAGCGGAGAGCCTGTACGCCGGTGCTGCGTTACTGCGGCAGGTCGTCGAGGTGGAGTATTTGGCGTGGGCGTTTGCCGAGGACGAGGAGGAAGCCGCGGCGTGGCTGCGGTCGGGCCCTCGGGAGCGACGAGAGATGTGGCAGCCGAGGCATCTTCGAGATCGATCCGATGGTCGGTTTCCCGCGTCCGACTACGCCCTTCACTGTGAGTTCGGCGGCCACCCGACTCCGAGTGCGGTGGTACTCCTCCCCGACCACAGCGTTCGGGGTGCCACCGGCCTCTGGTGGTTTGACCTGGCGACTCACGGCGTCAGCGTCTGGGAGTACGTCGCGGCTGGCGCCGAGCGACTCCAGTACGAGGAGCTTCTCAACACAATCGCCGACGAGCATGCTCTCGCCGGTGCGGTCGCGAGGTGGCGCGAGCGCGATCCCCTGCACCGCGCGAGCGCGGTCTGGTCGCGATGGCGCAGGTCGGTCTCAACCGGGCCGCCGCCCGCCGAGTCATCCGGGCGGCCGCTATGACGCAGGCGCTACTCACACTGGCGGCTGGCCTGGGCGGGGTCGTTCTCGGGGCGCGACTTGCGAGGCGCAACGAGAGTAGGGCGGCCGGGGAGCGTCTTCTCGTGGACGCCTTGAATGATCTCGTCGGGGCTATTGCGGACGTTGCAAACCACGTTCCCGATGCTCAGGCTCGGTACGCGTCCGCGGCCTCTCGCGTCGCCCTGCATGGCTCACCCGGTGTTGTCGCAGCGCTGCGAAGCTTTCAGGACGAACCGAACACAGGCACAGATGAGGGCCGTCGACGTCTGATAGCCGTGGCCCAACAGGCTCGGCTCGAGCTTGGGCATGATGGGGCTTCCGACGATGACCTGGCGGTGCTGCTTTTCGGGCCCACCCGCGGGCCGAGACCGAGCGGGTCGTAGCGCGCTCGATCAGATCGACGGTGGCCTCCCTGCTTCGTGGCAGGCTAACGCGGGCACGGGCTCCCACCGGCGGTATTTTCCTTCTCCTGCACGCCGGGCCCCCTATCCGCCGAACTGAGAAGTCGGCTTGCCCGCATGGCTGACGTTGGAGCGATCATCGCGACTTGCGCTGCAGCAGCCGCCTTGGTGGGCGCTGGACTCGCCGCGAGTCAGGCGAGGTCGGCCCGGCGCTCCGCGAGCGCCGCCGAGGAGCAAGTCACGGCTGCCAGGGCGCAGGCGAGTGCTGCTGGGCGTGAGCCTCACGCGGCTGAGGAGGGTGCGCGCATCGCCCGCGCGCAGCTCCAGCTCACGCGGCAGTACCGCCAGCAGGACGCGGAGAAGGAACTCGAAGCCGGTAAGCCACGGCTCGAACCGATGAATGATCGCCCGTCCCCGGAGCGTTCAATCTTCGGACCACCGAGCCATTGGAGTTTTCTGCGTGGCTCGTCAACCGAGGGCCGGGGTCGGCGGCCGTGGATCAGGTGCGCTTGGACATCGGCGATGGCGGGATCCTGAGCGGCGACCCGCGAGCCGCAGGTGGCGCAGAGCCTGTAGGGGAGATAGTAGTTGGTGAGGCTGATGAGCTCAACCTCTACGTCGCGTCGTCACCCGAGCTCACAGGCCTCATCAACGACCCCAAGCGCACGCTCCAGCTTGAGGTTCGCTTCTGCGCGGCCGGTCATCCCGAACCGAAGTGGTGGATGTCGCTAACACTCGAGCCGAAGCTTGGAGAGAGCGGCCGGCGCCAATGGATTGCGACCTCGGTGAACGTGAGGCGCGACCCGTGACATTGACGCCGCCTAGTGCCAAATGCTCTCTACCAGTCCCGCTGGCCGCCTCGGCGCCAGCAACAGGTAGCAAGAACTGGTAGCAGCGCCGGCGTGGCGCGGCTTGGCTAAGCAGTTTGGCGGGGATTTCGAATCCCATCAGCCGCTCCTACTCTGGATCTCCGCCAAACCGCAGCACGCGGGATTCGTGGTTCCGTGGCGCACAGCCGGGGGCGTGCCGCTGCCGAACCGGTGGCTGGCTGGTGGCAGCGGGCGAGATGGCTGGCCCTCAGTTACCGTGCGGCGTCGTGGACGAGGTGGCGGTTGATCGGGCAACGGAGCCGGCGCGCTGGCTGCTCGGGATGGGCGTCGAAGGCGTCCCGTTGACCCAGACCCACGCGCTCGCGAGGGCGGTCGTGCGGGAGGGCGTCGAGCGGTGGCCCGCCTGGTGGGACACCGAGGTGGTCGGGCCGCCGCAGCGCGAGGCCGAGGTCCGAGTTCTCGAGGCACTCCATGTGGGCCTGCGTCGTCTCGGACTCGCCAGGCGAAGGGGCCGCAAGCTCTTCACGACCAAGCGTGGTCGCGCCCTCCTCGAGGATCCTGAGGCGCTGCTCGCCTGTCTGGCCTTGGACCTCGATGGAGGCGACGAGCTCGGGGCGGTCGTCGCGAGCGCCGTCGTCGACTCGCTCGCCGGCGGTGAGCGCCATCACGACGAGCTGGACTCGGCGGCGGCGGGAGCCGCCCGTTGGGACGGCTGGGTCGACGAGGCCGGCCGACTGCCCGACGCTCGTGGTCTGAAGTGGGACGTGGTCGGGGTCATCTGCCGCGGCGAGGCCTACGGGCTGATCGAGCGCCGGCCTGGTCCGGCCGAGCCGCGATGGCGCACGGTGCTAGTGCTGACCGACGCGGGCTCCCGGGCGCTCGCCGTGACCAGGACCGGGCCAATCGGCGGCGGCGCCTTGGTCTTCGAGGCCGAGCTCCTGAACGCGCCAGGCGTTGGCGCGATGATTGCCGTCGGAGCCGAGCAGCACCTGACCGTCCTGCATCTGGCGATCCAGGAGGCCTTCGGCTGGCTCGACGACCACCTCTACTCCTTCTGGATCAACGGCGAGTTCTGGGGTGGGTCCGAGTATGAGTACACGAGCCCGATCGACTTCGACTCACGCGGAGCGGCCACCGCCGAGCTGCCGATCGCCGAGCTCGGCCTCGAGCCCGGCGGGGAGATCGCCTATCTCTTCGACTTCGGAGACGAGTGGCGGGTGCTGCTGAGGCTTCGAGATCGCGGGGAGACCGACGGTGGCACCTATCCGCGCGTGATCGAAAGGATCGGCGAGGCGCCCCCGCAGTACGGATGAGCAAGGCTGGGGAGAAAGCACAGCGACGGGCTGACATCGCGCTGGTCGGCTCCTATTACGAGGCCCGGCTTGTGGATCTGCTTGAGCGTGTGCGCGCCGGCTTCGCTGACTACGACGCGGGTGAGCTGGACGCGTTCGACCTCGACGACCTGATCCATCGCTACAAGCGCGCGACTCGAGAGCTTTGGAAGTTCTGCGGTTCGGTGACCGGATCGAGCGCCCATTTCATCGCCCGCTCACTCGAGGAGATGCAGGAGCGCGGCGAGACGATCGACTGGTGGGAGCGCGGCAACCCGTCTCGCGATCGCTCGTAGGTGTCCGCCGCTTACGTCCGCACGGGTGACTGGCGTCACCAGCTCGACACGCCTATCGCGAGCCGGTGGGTGGCACTCGAGCGCTTCGGCCGGGTCGACACCCTCATCAACAACGCCGGGCTCTACATCGGCAAGCCCTTCACGGAGTACACCGCCGAGGATTTCAACGCCCTGATCGCCGTCAACCTCGCCGGCTTCTTTCACATCACGACGCGAGCGATCGAGCAGATGCTCGACAAGGGGCGTGGCCACGTGGTCAATGTCTCGACGACGCTCGTCGAGAGTGCCGACAGCACCAGGCCGGCGGCGCTGCCTGTGTTGACCAAGGGAGGCCTTGTCGCGGTGACGAGATCGCTCGCAATCGAGTACGCCGCATCCGGTTTGCGGATCAACGCCGTATCGCTCGGCGTGATCAAGACGCCGGTGCACGACGAGAGCTCGTATTCGGGGATGGGTGCGTTGCACCCCGTCGGGCGCGTGGGCGAGATCGAGGATGTGGTCGATGGGGTCCTCTATCTGGAGTCGGCGCCGTTCGTGACCGGCGAGGTCTTGCACATCGACGGCGGCCAAAGCGCCGGGCACTGACCGTGGGATCATCGTCTCCCGGCGTCGGGCGCGACCCTGCCGGCGGATCCCGAGAACGGAGACAGCATGAGCACGATCACCGACGAGCTGGTTCTGGCTCACTTCATCGTTTCGGATGACGTGGAGCGTTCCCGGCGGTTCTACACCGAGGTACTCGGCGGCGAACCGTGGTCTCGGGGGAGGCGAATGACGGGGTCACGTATGTCGCGCTAGCGAACAGCTGGATCATCATCAACGTCGGTGGCGGTCCGACCGATGACAAGCCCAACGTCACGCTCGAGACGCCGCCGGATCCCGACCGGGTGAGCAGCTTCCTCAACCTCCGGGTCGCCGACATAAGCCGGGTACGCGGAGTGGAGCGCCCGGGGCGCCGAATTCCTGACACCGCCGAAACAGCACGAGATCGAGATCCGGTGCTACCTACGGGATCCGGACGGACACATGATCGAGGTGGGTCAAACCACGCTGCCGAGAGGGTGGCGTCCACCTCGTGCCTGAGGGCGCCGACCCCGCCGAGCCGGTCCGGCTCGCGGCGGAGCCAGTCGGGAGGTTGCTTTCGGTCAACGTCGGCATGCCGAAGGACGTGCCATGGCAAGGGAGGACCGTCTTCACCGGCGTGTTCAAGAAGCCCGTCACGGGCCCGCGCCGCGTGCGCAAGCTCAACGTCGACGGCGACGGTCAAGGTGATCTGGCTGGGCACGGCGGCGAGCAGCGCGCGGTGTTCGTCTACCAGATCGACTCCTACCGATACTGGGAACGCGAGCTCGGACGAGACGACTTCGTTTACGGACAGTTCGGCGAGAACTTCACCGTCGAGGGACTGAGCGACGACGAGGTATGCATCGGCGACCGCTACCGGATCGGCGGCGCCGCCTTCGAGGTGACCCAGCCGCGCGTCACCTGTTACCGCGTGGGGATCCGCATGAACGACCCGCGGATTCCCGCCCTGCTCGTCTCACACCACCGCCCCGGCTTCTACTTCCGCGTGCTCCAAGAGGGCGAGGTGCAGGCGGGAGACGAGATCGTCAAGGTCGCCTTCGGGCCCGGAGCAGATGACGGTCGCCGAGGTCGACGCGCTGCTGTACCTGCCCGGGCACCCGCGCCAGCAGCTGCTTCGAGCGCTGCGGATTCCTGCCCTCAGCCCGGGTTGGCAGGCCTCGTTCCGCGCTCTGCTCGAAGGCGAGCGCCGGCAGCGGCAACGCCGGCCTCGCGGCAGGAGCCCTCCGCCGGCCTGGACGGGTTCCGGCCGCTGACGGTCACGGGAATCAGCGAGAGAGCGACTCGGTGATCTCTATCCGGCTCGACGACCCCGGCGGCGCGCCACTCCCTCCCGCACTCCCCGGCCAGTACCTTACGCTGCGTCTCCAACCCGACAGCGAGCAGAGGTCGTTACTCCGCAACTACTCCCTCTCCGGGCCGCCCGGAGGCCGGCTACTACCGGATCAGGTCAAGCGCGAACACGACGGCGCCGCCAGCGGCTATCTGCACACCCGGCTCGCCGTCGGCGATCAACTCGACATCGCCGCACCACGAGGCACCTTCATCCTCGACCGGACGCCATGCGCCCGTGCTGCTGATCAGTGCCGGGATCGGTGCCACCCCGGTTCTCGCCATGCTTCACGCACTGGCGGAGGAGCGTTCAGATCGTGAGATCTGGTGGCTGCACGGCGCCCGCAGCGGCCACGAGCACTGCTTCGCCGCGGAGGTCCGGCTCTTCTCGCCGTCGCTCCCGAACGCGCGCACCCACGTGTACTACAGCCGCCCCGGTCGGAACGACCTCCAGGGCCGTGACTTCGACGGCGCGGGCCGTCTGACCGCGATCCGTGCTCGCCGAGCTCGAGCCGCCCCGCGACGCGCAGGCATACGTGTGCGGGCCGACGCCTTTCATGGAGGAGATCGGCGCCGGTTTGGCGGCATTGGGATCGAAGCCTCCCGGATCCACACCGAGCCGTTCGGGCCTGCACCCGGGTCTGACGCCGGGCATCGCAGCAACACCCGACGCGGACGCCCCACCCGCCTTCCGGCCAACCCGGAAAGGGCCCGACGATCGAGTTCGCCCGCAGCGACCTCGCGATCCCCTGGAGCGAGGACTACGCCAGCCTGCTGGAACTCGCCGAGGCATGCGACGTACCCGTCCGCTGGTCGTGTCGCACCGGCGTCTGCCAGAACTGCGAGACGACCCTCATCGCCGGCGACGTCGACTACAACCCCGACCCCGTGGAACCCCCTGCCGAGGGAAGCGTGCTCATCTGCTGCTCACGGCCGCACGGCGACATCGTGCTCGATCTGTGAGCAGCAGGCGAGAGTACGTGCAGCCCGCGATCCGCTTCCTCCGCCCGCTCCGTGCACCGGGCGAATCTCTGCGACAGTCCAAGGACTGAGACGTACGACTATCGAGGGGGAACAATGGACGACGCAACGCTGGCCAAAGAAGATGTACGCGTAGCGACCGGGGGCTGGTGGCTGCTCTCGCTGGTCGGCCTGCTCAGCCTGATCGTGGGGGTGACGCTCCTGTTCAAGCCCGGGGACAGCCTGGCGACGCTCGCCGTGATCGTCGGCATCTTCCTGCTCCTGGACGGCATCCTCGAGTTGGCTGCCTCGCTCCTGCACAGCACCCAGAGCCGCGGGATGGTGGCCCTGGTCGGAGCGCTGACCGCAATCGTCGGCGTCCTGCTCATCCGCCACCCGGTTCAGGGCGTCGAGTTCGTCGCGCTGCTGATCGGGCTGTGGCTGATCGCGGTCGGGGTGGTTCGCGTTGTTGCCGCATTCGAGCTCATCGAGAATCGCGGCTGGAACCTGTTCGTCGGTGCGCTCGAGGCCGTCGTCGGCATCGTCATCGTCTCCGACCCGAGCATCGGCTACGCGACGCTCGCCGTGATCGTCGGCATCGCCTTCATCTTCAACGGCGTCGGCATGCTCGGCCTCGGATGGAGCCTGCACACTCTACGACGTCAGGCCGGCTGACGCGAGGCGCGCCCGGGGCGGTCGGGTTGGCCAGGGTCCGCGCGATCCAGCGCTGCCCGAGCGCGAGCCCCAGCCCCGGGAGGGCGTAAGACAGATGGAGTGGACGCTGGCGATCATCGCGCTGGCCGTCCTTGCGGTCGCGGCTGTGTCTGGGCGGATCGCGGGCACGCCGATCACCCCGGCGATGCTGTTCGTCGCGATCGGGCTGCTGGTCGGCCCGAAGGTGCTCGACGAGGTCGACCTCCCGGCCACCGGCTCGACTATCCGTACGCTCGCCGAGGCGACGCTCGCGCTCGTCCTCTTCACCGACGCATCGCGGATCAACCTGCGGGAGCTGCGGCGTGACAGCGAACGTGCCGCTGCGCCTACTCGGCATCGGGTTGCCGCTGACGATCGCCGCCGGCACCGTTGCGGCGGGCGTCGATCTTCGGCCAGATGACGTCGACGAGGCCGTGATCTGGCCGTCGTCCTCGCGCCGACCGACGCCGCGCTCGGCCAGGCGGTGGTCAGCGAGCCGCGGGTCCCGGGGCGCATTCGCCAGGGCCTGAACGTCGAGAGCGGGCTCAACGACGGCATCTGCGTGCCGTTGTTGTTCGTCGCAGTCGCGGCCGCCGACGTCGAATCGGACATCACGGGTGGCCGATCGCCTGCGACGCTCGTCTCGAGGAGATCGGCTACGGGATTCTCGCCGGGGTCGTCGCCGGGCCGCTGATCGCGGCGATCGTCCGTCTTCGCCGCGCCGCAGAGATCTGATTGCCGGCAGCCTGGCTGAAGGTCATCCCGGCCGCCGGCGCGGCCCTGGCGTACGGAATCGCCGCACGGGCTCGACGGCTCCGGCTTCATCGCGGCGTTCGTCGCGGGCGCCATCTTCGGTGCGGCTCGTCAGTCGCGATCCCGGAGGCCTCGAACAGGCTGGTCGAGGAGGTCGGCGAGCGTACTCAACGGGGTCACGTTCTTGATCTTCGGCGCGGTCCTGCTCGGACCGGCGCTCGGCCGGACTCAGCTGGGAGTTGCGTTCTCTACGCGGTCCTCAGCCTGACGGTGGTGCGAATGCGTGCCCGTGGCGATTTCGATGATCGGCACGGGCGCCCGGCGTGCCGACGCTCGGGTTCATCGGCTGGTTCGGGCCGCGCGGCCTCGCCTCGATCGTCTTCGCGGTGATCGTCCTCGAGGAGTCTCAGTTGCCGCACGAGCAGACGGATCCTGCTCGCCGTCTACCTCACGGTCGGCCTCTCGGTGCTCACTCCACGGCCTGACCGCTACGCCTCTGGCCGACCGCTACGGGCGTTGGTATCAGCGCCACCCTCGCGGGGCCCGCCCGGCGATGGAGAGCGCCCCGGTCGAGGTGACGCGGCCTCGCTAAGCACCCGCGGGCGCCAAGGGGCCGTGGATCCCGTCGGTGCGCTCGAGGCCGTCGTCGGCATCGGTCATCGTCTCCGACCCGAGCATCGGCTACGCGACGCTTGCCGTGGTCGTCGGCATCGCCTTCATCTTCAACGGCCTCCGGATCTCAGGCTCCGACTCGCAGATCGAAGGTCATCTATTTACGTATGTCTATTGAAATGAGCCTGGTCAATCCTTAGGATTCGGCGCGACAAGACGAACCAGGCGCGAATCGAAAGGGCGGGCCGTCATCCGCAACCAAGAACGTCGTTCACGCGGCGCTCCCGCCCGACTGGGTGATGCTGCCGGCCCGCCGGTCCCCGCTGCGGTGACGCGGCAGCTCTCGACGCTCGACCGCTACCTGCCGATCTGGATCGGGGTGGCGATGGCGGCCGGCCTCGGGCTTGGAGCGCTCGTCCCCGGCTTGGAGGATGGACTCTCGTCCATCGAGATCGGGAGCACCTCGCTGCCGATCGCGATCGGGTTGCTGTTGATGATGTATCCGGTGCTGGCCCGGGTTCGTTACGAGGAGCTCGGACGGCTGCGCGGCGAGCGTGGCCTCTTCGTCTCCTCGCTCGTCCTCAATTGGGTGATTGGCCCGGCGCTGATGTTCGCCCTCGCCTGGCTGCTACTCCCCGACGAGCCTGCGTACCGCACGGGTCTGATCATCGTCGGCCTCGCGCGCTGCATCGCCATGGTGCTCGTCTGGAGCGAGCTCGCCTGCGCGGATCGTGAGGCCACCGCAGTTCTCGTCGCGATCAATTCGCTTTTCCAGGTCGTCGCCTACAGCCTGCTCGGCTACTTCTACCTCTCCGTGCTGCCGGGTTGGCTCGGCCTGGATACCGAAGGCTTTTCGGTCTCGATATGGGAGGTTGCCCGCACCGTCTTGATCTTCCTCGGCATTCCGCTGGCCGCCGGCTACCTCACCCGTGTGTTCGCCCTGCGCCGCCGAGGCAGGGAGTGGTACGAGGGGACCTTTCTCCCGCGGATCGCCCCGATCACTCTCTACGGCCTGCTCTTTACGATCGTCCTGCTCTTCGCCCTACAGGGCCACCAGATCACCAACAATCCACTCGATGTGGTGAGGATCGCGCTGCCGCTGTTGGCGTACTTCGTCCTCATGTTCACGATCGCCTTCGCATGGGGCCGAGGGGCCGGCTACGGCTATCCGCGTACCGCGACACTCGCTCTGACGGCCGCCTCCAACAACTTCGAGCTGGCGATCGCGGTTGCGATCGGGGTCTTCGGCGCCACCTCGGGTGAGGCCCTGGCAGGAGTCGTCGGTCCGTTGATCGAGGTGCCGGTTCTGGTCGGGCTCGTCTACGTCTCCCTCTGGGCGCGTGGGCGCTGGTTCGGCGGCACGCCGGGTGGCTCGGCACCGAGCGCGGCGCGGGTGATTGGCTGATGGCGAACGCTCTCTTCGTCTGCCTGCACAACGCCGGGCGCTCGCAGATGAGCCGGGCGCTCTTCGAGCGCGCTGCCGGCAGCCGCCACGGGGCCGATGCTGCCGGCACCGAGCCGGCCGAGCGCCTGCACCCGGCCGTCATCGAGGTGATGGCGGAGATCGGCATCGATATCTCCGACCGCCGACCGCAGCTCTTGACCCGCGAGATGGCGGAGTGGGCCGACATCGTCGTGACGATGGGCTGCGGGGACGAGTGTCCGTACATCCCCGGTAAGCGCTACATCGACTGGGACCTGAACGACCCCACGGGCGAGCCAATCGAGGCAGTGCGGGTGCTGCGCGATGAGATCGCCGCCCGCGTCGACAGCCTGGTCGCCGAACTCGACGCTGCGGCGCCGCAGGCGAGGCGGTAATGAGCACACGCGTGGGGATCAACGGGTTCGGCCGAATGGGGCGATTGGCCATGCGCGCTGCCTGGAACTGGCCGGGGTTCGACTTCGTCCACGTCAACGAGGTGGCCGGCGACGCCGCGGCCGCCGCTCACCTGCTGATGTTCGACTCGATTCACGGCCGTTGGTCCGGCGAGGCTGAGGGCGGGGAGGGGATGCTCATCGTCGAGGGCGAGGCGATTCCCTATTCCGCAGCCACGACCCCTGCCGACGTGGCATGGGCCGAGGCCGGCGTCGAAGTCGTGCTCGAGTGCTCGGGCAAGTTCCGCACCGCCGAGTCGTTGGCGCCGTACTTCGAGCAAGGAGTCCGCAAGGTCATCGTGGCCGCGCCCGTAAAGGAGGACGCCGCGCTGAACGTGGTGGTGGGCGTCAATGACGATCCGGCCGAGCTGGCCCGTTACGACATCCTGACTGCCGCCTCGTGCACGACCAACTGCCTGGCCCCGGTGGTCAAGGTGATTCACGAGGGGATCGGGGTTCGGCATGGATCGATCACCACGCTCCACGACCTGACCAACACCCAGACCGTGGTTGACGCCCCGCACAAGGACCTGCGCCGAGCCCGGGCTGCGAGCCTCTCGCTGATTCCGACCACGACCGGCTCGGCGACGGCGATCGGTCTGATCTTCCCTGAGCTGCAAGGGCGCCTGAACGGCCTCGCGGTGCGGGTGCCGCTGTTGAACGCCTCGCTCACCGATTGCGTCTTCGAGGTCGAGCGTGAGACCGACGTCGAGGAGGTCAACGGCCTGCTCGCGACCGCAGCGGCTGGTCCCCTTGCGGGCATCCTCGGCTACGAGGAGCGCCCACTCGTCTCCGTCGACTACCGCGACGATCCGCGGTCGGGAATCGTCGACGCACTTTCGACGATGGTCGTCAACGGGACCCAGGTCAAGGTGCTGGCCTGGTACGACAACGAGTGGGGCTACGCGAATCGCCTGGTCGAGCTGGCGCGGGCGGTGGCCACGACGGAGCGGGGCTAGTGGACCCGTCCGCAACTACGATCGCCCCCGGCGGCGCCCGGACCCGCCTGACGGCACCCGGCGTCCGCCCACATGCCAACCGGCATGCGGGCGGCCACCGTGCACCCTCAGCCACGCCCGCGCACTCGCCGGGGACTGATCGAACTTACGGACGCGTCCACTATCGGCGATATGTCTGCAGCTGACGCGATCGCCGCCAAGCGCCAGGGCGACCTGCGCAACTACATCCTCGTCACGGCCGCCTACTGGGTCGAGACGCTGGCCGACGGGGCGACGCGGATGCTCGTCCTCTTCTACTTCTACGACCTCGGCTACTCCGCCTTCGCGGTCGCGTCGCTGTTCATCTTCTACGAGATCTTCGGCATCGTCACCAACCTCGTCGGCGGCTGGCTCGCGGCGCGCTTCGGGTTACGCACGACGCTGTACATGGGCCTCGGAACGCAGGTCTTCGCGATGTCGATGGTTGGCTTCGCTCCCGCGGCATGGCTCGTCGTCCCCTACGTGATGGTCTCGCAGGCGTTCTCGGGCATCGCCAAGGACCTGACCAAGATGAGCTCCAAGAGCGCGGTCAAGCTGGTCGTGCCGGAAGGAGATCAGGGGTCGCTGTATCGCTGGGTCGCGGTGCTGACGGGCTCGAAGAACGCGCTCAAGGGCGTCGGCTTCTTCCTCGGCGCCGCGATGCTGACGGTCGCCGGGTTCCAGACCTCGATGCTGATCCTCGCGGGCGCCGTGCTGGCCACCCTGGTGGTCGTCTCCGTGCTGATGCACGGCCACCTCGGCCGCCCCGACGCGGCCGCGAAGTTCAAGCACATGTTCTCCAACAACCGCGCCGTCAACGTGCTGGCCGCGGCCCGAATATTCCTCTTTGCGTCTCGGGATGTCTGGTTCGTCGTCGGCCTGCCCGTCTACCTGGAGACGGTCCTCGGCTGGAGCTTCATCGCGACCGGCGGATTCTTGGCGATCTGGGTGATCGGCTATGGGGGCGTGCAGGCGGCGGCGCCGCGAATCGTTCGTCGCCGCAGCGCCGAAGGATCTGAGCCGGAGGGCCGAACCGCAACGTGGCTCGCCTTCGTGCTGGCGCTCTTCCCCGCCGCCATCGCCACCGGCCTCGCGGCTGGGGTCGACCCAACCGCCGTGATCGTGATCGGGTTGATCGCCTTCGGCGTGATCTTCGCCTTGAACTCCGCCGTCCACTCCTACCTGATCCTCGCCTACGCCGACAAGGACCGGGCGGCGATGAACGTCGGCTTCTATTACATGGCGAACGCCGGGGGCCGACTCGCCGGCACGGTGCTCTCGGGCCTGCTCTACCAGCTGGGCGGTCTGGAAGCCTGCCTTTGGGCGTCCGTGGTCTGCGTGCTGGCGGCGGCGTTCCTCTCCTTGATGCTGCCTACCAAGACGCCTAGCCCGACCGGGCGCGCTCCGGACCCAGCGAAGGAACCGCTGCCCGGCGCGGCGTGAGAAGGTCGGCCCGCTCGGGCGAGATGCGATGATTGCCGCCTCGCGTCCATCGGGCGGGACGGGGATACGAGAGTTGGAGAGAGCCTTGACGCAGTTTCGGGTGCCGGTGACCATCGCGGTCGCGGCCGTCGCCTTTGCCCTGTCGGCGGGCTCGGCCGCCGCCGCCGGGCCCAACCCCGGCACCGCGGCCACGATCGGATCGGCGGCCTACGACTATGGCTTCCCGCTGCTCGAGTTCAACCGCGTACGGCGTGAGATGACGAGCGTCGCCTGCCCTGATCACAAGGGCAACGCGCCGGTCAACTCGTTCTCGAACGCGAAGCGGTTCGCCGACGCCAGCGTCCGCGTCGTCGTCGCCCCGAATACCGACACCCTCTACTCGATCGCGCACCTCAACCTGCGCAAGGGCCCGATCACGCTCACGCACCCGAACATGGGCAAGCGCTACTACGGCTTCGAACTGCTCGACCCGTACACGAACGTGATCGACATCCCCGGCCAGCGCAAGGACGGCGGCGCCAAGGCGAGCTGGAAGATCCGCTGGAAGGGGAGCAAGAGCGGCAAGACGAAGGCGTCGCGGGCCGACCGCGTGATCCGCTCGAAGTACCCGGACGTGTGGGTGATCGGGCGGACGCTGGCAAAGGGCAAGCGCGATCGGAAGAGGGCTTATGGGCTGATGAAGCGCTACCGGCTGCTGCTGCCGAACGGCAAGCCCCGCAAGTTCGCGAAGGGGTGCAAGTCGGGCAAGCCCGCGGAGTACCCGACGCCGACCGACGGCGCCGGCTTCAGCCAGGCGCTTGGCCAGGCGCTTGTGCGGTACCCGCCGCCGAAGCGGGACGATCCGTTTCTGGCCAAGGTGGCGCCGTACGGGATCGGCCCGGGCACCACGCCCGCCGGCGCAGGTCTCGACCCGGCCACGCTCACCGCCCTGTATGGCGGCATCTCGACCGAGGCGGCAGCGCTGCCGACCGCCGTCAAGCTGCACGCCTTCACCGAGTCGCAGAAGACGAACGGCTGGTACCTGCCGCCGGCTGACATCGGCCGCTACGGCACCGACTACACGACGCGAGCGCAGATCGCCTCTGCCGGGCTTGGTGCGAACACGCCGCAGGAGGCGATCTACCCGGTCGGGGTCGCGGACGGCAACGGCGCCCTCTACTCGGGCGTCAACGACTACCGGCTCACCTTCCCGAAGGGGGAGCAGCCGCCCGCCAAGTACTTCTGGTCACTGACCATGTACGACGCCGACGGCTACCTCGTCGACAACCCGATCGGCCGCTACTCGGTCGGGCCGACCCACCCGCCGCTCGCCAAGACGAAGGACGGGTCGGTCGTGATCGCGATCCAACAAAGCGAACCGAATGGGGGGAACGTCAACTGGCTGCCGTCGCCGTCGGGCCAGTTCCGCCTCAACCTGCGTCTCTACGGGCCGAGCAAGAAGGCGATCAACGGCGTCTGGATTCCGCCGGGGGTCGAGAACCTCGGGCCCACGGGCGGCTAGCGGCAGCGCCTGGTCGGAGGTTTACCCGCGGATAGGGTCTAGAGGCCGTTTTCCGGTAAAGGACTTGGCGGCGGCCCCCCGTTCTGTCAGGATCGGAGCGCAATGAGGGCGTCGCGCTGGTTCAGCTCGATCGTGGTAGTGCTCGCCGCTACGCTCGCTTGGCCGCACGCCGCTGGCGCCTCGACGCCCACCTACCGCGACCCGCCGAGCTACAAGGGCGTCGAGAAGGCGCCGAAGACGAAGTCGCCGAGCTTCCCGACCACGACCCTGTCCAGCGCGGGCACCTTCCCCGACGTGCTGGTGGACGAGGCCGGCACCGCCCACATCGTCTGGAACGAGGGCCGCGGCAACAACGCCGACGTCGCCGTCTACTGCCGGCTCAAGCGCGGTGCGACGACCTGCGACAAGCGCAAGGAGCTGCGCTGGGACAAGACCTACGGCGTCGGCGACGGGCCCCAGTACAACACCGACGACGGTGGCCCGCGGATCGTGCGGATCGGCAACCAGCTGCTGGTCCTCTCGAAGCGTTATCCGACGATCGGCGACAAGCCGGACGGAGCGTCGAGCTCCACGGTCGTCGGGTGGGTCTCGAACGACGGCGGGACGTCGTGGAGCGACGCGCGGGTGCTCGGCAAACGCGACCTCGGGCAGCTGGCCGTGGCCGGGTCAGCGGACAATCCGAAAGTCGTCAACCTCGGCTACGACCCCTTCTGCGGCGGCATGTGCCTGTCGACGTATGTCTCCGGTCTCTACTCGACCGACGAGGGCATCCTCAACACGGACCCGAACTCGAACTACAACGCCACGCTCGTCCGGGACGGGGCCGGCCTGATCGCCGGCTTCAGTGACCTGGAGCCGCGCATCTGGCTACGTCGCTACAAGGGCACCGGCGCCGTCACGGATCCCGCGAACTGGTCGGTCTCGGCGCCGCTGCCGGGCGACGAGCCCGAGCTCGCGGACGGACCCGCCGGCCCCTTCCTCATGCAGCGGCCGGGTTACTCGGGGCCGCTGCAGGTGCGGCAGCTGTCGGTCGGGGCCGGGGACAAGGTCGCCGCCGGCCCGGCGACGGCGATTACCGGCGCCGACGGCGCCCGCTTCGGCCGCCTGCAGGAGGACGGCTCGGGGCGGCTGCTCGCCGCCTGGCAGCAGGACGGCTCAGGGGTGCAGCTGCGCACCTCGAAGGCGGGCGCTTCGGGCTTCGAGCCAGCCGAGCGGCTGATCGGCGGCGACGGCAACGGGCAGATCGCGCTCGACGCCTACCGCGACGGGGGTGGCTTCGCGTCCTCAACCACACCGGCGGCATCAACTCGCAGGGGCAGATCGATGCCGTCGGCTTCGGCAATCAGGCGGCGACCGGCCGGCCCGGGATCGCCAACGTGCCGGGCGGGGCAGGCGACGTCTCCTGCCAGCGCGTCGGCTTCGGCAGCTTCGCGATCAAGACCGTCGAGGGCTGCTTCCTCGAGGGCACGGGCGCCCATAGCGACGTCGTCGTCACCTCGGCGAAATACGCTGAACGGCCTGCGGATCGTGCCCGACCCGGGCGCGCGCCTGGTGATCGACCCGAAGAAGCTGACGATCGACTCGATCGGCCAGGTCCGGGTGCTGGTCAGCAACGGCTCGACCGAGGTCGTGCTCTTCCACGGTGAGCTGCAGCGCGACCTTGCCGGGCTGAGGCCGGGGTCGCGCCTGTTCGAGTTTCCCCAGGGTCAGTACCAGGCGAACGTGCTCGGCTTCGACGTCGCGGCCGGCGTGCCGGTGATCCTGACCAAGGACGGCGTCCGGATCCCGGTCGACGTGGAGCTGCCCACCGCGTTCGGCGGCTTCACGGGTCACGCCGAGCTGCTCGCGAGGACGGGAGCGGGCTGATGCTCGACAGTCTCCACATTCACATCGGGCCGGTGCCGCTCGGTGTGCTCGTCATCGACGACCTCGACATCGACTACTCCAGCGGACAGACCTGGCGCGGTTCCGGCAAGCTCAGCGTGCCTGCCGGTGGTTCGCTCGCCGCCAACTTCCGTTTCGATGCGGGTGAGTTCGGCGGCGCCGGCTTCGACTACACCCTGCCGCCGCCGGCGACGATCGGCCCGTTCGTCTACCTGCTCTCCGTTGGCGGCGACTTCTTCCTGCGGCCGGAGACGAAGATCGCCGCCCGGGCGTCGATCGGCGCCGGAGCCGCCGTCCAGGGCCAGGCGCCCGTCAAGGTCAACGGGCAGTTCACGATGGCCTTCCCGCGCAACGGACCCGGCGCAGTTCAGCCTGAACGGGCGACGTCGAGGTCTTCGTCGTCCAGATCGCCAACGGGTACCTGGTCTTCGATACCAGCGGCTATGCGCGGTTCTACGGGCACACGGGCCTCGACCTCGGTCCGCTCTCCGGTGGCGTCAACGTGAACGGGTTCGTCGACGGCGGCAGCGGCCAGTTCGGCGCCGACATCAACGGCGACGCCAAGTTCTGCATGGATGTACCCCTTCCCCAGCCGGCCGGGACGGCCAGCGTGTGCGGTGACGTCGGCGCCGAGGCGGCCGTCTCGAGCATCGGCTTCGCCGCCTGTGCCCGCCTCAGCCCGCCCAAGCCGGTGCCCGATTTCAGCGGGGGGCTGGCGATGCGCTGGGACGACCTCAGCCCCGCCGTGCTGGCGAGTCCGATCGTCGCCACGGCGCAGCTGATCGAAGCGATCACCGTTCCATGCCACACGAGCGCCTACCGGATCCCGCCGCCGCGCGTGAGTCCGCGGATCGCGCCGGGCCGCGGGCCAAGGGATGGCCGTGCCGCGGCGGCCTGCCCTCGGCGACGATCCTGGTCAAGGGCAACGGCGGCGTTCCGGACGTGACGGTGCGGGGCCCGGCGGGCAGGTGGTCGCGCCCGGGCGGCTCGGCCGACGACGGCTTCGTCCTCGAGGCGGCCGGGCGCCAACGCCATCTGGGTGGTGCTTGCAGAAGCCGCAGGGCGGGACCTGGACGGTGACCCCGAACTCCGGCTCGGCGCCGGTCAGCCGACGTCCTTCTCTCGCAGGGCTACGTAGCCGGCGAGCGTCAAGGCGCGGGTTCAGCAGGGGCCGGATCGCCTACAGGGTCAAGCATCTCGGCAGCGGCCAGAAGGTCGGCCTTCAAGGAGAGCGGCAAGTTCGGCACGAACCTGCTTGGGACGGTAAGCGCCACGCGAAGGGCACGCTGAAGTTCAAGCCGGCGCCGGGCGCGGGCGGCAAGCGCAAGGTGATCGCGTTCGATCATGCGCGACGGCCTCGTCACCGACAAGCGCGTCGGTCGGCAGCTACAGGGCGCCGCCGCCGAAGCGGCCCGCTCGCGTCAAGAAGCTGAAGGCGCGCAAGCATGGCTCCAGCCTGGACGTCTCCTTCCGCCGCCCGAAGGCGGTGGCGCGCACGGAGGTGCTGGTCAGCGGCCGTCACGGCACGCATCTCGCGAAGCTGCTCAGGGGCGCAAGCACAAGGCCCGGTTCGGTGGCCTGCGCTGGGAGAAGCGGCTGACGGTGAAGGTCCGTTCGTACTCCGACGAGGGACGAGCGGGCCCGGTCAAGAAGCTGACGCTGCGCTCGCGCCACTGAACGCGGCGCGAAGCGCTGGACGGTTAGCCGCGCGGCGTGACGACGAGCGAGACCGAGCTGGCGCCGCGGCGGCGCTCGAGCAGCAGCCGGCGAGCGCCCGGGTGTGAGACGACGCGGGCGCCCTGGCCTTCGCCTCGTAGCGGCCGTGGTAGTGGATCGGCGGCAGGAAGACCTCGCTCAGCTTGCGCCGCGGCAGCCGTTTGCCGGCCGGCGTCTTCGTGGAGTAGCGCAGCTCGAAGCGGCCGCTGCCGGGGTCGAAGCTCCAGCCCTGCGGTGTGCCCGCGACCAGCTGCGGATAGGGCCGCGCTGACGCCGCCAGCTTCGCCCGGTTCAGGTTGTCGCCGTGCGGCGGCTTGCGCGGCGTCGCCGACCACTGACTGCACGCCGGTGCCGCTCGTCGTCGGGTCGTCGCAGTCGCAGTAGTGCCACTGCGTCCAGCCGACCATGTGCTTGTCGGCGCGAGCGCTGCGACGTCGGTGATCGTGCCGAGGTCGTCGGTGGCGCCGAACTCGCTCATCAGCAGGCCGTCGCCGGTCTGCTGGGCCTGCTTGTCGGCGTTCGCGAGGGTGAGCTGGTAGCCCTCGCTCGCAGGCTGACCTCCGGCGCGCCGGGGACCGGCACGGGGAGGCAGTAGAGGTTGAAGGCCATCGCCGTGTTCGGGTCGCCGAGCTTGCCGACGGAGGTGTCGGCGCCGAAGTCGAAGGTGAGCAGCGGCGCCCAGAAGACGAGCGAGCTGCCGTCGCGCTTGCGGATCGCGCCGAGGACGCGCTCGATGAACGGCTGCAGCGTGCCCTTGTCGAAGGCCGGGCAGCCGATCGGGGAGATGCAGCTCTCGTAGGTCGACCCGGGCCAGGGCTCGTTCAGCAGGTTGTAGCCGAGCAGCCCCGGCCGCTTGCCGAAGCTGCCGGCGATGTGCCGCCACATCGCCGCGAACGAGTTCTGCAGCGGCCGGCCGGCGGCGTCGGGGTCGTTCGCCCAGAAGTGGTCGAAGGCGCGGCTCAGCGCCGGCATCGCCAGGTAGTTGGCGGGGAAGCCGAGGGCCGGCTCGGCGGGCAGCGTCGCCGCGTCGCCGACGACCGCCCAGTCGGGGAAGCCCTCGCCCTGAAAGCGCGGGTTGTACATGTCCTGGTGCGCGTCGAGCAGCGTGAAGATGCCGTGACGTTGTAGGCCGCGCTGCGTGCGCGAGAGGCTCTTCAGGTAGCGCTCGCGGTAGTCGGCGTGGCGGCCGTCGGTCGGCAGCTTCGGCTCGACTCCGTTCTGGATGATCCCGAGCCGCACGAGGTTGAAGCCGTTGCGGTGCAGAAAGCGCATGTCGTCAGCGCCGAAGCCGGCGTCGGCAGGCCGGTAGGAGCCGACCTTGTAGACCATGTTCCAGCCGTGCAGGACGACGACGCGACCGTCTGCGTCGGTGATCCAGCGGCCGTCGTGGGAGAGCGGGGGAGTGGGGTTCGCCGTGGCCTTGGGCGAGGCGCCGGCGGGCGCCGCGCAAACGAGCATCGCGAGCGCCGCAATCAGCACCGCAAGCACCCGCCCTCTCCCCGGTCGGTCCACGGATGCAATGGTAGGGCTCTCGACGGTGCTCGACGACTGAGAGCCCAGAGCGGGACGAGGCGGTTGTAGGCTCGGCCGCGATGGCGGAGGGAGCCAAGCTGCGCATCGGCATCGCCGGCACCGGCTTCGTCGGCCGCATCCACGCGCGTTCGGCGCTACTCGCCGGTGCCCGGCTCGCCGCCGTCGCCGGATCGAGTCCCGAGCGCGCCCAGGCGGCAGCGGCCGCGCTCGGTGCCGAGCGTGGCTTCGGCGATGCGATGGAGCTGGCGCGTTCGGCGGACGTGGACGTGCTCCACGTCTGCACGCCCAACCACCTGCACGAGCCGCTGGCGATCGCCGCGCTCGAGGCCGGCAAGCACGTGGTCTTGGAGAAGCCGGTCGCGCTCGACATCCCCGGGGCGCACCGGATCGCCGCGGCGGCCGAGAGGGCGGGCAGGCTCGTTACCGTCCCCTTCGCCTACCGCTATTACCCGACTGTACGCGAGGCCCGGGCGCGGATCGGGGTGGGGGAGACCGGCCCGCTGCACCTCCTGCAGGGCGGCTACCTGCAGGACTGGCTGCTCGAGGCATCCGATGACAACTGGCGTGTCGACCCGGAGCTGGGCGGCGCCTCCCGCGCCTTCGCCGACATCGGCTCGCACTGCTGCGACATGCTCGAGTTCGTTTCTGGCCAGCGGATCGCAAGGGTCAGCGCGCGGGTGGCGATCACCAACCCGGAGCGGGCGGTCGGCGGCGGTGAGTCCTTCTCACCGGGTGGGGAAGGGGACGGAACGCGCGCGGTCGAGACCGAGGACATCGCCATGCTGATGTTCGAGACCGACGCCGGCGTGCTCGGCTCCGCCGTCATCTCCCAGGTCTCCGCGGGCCGCAAGAACCGTCTCTGGTTCGAGCTTGCCGGCAGCCACCAGACGCTCACCTTCGATGGCGAGCAGCCCGAGAGGCTCTGGGCCGGAAGCCGCGGGGGTGCGGCGCTCGTCCCCCGCGACCCCGCCACCCTCGACCCGGCGGCGGCGCGCTACGCGACGCTCCCCGCCGGGCACCCGCAGGGCTACGAGGATCTTTTCGAGGCTTTCATCCGCGAGACCTACGAGGCGATGAGCACAGGCGAGATGGCCGACGGCCTGCCCCTGCTTGCCGACGGCATCCGGGCCATCGAGATCACCGCCGCAGTCCTCGCCTCCGCCCGAGAGCAGCGCTGGGTAGGGGTCCCCGAGGACGGCTAAGCTCCCCCACTGCGTATCCGACCGAGCACCAACCGCACTCGGCTCGGGTAGGTCCCCGGCGCCTTGGCGGAGTGGCTACGCAGCGGCCTGCAAAGCCGTTTACACCGGTTCGATTCCGGTAGGCGCCTTCTGTTTGAAGCCGACGTGGTCGCGGGCTGCTCCCGCTGATCGGGCGCCTGGCAGGGTCGAACGGCAACCGATCTAGTGCGACGATCGCCAGAGGCGAATACCGGTGAACCCGCAGCCTACGGCGAGCAGAATCTCAATCGCACCGACCGTGACGTACATGGAGGTCGTGCTGTCCTGGTAGCTGGACCAGAGATGTCGAAGAGCTCCGTAACTGGCGAAGAGCATCAGGATGGAAACCAGGATGAAGATGCCGCCGACGACCTTTCGCATCGAGAGCGAAGCCTACGCCTGGTCGGGTGGTGTTCACGGCCCAGTGGCTACGGTGCGCCCGCGTCGTTCAGCGTCGGCGCCCGAACCTGCCACCGGTCAACGCCAGAATGATCCACCACAGGATCGGCACCGCGACCAGGACCAAGACGACGACGAGCGCCAGTCCGGAGCTGACGATGACCGCGGTGCACATGGCCTGAAAGCTACTCCCAATCGGCGGCGTCTACGAGTCTGGGGGCGGGCGCCCTCCCCGGATCTCGACGCGGGCCCGCCCGCAGGGTCGCCGTCACACGTGACGCTCGCCGTTCGTCTATGTATGAAAGAAGCTCACGAGGGAAGGACACAGCGATGCGATTGCTCATCACCGGCGGATCAGGCGTTCTCGGTAACGCCTCGATCCCACTGCTGCAGCGCACCGGACACACCGTCGAGGCCCCGGCGAGGACCGAGCTGGACCTCTTCGACCCGGAGGCCGTCGCCGGCGCGGTCACAGGTGTCGACGGCATCGTTCACCTCGCAACGCGGATACCCGCCCCGGAGCGCATGGCCGACCGCGAGGCCTGGCGGGACAACGATCGCCTCCGCGCCGAGGCGACCCCGATCCTGATCGACGCCGCACTGGCTGCGTCCGTCGAATGGTTCCTGTTCCCGAGCATCGCCTTCGTCTATCCGGAGGACGGGCCCGTGGACGAGTCCACGCCCGCCGTCGAGGCCGTGCCCGAGATTCTGGGCTCCGCGCTGGAGGCCGAGCGCCAGGTGGCCCGCTTCGCCGACGCCGGCGCGAGCTGCCGCGGCGTCGTGCTGCGCCTGGGCGTCCTCTATCGACCCAGCATCGGCAAGCCGGCCCCAGCCGAACCATGGGCGTCTTACGGCGCCACGGTCAGGATCGAGGATGCCGGCAGTGCGATCGCCGCTGCTCGAGAGGTTCCCAGCGGCGTCTACAACGTCGTCGGTGACGGCGAGCGCGTCTCGAACGAGCTCTTCAAGAAGACGGCCGGGTGGCGTCCGCAGTTCGGCCGCCCAATCGGCGCCGACGGTTGAGCGTGGCGCCAAGGCGCCGCGGACAGCTCAGCTCGCCCAGGGGCCGACGCCGCCGAGGCGCTCGACCTCGATCCGCATGCGGAAGCCCGGCGGCGGGTCATCCATCGGCGGGAACTTGACCTCGGGGCCGAGGTAGGTGTGCGCGAGCTCCTGGAGCAGCTCCGGCGCGCCGCCCTCCTCGATCGTCGCGCGGCCGTGGACGACGAGGTAGTGGCGCAGGCCCGGGGGCTGGATCTCGGTGCCCTCGAAGGAGAGGACGACCCGGGGGTCGTTGCGGACGTTGGCGAGCTTGCGCTGGGTGGCCATCAGGTGGGCCGTCGTCAGCAGGTTCGCCGTCGACGCCGACCCACACGCAGGTGACCTGCGGGGAGCCGTCGGCGTTGAGCGTCACGAGGTGGCCGAGCGCGCCGGAGCGGATCAGGTCCTTGGCGCTCTCGGGCAACTCGACGGCCATGGCCGCAAGGTACTCCTTCGCGCGCTGCACGAGCAACGCAGCCGGGGGCGCTCGTCGTCTCCCGCGCCTTTAGCCGTGGCGAGTAGGGTGATCCGCATCGCCTCCTCGCTGGCTGGGCCGCTGATCCTCGTGGTCTGCGTCGCCGCTTTGGTTATCACTTCGCGGCGCGCCCTGAGCCGGCGCAAGGACTTTGCTCGCGTTCGCAGCGGCTTCCTCTACGGCAAGGCAAGCGCTACGTCGTGGGCGCCAGGCTCGGCGGCGCGTATCACCGATGGCGGTCAGGTGCCGGCGCAGGTGCTACTCGCGGCCCTGCGCGTCAGCGCCGCCCCCGAGCTGAACGCGGACGGCGAGGACGACCAGGTATCGGCGCTTGGCTTGCAGCTGCACGCCGGCAGTGCCACCAACCAGGCGCCCGGTCTGCTGGAGAGGTAGTGAGCGGCGGCCGGCCCGCGGACGCGGGGACACAGCTGCCGACGCTTGGTGCCTATGCGAGCTCGCATGGGCTCAGCCACCGGGCCCCTTCCATGGCGCTGCCGAAAGCTACCCAGCTGATGCGCCACGGCTTCATGCAGGAGGTCCGGAGCCTGGCCCGCGGCGACCTCCCCGGTGCCCCCGGGGCAGGCTGGCTCGCTCAGGTCTCTTACGTTTACGAAGGCAGGAACTCACTCGAGCGCAGCGCCTACACGCTGGTGCTCGTCGAGGCGGCCGCCAGCCAGCGCTTCGCAATTCGCGTCCTCTGTCACGACCGTGGACTCGACCCGCGGGACGCCGCCAACGCCGACCCAGGCCGGCAGGTAGTCGAGCTCGACGACGCCGTCGTCGAGCTCGAGAGCAGTCGCTTTCTCGATCGCTACGCGCTTTCGATCGACCGCGACCAGGACCCGCTCCGCGTCTGGCAGATCTTCGATCCAAGCCTGATCGACTGGCTCAGCGACGGCGCTCCCCTGGGGTTCTCGTTCGAACTGCAGGACGGTGCGCTGGCCTGCTTCGTGCCGGGTACAGCTGCTGATCCGGCGGTGCTCGACGCGCTGTGCGATGGCGCCGCCCGCGTCTTCTCGCAAGTAGCTTCGATTGAGGCAACGTCGGCGTCCAGCGCCGGCGCCTCGGCCGCGAGCAGAGCATCCACCGTCGCCCGCGAACTCGCCGCGGTCAACTTCGAGGAGCCGCCGCAGAGCACGAAGGCTGCCGCCAAGCGATTCCGTCGCGGTCCCTTCATCGGCGATCGCGCCTGGGCGCTCGGGGCCGAGGCCTTCTTCCGTGCCCACGCTGCCGCGGCCGGCTTCGAGCCGCTCGAGCTCAGTGCCTACAGGGCTGAGAACGTCGCCACGTTCGTGCCGGGGGTCCCCGCCCACGCCGCTCGAGGGGAGCTGGCGGGCCGGCCGGCGACCTTGCTGCTGACCGACAACGAGGGCTACGAGGACATGGGGTGGAGCGTGCTGATCGCTCCCGTTGACAGCCCGCTGCAGGCGATGATCGTGACGCAGTCGATCCCACGCGGGGACGCCGCGGCACGGGGTTCGATGATGGCTGGCAGCGACGGCCGGGCGCTGATCCTCTCGACGCTCGACGGCGGCGCCTGCGATCGCAAGGCGTCCGAGCTGCAGGCGTTTCTCGCTGCCTGTACCGAGCTCGTGGGCAGGATCGCCTGAGCCTTGTCCGGGGGCGTCTCCGGGGCTCAGCGCCCTAACCTGCGGCCCGATGAGCGACGTCAAGGCGCAGATGCGGAGGGGGGAGCTGTTCCTCGGCGATGCGGCGCTCAGCGCCGAGCTCGATCGCTGCCAGCTCGAGGTCCAGCGGATCAACGCGATCCCCGGCGCCCAGGCCGAGGAGCGGCGGGCCGCACTCGAGGGCTTTCTCGCCCACTTCGGCGAGGGCACGGTGATCCGCCCGCCCTTCTACTGCGACTTCGGCGACGGGATCTCGATCGGCGCCCGCACCTTCATCAACTCCTGCTGCACGATGCTCGACACGGCGCCGATCTCGGTCGGCGACGAGTGCCACATCGCCGCCAACGTGCAGCTCGTCGGCGCCACGCACCCGATCGACCCCGGGCCGCGGCGCGCAGGCTGGGAGTACGCGAGGCCGGTGGTGATCGCCGACGGCGTCTGGCTCGGCGCCGGCGTCATCGTCCTGCCCGGCGTGACGATCGGCGAGAACACCGTCGTCGGCGCCGGCTCGGTCGTCACCCGGGATCTGCCCGCCGACGTCATCGCCTACGGCAACCCTGCGCGCGTCGCCCGCGCGATCGGCCCCGAGGACCGGGTCGAGCCGTCCGGTTCCGAGCTGAGCCCGGCCGTGACTGACCCGCGCCGGGCCCAGTCCGGTTATGTTGAGTCCGATGGACAGCGCGAGGCTCCCGTGAGCACGAGTCGCAAGGCATTGGCCGCCGGTGTCGGCGGCGCCGCGGCGCTCGCCGCGGGCTGGATCGCGACCCAGCGCCACGACGCCCGCGCGGTCGCCGCCGACCCGCACGGCCGCGAGCTCTTCGCCGACTTCGGCGGGCAGTCGCAGCTCGGTCCGCGCCGTCGGACGGGACCGCCCTGTGGGTGCGCAGCTTCGGCCCCGAGGATGCGCCCGCGCTGATCTTCGTCCACGGCTGGACCTGCGCCGCCGAGTTCTGGAAGCTGCAGATCGAAGGCGCTCGCGTCCGAGCGCCGCCTGATCGCCTTCGATCTGCGCGGGCACGGGCAGAGCGAGCGGCCGCGCAACGCCGACTACTCGATCGAGACCTTCGCCCGCGATCTCGACGCCGTGATCGAGGCCGTCGTCCCGGCGGGCGAGCGGGCGATGCTCATCGGCCACTCGCTCGGGGCGATGACGATCGTCGCCTGGGCCGGCGCCCATCCGGAGAAGGTCGACGGCCGCGTCGCCTCGGCGGTGCTCTGCAACACGGGCGTCGGCGATCTGATCAGCGAGTCGCTTGGTCACCCAGGGGTTGCCGGAGGGCTTCGGTTCGATCGAGCGGCTCGCCGGGGAGGCCGTGCTCAGCGCCCGCGCGCCGATCCCGACCTTCACGGCGCCGATCGCGAATCGGGTGATCCGCTACGCGGTCACGGGCCCGGAGGCGACCCCCGCGCAGGTCGCCTTCTGCGAGCAGCTCGTCGTCTCCTGCCCGGCCGATGTCCGCGCGTCGGTCGGCGGCACGCTTACGCAGCTCGACCTGCGCGAGGCGCTGGCGGCGCTGCGGGCGCCGACGCTGGTCATCGCCGGCGAGCGCGACCGACTGACGCCGCCCAAGCACGCCTACGAGATGGCGGCCGAGCTGCCCGACGTGCTCGACGTGATCGAGATCCCGCGCTCCGGCCACATGAGCCCGATCGAGTTCCCCGAGCAGGTCAACGTGCTGCTCTCCGAGCTGGCCGGCGCGCCGCTCGCCGCCGCCGCGGCGTGAGCTCCCGGCGCCCCGCGCGAGGCCTTTCCCGGACCGGGCCGGTCCGCTAGATTGCCCCGTCCCGGGCGTTTAGCTCAGTTGGGAGAGCGCCAGCTCGACAAGCTGGAGGTCACTGGTTCGAGCCCAGTAACGCCCATCATCCGGCCCATTCCCATGCGGGGTGGTTCGACACCAGTTCGGTCCGAGGCTCCCGAGCGCTGTCGCAGGTCTCATACCGCTCGGCTTTTCGCCTTCTTGCCCTCGCCACGCGGCGTATTGACGAAGACGAGGAAGTACGAGTGGTTCTTGCGGGCGTGCACCTGCTTGATCATCCGGCTCACGGTGGGGCGATTAGTCCGCATGACCACGAACAGATCCTTGGTGTAGAGGCCAAGCTCCTCAATGTGATTGATCAGCTCCACGTGAGTGAGGCGCTGACGGTTGGCGCTCACCTCGTCCTGGCATTTGACGATGAGCACGCCGTCGTCAACGAGGACGCGACGAGCCTCCTTGATCGCGCGGAAATAGAAGTCGAGTACGGCGTCGTGCCACTTCGGCCCACCGCTGGTCGCCTTGCCGTTGGAGTAGTTCTCGCGGAATGCGGCATGGCTCCCACTGCCCGCCAGCCGATCCTCAGAGCTGCGAAAGAGGCCTTCCATGTAGGGCGGGTCGAGGACCACAGCGTCGATGGACTTGTCCTTGTACGGCAGGTCCATGCAATCGGTTCCGGTCTTGAGGTCAGTCGCCAGGACCTCATACGCGTCGGGATCGACCTTCTTCCAGAACACGCCCTTTCCGTAGGTCACGTCGGCCACCTTCGCGCCTGGGGGAACGTGGAGTTTCAAGACGTTCGGAAACACCTCGGCGTTTCCCGCAATCTGGCAGAGAGGATCGCGTCCGTCCGCATTCCGCCCTGCTTTCGCTTCTTCTGCTTGGCGTCGGAATCGGTCAAGTTGAGCTGTTCCATTGGGGGTCATTTGTGCGGTCCTTCGGTCTGGGGAGTATCGCGAAGAAGATGCAAGCACGGACGCGTCGGCAGGAGACCGGCCACATGCGCAGAAACCGCGTCGGGATGGCGGAGAAGGTGGAACAGCCGACCCTCGACGAGGTTGTCAAGAACATCACCGACCCTCATCGTTGGGCGGACAGCGAGACGATTCTGCAGGTGCTTGAGGAGACCCCGAGCGTGAGAGGGATGGTCTACGGAAACTTTGCGGAGTCGATGTTCGCCGAGTTCGCTACGTCGACATCGACATCCCTCGGGAGGATCAGACGCGCGACGACGACCATGCCAAAACGAAGTCTGATCGCACGTTCTCGCATGGAGGTGATCTCCATACCGTCCAGCTCGGAAGTCGATGCAGACGAACTCGATCAAGCAGCTGGAGGACGGGACCTTCAAGGCCAAGATTCAATGCGACGCGAGCGACAAGCGGCCGGTCAGCCTGCCCAACGGCAATACGATCTCAACAACCTGCTACCTCGCGGGGGAGTTCGAGATCCTGGCCGTGCCGCTACAGCCGTTCTTGGGTGAGTGGAAGTACGCGTTCCGGAAGAAACGAGACCTTGCCCCGGACGACTTGGCGCAATTACGCGGAGGAAGATCGGCCATACCTGCTTGCGACGCTGGTTCCCATAACGTGGCCGCTGGGGGAGACTGGACTACGGATCTGCTTCGGTTGATTGACTTCGACCCCGATGAGGACACGCTCCTAATCGAGTAGTCCATTCGGGCCGGGAGGCTTCGAGATGAAGGCACCTAAATCAGAACAGGCGTTAGAGCGGCGCAGGGGAGATGCTTGGGCTGCGCGCGAAGGGCCTTACGAATCGCCAGATCGCAGCGAAGCTCGACGTGTCCGAGAAGGTAGTTGCGACGCTGATCTACCGAGCGAAGCAAGAAGGCATGGACGTTGAGCCGCCCCCCATCGGGAACCGGGGCCAGGGCGCCTAGCTGTCGTTCGTGCCGCCCCGGCGATGGGCTAATGGGACCGTGCATGCGACGCAGCGGTGACGAGGCGTTCTACTTCTGAAAGCCGCGCTTCCGAGTTTGTCGCGCCGCCCGGAATCTCCCTCTGGAGTTCGATGCTTCGCCGGATCTCAAATGCGGAACTCCGGAACTCGTCGGAGGTAGGGAGAACGTTCGGGTAGCCCAGCACCGCACCCACAGGTCGACCAGCTCCCGCTTATGCAGGTCACTAGGCAGCGTGCGAAAGCCTGGCGCGTAGCAACAGGATCGCGGCGCCTCGTTCCCAGCCCAGGCTTTCGGTAACGGACGCTCCTCGATCATTCGCTTACACCACCGCCCGTCATCACCAGCTCGCAGTCCTCCTCGGTCGGCGCTCCGCTGCCGCTCGCTTCGCCCTCGTCGTCCTGCTGCGCTGGCTCGTCGGCGTTGGGTCGCGAGATGATCGACAGCCCTCCATCCCAGCGCTTAGCAACCATGTACCACGGGCCGGGATCTCGGGGGTGTCATTCTCGATGCCCATACCGCTCTCTCATCTCCGCTTTTGACCACCTCCTCCGCAGCGGCGAAGCCGCCGGGGTACCAGCCTCGCGAAACCCTCACCGGTCGGATCTGACGGCGTTTCTCGCCGTCGGCGCTCTCATCGAGGCGAGCTGCCTCGCCCTTGGCCAGGTAGCCGACCAGCTCACCGGCGAAGCTGCTTTCCGACGTAAGCGCCGGTTTCCCCGTGGTTGTCTCCATCAATGGCTGCGATGTGGCAAATCGGACCGAACCCAGCCTTCTCGGCCAGAGCCGAAAGCCGCGCTTGGGGGATGAAGGCGGAAACGAGGATTAGATGCATGTGGGGAACCGGGCGCTGCTCGCCGCCAGCCTCAACGACGGCGACGTACTTGGACAACTCACCGGACTTCTTGAAGCGTCGTTGCTGAGGCGGTTCCAGGCCTCATACAGCTCCCTGAGAGTCAGCCTTGGGCGGCGAAGTCAGGGTCAGGAAGCGAAGGCGCTGCCCCTTCGCCCGAGCGCGACGATCCCGCCTTGGATCAGCTCTTTGGCGACGGCTTTGCGCAGGTGGCAGCAGTGCGAGCCTGCCAGCTCTTGCAACTCATTTCGAAGGCGTTGCCCGTGGAGGAGCTGACTACGAAGAATCCTTGGCCTTTGGGCAGCTCGATCCTTTCGCACGACGGAAGCGCCCGGCCAAGGAACTCCTCCTCTTTGGTTGAAGTTTGTGAACTCCTAAACCCTCCTCGCTGCGCTCGTCGGTTTCAAGTGAAGTGCTCTTGCTCATAAGTTGAGCATGCGCAAGCGCATAGATATTCCAGGTACTTTTCGCCAAGGGCGTAGAAACGACCACTTAGGCGAAAACCGGGGCGGCCCCGGCCGGACACGGGGCATGCTTGAGACGGAAGCGCGCACAAGGTGGCGCCGTTCCCTCCGGCTCACGCGAAACCAGCGCCTCAGCTGGAAAGCGGTCCATTCTTGTCAGAGCTTCGGGCCAGCTCAGGCAGCCACGGCTGGTCTTAGGCGAGCGAGAGATAACCCCAGGTGGGCTGCCTCTCGCTGCGCGCGGTCTTTGCGTCCGGTCTGGCGCGGACTCTCCGGTGCGATTGGGAAATCCGCCCTCAACGTCAATTCATGGAAGAAACAAACGAGTACCCAAAAATCGACCAGAGGTGTCGCCGTACAACATGTTCAACCTTGCCTTCGTCGTGAGCCTGGCGCTCGGCGGGGTGGAGGACGACGTGTTCGCTGGAAAAATCCGTCTTGAGGACGCCATCGATCTCTCAGGAGATCGGCAGGCCGCCCTGAGGCACTTGACCATTTCCTCGACTCGGTACTGGCTTTTACCGGATGCGGCGAGCGGCCATAAGGCCGCTCGCCGCTGGGCCGACGGCTGGCGCCGTCGAGAGCCGGTCAAAGGCGCATGTTGAGCATCGCCTTCTGGGCGCGCTGCGGCTTGCCGGGTGCGTAGTGGCGGCGAGTGGTCGAGATGTCTTTGTGGTTCAGTGCGATCTGGATATCGTCGAGCGGAACGCCGTCGTCAAGAGCAATTCAGCCCAAGCGCGACGAAGTGCGTGGGGGCAAAGATGCGACGACATGCCGCCGCGCGAGTCGGATTTACCCTTCGCCTCGAACGTTCCGACGCCAGCCCGCACCGCATGCCATTTGACCATCTTTCCGATGGTGTTCTCAATGCACCCGCTTGCCGGTACGCGACAGCAGCCGTAGGCCGTCGAGGAGTGGCTCAGAGCGCTCTTGATCGCAGGATTCCGCTCGGCATCTCGAAGCTGAATCGTCCGCCACTTCTTCAGCTCGGCCACGAGCTTCGGATGGAGCACCACGAGGTCCACTTCGTCGTTCTTTCCGACGAAGCGCCAGGTCGGGGCGGCCGCCTCTAGATCGAGGTCGCGCCAGCGAGCATCTGAGAACGTCGCGCGGCGGCTCGCGGTGTAGAAGATCCAGTGAGTCAGCTTCGATTCTTGGCATCGCCGGGTCCGGCGAGCAACGCTTAACCTCGTCGCGGCTCGGCGTGTAGCCGCGCTCTGCCACGACCTTGGGGCAGGGACGTGGGCGCTGGGTCGATATCGGGAAGTTCCTCATCGAAGAAGAAGTGGCGGTACAGATAACGATGGCCGAGAGGTGTCCCTTGCGAGTGGAGGCGGACCAGCCTGGACCATCGGTCCCGTCCGGATAGCCCTTGTCGGCGCACCAGTCGCAGCCCTGCGGCTCGGATCGGGGTTAGCTCCGCCCGGCGTGGCTAGGTGATTCATGTACTGGGTCACGTCCTTGCGGCGGCCGTGTAGAAGCTGCGGCCCCGAGACGCCAGGAGTCGCTGTAGTGCCTCAGGTGACCCTCATAGGCGTTGAGCGTCTTCTTCTTGGTCAAGCCAGAGAAGTTGGAGAAGATCGCGTCGGCGATCAACTCCTCGTCGGTGAGTCGTCAGCGTCAGCGTTTCCACAAGCTGCGCGCCGGGGACGATCCGCTTGTTCTCTGGAAGTCGGGGCCATACCCGAGGAAGAGGTTTTTTCGGCCGATACCTGAGAGATCCGGAAATTTCTTCTACAAACTTTGTCCAGTCTTTCGCTGGACGTTTGTCCGATCTGTCTGAAGGACTGGTGTTTTCGGTTCCAAACTGGTGTCCGTCCTGGTTCGAGCCCAGTAACGCCCATGGTCCGGAAGCCGCTCTACGGAGCGGTTTTCGCGTTTCGGGGGTCTGAGCCGGGAGCCCGAAAGGCGGGCGTGACAATGCGAGGTCTTTGGACGAGAGCCATCACGCCCCCGGACAAGAGTGTCCTCAGCCCTTGCGGCGGTGGGTCGGGCGGGAGCCTTGATTGGGCCATTTCCCCTATTGAGATCGAGCGGGGGTGACTTACCTTGGGAACGTGACTGGACGCATGCCAGGCCGCAGCCGTACCAGCGCCACGCTCGTAGGCGTGGCGCTGTCGTTCCTCGTCCTGCTCTCGCTCCCCAGTCTCGCCGGCGCCTACGTCTACTGGGTCGCCTCCCCGAATAATTCGATCGGCCGGGCGGGCATCGACGGCAGCGCCGTCGATGACAACTTCATCGGCGGCGAGTCTCCCGAAAGGGGTCGCGGTCGGCGCCATGCACATCTACTGGTCCAACCCCACGGCCAACACGATCGGCCGCGCCAAGCTTGACGGCAGCGGCGTAGATCAGAGCTTCATCAGCGGCGCGATCAATCCCCAGGCTGTCGCCGTCGACGGCGAGCATATTTACTGGGTGAACGTCAACAGCAACACGATCGGCCGCGCCAACCTCGACGGCAGCGGCGTAGATCAAAGCCTGATCACCGCTGTCAGCAGCCCGCAGGGGGTGGCGGTCGATGCAGCTCACGTCTACTGGTCCAACTACAACCTCAACTCGATCGGCCGGGCCAACCTCAACGGCTCTGACGCCAACGAGACCTTCCTCAGCGCCGACCACCCGCGCGGCGTCGCTCTCGACGGCGGCCACGTCTACTGGTCCAACTACGAAGCACACGCGATCGGTCGTGCCAACCTCAACGGCTCCGGCGTCGACCCCGCCTTCATCAGCAGCGCCGGCGACCCCCAGGGCATCGCCGTCGACGGCGAGCACATCTACTGGGCGAACGTCCTTTCCCTGAGCATCGGCCGCGCCAATCTTGACGGCAGCGGCGCCAACCTCCACCTCTTCTCAACCCCCACCAGTCCGGCGGCGGTGGCAGTCGATTCCTTGCCCGCCCCGCCGCCTCCCGCCCCGCAGATCTCCAATGCCTTCAAGCTGGCCAAGCCGCGGCTTCACGAGCACCGCGGTACGGCGACGCTGACGGTCGCCGTGCGCCACGCAGGCAAGCTCGTCCTCGCCGGCAGGGGAATCAGGCGGCAGAGCAAGCGCGCAGGGCGGGCGGGCAAGGTGAAGCTCGAGGTCAAGTCCGCGGGGAGGGCTACCCGGAAGCTGAAGAAGGCCGGGAAGGTCAAGGTGCGGCCGAGGCTGACCTTCAGCCCGACCGGGGGAGACCCCCGCACTCGAACGCTGCGGCTGGTGCTGAAACTCGAAGGCAGCTGATCGGGCCGCGGCTCGGCCCATTCGCTTGGGGTGGCTGGACGCTCCAAAACCGATCTGTCATCGTTACCCGGGCATGGCGGTAGAGGGCGCCGATCTCGGCTCTTCCGATCTACATCGAGCCTTGGCGCTTGCAGGAGATCTGGCGGCTTGCGGCACGAGCGCTGAAGTGGATGAGCAGGTCCGACTTCTGCCTGGGCTGGTCGGTGCCGACACCGTCATCATCGGGCAGGTCCGCAGACCGCGGACCGGGAGTTCAGAACCGGCCACGCTCGTCGCGACCGACGATCCACCCGGCTTCTTCGACCCCGGGGCCCGCGAAGCCTTCGCTCGCTTCTGGCACCAGCAGCCAGTCGTTGTCCACCATTTCCGGGGCTTCGCGCCGCGGGCGATGAAGGTCTCCGACTTCCTCGGTGATCAGCAGTGGCGTCGCAGCGACGTGTACAACTACTGTTATGGCAAGCGTTTGGGGCTGGCGTGGGAGATGGGCGTGCAGATCCGCTGTACCCCGCACGAGGTCACCTGCGCCGCGCTGCAGCGGGCCAGCCGCGACTTCAACGAGCGCGACCGCGCCCTACTCGACCTGATCGCCCCACATATGCGTGCCGGATATGCGCGCGCCGAAGGAAGCCGTGCGCCGCGGCGCCGCCTGGGCCTGCTCGAACAGGGCCTCGATGAGGCGGGGGATGCTGTGCTGTTGGCCGACCGCAGCGGCGGCATCGTCGCGGCCGGGACCCGCGCCCGCGCGGTCCTGCGGGATTGGTTCGGCGAGCGCCGGGGACTCGGTCGCGCTGCCAATGGAGATAGAGGCCTGGCGCACCAGCGAGCGCGGCGCCGTCGGGCCGCCGGTCCTCGACCTGCGACGACCAGGGCGCCGGCTCCGGCTCCGCCTGATCGCCGGCAGCGACGAGGACGCGATCCTCATCTCTGAGCGCCGCCGGCAGCCGCCCTCGGCTGAGCTGCTGGCGCGGCAGCTGCCGATCAGCCGTCGCGAGGCGGAGGTGCTCGCCGGCATTGTCCGCGGCGGGATGAACGCCGGCATCGCCCAGGACCTCGGCATCAGCACGCACACCGTCGCTCGCCACGTCGAGCGCATCTACGCGAAGCTCGGCGTCCACAACCGGGCGGCAGCGACGGCGTGGGCCCTCGATGCGCTCGACGGCCACGACCGCTTCTAACGACCCGCCGCCGGGTGCACTCGTAGGGCGTATTGCCTATTGAACACGGCTGGCGGCATCGCCAGGCTTTGCCGCAGATGCGAGCCTCGACAGTGAGAACGAGTGGCCCCGGCACGGGCGGCGTTGCGGGAGGATCGGCGACGGCTCGAAGACGTGTTCGTCGGCCATGGGCCATCGGCGTCGCCGTGGGCGACCGTCGCCCTCGGCGCGCCGGCGCCGGCGCCGGCGCGGACCGCCTACGTCAGCAACGCAAACTCCAACACCGTCACCCCGATCGCCACCGCCACCAACACGGCGGGAACGCCGATCGCGGTCGGCAGCTGGCCCGCTCGGGATCGCGATCACCCCGCGACGGCACCACCGCCTACGTCGCCAACACAGGCTCCAACACCGTCACCCCGATCGACACCGCCACCAAGACGGCGGGGACGCCGATCGCGGTCGGCACCGCCCCCGTCGGGGTCGCGATCACTCCGGACGGCACCACCGCCTACGTCACCAACTCGGCCTCCGACACCGTCACCCCGATCGCCACCGCCACCAACACGGCGGGGACGCCGATCGCGGTCGGCGCCAGCCCTATTGCGATCGCGATCACCCCGGACGGCAAGACCGCCTACGTCGTCGACATCGGCTCCAACAACGTCACCCCGATCGACACCGCCAGCAACACCGCGGGGACGCCGATCGCGGTCGGCACCAACCCCCAGCGCGATCGCGATCACCCCCGACGGCAAGACCGCCTACGTCGCCAACAACGGCTCCAACAACGTCACCCCGATCGCCACCGCAACCAACACGGCGGGGACGCCGATCGCGGTCGGCACCGACCCGCGCGGGATCGCGATCACCCCGGACGGCAAGGCCGCCTACGTCACCAACGGAGGCTCCAACAACGTCACCCCGATCGCCACCGCAACCAACACGGCGGGGACGACGATCGCGGTCGGCACCGGCCCGTTCGGGATCGCGATCACCCCGGACGGCAATACGGCATACGTCGCCAACGACAGGCTCCAACAACGTCACCCCGATCGCCACCGCCACCAACACCGCGGGGACGCCGATCGCGGTCGGGACCGGCCCCGTAGGGGATCGCGATCACCCCCGACCAGGCGCCGGTCGCCGCCTTCGGCGCCACCGCGGCGCCGCCCGGCTCGCCGACCGCCTTCGACGCCTCCGGGCTCCTCCGACCCCGACGGCCAGATCGCCACGTACGCCTGGGACTTCGGCGACGGCGACGACGCTCGCCGACGGCGGCCCCAACCCCGCCCACGCCTACGCCGCGCCCGGCACCTACACCGCGACGCTGACGGTCACCGACGTCGAGGGCTGCTCGACCGCGCTGGTGTTCACCGGCCAGACCGCCTCCTGCAACGGCGCTTCCGAGCGCCGTGGCGAGCAAACAGGTGACGATCGCATTCACGAACCGCCGACCCGCCGGACACGAAGATCACCAAGGCGAAGCTCAAGGCCAAGCACGCAAGGGCGACCTTCAAGTTCAAGGCGCTCGGGCAAGCCATCGGATTTCAGTGCAAGCTGAAGCGAAAGCACGCGCACAAGAAGGCGAAGTTCAAGGCGCTGTCGTCTCGCCGCAGACCTACAAGCACCTGAAGCCGGGCAAGTACAGGTTCGCGGTCCGCGCCGTCGGCCCGGGCGGGACCGACCCGAGCCCGGCGAAGAAGCGCTTCAAGATCGCCTAGCCGCGCCGGCGCTGAGCGCCCTGCGCCGGGGGCTGCGCGCGATCGTCCGCCGGGTTTTGCTCCGCAGCCGAGTGAGCGCGTCGGCATCGCCTTGGTCACGCTCGCTGATGATGAGTCGAGCGGGTGTGTGTGCCATCGGTGGCCGCTGCCGCTGGCTCGTCGCGGGTCGCCATAGGGTCAATCGGGTAGCGGCGGCCGGGTCACGCTGAAAGAGCACTGTTGGAAATCGCGCGGAGAGGCACTCCACTTTGCTCCGGGGACTTCTGCATGCCGTGCCTGCAGAAATCCCCAATGGCAGACGACTGCCGCTGGGCATTCCCTGGCGGGTGGCCCTGGTCAGGTGTCTGGGAGCCAAAGCTAGGGCTTCGTCCTCTAGTCGGCGACCCCCGTCCGGGGCGCTCTCGAAAGCTAGTGCGCCTGACCCCAGACGCGGTACCCATTTTTTTTTTTTTTTTTTTTTTTTTTTTTTTTTTAAAAAAAAAAAAAAAAAAAAAAAAAAAAAAAAAAAAAAAAAAAAAAAAAAAAAAAAAAAAAAAAAAAAAAAAAAAAAAAAAAAAAAAAAAAAAAAAAAAAAAAAAAAAAAAAAAAAAAAAAAAAAAAAAAAAAAAAAAAAAAAAAAAAAAAAAAAAAAAAAAAAAAAAAAAAAAAAAAAAAAAAAAAAAAAAAAAAAAAAAAAAAAAAAAAAAAAAAAAAAAAAAAAAAAAAAAAAAAAAAAAAAAAAAAAAAAAAAAAAAAAAAAAAAAAAAAAAAAAAAAAAAAAAAAAAAAAAAAAAAAAAAAAAAAAAAAAAAAAAAAAAAAAAAAAAAAAAAAAAAAGTCCGGTGGCCCGGCGCCCGCGCAGCGCGTTCAGCCTGAAGCCGCCAGCGCCTCACAGTGCTCCGCTCGCAAGCAGTCGCGGGGTCTGCCGGTGGGCGAGGCTGAGCACGTGGCCGCGCACCCTCGAGTCGTCGTAGCGCGACAGCACGGCGTCGGCACAGGCGCGGATCTCCTCCGGGCGAGCGCATGCCTTCGAACTCTTCGGCGAGCGGTCGGCAGCATGACGCCCGAGCCGCAACTGGTGAGCCGTGTGGTCGGAGCGGATTGCGTCGAGGCGGTTCGTCGATCCCAGCTCGCGGACGTGGGGCTTCGATCATGTCGCGGATCGTCTCGTACCTCCGCAATTGGCAGGCCGGCGGGGTCGGGAATGTCCCAGTCCTCGACCGTCGTCGGCACGTATGGGCAGGCGTCGCCGCAGCCCATCGTCACCGCCCAGTCGGCGTGCAACTGCATTTCGCGGTGCAGCCGTCGCGGTCGCCGGCGGCGCAGGTCGATGCCGGCTTCGCTCATCACCTCCAGCACCTCCGGCCAAATCGCGGCGCTGGGCATCGATCCCGCCGACTCAGCACGCATGTCGTCCGGGGCATCGCGTGCGAAGAACGCCTGCGCCATCTGCGAGCGACCGGCGTTGTGAGTACAGACGAACAGGACGTATCTCATCTCGCTCTCCCTCGTTTCTGGGGCGTCTCGGCCTGCTCGGCTTCGACCATAGGTACGGCGTCGGAGATTACTCCATTGACAAATGTGAGTGCAATCGATATTCGTATATTGAGCGATGTCGATCCAGGAGGCGCAATGAACGAAACCCTCGAGCTGACGCCGAAGACCAAGCGGCCCGCCGGCGAGCCCTGTTGCGAGCCCGTCGTCTATCCGGATATCGAGCGCGCGCATGCCGAGCGGATGGCCGCCGTCGCCAAGGCGCTCGGCGACCCGGTGCGGATGCAACTCGTCGACGTGCTCCGCAAGCATGCCGGCAAGGTCTGCGTCTGCGAGCTCGTGCCGCTCTTCGACCTCTCCCAGCCGACCGTCTCCCACCACCTGAAGAAGCTGCGCGATGCCGGCATCGTCGGCTCCGAGCGGCGCGGTCTGTGGGCCTACTACTACGTTCGCCCGGAGGCGCTCGAGGAGATCGCCGCGTGGCTGAGCTGACCGAGCTTCCCGTTGCCCCCTGCTGTGACGAGGCCGCGGCGGCGAGTTGCTGCGAGCCGTCGGAGAAGGACGACTGCTGCGCCGCCGCCGCCGAGCCCGCGCGCTGCGGCTGCGAGGCGGGCGCCCCGCACGGGGACGAGGAGTGAGCCGCGCGGCGCCCCCTCCGACGGCGCCGACGTTCAGGCCCGCGACGGAGGCGGACCTCGATGCCGTCGCCTCGATCTACAACGAGGGCATCGCCGACCGGATCGCCACCTTCGAAACCGAGCCTCGGTCGGCGGCCGATCTGGCCGGATGGGCGCGCGGATCGGACCCCTTCATCGTTGCCGTGCGCGAGGGGCGGGTCGTTGGCTTCGCCCGCGTCGGGCCCTACTCGGATCGTTGCGTTTATGAGGGCATCGGTGAGCACGCCGTCTACGTCGCCCGCGATCAGCGGCGCACCGGGCTCGGCACGGAGCTGCTGCGCGAGCTCACCGGCGCTGCCGAGACCGCCGGCTTCTACAAGCTGACGACGCGCGTCTTCACGGACAACGAGGGCAGCCTCGCTGCCCACTACCGGGCCGGCTTCGAGCGGATCGGCGTGCAGCGCCGGCATGGCCGCCTCGACGGTGAGTGGAAGGACTGTGTCTTGATCGAGATCCTGCTCGGTGATGCCCGTGAGGAGGACGGATGAGCGCCGAGATCCAGCTCAACGATCCACAGACCCTCTACCGGCGGTGGGAGGGCTCGCAGTGGAACCCGTTCGAGATCGAGCTCGACCCCGACCGTGAACAGTGGGGCGCGATGGACGATGCCGATCGCGCCCTGCTGCATTGGGTGCTGGCTTCGCTGATGGTCGCCGAGGAGCGGATCACGACGAAGTTCTCAGGGCTCGTTGGCGCGCACGGCAGCGAGGAGGAGGCGACCTTCCTTGCGACCCAGCAGGTCGACGAGGCCCGCCACATGCAGTTCTATGCCCGCTTCCAGGACGAGGTGATCGCCGAGCCGGCGACCGTTGCCGCGCACGTCGGCCGCGCCCGGGCCGAGGTCTCCGACGCCTTCCGCCTGATCTTCGACGAGGTGCTCGTCGCCGCCCACGAGCGACTCGTCGCGGAGCCCGCGAGCCTCGAAGCGAAGGTTCGCTTTGTCACGCTCTACCACCTGATTCTCGAGAGCACGCTTGGGCTGACTACCTTCAAGTTCGCGACCGAGTACCTCGAGCGTGAGTCGCTGCTGGCGGGCTTCGTCGCCGGCTACTCGAAGATCCACCATGACGAGACCCGCCACATCGGCTACGGGGTCTGGTTCCTGCGCGAGACGGTCCGCGTGCAGCCGCAGGCCGGCGACTACGTGCGCTCGATGTTGCGCGAGGTGCTGCCGGCCGTCGCCGAGTCGCTGGCACCCGGTGGCGGTGAGGGCGGACCGGACCTCGGCCGGCTCGGCGTCGATCCCGCCGCGATCCGCGACTTCGCGCTCGACGGCCTCACCCGGCGCCTCGAGATCGTCGGTGTGCCACTCGCCTCGGTCGCTGCCTGAAACGGCCCGGTTCGCGCGTCGGCTACGGTCGGCGGCCCCACCGAGAAGGAGCAGCCATGGAGATCACCAGGAGCACGCTGGAGACGGTCAAGGGACCGCCCGAGTGGTTCACGGGCGACGTCTACTTCGACCATGTCGCCGAGAATCCCGCGCCCTCGCGCGTCCGGGCCATCAACGTCCATTTCACGCCCGGCGCACGCACCGCCTGGCACACCCATCCCTTCGGCCAGGTGATCTGGGTGACCGAGGGAGTCGGCCGCGTCCAGCGGGAGGGCGGGCCCGTCGAGGAGATCAGGCCTGGGGATCGCGTCTACTTCGAGGCCGGCGAGAACCACTGGCACGGCGCAGCCCCGGACCGGTTCATGGTCCACGTCGCGATCCAGGAGGCCGACGACGACGGCAACCCCGTCTTCTGGGGCCCGCACGTCAGCGACGAGGAGTACGGGGTCGCCCCGCAGTAGGATGCGCCGCTTAGTACACCCATCCGCAAATCCGTGAGTGCGACCGTATTTCCGGACGCGTGTACCGACGGGACTATCTCAAGAGGGGACTATCTGATGAGGAAAAGCAGCCGACTGCTGGCGTTTGCCGGCGTACTCGTATTCACCGTTGCGGTCCTGGCGTCGAGCGCCGGGGCGAGCCACCACAAGCACCAGAAGGTCTATTGGATCGATCTCGCGGGTCAGGCTTCGCAGCACCCCGAGCGTGTGTACTTCACCGCCAACTCGGGCGGCTACATGAAGGACGTCAACTGGCGCCACTGGGGTAAGCACAAGACGATCGGCCGTGGCACCTTCGGGACGACGGCTCCGTGCAACGGCAGTCCCTGCCCGGCGGGGCCCGCCAAGATCACGATGCGCAAGCCGGTCAAGTGCACGCCCGAGTTCGGCAACAAGAAGGGCAAGACCGTGCGCGTCTACCGCCACGCGAAGCTCGAGTACCCAGACGGTCAGGGCAACACCGAGACCGCGAACATCACCGACCGTGCCGGCTGGGCCTCCTGCAAGCAGGCTCACTGACGGCGACCTGAGCCTTCCGCCGGCCGGTCCACATCGGGCCGGTCGGCGGTGGCGTATTGCCCGTTCGGTTTCGGCCCGGTAGGGCTCGGGTAACGCCGGGCCGATGGGCGAAGCTCGCATAGCGGTGCTCGGCGCCGGCGGCACGATCGGCGCCGCGATGGCGCGCAACCTCCTCGGCGCCGGCTTCGAGGTCCAGGCCTGGAACCGCACGCGCGAGCGCGCCGAGCCGCTCGCCGCCGACGGCGCGGCGATCGCCGCCGAGCCCGCCGAGGCGGCGGCGGGGGCCGAGATCGTGCTGACGATCCTCGCTGACGCCGAGGCCACCCTCGACGTGGCGGGGAAGGCCCTCTCCGACGGCGACGGACGCCTGTGGCTGCAGATGGGGACGATCGGGATCGAGGGAACCGAGCGCTGCGCCACGCTCGCCGCCGAGCGCGGCTTCGCCCTTGTCGACGCCCCGGTGCTCGGCACCAAACAGCCGGCCGAGGCGGGCGAGCTGGTCGTCCTCGCCTCCGGGCCCGAGGCCGAGCACGAACGCTGCGGGCCGGTCTTCGGCACCATCGGCAAGCGCACGCTGTGGGTCGGGGAGGCCGGCGGCGGCACCCGCCTGAAGCTCGTCACCAACGCTTGGATCCTGGCGCTCGTCGAGGGCCTGGCCGAGACCGTCGCGCTCGCCGAGCGGCTCGATGTCGACCCGGAGGCCTTCCTCGAGGCGATCTCCGGCGGCCCGCTGGACGCCGGCTATGCCCATGTCAAGGGCAAGGCGATGAAGGAGCGCAGCTTCGATCCGGCCTTCAAGCTGGCGCTGGCCGCCAAGGACGCGGCCCTGGTCGAAGCGGCCGGGAATGCGCACGGGGACGAGCTGCCGCTGATCGCGACCGTCCGCCGGCGGTTCGAGCAGGCCGTCGCGGAGCACGGCGAGCTCGACATGGCCGCGACCTTCCTGACCAGCGCCGACGGCTCGAGCTGAATCCAGGCACAACGATCGTCGCTGTCCGGCCGTAGGCTGCGGGAATGAGCGAGTCCGAAGCCGGCGACGGCCCGATCGTTCGGGCGCGGAGCGCGCAGGAGCGCGCCGCCGCCGCCGAGCTCCTCGACGAGTTCAACCGCGCCTATTACCACCCTTCGCCCGGTCCGGCGTTCCTCACGCAACGGCTCGCCGAGCTCGATGGAGAGGACCTCGCCGCGTTCTTGGCCCTCGCCGGAAACGAGGAGGCGGCCGGGATCGGGATCGTCCGCGTACGGCCCTCCCTCTGGGAGGCAGCGGGCGAGGCGTACATCGCGGAGCTGTACGTCCGGCCCGGCCACCGGCGTCGTGGGCTCGGCGCGGCCCTGCTCGAGGCGATGCTCGGCTTCGCCCGCGAGCGTGACTGCCACTGGATCGAGCTCGGCACCGACGAGCCCGACCACGACGCGCACCGGCTCTACCGCCGCTTCGGCTTCTCCAACTTCGTCGACCCGGAAGCGCCCGAGGGCGAGCGGGAGCGGATGCTCTTCTTCGAGCGGGAGCTCTGAGCCATGCCGGAAGGGCGGATCGTGCTCGAGGACAACCTCGTCGTGCTGGGGACGCTCGCCGATGCCTCGGTCGACCTGATCTACGTCGATCCGCCGTTCAACACGGGCGGCGAGCAGCGCCGGCGGACGGTCGAGACACGCGCCGACCCCGACGGCGAGCGGGTCGGCTTCGGCGGCCGCCGCTACAGCTCACGACTGCTCTCCGAGCTCGCCTTCGACGACAGCTTCACTGACTACCTCGGCTTCCTCGAGCCGCGCCTGCGCGAGGCGCACCGCGTGCTCTGCGAGACCGGGACCCTCTACGTCCACCTCGACCCGCGCGAGGCGCACTACGTGAAGGTGCTGCTCGACGAGCTCTTCGGGCGCGAGTGCTTCCTCAACGAGATCGTCTGGGCCTATGACTACGGCGGGCGCAGCAAACGCCGCTGGCCGGCCAAGCACGACACGATCCTCGTCTACGTCAAGGACCCGCGCAGCTATCACTTCGACTCAGCGGCGGTCGACCGCGAGCCCTACATGGCACCGGGCCTCGTCGGGCCTGAGAAGGCGGCGCGCGGAAAGCTGCCCTCCGATACCTGGTGGCACACGATCGTGCCCACCTCCGGCGCCGAGAAGACCGGCTACCCAACCCAGAAGCCGGAGGGGATCGTCCGGCGGATGGTGACCGCGTCTTCGCAGCCGGGCGAGCTCTGCGTCGACTTCTTCGCCGGCAGCGGCACGCTCGGCGCGGTCGCGCGCGAGCTCGGACGCGGCTTCCTGCTCGTCGACTCGAACCCCGAGGCGATCGCGATCATGGAGCGGCGGCTCGGGATCGAGGCCGAGCGGCCGGCCGGGGGCGAGCGGGCCGGCTGAGGCCGATCGCCCACCACAGCAGCACTATCCTCGCCCGCCATGTTCGGTACCTACGCAGCGGCGCTGTTCGTGATCGCGGCCTCGCTGCCGGTCGGCGCGGCGGCGATCTGGCTCGCCGGTCGGCGCCAGTGGAGCTGGCTCGCGCCGGTCGTCGGCCTGGCGACGATCACCGTCGCGGCCTGGCTGCTCGTCCGGCTGCCCGGCGAGGGTCTGACCGCGCTGATCGGGATCGCCCTGCTCGCCGCCGTCTGCGCGCCCGCGCTGCTTGCCACGGGCTTCGGCAGGCGCGAGCTCGCCGAGGGTGGGGCTCGTCCTGCTGATCGCGCTGCTCGCCGTCTCGATCCCGTTCGCCGCCGAGGGTCACTTCGGCATCCTCGGCACGGGCTTCAACGTGGACATGTCCCAGCACCTGTTCGTCGCGGACGGGATCGCCCATCCGCACACGGCGACGCCGCTGCTGATCCGTCAGGGCTATCCGGTTGGCCCGCACTCATTGGCCGCGACCGGTGCCGAGCTCACCGGCGGCGACCTCGTCTCCGCCTTCACGGGGGTGACGATCGCCGTCCCGGTGCTGCTCGCCCTGACCGCGCTGACGGCGACCCGCGAGCTCGGGCCGCGCCGCAGCCTGATCGCCGCGCCGCTTGCCGCGCTTCCCTACCTCGCCGCCTCCTATCTCGCGCAGGGATCCTTCAAGGAGCTCTTCGAAGCTGCGTTCGTCGTTGGCTTCGCGCTCTGGCTGCGCGAGCTCGGCCGCCCTCTGCGGGGCTCGGCCGTGGCTCCCGGGCCGGGCTTCGCGGTGCCGGGCGCGGTGCTCTTCGCCGGTGCCCTCTACTCCTACTCGGGGCCGGGCGTCGCCTGGCTCGGCGGCACGCTCGCCGTCTGGGCGCTGATCGCGCTCGGCCGCTCACCGGGTGCGGCCGTCGAGCGCCTGCGCGCCGCCCTCCCCGGGGTCGCCGTCGGCCTCGTGCTGCTCGTCGTCCTCGTCGCGCCCGAGGCCGGGAGGATCATCGACTTCGGCGCCAACGCCGGCAACGTCGCGACCCCGTCGTCCACTTCCTCACGGGCGCCCACGGCGGACGCCGCCGTCTACGCCGCCGCCGGCAGCTCCGATGCCGGTCATGGCAGCGGTCACAGCAGCGCCGGCTTCGACAACCGGCTCGGCAACCTCTTCGGCGACATCCCGGCGCTCGAGGTCTTCGGCGTCTGGCCGAGCGGCGACTTCAGGGTCGAAGCCGGCGACGGTGCTGTCCCGGCGCCCGTCTTCTACGTCGGCGCCCTGCTCGGGGCCGCCGCGCTCGGCTTCGGGCTGCGCCGGGCGTTGGCGCGGGACGAGACGGCACTGCTCGCCGCGCTCGCCGCCTCGGTGGTGATCTGGCTCGCCGCGCTGCTCTTCTCGACGCCGTACACGACGGCAAAGGCTCTGCAGATGGTCGCTCCGGTTCTGATGCTGATTGCGCTGCTCGGGGTGCTCGACGGCCGCTTCTCACCGCTTCGGCCGCGACCTGGGGCCGGCACTGCGCTTGCCGCTGCCTTCGTCCTAGCCGCCGCCGGCTCGAGCGCGCTGGCACTCGCCAACGCGCCGGTCGGCCCTCGCCACTACACGGCCGACATCGCCTCGCTGCGCGGCCGCGTGGCCGGGATCCCGACGCTGCTGCTTGCGCCGGCGGCGCAGATCACCGATCAGCACGCGGGCGAGTTCTACGGCTGGGAGCTGCGCGGCGCGCAGCCGATCTGCGTTGCCGCCATTCCCGAGGTGGGCGCCTACGACCGAAAGACGCCGCCCGGGATCGATCTCGTCGTCACCACGGGCAGCCTCCGCGAGGCGCCGTTCACCGACGTGCACAAGCTGCGCACCGTCCACAAGTACGAGCTCTGGGAGGTCAACGGAGCGCCGGGCTCGGCGACCGCAGATCGACCAGGATCCGGGCCAGCCGACGAACTGCAACCTGGGGCTCGAGGACGGCTAGCGCGCGGCCGGCTACTCGGGCGCGCGCGGGCCGCGGTCGAAGCCGCCGAGGCGCTCGGCGGGGAAGATCGCGTAGCTGCCGATCGCCGTCGCCAGCAGGCGCTCGGAGCCATCGTCCTGCGGGGCGAACACGCGGCTCGAGAGGATCGCGTTGCGGTCGTTGCGCCGGTCCAGCGTCGAGACGCAGATCACGTCGCCCTCGCGCGCGGTCCGCAGGTAGTTGATCGCGATATTGATCGTTGCGATCCGCTCGCCGCCCTCGCGCGCCTGCCACAGGATGGAGCCCATGCAGTAGTCGACCATCGCGTAGCTGACGCCGCCGGCGAGCAGGCCGGCCGGGTTGAGCAGCTCCGGGCGGACCGTGAGCCGCACGCGGTCGGCCGCCTCCCAGCGCAGCCCGATCCAGCGGCTGAGCCCGTCGATTCCGGGCATCGATTGCTCGCTTGCCTCCATCCGGCGGCGGACTGTATCCCGCGGGGGGTGCAGTGGGCCGTCCAGGAACGTTCGCCCGGAAATGGCGAGTGCCTGGCGTCGGTGGGGTAGGACGCAGGGAGCCCGCGTAGCAGCGCTACGCGGGCGAGCGAGGACGACGCCCAGCGGCGATCCGGCGCCGCCAGTTTCGGGCGCGACGTTTCTTGACGGCCCACTAGGATCGGGCGCCCATGTCCTCGGCGACCGCAATCACCGTGAAGCTGCCCGACGGGACGCCGCTCGAGCTGCCAGCCGGCGCGACCGGCGCCGACGCGGCCGCCGCGATCGGTCCGGGGCTGGCGAAGGCGGCGCTCGCGGTCGAGGCCGGGGGCGAGGTGCGCGACCTGGCGGCGCCGCTCGCCGACGGCGCGGAGATCTCGATCGTCACCGACCGCAGCGCCGAGGCGCTCGATCTGATCCGCCACGACGCCGCCCACGTGATGGCCGAGGCGGTCTGCGAGCTGTGGCCGGGGACGAAGGTCTCGATCGGCCCGCCGATCGAGGACGGCTTCTACTACGACTTCGAGTTCCCCGAGGGCGTCAAGGTCACCGAGGCCGACTTCCCGGCGATCGAGGAGAAGATGGCCGAGCACATCGACGCCGACGAGGCCTTCGAGCGCACCGACATCCCCGTCGCCGAGGCGCTCGAGCGCTTCCGCGCCGAGCAGCAGCCCTTCAAGGTCGAGCTGATCGAGGACCTCGTCAGCAACGAGGGCGTCGAGACCGTCTCGCTGTACCGGAACGGGCCCTTCACCGATCTCTGCCGCGGCCCGCACGCGCCCTCGACCGGGCGGCTCAAGGCGATCAAGCTGAACTCGGTCGCCGGCGCCTACTGGCGCGGCGACGAGACGCGCGAGATGCTGACCCGGATCTACGGGACCGCCTTCTTCAGCAAGAAGGACCTCGAGGCGCACCTCGAGCGGATCGAGGAGGCGAAGGCACGCGACCACCGCAAGCTCGGGCCCGAGCTCGACCTCTTCCTGTTCCGCGAGGAGGCGCCCGGGATGCCGTTCTGGCTGCCGCAGGGAACGATCCTGCTCGACCTGATCGAGGGCCGGATCCGCGAGCAGCTCGACAAGCGCGGCTACCAGCGAATCGACACGCCGCAGATCCTCGACGAGGAGCTCTGGCACCGCTCCGGCCACTACGAGAACTACCGCGAGAACATGTTCTTCGCCGAGCCCTCGGAGCGCGATCGCGACGAGCACGCCCGCCGCTTCGCGGTGCGGCCGATGAACTGCCCGTGCGCGTGCCTGGTCTTCGACTCGGTCCCGCACAGCTACCGGGAGCTGCCGCTGCGCCTCGCCGAGTTCGGTCGCGTCAGCCGCTACGAGCGCGAGGGCGTCCTGCACGGCCTGCTCCGCGTCCGCGCCTTCACCCAGGACGACGCCCACGTCTACTGCACGCTCGAGCAGGTGCAGGACGAGGTCACGGACATCATCGAGGCGATCGACGAGCTCTACGCGCTGTTCGGCTTCGACGACGTCGCGGTCGAGCTCTCGACCCGGCCGGAGAAGTCGATCGGCAGCGACGAGAAGTGGGAGCAGGCCGAGGGGATGCTGCAACAGGCGCTCGAGAGCCTCGGCCGCGAGTACGTGCTCAACCCCGGCGACGGCGCCTTCTACGGCCCGAAGATCGACTTCCACGTCACCGACGCGCTCGGCCGCTCCTGGCAGCTCGGCACCTGCCAGCTCGACTTCTTCATGCCCGAGCGGTTCGATCTGACCTACCAGGGCGCCGACAACGCCGAGCACCGGCCGCTGATGATCCACCGGGCGCTGGTCGGCTCGATGGAACGCTTCGCCGGGATCCTGATCGAGCACCACGCCGGCCGCTTCCCGGACTGGCTGGCGCCGACGCAGGCCGTGGTGCTGCCGGTCGCCGACCGCCACAACGAGCGCGGCGGAGGAGATCGTCGCCGAGCTCCGCGAGCTCGGCGTTCGCGCCCGGCTCGACGACCGCTCCGAGTCGGTCGGCCGCAAGATCCGCGACGCGGAGCTCTCCAAGGCGCCCTACATGCTCGTCCTCGGCGACCGCGAGGTCGAACGCGGCGAGCCCTCCGTGCGCTCGCACACCGACGGCGAGCTCGGGCAACTGTCGCCCGCGGCGCTCGCCGCGCGGATCGGCGTCTGAGCGCCTGTCGCCGATCGAGCTTGCAAGGCCGCGACGCGTGCGTATACTGCGCCGCGATGCAAGGGAACGACACCTCCGCGCGCCGTTGAGCGCCCGCGACCTCCTTTGCCTGCCCGCTTTCTCCGACCGGCTCTCCCGTAGCTTGCAGCTTCGCCGTCTCTTCAGCTAGTGCCGGTCCCGCGACGTTTCGACCGGCGTCCCCCGGACAGGGACCCGACAAGGATCAACGAGCGCATCCGCGTTCCCAAGGTCCGCCTGATCGGCGCCGACGGCCAGCAGGTCGGCGTCGTCGAGACCGACGAGGCACGCCGCATTGCGCGCGAGGCCGACCTCGACCTGGTCGAGGTCGCGGCCGACTCGCGGCCGCCCGTCTGCCGGCTGCTCGACTACTCGAAGTACAAGTACGAGCAGGAGCAGAAGGCGAAGCAGGCCCGCAAGCACCAGCAGCAGGTCAACGTCCGCGAGATCAAGCTGCGGCCGAAGATCGCCGACCACGACTACGAGACCAAGAAGGGCCACGTCGCGCGCTTCCTCAACAAGCGGGACAAGGTCAAGGTGACGATCATGTTCCGCGGCCGCGAGCAGGCGCATCCCGAGCGCGGCAGGGCGCTGCTCGACCGGCTCTACGAGGACCTCGGCGAGCTCGCCGTGGTCGAGCAGGAGCCGCAGCGCGAGGGCCGCAACATGCACATGGTGCTGGCGCCCTCCAAGGACGCCGGAAAAGAAGAAGCGGGAAAAGCCTGACTCCCTGAGGGCACGCTTTTGCGCGGAGGCTGCGGGTTTGCTTACATACGCCGCCGCCCATGCCCAAGATGAAGTCACATTCGGGCGCGAAGAAGCGCTTCAGGAAGACCGCGACCGGCAAGCTGCGCGGACACGCCGCCTACTCGAGCCACATCCTCGAGAAGAAGTCGCCGAAGCGCAAGCGGCAGATGCGCAAGCCGGCCGAGATCTCGCCGCAGGACTCGAAGCGCGTCAACCAGCTGCTCGCGGGCAGGAAGGGAGCGTAGCGATGCCGCGCGCAACCAACGCCGTCGCGCGCCGGAAGCGCGCCGCAAGAAGACCCTCGCCCAGGCGAAGGGCTACTACGGGCGCAAGCACTCCTCGCTACCGCTTCGCGAACGAGCAGGTCATGCGGTCGGGCAACTACGCCTACCGCGACCGCCGCAACCGCAAGCGCGACTTCCGCCGCCTCTGGATCACCCGGATCAACGCCGCCGCGCGCCAGAACGAGATGAGCTACTCCGAGTTCATGCACGGCCTCTCCGAGTGCCGGCGTCGAGGTCAACCGCAAGATGCTCGCCGACATCGCCGTCCGCGATCCCGAGGCGTTCCGCCGATTTGCCGAGCTGGCCCGGGAGGCCGCGGCGTAGCCGCGGTCGCATAGGCACTCTCCCGGGCGGACCGCGATGCGGCCGCCCTTTTTTGTGCCCGACGCCGAGACGAGCACCGAACCGCAGACAGCAGACGTGACAGATCCGATCACGAGCCCCGACAACGAGAAGCTGAAGCTCGTCCGCAAGCCTGCCGAGCGGTCGCGGCCGGGCCCGGCAGCGGCGCCTTCGCGACCGAGGGCGAGGATCTGCTCGCCGCCGGGCTCGCCGCCGGCCGCGTAGCCGCGCGTTCGTGCTGGTCGCTGCCGGCGCAGCCGATCGACGGCGTGCCGCCGACGCGATCGAGCCGCGAGCTGCTCGCCGCGTGCGTCCGCGCTCGGCTCGGGCACGCGGGTGATCGCCGTCTGGCAGCTGCCCGAGGAGCCGGCGCCGGCCGCCGGGCCCGTGCGTGTACCTCGACGCGCGTCGCCGATCCCGGCAACGTCGGCACGATCGTCCGCAGCGCCGCCGCGCTCGTGCGGCGCCCGGGTCGTGCTCGGCCCCGGCTGCGCCGACCCCTACTCGCCGAAGGCCGTGCGGGCGGCGATGGGCGCCGCTGCACGCCTTCCCGCCGGCCCGGGGCCGATCGGCGCCACGCCGCAGCCGCGGCTCGCGCTCGTCGCGCACGGTGGCGGCGATCTCGACGCGGAGATCGCCGCCGGCAGCACCGGCCGACGCTGGTGCTCGGCGGCGAGCGCGACGGCGTCTCGGCCGAGGCGCTCGCGGCCTGCGACGCGACGGCGACGATTCCCCTGCGACGCCGGCGCCGAGTCGCTCAACGTCGCGGCGACGGCGGCGATCGCGCTGCAGCGGATATCGTCGGCCGCCGCCTCCGCCGCCGATTCGCGGGCCGGAGGCGATCGCCAATGATCGATCGCATCAACGAGATCCGGGCCGAGGCCGAGGCGGCGATCGCCGCGGCCGGCTCCGCCGCCGAGCTCGAGGAGCTGCGGATCCGCTACCTGGGTCGCAAGGCCGAGCTGCCCGACATCCTCAGCGGGATCGGCGAGCTCGACCCGGCCGAGCGCGGCCCGGTCGGCAAGGGCGGCAACGAGGCCCGCAAGGCGATCGAGGCGCAGCTCGGCGAGCGCCGCGAGGCGCTCGAGGCGGGCGAGCTGGCGACCCGGCTGGCGGCCGACGCGATCGACGTGACGCTGCCCGGCACGCCGCCCGTCGCGGCCGGCCACCTGCACCTGCTGACCCGGACCCGGCGCGAGATCGAGGACGTCTTCGTCGGCCTCGGCTACCGGGTCATGGAGGGCCCGGAGATCGAGCACGACTACTACAACTTCACCGCCCTCAACCACCCGCCCGGCCACCCGGCGCGGATGCTCCAGGACACCTTCTACGTCGACCCGGGCACGCTCGCCGACGGCGTGCCTGCTGTACGGCGACGACGGCGAGCCGCTCGACGCTGCCGCCGGGGCCGCGCGACGTCCTGCTCCGCACCCACACCTCGCCGATGCAGGTGCGCTCGATGGAGGCGCAGCGAGCCGCCGATCTTCATCGTCGTGCCCGGCACCGTCTACCGGCGCGACTCCGACGCCACGCACACGCCGATGTTCAACCAGATCGAGGGGCTCGCGGTCGGCGCCGACATCACCCTCGCCGACCTGCACGGCACGCTGCTCACCTTCGCCCGGGCGATCTTCGGCCCCGAGCGCGAGGTCCGCATCCGGCCCCACTTCTTCCCGTTCACGGAGCCCAGCGTCGAGGTCGACGTCTCCTGCTTCCGCTGCGGCGGCACCGGCGCGCTGCCGGGCGGCGATCGCTGCAACCTCTGCAAGGGCACCGGCTGGCTCGAGATCCTCGGCGCCGGCATGGTCGACCCGAACGTCTTCGGCTTCGTCGAGGCGAACGGCTACGACCCCGAGCGGGTCCAGGGCTTCGCCTTCGGCATGGGGATCGAGCGGATCGCGATGCTCCGCTACGGCGTTCCCGACCTGCGCCTGTTCTTCGACAACGACGTCCGCTTCCTGGAGCAGTTCTGATGCAGGTGCCGATGTCAACTGGCTGCGCTCCTACTGCGACCCCGGGGCTGATCGACGACCCGCGGGCGCTCGCCGTGAGGCTGACGATGACCGGCACCGAGGTCGAGCGGATCAGCCACGCCGGCGCGCCGGCGCCGGAGGGCTTCGTCATCGGCCGGGTGCTGTCGGTCGACGAGCATCCCGACGCCGATCGGCTGCGGGTCTGCACGGTCGACGTCGGCGAGGGCGAGCCGCGGACGATCGTCTGCGGCGCCCCCAACGTCGCCGCCGGGCAGACCGTCGCCGTCGCCCTGCCCGGCGCCGTCATGCCCGGCGGTCAGAAGCTCGGCAAGGCGAAGCTCCGGGGCGTCGAGTCGGACGGGATGATCCTCTCGGAGGCCGAGATGGAGATCGGCGACGGATCACGACGGCATCGCCGTCCTCGCGAGCGATCGCTGCGCCCGGGTACGCGCCGCTCGATCGGAGGTGCTGCCGATCGCCGATCCGGTGCTCGAGCTCGAGATCACGCCGAACCGGCCCGACTGCCTCGGCGTCTACGGCGTCGCCCGCGAGCTGCACGCGATCACGGGCGCCGAGCTCGCGCCCGAGCCCTGGGCCGACGACGCGGAGGCGCTCGGCGAGGGCGAGGCCTCCGATCTACGCCTCGGTCACCGTCGAGGTGCCGGAGCTCTGCCCGCGCTTCACCGCGCGGGTCTTCACCGGGATCGAGATCGGGCCGACGTCCGCTGTGGCTCAAGCAGCGGCTCGCCGCCGCCGGCCAGCGGCCGATCAACAACGTCGTCGACATCACCAACTACGTGATGCTGCTCACCGGCCAGCCCTTGCACGCCTTCGACCTCGACGAGGTTCCCGGCGGCGAGCTCATACGTGCGGCGCGCCGCCGACGGCGAGAAGATGACGACGCTCGACGACGTCGAGCGCACGCTCGACACCGAGGCCGTCGCTCGTCTGCGATCGCGAGCAGCCGACGGGCATCGCCGGGATCATGGGCGGCCAGGTCTCCGAGGTCTCCGAGACGACGACGCGCGGTGCTGCTCGAGGTCGCGACCTGGGTCGGCACCAACATCCTGCAGACGTCGGGCAAGCTCGCGCTCCGCTCGGAGGCCTCCACCCGCTTCGAGAAGCAACTTCATCCGGAGCTCGCGATGCGGGCCCAGCGGGTCGCCTCGCGGCTGATCGCCGAGATCTGCGGTCCCGAGGCGAAGCTCGTGCCGGGCACGATCGACGTCGACGCCGCGCGCCGCCCGAGTACGAGCCCTTCTCGCTGACGCTGCGCGCGAGCCGTGCCGACGGCCTGCTCGGCATGGAGGTCGGCCGCGAGCGCTCGGCGACGTACCTGCGAGCGGCTCGGCTTCGGCACCGAGCCCGTCGGCGCGGACGAGCTCACGGTCGCCGTGCCCGCCGGACCGCCACTTCGACACGACGCGCGAGGTCGACCTGATCGAGGAGGTGGCGCGCGTGCACGGCATCGACGAGCACCTGCCGTCGACGTTGCCCGCGCGGCCGCCGGGCCTCGGCGGGCTGGCGCCGCACCAGGCGCTGCTGCGCCGGGCCGAGGACGCGCTCGCCGGCGCCGGCCTCGACGAGGCGATCACCTGGAGCTTCGTCGGTCCCGGCCGCCGCCGACGCGCTCGGCCTCGAGGGGGTGCGCGGCGTCGTCGTCCACAATCCGCTCTCGGAGGACAACTCGGTGATGCGCACCGAGCTGCTCGGCGGCCTGCTCGACGCCGCCGCCTACAACGTCGCCCGCGGCGCCGGCCGGCTCGGCGCTCTTCGAGTCCGGGCGCGTCTATCTGCCCGAGCATCCGCCGAGTGCCGGCGGCGTCCTCGATGGGCGCTTCGCCGGCAACCGGGCGGCGCCCGCTACCGAGCCGCACCGGATCGCCGCGGTCGTCTGCGGCTCGCTCGTCAGCGCCGAGCTGGCGCGGGACCGAGCAGGCGGCCGACTTCTACGTCGCCAAGGGCCTCGTCGAGCATCTCTGCGCGAGCCTGCGGGCCGCTGTCGCCTTCGCTCCCGACCGCCCGGCCCTTCCTGCACCCGGGCCGCGCCGCCGAGGTGACGATCGGCGGCCGGCGCCGCCGGCTGGGTCGGCGAGCTGCATCCGACGCTGGCGGCCGCACGCGACCTGCCGGCGACCGTCGCCTTCGAGATCGATGCGGGCGCGCTGATCGAGAGCGCCTCCCGCGGCGCCGAGACCTACGCGGATCTGACCTCCTACCCGGCCGTGCTCGAGGACCTCGCCGTCGTCGCTCGACGCGGGCGTGCCCGCCGGCGAGGTCGTTGCGGCGGCTCTCGAGGCCGGCGGCGAGCTGCTCGCCTCGGCGCGGATCTTCGACGTCTACGAGGGCGAGCAGGTCGGCGAGGGGCGGCGCAGCCTCGCGCTGCGGCTCGAGTTCCGGGCGCCCGACCGGACGCTGAGCGACGCCGACGTCGCCGGCCCGCGCGGACGGCGATCGTCGCCGCGCTCGCCGGCCTCGGGGGTGAGCTCCGTGGCTGAGCCGCACCATCGTCCAGCCGCTCGACGGCGAGCCCGCCGCCAGGGTGCTCGTCGCCGGCGCCTCCGGCTTCGCCGGCGCGCTCGCCGCGCAGCTGCTCTGGCGGCATCCGCGACTTCGAGCTCGTCGAGGTCACCTCGCGCTCCGACGCGGGCACGCGGCTCGACCGCCTCTACCCGCGCTACCGGGTGCCGATGGAGCTCGTCGAGCTCGACATCGACGGCGCCGAGGAGTGCGACGCCGGCGTCGTCGCCTACCCGCACGGTGCCGCGGCGCCGGCCGTCGCCGGCCTGCGCGAGCTCGGGCCTGCTCCGTCGTCGACCTGAGCGCCGACTTCCGCCTCCGCGACCCCGAGGAGTACCGCGAGTGGTACGGCGAGCTCGGTGCGCCCGAGCTGCTGCCGGAGGCCGTCTACGGGCTGCCCGAGCTCTACCGCGAGCAGATCGCGAGCGCCTCGCTGGTCGCCAACCCCGGCTGCTACCCGACGGCGACGATCCTCGCGCTGGCGCCGCTCGCCGCCGCCGGGCTGATCGCGGACGTCGTCGTCGACGCCAAGTCGGGCGTCTCCGGCGCCGGCCGCGGCGGCGGCGACGCCTACAGCTTCGTGACGCTCGACGAGAACGCCTCGCCGTACGGGACCGGCGGCCACCGGCACGAGCCCGAGATCGGCCAGGAGCTGCGCGGCGCTCGCCGGCGCGCGACGCCGCCGCTGAACTTCGTCCCGCACCTGGTGCCGCTCGACCAGGGCGAGCTCGTCAGCTGTTACGTGACGACGGCGCGGGAGCTCGAGGCCGAGGAGCTCGCGCGACTCTACGAGGAGCGCTACGCCGACGAGCCGTTCGTCGAGCTCGTCGACGGCGCCGCCGGGCGTCCGCGACGTCCGCGACACGAACATCTGCCGGATCCACGCGACCGTCGCGGCCGGCGGCCGGGTGCTGGTCTTCGCCGCGATCGACAACCTCTGGAAGGGCGCCGCCTCGCCAGGCCGATCCAGAACCTGAACCTGATGCTACGGGCTCCCCGAGGGCGAGGGGATCTCATGAGCGACGGCGACGGCGACGCGTCTTCAGACTCGCGCTGGGTGGAGCTGCCCGAGGGCGTCGAGGAGCTGACTCCGACACGCTGGCGCCCGGGTTCGCCGCCGGCGCGGTCGCCTGCGGGCTGAAGGGCGGCGGCGCGCACCGACGTCGCCGTGCTCGCCTGCGAGGGCCGCCTCCGACGGGCGCGCTCGGCGCTGCTGCTCACCCGCAACGCCGCCGCCGCCGCGCCGGTCGTGGTCTGCCGCGACGAGTGCGAGCAGGAGCGGATCGCGGCGGTCGTCGTCAACTCCGGCAACGCCAACGCCGCGACCGGCGAGCAGGGGCTCGCGGACGCGCGCGCGATGCAGGAGCGCCGCGCCGCCGCAGCTCGGCTTCGAGCCCGCGGACCGTCGCCGTCGCCGAGACCGGCATGATCGGCGTGCCGCTCGAGATCGAGGCGGTGCTCGAGGGCATCGACCGGGCGGCCGCGGCGCTCGCGCCGCCGGCGACGGCGGCGGACTTCACCGCGGCGATCATGACCACCGACACCGGCCCGAAGCGCTGCGCCGTCGAGCGCCGGCGGCGTGACGCTCAGCGCCCAGGCGAAGGGCGCCGGGATGATCGAGCCCGGCTTCGCGACGATGCTCTGCTTCGTGCAGACCGACGCCGTCGTCCCCGATGCCGAGCGCGGCGCTGCGCCGCGCCGTCGCCGGCTCCTTCGAGCGGATCACGGTCGACGGGCAGATGAGCACCAACGACACCGTCCTGCTGCAGGCGAGCGGCGCCGCCGGCGAGCCGCTGCCGGAGGGCCTGCTCGACGCGGTGCTGCTGCAGCTCGCGCTGAGATCGTCGCCGACGGCGAGGGCGCCACCCGGGTCGGCCGGATCGCGGTCAGCGCGGCGCGCGACGGCGACGAGGCCGAGCGCGTCGCCCGCGCGATCGCCAACTCGCCGCTGGTCAAGACCGCGCTCTACGGCCGCGACCCGAACTGGGGCCGGATCGCCCAGGCGGCCGGGCATGGCGCTCGCCGGCGAGCGGGACGTCGCGCGAGCTCGGCCCGGAGCGGATCGACGCCGCCGAGCTCGGCGGCCGACGACCGCCGAGGCCGAGATCGGCGATCCGACCTCGGCCGCGGCGAGGCGGCCGCCCACGTCTACTTCAGCGACCTCACCCACGAATACATCAGGATCAACGCGGAGTACACGACATGAGCGAACAAGCATGAGCGCCGAGAGCCGGGCAGCGCCGCGGCGGCGGGCAGCGTCGGCACGCTGCTCGAGGCGCTGCCCTACATCCAGCGAGTTCCACGGCCGCACGGTGGTGATCAAGTACGGCGGCGCGGCGATGCGAGGACGAGGCGCTCCGCGACGAGTTCGCGACCGACATCGTGCTGCTCAAGTACGTCGGCCTGAACCCGGTGATCGTCCACGGCGGCGGCCCCGAGATCACCCGCTACATGAAGCGGCTCGGGATGGAGGTCAAGTTCGTCGAGGGGCTGCGCGTCTCCGATCGCGGAGACGGTCGAGGTGGCGAAGATGGTGCTGCTCGGCAAGATCAACTCCGACATCGTCCAGCGGCTCAACCGGCACGGCCAGCCCGCGGTCGGGCTCTCCGGCGAGGACGGCACGCTGTTTCGAGATCAGGCCCGCGGCCGAGGCGGAGAAGGTCGGCTTCGTCGGCGAGATCGAGCGCGTCGACGTCGACGTCCTCAACCACATCGCCTCCGACTACATCCCGGTGATCGCCTCGCGCCGGCACCGACGGCGAGGGCAACTCCTACAACGTCAACGCCGACTCCGCGGCCGGCAAGGTCGCCGCGGCGCTGCAGCGCCTACAAGGCGATCTTTCTGACCGACGTCGAGGGCTGGCGCGCGGACGCCGACGATCCCGCCTCGCTGATCTCGCTGGCGACGGTCGAGCGAGGTCGTGCGCGCGCTGCCCGCGCTGGACGGCGGCATGCGCCCGAAGCTCGGCCGCCTGCGTCGAGGCGATCCGCGGCGGCGTGGCGTCCGCCTACATCATCGACGGCCGCCGCCCGCACAGCCTGCTGCTCGAGCTCTTCACCGACGCCGGCATCGGCACCAAGGTGACGCCGTGAGCGGCGACCGAGCGGGCACATCGGCGAGCTCGCGCTGCGGAGTCGAGGCCCGCTACGCGATGCCGACCTACGCGCGGGCCCCGGTCGAGTTCGTGCGCGGCGAGGGGACGACGCATCTGGGACTCGGAGGGCAGCGAGTACATCGACCTGTTCAGCGGGCTCTCGGTCCACAACGCCGGCCACTGCCACCCGGCGATCGTCGCCGCGATCGCCGACCAGGCTCGACCGCATCGGGGGCTGCTCCAACCTCTACTACTCGGAGCCGGCGCTGCGGCTGCAGGAGCGGCTCGTCGGAGTCGAGCCTCGGCGGCCGCAGCTTCCTCTGCAACTCCGGCGCCGAGGCGAACGAGTGCGCGATCAAGCTCGTCCGCAAGCACGCGCCACGGCCGCGGCATCGATCGGCCCGAGATCGTCGTCCTCGAGAACGGCTTCCACGGCCGCACGCTCGGCGCCCTCGCGGCGACGCGTCAAGCTCGCCCGCGAGGACCTCTTCGGCCCGCTGCCGGCAGGGTTCGTCGGCCGTCCCGCGCGACGATCCCGAGGCGCTGCGACGCCGCGGTCGGCCCGGCACACCGCCGCGGTGATGATCGAGCCGGTGCAGGGCGAGTCGGGCGTCCATCCGATCGCCGACGAGGTCCTGATCGCCGCCCGCGAGGCCTGCGACCGAGCACGGGGCCCTGCTCGTCTTCGACGAGATCCAGACCGGGATGGGGCGGACCGGGACGCCTGTGGGCGTACGAGGCGGGCCCGGTGCGGCCCGACGTGATGACGACGCGCGAAGGCGCTCGGCGGCGGCCTGCCGGTCGGCGCCTGCGTGATCGCGCCTGAGGTCGGCGAGGGGCTGACGGCGGGCGAGCACGGCTCGACCTTCGCCGGCGGGCCGCTCGGCGCCCGCGCCGCGCTGGCCGCGCTCGAGGTCCTCGTCGACGCCGGAGCTGCTCGCGAACGTGCGCGAGCGCGGGCCGAGAGCTCGAGGCGCGCTGCCTGCGAGATCGACGGGCGTCGAGGGCGTCCGCCGGCGCGGCCTGATGGCCGGCCTGGCGCTCGAGCCGGGCGTCGACGCGCGCGAGGTCGCCGCTGCGGCGCTGGCGGCCGGGGTCGTCGTCAACGCGCCGAACCCGGAGACGATCCGCCTGCTGCCGCCGCTTGTCATCGACGCAGCCGAGCTCGACGAGGGCCTGGACCGGCTCGAGGCAGCCGTGACAACTGCCCGCCGGGCACGTACCTAGACTTGAGTTCGTGAGCGAAGATCCGACACGCCGGATGCCGATCGACGAGCCCCCGCGGCGACGCGGTGGCGGTGGCTCCGCGGGCCGGCAGCGGCGGCAGTGGCGGCGGCCGCCCGCCCCAGCACCCCTACGGCTTCGAGGAGGAGCCGCCCGAGAAGGGCGGTGGGATGACGACGGCGCAGAAGGCCGCGATCGGTCTCGTCATTGCGATCGTCATCGGCCTGATCGTGGCGCTGGTCGCGCTCGCGGCCGGTGGCGGCGGCTCGACGACGACGGTGACGACGACTCCGACCGAGACGACTTCGAGCGCTCCAACGACCACGACCACGCAGCCGACGAGCACGTCGACGAAGACGAAGTCGACGAGCACGGTGCCGACGAGCACGACGACCACGCCGACGACGACTCCGACGACGACCGCGACGACGACGACTCCGACCTCGACGAATACGTCGGGTGGCGGTGGCGGCTCCGGCAGCGGCGGCGTCACGCCGTAGCGCTTCTTCGAGGCGGCTCCCGGCGCAGCGCCGTGGCCGCTCACTCGCCGGGGACTGACCGAATTTACGGACGCGCCCACTAGGGTTCCGCCCTTGTCTCGTTCGATCGTCACCGGGGGCGCCGGCTTCATCGGCTCCCACATAGTCGACGCCTTAGTCGCTCGCGGCGACGAGGTGCTCGTCGTCGATGACCTGTCAAGCGGGCGCGTCGAGAACCTGGGCGGAGCGGATCCGGCCCGGATGCAACTCGCGCGCGGCGACATCCGCGATCGCGCCTTCCTGCAGGAGCAGATCGCCGCGTTCCGCCCTGAGCAGGCATTTCACATGGCCGCCCAGGTCGACGTTCGCAAGGCCATCGCGGACCCCGTCTTCGATGCGCGGGCAAACATCGAGGGCCTGATCAACCTGCTCGAGTCGCTGCGTGAGGTCGTCGGCAGCGGCTGTCCGCTCGTCTTCGCCTCGACCGGGGGCGCGATCTACGGCGAGGGCGACGGTCTCGAGCTGCCCCTCGACGAAGGGGCTGCGATCAAACCCGAGAGCGCCTACGGCGCGAGCAAGTTCTGTGGCGAGGTCTACCTCGGCCTCTACAGGCGCCTCTACGGGATGCCGTCGGTCGCGCTGCGGTTCGGCAACGTCTACGGGCCGCGCCAGGACCCGCACGGGGAGGCCGGGGTCGTGGCGATCTTCTGCGGCCGGATCCTCGAAGGCCGGCCGCCCACCGTCTTCGGCGACGGCCTGCAGACACGCGACTACGTCTTCGTCGCCGACGTCGTCCGTGCCGCGCTGGCAGCGGCCAACCGCCTCGAGCGCGACGGCACCGACCTCGAGGGCGAGCTCAACATCGGCACCGGCGTCGAGACCAGCGTGCTCGACCTGGTCGCGGCACTCTCGGCCGCCGTCGAGGGGGAAATCGAGCCCGTTCTGGCGCCCGCGCGCACCGGCGAGGTGCAGCGCGTGTCGATCGACCCGGCGGCGGCGGAGCGGGCGCTCGGCTGGCGCGCCCGAGGTCGCGGTCGAGGAGGGTCTGCGGATGACCCTCGAGGCGACACGCGGCTGAGCGGCTGCCGGGGCCCTCAACTGCAAGACTTGCGCGCCTGATGACCGCTGAGGAGCAGAGCAGCTACGTGCCGACGGCCTCCTACGAGGCCGATCCGCGCAACGTCGCCCGCGTCCTGCTGCTCTACTCCGGCGGACTCGACACCAGCGTCATGCTGCGCTGGATCCAGGAGCGCTACGGCGCCGAGATCGTCACGCTCACGGTCAACCTGGGCCAACCCGACGAGAACTGGGACGTGGTCACCGGCAAGGCGAAGGACCTCGGGGCGATCGCCTCGGTCGTCGTCGACGCCCGCGAGGAGTTCGCGAACGAGTACGTGCTGCCGGCGATTCGCGCGAACGCGCTCTACGGAGGCGGATACCCACTGTTTACGGCGCTCGGCCGGCCGCTGATCGGCAAGCTCGCCGTCGAGGCGGCGCGCGAGCACGGCTGCGACACGGTCGCCCATGGCTGTACCGGCAAGGGCAACGACCAGGTCCGGATCGAGGGCACGGTCGCGACCCTGGCGCCCGGAGCTGAAGCTGCTGGCACCGGTGCGCGAGTGGAAGATGGGCCGCGAGGAGGAGATCGCCTACGCGCGCGAGCACGGGATCCCGGTCTCCGGCGGCACCGAGGCGGCCCCGTACTCGATCGACGACAACCTCTGGGGGCGGTCGTCGGAGGGCCGCACGATCGAGGATCTCGAGGCGGCGCCGCCCGACGACGTCTTCCAGCTCGTCACCCGGCCCGAGGAGGCGCCCGACGAGCCCGAGACCGTGGCGATCGGCTTCGACGCGGGCAAGCCGGTCTCGATCGACGGCGAGGCCGTGGAGCTGGTCGAGCTGATCGACCGGCTGACCGAGCTCGGCTGCCGGCACGGCGTCGGCATCGTCGATCACATCGAGGACCGGATCGTCGGGCTCAAGGTCCGCGACCTCTATGAGGTGCCCGCCGCATCAATCCTGCTCACCGCGCACAAGGACCTCGAGAAGCTCGTCTCGACGATCCACCAGAACAACTTCAAGTCGACGCTCGAGACCCATTGGGCGTACCTCTGCTACGCGGGCCTGTGGCACGAGCCGCTGCGCGCCGACCTCGACGCCTACATGCTCTCCGCCAACCGGATGGTCACCGGCGAGGTCACGATCAAGCTCTTCAAGGGCTCGGCCGTGCCCGTTGCCCGCCGCTCACCGCACGCGCTCTATGACCAGTCGCTGGCCTCCTTCGGCGAGTCCGGCGGCGAGTTCAGCCAGCAGGCGAGTCCCGGCTTCATCGAGCTCTTCACCCTGCAGAGCCGCCTCGCGCACCGGGTCCGCGCGGCGGCCGAGGGCGAGTAGCGGCCGTTTCGCCGGTGCGGGCGCCGGGTACGCTGAGCCCATGAGCGCGTTCTACGAGGCAATCGGCCGGATCGTCGTCCTCTTCATTCGCGTCCGCTACGGCAAGCAGCTGCGGATCGCCGCACTGCTCGGCGTCGCTGCGACAGTCGCCATCGGCTACCTGCTCGCCGGGCGCGACGTCGAAGAGGGCTGAGCCGGCGGGCCGTCGCCCTCGGTGGCCGACGGGCTCGGGGCGGGCATCGTGCGGAGCTGTGCCTCGACGGCCGCGATCGCGTCGTCGAGCCCCGCGAGCAGCCGCTCGGCCCGCTCGCCGACGCTCGCCGCGTGCGAGACGAGATCGTCCGTGAGTCGGCCGATCATCCGCATCCGCTCGGCCGTCGCCGCGTCGGCGCGTGCTTGCGCCTCCTCGAGCTGCGCCCGGGCCTGCTGCTCCGCGTCGGCGCGAATCGCCTCCGCAGCACGCTCAGCGGCGGCGATCACCGTGTGCACGCGGTCGGAGATCTCGGCGCCCGTTCGGCTGGCGTCGCCCTCGCTCACGAGGATGCCTCGAGGTGGTTGCCGATCGTGCTCTGCAGGCCGGCCCAGGGAGCAGGCTCGCTGCTCGCCTGACGGCTGAGCAGCGCGAGGGCGTCGGTGGCCGTAGCCGCGGCCTCGACCAGCGCGGCAGTCTCGTCCTGGATCCTGCCGAGGTCGGTGGCCAGCGCGGCGCGCAGGGCCCGCAGCTCGGCGATCCGTCGGGCGCCGGCCTCGAGCGCCTCGGCGCGGCCCCGGGCCTCGATCCCGCGCGCCTCCTCGGCGGCGAGCTCGAGCATGCGAGCGGCCGCGGCTCGCACTTCTGCGAGCGACTCCTCGACCGCGCCGATCGTCGATTCGGCCATCGCAGCGATCTTATGAGGCCGGCGCCCGGGGCGCCGCCCGCGCACGGCGGTGACGGCGGCCTACCATCAAGGCCCGCGAAGGGGTTGTCCATGCGGGATTCCTGTTAGACGATAGGCGCCGATGGCGAGCGATTCAGAGTCCGAGGACCCACAGGAGAGGATCAGGCGCGCTCGCGAGCGGCTGGAGGCGCATCTGGCCTCGATGGAGTCGCGTGAGCCGGAGCCCCTCGCCGCGCCGGCGGCCGGCGGCTCCGAGCCCATCGCAGCCTCACCAGCGAGCTCGATCCCGGCCGAGATCGCCGAGCGGCTGGCGCGGCTCGACGAGCTGCTCGAACGACGCATCGCCGACGCCGCGCGCGGGATCGAGGACCGCGTCGGTCAGTGGGTCAGCGTCCGTGTGCAGACCGCGGAGCGCCGGCTTGAGCTGCAGACGGACGCGCTCGAGACCGCGCTCGGCGAGGAGGCGGAGATCGCGCGCCGCACGGCGGAGCAGATCGACCTCTCGCGTCAGACCCTGATCGAGGGTCGCAAGGAGGCGCTCGCGGCGGTCGCCCGCGCAGTCGAGGAGGCACAGATCGAGGCCGGAGCGCAGCTCTCCGAGCGCGTCCGCGAGGCGCTCGCCGAAGCCGAGAAGGAACTTTCAGAAGCGGCCGCCAAGCTCGTCGCCGAGGATGGCGAGAGCCTTGCCGCTCGAGCCCGCGAGGAGACCGAAGCGGCCGTCGAGCGCGCCGCCGCGCGGGTTGCCGATGCCGGCGAGAAGGCCGGCGAGGAGCTGCGGGAGACCGTCGCCGCGAGGCTCGGCGAGGCGCGGGCCGAGCTCGAGCGCACGGCCGAGGCCCGGGGTGAGCAACAGAGCGCCGAGGTCTCGAAGGCGCTCGAGGAGGCGAGCGCGGAGCTGCGGCGCCAGGCCGGATCCGACCGCGAGGCGCTGGCGGCATCCAGTCGGGCTGCCGCCGAGGAGGCAGCCCGTGCCGCGGTTGCCGCCGCGGAGGACCGTCTCGCGGCAGGCGCGCGCGAGCGCAGCGACGGTGCCGAGCGCGAGCTCCGCGAGCAGGCGGCGCGCCGCATCGAGGAGCAGATCGCAGGCGCCCGCGCTGAGCTCGACGTGCACGTCCAGGCGGCGCTCGGCGAGCTCCGGCGCGAGGCATCCGAGGAGCTGGACCGCAACCGCGGGCATCTGGTCGAGTCGGCCGAGCAGCGGCTCGCGGCCGCCGAGGCGAGGCTCGCTGAGCGCGGCACGGAGCTGACCGCGGCGCTGCAGCGGGTCGCGACCGACGAGGCTGCCGCGGCGGCAGGCCGGGAGAGCGCCCTACGCGCGCTCGCCGGCGATTCGCAGCGGCAGCTGCGCGAGCTCGGCGAGGAGCTGGCTCAGGCCGGCGCCGTCGCCCGCGAGGCGCTCGAGGCACGGGCGGCCGAGGTGCGCGCCGAGTCGGTCGACGCGGCCCGCTCCGCGGCCGGCGAACTGGCCGCCGAGCGCCTTGACGCGGGCTCCGCCCGTCTGTCGGGTGAGCTCGAGGCGCATCGCGCGGCCCTTGGGGAGGAGCTCGAGCAGGCCCGTGCGGATCTCCGTACACAGGCGGCGAGCGAGCTCGAGAGGGCCCGCGAGCAGGCGGCGGGCGCCGTTGGCGAGGCGGTCGCTGGGCTGCGCGGAGAGATCGAGACGAGCCTCGGCGGCGATCGTGAGCAGCTCGGGCGGGCGGCGGGCGAGCATCGCGCCGAGCTCGAGCAGAAGCTCGGCGAGCTCACCACCGCCGCCGAAGCGCGGCTCACGGAACTGATCGAACGGGAGAGCAACTCCGCGATCGAACGCGCCGATCGCCGCGCCGCCGAGCTCGCCGGCGACTCGCAGCGCCGCTACTCGGCGCTCGCTGAGGAGCGACTCGGCGAGATGCGGAACGCGTTCGCCGCCGACATCGAGCGCGCCGGCGAGCAACTGCAGGCCGGGGCGGCACGCGAGCTGGAGGCAATCGGCGAGCGCTCGACGGAGATCGCGGCCGAGGCGGCGAAGGTCGCCCGCGCCGCTGCATCCGAGATCGCCGGGGAGCGGGTGGCGGCGGTGGCAGCCGAGCTCGGCGCTGATCTCGAGCGCCGTGAGGCGGAGCGGCTACGTGCGGCGCGCGCATACCTCGACGGACTTGCCGCCGATGCCGAGGAGCGGCTGCGCGAGGCCGTCGCCGCCGAGCACGAGGGCACGAGGGGCCGGCTCGAAGCGCAGGCGGCGGAACTCGCCGACCGGGCGCAAGCCCGGTATGCGAGCCTCGCCGACGAGCGGCTCGCGGAGGTGCGAACGGCTTTCGGCACCGAGGTCGAGCAGGCGGCGGAGCGGATCGCAGCCGATGCCGATCGCGAGATCGCCCGTCTCTCGGAGCATTCCTCCCGGATCTCCAGCGAGGTGACCGAGGGCGCCCGGGTGACGGCGGAGCGGATCGCAGCCGAGCGGCTTGCCTCCGCTTCAGGAGAGCTTGCCGCGAAGCTCGGGGCCCGTGAGGACGAGCGCGTCGCGTCGGCCGCCGCCGAGATCGAGCGGGTCCTGGGCGGCGCCCGGGACGAGCTCATCGAGCGGATCGCCACTGAACACGCTGAGGCGGTGCAGCGCGCCGAGGCGCGGGCAGCGCAACTCTCCGAGGAGGCGCAGGCGCGCTACGTGGCGCTCGCCGAGGAGCGGCTGACTGAGATCCGGGCGAGCTTCGGGACCGAAGTCGAGGCGGCTGTCCGGCAGCTGTCGGAGGGAGCTGCCGGCGAGCTCGACAGGGTCGGTGCCCGGGCGGCGCAGGTTGCCGCCGATGCCGCCCAGGCAGCCCGCGCCGAGGCGGAACGGATCGCCTCCGAACGCCTTGCGGGCGCCGCCGCGGAGCTGCGCCAGGAGCTCGACCAGCACGAGGCGCAGCGTGTCGCCGGATCCGAGACGCGGATCAGCGAGACCATGGCGAGAGCCGCCGCGCAGCTCTCCGAGCAGGCGAAGGCGGACCTCGAGGCTCGGCTGCGAGTGGCGGAGGATCGGCTCGGCGAGGCCCACAGCGCCCGCCTCGCCGAGGGCATTGCCCGGATCGAGGCGATCAGGGCCGAGATCGCGGCCGAGCGCGACGCGGCGCTGGAGCGGCTCGGCGAGCGGGCCGACTCGATCCGCCTCAGCGTCGAGGAAGCGGGTTCAGGGTCGCTCACCGCGCTCGAGGGCGAGCGGCGGGCGATCGCCGAGCGGGCTGCCGAAAGAGCCGAGGAGAGCGCTGAGCAGCACCTTGCGGGCTCCGAGGAGGCGCTGACGTCGAAACTCGAGGCTGAGGCTGCCGAACAGGCCCAGCGCATCGACGCTCGCATCGCCGAGCAAGCGCGGCTGCTCGAGGAGCGCCTGCGGGAAGCGAGCCGGGCCGCCGCCGAGGAACAGTCGGCGGCGAGCGCCACGCTGAGCCGACAGTCGGAGGACACGACGGCCCGCGTCGAGGCCGAGCTGCAGCGGGTCAGGGACGAGTCGACGGCGCGGATCGAGGCGATGCGGGGCGAGATCTCCGCCGGCATCGAGCAAGGGGTCGGCGCGGAGATGGAGGCGGCGGTCCGGTCGCTCGAAAAGGATGCGGAGCTGCGGCTAGCCGAGGCGCGCGCGGAGCTCGAAGCCCGGGCCGCCGCCCGCGCCGAGGCCGAGCACAAGCGGCTCTCCGACGCAGCCGAGCGGACGCTGGCCGAGCTCGCCGAGCGTGCGACCGTCGCCGGCGCTGCGCTCGAGCAGGCGCGGGCCGATGCCGGCGCGCAGATCGAGGCGCGGCTCGGCGAGCTCTCGGAGCGCGCCGACCAGCGACTCGCGGAGCTCTCCGGCGCCGGCGAGCGTCACCTGGGGGAGCTCAACGAGCGCGCCGGGGCGATCGAGCGGAGCGCCCTGGAGATGGCCGCCGAGCGCGCCGAGCGCATCGCATCGAACCGGCTCGATGCCGTCCGCACGGAGCTCTCGGACGCCCTGCAGGCGGAGCTCGCCGATCGGCTGGAGGCGTCGACAGCGACGATCGCCGCGGAGATCGAGCGAGCGAGCGAGCGACTCTCGACCGAGAGCGCGGAGCGGGGCAACGCCGCCGCCCAGCGCCTGCGCGAGGAGATCGATGCCGACACCCGCCTGCGCTTCGAACAGGCCGAGGCGAACCTCGTAGCGCACGGCGGCGAGCGGATGCGGGCGGAGACTGCCCGGATCGAGGCGCTCGGCGAGCGCGTCGCCGACGCGATCCAGGCGGACGCCGAGCGCGGTTCGGGGCAGATCAAGGCGCTGGCTGAGGACGTCGAGGGCGCGATCGCGGCGGCGCTGAGCGAGGTCCGCGAGCTCGCCGCGGCGAGCGAGGCGACCGCCTCGCAGGTCGCCGAGCGTCGCTCTGAGGAGATCCTCGCCGCGCGCGTCGACGGCGTCTTCGAGCGCCTCGCCGAGCGAGTTGACGCTGCGACGCAGCGGACCCGTGTCGAGCTGACGGAAGCGGTCGAGGCGCGCGAGCGTGCGGCGTCCGAGCGGCTCGAGCAGGAGGTCGCCGCGGCCGACGCGCGGATCGCGGCGGACCTGCGCGCTCGAGGCGAGCAGCTCGCGGCGGCGTCGCTCGAGCAGGTGCGGCAGCTCTCCCAGGACGCACGGGCTGCTCTGGCGGCTGAGGCCGAGGAGCGATCGGTAGCTGCCGACGCCCGCCTCGGCGAGCGGCTCGACGCGGAGGCGGCGGCGCTGCGAGCCGAGCTGCAGGCCGGCGGCGAGCGCCTCGGGGCGGACATCGACTCCCGCCTTAACGCGGCGAGGGAGCGGCTCGAGCGCACCGCCGCCGAGGCGGCTGCGCGCGCAGCCGAGACGAGCTTCTCCGGAGCGGAGACGCGCCTCGGCGAGCGGGTCGACGAGCTCGACGCGAACCGCGCCAAGGTGCTCGAGGAGCACGTTGACAGCACGCTCGCCGCACGCTTCGGGCAGGCCCTCGCCGACTCGGAAGCCGCGGTCCGCGCCCGCCACGAGGAGCTGGCGGCGGGTCTGCGGGCCGAGCAGGGCGAAGCGATCGAGCGGATCGACGCCGCCGCGGACAGCAGAGCCGAGCAGGCGGAAGGCAGGCTCGGCGAGCGCGTCGACGCCGGCGTCGCGGGCGCTCGCGAGCGCATCGAGGCGGCCGCGGCATCGGCCTCCGAGGCGGCAGTCTCCGAGCGCTTGCAGGGCATCGACGAACGGCTCGAGGGGCAGCTCGCGGAGCGCAGCGAGCGGATCTCGAGCGAGCTCGAGCGGCGCGCGGGAGAGCGGGCCGGCGTGCACGCGGAGGAGCTTCGGGCGGACCTCGCCGAACGGGCGGCGCGGCGGGTCGAGGAGGCAATTTCGAGCGCGGCCGCGGAGCTCGATCGCACCGGCGCCGCACGCATCGCGAGGGCCGCTCAGGCGATGCAGGAGGCGGGCCAGGAGCGAATCGAGGGCTTCGAGCGACGCCTCCAGGCGAGCGCCGGCGAGTTCGACGGGCGCATCGACGCCGCGCTCGAGACGGCCCGCGGGACGATCGCGGATGAGCTCGATCGGCGCGTCACGAGCGCCGTCGACGACGCTGCCGACGACGCCCGCGAGCGGATCCGCAGCCAGCTCGCCGACGAGGCGTCGACCGCTGCATCCGCAGCCGTCGAGGCGGAGCGCGGGCGGCTCGCCCAGGGCGCCGCCGAGATCGAGGCGACGGTCCAGGGCCTTCGCGATGAGCTGTCCAAACGCGGCCTGCGGCGCGAGCGCGAGCGCTTCGACAAGGAGCAGCGCGAGGCCACCGAGCGGGCGTCCGCCGCGCTCGCCGCCGAGCAGAGCAGACTGACCGGGGTGGCGGCGCAGTCGGTCGGCGACCGTGCCCGTGAGGCCGCAGAGCAGCTCGAGCAGATCGCGCGCGAGGCCACGGAGCGGATCACCGGTGCCTCCCGGGGCGGCGAGACGGACCTGCAGGCCCACCGGACGGCCGCTGCAGCGGAGCTGGAGCGGATGCGCTCCGACGCAGTCACGGCCATCGACGCGGAGGTGGCGAACGCCCGCGAGCAGCTCGAGCGGCACGCATCCGAGGTCGAGACGCGGGCTGCCGAGGCGGCGCGACGCGCAGCCGAGGAGGCGATCGAGCGCCGCGGCGAGGCGCTCGCCGCCCGCGCCCGCGCCGGGGTCGAAGCTGCCGAGGAACGGGCGGCGAAGCGGCTCTCGGGAGCTGCTGCGGCGGCCGAGCAGCGGATCGCCGCTGTCGACACCGCCTCGGAGCGCGAGCAGCGAATCGCCGAGCGCACGGAGCGCGCGCGCGAGGAGGCCGAGCAACGCGTGCGTGAGGCGGAGCTGCGCCTCGCCGAGGTCCTCGGCCGGCTCGAGGGCGGCGACGGGGACTGATCGCCGGAGCGGCTCGGCGCCGCCGCGGGTCATCCCACGGCAGTGCGCGGACCGCTCCCGCAACGTGCGGGAAAGCGCCCGTCGGCGCCCCCTTGGCATCCACCTGCCTTGCCATGATGGCCCGATGACCGCCCCCGCGGCCCACCTACACGTGCACAGCGAGTACTCGCTGCTCGACGGCGCCAACAAGATCCCGGCGATGGCCGCGCGCGCCGCGGAGCTCGGCATGCCGGCCCTCGGGCTCACCGACCACGGCGTCATGAACGGCGCCGTCGATCTCTACAAGGCCTGCAACGAGAACGGGATCAAGCCGATCATCGGTCTCGAGGCCTACCTCGTCGGCGACGTCTCCGAGATCAAGACGAAGACGCGCTGGGAGCGCAACCACATCACGCTGCTCGCCTCCTCCGACGTCGGCTTCCGCAACCTCGTCAAGCTCAGCTCCGCCGGCTTTCTCGAGGGCTTCGCCCGCGGCAAGGCGAACGTCGACCTGAGCATGCTCGACCGCTACTCGGAGGGCGTTATCGCGCTCACCGGGTGTCTGCAGTCGCGCTTCTGCCGGCGGATCGTCGAGGACCGACCGCAGGAAGCCCGCGAGCACGCCGACGAGCTGATCGGGATCTTCGGCGCCGAGGACGTCTACTTCGAGCTCCAGGTCAACGGGATCGCCGACCAGGACAAGGCCAACGAGGGGATCGAGCGGGTGGCGCGCGAGCTCGGCGCGCCGCTGGTCGGCACGGCGGACGTCCACTACCTGCGCCGCGAGGACTACGACAACCACGCCGCGCTGCTCTGCGTGCAGACCAAGTCGACGCTCGAGCAGCCGAAACTGCGCTTCGACACGAACGAGTTCTATTTGAAGAGCGCCGAGGAGATGCACGAGTCGTTCGCGCCGTGGCCCGAGGCCGTGCCGAACACGCTGGAGATCGCCGAGCGCTGCAACGTCGAGATCAGCCTCGGCGAGCTGCTGCTCCCGCGCTTTCCGACCGAGGACGGCTCCGAGCCCGAGGTGTTCCTGCGCCGGATCGCGAACGAGGGGCTGCGCCGCCGCTACGGCGACCCGCCGCCGGCCGAGGCGATCGAGCGGCTCGAGTTCGAGCTCGGCGTGATCGAGGAGATGGGCTTCCCGTCCTACTTCCTGATCGTCTGGGACTTCGTCCGCTACGCGAAGGAGAACGGCGTCGCCGTCGGCCCGGGCCGTGGCTCGGCAGCCGGTTCGATCGTCGCCTACTCGCTCGCCATCACCGACCTCGACCCGCTCGCCAACGACCTCCTCTTCGAGCGCTTCCTGAACCCGGCGCGGAAGTCGATGCCGGATATCGACATCGACTTCTCCGTGCGCGGTCGCGAGCGCGTGATCCGTTACGTCGCCGAGAAGTACGGCCGCGAGTCCGTCGCGCAGATCATCACCTTCGGCAAGATGGCGCCACGCGCCGCAACCCGCGACGCCGCCCGCGTGCTCGGCTTCGACTACGGCACCGGCGATCGCGTCGCAAAGCTGATCCCCGAGCCGATCATGGGCCGCAGCCCGAGCTTCGACGAGTGCCTCGGCAACGGCGAGGACCTCCGCAAGGCCTACGACACCGAGGGCGACGTGCGGCAGATCGTCGACACGGCGCGCGGGCTCGAGGGGATCGTCCGCAACAACTCGATCCACGCCGCCGCCGTCGTGATCGCCGACCGGCCGCTGCAGGAGGTCGTGCCCCTGCAGCTCGCCGAGGATCGCGGAGCGACCAAGGACGGGGAGCGCTCGTACAAGATCGTGACCCAGTACTCGATGGTCCCGGTCGAGGAGATCGGCCTGCTCAAGATGGACTTCCTCGGCCTCCGCAACCTCGACGTGATCGAGGACGCGGTCGCGATCGTCGAGCGCTCACGCGGCGAGTCGATCGACGTCGAGGAGCTGCCGCTCGATGACGAGACGACCTACGAGATGCTGCGGCGCGGCGACTCGGTCGGCGTCTTCCAGCTCGAGTCCGAGGGCATGCGCGACGCGCTGCGCAAGGTGCGGCCCACGGAGTTCGACGACATCGTCGCGCTCGTCTCCCTGTACCGCCCTGGCGCGATGGCCTACATCGACACCTACGCGCGCGGCAAGCGGGACCCGGAGACCGTCAAGTTCGCCGACGAGCGCCTGCGCCCGATCACCGAGGACACCTACGGCTGCTGCATCTACCAGGAGCAGCTGATGGAGATCAGCAAGCAGATCGGCGGCTTCACACCTGCCGAGGCGGACGATCTGCGCAAGGCGATCGGCAAGAAGAAGCGGGACATGATGGCCCGCATGGAGACGAAGTTCCGGGAGGGCGCGGCGGCCTCCAACACCGACCCGGGCGTGACGCGCGACCTCTGGCAGCTGATGACCAATGCGGCGGACTACTCGTTCAACAAGTCGCACGCGGCCTGTTACGCGCTGATCGCCTACCGGACCGCCTACCTGAAGGCGAACTACCCGGCCGAGTACATGGCCGCGGTGATCAGCTCGGTGATGTCGACCAAGGACAAGGTGCCGTTCTTCGTCAACCGCTGCGAGGAGATGGGGATCGAGGTGTTGCCGCCGGACGTCAACTCCTCCGACCACGGCTTCGTCGTCTCCGGCAACAAGATCCGCTTCGGCCTCGACGCGGTCAAGAACGTCGGGCATGCCGCCGTCGAGGCGATTCTGGCCGCCCGCGAGGAGCGGCCGCTCGACTCGCTCTGGGAGTTCTGCGAGCGGGTCGACGCGCGCACCGTCAACAAGCGCGCGATCGAGTGCCTGATCAAGTGCGGCGCGCTCGACTCGACCGGGGCGCCCCGCCGGGTGATGCTCGATCGACTCGCCGACGCCCAGTCGGCCGGCGCCAAGAGCCAGGAGGACGCGCTCAACGGCCAGGAGTCGATCTTCGCGCTCGAGGAGGTCTCGGCCGCGACCGGCGGCTACCGCAACCAGCATCCGCCGCTCGTCGGCGAGGAGTTCAGCCAGCGCGAGCTGCTCGCGCTGGAGAAGGAGACGCTCGGCACCTTCCTCAGCGATCACCCGCTCTCGGAGGTCCGCGACGCGCTCCGCGTGCGCACCGACTGCTCGCTGCTCGAGCTCGACGGCAAGGACGACGGCGCCTGGGTGACGGTCGGCGGGATCGTCGCCGACTGCAAGAAGATCCGGACGAAGAGCGGCACGAACATGATGTTCGCGACGCTCGACGACCTCGAGGGCCGGACCGAGCTGATCGTCTTCCAGAAGTCGCTGGAGAAGGCCGGCGACGTGATCGAGACCGACGCCGTCCTGCTCGTCCGCGGCCGCGTCGACCACAAGGACCGCAATGAGACGAAGCTCGTCGTCCAGGACGTCGAACCGTTCGCGCCGACCGCTGCGGAGATGGATTCGGCGAAGGAGAAGGTCGCCGAGATGACCCGCAGCAATCCGGTGGTGATCAAGCTCGACGCCGCGGAGTTCGGCCTCGGCGTGATCGAGGAGCTCAAATCGGTCTTCGCCGACTTCCCGGGCGATGAGGAGGTCGAGCTCGTGATGAAGACGCGCGAGGGGATCCGCAAGCTTCGCTTCGGCGAGGACTGGAAGGTCGCCCGGACCGCCGGCCTGCGCGCGGAGCTGGACCAGCTCTTGGGCCCGTCCGCCCTGGCAGCCTGAGGCTCGCCAGGGGGCGGCGCCGCCCGTTCAGCGATCCGCCGGGCTTTGGACGCTCGCGTCGCAGCCCTCGGCGAGGACCTCGGCGGCCGGCGCGTCGGACGGGAAGTCGTTGATGTAGGAGTCCGTGACGTAGTCGACGACGGCGGTGACCGCGGCGCCTTGGCAGCGGGTCGGGTTGTCCGCGATGAACTCGGTCGCGGCCTCGAACTGGGCCTTGCGGCTGAGGTGACCCCAGCCGCTCTTGTCGACCTCGTAGGCGGCGCCCTTCGGAACCCCGGGGGTGCGGGCCGGGGGCGTGTCGGCCCCGGCCGCAGGCACGTTCTGAGAGCCTGCGGCGACGGTCTCGTCGCTGCCGCCGCAGCCCGCCGCGCACGCGAGCGCGATCGCCGCGGCGGCGATCGCCGCGAGGGGCTTGGGTTGGACCCGCATCGCAGGAGAATCTAGATCACCGCCCTCGCCGTGGCGCCCGCCCCGGGAGTCGGCTCCGTAGACTTCCCGCGATGGCAGTAGCTGCAAGAGGCGAGCTCGAAGCCCCACCGGGCGAGTGCCGCCGCTGCCGTACTTATTGCGACAAGCTGATCGAGCCCCGTGCCTGTCTGCAGATGCGCTGCCCGTACCTGTGGAGCTACGTAGATGGGCCGACCGGTCGGCGGTTCATGGGCTGCGTGCAGAAGGTCTTCCGCGGCGAGATCGACATGAAGCTGTTCGAGGCTGCCGAGCGCGAAGGCGGCTACGGCGGCATCAAGATGACCGGCGCGCCGCTCTCCCACTGCCAGTTCCGGGTCGAGCCCGCGTTCGAAGGCGATGGGCCAGCCCACACCTGCCTCAACCCCCGGTTCTTCGACATCCTCGAGCCGGATGACGACTTCGATCTGCGCGACACGATGACCTTTCGCCGCGCGGCCTGAGGGCCGGTCGCGGCGGCCGCCGAGGCCGTGGAGCAAGCTGACTGGACATCGCGCTGGAGCGAGGGGCGGATCGGCTTTCATCAGTCGAGCCCGAGCGGCTTCCTCGAGCGCTTCGCCGATCGCGCCTGGGGCGCAGCCGGGCCGGCGCGGGCGCTCGTTCCGCTCAGCGGCAAGAGCCTCGACATGGTCTTCCTCGCCGAGCGCGGGGCGGAGGTCGTCGGCGTCGAGTACGTCGAGCAGGCGGTGCACGAGTTCTTCGCCGAGCGCGGGCTCGAGCCCGATGTCGCGGCGGGGCCGCCGATGCGCTTCGCCGCCGCTCCGTACGAGCTCCTGGTCGCCGACTTCTTCGCGGTGGGGGTGGACGACGTCGGCCCGGTCGACGCGGTCTTCGACCGGGCGGCGCTCGTCGCGCTCGATCGACCGACCCGCGCCCGCTATGCGGCTCACCTGCGGGCGCTGATGCCCGTCGGCTCGAGGGGCCTGCTGATCACCTTCGACTACGAGCAGTCACAGATGGAAGGTCCGCCGTTTGCCGTCGCCCCCGAGGAGGTCGAGGAGCTGTTCGCAGACGGCTTCGAGATCGAGCAGCTCGAGGAGCGGGAGCTCGTCGACCAGCGCTTCCGCGACCGGGGGCTGACCTCGATGCGCGAGATCGCGTTCGCGCTCACCCGCGTCGCTTGAGTCCCTGGTTCCGGTAGCGCTTCGCGCGCCGGACTTCGGCTCTGTCGGCGCCCTGCTTGCCGGGACCGGGGGTCTCGAGCAGCGCCGGGAGGTCCTCGAAGCGGGGCTCCGAGAGGAACGTGCCGATCCCGATCCGGCCGATCTCGCCCTCGCCGACGTTGGCGTGCATGTCGCGATTCGAGCCCAGCGGCACGCGGCTGTCGTTGACGTGCAGGCACTTGAGCCGGTCGAGGCCGACAAGTCCGTCGTATTCGTCGATGACGGCAGTCAGGTCATCGGGCTCGGCGATGTCGTAGCCGGATGCGAACAGATGGCAGCAGTCGAGGCACGTGCCTACGCGCGGCCCGGAGCCCGCCGCCTCGACGAGCTGCGCGAGCTCCTCGAAGTCGCGCCCGAGCGGGCCCTGGGTGCCCGCGGTGTTCTCGAACAGCAGCGGGCAGGAGTCGGACTCGGCGAGCGCCTCGCGGACGAGCTCGCCCGAGCGGGCGACGGCTTCGTCCAGCGGCTCGCCCTTGCGCGAGCCTGCGTGGACGACGACGCCCGCTGCGTCGATCGCATCGCCGAGCCGCAGCGCCTGCGTCAAGGACGCAAGCGACTTCTCGGCGATCTCCGGGTCGGGCGAGGTCGTGTTGATGAGGTAGACGGCGTGGATCGCTACCGCGTCGATCCGCGAGGCCTCGAAAGCCTCGTTGAAGGCGGCGATGCTCTCCGGCTTGTGGTTGGTCGGCCGCCACATGCGCGGGCTCTGGTTGAAGATCTGGATCGCGTCGCATTCGCGCTCGACCCCGTTGGCGATCGCGTTCTCGAGCCCGCCAGCTGTGGAAACATGCGCGCCGATCAGCATTCTGGTCGAGACCTCCAGGAATCCTTTGAGAGTTCGCTTCGCCCCTTCGCCAACCGGCGCCCTGCACATCGGGGGAGCACGGACCGCACTCTATAACTGGCTTGCGGCCAGGGGTTCGGGCGGCGAGTTCGTACTCCGCATCGAGGACACCGACAGCGAGCGCTCGACGCCCGAGAACGTCGAGCAGATCCTCGACGCGCTGCGCTGGCTCGAGCTCGACTGGGACGAGGGCCCGATCAGCCAGGCCGAGCGGGCGCCGCGCCACGCCGAGCGCCTGCAGCAGCTGCTCGATTCCGGCCGCGCCTACCGCAGCAGCGACGGTCCGGATGAGGTCCGTGCGTTCAAGGAGGCGAACCCGGGCGCCGGCTTCCGGGGTGAGGTCAGTGACGCCGCCGACGCCGCCGTCCGGTTGCGCGTGCCCGACGAGGGGGAGACCGTCGTCGAGGACGCGATCCGGGGTCCGATCGGCTTCGAGAACCGCCTCCAGGACGACCTCGTGATCGCCCGCGGCGACGGCTCGGTGCTCTACAACTTCGCCGTCGCGGTCGACGATGCGGAGATGGGAATCAGCGATGTGATTCGCGGCGACGACCACATCTCGAACACCCCGAAGCAGCTGCTCGTGCTCGCGGCGCTCGGGTTCCAGGCGCCCCGCTACGCGCACCTGCCGCTGCTGCACGGCCCCGACGGCAAGAAGCTCTCCAAGCGCCACGGCGCCGCCTCGGCGCAGGAGCTGCGCGAGGCGGGCTATCTGCCGGCAGCGGTGCGCAACTACCTCGCGCTGCTTGGCTGGGGCACCGACGACGACACGACGCTGCTCAGCACCGCCGAGCTGGTCGAGCGCTTCGACATCTCCCGGGTAGGGCGGTCGAGCGCCATCTTCGACGAGCAGAAGCTGCGCTGGATCAACGGCCGCTACATGCGCGAGGCGCCGCTCGAGGACTACGAACGGACGCTCGATGCTCACCTGCAGCGCACGGATCCGGACGGGGCCGCGGCGTTCGCGGCAGCCGCGGCCGACCGGCGGGCCGCTGCTTGCGAGATCGTCCGCGACAAGGCCCAGGTCGTGACTGAGGTCTGGCCGCTGATCGCGTTCCTGTTCACAGAGCCGGAGACGGACGAGAAGGCCTGGAAGAAGGTGATGAAGCCGGGCGTCGCCGACCCGCTCGCGGCCGGCCTCGCCGCACTGGAAGGCCTCAGCGAGGGCGCGTGGGATGCTGAGCGGATCGAGACGGCACTGCGCGACTTGATGGAGCGCGACGAGATTGGGGCGCGGTCGCTCTTGCAGCCGATCAGGGTCGCGATCAGCGGCTCGAGCGTCTCTCCCGGGATCTTCGAATCGCTCGCCGTACTTGGCCGCAACGACTCGCTGAACCGCATCGGCAAGGCGATTTCGCGCCTGCAATCCGAGCTCGATGCGGGTTCGTCGTCCCAAGACGCCCCCCAGGGCTAAATCACCGGGCCCGAAATGCCGATCAGTAGGTCGGGCCCCCCGATCCCGGCCCACCCGATCCTGCAATGACGACCGCGACCCAGACCGGAGCGCCGCCTGCCAAGCCGATGGGCAAGGGCGGGCACCGCCTTTCTGCCGCTTTCGAGGCCGTCGACACGCTGCCGGCGCTCGCCGAGACCGTCACCCGCGTTGCCAAGGTTACGGCGAAGGAGGGCGCGAGCATGGATGATCTCTGCGAGCTCGTCGAGTCCGACACCGCGGTCGCGATCGCGGTCATGCGGGCCGCCAACAACGGCGGCGGACCGCGCGGCCGGGTCACGAACGTTCCCGACGCGATCGAGGCGCTGACACCCGCTGGAGTTCGCGCCGTGACGAGCCAGCTCGAGACCTATGAGTTCTTCCAGTCGGTCGGCAACTGGGAGCGCCTGCCCGAGCGCTTCCGCCGCCACGCCGTCGCGACGCGTTACGCGGCGGAGCGGATCGCCGACCTCGGCGATGTCGCCGGTCGTGACGAACTCGTCACGGCGGCGCTCCTGCACGACATCGGGCAGCTCGTCTTGATGCGCCTCTACCCCGGCTACAGCGAGATCGTCGACGACCGCACGGCGACGCCCGAGCAGCGGACGCAGCTCGAGCGCCGCGAGCTCGGCATCGACCACACCCTCGTCGGCGGCGTCCTCGCGCGCCGCTGGGGCATGCCGGCTGTGATCGCGAGCGCGATCGAGCGCCATCACTCGGCCGAGGCCGAGGGCCTCGCGGCCGCCGTCAGGCTCGGCGACATGGTCGTCCACCAGTCACAGGGCGACGTCGTCTCCGGCGAGGCAATGAACTCCATGGCCAAGGCCTGTGGCCTCAACTCCGAGCGCCTGCGCCAGGTCCTCTACGAGTTCCCCCATGCGCGCGCCCCGCGCCAGCGCCGCGGCGAGCCGTGCCCGCTCTCCAAGCGCGAGGTCGACGCCCTCCGCGGCCTCGCCGAGGGCAAGGTCTACAAGGAGATCGCCGCCGAAATGGGCCTCTCCGCGAGCACCGTCCGCACCCACCTGCACAACGTCTACCGCAAGATCGGCGCCGCGGACCGCGCCCAGGCGGTACTCGTGGCCCGCGAACGCGGCTGGATCTAGATCCAGCGCACGGCAGGAGCGGGCCTTCCGAGCCCACCAGGTCACGTTGGATCACCCATGCGGGACCAACGTGACCTCCCGCCGGCGAGAGCAGCGAGGTAGGTCACTACAGGCCGCCCCGTCCTGACTTTGCCTTCCCACGGCAGGCAAACTCAGGACGCTCCCCCGAAAACCCACCGGCCCAGCCAAGCCCTCCTCCCTCTCAGCCCAAGGCGTAAAACCCCCCGGCCCTCGTCCCCGCTCACCCCAGCCAAGCTCTTCCGCCCGCGATCGCCCAGCCAAGCCCCTCGCCGGCGACGCCCACGTGACGCCCTCTCCCGCGGGTGGCCGGCGGGCTCCCGCCGGACAGGACCCGCGGGCCGAGGACCCTCGCCGGAACGCCGGCCGAGGACCAGCGAGCGCCGCTACTCGATCAGGCTCGCCCGCAGCGCCTTCGCCACCGCGTGCGTGCGGTCGCGGGATTGCATGCGGGCGAGGCTTGCCTTTGCGTGGGTGCGGATCGTCTCCTCGCTGAGGCCCAGTCGACGGGCTGCTTCTTCGGTCGAGAGCCCGTCGGCGAAGAGCTGCAGGACTTGGCGCTGACGTGGCGTCAGGGTCGTCACGGCGGCCCGGCCGGCTGCTGGGTCGACGTAGGTCTCGCCGTTCGCCGCTGCATCGATCGCCTCGCCGACGGCACTCAAAGCGGAGATGCTGCTCACGTAGGCGAGCGCGCCGGAATCGAACGCCTCGCGGACCGCGTGGCGCTCGAGCGGGCCGCCCAGTGCAACGACGCCGAGGCCGGGCTGGGCCTTGAGCAGGCCGCGGATCGTCGCGGCGCCGGACGGCAGGCCGTCGAGCGCCGGTCGCATCTCGACAACGGCCACATCGAAGTTGCCCACATTCAGGTGCAACTCGACCGCGTCGCGACCGTGGGCGAGTTCTTCGACCTCGAACTCCCCATCGAGCAGCGCGGTGACTCCCTTGCGGACGATTGGGTGCACGTCGATTAGTAGACAGATTCGAGACGCCTGCATTGAGAAACGCTCCCCTCCGGCCCAGTGAGCGGCGAAAGGCGATCGTAACGGAGCGGACGCCGTCCGAACCGCTAAAAACTGAGGCGATGATCTCGGTCACGGCCAAGTCGCGGTACGCCGTGGTTGGGATGGCGGAACTCTCCCGCCACGCCGACAAGCCGGTGCCGATCTCGGTCGTCGCCGAGCGCCGCGGCATCCCCGTCCAGTTCCTCGAGCAGCTCTTCAGCACCCTGCGCCGCGATGGCCTGCTGCTCTCGCAGCGCGGCGCGAAGGGCGGCTTTCGCCTCGCTCGCGACCCCGAAGAGATCACTGTGCTCGAGGTTGTGCAGTCGCTCGATGGCAAGATCGGCGATGAGAGCACGGAAGCCGGTGGTATCTGGTCCGACGGCGTCGAGGCGTTACGCCGCGTCTTCGGCGAGGCGACGATCGCCGATGTGGCTCGCCGCGAGGACGCCGAGGCGGGCGGCCCCGTCTACTTCATCTGAGCGCGGTCGAACGGCCGTCGGGCGGGCCGCTACCGTTCGCTCGCATGAGCGCTCCACCCACCCTGCGCATCGCCGCCGAGGCCTCCGCCGTCGTGGGTGACACACCGATGGTCAAGCTCGGCCGAATCGGCGAGGGCCTCGGAGCCGAGATCGTCGGCAAGCTGGAGTGGTTCAACCCCGGCGGATCCGTCAAAGACCGCATCGGAGTGGCGATGATCGACGCCGCCGAGGCAGAGGGGCGGATCGAGCGCGGGCGGTCGGTGATCATCGAGCCGACGAGCGGGAATACCGGCATCGCCCTGGCGATGGTCTGCGCGGCGCGCGGCTACCGATGCGTGCTGACCCTCCCCGAGGGAATGAGTCGCGAGCGCGCGGCGCTGCTTCGCACCTACGGCGCGGTCGTCCGTGAGACGCCCTCGATGGGCGGCATGAATGAGGCAGTCGAATTGGCGCGCTCGATCGCTGCCGAACACGAGCACGCCTACATGCCGATGCAGTTTGAGAACCCCGCCAACCCCGACGTCCACCGCCGGACCACGGCGGAGGAGATCTGGCGCGATACCGGCGGCGCGGTCGACGCGGTCGTCTGCGGGATCGGTACCGGCGGCACGATCACGGGGATCGGCCAAGCCCTGAAGGAGCGCCGGCCGGAGATCCGGATGGTCGGCGTCGAGCCCGCCGGCTCGCCGGTGCTCAGCGGCGGTCGCCCGGGCCCGCACCGGATCCAGGGCATCGGCGCCGGTTTCGTGCCTCCGGTTCTCGACCGCGACGTCGTCGACGAGATCGTGCCCGTCGAGGACGACTCAGCCGTCGCCACCGCCGGTCTCGCGGCGACGCGTGAGGGCCTCTTGATCGGGATCTCCGCCGGCGCCGCGCTGTATGCGGCGATCGACCTCGGCGCCCGGCCGGAGATGCAGGGTAAGCGCATCGTCGTGATCCTCTGCGACAGCGGTGAGCGTTATATGTCGCTGCCGTTCTTCGGTGCCTGAGCGACATCCGCTCGCGCGTATCCTTGGCTCAGATGCTCGGTCTCGGCACCCTTACCCGCGTCCTCGGAGAGGTCCGCGCCGATGTTGGTGCGGCCCGTGACCGCGATCCCGCGGCGCGCACGGCGAGCACCGTCGAGATCCTCGCGACCTGGGGTGGAGTGCAGGCGGTGCTCACCCACCGGGTCGCCCATGCGCTGCACGAGGCCGAAGTCCCGCTCGTGCCCCGCATGCTCGCTCACGCCTCGCGGATGGTGACCGGGGTCGAGATCCACCCGGCGGCGACGATCGGCAACGACCTCTTCATCGATCACGGATCCGGTGTCGTCATCGGCGAGACCGCGGAGATCGGCTGCTGCGTGACGATCTACCAGGGCGTGACCCTCGGCGGCACCGGCTTTCAGCGCGGCAAGCGCCATCCGACGGTCGAGGACAACGTGACGATCGGCTCCGGGGCGAAGCTGCTTGGACCGGTCACGGTCGGGCACGGCGCCAAGGTCGGCGCCAACACGGTCGTGATCGAGGACGTACCGGCGAACTCCACTGTCGTCGGTAACCCGGGACACACCGTGCGGGTCGACGGCCGTCGCCCCGAGGGCCCGGACAGCGACTGGATCCACCTGCCCGACCCGGTCGCCGACTCGGTGCGGATGTTGAGCGAACGCCTGCGGGCGATCGAGGACCGCCTCGCCCGCCTCGACGGCGAGCGATCGCCGGACTCCGGCGCCGATGTCCGCGAGCTGCGCCCGCGCCGGGGACCGAGCCCCGCCGGGGGCTGAGCACCGCACTCCGCGTACCGGCCCCGATCACTCCAAGCCCGCTGCCGGCGCTTTTCGCCTTCGGGCAGCGCCGCGCCCGCGGCTATCCTCGGCTGTCCGTGAGCGAGACGCCCGCAGAAGAGACAGAGGGAGAGTTCGCCGGCTACGACCCCGGCGACGAGCAGGATCCCGAGCAGCTCGAGGGCTTCTACGGCGCCCCGGTTGCTGCCGGATCGACGCCGCTCGAACAGCTGCTCGAAGGCCTCAATCCGGATCAGCGACGGGCCGTTGAGCACGGCGAGGGGCCGCTGCTCGTCCTCGCCGGCGCCGGCTCGGGCAAGACCAGGGTGCTCGTCCACCGGATCGCGTATCTGCTGCAGACCGGCATGGCCCGGCCGGGACAGATCCTCGCGATCACCTTCACCAACAAGGCGGCGAATGAGATGAAGTCTCGCGTGGAGGCGCTGACGGGCAACGCCGCGCGCGTGATGTGGGTGATGACGTTTCACTCCGCCTGCGCCCGGATCCTGCGCCAGCACGCCGAGCGGCTCGGCTACAAGCGTGGCTTCTCGATCTTCGACGAGGCGGACTCGCGACGCATGGTCAAGCGCTGCATGGACGAGCTCGACGTGGACCCCAAGCGCTACCCGCCGCGCACGATCAAGGGTGCGATCTCCGGCGCGAAGAACCGACTGCGCGACTCCGAGACCTACCGCGAGGAGGCCGGCTCGTACTTCGAGACGGTCGTCGCCGACGTCTACGCGCTGTACGAGAAGCAGATGCACGACAACAACGCGATGGACTTCGACGACCTGCTCGTCCGCACAGTCAACCTGCTCGAGCTCTTCGCCGACGTCCGCGCCGGTTACCAGCGCCAGTTCCGCCACGTCCTGGTCGACGAGTACCAGGACACCAACCGGGTCCAGTACCGGCTGCTGCAGCTGCTGACAGAGGACTCGGGAAATCTCTTCGTCGTAGGTGACGACGCCCAGTGTCTCGTCGATCTACGGCTTCCGTGCCGCCGAGATCCGCAACATCCTCGACTTCGAGCAGGACTTCGGCGCCGAGAGGGTCAAGCTCGAGCAGAACTACCGCTCGACGCAGACGATCCTCGACGCCTCGAACGCGGTGATCGCCCACAACCGCGACCAGCTCCCCAAGGAGCTGTGGACCGATGCGGGCGCCGGCGGGCAGGTGACGATCGCCGAGCTCCACGACGAGCACGAGGAGGCGCGCTGGGTCGCGGGCGAGATCGACCGGCTGGTCGAGGAGGAAGGCATCGCCGCGACGAGGTCGCGGTCTTCTACCGGATGAACGCGCAGAGCCGCGTGCTCGAGGACACGCTGGTCCGCTTCGACGTGCCGTACCAGGTGATCGGCGGGACGAAGTTCTACGAGCGGGCCGAGATCCAGGACGCGGTCGCCTACCTCACGCTGCTCGTCAACCCCGAGGACAGCGTCTCGCTGGCCGGATCATCAACACGCCGCGGCGGGGGATCGGCAGGACCTCGGAGGCGCGGATGCTCGGGTATGCGAACACGGTCGGCCTCACGCCGCTCGAGGTGATCGCGAGCCGGACAAGGTGCCGGAGCTCGGGTCCGCGGCAGTCAAGGCGATCAGCCGCTTCGCCGAGCTGGTCCGATCGCTGCGCGAGCGGGCTGAGCGTCGTGGCAGCGTCGCCGAACTACTGGAGGCGACGCTGAGCGAATCCGGCTACATCGAGGCGCTCGAGGCCGAGCGCACGATCGAGGCCGAGGGCCGCATCGAGAACCTGCGCGAGCTGGTCGGCGTGGCCGGCGAGTTCGACATCAACCGCGAGGTCGAAGGCCAGAGCGAGATCCCGCCACTGGCCGAGTTCCTCGAGCAGATCTCGCTGTACACAGATCAGGACGACATCGACGACGAACCGAGCAGGTGACGCTGATGACGTTGCACAACGCCAAGGGACTCGAGTACCGGGCGGTCTTCATCATCGGCTGCGAGGACGGCGTCTTCCCGCACTCGCGCTCGATCGACGAGGGCGACATCGAGGAGGAGCGTCGCCTCTGCCTACGTCGGCCTTACCCGGGCCCGCGAGCGGCTCACGCTCACCCATGCCCGCCGCCGTTGGATCTTCGGCTCCTCGGGCACCGGCGTGCCCTCGCGCTTCCTCGGCGAGATCCCCAGCGGGCTCGTCGAGCGTCACTCGACGGTCGGCCCGGCGACGGGCTGGGGCCTCGGGGGATTCGGCGGCACCGCCGCCGGCTTCGGGAGCGAGGCCGGCGGGCATGAGCGCCGATCCGACGCTCGAGTTGGCGGTCGGCGACGATGTCATCCACGCTGCCTTCGGCGAGGGCGTCGTTACGGCGGTCGAGCCCGGCAACGTCGTCATCGTCCGCTTCGGCGGCAGCGGCGGAGAGCGCAAGCTCATGGCCGACTACGCACCGATCCAGAGGGCCTCGTGAGCGCCCGACGCTGCGCACTCGGCGTCCTCGTCGGCTCACGTGCGGGCGCGCTTCGCTCCTGCGTCCTTGATCTGCTGGCTGGCGCCACGATGGGGAGTCATCGACGGCAAGCGATCGCCGCCGTCCGCGAGCGCGTCGCCGCCGTCGTCGCCGGGTCGCGGCGGGCGAGCACGCGCCCGGCCTGGCCACCGTGCTCGTCGGCGACGACCCCGCCTCGCACGTCTACGTCGCCAACAAGCTCAAGGCCTGCGAGGCGGCCGGGATCCGCTCGATCCACCACGAGCTGCCCGGCCGACGTCGGCCAGGCCGAGCTCGACGGGCTCGTCGCCGAGCTCGACGCCGACCCGAGGTCGACGGGATCCTCGTGCAGATGCCGCTCCCCGAGGGCATCGACCCGGACCGCGTGCTCGCCGTGATCTCGGCCGCGCAAGGACGTCGACGGCCTCACCCGATCAACGCCGGGCTGCTCGCCCAAGGGCAGGATCGGCGTTGCCGAGGCGCTCGAGATCGAGCTGGCGGGCCGCCCGCCGGGCTGATCGCCTGCACCCCGAGCGGCGTCATCGAGATGCTGCGCCGCTCCGGTGTCGAGCTCGAAGGTGCCGAGGCCGTGATCGTCGGCCGCTCGATCCTCGTCGGCCGGCCGATGGCCAGCCTGATGCTCGACGCGAACGCGACGGTCACCGTCTGTCACTCCCGGACCCGCGATCTCGCCGCCGATCTGCCGGCCGTGCCGACGTCCTCGTCGCCGCCGTCGGCGTGCCCGAGCTGGTCAGGGGCGACTGGGTGAAGCCGGGCGCGACGGTGATCGACGTCGGCATCAACCGCACCGATGGCGGACTCGTCGGCGACGTCGAGTTCGGCGCCGCCGCGGAGGTCGCGGCCGCGATCACGCCGGTGCCGGGCGGGGTCGGGCCGATGACGATCGCGATGCTGCTCGCCAACACCGTGCGCGCCTCGCGGCGGGCGATTCCGCCTGACGGAGCCGTTAGGTCCGCCAGCGGCTACAGAGAGGCCCTCCGGACGCCAGCAAGGAGGATGATCGTGGACACAGGAAGGCTCCACGGGGGAGCTGATCGCCGCGGCGTCTGCGCTCGGGCTGCTGCTCGATCATGTTCTCTTCGACTGGTTCGGGGTCGCCCGGCGACATCGGCCTCGCGGTCAGCGCGTTGGCCGACGGCTTCAACGCGTGGGAGTCGTTCAGCTTCATCGACATCGTCCTGCTTCGTGACGATCCTCGTCGCGATCGGCGGCGCCGCTGATCGCGGCAAACGCCACGAGCGTCAACACGCCGGTCGCGATGAGCGCGATCACGCCGGGCTCGGGATCCTCTGCGTCCTGCTGATCCTCTTCCGGATCATCGACACGCCCGATCGGACCTCGACCGCGGCTCGGCGTCTGGCTCGGGCTGATCGCGGCGCCGGCATCGTCTACGGCGGCTGGCGGCGATGCAGGAGGAGAGGACGGACCTCGCATCGGCGACCAGGCGGATCGCGTGCGCGGCGGCGGACCGCGCCGCCTCGGCTGATCGCGGCAGCGGGCGGATGCTGAGCGTCGGCGGCTAGCCGCGGAGCGATCGTGGGCGGCCTGCGTCGCCGCCGGGCGGCTCGTATCGGCCGTTCGGGGCACCGCGGCTCGCGGCGCCAGCCGACCGGCGCTGGGCGAGCGGCCGCGCGCCCGGGCGGCCGCCCGGCGTCCCGGCCGCCGACGGCGAGCGGTGGCCGCCGGCGCGCTCCTACAATGGCGCCGATGATCGACCGCGAGCAGGTCCTCCACATCGCGCGGCTGGCGCGGCTGCGCCTCACCGAGGAGGAGGTCGAGCGGATGGCGGGCGAGCTCTCGGGCGATCCTCGAGCACGTCGAGACGATCGGCGAGCTGGATCTCGACGGGGTCGAGCCGACCTCGCACGTCGTCGCGCTCGAGAACGTCCTCCGCGACGACGTGCCGGTTCCCGGCCTGAGCCGCGAGCAGGCCCTCGCCGGCGCCCCCGACAGCGCGGCCGGCTCCTTCCGCGTTCCCTCTCCGCAGGCGTGAGCGACGCGCGACTCAGGGTCGTCGAGGCCTCGGCGAGATCGCGGCGGGCGAGACTGCGGCCGCCGAGTGGTCCGCCGCGTACGCGGAGAGCCGCCGCGACGAGCTCGGTGCCTACCTGTGGCGCGGAGGACGACGATGCCGGCTGCGCCGGCGGCGGCGCGCTCGCCGGCGTCCCGGTGGCGATCAAGGACATCTTCTGCATCGAGGGATGCCGGCGACCGCGGGCTCGCGGATCCTCGAGGGGTACGTGCCGCCATACACGGCGACCGCGGTGGAGCGCCTGCTCGCCGCCGGGGCGCGGCGTGCTCGGCAAGACGAACATGGACGAGTTCGCGATGGGCTCCTCGAACGAGAACTCCGCCTACGGCGACGTGCGCAACCCCTGGGATCCCGCCCGCGTGCCCGGCGGCTCCTCCGGGGGCTCGGCGGCGGCGGTCGCGGGCGGCCTTGCGCCGTGCGCGATCGGTACCGACACCGGCGGCTCGATCCGCCAGCCCGCGGCGCTTTGCGGCGTCGTCGGGATGAAGCCGACCTACGGCTCGATCTCGCGCTCGGGATGATCGCCTTCGCCTCCTCGCTCGATCAGTGCGGACCGTTCACCCGCGACGTCCGCGATGCGGCGCTGCTGCTCGCGGCGCTCGGGGCCGCGACCGACGCGACTCGACCTCGGTCGGCATCCCGGGCCGAGTCGCGATGCCGGCCCGCGAGGATCTCGAGGGCCTGCGGTCGGCGTTCCCCGCGAGCTCAGCAGCGACGCGGAGGGCATCGAGCCCGGCGTCCGCGAGGTCTTCGAGCGCACGATCGCGCTCTGCGAGCGGCTCGGCGCCGAGGTCGCCGAGAGCGGCCTGCCGAATGCCCGCCACGGGATCTCCGCCTACTACGTGCTCGCGCCGGCCGAGGCATCGGCGAACCTGGCCCGCTACGACGGCGTCCGCTTCGGGCTGCGCGGGGACGCCGACGGCGCTCGACGAGATGTACGAGCGGACCCGTTCGGCGGCTTCGGGCCGGAGGTCAAGCGGCGGATCATGCTCGGCACCTACGCGCTCTCCTCGGGCTTCTACGACGCCTACTACGGCAGCGCGCAGCGGGTCCGGACGCTGATCGCGCGGGACTTCGCCGCGGCCTTCGAGGACTTCGACCTGCTGATCACGCCGACCTCGCCGTCGGTCGCGTTCGAGCTCGGCGCCCGGGCCGCCGACCCGCTGGCGATGTACATGTCCGACTACTGCACAGTGCCGATGTCGCTGGCCGGGATCCCGGCGATCTCGATCCCGGCCGGGCTCGCGGCTCCCGACGGCGGCGGCCCGGAGCTGCCGGTCGGCCTGCAGATCGCCGGGCCCGCCTTCAGCGAGTCGCTGATCCTCGACGCCGCCCACGCGATCGAGGGCGCCATCGGCTTCGACCACCGCCGCGGCCCCCGGAGGCGCGCCGCGTGAGCGGCGAGGACCTGATCCCGACGATCGGGCTCGAGATCCACGTCCAGCTGCAGACGCGGACCAAGATGTTCTGCGGCTGCGAGCTCGAGTTCGGCGCCGAGCCGAACACGCACACCTGCCCGATCTGCCTCGGCCACCCCGGGACGCTGCCGGTCATCAACGAGGAGGCCGTCGAGTAGCGATCCGGATCGCGCGTGGCGCTCGGCTGCGAGGTGGCGCCGCTGTCGACTTCCACCGCAAGAACTACTTCTACCCCGACCTGCCCAAGGGGTACCAGATCAGCCAGTACGACAACCCGCTCGGCGGCGAACGGCCGGCTCGGCGACGTCCGCATCCACCGCGTCCACCTCGAGGAGGACGCCGGCAAGCTCATCCACGTCGGCGATCCGGGCCGGATCCACGGTCCGGCGCCTCGCTCGTCGACTTCAACCGCGGCGGCACCCCGCTGGTCGAGATCGTCACCGAGCCCGACATCGACGATCCCGCGGCGGCCCGGGAGTGGCTGGCGCTGCTGCGGACGACGCTCCGCCAACTCGGGGTCTCCGACGTGAACATGGAGGAGGGGAGCCTGCGCTGCGACGCCAACGTCTCGATCCGGCCGGCCGGGAGCGAGGAGCTCGGGACCAAGACCGAGCTCAAGAACATGAACAGCTTCCGCTTCCTCGAGCGCGGCGTCGAGGCCGAGATCGCCCGCCAGCGCGCGATCGTCGAGGGGGGCGGAGGGTCGAGCAGGAGACGCTCCACTTCGACCCGTCAACGGGACGCTGACGCTCGCTGCGCTCGAAGGAGGAGGCCCACGACTACCGCTACTTCCCCGAGCCGGACCTGGTGCCGCTCGCGCCTTCGGGCGAGGAGTCGAGGCCGCGCGGGCGGCGCTGCCGGAGCTGCCGGAGCAGCGCCGCGGGCGTTACGTGGACGAACTCGGCCTGAACGCGGAGGGGGCCCACCTGCTCGCCTTCGACGCCGAGCTCGCCGGGTACTTCGAGCCGGCGGCCGCCGCCGCCGATGGGGTAGGCCGCCGGCGCTCGCCAACTGGATGACCGGCGACCTCGTGGCGGCGCCCGGGAGGCCGACTCGGAGGCCGGGCGACAGCAGGCCCGCCCTGAAGCCTCGCCGCGCTGGTCGGGCTGGTCGCGGCCAAGCAGGTGAACGGCGGCGGGGCCCGCGAGGTACTGACGGTCATGATCACGGAGGGCGGTGAGCCGCCCGAGATCGTCGACGCGGCTCGATCTCGGGGCCGGTGACGCGGGAGAGCTCGAGGCGATCGTCGACCGGGCGATCGCGGGGCAGCCCGATGCCGCCGAGAAGGTCCGGGCGGGGGAGGACAAGGCGATCGGCGCGCTCGTCGGCGCGGTGATGCGGGAGACGCGCGGCGGCCGACGGGGGCGAGGTCACCAGCCTGATCCGGGCCGGCTCGGGGTCTAGCCGGAAACGGCGAACGGGAGAGGGTGGGGCGCCGACGCGGCTTTGTCGGATCATCTCTTTGTAACAAACTGTTACAAAGTCCGGTAACTGAGAGTCGTGGCTTACAACGTCGTAATCGCGGGTGGAGGGTTCGCAGGAGTCAACGCGGCTCGGACGCTCGAGAGCTGCTGCCGAAGCAGTCGGCGCGGTTGATCCTCGTCAACGACGTCAACTTCCTGCTCTACACGCCGCTGCTGCCCGAGGCGGCGGCCGGCACGCTTGAGCCGCGGCACGTCGTCACGCCGATCCGCGACATCCTCAAGCGCACGTACCTGCGGCTCGGCGCGATCTGCGGGTACGACGCCGCGCGCCGCACGGTGAAGCTACGACCCACGAGGGCGAGACCGAGGAGATCCGCTACGACCACTGCTGCTGGCGATGGGCTCGGTCAGCCGTTCGCTGCCGATCGAGGGGCTCGACGAGCACGCGATCGGCTTCAAGAGCCTCGCCGATGCGATCTGGCTGCGCAACCACTGGTCGAAACGCTCGAGGCGGCGAACTCGTCCGAGGACCCGGCCAGGCGCGAGGAGCTGCTCACCTACGTGTTCGTCGGCGGCGGCTACAGCGGCCTCGAGGCGATGGCGGAGCTCCAGGACTTCGCCGCCGACGCGATGCGGCCTACCCGCGCGCCCGGCTCACGGGCATGCGCTTCATGCTCGTCGAGGCGGCCGACCGCGTCCTGCCGGAGATCCCCGGCGAGCTCGCCGACTACGCGGTCCGCGAGCTGCGCGGGCGCGGCATCGAGATCCGCCTCGGCACGCAGATCGAGCGCGTCGCCGCCGAACGAGGTGCAACTTTCGACCGGCGAGCGGATCCCGACGAGGACGGTCGTCTGGACGGCCGGCGTCGTCGCCCACCCGAGCCTGCGGATGATGGGCGTCGAGCTCGACGAGAAGGGCCGCATCCCGGTGGACGAGCGCCTCGCCGTCCCCGGGATGCCCGGCGTCTACGCGGCCGGTGACTGCGCGGCGGTGCCCAACCCCGACGGCGGCCTCTGCCCGCCGACCGCCCAGCACGCGATCCGCCAGGCCCGCGTCGCCGCTCACAACATGGGGGCCGGTCTCGGCGTCGGCAAGGAGAGACCTTCAACTACCACTCGCGCGGCGCCTTCGTCAACCTCGGCCGCCACAAGGCCGTCGCCAGCGGCCCGGGGCCTGACACTGTCCGGCTTCCCTGCATGGTGGGCGGCGCGCACCTACCACGTGTCGCAGATGCCGGGTGCCGGCCGCAAGCTGCACGCGGTCGCCGACTGGACCGTCGGCCTGCCGTTCGGCCGTGACACCGCGGAGGTCGGCTCGATCGGCCACCCACACCCGCTCCGCGCCGAGGTCTACGAAAAGGGCGGCACCCACCGCCCGTCTCGGCGCTGCGGGTCCTGTCGCCCCTGCTCCGCGAAATCCGCTGTTCCTTTTCGCGCACGCCCGCAAGGGCCGCCCCCCGCGAGGACCAGTTCCGCTGGCATCTGGGCGCCGGCGTGAGTGCTGACCGCGGTGGCGACCGGGGGAGAAACCCCCGCCCCGACCCATAAACAAACCGACCCAACGCCTGGAAACCCCCCCCCCCCCGCCCATCCTCCCGCCGACCCCGGCCTGCAACGATCCCCAGTCATGCCCTTCCTGATCGTCATGGCCTCCTTCGGCATCGCCACAGCCTTCATCGCCAAGGCGAAGGGGTCGAGCTTCTTCCTCTGGCTGGCGATCGGCTGCGTCACCGGGCCACTCGGGCTGATCGCGGCGGTGCTGTACCGGCGGGAGAAGAGCGAGCCCGAGCGCCGTTGCCCGCAGTGCGGCAGAGGTCGTCAAGCTCTACGTCCAGGTCTGCCCGCGCTGCGGCGAGGATCTCTACCTGCCCGACGTCTCCGAGGTCCGGCCCGGCCCGGACTTTCGTTGAGCACGGCATCGCGGCGGCCGGCGCCCAGGGCCGGGAATCGGCTCTGAGCCGCCGAAAACGGCTGGTACACTCGTCCGTCCACGCGGGAGGGCCCGAAGCGTTCGGTGTCCACCGCCACAACCTGTCCCCGCGATCCCCAAGGAGGTCGAACCATGCGCGCAGCCGATGCACTCTGCCAAGCCCTGAAGGCCGAAGGCGTCGAGCACGTATTCGGGATCCCCGGGGGAGCGAGCCTGCCGCTCTATGACGCGATCTACGACGCGGACTTCGAGCACGTGCAGAGCCGCCATGAGCAGTGTGCGGGCCACTCGGCCGAGGGCTACGCGAAGGCCTCCGGCAAGGTCGGCGTCGCCTTCGCGACCTCAGGCCCCGGTGCGACGAACCTCGTCACCGCGATCGCCGATGCGGTCATGGACTCGGTCCCGACGGTGTTCATCACGGGGCAGGTCCGCAGGGACCTGATCGGTACCGACGGCTTCCAGGAGGCCGACGTGACCGGGATCACGATGCCGATCGTCAAGCACAGCTTTCTGGTCACGACCCGAAGCAGATCCCGCAGTACGTGCACGCGGCCTTCCACATCGCCAAGAGCGGTCGGCCCGGGCCGGTGCTGATCGACATCCCGCAGGACCTCTCGCGCCAGGAGATCGACTACGAGCCCGCCGTTGGGGCGCCGAAGCTGCCGGGTTACCAGCCGACGACCGAGGGCAACATCAAGCAGATCCGGATCGCTGCCAAGGCGCTCGCCAACTCACGGCGGCCGGTGATCTACTCGGGTGGCGGCGTCGTCAACGCCAACGCCGCCGAGGAGCTGCGCGAGTTCGTCCGCTCGGACCGCTTCCCGATCACCTCGACGCTGATGGGCCTCGGCGCCTACCCAGCCCCCGACGATCAGTGGCTCGGGATGCTCGGGATGCACGGCACCCGGACCGCCAACTACGCGATGGACGAGGCCGACCTGATCGTCTCGATCGGGGCCCGCTTCGACGACCGGATCACCGGCAAGCTGGACGAGTTCGCGCCGCGAGCGAAGTTCATCCACATCGACGTCGACCCGGCGGAGATCGGCAAGAACGTCCCGGCCCACATCCCGATCGTCGGCGACGCCGGCGACATCCTCCCGAAGCTGACCCGCGAGTACCGGGCGCTACAGGCGGACAGCTCGCGCCTCGACGCTTGGTGGGAGAAGCTCCGGGCCTGGCAGGAGCAGTACCCGCTCGGCTACGAGGACTCGACCGACACCGAGATCAAGCCGCAGTTCATGGTCGAGGAGCTGTACCGCGTCACCGACGGCAAGGCGATCATCACCTCCGACGTCGGCCAGCACCAGATGTGGGCGGCGCAGTACTACCACTTCGCCGAGCCGCGTCAGTGGCTCAACTCGGGCGGCCTCGGGACCATGGGCTTCGGCCTTCCGGCCGCGATCGGCGCCAAGGTCGCGCGGCCCGACGACACCGTCGTCTGCCTCGCCGGCGACGGCAGCCTGATCATGGTCTGCCAGGAGATGGCAACCGCCGCCGAGCACGACCTCGACGTCAAGGTGATGCTGATGAACAACGGCCACTTCGGCATGGTCCGCCAGTGGCAGGAGCTCTTCTGGGAGGAGCGCTACCAGTCGGTGAAGATGGGCTCCAGTCCCGACTGGGTCGCCCTCGCGAAGGCCTTCGGCTGGAACGCAGCACTCTGCGACGACAAGGCCGCGCTCGGTGACGCCATGCGCGAAACGCTCGAGACGCCCGGCCCGGCACTGCTCGACGTACGCGTCAGCCAGGACGAGAATTGCTATCCGATGATCCCGGCCGGCCACGCCGCCCGGGACATGGTCGGCGGCCCGGATCGGGGTGCCGAGATCGAGCGTGGAGGACACCTTGGCTGAGTCCCAGACACCAGAGCTGAAACTCGAGGATCTGCAGGCGACGAGCGGCCTCACCGGCCGCAAGCACCTGCTCTCGCTGATGGTCGAGAACCGGCCCGGCGTCCTCGCCCGCGTCGCCCTGCTGTTCAGCCGCCGCGGCTTCAACATCGACACGCTCGCCGTCGGCCCGACGGACGATCCCGACATCTCACGGGTGACGCTCACCGTCGACGGTGCCGTGCACCCGATCGATCAGGTCACCAAGCAACTCCACAAGCTTGTCAACGTGATCAAGATCCGGGACATGGAGCCGGACACGACCGTCTCGCGTGAGATGGCGCTGTTCAAGGTCAACGCGCCGGCAGAGGGCCGCGCGGAGATCATGGAGTTCGCGCAGATCTTCCGGGCCCAGATCGTCGACGTCTCGCGCAGGACGATGACGATCCAGGTGACCGGCACCGCCGACAAGATCGATGCCTTCGAGCGCATGGTTCGCCCGCACGGGCTGGTCGAGATGGCGCGTACGGGCGAGGTCGCGATCGCCCGCTCCCGACCGGAGAACTAGGCAGATCGCGGTAGCGGCCGACTCCGCGGAGCTGCTCGGCGCGCTCAGCGGGCTGGCCGAGCGCGCCGCGGGTGGCCCGCGCCGGCTGATCAGCGTCACGCGGCCGAGCCCGATCGCCGATCCGACGGCGGCGATCTTCGCCGCGCGCGGGGCGAGCGACCGCTACTTCTGCTGGGAGGAGCCCTCTCGGGCCGGCTTCGCGATCGCGACGCTCGGCTCGGTGCACGAAGTCGTCTCGCGCGGGCCCGGCCGGCTTCGCGACCTGCGCGACGACACGGCGGAGCTCGGGGCCGGTCGCCTCGCCGACGAGCCGGGGGATCTGCCGATGGGTGCCGGTCCGCTCTGGGTCGGTGGCCTGGCCTTCGCGGCCGAGGGCGGCGCGGAGGCGCAATGGGCCTCGTTGCCCCCAGCTCTGCTCGTGCTGCCCGAGCTCTTGCTGAGTCGCGGACGGGAGGGGACGTTGCTGACCCTCTGCGCTCTTGCCGGCGGCGACGCCGACCCGGCGGCGATCGTGGACCGGGCGCAGGCGCGGCTTGCGGCGCTCTGCGAGGCGACGCTGCCGCCGCTCGATCCGAGCCCCACCGCAGGCGTGCAGGTGCTCAGCGCCCGTCCCCCGGCCGCATACGAGGAGGCCGTGGCCGAGGCCGTGCGCAGGATCCGCGCCGGCGAGGCGAGCAAGCTCGTGCTCGCCCGCGAGGTGTATGTCGACGCGCCCGCAGCGCATTCGGTCCCGGCGCTTTACGGGGCTCTCAGGGAGCTCTTCGAAACCTGCTTCGTCTTCTGCGTCGGTACGCCCGAGGCGGACTTCGTCGGCGCCTCGCCGGAGCTGCTCGTGCGCCGCAGCGGCGCCGGCGCCGCCACCGTTGCCCTTGCCGGGTCCGCCCGGCGCAGCGCCGACCCCGCTGTCGACGATCACCTCGGCGAACAGCTCCTGCGCTCCGACAAGGACCGCCACGAGCACGCGATCGTCGCCCGCCGGATCAGGCGGCGGCTCGAGCCGCACTCGGTCTGGGTCGAGGTCGCGCCCGAGCCCGTCGTGATCAAGGTGGCGAACATCCAGCATCTGGCGACGCCGATCCGCGCGCAACTCGCCGAATCGCGCTCGGTGATCGAGCTCGCCGAGCTGCTGCACCCGACGCCGGCCGTCGGGCCGGAGCCGGCCGGTGAGGCGGGCCTGCGGGCAATCGCCGAGCTCGAGGGCATGGACCGCGGCTGGTACGCGGGACCGGTTGGCTGGATGGACATGGCCGAGGACGGCGAGCTCTGCGTGGCGCTGCGCTCGGCGCTGATCCGCGACCGCCGCGCCCACCTCTACGCCGGCGCCGGCATCGTCGCCGACTCCGACCCCGCCGCCGAGCTCGCCGAGACCGAGGTCAAGCTCGGCGCGCTCTTGCCGCTGCTCGCTGGCTGAGCGCCGCGAGCGGTCAGAGGGCCGCCGCCACCGCGGTGCCCACCGCCGCAGCGATGCTCGCGTGCAGGGCGACGTTGTGCTCGGCGTCGAGCGTCGCATGCAGCAGCATCGGGCCGCCGTCGCCGGCACCGAGGCCTGACAGCTGGGCGGGCTCGGAGACGAGCGCGTAGCGCGAGGCCAAACGCCTCGGCGAGGGCCTCGTAGTCGAGCCCGGCGGGCGTATGGAAGAGGCGGCCGAAGCTCGGCTCGTCGAGCTGGTCCGCCTGCGGCAGGAAGTCGAAGATGTGACCGCCGCCGTTGTCGACGAGCACGATCCGCAGCGGCGCGCCGAGCAGCGCCGCGACCTGCAGCGAGCCGATGTCGTGGGCGAGGGCGAGGTCGCCGAGCAGCGCCCACGTCTTGCGCCGCGCGCCGCGCGCGAGACCGCAGGCCGTGGCGACGAGCCCGTCGATGCCGTTCGCGCCCCGGTTCGAGCAACAGGTGCGCGTCGCGCTCGGCGACGGCGGCGAAGGCCTCGACGTCACGGATCGGCATGCTCGAGGCGATCAGCCCGAGCTCGCCCTGGCCGACCGCCTCGACGAAGGCACGCGCGAGGGCCGGCTCGTTCATCGCCGGCGCCGACGCCAGCGCCTCCTCGACGGCCTTGCCGGCTGCTGCGTCGGCGGTCTGCCAGCGCTCGGCCCAGCCCGGGTCACCGTCGTCGGCTGGGGCACCGAGCGAGGCGTGCAGCGCCTCGACTACCAGTCGCGGGTCGCCGTCCACGACGGCGCCGGCACGGTGCGTCGGCTCGTTCCAGCGGCCCGGCGCGCCGATCACGATCTGGTCGGCGGCACCCGGGCGGGCGAGCCAGGCGCGCAGCGGCTTGCTGGTCGGCATGTCGCCGCACCGAACCACGAGGTCGGGCTCCAGCGGCGCCGGCGGATCGCGCAAGATCAGGTCGTAATGGGCGACGGAGCGCTCGCCGGCGGCCATCCCGACGCGTAGACCGGAGGTCGGCTCGGCGAGGATCGGGATGCCGCGCTCGGCCGCGAGGGCCGCGAGCGCGGCGGCGACGCCGGCGCGCGGCTCCCGCCCGGCAACAATGAGCGGACGCTGCGAGCGAGCGAGGGCGTCGGCGAGGGCGCGGACGAGTTCCGGCTGGGGCGCGCGAGCGGCAATGCCGGCCGTCAGCGGCCGGCCCCCGTCACGGCCCTCGCGTGCGAGGGGTTCTCCCGCTGTGACGTCGTCGGGTCGTGGCTCGGGCCCGAGCGGATCGCGCCACGGAAGGTTCAGGTGGACGGGGCCCCGGCCGCCGATCGCCTCGGCAACGGCCCGGCAGGCGACCGAGCGGTAGTGGAGGACGCCGTGCGTCATCGGCGTCGTGGCTGCCGACCTCGCAGAACCAGCGGACGGCGGAGCCGTACAGGCCGATCTGATCGATCGTCTGACCGGCGCCGATCCCGCGCAGCTCCGGGGGTCGATCGGAGGTGAGCGCGATCAGCGGCACGCCCGCGAGATCCGCCTCGGCGATCGCGGGGTGCAGGTTCGCGGCCGCCGAGCCGCTCGTGCAGGCGAGCGCCACGGGCTCGCCCGTGGCCAGCGCGATGCCGAGGCCGACGAACCCGGCCGACCGCTCGTCAAGGACGATCTCCACCTCGATCGCGGGCTCTCGATCGAGGGCCAACGCGACGGGCGTCGAGCGTGAGCCGGGGCTGAGCACGGCGTAGCGGACCCCGGAGCGTGCCAGCTCCTCGGCGAGCGCGGAAGCGAGTGCCGTGTTGCGGTTCGTCTCGTCGATCACGCGATCCTCAGCCCGGCCAGGCGCGCCTCGTCCACCTCGACCCCGAGGCCGGGGGTCGAGGGGGGCAGCAGCGAGGCTCCGTCGAGACCATCGGCGGCAGCGTATGTGGCCGAGAACATGTTCAGGGTTGCGAGCCCGTGGTCGAAGCGAGACGCGTAACCACCGCGAGGGAGCGCTTGGACGAGGTGCAGTGCGGCGGCGATGCCGATCGGGCCGTCGAGAGCGCTCGACAGGTAGCTCGGCAGGATCGCGGCGATCCGCAACGCCTCGAGCAGACCGCCGACCTTGGCGAGCTTGATCGTCGCCGCGTCGCAGGCGCCGATCTCGGCGACGTCCTCCGCCTCGGCGGCAGAGGCGACGCTCTCGTCGGCAACCACCGGGATTCCGATCGCGGCGCGGACGGCCGCAAGCCCGGCCGCATCCGGGCACGGCTGTTCGACGAGCTCGAGATCGTGCCGCCCGAGCGCGGCGAGCCGCTCGAGCGCCTCCGGCGCCCTCCAGGCGCCGTTAGCGTCGATCCGCAGCAGCGCGTGCGGCCCGATCGCCCGGCGGACGGCGGCGATACGCTGCTCGTCGACCTCGGCCCCGAGCCCGACCTTGACCTTGAACGTGCGGAAGCCGTGCGCGAGCTGAGCGGCGGCGCGGGTGGCAACGGCGTCCGGCTCGCCGGCATCGATCGTGGCGTTGCAGTGCACCGGAACGATGTCGCCGGCGCCCAGCAGCCGCCACAGGGGCAACCCGCTGATTCGTCCCGCGAGGTCGTGCAGGCCGATGTCGAGCGCCGCGAGCGCCTGCACCCCCGCACCGTGGGCGCGGCACTGGGCGAGCAACCCGTGGATCCAGGTGCGGATCTCGATCGGCACGCGGGACTTCGGTGGTGCTGCCGAGGCGCCCGCGACGATCGGCTCGCAGCCCGCCAGATCGGCACGAACGCGGTCCAGGGACGGGCCGCCGCGAAGGCTCAGGGGCACGGCCTCGCCGCAGCCGACGTGCCCACCGTCGGTATGCAGCCGCAGGAGCACCATCTCCCGACGATCGAGCTCACCGGCCGCCGTTCGGTAGCGCTCGCGGAAGGGGAGCGCGATCGGGATCGCTTCTGCTCGGACGATGCGCATCGGGGACGAGGGGGTGGTCGCCTTAGCCAGTATCCCGCCGAGGGATCGCGCGCGCCGCCCGGCTCAGAGGACGAGTGCGACCGACGCGACCACGGCGAACGCCGCGAGCAGCGCGCCCGTCTGCGCGAGCGCGGCGTTGAGTGCCGGTCCGTCGGTGCGGGTACGGACCGCCCGCATCGGCTTGCCGGCGAGCGGGATCGTGATCAATGCCACCAGCGCGGGCAGCCAGTTCGAGCCGGCGAGCAGCACGAATGGAAAGATCACGTACGCGAGCGCGACCATCCCCGCGTACAGGTCCCGCGTTCGCTCGCGTCCGAGTCGGACGGCAAGCGTGCGCTTGCCGGCGCGCCGGTCGGTGTCGATGTCGCGGACGTTGTTGACGACGAGGATCGCTGCCGAGAGCAGCCCGATCGGCAGCGAGAGGATGAAGGGCGCAAGGTCGAGTTGCTCGAGTTGCACGTAATAGGCCCCGTTGACCGCGACGAGGCCGAAGAAGACGAAGACGAAGACCTCACCGAGCCCCTCGTAGCCGTAGGGTCTCGGCCCGCCCGTGTACAGGACGCCGGCGGCGATCGAGAGCACGCCGACGAGGATGATCACCCAGCCGACCTCGATCGCGAGATAGAGGCCGGCGAGCGACGCGACCCCGAAGGCAGCCCAGGTCGCGTAGAGGACCCGTCGTGGCGCCGCCAGCCCGGTGGCGGTGACGCGGACGGGTCCGAGGCGATCCTCCGTGTCGGTGCCGCGCTTTGCATCGGAGTAGTCGTTGGCGAGATTCGTGCCGATCTGGATGAAGATCGCGCCGATCAGGGCGGCGACGAACGTGCCCCAGCGGAAGTTGGCGGTGCCCCACGTGATCACGAGGACGCCGTTGGAGCCCGTCCCGTGGACGAAGCCGTGCTGGAGCTGGTTGTAGGCGGCTGCCGTGCCGATGAAGACCGGCGCCAGCGCCGCGGGCAGCGTCCGCGGCCGCGAGGCCATCAGCCAGATCTTGAGCGGGCTCACCGTCGGCTCACCGCGTCACGGGCGGCGCGGGAACTTGTCGAAGTCGCCGTACTCGACGTCGCGGCTTTCCTGGAAGGCATTGCGACCCTCCTGGCCCTCCTCGGACATGTAGAAGAGCAGCGTCGCGTCGTGGGAGAGCTGCTGAATGCCGGTGATCCCGTCCTCGTCGGCGTTGAAGCTCGACTTGAGCAGGCGCAGCGAGAGCGGGGAGAGGGCGTTCATCTCCCGGCACCAGGCGACGGCCTCGCGCTCGAGGTCGCCCGTCGGCACGACCGTGTTGATGAGGCCCATCTCGAGCGCCTCGTGCGCGTCGTACAGCCGGCACAGGAACCAGATCTCCTTCGCCTTCTTCGGCCCGACGAGCCGGGTCAGGATGCTCGAGCCGAAGCCCCCGTCGAAGCTGCCGACGCGTGGGCCGGTTTGACCGAAGACGGCGTTCTCGGCCGCGATCGTCATGTCGCAGACCAGGTGCAGGATGTGACCGCCCCCGACCGCATACCCCGCGACCGCGGCGATGATCGGCTTCGGCGTGCGTCGCATCTGCACGTGCAGGTCGCCGACGTCGAGCCGGCCGACGCCCTTCTGGGCGACCTCGTCCGACCCCATGTAGCCGGAGTCGCCGCGGATCTTCTGATCGCCACCCGAGCAGAAGGCCTGGTCGCCGGCGCCGGTGAAGATGATCGAGCCGACCTCGAGGTCGTCACGCGCCCTGGTGAAGGCGTCGCGGAGCTCGGCGAGTGTCGGGGGTCGGAAGGCGTTGCGGCGATCAGGCCTGTTGATCGTGATCTTCGCGATCCCGTCGGCCTTCTCGTAGAGGATGTCCTCGTAGTCGCCGGCGCTCTGCCACTCGATGGGTGCGTAGAGCGTCTCCTCGGGCGGGGCATGCTTGTGTCGTCTCGGCATCTCTCCGTGGGGGTCGGTTGCAGTGGGCTCCGCGGCCGCGGTCCGCGCGGCGCGAGAATGCGGCAACGATAGAGATGCTCGCCCCCGAAGGATCGACACCATGGCTCGTGAATGCCGCCGCCAGCCGGCCCGGCCGCGCCGCGCTGATCGATGCTGAAGGCACGATCGTGAGCTACGGCGAGCTGCTGGCGCGAGCCGAGGCCCTGGTGCCGGCACTCGCGGGCGGCACCGGGCCCGTGGCACTCGAGCTCGAGCCGGGCATCGACCACGCCACCGCGCTGCACGCCGCGATTCTCGCGGGGCGGCCCGCAATGACGATCCGCCCCGGCCTGCCGGAGGCTGAGCGCCGGCAGGTCCTTGCGGCCGGCGCTCCGGGACTCGTCTGGGGAGTTGCGGAGCTGACCGCGGCGCCCGAACCCGCCGAACGTCCGGCGGGCGTCGCTATGGGGGCGCTCGCGGGACGTTCGGGTACCTCGGGTGAGGCAACGCTGGCGCGCGTGCTGAGCTCGGGCACCACTGGCCCGCGGAGGGCAGTTGACCTCACGGTCGCGAACTTCGCCGCGTCCGCCGCGTCATCAGCCGCCAACCTCGGGGTCAATGCCGACGACGTCTGGCTCGCCTGTATGCCGATGGACCACGTCGGCGGCCTATCGATCCTGACCCGGTCGGTGATCTACGGAACCGCGGCACTCGTTCACGCGCGCTTCGATGTCGGGGCGGTGGTGGCGGCGCTCGAGGCCGATGACCCGCGGGTCACGCTCGTCTCGCTCGTGCCGACACAGCTTCGCCGCCTGCTCGACGCCGGGGCGCCACTGGATCGCGTCCGGGTCGCGCTGATCGGGGGCGCGGCGCTTGACCGCGAGACGCTCGACCGCGCCCTCGGCGGGGGTGTGCCCGTCGTGCAGTCCTACGGCCTGACCGAGGCCTGCTCGCAGGTCTGCACCCTGGCGCCGGCGGAGGCGACAGCTCACCGTGGCTCGAGCGGTCGCGCCCTGCCGGGAATCGAGGTCGAAGTTGGCGACGGCGGCAGGATCTGGGTCCGCGGCGGCAACGTTGCCCCCGCCGCGGCGGGACCCACGGGATGGCTCGAGACCACGGACGTCGGTCACATCGACGCTGACGGCTATCTGTGGGTCGAGGGGCGCGCCGATGACGTGATCGTCTCCGGCGGCGAGAACGTGCGACCTGAGCCCGTCGAGAACGTGCTGCTCGCCGATCCCGGCGTGGCCGAGGCGGCCGTGGTCGGCCTGCCCGATCCCGAGTGGGGTCAGCGCGTGGTCGCCTTCGTCGTCGCCGAGCCTGGCGCCCGGCCCGACGCCGAGGCGTTGATCGCCCGCTGCCGCGCCGAGCTCGCCCGCCCGATGGTCCCCAAACACGTGGAGCTCGTCGCCTCTTTGCCGCGGACGGCGGCCGGCAAGTTGCAGCGGCGTCGCCTCCGCGACGGCGTATGAGCCCAGCTAGGCGCGACGTGTACATTGCGCCGCCTATGACCGACTCAGACCGCTCGCAGATGCTCTATGACGACGATGCCTCACTCGACCCGCTGTCGGGCAAGACCGTCGCGATCCTCGGCTATGGCTCCCAGGGCCATGCTCATGCCCTCAACCTGAAGGACTCCGGCGTCGACGTGGTCGTCGGCCTCCGTCCCGACTCCGCCTCGCGCGCCGAGGCCGAATCGCGCGGCTTCTACGGGTTCGCCGACAACATCGCGACATTCGTCTTCGCCAAGGGCTGAGCGGATGCTGCTCCGTCCCGACGACGAGGTCTACCGGGTCGACGCGGTCTGGTTGGGTCCGCGTGGTCTCACGCTGCCCTGGTCGGCCCGCTACTCGGCATACGGCATCTGGGTAGTGCTGTTCGTCGGCGTGCTCATCGTCGAAGCGGCTCTCCCGATGCGCGTAAATCTCCCTCCCGTCTGGGAGCTCGTCCTGACGATTCTGACGACATACGCCCTCACGGGCGTCATCGACCACGACCGCCCATTGGTCAGCGTGTGGCAGCTACTGCGTGCCGAGGTCGGCGCACCTCGGGCCAGGGACCTGCCCAAGCCTATTCGGCTGTCGACTACTTCTGTTCGAGTGAGGAAGGCCCATGATGGGGCGACACACGAAGAGCGATAACTCGGTGCGGGCGAAGCTCGCCCTTCGAGACATCGAAGACAACCTCTGTTTCACCGATCGCGAGGCGTGGGCCTGGTTTGTACTGCCGACCCAGCCCTGGGCCTTCCGTTCAGACACGCAGCGAGAGCAGTTGTTGTTCGGCGCTGGGGATGCCCTCGCCTGGCTGGCCGGCCATCGGGTGCACCTCAGGATCACCACGCGTCCGTATCCCGCGGCGGAGTGGGCACGCCGGCTGGACTCCGCAACCCCCTCTCCACTGTCCGGAGCAGCTCCCTCCTGGGGTGACCACCTGGTCCGTACGCAGGAGCACCTTCGCCACCAGACGATGGCGGAGAAGGAAGTCTTCTTCGGCGTTCGCCTGGCTGCCCGCGCCCGAAGCCACCGGTTCGCAGCCGCTATTTGGCGAAAGCCAGGAAACGTGGAGAAGGCTCGGCTCCTCTCGAGCGCTGAACGGGCAACCGAGACGGTTGGGCTACCTGGCTTGAACGGTCGACCAGCCACGGCGGCCGAGATGGAATGGCTCCTCCGCAGGTCCGTCGGGCTGGGCCTCCCCGCACCCTTTCTCCTTTCTCCGGCGAACATCAGTGAGTGGGGGGCCGACGACCTGAACTCGTTCACCGATGAAGTGGATTATGCGGCCGCGCCGTTGGGCCGCACCGTGAAGGTAACCGGCCGAGGTTCCAGTCGCCCCGTCGAGCGGCACGTCGCGGTGATGTCTGTGGGACGCGTTGAGGAGATCCTGGCTCCCGACCCCGGCCATGAGCCGTGGTTGAGCCACACAGACCGCCTGCCGTTCCCCGTGGAGTGGTCGGCCCAGTTCGACATCCTGTCCGGTGGCGAGGCCCGCCAGGCGATCCAGCGGAAGCTGCTGGTCGTCCGGGACATGCAGCGCCACTACCGCGAGCACGACCTCGACGAGCCACTGGCACTCGACCGCCAGGCGCAGCAGGCTCGCCAGGTCGAGGACCAGATGAGTCGTGGGGTCGAGGTTGCAGCCGCGCGCGTTCACGGCTGGTTCCGTCTGGCGGTCGCCGCTCCAACTGAAGACGAGTGCCTCGAGCGCGTGCGGAAGGTGACGGCGTCGTACCGCGGGCGACGCGTGTCGATCGAGCATCCGAGGGGGCAGTACGGGCTCCTTCGTGAGTTCATCCCCGGCGAGCCGGTGGCGACATCGGCCTACCGCCGTCGGCTGCCGGTGCTCTACCTGACGGCCGGCGTGCCGATGGCCTCCAGCCAGCTCGGGGACCGCCGAGGTCCGTACGTCGGCTACACCGCCGGCTCATCCCGCCGAGCGGTCATGTTCGACACCCACTACGCCACCGAGGAGCGAGAGACCTCAGGCCTGGTCCCGGTCGTCGGTGGACTTGGCGCCGGTAAGAGCGTCCTACTGGGTCAGATCACCTACGAGGCGGTACGCCGGGGCATCCCCTCGGTCGTCCTGGATCCCTCCGGCCCATTGGCGAGATTGACCGAGCTTCCCGAACTGCGCGGTCACAGCAAGCACCTGGACCTCACCGCCGCCGCAAGCGGAACGCTCAACCCATTCGAGGTGGTTGCCCGTCCCCAGCCCTCCGCCTTCACCACGGACGAGGCGCTCCTCGAGGCGGAGATCCTGGCGTCTCAGGACCGCAAGCTCCTAGCGATGGACGTCGTGAAGATGCTTCTTCCACCGTCGCTGGACGCGTTGCCCGAAACGGCGCTGGTCGTATCAGATGCGGTGCGCGCGACCCGAGGCGAACCCAGCGCTTCTTTGTGGGATGTCGTCGAGAACCTCGAGGGACTGGACCACTCTCACGGACGGGTGGTTGCGAACTATTTGAGGGACATGGCCGAGCTTCCTCTGGCTCGGTTGTTCTTCCCCAGCGGGGCTGAGGGCGTCGACCGGCTCGATGCCACCCTCACCGTCCTGACCATGCCCGGGTTGGTGCTCCCGCCTCGGTCGGTTCCGCGTGACCATTGGTCCACCTCTGAGCAGCTGGCCGTCCCGCTGCTTCACCTCGCATCTTGGTACGCGACCCGGGCCGTATACGGCCGGCACATGCAGAGCAGGAAGCTCGTGGCCCTCGACGAGACCCACTTCCTTGGCGAGTGGTCTGCAGGACGCGCACTCTTCATGCGCCTCGGTCGGGACTCCCGGAAGTGGAACACCTGCGTCCTGGCTGCATCGCAGAACCCCGCCGACGTCCTAGGGATGGACGTCGCCAACTTCATGTCCGCCGCGTTTGTCGGACGCATCGAGGACGAAGACGCCGCTCGGGACGGGCTCCGCATGCTCCGGGTGCCCACAGGAGTTGGATACGAACGAGCCCTCGCCAGCCTCTCGTCCGGCCGCGGAGCCGCTGGCTTCCGGGAGTTCGTGATGCGCGACGTCGACGGGAACGTCGACAAGATCCGCGTGGACCTCACCGCCAACCCCTCCCTGCTCGAGGCGCTCAACACGACCGCAGGCCGGCCGCCTACCGCCGAGGAGGTGCAGGTGGCATGAACAGGCGTGCCGTCGCACTACTCACGTTGGCCCTGCTGCTAGCCCTTGCGGTCCTGTCGGCTCCGGCCACCGCACAGGAGGTGCGCACCTTCGGGCTGGACTGTAAGGAGTCCCCAACGCCCGACATGCCGGGGCAGGGGATCGCATCGTTCTTCGACCGGCCTCCGCAAGAGTCGCCCGCCCCGTCTGATCCCTTCGCCAAGGGCTCGGTGTCGACGATATATGAGCAGTACGGTTTCTCGGGTCTCCGCTGGCATACGTACGACCTGGGCTGTGGTCCCGATGTGGCCAGCAGCCCGGATGCAGTGATTGGCACGGCGATCAGCAACTGGATCATCAACCTGCCCATCGCGCTGACGGCCCTGACCTCCTCGATCACCAAGGTGGCGTTCAACCCCACGTTCCTGGACGTCTTCGACCCAGTCATGAGCCGCGTCTCGAGCGCACTTCACCAGAACCTCTTCGCCAGTTGGATCCCGGCAGTGCTCGCGCTACTCGGCATCCTGATCCTGCTGAAGGCGCATCGCGCGGCTCTCGCCACCACCGCGGCCGCCGTTGGGTGGGCCGTCATCGTGGTCCTGGTCGCCGCTGCAGTCTTCCGGTGGCCCGTCGCGGCGGGTCACTTCGCTGACGAGACCGTCACATCAACCCTTGGGTCAGTCGTGAACGGTCTCGGTAGAGACGGCGTGCGCACCAACCCCGGCATCGCGGTGGCGTCCAACGTCCAGGAGTCGTTGTTTTACCAGTCGTGGCTCGCCGGAACACTCGGATCGAGCAACAGCGAAACCGCCAAGCGCTACGGCGCGGAGTTGTTCAAGGCGCAAGCACTCTCGTGGCACGAGGCGGAGATCGTCCAGCGCGACCCTGAGCGTGGCAAGCAGATCATCGAGGACAAGAAGGACCGCTGGGGCGAGCTCGCCGACGAGATCAAGCGATCCGATCCCACCGCCTACGAGCATCTCACCGGCAAGCGGTCTGACACCCGGGTCGGGTACGCGCTACTCTCCGCAGCGGGTGCTCTGCTCGCCCTTCCCTTCCTGCTGGTCTCGGCATTCCTGCTGCTGGGTTCGTTCCTGATCGTCCGTTTGGCAGTGATGCTCTTCCCTGCATTCGCCACGCTTGGGGTGCTGCCCTCCGGTCGCGGACTCGTGATCGGGCTCGGCCGCACTGTGGGCGCGGCTCTGGTCAATGCCGTGATCTTCGGCATCGGGGCGGCAGTCACGATCCGCGTGCTCGGCCTGATCCTGGACCCTGCCTCGCGCCTTCCGATGTGGCTCAGCTTCGTCCTGCTCCCGCTCTTCGGCTTCATCATGTGGGTCGCCCTAAAGCCCTTCCGACGTCTCACACACATGGTCAGCCCACACGCCGATCCGTTCGGCGATGGTGCCGGTGCCTTCGGAGACGCCTCGCGACGTGGGCGCAGATGGGCCGGCAAGGCGATCCGCACGGCTGCCGCCACCTACACGGGCAACGTCGCGGCAGCGGCAACCGTCGCGGCAGCGGATGCTGACCAACCCGTCCCGGATCGAGCCGAGTCCCGACCGACCGCGGTCGATCCCACGGTCGCGCCCCCTCCGGCCGGAACGGCGCCCAGGGCGCTGCCGATGCTGGGGCTCCCGCCGGCGGTTGGGTCGTGCCACCACCTTCCGCCCCATCCCCTGGCGCAGCGACCCCGCCAGATCCATTTCTCACCAGCACGGGTCAGGACGCGACGGCCGACCACGTGCCTGCTCCGCCGGCGGAAGGCGTTCCCCTCCCTCCGACGGAGCCTGAGTGGGTCGATGGGGAAGAAGTGTTCGCGATCTACCGACCGACCGGGGATCAATCAGACGACGCTGCCTAGACGAGAAGGGGGATGGGCGACAGTGACGAAGCGAAGCGTTCTTGTAGTTGGTGCTCTTGTGATCGGCGGGGCGGTCCTGTTCGCCGTACCCGTGCTGATGTTCATGGTTTCGCTCGGTTCGATGTCGGAGAACGAGGGTGGGTGCGGTCGAGCCGGCTCGACGAACCTCGACGTGCAACCCGTGGTAGCGAGCGGCTATGCCCTGAACCAGGCGCAGCGCAGAAACGCTTCCCTCGTCATCAGCACTGGCTACCGGTTGGGGGTACCTCGCCGAGGGATCATCGTCGCCCTCGCGGTGGCAAGCCAGGAGTCTGGCTTCCTCAACTACGCCAACGACGGCCAGGGCGGAGATCTCACATGGTCCAGGCGGGGATCGACTCATCCCTGGCGCTCCCCCATGAAGGCGTTGCGACCGACCACGGCTCGCTCGGCGTGTTCCAGCAGCAGTGGCCGTTTTGGGGCTCCATGGAGTCCCTCATGGACCCCGCCGAGCCGCTCAAAAGTTCTACTTCGCCCTGCGGCGGGTGCCGAACTGGCAATCGCTAGCCGTCACCGTCGCGGGTCAGGCCGTCCAGATATGCGTTACCCGACGCGTACGCCGACGACGTGGCAGTGGCGAAGGCATCCTCGACGACCCTGGCATGGCGAACGATGCCGACGTGTCACTGAGTCAATGTCCACCGACAGCGCGACTGTTGGCGGCTCGGGTGGCGCCGGCAAGGTGACGTTCCCGCTGCCGCCGACGCGGCCTACGTCGACCAGAGAACTGGGGAGCCAGCGGCGGTCGCTGGCGCACGGCCACACCGGTACCGACTTGTCCGCGGCTTGTGGCACTCCGGTTCTCGCGGCGACCGGCGGAACGGTGATCGTGCGCACTGATCAGCCGTGGTCCGGCCGTTGGCTCGTCCAGGTGACGACTGGGACGGTCGACTCACGACCTGGTACGGGCACATGCAGTCGCTAACCGTTGCGGATGGTGACCGGGTCGAGGCTGGCGAGCCTATGGGGGCCGTGGGGAGCGAGGCAACTCGAGCGGGTGTCACCTGCACTTCGAGGTACACCCTCGGGGAGGGACGATCTACGAAGACAGCGTCGACCCGTCCACTTGGCTCACGCAGAACGTCGGACGTGACCTGAAGAGCGGCAGCGCAAAAACTGCCGGCGGCGACTTCGTCCTGGCCACGTTCAACGTTCTCGGCCACTCCCACACAGCGATCGGCGGGAACAAGCGCGGCTGGGACTCGAGTTCGGTTCGGATGAGACGCACGGTTCGCCTACTCGACAGGTACGGAGTTGACGTCATCGGGCTCCAGGAACTTCAACGCCCCCAGGCTCGCGCATTCCGCTTCTTCACAGGGGGGACGTACGAGTTGCACTC
>CAWCUT010000005.1:0-193046 GCA_963798875.1 uncultured Solirubrobacterales bacterium
AGATCTGCTTGAAGTCCTTGCTTCGCAGACTCCACTGATCAGAGGTGATTCCGTCCCCGACCACCGCTCCGCCTCTTCGCGAATGCGGGAGTTCGCATCAACCGGTGAGCGAGTTGTGGTGAGATCGCACCTCGCGATCGAACAACGATGTAGGCCGGGCTGACGATCCCCCGGTACTCGGACGCGCCTGCCGCCCCCTGCCAGGCCCGCATCTTGTTGTACGCCAGATCCCCAGGCTCAACGAGCTTGTAGTTGCTCTTGTCGGTGTTCGAGCTGTCCTTGGAGGATGTCCCTTCAAGGTGCTCAGCCTGCCGCATCACGCCGGAGCCGATGGTGACTGACAGGAGCTCCTCGTCAGGCTGGTTCCGAATATTTCTCTCTTCGAACAACGTGCGGGCTGGCAGTACCTCCCGGTCACGAGGGACTTGTCCGAGCCACTTTGCACCCGAGTCTCCGTAGTCGGGATACGGATGCAGTTCCGCGATCACGCTCCGGCCCCCTCGCTTCCCACGATCTCTTCAAGCAGGCCCTCGGTCTCGCGCTCGACGGCGAGGATGTCGGCGCGGATTTCCTCGAGGGAGCGCAGCTCGACGGGCTTGTAGAAATGGCGGGTGAAGTTGATCTCGTAGCCGATCTTGATCGCGTCGGGGACGATCCAGGCATCGGGCGCGTATGGCAGAACCTCGCGCTCGGATGAAGGCCTCGACGCCGCCCTCCTCGAGCAGCGGCACCTGCTCGGTGTCGCGCAGGTCGGTGTCGGGATGGTACTCGACGACCCGCGTCTTGCCGTCGATCTCGCGCTCGAAGCGGCCGTGGAGCGGGTCGGCTCGGCGGCGCCGGCCTTGTGGATCTTCTTGATCACCGGCGCGCCGGACTCGCTCGGCCCGGCGTCGCCGCCTCGCGCAGCTCCTTGATCTCCTTGGCGGAGTAGGCGCGGTCGGGGTCGATGCCCTCGAGCCGCAGCGGGCCGCTCGACCGTGACCTTCCGGTAGCCGAAAGCCTCGTTGGGGAAGATCTTGGACTGCTCGGTTTCCTCGAAGGCGAGGAAGGTCTCGAGGATCCGGTCGATGTCGTCGGCGGAGAGCTCGCAGTTCTTCTTGCCGAGGTTCTTGCGCAGCGGCTTGAACCACTTGGTCGCGTCGATGAGCTGCACCTTGCCCGCCCGGCGCGGGTCGGTCTCGGCCTTGCGGTTGGTCAGCACCCAGACGTAGGTGGCGATGCCCGGTGTTGTAGAAGAGGTTGAGCGGCAGGGCGACGATCGCCTCGAGCCAGTCGTTCTCGATGATCCAGCGGCGGATGTTGCTCTCGCCCTGGCCGGCGTCGCCGGTGAAGAGCGAGGAGCCGTTGTGGACCTCGGCGATGCGGCTGCCGAGCGTGGTGTCGTGTCTTCATCTTCGAGACGAGGTTGGCCAGGAAGAGCATCTGGCCGTCGCTGGAGCGGGTGACGAGCGAGTACTCGGGGTCGCCGGCGTGCTCGATGACGAAGCGCGGGTCCTTGATCCCGGCCTTGCCGCCCATGCGCTCCAGGTCGCCCTTCCAGCTCTTGCCGTAGGGCGGGTTGGAGAGCATGAAGTCGAACTCGCGGGTCGGGAAGGCGTCGTTGGAGAGCGTCGAGTGCTCGGGGCCGCCGACGATGTTGTCCGCGCCCTCGCCCTCGCCCTTGAGCAGCAGGTCCGCCTTGCAGATCGCGTAGGTCTCGGCGTTGATCTCCTGGCCGTAGAGGTGGGTGACGACCTGCTTGCCGTGCTCGGCGGCGAGCTCGCTGCAGCGTCTCCTCGGCGACGGTCAGCATGCCGCCGGTGCCGCAGGCGCCGTCGTAGAGCAGGTAGGTGCTCGACTCGATCGATCGGCGATCGGCATGAAGATCAGCCGCGCCATCAGCTTGACGGCGTCGCGCGGCGTCCAGTGCTCGCCGGCCTCCTCGTTGTTCTCCTCGTTGAAGCGGCGGACGAGCTCCTCGAAGATCGTGCCCATCGCGTGGTTGTCGAGGCCGGGGTGGATCATCGCAGCCGTCGGCGTCCAGACCGGCTCGGAGCTGAGGTTGATCTGGGGTCGAGGAGCTTCTGGATCAGGCTGCCGAGCGCGTCTGCCTTCGACAGGCGCGGGATCTGGTTGCGGAACTCGAAGTTGTCGAGGATCTCCTGGACGTTGGGCGAGAAGCCGTCCAGGTAGGCGCGTGAAGTCGGCGGCGAGCTGCTGGCGGTTGGTGCGGTTGCGCAGGTCGCGCAGCGTGAACGGGGAGGTGTTGTAGAAAGCCTGGCCGGCGGCGTCGCGGAGCGGCTGGTCCTGCTCGATGATGCCGGCGTCGTCGAGCATCGTCTTCGTCTCGAGAACCTCCTGCTTGGTCGGCTCGAGCAGCGCGTCGAAGCGGCGGAGGACGACCATCGGCAGGATCACGTCGCGGTACTTGCCGCGGACGTAGAGGTCGCGCAGGACATCGTCGGCGATGCCCCAGATGAAGCTGACGATCTTGTTGTGCTGTCGAGCTCTCCACTCCTGGGCCTCTCCCCTCGGCTGGTCGATCGCAGTCTGTCGGATCTGACGTGATTACGTCGCCCGCCACCCCTGGATGAGGATGCGAGCCCCTGCACGTCGCGGAATCGGACGCTCGTCGGGCTGCCGACGATCGCCCGAACCCGCGATCTACGCGTCTTGACGTAGCCGGGAGAGCGTGACTATGGGCGCGTCATGCCCGCGAGTTGCGCGGGCCGCTCCGCTTCACGCGTCTCCGCTGGCTGTGCGGCGAGACGATCGGGGCGGATAGCGGGGTTCCGATCGTGGCGCAGCGAGGGCTCCGAACCTTCCCATACCATCGACCGTGTGCCGGACGCGGATTTAGACAAAATCACGCAATCGCTCGTTGACCAGTTCATAGCCGAGGAGAGCCTGACCCACCTTCCGGCCAGCGAGCAGTTCGAGCGCTTCGTCAACTTCTCGGTCGTATCTAGCGAGTACTCGGATACGTTCAATGTCGAGGACATTGAGCTCGGACAACGAGGTCGGAATCGACGGGATCGCTGTGATCGTGAACGGCGCTCTCGTAACGACCGCCGAGCAGGTCGACGAACTTGCGGAACGTAATGGGTTCGTCGAGGCGGTTTTCATGTTCGTATCCGCTAAGCGATCCCCACACTTCAAGGAAGCGCAGGCTGGCAACCTCGCGATGGCCGTCAGGGACTTTTTTGGTGAGGCTGCCTTGACTCGAACGCCATTACTTGATCGCTACCTGGAGATTAAGACCGCCATCTACGAGAGGGGCGCCTACTTCAACCGCGGCCTTCCCAAGCTACGGCTCTACTACGTCACGACAGGCGACTGGGACGGGCAGGATGTGGTCTTGCACAGGCTCGCGGACGAAACTGCATCGTTCGAGAAGTTAAATCTCTTTGATGACGTCTCGTTTCGTGCCGTGGGCGCTAAGGAGCTCAGAGACTTCTACTTCCGAACACAACAGCCGATTTCCAACACCTTCGACCTTGATCAAAAGGCGACGCTGCCCACAATCCCGGGAGTCACTGAGGCATACCTCGGGGTGATTCCAGCGACTGAACTGGTCAGACTCCTCACTGACGACGCCGGGCAGATTCGAAAGAGCCTCTTCACCGACAACGTCCGCGACTTCAGCGGCGCCGAGAACCCCGTCAACAAGGACATTCGGGGAACGATCAATTCGACGGATAGGGACAGATTCCCGATCTTGAACAACGGCGTGACCATCGTTGCGAGAAAGCTCCGCGTTACCGGGAACCGGCTCTACATTGAGGCCTATCAGATTGTCAATGGTGGTCAAACCAGCCACGTCTTGTTCAATGAGCGTGACTCCTTGGATGAGCGTTTGGGTGCCTATCAGGGTGATCGGCACAGACGACGATGATCTCACTACCGCCGTAGTGACGGCAACGAATAGCCAAACCCCAGTCGAAGCGCAGGAGCTCAATTCACGCTCGCAGTTCGAGCGAGACTTGGAGCTCTTCTTCGACACGTTCGAAGGTCCTCGGAAGCTTTACTACGAGCGTCGCTCGCGCCAGTACAGCGAAGCCAAGGGTATGGAAAAGGTCCGAATCATTACGCGCGATCAGCTCGTGCGTGCCTTCGCGGCGATGTTCCTACGAGCCGCACCGTTCGACGGGATACGTCCCGTCCCTTATGGACCAACTAGGGAGCCAAGTCGTCGGCGTGAAGCACCGGCAGCGGAGCTCATTACGCGGCGGCGTTCGCCCACTACAAGCTTGAGTTCTTCTGGCGCAACAAGCAGCTCCACGCCCAATACAAACCGGGGCGATGGCAGATCCTCATGGCAGCTCGCCACCTGTGCTGCGGAAATGACGTTGGTCCACCGGAAACGAAGCAGGCGGCAAAGAGCACGATGGCCCTGTGCGAAGTCTTGTGGGATGACTCCAGGGCCCTGAGCCTATTCCGAGACGCCGTCGCCGCGGTTGACAGCGGCGTGGACGGGAACTGGGAACGAGATCACATGCGGAATCGTCCGACTACACATCAGATTCTGCTCGGCCTTGACGCCATCCGGACGGAACACGCCACTGCAGCGGACGGCGATCAGTGAGCCGGCGGTGCCCGGCTAGCAGCCCTTGCGAGTGCAGCCCGAAAGGCACGAAAGCGCAGAGGGCAAGTTACTGCCAGCGCCCAGTGGCCCGGGTAGGACTGGAACGTGGTTTCTGCGGCGGATAAGTCCAGCCGCCGCCCTATCCCGCCTTCAGCACGACCGAGTCACACGGGGTCGCGTCCGGGTTCGTCTCCACGTCGCCGGTGTCGAGCACCGGCTTGTCGTGGTCGTCGAGCAGGTCGATCTTGAGCTTCTTCTTGGTGACCGTGGTCTCGGCGTAGCTGAACTGGTCGGTCGCCGCGCACTGCATGCCCACGCCGGCCGGCGGCTCGGGCTTGAAGAAGAGGCCCTGGACCAGACCGCGTGCGGCAGGGTTGCCGGTGGCGCCGCTGATCTCGCCCGAGTAGTTCTCGGTGGCGATGGGACCGTTGGTGACGTCGAGGATTGCCCGAGTTCTGGACCCCGTCGGGGCCGAGGGTGCTGAAGCGGGCGTCGTTGACGAGGTTGGCGTGGACGTCGGTGGTCATGAAGACCGCGTTGTCCACGTTGTCGGAGAGGTAGTGCAGGAGCTTCTCGCGCTCGGCTGCGTAGCCCTCCCAGCGGTCGTGGAAGGCTGGCTGGGTCGCTTGAAGCGCGTCGATCTGACTGCCACACCTTCAGCCCCACTGGCGCCGCTTGGCCGCCGGACTCGGATAATCGGCCGATGGGTCGGAGACGCAACTGGGCGAGCCTGCGAACTGCCTCCGCGCTGACGCTTGGGCTGGCCCTATTCGCCTGCGTGGCCCACGCGAACGCCGCCTCCTCCCCCGCCCCCCTCGGCCTCACCGACTGCGGGCCGACCCAGGGCGTCTACGCGTGCTCCGGGCTCGTCAAGACCTGGGACGGCGTGCCGCTCGACACGACCGTCACGCTGCCCGAGCGCGAACGCTCGCCACCTGCCCCTCCTCGTCGAGATCCACGGGTTCGGCAACAGCAAGTACGAGTACCTCGATCCGAACTCCACCGCCTATACCGACAACGCCTACTCCTGGGCGAAGGACGGCTACGCGGTCCTCACCTACACGGCCCGCGGGCTGTGGGGGTCGTGCGGGACGCCGGAGGCGCGGCTGGCCAACCCGGTCGCCTGCGCGCACGGCTACATCCACCTGGCCGACGTCCGCTACGAGGGGCGGGACACGCTCGAGCTGGCGGGGCGGCTCGCCGACTCGCCGCTTCGTCGACCACCGCCGCATCGGCGTCACCGGCGACTCCTACGGCGGCGGGCAGTCGCTGATGCTGGCGGCGCTCCGCAACAGGGTGATGCTGCCCGACGGCAGCACGAAGCCGTGGCGCTCGCCGGAGGGCAAGCGCCTGCACATCGCGGCCGCCGCGCCCGTGATCCCCTGGACCGACCTCGTCTATGCCGCCGCGCCGAACGGGCGGGTGCCGATCAACGGGATCGCCGGGCGCTCGGTGACGACCAAGCCGGTTGGGGTCGAGAAGTCCACCGTCGTCAACGCGATCTTCGCCGCGGCGCAGTTCGCGGTCGGGCCGGGGCAGCCGACCGGCGAGCCGTTCGTGCCGGGGCGGCCGATGGGCTACCTGGCCCCGACCGGGACCGACCCGCAGGCCGACGTCGCCGGCTGGGTCGCCCGCACGAGCGCCGGCGAGCCCTACACCGATCGCTCCGCTCGCCGCACCGTCCAGCAGCTGACGAGCTTCCACTCCCCCTACTACGTGACCCCGCGCCGGCCGCCGGCGCCGCTGTTCATCTCCTCCGGCTTCACCGACGACCTCTTCCCCGTCGACGAGGCGCTCCGCTACGCGAACCGGACCGCCAAGCTCCACCCGCACGTGCCGCTGTCGCTCATGTTCGGCGACTTCGGCCACCAGCGGGCGAGCAACGACCCGGGCGAGCGCGCGGCGCTGATCGAGCGCCTGCACGCGTTCATGGACAAGCGCCTGCGCGGGGTCGGGCCGGGCCTGAAGACCGGCGTCACCGCCTACGTGCAGCGCTGCCCGCACTCGCTCGAATCGGGCGGGCCCGTTCCACGCGCCGAGCTTCCCCGGCCTCACCCACCGCAAGCTCCGGACGAAGGCGAAGGGGCCGTTCACCGTCGACTCCACGGGGCTCGGCGACCCGTCGGTCGGCCGGGCGATCGACCCGGTCTCCGGCGGCGGGGACAGCTGCGTGGTCACCCAGCGCTCGACCTCGCCCGGGACCGCGCGCATCCCGCTCTTCACCGCCAAGCACGGCACGACGATGATCGGCTCGCCGCGGATCCGCGCGAACCTCGACGTCAGCGGCGCCCCGGCCGGCGAGACGCAGATCGCCGCACGCCTCTGGGACATCGGCCGCGACGGCTCCACCCAGCACCTCGTCGCTCGCGGCTCCTACCGGCCGCGGCAGGGCAAGAACGTCTGGCAGCTGCACCCCGGCTCGTGGCGGTTCCGCCGCGGCCACACGGCCGAGCTCGAGCTGCTCGGCGCGGACGTCCCCTACGGCCGCCCCTCGAACTCCGCCTTCAAGACCGTGCTGCGCAACGTCCGCGTGCGCACGCCCGTGCGCTGAGGGGCGGGCGTCGACCTCTATCGGCCGGCCCGGGCAAGCAAAGCGCGCCGTCTACTGCTCTGAGGTGGCCGCCCCGCGAAGCAGCTTGATCCCGCTCTCCACGCGGCTTCGGATCTGCGTGTGAACCTTCGGCTCTAAGAAATCGCCGGCGACTCTCTCGTCGGCGACCGGGAGGGCGGCCTCGACGCGCTCGCAGAGGTCGTTTGCCCGACGCTGGAGGGCGAGGGGCCGCATTCCCAGATCGGCGGCCATCCGCTCCAGGTGCCGAGGGCGGATGTACTCGGGCCGATTCTCACCGCCAAGGCGCATCGCGAGCCGTCGCGACAGACGGGGATAGATCGCCGTCGAGAGCAGGTCATACAGCGGTGCCAGGCGCGGCGCGCCCTCTCCCTCGAGAATCAGCGAGTAGTTCTTCGCATGCGCGTCGCAGTTGCCGATCACGAGGTTGAAGAGGAGGGCTTCGGCGAAGGCGAGCCTGTCCCGCGCCGGCACGGCCGAGTGCTGGCTGATCAGCCGGGCGCAGTCGGAGACGCCGGGGCCTCCCTCCGCCTCGTACTTGATGTCCGGCGGATGACCAAGGGCTTGGCAGAAGTCCTCCTGGTGAATCCGCCTGACGGGCTCCTCAGCCGTCCGGTCATACCGCCTCACCTGAAGAAAGGGGATCGATCCCTCGGGGGGCTCACCGAAGAAGGCCGTTGGGCTCGCGGTGCGAGCTTCCGCGTCGCAAACCGTCAAGCCGCTCGCGGCGGCCAGCGCCAGGCAGTAGCTCTCGTTCGGAACCGTGTCGCTGAATCCCTCGATCGGCAGCTTGATGATGTGCGTGCTGGGTGGCTCGCCGGCGGTGATCCCCACTCGTCCGCCGCCGAAGATCACGGGCAGCTTCTCCTGCGCTCCCGCCAGCGACAGGCGCAGGCCTTCGCCGTCGAAGCCCTCTGCCAGCACGCGCTCCGGAGACTCGGCGATGAGATCGTGGAGCCCTGCCGCGTCGAGCCAGCGCACGCCTCCCGGCGCGGGGCGCGCTGTACCCGCGGGCGCCAGCGAGACGGCTCCCGCGCACTCGCCGCCGATCGCGTCGAGAACCGAGAATGCGTTGGACGCCGACACTCCGAAGGCCCGTGCCACCGCTCGCAGGAACCCGCCCTCAGGAAGCAGTCCGGAGAAGTACCCGCGGCATTCCTCGTCCTCGTACGGCTCTGCCCTCACGGGCAGGGAGAGAGAAAGTGGCGGCGACGGGTCGGTCGGCACCTCCGGCGAGTAGGAGAACCGCAATCGCCCCTGCTCGGCGCGCTCCAACATCCCCACCAGCCTGTCGTGCAGGCATACGTCCAGCTGATTCATCGCGGCCGCGCGTAAAGCTCCAGGCCGAGCTCGGCGGCCAGCTTGAGCACGCTCTCGAGCCGGGCGTTGGCCTTGCCACGCTCGAGCTCGGATACGAGCCGCAGCGAGGTTCCGGCGGCGTCCGCCAACTCGCCCTGCGTCAAGCCGAAGGCCTTGCGGCGGGCGCGTAGGGCTGCGCCCAGCTCGGCAGGCGTTGCGAATCTCGTTGGCTCATTCATATTCCCGAGCGGGATAATTGCAGGAGATTCAGGTTCTGTCAAGCAAGAATATCCCGCTCGGGATATTGAATGGCACCCCGCTCCCGTTTCGAGGCGCCTTTTCCCGATCGGGGTCACCCGTCATGCGAAGGTCGACAAGGGCACCAGCGCCGGGTCGGTGGGCGCGTCAGCGCTACTTATTCGACGGCAGTTGCGCTACCTGTTCGACGGCAGCGCGACGAAGTCCCGATGGATCCATGCCGGCGACGGAAGAGCAAGCTGCGGTCAGGCCCACCGCTCGCCCTCTATCGTCCACCCCGTTCCCCCCGCCGACCCCCAACCACTCGCCCTCACCGTGGGGTGCACGCTCGGATTCGAGACGCCGCAGCCCGTCTCGGCGGTGCTGCAGGTTGCGCCTTCGGATACGACGGTGCAGGTGAGTGCCGAGCATTGGGAGACCGGCGCCGAGCACCATGGCTACATCGACTCCTTCGGGAACCGGTGCGAGCGGATGACGATTCCGGCGGGGGCCTCGCGGGTCGTCTACGAGGCGGAGGTGCTGCATCCGACCCCCGACGATCAGATCCCCTCCGGGGTGCCGGAGACGCCGATCATGGAGCTCGGCAACGAGCAGATCAGCTACCTGATGCCCTCGCGCTTCTGCCTGCCGGACGAGCTCGGGCACGAGGCTTGGACGCGGTTCGGCTCGATGGCGCCGGGCTCGGAGCGGGTGCAGGCGATCGTCGACTTCGTCCACAACCACCTCGAGTGGCTGCCGGGCTCCTCGAACCCGTGGACGACGGCGGCCGATGCCTTCCGGGCGGGTCAGGGGGTCTGCCGGGACTTCGCGCACCTGGCGATCTCGTTCTGCCGGGCGCTGAACATCCCCGCGCGCTACGTGGCCGGCTACATCCCCACGATCGACGTCCCCGAGCCGGCCGAGCCGATGGACTTCGCCGCCTGGTTCGAGGCCTACCTCGACGGCGCCTGGCACACCTACGACGCGCGCAACAACCGCCGGCGGGTCGGGCGGGTCGTCGTCGGCCGCGGCCGCGACGCGGTCGACGTCGCGATGATCACCTCGTTCGGGCCGGTGAACCTGCCGGAGTTCGAGGTTCGGGCGGACTGAGCGCGGGCAGGGACAGTTCGGCGCAGGAGTAAGGTCTACGTAGCCTGAGATTGGGCAGTGAGTTGCTCATCACAGGTCGGGTCGCTCGTCGATCGTCGGTTCAACCGATCGTGCGGACACCTGAGCCAGCTCCGGAGAGGTATGCCAATGCGCTTCGAGTGTGAGTTGGGGGGAAAAGGAGAGAAATCGTGGGCCAACTGCCCGTGCGCCTCGCGAGAGCTTGCGCGCGGGAAGTCGGACCAATGGAGAGGAAGGTCGGGATGCAGCCGTTGCAGTTGACGCGGGAAGTTGGTGGATCGTCGATGCGGGGCCCGCTCGGGGCCCGGCGAGTGGCGCTCGGCGCGGTAGCGGTGCTCTGTGCGGCGTTGTTGGCGGCGGTCGTGCTGCCCGCCGGCGCGCGGGCGGCGCTCGCCTGGTCGAAGCCGTTCGCGGTCAACCCGAACACCTCGGGGCTCGGCGTCCTCGGCCTCGCCTGTCCGTCCACAAAGCAGTGCACGTTGGTCGACGGCCAGCAGGGACCGGGGGCCTTCCACCCCGGCGTTGAGATGACCTTCAACCCGCGCTCGCCGGGCTCTCCTTCACCGGTCACGATCGACGGCCCCGGTGACGGCTTCGAGTCGAGCGTCGCCTGTCCCTCGCTCACGCAGTGCACGACGGTCAGCCCCAGCGACGAGGTCACCTTCAACCCGCAGGCGCCGGGCTCCCCGGTGCCGGTCACGGTCGACGGCAGCGGCGGCATGACCAGCGTCGCCTGTCCAACGTTGACGCAGTGCACCGCGGTTGACCTCGACGGCCAGGAGGTCACCTTCAATCCACACGCCCCGGGCGCGGTCTCGAAGGTCACGGTCGACAGCGGCCGGCTCAACAGCGTCGCCTGCCCCTCGACGACGCAGTGCACGGCGGTCGGCGGCGGCTCGGGGGAGCCGACCAGCAACGAGGTCACCTTCAACCCGCACGCGCCCGGCGCCGCGACGCAGGTTCCGATCGCGAACACGACCGGGATCGGCATCCACAGCGTCGCCTGCCCGACGCTGAGCCAGTGCACGGCGGTCGGCTTCGGCCCCGACAGCAAGGGCGCGTACTTCGGCCTTGTGGCGACGTTCAACCCGCGCTCGCCCGGCTCACCGGCGGCGGCCGCGATGGCGCCTGGCAATCCCGATGTCGCCGGGGGCCGCAATGCGGTCCAGGTCGCCTGCCCCTCGGCCAGCCTCTGCGCGGCCGTCGACGCGAGCGGCGACGTGCTGCTCGGAAATCCAACCTCGGCGAACAGCTTCAAGCGGACGCCGCTGCCGGGCTATGAGGAGTTCACCGGCTCCGGCGTGATCGCCTGCGCCGCGGTCGCGCAATGCGTTGCGGCCGACTGGGACGACAACGCCTACGTCGGCGCCCGCGACAGCAAGGTCACGATCAAGATCAAGGGCAAGAAGGTTCGGCTCAAAGGCCGCAAGGCGGTCGTCAAGCTCGCCTGCCCGAAGTCGGAGGCATCACCCCCATGCGCCGGCAAGCTCAGCCTGAAGACGGCGAAGAAGGTCCCCTTCCACGGCCACAAGGGCCACGTCAACCTCGCGAAGGCGAGCTTCAAGGTCGGCGCCGGCAAGACCGGAAAGGTGAAGCTGAAGCTGGCGAAGGCGAAGGCGAAGCTCGTCGCCCACAACCACAAGGCGAGGAAGGCGAAGGCGACCGCGCGCGTGCATGACGCGGCCGGCAACCACGCGACGGTGCACAAGACGCTGAAGCTGAAATAGCGAGCTCTCCGCGCCAAGCTGCACTGAGCCGTCTACGCGGTGCGTTGCGCGCCGATACTGACCTTGGGAACTGCTGGCAAGAAAAGCCTTGCCCCACCGCCCCGATCGGCGTAGATTCAAGGCCATGAAAAAGCTCTGCTTGGTGTTCGCGTCGGTTGTCCTTTTGATCAGTCCGGCGGTGGCGTCGGCTGGTGGGGCGAAGCTCAAGATCTTTCAGGCGGCGCGGGGCAACATCGCCTGTGCGCTGATCAAGCAGCAGGCGCGCTGCGACATCGCTCAGCACAAGTGGAGCGCACCGGCGAAGCCGAAGTCGTGCAAGCTCGACTACGGCAACGGGCTGTACGTCGGCAAGCACGGGCCCGGCGACTTCACCTGCGCCGGCGACACCGTGCTCGGCAGCGGCCACAAGATCGGCGGCGACGAGGTCCGCAGGGTCGGGCGCTTCCGCTGCAAGACCGGCAACGGCGCGGTCCGCTGCACGAACACGCGGACCAAGCACGGCTTCAAGATCTCGCGCAAGCACGCCAACCGCTTCTAGCGCCGACCGCCGGGCCTCGGTTCAGGCCCGGCCCAGTATTCGCACGCGGCTCGAGGCCTACTCGGCCTTGAGCGCGAAGTAGCGCTTGCCGTCCTCCTGGCGAACCTTCTCGAACTGACCCGACTCCTTGGAAGCCTTCCAGCTCTTCTGCATGTCGGCGACATCTACGTCGAGCTTGCGGGCGATGTCCTCACGGGTGAACTCGCCACCGATCGATCGGACCGCCTCCATCACTTGGTCTTCGGTGGATTTAGCCATAGCTACACGCTACTGGCACCACCTAATGGCGCCCGCTGGGCGGGCGGCCTTCTCCCCTACTTCGCCTTCAGCACGACCGGCGCGCACGGGGGCGCGTCGGGGTTCCCTTCGACATCGCCGGTGTCCAGCACCGGCTTGTCGTTGCTGTCGAGCAGGTCGATCTTCAGCTTCTTGCTGGTCACCGTCGCCTCGGCGTAGCTGAACTGATCGGTGGCGGCGCACTGCATGCCGACCCCGGCGGGCGGCTCGGGCTTCAGGAACGCACTTTGGATCAGGCCGCCCGCGGCCGGGTTGCCGGTCGCGCCGTCGATCTCGCCTGAGTAGTTCTCGGTGGCGACCGGACCGTTGGTCACGTCGAGGATGCCGGAGTCCTGGACACCGTCGCCGCCGAGCGTGTTGTAACGGGCGTCGTTGACGAGGTTGGCGTGCACGTCGGTGGTCATGAAGATCGCGTTGTCGACGTGGTCGGCGAGGTAGTGCAGGAGCGTCTGGCGCTCGGCCTCATACCCCTCCCAGCGGTCATACGGCAGCGAGTAGTACTGCTGGATTGGGACCTCGTTGAAGATCACCTTGAACTTCGCGTCCGACTTCTTGATCGCCTTCTCGAACGTCTTCAGCTGGTTTTGGCCGAGCATCGTCCGGGACGGGTCGTTGATCGCGTCGAGACAGGCCTGCGGCACCGGGTTGGCGAGCTGCGGGACGAGCGCCGCGAACACGTTGCGGGTGCTCTGCGGGGCCGTCGGCGCCAGATCGGGGTTGCCGCTGCCTGCCGGGTTGTCGCAGACGCCGCTGTAGTCGGCGCTCGAGGAGCGGAACGAGCGCTCGTCGAGGAAGAAGACCTCCAGGTTCTTGCCCCAGCGCTGGCTGCGGTAGATGCCCGCCTTCTTCGAGTAGGAGACCGGGTTGAACTCGGTGAACGCCTTGACGCCGTTCTTGTAGAGCTTGGGGCCGCTCATCTTCGTCGGCGGGTAGCTCGTGCCGTCGTTGCTGTACGGGAAGACGCTCTCCTGCTGGGAGAAGTCGTTGATGAACTCGTGGTCGTCCCAGTGCGCGTAGTAGGCGGCCGAGCCGCGCGCCTTGGTCCAGGCCTGCTGGCCGAGGTTTGTCTCGTAAGCGGCGCGCTTCTGCTTGACCGAGAGGGCGATGTCCTTGTTCGTGTAGCCCGGGACCTCGGTGTCGGAGTAGATCGTGTCGCCCATCAGGACGTTGAAGTCGTTGTGCTCAGCGGTGATCCGCTTCCACACCTGGAACTTGTTCCAGTAGGGCGCGCCCTTCGGGTCGGAGGCGAGCGGCCGCGCGTCCTGATCGCCGGCCAGCGCGAAGTGGATCGTCTTCGCCTGCTTCGCCTTCGGCGCCGTCTTGAACTTGCCGGTGGCGCTGCGCTTGCCGCCGTTTGCGCACCAGCGGTACTTGTAGGCCTTGTTGGGCTTCAGGCCCTTGACGCGGGTCTGAACGGTGAGCCCGGTCGAGCCCTTCGCCTTGACGACGTACTTCTTCTTCGCCTTCTTCGCCTTGCAGTTGCCGAAGCCGCCCTTGTGCGTCAGCTGGAGCACGGTCTTGCCCGACTTCTTGGCCTGGCCCCAGAGGATCGCCGACTTCGTGCCGACGTCACCGCTGGCGACGCCGTTGGTGAACCCCTTGACCTTCGCGAGCGCCGCAGGAGCCGTTGCCAGGGCCGAGATCAGCGCTGCCGTCGCGAGCAGGGCGATCAGGGGTGCGCGACGCGAACGAGTGCGGGGATCCAACATCAGTTCCTCCCAGGAGCCGGACTTTTCAGCGCAAGGGCCACGCTGACCGTGCGTACACGGTACCCCCACCGCCTAATGCCGGCCGCTTGGCGGCCTGAACCGATCGGGCGGGCCCGCTGACCGGGCCCGCCGATCCGGTCGGTCCACCTACTGGTACGCGTGTACCTAGTTCTCGTACTTGAACGAGACGCCCAGGCGGACGCGGAACCCCGAGATCTTGCCGTCCTCGATCGTCACGTCCTGGCGGATCACCTCGGCGATCCGCAGATCGCGCACGGACCCGCCAACCGCTTCGACGGCGTTCTTCGCGGCCTGCTCCCATGAATCGGAACTGACGCCAACGACCTCTGTTACTCGGTAGACACTCTCTGCCATCTCTCCTCCTCCGTTGAGGTACTCGCCTACCTTTTCACGATGGGCCGCAGGGGGGCGGCGCGGCGGCTTCGGCGCTCAGGTTCGGATCAGCAACCGCACGCGGCTCGCAACCTGCTCGAGGGTCCCGGGGCGGACCCTTCCCCAGCGCTCGACCAGCCGCGAGCGATCTACGGATCGGACCATGTCCGGGAGTGCCCAGCTGCGCTTCTTGAGGCCTGCTTCGTCGGCGGGAATCTCGGGTCTGATCGGGTTCTGTTGCGGCGTGGTCGTCAGTGGGACGACGATTGCGAGCCCGCTCGGCCCCGTCCCGAGCTGATCGACGCTGACAATCAGCGCGGGGCGTCGGCCCGCCTGCTCCCTGCCGCGGGTGGGCTCCAGATCACAGAACCAGACCTCCCCCTGCGCGGCTTCGCTCACAGGTCGGTGAGCCCGTCGAGGAGTGCCCGCTCCCAGGCGCCACGCTCGTCGCGCTCGGCCTCCCAGGCGGCAGGGTCCTGGCGCTGGCGGGCGTAAGCGTCGTTCATCTGCTCGAGGAGCTCGTCTTGCTCGCGCCGGCTGACAAGCTCGTCGAGCAGCTCGGCAGTGCTGATGCCGCGCTCGCGGGAGAGGCGGGTGAGAGCATTTCGCGTGCTCTCGGTGACCCGGACCGTCGTCGTTGCCATAGACGAAACTGTAGACGTTCACGTCTACGTTGGCAAGCCCGTTGCTCGCTCTATCCCACGTCGAAATGAGCACCGGCGGACCGGCGCCTCCGGCTCGCGCGGCTCAGCCGCGATCGCGGGCGGGGCGGCCGCGGATCGGCCGGCTGGGGCGGGCGCTGCGGCGCCGGCGCGGGCGCGGTGGCGCGCCCGGCGCTCCGTGGCGCTCGTGCCGGGCGATCGGCCGGCCTCCCCACTCGGCCTCGAGCGCGAAGTCGAGGAGCCGGTCGAAGTAGTCGGCGAGCTCCGGAACGGCGATCCCGTGCGCTGCCAGGGCCTCGGCCGTGCGGGCGTTCTCATAGTGCAGGCGCATCGAGAAGTAGGGGAAGAAGACCTCGCTCGAGCGCAGCGCCCGCCGACGGCGCTCGCTGCCGCGGCGCACCATCAGCGGATGCAGGGTGCGCCGGTAAAGCGACGGCGCGAGCAGGCGCGGGCGCCCCTCCCCGAGGCGCTCGGCGGCGAGCTCGACGATCTCGCCGACCGTCGAGGCGCGGGGCCCGGCGGTCAGGTTCCAGGTCGTTCCCGGCCGCCCGCTGAGGGCGAGCACCGAGTCGGCGACGAAGTCGACGGGGACGACGTCGACGGGGCTCGCGCGGCGCGCCGGCAGGATCGGCAATGCGCCCTTCGCGTAGGCGCGCAGCGGCGCGTAGAGCACGTTGAAGGCGGAGGTCCAGCCACTCGTGGAGTCGCCGACGACGATGCTCGGCCGGAAGATCTGCGCCCGGCAGCGCTCGGCCCGCGCGCGGACGAGCTGCTCGGCCTCGAACTTGGATTGCTCGTAGGCGTTGCGGAACCCCTGGCCGACGTCGAAGTCGGTCTCGGCGAAACGGCCGCTGTGATCGCCGCCGACGTAGGCGGTGGAGACGTGGGCGAAGCAATCGATGCCGCCGCGCTCGACGGCGAGCTCGGCGAGATCCAGCATCCGCCTCGTGCCCTCGAGGTTGATCGAGCGCGATTCCTCGAGGCCGAGGCTGAAGGAGACCGACGCCGCGCAGTGGATGATCCGCCCGACCCGCTCGGCGAGCTCGGCCCGGCGCTCGGCAGCGAGCCCGAGCCCCGGCGCGGTCAGATCGGCGGCGATCGCCTCGACCCGCTCGGCGTAGGGGTCGGCGTGGCCGAGGCTCGAGGCGAGGATCGCGCGGACGCGAGACCGGGCGGCCTCGTCGTCCTCGGCGCGGACGAGAACGTAGGCGCGCGGGCACTCCTCGCGCTCGAGCAGGCGCGCGAGGATCTCGCCACCGAGAAAACCGGTGGCGCCGCTCAAGAGGACTGCGGGGCTGTGGTCGGTCTCGGTCATCGTCATGCCACCTCCGGGGGGAGCGTTCGGGTCGGTGCCGGCACCCTCGCGCGCCGGCCTTTCGCGAACGTAAAGGAACTGTTAGCGAACCACTATCTCCCGCTAACACAGGTTCGGGCCGATCGTTTTGGCCCGGAAGGCAGCCTCCGACGGAGCGTTCCGGACTTCGCCACACATGAGGGGGTGAGGTCCGGACTACTTGTCCGGCGGGATCGCTGCCGGCGGGGCCGCAACGGTCCAGCTCACGCCGAGGCCTGATCGCCACTCGGTTCAGCTGCAGGCGGTGGCCCGCTCAGGCGAGCCCGGCGAGGATCACGGACGCGATCGCATCCGGCGTCGGCGGGCAACCCGGAACCCGGATGTCGACGGGCAGCAGCTCGTCAAGGGGTGCGGCGAGCTCGTCGCCGGTCGCGAGGACCCCGCGGCCGAGCGCGCAATCGCCGAGGGCGACGACGAGGCGCGGCTCGGGCATCGCCTCGTAGGCTCGGCGCAGCGCCGTCTCCATCCGCTTCGTGACCGCACCGGTGACGAGCAGCGCGTCGGCGTGACGCGGCGAGGCGACGACATCGAGGCCGAAGCGCTGCAGGTCGTAGTCGGGGCCCGAGGCGGCGGTGAGCTCGTGCTCGCAGCCGTTGCACGAGCCCGCGTCGACGTGCCGGAGGGCGAGCGAGCGGACGTCCCGGCGGGGCGGCAGGGCGGCGCGGCGGCGGACGCGGTCGAGCTGTCGCAGCAGCACGAACATCAGCGATCGGCACACGCGTAGCAGAGCTCGAAGCTCTTGTTGATCAGCGGGAAGTCCGGCAAGCAGCTCGCCGGTGCAGGCGTGCGCGAGGGCCGGCCAGTTCGCGTAGGAGGCGGTGCGCAGATGCAGGCGCCGCACCCGGCCGGCGCTCGCGTCGACGACGCAGACCGTCTCCCCTCGCGGACTCTCGACTCGACCGATCCCAATCGGATCCGCCTCGCGGGAGATGCTCGCCTCACCCGCCTCGACCGGCTCGGCAAGCAGCTCGTCGAGCAGCTCGAAGCTCCGCTCGAGCTCGGCCGCCCGGATCCGCAACCGGGCCGAGACGTCGCCCTCGGGATCGTCCAGTGACGCTGCCTCGAAGCCCTCGTAGCAGAGGCCGACGGATGCCTCGCGCCGATCGCCGGCCACTCCGGCCGCCCGCGCGGCCGGGCCGACCGCCCCGAACCGCCGCGCATCCTCGGCGCTGAGCCGCCCGACACCGTCGAGGCGGGCCTGAAACGACGTCGCGAACTCGAGCTCGCGCCAGGCCTTCGCCGCATCGACCCAGACATCGCCGAGGACGCCGCGCGCCCGCTCGCCGGCGGCGCGGGCGATCTCGAGGTCGCTGCGCCCGACGGCGACGGTGCCGAACAGGAAGCGGTGGCCCGCGATCTCCGCGTTGAGCCGCATCACCCGCTCCTTGAGGGCGGCGAACGCCATGTTGGCGGCGGCGAAGCCGACGCCGGCGCCAGATCGCGGAGATGTCGTGCAGGTGGTTGTAGACGCGCTCGAGCTCCAGCAGCAGGGTCCGCCCGCGTCGCATCTCGCGGCCCGCCCCGAAACCCTGGACGGCTTCGGCCGCCTGCGCGAAGGCGACCGAATTGGCAACCGAGCAGGCCGCGCAGGCGCGCTGCGCGTAGGCGATCGCCTCGCCGACGGGGACGCCCTCCGCGGCCCGCTCGAGCCCGCGGTGCTTGTAGAAGAGGCGCGCGTCGAGCGCCAGGATGCGCTCGCCGACAACGTGGAAGCGGAAGTGGCCGGACTCGATGACGCCGGCGTGGATCGGCCCGACGGCGACCTGGTTGACGCCCGCGCCTCCCACCGGCACGGTCCACGAGTCGAGCTCCGCGCTGTGGCGGAGCAGCGGCCGCAGCGGCTCGTGACCGTCGAAGCGGAGGCCGTAGGCGTCGGCCGCCTCGCGCTCGTCCCAGTCGGCGGCGGGGACGAGGTCGACGATCGACTTCACGCCGGCAGAGACGTCGGTGCGCAGCACTCGCACGCCCGTCCCGGTGGCGAACAGGGCACTCCACGAGCTCCCCCCTCCCCCGCCGGCCGGTCCGTCCGCGAAGGCGCCGAGGAAGCGCTCGCCGGTCGCGATCGCGGCCCCGCAGGCGTCGCGCCAGGCGGGGGCCTCGACCTCGACCAGCTCGATCCGCGGGCGCGACGCAACGCTCATCAGGCGCCACTCCTCATCAGGCCGTCGACGATGTCCGACCCCGGCAGGCCGAAGGCGACGACGCTCAGCGCCACCAGCGCGACGGCGGTCGCGCCCGCCAGCAACGCCACCGGCCGGGCCGCGCGCGAGCGTCGCCCGCCCCGTCGGCGCTCGCCGAGCAGGCCCTCGATCAGCGCCCGGGCGAGGCCGAGGAAGCCGAGCGCGAGCAGCGACGCAGCGACGGCGACGACTCCGATCAGCCCCGCATCCATGCCGCCGAGCAGGATCATCACCTCGGAGACGAACAGCGGCAGCGGCGGGATCCCGGCGAGCGTGAGCACCGGCACGCCGACGGAGAAGGCGGTCGATCGGCTCACCAGCGCGATCCCTTGGGCGGGCTCCTCGGCCGCGGCCGGATCCTCGCGAAGCAGCGGGATCGCGGCGTAGAAGCCGAGCGCCTTGGCGAGACCGTGACCGATCAGGTGGACGGCGACTCCGGCGATCGCCAGCGGCGTTCCGAAGCCGACTCCGAGGGCGAGGATGCCCATGTGCTCGAGGCTCGAATAGGCGAGCAGGCGCTTCCAAGGGAGCGGCCGCCACAGAAACGGAACGGCGACGGCGAGCGACAGCAGCCCGAACGTGACGAGCAGCGTCCGCACCGTCCCGGCGCCGATTGCCGGGCCGAGGGCGAGCTCGGTGCGCCAGGCGACGAGCAGCACGGTCGGCAGCAGCGCCGCCGAGAGCAGCGCGCTGATCGGCGGCGGCGCCTCGCTGTGAGCCTCCGGAAGCCAGTTGTGGACGGGCGCCCAGCCGACCTTGGCGGCGAGCCCGACGAGCACGAGGACGAAGGCGACGAGCGTCGTCTCGGCCGGCAGCGAGTCCGCCCGCGAGGCGAGCAGCTGCCAGTCGAGAGCCCTGAGGCTCGGATTGCCGCCGACCGCGGCGAAGAGCACGACGATGCCGAGCAGGCTCACGGTGAGGCCGAGCGTCGTCAGCACCACGTACTTCCAGCCCGCCTCGAGCGCGCTGCGCTTGCCGCTGAAGGCGACGAGCAGGGCCGAGGTCGCGGTGGTCGCCTCGACCAGCAGCCAGGCGACGCCGAGATTGGCGGTCAGCGGGATCGCCAACAGCGCCGCCCAGAAGAGGTTGAAGGCGGCGTAGTAGGAGGATCGCGCCCGCCGGGCGCTGACGAAGTTGTGCCCCGCGTGGCGCAGATACGACGCCGAGAGCAGCGCGCTGGCGAGGCCGACGACCGCGATCAGGGCCACGAAGATGCCGGCGGCGACGTCGACCACGTACCAGTCCGTACGGGCCGCGACATCGGGGGCCGAGGCGAACGCGGTCCCAGCGAGCAGCAGCGCCAGCGCGGCGGTGATCGTCGCGGTTACGGCGTTGAGGCGATGGGCGGCGCGCAGGCTCGGCAGCAGCCAGACCGCCGCCGCCGAGACGACGGGCACGAGCACGACCGCAAGGACCATCGGTGTGGCGAGGTCAGTCACGAAGGCCCCTCAGCAGCTCGGTGTCGCCGGTGCCGACGACGCGGTGGATCCTGTAGCTGAACGCGGCGACCACGGTGAGCACGACGACGAGGTCGAAGAGGACGCCGAGCTCGATCACCACCGGCAGCCCGCCGGCGACGGAGAGGGCGAGCAGGTAGGCGCCGTTCTCGGCGACGAGCAGGCCGAGTGCCTGAAAGAGCGTCGGGCGGCGCAGCACGACGATGCCGATCCCGAGGGTGACGAGGGCGACGGCCCCGTGCTCGGCAGTGGCATCGCCAAGCCCCAGCGACGGCGTCAGGCTGACGGCGACGAACGCGATGAGCACCGCGATCAGCAGCCGCACCGCAGCCGGCGCCGCCGCGACGACAAGCCGCCGCTCGGGAGTCCGTCGGCGGATGACCGCGAACACCAGCGGCAGCGTGACGGCGCGGACGAGCAGGACGAGCCCGGCGACCACCAGCTCGCTCCCCGCGGCCAGGCTCAGCGCGCCGATCCCGAGCACCAGCGACTGGGCGGCGACGAGCAGCGTCGCGTAACTGCGCCGGCGGACGACGACGACGCCGAGCGCGAGGCCGATCAGGGCGGCAATCGCGGCGGCGCTCACGAGGCGCCTCCGAGATAGGCGACGAGCCCGACCAGCGCCAGCAGGCCGCCCGCCCCGAGCAGCCCGGGTACCCGCAGCAGCCGCATCTTCGCCTGCGCGGTCTCGGTCAGCCCGAGCGCCATGCAGAGGAAGGCGACGCCCGCGGCGAGCCAGGCGACCTGAGCCGCGAAGCCGCCGAAGTGGGGCAGGAAGAGCTCGGCACCGAGCACGATGAAGATCCAATGGCGCGCCGCGGCGCTCCACTGGATCAGCGCCAGGTCGCGCCCCGCGTACTCGAGCAGCGGGCCTTCGTGGATCATCGTCAACTCGAGGTGGGTGTCGGGGTTGTCGATCGGCTGGCGGCCGGTCTCGACGACGATCACCAGCGCGAAGGCGGCCAGCGCGCACCAGTGCCCGGCCTCTCCCCAGGGCGCCGTCCCGCCCGCGGCGACGCTCATCGGCACGAGGTCGGTGCTCGCGGCGGGCAGCGCCGCGAGGATCACCGCCAGCAGCAGCAACGCCTCGGCATACACCGCGATCATCAGATCCCGGGCCGAGCCCATCAACGAGAAGCCCGAGCCGGTGTCCCAACTCGACGCCGCCAGGGCGAAACGACCGAGCGCGAGCAACCCGATCAGCACGATCGCGTCGTTACCGAGCGACCAGTCGGGCGATCGGCCGGCGATCGGGACCAAAAGCAGCGCGAGGCCCGCCGTCGCGGCGGCGATGCAGGGCGCGAGCCGGTAGACGATCGTCGTCGGCTGCGGGTCGGCGCCCGACTTTCCCCACAGGCGCCGCAGGTCGCGGTAGGGCTGCAGCGGCGAGGGGCCGCGGCGGCCCTGAAGGCGCGCCTTCAGCGACTGGATCGAGCCGACGAGCAGCGGCGCCAGCAACACGCCCCCGAGGACCTGGACGATGCCGGCGATCGCCGTCACCCGATCACCCCGGTGGCGATCGCAAGCAGGGCGAGGAGCAGCAGGCCGAGGAGGTAGGCGGCGTAGGTGCGCACGTTGCCCGACTGCAGGCGGCGGGCAAAGGCGGCGGCGGCGAGAGCGGCCCGGCAGCAGCGGCTCGTAGCCGTGGGTGTCGAACAGATGCGGGACCTCGCCGCGATAGTTGACCCGCTGCAGGAGGCCGTTGGCCTCGACGGTGGTGATCTCCCGCCGCGGCCTGAGGACCACCTCGAGCACGAGCCGGAGCGGCTTCGTGAAGCTCGACGACGTCCAGGCGACCTCGGGCTCGACCGGCTGCCCGCACGCCCAGGCGGGCACCGGCGCGGCGCGGCGGGCGCCGCGTACGCGCCAGAGAATGAAGGTGAGGAGCGCCAGCCCGATCGCGATCGAGGGCGACGGAAGCGAGCCCGTGCCCGGGATCGAGAGCCCGGCGCCGGTCGGGATCTGCGCCGGCTCCGGTGCCAGCTCGAGCAGCTTGCCGACGAGCAGGCCGGGGACGATGCCGAGCACGACGCAGAACGAGGCGAGCAGCGCAGTTGCCCACCGCATCCCGGCGGCGACCTCGCCGGCCGCCTCGACCTCGGGACGCCGCGGCGCGCCGAGCAGGACGAGCCCGACGACCTTGACGAAGCAGTAGACGGCGAGCGCGGCCGTCGCCGCGAGACCGGCGGCGGCGAGCGCGCCGACCACGGCCAGCCCCACGGGCGGGTCGATGGCGAGATGCACGAGGGCCTGAAGCGTCAGCCATTCCGAGGCGAAGCCGTTCAGCGGCGGCACGCCGGCGATCGCCATCGATCCGATCAGGAAGGCGGCGCCGGTCCAGGGCATCCGCCGCAGCAGCCCGCCGAGGTGATCGAGATCGAGCGAGCCGACGGCGCGCTCGAAGGAGCCGGCACCGAGGAAGAGCAGGCCCTTGAAGATCGCGTGGTTGAGCGTGTGCAGGAGGGCGGCGGCGAAGGCGAGCGCAGCCCAGGTGGTCGAACCGTGGGCCGCGAACAGGATCGAAGCGCCGATGCCGAGCGCGATGATGCCGACGTTCTCGATCGAGTGGAAGGCGAGCAGGCGCTTGAGATCGTGCTGGAAGAGGGCGTAGACGACCCCGCCGAGCGCCGACAGCAACCCGAGCGCGAGGACGACCAGCCCGCACCACTCGGGCGCCGGAGCCGCCCACTCGAACAGCACCCGGACGAGGCCGTAGATCGCGACCTTGATCATCACCCCCGACATCAGCGCGGAGAAGTGCGCGGGGGCGACTGGATGCGCTCGCGGCAGCCACGAATGCAGCGGCATCAGGCCGGCCTTCGTGCCGAAGCCGATCAGGGCCGCGACGATCACCCAGGTCTGCACGCCGGTGCCGTGCTCGAGCAGTGTCCCGGGATCGGACAGGGCACCGAAGTGAGCGAGCGCGAGGATGCTGATCCAGACGCCGACACCGGCTAGGTGGGTGATCGCGAGGTAGACGAAGACTGCCCGCCGCACCGGCTCGTCGTGGCTGCGGACGAGGATCGCGATCGCCGGGATCAGCGTGATCAGCTCCCAGAAGCCGAGGAAGGTCGAGGGATCTCGCGCGGCGACGAACCCGATCAGCGAGAGCAGAAACAGTCCCGTGAGCGCGGTCAAGGCCGCCGCCCGCCTGCCGCCGGCGAGGTAGTCGCGGGCGTAGACGAGCGCCGGCACGCCGACGAGCGCCGTCGTCAGCAGGAAGAACCCGCTCAGGCCATCGACGCCGAAAGACGGGTCGATCGCGTCGGTGAACTGCGCGCCGATCGCATCCCCGCCGAGCAGAACGGCGAGCCCCGCGACACCGACCAGCGTCAGCCCAGCCGCTTGGACAACGGCCGAGACCGGGCTCCAGCGCTGGCGGCAACCGGCCACGAGCCCGACTACGAGCACGGAGACGCCGCCGACCGCCAGGATTGAGATCACGCGCTAGAGATCCGCGCTCGTAGCGGGGCCGCCGACGGAGAGTTCCGTTGGCAGGGTGGCGTCGATCACGGCCGCAACGTTAGCTCAGGAGGCCGGAGCCGCGGGTCGAGCTCGGCCGGTACGTGGGCCCGGCTCAGCCGCCGAGGCCGCTGCTCGCCAGCGCCAGCGGCCAGACCGTGACGACGCCGTTCCGCTTCAGCGTGCGGCCGGCCTCGGTCAAAGTCCAGCGCGAGTCGACGGTGTCGTCGACCAGCAGCACCGGCTCCTTCGAGTGCACGCCGTCGGCCTCGACCGAGAACGCGCGCTCGACGTTGAGGAACTGCTGGCGGGAGTTGTCGAGCTTGCTCTGCCGCTCGGCCTTGCGGGCGGACCGCAGCGCCGCGCCGTAGGGCAGGCCGAGCTTGGCGGCGAGTCGCTGGGCGAAGTCATCGACGAGCTCGGGGTGGCGGAGCGAGGGCACGGCCGTGACCCAGGCGGGCGCGGGCTCCGGGCCCCAGCCCTCGACGAGCGCAGCGGCGGCGTCGACGAGCTCGTCGTCGAAGCGCTTGTCCTCGAAGCGGCCCTGCTTGACGAGCTTCCCCCAGCCCGGGTCGCTGAGCAGCGACAGCGCGCGGCCAGGCTCGAGCTGCTCGTCGCGGGGCAGCTTCGAGAAGCCGCCGCTCGCGGTCGGGGTCGAGCGGCGGGGCTCGATCTCGATCGGCCGCTCGCGCAGCATCGTGATCGCGGCCAGGCTCAGGTCGCGGTCGAGCTCGCCGGCAAACTTGGGCTCGGTGCAGACCGCGCAGCGGCCGCAGGGCTCGGCCCCCGGGTCGTCGAGCTCGATCCGCAGCGACTCCATCAAGCAGCGGCCGTCGTTGCCGTAGGCCTCCATCGCCGCCTGCTCGGCGCGGCGCGCCTCGGTGACGGCGGCGATCCGCTTCTCGTCGTGCAGCCAGCCGCCCTCGCTACGACGGTAGCCGGAGCCGACCTTGCGGACGGCGCCCTCGACTTCGAGCTGTTTGAGCATCAGGCCAAGCCGGCCCTTGCCGAGGTTGACGTCGTCCATGATCTGGCCGATCGTGACGGGCTTCATCGAGCCCTCGATCAGGCCGAGCACGGTCTTCACCTGCTCGGGTGGCGGGAAGGCGCTCTTGATGAAGAAGTCCTGCACGTCGCGGTCCTCGGCGCCGCGCAACAGCACCGCGTCCGCCTGCTCGAGCCCGCGGCCGGCGCGGCCGACCTGCTGGTAGTAGGCGATCGGCGAGCCCGGCCCCTGGAAGTGGACGACGAACCCGAGGTCGGGCTTGTCGTAACCCATGCCGAGGGCACTCGTCGCGACCACGCACTTGATCTCGTTGGCGAGCAGCCGCCGCTCGATGTCGATGCGCTCGTCGGAGTCGGTCTGGCCCGTGTAGGCGAGGGCATCGATCCCCTGCGACGTCAGCCAGTCGGCGACCATGCCGGTGTCGCGCACGGTCAGGCAGTAGACGATGCCGCTGCCCTCGAGCTGCGGCAGATAGGTCGCCAGCCAGGCGAGGCGCTCGGCCTGGCTGGGCAGATCGCGGACCTCGAGCCGCAGCGACGGGCGATCGAGCGTGCCGCGAATCGTGATCAGCTGGTTGCCGGCGCTGCCGTTGCTGCCGTTGCGGGTGCGGAGCTGCTCCTCGACGTCCTTGATCACGCGGTCGTTGGCGGTCGCCGTCGTCGCCAGTACGGCGCAGTCGGCGGGCAGCCGGTCGACGATCGCGGCGATCCGCCGGTAGTCGGGCCGGAAGTCGTGACCCCAGTCGGAGATGCAGTGCGCCTCGTCGATGACGAGCAGTCCGGTCGTCGCGAGCAGGTCGGGCAACACGGCGGCGCGGAAGCCGGGGTTGGCGAGGCGCTCGGGGCTAAGCAGCAGGAGGTCGATCTCGCCGGCGTCGATCTGGGCGAAGGTCTCGTCCCAGTCGTCGCGGTTGGAGGAGTTGACCGTCGCCGCCTTGATCCCGAGCGCCGCCGCCGCCTCGAGCTGGTTGCGCATCAGCGCGATCAGCGGCGAGATCAGGATCGTCGGCCCGGCCCCGTCGGCGCGGAGCATCGCGGTGGCGACGAAGTAGACGGCGCTCTTGCCCCAGCCGGTGCGCTGCACGCAGAGCACGCGGCCATGGCGCTTGGCGAGCTCGCCGATCGCCTCGAACTGGCCCTCGTGGAATTCGGCCTCGGGATTTCCCGTCAGCTGCCGCAGCAGACCAAGCGCCTGGGGACGCCCGCCGGGCGGCCTAGCCACGCGACATCTCGGTCCCTGTGGGGTCCTTCGTGGGGAGCTCGAGCGACGCGGCGCGGAGGTTCGGCATGACACAGACCTTAGAGCGGCCCGGCTGCGGACCTCTACCCCTTCCCCCTGGAGCGCGCTCAGGCCTCCTCGGGAACCGCGGCGCCGACGCGCGCCGGCGAGCCGGCCGGAGACGTGCTCCGCGACTCCAGCGCCTTCCAGGCCAGCATCACCGCGCCGGTGTAGGCCCAGCCCAAGAAGATGTCGAAGGCGTAGTGCTCGCCGGTGGAGATGAGCGTGATCGCCATCGCCAGCGGATAGAGCAGCAGCAGCGGGCGCAGGCGCGGGTTCTTGATCCGCGACCACAGAACGAGCGCGACGAGCATCGTGAAGCCGGCGTGCAGCGAGGGCACGGCGGCGACGAGGTTGGCGTCGCTCTGGCCCTTGGTAAAGAGCGAGGCGGTCTGCACGCCGAGCAGCTGGAAGCCCTCGGCGGTGGTGCGGTGCACGTGCTCGAGCAGACCCTGCTCGCCCGCCATCCACGGCGGCGCAGCCGGGAAGAGGATGTAGGTGGCGAGGCCGGCGGCGGCGAGCGTCACAAGGCGGCGGATGTAGCGGACGAAGGCGAAGCGGTCACGAGCCCAGAGCCAGCCACCGAGGGCAAAGGGGACGATGAAGTAGGTGGTGTAGACGGCCGAGAAGCCGACGTCCCAGACCTGGAGGCTGTCGGCGCCGCCGAGCTGCGCCTGGATCCACTCGGTCGGCGTGTGGCCGAAGAAGAGGAAGCGATCGAAGTCGATCATCGTCGTCGTGTGGACGCCGATGCCGAGCGAGTCGGCCGCGCCGCGGGTCGCGTCGTAGGCCCCGAGGACGATGACGAGCGGCAGCCAGTCGATGAAGATCTGCAGCAGCATCCGCGGCGGGCGGCCGAGCGAGAAGCAGACGAGCGCCCCGCAGATCATCGCGATGACGAGCTCGCGCTGGACCGGAATCCCGTAGATCGTGCTCCAGACGACGATCAGGATGGCGTAGAGGGCGAGCGCGCAGCGACGCACGGCCGTCCAGTACGGAAAGCTGAGCTCGGTTACCTGGCTCGGCCCGACCGTTGCCCCTTCGGCCACGCTCACACGGAAACACGATATTCACATGCGCGGAGGTTGCGCCGAGCGGTCCGCGTCAGCGCCGTGACAAGTAACAATTGCGGGCGTGGCCCGGGACCCGGACATCAACGTCGTCGGCGGGGAGTTACAGGAGTGCTCCGCCGAGCCGCTGACCGGCTTTTTCCGCGACGGTTGCTGCGGCACCGGGCCCGAGGACGCGGGCAGCCACACCGTCTGCTCGCTGGTCACCGAGGGCTTCCTCGAGTTCAGCAAGCTCGCCGGCAACGACCTCTCGACACCGATGCCCCAGTTCGGCTTCGCGGGTCTCGAGCCCGGCGATAGCTGGTGCGTCTGCGCGGCCCGCTGGCTCGAGGCCGAGCAGGCCGGCCACGCGCCCGGCGTCGTCCTGGCCGCCACCCATGAGCGGGCGCTCGAGGTCGTACCGATCGAGAAGCTGCTCCAGTACGCGGTGGAGCCGGGCGCGGCGGACGCGGGCCGGTGAGGGCGGGGCGCAGGGCAGGAGACGCGTAAGGGGCCCCGCTGCCGACGCGCGCCACTTTTCCGCCACATGGGGACGGGAAAGTGGCTCGCGTGTCGCGATGGCGCCGTCCGGCGGCGAGCCCGGGGTGGATCAGGGGGCGGATGCTGCGAAAGCCGAAGCTCTCCGCGAACAAGTCGAAGTGACGATCGACGTGAAGGACGGCCGCCCCGCGCTGCTGCGCGGAGGCGCCAACCACCAGTCGGTCAGCCCAGCGGCAAGGAGCGCTTGCGCACGAACCCCGAGTACGGCAACAGCTTGATGCTCGCGGCGCCGGAATCTCGCAACTGCTGCGCGAGCTTGCGCGGGAGCTTCAGATTGAGGTGGTCGGCTGCCGGACCGCCGGCGCTCGGGGAGTGCCAGTGGAAGTTGAAGCGGCCGTGGATGCGCTTCTTGACCTCGCCCTTGACGCTCAGGGTGACGGTGCCGGCGCACTTGCTGTCGAGGTCGTCGCGGCGCGCGACGGTGAGAGCCGCCGTCCTGCCCTTGAGCTTCAGCGCCGCCGCCTTGGCGCGGCAGATGATCGAGGCGTGCGGGTTGCAGTGCTCGCCGCCGGTCACCGCCGGCAGCGGCGGACGCGGCTCGTCGCGCTGGCACATCACGTGCTCGAGCCGCATCGGCTGCGCGCTCATGATCCCGTCGACGCCGATGTCGAAGAGCTCGTTCATCGTCGGCGCGTCGTCGATCGTCCACACGTGGACGCCGTAGCCGTCGGCATGAGCGCGGTCGACGAAGTCCTGCGTGACGAGGGGGTTGCCGTTGTAGTCCTTCGGGAGCTGGAAGGCGGCGTAGCCATCGGGCAGCGGCTGGCCGCTGATGACGTAGAGGGCGACCAGAGACGTGCCGGGCGCTAGATCGATGTCAGGCGCCAGCTCGTGGAAGTACTCCGTCGCGGCGCTGTTGAAGGAAACGACCATGATCCCCTTCGTGCGCCCGTAGTTGTTGAGGAACTTGGCGAGGACCTCGGCGCAGTGGTGGTAGTCGGAGTCCTGCTCGGGCACGCCACCCTTGATCTCGATGTTGATCGGGACGCCCGGGTAGCGGTCCATCAGCTCCTTGAGCTCGAGCGGGCGGAAGTCGCTGCGGTGATAGCCCTTCGGCGGCTTCTTGTCACCGGTGCGGACGCCGCGGAAGGGGTAGTCGCTGGGCTTGCGGTCGTGCGGGTAGCCGTTCAGTGGCGAGAACCAGTAGCCGGCGTCGAGCTTCTTGATCTGCTTGAGGGTGTAATCGGCGACCGGCCCGGTGCCGTTCGTGGTCCGGTCGACGGAGCCGTCGTGCATGATCACGAGCTTGTCGTCCTTGGTCACGTTGACGTCGACCTCGAGCATGTCCGAGCCGAGCTTCATCGACCGCTCGAACGCGTACATCGTCGCCGACGGCGCTTCGTCCTCACCGCCCTGGTGGGTGATGTTCAGCGCTCGGTGCTTGGTCCAGTAGTTCGCCGACGCGGTGGCTGGAACCAGCAGCGCCAACGCGCCAAGCAGCGCCACGAATGCCCCGACGACCGCAGCCGTCCCCGTCCCCGTCCTCGAGTGACCTCCCATGACCGGGAGTCTACGCAGAAGACCTCAGGCGCTGAGGGCCAGCGCAAACGGATTGCCCTCCGAGTCGCGGCAAATCGTCCACTGCTCGCCCGGGTGGATGATCTCGCCGCCGAAGCGCTTGACCCGCCCGACGGCCTCGTCCATCTCGTCCACCTCGATATAGGGAAGCGAGGAGTTGTCGCCGGGGCCGCGGCCGCGCTCGTGCACGCCGACGGCGGCCCCCTCCCCCGCCCTCGTCACCCAGCCGCGGCCCTCGTCCCCGGTGCGCGGCTCGGGCTCGCGGCCGAGGACGCCGGCCCAAAAGCGCCGGGCGCGGTCTGTGTCATCGGCGGGGAACTCGACGAGGGCTACGCGGGGATCGGGCATGCCGCGGACCTTAGAGGCCGTCTTAGGGCGCCACGGCGCCCGGGTCCTCCCGAAGCATCAGGGCGACGGCGCGACGGGCGGTGTCGAGGTCCGGGTTCATGGTCGGATCGCCCCCGTGGTGGAGGAAGCGCTCGCCGAGGGAGACGAGGACGTCCGCGAGCAGCTCGGGCGAGTCCGGCGGGCGGTAGTAGCCGCCGTCGACCTCCGCCTGTATATAGGCGGCGATCGCCGCGACCATGCGCGGGCGGACGCCCCCGTTGAGCTCGGTGACGAGGCGCAGGCCGTGCTCGCCCTCGGCGGCGAGGAAGGGCTGCACGGAATCCACTCGCGCCCGGGCGCCCGATCCGGCATCCTTATTCGGGCACAGCGAGGAAGGGTTGGTTTGCTATGGGATCGAGTCGGATCGGAAGCGGCGGTAAGGGCAGGCTCGGTCGGGTGGCGGCGGTCGCGACGCTCGCCTGCGCGGTGGTCGCGATGTGCGTCGCCGGCGCTTCGTTCGCCGCACACGGTGGCGGCGGCGGGGTCGTGCTGGGCGCGAAGAAGTTCGCGCCCAACGGCAAGGGCTTCGGCCACCCGCACCCGAAGACGATCTTCAACGGCGGCGACCCGAACGGCCTCGTCAGCAAGATCAAGTGGAAGGACTGGGGCTCGAGCGCTGCTCGCGGGCACGGCAAGGGCAACGGCTTCAAGCCCGGCGGCGGCTACTTCCCGAAGCCGGTCAAGGTCCACCTGCGCGCCTACAAGATCGGCACCTGCGGGCACAGCAAGCGCCGCGCCTACACGAAGATGCAGGCGCAGTTCGAGAAGCGGCCGGGCAGCGGCAAGTTCGGCAAGTGGATCGCCTGGGGCGGCTCGAAGTCGATCTGCAAGTTCGAGCTGCCGGGCTGAGCGCCGGCGCGCGGACGTGACAACCGGGCGCGCCTCTGATTTGATGGTCGCGTGGAGGCGAGCAGCGAACAGGAGCTCCGCGATCGGGCGCTCAAGAACCTGAGGCGCAAGCGCGAGTTCCGGATGCAGATCTTCTGGTACGTCGCCGTCAACGCGCTGCTCGTCGTGATCTGGGCGGTCACCGACTCCGGCTTCTTCTGGCCGATCTTCCCAATCGCCGGCTGGGGCATCGGCATCGTCTCGCAGGCCTACGGGATCTACGGGCAGAAGCCGATCGGCCAGGACGAGATCGACCGCGAGGTCGACAAGCTTCGTTAGGCAGCCGGCGCGGCTCGCGCCCGCGGATCCGCCCCTCGGATGGGGCGGGGAACTACGGAGGCCTGGGGTAGGGGCGCCTGTGAGGCTGCTCTCCATGGACATCGGGAGCCGGAGATGAGCAAGATCCGCGCGTGGGCGTCGGTCTCCTGGTGGCGCAAGGGCCTGCTCGGCGCGATCCTCCTGTTCGTCGTCATCCAGCTCGTGCCCTACGGGCACAACCACACGAACCCGCCGGTGACGCAGGCGATGAAGTTCGACTCCCAGCAGACGCAGGACCTGTTCACGAGTGCCTGCGCGGACTGCCACTCGAACCTGACCACGTGGCCGGCGGACAGCAACGTCGCCCCCTTCTCGTGGCTGGTCGTCAACGACGTCAACGGCGGCCGCGATCACCTCAACGTCTCCGAATGGGATCAGCCGCAGGAGGCCGAGCCGGGCGAGGTCGCCGACGCGATCACGAGCGGCGAGATGCCACCGCTGCAGTACAAGATCCTGCACTCGAGCGCACGTCTGTCCGACGCCGAGAAGCAGCAGCTGGCCACCGGGTTGACGAAGTCGATCCAGCAGAACCCGCCCGGGCCGTAGACCGGCGTCCGGGCCCTCGAGCGAGCTGCAGCAAGCGCTACGGAATCGGTGCGGCGCCGCCGGATAGTTAGGCTGCAACACATCGGCGCCGGGTGTCTCGGCGCCGCGCGCGAGATGGTGCATCGAGTCAAATGGATCGTGGCCGCGGGCTCGCCGCTCCCGGCCGGGCTGCTGATCGCCGCGTTGCTCGCGCTGACGGTTCCGGCCACCGCGGACGCCGGCTCGGCCTGCAGTCCCGCCGGCGGTGGAGCCGGCGCCTTCTGCGCGTCCGCCTCCTACTCGGCGACCCCGAGGCAGGCCGCCGGGCCCTTCGACTTCAACGCGCAGCTGACCAACACCTCCCCCGGGTTCACCGCCGACGAGAACCGCTGGTTCGGCTCGGCGAGGCTCGAGCTCGACAGCGCCGGAACCGACTCACCGACGCTGACCGGCTCCGCCGAGATGCCGGACGGGCTGATCGTTGCCGGCGGCGGCTCGTGCACCGCGCCGACTTACGGCGACTGCACCGCCGGCCGCGGGACGCTGATCGTCACCCTGCACACCTGCTGCGGAGAGACGACCACGACCGGCAACTTCGGCATCGACCGGATCGACAACGTCAACCCGCCCGCCAGCGGTCAGCATGCGAGCTTCACCGCGTTCCTCCACTTCTGCGTCAACTTCGGCGGCAGCTGCATCGAGGGGCCTGAGATCGAGGACGACTTCTCGGTGCCCGCGTCCTCGGGTGGCTCGAGCGGACCGCTGACGATCGATTTCCCGCTGCACGGCTCGACGCCCGTGCCGTCGCTGGCGAGTACCGCCGACTATTCGCTCGTCACCCTCAGGCTGCACCTCGACGGTCAGGCGGGTGCCATCGACGGTGGCTCACCGCCGGACGCGCCCGTGACCGTGTTGACGATGCCGCGCCGCTGCGGCACCGACACGGGGTCGGCGAGGATCACCTCGATCGGGTCGCACACGGTCGTGCTGCCCCAATCGCTGACGGTGAACGGCTGTCCGACCGCGGCATTGACCGGCTCAGCCGACGGACTGCACGCGAGCCTCGACGCCTCCGGCTCCGCAACCCCGCTCGCCGGGCGCCACGTGACCGCCTATCACTGGCTCTTCGGCGACGGCGACACCGAGATCACGAGCTCGCCGAACGTCACCCACGACTACGCCATCGGCGGCGCCCGCACGGTCTTGGTCGTCGCCGAGGACAACCTCGGTGCGCTCAGCAAGGCCGCGCAGCTGATGCTGCTTGCGGCCGCGCCAAGCTCGCTGAGCGTCGAGGGGAGGGCGCACGGCAAGCACGTCAAGGTGCAAGGGGTGCTGGCGCCGGTGACGGCGGCGCGAAACGTGAAGCTGACCCTGGCGAAGAAGAAGAAGCACAAGAAGCACAGGTTCCGCTCCGTCGGGCACGCGCGCGTAAAGGTGGATGCGATGGGCGGCTTCAGCAAGAAGTTCGACGCCCCCGCGGCTCGCACGTGCCGGATCACGGCCACGTTCGACGGCGGCCAGATCAGCAGCCCGGCGAAAGCGCAGCAGTCGTTCCGCTGCCGGCCGGCGAAGAAGAAGCACGGGCACGGCAAGGGCTGAGCGCGTCGCCCCCGGGGGCGTTACCTTCGCATCGATGGAGATCGCGATCTGGCACAACCCGAAGTGCACGACCTCGCGCAAGGTGCTCGCGCGGATCGAGGCCGCCGGCTTCGAGCCGACGATCCATCGCTACCTCGACGAGCCGCCGAGCCCGGCCGAGATCGCCGAGACGCTCGAGATCCTCGGCATCGGCCCGTGGGATCTGTTGCGCACACGGGAGCGGGAGCTGATCGGCGAAGTTGGCCTCGACGAGCTCTCGCGCGACGAGGCCAACCGCGAGGAGTGGATCCGGCTGATGAGCGCCAACCCGCGCCTGATCGAGCGCCCAGTCGTGCTGACCGGCGATGGGCGCGGCGTCCTCGCCCGCCCACCCGAGCGGGTCGACGAGCTGCTCGGCTGAGCCGGCCGCGGCGGGCTTCGGATACTCATCCCCTGAGCGAAGGGGGTCCGCTCCCTGACACCGAGAGCAGGCTTCGGCGGCCTGGCCCGCGGGTAACGGAGGGCAATGGAGTCGCAGCCCTACCCCCGCCCCGTTGCCCTCTTCCGGGCGCTGTTCGGAGCGCTGCTGCTCTGCTTTCCGGAGCTGCTGCTGCGAGCGGCGCCGCACCGCAACATCGACCACCCCGCCGATGTCGTCGCCCGGATCCTCGGCGCGAGGCATCTCGCCGAAGCGGCGCTGATCGGCCGCCGCCGGGGCCGCAACTGGATCCTCGTCTCGTTCGCGATCGACGCAATCCACGCGCTCACCGCCTTCGCCTTCGGCGGGGTGGATCGCCGCCACAGGCGCCTCGCCCTCACCAACGGGGTCACGGCGACGGCGTTCGCCGCCGCGGATCTGTACGAGGCACGGCAAGCGGACTGAGCCGCAGCGCGAGCCCGGCTATCTCGTCGGCGGCTCCCCCTTGAGCAGCCAGGAGCGATCCTGGCGGCGTGTGATCAGACCCTGGTCGACCAGCGAGGAGAGCGCCGCCGTCACCGACGGGCGCCGCGAGCCGATCAGCACGGCGAAAAGCTCGTGGGTGAGGCGGAGCGGCATCTCGACGCCGTCGCTGGTCACGGTGCCGTAGTGCTCGGCGAGGTGCCACATCGCCATCAGCAGCCGGTTTTCGACGCCGACGATGCTCTCGATCGCAGCGCTGACCGTGAGCGTGTGAGCTCGGCGGACGCCGCTGCGCATGATCTCGGCGAGCATCTCCGGCTGCCGGCCGAGACCGGTCGCGGTCTGCTCATCGAGCTTCAGCACCTTGCTCGGCTCGAGCGCGGCCCAGGAGGTCGTCGCGAAGGACGGTGGCTCGACCGTGCCCGGCTGGATCAGATCGCCGGGCGAGATCAGCTCGAGGCTGGACGCCGTCGGAATCAGCACGGTGCGGGCGATGAGCCCGGCCGTGACGAGGTAGCCGACCGCTCCATCGTTGAGGTCGTGCGGATCAATCGGCCCGCGCGGTACCTCGACCGGCACGCCCGTGACGTCAGCTGCGCCGACCCATCCACGAGCCTGCGCAATCCGTGCGAGCGCCCGATCCGCGTCGATTATCGGTTGTCGGCTCCCCTGAATTTGATTACCCCCACGAAATAGCTTGCTCCTGTTTGGGGGGCTTCCCCACTTTTGCGGATTTCAAACGTGGGGAATTGGCGGCCGGGGATCAGGAGCTCTGCGCGTCGCCACCCGACTTCGGCAGCGCGTAGGCACGACGGGAGACCCGGGCAACCTCGCCCGAGACGACGGCCTCGCGCAGCGCTCGCCCGAAGACTCCCGGGCCCCAGAAGCGGGCGCCGACGAGCTCGGCGAGGCGGTCGCGTGGTACCGGGCCCTGGTCCGTCGAGCGCGCGCTCGATGATGTCGATCTCGCGGTCGAGCTGCTGGGCCGGCACCGGCACCGAGGTCGCCATTCCCGGCGAGCCTGAGCTCAGTGCCGGGGCCGGGCCGGTAGCGACGCCAGCCGGTGCTCTCGCGGCGGGCGTGCTCCGCGATCCGCTCGCGCCGGCGGGCGGCGACGATCGCCGGCTCCGGCGGCGCCTCGACCGCGGGCTTCCGCTCGGCGGGCTGCTCCTCGCTCGAAGGCTCCTCCTCTCGCCCTCGCCCTCCTCCGCTTCTTCTGCGGTGAGTGGCTTGGCGACGTCCTCGAGCGCGGTCTGCTCGGCCTTGACGCCGAAGGCGAGCTCGGCAATGCCGCCGAGCGCCATCGTCGCAGCGCCGATGTACATGCCGAGCGCGACCTGGGAGGCCTCGCCGGAGCCGATCAGATGGCCGAAGAGCAGCGGCCCGCTGATCCCGCCGGCGGCCGTGCCGACCGCGTAGAAGAACGCGATCGCCAGCGCCCGCGTCTCCATCGGGAAGATCTCGCTGACGGTCAGATAGGCCGAGCTCGCGCCCGAGGAGGCGAGGAAGAAGGTGACGCCGATCAGCGCCATGAAGGCCCAGATCGCGAGCACGTCGCTGGTGAAGAGGATCCCCGGTGAGCAGCATGACTGCGGCCGCGCCGAGGTAGGAGACGGCGATCATCGGCTTGCGGCCGACGGTGTCGAAGAGCCGGCCGAGCAGCATCGGGCCGAGCGAAGTTGCCGACCGCGAAGAGCGCGAAGTAGAGCGGCACCTTGGCCGAGCCGATGTCGAAGTACTCGCTGATCAGCGTGCCCAGGTCGAAGGTGATCGCGTTGTAGATGAAGGCCTGGCCGAGGAACAGGGCAAGGCCGAGGATGCTGCGCTTCGGATAGATCTTGAACGCGGTGCGGGCGATCGTCCGGAATGGGATCCGCTCCCGCTGGCGCACCTCGATCGTCTCGTCCGTCTCCTCGAGCTCCTGATCCGGTCTCCTCGCGGACCTCCTTCTCGATCCCGTCGACGATCTGCTCCGCCTCCTCCTCGCGGCCGTGGATGAAGAGCCAGCGTGGGCTCTCGGGGACGTTGCGGCGGACAAGCAGGATCAGGAAGCCGAGGACGACGCCGGTACCGAAGGCCAGTCGCCAGCCAAGGTCGTCGGCGAAGATGCTCTTGTCGAGGAAGAGCAGCGCGAGGATCGAGCCGGCGGCGGCGCCGACCCAGTAGCTGCCGTTGATGATCAGATCGACCCGTCCCCGAACGCGGGCCGGGATCAGCTCGTCGATCGCGGAGTTGATCGCCGCGTACTCGCCGCCGATGCCGGCGCCGGTGAGGAAGCGGGCGGCGAAGAAGTACCAGGGGGCGAAGGAGAAGGCGGTGGCGGTGGTCGCCAGCCAGGTAGATGCCGAGGCTGATCATGAAGAGCTTCTTGCGGCCGAACCGGTCGGTGAGCTGCCCGAAGAAGAGCGCGCCGAGGCAGGCGCCGGCGACGTAGAAGGCGGCGGCGGTGCCGATCTGCCCGGCGCCGATGTCGATGCCGCTGCCCTTCTCGGTGAGCCGGCCGGCGACGCTGCCGACGAGGGTCACCTCGAGGCCGTCGAGGATCCAGACGGTGCCGAGGCCGATGACGATCAGCCAGTGGAACTTCGCCCACGGCAGCCGGTCGAGGCGGGCCGGAACGTCGGGTCTCGATCGTGTCGTCGACGACGCTGCTTTCCATCGCCGATTCGGCCTCCTGCCGCTCGATTCCGTCCGGCACGTACCCGCTGATCGGGCTCGCAATCGCGACCCCGTCACGGATCGGACGACGGGTATGAGTTCGCGCGGCCCAGGCCCGGGGTAGAGCCCCGGCGTGCTGCGCTGTCGGCTGATCGGCCACCGGATGCGCTTCTGGAGCGAGGGCGCGACGATGCGCTGGCGCTGCGAGCGCGAATGCGGCGCCGGCGGCGAGAAGACAGTACGCGAGCGCCGCCGACGCGGCCCGCTACGCGCGCGCCTTCGATCGCGAGGACAGCGAGGACCTCGGCCGCCGGGCGCCGCTGATCGGCATGCTGCCGCTGCGGCTCTGGCGCGCGCGATGCAGGGAGCGGCGCGAGCGTCCGGCGAAGGGACGGGCTGACAGGCGCCGTGCCGCCGGACTGGCTCGAGATCCGTCTCCTGGGTCGCGCTCGCGGTCGCGTTCGCCTGCGCGGCCGCGATCGTCGTCGACATCTTCGTCCGCGGCTACCGCCAGCCGATGTGGATCATGGAGATCGTCTGGCCGGTCACCGCCCTCTACCTCGGGCCGCTGGCGTCTGGGCGTACTGGCGCTGGGGCCGGCCGAAGAGCGAGCGCTGGCAGCGCCGCGCACGGCGATCCCGCCGAGGCAGCTCGCGCCGCGCGGCCGTCGCCGTCGGCGTCAGCCACTGCGGCGCCGGCTGCACGCTCGGCGACATCATCGGCGCCTGGCTCGTCTTCGCGCTCGGCGCTCGAGCTGCTCGGCCTGGCGCTGCCGGTCGAGTACGTCGTCGACTTCGCGCTCGCCTTCGCCCTCGGCATCGTCTTCCAGTACTTCTCGATCGCGCCGATGCGCGGGCTCGGACTGCGCGACGGGCATCGTCGCCGCGCTCAAGGCCGACACGCTCTCGCTGACCGCGTTCGAGGTCGGCCTGTTCGGCTGGATGGCGGTGATGCAGCTCGTCCTGTTCACCGACCCGCACCTGCACCCCGACCACGCCTCCTACTGGTTTCTGATGCAGATCGGGATGGCGCTCGGCTTCCTGACCGCCTATCCGGTCAACGTCTGGCTGATCCGCCGCGGCATCAAGGAGCGGATGTAGCGGTGGGCGACCAACGCGAACGCCAGCAGACGCCGGTCGCCGGCGCAGCGGCCGACCGCGTGCGGATCGTGCTGCGGCCGATCGGGGTGCCGCTGCCGCTGGCGCTCACCGCGCTCGCGACCGGCAGCTTCCTCGTCGCCGCGCAGGAGCTCGGCTGGCTCGGCACGGGCTCCGCCGACTCGCTGCAGCTCGGCCTCGTCCTGCTCGGTCTCGTCTTCCCGTTCCAGCTGATCGCCGCGATCCTGGGCTTCCTCGCCCGCGATCCGGTCGCCGGCACGGGCTCAGCCCTGACCAGCGGCGCCTGGCTTGCGACCGGCGTCGACAACGTGCTGCCCAACCCGAGCGACCAGGTCCTCGGCGTCTCGCTGCTCGCGGTGTCGATCTCGCTCGTCGTACCGCTGGCGAACGCGTGGCTGTCGAACCGGGCGGTGTTCGCGGTACTCGCCGCGACCGGCGTGCGCTTCGCGGTCGCTGCGGTCTACGCGCTGACCGGGACGCTCTGGATCGAGCGCGTTGCCGGCGGGCTCGGCATCGTCGTCATGCTGCTCAGCCTCTACACCGCGCTCGCCTTCGAGCTCGAGTCGATGCGGCACCGAACGGTGCTACCGCTGCTTCGTCACGGCAGCGGCCGGCTCGCCATGCACGGCGACTTCGACGAGCAGATCCGCGGCATCGAGCACGAGGCCGGCGTCAGGCGCCAGATCTAGATCGATGGCCCCGTCTAGGTGCCGGAGTTGAGCAGTTCCCGATCCTCGCTCGCCGCCGGCGGCTGCTCACCGACCGAGCCGATCTCTTCACCGGCCAGGGCGAAGGCGGCGTTGATCAGCGTCAGGTGACTGAGCCCCTGCGGCAGGTTGCCGAGGAACCCGCCGCTCTCAGGATCGATCTCCTCGGAGAGCAGGCCGACATCGCTGCAGTGGCGAACGAGCTTGTCCATCAGCTCGTTCGCCCGGTCGTGTTCGCCGACGGCGACGAGTGCTTCGACGAGCCAGAACGAGCAGGCGACGAAGGCGCCCTCGGAGTCGCGCTGGCCGCTGTAGCGGTAGAGCAGCCCCTCGCCCGCGCCGAGCTCTGCTTCGACCGCGGCAATCGTGCTCCGCAGCCGCTCCTCGCGACCCTCGCGAAAGCCGCAGCGGGCAATCAGCAGGACGGAGGCATCGAGCTCGCTCTCGTCGTCGGCGCAGCGCGTGTAGGTCTGCCGCTTCTCCGACCAGCAGCGCTCGTCGATGAAGGCGGCGATCTCCTCGCGCGCATCCCGCCAGCCCTCGAGGCGCCCCTCGCCGGGCTCGAGCTCGCCCCTCTCGGTGAGCCAGATGCCGCGGTCGAAGGCGATCCAGCAAGCGATCTTGCCCTGCGTGTAGAGGCGCCGCGTGGGCAGCTCCCAGATGCTCGAGTCCTCGTGCGGCCAGACCTCGACCAGGTACTCGAGCGCCCGCACGAGTCGGTCGGCACCGTTCGGGCCGAGCGAGTGGCCGCCGGCGACGAACATCGCCGCCGCCTGGAGCACGTCGCCGTAGTTGCCGAGCTGGAGCTGGTCCTCGGCATCGTTGCCGGAGCGGACCGGACCGGAGCCGCGATAGCCGGCGAGCGGCAGCTCGTGCTGGTCGTTGTGCGGGGAGCCGTCGATCCCGTAGAAGGGCTGCAGGTTCGGGTTCGTGCTCTCGATCGCCCGCAACATCCATGTGAGCGTCGCGTGGACCTGGTCGACGCGGCCGAACTGCTGGATCGCCTCGAGCGAGAAGGCGGTGTCGCGGAGCCAGCAGTAGCGGTAGTCGAAGTTGCGCTTGCCGCCGATCGCCTCCGGCAGCGAGGTTGTCACCGCGGCCATCATGGCGCCGCTGGGGGCGTGCACGAGCATCGCCAACGCCAGCGCGCTGCGCTCGACCGCGCCCTGCCAGGGACCGTCGTAGTTGCCGCCCTCCAGCCAGCGGCGCCAGTACTCGCACGTCTCCTGCAGACGGTTCTCGACCGACTGCCTGTCGGACAGAAGCCAGGGCTGGTCCTCGTGCGCGGCGAGGACGAGCAGCGGCTCGGTGCCCTCCTCGACGACGAACTCGGCGGCGAGGGCGTCACCGTCGGGCGCCGGCTCGCCCGCGTGCCAGCTGCGGACCATCAGCTCGAGATCTCCATCGCGGATCGCGTGGGCCCCGGCGCGGCGATCGATCGTGCCGCGCCGCTGCCCCCAGCCGAAGCGTGGATCGACGCGCCAGCGCATCGGCACCTTGCCCTCGACCCATTCGAGCTTGCGAATCAGCTCCTCCCACTTGGGCGGGCCGGTGAGCGGAATCGAGAGCGCGTCGATGAGCCGGACCTCGCCCTGCGCCGTCTCGAAGGTCGTCTCGAGCACGTTCGTGCCCGGGCAGTAACGGTGCCAGGACTCGTAGGGAATCGTGGGCTCGAGGCTGAAGGAGCCGCCACGGTCGGGGTCCAGCGCGGCCGCAAAGACTCCCTCGGAGTCGAAGCGCGGCAGGCAGAGGAAGTCGATCGAGCCATCGAGGCCGACGAGCGCGGCGGTGCGCTCGTTGCCGATCACGCCGTAGTCGGCGATCGGCGCGTAGCCGTCGACTCTCCTGGGCTCAGGCATATGCATGGGAATTACCCGCGTTCGGACCGAGCGAAGCCGCCGAAGCGTGAGTTCGTCAGATCGCAGACGGACGGAGTTATCCGCTCCCGCCAAGGGGTAACGGGGGTTCATGGCAAAAAAAGCTTCCACCCCTGAAGTCGTCGTCATCACCGGCCCCGGTTCCGGCATCGGCCGCGCAATTGCACGCCGCTTCGCCGGCCCGCAGGCGAAGGTCGCCCTGCTTGGCCGCAATGAGGAATCGCTCGAAGGCGCCAAGGCCGAGATCGAGGAGGCCGGCGGCGAAGCGCTCGTCCTGCCCACCGACGTCGCCGACCCGGACGCCGTCGACGCGGCTGCCGACGCCGTGGAGAAGGCTTATGGGCCGATCGACATCTGGATCAACAACTCGATGACCACCGTCTTTTCCTGGTTCGACGAGATCGAGCCGGATGAGTTCAAGCGGGCGAACGACGTCACCTACCTCGGTGCGGTCTGGGGCACGCAGGCTGCCTACAAGCGCATGCAGCCGCGTGACCGCGGGACGATCGTGCAGGTCGGCTCCGCGATGGCCTATCGCGGGATTCCGCTCCAGTCGCCCTATTGCGGCGCCAAGCACGCGATGAAGGGCTTCGTCGAGTCGCTGCGCACGGAGATCCGCGCGAAGGGCTCGAAGGTGCACGTATCGATGGTCCAGCTGCCCGGCGTCAACACGCCGCAGTTCGACCACTGCCGCTCGAAGATGCCCAAGCACCCGATGCCGGTGCCGCCGATCTACGAGCCCGAGGTCGCCGCCGACGCCGTTCACTGGGCCGCCCATCACCGGCGTCGCGAGGTCTGGGTCGGGATCCCGACGGCCTACACGATCATCGGCAACAGGCTCGCCCCCTGGCTCGCTGAGATCTACCTGGCGAGGACCGCGGTCAAGGGCCAGCAGACCGACGCGCCGCCGACGTCGAAGAACTCCGACGGCAACCTCTTCTCCCCGCACGGCGGCGATCCGGGCGCCCGCGGCCGCTTCAGTGACAGTGCCCACCGGCACTCGATCATGTGGTGGGCGTCCCGGCACCGCCGGGCCCTGACCACGGCGCTCGCGGCAACGGCGGCAAGCGTCGCCGGCGCCACTGTCGCCGCCGCCCGCAGCTGAACGCGCGAACGTCCGCCATCCGTCCCTATAGGCGGGGTTGCGGGACGTTCGCCGGGGCGGGCGGGCCTTCGCGGGCGTCTGTGAATTGTGATTCACTGTTCACGTGGAAAGTGTGGCAGCCGCTCGGCCGGCTCCGAAAGCGCGGGACACGAGGCAGACGCTGCTCGCAACGACCCGCGAACTCGTCGCCGCCGAGGGTTACGCGGCCGCCAGCGTCGCCGAGATCGCCCGGCGCGCCGGGCTCTCCACCGGTGCCTTGTACCGCCACTTCGACTCGCACGCCGAGCTGCTCACCGAGGTCTTCCGCGAGGCGGCTGACGGCGAGCGCGAGCTGATCGCCGCGATCGCCGCCGACCGCGGCCGGGCGCCTGAGGAGCGGCTCGCCGCCTGCGTCGAGGCCTTCTCGCGGCGGGCGCTGGCCGCGCCGCAGCTCGCCTGGTCGCTGATGGGCGAGCCGGTCGGGCCCGAGATCGACGAGGCTCGCCTCGAGAGCAAGCGCGCCTACCGCGACCTGTTCGCCGGGCTGCTCGACGAAGGCGCCGAGGCCGGCGCCTGGCCCGCCGCCGACTCGCCCCTGCTCGCCGCCGCGATCGTCGGCGCGCTGCAGGAGGCGCTGCTCGGCCCCCTCCGCCATGAGGGGCCCGCCGACGCGCTCGTCGCCTCGCTCACCGACTTCGTCACCGGCGCCGTCCACACGCGACCCCCAGAACTCACACAGGAGCAGCAATGAGCACGATCGAGCGTCCCCGCTCCACGCACGAGGTCAGCAACGTCCTCACTCCCTTCCTCGGCTACAACGCCTGGCAGGCGGACCCGGCCCTGCGTGAGGCCGTCGCCCGCGAGGGCGGCTCCTGGGGCGAGGACCGGCTGCGCGACTTCGGCGCCGTCGTCGCCTCCGAGGAGGCGGACTCCCACCGCCGCCGCGCGCAGCGCAACAAGCCGATCCTGCACCAGCACGACCGCTTCGGCCGGCGCATCGACGAGGTCGAGTACGACCCCTCGATGCTGTGGATGCTGCGGCTCGGGGTCGAGCGCGAGGTCAACTCGCTGCCGTGGCGCGATCCACAGCCCGGCGCCCACGTCGTCCGCGCCGGGCTCTTCTACCTGATGAACGAGCTCGACACCGGGCCCTGCTGCCCGATGTCGATCAACTACGCGGCGACGCCGACGCTGCGCGCCGGCGAGGGCGGCGGCGGGCCGCTGACGGAGGCTTGGGAGCGACGCCTCACCCTGCCCGACTTCGACCGCTTCGCGCAGGCGGGGATGGTGATGACCGAGAAGCAGGGCGGCAGCGATCTGCGCGCGAACTCGACCGTCGCCGAGCCGGTCGGCGGCGACGCCTACGAGCTCACCGGTCACAAGTGGTTCTGCACGCACCCGATCTTCGACATGTTCTTCACCCTCGCGCAGGCGCCCGGCGGGATCAGCTGCTTCGTCGCCGAACGCCCGCACGAGGGCTTCCGGATCGAGCGCCTCAAGGACAAGCTCGGCGGCCGCTGCCTGGCCTCGAGCGAGGTCGAGTACGACCGCCTGCCCGCCCGGATCCTCGGCGAGGAGGGGCGCGGCACCGCGGTCATGGTCGAGCAGATCACCTGGACGCGGCTCGACACGATGCTCGGCGAGACGGGGATGATGCGCCGCCTGCTCGGCGAGGCGATCTGGCACTGCCGCGGCCGCAGCGCCTTCGGCCGCCCGCTCGCCTCCCAGCCGGCGATGGTCAACGTGCTCGCCGACCTTGCGAGTCGAGAGCGAGGCGGCGATGTCGCTGGCGCTGCGGGTGACCCGCGCCTACGACGAGGGCGACCGCACCTTCGGCCGCCTGGCCCTGGCCCTGGCGAAGATGTGGATCTGCAAGCGCGGCGCCCCGTTCGCGGCGGAGGCGCTCGAGTGCCTCGGCGGCAACGGCTACATCGAGACCGCCGAGTCGCCGGTCGCCCAGTTCTACCGCGACATCCAGATCGGCACAGTTTGGGAGGGATCCGGCAACGTCATGGCGCTCGACGTGCTCCGCGCGCTGGCCCGCGAGCCCGAGGGGGCCGAGGCGCTCGTCGCCGAGCTCGAGCTCGCCCGCGGCGCCGACGCCCGCCTCGACGCCCACCTCGACCGGGCGCTGGCGACCCTGGACGAGGTCCGCTCCTGCACCGACCCAGAGCTCGCCCAGTGGGGGGCGCGGGCGCTCTGCGAGGAGCTCGCCCTCGCCTTGCAGGCGGGCCAGCTCGTCCGCCACGCGCCGCCCGCCGTCGCCGACGCCTTCTGCGCCGGCCGGCTCGACCCCAACCGCCCGCACAAGGCGTTCGGGACGCTGCCCGCGGGAATCGACGGGGCCGCGATCGTCGAGCGGGCGCTGGCGCTCTAAGAGTCGCTTTCAGAGGCGCCGGTGCCGGCGCCGGCCTTCGCCCTGCGCGCCCGCTCGACCGGGCGCCGGGCCTCCTCGAAGGCGCCCGCCGCGTTGCGACGCATGACGCCGCCGCTCGAGCCGCGCAGCGGGTGGCTGCCGCCGCTCGCCCCCAGGCGGCGGCAGATCGCGCGGACGACGAAGAAGGTGATCACCGGGAGGACGAAGGCGGCGATCCGGAAGAACCAGATCTGGCCCGGATACGAGATCCAGGAGCGGAAGTAGAGGCGGTCGCCGGCGCCGGCGGCGAAGACGGTGAAGACCCAGACGAGGAAGGCGAGCGCCGTCGCCGTCCGGGCCGGGTTGTCACGCGGGCGGTCGAGCACGTTGTGCTTGCCTGGGCTGTCGAAGGTGCGGCGGCCGATCAACGGCCACGCATAGAGCACGCCGAAGACCACGGTGGGGAACAGCAGGCCGCCCCAGAACGGGCTCGGGGTGAGAGTGAAGCCGGCGATCGTGATCTCCAGCGGCGGCATCATCCGCAGCGCACCGATCAGCCAGCCGAGATACCAGTCGGGCTGCGCCCCGTTCGTGGACAGATACGTGTGGTACGGCCCCCACTCCCAGATCGGGTTGATCTGCACGAGGCCGCCGAGCAGCAGCAGGATGCCTGCAGTGATCGCGAACAGGCCGAGTGAGCGCAGCGCGTAGCCGGGCCAGGCCGGCGTGCCGACGAGCTTGCGCTCGGTGCCGCCCCCGCCGGCGAACTGCGTGTGGTGCTGGCGCATGATCTGCGCCAGGTGGAGGCCGATCAGCGCTGCCAGCGCCGCCGGCAGGACGAACACGTGGAAGATCTCCAGCCGCGGCCAGAAGGCGTCCGCGCCCGGATACTCGCCACCCCAGACGAGCATTGCGAAGGGCGCGCCGAGGATCGGGATCGCGAGCGCCGTCGAGTAGGCGATCACCAGGCCCATGCCCGAGAGCAGATCGTCGACGAGCGAGTAGCCGAGGAAGCCTTCGAGGATTGCGATCCCGGCCATCGTCACGCCGATCCAGTAGTTGAGCTCGCGCGGCTTGCGGTACGCGCCGGTGAGCAGGATGCGAAGCAGGTGAACGACGATCGCGACGACGAAGATGTCGGCTGCCCAGTGGTGGGTCTGCCGGATCAGCAGGCCGGCGGGCACGTCGAAGGAGATGTGCATCACCGACTGGAACTGCTCCCCCATCTCGATCCCCTGCAGCGGCGCGTACGGCCCGTGGTAGACGACGGTCGCATCAGAGGGCACGTAGAAGACGGCGAGGAAGACCCCGGTGCCGACGAGGACGGCGAACGCGTAGAGCGCGATCTCGCCGAGCATGAACGACCAGTGGTCCGGAAAGACGTAGCGCAACAGGCTGCGCCCGGGCTTGGCGACGCCGAGCCGCTCGTCGAGCGCCTCGATCAGCGGCGTCCGAACCGGCCGGCGGCTCATTGCTCCTCCCCACCCTGGTCGCTCAGGCGCACGGTCCCGTAGGAGGGGCCGATCGGCTCGTAGAAGTCGCCCGCGGCCTCGAGCTCGCCGGCTTCGTTGATCCGCACCGGCAACTGCGGCAGGTTGCGGCCCGCCGGCCCGAACTCGAGCGTGCCGCCGGTACGCGGATCGAAGGTCGAGTAGTGGCAAGGGCAGACGAGGGCCGGGCCGGGCTGGCTCTGCTCGACCTTCGGGTGCCGGTACATCGAGATCGCGCAGCCCGCGTGCGGGCAGATCCGCGAGAAGGCGAGGATCCCCTCGGGCGCGCCGGCGAGCCTGTCGTCGGGGAGCTCGAGCTGATCGACGGGGAGCCGGACGATGATCAGCGGCGAGCCGACCGCGTCGGGGTCGGCGTTCGCGGGCAGGCCAGTGAGCATCATCGCCTCGCTGATCTCGTCGGCAATGATGCGGCGCCTCGTCGGTGCCGACGATCGGCCGGCCTTCCTTCCACGGGCTGTGGAAGAGGGGGCGCTTGGTGCTCGGCCCGAGCGAGGCGATCGGCACCGCGGCGGCGGCGACGCCGGCCGCCGCAGCGACACCACCGGCGCCCACCAGCAGCTTCCGGCGGGAGATCCCCTCCCCGGCCTCGCTGATCTCGGCGTCGAGCTGCTCGCGCTCGGGCGGATCGCCGAAGTCGTGGTACTCCTCCTCGGCCTTCTCCTGCGGGACGACGGCCTTGCCGGCGAGCGCCAGGGCGATGCCGACGAAGACGACGCCGAGGCCGGCGCAGAGGCCGAGCAGCTGCGTGTCCGGATCGACGGCGTAGAGGACGGCGAAGCCGACGAAGCCGGCGGCGCCGGCGAGCAGCAGGGCCGCGGTGGCGCCGATCGCGCGCGGCTCGGCGCCGACCTCGCGCTCGCGCGTCGGCGCGATCTGCTCGGCGGGCTCGCCCTGCTCCTCCCCGCGGTGGGAGAGCGCGCGCCAGACGCGGGCGATCAGCACCGCGAAGAGCAGCTCGAACAGCTTTGCGATCTTCGTGCGCAACGCGCTCATTCCGTCGTCCTCTCCCCGATCAGGCGGATCGTGAGCAGCAGCGCGACGCCGGCGAGCAGCCAGGCGACCATGCCCTCGGGGATCGGGCCGATGTGACCGATGCCCCAGCCGCCGCGGTCGACCGGATCGTGGGTGTACTGCACGTAGTTGGCGAGGGCTGCGACGTCCGCGTCGCTGAGCTGCGGGAAGCGCGGCATCACGTAGGGGCCGACGCGAACCGCCTCGGCGACATCGACGGGCTTCGAGTCCTGCAGATCCGGGATCACCGCACCGGGGACGATGCCGCCGCGACCGACGATCTGATGGCAGCCGGCGCAGTTCTCGGTGAACAGCTCGAGTCCGCGCGAGAGGCTCGCCGCCGCAGTGTCGACCTGCGGGATCGGCGGGCCGCCGAGGCTGCCGACGTAGGCATCCAGGTCGGCGATCTCGCGGCTCGAGTAGGCGGGCTCGGTCCGCACGGGCTGCTGAGTTGGGTTGGCGAGCGGCATCCGGCCCGTCCGCAGGTAGAAGTCCGCGGAGAGCGCGCCGACGCCGTGCAGATCGGGGGCGACCCCGGCGACGCCGTGCGCGTCGAGGCCGTGGCAGTCCGAGCAGCCCTGCTCGAAGAGCGAGCGACCGCGCGCGACCGAGCCCGACGCGGCGCGGGCGGCAGCCGCCGTCGTCGCCGTCCCGGCAACCGGCTGCTGAGTCTGCGCGGGCGCCGGGCCGACGATCGCCAGCGCCACGGCGAGGGCGCCGCAGACGATCGCGATCGCGCCCACGATGCGTCGCCGCCGCCTGCTCATCGTGCCCCCCGGAGCGCGTGCGCGTCGCGGATCCGCTGACGCTCCTCCTCGGCGATGAGCGCGCTCCAGCCGATCGCGACGGCCGCGGCGGACATCACCGCCGCGCCCGTCGCCCACATCACCATCCCGGCCGTGCCCTGATCGGCGAGCGCCGCCGCCCGCGAGCCGGCCTCGGCGATGTAGGCGGAGTAGTGGACGGTGTTCGCGGTCATCAGCCACAGCCCGATCGCCGTACCGGGCGCCATCGCAACGAACAGGTAGAGGACCCGCCCCAGTGGCGAGAGCGTCCGCGGCAGCGGTGCCGGGCCGAGCACCGGGGCCCAGAGGATCAGCCCGGCGAGCAGGTACAGCGTGTGCTCGGCCGCGTGCACACCGCTGTGGGCGACGGCAAGGTCGTAGAAGGCGGGGATGTGGGTGGCGAGCAGGATCGCGGCGTAGACGGCAAGCGCCACCGGCGGCCACAGCAAGGCCCGCAGCGGTCCCCGGCGGGCGACGTGGACGAGGCGACGCGCCATCTCGGCCGGCACCGTGGCGAGCGTCAGCCGCAGGGGCGCGCCGAGCAGCAGGAGCGGCGGGGCGACGAGGATCAGAACCAGGTGCTGGACCATGTGGCCGGAGAGCCGGCTGTCGGCGGCCCCGTCCAGGGGCCCGAGCGCGACCGCGATCGCGATCAGCCCGGCGAGGAAGAGCCCCGTGCGGTATGGCTCCCAGCGCGGCAGCCGTCGCGTTGCCCAGACGTAGAGACCGCCGGCCAGCGCGAGCTCGACGGCGATTACGGGATCGAGGCTCACCGCGGGACCTCCGCCCTCGCGCGCCGCTCCGCCCGCTTCTCGCGAATGAGCCCGCCGAGCCCGATCAACAGCATGCCGAGCCCGATCCAGATCAGCCACGGGCCGAGCACCAGGCCGAGCCCGGCCAAGGCGACAGCCGCGGACAGCCACGCCGTCGGCGGGCTGAGCTCGCTGATGTGCAGCAGCGCCGGCTGGCGGTCGAGGCTGCCGATCAGCACCGCGATCCCGGCGAGCAGTGCGGCCGCGGCACCGCCGCCGAGCAAAGCCCGGGTGGCGGAGTCGCTGTCGAAGCCGCCGAGGAAGGCAACCGCCGTCAGCACGCTGAGCAGCACGCCCCAGACGCAGAGCACGATTCCGAACCAGCGCTCGTCCATCAGGCCCGCCCCTCCTCGGCGGCAGGCTCCGTCGCGGGCCGCAGCGACGCCGGGTCGGTGCCGCGCTCGCGCAGGTCGAGCAGCGGCGCAAAGCTCGTAATCGGCGGCAGCGCGGCGAAGTTCGTCGCAGGCGGCGGCGATTCGGCAAACCACTCGAGCGTCTGGCCCTTCCACGGATCGGGGCCGCAGCGCTCGCCCCAGCGCAGCGAGCGGACGAGGTTGACGAGGAAGATGAGGACGCTGAGGGCGATCGTGAAGGCGCCGATCGTGGCGATCAGGTTGAGCGTCGTGAAGCCGTCGGTCGGCAGATAGTCCGCCACGCGCCGCGGCATCCCGTCGACGCCGAGGAAGAACATCGGGATGAAGGTGACGAGCGCGCCGATGAACATCAGCACCGCCTGTGCCCGCGCCAGCGGCTCGCTCATCAGCCTGCCGGTGAACTTCGGGAACCAGTAGTGGATCGCGGCAAACATGCCGAAGACCGTCCCGCCGAACAGCGTGTAGTGGAAGTGGGCGACGACGAAGTAGGTGTCGTGCACGTTGTAGTCGAGCGGCGGTGAGCCGACGAAGATCCCGGTGACGCCGCCGACGAGGAACAGGAGCACGAAGCCGAGCGCGAAGAGCATCGGCGAGGCCAGCCGGATGCGGCCGCCGACCATCGTCGCCAGGAAGGCGAAGTACTCGACCCCGGCGGGCACGAGCAAGGCCGTCGAGGTCAGCGAGAAGTAGTGGTTGGAGACCGCCTGGGTGGTGAACATGTGATGGCCCCAGACGCTCATCGAGATCGCCGAGAAGACGAGCAGCGAGCCGACCGTCACCCGGTAACCGAAGAAGCGCCGGCGCGAGAACGTCGCGATCACCTCGCCGACGACCCCGACGAGGGGAAAGAAGACGACGTAGACCACCGGGTGGCCGTAGAACCAGAAGAGCTCCTGGAAGATCACCGGCCCGTTCGAGCCGGTGAAGATCGGGACTCCGTGGCGATCGAGGAAGAGCAGGATCATCGCGACGACGAGGATCGGGAAGGAGACGCTGACCATCAGGCAGGTGACGACCTCGCTCCAGCAGAAGATCGGCATCCGCAGCAGGCTCATCCCGGGCGCGCGGCGGCGGATGATCGTCCCGAGGATGCAGATCGCCTGCAGGAAGACGGCGGCGGTCGCGAGCACGACGGCGACGATCCACATGTCGGTGCCGGTGCCGGGCGTCGCGTTCGCGTCGGAGAGCGGGATAGGCCGCCGTCCAGCCGAAGCGGGCGGCGCCGGAACTGGTCAGAAAGCCCGCCCACATGATCAGCCCGGCGGCGAGCAGCAACCACCAGCCGGCGAGCGCCAGCCGGGGCCAGGCGAGTGCCGGCGCACCGAGCTGCAGCGGCACCATGTAGACGCCGACGCCGACCGCCATCGGCGCAGCGAAGAGGAAGAACATCGTCGAGCCGTGGATCGTGAAGAGCTCGTTGTAGGTGTTCTCGGAGACGACCTGCATGCCCGGCTGGGCGAGCTCGGTGCGGAAGATCAGCGCAAGCACGCCGCCGGCGCAGAAGAAGAAGAGCGCCAGGGCGGCGGTCGCCAGCCCGATCCGCTTGTGATCGGTGCCGGTCACCGCCTCGACCAGCGAGCCGCGCAGGCCGCGGGGGGCGCCGGCCGGGGCCGTGGCGAGCGTCGCGCCGCTCACGGGCTCACCGCCGCGCCGCCGCGCTTCGCACGCCGCTGCTCCCACGCGCGGAAGGCGGCGGGCGCCAGCACGTCGAACGTTGAAGCGCATCTGCGAGTGACGCAGCCCGCAGAACTCGGCGCAGTGGCCGGCGCCGGACATCATCCGCGGCTCGCCGCCGAAGGTCATCTGCCAGTTGGTCTGCCGACCCGGGAAGACGTCGCGCTTGAAGCGCTCGTCGGGGATCCAGAAGCTGTGGATCACGTCGAGCGAGGTGCCGGTGAAGTCGACGGGCTCGCCGGCGGGCACGGTCAGCGTCGGGAAGTGGTTGCGCGTGCCCTGCTCGACGATGCCGTCATCGGGATAGGCGAAGCGCCAGTTCCATTGCGCGCCCGTGACCTTGACGTGGACGGCGGCCGGCGCGTCGAACTGGGCGTTGAGGTCGGTGTCGGCGCCGAACGTGATCCAGACGAGGACGGCGGCGATCACCGCGAGCACGCCGCCGTAGAGGAGCTCCACACGCGTGCGCTCGTCGCGCCCGCCGGGAAACTCGTCGGCCTGCTCCTCGTCGCGGGCGCGCCACCGCAGCACGATGACGACGACGAGCACCGTGACGATGACGAGCACGGCGGCGCCGAGCGGGATGTAGACGGCGGTCAGCCGGTCCCAGATGCCCGTCGTGTCGTTCATCTCGTCCGGCCCCAGCCCCGCCGCCGGCTGGCGCGGTCGTTCAAGCCGGCTCCCATCGGTCGGATTGACAGCGGGGGCAGACGGGCAGGTTGGTGACCTTCCCGGGCTGCATGTCGTGCCGGTACCCGCACTCGGGGCAGACGAAGCTGCCGCCGGTCACCGTCTCGCCGGCGAGGAAGGGTTGCTCGCGCGCGTAGGTCGACTTCATCCCGCCGTCGTCCTTGCCGAGAATCGCCACTGCTCAGCTCCTCCGCCCCGCGGCCAGCAGCGCGAGCGCGCCCGCGCCGAGCGCCGTCGCTCCGGCGATCACCGCCGCCCGCGGCGGACCGCCCAGGTTGTCGACGTCCGGGTAGTGGCGCTCGGGCCGCTCGCCGCTCGGCCCTTGCGGGCCGCGCTCCATCGCCATCTTCAGGACCTGGGCCGTGTGGAGAGGGCGGCGCTCGGTCAGCTGCTCGACCTGCGTCTTGCAGGAGAACCCGTCCCCGATCAGGATCGTCTCGGGGCTCGCGTCGCGGACGAGCGGCGCCATCCGGTTCTCGAAGATGTCGACGGAGACGTCGTGGTGGTCGGCCTCGAAGCCGAACGAGCCCGCGAGCCCGCAGCAGCCCGAGTCCAGCACCTCGTAGTCGAGGCCCATGCGCTCGTACAGCCACTCCTCGGCACTGCTGCCGGCGGTCGCCTCCTGGTGGCAGTGGACGTGGACGAGCGCCTTGCGATCGAGCTTCGGCGGCTGCCAGTCCGGGGCCTTCTTCTGCAGGAACTCCGCGAGGGTCAGCGTCTGCAGCGACAGGCGCTTGGCATCCTCGTCGTGCGGGAAGAGGTTCGGCAGCTCGTCGCGGAACGCCGCGATGCAGCTCGGCTCCGCGCCCACCATCAGGGTCCCCGCCTGGATCGTGGGGCGCAGCTCGTCCAGCATCCGCCGCCAGAACAGCTTCGCCGTGTCCAGCATCCCGTAGTCGTAGAGCGGTCGCCCGCAGCAGAGCGCCGCCTGTGGCACCTGGACCTGGAAGCCGGCGGCCTCGAGCACCTCCGTCGTCGCCTTCAGCGGCTCGGGGTGCAGGTAGTTGTTGAAGGTGTCCGGGAAGAGCAGCACCGGCTCGCCCTCGGGATGCACCTCGCCCCGGTTCTGGAACCAGGCCTTGAACGTCTCCTCGGCGAAGGGCGGCATCTCCCGCTCGGTCGTGAGCCCGCCGCCGCGCTTGATCAGGGCGCCGATCACGGGCGCGGAGGTGAGCAGGTTGGCGAGCCGCGGCACGTGCTGGGCGAGGCGTGCCCAGAACATGATCAGCCCCATCGAGTAGGCGGGCATCGGCCGCAGGCGGCCCTTGTTGTACTTCGACAGGAACTCGGCCTTGTAGGTGGCCATGTCGACCGACACGGGGCAGTCGCTCTTGCAGCCCTTGCAGGAGAGGCAGAGGTCCAGCGCCTCGTGCACCTCGTCGGAGCGGAAGCCGTCGGTGATCGTGTCGCCCTCGAGCATCTCGTAGAGCGCCCGGGCGCGGCCGCGTGTCGTGTGCTTCTCGTCGCGGGTGGCGACGAAGCTCGGGCACATCGTCCCGGTCGAGTCGTCGCGGCACTTGCCGGCGCCGACGCAGCGCAGCGCCGCGTGGGCGAAGCTGCCGCCGTCGGCCGGGTAGGAGAAGTGGGTTTCGACTTCAGGCGGGGTGTAGTCGGAGCCGAGCTTCATGTTCGAGACGATCGGATAGGGATCGACGACCTTGTGCGGGTTCATCCGGTTCGCCGGATCCCAGATCGCCTTGAAGCGGTCGAACGCCTCACACAGCTCGGGCCCATACATCTTCGGCAACAGCTCGGCCCGCTGCTGCCCGTCGCCGTGCTCGCCCGAGAGCGAGCCGCCGTGGGCGACGACGAGGTCGGCGGCCTCGTCGAGAAAGCTGCGGTAGTTGCTGATCCCGCCGGCGCTCTTCAGGTCGAAGTCGATCCGGCAGTGCACGCAGCCGTCACCGAAGTGGCCGTAGATGGCCGCGCGCAGGTCGTGCTGGTGCAGCAGATCGCGATAGTCGCGCAGGTAGGAGCCGAGGCGCTCCGGCGGCACCGCGGCGTCTTCCCAGCCGGGCCAGTGGTCGCGCTCGCCCGGAACGTAGGCCGTCGCCCCCAGCCCGGCCTCGCGGATCTCCCAGATCTTCTGCTCCTCGCCCGAGTCGTCGATCAGCTTCATCTCGGGCGTCGAGTCCTCTTCCTCGAGGAGCTCCATGCACTTGCGGGCGCGATCGTCGGCCGACTCCGTGCTCTCGCCGGCGAACTCGACGAGCAGAAAGCCGTTGCCGTCGGGCAGCAGCGGCAGCTCCGATTCGTGCATGCCGCGCAGGTGCATGTCGTTGATCAGCCGGTGGTCGATCGCCTCGAGGCCGACGGGCCCGTACTCGAGGATCTCGGGCACGTGGTCGGCGGCGTGGAAGATGTCCGGGTAGCCGAGGACGAGCAGCGAGCGGTGCGGCGGGCTGTGCACCAGCCGGACGGTCGCCTCCAGCACCATCGCCAGCGTCCCCTCCGAGCCGACCAGGGCGCGGGCGACGTTGAAGCCCTTCTCGGGCAGCAGCTCGTCGAGGTTGTAGCCGGAGACCCGCCGCGGGATGTCGGGGTACTCGCCGCGAATGTGCTCCGCGTAGGTGTCACGGAGCTCGCGCAGCGCCGCGTAGATCTCGCCGCGGCGACCGCCCTCGGCGATGATCCGCTCGAGCTCGTCCTCGGTCGTCGGCCCGACGCGCATGCGGAGCCCGTCGTAGGTGACGATCTCCATCTCCTGCACGTTGTCGGCGGTGCGGCCCGCCATCACCGAGTGGATGCCGCAGGAGTTGTTGCCGATCATCCCGCCGAAAGTCGCGTACTGGTGCGTGGAGGTGTCGGGGGCGAAGGTGAGGTCGTGCTCGGACTCCGTCACCGTCGCGAGCTGGTCGCGGATGACGCCGGGCTGCACGCGAGCGATGCGCTGGTCCGGGTCGATCTCGACGATCTCCCGCATGTGCTTGGAGGTGTCGATGACCACCGCGACGTTGGTCGTCTCGCCGGAGAGGCTCGTGGCGCAGCCGCGCGGCAGCACGGGCGCCCCGTGGCGGTTGCAGACCTCGATCGCGGCAACGATGTCGTCGCCGTCGAGCGGCAGCACGACGCCGAGCGGCGGCTGGCGGTAGTTGGAGCTGTCGTGCGAGTAGATCGCGACGTCCGCCGGATCGAAGCGGACCTCGCCCCGAACGGCCTCGGCGAGCTCGGCGGCGAGCGCCTTGCGGTCGATCGAGTCGACGCCGTCGGGAGCCAGCGTGCCGTGGCCGCCGCCCGGCCGCCAGTCCGGGTGCTCACGCATCCAGCGCTCGATGAACGGATGGGGCTGGGGGCGCTCCGTCGCCTGCTCGCGCGTCGCCACCTCAAGCCACCTCGTACTCGCGGGCGTCCTCGCGCAACGCGAGGCCGTGGCCGGGCAGCGCCGGGGTCGGGGCGCAAGTAGCCGCCGTCGGGTTCGAGCGTGCCCTCGAAGAGCTCGCTCTCGAGCCGGACGTGGTCGTGGAAGTACTCGATGTGCGCGATCGTCTCCAGCGCCGCGCAGACGTGGACGCTGAGCGCCGGCGCGCAGTGCGCCGAGAGCGCCATGTTGCGGCCCTTGCAGATCCCGTCGGCGCGCAGCATGTTGGTGATCCCGCCGACCCGGGTGACGTCGGCCTGCAGGATGTCGACGCAGTCGGCGAGGTCCCGCAGCTGCGGCACGTCCCACTCGTATTCGCCGGCGGCGATCGCGACGCCGGCCGGCCCGCGGTCACGGAGCAGCCGCAGCCCCTCGCGGTCCTCGGAGGAGACCGGCTCCTCGAAGTAGGAGACGCCCCACTCCGTGTAGCGCTCGGCCCAGAGCAGCGCCTGCTTGGGGCTGAAGGCGCCGTTGGCGTCGACGAAGAGCTCGGTCCGCGGTCCGATCGCCCTGCGGGCGAGCGCCAGGCGGCGCGGATCTTCGTCGGGGTCCCGCCCGACCTTGATCTTGACGCGCGGAATGCCGGCCTCGACCCAGCCGCGGAGCTGCTCGCTGAGCTGCTCGTCGTCGAGGTTCGTGAAGCCGCCGCTGCCGTAGATCGGTACGCGTTCGTGGAAGCGGGGCAAGAGGTCGGCGAGCGGCAGCTCGAGCAGGCGAGCCTTCAGGTCCCAGAGCGCGATGTCGACTGCGGAGATCGCCATCGCGCCGATCCCCGGGCGGCCCGCGTTGCGGAGCTCGTGCTGCATCGCCGCCGAGGCGGCGGCGGGCCGCATCGCGTCGGCGCCACGGACGAGGTCGATCAACTTGGACTCGATCAGCGTCGCGACGGCAGCGTCGCCGTAGGTGTAGCCGAGCCCGCGCTCGTCGCCGGCGTAGGCGGTGACGACGACGCACGTCGTCGACTCCCAGGTCAGCGTGCCGTCGCTCTCGGCCTGGGACAGCGGCACCTCGAAGACGCGCACGTCGGCGCCGTCGACTGCGCACCCGCACGTCGGCGCCGCGCTGCTCCGTCGCAGTCATCGTCGCTTCCATCCGCTCGCCTCGCCGCCGCTCAGCGGTTCGTGAATTCCTTGAGCTTGCCCTTGAAGGACTGCTTGATGATCCGGCCGGAGTTCTCGTCGCCGCCGAGCAGCGCCTTGCCGATCGACATCGCCTGATCGACACGGATGTGCGGCGGCAGCGGCGGGAACTCGGGGTCGGTGACGGCCTCGATGAGCACCGGGCGGTCGGCCGCGAGGGCCTCGTCCCAGGCGTCGCCGACGCGCTCGGCATCGTCGACCTTGATGCCCTTCAGCCCGAGCAGCTCGGCGTAGCCGGCGTAGTCGAAGTCGGGCAGCGCCTGGCTGGCGTGCAGCTTCGGATCGCCGGCGAGCACGCGCTGCTCCCAGGTCGACCTGGTTGAGGTCGTGGTTGTTGAGCACGACGATGACCATCTGCTTGTTCGGCCACTGCTCCCAGCGGGCGGCGATGTCGATCAGCGCGTTGATGCCGAGCATCTGCATCGCGCCGTCGCCGAGCGAGGCGATCACGGGCCGGTCGGGGTAGGCCATCTTCGCCGCGAACGCGTAGGGCACGCCCGGGCACATCGTCGCCAGCGTGCCGGAGAGCGCCGCCTTCATCCCCTTGCGGAGCTTCAGGTGGCGGGCCCACCAGTTGGTCGCCGAGCCGGAGTCAGCGGTGAGGATGCAGTTGTCGGGCAGTCGCGGGCTGAGCTCGTGGAAGACGCGCGTGGGGTTGATCCCATCGTCGGTCTTCTGCATCGCGCGGTCGGCGAGGATCTCCCACCAGCGCTCGACCTCGCCCTCGATCTCCTCGCGCCAGGAGCGGTCCTGCTTGTGCTCGATGTGCGGCAGGAGCTCGCGCAGCGTGTCGGTCGAGTCGCCGACGAGCGAGACCTCGAGCGGGTAGCGCATGCCGATGAGCTTGCCGTCGATGTCGATCTGCACGGCGCGGGCGTCGCCCGGCTCCGGCAGCCACTCGGCGTAGGGGAAGCTCGTGCCGATCATCAGCAGCGTGTCGCAGCCGGTGATCATCTCGTAGCTGGGCTTCGTCCCGAGCAGGCCGATCGAGCCGGTGACGAAGGGCAGGTCGTCCGGGAGCGCATCCTTGCCGTTGAGCGCCTTGGCGACGCCGGCGCCGAGCTTGTCGGCGATCTCGATCACCTCGTCTGCGGCCGCCGACGGCGCCCTGGCCGATGAGGATCGCGGGCTTGCTCGCCGGCGTTGAGGACCTCGGCGGCGGCGGCGATCTCGTGACTCGGCCGGGATCACCCGGGAGCGGAGGGAGCCGTTCGCGGAGGAGGCGGGGGTCGTGTAGACGATGCCGTGCTCCCGCGGCGGCTCCTCCCAGGGCTCCTCCTGCACGTCGGCGGGGACGATCAACGCGGTGACCGAGCGCGAGGCCTTCGCGATCTGGATCGCGCGATCGATCAGCTGCCGGATCTGGCCCGGGTGCATGCAGGTCTGCACGTACTCGGAGGCGACGTCCTTGAGCAGGCGTGTTGAGGTCGATCTCCTGCTGGTAGTTGGCGCCGAGCGAGAAGGTCTTCTGCTGGCCGACGATCGCGACGACCGGCTGGTGGTCGAGCTTCGCGTCGTAGAGGCCGTTGAGCAGGTGCACGGCGCCGGGGCCGGAGGTCGACATGCAGACGCCGACCTCGCCGGTGAACTTGGCGTGCGCGGTCGCGGCGAAGGAGGCGATCTCCTCGTGCCGGCACTGGACGAACTCGACGTCGTCGCCGTGCTCGTGAAAGCCGCCGAGGATCCCGTTGATGCCGTCGCCGGGGTAGCCGTAGACACGCTCGATCCCGTTCTCGTGCAGTCGCTGGAGCAGATATGCGCCTACGGTCTGAGACATCCCGGAGTCCTTTCGCCGAATTGCAGGGTCAATTCGGCGTTACCCGCTTTCGGCCGCGCTAACGGCCTCGGGGGGACGATTTGTCAGACCGCTTACGCGGCTGTGCGGATCAGCCGGGGAACTGCTTGAGCTCGACCGAGACGGGACCGCTGGCCGTGCAGTTGTTGCGCACCGACTGCTCGTTGAAACGGGCCGCCCCGTCCTGACTTTGCCTTCCCACGGCAGGCAAACTCAGGACGCTCCCCCGAAAACCCACCGGCCCAGCCAAGGCCTTCCTGCTTCGCTTCGAGGTCCTGGGCGCGGTTCTCGCCGACCAGCGTCGCGTCGCCCTCGGCGAGTAGCCGTAGTTGGCGCAGGCGATCACGTAGTAGTCGCCGAGCTGCGTCGCCGCCGGGACGAGGACCGTGGCCGTGCCCGTCGAGGACTTGTGCCGGCCAAGCTTCGGGACGAGCCGCGTGCCACGCAGCTGCTCGTCGTCGCTCGTCCACTTGAGGTCCCTCGAGAGGTAGTAGGCGGTCGCCGACTTGCGGGCCTTCTTCCTGCCCTTGTTGGTGACCGTGTCGGTGACGTCGACGCTGCTCGAGGTGTGGATGACGGCTGGCGCGACGACTGACGTCTCGACCAAGTCGGGCTTCTTCTTGTGGTGATGATGACCGCGGTGCGGATGGGCGCCGGCCGGGGCGATCGCGAGCAGCAGGATGGCCAGCGCCGCCGCCAGGCCTCCCACCGTTGCCGCGGTTCCCTTGCCCATCGCCCGAACGGTAGTTCCGGCTCGGCGCGCCTGTCAAGCGAGTCAGGGCGCTGACTGTTTGCGGGCTCGATCGCAGGGTACGCTCCGTAGGCCTTGAGCCCGAAGCTCGACCCGACCTCGCTTCCGCTCCTGCGCCAGCTGCGCCAGGGGGATCCGACGGGGCGCGGGATCGCGGCCCGCTCCGAGCGCTCCGCCTCGCTCCGCCCCCGTACGGCCGAGGCCGACGACGTGGTCAAATCGATCTGCCCGTTCTGCGCGGTCGGCTGCGGGCAGCGCGTCTACGTCAAGGACGGCGAGGTCACCCAGATCGAGGGCGACCCCGACAGCCCGATCTCGCGCGGGCGCCTGTGCCCGAAGGGTTCGGCCTCGCGCTCGCTGGTGCAGAGCCCCTCACGCGAGTACAAGGTCAAGTACCGGCCCCCGCACGCGACCGAGTGGCAGCAACTCGACCTGGACGAGGCGATGGACATGATCGCCGACCGGGTGATCGCCAGCCGCGAGGCCGGCTGGCAGGACAAGACGGACGAGGGCGGCACGCTGCACCGGACGATGGGGATCGGCAGCCTCGGCGGCGCGACGCTGGACAACGAGGAGAACTACCTGATCAAGAAGCTGTTCAGCGCCCTCGGCATCGTCCAGATCGAAAACCAGGCGCGAATATGACACTCCTCCACCGTCCCCAGTCTGGGGACGTCGCTCGGTAGGGGTGGCGCCACCACCTTCCAGCAGGACCTGCAGAACTCCGACTGCATAGTCATCCAGGGCTCGAACATGGCCGAGTGCCACCCGGTCGGCTTCCAGTGGGTGATGGAGGCGAAGGAGCGCGGCGCCAAGATCATCCACGTCGATCCGCGCTTCACGCGGACCTCGGCCGTCGCCGACACGCACGTGCCGCTGCGCGCCGGCTCCGACATCGCCTTCCTCGGCGGCATCGTCAACTACATCCTCGAGGGCGGTCACGAGTTCCGCGACTACGTCAAGCACTACACGAACGCGGCGACGATCGTCAGCGACGAGTTCGTCGACACCGAGGATCTCGCCGGCATGTTCAGCGGCTGGGATCCGGAGTCGGGCTCCTACGACATCGAGACCTGGCAGTACAAGGACATGGAGGTCTTCGCCTCCGGCGGCAAGCGTGAGGAGGGGGCGGTCTTCGGCGAGGGCGCCCACTACGCGCAGGGCGGCAAGATGGAGCACGGCAACCCGCCCCACTTCGACATGGAGCTCGAGGACCCGCGCTGCGTCTTCCAGCTGCTGAAGCGGCACTTCAGCCGCTACACGCCGGCGAAGGTCGCCGAGATCTGCGGCGTCTCCGAGAAGACCTTCCTCGAGGTCGCCGAGGCGCTCGTGCGAGAACTCGGGCCGCGAACGGACGAGCGCCTTCTGTTACGCGGTCGGCTGGACCCAGCACACGGTCGGCGTCCAGTACATCCGCACCGCGGCGATCATCCAGCTCCTGCTCGGCAACATCGGCCGCCCCGGCGGCGGCATCCTGGCCCTGCGCGGGCACGCGTCGATCCAGGGCTCGACCGACATCCCGACGCTCTACAACATCCTCCCCGGCTACATCCCGATGCCGCACCCGCACGCGCATCAGCACCTCGACGACTATCTCGAGATGAACTCGGCCGAGACCGGCTACTGGGGCCACATGGACGCCTACATGGTGAGCCTGCTGAAGGCCTGGTGGGGCGATGCGGCGACCGAGGAGAACGAGTACTGCTTCGACTGGGTGCCCCGGATCGACGGCAGCCACTCCGCCTACCAGTCGGCGCTCGACATGCTCGACGGCAAGCTGGAGGGCTACTTCCTCTTTGGCGAGAACCCGGCCGTTGGCAACGCCAACTCGCGCCTGCATCGGCTCGCGCTCGCCAACCTGAAGTGGCTCGTCGTCCGCGACTTCCAGGAGATCGAGAGCGCGGCCTTCTGGCACGACGGTCCCGAGATCGAGTCAGGGGAGCTCGTCACCGAGGAGATCGGCACCGAGATCTTCATGCTGCCCGCCGCCGCCCACGTCGAGAAGGACGGCAGCTTCACCAACACCCAGCGGCTGCTGCAGTGGCATCACAAGGCGGTCGAGCCGCAGGGCGACTGCCGCTCGGATCTGTGGTTCACCTACCACCTCGGCCGCAAGATCCGCGAGAAGCTCGCCGGCTCGCGCAAGAAGCGCGATGCGGGGATTCTCAAGCTGACCTGGGACTACCCGACCGAGGGTCCCTACGACGACCCGAGCGCCGAGGCGGTGCTCCGGGAGGTCGGCGGCGTCGACCTCGAAAAGGACGAGGCGCTGCCCGGCTACACCGAGCTCAAGGCCGACGGCTCGACCGCCTGTGGCTGCTGGATCTACAGCGGCTGCTACGCCGACGAGGTCAACCAGACGGCACGCCGCAAACCCGGCTCCGAACAGAGCTGGGTCGCGCCCGAGTGGGCCTGGGCGTGGCCGGCGAACCGCCGCATCCTCTACAACCGCGCCTCCGCCGATCCCGACGGCAAGCCCTGGTCGGAGCGCAAGCGCTACGTCTGGTGGGACGCCGACGACGAGCAGTGGACGGGCGAGGACGTGCCCGACTTCAAGGCGACGAAGGCGCCCGACTACGTGCCCGACGAGGATGCGGAGGCCGAGGATGCGCTGCGCGGCGACGAGCCGTTCATCATGCAGTCCGACGGCCGCGGCTGGCTCTTCGTCCCCTCCGGGCTCACCGACGGGCCATTCCCGACGCACTACGAGCCGCAGGAGTCGCCGTTCGCCAACGCGCTGTATGAGCAGCAGTCGAACCCCGGCCGCGAGCAGTTCCCGCGGCCTGAGAACGCGTACAACCCGACGGCCGACGAGGACGGCGCCGACGTCTTCCCCTTCGTGGTCACCAGCTACCGGCTGACCGAGCACCACACGGCCGGCGCGATGACGCGGACGGTCGGGCACCTGAACGAGCTGCAACCGGAGATGTTCTGCGAGGTCAGCCCCGAGCTCGCCGGCGAGCGCTGTCTCGAGCACGGCGGCTGGGCGACGATCGTCACCTCCCGGGCGGCGATCGAGGCGCGCGTGATCGTCACCGAGCGCCTGCGGCCGCTGCGCGTGCAGGGGCGCGTCGTCCACCAGGTCGGCCTCCCCTACCACTGGGGCTTCCGCGGCGCCAACAAGGGCGACTCGGCCAACGACCTGTTCTCGATCGCGCTCGACCCCAACGTCCACATCCAGGAGGCCAAGGCGGCGACCTGCGACATCGTCGCCGGCCGGCGCCCGCGCGGCGCGGAGTTGCCCGAGTTCGTCGCCCGCTACCGCGAGCGGGCGGGCTCGCAGGAGAGCTGATGGCCGAGACGACCGAAAGCAAGACCGCCGAGCCGCGCGTCGGCTTCTTCACCGATACGAGCGTCTGCATCGGCTGCAAGGCGTGCGAGGTCGCCTGCAAGGAGTGGAACGAGGTGCCGGTCGAAAGCGAGGGCCTGACCGGCACCTCCTACGACAACAGCGTCGGCCTCGGGGCCAACCGCTGGCGCCACGTCGCCTTCATCGAGCAGCGCGTCGAGGTCGGCGGCGTCGCCGATGCGGCACCGGATTCGTGGGTTGAAGAGGCCTCGCGCCAGCAGCTCGTCGAACAGGGACTGCCGCTGCACAGCGACGACGACGGCTTCCGCTGGCTGATGAGCTCCGACGTCTGCAAGCACTGCACCGAGGCCGGCTGCCTGGACGGCTGCCCGACCGGTTCGATCTTCCGCACCGAGCACGGCACCGTCGTCGTCCAGGAGGACATCTGCAACGGCTGCGGCTACTGCATCGTCGCCTGTCCCTTCGGCGTCCTCGACCAGCGCCCCGACGACGGCCGCGTGTGGAAGTGCACGCTCTGTTACGACCGCCTGCAGGACGACATGACCCCCGCCTGCGCCCAGGCCTGCCCGACGGAGTCGATCCAGTTCGGCGAGCTCGAGGTGCTGCGGCGAAGGGCCGGCGAGCGGGTCGAGGCCCTGCAGGAGCGCGGCGTCGACGGGGCCCGGCTCTACGGGGCCGACGATGACGACGGTGTCGGCGGCGCCGGCGCCTTCTTCCTGCTGCTCGACGAGCCCGAGACCTACGGCCTGCCACCGGACCCGGTCGTGCCGACGCGCCACCTCGCCGAGTGCTGGCAGGCCGCCGCGCTCGCCGGTGCCGCGCTCATCGCCGGCGCCGCCGCCAGCTTCATCGGAGGTCGGCGATGAAGGGCGAGCGCTCGATGGTGCCGCGCGAGAAGCCGCGCAGCTACTACGGCCGGCCCGTCGTCAAGGAGCCCGTCTGGACCTGGGAGATCCCGACCTACTTCTTCACCGGCGGCATGGCCGGCGCCGCGACAGTACTCGCCTACGGCGCCCAGCTGGTCGGCAACGAGCGGCTCGCGCGGCGCTCCTGGCTGCTGGCGCTGGCCGGCGTCACGGTGAGCCCGGCGCTGCTGATCTCCGACCTCGGCCGGCCCGAGCGCTTCCTGAACATGCTGCGCGTCTTCAAGATCACCTCCCCGATGAGCGTCGGCTCGTGGATCCTGTCGACGAACGGCGGCGTCGTCACCGCCGCCGCGCTCGCCGCCTTCCTGCGGCGGCCCCCGTTCGTGCTGCGGGCGAGCGCGCCGGCGGCGGCAGTCGCCGGCCCGGCGCTGACCACCTACACGGCGGTGCTCGTCGCCAACAGCGCGATCCCAGCCTGGAGCGAGGCGCGCCGACACCTGCCCTTCGTCTTCGCCGGCAGCGGCGCCGCGAGCGCCGGCGCCGCGGCCTGGCTGCTCAGCGGCGGCGTCGAGGCCGGGCCCGCGCGGCGGATGGCGATCGGCGGCGCGATCGCCGAGCTCGCCGCGGGCGAGGCGATGGAGCGCTCGCTAGGCGACGTCGGCGAGCCGTACTCGCAGGGAGACTCCGGCAAGGCGATCAAGGCGGCGAAGGCGCTCACCGCCGGCGGCGCGGCGCTGATGGCGCTCGGCCGCAAACGGCGCGCGGTCGCCGCCGCGGGAGCCGGCATGCTGATCGCCGGCGCCCTGTGCGAGCGCTGGGGCGTCTACCGCGCCGGCTTCGCCTCGGCGGCCGACCCCGACTACACGGTCGGCCCGCAGCGCGAGCGACTCAGCTCGCGAGCCTGAGCTCGCCGAGGGCGCGCTCGCGCGGGCGGCGGCAGTCGCCCGGGATAGCCACCCGGCGTGGCCGCGATCGGCGTCGTCGCCACGGCGGGCTCGAACCGCGGCAGCCCGGCCTGCTCGCCAGGCGACGAAGCCGCCGTCGAGATCGGTCGCGGTGCGGCCGAGCGCCTGCAGCAGCGCCGCCGCCAGCGACGACTGGTAGCCCTCGTTGCAGACGAGGACGATCGCCGGGTCGCCCGCACAGAGCTCGTCGAGCCGGTAGGGGCTGCCGGGATCGAGGCGCCACTCGAGCACGTTGCGGGGCACGATCCACGCACCGGGGATCGCGCCGTCGCGCTCGATCTGCTCGCTGCCGCGGATGTCGACGAGCTGCGCGCCACGGCGCTGGGCGGCGAGCGACTCGTGGGGATCGAGGCGCTGCAGGCGCTCGCGCGCGACGGCGAACAGCGCGTCGATCGCCGGCTCGCTGCCGCTCGACGCGCTCACCGGACCTCGATCCGGCCCGGGTGCTCGGCGACGAGCCGGCCGATGATCGGCGCCTCGATCGCCGCCGCGGCCTCGGGCGCGACCGCGATCAGCAGCCCGCCCGAAGTCATGGCGTCGGTGAGCAGTACCCGTCGCTCCTCGGCGACGTCGTCGGCGAACCCGGCGAAGGCCTGCGGCCTGCTCGCGGTTGCGCCGGCTGCCGCCCGCGATCGCGCGCTCGTTCGCGGCGAGCTCGAGCACGCCACTGATCGCGGGCACGGCCGCCGCCTCGAGCTCGGCGCCGACGCCGCTCGCCAGGCACAGCTCGTTGAGATGGCCGAGCAGGCCGAAGCCGGTCACGTCGGTGGCGGCGCTGGCGCCGGCCGTGACGGCGGCCCGGGCGGCAGCGCCGTTGAGCTCGCACATGACCGCGACGGCTTCCTCGAGCACCGCCGCGGGGGCGAGGTCGCGCTTCGCCGCGGTCGTCGCCAGGCCCGAGCCGAGCGGCTTGCTCAGCACGAGCGCGTCTCCGGGCCGCCCGCCGGCGTTGGTCAACATCCGCTCGGGATCGACGATGCCGCTGACGGCGAGCCCGTACTTGGGCTCGGGGTCGTCGATCGAGTGGCCGCCGCCAACGACGGCACCGGCCGCGGCAACGGACTCGAGGCCGCCGGCGAGGATCTCGCCGAGCAGCTCGGCCGGCAGCTCGTCCAGGGGGAAGGCGACGAGGTTGATCGCGACGAGCGGCGTGCCGCCCATCGCGTAGACGTCGGAGAGCGCGTTGGCGGCGGCGATCCGGCCGAAGTCACGCGGGTCGTCGACGATCGGGGTGAAGAAGTCGGCGGTGTGGACGAGCGCCTGGTGCTCGTTGATCCGGAAGACGGCCGCGTCGTCGGCGGCGTCGGAGCCGACGAGCAGGTCGGGATGCCCGGGCAGCGCCAAATCGGCGAGCACCGCGGCGAGCCGGTCGCGGGGGATCTTGCACGCGCACCCGGCGCCGTGGGAGAGCGAGGTAAGGCGCGGGTGGGCGAGCGACTCCACCGGCCGAAGATACCCTGCCCGCATGGCCGCTACACCGCAGCGCGCGAGCAACCCGGGGATGCGCGCGCTGCCCTCGGTCGAGCAACTCGCGAGCGAGCTCGACGGACCGCAGCGAGCAGCGCGTCGCCGCCGCGCGGGCCGTGATCGGCGCGGCCCGCGAGCGGCTGCTCGCCGGCCTTGAGACCGAGGTCGACCCGGCCGCGCTGCGCGCCAGCGCCGCAGCCGAGCTGGAGCTGCTCGCGGCGGCCTCCCTGCGACCCCTGATCAACGCCACCGGCGTCGTCCTGCACACGAACCTCGGCCGCGCGCCACTCGCGCCCGAGGCCGCGGATGCCGCCGCCACGGTCGGCGCCGCCTACTCGAACCTCGAACTCGACCTCGATGCGCGGCGAGCGCGGCAGCCGCTCCGACCACGTGGAGCCGCTGCTCCGCGAGCTGACCGGCGCCGAGGCGGCGATCGCGGTCAACAACAACGCCGCCGCCGTGCTGCTGGCGCTGGCGGCCACGGCCGCCGGGCGCGAGGTGATCGTCGGGCGCGATCAGCTCGTCGAGATCGGCGGCTCCTTCCGGATCCCGGAGATCCTCGCGCTCTCGGGCTGCGAGCTGGTCGAGGTCGGGACAACGAACCGCACCCGCGCCGCCGACTACGAGGCTGCGATCGGTGAGCGCACGGCGGCGCTGCTGCGCGTGCACCAGTCGAACTTCCGCACGGTCGGCTTCACCGAGACCCCGTCGGTCGCCGAGCTCTGCGAGCTCGCCGCCGCGCGCGAGCTGCCCGTCGTCGACGATCTCGGCTCGGGCGCGCTCCAGCCGATCGGCGACGAGCCGCTCGTCGCCGCCTCGGTCGCCGCGGGCGCGGCGATCACCTGCTTCTCCGCGGACAAGCTGCTCGGTGGCCCCCAGGCCGGGATCCTCGCCGGCGCCGCCGGGGCGATCGCCGCCTGCCGCAGGCACCCGCTGGCGCGCGCGCTGCGCATCGACAAGCTGCAACTCGCAGCGCTGGAGGCGACGCTGCGCCTGCGCCGCGACCGCGGGCCCGAGGTGCTGCCCGCGGCGGCGATGCTGGACGCCGACGAGCCCGAGCTGCGCCGGCTGGCGGAGTTGATCGTGGAGCTGATCGGCCCCGCGGCCCGGACCGCCGAGGGCAGCGGCCGGGCGGGCGGCGGCACGCTGCCGACGCTCGAGCTCGCGGGGCCAGTCTGCTCGGTCGATCCCGGCGCCCTCGGCGCCGACGAGCTCGCCGCCCGGCTGCGGGCCGGGACCCCTGCAGTCGTCGCACGGATCGTCGAGCGACAGCTGATCCTCGACCCGCGGACGCTGCTCGGTGAGGGACAAGCGCGAGCAGCCGCGGACGCCGTGCGGACCGCCCTTGCCTGAGGCCGGCGCCGTCGGGCCGGGGCTAACGCTCGGCACCGCCGGCCACATCGATCACGGCAAGACGCGGCTCGTCGCCGCCCTGACGGGCACCGAGACCGACCGCCTGGAGGAGGAGCGGCGCCGCGGGATCTCGATCGAGCTCGGCTTCGCCGAGCTCGAGTTGCCCGGCGGCGCGCGGCTCGGCCTCGTCGACGTTCCCGGCCATGAGCGCCTCGTGCGGACGATGGTCGCCGGCGCCACCGGCATCGACCTCTTCCTGCTCGTCGTCGCCGCCGACGACGGCATCATGCCGCAGACGCGCGAGCACCTGGAGGCGCTGCGGGCGCTCGGCGTCGAGCGCGGCATCGTTGCCCTCAACAAGGTGGATCTCGTGGACGCCGAGCTGCGGGCGCTGCTCACCGAGGAACTGCGCGAGCTGCTGCCCGGGCGGCCGATCGTCGAGACGAGCACGAGGACAGGCGAGGGCATCGAGCGGCTGCGGGCGGCGATCGCGGCCGAGGCGGAGGCCGTCATCGCCGAGCGGGCGGCCGCCGGCGCAGCGCCCTGGCCTCCCGCCGACGGCGTCCTGCACGTCGACCGCTCGTTCACGATCGCGGGCGCCGGCACCGTCGTCACCGGCACCGTCGCCGCCGGGGCCTTCGAGGCCGGCGCGCGAGTCGCGGTCCTGCCCGCCGGCGCCGGTGCCAGGATCCGCTCGATCGAGGTCCACGGCCGGCGCGTCGAGGCGGCAGCCCGCGGCCGCCGGGCGGCGCTCAACCTGACCGGCATCGACCGGTCCGCCGTGCCGAGGGGCTCGGTGATCAGCACCGATCCCGAGAGCCCGGCGCCGAGCTACCGGCTCGACGTGCGGCTGCTCGGAGCCGCTACGAATCGCTGCCCGCGGCGACTGCAGGTCCACCATGGCACGCGCGACGCGGCCGCCCGCGTCGTCGAGCTCGGTGAGGGCCTCGCGCAGTTGCGGCTCGAGGCGCCGCTCATCGGCCGCGCCGGCGACCGGGTCGTGCTGCGCTCGATCTCCCCCCCTGGCACGCTCGGCGGGGCCGTCGTGATCGACCCTGACCCGCGCCGCCATGGACCCGGTCACGAGGCCGAGCGGCTACGACTGCTCGAAGCCGGCGAGCCGGAGGAGATCCTGCTCGCAGCCCTCGCGGAGCTGCCCGGCGGCCTGCCGGAAGAGCCCGCCGATGGCGCCGCGAGCCGCGCCTCGCCTACGCGCTCCCCGCCGCTCCGAGGGCGCCTGGCGGGAGGCGAGCCGAGCGCTCGTCGCCCGAGGCACGGCGCAGCTCGCCGCCGGCCGGATCACGCCCGCCGCAGCCGACGCTCCGGCGCCCACCGGCCCCGAGCCGCTCTCACCGGACCTGCGGGCCGCCGCCGTCCGCGCGCTCGCCGCGCTACGTGCCGACGGCGCCGAGCCCCGCTCCGTCCAGACCCTCGCGGACGATCTCGGCATCCGGCGCGAGGAGGCGGCCGCCGTGCTCGCCGCGCTCGAGCGCGAAGGCCACCTGCGGCGGATCGCGACCGACGTCTACCTCGAGCCCGAGACCCTGGCCGAGCTCGAGCGCCGGGCTCTCGCCCTCGCCGCCGAGCGCGGCTCGATCTCGCTCGCCGAGCTGCGCGACGAGCTGCGGACGAGTCGCAAGTACGCGCAGGCGCTGGTCGAGCACCTCGACCGCGAGGGCTTGACCGTGCGCCGCGGCGACCGCCACCTCCCGCGCCGCACGCCGGCCGCCGGGGCATAGCCTTCGCCGAGTTCCACATGGGGCGGCAGGGGTCTGGTGGCCCATCTGGCCTTCAAAGCCAGCAGGGCGGTGCAGCCCACCGCTTGGAAGGTTCGATTCCTTCGCCGCCTCGTAGGAGCTCCGCCGGCGGGTCGCCCGCCGCTCAGCCCTTGAGCTTGACCTTGACCTTGCCGGTGGCGGTGTTGCCGGCGCCGTCGGTGAACGTTGCCGTCACCGTCGCCTTCGCCTTGTGGCCCTTGCGCAGGGCCTTCTTGAGCTTCTTGCGCGCCTTCTTCTTCTTCGGCTTGAGGTTCACCTTCGTCGTGGTTCCGGCAGCGACCGACTTCGTCTTCGGCGCGAGCTTGTGGCTGTGCTTGCCGCGCTTGATCGTGCCCTTGAGCGCGGCCGTCAGCTGCTCGCCGGCGACCACCTTGACCGCGACGACGATTTTGTGGCGCTTCTGCTTCTGCGGCGTCTTCGCCTTGAGCTTGCCGTCGACGACCGAGTCGATCGTCACCGGCTGGCTCACCGTTGCCTGCCTGGAGCCGTTGCAGTAGACGGCATTGCCGACCGAGGCGACGCCGCCCGTGAAGACGGCGGTGGGATCGCAGTCGTTGGTCACGGTGAGCTTGACCGTGTAGGTGCCGTCGGCCGTATATGTGTGGGTCCGGCTCGAGCCGGCCGCCACGGGCGGGGTGCCGTCGCCGAAGTCCCAGACGAATGCCGGTCGGCGAGCCGCCGCGCACCGTCGTCGCGACTCGCGTCGAAGGAGGTCGGCTCCCCCGCCTTGCCCGGGGAGCTGCTGAAGTCGGGCACCGGCGTCTGCGTCGGCGTCACGGCAACGCTGAAGAAGCTGGGGAACTTGCCGCCGGTGGCGAACGGCGTTCCGCTCACGGGTGCCAGCGCGCCGACGGTACCGATCGTGAACCCCTCGACCGCGCCGGGATCGGCGAGCAACGAGTCGTAGAGGTTCTTGCCGTCGGGAGTTATGGCGAGCCCGTCGGTCTGCCCGGCGACGGTCACCGGCGTTCCAACGATCTGGGTCAGCGCTCCGGTCGCCTGGTTGATCGCGAACCCCTCGACGGCCTTGGCGGTCGGCTCGGTCGCATAGAGGCGGCTGCCGTCGGGGGTGACCGTGAGTTCAATCGGGGCGTTGGCGGCACTGAACGGCGACCCGGTGACCTCGCTCGGCGCACCGGTCGTCGCGTTCAGGTCGAAGACGTGGATTGCGTTCCCGTTGAGCTGCGCCATGAACAGGCGCGAGCCGTCGGGTGAGAAGGAGGCGCCGAAGCTGTTGACCTGACCAGGCAGGTAGAAGGGCGAGCCGGCGATCGGGGCCAGCGATCCGTCGGCGCCGATCGAGAGCACGGCGAGCGCCGTGTCGGCGTTCGAGGCCGGTGCGCCCAACGGACCGCGGCGGGCGGTGACGTACGCGAAGCGACCGTCCGGCGAGACCACCACCGCGCGCGGGTCGTGCACGCCGACATTGACCGGCGGCGTCGAGATCAGGGTCGGGGCGCCGGTCGCGGGATCGATCGCGAAAACGGAGACCGAGGGCGCGGACTCCGACGAATCGCGGTTGGTCACGAACAGATAGGAACCGTCCGGGGTGATCCCGAGCCCGGTCGGCTGGTTGCCGTCCACGGAGCTCCGCCCGATCAGGGTGAGGGCCCCGCTCGCTCCGATCGAGTAGCTCGTGATGTCATCGTCGGCCGTGTCAGCGACGTAGACGGTGCGCGCATCGGGGCTGACGAGCACCCCGTTCGCGTCGTCGCCCGCGGCGACCGGAGTACCGACCGGCGTCAGCGACCCGCTGGATGAGGTCGCAAAGGGGGCGAGCCCGGTCAAGAACGTGCCGCTGTTGGTCACGTAAACTGAGCGCGTCGCCTGCGCGGCACTCGGCGCGGCAAGCCCAGCCGCGACGAGGACCGCCACGGCCGAACGCCGGAGCTTTCGCATGACTGAATGTGAAGCCCTGATTCCTTCAGCCTAGGTGAGCCTCGCCGGAAGTCAAGAGGACCGCCCGCGCGGCCCTCCGGGTCCTCAAGCGCTGTCGATTGGCTCGAGCGCGATCCGCTCCCCTTGCTGCGGGACCCGGGCGATGGTCACCTTGAGGTTCTCGTGACCGATCGCGAGATCGCCGAGCTTGAAGGTCCCGTGCGCGAAGTCGGCATTCGTCGTGCCCGGCTGCAGACTCCACTTGTACGGCGGCGTCGCGCCGTGCTGCCCCTGGTTGAGGACGAGCGTCAAGTACAGCTTCTCCGTGATCAGTGGGAACGTCTGCTCGCACGCAGTCCCGGCGAGCGCCGTGCCAATGCCCGACTCGGCTGGGAACCCGTCGGTCGCCGTGACGTCGTTGTCGGTGAGCACGATCGGCGCCGCGGGGAAGGTCGCGCCGCCGCCGAAGTGGAAGCCGCGGACGGTGATCCTGCCGGGCTTCGCCTTTGTCAGGGTCTGGGTGCTCGTACCGGATAGGTGATCGGTATCGCATGTGTCGGTGTAGCTCTCGCTGCCCGACGCGGTCTCGGTGTAGCTGCCAACGCCGCTGTACGCGTCGCCCGGGCCGCTCTGGAAGATCGCGCCCGCCTGGGTGGTCGTCGGCCACTTGGTACTGATCCCGATCTTGAAGCCCTGGCCGCTCCATCCCGGGTCCCTTTGCGTGATCGACCCCGAGATGTCCTGGGTGAAGACGTTGCAGCGCTCCGCCGACGTCGCCTCGATCTGGCCGACGTCGCGCTCGACGTCGTTGAACAGGTCCTTCATCTGGTCGAGCGTCTCGGCGCGGGTCAGCCCCTGGCTCTTGCCGCCGATGTTCGTCGGCGCCAGGCTCCAGGAATCGCCGTGCACGGCCACCACCTGCTCGAGCGAGAGGTCGAGCTTTTTGAAGACGCGCTTGCCGCCGCGCCGGGGCACGCTGCGATTCAGGTACAGGTAGTGGACCGTGTAGTCCTCGTGGTCGACTTCGCCGTCGACCCCAACATGGACGGTGCCGTCGACGATCACGCGGACGTGGCTGGTGAGCCCTCCGTCGGCGGCGTGACCGACGACCGACTCCTCGGCCACGTAGCGGAAGCCGTAGGTCCCGTCCCCGATCTGCGGACAGCCGGTCGTCGAGGACTCCTGCTTGCGGTCCACGTGGCCGCGCCCCTTGTCGGTCTTGAACGAGCCGCCGATATCGAGCTTCATCCCCACCTCGCCGGCGACGAGCGACTGCGTCAGCGACTCGGTGACCGTGCCGCCCGTGCCCTTGATCGGCGCGGACTGGCTCGATGTCACGGTGTCCGGGGCCCGCCTGCGACTCGTCGCCGCGGCGCTCACGGCACCGGAGACGGGATGGGCGTGGACGAACGCGCCCAGCGCGTGCTTGCGAGCGCGCCCGAGCCGCTTGTAGACCCTGGCGGCCTTCCTTGGCGCGTGCTTGGGCAGCTTCACCTTCGTCAGCTTGTTGGCCCCCTGGACCAGCGCTCCCGGCAGCTCCGGCCCGGAGGCGTAGTCGCCGGGGGTGAAGTGCGCCGAGCAGCCCTTCTTCTTACACAGCTTGGCGGCATTGGAGGTCGCCCGGGACCTGCCGCCGCTGCGGCCCCGCGCGACGACGCTGCTCGGGGCGAACGCGAGTGCGCCGACGACAGCCCCAATGCCGACCGCCGCTGCAAACCTGCTTCTCATCAAACGCCCACTCTCCACTGCACCCGCCGGTGCCGGACCAGTGTAGCTCCGCATTCACGCCGCCCCCGGGGCCTCGCGCTCCTCAAGAGCCCGCTGCGGCTTTTCTGCAAACCTGATCCGGATGAGCAGGAAGCAGTGGACCCTCCTCTTGGTCTGCGTGGCGACGTTCATGTTGCTGCTGGACATCACGATCGTCAACGTCGCGCTGCCGTCGATCCAGAAGAGCCTCGACGCCAGCCTCTCCTCCCTGCAATGGGTCGTCGACGCCTACGCGCTGACGCTCGCCTCGTTCCTGCTCGTCTTCGGCTCGCTCGGCGACCGGCTCGGCCGGCGGCGGATCTTCGCCGCCGGGCTGGTGATCTTCGCCTTCGCCTCGCTGCTCTGCGGCCTCGCGCAGAGCGCGACCGTGCTCAACATCTTCCGCGGCCTGCAGGGCGTCGGCGGCGCGGCGATGTTCGCGACCGCGCTGGCGCTGATCGCGCAGGAGTTCGAGGGCAAGGAGCGCGGCAAGGCAATCGGCATCTGGGGCGCGACCGTCGGCGGCGCGGTCGCGATCGGCCCGCTGGTCGGCGGCCTGATCACCGACGGGCTCGGCTGGGAGTGGATCTTCTTCGTCAACATCCCGATCGGCGTCGCCGCCGTGGTGCTCACGCAGACGAAGCTCGCCAACGTCGCCGCAACGGATGCCTACCCGATCGACTGGGCCGGCGTCGCAAGCTTCTCGCTCGCCCTCTTCGCGCTGATCTTCGGCCTGATCCGGGGCAACGCCGAAGGTTGGGGCTCGCCGGTGATCGTCGGCTCATTGGTTGCCGCGCTCGCATTGATGATCGCCTTCTTCGTGATCGAGTCGCGGCGCGAGCACGCGATGCTCGACCTCTCGCTGTTCAAGATCCGCTCCTTCGGCGGCGCCTCGATCGTCGCCTGGGGACTGTCGGCGACGATGTTTGCTCTCTTCCTCTACATCACCCTCTACATGCAGGACGTGATCGGCCTCGACCCGCTGCAGGCCGGCCTCCGCTTCCTGCCGCTCAGCGTCCTCTCGTTCGTCGTCGCACCGATCTCGGCCAACCTCGCGCAACGCGTGCCGATCCAGGGGCTGATGGGCCTCGGCATGATCCTCGTCGGCGTCGGCCTGCTGCTGATGCGCGGCGTCGCCCCCGGCGACGAGTGGACGACGCTGCTGCCCGGATTCATCGTCGCTGGCATCGGCGTCGGCATGACCAACCCGCTGATCGCCGACGTCGCGCTCGGCGTCGTCGAGCCCGCGCGCGCCGGGATGGCGTCAGGGATCAACTCGACCTTCCGCCAGATCGGCATCTCGACCGGCGTCGCGGGCCTCGGGGCGATCTTCCAGTCGCAGATTCTCAGCAGTCTGAGCTCGATCCCCGCCCAGTTCCGGGAGGGCTTTTCCAACGCGGTCTCGGCCGGGGCGATCGAGCAGGGCGCGGCGCAGGCACCGGCGAACATCCGCGACCAGCTCGTCAGCGCAGGCCAGAGCGCCTTCTGCTCCGCCTTCAACGACATCCTGCTGATCGGTGGGATCGTCGTGATGATCTGCGGCGTGCTCGGCTTCCTGCTGACCAAGCGCAGCGACTTCGTCGCGATCGGCGCGCAACCGACCGGCACGCCGCAGGACGCGCAGCCCGCGCCGGCGCCGGCCGGCTGAGCGAACGGCGCGCCCCGGCGCTCGCACGCGCTTTCTCCCCGGTACCTGGCGGCGATAGGCTCGCGCCCGTGGGGACGGGATCTGAGATAGCGGGCAGGGTCGGCGGTGGTCGGGGGTGTTGATCGGCCTCCTGATCCTGGTCGCCGCGATCGCCGCCGCAATCGTCCTGATGCTGCTGATGCGCCACTTCGCGCCCGGCGGCGAGAAGTGGTTCCGCGACGGCTCGGTCGCGGGCGGCGCGCTCGGCGCCGTGCGCAGCCCGTTCGCGGTGCTGATGGCATTCGTCGTCTTCCTCGCCTTCCAGGGTTACCTGCGTGCCCGTGAGGCCTCGCACGAGGAGGCGGCGGCCGTGGAGACGATGATGCGAAGCTCGGCCCTGCTGCCCGGAGGCCGAGCGCTCGACGGCGATCTGATCTGTTACGGCCGCGCCGTTATCGCCCAGGAGTGGCCACTGATGCGCGACGGCGACGGCGACGGCAGCCTCATCGTCTCCCACTGGGAGTACCAGATCGAGAAGGGCATCGCGGGCCTGAAGCTGAGGACTCCGGTTCAGCAGGAAGCGCTCGGCGACATCTTCGCCGAGACCAATAGTCGTGAGCGGGCCCGCGCCGACCGGCTCTCGGAGGCCGAGGGCACGGTGCCGCTGCCGGTCTGGATCGTGCTGATCGCCAGTGGCCTGATGATCATCGTCTACGTCTCGTTCTTCGCCGATCCGGCCGAGCGACTGGCGAGCCAGGTGATGATGGCCGGCGCCGTGGCGTTGATCGTCGTCTCGGGGCTGCTGCTCGTCGCCTTCTTCGCGACGCCCTTCGCCGACCGCCCGGGGAGCCTCGAGCCGACCGCGATGGAGACCGCGCTCGACAACGCCAACGTCGCTCATACGCCGGCCCAGCTGCCCTGCGGCGAGTCCGGCCTCCCGCCCAGCTGAGGCCGGCGTCGATAGATTCCCGCGCAATGGGGCAGCGCACGTTCGTCTTCTTCCCGGAGAGCGCCTACGGGCCGACGAACAACTGCGTCGGCATCGGCAACGTCCTGCGCAGCCGCGGCCATCGCGTCGTCTTCATTGCCGAGGAGTCGTTCAAGGGAACGCTCGAGGAGAAGGGCTTCGAGGAGCAGCTGATGCGCCTCACCCCGCCCGAGGAGCCGGCCGATGGCGTGGAGGCGGCGGCCGAGGATCCCGGCCAGTTCTGGAAGGACTTCATCCGCGAGACCGCGCCGGTCTTCCGCAAGCCGACGATCGAGCAGCTCGAGGGCTTCATCGGCCCGACCTTCCAGGCGCTCTGCGACGGCGCCCGCTACGTGGACGACCGGCTGCTCGAGATCATCGACGACGTCAAGCCCGACGTCCTCGTCGAGGACAACGTCGTCAGCTTCCCGGCGCTGCCCGCCTCGGGGATCCCCTGGGTACGGATCGTCTCCTGCAACCCCGCCGAGGTCAAGGATCCCGAGGTCCCTCCCCCCTTCTCCGGCTACCCGGTCGCCGACCGCTCCGGCTGGGCCGAGTACTGGGCCGAGTACGACCGGGCGCTCGGGCCGATGCAGCAGGCGTTCAGCGAGTTCTGCGTGGAGCGGGGCGCCGGGCCGCTGCCCGACCGCGAGCTCGAGCACACCTCCCCCTACCTGAACCTGACGCTCTATCCGGCCGAGGTCGACTACGCCCGCGCGGCGCCGCTCGGCAGCGGCTGGGCGAACCTCGAGGCGGCCGTGCGGACGACCGACGAGGCCTGGCAGCTGCCGGCGGGGCTCGACGGTGACGGGCCGCTCGTCTACCTGAGCCTCGGCTCGCTCGGCTCCGCCGACGTCGGGCTGATGAAGAACCTGATCGCGACCCTCGCCGAATCGCCCTACCGAGTGATCGTCTCGATGGGGCCGCAGCACACCGAGCTGGCGGCAGACGTCGACGGGGCCGCGAACATGGCAGGCGCCGAGTTTCTGCCGCAGACCTCACTGCTGCCGGAAGTCGATCTCGTGATCACCCACGGCGGCAACAACACCGTCACCGAGAGCCTCTACTTCGGCAAGCCGATGGTCCTGCTGCCGCTCTTCTGGGACCAGTACGACAACGCCCAGCGCATCGACGAGACCGGCTTCGGCAAGCGCCTCTCCACCTACGGGCACGCACCCGGGGAGCTGCGCGGCGCGATCGACGGCCTGCTCGCCGACGGTGCGCTGGCCGACCGGCTGGCGAAGCTCTCGGCCCGCCTGCAGGCCGCGCCGGGCACCGAGAAGGCGGCCGACCTGCTCGAGCGCGTCGCCGCGGGCTGAGCGCCAGGATCAATCGACAGATGGCACATCTATCCCCGGAAACCGGGGAAAATGTGCCACCTATCCGCCTCTAAGCCTCTAAGCCTCTAAGCCTCTATAGGCCCTCGTCCCAGACGCGAGCGAGGACGAGCGCCAGCATCGCCAGACCGGCGGCGCGCCGCAGCAGGTTGACGCCGCGGGTCAGCTCGAGCGCGGCCCACCAGGCGAAGGCGGCGAAGTGCACCGCGCGGGCGATCCGCCGCGCCCCCTCGTCGGCGAGGCGCTGCTGGACCGCCGCCGCGCCGATCGCGACGAGCAGCGGCCCGTTCGGCGTCTGGCCGACGACGTAGCCGCGGATCGTCAGATCACGGGTCGGGATCACGCTCGCACTCTATGCCCGCCGGCGAGCGGTCCCGAGCGGAGGCAGGCTCGCTCAGCTCTCCGACAGCGCCGGCTCAGGCTGGCCCGGCTCGTGCCGAGGATGGCCCTCCCCCTCGCCGGCCGCCGCCGTTGCGGGCATCTGCGCCGGTGCCTCGAGCACGAAGGCGGCGACCGCCAGGGCTACGCAGACGAGTGCCGCGCCGATCAGGAAGGCGAGGTGATAGCCGCCGGTCAACGCGCTCGCGGTCGACTCGCCGGCCGCCTGTAGATCGCCCGTCCGCGTCGCCGAGAGCGTCGCCAGCACGGCGAGGCCGAGGGCGCCGCCGACCTGGGCCGAGGTGTTGACCAGGCCCGAGGCGAGCCCCGCTTCCTGCGGGGTGACCCCGGACATCGCCACCGACATCAGCGACGGGAAGCAACCGCCGATCCCAAAGCCCATGATCAGCAGAGGGGGCAGCAGGTCTACCCAGTAGTCGCCGTCGACTGGCACGCGGGCCCACAGGGCCAGGCCGATCGCGGTCAGCGCCATGCCGACCATCAGCACCCGCTTGGGGCCGAAGCGCATCATCAGCGGCTCGGCGAAACGCAGCGACATCGTGCCCATCACCAGCGTCGTCGGCAGGAACGCGAGGCCGACCTTGAGCGCGTCGTAGCCGAGCACCTTCTGCAGGTACAGGGCGCCCATGAAGAAGAGCGCGAACATGCCGGCGACGAGCAGCGCCTGCACCGTGTTGGCACCCGAGACGTTGCGCGAGCGGAAGATCGAGAGCGGCACGAGCGGGTTCGCCACGCGGCCCTCGCGAACGACGAACGCGACGAGCAACGCGGCCGAGACGGCGCCGAGGCCGAGCGTCTGCGGATCGCTCCAGCCGAGCTCCGCCGCGGGCTTGACGATCGTGTAGACGCCGATCATCAGCGCCGTGACGAGCAACACGGCGCCGGGGATGTCGGCGCCCTTGTCGAAGCCGAGGCCGGGACGGTCGTCGATCAGTCGCCGGGCGAGGATCGCGGTCGCGATGCCGATCGGGACGTTGATGAAGAAGATCCAGTGCCAGCTGATCGCCTGCGTGAGCAGGCCGCCGAGCAGCAGCCCGATCGTGCCGCCGGCGGAGGCGACGAAGCCGTAGACGCCGATCGCCTTCGCCTGCTCTGACGGATGCTGGAACATCGTCACGATCATTCCCAGCGTCACCGCCGAAGCCATGGCGCCGCCGATGCCCTGGATGAAGCGGGCGCCGACGAGCATCTCCTGCGTCTGTGAGAAGCCGCAGGCGAGCGAGGCGAGGGTGAAGATCACGAGCCCGCCGAGGAAGATGCGCCGGTGGCCAAGCAGGTCGCCGAGCCGGCCGGCGAGCAGCAAGAGGCCGCCGAAGGTGATCAGGTAGCCGTTGACGACCCAGGCGAGGCCAGCCTGGGTGAAGCCAAGATCCTCCTGGATCGTCGGCAGCGCCACGTTCGTGACGGTGACGTCGAGGACGATCATCAGCATGCCCGCGCAGAGCACGTAGAGCGCGACCCAGTGGTGGCGCTCGGCGCGGGGCGGCTCACCGCCGCCGGCCATCTCGGTTGTCATCGAATCAGTCTGCATAGGAGAGCTCCAGGGGGCGGATAGGACATTTCCCCTTGGGACCGCTGCCGCCACCGAAACTAATCGGTGATCGAAGCTGCACAGGTTGCCGCTTCGTGATCGCTCGTGCAATCACCGCCTGGGAAGACCTTGCCAGCCCGCTTACGCCGGCTGGTCCAACCGGGGCGCGGAGGTCAGTCGCGCTCGATCCGCTCGGGCATGCCGAAGCGGCCGAAGAAGCGCTCGTAGGCGCCCGCGTCGACCGGCTCCTCCGGGAAGCGCAGGTAGGCCTCCGGGTCCGGATTCGCGGTCGAGCGGCAGATGAAGCAGGTGACGTCGGCAACCTTGCCGCCCTCGATCGAGAGCACGTTGAGCGCGAACGGCAGGTAGGCCTCCTCGGCCTCACTCCAGGCGTAGAAGGCGAGCGTCGGCTGGCCGTTGGCGGTCGTCTGTATGTGACGCCAGTCCCACGCGCCCGAAAGCGGCCCGACCTCGAGGAAGGCGCGCATCTCGCTCGGACCGCCGGAGCCCCCGTACCAGGTGGCGAGCGGCGGCATCGAGAAGCTGGCCTCCTCGGTGAGCATGCCGACGACGCCGTCGATGTCCTGGTTGTCCCAGGCGTCGACGTAGGCGTCGATCACGCGCTGGATGCTCGTCGTCGCCGAGCTCGCGGGCCGTCGCCTGCTGGGTCTGTGAGGGCAGGCGCTGGTCGATCGTCGCGCGGGCCCGCTGCAGGGCGCTGTTGACCGAGGCGACGTCGTCTCGAGCGTCGCCGCGGTCTCGCGGGCCGAGTAGCCGAGGACCTCGCGCAGGATCAAGACGCGCGCGCTGGTTCGGCGGCAGCAGTTGCAGGGCCGCGACGAAGGCGAGCTCGACCGACTCGCGCTGCTCGATACGCGCGTCGGGCCCGAGCGTGCCGTCCTCGATCCCGATCAGCTCGTCCGGGAAGGGCTCGATCCAGACGCACTCGACGACCGGCCGCCCGGGGGGACCGTCGCCGTCGGCCTGTGAGCGCGGGCCGTAGTCGATCGGGTGCACGCGCTTGGGGCGCCTGCTCGATCGCGTTCAGGGAGGTGTTGGTGGCGATCGTGTACAGCCACGAGCGCAGCGAGCTGCGGCCCTCGAAGCGGGGCAGCGCCCGCCAGGCGCGCAGCAGCGTCTCCTGGAGAGTGTCCTCGGCGTCCTGCAGGGAGCCGAGCATCCGGTAGCAGTGGGCGCTGAGCTCGCCCCGGTAAGGCTCGACCAGCTCCGCGAATGCGCCTCGTCACCGCCCTGCGCCGCCTTCAGCAGCGCGCTCTCTGATCCGATCCCGGCGCCCATCGCCTGCCGAGCGGCAGAGCGTAGACGAGCCGTCGGCAGGGGCGTCCTCGGTGTCGATCAAGTCGCGGAGGCGAACGACGTGCTGCGTTACCGGCTTATCACATCTTATCGTCTCTCGATAAGACGCGACGGCGAACCCGCACCGATGACCGAGCACCGAGCACCCTCCTCCCCCACCCCGTCGCCGGCGACTCCTTCGAGGGCGAGGTCCGGGTCGAGAACGTGCGCTGGAGCTCCGAGGACGGCGGCTTCGCGGTTGTCGAGGTCTCGCTCGAGGACGGCTCGCCGATGTCGGTGGTCGGGCCGCTCGGCCACCTCGACGAGGGCTCGCGGGCGCGGATCAGCCGGCCGCTACGAGGAGCACGCCAGCCACGGCCTGCAGATCCGCGCGACCGAGGCCGAGCCGATCGACCCCGCCGGCGCCGAGGGCGCCCGCCACTACCTGCGGACGATCCCCGGGATCGGCGCCTCGCGGGCGGCGCGGCTGGTCGAGCTGCACGGCGACGCCGTCTTCGAGGCGATCGACTCCGACCCCGAGGCGGCCTTCCGGCGCGCTGCCGGGGCTCGGCGCCGGTGAAGGCGCGCGCAGGCGGCCGAGGCCTGGGTCGAGCGGCGCAGCCAGCGCCGTCTTTACTCGCTGCTCGCCCCCCACGGCCTCGCCCGCTACACGGCCGAGATCATCGGCACCCACGGCGAGCGCGCCGTCGAGGCGATCAGCGCCGATCCCTACTCGCTGACCTCGCTGCACGGCGTCGGCTTCGCCAGCGCCGACCGCTTCGCGCTCGGGCTCGGGATCGACCCCGGGGCACCCGAGCGCCAGCAGGCGGCGGCGCTGCACGCGCTCGCGGAGGCCGAGCAGAACGGCCACACCCACCTGCCGCTGACCGAGCTGGTCGCGGCGATGCGGCGGACTGCTCGGGGCCGAGGTCGAGCCCTCGATCGGCCAGATCACCTCGACCCCGGGGATCACCGTCGACGGCACGCTGATCTATCGCGACTGGACCTATCGAGTCCGAGCGCTGGCTCGGCTCGACGCTGGCGGCGATGGCGCGCTCGAAGCCGGCCTGGAGCAAGCCGCCGCAGCCGGCCGAGCTCGGTCGGGCTGACCCCCGAGCAGCGCGACGGCGGTCGCCGGCGCGTTCACCCGGCGGCTTTCGATCGTCACCGGCGGCCCCGGCACCGGCAAGACCCACCTGACCCGCCAGATCGCCGAGCTCGCCGAGGCGCGCAAGCTGAAGCTGGCGCTGCTGGCGCCGACCGGGCGGGCGGCGCGGCGGCTGACCCAGGCGACCGGCGGCGTCGAGGCGCAGACGATCCACCGGGCGCTGGAGTGGATCCCCGGCGACTTCCCCGGCCGCGACGAGGACAACCCGATCGAGGCCGACCTGATCGTCGTCGACGAGGCCTCGATGCTCTCGCTCGAGATCTGCCGCAACCTGATCGCCGGCGGTCGGCCCCGAGACCCACCTCGTCCTGATCGGCGACGCCGACCAGCTGCCGCCGGTCGGCCCCGGCAAGCCGTTCTGCGAGCTGATCGAGTCGGGGGTCGCGCCGACCGTCGCGGCTCGGGCACGTCTTCCGCCAGGCGCGGCGCTCGATGATCGTCGGCGCCGCCCACTCGATCCGCCGCGGCGAGCCGCCGCGCGCGGAGCCCGACCGCCGAGGAGGAGCGCGACTTCTTCCTCCACTCGCAAGCTCGAGCGCCGACGCTCTCGCCGACGACGTCGTCCGGATCGCGACCGAGCGGATCCCGAGCGCAGTACGGCTTCGACCCGGTGCGCGAGGTCCAGGTGCTGGCGCCCCAGTACCGCGGCCCGCTCGGCATCGACAGCCTGCACGCGCGGATCCGCGACGAGCTCTGCGGCTCGGCCGAGCGCGTCATCGAAGGCCGCTTCTCGATCGGCGAGAAGGTCCTGATCACGCGCTCGCTGCCCGAGCTCGAGATCGCCAACGGGACGATGTTCGTGATCGACTCCGCCGACGAGGACGACGCGCCTGCTCTACCTGGAGACCGAGCTCGGCGAGCTGCTCACCCTCCCCTACAACGAGGCCCGCTACCTGCGCGGCGGCTTCTGCGCCTCCGTGCACAAGGCGCAGGGCTTCGAGATCCCGGCGGTGATCGTCTGCCTGCACTCCTCCCACGCCCCGCAGCTGCTCTCCCGCAACCTGCTCTACACGGCCGTCACCCGGGCGCAGAAGCTCTGCGTCCTCGCCGGCGATCGCCGCGCGACCGCGCGCGCGCTGGCCAACACCGACGCGATGAACCGCCACTCGCGCCTCGCCGAGCGGCTGGTCGGAGCTGGTCGCGCGAGCGCTCAGCGGGCCGGGAACGCCGCGCGAGCTCCTCGGTCGAGCAGCCGCGCCCAGACCTCGTCGACGGCGCCGGCGACATTGAGGCGCTTGGCGATTGCCTCTACCCAGCAGAGCGGGAAGCCGCGGACGGTCAGGGTCCGGAAGGGCGGGAGGTCGGCGTCGACGAAGCAGAGGGCGCCAAAGGTGCGACGTCGGGCGCGACGCCCTCGACGACCCGGCCGGACGGCGTCGACCTGGCGCGCGAGGCCTCGACCAGCTCGGTGCGGTTGTCGCGTGCCGATCCACAACTGCTGGCTCGGCGCCGCGGCCGGCGACCATGGCCTCGCCGTCGTGGCGGCGGGCGTCGATCACCCAGACCCCGCCCGGGCCGACGGCAGGTGGTCGATCTCCGGGCCGGCGAGCGGGATCGAGCGGGCGTGCAGGAAGCGGACTTCGTCGCGGGTGCGGCGCGGCAGCGCGGCGGCGAGCGACTCGCTGCGCCGACGTCGGCAGCGGCGGCGAGCCGGTCGGGCCGCGGTGGCGTCGCGACGGCCGTCTCGCCGCTCGGCTCGATCGAAAGTACAGGTCCCATGTGCCTGGATCGGCGGCGCGGCTCGCGGGCCTTGAGCCGACCCGCCCGACGCGGACGAAACGACCGCCAATTTGGGCTAAACTCGCCTGAGACGGAGACCCGCCCGTCTTCCACCGCTACGTCGCGCTCGGCGACTCGACCACCGAGGGGCTGATGGACCCCAGTCCCGACGGCGCGGCTTCCGCGGCTGGGCCGACCGGCTGGCCGAGACGCTGGCGCGGCCAACCCCGAGGTGCGGTACGCCAACCTCGCGATCCGCGGGCGCAAGCTGCCGCAGATCAGGGCCGAGCAGCTCGAGCCGGCGCTGGCGCTCTGAGCCGGATCTGGCGAGCGTGCTCGGCGGCGTCAACGACATCCTCCGCCGCGAGGTCGACCTCGACGCCCGCGCCGACGATCTCGAGCACGATCGTCGCTCGAGCTGCGGGCCGCGGGGCGACGGTGCTGATCGTCAACTACCCGGACATCGGCGCCTCGATCTCGCTCGGCAGCCTCCCGCTTCCGCCCGCGGGTCGCCGGCTTCAACGCGCACGATCCGCGAGATCGCCGAGCGCAACGGCGCGATGCTCGTCGACCTCGAGCGCGACGGCATCGTCCACCCCGCGCTGTGGTCGCCCGACCGCCTGCACGCGAGCGCCGTCGGCCACGAGCGGATCGCCGACCGTTGCCGCCGGCGACGCTCGGGCTGACCGAGCTCGACCCCGACTGGGAGGCGGCGCTTGCCCGCGCACCGGCCCCGCCGCCGGCCGGTCCGGCGTCGCCGGCGACTTCGTCTGGGCGGGTCGCTACCTGGCGCCGTGGATCCTGCGTCGGCTGCGCGGCATCTCCTCCGGCGACGGGATCGAGCCGAAGCGGCCAACCCTGGCCCCCGTCGAACCCGAGTAGCGGCGGCCGCCGCCTCGGCGGTTCAGCCGTAGGCGCCCGGCGTCGCCGGTGTACGGTGCTCGGCGTACAGACGCATCGCGTAGGCCCCGGCCGGGTGCTCGCGGAAGCCGCGGATCCGTTCGGCGTGCACCTGCGGGAAGTCCTCGGGCTGGAAGTGCGGTGCCGGATAGCCCGACGTCGGGCAGATCGCGGGTGACGCCATCGCCGCGAACGCGATGTCGTGGATGCCGAAATGCTCACCGGCGAGGAACGGGCGGCCGTCGGCGAGCCGCTCCGCGATCCTGTCCAATACCTCCGTCACCTTCGCGGGCGCCGCGGCGAGCTGCTGGGGATCGAGGCCGAGCGCGCGCTTGACGAGCGGCTTGCCCGTCTTCGCCATCGGACCGATCATCCGCGCCTGCCAGCTCGGCACCCCGGCCGACCAGACCCGCGTCAGCGTCGGGATGTCGTCGGGCAGGAACTCCCAGGCCATGCGCCGCGTGGCCTCGCCGAACTCCCCGGTGAGCCCGGCGACGAACTCGCGAGCCTCGCCGTAGCCCTCGACGTCGCGCGGGTAGAGGTGGTGGCCGTTCGGTGCGCGGGCGTCTGCCCACTCGGCGATCGCGGTCGAATCCGCGAGCTTGCGGCCGGCGCCGAGCAGCATCGGCGTCGTGCCGGCGCCGCCGTGCAGGCGGGAGCTGATGACGTGGACCATCAGCGCCTGGCGGCGCTCCTCGTAGGCGACGCCGCTGGAATCGAGCGCCCAGCGAGCAAAGTCGTTGTAGAGGCTGACGGGCAGGCTGAGCAGCCGCAGCGGTTTCGGGGGGTTCGGGCTCATATGGGCGGCGCGGAAAGGTGCAAGGAACCGCGGTCGCGGGCGGGAGCCTACTCCTGAAATGAGGATCGGGCTGCAGTCGGCCGGTTACGCTGAGCCATCGCCTCGCCCCTACACCACCTGGCCGAGCTTGTCCGCAACGTGCCGAGCCGCACCGAGTCGAACCGTGCCTCCGCCGATGCGGCCCGCGAGCTCGAGGAGCGCTCGGCACTGCTTGACGAGGCGCTGCCGAGCGGCCTGCAGATCGAGTGGCTCGGCGTCTCCGGCTACCGCCTCACCTTCGAGGGTCAGGAGCTCTTCATCGACCCCTACCTGTCGCGGGTCCCACTGAGCTCGTTGCTGCTGCGCCGGACCGCGCTCCCCGATCCGGCGCTGGTCGACCGCTACTGCCCGCCGCGCGAGGGCCACGCCGCCGTCGGCGTGCTCGTCGGTCACACGCACTTCGACCACGCCGTCGACGCGCCCGCGATCGCGCGCCGCTTCGGCTGCCCCGCCTACGGCTCCGACTCGCTCGCCCGGCTCATGCGCCTGCACGGCCTCGGCGAGCAAGCCGTGGTGGTGACCCCTTACGAGGGATACGAGCTCGGTCCCTTCCGGGTCTCGTTCACGCCGTCCCGGCACTCGAAGCTGCTGCTCGGCGCCAAGGTTCCCTTCGACGGTGAGCTCACCTGCGATCACCTCGACTCGCTCGCGCCGGGCGCCTACCGCTGCGGGCAGGTCTGGGGAATCCTGATCGAGGTCGGCGGCGTCCGCCTCTACCACCAGGGCAGCGCCGATCTGCTCGATGAGGCGCTGCGCCCCCCGGCGGGTGGCATCGACGTCTTCCTCGCCGGAGTCGCCGGGCGCAACTTCACCGACGACTACTGGCAGCGGATCCTGCCGAAGCTCGATCCCGCGCTGATCGTGCCGGCGCATTACGACGACTTCTTCGTGCCGCTCGGCGCGGGCCAGGAGCCGATCGCGAACGTGAAGCTGGCCGAGCTGCCGGAGGAGATCGGCGCCGTCAGCCGTGACGCGCAGATTGCGGCACTGCCGCGCCTCGACCGCTGAGCGCCGCTCTGCTACAAAGATCGCCATGAGCCACGGGGCAGCAGGCTCGCGCACTGGTGGGCAACTCGGGATTTGGGGCTTCGCAACGGCGATCGCCGTCGTCATGGCGGGCGCGCTCGCCCTCGCCGCGCCGGCCAGCGCCAAGATCATCGTCCACAAGCTCGACTCCGGAGCGGGCTCGCGCGTACGCAGCGCCGCGATCGAGCGGGCGAAGCCGATGCCGCTTCGCACCCTGCCGCGATCCGCCGCCAGCGCCTCGAGATCCGCCGCCGCCGCGAGCGCGCACGGTAATCCCGGCTACGTCGCGGGCCACGCCCCCACGGGCGGCGCCGTCGCCGAGGGGGTCGCCCGGGCGGACGCCGAGGCATCCGGCTTCGGCAAGTTCAGCTCGCAGGCCGTCAGCGATCCGACGGTCTACCCGGCGACGACGAACGGCAAGCTCGTCGGCAAGATCCCGGGCGTCGGCGTCTACTCGTGCTCGGCCAGCGTCGTCCACGGCAAGAACCACAGCACGCTCTTCACCGCCGGCCACTGCGTCAAGGACCCCGAGGCCGGCTACGCGACGAAGCTCCAGTTCGCTCCTGCCTACGACGGCGGCCGGCACCGCTCGGCGTCTGGAACGCCGAGCGAGGTCCTCGTCCAAAAGCGGTGGGCAAGGCGCGCCAGCAACAACTATGACTACGCCGCGATCGTGCTCAAGAAGCTGGGCGGCCAGACGGTCGAGGACGTCGCCGGCTCGAAGGGCTTCGCCTACAACATCAATGTCAAGAAGAAGAACTACACGGCCGTCGGCTACCCCTTCAACAAGGGCAAGACCCTGGACATGTGGGAGTGCAGCTACCCCTTCGGCGGGTCCGATCCGGGCTACCGGAAGCCCGGCCCGAAGCCGTTCGGGATCGGCTGCGACATGACCGAGGGCGCGAGCGGCGGCGGCTGGACGATCCCCGGCGGCTTCCTCAGCTCGGTCACGAGCTTCGGCTACCGCGGCCTGACCAACCACCTCTACGGACCCCGCTTCGACAAGAAGGCGGACCGGATGCGCAAGGCGGCGGGCCGGGTCAAGTTCCGCCGTTAGGGGGAGACCTCTTGAGAACGAAGGCCATCGGCCTCGCCGTGCCGGCGAGCGCCATCATCGCTGCCGGGTGCGGCAGCAGCACCGAATCGGGCAACACCGACAGCGATCTCGTCCCGAAGGCGATCGCCGACGTCGACGTACAGACGGGACCGTTCGACAGCGACGACGCGTTCGTCACGGCCGTCTCCGACTACTGCAAGGCCGCCAACGGCGTCTTCGCGCGCTACCCGGTCCACGGCGTCGGGATCAACGGGCTCGCCGCCGAGTTCACGACCCGCGTCAGCGACATCCGCGCCGACGACGCCGCCAAGCCGGTCCTGATCGGCCAGAACCAGATCTGGTCGACGTACCGGCTCGAAGCCAACGGCGAGGACTACATCCTGATCGCGACCCACCAGCCGGGCAGCGACACGGAGTACGGGGTCAACGCCTACTGGGCGCTGAGCAGTGCCAATGGCGGCGGTGGTGGTGGTGGCGAGCCGTCCTGATCAGGCGGCGACCGGAGCCCGGCCCGCTCGAGCTCGAGCCGCAGCTCCTTCATGTAGTCGTCGTAGTCGACCTGGATCGTGTGCCGCTTGGAGCGTCACGTAGCGCTGCTGCATCTTCGCCATGCCGGGTGCGAGATCTCGTGCTCCATCGCGGGCTTGCTCGGGAGCGAGTAGGCGCCGGTGATGTCGGCGGCAATCAGCTTCGACTGGCGCTCGGCGATCGGCATGATCGCGCCGAGCGGCTGCACGAGCCCGACGAAGTAGAGGTTCGTCGATCGCGGGCGCGGAAGATCATCTTGTAGAGGCCGACCCGGTTGTCGGGGGCGCTGAAGAAGCTCCGGGTCGAAGAACGGGAAGGTGATCCTGTAGCCGGTGCAGTAGACGACGAGGTCGGCGTGCACCTCGGTGCCGTCGTCGAAGCGGACCGTGTCCTTGCCGAGCGAGGCGATGTTCGGCTTGGGGATGATCGCCCCGTGTGAGAGGCGGTCGAGGATCCGGCCCGGAGATCGTCGGGTGCGCGTGGCCGAGCTTGTGGTCGGGCTTCTTCAGCCCGTAGTCCTCCATCTTGCCCTGCGCGAGGCGGACCATCAGGCCCATCAGCCGCGAAGCGGATCGGGCCGGGCAGCTTCTCGGAGCCGCCGATCTGGTCGATCGGCTTGCCGAACAGGTACTTGGGGATCACGTGGGCGCCGCGGCGGTGGGCCAGGTAGGTGTGCTCGGCGTGGTAGCTGGCGTCGACGGCGATGTCCATGCCCGAGTTGCCGACGCCGAGCACGACGACGTCCTTGCCGGCGAGCTGCGCCTCCTCCTCGTAGTCGTGCGAGTGGATCTGCTCGCCCTCGAAGCTCCTCGGCGCCGGGGAAGGGCGGCTCGGGCATGCGCCTGATCCCAGTGGTGGCCGTTGGCGACGAGCACGTGGCTGTAGACGCGCTCGGTCGCCGTCGGTCAGCTGGACGTCGAAGCTGCCGTCGTCGCGCGGGCCGACGTGCTCGACGCCGACGCCGAAGTGGATGTCGTCGCGGAAGCCGAAGTGGTCGACGTAGTCGTCGAAGTAGGCGGCGATGTGGTCGTGGCGCGGGAAGTCGGGATAGGACTTGGGCATCGGGTAGTCCGAGTACTCCATGCGCTCGCGCGAGGTGTTGATGTGCAGCGACTTGTAGGAGCTGGAGACCCCGTTGACGTTGCGGAAGACCCAGTTGCCCCCGACCTGGTCGCCGAGCTCGAAGCAGTCGAACGGGATGCCCTGCTCGTGCAGCTCCTTGGCGGCCGCGATCCCCGATGAGCCGGCGCCGACGATGCAGGCGCGGGTCTCGGGGCTCGTCTCCTCCAGCTCGGGCATCGCCCAGGAAGCATATTGCCCCGGTCCGGCTCCATAAGGGTGCAAATTGCGTAAATCCGGACGGTTCCCACTTGCTCGCGCCCGGCCCCCCGGATTACGTTCGCAGGGTTCGTCCTAGGGATGGAGTCAGTGAAGCATCGGGATACGTACCGCACGGATGTGGGCATAGGGGGGCGCGGATTCGTGCCCTGGGTTTGTGGGGGCACGATGTACAAGCGAGCCCTCCTGATCGTCGCCGCCGTCGCGTTCGTGCTGTTGATCGCCACCCGACCCGCCCGGGCCGGGACCTACACCGTCCTCGAGTGCCACCACGCGGCGCCCCAGAACGAGTCCCACGAGGGCGCGGCGCAGAGCTCGCCGGCAAGCGGCGGGCCGTACGCGGTTCAGTCAGGAGGTGGCATCTGCGCGAACGCGGCAGCCGAGTACGCGATCGGTATTCATCCGCTGGAGCAGGCTTACGACGGCGAGTACGGGAGCGTCCACTTCGACGCGCCCGACGGAACGAAGTTCACCGGGGTTTCCCTGGACGCCCGCCTCCGCTCCGAACAGGGCCACCAGGCCCGGCTCAGCATGGCAAACGCCGCAGGGGCCGAAAAGGGCCGCTTCGGCATCGGCGCATCGGGGCCGCAGACCTTCACCCGCTACACGTGGCCGGCCAGCGGCAGTCCCGCGCGCGAACGGTTCGTCGCGGCACTCGTCTGCGACAACGCACCGTACGACTGCCCGATCTCAGGCACCGGAGCAAACGCCGAAACGGCGATCCGAAACATCAGGTTCGAGCTCGACGATTCGGTCGCGCCGGTGGTGGGATTAGTCGGGGTCAGCGTTCTCGACTAGCTGGGCACGGGGACCGGCGAACATCGATACGCACACGCGTCGGATCGCGGATCCGGCGTTCGTCAACTCCAGGTTACCGTGAATGGAGAGTCTGGTCCTCGGCAGCACGCCTCGCCGTCTGCCAGCTTGGCACCGGGTGGTACACAGCGGAGCCCGCCTCTCGCCCTGCCCGTTGCGGCAATCGACGGCAAGGCGTCTATCGATACCTCCGCGCTCACCATTCATCGACGGCCCAAACCTGGTCACTGCTTGCGCGTCGGACTTCGGTGCGAGCGGCAACCGCACCTGCGCGGTCCGCGAGCTCGACGTCGACAACACCCCGCCCGCCCTCGGCTTCTCCGCGCAGGACCCGAGCGACCCCGAGCGCGTATCGGTGAAGGCTTCGGACGCGACCTCGGGCATCGACCCGACGACAGCCTCGATCGAGTACCGGCCAGGCCGGGTCCGGCGACTGGCTTCCGTTGCCGACGCACCTCGATGGGAACCACATGGAGACACACGTGGACTCGCTCAACGCGCCGCCGGGGAACTACGAGTTCCGGGCGAGCGCGGCCGACGAAGCCGGTAACTCCGCATCGACGACGAAGCGCGACAACGGGCAGCCAATGGTCTTGGAGTTCCCGCTGCGGACCGAGACGGCCCTCTCGGCTTCGCTCGACGACGGCGCCGACGCCGAGCTCGTCCCGTTCCGCAAGGCGGGTGCCGTGAAGGGCAGGCTGCGCGCCCCCGACGGCAGCCCCATTGGCAACGCCCCGGTCACCATCACCGAGACGTTCGCTCCCGGGTCGCTGCTCGACCGGCGAGTCCGGACCGTGCAAACCGGGCCCGACGGCTCGTATCGCTCGAAGCTGCCCGGCGGGCCATCGCGAGACGTCAAGGTGAGCTACGACGGCTCGAGGCGCTACATCGGCGACTCGGAGGGCGGCCTCGACTTCGACGTGCGCGGCGCGGCCGGATTCCGCACCTCCAAGCGCCGCATCGTCGCCGGCCACGCGGTCAAGTTCCTCGGCCGCGTGAAGCGCTACTACGCGCAGATCCCGCCCGGCGGCAAGCTGGTCGAGGTCCAGGTCAAGAGCGGCAAGGACTGGACGACCGTCGGCCACGCGACCGGCACGGACAAGCAGGGACACGTCCTCATCCGGCACCGGTTCCGCCGCTTCTACACCGAGCGCGTCACGTTCACGTTCCGGCTCAAGGTGACCTCGGAGACGGGCTGGCCCTACCGCGGGCCGACCCGTTCGACGAAGCGAAAGGTCACGGTCGTCCCACGGGGATCCGGCAAACATCGCGCCGGGCAGCGCTAGGCTGGACGCGATGAGGGAGCGGCTTACGTTTGCGAACGTGGTCTCGTGCATCGCCCTGTTCGTCGCGCTGGGCGGCTCGGCGGTTGCGCTCAAGGCGAACAGCGTCGGTAGCCGCCAGATCCGCAACGACTCCGTCCGGGGGCAGGACGTGAGGAACGGAAGCCTGAAGGGCAAGGACCTCGCCGCGGGCTCGGTCGGCGAGCGTGAGCTTGCACCAACGCCGAGCGATCCGAACTCGATCCAGATGGGCAGCGACCTCGGCACTTGCGATCCGACTTCCACGGCCTACGTGCAATGCGCCAAGGTCGTGCTCAACCTCGAGGAACCCAGCCGGCTCATGATCACCGCGGGCGGCGGGCAGGCGGGTGACGCGAACTCGGAGGGCAACTGCAGGTTCTCGGTCGACGACCAGGCGCTACTCGCAGCAGCCCCTCCCAGCTTCGGGGACGTCGACGCACGGGACATCTTCCAGGCGAACGGCTTCGCCCTGACGGCCGTCCGACCCGGCCGACTGCAGCCCGGGTCCCGCACAGTCAGAGTCGTCTGCAACGAGGAAACTGGCGACGTCACGTTCAACAGCGTCACCCTCTCCGCCGTCGCCTTCGGCGACGGACTCGGCTAGGCGAAACCCGCCCTCCCGGGTGATCTGAACCACACCCGAGCGGGTCGGGGTTAGACCCGTCGGACCCTGGCCGGATCCAGGCCCGGCACCGATCATGGAGACATCGAACGAACCCGATGCCTCCGATGCCCTCCTCCACCCCACTTCAAAGCTTCCAAGTCCCGCTGGGCAGCGATCAGTCGCGGCACCAGCACACGCTGCCCATCGGCGGCCCCGTCATGAGCAATGCGGCCCTCGGGTCGTCCACCCCGCTCGGCGGCGCCACGGTGGCGAGCTGACCGGCCCCCTCCGGATCAGACCGCACGAACGCCCGGCTGCACGCCGGGCGTTCGTCGTTGTGGGCGGACCTCGCCCTCCCCGCCTTCTACTTGCGGAAGGGAACGTGGAAGCAGCGCCGGTCCGTCGCCTTCGCGCCGAGGCTGTCCTTGACCTTGAGCTTGAGCCGGTGCTTGCCGCTGCGCACGTGCGGATAGACGATCTCCCCAACGCAGTCCTTCGCCTTGCGGCCATCCAGGCGGCAGTGCACGCCGACCATCCCGTCGAGCTCGCCCTCGCCGCGCGAATGGATCCGCACCTCGACCCTCGCCCTGCCGACCCGGCGCTTGCCCTTGATGTGCCTGACCTTGCCGACCTCGACCTTGATGATCCGGGCCGTGGGCTTGATCGGAGTGCGGCTGTAGTTGACGACGTAATCGCCGCCGCTGCCCGTCGCGTCGTCGATTCGGATCACATCGGGGCTCTCGTCGCCCGCCTCGTTCTTGTACTGCCCTTCGATCGGGTTCGCGCAAGCGTCGGTGGTCGAGTCGACGGGGACCACGTTGAAGACGTCTCGCGTCTGCACGTCGTAGGCGGTCATCTCGACCGGGAACGACGAGCCGCAGCTGTCGATCCTGTAGCTGCTCGAGGTCTCGCCGCGGACGCTCCACCAACCGGTCGCACCCGGCGTGATCGGCTCTGAGGCGACAAGCGGCGCGGCCGGGAAACCCGCCGTGCTCCCGGAGGAAACCGTCTGCAGCTGCTCCCGGGAGGCCAGGATCGCCGCGGGCGCGTAGCCGTTCGCGTCGCTGCTCGCCGGGTCCGCCGACGCCGGCCCACTCGCCCCTGCCGGCGAAGGGGACAGCGCGAGAACCGCTGCCGCGAACACCGCCATCGTGCCGCCGATCGTGCTTGCCCTGACCACGTGTCTCCCTCCTTCGCCTACCACCCACGTTAACCAGTTAGCGCAGTCAAGTTGCGCCTTGCAGATCGTTGTCACATCCGCCGGCGCTGTCTCGTCTCAGCGGGTGACTTGGAAATCTCCGACGAGAGGAGCAAGCGATGAAGGTCCTGGTAGCCGGCGCCGGTGGCGCAATCGGCAGACAGCTCGTGCCGATGCTGGTCGAGCGTGGATACGACGTGATCGGCACGACGCGGGGCGACAAAGGTGAGGCGATCGAGGCGATGGGCGCCGAGGCGGTGCGCATGGACGGGCTCGACCCGACGTCCGTCGCCGCGCGTGGTCGGGCGCGTCGAGCCGGAGGTGATCGTCCATCAGCTGACGGCGCTGGCCGGCGATCTCGACCTGCGCCGATTCGAGCGCACGTTCGGGATGACAAACCGGCTGCGTAGCGAGGGCACCGACCACCTGCTCTCGGCTGCTCGCGCCGACGGGCGCGCGGCGCTTCGTCGCGCAGAGCTTCGCCGGCTGGCCGTACGAGCAGCATCGGCGGGCCGGTGAAGACCGAGGAGGATCCGCTCGACCCGAACCCGGTCCCCGTGACGCGCTCCGGCCTGGAGGCGCTGCGGCACCTCGAGGACGCGGTCACCGGTGCCGGTCCCGCGATCGAGGGCATCGTCGCTCCGCTATGGCGGCTTCTACGGGCCGGGCACGTCGCTCGGCGTCGACCCCGACGGCGAGCAGACCGAGATGGTGCGCAAGCGCCAGTTCCCGATCGTCGGCAGCGGCGCCGGCTACTGGTCGCTGATCCACATCACCGACGCGGCGTCGGCGACGCTGGCGGCGATCGAGGGTGGCGCGCCCGGCATCTACAACATCGTCGACGACGAGCCGGCGCCGATCAGTGAGATCGCTGCCGGTCCTCGCCGAGGCGATCGGGGCGAAGCCGCCGCGGCACGTCCCGCGCTGGCTCGGGCGCCTGCTGGGCGGTCCGATGGCGACGATGATGATGGAGGAGTCCCGCGGCGCCTCGAACGCGAAGGCGAAGCGCGAGCTCGGCTGGCAGCCCTACTTCTCGAGCTGGCGGCAGGGCTTCCGCGAGGGGCTGACGAAGGTTCCCGAGGCAGCGGTGCCCGCAAAGGGTTACGTTGTGAGGGCCATGAGCGAGGCGGAGACGGCCGAGCTCGAGCAGCTGCGCAGTCGCGCGTTCGCGATCGCCTACCGGATGCTCGGCTCCGTCGGCGACGCCGAGGACATCGCCCAGGAGGCGTTGATCCGCTTCCACTCGGCGAAGGAGGCGGGTGAAGCGATCGACTCGCCGCCCGCCTACGTGGCGACGATCGCGACCCGGCTGGCGATCGACGAGCTGCGCTCGGCGCGGGCCCGGCGTGAGACCTACGTCGGCGAGTGGCTGCCGGAGCCGCTGCCGACGGCGGCCGACGAGGCCGCGCGTCCGGCGGGCGCCACGGCCTTCCCGGATCCGGAGGCCCAGGCAGAGCTCGCCGACTCGCTCTCGCTCGCCTTCCTCGTCCTGCTCGAGCGACTCACGCCCGAGCAGCGGGCGGCGCTGCTGCTGCATGACGTCTTCGACTACCCGCACGAGGAGGTCGCGTCGATCATCGGCACCACTCCCGCGGCGAGCCGGCAGCTCGCCTCGCGGGCACGGCGACAGGTCGACGAGCGGCGACCGCGCTTCCAGAGCTCGGCCGAGCGGCGCAGCGAGCTCGCCGCGCGCTTCTTCGACGCGGTCCAGTCGGGCGACCTCGGCCGGCTCGAGGCGCTGCTCGCCGACGACGTCGTCCTCAAGGGCGACGGCGGCGGCAAGGTGCCGGCGCTGGCCCGCCCGCTGCAGCGGCCGCAGCCGGGTCGCGAAGGCGATGACGCAACTGGATCAAGGCCGGTCGGCGGATTGGCGGGATCCGCTTCGAGCCGACCGAGTTCAACGGCCAGCCCGGCGCGATCACGCGCTTCGAGGACGGCAGCCTGCTCGGCGCGATGGTCGTCGAGAGCGACGGCGAGCGGATCACCGGGATCAACTCGGTCGTCAACCCGGAAAAGCTCGGGCACCTCGGCGACGTCGCCGACTACGCCGGGATGCTGCGCCGCTTCACCGCGCTGGCGCGCGAGGACCGGCGGCGCAAGGAGGCGGGCGAGGCGGACTAGCTCAGCCGCGGTCGGCGGCAAGCCACTCGGCGAAGCCCACCGTGCCCCGGTGGTCGGGGGCGGTGTCGGTGAGGGCGCCGCCGCGAAGTGCGCGGCCGAGCTTCGGAGGCAGCGGCAACGGCGCGACGAGGGCGCGCCGCCCCTTCGCCCGCACGCCACGTGCGGGCGAGGGTGCCGAGCTCGAGCACCTCGGGGCCCGGCGACGGTGACGCGCTCGGGCTGCGGCTCGCCCTCGGCGACGTCGGCGATCGCCGTGGCCACCTCGACCGGGTCGACAGGCTGCACCCGCGCCGCTCCTCCGGGCAGCACCCGGAACCGCGCCGTGGAGGCGCAGAAGCCGGCGATCAGGGTGTGGAACTGCGTCGCGCGGACGATCGTCGCCGGCAGCCCTGAGGCGCGGACCAACTCCTCCTGCTCGACCTTGATCCGGTAGTAGGGCATGGGCACGTGCTCGATGCCGACGATCGAGATGCAGATGTGGTGGACGACGCCGGCCGCCTGCGCGGCGTCGAGCAGCCGGCGTCCGCCGTCGATGAGCACCGCGCGGGCGGCCTTCTCGGCCGGGCCGGCGTTGCTGGCGTCGATCAGCACGCCGCAGCCCTCGAGCGCCTCGGCGAGGCCGGCGCCGGTCGTCAGGTCGACCGGGAATTCCGGCGCGTGGCGACTCAGCGCCCGGACCTCGTGGCCGCGCCGCTCCAGCTCATCAGCGACCGGGCGGCCGATCGATCCCGTTGCTCCGGCTACGGCGATGCGCACGCGAGGAGTATCGCCGACGGGCTCGGTCCGAGCGGATAGATGGCACATCCACTACCGCATAGGGGGGTCGATGTGGCATCTATCGAGGTCGGTGCCCGCATCGCAGCCCCGAACGCCCCCACAACGCAAACGGGGCGCCCGCAGGCGCCCCGTTGGCTCAGCTTGTCGACCTCCCCGGGGCCGAAGCGGCGCTCGCTCTAGGCGGCGCGCTTGATCCCGAGCCGCTTGCGGGCCTTGCTCACTGCCATCACGGAGCAGCGGGCGGCGCGGGCGATATCGCCATCGCGGCGGTCGGGGTCACGGCGGATCTCGAACTCGACCACGGCCTGGCTGCGGATCTTGGCGCGAGCGGCGGGCGCGTCGGTGCCCATCTCCTCGAGCGCATCATCGACGGCGAGCTCGCGACGGCAGGCGAGGCAGTAGCCCTGGCCGTTCTTGGTGATCCAGTTGGCCGGCACCTTTTCCTTCTTGGAGCGAGGGATCCAGGTGGTGGTCATCTCACAGCGGGCACAGGTCCGCTCCATGACGTCGGCATCGGTCTCGGTGGGAAGCAGCATCTCAGCGGTCGGCGGCATATCTGGGTTCGTCACTCCTTGGCAGGCGTCGTACAGGGGAACAACCGGAAGCGCGGCCTACTCATTGCGCCTCAACGGAAGGAGGGCGGTCGCCGTGTGTTGGCAAACCGACACATAAAACTTACCAAGGCTGTCAAGTTTCTACCCCAGATGGGGTAGAAACGCGCCCGGGTGGGTCGGCTCTGAGCGGTCGCTATCCCGAATCGGGAGGCGACTCATGAACACCGGTCAGACCGGCGCCTGGCGGGCTCGGGATCCCCGGGCCCACGTCATCGAGGTAGACCTTAGTCGCCCCCTCGCGGAGGCGCAGTGCGACCATCGGCAGCACGGCGCAGGAGAGCATCGCCGCGCCGACCAGCGAAGCCGCCGTGCCGCCGCTCATCTTCCCGTCCTGGACGGCGATCGTGGTGATCGCGACGACCAACGGCAGCTCGGTCGCACAGAAGGCGGCGAGCGCGAAGCGGTTACGGAGGTCGAGCGAGTGCGTGTACAGGAGCATCGCCGGGACGCCGCGGGAGATGATGAAGCCGATCATGAAGACCGGCACGCCGACCAGCAGGATCGGGTCGTTGAACAGCGCGTCGAGGTTGAAGCTGATCCCGGTGTGGACGAAGAAGAACGGGATCAGAAAGCCGTAGCCGACGGCGGAGAGCTTCGACTCGAGGATGGTCACCTCGCGCCCGCGCAGGGCGAGGCTGACGATGATGCCCGCGACGAAGCCGCCGAGCAGCAGGTCGAGGCCGAGCGTCGAGGCGAGCGCGACGAGGGCGAAGACGATCATCACCGTGACCCGGATCGCCAACTGGCCGCTCGTCTCCAGGGTCTGCTCGAAGAGGTTCCAGCTGCGGCCGATCGAGCGCACGGCGAACAGCGCCGAAAGGGCCGCGAGAGCGACGAAGGCGATCAGGATCACGGCGCTGTGGAGCGGCTTGCTCGAGGAGAAGACGAGGGTGACGACGAGGATCGGCCCGAACTCGCCGACCGCGCCGGCCGCCAGCAGGTAGGTGCCGAAGCGGGTGTTCATCTCGCCCGCGTCGCGGAGGATCGGGATCAGCGTGCCGATCGCGGTCGTCGCCATCGCCGCCCCGAGGAAGGCGAAGCCGTTGTGCGAAGGGCTGATCAGCGCGAAGCAGGCGATGCCGTAGGCGATCGCCATCGACAGCACCCAACCCCTGACTGCAAGCTTCGACGGCTCCCCCTTGATCCGCTCGAACTCGATCTCGTAGCCGGCGAAGAAGAACAGCATGCCGAGGCCGAGGTTCGAGAAGAACTCGACGAAGGAATCGTCGTGGGCGAGGTGGAGAACCTGTGGCCCGACGATGATTCCGAGCAGGATCTCGACGACGACGACCGGGACGCGGAACTGGCGTGGCGCCAAGGCGGCGATCGCCGCAGCGAGCGCCGCGGAGGCGACGATGACCAGGAAGCTGCCTGAGTCGACCTCGACCATCGACCTGCGCCGGGATCAGCCCGGGATCGAAGCGGGGGCGCCCGTCGGGAACAGGTTCGCGAGATAGATCACGACCTTGCCCTTGCCCTTGTTGGCGGCGCTGTGGTGATCGGTCGGCTGCTCGACGATCCACTCACCCGGATGCAGGCGCGCCTGCTGACCGGCCTTGATCTTGCGCACCTTGGTGCCGCCGGTGTCGGCGTCGCCCTTACGGACGGTGACCTTGCCGGAGTGCACCTTGTAGGTCAGCGTCCCGTGCACGATCCGCGCGATCTGAGTACCCGGATGGTGGTGCAGGGCGAGCTTCGCACCCGGCCGGATGACGACCTTCTGCAGGCCGAGCGTCCGGTCCTTGGCGCCGCGGACGTGACTCGAGGCAGCGAATGCCTTGCGAACGACCGGCTCCTTCTTCTCCTTGGCGGCGAGCGCGAGGACGCCGAGAGAGAAGAACACGAGCGAGCCGGCGAGCGCCACGAGCGCCCACCGGTTCAATCCTGATCCAACCCGTCCGTGCCCCAGCACGCCCCGCAGGCTATCGCTCAGGCTCTACTCAGCGCGAGCTGGGAGCGCGCCCGGCCGAGCTGCGCCGCCGCCGGCCCGAGGAACGCTGGCCCGACTTCGCGTGCTGCTGGCGCGAGTTCTGGTTGTGGCGGTGCTTGCCGCCACCGCCCTTGTTGTGCCGCGCGGAGCCGTTGCGCTGCTGGCTGGAGCCGTTGCGCTTGGCGGATCCGCCGCCGCCGGCAGGGCGAGCGCCGACGCCGGTGCGGAACGCGTCCTCGAGCTCGAGCGCCCGGGCGATCGCGTGCGTCTCGTCGTGCTGGTCGGCGAGCACGAAGGTCAGGGCCCGGCCCTCCGCCCCGGCGCGACCCGTACGGCCAACGCGGTGCGTGTAGGTCTCGGCGTCGCCGGGCAGGTCGAAGTTGATCACGTCGGTGATCTCGGCGACGTCGATGCCGCGGGCGGCAACGTCGGTCGCGACCAGCGTCAGCAGATCACCGCGCTCGAACCGCGCCAGCGCCTTCTGGCGCTGGCCCTGGGTCCGGTCGCCGTGCATCGCCAGGGCACTGATCCCGGCGGCCTTGAGCTTCTTGGTGAGCCGGTCGGCGCCGCGCTTGGTGCGGACGAAGACGAGCGTCCGGCCGCGGCCGGGACGCTTGAGCTCGGCGAGCAGCGAATCGAGCTTGCCGCCCTGTGAGGGGACGGCGCTGAAGGCGTGGCTGATCGCCAGCGGGGCCTCAGGCGCCGGTGCGTGCACGTGGCGCTCGGGCTTGTAGGTGTAGACGCGGGCGATCTCGCCGGCGGCACCCTCGAGGGTGGCCGAGAAGAACAGCGTCTGGCGCTTGCGCGGCAGCAGGGCGACGATCCGGTCGACGGGCGGGCGGAAGCCCATATCGAGCATCCGGTCGGCCTCGTCGAGGACGAGCATGCGGACGCGGGAGAGGTCGATCGCGCGGCGCGCGATCAGATCCTCGAGCCGGCCGGGGGTGGCGACGATCACGTGCGCCTTGCGGGCGCGCTTGATCTGCGGCTCGATGCCGACGCCGCCGTAGACGGCGGCGATGCCGAGCGCCTTCGCGTGGCACAGCGGCTGCAGCTCGTCGACGATCTGCGTCGCGAGCTCGCGCGTCGGCGCCAGGACGAGAACCGCCTGGCGGGGGCCGTTGGAGTCGAGTCGCTCGATCGCCGGGATCCCGAAGGCGAGCGTCTTGCCCGATCCGGTCGGTGACTGGACGAGCACGTCGCGTCCTTCGAGGACATCCTCGATGACGAGCTTCTGGACGGGAAACGGTTCTTTGATGCCGCGGCTGCGCAGGGCAGATACGACAGGCTGTGAAACGCCGAGATCGGCGAATGAAACGGACATGGAAGTTTTGGCTCCTTGTGAGCTTGTGGGAGGGCGTGTTGGGGAGATTCGTAAGACCCCGATGCGCCTGTGGAGCGGATGCGAAGAAATTGAACCTCTCGGGTGATCGTGCCTGCGGGCCTCTATGGGCCGGCGGCGCGGGGATCACCCGACGGCCGGAACCCTAGCAGCAGTTCACGCTTGCCCCGCTGCAACAGGGCTGCTTGGATTGGTTCGTGCTGATGGACGATCTCCAGCGCCGCGCCGCCGAAGCCTTCGTCGCGGGCACCCGCAAGGCCTCTCCGGAGCTCCGCGCGCGGGCCATGGCGAGCCCCGCCCGCCGCGTGATCACGGGCCAGATCTTCCACGGCATGGCGCGCAGCTTCGACCGCGATCGCGGCGCCGACCTCGACGCCGTGATCCGCTGGGAGGTAGGCCCGCGGGACGGCGACGGCGCCGACGCGCCCGAAGTCTGGGACCTCGTCATCCGCGACGGCCGGGCGCGGGCGGTGCGTGGCTCGGGCGAGGCGCCACGGACCACGGTCGGGCTCGACCACGCGACCTTGCTCGAGCTGGCGACGGGCCTGCTCAACGCACCCCAGGCGTACATCGCCGGCCGCCTGCGGATGAGCGGTGATGTGATGCTCGCCCAGCGGTTGACGACCTTGTTCGTCGTCCCCGGCAAGGCGCGCGCCCCGGGCGCGGGCGGCTGAGGCGATGCGAGCGCGGGGGGCGGTACTGGCGACGGCCGCATGCAGCGGCGTGCTCGCGCTGCTGCCCGGCCTCGCACACGCGGCCGGAAGCGACTGCCTGACCGCCGACCCACCGACGCCGAGCGTGCCGCCCCATGCCGTCCGCTTCGGAATCACGCCGCTGCTCGCCGGCAGCGCCGGCGATCAGCAGGGCGGCGTGGCACCCGTGGACGAGGCGAAGTCGCTCGCCGCCCTCCGCGACCTGCGGCCGAAGCGGCGCGAGCTCGTCCTCCGGCTCAACCGCATGTTCTTCTCGGACGGCACCCGGGGCATCCATCACTACGCCCGGATCGTCGACCGCTACGCGCGCGCCGGCTTCGACACCGAGCTGCAGGTCCGCTACCACCCGACCGCCGCCGAGGAGGGCGACATGAAGGCCTGGAAGGCGTACGTGCGCGAAGCCGTCCGGGTCCTCGGCAAGCGCCGCTCGGTGAAGGCGCTCTCGATCACCAACGAGGCCAACTTCCCGATCTCGCCGAACACCTCGGACGGCAGCTTCGGGGGCGTCCGCGAGGCGATCGTCAAGGGCGTGGTCGCCGCCGACCGGGAACTGCGGCGGATCGACCGCCGCGACATCCAGCTCGGCTTCCCCATCGCCTGGCGCTGGCTGCCAGCCGAGGACGCGAGCTTCTGGGAGCAGATCGGCAAGCTGGCGACGAAGAGATTCCACCGCGCCGTCGACTACGTCGGCGTGCAGATCTACCCCGGCTTGGTCTGGCCGCCCGCGCCGATCCCCGGCCGCAGCGCCGGCCGCGAGATCGCCGAGGCGCTGACGCTGGTGCGCTCCTGCTACATGCCGAAGGCCGGGCTCGGCAGGCGGGTCGACCTCTGGGTCACCGAGAACGGCTACGCGACCAACCTCGGTCGCAACACCGCCTCACAGCGGACCGACCTCGCCTCGACGCTGGACGCCGTGCATCGCTGGTCGGGTGAGCTCGGGATCAGCGACTACCGCTACTTCAACCTGCGCGACAACGATTCGAACGGCACCGACCTCTTCGACGCGGTCGGCCTGCTCGACGACCGCTACAACCGCAAGCCCGCCTTCGGCGTCCTGCACGATGCGATCGCCGCCCACGGGACGAAGCGCAAGCGGCGCCGCGGCGCGGGCTGACCGGCCGCGGCGCCCGCGCCCCTACTTGCGCTGCTGGTCGCGGTGGATCTGCTCGGCGATCCGCTTGATCGCCGCCAGCCTCCGGTCCCAGCGAGCCGCCGCGGCGCGAAGGAGCAGACTGCCGGCGGCGGCAGGCGCTATCGCTCCGCGCCCGCCCCCGTGGGAGCTGGAGTCGGCGCCGGCGTCGGCTCCTCGGCCTCGATGCGCACCCGCGGGAGGCTGCGGTCGAGCCAGCCGGGAAGCCACCAGGCGCGGCGCCCGAACAGCTCCATGATCGCCGGCACGAGCAGGCTGCGGATCAGGAAGGCGTCGATGGCGATCGCGGCGGCGAGGCCGACGCCGAAGAGCTTGACGATGAAGTTGTCGCCGAGCGCGAAGCTCGCGAAGACGACGATCATGATCGTCGCCGCCGCGGTGATCACGCGGCCGGTGCTGGCAAGCCCGTGCTGGACCGCGTCGCTCGCATCGCCGCGCTTGTCCCACTCCTCCCGCACGCGGGACATGAGGAAGACCTCGTAGTCCATGGAGAGGCCGAAGACGATCGCGAAGACGAAGATCGGCAGGAAGGAGGGAATCGGCGCCGTCTCCGAGACGCCGATCAACGACGCGCCCCAGCCGTGCTGGAAGACGGCGACGACGACGCCGAACGAGGCGCCGATGCTGAGGACGTTCATGAGCACGGCCTTCAGCGGCACGAGCAGCGAGCGGAAGGCGACGAGCAGCAGCAGCGCCGAGAGCAGGATCACGATGCCGAAGAAGAGCGGCATCTTGCCGGCGATATAGCTGTTGAAGTCGTCGGTGATCGCGGCTTCGCCACCGAGGTGGGAGACGGCCCCGCTCTTCGCGTCGAACGGCGTGAGCAGCTGATCACGCAGGCGCGTGACGAGGTCCTGGGTCGCCTGATCCTGCGGTCCGGTCGTAGGGAAGACGCGGATGAGCTCGACGCTGCCGGAGGGCGACGCAACGGGCGCGGTCGCCGTCGCGACGCCGTCGATGCCCTCCGCCTGCTGCTGGAGCTCGGCGGCGCTCGCCTTCGGGTCGTTCACACCCTGCATGTCGCTCACGACCAGCAGCGGCCCGTTGAACCCGGCCCCGAAGCCCTGCGCCAGCAGGTCGTAGGCTTTGCGGGTCGTCTGGTTGGGCTGGTCGGTGCCGGCGTCCGGGTTGCCGATGTGGATCGAGAGGATCGGGATCGCCAGGGCAAGGAGGAGGGCGGTCGTCCCGATTGCGGCGGGCCAGGGCCGTTGCTGGATCAGGCGGCTCCAACGGGACCACAGACGTCCCTCCTCCCCGCAGCTGCCGCGCATCCCCGGTAGCCGCAGGCGGTCGATCCTCGTCCCGACCTTGCTCAGCATCGCCGGCAGCAGCGTCAGGGAGGCGGCCATCGTCACGAGCACTGCCAGGGCGGAGGCGAGCGCGGGGCCGTACAGAAAGCTGACACCCACGGCGAAGAGGCCGAGCAGGGCGACGCAGACGGTCGCCCCGGCCAGCAGCACGGCACGGCCGGCCGTGTCCATCGCGACGAGCACGGCCTCGTCGGGCTCGAGCCCGGCGCGCAGACCCGAGCGGAAGCGGGTGACTACGAAGAGCGCGTAGTCGATGCCCACGCCGAGGCCGATCATCGCGGCGAGCTGCGGGGCGAAGTCGGCTGTGTCGAAGACGTGGGTGACCAGCGTGACGATGCTCAGCGCGATCCCGAGCGCCACCATCGCCGTCAGCACCGGCAGCACCATCGCGACGACCGAGCCGAACATCAGCAGCAGGACGATGATGGCCGCGAGCAGCCCGATCACCTCGGTCGCGTTGCTGTCGGACTGCTGCGCGTCGCGGATCGCATCGCCGCCGAGCTCGACCTCGACGTTGCCGCCGCCGTCGGCCTTCTGGCGGATCTCGAAGAGCGCGTTCGTGGTCTTCTCGGAGACGTCGAAGGAACGGGTCGTGAGCTCGGCGGTCGCGAGGGCCACGGTGCCGTCGGGAGAGACGGCGCCGCCCTTCGAGAACGGGCTGGCAATCGAGGCGATGCCGTCGACGCCGGCGACCTGCTTGACGACCGACTCCACCTGGCGCTGCGCCGCGGGATCAGTCAGCTTGCCGTCGCGGGCCGCGAAGACGACCTGCACCTCGCCACCGGACTGCTGAGGGAACTGCTGCTCGAGCAGCTGCAGGGCTCGCTGCGAGTCGGAGCTGGGCAGCTCGAAGTTGGTCGAGTACTTCGAACCGGCGGCCCCGGCGGCGAAGCCGCAGCCGACGAGCAGGACGAGCCAGACGAGGAAGGTGCGACCGCGGTGGCGCGTGCAGATTCCTGCAAGGCGGCGCATCAGCCGCCGGGCTCCTCGCCCAGCTTGCCGGTTTCGATCGGGGGGATCACGCGCGTGGCATGGTGGCAAAGCGCGACTGCGGGCTTGCGTGACCGGCTCACACCGGGTAGCCCAGCGTGGCTTCAGTCCGTTTCAGAGCCGCTCGGGATCGCCGGCTCAGGCCGGGTTCCGGGCGGCGACGATCCAGGTCGAGGTCGGCGCGTAGACGCCGTCGGGCGTCTCGTAGTCGGCCAGCTCCTCGCGCAGCGCCTGCTCGATCGTCGGCCGCAGGCGCTCGCCCTCCGCCTCGTTGACGCGGATCAACTCGCCGGCCGGGCCGATCGCCGTGATGAAGTCGACGAACTCGTCGACGCTGTTCCCCTGGCGCATGTCGGTGTCGTTGCGGGTCAGCGTGATCCGTTCGAAGCCGGCGCTCCGCAGGATGCCGCTCGTCGTGTCCGCATTGGCCATCGAGAACGGGCCGGGACCGCAGGTCGGCTCGTCGCTCTGGTCGGGATGCGTGAGCCAGCGCTCGGTGATCCGCTCGGCCTCGTAGAAGAGGACGTTCTCGGGCTTCTGCCGCCAGACGACCATCGTCAGCAGCGCCGCCGGGCCGCATCGCCGCGCGCACGTTGCGCAGGGCCGCCACCGGATTCTCGAAGAACATCGTGCCCATCCGCGAGAAGACGCGGTCGTAGCCGGAGCCGGGGACCCCGTGCTGGACGTCAGCGACCTCGAAGGACGCGTTCGCGATGCCCTCTCGTTCAGCCTCGGCGCGCGCCGCCTCGACGAAGCGCTCGGCGGCGTCGACGCCCGATGGCATCGCCCGCGGGCCCGACGATGCCGGCGATCCGGCGCGTCTCGTCACCGAAGCCGCAGCCGATGTCGAGGACCCGCTCGCCCACCGCGGGTGGGTACAGCTCGAACGCAGCCGATCCCGTGAACGCCCAGACCCGTGCACATGATGTCGCGGAACTGGACGAAGCGGTCGAAGAGCACGCCGTTCCAGGCCTCGATCGCCTCGGAGTTCCCGATCAGCTCCGCATCCATGCAGCGATCGTACGCCGAATGCGACGGTTCGCAAGCCCTCCTACCGGGCCACTCAGAGCCGCAACAGCTCGTAGGCCACGCGCCCCTCGGCGATCGCCTCGCGGACGGCGACCTCGTTGCCGTTGAGCCGGCCGCGGCCGGTCTTCACCTCGATCAGCACGACCTCGCGCAGCTCGCCCGCGGCCAGTCCGTCGAAGACGACGAAGTCGACCGGAGCGCCGAGAAACCGCGCATCGGCCGGGTCGAAGCGCTCCGCGAACTCGGGGGCGAACGGCGCGAGTTGCTCGACGGCCTGCCACGACGGACCGCCCGGCTGCGCCCGGCCGCGTCGCGCCGAGCCGCCTCGAGGTCGTCCTCTCCGTAGGGATGCAACGCCCGGTAACGGACGTAGACAACGGCGGTCCGAATCAGCGCAAGGAGGGCGAGCGCGGCGATCGCGACGGCGAGAGGTTCTGTCATTGCTCCGATGGAAGCGGGCGAGGCGGCGGCACGACCATTCTGCAATGCGTCCTGCGTCTCGATCCAGACGCCAGACACACCGAACGTCCCGGAGACGTCGCTATACGGGGTCCCGAGGGACGTTCGATGTCAGGTCCGCCCACCCTCGAAGGCGCTCCCTGACCGAGCCTCACACCCACCCACCCTCGAAGGCGTTCTCCGACCGAGCATGGGCGCGCACGCGAGGGGCGCGGTGTGGCGGAGCCACATAAGCCCCGAGTGGGTGCGGCCAGGCGCCGCGTCAGGGGGCGCCGCGGTTGCGGCCGTATATGTCGTGAGCCTCAACCCACTCCTCCGCGACGATGGCCGAGCCCAGGCTGAGCTCGCCGCAGAGCACCGTCGCCGCGACGATCTCGGCGAACTTGTAGACCTTGCCGGAGCCGTAGCAGTCCATCAGCTCGAGGCACTCCCGCTGAGTCGGCAGGCTGGTGCCGCCGCCGTAGGTGGCAACGATCAAAGCCGGGATCGTGATCGAGTAGTAGTAGTCGCCGTTGGGGCGCAGCTCGGTGTAGACGTAGGCGGCCGAGGACTCGGCGACGTTGGCGGCGTCCTGGCCGGTGGCGATGAACAGCGCCGTGATCCCGTTCGCCGAGTGGCTGCCGTTGTTGTTGACGCCGGCCATCGAGCCGCCGAGCGTCGCCACCTGCCGCGCTCGGTACATGAGCTCGGTGCCGGAGCGCATGTTGCGACTGACCAAGGCATCGGGGATGACGGCCTCGGCGACGACGCGCTTGCCGCGCGTCCGCAGCATGTTCACCTGCGAGCTCTTCTTGTCGGTCGCGAAGTTCGACTCGAGGAAGAACTGCTCGATCCCGTCGTAGTTGGCGAGGATCCACTTGCACGCTGCGGCCGTCGCCTTGCCGGTCAGGTTCTGACCCGCCGCGTCGCCGGTGGTGTAGTTGAAGCGCGTGTAGATGATGCGGCTCGCCGAGTACTGCTCGATGTTCCGCAGCCTGCCGCTCGATGTCGTCGCCTCGGCCGCCTCCTTGATCGGCTCGAAGCGCGTCTCGAGCCACTCGCCGAAGGCGCGAGCCTCGCGGGCGCTCGGGAAGATGAACGAGGGCGCACGCTGCATGCGGTCGTCGATCACGGTCGTCTTCACCCCGCCCGCCTCGCGCAGCAGCTTCATGCCCCGGTTGTAGGAGGCGACGAGCGTTCCCTCAGCCGTGGCCATCGGCACGTAGAACTCCCCATTGGCGTGCTCACCGTCAACGAGCAGCGGTCCGGCGAGACCGATCGGCACCTGGGCAACGCCGACGAAGTTCTCGATGTTGCCGCGGGTGGCGCCGGGATCGATCGAGTAGGAGCCGACGTGCTCGAGCGAGGCCCCGGTGCGCTCCGCGGCGAAGGTCCGGCGGGCGGCCGCGGCGTCGTCGGTGTAGTCGTTCTCGCGGATCTCGCGGGATCCGCTTCTCGGCGCCGGACACCTGCTCCTTCCCCTCGGGCATCGGCGCTGATCCTAGTCGGCGCGCCAGAAAAAGCGCCCGGGGCCGGCGAACCGACCCCGGGCGCGAGCGCACCTCCGTTCATTGAGGCGGGGGCGTGCTGGAGCCAACGCGCCTCAGGTGCGCAGTCTTTTCCCGATCCGTACCCGGCTCAGCTACCGGGTATCACCGTCTGCGCGCGGGTGACGAGCGAGCGGGCACCATAGACGGCGGCATCGGCCACCGACCGGACCGCCTCACCGGCATGCTTGATCGCCGTCTCGGCCGAGCCACGAGCTGAGTCGAGGCTCTCGGCAGCGCGGTTTCCGTACCTGGTGGCGGTGGCCTTCTGGGCGGCAGCTTGGCGATCTGTCTTCGTCTGCGTCATGGGGACACTCCTTGCCTTGATCGCTTACGCGGCGCTCCGTCTGCCAATCGGCCCCGGTGGCGCCGTCCGGGGTCTATGCCCATGTGAACCGGTCCGAATCACGACAAGCGTTACAAGCACGGTCGCGGCGCTCCCAGCCGCTTTGAGTAGGCTCGAAGGGTGTTCTCACGCGGACCCGACGCGATCAGCCCGACGGCCCACTACACGGCCGAGGTCTGGCGCCGCAACGGGCTCTCCGACGACGCCCTGGGAACGCTCGAGGGTCGCTTGCTGTACGCCGGCCTGTGGCCGCTGCTGACCACGGCGGACATCGCCGGGCTCGGGACCCTCGAGGCTTCGCTGCTCGCCCGCCACCGCCTGATCGACGGCCTGCTCGCAGCCGAGATCGAGTCGGGCAGGGTCGGGCAGGTGGTCGAGATCGCCGCCGGCCTCTCGGGCCGCGGGCTGCGCTTCGGGCGCCGCTTCGACGACCTCGCCTACATCGAGGCCGACCTGCCGGCGATGGCCGAACGCAAGCGCGCCGCGCTGGCCCGCGCGGGCGCGGCCCACCGGGTCGCCGAGCTCGACGCGTTCGCGGCGTCGGGGGCCGGCAGCCTGAGCGAGCTGCTCGCGTCGCTCGACCACGGACGCGGTACCGCGATCCTCACGGAGGGGCTGCTCAACTACTTCCCGCGCGGCGCCGTCACGGACCTCTGGGAGCGCATCGCGGCCGGGCTCGCCGAATTTCCGAACGGCGTCTACCTCTCCGACCTCAACCTCCGCCACGGCAACGACGGCGTCCCGGAGCGCAGCTTCATGCTCGCGCTCGGCGCCTTCGTCCGCGGCAGCGTCCACTTCCCCTGCGACGACCCGGCGGACACGATCGCGCTGCTCGAAGCGTCGGGCTTTGCCGCGGCCCGCGTGCACTCCGGTGAGGAGGCTCCCGACGCCGCCCGCGGGGCCGGGCGCGTCTCGGTGCTCGAGGCGCGGGCGGCCTGAGACGCGGGCTGCCTGAACGGCTACCTAGCCGATCCGCTCGAGCTCGGCGCCCGGCACGAGCGCCTGCTCGAGATCGACGCGGGCCCCACGGAACGGCACCCCCTCGGCCTCGAGCAGGCGGCGCTGGCGAGCGCCCTGCGCGAGCGAGCCGTCGGCGCGGACGACGCGTTGCCAGGGGACGGCTGGATCCTCGCAGGCGGCGAGCACGGCGCCCGCGAGCCGCGGCGCGCCGGGGCTGAGCTCGCCGTAGGTGGTGACGAGACCCTCCGGAATCCGGCGGACCAGAGCGATGATCCGGCGCTCGCGCTCGGAATCCATCGGCCAAGTCTCCTGCACGCCGGGTCCCAGCGCCGACGCCCGCAACCGACGGCTGTCATCCTGCGGTGATGGGCGGCGGGCTCGGCAAGCGACGCTTCCCCCTGCGCGCGGCGGCGGTCGCACTCGGGGCGGTCATGGCTGCGCCCTTCTGCGCGCTCGCCGTTGCGGCGCCCGACGCCGCTCTCGGCAAAGCCCGCGGGATCGACGTCTCGCGCTTTCAGGGCGAGATCGCTTGGCAGGGCGTCGGCATGACGAAGATCAAGTTCGCCTACGTGGCGGCGAGCCGCGGCAGCGGCCGCGACTGCAAGGTCGCGAGCACCCAGTGCGGCGCCGACCCCTACTACGACATCAACCACAGGGGCGCGCGCGCAGCGGGCATCCGCGTCGGCGCCTACCACCGCGCCTTCGCCGCCGGCAACACGCGCAAGCGCGCCAAGCGGGACGCCCTGCGCGAGGCGCGTGTATTCAGCGCAAGCGTCGGCAAGGTGGGCAGGGCCGACCTCGTGCCGGCGCTCGACGTCGAGACGCCCTTCACGCGGCTCAACCCGGACCGGCTCCGCTACTGGATTCGCACCTGGCTCGAGCACGTCGAGCGCAAGCTCGGCGTCAAGCCGATCATCTACACGAACAGCTCAAGCTGGGCGGAGACCGGTGACACGCGTGCGCTTCGCGCGCCGCGGCTACCGCCTGTGGGTGGCCAACTTCGGTGTCCGCTCGCCGTCGGTACCGGCCGAGAACTGGCACGGCAAGGGCTGGTCGATCTGGCAGTTCGCCAACGACGGCCGGGTGCGTGGCATCCACGGCAACGTCGACAAGAACAAGCTCTCGATCCCGCTCTCGACGCTCTACGCGCACGGCCAGGGTGCCGGAGGTGGCGGTGGTGGCGGCACGGGCGGCGGGGGCGGTGGCATCGGCGGCGGTGGCATCAGCACCAGCGCGGCGCGCACGCCATAGAGTCCGGGCCATGGCGCCCGAGCTCACGCTGCACGTCCTCCCTCCCTCCCACCCCTGCCGCACAGTCAGCGCAGCGCTCGACCTCAAGGGCCTCGAATACGAGACGGTGAGCCTGTCGCCGGGCACGCACAACGAGGAGATGGAGAAGGTCTACGGCGAGGGCAACCGCACCGTTCCCGGCCTGCTCGTCGACGGCGAGCCCGTGCACGGCTCGCGGCCGATTCTTGCCCGGCTCGAGGAGATCGAGCCCGACCCGCCTCTGTTCCCCGAGCCGATCGCCGAGCGGGTTCGCGAGGCGGAGCGCTGGGGCGACGAGGAGCTCCAGGACCTCGGCCGACGGCTGCCCTGGGGCGCGCTGCACTTCCGGCCCGAGGCGCTCGGCAGCTTCGGCGGCGGCGGCGCGCTCGACCCCGCCGGCACCGACTTCGCGATCCGCATGATCCGCGGCACGTGGAAGTACCACGGGATCACCTGCGAGCGGCTCGCCGAGGACCTAGCCGGACTGCCCGAGAAGCTCGAGCGGATCGAGGCCTTCGCCGCGGAGGGCGTGATCGGCGGCGAGGCGCCGAACGCCGCCGACCTGCAGATCGGCGGGACGATCATGGTCCTGCTGCGCCTCGGTGACGTCCGCCCATTGCTTGCCGGGACCGCGGCGGAGCGGATCGCGAACGCCTTCCTCGGCGACTATCCCGGCGAGGTCCCCGCAGGCGCCTTCCCGGCCGGCTGGGTGCCTGAGCCGGCCGCGACTGCCTGACCGCGGCGACAGGCCTCGTTCAGCGCCGTCCCCACCCGCCCCCGGCGGCGGCCCGCACCTGCCAAGCTTTCCGGCCATGGAGACGAAGTCCCTGAGCGATGCACAGTCCGTGCGCGACGCCCGGATCGAGCAGGTCGTCCCGCTGACGACCCCGGCGCTGCTCCTGCACGACTACCCGCTCTCCGACGAGCTCGCCGACTTCGTGATGCGCTCGCGCCGCGATATCGCGGCGATCCTCGACCGCACGGATCCCCGCCTGCTCGTCGTCGTCGGCCCGTGCAGCGTGCACGATCCCGAGGCCGCGCTCGACTACGCGCGCCGGCTCAAGGAGCTCAGCGCCGAGCTCAGCGGACTGCTGGTCGCGATGCGCGTCTACTTCGAGAAGCCGCGGACGACGACCGGCTGGAAGGGGCTGATCAACGACCCCCACCTGGACGGCTCCGGCGACGTCAACACCGGCCTGCGGATGGCGCGGGAGCTGCTCCTGCACATCCTCGAGCTCGGCCTGCCGATCGGCTGCGAGTGGCTCGACCCGATCACGCCGCAGTACATCGCCGACACCGTCGCCTGGGGCGCGATCGGCGCCCGCACGACCGAGAGCCAGACGCATCGCCAGCTCGCCTCCGGCCTCTCGATGCCGGTCGGCTTCAAGAACCGCACCGACGGCAACCTCGGCGTCGCCGTCGACGCCCTGCGCGCGGCGGGCGCCCAGCACTCGTTCGCCGGCGTCGACCTCTCCGGGACCTCGGCGATCCTGCACACCGCCGGCAACCCCGACTGTCACATCATCCTTCGCGGCGGCCGCGGCAAGCCCAACTACGACGCCGAGTCGATCGCCGGGACGCTCGAGCAGCTCCGCGAGGTCGGCCTGCCCGAGCGCGTGATCGTCGACGCCTCCCACGACAACAGCGGCAAGGACCACGAGCGCCAGCCCGCGGTCGCCGCGGCGATCGCCGAGCAGGTCGCCGAGGGCAACGGCGCGATCGTCGGGGTGATGCTCGAGTCGTTCATCGAGGCCGGCCGCCAGGACCTCGGCGGCAAGCTCACCTACGGCCAGTCGATCACCGACAAGTGCATGGACTGGGAGACGACGGTCGAGGTCCTGCGCGGCCTCGACGCGGCCTCCCTCGCCCGCTCGTCGGGCTGAGCGCCCGACGTCGCGACCTACTTCTTCTTGCCGCCGGTCTGGATCCCGGGCGCGTAGGCGTTGTCCGGGTAACCGTCGCCGTTGGCATCGGTGCCCGTGCTCGGCGTCGTCGTCGTGCCCGTCGAGTACGGGGTCGTCGTCCCGGTGCTGTCGGTCGTGTCGCCGATCGCGTAGTCGCCGCTGCTGTAAGACGAGAGATTGGCCGGCTGCGACGGCTGCGGGAAGTCGTCGCACGGCTGCGCCGCCGCAACCGCCATGTAGTCGTGCCAGATCGGCGCCGAGAGATCGGCGCCGTAACCGGGCATCGGCGTACGATCGTCCGGGCTGCCGGTCCAGACGGCGGTCGAGATGTGCGGGGAGACGCCGACGAACCACGCGTCGGCCTGCTCCTCCGTCGTTCCGGTCTTGCCGCCGGCCGGACATTGGATGCCCTGGCCGGCCGCGGTGCCGGACTCGAGCGGCCCCTTGAGCGCCTGATCGACGGTGTACGCGACGCCGTCGCTGATCACGCGATCGCCCTCGAGGTTGGGCTTGTCGGTCTTGCCATCAGGGAACTTGACCGAGGCGATCGCGGTCGGCTTGTGGTGGACGCCGCCGTTGGCGAGCGTCGCGTAGGCGTCGGCCATCTCGAGGACGGTGCAGCAATAGGCGGTGCCCCCGATGGCCTCGGCGGGAACCGCCTGCAGCTTCGACGTGACCCCGAGCTTGTGCGCCATCGCGTCGAAGTTCTCGGGCCCCACGTCGAGGCCGAGCTGGGCGAAGACCGTGTTGATCGAGTGGGTCAGCGCGTCGTCGAGGTTCATCGAGCCTCCACCGCCCTCGCCGCTGACCGGCCACTGCTGGCCGTAGCCGATATCCAGCGTGATCGAGGCCGGCGCCGGATAGCTCGTCGTCGCCGGATCCATGCCCTGGTCGACGGCCGTGGTCAGCACGTAGGTCTTGAACGACGACCCGGGCTGGCGCTCACCGTCGACGGCGAGGTTGTACTGGCTCGTGTCGTAGGAGGAATCGGAAGCCATCGCCACGATCTGCCCGGTGTCGGCATTGAGCGAGACGAGCGCGTGCGCCGCGGCGGAGCCACCTGCAAGCTGGTGGTTCGCGATCGCCTGCTCAGCCGCGGCCTGCAGCTTCGGGTCGAGCGTCGTATGGACGCGCAGGCCGCCTTCGCGCACGGTCTTGAGGCCGTAGCGGTCGATCAACTCCTGCTGGACGTAGTCGAAGAAGTACTGCTGTTTGCGCGTCGTGTAGCGGTCGCCGGCGTTGGTACCGAGCCCCTGCTTCTTGAGCTTGTCGGCCTTCGCCTGCGTGATGTACTTCTGATCAGCGAGCGCGTCGAGCACCTCGTTGCGGCGCTCTCTTGCCGCGTGCGTGTCGGTGAACGGGTTGTAGTCGCTCGGCGCCTGCGGCAGGCCGGCGAGCAGCGCCGCCTCCTTCACGCTGAGGTCCTTCGCGTGCTTGTTGAAGTAGACCTCGGAAGCCGCCTCCACGCCGATCGCGCTCCGTCCAGCGTTGGTTCCGTACGGAGCGCTGTTCAGGTACTGGTCCAGGATCTGGCTCTTGGAGTGCTCGTCCTCGTACTCCTGCGCAAGCTTCGCCTCCTGGATCTTGCGCTGGATCGTGTCCTGGGGATCCTCGATGTACAGGTTGCGGACGAGCTGCTGGGTGATCGTCGAGGCGCCCTGGCGAGCCTGGCCGCCGGCCTTGAGGTCGGCGATCGCAGCACGGGCGATCGCCGTGTAGTCGACGCCGCCGTGGTCGTAGAAGCTCGAGTCCTCAATCGCGATAGTCGCCTGCTGCATGATCGGCGGGATCTTCTCGAGCGGGATCGGGTCGCGAAGGACGTCCGCCTGAACGTAGCCGAGGCGGTTGCCGTTCGCGTCGTAGACGATCGAGTTCTCGCCCGTCTTCTGCGGCTTGAGGCTGTCGAGCGACGGCGCGTCGGCCGCCACGTTGAGGACCCAGATCGCGCCGCCACCGAGCGCCAGCGCGACCATCGCGAGCAGCACCACGAAAGCGGCACCGATCTTCTTGCCAACCGAGCCCTTCGACCGGTGGCGCCTGTCTCGCGAGCGAACCGACATCCCGTAAGGGGAAGGCTAACGACCAGACCCGGCGGGCCCGAGCGGGTCTGGGCGAAAGCGGTCATCGGCGCCCACCGGTAAGAATCGCGCCCGAGATTCCGCAAACGCCGAGACGAGGAGGATCAGATGACCGAGAAAGCCGAGTTCAACGCCGAGGAATGGTCGCTGATCCTCGAGGCCGCGCCGACGGCGGCGATGGTCGTGATCGCCGCCGGCAAGGGAGGAACCATCCGTGAGAGCCTCTCGATCGGCAAGACCTTCGCCGCGGAGAAGGAGAATGCGGGTGCGACCGAGCTGCTCGCCGCGATCGTCAACGACCGGCCCGAGCTGGACACCAAGCGCTACGGTGATCCCTCGGAGCTGGGCACCCTCGGGCTGACGCGCGTCCGCTCGGCACTGGAGACGGTCGAGGCGAAGGGGACCTCGGTCGAGGCGGACGACTTCAAGCGCTTCCTCTACGCCGTCGCGCTGAACGCGGCCGAGGCCCACAAGGAGGGCGGATTCCTCGGCATCGGAGGCACACGCGTCAGCGAGCCCGAGGCCGAGGCGCTCGGCAAGCTCGCCGAGGCCCTGAGCTACGACGCGCCGCCGCTGGAGAAGACGGAGGAGTAGGCGGCCTTACGGCCGCATCATCCGCTCGGCGACCGGGATCTTGAGCGCGTTCGGGAGCATCCGCATCAGGCTGAAGCCGGCCTTGACCGGCAGACCCGGGACGACGACCCGTGACCCCGACGCGAGACCTTCGACCGCGGCCTTCGCGCACTCCTCGGGCGTCACCCAGACGAGGTCGGGCACGGTCGCCTCGATTGGCTGATCGCCGGCGACCTCCCAGAACTCGGTCCTGACCGGCCCCGGGCAGAGCGCGGTGACCGTCACTCCGCGTCCCGCGACCTCGCCGTGCAGCGCCTCCGAGAAGGCGAGCGAGTGGGCCTTGGCGGCCGAGTAACCGGCCGAGTACGGCAGCGGCATGAAGGCGGCGGTCGAGGCGACGTTGAGGATTGCCCCCTCCTTGCGCTCGATCATCCCCGGCAGGAACGCGGAAGTGAGCGCCACGGGCGCCTCGCAGAGGACGCGTACCTGCTCGAGCTCGCGCTCGGGGTCGGACTCGTCGAAGCGGCCACCGGTGGCGAAGCCGGCGTTGTTGGCGAGGATGTCGACCTCGAGGCCGAGCGAGGCGATGCGTCCGGGCAGGCGCGCGCGCGACGCCTGCTTGCCGAGGTCACAGCCGAGGGTCTCGACCTGGACCCCGTGCAGCTCGGTGAGCTCGGCCGCGAGCTCGTCGAGGCGGGGCTTGCGACGGGCGACGATGACGAGCGCGTGCCCGCGGCCGGCGAGCTCGCGGGCGAGCGCCTCGCCGATGCCCGCCGACGCGCCAGTGATCAATGCAGCTGCCCCTTTGCGGGGCTCCGGAAGTGTCATACGCGTGTTCTATAGGACCGGAGCCCGATTGGGCTCAGCAGCCGTCCGGGAGGACGCGGAGCCCATAGGAGAGACCCAGGGTGCAGTAGATCGGCTTCGGCTGCGACTCGCCGTTGAGGACGCCCGCGCCGGTCTCCCAGGCAGACTCGCCGGAGATGTCCTGGAGGCGGTGGATGATGACACCCTTGAGGCCGAGCTTCGGCGCGATCTGGAGGAGCTTGTCGATCCGCGCCGCCTGCGCCGTGGCGCTCACCCCGTTGTCGATATCGCCGGCTGTCGACCAGCCGATCTCAGTGATCCACGTCTTCGTCGGCGCGTGCGCCTTGCTGATGATCCGCTCGGCGTCCTCGACCTTCTTGCGCACCGCCTTGACGCCACCGCTGCCGACGTACGGGTGGATGCCAACGCCGTCGACGTACTTGCCGGCGTGGCGATTGATCAGCGAGAGCTTCATATACCGCTGCCAATGCGGCTTCGGCGAAAGGCCGTTGTAGAGGATCGGCGGGTGCTTGCCGAGCGGCGCGACGTCCTGGTGCACCGCAGCGAGCATCTTCACGTAGGGCACCGGCGAGGGCGACGGCCCCCAATAGCGCTCCATGTTCGACTCGTTCCAGACCTCGAAGGCCGCCGCCTGCGGATAGCGCTCGACGGCCGCCCGCGCGAAGCGCGCGAAGTCAGCGACGTGATCCGGGTCCGGGCGGACCGCGCGGTAGGTGGTGTCGCACTTGAGGGACTCATGCGCCCAGCAGGGCGAGGTAAAGAGGACGATGACCGGGCGCAGGCCAGCCTTCAGGGCGAGGTTGTAGGTGCCGTCCTCGACCGACCAGTCGTAGACGCCCTGCCGGCGCTCGACCCGCGCCCACGGGATCACGTAGCGGATCACGTCGGCACCGCCCACACGCGCCCGCTTGATCAGCTCACCGCCGCTCGGGACGCGCGTCGGCTGGCCCGGCTTGGTGCCGCCGGTACCGATCGGGAACGGCAAGGGGAGGCCCGTCAGCGGGTTGAGCGGCTTCGGCGTATGCAGATCGAACTTGTTGAAGTTGTCGTTGTAGCCGAGCTTCGCCGGGGGCGGCGAGTCCTTGTGCGGGTGCCGATGGCCCCTCTTCGCGACGGCAGCGGGCGACGCCGCGAGACACACGATCGCGAGCAGCAGGAGAAGGAGCAAAGTCGCGATGACCGCGCAACCCTCTCGGCGGACGTCAGTAGTCGTAGCCACCTCCTCCTCCATCGGACGGAGGAAGGTAGCGCTTGAATTCAGTCCAGGAGCCGGTTACCGCGAGCCCCTGGGGGATCGCGGGAACGAGCCGATCAGCTGCTTGCTGGGCCCTCAGCCACAGACGGGCCAGGCATGCCGGCCCTGCTTCTTCATCAAGCCGACCGCAACGACGGCCTGCGTCTTGTACGCGTAGCGGATCGGGTCACCGCCCGGTGAGTGCGGTGAGTTGCGCCAGGTCGTCTTCATGAACTGGAACGCGCCCCGGTAGCGGCCACCGCCGCCGATCGCCTTCGGGTCCTTGCCGGACTCGCATTCCGCTGTGCGCGAGGCCCAGCGCTTGTTCTTGCGGGAAACCTTGTGCCAAAGGCGCACGTACTTGTGGCTGTTCGCCGCGTGCGCCTTGTGCGACTTGTGCTTGCCGCCGGACGTCGACGTGCCGTCGACGCTCACGCCGCCGCCCCCGCCGGCCAGGGCCGGGGTCGTCATGGCGCTCATCATCAGGGCGGCCGCCAGCAGGGCGAGGACGAGGACGAGGATCTTCGGTTTCGAGCCCGCAAATGCGCGCGGGAAATCGGTACTCACTTACTCACGCTCTTTCAGTCGCTTACGGGGTTAGCTGACGGGCTCGCGCCAAAGAGCCGGCGCTACGCGACAAGGAGTCGTGATTCGCCCCAAACAGGTGGGTCCCCCGCTAGCCCGCGGTATGTAGGCGGGCGATTCAGCAGGTCGCGCGGCAGCCTAACAGAGTTTGTGAGGGAAGTGTGAGCATCCCCGTCAGTCGTCGGGGCCAGCGGCCACTTCGCCGCCGGCCGCTCCTGAATCTGCAGCTGCCTCAGGCCCGGTGGCCGCGGCCCCGCCACCGGAGGAGAGCAGCTGCGCAGTCACGGCCTGCACCTGCTCGTTCTCCGCCTCGCCGCCGGCCGCGAGGAAGGCACGCGGATCACCGCCGAAGCGGTAGCGGCGCAGGGCGCCGACGGCCCGCGCGTGTTCGAGCTCGGAGCTGTCGGGGCCGGGCGGCGGCACGCGCGCGGACTCGCCGTAGATCGAGTGCCACAGGATCCGGTCCGAGACCGCCTGCGGAACGAGGTCGACCTGGTCGAAGGGCATCGCGGCCGAGAGTTCGGCATCCGGCGCGTCGGGGCCGTTGATGGCGGTCAGGTTGGTCTCTGGCTCGATCGCGTTGTAGCGCGTGCCCTCGACGTCGGGCTCACCCTTGCCGGAAATGAACGCGTTGTAGAGCGGCGTCGCCAGTGCGTCGTTGAGCGAGAGCGGATCGAGGCCGAGCATCAGTTCCGCGGTGCGCAAGAAGGAGTACTGGTCGAAGCGCTTCGAGATGACCTGCCCGCCGTGCTTGGCCCAGGGAGAGATCACGAAAGCCGGGATCCGGTGCGCATCGAGGTGGTCGGCGCCGTCCTGGGAGTCGTCCTCGAGGACGAAGATCGCCGAGCTCTTCCAGATCTTCGAGTGCGAGATCAGCTGCACGATCTGGCCGAGGGCGAGGTCGTTGTCGGCGACGTCGGCGGCCGGCGTATAGACACCGGGGGTCGTCCCGTCGGTGTGATCGTTGAAGAGGATCAGGTAGCTGAAGGCGGGGACGCTGTTCGTCGGCCAGCTGCGAATCGAAGTCGGTCTGGAAGGTGCCGGCACGACTCGAGACGGCGGGCCGCCCCGAGGTCTTGCCGACGGTGCCGGCGTCGGCCGTACAGCGGACCGACAGCGGCGTGCCGTCCGGAAACGGGATCGCCCCGTTGCACGTGCCCTGAATCTGCGTCGGGTACGCCGCGTCGGTGTTGAGCTGCACCTGCGGATACGTGGGACGGCCGTCGTCGGCGAAGGGCTGGTTGCCGGCACCGAGCTCCCCGTAGATGTGGAAGCCGATGTCCTGGCGCACCGCCTGGTCGAAGATGAAGGCGTTCGGCGGAATCCCGATCGGGAAGATGTCGGGGTTGCCCTTGCGGCCGCGGTTGGTGAAGACGTAGCGCTCGGTGTAGTCGTTGGCGTAGCCGCCGGCGGTGATCTTGTGGCCGACCGTCGACTCCTCGGAGTTGGCGAAGACGTGGTCGTAGAGGGCGAAGCGGCGCGCGAGCGCGTGCGCATTCGGCGTGATCCCGCCCGCCGGCCCCGAGACGCCGTTGTCGTCGAACAGCTCGAGGTCCGGGTCGCCGTCGCCGACGGGATTGGAGCCGAAGATCTGATCGTAGGTGCGGTTCTCCTTGACGACGTAGAAGACGTGCTTGATCTCATGGCTGGGACCGCCATCGGGACCGACGAGGGGCGTCCCCTTCGGTGGCTCCTGATAGTTGGTCGGTACGAGCTCACGGCGGGCGCGCTTGTCGAGGCGGCGCAGACGCTTGTCGGTCGGCGCCTTGGCGATGCCCGTGCGGCCGCGGAGCAGCTCCTTGATCGATTCGTCGCCGGGATTGGGACCGGTGCCGAGACCCTTCGAGGCGAGCCAGACGAGCCGTTTGCCGTCCGGAGTCGCCTCGACGTCCGTCGGGTAGGCGGCGGTCGGCATGCGGCCGATCACGTCGTAGGGCCGGAGCTTGCCAATCGCTCCCTTCGGCAGGCATTTGCGCGGGCCGTGGCCACGGCGGCGGCGGTGGTGCAGGCGGCAGGCGCGGTGCGTGCGTCGCCGCCGCTCGAGCGCGAGCCCGAGGATCGAGTCCTCGCCGGCGTTGGCGACGTACAACGTGTCGTCACGCTTCGAGAGCCCGACGTTGATCGGCGCGCTGCCGATCGGCAGCGCCGGGTGGCCGACGAAGACGGCGCGCTCGAGCTTCAGGCTGTCGGTGTCGATCACCGCGACGCGGTCGCGGTCGGTGACGGCGACGTAGAGGCGGTGGCGACGCGGGTCGGCGACGAGCCCCTCAGGGTGCGAGTAGGCGAGCCGGCTCATGCCGACGGGCACCGTCCCCAGCGCCTTGCCGCTCGGGATGCCGATCACCGAGACCGTGCCGTCGCGCTCGTTCGTGACGTAGGCCTGCGGCTTGCGCGGGTCGATCGCGACGCCGTAGGGGTAGCGGCCGACGTCGGCGAGCTTCCCGTCCCCGGAGTGCCGGTCGATGATCGCGACCTGGTCGGCCTGGCCGAGGGCGACGACCACGTACTTGCCGTCCGGCGTCACGGCGAGGCCCTCCGGCCAGGCGTTGACGCCGCTCGCCGGCGGCAGCTCGTCGGAGGCGGCGGCGCCGTCGACGGTACCCGGCGGGATCTTCAGGGGCTCGACCTCGCGCGCCTTGCCGGTGCGGCGCTTGACCGCGTACACGTGAATCACGTCGCCGTCGAGGCCCTTCGCGGAATCCGGTAGATCCCCCTCCGCGGGCTCGCCGGAGACGTAGGCCCGCTGCCCGCCCGGGCCGAAGGCGACGCCGACGTAGCCCCCAGGGATCGGTAGCCGCTGGACGATCGTGCCAGTGCGGACGCTGATGATCCGTATGCGATTGGTCCCGCGCCCGGCGTCGACCGCCCAGTAGAACCGGCCGTTCGGCGTCAGCGCGCCGCCGGTCGGAAACGGCCCGAGCTTCGTCATCCGGCCAACCGGGTCGAGCTTGCGCCCGTTCGAGGTGAGCGCATCATCAGTGCCGACCGACGCGGCGATGGCGTCGGCCACCGGTAGTGCCGTGGCGAGGAGCAGGGCTAGTAGCGGCAGCAGCCGGGACGGGCGCATGAAGCGCAGAATTGTTCCACCGGGCGGCGGATCCGTTGTGACCAACTTGCTCATGGCCCGGCGGTTGGAAATGGCGCCGATCGGGAAGATCACTATGGAGGCAATCGAGAGGAGCCCAATGAGCCCGACCACCCCCAGCGACGTACCCAAGATCACCCTCAACGACGGCAACGAGATCCCGCAACTCGGATTCGGGGTCTTTCAGATCCCGCCCGAGGAGACCGCCGAGGCTGTTGCGCGCGCGCTGCAGATTGGCTATCGCCACATCGACACCGCCGAGATGTACGGCAACGAGCAGGGCGTCGCCGATGGTCTCCGCGAGGCCGGCATCGACCGCGACGAGGTCTTCATCACGAGCAAGCTCGACAACGGCCACCACCAGCCCGAGGACGCCCACCGGGCGATCGAGGAGACGCTCGAGAAGCTCGGCACCCGGCACGTCGACCTCTTCCTCATCCATTGGCCGCTACCGACCCTCTACGACGGCGACTTCGTCCAGACGTGGAAGGCGCTGGAGTCGTTCAAGGAGCAGGGCTACGCGCGTTCGATCGGCGTCTCCAACTTCCAGACGCACCACCTGGACGAACTCGATGAGCAGTGCGACGTAACGCCGGCCGTCAACCAGATCGAGCTGCACCCGTACTTCGTCAACCACACGGTCGACCACTACGGGCGCGAGCTCGGGATCGCGACCGAGGCCTGGTCGCCGATCGCCCAGGCCGAGGTGCTCGACGACGAGACGATCGCCGCGGTTGCGGGCGACGTGGACCGGACCCCGGCCCAGGTCGTTCTGCGCTGGCACGTGCAGCGCGCCAACATCGTCTTCCCGAAGTCGGTGACGCCGGAGCGGATGGAGGAGAACTTCGCAGATCTTCGACTTCGAGCTCAGCGACGAGCAGATGGACGCGATCGCCGAGCTCGACAAGGGCGAGGGCGGCCGCACCGGCCCGCATCCCGACCGCTTCGCGATGGTCCCCGACTGATCGGTGCGGACGGGTCCGCCCGCTCGGGCGCGGGCGGGCGGGCCCGCCGATTCTTATCCGGCTCTCAGCGCCCTTTCGGGCGCCGTTGAGCTTCGGGGGCTGCAATCGGTTCCGAGCGATCCGGCCACGAGGCCGGGAAAGGAACCGAGATGACCGAAGAGGAACAGAATCCCGAGAGCGAGACCGCCGAGACGCAGGAGGTCCCGGCCGGCGAGCCGGCGGAAGCACCCGCGCACGTCTATTCGGCGCCCGCCGCCTCCCCACGGACGGTCACCGTCCAGGTCCGTTATCTGCTCGCCACGGCGGCGGCGACCGGCGTGCTCGTGATCGGCCTGCTGGTGGCAGTGATCGTCGGCGCGGCGGATTCCAACGACCACGGTCCACCCTCGTTCGCGGGCCCGGCGGCCGGCGCCAACTACGGCTCCCCCATGCCGGGCCCGCAGGGTCCGCAGAGCCAGAGCCAGGGCGGAATGCCGTCAGGCCCGTGGGGTCAGGGCGGGTAGTCGGCCCGCGCGGCGATCGGCGTCGGCCCGCCGTGGCCGGCACCGGTCGTTGCGGCGGACCCCGCCGCGGTCAGCTCGAGCCGGGCGCGACGGCGTAGCCGCCGGACTTCGACTTGATGACCCGGAACGTCCCGCGCATGTACGGGTGGATCCGGCAGAAGTAGGTGTAGGTGCCCGGCTTCTTGAGGACGGGCGTCGTGTACTGGTTCGAGCCCGTCGTCACCTCGCTGCTCCAGCTCTGGCCGTAGCCGAGCTGGCCGGAGTCGAAGTCGAGGCCGCCGTGCGTCGGCTTGGCGAGCGGATAGCCGATCCCCGACCCCTTGTTACAGGGGGCCTTACAGGTCGTGATGCTGTGCCAAACCTGGTCCTCGTTGCTGGTCCCGGGCAGCGCCTCCTGGTTCGTGAAGGTGAGGCTCTGGCCCTCCTTGACGACGACCGGCCGCATCAGCTTCTTCGGGAAGCCCTTGACCGCGGAATACCCGCCCTGCTTGAAGAAGAAGCCGTCGATGTCGACGCCTGACTTCGGCACCTTGGGCCCGTTGCGGAGCTTGCGCGGGTCCGGCAGCTTGAGATTGGTCCGGGCCTCCGTGTCCTTGTTCTCTGGCAGACGACCGTGCGTGAGGATGCCGTCCTCCTTGTACATCGCGCCGACCTGGGCGGGGTTGTCGAACGGGTCGCGCGCGGCAGGATCGTGCGCCGTGCTCCACAGCAGCGGCATGATCCCCATCGACTCGTACCAATCGCCGCGCTTGACGTTGTAGGTCACGCTGACGTCGACCACGTCGCCGGGCTTGAGGTGGATCCGCCAGTCGCGCGGCGTCGCGGTCATGCTGACGTCCCAGCTGACCGCGCCGGCGGGTTCGAAGTAGTGCGCCTTCGAGCGGAAGAGGGGCACCGTCTCCTCCGGCGAGTCGCCCGGCGTCGAGCCCGGGTCGGGCCCGTCACGGGAGACCGTGAGATCGGTATGCAGGCCGCCGGGGTGCATGTGGCCGGCCGTGAAGACGAGCGTCGCACCGCTCTTCGGCACGACCCACTTGTGGCTCCTGCTGATGTTCGCCCGCTGCGAATAGCCGGGCTGCGACGGGTCGGTCGGGACGTCGTCGGGGAAGACGTACTTGCCGTCCTTGTCGAGGTCGTAGCGCTTCGTCGCATCGAAGACCGGGTACAGGTGCGGCAGACCGGCGACGTCCATCCAGCGCACGGTGGCCGGCTGGATCTGCTTTTGGGTCGCCGGCGTCTCCGGCACCCAGTCGATCTCCCAGGTGATGTAGACCGAGCGACCCTCGCGGGCGTTGAGCTCGTGGATCATCTGGTTGATCATCCAGTTGGCGCCGCCTGCAACCTCGTAGCCGTAGCCGCGCGGCAGCTTGGGAATCGTCTTCTCCTCGCCTGAAGCGAAGGTGGGCCCGCCGTGCGGGTCGATCCAGACGACGTGGTGCAGGTGCAGGTCCCAGACCGGAGGGGTGGTCGTCGAGCCGTCGTCGTGGACCTCGAGCATGCTCGGCTTGAAACGGGTGATGAAGCCCTTTGTCTTCGAACCCTTGTTGAAGACGCTCGGGCTGACCGAGCCGCTGATCCGTTGCGCGTGCGGGCACGTCTGCGTGAGCGCGAGGTCGTTGATGTTCTGCCCGGGGTGAATCGGGATCGCGTCGGTGCGGCAGCTGAACGTCGACTGGCCCGGGTAACCCTTGACGGCCTTCAAGACCTGAACCTGGCCGTCGGCGGCCGAAGCGGCCGCCGGCAGGCAGAGCGCGGCGGCGATCGCGCAGACCGCGACCAATACTCCCCTTGGCAACCCCCAGCGGCGCACGAGATGATTGTGACGCATTCTGGTGCCCTTGTGAAGGGCGGCGTCAGGAGTTTCCGGAGATTCGTCCCGGGGGCATCAGCCGGCGCGGTATCGGAGCGGCAGCGATTCCAGCCCGTAGACGCCGCCGACCGACTCGAAGACCGGCTCGCCGGCGAGCTCGAAGCGTTCGACGCGTTCAGCGAGGAAGCCGAAAGCCTCCTGCAACTCGGCGCGGGCGAGATTCATGCCGAGGCAGTTGTGGATGCCGGCGCCGAACGTCATCACCTTCGCCCGGCCACGATCGGCGGCGATGTCGAAGACATCGGGGCGCTCGATCGCCGCGGGGTCGCGGTTGGCGGCCCACGTCGAGATCATGACGACGGTCTGGGCGGGCACGACTACGTCGCGCCAGTTCAGCTCCTCGGTCGTCATCCGCGCGGTGAACGGGGTGATCGGCTCGAAGCGCAGCACCTCGTCGACGGCGCGCTCGAGCAGCTCGGGCCGCTCGCGCAGCGCCGCCCACTGCTCCGGATGCTCGGCGAACAGGCGCACGCCATGGGCGAGTTGGGCCTGGGTCGTGTCGACGCCGCCGGCGATCACGTTCATGACCAGATTCAGACACTCGGAGTCGCTCAGCCCGTCGCCCTCGTAGGTCGCGTTGAGCAGCAGCGAGATCAGGTCGTCGCGTGGCTCGGCGCGCCGCAGCTCGATCAGCTCCGTCGCGTAATCGTGGAACTCGACGATCGCCGCCTCGATCTCGGCGCGGGAGCTGAGGATCGCCTCGGGGTCGAACTGACGCTGGAAGGCGACAGCCCACTCGTGCAGGCGCAGGGCGTCGTCGACGGGCGCGCCGACGAGCCCGGCGATCATCCGCGACGGGTAGTGGCGGGCAACTTCAGCGACGAACTCGCACTCGCCACGCGCCGCAGGCCCCGTCCAAAGCGCCTCGAGATGCGCGCGCATCTCCGGCCGCTGGCGGTCCGCCTCGGCGGGCTTGAACGCCGGGTTGACGAGGTTGCGAAGCCGGCGGTGGTCGGCGCCCTCGATCGAGATCAGGTTCTCAGCGATGGCCTCGGCGAGCGGACCCTCGGTGATCCCGAAGGCTGCTGCGACGACCTTCGAGGGGAACTCGACCGAGTGGCTGCGGAGAAAGAAGTTGGCGGACTCGCGATCGAGCACGAAGAGCCAGCCGATCTCCGAGGTGGCAGCCCAGCCGCCGTCGCGGAGCTCGAGCATGACCTCGTGGAAGCGCTCGCCCCGAAGCTCGGGATCGGGATAGGTGAGCGCCGGCAGGTCGAGGTCGGCGAGCGCGGTGGGTGCCATCGCTCGGGCGAGCGTATCGTCGCGGGCGCGCCCCGGGGCGCCCAGCGGCGCCGCGCGGCCCGCCCCCATTTATCTGGAGGGGGTAGGGTCGAGACCCCCGGGGCCGGGCGACGCACGACGTTGCCCGCCCCGTAGCGCCCCGGGTCGTCGTCATGTCTTCTCCGAACCAGTCCTCGAGCGCCGACACACCCAACCCCGGCTCCGCGCGCCCCGTCGCCGTCGTGACCGACACGACGACCTATGTGCCAGACGAGCTGCTCGACTCGCTCGCGGTCCAGCGAGTCGATCTGTACGTCGGCTGGGACGAGGGCAAGCGGCGCGAGAGCGAGTATGAGGACCTCGACCGCTTCTACGAGCGGCTGCGCGACAGCGAGACGCTGCCGACCACCTCACAGCCCTCGATCGGCGACTTCAGGGCCGTCTACGAACCGCTGCTCGCGGCCGGCAACGACATCTACTCGATCCACATCGCCTCCGGCCTCTCCGGCACCTACGAGAGCGCCAGCGAGGCGGCGCGCGCGCTCGCCGCCGAGGACGCCGGCCGAGTCGAGGTCGTCGATGGCGCCACCGGCGCCGGTGGGCTCGGCTGTCTGGTGATCGCTGCCGCCGAGGCAGCGCGGGCCGGCGCCGGGCTCGAGGGCGTCGAGGCGGCGGTCGCCGACGCCCGCACGCAGCTCGACATCTGGTTCTGCCTCGACACGCTCGAATACCTGCGGCGCGGTGGCCGGATCGGTGCCGCCCGGGCGCTGCTCGGCTCGGCGCTGCGGGTCAAGCCCATCCTCACGTTCGGCACCGAGATCACCCCAGTCAGCCGCGTCCGGACCAAGGCAAGGGCGCTGGAGCGGATGGAGGCCTACCTGCAGGAGCTCGCCGACCGCGGCGCCACCGACTGGATCATCCAGCACGCGCAGTCGGCGCAGGACGCCGAAGGGCTCGTGGCCCGCGGCACGGAGATCCTCGGCTTCGGGCCGCTCTTCTGCTCCCAGGTAGGCCCCGTCCTCGGGGCTCACCTCGGCTCCGGGCTGCTCGTTGGCGGCATGGTCCGCACGCGGGACTAGTGGACCCGTCCGCAAATACGATCGCCCCCGGCGGCGGGGTCTGATCGAACTTACGGACACGTCCACTAACCAGATCCGGCGCTACCCTCGTCTCACCCCCGACCGCCTGGAGCCCCCCGGGGGCCCGACAAGGCGATGAAGCTGATCATCCAGATCCCGTGCCTCGACGAGGAGGCGACACTGCCGGAGACGCTGGGCGATCTGCCACGGCAGGTTGCCGGCTTCGAGCAGGTCGAGTGGCTGCTCGTCGACGACGGCTCGACGGACCGCACCGTGCAGGTCGGGCGCGCCTTCGGCATCGACCACGTCGTCCGGCTGACCAACAACAAGGGCCTCGCCGCCGCCTTCCAGGCCGGCCTCGACGCCTCGCTGAAGCTCGGCGCCGACGTGATCGTCAACACCGATGCCGACAACCAGTACCGGGCGTCTGAGATCCCGAAGCTCGTCGCGCCGATCCTCCAGGGCCGGGCCGACATGGTCGTCGGCGACCGGCAGGTCCGGGACATCGAGCACTTCTCGGCGACGAAGAAGGTGCTGCAGCGGCTCGGCAGCTTCGTCGTCCGGCGCGCGTCCCGGACGAGCGTCCCGGACACGACCTCCGGCTTCCGCGCATACAACCGCGATGCCGCGCTGCAGCTCGCCGTCGTCTCCAACTTCACGTACACGCTCGAGAGCCTGATCCAGGCCGGTCAGAACCTCGTCGCCGTCGATCACGTGCCGATCTCGACGAACGAGGTGAGCCGGCCCTCGCGCCTGTTCGACTCGACGCCGAAGTACGTGCGGCGCAACGCGCTCGCGATCTTCCGGGCGTACGCGAGCTATGAGCCGCTGCGGGTCTTCTGGGCGGCGGGCACGGCATTCGCGGTGCTGGCCATGCTCGCCTTCCTGCCCTTCGTCGCCGACTGGATCGTCAACGGCGACCGCAGCGGCCATCTGCAGTCGCTGATCGCCGGCGCTGTCCTCACCCTGATCGCGGTGCAGATGTTCGCGCTTGGCGTGATCGGCGACGCGCTCGCCGCCAACCGAGCGATGTCGCAGCGCATCTACGAGCGCGTCCGCAGACTCGAGCTCGACGCCGGCATCCCGCCCTCCCACTACGAGCCAGGCGGCTACGCGGCGGACTCGGACCTAGACGGGGCCGCGGTCCGCGCCGCCGCCGGGCCGGCGGAACACGACGTTCCTGTAGACGAGGAACTTTCCGAGCGCTGAGCAGATCACCGAGGCGCCGGTGGCGACCAGGTAGTTGATCCCCGCCGCCTCCGAGAGGACGAGAAAGAGCCCGTACTCGAGAGCGCGGAAGCCGAGCGAGGTGACCGCCGTCGCCGCGAACTGGGCACCGAGCGCGCGATCCGAGCCCGGGAAGACGAAGACGCGGAGCAGCGTGAAGTTGACGACGAGCGCGCTCAGCAGGGCGATCGCAACGCCGAGCTGCTGGGCGAGTCCAACGAGCTCGACGAGCAGCGCCGAGCAGCCGAGGATGAAGAAGAACGAGAAGGCGGAGGCGAGCGCGTAGCGAACGACCTCGCCGCTCAGGCGGCCGCCGAGGGGCGCGGCATCACGCGCGTGGGCCGACGTGCCCGCGACCGTTGACTGCTCTTCCACGCTGCCATGATCCCCGACCTCGTGCAAGAGGGCGGCAACACCTACGACAAGTACGCGAGCGCGAACCCGATCGAGCGCCGGCTCGTCGGTCGCTTCCTCGAGGGCGCGGTGGAGCTCGCCGGCCGCACCGGCGCCGCCGCCGGACACGAGGTCGGCTGCGGCGAGGGCGAGGTGTCGATGCTGCTCGCCGAGCGGCTCGGGATCGCCATGCGGGGCAGCGACGCCTCCGCGGAGGTCTGCGCGGAGGCCTCTCGCCGGGCGGCGGACCGCGGCCTGGGGATCGAGTTCACGGGCCGGCCGATCGAGGAGCTCGAGCCGGGTCGCGACGGCGCCGAGCTGATCGTCTGCTGCGAGGTGCTCGAGCACCTGCCCGACCCGGGGGCCGGCGTCTCCCGGCTCGCCGAGCTGGCACAGCCGTGGGCGCTGCTCAGCGTGCCGCGCGAGCCACTCTGGCGGGCGCTGAACCTGGCGCGGGGAGCCTACGTGCGCGACCTGGGCAACACTCCCGGCCACCTCAACCACTTCGGCCGCGGCGGCTTCCGGCGCTTGCTCTCGCCGCGCTTCGAGGTCGTCGAGATGCGGGCGCCGCTGCCCTGGTCGATGGCACTCTGCAAGGCTCGCTGAGCGGGCAGCCACGCGCCTACAATCGCCCGAGTGACCCGGTTTGACCGTCCCCTCCGGCGACTCCGCTCGAGCCTCTCGCCGAGATCGGGAACCCTCGCGTTGGTGCTGCTCGCGCTCTCGTGGGCGGCGATCATGCACACGCCCGGATGGGCGCAGACCTCGCACTTCGCGCAGGCGCGGGCGGTCGCCGCGGGCGAGACGACGATCGATCGCTGGCAGTGGGAGACGATGGACAAGGCCTGGATCGACGGGCACTTCTACTCCGTCAAAGCGCCGGGAGTCGCCCTGCTCAGCGCGCCGCTGTACGCGGCGCTGAAGGCGGCCGGCGCCAAGGAGTTGGCCGCCGACGTCGCCCACAACGCAGCGCGCACAGCGTCGCCGAACTGGACCCCGCGGCAGAATCGGCCCTGGGAGAGCTACGGCTACAGCCGCGTCCGGGCCCAGCACGTCGAACGCCGCGTCGAACGCGAGACGCCGCTCATCTGGGCGCTTGCGCTGCTCAGCGCGGCGATCCCCGGGCTGATCCTGCTGCTGCTCGTCCGCTGGGTCGGTGACCGATTCGTGCCCGGGTACGGCACGGCAGCCGCGTTCACGCTGGGCGCCGGGACGATCGTCATGAGCTTCGCCTCGATCTACGCGTCGCACGTGCTATCCGCCTGCCTGCTGTTCGCGGCCTTCGCCGTGCTGCTGCGCGAGCGTGATGAGGGGCGCGCCCGGCCACTCTGGCTGGTCGGCGCCGGCCTGCTCGCCGGCGTCGCGGTGACCACTGAATACCCGCTGGCGATCGGCGGGGCGATCCTCTTCGCCTACGCCCTCCTCGGGACCGGCCGGGGGCTGCCGCGGGGGGCGGCCTACGCCGCCGGAGCGGTCGCCGGCGCGCTGCCGGCGCTCGCCTTCAACGACTGGACCCTGGGCTCGCCGACCGACTTCGCCTACAGCGCCGCCGTCGCGATCCAGGGCTTCGACGGCCACGCGGTGCTCGGGCTCAACTCGGGCGGGTTCTTCGGGATCGGCGTGCCGAACCTGCACGCCGGGCTCGAGCTGCTCGTTGGCGGTCGCAGCCTGCTCGCGCTGACACCGGTGCTCGGCGCCGCCGTCGCCGGCCTCGTCGTCATGTGGCGCAGCGCCGAACGACGAGTCGAGTGGGCCGTGATCGTCGCGATCGCAGCCGCTTACCTCGTGTACAACGCGGGCTACTGGCTGCCGCTCGGCGGCGGGACGCCGGGGCCCCGCTTTCTGACGCCGATGCTGCCCTTCCTCGCGATCGGCCTCGTCTACGCATACCGGCGCCTGCCCGCGACGACGATCGCGCTCGCGATCCCCTCCGTGACGGTGATGACCGTCGCCGCGATCACTTTCCCGTTGATCGGCGAGCAGGGCACCGGGCAGTGGGGCGAGATGTTGTTCGATGCCAACTTCGAGCACACGCTGCTGACCGCGGTCGGGGTGAGGGACTCGCTGATCGGAATCCTGCCTGTCCTGATGTTGCTTGCCGGCGCCGCCTGGATCACGGCGCGCACCTTGCCCACGCTCGAGCTCGGGCGCAACGACCTGCGCTGGGCGAACGTCGCCGTGGCCGGCTGGTTCGCCCTCGGCATCGTCGGTCCGATCGCCGCCGGCGACAAGACCACGCCGCTGGAGCGCCCGGCACTGCTGATCGTCGCCGGGGCGGCGGCGCTCGTTGCGTTCGGGGTCATCGCCTGGCTGCGGAGCGCGCGCGCTCGCCGTCCGGCTCCGGCTTCAGGCGGCGATCCGCCCAGCTCGAGCCCACCGTCGCCGGCACCTGGGCTGGCAGCAGTTTCAGCCGCCGCTCAGCCCGGCGAGGGCACCTTCGGGTCGAGCTCGTAGAGGATCACGCCGTTGCCGAGCGGCCTCCTCGTCAGTGGCAACCCGGCGATCGGCTTGCGCTGCGCCCCCTGCTGCGGCGTGCCGGCGCTGCGGTACGTGTGCAGGACGACCGAGCGGATCCCGTCATCACGGAGGGCGCGCACGGAGGCGCGATCGGGAAAGTCCGTCGCCTCCGAGTAGATCCGCGCCGTCACGGTCGGATCGATGCTCGAGCGCCCGTTGACCATGTCCGGAAAGCCGTCGGTTGACCAGAGCAGATATCGCCGGTTGTCCTCCGGCCGGGTCGCAGGCAGATGGAGCTGCGGGGCCGGGATCGAGGCGAAGCTGACCGGCGCCTCGGCGGGCGCCGTCGGCTGCGCCCGCGAGTCGAAGGGATCGAACGGGATGCCGAGGCCCTCGACGGCGACGAGCAGCGCCAGGCCGCACGCGGCGAGGACGCCAGCGCGAGCGCCGCTGCGCCGGCGCACGGCCCAGTAGGCGCGCCCGGCCCCCGCTCCCGCGAGCAACGCCAGGGCCAGCGAGGTAAACGTGATCAGCCGGCCGGGCGTCCGGATCCCGTCGAAGCCGGGCGCGAAGTCGTACAGCCATCGGTAGGGCCAGAGCAGACCGGCGCTCACCCGGAAGCCAAGCGCGAAGATCGCGACGACCACCGCGCCGGCGACGAGCGCGATCCGCAGCTCCCGGGACAGCGGCCCGGCACGAGCTCCGAAGAAGGCGAGGACGAGGATCGCGAGCCCCGGGAAGAGCGTCTTCTCGGGCACGTTCTCGAGGCCGTCGCGCAGCGATGCGGTGATCGGACCCCAGATGAAGTTCTCGTCGGGCGCGACGGCGAGGATCGTCGGCGGGCCGGAGAAGGCCGCGACGTCGGCGGCGCTCCGCTCGCCCTCGGGATGATCCGCTGCGACCCGGAGATAGGGCTGGGCGAGGATCGCCGCCGCCGCGAGGAAGGCGAGGGCACCGAGCGTCGTCGCGACCACGAGCCGCCGCGGCAGGGGCGGACGCCCGCGCCGCCACCAGAGAGCGAGCATGACGACCGCAATCGCGGCGAGCAGGTAGGTGAAGGGGAGGCCGAGCGAGAAGCCGATGCTGAGCTGCCAGATCGCCACGGCCCAAGCGGCCGCGATCCAGGCCGGCCGGGCGAGGCGCCAGCCGCGGACGTTCAGCGCCAACGCGAGCGGGATGCCGCCGCTCGAGATGATCTGCATGTGGCCGTCCTGCTCGAGGCGGAACGGTGCGAAGGCGAAGGCCATGCCGGCAACCGCGGCGCCGGCCGGTCCGACGCCGAGCTCGCGGGCAAGCACGTAGGCGCCGGCGAAGGCGAGGCCGTAGGCGAAGAGGAAGAGCAGGTCGTAGCGGGCGATCGCCGCCTCCGGCCCCGACCCGATCAGCCCAGCCGGGGTGTAGCCGATGAGCGCGTCGGAGAAGGCGAGCGTGTCGGGCAGCGGCCAGAACTGGTTGGACTGGAAGAAGTGCAGCGGCTGGTGGAGGAGCGCGTGTCCGTCCCACGCGGGCTGCCACGCCTGCGCGAGCGGGTCACCGAGATCCTTCGGTACCGAGTGGCCGAGATGGAGGACGAGCGGCCACTCCATGACGACCGCGATCAGCACCGATCCGAGGGCCAGCAGGAGCAGCTCGCGACCGGTGATCTCCTTGCGAACCGTCACGGCGCGGCATGCTCGCAGGTACTGTGTCGAGCACTGACCCTTGACAGGCGGGCTCGGGCCGAGGCGGCCCGAAGCCGCTCGCATCCTGTCTCTTGAGGCGCGGAGGGAAGCCCGGAATGAAGAAGACGCTCGTGGCCGCTGTTGCAGCAGCGCTGGCGACGCTGACGCTCGCTCCCGCGGCGTTCGCTGCGCCGGGCAACGACGACTTCGCCAACGCTGCGCCGCTGACCGTCGCCGGGGCCGACGGCGACATCACCGGCGCGACGGCGCAGAGCGGCGAACCCGCACACGCCGGGGTCACCGCCAACCACTCGGTCTGGTTCACCTGGACGGCCCCAGCAGACGAGCTCGTCTGGGTCCTCGACTGCACCCCGGCGTTGCCCACGTTCTCCTCCGTGATCGGCGTCTACACGGACGGTCCGGGGGTCGGCACATCGGTCTCCGACCTGACCCCGGTCGAGTCGAGCGCCACCTACGCGGGCAGTTGCACCTGGCCGAACCAGAGCCTCGTCCAATTCCAGGCAACCGCGGGGACGACCTACTACGTCGCGCTGGACAGCGCCAACGGCGGTACGGGCACCTTCGAGCTGCAACTCGACGAGAACGTCACCCACGCTGTCATCGACTCAGGCCCGAGCGGCGACACCGCGGACAACACACCCAGCTTCGCGATCCACTCCGAGCCGAGCGCCGGCCAGATCTACTGCGGGCTCGCAACGCTCGACGAGGCGCAGAACGAGGGCATCGAGCTGACCGACTGCGGCGCCTCCCCCACCACCTACTCGACGCCGGCACTGAGCAAGGGGACCTGGATCCTCGGCGCGCTCGCCGTCGACGCCGACGGCGCCTTCGACCTCAACGGCACGTTCCGGCAGTTCAAGGTGACGAGGTCGCCCGCCCCGCCGGACCGCAAGGCGCCGAAGACCAAGATCACCAAGCACCCGCGCGGCAAGACGCAGAAGAAGCAGGCGATGGTCGCTTTCAAGGCAAACGAGTCGGGCTCGACCTTCGAGTGCAGCCTCAACCGCCACCCCTTCGGCTCCTGCACGTCGCCGGCCAAGGTCAAGTCGGCGAAGGGCGCCAACGTCTTCGCGGTCCGCGCCACCGACAGCGTCGGCAACACCGAGACGAAGCCGGCAAAGTCGAAGTGGACGTACGGCAGGTCGAAGCAGCACAAGCGGCACGGCAAGCGCCGGCACAAGCAGCACGCGCCGCGGGGGCGAACCCTGCTCGCAGCGCCAGCGCTCGCGGCGCCGCCGGTGATCGTGCTGCGCTATCCGGGCGACTGAGCGGACCCGGCGAGCGCGACGAACGGGTCGAGCGCCGCGGGGTTGGCAAGCGACTCGCGACTAGCCGCGCGCTCGGGCGGGGTGCCCATCAGGATGCGTTTGACCGGAACCTCGAGCACCTTGCCGGAGAGCGTGCGCGGGACCTCGGCGATCACCCGGACCTCGCTCGGCACGTGCCGGGGTGAGCAGTCGGAGCGCACCCGGGCGGCGATCCGCTTGATCAGCTCAGCGTCGAGCTCGGCGCCCTCGCGGAGGACGACGAAGAGCGGCATCCAGTTCTCCTCGCCCTCGCGCGGCACGTCGACGACGAGCGCGTCCGTGATCTCGTCCAGGGCGAGCACCGCGCGGTAGATCTCACTCGTGCCCATGCGAACGCCGCCACGGTTGATCGTCGAGTCGCTGCGGCCGTAGATGATCGCCCCGCCCCGCTCGGTGATCTCGATCCAGTCGCCGTGTCGCCAGACCCCGGGAAAGTGGTCGAAGTAGGCCTCGCGCAGCCTGGTCCCATCGGGGTCGTCCCAGAAGTAGATCGGCATCGACGGCATCGGCTCGGTGATGACGAGCTCGCCGACCTCGCCGACGTGCGGGTTGCCGTCGGGGTCCCAGCTCTCGAGCGCGGCGCCGAGCGAGCGCGCCTGGAGCTCGCCCTCGTAGACGGGCAGCGTCGGCACACCGCCGACGAACGCGGTGCAGACGTCGGTGCCGCCGCTCGTCGAGAACAGCCACGTATCGGCGCCGAGCTGCTCGTAGACCCAGTCGAAGCCCTCGGGACTGAGCGGGGAGCCGGTCGAGCCCACGGCGGCGAGCCGCGACAGGTCGCGGCCGGTCGCGGGCTCGATCCCCGCCTTCATACAGGAGGCGATGAAGGCGGCGCTCGTGCCGAACGTGGTGATCTGAGCCTCCTCGGCAAGCTCCCAGAGGCGGTCGAGCGTCGGATAGCCCGGGTTGCCGTCGAAGAGCACGATCGAGGCCTCGGTGAGCAGCACGCCGACGAGGAAGTTCCACATCATCCAACCGGTCGTCGTGAACCAGAAGACGCGGTCGTCGGAGCCGGCGTCGACGTGCAGGTTCATCTTCTTCAGGTGCTCGAGCAGGATCCCGCCCTGCGAGTGGACGATCGCCTTCGGCAACCCGGTAGTGCCCGACGAGTAGAGGATCCACAGCGGGTGCGAGAAGGGCAGCCGCTCAAAGTGGAGCTCGGGCGCGGGACCCTCCGGCAGGAAGTCCGCCGGCCAGCCCGTTCCGTCCAGATAGCCGAGCGTGACGACGCGCTCGAGCGAGGGGACCTCAGCGGCGATCTCCGCGACGATCGCGGTCCGGTCGAAGTCCTTGCCGCCGTAGCGGTAGCCGTCGATCGCGAGCAGCACCTTCGGCTCGATCTGGGCGAAGCGGTCGACGACGCTGCGGGCACCGAACTCCGGCGCCGCCGACGACCACACGGCGCCGATCGAGGCGCACGCCAAGAAGGCGGCAATCGTCTCGGGGATGTTCGGCAGATAGGCAGCCACCCGATCCCCGCGCCCGACGCCGAGCCGCTCGAGGCCGGCACGTACCCGCGCCGTCTGCTCGCGCAGCTCAGCCCACGTGAGCTCGGCCAGCTCGCGCGTCTCGGAGGCGTGGCGAATCGCGACGGCGTCGTCGGCCTTGCCGCGGAAGATGTGTTCGGCGTAGGAGAGCTCGGCGCCGGGGAACCACTCGGCGCCGGGCATCTCATGCGAGCTGAGCACGGTCTCGCCCCGCGAGCCCTGGACGTCGAAATACGTCCAGATCGAGTCCCAGAAGCGCTCGACATCGGCGACCGACCAGCGCCACAGCTCGTCATACGGACCCTCGATCCCCTGGGCCCGGCCGAAGTCGGTGAGCCGGGCGCGCTCGATCCGCTCGGCCGACGGCTGCCAGAGCAGCCTCCCGCCCGTCTCCCGCTCCTCGCTCACGCGGGGATTCCTACCACGGCGCGGCTTTCGCTCCACATCCGGCACGGATTCGCAAGCTGCCGGCACCCACCCGCGCGCCGCCGGCCTGGAAAGTCGCCCGGCGATGGATGCGCGCCACATAAACGACCCCACGTGGCGGAAACGTGCGCTGCATGCGATCACGGAGCTCGCCGGGAGGCAGCACGGGGTCGTCGCGCGCGAGCAGCTCATCCGGCTCGGCATCCCCGCCCGGACCATCGACCGCTGGCTTGCCGCCTCCCGCCTGCACCGGGTGTACTCCGGCGTCTATGCCGTCGGCCACCGTCGCCTCTCGCCACTGGGGCGTTGCACGGCGGCCGGCCTCGCGGCCGGGGCGGGCGGCGGGCTCAGCCATCGGGGGGCGGTCTGGCTCTGGGGCCTCCCGCAGGGGCTTCCCGACATCCTCGACGTGAGCAACCCTCGGCGCCACCGCCACCAACGCGGCTTGCGCTGCCACCGGGTCCTGCTGCCGCCGGATGAGCTCACCGAGGAAGAGGGGATACCCGTGACCATCCCGAGTCGTTCGATCCTCGACGTGGCGCCGACCACGGAGTCGCACCGGCTCGAGCGGATGATCGAGGTCGCGGAACGGCGCGAGCTGCACGCACCCGTCTCCTATACGGAGCTATTGCGCCGGTATCCGCGGCGGCCCGGGACAGCGAAGCTCGCCGCGATCCTCGGCCTCCACAGGGAGCCCGACTGGAGGCGCAGCGAGTGGGAGGCGCTGACCCGGAGCTTCTGCGATCGACACGGGATTCGCGTGCCGCGCCTGAACTACCTCTTCCACCACGGGGATCGAACCTACGAGCTCGACGGCTTCTGGCCGGAGCTGATGCTGGCGCTCGAGTTCGACAGCTGGGAGTTCCACGGTGGGCGTCGTTCGTTCCGCGAGGACCGGATTCGGGACAGGCAGCTCACCCGGGCGGGAGTCCGGACTGTCAGGATCACGGCGTACGACCTCGGCGCCGGCGAGGCTGCCCTGGCCGCCGACCTCGCGGCGCTCACCGCCGAGCGCGCCCCCGACTAGGCGAGCACCCGTAGCAGTCGCGCTCGCGTCTGCCGCCAGTACTCAGCAAGCGCCTTGCCGCTGCCACCGTTGCTGATCCCCAGCAGTGCGAGCCCCCTGATCGTCGCGAGCGCGAAGACGAGGTCGTCGTTGAAGCCGGGCCGGCGGGCGATCTCGCCAAGCGCCTGCACCGCCTCCTCGCCGATCTTGACGCCGACCTGCCGCTCGACCCGGGGCAGCGTCCGGCCCAGCTCGGGATCGGTACGGGAGGCGACCCAGAGCTCGAGACTCGCCTTGAAGACGGGGCCCTGGTGCTCCTCCCAGAGGACGTCGAGCGCCTCCTCGAGCGTGACCGGTCCGCGGGCGAAGCGATCGTGAACGGCCTTGACTCGCTCCTCGGCCAGACGCGCGATGGCCGCCCCGACCATTTCCGCGCGGGTACGGAAGTAGGGGATCTGAGCGCCGCGGGAGACGCCGGCAATCTCGGCTATCCGTCCGGTGGTCGTTTGCGCGTAGCCGTACGTGACGAGGCACTCGATCGTGGCGTCGAGCAGCGCGGCGCGCGTTTCCGCGCGGCGCTCGGCCTGGGTCTTGCGGCGTCGTCGCGGAGTTGTCGCTGGCGCCATGCCGGCAGCTTAACGCACCTAGCGGCCAACTTGCAGATAAATGCAGTCCTGCTGTTATAGTGGCCCCCGATGGAGGCGAGGCTGAGGATCTATGCCCTACCCGGGACGGCGAAGTGCTGCGCGCTCACGCTTGCCGCGGCGCTGCTCGCCTGCCCCTTGGCCGCGAGGGCGGACGCCAACGAGTTGCGCGAGATCAAGCTGCCGGTGCGGCACGGTGAGATCGCCGACAAGTGGTTACCCGGGTATGACAACCCGCCGCGGGCGAAGGTCCTGCTCCCCGACGGCTACGACCCGCACAAGCGTTACCCGCTCCTTGTGCTGCTGGCCGGAGCGAGCAGCGATTACACGACCTGGGCTGACTACGACAAGGGGCGGATCAAGACGACGGCGGCGGGCTTCCCCGGGATCATCGTCATGCCCGAGGGCGGCACCAGCATGTACGTGGACTGGTGGAACGGCGGCGAGCGGGGCGATCCCTCCTGGGAGACGTACTACATGGACGATGTCATCCCAGACATCCGTCGGCGTTACCCCATCCGCAGGGGACGGCGCTGGCACGCCCTCGGCGGCGTCTCGATGGGCGGGCTCGGGACCGCCTATCTCGGCAGCAGGCTGCCCGGCTACTTCGGTTCGCTGGCGATCATCTCCGGCGTTCCCGACATCCATTTCTTCCCTTCCGGGAGCTCGCTGATTGCCCTGCTGCCCCAGTTCTACGCGGGCGTCCTGCCGCCTGATCCGGAGGCGGTCTGGGGCCCGGCGGAGGGGTTCTACGCCTGGGGCCACGACCCCATCCGCCTCGCCGCCAACCTGGCCGACACCCGCGTGTACATGGCGCGCGGCAACGGCGTGCCGACCGACGACGGCGAGCCCATGCACGAGAACCTCGCCACCGACATCCCTGCCGAGGTCGGACTCGTGACGCCCGCTTCGGATGCGTACTCGAAGGCGCTCGAGGCGGCGGGGGTCGACTACCGCTACGACGTGCATGCCGGCATCCACGACTTCGCCAACTTCCGGCCCGAGTTTCGCGCCGCGGTCCGCTGGGGTCTGTTCCGCCCCGTGGTCAAGCGGCCCTCGAGCTGGGTCTACGACACGGTCGCGACGGAGGGCAAGAGCTGGGATGTGAGGTACCACTTCGACCGGCCCCCGGATCGGATCGTCCGCTTCCGGCGGGCGGGCCACCGGCTGGCGATCAGCGCCGCCGGCTCGGCCGTGCGACTGCGAACCGCGAGCGGCTGCAACCTGCGCCTCCAGACCCCAACCTCGACGAAGATCGGAAGGCGAGCATGCGAGAGCGAAGGCTGATCCTGCGAACCCTGTTGCTGGCGCTCGCCCTCGCGCTCGGGCTGCCGGCCGCCGCCCACGCCGAGCGGCCCGACCCCGGGCGGACGAAGACGTTCACCTACAGGCAGCCGTCGGGCACCTACCACTACATCGTCTACACGCCGACCTCGTACAGCCGCAAGCACCAGGCGCCGCTCGTCGTGATGACGCACGGCTGCCAGACGAGCGCGGAAGAGCAGATGCGGGCGAACCTGTACAACCGGGTCGCCGAGCGGCACGGGTTCGTCGTCATGTACCCCGACGTGACGCAGAACGAGATCGACCAGCCCGGCCCCCTCTCGCGCTGCTGGGCCTTCTACAACGACAACAACTGGCACCACGGCAGCGGCGATCCGGCAGCGATCGCCGGCATGACGCAGGAGACGATGCGACGGCGCAACGTCAACCCCCAGCGCGTCTACATGGTCGGCATGTCAGCCGGGAGCTTCATGACGTCGATCATGGCCGCCGCGTATCCGCGGCTGTTCGCGGCGGTCGCGATCAACGCGGGCGGCGCCTACACCGACTTCAGCTGCATCGGTACCGACGCGGCGTCACAGCCGGTGGCGCTCACCGCGCAGAGAGCGTTCGAGGAGTCGGGAGCGCACGCCCGCGTGATCCCGCGGCTGGTGATGGGCGGCGACGCCGATCAGGGCATCCCGCCCGCTTGCGCCGACAAGGCGCTCGAGCAGGGCCTCCGCACGGACAACCTCGTGATCGGCGGCTCGCAGACCGGCCCGATTCCGCTGCAGCCGAGCTCCGTCCGCACCGTCAAGACGCCGGGCCGCTACGACTCGGCGGTCAGCACCTACCGGGACCCTGACGGCTGCCTCGTCGGCCGCCGCTGGCTGATCCACGGCATGAATCACTTCTGGCCCGGCGGCACGCGCAACCCCGAGCTCGCCTCCTTCACCGACCCGAAGGGGCCGAGCGGCTCGCACATCTCATGGCGCTTCTTGCACCACTTCACGAAACGCGGCACGGCGATGCCGTGCGCGGAGGCGAACGGCTCCGGCGGCTAGGCGAGAACGGGCGTCGGGATGCCGAGGATCTCGCGCGCGTCGTCGACCGTCGCCGGACGGCGCCCGACGTCCTCGGTCATCTGCCGCGCCTTGGCGATCAGCTCGCCGTTCGAGCTCGCCATCTCGCCGCTCGGCAGATAGAGGTTGTCCTCGAGGCCGACGCGGATCGAGCCGCCGAGCGTCAGCGCCGCGGCGACCAGCATCCACTGCGCGCGGGAGATCCCGATCACGCCCCAGTGGGCGCCCTCGGGGACGTTGTCGGCCATCGCGGCGAGGTTGCGCGCCGTCGGTGCAACGCCGCCGACGACTCCCATGACGAAATCGACGTGCGGGCGGCCTTTGAGAACCCCCATCTCGATCAGCGGCGCGAGCGTCGCGACGTGGCCGGTGTCGAAGCACTCGTGCTCGGGCTTGATGCCGAGCCGGTTCATCGCCTCGAGCAGCTCGATGATCTCGTCGATCGGGTTCTCGAAGACGAACTTGAAGACGAAGTCCTTGCGCGAGCGCGAGTACTTCGCGTAGTTCATCGAGCCCATGTTGAGCGCCGCGACCTCGGGCCGGACGGCCTCCAGGTAGGCGATCCGCTTCTCTACGGGCACGCCGATCGTCCCGGTCGAGAAGTTGACGATCGCCTCGGTGCCCACCTCGGTCCGGATCGCGTCGCTGATCGCCTGGAAGTCCTCGATCTCGTAGGACGGGGTGCCCTCAGGCGTACGGGCGTGGATGTGGATGTGCGTGCCGCCCTCGTCGACGATCCGCCGCGCCTCGGCGGCGTACTCCGCCGGTGTGTAGGGAATCGCCGGGCACTGATCGCGGTTGGCGATCGCGCCGGAGATCGCGCAGCAGATGATCACCGGGTCGTCGAGGCTCAACTTGACTCCTCGCTGGTCTTCGGGGCGGACTCGGCCTTCGCGGGTGGAGCTGGTCTTCTTCGCGGACTCGCCCTTCTCGCCACCGGTACCGGTCACGGCCTCCTTCAGCTCGCGCACGTCGCGCATGTGCTCGCCGGCCTGGCGGGCGATCTGCTTCGTGTCGACGGTGTCGGCCTTCTCGCTCGCCTTCGAGGCGAGGTCCTTGGCCTTGTCGGTGCCGGTGCGCACGGCCTTGCCCGACGAGCGCCCGATCTGCGGCAGCCACTTGTAGCCGAAGAAGAGCAGCACCAGGAGCAGCACGACGACGATCTCGAGCGGGCCGATCATGCGTGCTTGGCGGGGTCGAGCGCATCCGGGCGCAGGCTACCGGGCCGGCTACTCCTCCTCGTCGGCGATCAGCGAGGGCGCCGGCTGGATCAGGCCGAGCTGGGCCATGATCGTCGCCGAGTCGAAGTAGGCGCGCTCGCAGACGAGAGACTCGCCCTCGAAGATGAAGAAGGAGACGCAGCGGCAGCTGAACGCCTTGCCCGTCGGCGGGATCCCGCGCAGGGGCCCCTCGTGGGTACCGAGCAGGGTGAACTCGACGATCACGGCGTCGTCGGCGTGGTGCATCGCGATCAACTCGTTGCGCTGGTCGGGGAAGGCGGCGCGCGTGTCCTCGAAGTAGCGCATCACCTCTTCGGGTCCGTCGTAGACGTCGCCCGTCGGCACGATCTCGTAGCGGGGGTGCCCGAACGTCTCCATCGTCACGTCGAAGTCGTGCGTGTTCTCGGACTCCATGTGCTCGCGGACGATCTCCTCGCGCTTGCTGCGCAGCTCGTCGCTGATGCTCATCGGCTCTCCTCCGGTCGGTCAGTGCGGGCGGCGGTGCCCGTGGCCGTGGCCGCCGCTTGCGGACCTCGAAGCGGACCGCCGGCGAGCCACCGCCGCCGCGGAGATTGCCGGAATCGTCGCTTGCGCGCGAGCGCGCCCTGTAGGTGCCGGGCGCGAGCCGCTCGACGAGCTTGACCGCGAGGCGCCAGGTGGCAGCGCCCTTCGCCGTCAGCCAGACGCCGCCGCTTGCAGCTGCGCCCCGGCGCGAAGCGGCCGTTGGCGCGCAGGTAGCGGCAGCGGCCGTGACCGAGATCGCGGGTGAACGTCACTTGCACCCGCCGCACCGGCCCTCGCGGGCGGCGCTCGCGGCGTCGCCGGCGCAGCCGGAGTCGGATGCCGTCCCTGCGATCCGCACGTGCCGGCGGCGTGCGCTCGAGGCACCAGCCACGGGACGTGAGCGCGGCGGTCGCGTGTCCTTGCAGTAGGGCAGCCCCGGCCCTGCCCGTTGCGCGTCGAGCGCCGGATAGAGGTTGAGGTAGAAGCGCCGGTCCGGATCGGCGCGCAAGCCGCTCGCCATCCCCCGCGTGGTGATGTCCGGCGCGCCCTGCACGTGTCCGTCGAAGGCCATGAACGAGCCGTGGGCGTCGACCGGCTTGCCGCCGAAGACGTCGTAGCCGCGCAGGGCGACGATCGTGCCGTGCCCGCGTCGCAGCACGGTGGCGCCCGGGTCCGCGAGCCAGATCCCGACCGCGCTCTCACTCGTCGCCGCGTCCCCCTCCCCAGCGCTGCGCGTCGGCAGCCGGCTCGTCGAGCCATCCGCGTATAGGTAGCGACCGCGCCGGATCCGCGCACGCGGGTCGGGCGCGGCGTCGAGCAGCTTCGTCAGCCGCGAGGCAACCATGTTCGAAGCCGTCGGCCCGGCCCCCTCGGTCTCCAGCTTGTGCTGGTGGCCGGCGGGGTCGTGGTCGTCCAGGTCGTTGACGCACGTCGCCGGCAGGCCCTTGTAGAGAAAGGCGCCGGGCAGGCTGCTGAAGGCCCAAGCCGGGATCTCGTAGCCGATCATGTCGTCGGCGAGGCCGACCGGGAAGCGGTTCGCAGCGCTCGCGTGCCAGATCGGCACCGGTGGGTTCGGTCGCTCCGGGCAGCCCGCGTCCTCGATCCCCCAGGGGCTGCCGTCGATCAGCGCCGGGAAGGCCTCGCCCGGGTTGGCGATCAGCTGCAGGTCGGGCCCGATGCCGACGACCGAGGCGTAGGTGCGGAGCTGATCGCCGAGCCGGCCGGCAGGCTCGCCCGCGAGGTAGGTCTGCCGCGAGCCGAACAGCCCCGCCGCGGCGGCCGCCTTGAACAGGTTGTTCTCAAGCGGCACGAAGAAGCTGTCGCGCCCGACCGAGACCGGGCCTTCGGCGAGCTCAGTCCCCGAGTCGAGGTGCCCGGCAACCGCCCGTGCGAACGCCTCGCCAGTCGCCTTCGCCTGCGCGTAGCAACCGCTGGTGCACTCCGGGTGCTCGTCGGTGGAGCAGCGGCGGCACCGTGCTCGGATCCTCCTCGGAGCCGTTGTCGGCGACGAGGAACATCGCCATTCCGGAGCCGAGTCGCTGCTCGAGCGCATCGTGGAAGTAGCCCGGCCAGTCGGCGGAGATCTGGCCGGCGAGTGCCGCGGAATGACCGATCTCCTGGTTGTGAGCGGCGAGGTTCATCACGGTGACGATCGGCTTGCCGTCGGTGCCGACCGCCTCGAGCGTGCGGATTATCGGGTCGATCGCCGCCGGGTCGCCTTTGTCGTCGGTGGTCGGGAAGTTCTTCGACAGGCTCACCTCGAGATCGTCGGGGATCGGGAAGCGGCCCACGCGGAGCGTCGCCGGCTCGCGCGCGTCGTAAGCCTCCGTGGCCGCCTTCGCCGTGCGGCGCTCGAGGAAGTCCATGTAGTAGTCGTTGATCCCGGAGTTGACGCCGACGGCGCCGCCAAGCACGGGCACGTCGTCGGGCACCGCGGGGGCCCCATAGATCCCGAGCGGATCGGGAGAGCTCTCGTTGTGGTTGGCACTGACGAGGACGTCGTCGATCGCCGGCCGTTCCGACTCGGCCGCGCTCCGGATCGCGTCCGTGTAGTTCTCGAACAGGCCCTGGGCGACGACCGAGGCGATGACGACGGTGTGCCCGCCGGAGGTGACCGAGAAGGCGCGTGCCTCGATCGGGTCGTGGATCGAGTGGGCGCGAGTCGTCGACCCCGCCGGAGATGTAGATCCCGTCCCAGCGGCCGTTGCCGTTCGCATCGCAGTAGGGCTCGGGCGTGCCGGCGTCGGAGTAGTTGAAGGCGCCGGAGCCGTCGGCGTCGGTGTAGGGCTCCTCGAAGGCCCACTCGCGGGGACCATCGAAGACGGCCGTCGGGCAGTTCGAGAAGGCGGCCGGAGCCGCGGCCGCGTCGGAGATCGGCGGCGGGCTGATGTCCTCGCGGGCGGCGCCGACCTCGTAGCCGGCGGCCGATGCGGGAGTGGGAGCGCAGAGCGCGAGCAGCGCCAGCGCCCCGGCGAGAGCCCCGTACAGAGTCCCTGACCTCTCCACGCTTCCAGCGTAGTCCGGCCGCGGCGACCGCGAGCCGGTTCCTCAGGTCGGCCCTCAGTAGTTGTGGTCGGCGAGCTCGAGCCCGCCCCGCGAGCCGCGCGAGGCGACCGCGCGGAGCGCCGGGACCATCTCCGCGGTGACGAGCCCATGCTCGGTCGTGAGCTCGCGGACGCCATCGAAGGCGGCGGCGATCCGGGCCGGTTCGTCGATCGCGGTGGTCACGATCGGGACGCGGCGCCGCAGCGCCAGCAGCCGGTCGCCATGCGGCACCCCGTCTCCATGGAAGCCCCAGATGCCGCGTAATGACGTGGCGCCGCCAACGCCGGCGGCCGCAACCGGCGGACGACCTCGCGCGTGGATCGAGCGGCCCTCGTGACGAGCGGCCTCCGACGTGTAGACGGTCAGCTGTTGCCAGATCGGCAGACCGGCGGCATCGCTGGGCGGCAGCGCGTGCGGGCGGCCAAGCAGCTCGCCGTCGCGGACGCAGATCCGAGCGCGCTCGAGCGTGAGCAGCGGGCGCTCGAGCGTCCCGCGGAGCTCTCGGGCGGCAGCGGCGATCGCCGCGCCGCGGCCGACCGCGACCACGGTCATCGGCACGCGCGCGTTGCGGGAGAGGAAGCCGGCGCGCCGCTCGCGCGCCGCGTTCGGTGCCGTCGATGCCGAGCAGGACGGAGGCGCCCGAGAGCCCCGTGACGGTGCAGCAGCTCGCAGATCGCCACGAAGGCCGGCCGGCGGCCGATCCGCTCCTGCCGGCCGAGCCAGGCGGTCAGCTTCGCCGCCTCGGTCGAGCTCGCCGGGCAGCTCGATCGGCTCGGCGCCGTCGCCGACCGAGCGGAGGCGCTCGAGGGTCAGCAGCCCGCCCTCCGCCGATCGCGCGCGCCTCGTCGATCAGCGCCTCGATCCGCTCGCGACGGTCGACGGCGATGACGACCACCGGCAGGTCCTCGGAGAGGCTGAGGACGAGTCGGTGCGCAGCGAGTGCTCGAGCCCGAACCCTTCGTTGCCGCGCAGCAAGACGACTCGTCTCGATCTCGGCGCGCGCGTAGAGGTCGAGCAGCGCGTCGGCGACGCAGGACGCCGCCGGCGCGGTCGCGCTCGCTGAAGTAGCTCGTCAGCTTCAGGCAGTCGTCGCTCACAGCGCGCCTCCCATCGCACTGTCCCAGCGCGCGCCGCCGCAGCCCGAGCGACGGGGCTGCAGGGAGAGGTTCGCCGCGGCGCTCCGCGACCTGCCGTTCCTCCCCGAGCGCGGTGCGTCTCGAACATCCAGGTCGAGAAGGTCGTATAGGAGCCGAGCGTCCGGTCCCGGCCACGAGCGCGACATCGGCAGGCAACACGAGCGCCGGAGAGCAGGCCGAGGAGCAAGGCGCCCGCTGACGTTGACGGCGAGCGTGCCGAACGGGAAATCGCGTGCCACCGGCCGGCGATCGCACCGTCGATCAGAAGACGCGGCACCGCGCCGGCACCGCCGGCCGCCAGATGCACCGATCCGACGGCAGGATGATCACCGAAGCGCCCCCGGCCTGCGCGCGGCCGCGGTGGCGAGGTGGATCGCGACGAAGCCCGCAGCGACGCTCGCCGCGGCATAGGCGATGGCCAGGCCGACTCATGGGCATCGAACATCTTCACCAGCTCGACCTGCATCGTGGAAAACGTCGACAGCCCACCGCAGACTCCGGTTCCGAGCAGCGGCCGGCGGTAGGTCGACAGCGGCAAGCGCTCCTGCAGCCGGGTAACGGAGTAGCCGAGCAGAAGGCCGCGACGATATTGACCACGAACGTCGGCCAGGGCCAGCGCCGGCGGCGGCGGCAAGGCCTCCGACAGCGCCGCGCAGCAGCGTACCGATCGCTCCACCAGCGAAGATCGCGGCGAGCTCGCGGCGATCGGGCGAGGGAAATCTGCTCAAGGGGCTCCTTTCGCGTCGGCGATTCAGGCGAAAGAAGCCATCAGCCGTTCGTCCTCCGGCGGTTCGAGAGGCGGTGCCTCTACCTCAGGGCCTCATCTGAGGCACGCGAAGATAGCTGGCGGCGGGATGGAATGATGCGGGCGATGGCAGCGCGGGCGAGCGATGGCAGGTGGGGCGAGCGGCCCGTCGAGCTGCTCCAGGTGCTGCTTGCGCTTCGACACGAGCAACCCGCCCGGCAACGAGCGCGAGTGCATCCTCTGGATCGAGGAAGCGCTCGCCGCGGCGCCCGGGCCCCCATGCGAGACGAAGCTCGTCGGCGACCCCGAGCGCCCGAGCCTCGTCGCCCGCCTCGCCGGCGCCGGCTCCTCGCCGCCGCTGTTCCTGCAGGGGCACGTCGATGTGATCGTCGCGGACGGCGAGTGGACGCATCCGCCGTTCGCGGGCGAGGTCCACGACGGCGTCGTCTGGGGCCGCGGCGCGCTCGACATGAAAGGCGGCGTCGCGATGATGCTCGCCGCCTTCCTGCGCGCCAAGGCGAAGGCGGCAGACTCGCCGCCGCCCGGCGACGTGATCTTCTGCGCCCTCGCCGACGAGGAGGCGGGCAGCAACCGTGGCGCAGCGCTGCTCGTCGACGAGAGTCCCGAGCTGTTCGAGGGGGTGCGCTACGCGATCGGCGAGTTCGGCGGCTTCACGATGGAGGCCGCAGGGAAGCGCCTGTACCCGGTCATGGTCGCCGAGAAGCAGGTCCTGTGGCTGCGCATCACGTTCCGCGGTCCCAGCCGGCCACGGTTCGATGCCGATTCGCGGCAGTGCGATCGGCAAGCTCGGCAGGCTGCTCGCGGGTCTCGACAGCAACCGGCTGCCGGTCCACGTGACGCCGCCGGTGCGGCTGATGATCGAGGCGATGGCGGCAGAGCTGCCGCTGCCGCAGAAGCTCGTGCTGAGGGCGTTGCTCGAGCCCCGGACGACGGATCTGGCACTGCCGCTGCTCGGCGAGCGCCGCTCCTTCTTCGAGCCGCTGCTGCGCAATACGGCGAGCGCCACGATCGTCGCGGGCGGCAGCAAGGTGAACGTGATCCCAGCCGAGGCGACGGTCGAGATCGACTGCCGGATGTTGCCTGGGATTTGCCGCGGAGCAGGTCCTGCCGGAGATCGAGAACGCGGCGGGCGTCGAGCTCGAGAACGTGGAGATCGTGCAGCACGACCCCGTCGCCCGCGAACCCGACCTGGCGCTCTTCGACCGGCTCGCCGGGATCCTGACGGAGCTCGATCCAGAGGCGCGGGTCGTGCCGATGGTCCTCCCTGCCGTCACCGACGGCCGCTTCTTCTCGAAGCTCGGGATCCAGACCTACGGCTTCTTGCCGATGCCACTGCCTGCTGACCTGCCCTTCATGCAGCTGATCCACGCGCCCGACGAACGCATCCCGGCTGCGGCCGTCGAGTTGCGGCACCGACGCGATCGAGCGGCTGCTCGCGCGGTTTTGAGGCGATGAGCCGGGTGCCGCGCCTGCGCCAGGCCGTGATCGCCGTCGGGGACCTCGATCCCGCCGTCGCGCTGCTCCGCGCTGCGGGCCTGGGCGAGCCCTTCGCCGACCCCGCGGTCTCCTACTTCGGCCTGCGCAACGCGGTCTTCGCGATCGGCGACACGTTCCTCGAGCTCGTGTCGCCGATCGACGAGGGGACGGCGGCGGGCCGGCTGATCGAGAGGCGCGGCGGCGACTGCGGGTACATGGCGATGCTGCAGGTCGATGACGCGGCCGCGGCGCGGGACCGGGCGGCAGCGCTGGGAATCCGCGAGGTGTTCGAGGTCGAGCTCGACGACATCACCGAGGCCCACCTCCACCCCGCCGAGATCGGCGGCGCCATCGTCTCCGTCAGCGAACCGCGCCCGGCGGCGAGCTGGCGCTGGGGCGGCCCCGAATGGGAGCGGCGCAGCGTGCCGGGGGCGGTCCGCGGCCTGACCGTCGCCGTCGCCGATCCCGAGGCGACCGGTGAGCGCTGGCGCCAGGTCGCCGGCGGCGAGCTGCCGATCGACTTCACCGCCGATGAGGCGAGCCCGGGCATCGTCGCGATCACGCTCGAGCTCGGCGGCCGCGAGGTTGTCCTTGACCCGGCGGATCTGAAGGCGACGGCCAACCGATAGATGTCACATCCACTACCGCGGGCGGTAGTGGATGTGGATCCTGTCGGGCCGCCGCGCCTCAGAGGCGCCGCACGCGGTGCCACTCGGCAAAGACGTAGTCGCGCAGCGCCTCACCCTCGGGGCGGGCGCAGACGACCTCGGTCTCGACCGGGTGGCTGCCGATCCGCTGCAGGCGCAAGCCGTCGGAGCCCTCCTCAAAGCGCGGCATCCAGGCCGCGAAGCAGAAGCCGAGCCGCTCGAGCGCCTCCGCCGCCATCGGCGTCCCGGGATCGGAGAGCGGCAGATCGAGCTGCACGACCCCGATGTCGAAGGCCTCGAGCGCTTCGAGCTGGTCGGCGACGTGATCGTGGACGTCGGCGCCGACCGCGTGCACGCGCAGGCTCGCCAGCCCGTAGGCGGGCTCGACCGAGCTCGTCAGCTTCGTCTTCGCCGTCGCCTCCGGCTCCGCCCCATGCGCGATCTCGCGCTCGAGGCCGAGGCGGTCGATCAGCTCGCCGAGCATCTCGGCGTGCCGCTCCGGCACATGCACCGTCTCCGCGGTCGGGGCGAGGGGCGTATAGGCGGCCATGAGCGTGCCGCGCAGCGTCGCGCTCGCCTCGTCGAAGCCGACCATGCCGGCGATCGGCGGCGATCCCCCGATCAGCAGGCCAACCTCCGCGCCGCCCTCGGCGATCACCTCACGCTGCGAGTAGGGATGGTTGGTGACGGCCTCCGACCAGAAACCGGGGAGCTTGCGCTCGATCGCCATCTCGAGCCTCGCCTTCGCCATCCGGCCGGCGATCCCGTGCCCGCGGAACCGCGGGTCGACGACGAGCCGGCCGGCCTCGGGGATCGCGTCCCCGGGCCGCTCGAAGAAGATCGCCATGTGGCCAACGACGCCGGCGGCGGGCGTCGTGGCGACGACCGAATGCATCTGGCCCCGGCGCAGCGCCCGCACGATCTCGCGTGGCTCGTACATGAGCGCCGACTTGTAGCTGTAGCCGTACGTCCTGTAGATGCAGCGGACGAGCTCGGCAGCATCGGACTCGCGCATCGGCCGGATCTCGAGCCCAGCGGCGAGATCCTCGTCGGCGAGGGCTGCGTCCTCGGGCAGCCGCTCGTCGGCGAGCGCTGCCGACTCCTCGGAGACGCCGGGCGCGAGCGCGACGGCGCAGCGCGCGATGTTGCCGTCGCGCCCGTGAGCGGCGATGTGCAGTTCGTCCGCGAGACCGGCGGCGGCGAGCCGCCGCGAGGGCAGCCGGCGGGTCTCCCGCGCGGAGACCGGCAACGCTTCGTCACAGAGCTCGGCCTCGAGCCGGGCGCCCTCGACGCTGACCGCGAGGCGCACCTTCGGCGGCCCGGCGTGCTCGCGGGCGAGTGACTCGCGGACCAGCTCCTCGACCAGCGCCTGCAGTCCGCTCACCCGGTCGCTCGGCACGCCGGCTTCGAGCGCGACCGCGGCGACGGCAGCACCCCCGGCCCGCTCGGGGCCAAGGCCCTCCTGAAGCGTCATCTCGACAAGCGGCGCCGGCCGGTGAGCAACGCCTTTGTCGCCATCCGATGCCATCGCTGCAGACCCTACGGGGACGCCAGGCGACGCGCGCGTCGGGTCAGATCTCCTCTGGGACCATCTCGATCGCGCCGCAGGGGCACTCAGCGACGCAGATCCCGCAGCCCTTGCAGTAATCGAGGTCGATCTCGTAGCCGTTCTCAACCCCCGCGAGCTTGAGCACCGCGTTGTCGGGGCAGAGCCCGAAGCAGTTGTCGCAGCCAAAGCAGTTGCCGCAGGAGAGGCAGCGGCGGGCCTCGAAGAGGGCGTTGTCGGCGCCCAGCCCGCTGACCACTTCGTCGAAGGTGTCGCTGCGCCGGGCCGCCTCGAGGCGCGCACGGTGACTGCGTGGCGCGTCCTCGTAGTACCAGGTGTTGAGCGCCTCGAAGCTCGCCGTCGGGCGCGGGGCAGGCTCCTCGTGCGGCTCACCCCGGAGCCAGCCGTCGATCTCCGCCGCCGCCCGCCTGCCGTGCCCGACGCCAACGGTCACGGTGCGCTCGGCTGGGACCATGTCGCCGCCGGCGAAGATGCCCTCGTGGCCGGTCATCATGTTCGGCCCGACGCGGACGACGCCGTCGTCGACCTCGATCCCGTCGACCCCTTCGAGCAGCGCCAGGTCGGACTCCTGCCCGAGCGCGAGCACGAGCGAGTCGGCCTCGAGCTCGGTCAGCTCGCCCGTCGGCTGCGGGAAGCCCGACTCGTCGAGCTCCATCCGCTCGATCACGATCCGCCCCTCCTCGACTCGCTTGACCGTCGAGAGCCACCTCATCAGCACGCCCTCCTCGCTCGCCTCCTCGACCTCGACGTCGTGGGCGGGCATCCGGTCGCGGGTGCGCCGGTAGACGACGACGGCGTCCGTGGCGCCGAGGCGCTTCGCGGTCCGGGCCGCGTCCATGGCGGTGTCGCCGCCGCCGTAGACGACGACGCGACGACCGAGCTGCGGCCGCTCCTCGCCCTCCATCCCGGCCAGCATCGAGACCGCGTCGACGATATGTGCGGCCTCGCCGGCGGGCACGTACGCGCGCTTGGCGAGCTGCGCGCCAACGGCGAGGAAGACGGCGTCGAAACCGCCCTCGCGCATGCTCTCGAGAGCGTTGTCGCAACGGCGTTCGAGCTCGAGCTCGACGCCCATCTCGAGGATGCGCGCTACCTCCGCGTCGAGCACGTCGCGCGGCAGTCTGTAGGAGGGGATGCCGAAGCGCATCATGCCGCCCGCTGCCGGGCCGGCCTCGTGGATCGTCACCTCGTGCCCGAGCCGCCGCAGGTGGTAGGCGGCCGACAACCCGGAGGGCCCGGCGCCGACGATGAGCACGCGGCGGCCGGTGTCGGGACCAGCCGGCTCGGGCTTCCAGCCCGCGGCGATCGCCTCGTCGCCGAGGAAGCGCTCGACCGAGTTGATGCCGACGGACTCGTCGAGCTGCGCCCGGTTGCAGGCGGTCTCGCAAGGGTGGTAACAGACGCGTCCCATGATCGCGGGGAACGGGTTGCGCTCCATGATCCGCCGCCAGGCGAGCTCGTAGCCGTCGCCGCCAGACTCGGCTTCATAGAGCCAGCGCTGCACGTCCTCACCGGCAGGGCAGGCACCTCCGCAAGGCGCCTCGTGCTCGACGTAGACGGCCCGCTCGGTACGCCAGTTGCCGGTCTTGTTGGCCAGGCTCGAGCCGATGTCGAGCGTGATCGCGAACGGCTTGCGCATCTCCGTCATTGCGGCCCGTGCTCCTCCGCGGCGAGCATCTCCATCAGCCCGGCGGCCGGCGGAGTTCCACCGTCCCCGTCACCCAGCAGGCCGAAGCGGCGGATGTTGCGGTCGGCGATCGCCTGCAGGCGCTCGATCACGTCGGTGCGCGGCGGATCGCCGAACAGGTGCGCGAAGCGGCGCTGCGGGCGCAAGTAGTCCTCGATCGGCACCTGGCGGCGGATCGGCGAGACCGATACGACCTCGCCCTCGATCGCCTCGAAGACGGGGAAGGCGCCGCTCTCCTTCGCCAGACGGGCGATCTCGATCGTCTTGGAGGGCTCCGAGCCCCAGCCGAGCGGGCAGGGCACGAAGACGTGGAGGTAGCGGGCGCCGCGGATCTCCATCGCCCGCTCGACCTTGTGCTCGAGGTCGGCTAGCTCGGCGACCGTGGCGGTGGCCACGTACGGGATCTCGTGCGCCATCGCGATCAGCGGCGCGTTCTTGCCCTGCCCGAAGACGTTGCCGGGCTCGGGGCCGACCGGCTTCGTCGTCGCCGTGCGGGCCGCCGGCGGCGTCGCGCCCGACCGCTGCACGCCGGTGTTCATGTAGGCCTCGTTGTCGTAACAGACGTAAAGCACGTCGTCGTTGCGCTCGAACATGCCCGACAGGCAGGCGAAGCCGATGTCGAGGGTGCCGCCGTCGCCGCCCTGGCCGATCACGCGCACGTCCTCGCGGCCCTTGGCCTTGAGCGCCGCGGCGATCCCCGTCGCCACGGCGGGCGCATTACCGAACAGCGAGTGGATCCAGGGCAGCTGCCAGCTCGACTCCGGGTAGGGCGTCGAGAAGACCTCGAGGCAGCCCGTCGCGTTGGCGGCGACGAGACGGCCGCCCGTCGCCCGCATCGCCGCGTCGAGCACGTAGCGGGCGCCGAGCACCTCCCCGCACCCCTGACAGGCCCGGTGGCCCGACGTGATCGAGTTCGAGCGGTCGGTGCTCGCCTGGACGGTGCGCCGCTCGGCGTCGAGCAGCCGGTTGCCCACCGCCCTCGTTCCCACCTGGTAGGTCTTCAGCTTCTGCTCCTGATCGGCCATGGTCGTCCTCCTCAGTGCGGTCTCGCCGCGACGATGCCGACGTCGCGGAGCATGCTCTCGGCGTGCGGGCCGCTCGGCTCGCCGGCGCGCAGCCGCTCGAGCTCCCGGCCGACGAGATCTGCGTCGAGGTCGAGAAACGAGAGCGGTCCGAGCTCGCCCGCCTCGGCTCGGTCGAACAGGCCGTGCAGCGATGCCCGCGTGATCGGCCGACCGCCGAGCCCGGCGATCACGGTATGGCCCTCGAGGTCGATCCCCGAGAGCGCCATCCGCACGTTCGCGGCGACGATGCCGCCGATGCCGACCGCAAGCGCCTTCTCGAGGACGATCACCCGACGCGCGCCGGCGAGCGCTGCGCGCACCTCCTCGAGCGGGAACGGGCGGAACGACTTGATCGCGAGCGCGCCGACACGCCGGCCCTGGTCGCGGAGCTCGTCGACGACCTCCTCGATCGTGCCGAGGACCGAGCCGAGCGCGACGATGATCGTCTCGGCATCATCCGCCCGGTAGCCGCGTACGAGTCCACCGGAGGCCCGCCCAAACTGGCTCTCGAACTGTTCGGCGATCGCCGGAATCCGGTCGAGAGCCTCCATCTGCTTAGCGTGAGCGAGCGCGCGAACCTCGAAGAAGGCCTCGGGTCCGACCATCGCGCCGATCGTCACCGGGTCGGCCGGATCGAGCACCTGCATCGGCGCGTACGGTGGCAGGAAGGCGTCGACCTGCTCGCGCGAGGGCGAGTCGACGCGCTCGACCGCATGCGTGAGCACGAAGCCGTCCATGCAGACCATCACGGGGAGCGAGACCTCCTCGGCGATTCGATAGGCCTGCAGGTGCAGGTCGACGGCCTCCTGGTTCGACTCGGCGTAGAGCTGAATCCAGCCGCAGTCGCGCTGTGACATCGCATCGCTGTGGTCGTTCCAGATGTTGATCGGCGCGCCGATCGCCCGGTTGGCGACCGTCATCACGATCGGCAAGCCGAGGCCCGATGCGTTGAAGAGCGCCTCGGCCATGTAGAGCAGCCCCTGGCTCGCCGTCGCCGTGTAGGCGCGGGCGCCCGCCGCCGAGGCCCCGATCGCCGCCGACATCGCGGCGAACTCCGACTCGACAGGGATGTACTCGCAAGGTTCGAGATCGCCGGTGCGGACCAGGTCGGAGAGGTGCTCGACGATGTGAGTCTGGGGAGAAATCGGGTAAGCGCAGACGACCTCGGGCCGGCAGCAGGCGACGGCCTCGGCGACCGCACGGGAGCCCTCGATCTGCCGCAAGCCGGACTCAAGCACGTGGCGCTCCGATCTCGGCGCGGACGTACTCGTAAGCCTCGCGGGCGGCGGCGACGTTGCCCTCCCCGACGTCGCCTGCGAAGCGTTCGCGCATCGCGAGCTCAACGCCCTCCAGCGGGATGAGCCGGTCGAGTGCCGCGAAGGCTCCGAGCAGCGCCGCGCCGGGCAGCGGACGGCCGAGGCGGCGGCGGGCGATCTCGGTGGCGGGAACCGTGAGCAGCAATGGCGGTCGCTCGCGCGAGGAGAGTTCGGCGAGGCCGAGCTCAGTCGGGCTGCGGCTCGAGTTGAGCAGCACGACGCCTCCGGGCCGCAGACCCGCGAAGAGGTCAACCTGATGCAGCAGCGTCGGATCCTGCACGATCAGCGCGTCCGGCTCGGCGATCGGCTCGCGCCGGCGGATCGGCTGCTCGTCGACGCGACAGAACGCGGTCACCGGGGCGCCGCTGCGCTCGGAGCCGAAGCTGGGGAAGGCCTGCGCGTGCAGGCCAGCGTCGAAGGCCGCCTGCGACAGCAGCTCGGCGGTGGTGACGGCGCCCTGTCCGCCCCGCCCGTGGATCCTGATCTCGAACACCGGGAAGAAACCTACGTTCCACGGCCCCGGCTGAATAGGGGTCGGCCTACCCGACCGAATCCGTAGCAGGCACGGACTCGCGCGGGGCGCGGGAGCAGTAGAAACCACGGTGCAGGCACCGGCATTGGGCCGTGGCCGGCCGACCGCAGGGCGAATAGCCTCGGAATTCGTTCGATCGTCGTGCAGCGGCGAGCGACCAGCGACTCAGGAGGATCCTTGTCACCGACGAGCACGCCGAGGAAGCTGCCGCGGGCCGACTTCGATCTGCTGCTCGAAGCCCTCGCGGAGCGCGGCTACGAGGTGATCGGCCCGCGCGCCACCACGGCGGCGATCGAGCTCGGGCCGATCACTGCCGCCGAGGAACTGCCGATCGGGATCACGCGATGAGCAGGACGGCGGCACCTACCGGCTCGCCGAGCCGGCGACGCGGCGCTGTTCGGATTCTCGACCGGACCGCAGTCCTGGAAGCGCTACCTGCACCCGCCGACGCTGTCGCTGTGGCGATCGCGACGCGACGCCGGACGGCGAGCTGAGCTTCGAGTCGGAGGAGGCGGAGCCGCCCAGCGCGCCTTCCTCGGCGTGCGCTCCTGCGACCTGCACGCGATCGCCGCCCTCGACGACGCCCTGCTGCGCATCGAGCACCCCGATGAGGGCTACCGCGCCCGCCGCGAGCGCAGCCTGATCATCGCCCTCAACTGCCGCCGCGCCGGCGGCACCTGCTTCTGTGTCTCGACCGGCACCGGGCCCGAAGCGCCGAATCGGGGCTTCGACCTGGCGCTGACCGAGGTGCTCGACCGAGCGCGAGCACCACTTCCTGATCGAGTCCGGCAGCGACGCGGGCGAGCGGATCCTCGCCGGCGCTGCCTGCCGGCCGACGCGCAGGCACGGATGCGGTCGACGCCGCCGAGCAAGTCGTCGCCGCGACGGCGGCCCGAATGGGACGCGAGCTCGAGACCGACGGGCTCGCCGGAGCTGCTCGCAGCGCAACCTCGAGCACCCGCGTTTCGACGAGGTCTCCGAGCGCTGCCTGAGCTGCGGCAACTGCACGAGCGTCTGCCCGACCTGCTTCTGCACCGAGGTCGAGGACGTCGTCGACCTCGCCGGTGAGACGGCCGAGCACCAGCCGCCACTGGGACTCCTGCTTCACGCTCGGCTTCAGCCACGTCGCACGGCGGCAGCGTGCGCAACTCGACGCGCTCCCGCTACCGGCAGTGGATGACGCACAAGCTCTCCACCTGGACCGAGCAGTTCGACAACAGCGTCGGCTGCGTCGGCTGCGGGCGCTGCATCAGCTGGTGCCCGGTCGCGATCGACATCACCGAGGAGGCGGCGGCGATCCGCGCCACGGACGGAGCAGCCCGATGAAGGAGATCGAGGAGCTGCTCGACGAGATCGACGTGCTGCGCGGCCTTGCGCCGCGCGCACCGCGAGCTCATCGCGGGCTGCGGCCGGAACGTGGCCTTCGCCGACGGCGAGCGTCTGATGACCGTCGGCGACAGCGCCGACGACCTTCTACGCGATCCGGCGCGGGCCGTGGCGATCGAGCTCGCTGCCGGCGGCGGGGCCGCCGCTGGTGATCGAGACCCTCGAGCACGGGCGACGTCGTCGGCTGGTCCTGGCTGTTCGAGCCGTACGTGACCGAGTTCGACGTCCGCGCGCGCGGTGACCGTCGGCGCGATCGCCTTCGACGGAGCCTGCCTGCGCGGCAAGTGCGACGCCGACCACGACCTCGGCTACGAGCTGATGCACCGCTTCGCCGGGGTGATCACCGAGCGGCTGCAGGCGACGCGGGTCAGGCTGCTCGACGTCTACGGCACGGCCCACGGCGGAGGCTGAGTGGGCGCGCGCGAGCGCCGACGGCCCCGGCGCCCTACCGGGTCGCGGAGAACCGGCCGGAGACGGAGCGATACTCGCACCCTCACGCTGGTGCCGCTCGGCCGGCGAGCGGATCGACTACGCGCCCGGGCAGTTCACGATGCTCTACGCGTTCGGCGCCGGCGAGGTGCCGATCTCGGTCAGCGGCGACCCCGCCGCGAGACGGCGCGCTGGTGCAGACGGTCCGCGCCGTCGGCGCGACCACCGCGAGATCTGCGCGCTGCGCGCCAGGCGACCAGCGTCGGCGTCCGCGGGCCCTTCGGGCGTGGCTGGCCGACGCGCGCCGGAGGACCGCGAGGATCTCCTCGTCGTCGCCGGCGGGCTCGGGCTGGCGCCGCTGCGCCCGGCGCTCTACGCGGCGCTCGCCCAGCGGCGAGCGCTGCGGCGCGTGACGCTGCTCTACGGCGGCCGCGAGCCCGGCGCAACTGCTGTTCCGCGACGAGCTCGAGACGGTGGCGGCGGCGCGGCGACTCGAGCTGCGAGCTGATCGTCGACATCGCGCAGACCGACTGGGGCGGCCGCGTCGGCGTCGTGCCGAGCCTGATCGAACGGGCCGAGATCGACCCGCAGCGGACCACGGCGCTGGTCTGCGGCCCCGAGGTGATGATGCGCTTCAGCGCCGAGGCGCTGCTCGCCCGCGGCATCGCCGCCGACCGCATCTTCGTCTCGATGGAGCGCAACATGCGCTGCGCGGTCGGCCACTGCGGCCACTGCCAGTGGGGCGGCGACTTCATCTGCCGCGACGGACCGGTCTTTGCCTGGTCGGAGATCGCCGACAGGATCGGGGTGCGGGAGCTGTGAGCGGCGACGAAGCCGAAGCTCGCGGTCTGGAAGTTCACCTCCTGCGACGGCTGCCAGCTGCAGATCCTCCACCTCGAGGAGGAGCTGATGGCGCTCGCCGACGCCGTCGAGATCGCCCACTTCACCGAGGCGACGCGGGCTCAGCTCGAGCCCCCGTTCGACATCTCGATCGTCGAGGGCTCGATCTCGACCCCGGAGGAGGTCGAGCGGATCGAGCAGATCCGCGCCGACTCCGGGCTGCTGATCGCGATCGGCGCCTGCGCCGGCGGCGGGCGGCATCCAGGCGCTGCGCAACTTCGCCGACCACGAGGAGATGCTGGCTGCGGTCTACGCGACGCCCGAGTACGTCTCCTCGCTGGCGACGTCGAAGCCGCCGCGGCCTACGTCGACGTCGACTTCGAGCTCGCCGGCTGTCCGCCGGATCCGCGCCCAGCTGCTCGAGGTGATCGGCAGCTTCCTCGCGGGCCGCGAGCCGCGGATCAGCGGCCGGTCGGTCTGCATGGAATGCAAGGAACGCGGCAACGTCTGCGTGATGGTCGCCGAGGGCACGCCCTGCCTGGGCCCGGTGACGCACGCCGGCTGCGGTGCGATCTGCCCCGCCTACGACCGCGGCTGCTACGGCTGCTTCGGCCCGAAGGAGACGCCGAACACGGCGTCGCTCAGCGACTGGTGGCGAGCGGCTGGGCGCCTCCGACCCGGACCTGATCGCCGCCTACCGGCTCATCAACGCTGCGGCCCCCGCGTTCGCGGCCGAGGCCGAGGCGATCGCGGATCGCGAGCGAGAGCAGCCGATGAGCGGCGGCGAGCGGACCGCCGGATCGAGGTCGGCGAGCTCGCCCGCGTCGAGGGCGAGGGGGCGCTGCACGTCCGCGTCCGCGGCGGCTCCGTCGAGGACGTACGGCTCGAGATCTTCGAGCCACCGCGGTTCTTCGAGGCGATGCTGCGCGGCCGCCGCGCCGCGGACGCGCCCGACGTCACCTCGCGCATCTGCGGGATCTGCCCGATCGCCTACCAGGTGAGCGCCAGCGCGGCGATCGAGTCGGCGCTCGGCATCGAGGTCGACGAGCCGACGCGGCTGCTGCGCCGGCTGATCTATTGCGGGGAGTGGCTGGAGAGCCACTCCCTGCACGTCTTCATGCTGCACGCCCCCGACTTCCTCGGCTACGACGGAGCGATCGAGATGGCCCGCGACGGCCACCGCGACCTGTTCGAGGCCGGCCTGCTGATCAAGCGGGCCGGCAACGCGCTGATGCGGATGATCGGCGGCCGCGCCGATCCACCCGGTCAACCTCAGGGTCGGCGGCTTCCACAGGCCGCTGCGCCGCGAGGAGCTCGACGAGGTCGCCGAGACTGCTCCGCGTCGCCCGCGAGGAGCTGCTCGAGACGCTCGCCTGGGCGGCGACGCTGGAGTTCCCCGATCGCTAGATCGACGTCGAGCTCGTCGCCCTCGGCGGCGACGGCGAGTACCCGATCGAGCGTGGCGCATCTGCACCGACCGCGGCCGGCGCCGCTGACGGCCGAGCGAGTTCGAGGACGAGTACCTGGAGACCCACGTCCCGCACTCGACCGCGCTGCACTCCCACCACCGCGAGCGCGGCACCTACATCGTCGGCCCGCTCGCCCGCTGGGCGCTGTTCAGCGAGCTGCTGCCCGGCCCCGTCCGCGACGCCGCACGCTCGGCCGGCCTCGAGCCGGTCTGCCGCAACCCGTTCCAGAGCATCGTCGTGCGCTGCGTCGAGATGCTGTTCGCCGCGGACGAGGCGCTGCGGCTGATCGAGGACTACGAGCAGCCGCGCGCCGGCGCCCCGATCCGGACGTCTGGCCCGAGGCCGCGGGCAGCGGCTGGAGCGAGGCGCCGCGGGGCATGCTCTGGCACCGCTACGAGCTCGCCGAGGGCGGCCGCATCCGGACGGCGCGGATCGTCGCGCCGACCTCCCAGAACCTGGCCGCGATCGAGCTCGACCTGCGCGGCCTCGTGCGCCGACAACCTCGACCTCGCCGACGTCGAGCTGCAGTGGCGATGCGAGCAGGCGGTCCGCAACTACGACCCGTGCATCTCCTGCTCGGCCCACTTCCTGAAGCTGGAGTCGATCGTGCCTGAGCCGCTGTTGATCGGGATCGGCAACGAGCTCCGCGGCGACGACGGCGCCGGGCTGCGCGTGATCGAGCTGCTCACCGAGCTCGGCGTGGAGGCTTTCGGTCATGACGGCGAGCCGCTGACCCTGCTCGACAGCTTCGCCGGGCGCACGCGCGTCGTCATCGTCGACGCCGTCGCCGGCGAGCGGCCAGGCCGCATCCATCGCTTCGACGCGGCGGCCGAGCCGCTCCCCGCGCTCTTCACGACGGGGTCTTCCACGCACCTGCTTGGCCTCGCTGAGACGCTGGAGCTCGGCCGCGAGCTCGACCGGCTACCGGCCCAGCTCGAGGTGATCGGGATCGAGGGCACGAGCTTCGGGCTCGGCCTGCCGCTTGCCTGGGCGGTCGACGAGGCGGCGGGTCGGGTGGCGCGGGATCTCGCCGCGGACTTGCGGAAGGCGACTCCAGAGCCGGACCAGTCGCGAGACTCGGCGACGCGACGCCGGTAAGAGGCCAAGAGGCCGCCTCAGTCCGTACTTCTCCGCGATAAGCCGCGGACCGCCACGAATCGCAGACGGCAAGGCGACCCGGAGACTGGCTCCGAGCGATACGACCAGCGGAGGAGACGCAATGGCCCAACTCAAGTACGTCCGGTTTTTCGAGGAGGTCGGCATCGACGATGTCCCGATCGTCGGCGGCAAGAACGCCTCGCTCGGGGAGATGTACCGAGAGCTCTCCGACCAGGGCGTGCGCATCCCGAACGGCTTCGCGACGACTGCCGATGCTTACCGGGACATGCTCAAGGCATCAGGGGCGTGGGAGCGGCTGCACGAGGCGCTGGACGACCTCGATCCGGATGACGTCACCGACCTCGCGAAGCGGGCCAAGAGCTGCCGCGAGATCGTTTACGGAGCCGGCCTGCCCGAGCAACTGGCCTCGGAGATCCTCGCGGGCTACCGGACCCTGCAGGACGAGTACGGGGAGAGCCTGACGCTCGCCGTGCGCAGCTCCGCGACTGCCGAGGACCTTCCCACAGCGAGCTTCGCCGGCCAGCAGGAGACCTACCTCAACGTCCACGGCGAGGCGAGCCTCCTCGACGCCTGTCGCCGCTGCTTCGCCAGCCTCTTCACCGATCGCGCCATCCACTACCGGGTCGACCAGGGCTTCGACCACTTCAAGGTCGCGCTCTCGATCGGCGTAATGAAGATGGTGCGCTCCGACCTCTCCGCCTCCGGGGTGTTCTTCTCACTCGACACGGAGTCGGGCTTCCGCGACGTCGTCTTCATCACCGGCGCGTACGGGCTCGGCGAGAACGTCGTCCAGGGCGCCGTCGATCCGGACGAGTTCTACGTGCACAAGCCCACGTTCGAGCAGGGACACCGCGCCGTCCTGCGGCGGATGATCGGCGACAAGGCCGTGAAGATGATCTACGTCGAGGGCTCGACGCGGGAGACCGTGCGCAACATCCCGACGCCGAAGGCCGACCGCGCCCGCTTCTGCATCGACGACCCCGACGTGCTCGAACTGGCCGACTTCGCGATCAAGATCGAGCGGCATTACGGCCGGCCGATGGACATGGAGTGGGCCAAGGACGGCATCGACGGGAAGATCTACATCGTCCAGGCCCGGCCGGAGACCGTTGCCTCCCAGCGCAAGGCGACGACGCTGGACAGCTACTCACTCGAGGGCGAGGGTGAGGTCGTGGCCGAGGGCCGTGCCGTCGGCGAGAAGATCGCCTCGGGACGGGCGCGGTTGATCAAGAACCCCGAGCAGCTCTCGGAGTTCCAGGCCGGCGACGTGCTAGTCGCGGACATCACGACGCCCGACTGGGAGCCGGTCATGCAGATCGCCTCCGCGATCGTCACCAACCGCGGCGGGCGCACTTGCCACGCGGCCATCATCTCGCGCGAGCTCGGCCTGCCGGCGGTCGTCGGCACCCATGACGGCACCGCCTTGGTGCCGGACGGCGAGATGGTCACCGTCTCCTGCGCCGAGGGTGACACCGGCCGGATCTACCACGGCGAGGTCCCGTTCTCGGTCGAGCACACCGAGGTCGGGGATATGGAGCGACCGAAGACCGAGGTGATGGTCAATCTCGGGAACCCCGATCTCGCCTTCAAGACGTCGTTTCTGCCGAACGACGGCGTCGGGCTCGCGCGGATGGAGTTCATCGTGGGCGAGTACATCCGCGCCCACCCGCTGGCGCTGCTGCACCCCGACCGCGTCGCCGATCCGGACGAGCGGGCCGAAATCGAGCGGCTCACCTACGCGTACTCCGACGGCGCCTCGTTCTTCGTCGAGCGGCTCTCGGAGGGAATCGGGACCATCGCGGCCGCGTTCTGGCCGAAGCCGGTCGTCGTCCGGATGTCGGACTTCAAGACCAACGAGTACGCGAGCCTCCTCGGCGGAGCCGCCTTCGAGGCGGACGAGGAGAACCCGATGATCGGATTCCGCGGCGCCTCGCGCTACGCGCATCCTGCCTACGAGGAGGGCTTCGCGCTCGAATGCCAGGCGATGAAGCGTGTCCGCGACGACATGGGCCTCACCAACGTCGTCCTGATGATCCCGTTCGTGCGCCGCGTCGCGGAGGCCGAGAAGGTGCTGGCCAAGATGGCCGCGTTCGGGCTCGAGCGCGGCGTGGACGGCCTCAAGGTCTATGCGATGTGCGAGATCCCGAACAACGTCCTGTTGATCGACCGCTTCGCGGAGCTCTTCGACGGCTTCTCGATCGGATCCAACGACCTCACCCAGTTGACGCTCGGCGTCGACCGCGACTCCGACATCGTTGCCTTCGACTACGACGAGCGCGACGAAGGGGTCAAGGAAATGATCAAGCTCGCTGTCGAGGGCTGCCGTCGCAACGACATCCATTCCGGCCTCTGCGGCCAGGCACCGTCGGACTACCCGGACATGGCCGAGTACCTCGTCGAGCTCGGGATCGAGTCGATCAGCCTCAATCCGGACACCGTGATCAAGACGACCGAGCGGATCCTCGAGCTCGAGGCGCGGCTCGGCCGCTAGTCGACCAGGGAGCCGGCAAGGCCGGCTCAGACCTCGGACTCGACCAGCATCCGGATTGCGTCGAGCGTCGCGGCCACGTCGTGTTCACTTTCACCGGCGTGCGTCGTGTTCAGGAACAGGGTCAGCCGAGAGCCGTCACCGTCGCCGTCGACCTGTAGCCAGCCGCGGTAGCCGCTGTCGGTGCCCCACTCGATCCGCCGAGCATCGCCGTCGGTGTGAAACGAGGCGGCGCCATGCTGGTCGTGGCCCTCGTAGCGCGCGTCGACCTCGACCCGCTCCTCCCCCGCCGCGCGGACGGAAGTGAGCTGCGGCACGAAGCGGCTCAGGTTGGCCGGGTCGGAGATCGCCTTGAAGACATCGTCCGGCGCCGCCGCAACGTGTTCGGTGTGCTCGTGCTCCATCGGACTTCCTTTCGCGCGATTGCGGGCCATCAACCCTACAAGCGGCGACCGCCGCGGCTCAGCGCACGACCGTGTAGGTGATGAACGTCGCCAGCGATGATTGACGCAGGCCGGCGTGCTCGAGCCGGAGCGGCCCCTCGGAGCCGTCGAAGAGCGGCTTGCCAGCGCCGAGGACGACCGGAGCGACGATCACCGTGAGCTCGTCGATGAGCCCGGCCGCGAGCGCCTGGCGAATCACGTCGGCACCGCCCATGACGCTGACGACGCGCTCGCCCGCCGCCTTCTTGGCCAGCTCGATCGCCCGCTCGACGCCGTCGACGAAGTTGAACTCGCCGCCCTCGGGCTCCTCCTCGGGCCGGTGCGTGACGATGAAGAAGGGCACGCCGAATGGGTTTTCGTCACCCCAGTGCCCGGCGGCCTCATAGGTCCAGCGGCCGCCGACGACCGCGCCGTTGCGGCTCATCGCCTCCGCGAGGTAGGTGGCGTCCTCGCCGCTCGCCTCGCCGCTGAACTCCTCCCCGTAGCTCCACGGTCCGCCGAAGACCCAATAGTGGAGTCGCTCGCCGCCCTCCCCCAGTCCCTTGCCCGGGCCGTCACCGGGACCGGCGATGTAGCCGTCGACGGAGATCGTGATGTTGGCAGCAACCTTGGTCATCTCAGTTCCTCCTCGTTGCGTTCTAAGCCTGCACGGGTTGAGACAGCGGCCGGTGCCGGAACTAATCGGGCCGCGCTTGGCGAGCGCGTGCCCCGGGTAGTCTCGACGTATGAGCGCAGAAGACGAAGCACTATTCGGAGAAGAGCACGTCCGCGTCTACCGGGAAACGGACGGTGAGCGCGGCTACCGGTGGCGCAACGGGACGACGATCCTCCTGCTGACCACGATCGGCCGCAAGTCGGGCGAGCCGCGGACGACGCCCCTGATCCATCGCGTCGACGATGGCCGCTACGTGATCGTCGCCTCCAAGGGTGGCACGCCCGAGCACCCCGACTGGTTCCTCAACCTCTCCGAGAACCCGGCGGTCGAGATCCAGGTCAAGGGCGAGCGGTTCGCCGTCAAGCCCTCGGTCGCCGAGGGTGCCGAGCGCGAGCGCCTCTGGAAGTTGATGGCCGAGGTCTGGCCCGACTACGACGAGTACGCGAAGAAGACCGACCGCGAGATCCCGGTCGTGATCCTCGAGCGCGCCGAGTAGGGCGATTCCGCCGGGGCAGCGGCGCGAGGCGATCTACCGCGCACCAATGCGTGCGCGGGAGCTCGACGCGCCGCCCTTCGCCGGCGCCCGCTTCGGCGTCGAGCTGGGCGTCGTCGGCATCGGCGGCGCCCTCGAGCTGACGCCCGCGGACCTCGACGAGGCACTCGAGCTGACCGCCGTCGCGCACGGTCCGAAGAGCGCCCGGATGCTCGCCCGGTTCGCCGCGCTGCCGACCGGCAGCCTCGTGTGGACGCGGACCGACGAGGCGAGCTATCGGCTCGGGCGGGTCCGCGGTCCGTGGCGGTGGACCGGCACCGCCGGCGCCCGTCGGGTCGGTATCCACAACGTGCGCGACACCGATTGGCTCTCGCCCGAGTTCGATCGCACCGACGTGCCGCCCGCCGTCGCCGCCACCTTCGATCGCGGTGGGCGCAACCTCCAGCGCACGCATGACGCCGAAGCCGAGCGGGCCACGGCCGAACTCTGGTCGCGATCCGCGCCGCCCGCTACGGCGTGACGATCGCGAAGTCCGGATCGGGCTCCTCGAGGACCGCGAACAGGGCGCCGAGCTTCGCCAGGTCGCCGTCGACCTGCAGCTCGCCGGTGCCGAGCAGGTCGGGAGGCGTCGCCAGCCCGAGCAGCAGCCGATCGAGGGCGCCGCGGTCGAAGCTCAGCGAGGCGTCAGCAGCTGGATTGGGTGGCTCCGCCCCGTGCACGAAGACGCCGTTCTCGAGCCGGGTCACCCATGACTCCCCGCTTACGTCCCAGTTCAGGACGATCGTCTGATCCCAGGCGCGCGGACCGTCGACGCGGATCGCGATCGAGTCGAAGATCTGGTCCATCGTCAGTCGCGCGACGACGTCTGAGGGCGTCGTCGGCGTTGGCGTGCCGAGCGCTCCCTCGCGCAGCTCCTTGGCTCCCGTCAAGAAGAAATTGCGCCACGTCGCGTTCTCGGCCCCGTAGCCGAGCTGCTCGAGCGCCGCCGCCTGCAGCTCCTTCGCCGCGGCGTTCTCGGGGTCGGCGAAGACCAGGTGGTTGACGAGCTCGGCGACCCAGCGGTAGTCACCTTCCTCGAAGCTGGCTCGCGCCCGTTCGAGCACCGCGTCGGCGCCCCCCATGCACTCGACGTAGCGCTCCGCGGCCGCGGTGGGCGGATGGGCCCAAAGGTGCGCCGGGTTGCCGTCGAACCAGCCCATGTAGCGCTGATAGACCGCCTTGACGTTGTGGCTGACCGAGCCGTAGTAGCCGCGGCAGTGCCAGGCGTCGCGCAGCGCCGGCGGCAGCTCCATCTGCTCGGCGATCTCGGGCCCGGTCAGACCCTTGTTGATCAACCGCAGCGTCTGATCGTGCAGGTAGGCGTAGAGGTCCCGCTGCTTGCCCAGGTAATCGACGATCCGCTCGCGACCCCAGGTGGGCCAGTGGTGGCAGGCGAACATCACGTCCGATTCGTCGCCGAAGAGCTCGATCGCCTCGTTCAGGTAGCGGGCCCAGATCCGCGGATCGCGGACGAGCGCCCCGCGCAGAGTCAGCGTGTTGTGCATCGTGTGGCTGGCGTTCTCGGCGATGAACAGCACGCGGTGGTCGGGGAAGTGGAAGTTCATCTCCGCCGGCGCCTCGGTGCCGGGCGTCAGCTGGAAGCGGAAGCGGACCCCGTCGATCACCTCCTCGTGCCCTGACTCGGAGATGTCGAGCGTCGGCGGGATCAGCGTCACCGTCCCGGTCGACGTCGAAGGGCCGAGGCCCGCCGTGACCTGTCCCGACGGCGCGGAGTCGAGCAGCGCCCCGTACATGTAGCCGGCGCGGCGACCCATCGCGAAGCCGGCGTAGACGTTCTCGGCGATCGCGTGCTCGAGGAAGCCCGATGGCGCAACGACCGGCACGCCGGCCGCCGCCGCCTCGTCGGGCAGCACCCCACGCGCGCCGCCGAAGTGGTCGACGTGGCTGTGGCTGTAGACGAGCCCGGTGACCGGGCGGTCGCCGCGGTGCTCCCGGTACAGGGCGAGCGCCGCCGCCGCGGTCTCAGCCGAGATCAGCGGGTCGGAGATGATCACACCCTCCTCGCCCTCGATCAGGTGCATGTTCGAGAGGTCGAATCCGCGCACCTGGAAAAAGCCCGGCGCGACCTCGAAGAGCCCGTGGATGCCGAGCAGCTGCGCCTGTCGCCAGAGGCTCGGGTTGACGGTGTCGGGGCACTCCCGGTCGGCGAGCTGGCGCGACTCCATCTCCCAGACGACGTTGCCCTCATCGTCGCTGATCCGCATCGGGTCGATCGTGCCGACGAACCCACGGCGCGCGTCCTCGAAGTCGGCTTCGTCGGCGAACGGCAGCTCATGCTCGAGCGCCCCATTTGCCGCCCGTACCTGAGGCGAAACGCCGCTTTGCTCGTTCGTCAACTCGTCCCCCTTGTCGATCGGATGGCAGGTGCGAGGCCAGTCTCTCAGCTGCGAATCCGACAACGGTGCGCCGCCGCTGCTGCGTGCCGGCGCGGGATCGCGGGTACCGGGGGACCGTGGCCGACCCGCGGACAGCGACCCGAGAGCTCGGCGCGACGTCGGAGAGCGCGTCGCAGGCCCCATCGGAACGGGCGAGCCAGCTGAGCAGGCGCAGCCTCGCCGGCAGCCGGGACGTCGCCGACAGCCGCCGTACCGTCCTGATCGCGCTCGGCTCGAACCTGGTCGTAGCACTCGCCAAGCTGTTCGCCGGGCTCGTCTCCGGCTCGGCCGGGATGCTCGCCGAGGCGGCGCACTCGGTAGCCGACACGTTCAACCAGGCATTTCTGTTGCTCTCGATCCGGCTCGGGCAGCGAGACCCGACCAAGGCGCGACCCTTCGGCTACGGGCAGGAGCGCTACCTGTGGACCTTCATGGCGGCGGTTGGCATGTTCCTCGCCGGCTCGATCTTTGCGATCGGCTTCGGAACCTACGAGCTGCTCTCCGGCGAAGGCGAGAGCGGTGGCTTCGCGATCGCTTACGCGGTCCTGGGACTCTCGCTGCTCGCCGAGGGCACTTCCTGGCTCCGGGCGATGCGGCAGACGCGCGCCGAGGCGAGCGCCGCGGGCAAGCCGCTGCTCCGCTACGCCCGCGAGAGCCGGGATCCAAACGTGAAGATGGTCCTCTTCGAGGACAGCGCCGCGCTCGTCGGCATCGCCCTCGCGGGCGCCGGGATCGGCCTCGACCAGCTCACCGGCTCGAGCTACTGGGACCCGCTGGCCTCGATCTCGATCGGGGTCCTGCTCATCTCCGTCGCCTTCTGGATGGGACGTGACGCCAAGCACCTGTTGATCGGCTCCGCCGCGCACCCGCGGGAACGTGAGCGCATCGAGAACGTGATCGAGGCCCATTCGGAAGTCGTCTCCGTGCGCGAGCTGCTGACGATGGTGCTCGGGCCGAAGGCGCTGTTGGTCGCCGCCCGGGTGGACCTCGACGACGAGATCGACGCCGGCCGGATCGAAACCCTCTCCAGCGAGATCGACGATGAGCTCCGCGATGCGGTCCCGGATGTGACCGAGGTCTTCCTCGACGCGACGCCGGGACGTCGTGCGGCGGCCTAGATGGTTGATCCCGCGGGCCGTCCAGGTCCTCGTCGGGGCCGCTTGAGCGTGCATATCCAAGCGGATATACTGTCCCCATGGACGTGGGAACCACGATCCGCACGGCCCGCGAAGCCGCGGGGCTCACCCAGGCCCAGCTCGCCGAGCGCAGCGGCACCTCCCAGGCGACGCTCTCGGCCTACGAGCACGGCCACAAGATGCCCTCCGCGGAGACGCTCGGGCGGGTTCTCGCCGCGACCGGCTCGCGGCTCGCGGTGGAGCCGGCGAGCAGGCCCGTGATCAGCCCCGGGCCGGGGCGGCTGGAGCAGCTCGGCGAGACGCTCGGGCAGGTGATCGAGCTGGCGGCGGCCCTTCCCAGTCGCCACGCCCGCACCCTCCGCTACCCCCGGCTGCCCGCCCCGCCCGCCGGCGGCGCCTGATGACCACGCTGCCCGAACGCCTGCTCGCCGTCCACGAGGGGCTCGAGCGGGCGGCGATCGGGCACGCGTTCGGCGGCGCGATCGCCCTCGCCTACTGGACCTCTGACCCGCGCGGGACCAGCGACATCGACGTCAACGTGTTCGTCCCCGCGAGCGAAGCGGAACCGGCGCTCGCCGCGCTTCCCGAGGGTGCCGCCTGGGATCAGCGAACGCTCGGGCGCATCGCCCGCGACGGGCAGGTGCGGATCTTCTGGGACGAGACGCCTCTCGATCTGTTCTTCAACTACGTCCCGATCCACGCCGACGCTGCCCGCCACCGGCGCCTGGTGCCGTTCGCCGGCGTCGAGATCCCGGTCCTCGGGCCGGTCGAGCTCGCGGTCTTCAAGGCGATGTTCGACCGCACGCGCGACTGGGCCGACATCGAAGCAATGCTGGCCGCACGGACGCTCGATGTCGATGCCCTACGCGAGCAGCTCGGCAAGCTCGTCGCCGCCGACGACGCGCGCTTCGAGCGCCTCGACGAGGCCATTCGCCGCGCCGAGGCGGCGCCGGACGGCTGAAACCAATCCGCGGAAGCCGGCCGACTCGGCATCAGACCGCGAACGTGACCAAGGTCAAGATCTTGATCACCTTCGAAAACCGCGACGAGACCGGCGTGCCGGGCATGATCGGCAGAGTGCGGGGCAAGGGCAGCAACGGCAACGGATGCCGCGGCCCCCGCGCGATCAAGATCTTCGACGTCGCGGGGGGCACGTCCTCGCCCGCGTCGCCGACGACCAGCGACGGCAGCACGTTCACCTACAAGAAGGCGACCGCCGGTCGCAGGTATCAGGCCGTTGCGCCGAAGTACAAGACCAGCGGTGCGCTTTGCCGGCGCGCGGTCTCGAAGACCGTCAAGAGCGACGGTTAGTACACGCGGCCGTAAGTTCGGGTGGGAATCGGTCGAGCTTGCGGACGGGTGTACCAGGGTCGTCGACCCACGTGGTTGACAGGTTGCCGGCCGTCCGGGCGTTCAGCTCGGCCGGCTGGCAACTCCCGCGCCCCCGGCCTCGTCGAAAGCGGGAGTCGTCTCAGCGGGGCTCTTCTCCGAGATCGATGGGTGGTCCGACCACCTCGACCTCGGGCAGCGGACCCAGCGCCCACGCCGGCGGCTCCCCGCCGGCGCGCGCCGCGGCTCGTCGGGCGAGGGTGCGCTCGAAGCCCGCCGGGGTGCAGATGAGTAGGTAGCGCGCCGGCTCGCTCGAGCGGTTGGCGAGCGTATGCACGACGCCGCGCGGCGCGAAGATCAGCTCCCCCGGTCCGGCGGTGTCGATCTCCTCGCCCTGCTGAAAGGTCAACTCGCCCTCGAGCACGTAGAAGCCCTCGTCGAACTGGTGCCGATGGAGCGGCGGCCCGACCCAGCGACCCGGCGCCGAGTTCACCATCACCGCCACCTCTCCCCCGCTCTGCTCGGAGCGCAGCAGGATCGTCGAGCCGGCGTGCGGAGCTCATCGCGACGCCCCGACCGCGGCGCGCGGGGCCGGTCGCGAGGGATGCTGAACACTCGGACGGGCCGACCGCTCCCCGGGCGGGTCCTCCGCGTCGAGCTCGCCCTCGGGCAGCCGCCATACGAGCGCCAGCCCCAGCAGTGCCAACGGCACGCCGACGCCGAACACGAGACGCACACCATCGACGATGCCGTCCTGAGATGCGAAGGCGACGCCGAGCGTCGCCGCCCCGACCGCACCGCCGAGGGCGCGGAAGAAGCCGGTCGTCGCCATCGCGGTGCCGAGCTGGCGCCGCTCGACGCCGTTCTGGACGATCGCCGTCAGGACCTGACCGACCATGCCGAAGCCGAGGCCGAACAGGGCGAGGCAGACGACGGTCGCGAGCTGGGACCGCGCGCCGGCGAGCGCCGCCAATCCGGCCAGGCCGGCCGCCATCAGCGCCAATCCGACGAGCGGGTAGCGCTTGTAGCGCCCACCGGCAGCGATGCGACGCCCGGCGAAGTTGGTCGAGACGACGACGCCGACCATCATCGCCGCGAGCAGCAGCCCCGCCACCGTCGGGCTCGCACCGGTTGCCACCTGCAGGAAGAGCGGCACGAAGACGGTGATCGCAAAGAGGCTCGCGGTGGTGAGGAAGAGGGCGCCGCTGGTCAGCGCAACCGTCGGCAACCTCAGCAGGTCGAGCGGCACCACAGGATCGGCCGCCCGCCGCTCGCGCCAGACGAGCGCCGTGCCGGCGGCGAGCAACACGCCAACCAGAGCGAGGATCTGGGCCGAGCCCCAGGCGAAGGTGCTCCCGCCCCAGACGCAGATCAACAGCAACGAGGAGGTCGCCACCGCAAGCAGGAGGGCACCGGCGGAGTCGAGGCGGGCCGCGTCCGGATCGCCCGGCACGGTCGGGAAGCGCAGCCGCAGCCCGGCCAGAGCCACCAGCCCGAGCGGCAAGTTGACGAAGAACACCCAGCGCCAGCTGACCTGCTCGGTCAGCAGCCCGCCAAGCAGCGGCCCGACGACGGTCGCGACCGCGAATACCGCGGTGATGTAGCCCTGGTAGCGAGCCCGCTCGCGGGGCGAGACGAGGTCGCCCACCGCGGCCATGGCCAGGGTCATCAGCCCGCCGGCGGCGGCACCCTGGACAACGCGCGCAAGGATCAGGGCGGTCAGCCCCCCGGCAAACCCACAGGTCGCCGAGGCGGCGAGGAAGAGCGCCAGGGAGCATTCGAGCACGCGGCGGCGCCCGAGCCTGTCACCGACCTTGCCCCAAACCGGAATCGTCGCCGCCGACGCGATCACGTAGGCGCTGACCAGCCAGGAGACGTCGTCGAGCGTGCCGAGGTCGCGGGCGATCGTCGGCAACGCCGTCGCCAGGATCGTCTGGTCGAGAACCGCCGGCAGCATGGCGAGGACGAGGGCCGCGAACGGGATAGATACTTTGGAGTGATTGAAGAGCCGCATTCCAGTCTCCTTTTCGGTCGCTTGCATTCGCAGGGTCCGACTAAACTTTGAGTCACTCTAACATTAGTGCGACCACTATGCAACCCCAGGGCCTAAGAGAGCGAAAGAAGGAACGCACGCGACGCCAGATCGCCGAGTCCGCGCGCATCCTGTTCGCGGAGCGCGGCTTCGACACCGTCACCGTCGCCGAGGTCGCCGCCGCCGCCGAGGTCTCCGAAGCGACGGTCTTCAACTACTTCCCGACCAAGGAGGACCTCTTCTACAGCGGTCTGGAGGCCTTCGAGTCGATGCTGTTGGATGCGGTACGCGAGCGCTCGCCCGGCGAATCTGCCCTCGCCGCGTTCGGTCGCTTCATCGCCGAGCCGCGTGGCCTGCTCGCCTCGAAGGACCCGGAGGCGGCCGAGCGGCAGGCGGCGATGGCGCGGGTGATCGAGGAAAGCCCGGCGCTGCGCGCCCGCGAGCAGGCGATCCTCGCCGGCTTCACCAATTCGCTCGCCGAGCTGCTACGCGAGGAGGTGGGAGCCGGCCCTGACGATGTCGAACCCTGGGTGATGGCGAACGCGATGCTCGGAGTCCACCGCGCGCTACTCGCCTTCGCTCGCGGACAGGTCCTGGCCGGTACTCGCAATCCACTGCTCGCCCGGCGCGTCCGCGCCCAGGCGAAGCGCGTGCTGAAGGCGCTCGACGAAGGCTTCTCCGACTACGCGGTGAGGCAGGCCAACGAGCGGTAGCCACTGCGGGCATTGAGTCCATAGGCTGCAGCCAACCGAGGAGGTAACCCGTGGCGAAAGTAAGGCTGCACCGCTGCCCGTTCACGTTCGTGCACAACAACATGGACCACTGCTGGAAGGTCCAGAAGGCCCTGGACGATCAGGGAATCGACTACGAGATCGTCAAGGAGCCCATCTATCCGCGCGGCCGCCGCAAGGACGTGATCCGGCTCAGCGGCCAGCAGATGCTGCCGATGATCGAGTTCGACGACGGTTCCGCCTATCGCGCGGAGTCCAAGGAGATGGCCGCGACGATCGCGGCCGGCAAGCTGTTCGAGCAGCAGGGCTAAATGGCTAGAGATCCAGGGCGCTGAGCCGCCCCGCAGCGGGGCGGCTCACAGCGATCAGTCCTCGTAACGGACGGGCGCGTCCTCGCGGTCGAATGTGCGCCGGTGGGCGCCGGTGGCGGCACCGCCGCTCGTGTGCGTGACCGCCCGCCTGGCTGTGTGGATCGGCTGCGTGGCGGCCGCGGATTGCGTGTTGGCCACTGGGACGGTCGTGGCGGTGGCGCCGCTCGTCCCGGTAACCACGGGATGCGAGGTCGCCGGGGCCGAGCCGGTCTGCGCGGCGGCGACCGAGCCGGTCTGCGCGGCGGCGAGAGACCCGGCGGCGCCGGCCGGCGCGTCGCGGGCCGGGTTCGAGGCCATCGCGAAGCCGCCGAGACCGGCGAGACCGACGACGGTTGCCGCGGTTGCGATCTTCACTCGTATGTTGGTCATGGTCTTGCCTTCGGTCGGGGGAAGTCTCGGCCACCGATTGTCCACAGGCCGCAGCAAGCGGCGGGCAAGGGGCCGGTAAAGGCCCGGACAAGCCGTGCGGGGACGCCCGCCGGACCGGCTCCGGCGGATCCCGAAAGTGAGAAGCCCGCTCGGCGAGCGGGCTTCTCCAGACAGATGCTGTCAGCGGCAGCTCACTTCAGCGGCCTCACCGGCAGGACCGTGCGCCCGAACGTCGAGTTGGTTACCGCGGCGAACGAGGCGTACCAGGCCGCAGCCGCCGTCGCGAGCCCGACCCAACCGCCGGCCTTGACGATGTTCTCGTGCGCACCGGCTTCGCCGATGCCGAGCACCACGAAGGTGATCGCAAGCAGCAGGAAGACCGTTGCGATCGCGGCCGTCGTACGCAATGAGGCAACGAACATGTAGGTGGTGAAAATGCCCCACGCGATCAGGTAGAGGCCGACCGCATGCCCGGCGTCGGCAGGCGGGACCGAACCGGCGTAGAAGGCCACGTACGCCCAGAACGAGAGCCAGAAGGCCCCGTACGAGCTGAACGCGACCGCGCCAAACGTGTTGCCGGTGCGGAACTCCCACATGCCGGCGAGCAACTGTGCGAGCCCGCCGTAGGCGAGCGCAAGCCCGAGGACGACCGGCTCGCCGCTCGAACTGACCAGGTCGGCGTTGAACATGCTCAACACGAACGTGGTCAACGCGAATGCCGCCAGGCCCAAGGGGCCCGGATCGGCTGGTGACCACGCCTCGCGAACAGTCTCCGAGGCTTCGGTGGCGGACCCGCCCATACGCGGGTCACCTCCGGGGCTCCCCGGAAGGTTTGCAGACTCCATCCCGTCTCCTTCCGTACTCGCCCCGCCCCCACGTCGTCCTTACACGGCCGGAGCGATTTTGTGTGCGTGATCACATCTACCCGCGCCGAGGCGGTCCATGCACGGCGGCTTCACCGCAAGGCTGCGGCCGGAAAACCGATCTGCCAATGGGTGCTCGGCTTAGAGGCCGCCTCAAAACCCCCGCGCTCCCGGATGACGCCCAGGGCACATCGCGGGATCGCCACCGTCGCCCCGCTCGGCCCTGAACGCCCCCGGGCACACGCGGGTTCTGAGACAGCCTCTTACACTCGGTTCCGATGGGGGAGCTTGCGCCGCGACGGCAGAGGCGAATGGTCAGGCGTGCGGCAATCCTGCTGGCCGTCGCCGCCGCGCTCCTGCTGCCGGCCGCGGCACACGCGGCGGGTCCGTACCCCGAGGCGGTCTTGCTCGTCTCGGGCTTTCAGACGGAGGCGCCCTTCACGACGCCAGACGATGCCTGCAAGGGCGAGGAGGGGCCTGACTGGGGCCTGCCCAACGGCGTCGCCGCGGCGCTCAAGGACCCGGCCGCGCCCCACGCGGTCTTCACGGCCCCGGTCTCCCGCACCGGCGTCCCCGTCCCGGATCCATGCCCGGCCACGGGCACGCCCTTGCCGACGGCGGACATGGTCGTCAACTCGAACGGCGAGACGGATGAGAACGGCGCCGCCTTGGCGCGGCTGATCGCTTTCCTGCACGACAGCTACGGCGTCAGCAATCTGCACATCGTCGCCCACTCCGACGGCGGCCTGTGGTCGAGGGCGGCGATCACCCAGAGCGGCGCCTACCCGGGAGTCACGATCCAGAGCCTGACGACGCTGGGCACGCCTCACACCGGATCGTTCCTGGCCGACCTGGCGGTGGAGGTGGACGGCGGCAAGTGCGACTTCAGCAACCCCGCCGAGCAGCGGACCTGCCATGTGCTGCTCGGCCTGGCTGACCTCGTGATGATCAAGCTCGGGCCAACCGCGACCCGCGAACTCGGCAACAACTTCCTTGCGACCTGGAACCCGAAGCAGTCGATCGGCAACTGCCCGGTCAGCGCGATTGCCGGCAACCACCTCGACTTCGGACTGCCCGATCTCGGCTACTACACGCCCTCAGACGGACTCGTCGGGCTCGCCAGTGCCCAGGCGAGGAGCGCGACCGACCTCGGCGGCCACCCGATCCCCGCCCCCGAAATCCCCGGCCTGCGCGAGGCGGGCATCTACGACGTCGTCCATGGCGCTGCGGTCGCCTTCTTGAGCAAGAAGACGCTGATCAACCAGGCCGAGATCAGCGCCCAGGTCGCGCACCACACGCTGCTCGACGGACCGGAGCCCTGCAACCTGCCGGCGGCGAGCGCGAGCGGGCGGCGGGCCGGGACCGCGACCGCCGTGCAGCATCTGCGAGCGCCGCTCTACAGGATGGTCGCCGCCGACGCGCATGGGTGGCTGCCGGTCCCGGGACCTGAGGACTTTGCCGTGAGTCGGCGCGGCGTGGTCATCAGGTGCGGCTCGCGGGTACTGAAGCCGAGTCCGATTCTCGGCGAACGGCGGCTGCGGATTCACGGCACGAGCGGCTGTCCGCAGCGTCCGCGTGCACGCAAGCGGGGCGGGAACGGGCCTGCGCGAGCGCTGCTGCTGCGCTCACATCCACGCCGGGACGTGCTCATGCGAGTCGCCGGCGACGATGCCAGGATCCGCGTCCGCGGCCGCCCGCCGAAGGCCTTGAAGGCCGAGGCACGGGTCGGCGGATCGTGGGAGAAGCTGCGCCTCGATCGCCGCGGCCACACGGCTCTGCCGGCGGTGGAAGGGGCCTCGCTGCAGGTACGGGTCCGCGCGCGCGGCCGGGCGCGCGGCGCTCCCGCGGACACGGCCAACCTGGTCCTGTCGCGCTGATCTTTGCCCGCGGAGGCCGACCGGAGAGCTACCGGGCCGCAGAGGCGGCCGGCTGGAGCCCGACGCCGGCCCCGGGCTCGAACGGGGCGGCGCCGGCACCGGCCTCGATCCTCCGCAGCTCACCGGCCAGGGCCGCGCCGATTGCGCGCCAGGTGTACCGGCGTTCGGCCTCGGCGCGCGCGGCGGCGCCGCGCGCGCGGCGCTCGGCGGGATCGTTGACGGCCTCGTGCATCGCCCAACGCAGGGAGTCGGCATCGTCCGGCTCGACGAGCCAGCCGTCGTGGCCGGGAGCGACGATGTTGGCCGGACCGCCGCGCGCGACAGCGATCGACGGTACGCCGCAGGCCATCGCCTCGACCAGAACCTGGCCGAACTGCTCACGGACGGACGCGTGGACCATGACGTCGGCGGCGTTGAGGAACTCAGGCAAGGCGCTCTGCTCGTGCCAGCCGGCGAGAAAGACGTCGTGGAGACCGAGCCGCGCGATCGTCTCAGCGGGATGCTCGCCCTCCCACTCCCCGGGGAAACCGCCAAGCAGAACGAGGGCGGTCGCCCTGTGAAAGCCGGGCCGAGCGGCGGCGTATGCCTCGATCAGCAGCGGCAGCCGCTTGACCTCGGTGAAGCGACCGCTGTAGAGCAGGGTCGTGCCCTCGAGCGGGGCCAGCTCGGCCGCCGTGTAGCGCACGCTGCCGGGGCCGCCGCCGGGCCGCCAGCCTTGCGGGCGATCGACGAGGTGCCGCCTCCACAGCGCCGGGCGATTGGTCGGCCGCGGCGCGAAGCCCGGGTCGAACCCGTTGGGGACCAAGATGAATCGCGCCGGATCGAGATCGAGCAGGCGAGCTGCACGCCGCAGCCCGTCGGGACTGTTGACGACGATCCGAGCACATGCCGCGGCCCATTCGCAAAGGCGCTCGACCCAGCGCTCCGCGTACCGCCAGCCCGGGTTCGGCGTGGCGGCCATCCGCTCGAGCATCAGGAGCTCCGATCCATGGATGTGGCCGAGCACGGGCAGATCCGGATAGCTGCGCGCCGCCGCCTCGTTGAGCGGAGTCAGGTGATGCAGGTACAGCAGATCGGCGCAGCCGCCACCGGCACCGGCTAGGGCGCGCTGCCAGGCCGCGACCTGGAGCTCAAACGCGTCGTCGTCGAGGCTGGCGAAGACTGCGTCCTCGGCCCCGGGGCGATCCTCGTAAGAGGCGTGGACCGGGGCACAGCCGCGTCCACCGTCGTAGCGAAGTGGCGCCTTGGCCCGAGCGGAGTCGGTGAAGTCGACCGCGGCCAGATCACGTCCGGCAAAGAAGCGGTTCGCATCAGCGTGGGAGCCGAGGTCTCGCCGCGAGCCGGCGAGCAACTTGACGTCGATCCCGTGGCGCTCGAGCTCGGTGGCGATCGCTCGGCAGGCGTGCGCGGACCCGCCCCGCGGTGAGAAGTAGAACCCCATCAGGAGCGAGATGGGGTTCTTGTACATCCGAACGAGACTAGCGCTGTTCGGCGATCTGCGCGGGCGGCCGCGGGGCGTCAGCGCCGGCTGAAGGTGACCGCGGTCGAGATCGGGCGGCCTCCCGGAAGCGGACGGCCGTGTTCTTCGCGGGGAACGTTGACGAGCTCTCCGCCGACGAGCAGCGACGCCGAGCCGCCACCATCGAGGTTGATCGCGTCCTCGGCTCCAAGCCCGACCATGGTTGCCGCCAGCTCGGTGAGCGACATGCCGGCGTCGCGGTCGCCGCGGCCGTCGCAGACGACGGCGATCAACAGCGACCGCGTGATCCCGAGCGCCGCGCGCGGATAGCGCCCACTGGTGATGTCGGAATCGAACTGGTGCGCGCCCGTCGAGAAGCCCTCGGGGTCAGGCTCGGGACCGAGGCAGACGGCGCCCGCGGCGACGAGCAGCGGTCCTGCCTGCAGAAGGTCGCCGCCGGGCTCGGCCTCGTACCGGGCTCGGGGGCCGCAACTGACGCTGTCGCCGTCGACGTGCAGGCAGGCTCGGATCCGGTCCCAGGGAGGATCGAACGGTTGCGCGGGCTGCGCCACGCCGTCGAGCCGCAACTCGCCGAGCGGCGTCCCCGCCGCGCGGATGAAGAAGCCGCCGACAATCGCGTCCTCCACCCCGCGACCACGAGCCCAGGTGGTCAACTCCGAGGGGGGTGCGATGCGGGCGACGCCGGCTCGGAAGGCGGCTCGGGGGTAGCAGGCAACGTGCAGGGTGGTCTCCGCACCGTCAGCGAACCGGACGCGTCGTAGCTGAGGGCGTTCGGCCTCGGCCAGCAGCGCCATTGCTGGATGTTCGCATGCGGAGGGGACCCCGCCACGGCCACGTTGTAGGGTGATGTCAAGGTCGACCACGCGGCTTGACTGGCGGCAAACTTTGGGGAGCCCGTTCGGGCAGGAGGAGAGATCGTGATCCACGAGCAGTTCACGAGGCCCTTCGGCCGCGTGTACGCGGCCCGCCGTGCCGTTGCACGAACGATCCTGATCGGCGGCACCGCGACCTGCCTGATTGCTGCCGCACCGGCGGGTGCCCATGCCGCGGTCACCCTCTCCCCCCTCCCCGGCACGCCGGACGCCTCCCCGCAGACCCAGGTCAGCATCCTCGGCGCCAAGCGCAAGCAGATCAAGTCGGTTTCCGTGACGGGCTCGGTGACCGGCAACCACGCCGGCTCGCTCGAGTCCTACAAAGCCCGGACCGGCGCCAGCTTCGTTCCGGACGAGCCGTTCGCGGAGGGCGAGAACGTCACCGCGAAAGTCACCTTCAAGGGCGGCAAGGCGAAGACCAAGTTCACCGTGATGACGGCGCCGCCGTTCGTGGCCCCGTTCCTCGACGCCTCCCAACGCCAGCCCGATCAGCTGCAGCACTTCAACTCCGAGCCCGACCTGGTACCGCCCCAGATCACCGTCAAGAAGGCGGACCCCAAGAGCGACGACGGCTCGGTGTTCCTGACGCCGCTACCGTCGCCGACGGTGCACCCGGGAGGCGGCTCGGTGATTGGCATCAACCCAGTCGGCCCGGGCGGGCCGATGATCATCGACGGCGCCGGGAATCTCGTCTATTTCAAGCAGCTGCCCGCGAGCGTCGAAGCCGCGAACCTCCGAGTCCAGCGCTACCAGGGCAAGAAGGTCCTGACCTGGTGGGAGGGCAGGGTCCGGGGCTGGGCCTACGGCGAGGGCGACGACGTGATCGCCAACCACCACTACAAGGAGATCGAGCGCTTCTCGGCCGGCAACGGCTACTCGGCCGACCTGCACGAGTTCACCCTGACCCCGAAGGGCGACGCGCTAATCGAGGCCTACTCACCCGTCTGCGTGACCCCGGTCTGCAACCCGCTCGACGCCGACGAGAACAACTGGCCGCTGATGGATGCGGTGATCCAGCTCGTCGATCCGCAAACGGGTCTCGTCGAATGGGAGTGGCACGCGCTTGGCCACATCGACGTCGCCGACTCGACCGTTATCCCGGCCAGCCACGTGTTCGACGCCTTCCACGTCAACTCGATCCAGAGTCTCAAGCACGGCAAGATCCTCGCCTCGCTCCGCGATACCTCCGCGATCTACAAGATCGATCGCTCGAGCGGCAAGATCAACTGGACGCTCGGCGGCAGCAACAGCGACTTCAAGATGGGCCGCGGTGCGAAGTTCAACTTCCAGCACGACGCCCAGATGCTGTCCAACAAGCGCGTCAGCCTCTTCGACGACGCGGGCGGGCCACCCGTCTACGACCCTGGCTACTCGCGCGGCCTCGTTCTCGATCTGAACAAGAAGAAGGGCAAGGCCACGGTCAAGCAGGAGTACGCGCGCAACAAGAAGACGCTGGCCGATAGCGAGGGCAGCGTCCAGAAGCTCAACGGGGGCGACCGCTTCGTGGGTTTCGGCTCGACGCCCTTCTTCAGCCAGTTCACCAAGGACGGCAAGAAGGTGTTCGATGCCGCCCAGCCGGCCGACAACGGCAGCTACCGCGTCTACCGGTTCCCATGGACTGCGACCCCGAAGTCCGACCCCGCCATCGCCGTGACGCCCGGCCCGCACGGGCACGCGATCGTCTACGCGAGCTGGAACGGCGCGACGAAGGTGGCGAAGTGGAGCGTCCGCGCCGGCACGAGCGTCGACTCGCTGAAGAAGATCGGCGCGGCGAAGTCGACCGGGTTCGAGACCGCGATCGACGTGCTGGGGGACAACGCCCTCTACGCCGTCAGGGCCCTCGACAAGCACGGCCGCGTGCTCGCCGAGTCGCCGGCGCGCCCGATCACGCCCTGACGACAGGCCTCGTGTGAACGGCGCCGACTTCATCGTCGACTCGCTCGTCCAGGCGGGGGTCGATCACCTCTTCATGGTCCCCGGCGGCATGAACGACCCGTTCATGCCGGCGATGACCGAGCACGACGGTGCCCGCACGATCGTCGCCGCGCACGAGGCCGGCGCCGCGTATATGGCCGACGGCTTCGCCCGCGCCTCGGGCGAGGTGGCAACCGGCGTCGAGCCGGGCTCGGCCCGATGGGCGGCGCCGTCCCGCTCGGGATCGACGCCAAGCTGGCGCGCCCGGAGCGGCCGCTGGTCGCTACGGGCGATGGCTGCATGCTCATGCACGGCCTCGAGCTCCACACCGCCGCCCGCCACGAGGTGCCGCTGATCGTCCTCGTCTTCGAGAACCGCTCCTACGGCAACATCTACTACCGGGCGGCGAAGATGGGCCCGGGCCCGGAGTCGCCGCCTGGGGGACGGGGGGCGTCATCGAGCTCGTCGCCGTGATCGGCCTGTACGGCCTGATCGGCGGCATGGTGCAGGCCTTCGCGATCGAGCTCGAGCCCGGCTTTGCGCCGGCGCCGTTCGCCTGCTGAGCGGCCTGGCGAGCCGCGCTCGGCCATTCCCGGACGGGCCGGAGAATAGAATCGAGGACACGCAATGGAAGCTCGACTCCACGATGTCCAATTGAACTTCGACAGGACCGTGCTCGAGCTTTAAACCCCGGCCCTTCGGGGTCGCCGCGGCCCTCGCCGCGCGCGGCGCCGGCGCCGCCTGATCGCTCAGGCTGATGGTTGCCGTCGAGTTTCCGGTCCTCGCAGACGGCGTCGCACTGCTCGCGCTCGGGCTCGCGCTGATCGTCGCCGAGGCCCACCTGCCGACGGGCGGGCTGCTCGGCCTCGCCGGACTCGCGGCAATGATCGGCGGCGGGCTGCTGCTGTTCGGCGATGGCGACGGCCCAACCGTCAACCCTGCCGTGGCGATCGGAGTCGCACTTGCGGTCATCGCCGGCACCATCTTCGTCGCCCGCCGCGTGCTCGCCGCTCGCCGCAGCCCGGTCCGCACCGGCGCAGAGCAACTGCTCGGTGCACCCGCCGTCGTGCGGACGGCGATCGATCCGGTCGGCCAGGTGCTGATCGAGGGCGCGCTCTGGCGCGCCCGCTCCGCGGACGCAAACCCGATCGAAGCCGGCGCCGAAGCTACGGTCGATGCCATCGATGGACTGACGCTGATCGTCAACGGCGGCGCCGGCGTCGCACCGCGGTCGGCCGCTGTTGGAGTCGGGAGAAAGGGCCTGAGGATCTGGCGGCTTCCGGTCCTGACCGGACAGGAGCAGCTGCTCGACTCGATCGCCACGACCCGGACGGCGCTCGAGCCGACCGGACTGGTCTTCGTCGAGGGCGCGCTCTGGGAGGCGCAGGTCGACCCCGCCCTCGCCCCGATCGAAGCCGGGTATAGAGTCAGGGTCGAGGGCATCGACGGGCTCGGGCTCACGGTTGTCCCTCTCGACGACAGTCCGGACGCATTGAGCGTCGGCGAAGTGGAAAGCGACCCGGAGGGAGCGGCTTAGATGGTGGCGTTGGCGGTTCTCGCGGCGGTCGTGCTCATCGCGCTGGTGATCGCGGCTATGTCAATCCGGATCCTGCGCGAGTACGAGCGCGGGGTCGTCTTCCGGCTCGGCCGGCTCGTCGCGCTGCGGGGCCCGGGCCTGCGCTTCCTGATCCCGGTCGTCGATCAGATGGTCCGGGTCGACCTGCGGACCGTGACCCTGAACGTGCCTCCGCAGGAGGTCATCACCAAGGACAACGTCACGGTCCGGGTCAACGCGGTCGCCTACTTCCGCGTCCTCGATCCCGACCGCGCGATAACCGAGGTCGAGAACTACCTGGTCGCCACCTCGCAGATCGCACAGACGACGCTGCGCTCGGTGCTTGGCAAGGCCGAGCTCGACTCGCTGCTCGGCGAGCGCGAGCGCCTCAACCAGGAGCTGCAGACGATCATCGACGAGCAGACCGAACCGTGGGGCATCAAGGTCTCGACGGTCGAGGTCAAAGACGTCGAGCTGCCCCAGGACATGCAGCGGGCGATCGCCCTGCAGGCTCAGGCCGAGCGCGAACGGCGGGCGAAGATCATCGGCTCCGAGGGCGAGTACCAGGCGGCTCAGAAGCTCTCCGACGCGGCCGACATCATGAGCCAGAACCCGGCGACGATGCAGCTCCGCTACCTGCAGACGCTGCTGCAGATCGGCGTCAACAACACGACGATCGTCTTCCCGCTGCCGATCGACGTACTGGACGCGCTCAAGGGGATCGGCGAGGGCCGGCCGTTCACGACCGACGTGCCCGAGGGGCCGCGCCCGACGGTGACTCCCGAACCGGGCGACCCCGAGCCACCCGTACCGCCCCCGCCACCGGAACCGATCTGACGAGTCCGAGGCGCTCCCGTCGCGTCGTGCCAGCCGACCCGGCCGCGCTCGTCCATCAGCTCTCCGCGGAGAGCCTCGCCGGATTCCCCGGCTCGATCTTCGAGCTCGTCGCCGACGATCTCGTCTTCGTCGACTGGGACGGCCACCTCTACGTCGGCTACGAGGGCATGGCCGCCTGGTTCAGCGAGCAACTCCGCACCTGGGCGAACATCGGCTTCGAGCAGACCGGCTCCCGGGTGCTTCCGCGAGGGTGGGTCTATACGACCGGCGATATCGTCTACGAGGACCGCGAAGGCCAGGCCAGGCGACAGCCGAGTCACTGGCTTGCCCGCATCAAGGACGAGAAGATCGCAGTGGTCCTCTGGTTCCGAACGCGGGAGCAGGCCGAGCAAGCGCACGGCCTGGGCGGGGGCGGCGATGCCGGCTGAAACGAGCGCGGTCGACGCCTTGTCGGCCATCGGCAGGGCCATCGCGTCGGCACCCTTGACTGTCACCGACTCTCTGTCGGAGAACTTCTTGATCCGCCCGCTGGGGCGCACCGTCAGCATGGTCGACGACTCCGACGACGCGCTGCAGTCCGCCCTCGCCCGGCTCTCCGAAGACCTTTCGGCTGGGCCGCTCGAGGACGCAGAACACGGCTACGTGCTGATCGGCCCGAACACGGCCCAAGGGAGGCGCAGCGTCTGGACGGCGCGAGTTCGCAACGGCCGAATCGCGGCGGCGTTCGAGCTGGAAGACAGGGAAGCTGCTCTGCGCCTCATCCCGACTGTGCTGGCCAAGCGCCCGGCCGCGAAGGTCGTCGAGGCGGCACTCTGGGCTCTCGCGGAGCGTGACCTCCGGGCGGCCGCGCCGTTGTTCGACGAGAAGTATGTCTACTCCGACCCCGTTGCCGGGCTCCATCTCGAGGGCGCCGCCACCGCGATCAACGGCGTGCTCCTCGGCTTCGCGCAGCTCGACGAGCGCATCCTTGCCGGCCTCGAGGTCAGCGACCTCGGCGGCGGCATCGTCACCGTCACCGGCCCCGTCTATGAAGGTGGGGCCTCAGCTGATCCTGATCAGAGCCGTCGATGGAGGGTCCTCGTCTCGGTCGAGGACGGCCGTCTGCGGTGGACGATGCGCCGCCCGGACGAGGAAGTCGAGCCCTGACGGCGGACTGAGACTGGATTCGAACCCGCGATGTGGGCGGACTCCCCGTGCGCCGGCCTGACGGGGATCCGGCTCTAGACTCAGCACGTGACCCCCACGCCGACAGCCCCGCCCGAGGTCGAGATCGTCGAAGCCGAAACGGAACGGCTGGATGACATCGAGTCGCTGTGGCGAGACATGCACGACTACCACGCCGAGGTCGCCGGCGAAGCTCGCAACATCGCAGCGTTTCGACCCTCGGAGCATTCCTGGCAGCGCCGCAGGAGCGAGTTCGAGGACTGGATGCGGGAGGGGCAGGGGCGGCTGCTGATTGCGGAGCGCGATGGGTCTCCCGTCGGCTTCGCGTTCTTCCGCGTCTGCAAAGGGGATCTGAGCTTCGAGACCGGCGAGCGGATGGGCGAGCTCGAGGCTCTCTCCGTCGAGCCGGAGTTGCGCCGCTGGGGCGTCGGCTCGCTGCTGATGGAAGGCGTCGAGCAGCGTCTCACGGCTGCGGGCATCGAGTTCATCGGGCTCGCTGTCGTCTCCGGCAACGCCGACGCCCTTCGCTTCTATGAACGCTGGGGCATAGTGCCGTCCGAGGTCCGCTGCCTGGGGCGGCTCCTGCCGCGAACCGGCGATCAGGCTTGACGGAACGCTTGCCGGCAGACCCGGCTCCCCGTCAGCTCTAGATGGCGACGCCGAGAGCCTCGATCTCGCTCTCCAAGGCAGCAATGATGGAGCCGGGGTCGGGGACCAGGCCGGCGTCGACCATGAGGCCGACGAGGAGGCTGCCGTCGTAGCTGAAGATCGAGACGCTCATCGCGACGCTGCCCGAGCGCGGAGCCCAGGCGAGCACGCCGCGGACGGGTGAGCCGGCGAAGTAGACCTTCTGCGCGGGCCCGGGGACGTTGGTGACGACGGCCGTGCCGCGGCCGGTGAACAGCTCGACGATCCGATGCTCGACGGCCGAGGGGGCGCGGCCGATCACCTCGAGTAGCCCGTAGGACATCGGCCCCTCGGGAGAGTCCTTGATCTTCGCCATCCGCTCATGCACCTCCGCGAGCCGCTCGTCACGGCCCTCGATCCCGAGCGGCAGGCGCAGGAAGACGAGGCCGAAGCGGTTGCCGAGCTCAGCCGGAAGCGGCTGATCGGGCGGGCGCAGGTTGAAGGGGACGAAGGCGGTCACCTCGTGGATCTCGGCCCCCTGCTCGGCGAGATGGGCGCGAAGCGCGCCGCTCAGGGCGGCGACGACAACGTCGTTGACGGTCGCCCCGGCCGCGTGACCAACGTCCTTGAGCGGGCCGAGCGGGATCGGCCGCGACCATGTCGCCCGTTGGGCGACGCCGAGCTCGCCCTTGAGCGGCGACTGCGGGTCGGGGAGGCCGACCAGCTGCTTGGCGAGCACCTGGGCGTCCTCGCGCGACGTCGTCGCGAGGTCGACGAGCTCGTGCGGGTGGCGGGTGACCTCGATCGCCTCGTGGGCGAGCGCGGAGGCGGCGGCGCGGGCTGCCGATACACCCTTGCCGACGGGCGACAGGAGCGAGCCAAGAACTCCGCCGCTCTCGTGATCCGCGGCCGCGGGGGCGACCCCGGTGTCGTCGGGGAGCTCATCAGTGAGCGAAAGCAGTACGCGCGCCAGGGCGATCCCGTCGGCGATGCAGTGGTGCATGCGGGTGACAACCGCCGAGCCGGCACCGTAGCCCTCGACGAAGTGAAACTGCCACAGGGGCTTGGCGGGATCGAGCGGCTCGGCCATCAGTTCGGCGACCAGGGTCTCGAGCGCGGCCTGCCCGCCGGGGGCCGGTAGCGCCAGGCGGTGGATGTGGAGGTCGAGGTCGAAGTTCTCGTCGTCCTCCCAGTGCGGGCCCGAGAGCCCGGTCACCGAACCCTCGACCACACGCTGGCGGAACCTCGGGAAACGCTCGACCAGCCGTTCCCGCAGGACCTCGCGAGCCCGCTCCCAGTCGACCGGCTCGTCGAACCACAGCGCTCCGGTGATCACCATCAGGTTCGTCGGCTGGTCCATATGGAGCCAAGCGGCGTCGGCGTGTGACATCGAGTGTGTCGCAGCCACGTGAACGAGCTTAGGCGCCCGGCGGGGAGCCGATATCCGCAGTTTTCACGGCCCCGCGCGCCTCAGGGTGGAGCGTGACGGATGCTTGATCGCACGCCGGCGGAGGGCTGCCGACGACCACAGGTAACGTGACCACGTGACCGGGACCGTCCACGGCGCCTGCGACCCGCGCTTTGCAGTGGTGCGCGACGCGTTCACCGCCAACCTCGAGGACGAGATCGGCGCCGCGGCGGTGGTCAAGGTCGGCGGCGAGACGGTCGTCGATCTCTGGGGTGGCTGGGCTGACGCGGCGCGCACGCGCCCCTGGCGGTCCGGAACGATCGTCGACGTGTTCAGTACCGGCAAGGCCTGCGTCGCGCTCACGGTTCTCTCGCTTGGGCTCGACCTCGATGCCCGTGCCTGGCAGGACGCCACGCTGCGCCAGGTCCTCGCCCACCAGGCGGGGCACCCGGCGATCCGCGCCGACGTCGCCGAGGAAGCGATCTACGACTGGGAGCGGATAGTCCGGTTACTGGAGCCGCAGGAGCCGTGGTGGGCGCCGGGAACCGCCCACGGCTACCACGTCAACACCTTCGGCTTCCTCTGCGGGGAGATCATCCGGCGCGCAACCGGCGAACCTCTGAGCACCCACTTTGCCCGGCTCGCCGGCGACGCGGCCGGCGTCACGTTCGGCGCCGGGCCCGAGGCCGACGTCGCTGAGTTCGTCTTCGATGTGGCGGACGTCGACCAAGCGGACGTGGTCCCCGCCGCGATGAGCGAGGAGGCCCGGCACCTCTTCACCCGCACCTACTTCAACCCGCCCGGCTTGTCGGGCATTGGCACGGTCAACACCGCGGCCTGGCGCGGCGCTGAGATCCCGAGCTGCAACCTGCACGCGAGCGCTCGCGGCCTCGCCGACGTCTTCGCCCGCATCCCCGATCTGCTCGAGCCCGATCTGCTCGCCGAGGCGATCCGGCCCCACTCTGACGGCCGCGACTTTGTGCTTGGTCGGCACACGCGCTTCGGCCTCGGCTTTCAGCTCACTCAGCCCGACCGCCGAATGGGCAGCGGCACGGCCGCCTACGGCCATTTCGGGGCCGGCGGCTCGCTCGGCTTTCACGATCCCGAAAGCGATGTGGTCTTCGCCTATGTCTGCAACCGCTGCGAGGGGCGCCGCTGGCAGACCACCCGCAACCGACGGCTGCTCGACGCGCTCGATGATGCGCTCTGAGCGAGCCGGCACTCGCTGCCGGTCGAAGTCTCAGCGGTGGCGAAACCGCCGTGCGGCGCGGTGTGCCTCGAGCGTCTGCTCGAAGTCGTCGAGGGCCATCGCCATGATCTCGGCCTGCAGATACAGCCCCCGGGGTCGCTCGCGACTGGCTGCTTGCTCGATCAGCTCACGCAGGAACCGGTGTAGGTCCTCGCGGGCCTCCCGATCCTCCGCCGACTGAAAGTAGTTCGTGATCGGCAGGTGAATCAGGTCGCGGCGCACAGCGATGGTCTGCTCCCCGAGCGAGGCCAGCATCCGCTCTGCCAGCGCAGGCTCGGCCGTCGCCAGCGGCTCGCCGAGCCGCCGCTCCGCCTCGCGCAGCAGCGCGACCTCGTGGAAGAGCGCCTCCCGGCGCCGCAACGCGCCGTAGATCGAGACGAGCCAGGAGATGCTGGCCGTGAGCAGGCCGAGCCCGAACAGGGTCTCAACCGGGCCGAGGATCCGCAGCAGTCCCGCCTCGGGCGAGATGTCGCCGTAGCCGAGGCTCGTGATGTTGACCAGAGAGACGTAGATGGCATCGGGGAGCGCGTGGTGCATCGCCGGATCGAGACCGCCGCTGAAGTGGAAGCCGTCCGGCATGTGCGGCAAAAAGATCAGAGCCCAGCCGAACGCCAGCATCCCGGTCCAGCCCGCGAGCACACAGACGTATCCGAGCGGGCCGGCATACAACGGTGCCCCACGTCCCCGGTGCAGGCGGTGTGCCGCCGTCCAGACCCCGTGCGCGATCAATCCTGCGAGTACGCCGCGTCCGCTCGGGTTGAACAACGTCTCGAAGATGTCGCGCAGAGCCGCCGCGATCAGCGCGACGCCGATGACCGTGATGAGGACGTCCACGCATTGAGGCTACGGCCTCGCCGGGCGGCCCGGCACCACGCTCCCTAGGATCACACGCGATGAATGAGCCAACGTTGGAGGAGATCGAGGTCGCGATCAGCGGAACGCGGGGCGAGCTCCATCTCAACCGCCCCGAGAAGCTGAATCCGCTCAGCACACGGGCCCTGCGTGAGCTGGCCGAGGCGGCAACCTGGTTCGACGCCCACCCCGATCTCAAAGTAGTCGTCGTGGCCGGCAGGGGGCGCTCGTTCTCCTCTGGAGCCGATGTGGCCGCCTTCGCCGAATCGTCGGCCGGGGACACTTGGGAGGAGCGGCTGGATGCCGATGCGGGTCGGCAGATGGCCGACGCGCTCGAGCGGATGACCGCTGTCACGGTTGCCAAGATCCGTGGTCACTGCGTGGGCGGTGGCGTGGTGCTCGCCGGGGTCTGTGACCTCCGCATCGCCGCTGAGGACGCTCGTTTCTCGATCCCCGAGGTCGACCTCGGGATCCCGCTCGCCTGGGGCGGTATCCCACGGCTCGTGAGGGAGATCGGTCCGGCGCTGACCAAGGAGCTGGTCATGACCTGCCGCCCCTTCGACGCGGCGGAGGCGCTCGAGGCGGGGTTCCTCAATCGGGTCGTGCCAGAGGCTGAGCTCGATGAGTCGGTTGAAGCCCTGGCCGCGTCCCTGGCGGAGAAGCCAAAGCTGGCGCTCCTTGCGACGAAGCGCCACGCCAACGCGGCCGCCGATGAGGTCGCCGGCGTGGGCCACAGCTGGTCTGATGCCGACGGCCTGCTCGCCGCGCTCCACGACCCCGAGAGCCGCGCGTCCGCGGACCGCTACCTGGCCCGGATGAAGAGCGGCGACCCGAAAGCCAAATGACGGTCAGCACATCTCCCCCAAGCTCGGCCCCGCGCACCTTCAGCTCCGCGAGCGAGGCCCTGGCGGATCTGGCCGGCGTCCTGCGGCGCGCCGTGCCGCTTGCCGGCATCTACCTGCGGGGCGACCTCGACCCAGAGATCAGGGAGCGCATCATGGTTGCGGTCAGCCGCACGAATGCCTGTCGCGGCTGCACGCTCGTTCACCAGCGCTGGGCGCTCCGCGCCGGAGTGGGCGCCGACGAGCTCGAGGCGATTGGCCTCGGCGACCTCGCGGCGCTCGATGAGCGGAGCCGCGCCGCAGTCCTCTACGCGACCGCAGCGGCGGAGGCGCGCTTTCGGCACCCCGTCCCGGCCGACGTCGCCGCCTACGCGGCGGAACGGTTGACGAGTTCCGAGCTCACCGCCGTCGATGCGATCGCCCGGATGATGGCTCTCGCCAATCTGTCGGTTAGCACGACCGAGGCGATTCTCGGCCGGCACTGATCAACCCGCCGAGCCGGCCGCGCACCCCGGGAGGCCCTCCTACGCGCAGGCCGAGGCGACCTCAGCCTCGGCCGCCTTGACCGCCCGCTTGGCGCTCTTGGCCTTTTTCTCCTCCAGCGAGGCGGGCTCCACATTCCAGTGTCGCCTCGACTCGAGCACCTGGTCCCGCCACGCCGACATGTTCTTCGCCCGATCACGAAAGCGGACCATCGTCGGCGGATTGCTGAGCACCCACCAACCCCGAAATCACGGGAGGCGCCCCGGCCGCGCGGACGCGTATCTTCTGGGCTGTGGACAGGAAGACTCGAGCAAGCCAAGACCGAAGCGAGTCGGAGTTGGCGGCGGCGGCTCGGATACGCCGCAGGCGCGATCTCGAGTTGACGATGGACCAGCGACTCGAGCGGCTCAACTCCCTCTGCAAGCAGGTCGCCGAGCTCGGGGTGTCGGCGTCACCCGCAAGGTCTCGTCGAAGTTGAGATGTTCGACCTCGGAGCGCTATTCGCGGCGCTCGACAGCCACGACGTCGAGTACGTAGTGATTGGTGGAGTGGCGGTTGGCGCCCACGGATACCTGCGCGCAACCGAAGACCTCGACATCGTCCCCGAGCCGTCGGGCGAAAACCACCGCCGGCTCGCAGGCCTGCTGACCGAGCTCGAGGCGACCTTGCCGACCGCGGGGGATCGGCCGTTTGATCCGGCAGCCGACCTGGCAGCACTTCGACGGGGCAGAAACCTGACCCTGAGCACCAAGCTGGGCGGGCTCGACGTGATCCAGATGGCCGCCGGGGTACCGCCCTACTCGGAGCTGGCTGCCGCCGCGGACGACGCCCATCTGCAGGGGACGCCGGTCAGCGTCTGCTCGCTCGCGCACCGACGCAGGATGAAGCGGCGAGCCGCTCGCGCACAGGACCGCGCGGACCTGGAAAACCTGCCCGAAACGTGAACTCGAGCGGCTTCCCCGGAAACGGATTTAGCGGGGGGCCGATTCGCTTCTCGCTGCTCGATGAGTCGGTTGAAGCCCTGGCCGCGTCCCTGGCGGAGAAGCCAAAGCTGGCGCTCCTTGCGACGAAGCGCCACGCCAACGCGGCCGCCGATGAGGTCGCCGGCGTGGGCCACAGCTGGTCCGACGCCGACGGCCTGCTTGCCGCACTCCGTGACCCCGAGAGCCGCGCGTCCGCGGACCGCTACCTGGCCCGGATGAAGAGCGGCGACCCGAAGGCCAGATGACGATCATCCACCCCCCAGGCCGCTGCTTGGTTGGCGAATGCGGGTCGCCCCAGCCGCTGGGATGCGTCTCTCGGGCCTGCTGGTAGCCCGACTAACTGCTTCGATGCAACTGAGTTGAAGACTGTGTCCCACTCCAACTCGACTGACCTCGGGCGCCACGTTCATTGATCGCAGCTGATGCGGTGCGGCAAAAGCGCGCGCGGTAGTCGGCGGGTCCGACGCCGAGCACCCGCAGAAAGGCTCGGCGCATGGTCTCCGGACTGCCGAAGCCGGCACGTTCGGCAACGGTCCCGATGGGGATAGTCGCCCGCTCGAGCAACTCGCGCGCGGCCTCGACCCGCACACGTTCGACGAAGCGCGCCGGCGTCGTCCGCGTCTGCTCGACGAAGAGCCGGCGCAGGTGGCGCTCCGACAGGGATGCGCGGCGAGCGAGTGAAGACTGGCGATGGTCACCCGCCGGGTTGGCGACGATCCCGTCGAGGACGCCGCGAATCGGCGAATCCGTGCCCGCGGGCACGGAGAGCCGCTCGGAGAACTGCGACTGACCGCCCGGCCGCTGGAGGAACATGACAAGCCACCGGGCGACGCTGCGCGCGAGGTCTGGCCCGTGATCCTCTTCGACGAGCGCGAGCGTCATGTCCATGCCGGCGGTGACGCCGGCCGAGGTCGTGACGTGGTCATCGCGAACGAAGATCCGGTCGGGTTCGACCCGCACGGTCGGGTGCCGGACGGTGTCCACGCCCGTGGGGCGCATCCGCTCGAGAGCTGCGTCCGCACCGAGGCGCACGCCCGCGGAGCCGTGGACCGGTCGTCCGTCAGGCGTCGCGACGACCACGCGATAGCCGCCACGATCCCCGAGGAGCTGGGTGGCTGCGTCGAAAACCTCCCAGGGCCCGACGACATCCAATACCTGCATGCCGTCGAAGGCGACGATGACGACCTTGCGCATGACCGGATTCTCAGCCAGCGGGGCGTTGGCCACAAGGACACGTTTCCCTCGGATCCGGCCACCACGCGAGAACCGGCGCCAGGGCGCTGGTTCAATCGCCGACCATGCTCAGCGACGTTGGCACATGGGCCTGGGCGGAGCGCTCGGGCGGGCGCCTGAGCCGCGCTGACCGAGCCGAATTGGTTCGTCAGGGTGTGCTCGCTCGCCTCGGGAGGCTCACCGCCCGCTGGGAGCGGCCACTACCGGCAGAGCTACCTCAGCAGCCCGACAGCGCACTCGCCCGGGACGCGGACGAGTGCGTACGAGAGCTCTCCTCGCCGGCGCTGTATGGCCATTGCCTCCGGACATGGGCATTCGTCGCCCTCTTCGCGCAGCGCGATCGGGTCGCACACGACGCCGCGGCCCAGTACGGCGCATCCGGCGGTTTCGAGCTGATCGTGCTCCAGCACACCGATAGCGTCGAGACGGGGCGCGTCACGAGCCCGGTCATCGAAGGGCCGGCCTGAGCCGTAAGAGCGCGGCCCTGGTCTCGGGCTCGTTCGCCAGCCGGTGCATCAGCCGCTCCTCGAGCAGCAGGCGGGCGAGGGCATCGCCTCTAGCAGGCGCAGCCGATCCGCCCGGCCCAGGGCACCCCGTCAGCGCAGGCCTACGACAGCCTCGACCGCGGACATGTCGATCGCGCCCGTCACGGCGTCGGCGAGGTCGTCGAGCTCGGTGTCGAGCGATCGCGCGGGAGCCTTGCCGAACAGGGCCTGCAGCACAGAGGGCTCCTCCAGCGCGCCGTGCACGCTGATTCCCAGCACGGAACGGCGCGCCCATCCGCGGCCACCGGCGATCGCGACGCTCGCGCAGCCGATCGCCTCCGTTCGCCCCTGGCGGATCTCGTACCCGCGGACGGCCAGACCGTTGAGCTCCGCCCACGGCGCCGGCAGCGACCCGAACCGTACGTCGACCCGCTCGACGAGCTTCCGTGGACCGAACGTCGTGCACAGCGCCAGCAGGCCGAGTCCGGGGCCGCCGGCCTCGCCGCCGCCGGCGTCCCGCAGCTCCTCGCCCAGCAGCTGCATGCCGCCGCAGATGCCCAGGACCCGCCGGCCCGACGCCGCCCACGTTCGCAGCGCGTCGTCGAGGCCGGTCTCGCGCAGCCACGCCAGGTCGGCCGTGACGTGCTTGCTCCCGGGCAGCACCACGAGACCCGCGCCGTCGAGCTGATCCGGCCGGCTGGCCCGCCGCAGCGTGGCGATCTGCTCGAGCGCCTTCAGCTCGTCGAGGTTCGACGCCGCCGGGTAGGCGACGACGGCGACCACCGGCCCGCGGGCAATCCTCGCCGGCTCGGAGGCGCCGTCCTCGTCGGGCAAGCCATGGCGCAGCCACGGCACCACTCCCACCACCGGCACGCCCGTGCGCTCGCGCAGCAGCTCGGGCGCCGGTGCCAGCAGCGCCGGATCGCCGCGGAACTTGTTCAGCACGAAGCCCGCGATGCGACCCCGATCCGCCGGCGCCATCAACGCCCACGTGCCGAACAGGTGCGCGAACGCGCCGCCCCGATCGACGTCGCAGATCATCAGCACGGCCGCGTCAGCCGCCCGCGCCGCCGCGAGGTTCGCCGCGTCCACGTCCGCCAGGTTGATCTCCGCCGGGCTCCCGGCGCCCTCCAGCACCAGCAGCTCGTATTCGTCCTGAAGCGACTCCAACGCGGCGGCGATCGCCGGCCACAGGACCGGCGCACGATCGCGCCACGGCATCGCGCTCACGTGCGGATCTGCCACGCCGTCGACGACGACCTGACTGCGCGTCTCCCCCTCCGGCTTGACCAGTACCGGGTTCATCCGCACGTCGGGCACGACCCTCGCCGCCCGCGCCTGCAGATACTGCGCCACCCCGATCTCCCCGCCCTCTACGACCCGCGCGTTGTTGGACATGTTCTGCGCCTTGAACGGCGCCACCCGCACACCTCGTCGGGCGAAGTGCCGGCACAACGCCGTCGCCACCAAGCTCTTGCCCGCCCAGCTGGACGTCCCCTGCACCATCAACGCGCGCACCGGCGGAGCGTATGGATGAGGGCGACAACCCGGGGGAAGGCCGAGAAGCCCGCACACGGAGCGGGCTTCCCTCTATAGCGGGGGCCCAATTCGTACGTCGCTACCACCCACGAGTCGTGGAGCACCACAGTCTGGCCACCTAAGCACCGACCTCGCCGGGATCCGCAGAATCTGAGTCGAGCTGCCGGTCCTGCGGATGCGCTAGCCGCTGAGCACGGGCTCAGTCGCTTGGAACGTGCCGAGCTCGCTGGTCAAGGTGAAGCGGACTGTCCCACAGACACGGGTCTGGACAGTGACCACATCGAGAGATTCGGCGCTTCCGCCAATTGCGATCGCACGTACCGCATCAAGATCGCACCGAGCGCCGAGGTTGTCCCCGAGCATTTCGCGCCCGTCGTCGCTGAGCTCCAGTTCAACCGGTACCGGAACCTTGGTCGCAGCACTGGTCTCGCTTCCCGATGCCTCGGGATGGGTTGCCCAGGCAAAGACCCCCAAAGCTAGCCCGCCAGTCAGGGCGCCGAAGAACATCGTCTTCTTCGCATCCTCGAAAGCGCCCTGGACGTCCGCGTATCGGCTCAGCGCGAGGACATAATTCAGGGCAGCGTGAAGGTGGCCTGCGTCGGCATTCTTCTGCTCCGCGTCAGCAGCCAGCTGGGCCCTCGCCGGGTCGCCCGGTTTCGCATTCAAGTACAGGTCTATCGCCTCGTTTGCGGAATCCTCAGCCGTGTCCAGCTTCGTCTCGAAGTCGGCAACGGATTTCGCGCCGGCGGGGAGTACGCCGGGGTGATCTGCAAGCAAGTCGTTAAGTGGTGTATCTGCACCGTCAGCCGCCAACTCGGAGAGACTTCGCTTTCTCGGCGGCGCTAGCACGGACAGCATGCTCCGCAGCACAACGAGCACGGTGACGAGTCCAACTAGCGCTGTAAGGGCGGCCACACCAAGCCGGATGCCCTCGAGCTCGCCGATGTCAGCTAGCTGGCTGCCCGCAACCAGGACGACGCCGACTCCAGCGACAGCGCCGACCAGCCACCTCGTGGTGCTCCTAATCTCGTTGACATCAGCGTCGAGGCGAGAGGCGCCGCTGGTCCACGGATCGGGCTCAGGTGTCTGAGCCAAGGCTTATGTCGATCGGGATGGGCGCGGCGAGTCCCTCCTCAAGTCTCCCCAACGGCTCGAGGTCGGTGTCGGATAGCGACGTCGCGGGGGTGCTTATTACTAAGCCCTTCACGGCGTGATCACCGCGGCCTAGGCTAGTAACCAGGTCGGGGACCTCCTCAAGGCCCGCGACCTCGTACACGGCTTCCTTGGCAAACACGGGGTTGTCCAAGTCGAAAAGTGGCATGACGATCGTCATCCTGGGACCGCCCGGGCGAACGAAAATCGGGCCCGGCGGCGGATCCGGCAAAGGCTCCGGGGCCGGGTCGGCCGGAGGATCCTGTTCCGCCCGTGAACGCTCCCAGATTTCAGAGATCTGGAGACCGCTGCCTTCGACCCGCAGAACGAGCCTCTCTACGCCGGAGCCTCCGTACGAAGACACCTAGGTACCCCTATCTGCCGTCCTCCACCCTGCCGATGAGTGTACACCTACCTGAAGTGCTCGGCCACTATCTCGACGAGTCTCAACGGTCGTATCGAAGCGACATGCGAACCGCCGAGCGCGCTGTGGGGCGCCGCCTGAAGTCGCTTGATCATGCGGTGGTAGCGGGAACCGATACCCGGCGTTTTTTGAACCTGCGACCTCCGGGTTATGGGCCGGGAGGGTCCAGCTGCTCGACGAAGTCCATCGGGGAGAACACCGGTAACTCGCCACGGACGTCGAGCAGGTCGCGGTCGCCCGAGACCACTCCCGCACCTGATGCTGCCGCAAGGGCGATGAGATAGTCGTCGTCCGGGTCCCGGGAACGCAGCGGCGGAGGATCGCGCGGCTGGTCCCGCTCGATTCCATCAGCTCGCAGCGCGGCCAACAGCGCTTTGGCTTCCCCCTTGTCGATGTGGCGCTGGAGCTTCGGGTACTTCAGGACTCGGGCCAGCTCATCGAGTAGCTCGTCAGAGACGATGATCTCGAAGTCGCCCGCTCGCCAACGCCGGATCAGCTCGGCCGGCGCGCCACGTGGCGAGATCGCTGCCGAGACCAGGACGTTCGGGTCGAGAACGGCCCTCACTTACTCGTGCGAGCCGCCGCCTGGGCCTCGAGCGCCAACTCCATGGCCTGATCCTCGGGGAGGTCGTTCTTCTCCCAGAGACGCTCGAAGATGTCGAGCCCCAGCCCCCGCTTCACAGCCTCCTCGATGACCTCGCTGTCACCGCGCCCACTTCGGGCAGCGCGCACGCGGACGGACCGCAGGACGTCCTCGTCGATCGTAAGCGTCGTACGGACCTTCGGCATACCCGCATCATAACATCATGATGCCGAGCTCTGACTCGCTTGGCGCGAGGCACTACGGATGCACGGTGGTCCATCCACTGAGCGCGAGCAGGTGATCGACGCGATGATGCGGGTCCGACTGTGAGCATCCCCCGAACGCGAGAAACCCGCTGGGTGAGCGGGCTTCCCTACATAGCGGCGGGCAGGATTTGAACCTGCGACCTCCGGCTTATGAGCCACGCTAGCTGCCACCTGAATGGATGCCTCAGTTCATTAGCGCTCTGCGCGTGACACCACGAAGCCAATACTGCAGCGCATTCGGGAACTGAAAAGTGCACCACCCTCGGGTGGTGACCGACGGCGCCGAAACCCTCGAGCTCGAGCAATCGAGTCGAGGAGGTCGGCAGGAGGTGCGCAGCGCGATGGAGTGGGCAACGGTCAGGGCGATGGACGCCGATGGGGTCTCTCATCGCGAGATCGCCAAGCGACTTTCGATCAACGCGAGGACGGTCAAGCGGCTGGCCGAGGCAGATGAGCCGCCGCGCTACTCGAGAGCGCCGGCGGGCTCGATACTCGACCCGCTCGAGCCGGTGATCGCCCAGCTGATCGAAGACTGGCCCGAGATCAAGGCGCCAAGGGTGACCGAGCTCCTGCGCGACGAGCACGGCTACTGCGGCTCGGTCGATCTGGTCCGAAAGCGGATCGCGGCGATGCGCGGGCCAAGCGAGCGCCCCGCGCAGAGGACCGGCTACCGCCCCGCCCAGGTGATGCAGATCGACTGGGGCGAGATGCCGAGCAGGCCGAAGATCGGGGGCAAGGAGCGCCGCATCTACGCGCTGGTCTGCTCGCTGCCCTACTCGGGCGCCTCCACCGCCCACTTCTCCTTCGACATGACGATGGAGTCGTTCCTCGAAGGCCACGTCCATGCCTTCGAGTGGCTCGGCGGCGTCCCGCGCGAGTGCGTCTACGACAACCTGCGAAGCGCGGTCGCCCGCCGCGAGGGCAAGGAGGTGAGCTGGAACAAGCGCTTCTTGGAGCTCCGCGGCCACTACGCCTTCCACGCCACCGCCTGCACGCCGGCGAGCCCGCGTGAGAAGGGCTCGACCGAGGGCGCCGTCCGCTACACCAAGCGCGGTTTTTGGCCCGCCCGGAGCTTTCAGAGCCTCGCCGAGCTCGATCGCCAATACGCCGACTGGCGCGATCGCTACGCGCTGCCCAGACGGCATGCATCGGGCCACTTCATCGTCGCCGATCGGCTGGCGGTCGAGCGTGAGGCGGCGCGGTCGCTGCCACCGACACCCTTCGACTACGCCGGCCGCCGCAGCTCGAGGGTCCCGATCGACGGCTATCTCAAGCACCGCGCCAGCTTCTACCGGGCGCCCGAGGCGCTCGTCCACCAGCGCGTCGAGCTGCGCTTCGACCGCGACCGCGTCTGGATCGAACACAAGGGCGAGACCGTGGCCAGCTACGAGCGCAGCTACCAAGCGGGCAGTTGGCGGCCCGAGCCGCGGATGCGACCCGAGCCGCCGCCGCCGATCGCGCGCACGCAAATCGAGGTACCCGAGATCACCCCGCCCGAGCTCGCCGACTACGCGGCGCTCTGCGCATGAGCGCCAAGGCCAAGGCAGAGGGTGGCGAGCGGCTGCCCTATCTGATCGGAAAGCTGAAGGCACCGCGAATCGCCGAGCGACTCGATGAGACGGCGAGCTCAGCCCGCGAGCAGAAGTGGAGCTACGAGCGCTTCCTCGAGGCGCTGCTGGAGGCCGAGGTCTTCGCCCGCGATGCCTCCGGGACGCGCAATCGGATCCGCCACGCCGCCTTCCCCGCTCACAAGACCCTCGAGGACTTCGACTTCACCGCGCAGCCGGCTGCCGAGCGGCCGCTTCTCATGCACCTGGCGCAGCTCGCTTGGATCTCCGAGCACGCCAACGTCTGCTTCTTCGGGCCCCCGGGGACCGGCAAGACCCACCTCGCTACCGCCCTTGCGATCCGCGCCTGCCAGGAGGGCCACCGGGTCGCCTTTGCGACCGCCCAGCAGTGGATTGGCCGGCTCGAGGCCGCCCAGGACCGAGGCTCGCTCGACGCCGAGCTGGGGCGCCTGGAGCGCTACGGGCTGCTCGTCGTCGACGAGATCGGCTACCTGCCGCTGGAGCGGCAGGCCGCCAACCTGCTCTTCGCGCTCGTCGCCCGCCGCTACGAGCGCGGCTCGATCATCGTCACCTCGAATCGGGGCTTTGAGGCCTGGGGGGAGATCCTCGGCGATCAGATGGTCGCCGCCGCCCTGATCGACCGGCTCGTCCATCACGCGCAGATCGTCACGCTGAAGGGCAAGAGCTACCGGCTCAAGGATCGCAGCGAGGCCGCGAAGCCGGCCGATCAGGCTCCGGGCCTACGGCCCTCCGCCTGATCGGACAGGAGCCCGCTGCTGCACTTTTCGATTCCTGAAAGTGCTGCACTTTTCGGTTCCTGTTGACACTGCGCGAGTTTTCAAGGGCCAACCCCTCGACCTGGATGACCTC
>CAWCUT010000006.1:0-1007303 GCA_963798875.1 uncultured Solirubrobacterales bacterium
CTTGGCCTTCTGGCCGGCGAACTCCTCGTCGGTGAGGGCGCCGGCGGCGTGCAGGTCGGCGAGCTTCTTGATCTGCTCGGCGACGTCGACGGCCTGGGCCGGCTGGGCGGCGGGCGCCGCGGCGGCGGGAGCCCCTCCCATACCGACGAAGGAGTCGGCGGCGGCGCCGAACATCTCACGCAGCGACTGCTGGCCGGTGGCGTCGGTGACGGTCGCATAGGACCAAGTCTTCGGATCCTCCGGGTCGTACCAGACCGGGTAGCGATCGCCCTGGCGCGGAATCTGCACGCGCGAGACCGTCGCCGTCTTCTCCAGCTGCATGACCGAGCCGCCGTCGAGCGGCTCGACGCTGAAGACGAGTTTGATCCGCGGGTTGTCGTTGATCGTCATCCCGGTATCGGCGACCGTGACGACGGTCCCGATCCCCTTGCTGCCGGTCGCCATCAGCTCCGCGGCCTTCTTGGCTTTGCTCTTGAAGAGACCCATATCGCGAACACTATCCGAGGTATCGAGCGCCATGGCCGAGCGATTTGCCGAACGACCTGCAGGCGGCTCACGGAGCCGGTTCCGGGCCATCGCCGAACCTATACTCGCCCGACGGTGGAGCGCTGGGAGGATCGCGACGAATGGCGGCGTGAGATCGCCGAGCGCAGGCGGCTACGGCGCGCGGAAGAGCGCGCGATGGCGCGCGTCTACCGGCGCCGCCGGCTGACGGCCATGGCCGTGCTGATCGCGCTCGTCGCGCTGCCGTTCGCGGTACTGAGCCTCGTCCACAAGGGCCGCGGTGGCGCGAGGGCGTCCGTCTGGCCAGGCCACGGTGCCACTCGACCAGGTCAGCGAGCAGGCCTCAAAGCCCGCCGGCAAGCAGGTCGACCTGCCGGCGCCGAAGATGCTCTCGCACTTCCGCAAGCCGGTGCCGATCCTGATGTACCACGTGATCGCCGAGGCACCGCCGGGTGCGGCGAACCCGGGGCTGTTCGTGCCCCCCGCCGAACTCAAGGCACAGGTCAAGTGGCTTGCCGACAACGGCTTCACGCCGGTCACGCTGAGTGAGCTGTTCGCCGCCTGGGACGGCAAGGCGAAGATCCCCTCCCACCCGATCGTCCTCACCTTCGACGACGGCACGCGCGACCAGCACGACGTCGCCGCGCCGATCCTCGCCCGCTACGGCTGGCCCGGCGTGCTCAACCTGCCGATCGAGAGCCTCAACGAGCACGAGATGACCAACGAGATGGTCAACCAGATGCTCTCCGAAGGCTGGGAGCTGGCCTCTCACACCCGCACGCACCCGGACCTGGCGACGCTCGACGCCGCGACGCTCGAGGACGAGGTGGCCGGCTCGCGCAAGGCGCTGCAGCGCCGCTTCGACGTCCCGGTCAACTTCTTCTGCTACCCGTCCGGCAGCTACGACGCGACGACGATCGCCGCCGTCAAGGCGGCCGGGTACGAGGGCGCGACGACCGTCCGCTCGGGCCTCGCCGAGCCCGGCGAGCCGTACGAGCTGCCGCGGATCCGGGTCGAGCCCGGCGACGGGGCCGACGGGCTGGCGGCAAAGCTGCAAGCCGCAGGCGCCTGAGGCAGGGCGGGGCGGCTCCCGGCTGCGCCCCTGGGGTCTAGGCTCGGTCGCGGAGATGGAGCGGAGAGCGTGATGATTCCGGGATTGAGCCTCGTCGGCAACGGCGGCGGGATGGCGCGCTCGCTGCTCGGCGGCGCCCGCAGCATCGCGTCGGCGATGACCCCGAGATTCCGGGCAGGCAACCTCGACGACCGCGATCCCGACTACATGCGCGAGGTCCTCCCCGCCCTCTGGCTCGCGGTCAACGCCTGGTTCCGCCCTTCGGTGCGTGGCCTGCACCACGTGCCCCCAGAGGGCCCGTGCCTCATCGTCGGCAACCACACCGGCGGCGCCCAGTCGCCCGAGGTCTTCATCAGCCAGCTCGCCCTCTCCACCTACTTCGGGGTCGAGCGGCCGCACTTCCAGCTCGCCCACCGGATGGTGCTCAACTCGCCCGTCGGGCGCGACCTCAGCCGCTTCGGCGCGGTCGAGGCGGACCGCCACAACGCGGCGATGGCGCTCGAGTCGGGCGCGATGGTCACCGTCTTTCCCGGCGGTGACCACGAGGTCTTCCGGCCGAGCTGGGAGTCGACGAAGGTCGACTTCGGCGGCCGCAAGGGATTCATCAAGCTGGCGCTCGTGGCCGGGGTGCCGATCGTCCCGATGGTCACGATCGGCGGTCAGGAGACGGCGCTGTTCCTCTCCCGCGGCGAGTGGCTGGCGAGGGCCCTGAGGCTCGACAAGACGATGCGGCTGAAGACGCTGCCGATCAAGATCGCCTTCCCGTGGGGGCTCGCCGTCGGAGCGATGCTCCCCCACGTCCCGCTGCCGGCGAAGATCACGATCCAGTTTCTCGAGCCGATCGACCTCGCCGAGCGCTACGGCGACGATCCCGACATCGACCGGATCTACGACGACGTGATCGCGACGATGCAGGACGTGATGACGGAGCTCGGTCGCGAGCGCCGGCTCCCGGTGATCGGCTGAGGCGCGGCGGCGATGCGGATCGAGGAGTCGCGCACGACGAGCGCTTCGCCGGGCGAGGTCTGGGAGCTGATCGGCGACCCGCGCGGAGCTCGGCCGCCTCTCCGAGCGGCTGATGGTGACGCCGCTCGAGCCCGACAGGCAGGGTCGGCGTCGGGGCTCGCTACCGAGTCCTGCTCGACTTCGGCGCCGCTCCGGTCGGCAGCAACGTCGAGGTCGTCGAGTACGAGCCCGGCCGCGAGCTGGCCTGGACCTCGCTGACCGGCGTCGACCATCGCTTCCGGTTGCGGATCCGCGAGGGCTCGCCGGCAGGCTCACGACTCATCGCTGCGCTTCGGCTATGACTCGCCAGGGCCGCTCGGCATGATCTCCGACTTCGCCGCGTTCCGATCGGTGCGCTCGATCCTCGAGGAGGCGATCGACGCGCTCGTGCGCCGCGCCGATGGAACGCCCGAGCCCGCCCCGTCGACGCCATCGCTGATCGGACGCGCCGCCCGCGAGCTCGGCAACGTCGGCGTGCTCGCGCGGACCGGGATCGTCAGCCCGATGCGCCCGGACAAGCCGCTGCGGATGGCGCTCGCCGCGCAGCGCTGGGGCGCGACGCTCGCCGCCGGCGTCGCCGCGAACGCGATCCGGCACGGGGACCGCGCGATGCTGATCGACGAGCTCGGCTCGCTCAGCTGGGCGGAGCTCGACCGCGCGCAGCGACGCGATCGCCGTCGGGCTTGCCGGGCTCGGCATCGCCGAGGGCGACGCGGTCGGGCTGCTCTGCCGCAACCACCGGGGCTTCGTCGAGGGGGCGACGGCGGTCGCCAAGCTCGGCGCCGACGTACTGCTGCTCAACACCGCCTTCGCCGGGCCGCAGATCGCCGAGGTCAGCGAGCGCGAGGGAGCGAGCGCGCTGATCTACGACGAGGAGTTCGGCCCGCTGATCGAGGAGGCCGGCGCGGAGCGCATACGCGTGCTCGCCTTCGCGGCGGACGGCCGACCCGACCGTGCCGACCCTGGCCTCGCTCGCCGCCGAGCACCGCCGAGCCCGGCCGTCGGCGCCGGGCCGCGACGGCCGGCTGACGATCCTCACCTCGGGCACGACGGGCACGCCGAAGGGGGCGACCCGGAGCTCGATCGCCGCGACGCTCGACGGGCCCGCCGGGCTCTTCTCACGGATCCCGTGGCGCGCCGGGATGACGATCTGCCTGCCGCCCCCCTCTTCCACGCCTGGGGCCTGGCGCAACATGGGCGTGGCGCATGGGGCTGGGCTCGACCGTGATCCTGCGCCGGCGCTTCGACGCCGAGAACGGTCGCTCGCCGACATCGAGGAGCACCGCTGCGCCGGGCTCGTCGTCGTGCCGGTGATGCTGCAGCGGATCCTCGCCCTCGACGAGGAGGTCCGCGCGCCGCTACGACACGAGCTCGCTGCGCATCGTCGCGGCCTCGCGGCTCGGCGCTGCCCGGCGAGCTGGCGACCGAGTGGATGGACGCCTTCGGCGACAACCTCTACAACCTCTACGGCTCGACCGAGGTCGTCGAACGCGACGATCGCGACCCCGGCCGACATGCGGGCGGCGCCGGGGACGGCGGGCAAGCCGCCGCGCGGGACGACCGTCAAGATCCTCGACGACGACGGCGTCGCGGTCCCGCAGGGCGAGCGCGGCCGGATCTTCGTCGGCAACGCGATGCTCTTCGACGGCTACACGGGCGGCGGCGACAAGGACAGGGTCGGGAACCTGATGGCGACCGGCGACGTCGGCCGCTTCGACGCGGCCGGGCGCCTGTTCGTCGAGGGGCGCGACGACGAGATGATCGTCTCCGGCGGCGAGAATCTCTTCCCGAAGGAGGTCGAGGACACGATCGCGGGGCACCCAGCCGTCCTCGAGGTCGCCTGCATCGGCGTCGACGACGCCGAGTTCGGCAAGCGCCTGCGCGCCTTCGTCGTCACCTCGGGCGCCGAGCCCGGCGAAGACGAGATCAAGGCCCACGTCAAGTCGCGGCTGGCCGCCTTCAAGGTGCCGCGCGAGGTGATCTTCGTCGACGAGCTCCCGCGCAATCCCGCGGGCAAGGTGCTCAAGCGCGAGCTCGCCGAGATCGAGCCCTGAGCGTCGGCGCCCGCTCGCGGACGAGACCGATCGAACCCTGACGGCGCGCCGTCCGTAACACGGGCCGAACCACTCTTCCAAGGAGGCCCGAATGTTCCATCCCCGCGCGCGATCGATCGCGCTGCTCGTATCGGCCGGCGCTCTCGCCGTCAGCCTGGCCGCCTGCGGCTCCGGCAGCAGTTCCTCGACAACCTCGGCCGCCGCGGCCAGCACAGCGGCAGCATCGAGCGGCTCCGGCGGCACAACCGTGGCGATCTCCGGCGCGGCCGGCATCGGCGACGTGCTCGTCGACTCGAGCGGCCGCACCCTGTACCTGTTCGAAGCGGACACCGGTGACAAGTCCACCTGTAACGGAGACTGCGCCAAGGCATGGCCGCCGTTCACGACGAAGGGGCAGGCCAGCGCCGGCGGCGGCGTCGACGCCGGACAACTCGGCACGACGACGCGTGACGACGGTACGACGCAGGTGACCTACTTCGGCCATCCGCTCTACTACTTCGCCGGCGACAGCGCTCCCGGCCAGGCCAACGGCAACGGCTCCGATGCCTTCGGCGCCGAGTGGTACGCGCTGACTGCCTCGGGCGACACCGCCGAGGGAAGCGCGAGCAGCGAGGGCTCCTCCACCTCCTCTGACGAGTCGACGAGCAGCACCGACTCGAAGGGCGGCTACCCCTCCTACTGAGCTCCCCACGCCTGGGCGCGGACGCGGTGCTGGGACGGCCCGCTCCGTGCTCAGGCGTTGTGGCGTCCCTGCCCGTGGTGCTTGCGGTGCTTGTGCTTGTGGTGGCGCTTCGGCTTCAGCTTCGCCTTCGCAGCCTTGCCCGGACTGGCATCGGCGCCGATCGCCTGGACACCGATCCTTGCCGAGTCGTCCGCCTCGATGCCTCCGAGGCTGAGCTTCGTGCGCTTACGGGCGAGAAAGCGCAAGACGTGGCGGCCGTCCTTCGGCAAGACGGCCTCGACCCTGTAGCCGTCCGCGCCGCGCACCCGGTGCCAGTGGACAAGCAGCTTGCGGCCCCGGCGGTTGACTCGCAGCCGTTTCGGCTTCGCCGCGCCTCGCGGCTTCGGCGCCTGGAAGCTCGCCACAGGCAGCCGAGCCCGGGGCGCACCGTTCTGCTCGACGAGGGCGATGATCCGCCGCCGGCGCTGCGCGGAGTCCCTCGGGTGGAACCTGAGCGTGGCCTTGGCCTTGCGGGCGGATCCGAGCTCGTGGTAGAGGCCGCCGCCCGACTGCTCGGCGAAGGTCACCTTCTGACCTGTGATCGTGCGAATCCGGTAGCGGAGGTGAAGCTTGTGACCATGGCCGAGAACCTTGGCCTTGACCTTCGGGTCGGGCAGCCCACGCGCGAGCTTCACGGCTCCCAGCGGCACCGACCCCGGCTGGGCAGTGATCGTGTAGGAGCCGGCGGGCGGCTTGCCGATCTGGATATACGTCTTCCCAGCCTGGCCGAACTCCTGGGCGATGTAGCGGCCCGACTGAACCGGCGCCCCGGCGCTCGTCACCGAGGACCCATCCGGGCCCGTGATCCTTACGCGCGGCGCACCACCTTGGCCGCTTAGCTCGAGCGCCGCCTGCGGGAGGCCGGCCGGAATCTTCACGGCGCCAGAGGCAGCGGCGCTCGCGCTGCTCGCCGCGCTGGTCGGCTTCGCGAGCTTGAACGCGCCGGTGTTGCAACTCAGCGTCGGATAGCTGTCCCCCCACCGGTAGGAGATTCCAAGATCGGGGATCACGTCGAGGGGCGGCGGTGGCTGCGGGAAGGAGACACACCCGGTGACGCCCTCGCTCGAGATCACCGTCTGCCCGCTACCGGAGACCGGGCCGACGTGGGCGCTGGCGCTGCCCGACGCGCTGAAGCGGATCGGGTCGGCAACCGAGACCCATCCGTTGACGTCGCCGCTGAAGCCGGCGAGCTGCTGCCACATGCCCGGCGGCGGGAAGCCGAAGTGCCCGTCGAAGCTGAGCAGCCCATCAGTGCGGAAGGCGACCGAGCCGGACGCGAAGGGCACGATGACGACGCTGAGATCACCACCCGCTGAGATCGTTGCGGGATTGCCGTCGGGGAACTCGAGCGTCACGTTCCCGTCGAGCGTTGCGGCACGGTAGCCGAAGTACTTGCCGCCGCCGACGATCTGGACATGCCCGACGAACTTGTGCGAGCCGGGGCTGTCGACGTAGTCGATACCGAGGCTGTCGAGCCCGACCAGCGGCTGCGGCGGGGTGCCGATCACGGGCGGGGCGACGATCGGCAGCATCGGATCGAACGGCTGGTTGTAGTGCACGTAGTTGAGGCGGCCGTGCTCGAAGCCGAAGCCGACCGTGAACGCCGCGCCGTAGGCGGGCGGCAGCTCCAGCGAGGCGTGCCCGGTGAATGTGTCCGAGCCGGAGTAGCTGACCTCGACGTCCGAGATCCTCAGCAGCCCGAGCTCGGCGTCCGGGATGTGGATCTTGAGCGGGTCGAGCGCGAGGCCGGCCTTCGTCGTGTGCAGCGTGATCGCGCCGGAGACGCCGCCGAGCAGCGACGGCATCCGCAGGCTGGTGTCGATCGTCGCCGTCTCGCCCTTGCCGATCGTGAGATCGGCATCTCCCTTGACCGGGAATTCGAACAGGCTCTTCGCGTACTTGCCGAGGTTGTTGAAGGTCGTCTTGTCGGCGCTGCCGAGGCGCCTCACCTGTCCTGTGCCCGACGGCAGGCGCCAGCCGATCTTGGCGCGATCGAGGGTCACCTTGCCGGCGCGCGCCTCGGCCATCTGGTTCGTCCGCAGCGTCCGTGCCTGAGGATCGACGGTGACCTCGAAGCCGGCCGCGGCGCTCGCGCCACCGGTGGGCTCGATGTCGATGCCGTTGACCTTGACCGGGCCGCCGGCGACGCGGGCGCCGCCCTTGCCCTTCGCAAAGCAGCCGGCCTCGGCCCGGACGACCGCCTGGCCGACCTTGATCGATGGCGGGCAGATCGCCGAGCCGGCGGTCGGCTTGAACGGCGCGAAGTAGATCGGCCCCGACCCGTTGTGGTCGGCGACGACCGCACCGCCGGCGTCCTCGTCGGAGGCACCGACCCGTAGGTTGTAGAAGCTCGCATAGTCACTGCTGTGGCTCAGCTTCGTCGCCTGCTGCCACCCCTTCCCGGGCGGCATCGTCGCGTGGAACATCTGCCAGTTCGAGTCGTGGTCCTGCTTGTCGAAGACCGCGTGGACGGTGCCGGTGGCGTCTTCGAGGAAGTCACGGGAGTTGGTCGAGCTGCCCTTGCCTGTGACCTTGGTCGGCGTGCCGAAGCTGTTGCTCTGGCCGTCGTAGCGGCGGACCGAGTACCCGGAGGGGTGGCCGGCGCCGGCGTACATCAGAAAGACCCCACGGGGCCCGCCCGCCAGGCGCGGCTCGCCGGCCACGAAGGGCGCCTGCAGCTGCGACCGCCAGTTCGCGGTCGCGTTGTAGTCGCCGGAACCGTCATAGCGCCGGTAGAAGGTGTGATCGAGGTCTGAGTAGGCGGCGATCGGCGTCGTCGGGTCGAGGAAGGCGACCGACGGGGAGAAGGACTTGTTGCAGTCGCCGGTGAGCAGGGCGGCCGCCGTCGTCAGGTCCCCGAGCGGCGCGTCGGTGTAGTGCACGCCCTGGTTGCAGCCGCCGCTGTTACCGACGAGCGAGAGGTCGAAGTTGCCCGGCCCGGGCTCCACCTCGCCGCCGCCGCTGTCGACCCAGCCCCAGATCGTGCCGGCGAGGTTCGCGACCACGACCGGCTGGCTCCATGACGAGCCACCGTTGTTCGAGGTGATCGCGTACATCTTGCTGTCGGCGTCGGTGTGCGCGGCGTCCTCGCCATATCGCTCGACGGCGATGACCAGCTCGCCGTTCGGCATCAGGTTGATCTTCGGTGGATGTGCGATGCCGCCGAGCCCGAAGTGATGCGTCAGGGCGCAGGCGCTTGCACCCCGCGGGACGCGGCAGTAGACGACGTCGTCGGAGGTGATGGTGCTGCCGTGCTGGAGCCAGACGACGTGCGAGACACCGCTGTCGTCGACGGCGATATCAGGGTGCTCGGCCTTCGGGCTCGCGGTCAACTCGTAGACCGAAGCGGCCGCCGGTCCGGGCATGAGCAATGTCAGGACGAAGGTTGCTGCCAACGCCGCAACCGTTACCCCGCCCGTGGAGGTTTTGCCCATACGGCCCCTCTGTTTGCTCGCCACCAGCGTTGCGCTCGCCGGGGGCGATGTCAAGGGCGATTCGTGCCGCCGGCAGGCGCTCCAGTCGCGCCGCGGTTGCGGCTCAGGCGTCGCCGGGGATCGCGATGCCGGGTCGCGGCTGGCGGGAGTTGGCTCCCGTCCGATCCAGCGCCTCGGCGACCTCCTCGGCCTCGGCAAGCGCCTCGGTCGTCTCGGGACCGTCCGCGGGACGCGGACCCTTGATCCGCTGCGCGAGCAGGTAGGAGCCGACGACGAAGGCGAGCGCCAGGACCTGGGCCGCGAGCGTCTCCCAGTAGGGGTAGATCTCGAACCAGGAGCCCATCCAGGTCGGCACCGAGAACGGCGTTGGCGTCTGTGGGATCCAGCCGAGCTCGGCGAAGGAGAGGGCCGTGCCGCCGATCATCACCATAAGCACGAGCGCGACGAGCACGCCGGTCATGATCAGCATCTTTCGGTAGGGCAGCTTGTGGTGGAGCCAGAAGGTGATCACGCCCACCACGGCGGTACAGGCGAGCCCGATCGCAACGCCCTCGAGCACGGCGGAGTTGCCCTGCTGCAGCTTCAGGTTCTGCTCGAAGAGGACGACCTCGAAGCCCTCGCGGTAGACGGCGGTGAAGCCGAGCATGACGAGGCCGAACGTGGCCGCGACGCCGGTCTTCTCGAGGACCCGTGAGCGCTGGCGGTGATGGCGACCGATCCACTCCGACCAGTAGACCTTGTGGACGAACCAGTTGAGGACGACGAGCAGGACGACGATCGCGATGAAGCCGGTGATCGCCTCGAGCTTTGCGCCGAGCGGCGAGGCGGCGTTGAGGATCGCGCCGACGACGAACCAGGTCGCGACGGCGGCGACGAAGGAAACGGCGGCGCCGACGAAGACGTGGCGGCGTAGGTGCTGGCGCGCGCCGACGAAGCTGGCCGTGATCGCGGCGAGGATCAGGACCGCCTCGAGACCTTCGCGGAAGACGATCATGCCCGAGTTGAAGACGACCGTGCCGTGGCTCATGTGCGTGCCCGGGGCCGTCGGATCGGCCGGCCCGGTGCTCGCGGTCGCCATCAGGTAGACGAGCAGCGAGAGCGCGGCGAGCCCCGCCGTCCACCAGGCGAGGCGGGTGTAGTTGACGCCACGCTTGCTCCGGCGTAGGGTCGCCGGTGCGGATGCGGAATCGGAGCTGGGGGCCGTTGGGCTGCTCACCGTTAGGGCACCCTAACACAGATTCTCCGAGCGACGCACTGGGTTTTACCGCGCGCTTGCCGGGTTTGCTCCCCCTCCTGCCGATGGATTTCGGCGATCAGCCCTGCGCCCGAGTCGCCGGCCGCGCGGCGCGGCTCGGGCTCAGCCCTCGACGAAGTAGGGCCCGCTGCCCTGGCCGTCGCTGAACCAGCGGCTGGTCACGGTCTTCTTGCGGGTGAAGAACTCGACCGCGTCGGGGCCGTGCGCGTGCAGGTCGCCGAGGAAGCTGTCCTTCCAGCCGCTGAACGGGAAGAAGGCGACGGGGGCGGCGACGCCGATGTTGACGCCGACCATGCCGGCCTCGACGTCGTGGCGGAAGCGGCGGACGGCGGGGCCGGACTCGGTGAAGATCGAGACGCCGTTGCCGAAGCGGCTGCGCGAGATGGCCTCGATCGCCTCGTCGAGGGTCTCGACCTCGATCACGGTGAGCACCGGGCCGAAGATCTCCTCGCTGACCAGGTCGGAGTCCGGGATCGACGCCGGTGATGATCGTCGGGCCGACGTAGGAGCCGCCGGCGGGCGCGTCGGCGATCGCGACCGTCGACGAGGAGCTCGGCGCCCTCGCTCTCGCCGGCGTCGATCGCCTCGCCGATCCGCTCGCAGGCCGCGCTCGAGATCACCGGGCCGACGTCGATCGCCTCGTCGATGCCGTCGCCGACGCTGAGCCCGCGGGTGCGCTCGACGAGCGCCGGCAGCACGCGGTCGCGCGCCTCGCCGACCGTGACGAGGACCGAGCCGGCCATGCAGCGCTGGCCGGCAGCGCCGAAGGCGGAGCCGATGATCCCGTCGACGGTCTTGTCGACGACGGCGTCGGGCATCACGACCATGTGGTTCTTGGCGCCGCCGAGCGCCTGCACGCGCTTGCCGGTGGCGGCGGCGCGCTCGTAGACGATCCGGGCGACCGGCGCCGAGCCGACGAAGCTGACGGCGTCGATGCCGGGGTGCTCGAGGATGCCCTCGACGATCTCGCGGCCGCCGTTGACGAGGCTGACGACGCCGGGGGGCAGGTCGATCGAGTCGAGCACCTCGAAGGCGATCTGCTGGGTCATCGGGACCTGCTCGGAGGGCTTGAGGATGAAGCGCGTTGCCGCAGCCGATCGCGAACGGCAGGAACCAGAACGGGACCATCGCCGGGAAGTTGAAGGGGGCGATCGCCGCGCAGACGCCGACCGGCTGGCGCACCGTCTCGGCGTCGACGCCGCGGGAGACGTCCTCGATGATCCGGCCCTGCATCGTCGTCGGGATCGCGCAGGCGGCCTCGACCATCTCGATCATCCGCGCGACCTCGGCGCGGGCGTCGGCGATCGTCTTGCCCATCTCGGTGGTGACCGAGCGGGCGAGGTCCTCGCGGCGCTCGTCGAGGCCCTTGCGCAGGGCGAACAGGCGGCGGCCGCGCTCGATCACGCTGACGCCGCGCCAGGCGGGCAGCGCGGCGCGGGCGGCGTCGACGGCGGCGTCGAGGTCGGCGGCGGTCGACAGGGGCACCTCGGCGAGCACCGAGCCGTCGGCCGGCTTGATGCACCTCGAGCCGCTCGGCGTCGGCGCTGGCGGCGTCCAGGCTCCGCCGACGTAGTTGTCGAGGACCCGCGTTGCGGTGCCGGTCGGTTCCATGTTCGCTCCGCACCCCGATTCGAAGCGCGTCATGGCCCCCTCAGCGCGTCGGGCGCCCGGCGGTGGCGTGCCGAGTTCCTCCGCGGTGGACAATGGCGGGCCCCGATGTTCGACCACCTGCCCGACGGCCGCCAGTCGCTGCTCGGCCTCACCGCCGAGGGCGACGAGGCCTGGCTGATCCGCAGCATCTCGCAGAAGCTCTACACGTGCCCCGGCTGCCACGGGGGGATCGGGATCGGCGAGCCGCACGTCGTCGTCCAGTACGTGCTCCGCGCGGGCGGCACCGACCACCACCACTGGCATCACCGGTGCGCGCACGAGCTGCTCGTCCCGGAGCTGCGCCGGCTCAAGCCGGTCGCGGCCGACCAGGCGGGGCGCGCCAAGCTCGAGAGCGCGGCAGGCGGCCGGCGGGCAAGCGCGGCCGGCGGGCGCCGCGGCGCTGAACCGAAGCGCCCGTCCCCGGTCCGGCAGGTCGAGCTGCCGCTCGACCCCGAGCCGCCGCTGACCTTGTCGAGCGCCGCGTTGAGCTCGCCCTCGCTGAAGGCGCCCTCGATCTCGGTCGAGATCTTGCCGTCGGCGCCGATCACGAACAGCCAGGGCTCGGACGGCAGGTTGTAGGCCTTGACCTGCGGGCGCAGGCCCTTGTTGACCTCGTTGTCGTTGTAGATCTCCTGGTGGATGTAGGCGGCGTCGTCGGGCCGCTCCTTGACCTCTTCGGCGATGTCGGCGACGGGCCCGCAGACGCGGCTCTGACAGAGCGCGGGCGTCGCGAACAGCAGCACGACCGGCTTCTTGCCGACGACGTCGGCGAAGTCGTCGTCGTGCATCGTGCTCGGCGGCTGGCGGGTGTCGATCTTGCGTCAGGTCGCCGCCGACGTCCTCGGCGGTCAGCGTGTGGATCTTCGGCGGGGCCTCGTCGCCGACTGCGGGACCTTGGTGTTCGGGTTGACGACGGCGCTCGGCAGCGAGGTGTAGGAGTAGTGTCGCCGTCCTTGAACAGCGCGAGCAGCTGCCACTCGCCCTTCTTGTCGAACGGGATCTCGGAGACGTAGACGTCGTGTGGCGGCGTCGGGGTCGGTCGAGGTGGTCTTCGACTGGAAGGCGGCGGCGACGTCGAGCGTCTCGGCCGCGGCCGGGAACGGGCCCTCGGCCGGCTTGTTCGGCTGCGCGGCGTAGAGGGCGACCTCGGCGCCGCGAACGGGGCTGCCGTCGACGTTGAAGACGCCGAAGCCGTAGCGGTTCTTGCCCGAGCCGGAAGACCTGGCCTGAGGGCGCCGCCACGAGTCGCTCTGGCTGCCACCGCCTCCTTGGCGATCTGCTCGAGCGTGCGGCCGTTGGCTCCCGGGAAGTCGGAGGCCGGCGGCGTGGCGGCGGCGCCGGTCGGGGCGGTCGAGGAATCGCCGCCACCGCCGCAGCCGGCGATCAGTACGAACAGTGCTGTGCGGCCGCGCAGAGCAGCGCGGCGCGAGTCTGGTTCCCCTTGCGCATGCTTCCGGATCCTAGAGAGCGACCTAAAGCTGACCTGAGCAGGCCCGATCGGCGGCGTGTCGATAGGGTCCGCGCGCAACGAGCGAAGGAGAGGCTTTGGCTGAGCGAGCGGCATTGATCACCGGTGGATCGAGCGGGATCGGGCTGGCGATCGCGCGCGCGCTGGGCGAGGACGGCTACGCGCTGACGGTCTCGGCGCGCCGCCCCGACAAGCTCGAGGCGGCGGTCGCGACGCTGACCGGCGAGGGCCTGGAGGCGACCGCGGCGCCGGCCGACGTCACCGAGGAGGAGCAGATCGTCGGCCTCGTCGCCGGCCACAAGGAGCGCTACGGCCGCCTCGACGTGCTCGTCAACAACGCCGGCGTCGGGATCGGCGGCGCGATCGCCGAGGCGAAGACCAAGCACATCGACATGCAGCTCGACGTCAACCTGCGCTCCTACGTGCTCGCCACGCGCGAGGCGCTGCCGATGCTCAAGGAGGCCGGCGCCGAGCACGGCAAGGCGCTGATCGTCAACACGGCCTCGATCGCCGGCAAGGGCGGGCAGGGCTGGCTCGCCGTCTACTCGGCGACGAAGGCCGGCGTGATCGGCCTCAGCCAGGCGACCCAGATGGAGGTCGGCAAGGACGGCATCCAGGTGACGGCGCTGTGCCCGGCGTTCGTCGACACGCCGATGACCGAGTGGGTACGCGGGCAGGTCGAGCCGAAGGAGATGATCCAGCCCGAGGACCTCGCCGAGACGGTGCGGCTGCTGCTGCGGACCTCGCCCAACTGCCTGATCCCCGAGATCGTCTTCACGCGGCCCGGCGACCCGAGCGCGTTCGCGACCTGAGCTGCGCGGCCTCGTCAGAGACGGCGTCTCAGTCGAGCACGGGCTCGTCGGCGCGCAGCTCGATCGCGCGGCGCTCGGCGAGCTGCTCGGAGGCGGCGGCGACGCGACGCGGTACTCGTCGTAGCTGCGGGTCGGGCGGATCCAGGACCAGCCCGGCGGCGCCGCAGCTCGGCACCGCGGTCGCGCTCGCCGGTCGGGACGCGGCGGCGGACGCGCGGCTCGTCGTCGGCCCGCTTGGCGTCGCGCGAAAGCTCGTCGGCGCGATTCTCGCTTCGGCGCGGGCGAGCCGCTCGAAGGCCCGGGCGTTCTCGGCCCGCATCTCCTCGCGCTCGGCGCGCAGGCGGTCGGCGACGACGCTGATCGGCTCTGGGCGTCGGCGTGTCGATCAGGCTCATCTCGAGGTAGCTGCGCAGCGTCGCGAGCTCGCGGCGGGTCGCGAGCCGCGGGCGGCGGGCGCCGGTGAAGAAGTCCCAGCAGCGGGCGAAGCTGGAGAGGTCGGTGCGACCGCCGTTGCGGTGGGCGGCGAGCATCGGGCAGATGCCGCCGCTCGAGGAGTCGGCGTAGGCGCCGGCGATGATCGGGTTGTCGTCGATTCCGCGCAGCATCGCCTCGCGGCTGTGGCGCGGCATCGACTCGACCGCGGCCGCAGGCGGCTGGCAGGAAGCCGGTGTCCTCGGCGGAACTTCACGGCGACTGAGGATGCTCCGTGCGGATCCGCACGCGGGCCGACGGCGGCGCGGACGAAAGCGATGTTGCAGGGGCAGGAATGGCAGGATCGGGGCCGTATGGGCGACGCGCGCATCCTGCTCGCGGCCTTCGGCGACGCCGGCCACGCCTTTCCCGGCGATCGCCCTGGCGCTGGCGCTCCGCGAGCGCGGCCACGAGGTCGTGGTCGAGACCTGGGAGCGCTGGCGCGAGCCGATCGAGGCGCAGGGCCTGCGCTTCCAGGCGGCCGAGCAGTACAAGGTCTTCCCCCCGCCCCCGCCCGGCTCGGAGCCCGGCCCGGCCGAGGCGGCCGTGGCCCTCGGGCCGCTGTTCGAGGAGTTCCGGCCCGACCTCGTCGTCAGCGACATCCTCACCCTGGCGCCGGCGCTCGCCGCCGAGCTGCACGGCATCCGGCGCGCGACGCTGGTCCCGCACCTCTATCCCGTGCACCAGCCCGCGATGCCGTTCTTCGGCTTCGGCGTGATGCCGCCGCGGACGAGGCTCGGAGGCGCCCTGTGGAGCGCGGCCGGCCCGCTGCTCGAGGCGGGGCTGCGTCGCGGGCGGCGGGAGCTGAACGCGACGCGCACCGCGATCGGGCTGCCGCCGCTCGATCGCTTCCACGGCGGCCTCTCGGAGGAGCTGGTGATCGTCGCGACGTTCCCGGAGCTCGAGTATCCACGCGAGTGGCCCGCCGAGACGCGGGTCGTCGGCCCGCTCAGCTTCGAGATTCCGCATCCAGACGTCGAGCTGCCGCCGGGCGATCGAACCGCTCGTCCTCGTCGCGTCGAGCACGGCCCACGATCCCGACTGCCTGCTGATCCGGCGCACGTTCGAGGCGCTCGCCAGGCGAGCCGCGTGCGAGTGCTGGCGACGACGAACGGCCAGCTACCGCCGGCCGCGATCGACGTGCCCGCGAACGGGCGGCTCGTCGACTGGCTCTCCTACAGCCAGGCGATGCCGGCCGCCGACCTCGTCGTCTGCCACGGCGGCCACGGCACGGTCTGCCGGGCGCTCGAGGCCGGCAAGCCGCTGCTCGTCTCCCCCGCCGTCGGCGACATGGCCGAGAACGGCGCCCGCGTGCAGTGGGCGGGCGCCGGCCTGATGCTGCCATCGCGCTTCCGGCGGGCGTCGCCGCTGCGTTGGGTCGTCCGCGAGCTGCTCGGAGATCCGCGCTACCGAAGCCGGACCGTCGAGATCGGCGGCGCTCACCCGGCAGGCGAGCCAGGGCGACACGCATCCGAGGCGGTCGAGGACCTACTCGCGCGTCCTCACTGAAGCTCCGGGGGTGGGATTCGAACCCACATGGGACGCCTTAACAGGGCGCTGCATTGCCTATCTGCCACCCCGGATCGAAGTAACCGAATTGAGCCACCGTGGAGGGCTCGCCATCAGCGGCGGTCACTTTAGCGTTAGCTCGCGGCCCCCATGTTCGACCTCCGCGTGACAGTTCGCGCACAGGAGGACGCATTTCGATGCCTCCGCGCGCAGTTTGTCGATGCCGAGCGTCACACCGTTCTGCGCGACGCCGAAAGCCTTGGTCGCTGGATCGACATGGTGGAACTGCAGCGCCCCGACGAAGCGGTCGTAACCACACAGGCAGCAGCACCCTCCAGCCTCAGCTATCAGCGTCTCCTTCACCTTGCGGCGCCGGCGCACAACCCGATCCGCTCGGCACTGGCGACATATGACGCGGCCGCCGGGCGTCAGGACGAAAACCGCTCGCCCGTGCTCGGGGCAAGCCGCTTCGAGGATGGTCCGCCCCGCAGCTCGGGCGGCTTCCAAATCAGAGCGAGGCACGATCGGCCTTCGACCGCGCGCCCCCTGGGTCTCGAGACCATGTCGGTTGAGCCGGTAGCGCACGTTCGAGACACTCCGGTCCAGCCGCGCCGCCATCTCCACCAGGGTGTGACCCTTCGCAACCAGCTCCTCGAGCTCAGTCCGCGCTATTCCGGCTCGGGGCGCATGGCGCCTTCCGTTCGGTTGGAGATCGTGCTTGTTCAGCCAGTAGGAGACCGTTGACGGATGCTTGCCTGCGAGTTGTGCGATTGCCTCGATCGAAAGCCCCGCATTCAAGTATCCAGCCAACTGACCCTTGTCCATGGCCTTCAGCGTCTCACCTGAGCCGGACGGAAAAGCGAACGTATGTTCCCCTCCTCAGCCCCCTCGGCTGGCGATCTGGTCGGCGATGCGGGCGCGTTCGCGCTGGAGCTCGACGACGCGCTCGAAGGGGACGACGTCGGCGCCGCCACCCTCGACCGCGTCGACGGCCTCCTGGCCGGGCGCGGCGGCGCTGCGGCGCAGGCCGGCGATCTCGCGGTCGATGCGGGCGCGCTCGACCATCAGCCAGCCCAGCTCCATCGCGGGCTGCTCGGCGGGGTGGGTCTCGGCGATCAGCGCCAAGCGCGAAACCTCAGAGAAGAGCTCGTCGTCGGCGCGGTCGAGCCCCTCGAGCGGGTGCTTGAGGTGGTCGCGGAGCCACTCGAGTGCCCGCACCGAGCGCGGCGAGACGAGATGCTCGGGTGTGAGGCGGGCGAGGTACTCGGAGCCGGGATCGGGCTGAGCGATGCACATCGCCAGCAGCGCCTCCTCGCGCTTCTCGTCGATCGTCGCCGGCCGCGGCGGGCCGCCGTCCAATTGCTCGTCCTCCTCCGGCGGGGCCATGTCGTCGTAGGGCGGATCGTCATCGTCGGTCCGCGGCGCCGCCTCCGCCCCGCCCCGGTCCGCTTTGACCGGCGTCGGTGTTGGGGGCTCCTCGCGCTTGGGCATCGGCGCCGCGGCGAGCCGGCGGGCGACCATCGCCGGGTCGGTCTCGAGCCGGTCGGCGACCTCGGAGATCGAGCTCCTGGCGGGTGATCGTGTCCCCCATCGCCTTGAGCACCGGCGCGACCTCGTCGAGCGCCCGGTCGCGGCCCGCCGGCGTCGAGAGATCGGCGTCGCCGAGGATCGCGCGGACGTGGAAGACGGGCAGGTCGACAGCCTCGGTGAGCAGCCGCCGGAAGCGCTCCTCCCCGCCGTCGGCGTTGAGCAGGTCGGCGGGGTCCTCGCCCTCGGGCATCGCGACCACGAGCAGCCGCAGGCGGCCGCTGCCGGCAACGCGCTGGGCACGCAGCATCGCCTCGCGGCCGGCGCGGTCGGCGTCGAGCGCGAGCACGACCTCGCCCGCGTAGCCCGAGAGCAACTTGAGCTGATCCGCGGTGATCGCCGTGCCCATCACGGCGACCGTCTCCTCGATCCCGGCCTGGTGCAGGGCGAGGACGTCCGTGTAGCCCTCGACGACGACGGCCCGCTCCCCACGGGCGATCGCCGCTCGCGCCCGGTCGATCCCATACAGCGTGCGGCTCTTGCGGTAAAGCTCGCCCTCGGCGGAGTTCCGGTACTTCGGCTTCTGGTCGGGCAGCGTCGCCCTCGCGCCGAAGCCGACCGTTCGCCCGCGCACGTCACGGACCGGGAAGGTGATCCGCGAGCGGAAGACGTCGTAGTTACCGCCCTTCTGCCCCGCCTGGATCAGGCCCGCGGCCTTCAGCTCCTCGACGGTGAAGCCCGCGCGCTGGCCGCGGACCAGGAGCGAGTCCCAGGCGCTCGGCGCGAAGCCGACGCCGAACGCCCGCAGGATCTCCTCGCCGAGGCCGCGGCCGGCCAGGTACTCGCGCGCCCGCTTCGCCTTCTCCGCCTCCCACAGGTAGACCTCGTAGAAGGCGGCGGCGCGCTCCAGCGCCTCGCCGAGCCGGCCGCGGCGGCGGCGGCGCGCCTCGGCCTCCGGGTCCTCGGTCTCGCGCTCGACCTCGACGCCGAAGCGGTCGGCGAGCGCCTCGACCGCGTCGGGGAAGCTCAAGCCCTCCTTCTCCTGGACGAAGCGGATCGTGTCGCCGCCGGCCTCGCAGCCGAAGCAGTAGTAGAAGCCCTCGGCGGGCTTGACCGAGAACGACGGCGTCCGCTCCTCGTGGAACGGGCAGAGGCCGACGAAGCGCTCGCCCTGGCGGCGCAGCTCCGTGTAGGCGGAGACGACCTCGACGATGTCGGCCGAGTCGCGCACGCGGTCGATCGTCTCCGGCGTGAACAGGCTCACAGCCGCCCAGTCCCCTGTGCGAGTAGCGGCTGTTTCACAGCCGCGACTCCTCCGGTAGCGCGATCTTGCGGAAGGTGGCGATGCAGTAGCGGTCGGTCATCCCGGCCACATAATCGACGACCCGCTGCAGCGGCTCGGTCCCCGGACCGGGCCCGGGGATCTCGTCCGGATGGGCCAGGTAGTGATCGAGCAACGCGGTCAGCGTCAGCTGCACCCGCTCGTGCTCGGAGCGGGCGTCGGGACCGAGGTAGACGCGGTCGAACATGAACTTGCGCAGGCGGAGCATCGCGCCGCCGATCTCATCACTCTGGGCGATGTCGCCGGCTGCGGCCGAGCGGGCGACGATGTCGTTGACGAGCGTGTCGATCCGCATCGAGCCGGTCGGGCCGAGCAGCTCGATCTGCTCGCGCGGCAGGTCGGCCTCGGCGATGATCCCGGCGCGGACGGCGTCGTCGATGTCGTGGTTGATGTAGGCGACGCGGTCGACCAGCCGCACGACCCGGCCCTCCAGCGTCGCCGGCTTCTGCGGACCCGTGTGGTTGAGGATCCCGTCGCGGACCTGACCCGTCAGGTTGAGTCCCTCTCCCCCGCGCTCGAGCACCTCGACGACGCGCAGCGAGTGCTCGTTGTGGCGGAAGCCGGCGCCGCCTCGGTCCTTGATCGACGCGTCGATCACCTCCTCGCCGATGTGGCCGAAGGGCGGGTGGCCGAGATCGTGGCCGTAGCCGATCGCCTCCGTCAGATCCTCGTTCAGGCCGAGCGCCCGGGCGACGTTGCGGGCGATCCCGGTCGCCTCGAGCGTGTGGGTCATCCGCGTCCGGTAGTGGTCGCCCTCGGGCGCGATGAACACCTGCGTCTTGTGCTTGAGCCGCCGGAAGGCCTTCGAGTGCACGATTCGGTCGCGGTCGCGCTGGAACGGGGTCCGGTGCAGGGAGTCCGGCTCCGGGCGATCACGGTCGGCCGGGTAGGAGCGGGTCGCTTCGGGCGCCAGGTACTCCGCCTCGAAGGCGCGCGCACGTGCCTCGAAGGCACCCTCGACTCCATCTTGCTGACCGGTTCCGCTCACCGCGACGATTCTAGGCTCGACACCCCTGAACCCCCGGACGGGCGTGCTGCGCCCCCCCCGGCCGCGGCGACGATAGGTTTCGTCCATGCCGACCGCACTCGTCACCGGCGCCTCCTCGGGACTCGGCGCACAGTTCGCCCGGCAACTCTCCGCGCGCGGCTACCGGCTCGTGCTCGTCGCCCGCCGCACCGACCGGCTGCAGGCGCTCGCCGGCGAGATCGGTGGCGAGCCCGTCGTCATCGGCCATGACCTTGCCGCGGACGCCGCCGGCCTGCCGGCGAAGGTCGCCGAGCTCGGGCTCGATGTCGACCTGCTCGTCAACAACGCCGGCTTCGGCACCTTCGGCCATGTCTGGGAGATCGAGGAGGGGCGCGACGCCGAGATGGTCCGGCTCAACTGCGAGGCGGTCGTCGTCCTCACGCGCGCCTTCCTGCCGGCGATGGTCGAGCGTGGCAGTGGCGGCGTCATCGTCGTCGCCTCGACCGCCGGCATGCAGCCGCTGCCCTGGGAGGCGACCTACGGCGCCAGCAAGGCGTTCGCGCTGAGCTTCACGGACGCGCTCAGCGAGGAGCTGCGCGGCACCGGCGTCCGCGCGATGTCCGTCAACCCGGGCCCCGTGCCGACGGAGTGGCAGGACATCGCGGGCGTCGACGACACCGGCGTCGTCCCGGGTGAGATCAGCGCCGAGCAGTGCGTCCGCGAGTCGCTCGAGGCCTGGGAGCGCGGTAAACGGGCGATCATTCCCGGCGCGCTGATGCGCTGGGTGATGCGCGGCTCGCGGCTCGGCCCGCGCCCCGTCCAGTTGCGCGTTACCGAGCGCATGTACCGGCCGAAGAGCTGAGCCGCCGCCTCGCGGCGGCGCGAGGGGCCGATCGGCCGGAAATCGGCCCGTCAGAGGATGCGCGCCACATAAACGACTCCATGTGGCGGAAAGGTGCGCCGCATGCGTGGTCTCGCCGGCGCTCAGGCGACGGCGCGGAGCTGCACGTGCGCGTGGTGGGAGAGCACGTCGCCGGTCGCCCGCTCGACCTGCCGCAGGGCGCCCTCATCCGCATCGGGCAGCTCCGCCAAGGGCTTGCCGACGGCGGCGACCATGAACTCGTACGCCTGCCTGGAGAGCCGGAAGCCGGCGCCCTCGCAGGCCGAGCAGACGACGCCTCCCGCCGCGCCGGAGAAGGCGGCGATGTCCTCACGCGAGCCGCAGCGCGCGCAGGCGCCGAGCTCCGGGACGAAGCCGGCGGCGAGCGCCAGCTTGAGCCGGAAGGCGAGCGCTGCCGCGCGCGAGCTCGGCGCCGGCGCCGGCGCCGCCTCGGTCCCCGGCGCGGCCTCGGCTTCCAGCATGTCGAGGTAGCGGCAGAGCAGGTTGTAGGCGGCCCGGTTCGCCTCGGTCGAGTCGAACAGGCGCAGCACCGCCTCGCAGGCGCCGCCGGCGGCCGCGATCGCCGGGCCGCTGGCGCGCAGGTGCGGGTAGCCGCTGACCGTCGAAGCGCCGGTCACCGTGAGCAGCTCGCTGCGCCCCTCGTGCAGCATCAGATCGAGCCGGAAGAACGGCTCCAGGCGACCACCGAAGCGCGACTTCGGCCGCCGCGAGCCCTTCGCGATCGCGTTCACGCGGCCGCGATCGGCGCTGTACAGGTGCAGGATCCGATCCGCCTCCCCGTAGCGGATGCTGCGGAGCACGACAGCCTCGGTCTTGACACTTCCCGGCACACTTCCATGATGAACGCGTGACAGGACGGGGACGCGGCGGGCGTCAGCCGCTCGCGGAGCGAATCCCGTCGCGGATCGCCGCCGCCGTCACCGTCGCGGCGCCGGTCCCGGCCGACATCACGCGCCAGCCCGCCGCCGGCTCCGCGCCGCCCGAGGCGAGGCAGAAGACGATGTCGCCGTCGAAGGGCGTGAAGACCGGGTCGATCGCGCGCGCGATCCCGGCGCTCGCCATCCGCGCGACCTTGGTGGCGGCGAGCTTGTCGAGCGCCAGGTCGGTCATCAGGCAGACGAGCGTCGTGCCCTCGCGGGAGTCGCGCACGCTCCAGTCGGGCGGTCCCGGCGCCAAGGCGATCAGCTCCGCGGAAGTTCGCCGCTCGCCCCCGATCTCCGGCAGGCCGGCGAGCATGTCGCCGTCCTCGTCGAGCACGTCGCCGGTCGCGTTGACGACCGCGAGCGCCGCGATGGTCTCCCCGGTGCCGAGCCGCAGCGCCGCGTAGCCGACGCCGCCCGGAGTCGAGTGCTCGCGGCCGAGCGCCTTCGCGACGGCGGCGCCCGTCGCCGCGCCGATCCGGCCGCGGTGCGGCACGCCCTGCCGGGCCGAGTCGCAGGCTGCGTAGCCCTGCTCGGGCCCGGGTCGCACGTCGCTGCGGCCGGTGACGAGGTCGTAGATGACGGCGGCGGGGACGAGCGGCACGCGGCCGCCGGGAGTCTCGTAGCCGCGCCCCTGCTCCTCGCACCAGCGAACGACGCCATCGGCAGCGGCGAGCCCGAAGGCGCTGCCGCCGGCGAGCAGCACCGCCGTCGCCTCCGACGCGTTGGCGAGCGGCCCGAGGATCTCGGTCTCACGCGAACCGGGTCCGCCGCCGCGGACGTCGACGCCGCAGGCGCTGCCGGGCGGGGGCAGGACCACCGTGCAGCCCGTCGGGGCCGCCTCGTCGGTCCAGTGGCCGATCGCGAAGCCAGCCGGCGGCCCGAGATCCGGCTCGATGCCACTCACTGCGCCGTCCCCCTGCCGCGGGTCCCAGTCGCGGTCCCGCGCCGGCGCCGGCGCGGGCGGCGCCGCAGCCGGATCTGGCAGCTCGGGCAGAAGTAGGTGGAGCGGCCACCGACGACGATCCGCGAGATCGTCTCTCCGCAGCGCGGGCAGGGCTCGCCCTCGCGCGTGTGGACGAGGAACTCCTCCTGCATCGAGCCCTGCTCACCGCGCGCGTCGCGGTAGTCGTCGATCGAGGAGCCGCCGTTGACGATGCCGAGCTCGAGCGCCTCGACGATCCCGTCGCGGAGCTCCTCCGCAGTGCTCGAGCCGCATCGACCCGGCCGGCGAGAGCGGGTGCAGGCGGGCCCGGTGCAGCGCCTCGTCGGCGTAGATGTTGCCGATGCCCGCGACCCGTCGCTGGTCGAGCAGGAAGGACTTCAGCGGCGCCGTCCGGCCCGCCGCCTCGGCGAGCAGCAGCTGCGGGGTGAGCTCGTCGCCGAGCGGCTCGACGCCGAGCCGCGCCTCGAGGTAGGGCTCGACCTCATCCGCGGCGAGCAGGTGCGCGTGGCCGAAGCGACGCGGGTCGGTGAAGCGCAGCGTGCTGCCGTCGTCGAGCGTGAACAGGGCCCGCAGGTGGCGTCTCCAGTCGTGCTCGCCCTCGTACAGGCGCTCGCCGCCGATCCGCTCCCCGCCGATGACCAGGTTGCCGGTCATCCGCAGGTGCATGGCCAGAGTCGCGCCGTCGTCGAGCTCGAGCAGGATGTACTTGCCGCGGCGCCCGACCCGCTCGATCGTGCGCCCGGCGACGCCGGCCTCGACGTCCCTGGGCGTGCGGCCGGCTCCAGCGCGCGTCGAGGATCTCGAGCCGCTCGATCTGCCGCCCCTCGGCGTGGGGGGCGAGCTGGCGGCAGATGGTCTCGACCTCGGGAAGCTCGGGCACAGAGCCCTTCTACACGAGCGCCACCGCCGGCGCGGTCAGGAGGTGCGCGCTCAACCGCTCGCGCGAGCGCGGGCGCGCGGGTGGGCCTCGAAGTAGACCTCCTTGACCCGGTCGGCGGAGAGGTGCGTGTAGATCTGCGTCGTCGCGACGTCGGCATGGCCGAGCATCTCCTGGACCGAGCGCAGGTCGCAGCCGCCCGAGAGCAGGTGCGTGGCGAAGCTGTGGCGGAGCGTGTGCGGGCTCATCTTGTCGCCGAGCCCGACCGATCGCGCCCGCGCCTGGATGATCTTGTAGAGGCCCTGCCGGGTGAGCGCGCCGCCGCGCTGGTTGAGAAACAGGGCGCGCTCGTCGCTGTCTCCGGCTAGCGCCGGGCGGCCATCGCGCAGGTAGCGACGCACGGCCGCCGAGGCCTCGCGGCCGAGCGGCACGATCCGCTCCTTCGAGCCCTTGCCGTAACGCGCGCAGGAAGCCGTGCTCGAGATCGATGGAGCCGAGCTCGAGCCCGACCGTCTCCGAGGCGCGCAGGCCGCAGCCGTACATGACCTCGAGCAGCGCCCGGTCGCGCAGATCGGCCGGCGCCGGCGCCGGAGACGCACTCGAGCAGCTTCTTGACCTCCGAGTAGCCGAGCACCTTCGGCAGCGACTTGTCCTTGCGCGGCGCGCGCACAGTGGCGGTCGGGTCGGAGTCGATCAGCTCGCCCCGGCGCAGGTGCCGGTAGAAGGAGCGCAGGCAGGCGGTCTTGCGGTTCAGCGTCGCCGCTGAGGCCGGCTTGCGGTCGCCCTCGCCGCGGGCGAGCGTCGCGAGGAAGTCGGCGATCTCGGCCGGCCCCGCATCGGTCGCGGCGAGCTCCCGCCCGGCTAGGTAGGAGCCGTACTGGAGCAGGTCGGTGCGGTAGGCCGAGAGCGTGTTGCGCGCGAGGCCGCGCTCGAACTCCAGGTAGGCGAGGAAGTCGAGCAGGTGCGCCTCGAAGCGGGCATCCGGTTGGGGTGCCTCGTCCTCGCCCGGTCTCGGTCTGGGCATCGGTACGCGGTGCGGCAACGGCCATTCCGGCACTTTCCCGGCCGCCGGATGCCTCCCTTCCGGTGCAACCGGCCGTGCGCAGCCCGCGCGCCCTCAGGCGAGCGACGGCAAGCGCAGAGCCCGCGGCGAGCGGCGCCGCGAAGAAGAGCTCGTCCTCGCCGAGCTCCCGGCCCATCGTCCGGCTTGGCAGGCCGCTGTCCCCGTAGCCGCGGATGTCGGCGGCTGAGACGACCGGCTCGTGTCGGCCCTCGAGCGCCGTAACGAGATCGTGCGGAATCGGCCCCACGGTCCGCGGATCCTGGGCGCCGCCGGGCCAGAGGCGGGCCGCGTCGGCCGGGACCGCGACGCGGACGCCGGCGAGCAGCAGATCGAGCACCGGTTCGCGTGTGATGGCTGAGCCCGAGGTGCCGATCGCCGCGGATCGCCGCTGGACAGCCGCGGCGAGAGCAGCGTCGGGAGCCCGAGCGCCAGCGCGGCGTGGGCGGCGTCGAGCGCCGCCATGCCGCCGTGCCCGTAGCGGCTCGCCGAACCGAGGATCCCGGGACCCGGGGCCGACGACGATCGCATCCCAGCCGCGCGTCGGCCGCGGCGTGCAGGGCGCCGATGACGCTGATCGCCTCGCGCTCGCCGCCGAAGCACGGGCGCGGCGCTGATCGTCTCGGCCAGCAGCCCGCGCTCGCGCAGCTCGCGGACGTCAGCGGAGAGCGAGCCGCGGCAGCGCCGCGCCCGGGTCTGCACGAAGCCGAGGCTCCGCCCGCTCCGCCCGCCGCCCGCAAACGCCCAGGCGGCCGGCGCCAGGTGGCCGTGCAGCGGCAGGACGAGCAGCGGGACCGGAACGCGACGGCGCGGCCGGCGCTCGGCCGGCTGCCTCGACTGGGTCGACGGCGTGCTGAAGCGAGGTGTAGTTGAGCTTCATCACGTGGACGCCCGGCGGCGCTCTCGCCGCCCTCGAGCCCGCGGGTGAGGTTGACGTGGACGATGTCGAAGCCGCCGGTGCCGAGCCCGAGGTCGAGCGCCGCGGTGTTGACGACGACCTCGTCGCCGACCTCGCACGGGCCGACGAGCGACTCGTCCGCCCAGGCCCGGCGGCGCTCGCCGTCGACCTCGACGGTCGAGCGGATCGGCCTCGACGACGAGGCCCCGGCGCAGCTTCAGCACTTCGCCGCGGCCTCGGCGACGCACCGCAGCGCAGACGTCGAGCATCAGCGTCGAGGCTCGGCGCGCGCGACGGACTCGTCGGCGGTGTGGTTGGCCTCGGTGCCGTTCGCGAGCAGCAGCGCGTCGAAGCCGCGCACGCGGAAGGCGTTGGCGTCGCAGCCGCCGCCGGTGCGACGCTCGATCGGCTCGACGCCGCAGCGCTCCAGCGCCGCCCGGGCGATCGCCAGCGGCCTCGAGGCGGCTTGACCCGGTAGCCGCGGAAGTGCTCGTCGATCTCGCACGTCGACGTCGCAGCCGTGCTCGCCGGCCGCCCACTGAGCAGGCCTCGACCATCGCCATCGGCACCTCCTCGGCCCGGCCCGAGCTCGATCGCGCGGGCCTCGGCCGCGACGCGGCAGCCGCCGGCGACGACGTTCGGGGCGCTGCCGCCGTCGATCACGCCGACGTTCGCGGTCGTCTCGGCGTCGAGGCGGCCGAGCTCCATCGCCGCGATCGCCGCCGACGCGGCCTCGATCGCGCTGCGCCCGTCCTCGGGACGCAGCCCGGCATGCGACTCGACGCCGGTGAAGTCGGCGATCAGCTTCTTGTAGGTCGGCGCGGCGGTGATCACCTCGCCGATCGGCGTCGCGTGGTCGAGCACGAAGCCGGTACTCGGCGCGCAGCGAGTCGAGACGTCGTAGGCGTGGGCGCCGCGCAGGCCCTGCTCCTCGGCGACCGTGAACAGCAGCTCGACGCCGGCCGGCGGCGCTCGCCCTCGCGCCCAGATCGCGGCCATCTCCATGAGCACCGCGACGGCGGCCTTGTTGTCGGCGCCGAGGATCGTCTCGCCGGCCGTGCGGAAGACGCCGTCGCGCTCGACGACCTCGATCGGGCCCTCGTGGGGGACGGTGTCGACGTGGGCGGCGAACATCGTCCACGGGATCCCGCCGCCGTCCCGCCCGCCTCGCCGCGCCGGCGGGACGATCCGCAGGTCAGGTTGCCGGCGCCGGCGCGCGCCGGCCCGGCGGCGTCGTCCTCGCCGACTCGAATCCGAGCTCCGCGCAGCTCGGCGGCGATCGCGTCGGTGATCGCCCGCTCGTCCCCGGTGATGCTCGGGATCTCGCAGAGGCGCATGAAGCGCTCGTGCATCCTCTCGCTCACGCGAGCGCAAGCTAGGGGTGTGACGCGCGGACGGCGTCAGCCAGCCTTGGCGCTACGGCGCTTCAGCGGTGCGGCGGACGCTGATCTCGTCGTCGGCGGCGGCGCCGGCCTCGGCGCCCTCGCCAGCCTCGCCGTCCTCGGCGCCGGACGGCGCCGCCGGCCCGCTTCGCGGCGGCGCCGACGAACTCGCGGAACAGCGGCTCCGGGTCGGTCGGGCCGCGAGTTGAACTCGGGGTGGAACTGCGAGGCGACGAAGAACGGGTGGTCGGGCAGCTCGACGATCTCGACCAGGCGCTCGTCCGGCGAGGTGCCGCTGATCACCAGGCCCTCGTCCTCGAGCCGGCGGCGCAGCATGTTGTTGACCTCGTAGCGATGGCGGTGGCGCTTGTAGATGACGCCCTCGCCGCCGAAGATCTCGCGCGCCTTGGTGCCCTCGTGGAGCTTCACCGGGTCGGCGCCGAGGCGCATCGTGCCGCCGAGGTCGGAGACCTCCTTCTGCTCGGGCAGCAGATCGACGACCGGGTACGGGGTCTCGGGGTCGAACTCGGCCGAGTTGGCGCCCTCCATGCCGCAGACGTGGCGGGCGTAGTCGACGACCGCCATCTGCATGCCGAGGCAGATGCCGAGGAACGGGATCTCCTGCTCGCGGGCGTAGCCGGACAGGCGGCGACCTTGCCCTCGATCCCGCGCTCGCCGAAGCCGCCGGGGATCAGGATGCCGTCGGCGCCCTCGAGCCGCGGCGGGATCGAGGTCCTCGGAGCTGACCAGGTCGACCTCGACGTTGACGCCGCTGGTGGTAGCCGCCGTGCTTGAGCGCCTCGATCACCGACTTGTAGGCGTCCTCGAGCTGCACGTACTTGCCGACCAGCGCGATCCGGACCGTGCCGGTCGGCGTCGTCGGCGCGGCGGCAGAGCGCCTCCCAGTCGGTCAGGTCGGGGGCCGGCGCCTCGATCGCGAAGTGGTCGAGGATCAGGTCGTCCATGCCCTCGGCGCGGAAGACGAGCGGCACCTTGTAGATGTTGTCGACGTCGCGGGCGGAGATCACGGCCTCCTCGGGCACCGAGCCGAAGAGCGCGATCTTGCGGCGGATCTCGCGGTCGAGGCCGCCCTCGGAGCGGCAGATGACGGCGTGCGGCTGGATGCCGATCCGGCGCAGCTCGTTGATCGAGTGCTGGGTCGGCTTCGTCTTCAGCTCGCCGGCGTGGCCGACGTAGGGGACGAGCGTCAGGTGCAGGAACATGCAGCGGCGCGGGCCGAGGTCGGTGTAGAGCTGGCGGATCGCCTCGAGGAACGGCAGCGACTCGATGTCGCCGACGGTGCCGCCGATCTCGGTGATCACGAAGTCGACCGACTGGGCCTCGGCGACGATCAGGATCCGCTGCTTGATCTCGTCGGTGATGTGCGGGATCACCTGCACGGTGCCGCCGAGGTAGTCGCCGCGGCGCTCCTTGCTTGATCACGCTGTTGTAGACGGCGCCGGCGGTCACGTTCGAGGCGCGCGAGGCGTTCTCGCCGGTGTAGCGCTCGTAGTGGCCGAGATCGAGATCGGTCTCCGCGCCGTCCTCGGTGACGAACACCTCGCCGTGCTGGAACGGGCTCATCGTGCCCGGGTCGACGTTGATGTAGGGGTCGAACTTCTGCAGCTGGACCCGGAAGCCGCGGCTGACGAGCAGGCGGCCGATCGAGGCGGCGGCGATTCCCTTGCCGAGCGCCGAGACGACGCCCCCGGTGACGAAGATGAAGCGGGTCTCTCCCGCAGGCGTTCTTGGCTTCCCCGGGCGGTCGCTCATCACGTCGGAGCGAGTCTAGCTTCGACGGGGACGGAACCGGAAGTCGGATCGGCGCCGGAAAATGCGCGGTTTCGGCGCCGGCGGCGACCCGGAGGCCCGGATCTTCAAGGCAGGCGGCCGAGCCCGGTCGAGGTCGCGCAGCACGGGCAGCCGCTCGATCGCCGCCGAGATCGAGCGGAACTCGCCGTAGGCGGTCAGCGCGACGACGACGCGCGAGCGCGACCAGGCGGGCGTCCTGCGCCGAGCGTGACGAGCAGCGCGACCCCGGCGACGCGCGCCGGCCAGGTTGGCGCCGGCGTCGCCGAGCATCGCCCGCTCGCGCAGGGTCAGCGCGGCGCCGACCAGCGAGCGGGCCGATGAAGACGCCGAGCAGCTGCAGCGGGTAGAGCGTCCAGGCGCCGAGGCAGAGCGCCGGCGAGCAGGATCGCGAGCGCCTTCTCGACCCGCCCGGGACGCAGGTCGAGCAGGTTGAAGAGGTTCGTCGCCAGCAGCAGCAGGGCCAGGTCGGCGAGGTAGCCGAAGGCCTCGCGGCCGGGCCGGAGACGGCGAACGCGGCCAGCCCGAAGCGCGCCGACCGCCTTGATCGCGCCGGTCGACAGCCGCCCGGACGGCGACCGCGCGGGCGTGACCGCGCCAGCCCCGGGCGGTGTCGCCCGCGTGGCCGCGGCCGAGCATGTCGTCGAGCAGGCCGAGGAGGGCGACCCCGAGCACGTAGGCGAACCAGCGGCCGAGGCCGGGCTCGAGCAGGTCGAGGTCGGCGCGGTCGTCGAGGACGGCGAGCGGCACCAGCGCGATCAGCGAGACCGAGACGAGCAGCGCGCCGAGCGGGAAGGCGAGCTCGGCGCCGCGCCAGTTCTCGCGCACCAGCCCGCTCGCGCACCATGTCCTCGGCCCAGCGCGGCAGCAGGCAGCGCCGCGAGCGCCGCGACGAGCAGCAGGGCGAGCAGGGTCACGGCGTCGGTCGGCGGTCCGAGCAGGCTCGGGCAGGAAGCTGTCGGCGCCCTCCTTGATCCCGTAGTCGCCCTCGGCGCCGAGCAGCGACGAAGACGATCGCGACCTTGCCCGCGGTCAGGTCGAGCGTGGTCGACGGTCGCGATGCCGGCGTCCTGGACGGCCCGCCGAGCGTGGTCGGGTCGGTCGTCGGTCAGCTCGACGGCGACCGCCCCGGTCGCGCCCGCCTCGATGCCCGTGTACAGGCCGGCGAGCAGCGTCTGGGTCCGCGCTGCGCTCGACCGCGATCGAGCCCTCGAGAGGTCGCTCGGAGCGACGACGACCACGGTCGACCCCGCGAGGCTGCCGCTGAAGCGCGAGAACAGCGTCGAGCTCGGTCGCGTCGCAGCAGCGGCCCGCCGCCGCTCAGCTCCTCGCCGAGCGCGGCGCCCGAGGCGCTGGAGCTGCGGCCCGCCGCGGCGCGCCCGCGCCGACGCCGGCCGCGGCCGCGTCCGCGAGCCCGCGGCGTCGGTCGGCGCGGCGATCACCGCCTTCGCCGCGACCTCGCGCACCGGCGGGCTCGACCGCATCGGCGACTGCCGAGTCGATCTCGTCGCTGCAGCGACGCCGAGGCCGACGATCGCGATCTTGCTGCCGGTCGAGCCGGTCGGCGACCAGCGCCGGGTAGACGCTGCTCGCCGAACTGCGCGCTCGCGCTCGAGCTGCGCGCTGCAGGTCGTCGGCGCGGCTCTGGGCGTCGCTCGAGGTCGCCGCGCAGGCTGCTCTCGAGCTCCTGCGAGGCGCCGGAGACGACGTCGTCGGCGAGCCCGATCGCCGATCAGGATCCCGATCGCCAGCGCGATGAAGACGGCGACCAGCGAGGCGGCGTGGTATCTGCCGCTGTAGCCCATCCGCTCCGGAACGCTAGTGGACCGGTGCCCACGCTGCCCGTCCTGGGATCGATCTAGATCCCGAACGCGTCGCGGATCTTCAGCCAGAGCAGCTCGGTCACGTTGTCGAGCGACGGGCGAGGCGATCAGCACGATCGCGAGCAGCAGGACGAACGCGGCGACGAAGATCGCCGATACCCGACGTTGCCGATGCCCGGCCGGTAGAGGCGGCTGACGCCCTTGGCGTCGACCAGCGTCTCGCCGACCCGCAGCCGGGTCAGGAACGTCGAGGACATCCCGGCCCGGTTCTTGTCGAGGAACTCGGTCAGGTTGAAGTGGGCGCCGACCATGACGATCAGCGCCGCGCCGCGCTCGTGGGCGAGCAGCATCGCAACGTCCTCGCTGGTGCCCGCGGCGGGCACGACGACGTGGTCGAGCCCGAGCGCCTCGAGGCGCTCGCTGCCGGGCGCGCGGCCGTCCGGATAGGCGTGGACGATCAGCTCGGCGCCGGAGCGCAGCGCCTCGTCGGTCGCCGAGTCCATGTCGCCGAGGATCATGTCCGGCTTGAAGCCCGCCTCGAGGACCGCGTCGGCGCCGCCGTCGACGGCGACGATCAGCGGCCGCACGTCGCGGATGTAGGCGCCGAGCGCGGCGAGGTCCTCGCGGTAGTCGGGGCCGCGGACGACGATCAGCGCGTGGCGGCCGCGGAAGTCGGTCGCGGACCGGCGGGAACTCGATCTCGCCCGAGAGCAGCTCGCTCTCCTCGCGGACGTGCTCGATCGTGTTCGTGGCGAAGTCGGCGAGCGCCCGGTCGATCATGCTGCCGCTGGCCCTCGAGCCGCTCCGCCGTCTGCTCCGAGCGTCAGCCGCTGCGCCCGCGGCGATCCGCTCCGCCCCGCGCAGCGATCCGCGCCGCCCTCGAGCTCGATCGCCGTCGCCGTCGTCGAGCAGCTCGAACAGGTCGGCGTCGAGCGACGTCGACGAGCGGCACGCCGGCGCGGGCCAGCAGCAGCGGCCCGACGTTCGGGTAGCGGCCGGTCGAGCTGTCGCGGTTGTTGAGCACGGCGGCGACGCCGCAGGCGGCGAGGTCCTCGGCCGCGATCCGGTCGAGGTCGGCGTGGTCGATGACGGCGATCTCGCCCGCGCGAGCCGCTTGACGAGGTCCTTGGTCCGCTTGCCCGCAGCGCGCCCGCCCCGTCGATCGCGGGCGTCCCGCACGCGCGGGTCGACTCGGAGCGCCCGTCCCTGCGACTCAGTCGAAAACGCCCTGAGGCTGGGCTCCTCACGCCTCGATTATCGCTCGAGCTGAGCGGACTCCGCGGCGCACCGCCTACGCGCTCGGGCGACAGTGCCGCTCCGCGCGCCGACTCAGGCGGCGAGCAGCTCGCGCGCGTGCCGTCGGCCGCCTCGTCGCCGCCGTCGGCGCCGAGCATGCGGACGATCTCGGCGACCAGCTCCTCGCCGCCGACGCGCTCGACCGTCGCGACGGTCGCGGATCCGCTCGGCCGCCTTGTGGACCCGGAAGTGCGCGCGCCGCCAGCGAGGCGACCTGGGGCAGGTGGGTGATGCAGATCACCTGCCGGCCGCTCGCCGAGCGCCCGCAGCCGCTCGCCGACCCGGCGGGCGACCTTGCCGCCGATGCCGGCGTCGATCTCGTCGAAGACCATCGTCTCGACCGCCGCGCCGGCCGGCCCGAGGCCCGTGAGCGCCAGCATCACCCGCGAGAGCTCGCCGCCGGAGGCGGTCTCGCCGAGCGGCGCGAGCGGCATGCCCGGGTTGGTCGCGACCCGCAGCTCGACGCGCTCGGCGCCGGTCGGCCCGAAGCCGCTCGGAGTGCGGCTCGAGGCCGACCTCGAGCGTCGCGCCGTCCATCGCGAGCTCGGCGAGCTCGGCGGCGACCCGCGCTCGAGCTCCGGCGCCGCCTCGCCGGCGCGAGTCGCTGAGCTCCCCGCCGAGTCGCTCGCGCTGTTGCCGCGCGCGGCGCTCAGCTCGGCCTCGAGCTCGGCGCCGCGCTCGTCGGCCCGGTCGAGCCGGTCGATCTCGTCCGGCAGCTGCTCGGCGTGCGTCGAGCACCGCCTCGATCGAGCCGCCGTGCTTGCGGAGCAGCCGGTCGAGGCCGTCGAGCCGGCTCTCGACCGCCTCGAGCCGCTCGGGGTCGGCCTCGAGGCCCTCGAGGTAGCCGCGCAGCTCGGCCGCCGAGATCGGCGAGCTCGACGGCGAGCGCTGCCGGCCCGCTCGGCGAGCGCGATCGAGGTCCGGATCGACGCCGTCGGCGCGGGCGAGCGCCGAGTGCGGCGACCGCGGCGAGCGGCGCCGCCCCGGCCTCCGCCCCGCTCGTCCTCGGCGCTGACCGCGGCGAGCGCCTCGGCGACGCCCTCGCGCAGGCCCTCGACCGCAGCGCAGCCGGTCGCGCTCGGCGGTCAGCTCGTCGTGCTCGGCCGGATCGGGGGCGAGCTCCTCGATCTCGGCGAGCTCGAAGCGGAGCAGGTCGAGGTCGCGCTCGCGGGCGCCCTCGCGCTCGTGCAGCTCACGCAGCTCGCGCTCGGCCGCGCGCACGCGCCGGTGGGCCGTCGCGTAGCGCTCGCGCAGCGCGAGGTGGTCGGCGCCGGCGAAGGCGTCGAGGATCTCGGCCTGGACGGAGGTGAGCGTCAGCTTGCGGTGCTCGTGCTGGCCGTAGAAGGCGAGCAGGCGGCGCGCCGAGCGCCCGCAGGTCGGCGGCCGACGCGGCGCGGCCGGCGAGGAAGGCGGAGGAGCGGCCCGCGGCGGAGACGCGGCGCGCGAGGACGACCTCCTCGGCGTCCTCGGGCAGCCGCTCGAGCAGCTCGGCCGAGCTCCGGCGTCGCGCGCAGCGCCGGGTCGAGGTCGAACGAGCCCTCGACCCAGGCCTCCGCGGCGCCGGGCCGGACGATGCCGCTGCGCGGCTTGCCGCCCAGCAGCAGGTCGAGCGAGTGGGCGAGCACCGTCTTGCCGGCGCCGGTCTCGCCGGTGATCGCGTTCAGGCCCGCCTCGAAGCGCAGCTCGGCGCGCTCGATCAGGAGCAGGTTCTCGATTCGCAGCTCGCGCAGCATCGCCCGCAGTGATTTAGCAACGGCGACCGACGGATTCGCCCCCGGCCGCCAGCTTGCAGGCGAGATCCCGGGCTGCCTACTGGGCGAGGCGGCCGAACTTCTCGCGGATCCGGCGGTAGAAGGTCTCGCCCTCGAGCTGGGCGAGGCGCGCGACGCCGTCGCGGAAGCGGATCTCGATCGCGCCGCCGGGCGCCGAGCTCACCGGCGGGCACGCCGTCGATGGCGATGTCGACCGGGTCGCGCGCAGCCGACGTTGTGGACGTGCAGGACGTCGTCGGGCGCGACGACGAGCGCGCGCGACGGTGAGCGTGTGCGGGGCGATGAAGCTGACCACGTAGCCCTCGACGCCCCAGGCGAGGATCGGGCCGCCGTTGGCGAGGTTGTAGCCGGTCGAGCCGACCGGGGTGGCGGCGACGAGGCCGTCGCAGCGCACGTGGCCGACCTCGCGCCCGCCGAGCCGGTAGCTGAGCTCGGCGACGCGGTGGTGCGGGCGGCGGGTGAAGGAGATGTCGTTGAGCGCCGGGCTGCGCTCGCCGGGCGCGCCCGCCTCGAGGCCCGGCAGCTCGATCGTCTCGAAGTCCGCGGCGAAGGCGGCGCCGAGGCCGCGCTCGAGGTCCTCGGCTTCGGCCGCGGCGAGGAAGCCGACCGTGCCGTAGTTGATCCCGAAGACCGGGACCGCCGCTGCCGGCGAAGCGGCGCAGGCCCTTGAGGATCGTGCCGTCGCCGCCGAGCGCCAGGCAGAGGTCGGGGGCGCCCTCGAGGCTCGCGAGCGGCTCGACGCCGGCGGCACCCTCGCCGTGCTTGGTCGATCTCCTCCGGGTCGGCGTACAGGCGGCAGCCGGCGCGCTCGGCGGCCGCGCGCGCGGCACGGAGACCGCGGCGCCGACTCCGCCGGCGTGCCGTGGGTGAAGACGGCCGCGGTGCCGACTGGCGCTCATGCCTTCACCGCCGGTCCCTCGGATTCGACTGCTGCCCGCTCGGGGAGGTCGGCGAGCGGCTCGAGGCCGGCGCCGAGCAGGAGGAAGATCTCGACGTTGCCCTTCGGGCCGGGCACGCCGGCGGCCGCGACCCCGCCGCCTGCAGGCCCACTGCGCCCGGCCGCGGCGGCGACGCTCGAGCACCGCCTCGGCCCGCTGCGGCCGGGTCGCGGACGACGCCGCCACGGCCGACCCGCCCGCGGCCGAGCTCGAACTGGGGCTTGACCATCGCCAGGATCCGCGCATCGGCGGCCGCGACCGAGGCGATCGCGGGCAGCAGCTTGGCGACGGAGATGAAGCTGACGTCGACCGTGACGAGCTCAGGGGCGAACGGCAGATCCGCCGGGGTCAGCTCGCGGGCGTTGAAGCCCTCGATGGCGACGACGCGCTCGTCGTTGCGCAGACCCCAGTCGAGCTGGCCGCGGCCGACGTCGAGCGCGACGACGCGTCGGCCCCGCGCTGCAACAGGCAGTCGGTGAAGCCGCCGGTCGAGGCGCCGACGTCGAGGCAGCGGCGGCCTTCGACGTCGATCGCGAAGCGATCGAGCGCCGCCTCGAGCTTGAGGCCGCCGCGCGAGACGTACGGGCGGCCGCCCTCGACCTCGATGCGGATCTCCTCGGGGACCATGTGGCCCGGCTTCGTCGGCCGTTCCCCGCCCTTGCCGATCCGCACCTGGCCGGCGCGGATCGAGCTCGCCGCAGCAGTACGCGAAGGCGCCAGGCCCCGCTCGGCGACGAGAGTGTCGAGTCGACGCTGGGCCATCGCCCGAAAAGTAGCGGCATCGGGGGGCGCCGCCCCGGTGCTCGGGCCCGGTTGGCTGCGCCCACCCGCCGACGCCCCGCGTTTGCACGCCCGGTCCCGAAGTCCGAGCAGGCATTCCTGCCTTTGCCGCCTCGGGGACGGTGAAGTCCGGACTGCCTCCCCCCGCCGGCCGTTGCCCGACCGCCATCCACCGGCGTCTGTGACCGGACTCACAGACAAATCGTACGTTCGTTCGTATCTTCCTACTCAGACTTAGCGCCCAGGTCCAAGACCAGGCGCCTTCCCATCACACATACTCTCCTCCCTGTACCCACGAAAACGTCCCGCTTGCGGGACGTTTTCGTATATGTGGGGCCGTTTTCGCCAGCCCGACGCCGGCCCTCGGCGTTCAGCTGCCGATTGCGGGCAGTGACGGACACCCGGCCATCGGGTCCGTGGTGCTCGTGAAGTCGCCCGCGCACTCGACCCAGGCGTCACGCCGCCAGAGCGTCGTCGGCGTGCCCGCCGAGACCTTGAGCGCCATCCGCGCCAGGATCCGCCGCTTCGCCCCACCGACATCGCCCTGGCAGATGACGTTCCGCGTCAGCAGGTTGTTGACGAGACTGGAGACGTTGCCCAGGTCGAGGCCAACGCGGGCCTCCGTGTAGCACTGAGTGGCCTCGCCCGCAGGAAGGCTGGGGATCGAGAGTGCGTTGCAGAACCCGTTCGCGGGTGTCGAGGTCAGGACCTGAAGGACGATGTTGTTGTCACTGAGACCAAGGCAGCCGTCGGTCGAAACGACGCCCGTGGTGATCCCGGCGAGGTCGCGGACCTCGGTCGAGACGAGCTCGCGGTTCATGTGCCAGGTGACCTCGTCGACGCCGGAGTCGGCGAGCTGGAAGGCCTCGGCCGAGTTGCGATCACGAGTCGTCTGGTGCAGCGAAGAGATCACGACCGTCGTGATCGAGGCCGTGAGCAGCAGGACGATGAACATGAGGATGATCGCGCTGGCCAGCGCGAACCCATACTCCGATCTCAACCGCCGGTTCATCCGGTCAGCACGAGGCCGTCGTCGGGGTTGGTGACGATCGTGCTCAGGTAGGTGACGTTCTGCGGCGTCAGGTCGCCGCGCGCCTTGTCGATCGTCACGGCGACGGTGACGCGCTTGCTGTTGTGGGTCGTGTTCGCGGTCGAGAGGGCGGCGAGGTTCGCGAGGTCGGTGTTGAGCGTCGTCGTGCTCGCATAGATCCCGGCCGAGCCGCCGATCGCCGACGTGAGCGTGTTCGCTGAGGCGTTCAGATTGTTGTACGGCGTGCAGATGAGGCTCCCCGCAAGCGGACAGAGCACGCTCGTCAGGTTGCCGATCGCGGCCTTGAACGCGTTGAGCTTCGACTGCAAGTCCGTCAGATCGACCGACAAAGTCCCGCCCGTGTCGCCGAGCTGCGTGGTCAGGCCCGAGGACAGCGTCAGCGAGCCGGAGGAATCGAAGTCGGTGATCGAGGTGAGCGACTTGAACTGCGAGAGCTTGAGGTCACAGAGATCGAGCGACGTCAACCCGGAGAGCGTGCTGCTCAGCGAGTCGAGCTGGCTTTGTGTCGTGCTCAGCAGCGTGTAGAGAGCCGTGGCACTGGCCAGTTGCCCACCGGACTGGAAGAGCGCGTTCTTGAGGTTCTGCGCACCCGACGGGAGCACCGCGTTGAGCAGGCTGTTGAGCCCGTAGGTGCTGTTGTTGAGGACGTTGCTGAGCTGCGTGAGGCGGTTGCCGACCAGCGTTGAGAGCGTGTTCAGCTGCGTCTTCAAACTCGAGATCGGCAGCAGCTCGCACTCTTCGTCGTGCCAGGTCACGAACGTGTAGATGTGGCCGCTCACGGTCTGCCCACCCTGGGTGACCGTGAACGTCTTGTCCTGCAGGGCCGGCGTGATCTTGAAACAGGAGGTGGCGCTGCCGGTGTCCGCGTTCTCGGTCCTGCAGTCCGACGAGTACTTCGTATCGCCGGTCTCGGTGTTGGCTGCGATCACGAGCTGCTCGCTGGAGGATGCGTCGGGGGACGTGTAGTTGTTGCCGGAGAGGCCCGACTCGCCACTCGGCAGCACGGGCGTTCCGGTGTGGCCGAGCTCGGAGTAGCTCAGGCTGCGCATCTGCTCGAGCGCCCGCTCCCCCTGGTCGGTCGCGACCTGCTGCAGCTCGGAGTCGAGCGTCGTCGTATCGGCGCTCGAGATCACCGTCGCCGTGCCGAGGATGCCGATCGCGACGACGATCGCGGCAACGAGCGCCTCGATCACGGTGAAGCCGGCCTCGTCGCGGATCAGCCGGCGCGGGCTCATGAGCAAGCGGGCAGCAGCCCGTTGGGATCGGCGACACAGGTGTTGCGGATCGCGATGTCCTCGCTGAGCACGATCGGGCGGCTACGCGAGTCCGGCAGCTGGCTGAAGCGGACCTGCACGTTGGTCGCGCCACTGGTGATCGGGGCGACCGACGTGAACGCCGCGGTGCTCACGTCGAGGCCGGTGATCTCGGTGACCGGCCCGGCAGTAACCGCGTAAGGGCTCGTGCGGCTGCGCTCGGTCCGCGTGCAGGAGCCGGTCGAGCAGTCCCAGACGATGCGCTCGACCGGGGTGTCGATCGTGAGCACGTTGCCGGATGTCGTGCTCGTCCCCCCGTAGGTCGCCGAGATCGATGCCGCCTTCCCCTCGCGGACGTCACGGGAGACGCGTTCGATCGTCGTCCGTAGCTCTGCGAGGGTGTTGGCCCGGGCCGCCGCCGAGTCGGTCCGGTTGACGACGACCTGGTAGAAGCCCGCCGCCGCGGTGAAGATCACCCCGAGCATGAGCATCACGACGAGCGCTTCGATCAGCGTGAAGCCCGACTGCTCCCGCAGGACGTCGCGCAGCTTCGTCCCGAGGTGAGCAGGGGGGCGCCGAACATGCGTCGAGAACCCCGAAACCATCCGCCTCCCGTATCGGCATGCGGAACTCGCCGCGTTAGGCCGCTAGTACAAGCGGCTAGAGCCGGTTTGGACGCATGGTTGGACGCATGGTCAACCGCGGCTCGGCCCCGCGGGCCGCCCTACCCGCCGACGGGCTCGCGGGTGCCGATCGCGGCGAGGACGCGCTCGGCGACGGCGGGCCCGGTCAGGCCGACCTCCTCGCGCAGCAACGCCGGCTTGCCGTGGGTGACGTAGCGGTCGGGCAGGCCGACGCGAAGGATCCGCGCGCGGTCGCGCGGCAACTTGTCCTCGGCGTACTCGAGCACGGCGGCGCCGAAGCCGCCGGCGAGCACGTTCTCCTCGATCGTGACGACGAGCTCATGCTCCGAGCAAAGGCGAGCGATCAGCTCCTCGTCGACCGGCTTCGCGAAGCGGCCGTCGGCGACGGTCGGGTGCAGGCCGTGGGTTGCGAGCTCGGCGGCCGCCTCGTTGGCTACCTGCACGCCCCAGCCATAGCCGAGCAGAGCCACCTTCTCCCCCGCCTCGAGGATCTCCCCGGTGCCGATCGGGATCGCCTGCGGGGTGTCGGGCAGCGGCACGCCCTCTGCGGAGCCTCGCGGGTAGCGGAAGGCGATCGGGCCCTCGTGGTCGATCGCGGTGCGCAGCATGTGGACGAGCTGGGCCTCGTCGCGGGGCGCCATCACGACGACGTTCGGGATCGGGCGGAAGTAGGAGACGTCGATGAAGCCGTGGTGCGTCGGCCCGTCGTCGCCGACGAGGCCCGCACGGTCCATCGCGAAGACGACGTCGAGCTCCTGCAGGCAGACGTCATGGACGAGCTGGTCGAACGCGCGCTGCAGGAAGGTCGAGTAGATCGCGCAGACGGGCTTCGCTCCCTGCAGGGCCAGGCCCGAGGCGAAGAGGACGGCGTCCTGCTCGGCGATGCCGACGTCGTAGTACTGGCCGGGGACCTGCTCGGCGAGCTTGTCGAGGCCCGTGCCGCCGGCCATCGCGGCGGTGATCCCGATGACCCGCTTGTCGCGCTCGGCCTCGGCGACGAGCGCGTTGGCGAAGACCGCCGTGTAGGCGGGCGGGCTCGGCTTCGGCGGCGGCACCTCGAGGCGTTCCGGCGCGATCGACTTCGGGCGAGTCGGACTCCTGGACGGGGACCGGCTTCGGCTTCGGCCTCGCGGCGGGCTCCTTCGGGGCCGGCTTGCGGTCGACGATCGAGCCGGGCTTGGCGGCGTGCCACTGCTCCATCCCCTCGAGGCCGCCCTCCTCGGCGGGCGCGAAGCCCTTGCCCTTGACGGTGTGGATGTGGACGACGACCGGGCGCTCGGCGGCGAGGGCGTCGGCCAGCGCCCGCCGCAGGGCGGCGACGTCGTGGCCGTCGATGACGCCCATGTAGGCGAGGTCGAGCTCCTCGAAGAGCAGGCCCGGCGCCCAGTAGGCCTTGATCGCCGACTTGATCTCGGGGCCGAGGCGCTCGACGCGGCGGCCGAGGCCGAGCGGCAGCTTCGTCAGCCGCTCCTCGACCTCCTCGCGCGCGGTATGCAGGCGCGGGTTCAGGCGGTAGTGGTTGAAGTAGCGGCTCAGCGCGCCGACGTTCGGCGAGATCGACATGCCGTTGTCGTTGAGGACGATCACCATCGGCGTCTGCAGGCCGCCGGCCTGGTGCAGTGCCTCGAAGGCGACGCCGCCGGTCAGCGCCCCGTCGCCGATCACCGACACGACCTTGCCGTCGGTGCCGATGCCGCTGCGCATCGCCTCCTTGAGCCCGACGCCGTAGCCGATCGAGGTCGAGGCGTGGCCGGCGCCCATGATGTCGTGCTCGGACTCGAACATCGCGCAGAACGGGAGCCAGGCCGCCGTACTGGCGGATCGTCTCGAGCCGGTCCTTGCGGCCGGTGAGGATCTTGTGCGGGTAGGCCTGATGGCCGACGTCCCAGAGGATCTTGTCGCGCGGGCTCTCGAGCAGGCTGTGCAGGGCTACGGCAAGCTCGCAGGTGCCGAGGTTGGCGCCGAAGTGGCCGCCGATCTCGCCGATCACGTCGATGATCAGCTCACGGGTCTCCTGCGCCACCTGCTGGAGCTCGGCGTCGCTCAAGTCCTTGAGGTCGGCAGGCCCGTCGATCGAGTCGAGCAGGCGCTCGTTGTCCTTCCCGGAGCCGTTCACGGGCCCGCCATTGTCTCACGTCCCGGCCGCGGCCCACGGCCGGGAGGGTCGGCGGCGAGGGCGCGCTCAGCAGCCCGAAGCGGGGTCGCTCGAGTCGGTCGGCTCGGGCGTGCATGTCTTGTAGCCAACCTGCTCGAAGACGCCGAGCAGGTTGCCGTCGGTGCCGATCTGCGGCCCTGGCGGTCGCGATTACGCGCTTGGTCACGTCGCCCACCGTGCCGGTGGAGACGATCTGGCGTTCGATCAGGTTCGCGCTGCTGTTCGCGGGGATCGACGCCGACGTTGACGCCGCCCGAGACCCTGTAGGAGAACGAGGCAGGGCTCCCATCCGGCGCCGCCGTCGAGCCCGCCGTCCAGCTGTTCGCTGCCGCCGGCCGCATCGCACCAGCTGCCGCTCAGCGTTGACCTTTACGACGCTCCCCGCGTTGACGTCGACGCAGGCGGTCTCCGCCACCGCCGCGACGGGCAGGCCGAGCACGCCCTCCGCCTGGGAGGCGGTGAGCGTCTTGTTGAGCCGGTAGAGGGCCGCGTCGACGCCCGCATCAGCCGCCTGACCGGCACGAACGGCGTCGCGGTCGCGGTTGGCGCGGTCGGTGTTGTGCGTCGCCAAGGCCACCGCGGCGAGCACGAGCAGGCTCGTCAGGAAGAGGATCGAGATCGCCAGTGCCAGCGCGAAGCCATCCTCGTCCGCAAGCCGGGCGCGCCGCGCCCAGACGCGCGCAACTGGGGCGCTCAGTCGTGGCATGAAGCCCCCCCGCTGGTCAGCAGTCCGGCCGCCGGATCGCGGACCACCGATGACGCCCACACCGGTGCGTCCGGCCCCGACCCATCGGGTGTGTCGATGACCACCGCGACGCTGATCCGTTTCGTGTTCTTGTTCGTGTCGGAGAGGTCGCCGGAGAGGTTGGAGAGCCCGCTCGCCACGCCGTTGAGATACGTACTGAACTCGGTCGAGCCGCTGCCATTGCCGAACATGCAATCGAGCTGATTGTTGACGCCGTCGATCGCCGCCGTTTGCGTGCCGCCAAGTAGGCAGACGCCAAGGACGCAAAGGTTCTGGCTGAGGGCGCCAGTGAGGTCGTTTAGGTCGCTGGTGAGCCCACCGGCCGCGCTGAGGTTGGGCGTCAGGTCGCCGAGCTTGACGATCGAAGCGAGCGTGTTGTTGTCGAGATCGCAAAGATCGAGCTGCGTGACTCCGGCGGCCGCGCCACCCAGGTCGGCCTGAGACAGCGCATTCTTGAGGGCCGTAAGGCGCGTCTTCAGCGCCGTCAGCGATTGATTGCCGGGGAGCAACCCCAAGACGGAGTCGAGGAGGCTGTTGACGAGGGTGTCAAGCGGCAGCTCAACGTCGCTGACAGCGCCCGACAGATCGCCGACACCGAGGCCGCTGAGGTCGGTGACGCTGCACTCCTCGTCGCGCCAGCTCACGAAGCGATAGACCGTCATGTTGACCGGCGCGGACGTCGATCCGGTCGTCACCTGCGAGACGGGATCGACCCAGGCGTCGCCGGCCGCCATCCCCTCCGTCGAGCCGACGACCAGCGGCTCGGAAAGGTCAGACCGCACCCGCAGCGACGTGCCGGACACCCGACCGTCGCCCGGGTCGGAGGCCGCTGCGTTCATGGCCAGATGGTTGTAAGGCAGGCCGCGCATCTCCTCGAGCGCCTGCTCGGCCTGCAGCAGCGCGATCTCGTGGTGCTCGCCAGTCGCGTTCTGATCCCGGGAGTCATTGAAGACCTTGACGGTCGGCAGGATCCCGATCAGCAGGACCATGACCGCAACCAGGACCTCGATCAGCGTCATCCCGGCCTCCTCGCCCCGCAGGCGAGCCAGCAGGGCGCTGACGCGCGTCCGGATCAGGCGGAGGTGGTCGGGCACGGGATCACCTCCTGCTGGTTCGTCACGCAGTTGCGGATCGTCACCGCGGTTCGCATCTCGATCGGGTTCTGAGCGTCCTCAGGCGTGACGAAGATGCTGATCTGCACGGTGCGGTTGTCCTTGACGCAGAAGTGCTTCTCCTCGGACGTGGTCGAGTCGTAGTTGTCGCAGGGCTCGTCGAAGCCGGTGCCGTCCTTGGCCGTGACGCCTTGCAGGATCACCAAGCAGCCGGGCCCGGTGCCATCGCTCGCACAGTCGCTGCCCGACTGTTCGGTCTTGTCCTGCCTCGAGCAGGTCCCGCCGAGGCCGTTCGAGCTCGTCGCGTTCCCCACGCACTTGAACCTGATCCAGTGATACGGGTTCGTCGTGTCCCCAGGCACCGCGACGAGCACGTCGAGGACCTGGGAGCTGACCGATTGGAGGGCGACGGCCGAGCGGATCTCTGAGCTCATCTCGAACAGACCGTTCCGGGCGTTGTCGACGGCGACGACGCGGTCGTACTGGTTCCGGTCCTGGTGGAAGCTGACGCCGATCAGAGCCATCGTCGCCGCGGCGACGACCAGCATCATCGAGGCCGCGATCAGCAGCTCGATCAGCGTGAAACCTGACTCAGCGCGGCGTACCGCCCCGAGGCGGCGCCTTCGCCCATCGATCCGTCGACCTGTGGCCACGAGACTCCTTCCCGGGGGTGGACCTCCAATACATCGACCCCGCGGCCGGACTCTTTAGCCCCGGCCAGTTCCGGCCGGCGTGCGCTCAGGAGTCGCGCGTGAAGATGAAGTCCGTGACCCGCTCGAGGTCACCCGGCCTGCCCTCTACCTCGGCCAGGGCGCGGCGGGCGCCTGCATGCGACTCGGCGGCGAGCTCGCGCGCGCGCTCGAGCCCGAAGAGGCTCACATAGGTGACCTTGCCGTGGCGTTCGTCGGAGCCGCTCGGCTTGCCGAGTGCCTCATCGGACCCCGTCACGTCGAGGATGTCATCGACGATCTGAAAGAGGACGCCGAGCTCTGCAGCGAAGCGGCGGTACGGGGCAGCCCGCTCGGCGTCCAGCCCGCAGAGGCCGAGCGCGGCGCCGACGGAGGCAGCGATCAGGCGCCCCGTCTTCAGCGAGTGCAGCTCGCGCAGCGAGGTGGCATCGGTCCCCCCGCCCGTCACGTCGACGAACTGGCCGCCGACCATCCCGTCGACGCCCGTCGCGGCGGAGATCTCGCGGATCGCGCCGAGGGCCGCCGCCGGGTCGTCCTGCTGCTGCTCGGCGATCAGGCGGATCGCCTCGGCGAAGAGGGCGTCGCCGGCGAGGATCGCGACGTCCTCGCCGAACTTCACGTGCGAGGTCGGCCGACCGCGACGGAGCTCGTCGTCGTCCATCGCCGGCAGGTCGTCGTGGATCAGCGAATAGGTGTGGATCAACTCGATCGCCGCCGCCGTCGGCAGCAGCGTCTCAGGCTCACGGCCGAGCGCCCGGCCCGTCGCCAGGCAGAGCACGGGGCGGATCCGCTTGCCACCTGCAAGCAGCGAGTACCTCATCGCCTCCCGCAGCCCAGCCGTCGAGGCGTGATCGTCGAAGGCGAGCCCGGCCAGATACTCGTCTACGGCCTGCCGCAGCTCCTCGGGATAGTCGGCCACGGGCGGGCTCCCGGTGCTCAGACCGCGTCGCCCTCGGAGGCCTCACGGGCGGCGTCGGCGGCGACGCCACCGACCTCCGCCGCGATCTCGGCCGCCTCGCGGGCGAGCGCGACCGCATCCTCGTCGCTCGTCTCGGTCGCGCCGAGCAACGCCGAGATCTCCTGGAGCCGCTTGGCGGCCGCCTCGAGCCGGTCGCTGTTCGAGGCGCTCACGCCGCCGCCTCCGAGGCCGCCGCGGAGAGGATCCCGTTGACGAAGCCCGGCGCCTCGGCCCCGCAGTACCGGCTCGCGATCGACACCGCCTCGTCGATCGCGACGGGCGTCGGCACGTCGTCCCGATAGGAGATCTCGTACAGGGCGACCCGCATGATCGCCTTCTCGAGCGGCGCGATCCGATCGAGGGTCCAGCCGCGAGCGTGCCCGGCGATCGTCTCGTCGAGCTCGCTCTGGTGCTCGAAGGTGCCCTCGGCGAGGGCCCGGGTGAAGGGCTTCGCCTCGGTCAGCAGATCTTCGAGCGGCCGCGCCGTGACCTGCTGCTGGTAGATCGCAAAGGCGGCATCTCGGCGTTGGTCTGAGCGGCGCACGCGGCAGAGATTAGGCCAGCGGCGCGCGCGTGGAGGCTGCCGATTGCCCGCCCGCCCCCGCAGGCGGCGCTCAGACCGGGGGCGCAGATGCGCCCGCTCAGTCACCGCCGATTCCCGGGTGGCAGTCGGCGCCTGCGCAGTCACGCAGCTCGGCGAGCCGGGAGGAGAGCCGCCGCACGAGCCCCTGCCGGGCCGGATCGGCAGTGAGATTGTCGAGCTCGTAGGGATCGGCGTAGAGGTCGTAGAGCTCGGGCTCGCCGCGATCCGGCTCGACGTAGACCCAGCGCCGGAAGCGGATCCCGACGTAGTCCCGGGTCTCGAGCAGCAGCTCGCGGCGCCGGCGTTCCGGGCCGCCCTCGAGCAGCGGCAGGAGCGAGATCCCGTCCTGCTCGAGCTGCGGCTCCACCCCGGCCGCGGCGAGGATCGTCGGGGCGATGTCGGCGTTGATGACCGGCGCCTGGATCTTGGTGCCGGGCTCGATCCCGGGACCGCGGATCAGCAGAGGCACCCGGCTCGCTTCCTCGTAGTGGTGGACCTTGCCGCTGCGGATCCGGTGCTCGCCGAAGAACAGGCCGTTGTCGGAGGTGAAGATCAGATACGTGTTCGCGAGCTCGCCGCTCGAGCGGAGCGCCGCGACGATCCGCCTGACGCCGTCGTCGACGGCCAGCAGCGACTCCAACGTGCAGCGGTAGCGCCGCGTCAGCTGCCCGAGCGCCGCGGCGTTGAGTGGCGTCAGGTGGGCAATGGAGTCCGGCTTGTCGGAGACGTCGGCCTCGTTCAGGGACAGCGGGGTCGGCAGCGGCTCGTCGTCGAAGCTCGTCGCGTAGCGCGCCGCCGGCTTCGGCGCGTTGGCGCAGTCGAACGGGGGCTGCGGGCTCGGGTTCGGGCCACCGTCGTGAGGGGAGGTGTAGGCGACCGACAGATAGAGGGGCTGCTCGGCGCCGGCCTGGCTGTCGATCGCAGCGACGGCGCGGCGGGTCAGCACGTCCTCCTTGAAGTCGCGCCGGCGCTTTCCGTACGAGACCAGCTCACCGTTCTCGTTGAGGCGGTAGTCGTACACCCGCTGATCCGGCGTCGTGCTCGCGTACCACTCGTCCCAGCCGGCCGGCCGGAAGCTCGGATCGTCGTCGCCGTAGCCGTTCAGGTACTTGCCGACCTGCACGGTGTGGTACCCGCCGGCCTGTAGCCACGTAGCGAGATTCGAGTCCCCGTGCTCAGCCTGGAACTTCGCGAAGCCACCGATCGGAGCCTTGTTGCCGAGCACGAGATGGTTATGCGCGTACTGGCCGGTCAATACCGTCGCCCGGGACGGCGCGCAGAGCGGAAAGTTGACGTAGCTGGTCCCGAATTCCGCCCCGCGGCCGCCCACCAGCCGATTGACGCGGCTCATGATCCTCATCGACTCGACCGTCTGATCGTCGGTGACGATGAGAACGATGTTGGGCCGCTGCCGACCCGCCGGCGCCGGTGCCGGCACGGAGCCCTCGGTTGCCGTGGCGTCATCGGGGCCCCGGCGCGAACCACAGCCCGCGAGCGCCACCCACGCCACGATGATGGCCACGGCGGCAGCAGCCCGCAGCCACGCCGGTCCTCTCACAGCGCGCGCCGCAGACGCAGCAACAGCCTCCCGACCCGGGTGCTGTCCGAGCGGACCCGCGCCTTGTTCTTGCGCGACTGCTCCTGGAGGCGGTCGACCCTGCGGAGCAATATCCGCTGGCTGCGGGCGATCGACTGCATTGCGTCGTACTCGATCTCGGCGAGCTCGGCCGCGAGCTGCTCGCCGTTGAGCCCTGCCTGCCCGGAGGCCACGGCTTCCCCAGCGCCGGCGGCGGGGATGCCGTCGGGACAGGCGCGCAGCGAGTCGCGCAGGCTCGGATCCATGACCAGGAGCCCCGACTCGGTCCGCCGCTCAATCCTGAACTCCGGGAGAACGAGCTTCTGGTAGCTGCGCTCGAGCCGCCCGTGCTTGAGGCGGCGGCGCAGGTCCTTACGAGTCTCCGTCGCCGGCGGATCGCCGCGGAAGACGACGGTCTCGACCCGGCGGCGGTACTGCTCGTAGGAGCGGATGGGAAAGTGCAGAACGCGCACCGGCCAGTACGGCGCCCAGGCCGGTGAGGGGTCGAAGCCGCGCCGGCCGGGGTCGGCCAACCGGGTCATGGCACGGCGGTCGTTGAGAACGGAGGTCGCAACCTTCTTGTTGACCAGCATCACGTCGTGGGCGCCCTGGTGCAGCGCGACGCCGGCGATCCCCCGGTGGGCGACCTTGGGCCGCAGGCGCGAGTAGCGCTCACGAGCCATCATGCGCTCGTAGAACGGCTCCTCGCCGTCGGGACGCGGGAGGAACTCGGGCCGCGGCGCGAGCACCACCTGGTAGCGGTCCGGCACCGAGCCGAGCGCCGCCTTCAGCGAGCCCGCGGGCGCCACCCAGAACTCATCCGCGTCCGCGTGCAGGACCCAATCCGCCGCGTGCCTGTCGGCCGCGACGCGGGCCATCCGCGTCACCCAGCCGTGCGCCCGGGACCAGAAGTCCTCATCGGGCTCGTCGAAGACCTCCATCAGGCCCGCGTCCTGCCAGCGCTGCAGGATCTCACGGGTGCCGTCGTCGGAGCCGTTGTCGGTGACGACGAAGAAGTCGACCCCGTGGGCGAGATGGTGGCGCAGGTTCGCCTCGATCACATCCGCCTCGTTGCGGACCTTCATCGCCATGACCAGGCGCGGGTCCTCGCGAACCTCCAGCACGCCCTCGCGGCCCTGCATAGCCAAACCCTACCCGCGCCTCCGCGCGCGAGGCACGAGACCGCCGAGCCTCGCCCTGATCGCGGCCCAGCGCGACTGCTTCAGGCGGGCAATCCGCACGCCACGACGCTCGGCCTTGCCCCGGGCCTTGAACAGGTCATGCCGCAACCCCTCGAGCTCGGCCTCGAGCAGGGCGAGGCGCTCGCGCTCGGCGTCACCGTCGTCGGCGACACCCTCGGTCGGGTAGCCGAGCTCGTCCAACAAGTCCCCGGCGATCAGCTCGAACGCGCGACGCTGGGCGGCGCTCATCTCGGTCCGCCAATCGCGTCGCATGGCGAGCGGCTCGGCGAGATTGGGGTGGACCGCGGCGTCCGGGTACCCGGCGGCGATCCGCTCGGCCTGCCGCTCGGGCTCGAGCATCGAGGCGTCGAAGTCGAGCTCGAGGAACCGGCAGAGCTCGCGCAGGGTCGCCTCCGGCTCGGCGACGAGCTCCTCGTAGCGCAGCTCGAGGTACCGGTCCGGGCCCAGCGCGCGGCCCTGCTCGCGTCCGGCGCGGACCCGCGCCGACCAGAAAAGGGCGCCCTGGGCGGCGGTCTGCGGGCCACGCTCGAAGCTCTCGGCGACCGAGAGCGCGACGTCGCGACCGTCGCGGATCAGGTGCACGAAGCGCGCCTCATCGAACAACCGCGCAAGCCTGGCGATCCGCGTCACGTAGGCCGGAGTCTTATCGGCATAACGCGGCTTGCCGGCCGCCGCCGCCCAGCTCGCGTACAGAAGCCGGATCGCACCCGCCACGTCGGCGGGACGGTGCTCATCGATCAGCGCGATCAACTCCTCGCGGCTGATCCCCCAGTACTCGAAGCGGCGCCCGGCCGAGACCGCATCGGCGAAGCGCCCGGCCCTGGCATTGCCGTGCCAGCCACTCGCGAAGCGGCGCGCGACGCGCGGGATCCAGTGCGACTCGGGTGGAACGGCGACCTCCCGATGCGCGGCGAGCATCGCCTGCAAGAGGGTCGTGCCCGATCGCGGGCAGCCGACCACGAACGGAAACGCGGGCAGTGGTGCAGTCAGGTCGCGCCCCTCCATGACGCTGAACTATCGCGGGCGCGGGCGCGGAAACGCCACGACCCGGCCGGCGACCGCGATGCGGCCGGCGGCGAAGTGCTCAATCCTGTGCCGAGTGCGGATCGGCCTCGTCACGAAATGGTTCAACCGCGGACAGGCCTACGTCGCCCGCCAGACGCGCTCGGCACTGGAGCGACTCGGCCACGAGACCTTCGTCCTCGCCCGCCCGAGCCGTGACCGCGGGCCGCTGCCCGCCTACATCGACCGCAGCCGGGAGTGGGAGATGCCCGGCGTCACGGAGGCCTCGAGCTGGGAGGTCCCCCTCGCCGAGTACCGCGACTGGGCCGCGGCGCAGCGGCTCGACGCCGTGCTCTGCGACAACTGCTTTCAGTTCGACGAGATCGCCGCGCTACGCGCCGATGGGGTGCGGACCGCGGGGCGCTTCATCTGGGAGTTCTTCGACTCCGACCACGTCGCCGACACCGAGCGCGCCTTCGATGTGGTCTACGCCGTGACCGAATGTGAGCACGAGCGCTATCGCCAGCTTGGCGTTGACAGCAGCAGGGTCCGCTGGGGCATCCACCCGGAGTTGCTGGAGCTGAAGCCGGAGCGCGAGGAGGGCGTCGTGCGCCTCTACTTCCCGGGCGGGCTGATGGGCCCGCGCAAGCCCCGGCGCGAGGTGCTCGAGGCCTTCGTAAAGACGCCGGGGCCCGAGTTGCGGCTGCTGATCAAGGCGCAGGTCGAACGCCACCCGCGCTTCCTCAAGAAGGCCGCCGCAGCCGACCCACGGGTCGAGGTGGTCGTCGAGGACATGCCCACGGAGGAGCACCTGCGGCTGTTTGCGAGCTGCGACGTCTGCCTGGCGCCGTCTCGGTGGGAGGGGCTCGGGGTGTTCTTCTACGAGGCGATCGCCGTCGGCATGCCGATCATCACCAACGACGATCCGCCGATGAACGAGGTGGTCGAGGACGGGCTCAACGGGCTGCTGGTCAGCTCCGCCCCCGACGGCACCGCCCCCTCTGGGATCCAGGCCTTCCGCCCGGACGTCGACTCGCTCGCCGACGCGATCGCGCGGATCCGGAGCGAGCAGCTGCGCCGCGAGTTGGGCGCCGGCACCGCGGAGATGGCCCGGCGCCTGAGCTGGGAGAACACCGTCGCCGACCTCGGCGCCCTGCTCGATCGCCTCACCGCCTGACCACGGCGCGCCGGCGGCGCGATCGCGGTTCCTAGATGGCCTCTTAGGCTCGGCTGACGTACTCGCCGGAGCGGGTGTCGACGCGGACGCGCTCGCCCTCGTCGATGAAGAGGGGCACCTGGATCTCGACGCCGGTCTCGAGCGTCGCCGGCTTCGTGCCACCGCCACTGGCGGTGTCGCCCTTGAGCCCCGGCTGTGTGGTCGTGATCGTCAGGTCGACGGCGCTCGGGACCTGGACCCCGGCGGCCTTCTCATCGACGAAGAGGACGTCGACTTCGTCGTTCGGCAGCACCCACTGCATCGCCTCGCCGGCGGCGGCGGCGTCGAGCTCGAGCTGCTCATAGCTCTGCGTGTCCATGAACACGCGGGCGTCGCCGGAGTCGTAGAGGTACTGCATCTTGCGGGTCTCGGTATGGATCGGCCGGACCTTCTCGCCGGCGCGGAAGGTCTTGTCGATCACCGACCCGTCCTCGTGGCGGCGCAGGCGCGTGCGGACGAAGGCGCCGCCCTTGCCCGGCTTCACGTGCTGGAAGTCGATGATCCGGTAGATCGTCCCGTCGACCTCGATGTGGGACCCGTTCTTGAACTGGGCGGTGGAAATCACGGCGGCGCAGGCTAACGAAGAGGTGGGCTACTGCTCGTAGCCCTCGACCGTGCCCTCGTCGCGCAGCGAGGTGTTCTCGGGATCGAGCCCGAACTCCTCGTGCGCTTCGCGCTGGCGCAGCAGATCCCAGCAGCGATCGAGCTCGACCTTGAGCTGTTCGAGGCGGGCGTGCCGCTCGGGGTCCTCGCCCTTGTCGGGCGCTGCCGCGAGCAGCTTGTGCTCCTCGGCAACCATCTGTTCGATCTGTTCCCGGAGGCCGGCGTCATCCATGCCCCCTCAAGATAGCGACGCAGCCGACCCTCTAGCGTGCCCGGGCCGATGCGCGCCTTCGCCTGCGACAACTGCAACCGCCTCGTCTACTTCCACAACACGAGCTGCCTCAACTGCGGCCACGAGCTCGCCTTCGACTGGGAGGAGCGCGAGCTCCAGACTTACCCGCCGGGCGATCCGGGCCTGCGCCGCTGCGCGAATGTCGAGTTCGCGGCCTGCAACGCGCAGGTCGACACCGACGGCGAGCTCTGCTTCGCCTGCCTGCTGACCAGGACGCGACCGGGCGACGACAACGCCACCGGACTCGAGGCCTTCCGCGAGGCGGAGGCGGCGAAGCGCCACCTGCTCTTCGAGCTCGGCGGGCTCGGGCTGCCCGTCGATTCCTTCCGCGAGCGCGAGGGCGGACTCGCCTTCGACCTGCTCTGCAGCGACGAGCAAGCGGTGACGACGGGCCACGCGAACGGCGTCGTCACGCTCGATCTCGCCGAGTCCGACGACGTGCACCGCAAGCAGATGCAGATCGAGCTCGGCGAGCCGTACCGGACCCTGCTCGGCCACTTCCGCCACGAGGTCGGCCACTACTACTTCCCGATCCTGACCGCCGATCCCGAGGCGCTGGCCGAGGCGCGCGAGACCTTCGGCGACGAGCGCGAGGACTACCGGGCGGCGCTCGACCGCCACTACGACCAGGGGCCGCCGGCCGACTGGCACGACAACTACGTGAGCGCCTACGCGACGATGCACCCGGCCGAGGACTGGGCCGAGACCTTCGCCCACTTCCTCCACATCCGCGACACGATGCAGACCGCCGCCGCCTACCGGATGCGGGTCGAGGGGCCAAGCGACGCGGAGACGCCGGCGCCGCCCGAGATCGACGACCCCGAGGCGTTCGAGACCGTGATCGCCGAGTGGCTGCCGCTCACCTACGCACTCAACGCGCTCAACCGCAGCATGGGCCGCGATGACCTCTACCCGTTCGTGCTCAGCCCGCCGGCGATCGCCAAGCTCCACGTGATGGCCGAGCTCGCGCGCGCCGCGCGCGCCGACGGTCCGTAGCCGACATCTCCCACGGCGCCCAATAGCCTGGCACCCGTGACCTACGGCGAGGATCTGAGCTACATCCACGACGCCGGCTTCACGGCGTACGCGGAAGCGGCGCGCGCCTGATCATCGAGGAGCTCGGCGAACGCCGCGACGGCCCCGTCGTCGAGCTCGGCTGCGGCGGCGGCATCACGGCCGCGCGTCTGCTCGAGGCCGGACACGAGGTGATCGGCTTCGACATCTCGGCCGATCAGATCGCACTTGCCCGCGAGCGCGCGCCCGAGGCCAGCTTCGAGGCGGCCTCCTTCGTCGACGCCGAGCTGCCGCAGGGAGCGCTCGCCGTCGTCGCGATCGGCGAGGTCCTCAACTACGCCTTCGACCACCGCAACGACGCCGGCCGCCTGCGCGAGCTGCTCGCGCGGGCCCACGAGGCGCTGCTGCCCGGCGGCCTGCTGCTCTTCGATCTGGCGGCGCCCGGCCGCGTGCCCGGAGCCTCAGCCCCCCGCCGCCCACCGTGAGGGCGAGGACTGGGCGATCACGTTCGCGGCGCAGGAGATCAAGGCGCCGCCGATGGTGATCCGCCAGATGACGATCTCGCGGCGAACGCCGGAGGGGATGCGCACCGAGCAGATCAAGCACCACCTGCTCCTCTACCGCCGCGACGACGTCGAGGCGGTGCTGCACGAGCTCGGCTTCGAGGTCGAGGTCCGCGACGGCTACTCGGAGGCGCTGAAGCTGCCCGGCCTGCCGATCTACGTGGCGCGCAAGCCCGCCGCCTGAGCGGCCGCCGGACACCCGCTCAGCCGATGACCAGCAGCTCCTTCGGCCGCGAGCACAGGTTGCGAGCCCCGTCCTCGGTGACGACGACGAGGTCCTCGATCCGGATCCCGAACTCGCCTGGGATGTAGACGCCGGGCTCGACGCTGACGACGTCGCCGGCAAGCAGCGTGTCCTCGGAGCGCGGCGACAGGCGCGGCGCCTCGTGCACGGCGATGCCGACCCCGTGGCCGAGGCCGTGACCGAAGTGATCGCCGTGGCCCGCCGCGCTGATGATCTCGCGCGCGACCGCGTCGACCGCCTTGCCGTGGGCGCCGGCGCGAACCGCCTCGAAGCCGGCCTGCTGGGCACGGCGGACGAGCTCGTAGGCCTCCGCCTCCTCGTCGTCCACCTCGGTCGTCGCGTACGTGCGGGTGCAGTCGGAGCAGTAGCCGTCGACGATCGCGCCGCAGTCGATCGTGACCAGCTCGCTGCCCTGGATCTCGCGATCGCCGGGCTCGGCATGCGGTGAGGCGCCGTTCGGCCCGGAGGCGACGATCGGCGGAAACGATGGGCCCTCGGCGCCGAGCTCGCGCATCCGCGTCTCGATCCAGACGGCGACGTCGCGCTCGCTGCGGCCCGCCAGCCCGAAGCCCTCGAGCTCGGCGAGCACCTCGTCCGTGAGCTCCGCCGAGGCCGCGATCGCCTCGATCTCGGCCTCGTCCTTGACCCGGCGCAGGGGCTCGACGAGCCCCTCGGCCTCGACCAGCTCGACGCCGTCGGGCAGCTCTTCCTCGAGCCGGCGCAGCTCGCGGACGCTGGTCTTGCGCGGGTCGAAGCCCACGCGGCCGCTGTGACCGTTGAGCCGATCACCGAGCGCACCGGGCAGCTGGCTCTTCGCCTGGACGAGCTCGAAGCCGTCGGGGAGTGACGAGCGGACGCGCTCGGCGTAGCGGAAGTCGGTGATCAGATCGCGCCGCTCGGGGCCGATCAGGGCAAGGCCGCTCGTCCCACCGAAGCCGGTCAGCCAGATCACGTCGGCCATCGCCTCGTGGCCGGAGTCGCCCGGGTTGACGAGATCGCCGACGAGCAGCGCGTCGAGGCCGGCCTCGCCGACCGCCTCGGCGAGCCTCTGCGCCCGGTCGGCGGGTGCGGCCGCGCATCAGGCGCCCGAGCTCCTCCTTGAGCAGCTCGAGCGCCTGCCGGTAGCCGTCCTGCGCCCTGGCCGGAGATCTTGGCCAGCGCCAGACCCTCGAAGACCGAGGTCGCGGCGCCAGTCCTCGCGGCCCTCGACGTCGGAGATGTGGACCTCGACGAAGGGCACCGCCGCGACCTCGATCGCGTCGCGGATCGCCCACGAGTAGTGCGTCCAGGCGCCGGCGTTGACCACCGCCGCGTCGGCGAGGTCGGGGAGCCGGTGCAGGTACTCGCAGAACTCGCCCTCGTGGTTGGTCTGGAAGAAGGTCGTGCGCATGTCGAGCTCGTCGGCCCAGCGGCCGATGTGCGTCTCGAGCTCGGCCAGCGTGAAGGTCCCGTAGACGCTCGGGGTCGCGGCGGCCGAGCGTGTCGAGGTTGACGCCGTGCAGGATCTCGACGCGGTTGTGGGCGTTGCCGCGAGCTCACCGGCGCAATTCTTCCACCGCGGCCCACAGATCACCCTCGGCGACCGGCTGCCCGCACTCGACCTCGCCGGGCGCGCGGACGAGGACGAAGCCGAGACCGGCCGCCGTCCGCTTCTTGTCGAGCCCGGTCGCGGCGACGACCGCGTCGAGGTCGATCGACGGCGTCGATCTCCGTCGGCAGCCCGGCGCCGCGCCAGCAGCTGCTGCGACCTCGTCGCGCAGCCCCGCGTGCCCGGAGAGCCGCAGCGCGGCGAGCAGGCCGAGGGCGACGGCCTCACCGTGCCGGTAGCGGGCGTAGCCGCGTCGCCGCCTCGATCGCGTGGCCGACCGTGTGGCCGAGGTTGAGCACCGCGCGGCGGCCGCCGTCGCGCTCGTCCTCGGCGACGACGCCGATCTTCGTCAGCGCGCAGTCGAAGACGACGCTCTGCATCAAGGCCACGGTCGGCGAGCCGCCGCCAGCGGACGCGCTCCCAGAGCGAGCCGCCGGCGATCAGCGCCGTCTTCACGACCTCGGCGTAGCCGGCGGCCAGCTCGGCCTCGCGGCAGCGAGGCGAGCGCCCGCGGGTCGGCGAGCACGGCGCGCCGGCTGGTGGTAGGCGCCGACGTAGTTCTTCGCCGTCGGGCAGATCGACGCCGGTCTTGCCGCCGAGCGCCGAGTCGACCTGGGCGACGAGCGTCGTCGGTACCTGGACGACGGCATCCCGCGCTGGTAGACGGCGGCGCAGAAGCCGGCGAGGTCGCCGACCACGCCGCCGCCGATCGCGGCGACCGCGTCGTCGCGCCGGACTCCGGCGGCGGCCATCGCCGTCAGGACCTCGCCGGCGCCCGCGAGCGTCTTCTGCTCCTCGCCCCCGGCGAACTCGATCACCGGCTCGGCGCCGGCCGGCGCGGCGCACGCCACCCGCCAGCGCGCGCGGATCGGCGATCGGGAAGAGGCGCGCGCCGATCGCGTCGCGCAGGCCATTGCCCGAAGCGAGCAGCTCCCCCGCCCCCGCCCCGACGACGACCGGGTACTCGCTCTACCCAGCCCGCGCCCAGGCGATCCGCAGGTCCGGGACGAGTCCGCAGGGCGGCGATCCAGGGCGCGGCGAGCGCCGGCGTCTCGTCGCCACCGCGCGGCAGCACGACGTCGGCAGCCTCCTCGTAGAGGGGCGCGCGCTCCTCGTACAGCTGCGCTGAAGGCCTCGCGGTCGGCGGCCAGCGGCCGGCCGCTGACCCGCGGGCGCGCTCCCAGGCGACCTCCTCGCTGACCCGGCAGTGGACGGTCACGCAGGAGCCGAGCGCCGCTCTGACACGCGCCGAGCCGAGCGCGCCGCCGCCGAGCGAGACGACGCCGCCGCCGCGCAGCGCCTTGAGCGTGACGCGCTCCTCGGCCTCGCGGAAGGCGGCCTCGCCCTCGCGCTCGAAGAAGGACTCGATCGGCTCGCCGAGCTCGGCCTCGAGCAGCTCGTCGCAGTCGGCGTGCTGCTCGCCGAGCACGCGCGCGATCGCCGTCGCGCCGCGGCTCTTGCCGGCGGCCATGAAGCCGATCAGCGCGATCGCCGATCGCGGTGCCGGCTCCTTCGCGGGCGGGAGCTCGGGCACGGCAGCCCTACTCCCCGATGCGCTCGCGGTAGGCGGCGATCGCGGCCTTGACGTCGTCGATGTGGTCGCCGCCGAACTTCTCGCGGTAGGCGCGGGCCAGGGTCAGCGCCAGCATCGCCTCGCCGACGACGCCGGCGGCGGGGACGACCGTGGAGTCGGTGCGCTCCTTGTGCGCGGCCTGCGGCTCCTTCGTGTGGATGTCGACCGAGCGCAGCGGCTTGGTCAGCGTCGAGATCGGCTTGATCGCGACCTGGACGATCAGCGGCTCGCCGTTGGTCATACCGCCCTCGAGGCCGCCGGCGCGGTTCGTCTCCCGCCAGTAGCCGCGCTCGGTGTCGTGGAAGATCTCATCGTGGGCGTCGGAGCCCTTCGAGGCGGCGACCTCCCAGGCGGGGCCGATGCTGACGCCCTTGATCGACTGGATCGAGACCATCGCCTGCGCGATCCGGCCGTCGAGGCGCTCCTCCCAGGAAATGTGCGAGCCGAGGCCCGGCACGAGGCCGAAGGCGCGGACCTCGAAGGTGCCGCCGAGGCTCTCGTTCTCCTTGCGCAGCCGGTTGATCTCCTCGACCATCGCCGCCTCGGCGTCGGGGTCGAGACAGCGGACCGGGCTCTCGTCGACGCCCTCGAAGTCCTCGGCGCCGAGCTCGGCCGGGGCCGGCGCCGTGACCGAGGCAATCCGCGTGACGTGGGAGCGGATCGTCACGCCGAGCGCCGCGAGGAACTGGCGGGCGAGGGCGCCGGCGGCAACGCGCGCTGCGGTCTCGCGGGCGCTGGCGCGCTCGAGGATGTTGCGGATGTCGTCGTGCCCGTACTTGAGGATTCCCGGCAGGTCGGCGTGACCGGGGCGCGGCAGGTGCACCGGGACGATCTTGCCGTCCGGGTCGTCGACCGGCCACGGGTTCATCCGCACGTCCCAGTTCTCGTAATCCCGGTTGGCGACGAGCACCGCGATCGGGCTGCCGAGCGTATGGCCATGGCGGACGCCGGAGCGGACCTCGACGGTGTCGGTCTCGATCTTCATCCGGCCGCCGCGGCCGTGGCCGAGCTGGCGGCGGGCCATGTCGCGATCGAGCCCCTCGCGGTCGAGCTCGAGACCGGCCGGCATGCCCTCGACGACGGCCACCAGTCCGGGGCCGTGCGATTCGCCGGCAGTCGTGAAGTCGAAGCGCGCCATCGGGACGGAGAGGCTAGCTGGGGCAGCCGCGGCGGCGGGCGCAAGCGCCGCCCGCCCGAACGCGTTATGGCGGCGGTTACTTGCCCGAGAACAGCGAGTTGATCGCGTCGTCCGTGGCGCTCGTGTGCTTCGGCTTGAGCTCGTCCTTGTAGAGGTGGACGCCGGTCAGCTTGACCTTGTAGCTGACCCCGTTGGGTTCGTACTTGAAGGTGTGCGTGTCGCCGACGTGCAAAAGCAGGAACTGGCAGTCATCGTGGCTCGGCGCGCAGCGGCCCTCGCCCTTCGTGTCGCCGACCTCGCGCGAGACGACGAACATCGCCTTGGTCTCGTCCATGTCGCCGCGGATGAACTGCAGGACCGGATGCGTGTCGCCGGGCACGAACTCGAGCTGCTTGACGCCGTCCTTCGCGTCGCCGGGCTTGCCCGGCACCTTGACCTTGACGTCGATCTCCCAGCGGTAGACGTAGCGATGGGTCTTGCGTCTTCGGCGTCGTCGTCGTGCCGCCCTGAGGCGTCGTCGTCGTGCCCGTCGAGCCGGAGGTGGACGAGCTCGAGGAGGAGCTCGACGAACTGGTCGAGCTCGTTGCCGAGGTGGTGCCGCTCGTCGTCGCCGAGGTGGTGCCGGAGGAGCCGGGACTGTCGAGCTGCCGCTGCCGCCCTTGTCCTGCTTCGGCGGCGGTGGCAACTCCGACTTGAACGGGTTGCGGGACTCGAGGTGCTGCAGGCGCTTGTGGTAGTCGCGGATCCCGTGGACGTCGGTGAGCACGACCGGCTGCGCGATCTCGGCACCGTCGACGTGCGCGGCAGCGGCGACGTCGGCGGCGGTGGCCGAGCTGCTCGGCGCCGAGTCCGAGCCCTTGTGAAGCAGGATCGGCACGGCGACGATCGCGAGCAGCAGGACGATGACGACCGGCAGCAGTCTCCGGTCGCGAAGGTCGCGGAACAGGTTGTGGACCGAGTCGGGCATCAGCGCATCCGCCTCACGGCGCCGTCGTCGCTGCGGTCGGGGTCGGGGTCGAGGAAGGCGCCGTGGTCGAGACCGTCGACGGCGAGCCCGAGGCGAGCGGCGCAGGCCCGGCCGGCGTGGCACCGCCGGTGATGCCCTGACCGGGGGGCACGATGTAGGTGGTGACGGCAAAGTTCGCCTGCACGCCGCCCGCGGCCGAGACCGGATCGCCGTTCAGGGCGAAGCCATCGACGGTCATCAGCCTGCCGTGGACGACGGGCTCGCCGGTCTTCGTCGTCACGGACGAGTCGATGTCGCCGAGGAAGTCGGCGACCTTGAAGAAGTTGCCCGTGTACTTGAACTGGTACGGCAGCACCGGCAGCCCGGCCGTGCCGACGGCGGCGCCGAGCGGCAGCGTCGCGGCGGCCGCCTCCGTCGCCGGGGCTGCCGGTCAGTCGAAGTCGGCGTTGCCGAGGACGAGGTCGGACGCGGACGTCGCATCGGTGAGTGGCTTGCTGGTCGGGAGTCTGGCGTTGCCGCAGCGTCCGGACGTCGGCGCCGGCGGCGGGCGGCACGCTGCTCGAGCCGGCGCCCGGCTGGACCTCGAAGCTGAGGAAGTCGAGGTCGTTCTTCTGGCCGACCTTCGACATGTCGTAGACGAGCGTCGACTGGTCGTTGTCCTGAGGCACGGCGCGGCCGAGCTCGACGAGGCGGCCGTAGGTCTTCGGGAACTGCTTGCGGGCAGCGTCGGCGGCGGCCACCTCCTGTTGCGCGGCCTGGATCGAGGCGTTGGTCGAGTCGATCTGACCCTGAAGGTCGCTCGCCTCGTGCCGCTTCGGCGCGATCAGCAGGAACCAGAAGGCGAGACACAGCACGACCAGCGGCACGACGATGAGGATGATCCGGTCGTTGGCGCGCATCAGTTGCCCCCTGCCCCGATCAGGCCGGCGGCCTTACGGGCGTGCTCGGTGCCCGAGGCGATGTTCGAAGCCTGCTGCTGCTCCTCCGGCGAGGAGACCTGCTGCTGTTCCGCGCTCGTCGTCGTGCCGCCGGCGCTCGCCGTTGAGTCAGTGGTCGTCGTCGTGGCGGTGGAGGCTGAGGTGGCCGTGGAGGTCGCGGTCGTCGAAGGCGCCGCCGATGTCGCGGGCACGCTGACCGCGTCGAAGGCGGCAACGGCCTCGAAAGTCGGGCCATAGCCGCAGCCGGCATCGCTGGAGCCGGAGGGCGAGCTTGATCCGGCGGAAGCCGCAGAGGCCCCAGGAGCCGCCTTGGGTGCCTTTTCCGACTTCGTAACGAGCACGCGGGTGACGCCGTCGATATCGCCGAGCGCGGAGATCAGCGCGGCAACGTCCTCCTGGCTGCTGGCGCAGCCGTCCAGACTGAGCGCCGGGCCGGGCACGTCGCCGCGCAGGCTCGATTCGGTTGCGCCGTCCACGGTGACGTCCGGCGACACCGAGCCCGACATGCTCGTCAGCCAGACGCCGTCCGGCAGCACGCGCGAGACCTCGTGCAGGATCCGCTCCCAGTCGAACCGACTTTGGGCGAGCGAGGAGATCGTCTCCGAGCGCGCATCCTTCATTTGCTGGAAGGAGGCGAAGTTCTGCAGCGCGTCGGCCCGCGCCTGCGTGCTCTGCTCGGTGGCCTGGGCGTGAGCCAGCTCCGACTTCTTGTCGTTGACGCTGTTGCTCGTCAGGACCAGCGCCGTGACCGCGAAGAGCACCGCCGCAAGCACGGCGACGACGATGTAGCTCGCCATGCCCATCCGGGACGGGGCGGACTCGCCCCGGCGCTGCTCCGGCGGGATCAGGTTGACCGGGCGCACGCGCTACTCCTCCAGCCCGAGTCCGTAGGAGAGCGTCAGCCGCGCCGCCGACGCGGCGTCGAGATGGGAGAGCGCCTCCGGGCGGCCGACGCGCACCGGCCGGCCGAGCTCGCGCTCGAGCCGCTCGGCCAAGCCCTCGATCGCGGTCCCCTGTCCGCAGGCGACGATCTCCTCGATTGCGATCGCGTCCTCCTGCGCGCCGTAGAAGTCGAGCGAGAGGCGGAGCTCGTCGGCGAGCTTTGCGGCGCCCTCGGAGAGCACCTCGCGGGTCGCCGCAACGATCTCGGCATCGCCGTCGATCAGCTCGACCGGGCGGCTGAGGCCGACGTGGAAGAGCCACTGGCGCGCATGCTCGAGCGTCAGCGCCCGGCGCTCGGCGAGGCGCTGGGCGATGCCCTCGGCGCCGAACGAGGAGACGCGGGTGAACAGACAGGCCGAGCCGCGGGCGACCGCGAGGTTGGTGACGTCGCCGAGGTTGCAGTAAAGGCGCGCCGGGATGTGGACGGCGCCCTCGCCGGTCGCCGCGAGCTCGCGCTCCTCGTAGGCGGATGGGAAGGCGGCGTCGCCGGTCTGGTGGGCGAGCGCGCGGATCATGCCGAACGCGGCGACGTCGACGCCGACCGGCTTCAGCCCGCCGGCGCGCATCGCGTCGACGAGCCCGCCGACCATGTCACGGCGTGCCGCGGCAACGACGACGTCCATCTGCCGGGCGCCCTCGCCGATCCGCTGCGCCGTCACCTGCCAGTCGAGCACGGCCTGCTCGAGCGGCATCGGGATGTGGTCCTGGGCCTGGAAGCGGATCGCCGTCTCGAGCTCCTTGCGGTCGTCGATCTGCGGCATCCGCAGGCTGCGGACGACGAGGCGCTGGTTCGCGACGCCGACCCGGACGGTGCGCGGCAGCTTCGCCTGCGCGAAGAGCTCCTTGAGCGTCGCGCCGAGCGTCTCGGGATCGGTGATCTCGCCGTCACGGGTGACGCCGGGGGGCAGCGGCGCGATGCCGGTGCGGCCGACGCGCACGCTGCCGTTGGCGACGATCTCGGTCGCCGCCACGCTGCCGGCCTCGATGTCGAGACCGACGACCGTCCCTTGCTTCTTCGTGGAGATCATCGGGGTTCCGCGCTGCCTTGCTCAGCAGTTGCATCGACTCCCGGGGCCTCATCCTTGAATGCCGCTGGACGCTCGGTTGAGCCCGCCTCTGCACGTTTGTCCAGGCGCCGCGAACGCTCCGGGCATCAGTTGAAGAAGCTGTCCGTGTACCAGTCGACGATCTCGTCGCCGGCGAAGAGCCCGACGAGGCCGCCGAGGGCCAGGAACGGGCCGAACGGGACCGCCTGCTTGCGGGCCTCGGCGCCGCGCACGGCGATCAGCCCGAGCCCGAAGATCGCGCCCGTCAGGAACGCCGCGAACAGGGCCGGGGCGACGGCGCGGCCCAGGTAGACGCCCATCAGGCCGGCGAGCTTGACGTCGCCCATCCCCATGCCGCGCCCGTAGAGCAGGGCGGCGATGAAGAGGACGGCGAAGGCGATCGCGCCGGCCTCGGCGCGCTCGAGCAGGTCGCCCTCGTCGGCCAGGACCGAGAGGACGATCGCCGCGACGAGGCTGCCGAGCAGGACCTCGTTCGGGATGATCCGGTCCTCGAGGTCGGTGAGCGTGACGACGAGCAGTGTCGCGACGAAAACGCAGCCGAGCGCGATCAGCCAGCCGTCGGGCTGGAAGCGGAACCAGACCGCGACGAACGCCGCCGCCAGGCCAACTTCGCTGAGCGGGTAGCGGACCGAGATCGGCGCGCCGCAGTTGCGGCACTTGCCGCGGAGCAGCAGCCAGGAGACGACCGGGATGTTGTCGTAGGCCGCGATCTCGGCCTTGCAGTGCGGGCAGCGGGAGCGCTCGCTGATCCAGTTCTCGCCGATCGGCAGCCGGTAGGCGACGACGTTGAGGAAGCTGCCGAGACGAGCCCCAGCAGCGCCAGGAAGACGACCTCCACCCACATGATCCGAGCCTATACCTCCAAAACGTGACCGGGGCGGCCTGCTGGCCGCCCCGGTCGGTGCTTGTCGCGGTGATCAGATCAGCCGCGAATCGTTGCGGAGACGGTTAGCTCGGCCAGTTGCCGCCGGACGGGCAGCCACCTGCGCCGGCGTCGTCGTGCAGCTGTAGGTGAGTGCCGTCGGCAGCGCGCGTGATCCAGAACGTGTGTCCGGTCGACGGTCGTCGACCGTGACGGTGTACGTTGTCGGTCGGCGGCGGTCGGCTCGCCGCTCGTCGCCGTCGGGCCAGCACGTGCAGCGCCGTCAGGTTGCCGCCGGCCGGCAGCGTCGCCTCGATGGCGTGCAGCGCGGCGTCATCGGCGGTCCGTGTACGTAGCCGTCGTTGTCGGTCGCGAACGTCTCGATAGCGCGGTCTGCGCCGTGCGGACCTCGGCCTTCGCGTCGGCGTCATGCGCCTTGTCACGCTGGTTGAGGAACGACGGGATGGCGATTGCGGCCAGGATGCCCAGAATCAGCATCACGACCAGGAGCTCGATGAGCGTGAAGCCTTCTTCACGTCCCATCCGCTTACGGAGATTCTCCAGCATTTGAACCCTCCTAGGTCCTGTAATTGCTTGGAGCCAGAGCCCGTTGCCTGTGCCACGGTGATTCTGGTGAACCCCGGTGGTAGCCCGGCCGACTCCTTTGCGTTGGAGTCCCGTTTGCTTTGCGTCAGCCGCCTCGCGACGGTGTTGCCTTTAGCACCAGGGCCCTAGCCCTCTTCCTCTCTTACGGGGGGTCTATCGGTGCCCGCTGAGGAGGTCTTTAGAGAAGTGGCCGAATCGCCCCGATATCTGGACGGGTGTTGTAACCCAGGGCGATCTAGGGGCTGGCCCCTAGACCAGGTCCGCCCCACCGGCCCCCGCCCGCGCTGCCGCCCAACCGGGTAACAATCCCCTGCAGATGGCCGCTCGTCGCCTGATCGCCGTGCTGATCGTGATCCTCGTCGTCTCCTCGATCGCTGCCGCGATCGCGCCGGAGGCACGGCGCGCGCGCCAGGAGACGACGAGCACGACGACCACCACAAAGTCGACCACGACGACGCCGGCGCCCGCGACTGCCGGCGCGGAAGCCCGGCGGCGCCGGCCCGTCAGCGGGCCGGCTCGTCGAGCGCACCGTCTCGGCCGACGGCAACGGCAAGCCTGATCGAGATCTCGGTCGCGGCCGGCGATGAGCTCGTGCTCAGGGTGACCACCTCGACGGGCGGCGAGATCGAGATCCCGGCGCTCGGTCAGATCGAGTTCGCGAGCGCCGCCGCCCCGGCGCGCTTCGACCTGCTGCTCGACGAGACGGGCAGCTATGCGGTTCGCCGCGACGGCGGCGACGAGATCGCGACGATCGTCGTCAGCGCACCGGGCGCGGTTGCGAGGCGGCAGTCCGCGGCCGGGAAGTCCGGCTCGGGCTCCTGAAGACGACCTGAGCCGGCCGTGCCGGCCGGGCTCCGGTGAGGTCCTTGGCCCAGGCGACGAAACGAACGCCGGCGACGCAGAGGATGTGGCCGAGCGCTGCAGTGGCGAGCGAGACGAGCAGCGCGATCGTCGCCACGCGCCCCCAAACGTGATTCATGCAGTCCGCTCGACCAGCGCCGGACGGCGCCGGACAGGCGCCCGTGTCCGCAGGCAAGGCGAGGACGATCCCAAGCGCCAGCCCCAGGGCGAGCAGCGCGAGCAGTACGCACGCCGTCAGCCGTCGATGCCCCGCAATGGGAGCGAACACCGAGAATCCTTTCTCGAGGGTGAATCCGTTCGCTACCGATGATCGCGGTCCCGGCGACCGCCGTCCATCGTCCGATCGGATGATTCGGACTCCATCGGCCGGCTGGCCCCGCGGGCAGAGATCCCGCGCGTAGAGTCCATACGCATGGATCCGGGCTACGTCCTCGCGATCGTGCTCGCGTTCGCGTTCGCGATGACGAACGGCCTGCACGATGCCTCGAACGCGATCGCGACGCTGGTCGCGACGCGCGCCGCCCGCCCCGCGCAGGCGATCGCGCTGGCCACGGTCTTCAACATGCTCGGCCCGCTGTTGGTCGGCGCCGCGGTCGCCGACACGATCGGTGGCATCGTCACGGTCAGCCCCGACCAGGCCGCTGCGGTGATCGGCTCCGGCCTCGCCGCTGCGGTCGGCTGGAACGTGTTCACCTGGCACCTCGGCCTGCCGTCGAGCTCCGGGCACGCGCTGATCGGCGGACTGGCCGGCTCGGCGCTCGCCGAGGGCGGCTTCGGCGCGGTCAACTGGGGCGGCATGGACGGCATCCACCCCGTCGGCTTCGTCGGCGCGATCGTCGCCCTCGCCGTCACCCCGCCCCTCGCCCTCGTCGGTGGCGCGCTCGCGATCCGCGCGATCCGTCGCGCCGGCCGCCGGGCCACGCGCCGCTGGGGCCGGCCCGTGATCGGCTCCGAGTGGGTGATGTCCGCCGCGCTCGCCTTCAGCCACGGCGCCAACGACGCGCAGAAGACCGTCGGCGTGATCGCCGCCTTGCTGCTTGCCGACGGCCGCATCGACTCGCTCTCCGCGCCGACGTGGGTGGTCGTCCTCTCCGCGCTGGCGCTGACGGCCGGCACGACCTTCGGCGGATGGCGGATCATCCGCACCGTGGGACAGGCGCATCTACCGGATCGACCGCAACGAGGGGCTCGCCAGCCAGTCGGCGTCCTCGGCGATCATCTTCGGCGCCTCGCTGGTCGGCGGCCCGACCGCGACCACCCAGGTCGTCGCCTCCTCGATCGTCGGCATCGGCGCCGGCCGGCGCCGGCTGCACCACGTGCGCTGGCAGCTCGTCCGCGAGATCGGCGCCGCCTGGCTGATCACGATCCCGGCCGCCGCGGTGCTGGCCGCGGTCACCTTCGAGATCTGGCAGGGGATCGCATGAAGCGCGGCCGCTGGTTCTTGCCCGAGGAGCCGGACGTCGTCCGGCTGATCCGCGAGCAGCTCGCGGTGACGCTCGCGACGCTCGACGACTTCGGGGCCTGGGCCGGCGGCGAGGCAGCCGCGGCCGACCGCGTCCGCGACTCCGCCGAGCGCGGCGACGCCGCCAAGCGCGCGCTCACCGGCGCGCTGCGCTCCGCCTTCGTGCTCCCGATCGAACCCGAGGACGTCTTCACGATCTCCAGGGGGATCGACTGGATCCGCCGCGACGCGGCCGACGTCGTCGCCGAGGCGGGGGTGCTCGCCTGCGAGCCGGACGCCGGCCTCGCCGAGGTGGCTGCGGTGATCCGGCAGGCGGCCGGCCTGCTCGACGGCGCGATCGCCAAGCTGGTCGAGGACGGCGATGCTGCGACCGCCGGCGCCGAGGCGACGATCGAGGCCGAGTCACACCTCGCGGGCGCCTACCAGCGAGGCATGGCCGCCCTGCTCGACGTCGACGACCGCAGCGCCCGGATCGGCCGGCGCGAGCTCTACCGCCGCTGCGCCCGGATCGGCGACGTCATCGTCGAGGTCGCCGAGCGGGTCATGTACGCGGTGGTCAAGCAGAGCTGAGGCTCAGACGGCACCGCGGCCGCCGTGCTTGCCGTGGCCGCGGACGACGATCCTGACGCGGGTCTTCTCCCCGCCCGCGCTCAGCGTCGCATGCCGCAGCTCGTGCCGGCGCAGGAGCGACCGGTAGCGCCTTCCCACCCGCATCCGGGCCTTGGTGCCGTCGCCGGCGTCGATCGCGTAACGGCAGTGGCCGAGTACGACCCGGCGCTTGCGCCGCCGATCACCGTGCGCAGCGGCCCCCGCGTGAGCGGCCGCGCGCGACCCGGCGGACGCGGGCCGTGAGTCGTGCCCGCCCCGCGCACTTGCCGGCGCCGGCGCAGCTCATGCTGACCGTCGCGCTCGCGCCGCTCGCGCTGATCCGGGCCCAGCGCTGGGCCCGCAGCCGTGCGCTCCGGCCGCGATTCGGGATCGTCATCTCCCCGGACGGCGCCGGCACGGCGTTGTGGCGACAGGGCTCGTTCAGGACGGTGCCGCACGGCGGGCGGGGCGCCTGCGCGCGGCCGCCGAGCAGCTGCCCGAGGACGAGCGCCGAGGGGTGCCGGGAATCCGCGTAGATGCTGTTCACGGCCGGGGTCTTGAGGAAGTCGAAGGACCAGCCGCCGGTCTCGCCGGTGGGCGCGTCGATCCACAGGCGGATGCTGGACCCCTTGCGGAAGACGTGGTCGAACGGGAAGAGCTGGATCCGCATCGGCGTCGGGCGCTCGGGCGTGAGCTTGCGGGCGTCCGCCTCGCGGTTGGTGTGGTACGGCGCCAGCGGGGTCGAGCGCTTCGCATCGAGTGCCCGGTGGGAGGCGCGCAGCCAGCCGCGTCCGAGGTACTGCTCCTGGCCGTCGGGGCGGACCTCGGTCAGGGTGATCTCGAGGTCGGTGTCGGGCGCGGTCGAGCTGAGCCAGATGTTCGCCGACCCCGATCCGAGCAGCTCGGTGTCGCGGCCGAGCGGCGGCGTCGTGTACGCGACCGATGCCCCTGGGGGCTCAGGCGCGTTCCACAGGAGGCCGTTCTGGCCGAAGACGACGCCCTCCTCGGTTCCCAGCGCGGGGCCGGGATAGGCGTACCGGCTGGGCTGGTGCTCGCCCTTGGGCGCGGTCAGCGAGAGCTGGCCGTCGGACCGGAAGTAGAGCGAGAGCCGCCGGGTCGGGATCGCCGAGAAGGATCTGAAGCTGCTGGTCCAGCGCGGCACGTTGCGCTTCGCGGCGTTCGTCGCGGTGTCGTGCCAGAGCTGCACGTGGGGCGTGCGCTCGAAGCCGTTGTGGCGGCCCTTGACGAAGCGGTTGAAGAAGGCGACGAGCTGCTTCGTGACCCGCGGCGTATCGAGCTCGCACATGCCGTGGTAGCCGTTGCTCGCGACGACCCAGGTGCGCTTCGGATCGAGATCGGCGTAGAGCGAGGAGGCGCGGCTGGAGACCTCGTCGTCCTGCCAGGTCAGGCAGCCGAACGTCGGGACGTCGATCGCCCCGGCGTTGGCGCCGGGCTTGTGCGCCTGCCAGAAGGCGTCCTCGAACGGGTGCTGGAGCGCCTGCAGGGCGATGTTCTGCACCGGCTCCGACGTGAGGTGCGTGATCTGGGCCAGGATGCAGCCGGCGTCGCCCGCGTCGGCCGCCTGGCTGAGGCCGCTCTTGTAGGAGTTGAGCGGCTGATCGACGCCTCCCCAGAAGGCCCCGAAGCCGGTGTTGGTGATGCCCCCGGGATAGGCCACGTCGCGATAGAGGTCGGTCGTCACCTGGAACGGGGCGATCGCGTCCAGATGCGGCGGGCGCCGTCCGGCCACGCCGACCTGCGTGATCCCGGGGAACGAGTCGCCGAGCATGCCGAGGTGCCCGTTCGACCACGACTGGCGGGCCGCCCACTCGATCGTCGCCGCCCCGTCGCGCCACTCCTGCTCCGAGAAGGCGTCGAAGGTGCCGGTCGAGCAGCTGGTGCCGCGGATGCTCACCCCGAGCACCGCGTAGCCCGCGTCGAGCAGCGCGGCCGCGCTCGTCGGGTCGTTGCAGTTCAGCGCCCCGACGTCCTCGCAGTAGCCGTCGTAGACGAGGGCGACGGGGAACTTGCCGGTGGCTGCCGGGAGGTCGACCGTGTAGCCGAGCTTCGCCCCATCCGCCATCGGGACGTAGCCGTGCTTTTCGACCGGCCCTGCGGCCTCGGCGGTGCTCGGACCGAGCGCAAGTGCGATCGCGCCCAGCGCTGCGGCGACGCAACCAAGCGCACCGGGCGGCTGATCGCCGCCGTCCAAACCCTCACCCCTGTGCTCATCTCCTGCCCGTTCCTCTCCGGTGCGTGAACCCGGGCCGGGCGGGGATCGAAGTCCATTCCCAGCCGGCGTTCCGCGACCCTAACACGAATAACTAACGCGAGTGTCAGTTCAACTGACGTACGCGTCAGGGCCGCGGTCCGACCTCTACCATCCGCCCGCGCGATGGCAACGACTCCGACCGAACCCCGCCGCCGCCTGCCGAAGGAGGCGCGGCGCGCCCAGCTGATCAGCGCCGCCGAGGCGGTCTTCGGCGAGGTCGGCTACAGCGGCGCGACCATGGAGCGCATCGCCACCCACGACGGCGTCACCCGCTCCCTCCTGTACGAGCACTTCGCCTCGATCGAGGAGATCTACCTCGAATGTCACCGGACGGCGCGCGAGGAGATGCAGCAGCGGATGCTCGCGGCCGCGACGACGGCCGGCCCGGACCTGCGCGACCAGCTCCGGGCGGGCCTCGCCGCGTACTTCGAGTTCGTCGGCGATCACCCGCAGCGCTTCATGCTGCTCTACGGGCCTGGCGGTCCCGGCGGACCGCTCGCCGAGCAGACGGCGGAGTTGCGCTTCACCTCCGCCCAATGGATCGCCTCGATGTTCATCGCGGCGGCCCCGGGCATCCCCGGGGACGAGGCGATCGCCGCCGCGCACATCATCTCCGGCGGTGCCGAGCAGCTCGCCCGCTGGTCCCGCCGCAACCCCGACCGGCCGGTCGAGACCCTCGTCGACTGGATGATGCTCGCGCTCTGGCCGGGCGTGCAGAAGCGCCTCGACGAGGCGAGCGCGTAGGTCCCGGCGGCGGCGCGCAGGCCGCAGCCGGCTCAGCGGATCTTGTCGTAGATCGAGAAGATCGGCAGGTACATCGAGATCACGATGAAGCCGACTACGGCGCCGACGAAGAGGATCATCACGGGCTCGATCAGCGAGGTGAGGGCCTTCACGCGGGCGTCGACCTCGGCCTCGTAGAAGTCGGCGATCTTGGCGAGCATGTGCTCGAGCTGGCCGGTCTCCTCGCCGACGGAGACCATGTGGGTGACCATCGTCGGGAAGACCGTCGCGGAGTCGAGCGGCGCGGCGATCGTGCCGCCGGAGCGGACCGACTCGTAGACCTGGTCCATCGCCGCGCCGACCACGGCGTTGCCGGAGGTCTCGCCGGAGATCTTGATGGCCTGCAGGATCGGGACGCCTGCCGAGATCGTGCCCGAGAAGGTCCGCGACCAGCGCGCGATTGCGACCTTCTGGACGATGTCGCCGATGTACAGCGGCATGTGCAGCTTCAGCGTGTCCCACTGATGTCGCCCCTGCTCGGTCTTCTTCCACTGGAAGAAGGCAACGAGGCCGACGCGCGACCACGCCGAGGATGATGTACCAGGCGCCGGTGATCGCGTCGGAGACGGTGACCGTGATCTGCGACATGAAGGGCAGCTTGGCGCTCTCCCCCGGCGTCTCGGCGGCGATCTCGTTGAAGATGCCGACGAAGACGGGGACGATGAAGGCGACGATCGCGATCATCGCGACGATCGCGAAGGCGAAGACGAACGCCGGGTACATGACGGCCGAGCGGATCTGGCGGCGCAGGGCGTCGAGCTTCTCGAGCTGGTAGGCGACGAGATCGAGCGCGCTCTCGAGGCGGCCGGAGCCCTCCCCGGCGCGGACCATCGAGCGGTAGAGCGGGTCGAAGATCATCGGCGCGGCGCTCCATCGCGTCGGCGACGGAGCTGCCGGCCTCGACGTCGGCGCGGAGCTCGGCGGCCGCCTGCTTGATCTTCTCGTCCTCGGTCTGGTCCTCGAGCGTGTAGAGCGAGCGGAGCATCGGCATGCCCGAGGAGATCAGCGTCGCGAACTGCCGCGAGAACACGGCAAGGTCGCGCATCTTCACGTGCCGGAAGCGATCGAACGCCGCCTCGAGCTTGAGCGGGTCGCGCTGCTCGGCGACGTCGAGGACGATCAGCCCGCGCTCGCGCAGCTGCTCGGTGACGTGGGCCTTGCTCGAGGCCTCCATCTCGCCCTTCGCGGGGATCCCCGCGACGTCGACCGCCTTGAAGGCGAAGGTGCTCATCTCAGGCCCGCGTCCTCATCGCTCAGACCGGGCTGCCCAGGCCGCTCGCCGCCGAGTCGTACTGCGGCGCCTGGTGGCCCGACGGCGCGCCGCCGAGCAGCCGGCGGAGCTCGTCGGGCACCGAGGCCCGTTGCTCGGCGAGCTGGCGGGTGATCTTCCCCTGGCGCGTGAGCTGCGCCAGGTGCGCGTCCATCGTCTGCATCCCCATCGCGCCCGAGGTCTGGATCGCGGAGTAGATCTGGTGGGTCTTGCCCTCGCGGATCAGGTTGCGGATCGCCGGGGTCGGGACGAGCACCTCGGACGCGCAGACGCGGCCGGCGCCGTCGGCGGTCGGCAGCAGCTGCTGGGTGACGATCCCCTGCAGCGCGATCGAGAGCTGCATCCGCACCTGGTGCTGCTGCTCGGCCGGGAAGACGTCGATGATCCGGTCGACCGTCTGCGCGGTCGACTGCGTGTGCAGGGTGGCGAAGACGAGGTGGCCGGTCTCGGCCGCGGTCAGCGCCGTCGAGATCGTCTCGAGGTCGCGCATCTCGCCGACGAGGATCACGTCGGGGTCCTGGCGCAGGGCCGCCTTCAGGGCCGAGCGCGAAGTCGTGGGCGTCGGCGCCGATCTCGCGCTGGTTGACGATGCACTTCTGATGGCGGTGCAGGAACTCGATCGGGTCCTCGATCGTGAGGATGTGCTCCTCGCGCTCGCGGTTGATCAGGTCGAGCATCGCCGCGAGCTCGTCGTCTTGCCGGAGCCGGTCGGGCCGGTGACGAGGACGAAGCCGCGCGGCTTGCGGCAGAATCGGTCGAGCACCGAGGGCAGGCCGAGCTCCTCGAGCGACTTGATCTCCTGCGGGATGTGGCGGAAGGCGGCGCTGACCGCGCCGCGCTGGAAGTAAGCAGTTGACGCGGAAGCGGGCGACGCCCGGGATCGCATAGGCGAGGTCGAGCTGCTGCTCGTTCTCGAAGCGCTTGCGCTGGTCGTCGTTGAGGATCGAGTAGACGACTCGCGCGTCTGCTGCGGCGTCAGCGGCGGATAGTCCTCCAGGGGCGTGATCCGCCCCCGCACGCGGATCGCCGGCTGAAAGCCCGCCGTCAGGTGGACGTCGGAGGCCCGCAGCTCGACCATCCGCGTGAGTACCTCGGCGAAGTCGAAGTCACTCATTCGTCCACCTAGTCGTCAGCCCCCGGCCAGGGCTTGAGCCCGCGGGCGCCTGGATGGGATCAGGCGAGGGTCGCGGAGGCTCGGGGGCCGGACTCGGCGGCTGGCGGGTCCTCTCCCCCGTCCTCTCCCTCTCCGCCGCCGCGTCAGCGACGGGCGCCACCACCCGAGCCGTCGCCGCCCTCGCCCGGCGCCGCCGCCGGTTGCGTCCTCCTCCTCGTGCAGCCGAGCAAGGCCGCCTGCCGGTACTCGACGAACTCGCGGACGCCGATCTGCGCCGCGGCGGCGAGCGGAATCGCGACGAGCGCGCCGATGATGCCGAGCAGCGTGCCGCCGAAGAGCGCCGCGATGATGATGATGAACGGGTCCAGCGAGACGGCCCGGCCCTGGATCCGCGGCTGGATCACGTAGTTCTCGACCTGCTGGTAGGCGATCGCCCAGATCGCCCAGATGATCGTGCCGTCGGGAAGTCGCCGAACAGCGTCACGATCCCGACGAGGACCGCGCCCAGATCGTGGCGCCGACAGCGGGATCAGATCGAGCGTCGCGATCACGACGGCGAGCGCCAGCGGCGAGGGCACGCCGAGGATCGAGAGCACGATGAAGGTGAAGAAGCCGGCGATCAGCGCCTGCAGCAGCGCGCCGCCGACGTAGCGCGCCGACGGCGACGGCCATTTGTCGAGCGCCCGCTTGATCACCTCGGCCTCGCGCGGCGGCCGCAGGGTCAGCGCCCGGTCGATCCAGCGGCCGCCGCGACTGACCATGAACAGGCTCATGATCAGGATCGTAAGGAGCGGCGAACAGCGAGGTGATCAGCCCCGTGCCGATGTCGGCGAGGACGCCGGCGACGTCTGTGAACTTGGAGGCCGCGTTGGTCGCGAACTCGTCGAGCTTCGCGGTGACGTCGAAGTTGTCGTTCAGGTTCTGCAGCGTGTCGCTGTGGCTGATCGTGCTCTTGAGGTCGCTGACGTAGCTCGGGAAGTGCTGACCAGGTCGGCCACGGCGCGGACCAGCGGCGGGATCAAGACGGCGCCGATCCCGATCGGGATCAGGATCACGCCCAAGTAGACGATCGTGATCGCCAGCCCCTTGGGCATGCGGCGAGAGAGGAAGGCGACGGGCCCGGAGAGGATCGTCGCCAAGAGCATTGCCATCAGCAGGTAGAAGATCGGCGTCCGCAGGCGATAGACGACGTACAGCGCCAGCACCGAGAGGACGACGGTGACGATGACCCGCAGGATCGTGCGGACCGAGGGCTCACGGCTCGACGAGCGCCCGAAGAACAGGTCGCCAACCCGCGGGCGCAGGGTGTGGGGCAGATTCGCCCCCGTGGCGACCGCAAGGGTGTCGCCCTCGGGTCCCCCTCCCCTCCGGAGGCGGCGCTGGGGGGCGTCGTCGGCGGTTCCGCCATCGCCCCGGATGCTGGAGGCCGGGCCGGACGGACAGCCGAGCGGCCACAACGCGCGACCGCCGCCCGATCGGGGACAGTTCCGGGTGACGGATGAGCGCCCCAGCACGGACGACGCCGCAAAGATCGGGACCACGACCGCTGAAGGTCGTCATCCGCGCGCTCGCGGTGCTGCTGGCGGACGCGCTCGCCCTGCTGATCCTCTCGGCCCTGCTTCCCGGCTTCACCCTGGACGGGCCCGGCGCCGCGCTCGGCGCCGCGCTGCTCGTCGGCGCCGCGAACGCGCTCGTCTGGCCGACGCTCGCGCGGCTCACGGCACCGCTCAGCGTGCTGACGCTCGGCGGCGCGGCGATCGTGCTCAACGCCGTGCTCGTCACGGTCGTCATCGAGCTGATCCCGGACGCTCACATCGACGGGCTCAGAGGAGGGCATCGTCCTGACGATCGGGCTGACGCTGCTGACGGCGCTGTTCGGCGCCCTGCTCGCGATCGGCGACGACGAGAGCTGGCGCCGCAACGTCCTGCAGCGATCGCAGCGTCGCGCCAAGGACAGAATCGAGACCGACGTGCCGGGCATGCTGCTCCTCGAGATCGACGGGCTCGCGCACGAGGTCGTGCTCCGAGCCCTGCGCGACGGCACGATGCCGAACCTCGCCCGCTGGGTCGCCGCCGGCAGTCATCGGCTCGAGCGCTGGGAGACCGACCTCTCCTCGCAAACGGGCGCCTGCCAGGCCGGGATCCTGCACGGCAACAACGAGGACTGGCCCGCTTTCCGCTGGTGGGAGAAGGATCGTGGCAAGCCGATCGTGACCAACCACCCGCGCGATGCAGCCGAGCTCGAGAGCCGCCACTCCAACGGCCGCGGGCTGCTCTTCGCCGACGGGGCGAGCCGCGCCAACATCCTCTCCGGCGACGCGCCGCACTCGATGCTGACGATGAGCACCGTGCTCGTCCGCCGGCGGCCGCTCGGGCGCGACTACGCCGTCTACTTCGCCCAGCCCTACGGGTCTTGAAGACCGCGGGCTCGGCGATCGCCGACTTCTGGCGTGAGCGCCGTGCCGCCAAGCGCCAGCGGCGCCGCGACGTGCTGCCGCGGATCCCGCGCAGCCGCGTCTACGCGGCGATGCGGGCCTTCGCCACCGCGGTGCAGCTCGACCTGCAGGTCGCGGCGGTGGTCGGCGATCTGCTCGCGGGGCGGCCCGTGATCTACACGACCTTCCTCGCCTACGACGAGGTCGCCCACCACTCGGGCATCGAGCGCCACGACACGCTCGAGGTGCTCGCCAAGGTCGACCGCGAGATCGGGCGCCTCGCCTCGGTCGCCGCCGATGCTCCGCGCCCCTACGAGCTCGTCGTACTCAGCGACCACGGCCAATCGCAGGGCGCGACGTTCGAGCAGCGCTACGGGATGACGCTCTCCGACCTGGTCGAGCAGCACGCGCGCGGTGGCGCCAGCATCCACGCCGCGAGCGGTGGCGAGGACGAGGCCTCCTCCTACCTCGGCGCGAGCCTGACGGAGATCGGTCGCGACGACACGGGGGCCGGCCGCACGGTCCGCGCGATGACGAAGGGTCGGCGCAGCGACGAGGACGAGGGCGGCGTCGTCGTGATCGACGCGCCGAGCGCCGACGACGGCGACGGTGCGGCCGCGCAGGAGGGCGAGGAGCCGCCCGAGATCTCGGTGATGGCGTCGGGCAACCTCGGCCTGATCAGCTTCCCGCGCGAACCCGGCCGGCTCACGCTCGAGCGCATCGACGCGCTCCACCCCGGCCTGATCGCCGAGCTTCGCGCCCACCCCGGGATCGGCTTCTTGCTCGTTCGCAGCGAGCAGCGGGGCGCCCTGGTGCTCGGCGCCGAGGGCGCCCACGAGCTCGCCGACGACACCGTCGAGGGCACCGATCCGCTCGCCCCGTTCGGCCCGCACATCGCCGCGAAGCTACGCCGCACGGACTCGTTCCCACACTGCCCCGACATCGTCGTCAACAGCACCTACTGGGCCGAGACCGAGGAAGTCGCCGCCTTCGAGGAGCTCGTCGGCTCACACGGCGGCGCCGGTGGGCCACAGAGCTTCCCCTTCATCTGTCACCCGGCGCATCTGCCCTTCCCGGACGAGGATGTCGTCGGCGCCGAGCAGATCCACCACATCCTGCGCGGCTGGCTGGCCGAGCTCGGCCAGGAGGCCTACGCGGACTGAGGCTGGCAGCGACGCTGGCCGGGGCGCGTTCGTTGGCAAAGGGGGGGCGAATTCGAGTCGCGTCCAGCCTTTGCCTGGGTATGGCAGGCAAAGTCAGGACAGGGGACGGACAGGAGACGGTGGAGCGGCGGCTGGGCCGGATCGCGAGTCGTCAGCACGGCGTCGTCACCCGCGCGGAGGCGCTCGCGGCCGGCGTGTCAGCGAACCAGGTCGAGGGCCGCATCCAGTCTGGAGCGCTCACGAAGGTCCATCGAGGCGTCTACCGGCTCGGCCATCGAGCGCCTGATCCTCTCGCTTCCTACGTGGCGGCGGTGCGTGCCTGCGGTGACGGCAGCGCCGTCAGCGGCATGGCGGGCGCCCACCTCCTCGGGCTGCTGCGGGCGACGCCGCCGAAGATCGAGATCGCGGCGCCATCGGCACGGTCCGTGCCCGGCCTCATCGTCCACCGAGCGCGCCGAGTCCCGCTCGAGCTGACGGCCGTCGAGGGCATTCCCGTGACCACGCCGCCGTGGACGCTCCTCGATATCGCCTCGCGCCTCGACGAAGAGACGCTCGGCAGCGCCTGTCACGAGGCCTGGCACCGCTACCGCTGCGGACTGCCCGCGGTGACGCAGCTCGCGGAGCGACGCGGCCGCCCGCCCGGCTCGACCCGGCTGCTGCGGATGCTCGGCGGCGACGACCCGCTGCTGCTCAGCCGCCTCGAACGGCGCTACCTATCGCTGCTCCGGGCCGACAGGCTCGAGCTACCGCGGACGAACCGCCGGGTGGGCAACCACCGAGTCGACTGCTGGTGGCCGCACCTGCGGCTGGTCGTCGAGCTCGACAGCTACACGTTCCACGGCTCGCGTCGTTCGTGGGAAGCCGATCGTCGTCGCGACCGCGAGGCGCGCCGGCTCGGCATCGAGCTGATCCGCTACACGTGGGGCGACGTCTTCGAGACGCCGGACGAGGTCCGCGCCGAGATGCGCGCGAGGCTGCCGCGACGTTAGCCGAGCGAGGCCCCTGTCCTGACTTTGCATGCCATGGGAAAGCAAACTCTGGACAGGGCGCTCACATTGGGAGGGCGTCCCGGCTGCCGCGCCCCGGAGCTCAGACCGAGACCCGGGCGACCTCTTCGATCGAGGTGACGCCGGAGCGGACCTTGTGCAGGCCGTCCTCGCGCAGGGTGAGCATGCCCTCCTCGCGGGCGACCTTGGTGATGTCCGCCTGCGCGGCGCCGCCGACCGTCATGTCCTTGAGCTGCTCCGACATCGCCATCACCGAGTAGAGGCCGTGGCGGCCCTTGTAGCCGGTGCCGTTGCAGCGCGCGCAGCCGACCGGCTCGTAGGCCTCGACATCGGCGCCGACCCGGAACCCGGCGCCCGCCAGCGCCTCCCGGGCGAGGACCGTGCGGCGCTTGCAGTTCGTGCACAGGGTCCGCGCGAGGCGCTGGGCGACGACGCAGTCGACGGCGGAGGCCGTGAGGAACGACTCGACCCCCATCTTCGAGAGGCGCGTGATCGCGCCGGGCGCGTCGTTGGTGTGCAGGGTGGTCAGCACGAGGTGGCCCGTGAGCGCCGCCTCGATCCCGATCCGCGCCGTCTCGGCATCGCGGATCTCGCCGACCATGATGATGTCGGGGTCGGCGCGCAGGACCGAGCGCAGGCCGCTGGCGAAGGTCAGCCCGGCGCGACGGTTGACGCCGATCTGCTTGACGCCCTCGAGCTGGTACTCGACCGGATCCTCGATCGTGATGATGTTCTTGGCGACGTCGTTGATCTCCTTGAGCGCCGAGTAGAGCGTCGTCGACTTGCCGGAGCCGGTCGGCCCGGTGACGAGCACGGCGCCGTAGGCCTGGTGGATCGCGGCCTCGAAGCGCGCCCGCTGCTCTCCCGCCATGCCGAGCTCGTCGAGGCTGAGCAGCGCCTTCTCCTTGTCGAGGATGCGGATCGTCGCCCCCTCGCCCCGTTGCGTCGGCATCGTGACGACGCGCATGTCGACCTTGCGCTCCTCGACCGTGAGCGCGACGCGGCCGTCCTGAGGGACCCGCTTCTCGGCGATGTCGAGGTCGCTCATGATCTTCACGCGGCTGACGACGCCGGAGACCATCCGGCGGGGCACGCGCGCGGCCTCGTAGAGGACGCCGTCGACGCGGAAGCGGACGCGCATGTCGCGCTCGCCCGGCTCGAAGTGGATGTCGGAGGCGCCCTCCGCGACCGCCTGACCGAGGATCGAATAGACGAGCTTGATCACCGGCGCGTCGTCGGCGGACTCGCGCAGGTCGGTGATCTCGGGGCCGCCGTCCTCCTCCTCATCCTCGAGCACCGCCTCGGCGACGGATGTCTCGAGCGTGTTGAGCCGGCCGATCAGCGCCTCGATGTCGACCTCGGCGGCGACCGCGACGCGGCAGTTGAGCCCGGTCATCATCTGGATGTCATCGACGGCGAGCACGTTCGCCGGATCGGCCATCGCCAGCAGCACCGTCTGCTCGTCGAGGAAGCCGACCGGGACCGCGCGGTAGCGGCGCGCGGTCTGCACGCCGACCAGGTTGGCGGCCCCCATGTCGACCTGGAAGGTGTTCAGGTCGACATGGTCGAGCCCGTAGCGCTCCGCCATCGCGCGGGCGAGCTGATCGCCGTCGATCAGCCCCTGCTCGACCATCAGCTGCTCGGGAGAGCGCCCGGCGGTCCGCGCCTCGGCGATCACCTGCTGGACGCGCTCGTCGCTGACGTAGCCGAGGTCGACGATCACGTCGGTGATGAACTCACCGCTGTGTGAGCGGGTCAGCGGCGGGGTCAGGCCCATCACACCTCCATCGGGTTCGAGCTCGCGGGCCGTCGCCTCCTCGCTGCCGATTGGAGGCACGGGGCGTAGATGTCCGGGGCGCGGGGGTTCGGGTGTCATCTGGTGCCCTCTACCGGGGGGCGCACTGCTCTGTCCATGGTCGCAAGGGGAGCCTCGAGCCCCGTCCAGATCTCGAAGGAGAGCGCGCCCTGGCGAACGAGGATCTCGAGTCCGTCGACCGTCCGGGCGCCGCGGCCCTTCGCGGCCTCGATGAGCCCTGTCCCGGCCGACCCGTAGGAGAGGTCGGCCACGACCTGTTGTTCACTGAGCTGATCGACGCCGAAGCCGAGTGCCTTGAATCCTGCACGGGCGCTGGACGAATCGGCACCGCGGTGGCCAACGGCCGTCGTATTGACGACGATCTCGAAGCGCTCGGGTCGGGGCGGCTCCCCCGCCTCGATCGCGGCGCCGCCGAGCTCGGCGGCGAGCGCCGCCGCGCGCTCCGGCGTCCTGTTCCAGATGCTCACCTCCGCGCCGGCCTCGCGTAGCGCCCAGACCGTCGCCCGCGCCGAGCCGCCGGCACCGAGGACCAGCGCCGAACGCCCGCCCGGGTCGGTCCCCGCTGCCCTGAGCGCGTCGATGACCGCCGGGGCGTCGGTGTTGTCGGCGGCGATCCGCGGCCCGTCGCCGCCCGGCCCCGGGTGGAAGCTGAGCGTGTTCGCCGCGCCGATCGCCCGCGCGGCATCGGTCGTCGCATCGGCGAGGTCGAGCGCGGCGGCCTTGTGGGGGATCGTCACGTTGACGCCGGCCCACTCCCCCGCCTCGCCGCTCGCCAGCCGCTCGATCGCCGCCGCGAACTCGTCGGGCGCGAGCTCGATCGCCTCGTAGCTCCACTCAGCGGCCAGGCCACGCTCCGCAAGCGCCGCGGTCTGCATCGGCGGCGAGAGCGAGTGGGAGATCGGCTGTCCGACCACCGCGAGCTTCGGCATCGGCCGAGCGTACCCACCCCGACCGGCCCCGGCCCTCGCGCGGTGCCGTCCCGGGAAGCGGCGACCGGCCGCCCCGTTCAGCAGTTGGTCGGCGACTTGCCTTCGGCCTGGAGCGCCGCCTGGTACTTGGCGGCGGCGGCGTCGAACTTCGACTTGCTGCTGGTGAAGTACATCCCGTTGCAGTCGCCCGGCTTGACGACGAAGTAGTAGTCGCCGGTCTTCGCCGGCTTCGCAGCCGCCTTCATCGACGCCTCGCCGGGGTTCGAGATCGGCGTTGGCGGCAGGCCCGGGTTGGTGCGCGTGTTGTACGGGTTGTCCGACTGGAGCTCGCTCTGCAGCAACTGGCCCGAGTACTTGTCGAGCCCGTAGCGCAGCGTCGCGTCGATGCCCAGGAAGTCGCCCGCCGCCAGGCGGTTGTAGATCACCTCGGAGACGAGCGGCCGATCCTTGTCGACCTGCGCCTCCTTCTCGATCATCGAGGCGATCTTGAGGACGTCGTACGGCGTCAGGTTCTTCTTCTTCGCGTAGCTCAGGTCGATCGGATCGAAGTACTGCTGGAAGGCCTCGAGCTGCTTCTTGACCAGCTCCCCGGCGGGCGCGCCCTTGACGACCTCGTAGGTCGCCGGGAAGAGGAAGCCCTCCATGCTCGCGGCGCCCTGGGCGTCGTACTTCTTCAGCGGGAACTTCTTCATCGCCTTCTTGACGGCCTTCTCGTAGTTGCCCTTGAGGCCCGCCTTCTTCGCGACGTCCGCCATCTCCTTGATCGTCAGCCCCTCGGGGATCGTCACGTCGGTCGTCTTCAGCGTCTTCGGCCCCTTCGCGACTGGCGCCGGTGTGTCGTTGCCGCCGAGCGCCGCCTTCGCGACCAGGACGATCGCGCCGAGTAGCACCAGGGCCAGTCCAAGCGCGATCAGGCGCCGCACCCAGAGCGTGCGCGGGTCGCGCGGCGGGCGCCCGCCGCCGACGGGAATGCCGTCGCGGCTGCGCGCTCCCCCGCCTCCGCCGGGCGCCACGACAGGCGGGACCGGCTGTTCGACCGCCGCGCGCTCGCCGGTCAGTGCCGCGGCCTCACCGGTTTCGGGCGCCGGCGCCCAGTCGGAGGTGATCGCACGCTCTTCGCCTGTGCCGAGGTCGGCCAGCCAGTCGTCGGTTGCGCCGCTCGCGGGCTGCTCCCGGTCGTGGGTGCGGGAGGGGCCGCCGCCTCTGCGCGCGGAGCGGCTGCCGGCTGTTGTGCGGCTGGGGCGGTCGGCGGCGCGGCCGCAGGTGGCTGCTCGGCCGGGCTCGGCCGCGTGGAAGGCCCGGCGCCATCGCCGTCGCGACCGCCGTTGCCACCGGCGACGGCGTCGGTGACGGTGCCGATCGCGCCGCTCACCCGGTCGCCGAGCGACTGGCGGGTGCGGGCGGAGCGCTGCTTGCGGCGCTGCTCGCGCTCGCGCCGGCGCGCCTCGCGCTCCCGTGCCTTCGGGTCTCCTTCAGCGAACGGGTCGCCGTCGGGAAGCCCGCTCATGCGACGTCCCCCGGCGTCCGCGTCGGCGCGCTCGACTCCTGGGCGGCCAGATAGGACTCGAGCAGGTGCGCCGCGGCGAGCGAATCCTCGGCGGCGCCGGCGCCGGCCCGCCTCGAGGCGCCGGCCATCGCCGTCGTCAGCCGCTCGTCCCAGGTCGTCACAGGCACCTCGACCGCGTCTGTGAGCTCGGCGCAGAACTCGCGCACGACCGCCGCCTGCGCGCCCTCGCTGCCGTCGAGGCCGAGCGGGAGTCCGACGACGACGGTCTCGGCGCCCTCGTCGGCAATCAACCGCGCAATGGGCGCGATCTCAGGCGGAAGTGTCCGCAGCGGGCGCACGATCGTGCCGGTCGCATCGGAGATGGCGAAGCCGCAGCGGGCGGTGCCGTGGTCGATCGCGATCGTCCTCATGGGTCAGCCGAGCCCCTCGACGATCGCTGCGCGCGCGGCTGCAAGGGCGTCATCGAGCTTGTCGGGATCGCGCCCGCCGGCCTGTGCCGCCTCGGGCCGGCCGCCCCCGCCGCCGCCGACGATCGCTGCCGCCTCGCGGACGACGTCGGCGGCCGAAATGCCGCCCGAGACCGCGGCTGGCGAGAAGCTGCCGACGAGCGCGACCTTGCTGGCCGCCGGATCGGCGCTGCCGAGGACGACGGCGGCGTCGCCGAGCCGCTGCTTGACCTGATCGGCCAGGTCGAGCATCGCCTTGGCGTCGTCGATGCCCTCGACGCTGGCGACGACGACCTCGATGTAGTGATGCGTGTGCGCACCGCCGATCAGCCGCTCGGCGAGGCCGCCGGTGGCCTCGGCGCGGCGCTCGGCGCCCGCCCGCTCGAGCTGGGCGAGGCGCTCGCTCGCGCGGCGGGCTGCGACGACGGCGTCCTCGCGGTTGCCGAGCAGCTCGCCCACCTCATCGAGACGCTCGCTGCGCTCGACGAACCAGTCGATTGCGGCGGGCCCCGTGACGGCCTCGATCCGGCGCACGTTCGAGGCGCTCGAGCCCTCGTGGACGATCTTGAAGATGCCGACCTCGGCGGTGTTGGCGACGTGCGTGCCGCCGCACAGCTCGCGTGAGATCTCCTCGACCTCGACCATCCGCACCCAGTCGCCGTACTTCTCGCCGAACAAGGCCATCGCGCCGAGCTCCTCCGCCTGCGCTCGCGCCATCTCCATCGCCCGGACCGGCGCCGAGGCCTTGATCCAGTCGTTGACCATGCGCTCGACCGTCTCGAGCTCATCCGGAGAGAGGCGTGCGCCGTGGGTGAAGTCGAAACGCAGCTTGTCGGGCCGCACGGCCGAGCCCGCCTGGCGCACGTGGGTGCCGAGCGTCGCGCGCAGCGCCGCGTGCAGCAGGTGCGTCGCCGTGTGGTTGCGCATCGTCGCGTGGCGGGTGCGGCGATCGACGGAGGCCGCGACGTGCGTGCCGGGCTCGGGCGGCGGGCCGTCGAGGCGGATGCGGACCGCCTGGTCGTCGCCGACGCGGTAGACGTCGAGGACGCCCGCCTCGGTCCCGTTCCAGCGCAACGCGCCGGCGTCGGCGACCTGGCCACCGCCCTCCGGGTAGAAGGGGCTCTCCTCGAGCTTGATCAGCGCCTGCGGGCCGCCGGCCTCGTCGGGGACGCTCGCCGGCTCAACTGCGGCCGCGGCGGCGACCGCGGTCTCGGCGGCGAGCTCCTCGTAGCCGACGAAGCGCGTGCGCGGCGCGGTCTCGACGAAGCTGAGCACGGCCTCGTGATCGTCGACGACGGCAACGCCGGAGCGCGAGCGCGCCTTCTCGCGCTGCTGCTCCATCAAAGCCTCGAAGCCCTCGTCGTCGACGGAGAGCCCCTGCTCGGCGAGGAGTTCCCGGGTCATCTCGTAGGGGAAGCCGTAGGTGTCGTGCAGCTTGAACGCCTCTTCCGCCTCGATCCAAGAGGTGCCCTCGGCGAGCGCTGCCTTGACGAGCCGACCGAGCAGCTCCGAGCCGCGGTCGAGGGTGTGGCCGAAGCTCTCCTCCTCGCTCTCGCACCAGCGCAGGATCGTCTCGCGCTCGGCGTCGACCTGGGGGTGGATCGAGGCGTAGGTCTCGATCACGCGCTCGGCGTAGCGGCCGAACCAGGGCGCCTCGAGGCCGATCGCGCGGCCCTGCTGGATCGCGCGGCGCATGACCCGGCGCAGGACGTAGCCGCGGTCCTCGTTGGAGGGCACGACGCCGTCGGCGAGCAGCTCGACGGTGCCGCGCACGTGGTCGGCGATGATCCGCATCGCGCGGGTCGCCTGCTCGTCCTCACCGCCGTAGGAGCGGCCGGAGTCGCGCTCCGCGAGCTCGACCAGCGGCCGGATCAGGTCGGTGTCGAAGACGGAATCGACACCCTGCTGGATCACGGCCATCCGCTCGAGCCCGAGGCCGGTGTCGATGTTCTTGTTCGGCAGCTCGGTGAGGCTGCCGTCCTCGTGCAGCTCGAGCGCCATGAAGACGAGGTTCCAGTACTCGAGATAGCGATCGGAGTCGTCGCCGGGGCGGTCGGTGTCAGGCCCGAAGTCGGGCCCGCGGTCGAGGTAGAGCTCCGAGCAGGGTCCACAGGGACCGGTCGGTCCCGCCTGCCAGAAGTTCTCCGAGCGCGGCAGCTGCACGATTCGCTCTTCCGGGACGCCCTTGGCGAGCCACAGCTCGATCGCCTCCTGGTCAGGGCCGAGCCCGAGCTCCTCGTCGCCGCCGAAGACCGTGATCCAGATCTTCTCCGGATCGAAGCCGAACGGTCCGGTCGACAGCTCCCAGCCGAAGTCGATCGCCTCGGCCTTGAAGTAGTCGCCGAAGCTGAAGTTGCCGAGCATCTCGAAGTAGGTCAGATGCCGCTTGGTCGAGCCGACCGACTCGATGTCGGGCGTCCGGAAGCAGCGCTGCGAGCTCGTCAACCGGCTCTTCGGCGGCGTCTCGCGGCCGAGGAAGAACGGCTTGAACGGCTGCATGCCGGCGACCGTGAGCAGCGTCGAGGTGTCGCTCGGCGCCGGTACGAGCGAGGCCGATGGCTGTCGCAGGTGGCCGTTCTGCTCGAAAAACGACAGGTATGTCTCGCGGATCTCGTCCGAGTTCACGGGCGGTGAAGGCTAGTTGACTGAATGCTCACGAAACGTACAAGCGCGGGCGGCCCTGCCCCCGCGGCGGAAGATGCGCGTGCGGTGCTCCGGACTTCGCCACCTCGAGGACGGCAAAGTCCGGAATACCTACCGGCTTCAGGCAATAGTCGCGTGGCCCACAACCAGACCGTCGGCGAAGAAGACCGCCGTCTGGCCCGGTGCCGGGCGGGTCGTTTCCCGCTCGAGGTCGATCCTCAGCCGGCCCTCTCCGTTGCCGCTGACCGAGCAGGCCAGCGCCGGGGCGCGGTAGCGCAGCTTGACGGCGTCGATCCGCTCGGCATCGCGATGGAAGGTCGGCGCCTCGATCTCGACGTGGCGGCAGGCGAGCTCGCGGCGCGTGCCGACGGTGACCGTGTTCGCGCGCGCATCGGTCGCGAGCACGTAGAGCGGCTCCGGCGCGGCGAGGCGCAGGCCGCGGCGCTGGCCGACGGTGAACTCGTGGTGGCCGTCGTGCTCGCCGAGCCGGCGGCCGGTGGGGTCGACGATCGCACCGCGGCGCGGGCCGAGGCCACCGTGGCGGGCGAGGAAGCCGCGCTTGCCGACGCCGGCGAGGAAGCAGAGGTCCTGGCTCTCCGGGCGCGAGGCGACCGGGAGCTCGGCCGCGGCCGCGATCTCGCGCACCTCGGCCTTGCGGAGGCCGCCGAGCGGGAAGCGCAGCCGCCCGAGCAGCTCCGTCGGCAGCCCGGCGAGCATGTAGGTCTGGTCCTTGCCGTCGTCGCCCGCGGGGGCGAGCAACGGGCCTTCGCCGTCGTCGGCGACCCGCGCGTAGTGGCCGGTCGCCAGCCCGGCGGCGCCGAGCCGCTCGGCGAGCCCGATCATCGGCTCGAGCCGGACGCTGCCGTTGCAGCGCACGCACGGATTCGGCGTCACCCCGGCCGCGTACCCGTCGAGGAACGGCTGCACGACGCCGGCCGCGAAGGCCTCGCGCAGGTCGATCGTCAGGTGCGGGATGCCGATCCCGTGGGCGACCGAGCGCGCCAGCCGGACGGCCTGTGGCGAGCAGCAGCTCGCCTCGCCGTCGTTGGCGGGGTCGGACCAGAGCTCGAGCGTGACGGCGAAGACCTCAGCTCCGCTCTCGCCCTCCAGGTGCGCCGCAACGGCGCTGTCGACGCCGCCGCTCATCGCGACCAGCACCCGCTCGCGCTCGCCGGTTGGCGGAGGCGCGAGCAAGTCCTCGCCCCCCATCGCGGCCGCACCGAGAGCACGATGCAGGGCATCCGCGGCGAGCTCTGCGCCGTGCAGACCGACCGGGCTGAGGCCGCCGAGCTCCTCGTCGATCGCCTCCGCGCCGAGCAGCGCCGCCTCGGCAAGCGTTGCGCCGTCGAGCAGCTCGGCAGCCGCCGCCGCCGCGGCCCGGGCGGCGCCGCAGCCCTCGGCCGAGCAGCGCACGTCGGCGACACGACCCTCCCGGATCCGGAGCGAGAGCCGCACGACGTCGCCGCAGGCGGCGCCGCCGGCCGCACCCTCGTGGCTGCCGGTCTGCGGATCGCCCCAGTGCGAGCGGTCGCGGAAGTAGTGCTCGAAGGCCTCGTTCATCGCCCGCTCAGGGTAGATCGAACCGGAGGACGCGCCCACGCTGAGCGCGGGCGGTCCGGATCACTTCGGGTAGGAAGGCTCCGTTGGCCCGTTGTAGAGGGCGTCCTCGAGTGCCGTCTTGACGCTTCCGGAGCCGCGGAAACCTTCGGCGACGACCGCAGTCGGGACCCCATCGGTGCGGTTGCGCGGGCCGGATCACGACGAGGGCCGGCGTCCGGTCGACGGCGACACCCTGCGTGATCCGCGCGTAGTCGGCGATGTCCTTGGCCTTGACGATGAAGACCTGCGTGCCCTTGTCGCCACGCAGCGCCTCCGTGTACTTCCGCACCTGCTTGTCGGGGAAGCTCTTCGGGTCGATGACGAGCAGCGCGATCGCCTCGTTCTTCGCGTAGGCGACGAGCACGTCCTTGGGCAGCCCGGCGCTCGGCAGCAGACCGGAGCTGGCGCCGGCGTCGGCGGGCGGCGCGGCGGCCTGCGTTGGCGGGACCGCCGGCACCGCTGGCGCCGCCGGAGCGGGGGTTGCCGGTGTCGTCGCCGCTGCGTCCGGCGTTGCCGTCGTCGCGGTGGTCGGGGTCGTCGCTGCGGCAGTGCTCGGCGTCGTCGTGCTGGCCCCCGAGCCGCCACGACCGCCGAGCGAGCTCATCAGCATGAGCACGAGGACGACGGCACCGATGCCGAAGACCGCGAGCTGCACCCGCGGGTTGCTGTTCAGCGCCTGCCTCACCGCCCCGGCCCCTCCTGGACGCGGCCCGGGTGGGACGTCACGTTCGAGTCGATCCGGGAATGCGCCCAGCGCAGCGCCGGAGGCGAGATGCGCGGCATCCGCGCTGCCCGCGGCGGCAAAGAACTGGACCCCAGCCTGCCGGTGCCGCCCGGCTGTGGAACCTGAGAAAACAGGTGGGGACTCGTCAGGACTGCCGCACGCGGCGCCCCGAAACTCCATCCCCTAGCCAATTGCGTTGGTTCACAAATAAGGCGGCTGTCGAACAAGCTCGGGCCCATCACTCAAGGTAGCAATGTGGATTGGTTCGGTCGCCGGGCCGCAAAGCTTGAATCGACCTGGACGGCGGGCGGCGTCGTTCAGCGCGCGTCCAGGGCCGCCAGGGCCGCCTCGACCTCGTCGAAGACGTCGAGGCGCGCCAGCCGCTGCCCGTCCAGCCGTAGGAGCAAGAAGACCGGCACCGTGTCCCCGACCTCGCCGCTCTCACGCCATACGTACTCGACCCGGCCACGGCCGAGCAGCGTGCCGTCCTCACCGCCCCTGCCGGGCGCCGGCTCCAGCGACTCGAGCCGCCACCGGCGATCGAGGTGCTCGTAGCCCTTCCGCGCCCAGGCGAGCACGGCGTCGTCACCCTCGTGGCTGCCGCGTCCGGTGTGTACCGAGACGCCCGGGGCGAGCAGTGGGCGCAACCGCTCGGCGTCGCGGTCGCTGATCGCCTCGAGCGCGAGGCGGACGATCTCCTCCGGCGTCGCGCCGTAGCTCACGAGGGGCCCACTGCTAGCCCTCGTCGGGCCCGCCGTCGTGCTCGTGCTCTGGGGGCTCTTCGAAGTCGCGATGGATCTCGATCGGCGTCGCAGCGGGCGGAGCCGCCGACGCTCCCGCGGGCGGCTTGGCGATCGAGACGATGCCGAGTTCGCGCAGCTGGCCTTCGTCGACGGGCGCCGGCGCGCCGGTCATCGGGTCCGAGCCGGAGGCGGTCTTGGGGAAGGCGATCACGTCGCGGATCGAGTCGGCGCCGGCCGCCAGCGCCGCGATCCGGTCGACGCCGTAGGCGATGCCGCCATGCGGCGGAGCGCCGTAGCGCAGCGCCTCGAGGAGGAAGCCGAAGCGGGCCTCAGCCTCCTCGGCGTCGATGCCGAGCAGCTCGAAGACCTTGCCCTGGAGCTCCGGGTCGGAGATACGGATGGAGCCGCCGCCAATCTCCCAGCCGTTCCAGATCACGTCGTAGGCCTGCGTGAGGGCGGCACCCGGATCGTCGGAGTCAAGCTCGCCCGCTGGCGCCGTGAACGGGTGGTGCAGCGGATCCCAGCGCTTGCCCCCCTCGTCCCAGGAGAACATCGGCCACCTGACGACCCAGCAGAGCGAGTGCGCGCCCGGACCCTCCTCCGGGATCAGGCCCCAGCGCTCGGCGAGGCGCGTGCGCATGCCGCCGAGCACCTCGTTCGCGGTCTCGACCTCGTCGGCGACGAGCAGCAGCAGATCGCCGTCGGCGGCGCCGAGCCGCTCGTTGATCGCCGTCAGCTCCTCGGTCGTCAGGAACTTCGCCGTCGGCGAGCGCCAGCTCGTGCCGTTCTCGGTGCAGAACGCCCACACGAGGCCCTTGGCGCCGAGCTCCTGGGCCATCGAGATCAGCCCGTCGAGCTCCGAGCGCGGCAGCTCGCGCTTGCCGGCGTTGATCCCCTTGACGGCGCCGCCGCCGTCGATCGTGCCGCGGAAGACCTTGAACTCGGTGCCGGCGAGGGCCTCGGAGACGTCGACGAGCTCGAGGCCGAAGCGCAGGTCCGGCTTGTCGGAGCCGTAGCGGCTCATCGCGTCGTGCCAGTCGATTCGCCGCAGCGGCAGCTCGACCTCGACGCCCGCCGCGGCAAGCACGTGCGTGATCAGGCGCTCGTTGACATCCATCACGTCCTCGGCCTCGACGAACGACATCTCGATGTCGAGCTGGGTGAAGTCGGGCTGGCGGTCGGCGCGCAGATCCTCGTCCCGGAAGCAGCGGGCGATCTGGTAGTAGCGCTCGAAGCCGCTGACCATGAGTAGCTGCTTGAACAGCTGCGGCGACTGCGGCAGCGCGTAGAAGGAGCCCTGGCGCAGGCGCGCCGGCACGAGGAAGTCGCGGGCGCCCTCCGGCGTCGAGCGCGTGAGCACCGGCGTCTCGATCTCGAGGAAGCCGTGGCCGTCGAGGAACTGGCGCATCGCCGAGACGAGCTTCGAGCGCAGCATGATCGCCTGCCGCATCGGCTGGCGCCGGAGGTCGAGATAGCGATGGCGCAGGCGTGCGTCCTCGCCCGCTTCGCCACTCCAGCTCTCGATCGAAAACGGCGGCGTGTCGGCGTCGGAGAGCAACGTCGCGGTGGCGATGCGGACCTCGAAGGCGCCGGTCGGGATGTCGGGGTTCACGACCTCGGCGTCGCGATTGACGACGGGCCCGGCGACGCTGAGCACGTCCTCGGCGCGCAGCTTGTGGCCGAGCTCGAAGGTCTCGGCGTCGCAGTCGTCGGGGTCGAAGACGAGCTGCACGAGCCCGGTCCGGTCGCGCAGGTCGATGAAGATCAGGCCGCCGTGGTCGCGGCGCCGGTGCACCCAGCCCGAGAGGCGGACCTCGGAGCCGACGCGGTCGGCGAGCACCTGACCGGACCAGGTGTCGCGGTAGGAGTTGCCGCCGAACGAGGAGAGCACGGGGAACTCGCCGGCGTTGTGGGCGCTCGGCGTTGCGGCTGCGGAGCTGGATGCGGCCTCGGACATGGCGGCGGAGTCTGGCATCCCGAACGCGTCAGCGGACCTGCGCGAGGGCGGCCGGCAGGTCCTCGCGGGCGAGCTCGCGCTGCTCGCCGCTCTCCATGTCCCGGAGCTTCACCGAGCCGTCCTCCTCGAGGATCACGGCGAAGGCGGCGCTGGAGCGGTCCGCTTGCTTCATCTGCCCCTTGAAGGCGCGACCCGCGACGTCGAACTGGGTGGCGATCCGGTGTCGGCGCAGCTCCTGGGTGAGCGCGAAGGCCGCCTCGCCGTCGGCGCAGACGATGAACGCCGCCGGGCCGCGCTCATCCGGGGCGTCGCCGACCGCGAGCAGGATCCGCTCGATCCCGGCGGCGAAGCCGACTGCCGGGGTAGGCGGCCCGCCGAGCATCTCGATCAGCCCGTCGTAGCGCCCGCCGCCACCGAGCGCCGACTGGGCACCGAGGCTCTCGCTGGTGAACTCGAAGACCGTCCGCGTGTAGTAGTCGAGCCCGCGGACCAGGGTCGCGTCGAGCTCGTAGGGGACGTCGGAGGCGTCGAGCAGGCGGCGCACGCAGGCGAAGTGCTCGGCGTCCTCGCCATCGAGCCGGTCGAGCATCGCCGGGGCGCCGGCCATCACCTCGATCGTGCCCTCGTCCTTGGAGTCGAAGGCGCGCATCGGGTTGCTGTCGATGCGCTCGCGCACGTCGTCGGAGAGCTGCGTCTCGTGCTCGTGCAGGTAGGCGCGGAGCTCCTCGCGATAGGCGGTGCGGCCCTCGGCCGAGCCGAGCGAGCTCAGGTGCAGCTTCACGTCGGGGATCCCGAGGCCGCGCAGGAGCTCGTCGAGGAGCACGATCAGCTCGGCGTCGGCGAGCGGGCTGTCGGTGCCGATCGCCTCGGCCCCGATCTGGTTGAACTGCCGGTAGCGCCCCTTCTGCGGAGCCTCGTAGCGGAAGAACGGGCCGCGGTAGAAGAGCTTGACCGGCTGCGGGTCCTTGTGCATGCCGTGCTCGACGTAGGCGCGGGCGATCGCCGCCGTGCCCTCCGGCCGCAGGGTCATCGAGCGGCCGCCGAGGTCCTCGAAGGTGAACATCTCCTTCTTGACGATGTCGGTGCTCTCCCCGACGCCGCGCGCGAACAGCTCCGTCTCCTCGAAGGTCGGTGTCTCGATCCGCCCGTATCCGGCGGCGCCGAACAGGGCGTCGGCGTGCTCGGCGATCGTCCGGCGGCTGCGCTCCTGCTCGGGGAGCACGTCGAAGGTTCCGCGGGGCGCTTTGTGCTTGGGCGGCATCTCGGCTGAGCCTAAAGCGTCGGCCCGCGCCTCAGCGCCCGCCGGCGTTCGAGCCGCGATAGATGTCACATCGACTACCGCCCGCGGTAGTCGATGTGGATCCTGTCAGGCGATCTGCTGCAGGAAGGGGTTGCCGGCGCGCTCGGCGCCGAGGGTCGTGATCCCCATGTGGCCCGGGAAGACGGTCGCCTCGTCCGGGTAGGCGTCGAGCAGGCCCTTGATCGAGGCCTCGAGCGTGTTCCAGTCGCCGCCCGGGAGGTCCGTGCGGCCAACCGAGCCCTGGAACAGGACGTCGCCGCTGAACAGCGCCGGCGGCTGCTCGGCGCCCGGATCGGTGATCGCGAAGGTGACGTGGCCGGGGCTGTGGCCGGGCGTGAAGACGACGTCGATCTCGAAGTCGGCAAGCTCGAGCTTCTCGCCGCCGGCGAGCGTCTCGTCGGCGTCGTAGCTCTCGAACGGGCCGAACCCGGGCCACGGCACGTAGCTCATGATGTCGGCGAGCACCGGCACCTCGAGCTCGGGACAGTAGACGGGGGCGCCGGTCGCCTTGGCGACGGGCGCGACGGCGCCGATGTGGTCGAAGTGCGTGTGGGTGAGCAGGATCGCCTCGAGCTCGATGCCGAGGTCGGTGATGGTGGCGAGCAGGCGCTCGGCCTCCTCCCCCGGATCGACGATCAGGCCCTTCGACGAGCCCTCGCGGTGGAAGACGTAGCTGTTCTCCTGGACTGGGCCGACCGTCAGCCCCCGGACCTCCACGGGCCTAGCTCTCCTCCGACCGCGGCTTGCCGCGCTCGCCCTTCTTCGCCTCCCGCTCAGCCGCCTGCTTCGCCATTCGCCGCCGGTAGAAGTAGCCGTCGGTGAAGTAGCCGAGCGGGATGTAGATCGAGGCCGCGAACAGCGTCAGGATGATCGCTGCGGCGATCGGCTGGTGGAAGATCAGCGCCATCGGGAAGAGCAGCAGGGCGAAGACGCCGCCCCGCAGCGCCGCCCCGTTCCAGGTCGGCGGCCGGTCGCGGCGGTCGGTCTTGTTGCCGCCGCTGCGGGCACGCGACATCGCCTCCTGACGGCTGCGCGGCGTGGTCTTGCCACGCTTGTTGATCGAGCCGGTCTGGGTGCCGCGGTGCTTGCGCCGGCGCCGCTTCGTGTTGCCTGGCATGGAGACGAAATCTAGATGATCGCGGGGGGCTTACGGTCGGGGGGCTGGAGCCGCGGCGAACCGCAGGCACCGGTCGCGGTCCAGCGGCTGCCCCGCCCCGCCGAAGAGCTCGGCCGCGTGAAGAAAACGCGTTTGGGCACCGCGTGCGTCCCCGCCGGCCAGGGCGAGGTGCGCTCCAACCTCCTCAAGTGCCGCATCCCAGGCGGGCAGGCGCATGACGACACGCGCGAGGTATTCGCTCACGGCGGACCACTCGGCCGCCTGCTCGAGATCCCCGGCCTGCGCTGCCGCAATCGCCGCCGGAACGGCAAGGGTGATCCTGCAGGTCGGGCAGGTCTCGTCCGGGCCGCGCACTGCCTCCCCGGCCTCCTCCAGAGCCGCCATGCCGGCGGCCGGCTCGCTCGCCATCGCGACCCGCGTCCCGTAGATGCGATCGAGGAGGTGGAAGCCGACGTCCGAGTCGCGAGCCAGCGCGAGCGCGCGATCGATCAAGGCCGCGGCCGCCTCTCGGTCACCCCGCTGCAGCGCCACCTCCGCGCGGCGCTGTGAAGCGAACGACTCCCCCGTCGCTGCGTGGATCGAACGGTGGAGCTCCACCCCGGCGGCTAGGTCCGGGTCCGCGCCATCGAGGTCGCCGGAGAGCATCCGCGCCTCGCCGCGGATCGTGACCGCGAAGGCCTTGCCCCGGACCGCGCCAAGACGATCGGCCTGGGCGGCGAGCTCGTCGGCGAAGGCGATCACGTCGGCGTAGGGCCGCGAGCCGTAGAGCAGGCGCTGGGTCATGCAGAGCTGCCCGTCGAAGACGCTGACGGCGAGACGCCCGAGCCCGTGCGTCGTGCGGAGGTCGGTCCGGAGGCTTTCGGCCAGGTCGCCCCGGGCGTGGGCCGCTGCGGCATGAGCCCACGAGGCGACCGTGACCGAGTCCGGATCGTCCGAGTCGAGCGCCAGCTGTCTTGCCTCGGCGGCGAGCCTGGTCCCGAGCTCGGGGTCTGTCGCGCCGAGAGCGGCGGCCCCCGCGTGGGCGAGAGCGTGGGCAACGCGACCGTCCAGCGTCGTGGGCTCGACACCCTCGAGCTGCTCGAGGCCGCCCGCAGGATCGCCCAGCTTGATCGTCGCCAGCGCCCGCTTGGCCCGCAGCTCGTCCACGATCGGCCCGGCCGCGGCGGCAGCGGCGGTCGCATAGGCGGCCGGGGCACCGTCCTCGCCGAGCGCGTCCATCGCCTCGGCTCGCAGCCGCAGGGCCTCCGCGTTCCCGGGCTCGTGCTCGAGCAGCGGCGCCAGTTGCGCCAGCGCATCGTCGAAGCCCCCGACCCTGACCGCCTCCCGGGCGGCGTGGAGCAGCCACGGCGTCGCCGCCTCCGGCCTGCCGGCGTCGAGCCAGCGGGCTGCGATCAGCGCCGGTGACGCACCGGCCACCTCGAGCCGCGCCGCGACCTCCGCCGCGATCGCCGCGCGCCGGTGGGGCGGAATCCGCTCGAGCAGGGCCTGACGGACGAGCTCGTGGCGGAAGCGGTAGCGATCGTCGACGACCACGATCAACCCGCTGCGTAGGGTCGCATCGAGCAACTCGTGGCCGCGCTGCTCGTCCGCCGCAAGCAGGGCCATCGCATCGTCGGGTCCGAAGTCGCCGCCGCCGAGGGCGAGGCGGGCGACCGCGTCGGTCTCCTCGTCGCCGAGATCGACGAAGCGGGCCGCGATCACGTCGTTGGCGCGGCGCGCCAGCGCCGGCACCCCGGCGACGGCGCTGGAGGCAAGCTCGATGATCAGGAACGGATTTCCCTGGGCAAGCGCGATGATCCGCTCGGCAGCCTCCGGCTCCCGGCTCACCGGCGAAACAGCTGCAGCGAGCGCGGCCGCCTCCCCCGCCTCCAGCGGCCCGAGATCGAGCTCCGCAAGCCGCCCCGCGCGGCCCAGTCGTTCCGCCGCCCGGCGCAGCTCCACGGGGGCGGCCTCCGGCCGGTAGGCGAGCGCGGCGATCACGCGGGCTCCCGGATCGCCGGTATCCACCACCGAGCCGATGTGTGCCAGAGCCCCGATCGTGGCGGCGTCGGCGAGGTGGGCGTCGTCGACGACGACCATCACGGGGGAGCCTGCCGCGGCGGCAAGCAGAAGGCGCCGGAGGGCGCCGATCACGCGATGCCGCGTCAGCCGGGTGGGCGGCTCCGGCGGGTCGCCACCGGCGAATGGCGTCAGACCCGCGAGCGCGGAGAGCGACACCTCCCCGATCTCCCTGGAGAGCTCGGGACGACGCTCGAGCAGCGACTCGGCAATCGCCGCCAGGGGCGCATAGGAGCCGCCGCTCTCGCTCGCCGTGACGACCACGACGAACCAGCCTTCGTCGCGGGCGAGCCGAGCGAGGTCCCCGAGCAGCGCCGACTTGCCGATCCCGGCAGAGCCGCGGATCGCCAGCAGCTGCGGCGCCTCGCTGGCGCGCAACAGCATCGTCAGCTGCGCGAGCTCGAGGTCGCGACCGACGATCGCCGGCGCGTCGGGGCCGAGATCGGCGATGGCCTGCTCGTAGAGTGCGCGCGCCTCCTCGCCTGGAACGACCCCCAGCTCGTCTCGCAGGGCTGCCCGGAGTCGGCCGAACCGGCGGATGGCGGCCGCCCGCTCGCCGGCGTCGAGCTCCTCGCGCATCAGCTCGACGTAGGCGCGCTCGTCCGCAGGGTCGAGCTCGATCAGCCCCTGCCAGTCGCCGGCGGCGCGCAGCAGTAGCCGCCTGAGCTCCAGCAGGCGCTCGCGGCTCTCGCCGGCCCACGCCCGGTAGCGCAACTGCGGCAGCAGCTCGCGCCGCAAGGACTCGGCCAGGACACCCGCAGCCTCGGCGTCCCCACGGTCCAGCGCCCGGGCCGCGTCCCGCTCGATCTCGCTGACGTCCGTCAGCACGACCCGGCCCGGGAAGAGAGAGACGACGCCGCCTCCGAGCACGACAGCGTCCTGATCGTCGAACGCCCGCCGCGCATGGTGCGCCGCCTTGCGCATGTTCGCGGGCCCCGCCTCTCCGTCGAGCTGCGGCCACAGAGCCTCGACCACGTCCTCGCGAGTGAGCTGGCGCTCGCCGGCGAGCGCCAGGAGCGCGACGAGCTCAGCTGCCCGGGTGCTGAGGCGCGCCTCGATGCCGACCTCATCGCCGATTCCCGCGCGGAAGCCGCCGAGCAGGTCGATCCGGACGACGGGATCGTTCATTTCGTTGCTCACCTCCAGCCCCACGTCAAACATAGACGAGGAACGCTCAGGGAACGGCGCGGTCGCAACCCTCCTGCGAGTAGGTCCCAACCATCCGAGGAGGAACGATGAAATCGATCACCCGCGAAGAGGCCCCGATCGCGATCGAGGGCGACGGCGTCGAGCTGAGGAGCGAGCCGGTCGGCGGTGGCATGAGCGTCACTTTCGTGCACCTGCCGGCAGGGGCCGACCTCCGCCCCGCAACCGTCGGCCTCGAGGACGACCTCTGCCAGTGCCCCCACTGGGGCTACATGCTCAGCGGTCGCCTCCGCATGCACACCGGCGCGAGCCACCAGGACTTCGGCGCCGGCGAGTCCTTCTACTGGGGACCCGGGCATGCTCCCGAGGCGCTCGAGAACTGCGACTACGTCGACTTCTCGCCAACCGACGAGTTCAACCACGTCCTCGACCACATCCGCAACGGGGGCTGAGGCAGCGTCCAGTGACTCCGGCCGGCCGCTCAGCGGCCGGCCGCGAGTCGCGCCTCGAGCGTTCGCGTGGCCGGGTCGAAGTCGCGGATCGGGACGTGCTCGGGGTAGTCGGCCAGGGCCGCTTCCGGGATCAGCCCGACGAGCTCCGCCGCGACCGCCCGCCCGCCCTGTTCCGCGGCAAGCCGCTCGGCCTCGGCGACGACCGCGGCGAGCGGCATCCGCACCGGGTCGTGGACGTTGGTCGAGATCTGGACCGTGCCGTCCGCGAGCTCGAGGGCGATCGCGCGCACGCCCTCGAGACCGCCACCCGACTCGCGCAACGCCGCAGCAATCCGGCGCCCGCCCGCGAGGTCGGCGCCGGCGAGCTCGACGTTGAAGGCGGCCAGCGGCGCCCGGGCCGTGACGAGCACGGCGCCGGCCGAGGGGTGCGGCGCAGTCGGGCCCAGGTCAGGGACGAGCTCGCCGGACGCCATCCGCGCCGCCAGCGCCTCGAATCCGCCGGCGCGGAAGTGGTGGCGCTCGCGGCGCGTCGAATCGGTGGCGAGCTCGCCGTAGAGGAAGACCGGCAGCCCAAGGTCCGCGAGCCGCTCGGCGGTGCCGATCGCCAGCGCACGCGCCTCGTCGCGCCGACCGGGGTCGGTGTAGACGATCGGGCTCACGTCGAGCGCGCCGACCCGCGGGTGGGCGCCGAGGTGCTCACGCAGGTCGATCGAGGAGATCGCGGCCGCCGCGCCCGCCGCCAGGGCCTCCCCGAGCGCGGCGTCGCTCGGCGCCGTCAGCGTGAACACGGAACGGTTGTGGACGACGTCGGAGTGCGTGTCGAGGATCACGGCGCGCTCGGCGAGGGCGGCGCCGATCGCCGCGACGGCGCTCGCCTCCGGGCCGGCCGGCGCGGCGGAGAAATTGGGCACTGCGAGCAACGGCAGCGGCTGCGCGCTCGCCGGCCCAGCCATGCTCAGAGCTGGAAGACGCCCTCGGTGACGACCGGGGTGCCGCCGACCTCGATCGTGGGCTTCATCACAACGCAGTCGAGGTGGACGGGAACCTGGATCGTGCCGCCGATCGCGGCCGAGGCGCCGAAGGCGATGTGGACGGTGCCGAGGATCTTCTCGTCCTCGAGGACGTTGCCGGTCAGGATCGCCTTCTCGTTCGTGCCGATGCCGAGCTCGGCGACCGTGCGCGCGTCGGGACCGCCCTCGTCGAGCAGCGCGAGCAGCTGCGCCCCCTCCGCCCCGCTCGCCTCGGCGAGCTTGCCGTCGCGGACCTCCATCCGCACCGGCGCCTCGGGGACACCGACGCCGGCGATCGTGCCGTCGATGACGAGCGTGCCCTCGCAGGAGCCCTCGATCGGGGCGATGAAGCCCTCGCCGCAGGGCAGGTTGCCGAAGGCGTTCGGGCCGCCGAGCTCGCCGGCGTCGGGGATCGCCTCGCGGTCGCCGAGGCCGAGGCGGAAGTCGGTTCCGTTCGGGCAGCTGATGTGGGCCTCGGTCGAGCTGGTGAGCAGGTCGGCCACGGCCTGGCCCTTGCGGCGCAGCTCCTCCATGTCGGCGCTCATCACGCGGGCCAGCATCTCCTCGGTGACGCCGGGCAGCGTCGCGATCCGGGCGCCCGCCTCGGAGGCGGCCTTGCGCGCCGCGGTGTGTGAGAGCGACTGCACGGTCGGCGCGAGGACGACATCGGCGGCCTTCATCGCTGCCGCGATCGTCGCCGGCGGCTCGCCGGCGTGGGTCGCCCGCTCCGCCATCAGCGTGAGCACGGCCTCGGCCCCGGCGCGCCCGGCCTCGCCGCGCAGGCGCTCGCCGAGCCCGAGCGTCGCCGGGTTGGCGACGACCAGCACCTCCTCGCCCTCGGCGACCCGGAGGCAGTCGTTGACGACGGCGGCGACGGCGCGCGAGAGTTCGTCGGACTCGGTCGCTGGGCTCATCGACCCGAGGCTAACGGGCGACGGACGCCCGCCGACGCGCGGTGGCCCGCAACCGGCGAGGGCGGGCGGTCGCCCCGGCGCGACGACGAGCTTCAAGCTCCGCGTCGTGCGCCCGCGTCGGCACGGCCACCGGCGCCGCTGAGCGACTCCGTGGTTCCCCGCACGGGAAAGCGGGATTGGACGGTTTGCGACGCACTCAGCCGGTGCGAGATTGCGCCCATGGACAGGATCCGCTGGACCCTCGACCTCGTCGAGCCGCACTCGCACCAGGTCCGCTCCCGCGCCCGTCGCGCGGTCCGGACCTGATGCGCCCACTCGGCGAGATGCGCGAGCCGCGCGTTTTCTGACCACCGCGTCCGGGGGGACGCGCAGGCCCGGCGGCCCTCGTGGCCGCCGGGCCCCTCCTTGCCCCAAGTCGGCATAGTTGGGAGATCGCCGCAGAGGAGCGACAAGGCAGGAAGCGGGCGCCGTACGGCGCCTGGGAGTCGCCGCTGACCGCGGCTCGGATCGCCGCGGGAGACGTCTCGATCTCGGGCCCGAAGTTCGTTCCCGACGAGCTCGGGGGCGGCATCGTCTGGACCGAGATGCGACCGACCGAGGGCGGGCGTTACGCCCTCGTGCACCGGGCCGAGGACGGAACTCACCGCGATCTGTTCGGCCCTGACTTCAACGCCCGGACCCGCGTGCACGAGTACGGCGGCGGCTCCTGGGCCTTCATCGACGGCGGCATCGCCTTCTCGAACTTCGCCGACCAGCGCCTGTGGCGGATCGGGCTCGGAGCCGACGGTCCGCAGGGCGAGCCCGAGCCGGTCACGCCCGCGCCCGACGAGCTGGCGTCGGTTCGCTTCGCCGACGGGCGCTCCAGCCCGGACGGCGCCCACCTGATCGGCGTCCGCGAGACCCACGCCGGGGACGAGGTCAGCAACGTGCTCGCCGCCGTCGACCTTGGCAGCGGCGAGCAGCGCCTGCTGCGCGGCGGTCCGGACTTCGTCTCCAACCCGCGCCCGAGCCCGGACGGCTCGCGGATCGCGTGGCTCGAGTGGAACCACCCGCGGATGCCCTGGGACGGGACCGAGCTGTGGACCGGGGAGCTCGCCCCGGACGGCTCGATCGCCGCAGCCCGCCACGTCGCCGGCGGCGAGACCGAGTCGATCTGGCAGCCCGACTGGAGCCCCGAGGGCGTCCTGCACTTCGTCTCCGACCGCAGCGGGTTCTGGAACCTGTACCGGGAGAGCGCCTCCGGTGAGCCGGAGGCACTGACCGCCGAGCAGGCCGAGCTCGGCTACCCGGGCTGGGTCTTCGGCGGCTCGACCTACGCCTTCACCGATGCGGGGATCGCGGTGATCCGCGTCGAGCGGGCCCGCGAGGACCTCTGCGCGCTCGCGGCGAGCGGCGGCGTCCCCACCTCGCTCGCTCTCCCCTACACCTCCTACGCCTTCCCGTCGCTGGCGGCGCGCGGCGCGACCGTCGTCTTCGCCGCGAACAGCCCCGAACACCCGCCCTCGATCGTCCGCTGTGACCTCGCCGGCGGCGAGCACGAGGTTCTGCACACCCCCGAGCGCGAGCCGCTCGACGCCGAGATGTTCTCGCTGCCGCGCGCGATCGAGTTCCCGACGAACGATCCCGACGGCGGTGAACGCACGGCGCACGCCTTCTACTACCCGCCCGCGAACTCCGACTTCGAGGCCCCCGAGGGCGAGCTGCCGCCGGCGATCGTCTCGATCCACGGCGGTCCCTCCGCCCACGCGACGCCCGAGGACTCGCTCGAGATCCTCTACTGGACGACGCGCGGGATCGGCGTCGTCGACGTCAACTACGGCGGCTCGACCGGCTTCGGCCGGGCCTACCGGGAGCGGCTGAACGGCACCTGGGGCATCGTCGACCGGCTCGACTGCGAGGCCGCGGCGCGCTATCTCGCTGAGGAGGGGCTCGCCGATCCCGAGCGCCTGGCGATCCACGGCGGCAGCGCGGGCGGATACACGACGCTCTGCGCGCTCGCGTTCGGCGACGGCTTCGCCGCCGGCGCCAGCTACTACGGAGTCGCCGACGCGGAGACGCTGGCCGCCGACACGCACAAGTTCGAGTCGCGCTACCTCGACGGGCTGATCGGTCCCTATCCGGACCGCGCCGACCTGTACCGCGAGCGCTCTCCGATCCACTACGTCGAGCGGATCTCGGCGCCGGTCATCGTCTTTCAGGGGCTCGAGGACGAGGTCGTGCCGCCCGAGCAGGCCGAGCAGATCGTCGCCGGGATGAAGGAGCGCGGCATCCCGCACGCCTACGTCGCCTACGAGGGCGAGCAGCACGGCTTCCGCAAAGCCGAGAACATCATCGACTGCCTCGAGCGCGAGCTCGGCTTCTACGGTCGCATCTTCGGCTTCGAGCCCGCCGGCGAGATCCCGCCCGTCGAGGTCGAAGGGCTCGGCTAGGCAGTAGGCACTCCACCATGCTTCAGATTCCCCGCACAGAGCTCTCCGTCTACGGCCTCTGCCTCGGCGGCAACGTCTTCGGCGGCCGCTCGACCGAGGAGGAGTCGTTCGCCGTCCTCGACGCCTATGCGAAGGCGGGCGGCAACTTCATCGACACCGCCGACCTGTACGCGGACGAGCAGTCAGAGCGCGTGATCGGCCGCTGGGTCGCCGGGCGCGGCAACCGCGACGAGCTCGTGATCGCGACCAAGGTCGGGATGAAGAATGGCCTCGACAACCTCAGGGCCGAGACGATCAAGCGCGGCGCCGAGGAGTCGCTCGAACGGCTCGGCATGGACCACATCGACCTCTACTACACGCACCTCGACGACCCCGACACCCCGCAGGAGGAGACCCTCGGCGCGCTCGCCGAGCTCATCGAGTCGGGCAAGGTGCGCGCGATCGGCGCCTCCAACATCTCGGCCGAGCGCCTCGCCTCGGCACTCGAGACGAGCCGCCGCGAGGGCCTGCCCGAATACGTCGCCCTGCAGCCGCACTACAACCTGATGGAGCGCGAGTTCGAGACCGACGGCCAGCTCGAGCTCTGCAAGCGCGAGGGCATCGCTGTCGTCCCCTACTTCTCCCTCGCCCGCGGCTTTCTCACCGGCAAGCACCGGCCGGAGGGCTCGCAGGAGTCGAAGCGAACCGAGGGCGCCCGCGAATACCTCGAGACCGGACGCGGACCGAAGGTGCTGGCGGCGCTCGACGAGGTCGCCGCGGCGCACGACAGCTCGCCGACCGCCGTAGCGCTGGCCTGGCTCGACGCCCAGCCGACGGTGCTCGCGCCGCTTGCCAGCGCGCGCGTCCCCGAGCAGGTCCCCGACCTGATCGCCGGTACCGAGCTCGAGCTCAGCGGCGAGGAGATCGAGCGGCTCAGCGCAGCGAGCGCCTGAGGCCTCGGCGCGCGCCCGCCCGGACTCCGGGCGATCACGCCGACGTCGAGGCGCCGCCGCGGCCCGATCCTGCGCGACAGTGCCGAGTGTTCCGGACTTTGCCCTCCCACGGGGGGCGAACCCAGGACAACCTCTCCAGACATCGCATATCGCCTACACGGCCGCGGCGCCCGGGCCGGGCGCGTTGAGCGGCTCGCTCGGCAGCTTGCGCGTCACCGGGAAGCTGAGCAGGACGATGAAGGCGACGCCGCCGAGCGCGATCTTGAGCGCATCGACCTGGGCGTCGGCGTAGTCGCTGGCGAGCTGGTCGGCCTGCGAGGCCGGCACGCCGGACTTCAGCAGCTGCTCCTTCGCCGGGCCGACGGGGACGAACTCGATCCCCTTCTCCGTGTGCTGGCTGACCTCGCTCCGCGTCTGCGCCGCGATCTGCGGGTTGTTGGCGATCTTGTGGTCGAAGGCGTTGAGCAGCGCGGTGAGCAGGATCGAGCCGATGATCGCCGTGCCGAGCGCCGTGCCCAGGTTCTGCGCGGTGCCCTGCAGGCCGCCGACCTCGCTCGAGTCGTGCTCGCCGACCGAGGAGAGGTTGACGTTGGCGAGCTGCGAGGCCATGCAGCCCATGCCGACGCCGACGATTGCCATCGCGATGTTGAGCTCCGCCCTGTGGAAGGTCAGGTCCATCGAAACCAACAGCAGCAGCGTCCCGAGCACGATCAGCCCGATCCCGATCCGGACGATCCGCCGCGGCGCCACCCGCGACGAAAGCCGCGACGCGATCAGCGACGTGAAGAGCACCGCCAGCGACAGCGGCAGGATGTGGACGCCGGTCTGTAGCGGGTCCTTGCCGAGCACGATCTGCAGGTACAGCGGCAGGACGAAGAAGACGCCGCCCATCGTGAACATCATCACCAGCATCGAGCTCAGTCCTGAGCGCAGCTGCGGGATGTCGAGCATGGACAGCTTCAGCAGGGTGTCGATCCCGCGCCGCGTCAGCCGCTGCTCCCAGAGCACGAAGCAACCGACGAGCGCGATGCCGATCACGATCAGGAAGGGCACGACCGAGAGGCCGAACGGGGTGATCTCGGTGCCGAACAGGGTGAGCGCGTCCTTCGGCTCGATCCAGCCCCACTCCGTCGACTGGACGATGCCGAGCACGGCGAGCCCCAGCCCGAGGACCGAGAGCAGCGCGCCCACCTTGTCGAGCTTCGGCGGCGGCCCCTCGCGATGGGAATCACGGATCACGTGCGAGGCGGCGAGCAGTCCAAGCGCGATGAACACCTCGGCCGCGAAGACGACGCGCCAGCTCAAAGCCGTCGAGGCCCAGCCGCCGATGATCGGTCCGGCCGCCGCCGCGACGCCGATCACGCCACCGACGATCCCGAACGAGATCGCCCGTTCGCGGCCCTGGTAGTTGGACGAGATCAGCGACGCGACCGCCGGCAGCATCAGCGCCGCCCCGATCGCCTCGATGATCGACCAGCCGAGGATCAGGACCCCGATCGACGGCGCGATCGAGGTGATCCCCGCGCCAAGCCCGAAGGTGACGAGGCCGATCCGGAAGGCGCGCCGGCGGCCGATGATGTCGCCGATCTTCCCGCCGAGCATCATCAGCGCCGCGGTCACGAGCGTGTAGGACGCGATCGCCAGCTGCATCTTCGCGACGGTGGTGTCGAGGTCGTCGATCACGTCCTCGATCGAGACGTTCATCACCGTGCTGTCGAGCACCATGATGAACTGCGCCGAGGCCAGCGCCAGGACGACCGACCACTTGCCGAACCCAGACTTCGAGCCGGCCGGCGGCGCCGTATCTCCCCCGCCCTGCGCCGCGCTTGCCTCCATCGCGCCGCAGGCTATTCCCGCGGTCGGAGGGCCGCCGCGCGCCTCAGCCCGCTGACGCCGCCACGGCGACCGGAGACTCGGCCCCGTCCGCGGATTCGGCCTCGGCCTCGTCTGCCGGCCGCGAGGGCAAGAGCACGGCGACGACGAGCGCGCCGACCGCGCAGACGCCGGCAGCGACCAGGCAGCCGGCCGTCAGCCCGTCGTAGAAGCCCGCGCTCGCCAGCGCCCGCAGCGCCTCGCCGGCGGCGCCGGGCATCTGCGCGGAGATCTGAAAGGCGGCGCCGACCGACTCGGAGGCGGCGCCGACCGGCAGGTTCGCGGGGGCGCCGTCGAAGCCCGCCGCGTACAGCGACGCGAAGACCGAGCCGACGACGGCGACGCCGAGCGTGCCGCCGAGCTCGCGGGTGGTGTCGTTGACGCCGGAGCCGACACCGGCGTTGGCCGACGGCACGGCGCCCATGATCGACTCCGTCGCCGGGGCGCTGGTGAAGCCCATGCCCGTGCCGAGCAGGATCATCTGCCCGGCGATCTCCAGGTATGACGTGTCGTTGTCGGCGTTCGAGGTCCAGGCGAACATCACGGCGGCGATCGCGAGGCCGCCGGCGACGACGGCCTTGTTGCCGATCCGTACGGCCAGCGCGGTGCCCACAACCGCCGCCGTACCCGTCGAGAGCGCGACCGGCAGTAGCCGCAGGCCGGTCTCGAGCGGCTCGTACCCGCGCAGCACCTGAAAGTACTGGGTGATCAGGAAGATGAAGCCGAAGAGCGCGAAGAAGCTGAACGTGATCGCGGCCGAGGCGGCGCTGAAGCGCGGGTTGCGGAACAGGTGCATGTCCAGCAGCGGCTCGGAGGTCCGCAGCTCGTAGAGGACGAAGCTCGTCAGCAGAGCGGCGGCGAGCGCGAAGCCGACGACGCTGCGCGCCGCGAGCCAGCCGTAGGCGGGCGCCTCGATGATCGTGAAGACGAGCGCGAGCACGCCGAGGCTGGAGAGCGCCAGGCCGCCGCGGTCGACTCGCGGCCGGCGCGGGTCGCCGGACTCGGGGACGAAGGCCAGGGCGAGGCCGAAGGCAACCAGCGCGACCGGCACCTTGAGCCAGAACGCCGCCTGCCAGCCCTGGGCCTCCAGCAGGGCGCCGCCGACGATCGGGCCGAGCGCGACCGCCATTCCGGTCATCGCCCCCCACAGGCCGATCGCCTTGGCGCGCTCGCCGCGCTCGGGGAACAGGTGCACGATCGAGGAGAGCGTCGAGGGGAAGATCGTCGCCGCGCCGAGCCCCGCGACCGCGCGGCAGGCGATCAGCGCGCCGCTGGTGTCGACGAGCGCCGCGGCGCCGTTCGCCGCCGCGAACAGAGCCAGCCCGCCGAGCAGCAGCCGCCGGCGCCCGAAGCGATCGGCGAGCGAGCCGATCGCCAGCACGAGGGCGGCGAAGACGAGCGTGTAGGCGTCGACGATCCACTGCAGCTCGCGGGTCGAGGCGTCGAGCGCGGTCGAGAGCGTCGGCAGCGCGACGTTGACGATCGTCGTATCGACGTTGACCGCGAAGGCGCAGAGCAACAGGACGGCGAGGGCGGCGGTGCGGTTACGGGTCATGGGCGAGCTCCGGGGGGATCGAGGAGGGGAAACGGAGGTGGTTCGCCTATTGGTATAAAAACCGATAGCGCTCAGTTTTCTATCAGATAGTCCGATAGGATGCGCGGGCACGGATGACGCAGCGCAGCTACAAGCAGATCTGCGGCCTCGCCCAAGGCCTCGACCTGATCGGCGAGCGCTGGACGCTGCTCGTCATCCGCGAGCTGCTCTTCGGCCCCAAGCGCTTCGGCGCGCTCAAGGAGGCGCTGCCGGGAATCAGCGCCAACCTGCTCTCCGCCCGCCTGCAGTCGCTGACCGAGGCCGGCGTCGTCGCGAGCGTCGAGCTGCCCGCGCCCGCCGCCGGCGTCTCCGCCTACGCGCTGACCGACCGCGGCGAGGAGCTGCGCGAGCCGGTCGAGCTGCTCTCCCTGTGGGGCATGGACTTCCTCGAGCCCGAGGCGCAGTACGAGGCCGGCTGGAAGGCACGGCCCTCCCTGTACGCCGGTACCCGGATGGCGGCCGCCCGCCGCGGCGACGCGCTCGCCGCGCTCGCTCCCGTGACGCTCAACTGCGACGATCGAGGGCGAGCGCTTCGTGCTCGAGGCCGACGGCGACGGCGGCGGACGCGTCCGCCACGGCGTCGCCGAGCGCGCGGAGGCCGAGCTCTCCTGTGATCTGCGGCGCTTCTTCGAGATCGTCTCGACCGGCGAGCAGCCGGATCAAGGGGAGCTGCGCGGCCCCGCCGTCGAGCCCGCCGCCGCGCTGCTCGCGGCCCTCACGCCGGCAGCCGTCGAAGCGCGGGCCTGACCGCCCGCGCGGCCGACGGCCCTGCGGCCCGGCCCGCCCAACTCATCGCTGGCGGGCCGGACCGCGGCCGTCTCCCCTTGGTCCCCCGAAGCTCTCAGCCCTTGGGCCGGTAGATCGTCATGCCGAGGAAGTTGCCGGTCCAGATCGAGCCGCCCGGGCCGACCTCGGTGGCGGCGTATGTCGAGTTCGAGCAGTCGTTCGGGAGCTCGTCGATCACCGGACCAAAGAGCGCGTCGACGCCGCCCTGCTGCAGGAGGGAGTGCGCCTCCTCGGAGTCGCACGCCTGCTGCTGGCTGCGGGCGAAGAACTTCTGCTTGCCGGTCTTCCAGTCGAGCCCGGCAACGCCCCACTCGCCGCCCTTCTGGGCGATGCCGTAGGCGAGCTTGCTCTTCGAGCTCATCGTCGGGATCCCGTTCGGGATCGAGACCTTCTTGTTCGCCCACTTGCTCGACGCACTTCTGCTTGCCGGGTTCCAGTCGATCCGCTCGGCGCCGTGCGGCGCGGCGGACGGATCGCCGCCGCGGAGCGCCGCGAGCACGCTGCGGAGCGGCCCCGGCGCGCCGCCGAAGTCGTAATCGAGCAGGTTCTGGACGTTGAGCGTCGCGTAGCCGCGGACCGCGACCGACTGCTCGGACAGCGACGCCGTCGTGTTCGGGTCGCCGAAGGTGACCGGCGTCTCGCACGCCATCCGGCGCGGGTGATCGCCGCCGAGACCCTGCCATTCTTGGGCACGCCGCCGCGCCAGAAGAGGTCCTGGTGCATGACGTCCTGGCCGTCGGTGATGACGACGAACTTGTCCTGCTTGCCGGCGCCCATCAGCGACGGCGTCGAGCCCGACCCCTCGCCGAGCCGGACGGCGGACGTGTCGCTGCCGGCGTTGTAGGGGGCGGCCCAGGCGCTCGTCAGCTCGTTCGTCTGCGGGTCGTGCTTGACTTGCGCATCTTCTTCGAGGTGACGACGTAGATGCCGCCCTTCTCGTCGGCGGCGATCGAGTTGGAGACGTTCTCGAGGTCGTCCTCGGAGGCGGTCCCGCAGGCGTCGCCGTTGATGCTGTAGGTGCGCAGGTTCTCGTCGTTCATCTCGCCGGCTTGCGCGGCACGGTCGAGACGACGCCGAACTCGCTGACCATCGCGACGTAGCCGTCGTAGGTCATCGTCGCGCCGACGACGTGGTCGTCGGCGCGTGCAGAAGGCGCTGTCCGGCAGGAAGTAGCGCTTGCAGCAGCTTGATCTTCGAGCTGACCTTGTCCGGGTTCTGCTCGCCGTAGACGTCGATGAAGCGGTCTTCGCGGGACGATGAAGTGGTTGTTGCGGTCGAGCATGTTGTAGGAGCCGCTGATACCCCGGCGGCGTGCGGCGGCGGGTCTTGCTCGCGCTCGCCGGGCATGTAGAGGTCGATCAGCTTGCCGGTCTTGACGTTGACCTTGAAGACGCCCTGGTTGTCGTTCGAGCTCGATCACCGAGCCCCAGGCGACGCGGCCGCCGTGCGGGTAGCGGGGCGAGAACTGCAGCTGGATCGGGATGCCCGGCATGTACAGGTGGGTCGTCTTCACCTTCTTGCTCTCCAGGCCGCGGATAGGGCGAGGAGGCCTGCGCGTAGCTGCCGCGATGGGAGGCGCCCCAGGGCGAGTTCGCGAGCGCCGGGTTGCAGGGCGGCTCGTTCTTCGCGTTCTCGTGCTTGCACTGCGCGGCGGCCGCACCGGCGGGCAGCGCGAGGGCGGCGGCCGTCAGTGCGGCGACGGTGCCGATCGTTGCGAGGGCGCCGCGGCGCCCGGTCTTCCAAAGCTTGAGTCCCATCCTCATTCCCCGTGTCGTTGGTTCCCCGTCGGGCCGGTTGCGGCCCGGGAAGCTAGCACATACTTGACACTCTGTCAGATCAGAAGTTGCGGTCTTTTCGGCTCCTTGAGCGGATCTCTTGCTTCCGTCCAGGCGAAGACGTGCCGCAATGTCGGGCAAAGCTGACACACTGTCAGCGAAATGGCCGCTCCCACGACCCCCACCACCCCCTACCTCGAGACGCCGCCCGAGCTCGGCCCGAAGGCGACGGAGACGCGCCGCCGGCTGCTCGCGGCCGCGCGTGAGCTGTTCGTCGAGGGCGGCTACGCGAACGCGACCGTCGGCCACATCGTCGAGCGCGCCGGCGTCAGCCGGCCGAGCTTCTACACCTACTTCGACGACCGCAAGGAGATCATCGTCGCGCTCGCCGCCGAGATGGCCCGCGACTTCCACGGCGCCGCGCTCGGCCCGCTCCTCGACGATCCCAAGGCGCGCACCCCCGAGAGCGTGCTGCGGGCCCGCGTCACCACATACCTCCGTGCCTTCCGGGCCAACGACGGCCTCGTCCAGGCGTGGATGCAGGCGGCGACGATGCACCCGGAGATCGCCGAGGTCCGCCGCCGGATCCAGGACTCGGTCATGGAGGCCGTCAGCCTGCAACTCCAGCAGGCGCAGGAGCGCGGCATGCTCGACCCCGATATCGACACGCTGATCGCCGCGTTCACGCTGGTCCAGGGCAGCGAGAACTTCGCGATGCAGTGGCTCGCCCGCGGCCGCAAGCTCGACGAGCACGTCTCCGAGCAGCTCACCCAGCTCTGGCTGCGAGCGCTCTACGGCAAGCTCTGAGCGGAGGCGCCGCCGACCCACGAAGCTGCAATCCGGCCACCGTGCGGTTACCTTGGACGCGTGGAGTCGACCAGCCTCCCGATCGTCCCCAGCGGGCCCGGCGCAGCCACCCCGCCCGACCGCGCCCGGCTCGTCGCGCGCGCGAAGCTGCTCGCCCGGCTCGGCCTCGGCTGGCATGGGATCGAGGCAGCGGTCGCGATCGGCGCCGGCGTCGCCGCCTCCTCGATCGCGCTCGTCGGCTTCGGCGCCGACTCGCTCGTCGAGGCCGTCGCCGGGATCGTCGTCCTCTGGCGCTTCGCCGGCGAGCGGGCCGGCTCGGAGCGGGCTGAGCGCCGCGCCCAACAGCTGATCGCAATCAGCTTCTACGTGATCGCCGCCTACGTCGCCGTCGAGTCCGTGCGAACGCTCGCCGGGGGAGCCCACCCCGAGGCGAGCTGGGTCGGCATCGGACTCTCGGCGGTGACGCTGGCGACGATGCCCCCGCTGGCGATCGCCAAGGCCCGCGTCGGCGAGCAGCTCGGCTCCGCCGCGACGAAGAGCGAGGGCCGGCAGAACATGCTCTGCGCGTATCTGAGCGCGGCGCTGCTCGTCGGCCTCGGCGCCAACGCGCTGCTCGGCTGGTGGTGGGCGGACCCCGTGACGGCGCTCGTCATCGCTGCCGTTGCCGTTCGCGAGGGCCGCGAGGCCTGGCGCGGCGAGTCGTGCTGCACGGCGCCCGTCGGCCTCGACGACTGCGCCGACGACTGCTGCGCCTAGCGGACCGTCCAGGAACGTTCGCCCGGAAATGGCGAGTGCCGGGCGTCGGTGGGGTAGGACGCAGGGAGCCCGCGTAGCAGCGCTACGCGGGCGAGCGAGGACGACGCCCAGCGGCGATCCGGCGCCGCCAGTTTCGGGTGCGACGTTCTTGACGGCCGGCTAGTCTCGTTCGAGGCCCTGCACGGCGCGCTGATCGACGCTGCCACCGACGGCGATGCCCGGCGGCGTCTCGACGTATAGGTCGGCGAGATCGTCGACCGCGACGTGCACCGGCGCGCTCCCCGTGCGCAGATCGAGCACGTGCCCGCCGCGCGTGCGGTCGGCGGAGATGAAGTGCAGGTGGTAGCCGGCGATCTCGACGCCCTCGCCGAAGTCGGGGAAGCGGAAGCCGACGATCGTCCCCGCCTCGCCCCCGAAATCGAAGATCGACTGGTCCGCGAGGACCTCCGCCAGCGGCCGGTAGGGCGGCTCCTGCTTGGGGACCGAGCGCAGGTGCAGGCGCTCGAAGTCGCCGTCGATGCGGACGGCGTGGACGATCTCGGGGTGGCCGACGCGCTCGTCGATCGCCGCGCACAGGCCGTCGAAGTCGAGCGCCTCTCCCCCGCCGCCGACCTCGAAGCGATGCGCGGGATCGAAGCGGGCAAGGACGGCGAACGGCGTCTGCTCGTCGGCGCCCACCGCGCGCACATCGCCGTTCGCGTCGGCGCGGAAGAAGCGGCCCTCGACGGCGATCATCTCGCCGTCGCAGCCATTCAGCGTGCCGAGCCCGAGGTCGCCGTGGCGGGCGAGCTCGCCGAACGTCACGTCGCCCTCGTAGGCGCCGTCGAGCAGCGCCGCCACCGTCGAGGTCTGAAAGATCGCGTGGGCCGCCGCCGGCTCGACCTCGTCGCCGAGCTCGCCGCTGGTCAGGTGCAGCGCTCCGATCAGCCGTTCGTCGATCACACCGGCCACGCTAGCGGCAGGACCGCGCGAAGCCGCCCGACCACCGGCCCCCGAACCATGTCGAGTTTCCCGTCATATAGACGGAAAACTCGACACAGAACGGTCAACGGCCCGGGCCCAACGGCCCGGGCCGCCCGCCCGAACCGCCTCAGGTGGTGCGCGGCCTGCCGCTGTACGCGAGCGCCGCGGCGCCGCCGATCGAGACGAGCCCAAGACCGAGGAGTCCGACCCCGATCCAGATCAGCCATGTGATCTTGGCGCCGATGCTGCTGTCGATCGAGACTCCGCGGGAGCCGTTCGCGTTCATCGCGACGATCGTCCAGTTGCCGGGCTCGAGGTCCCAGAGGACCGTCCGCTCGCCGGCTCCCTGGCTGTGGGCCGCCCAGAAGCCCTGCCGAGCGGGCAGGCTCCGTGGTGCGTGACCGGGGAACGTCTCGTAGCGCGGATCGTGGTTGGTGCTGATCTCGCTGACCTGCCGGTGTCCAACCCCTGAGAGGTAGCGGTTGACGTCGGCGGTCGGTGCGATGCCCAGGAACAGCGGCCTGCCGTCGTCGGAGCTGGCCTGCAGGCGGATCTTCCCGACGAGCGCGTTGGGCACATCGGCGCCTACCTGGTTGAGGTCGATGTCGTCGCTCGTCAGCGCATACGAGTGCGCCTCGAGCTGCGTGCTCGCCGTGTAGTAGCCGTCGTCGTCGCGCAGAAACGCGTGGGCGACGATCGCGACCGTGCCGGCCCCGACGATGATCAGCCCGATCGCGCCGATCACGATCGCCGCCGCCGTCTTGCCGGTGCTGCGCTTCGGCTTGAAGCCGCTCGGCCCTCCCGGCGGCGCCGGCGGCTGCCCGGGCGGCGTCGGCGGCGAAGTGCCGCTCTCCCCCGGCGTGTCCGGTGTCGGCTGGATGTCCGTGGTCTCGTCGGTGTTCATGGTTCTCCCTTGGACGTGTTGCGAACTTGCCCGCTAAGGGTCCCGCGCTTGAGCCCGGATTGGAAGACGGCGAACCCGCAGCTTCCGGTGCGGCTACCCGCACACCGTCGCCTGCGTCCGTGGCGCTCAGCGCAGCGCCGGATGGGCGTCGATCGCCGCACGTTCGAACTCGCGCAGCTGCGGCCCCGGCACGTCCTGCTCGATCGGGTCGGTCGCGAAGGTCGGCTCGAGCCCGGCCAGCGCCTCCGCGATCGCGAGGTTGCAGAAGGGCAGGTGGGCGAGGCTGTAGCCACCTTCGAGGGCGACGACGAGCCGCCCGCCGCACAGCGTCCCGGCCGCGGCCAGCGCCCGCCGCGTCAGCTCCCGGAAGCCCTCAGTCGTGACGCTCATCCGCCCGAGTGGGTCGGAGGCCGCCGGGTCCTGGCCGGCGCCGACGAAGATCAGCTCTGGCCCGAACTCCGCCAGCGCCGGCTCCACGATCCGATCCCACGCGTACAGGTAGCCGACGTCGCCCGTGCCCGCCGGCAGCGGCACGTTCACGGTCGCCCCGACCCCCTCGCCGGCGCCGGCGTCACTCACCGCCCCACGACCCTCCGGATAGAGGTCGTCCTGATGCAGGGAGATGAAGAGGACGCTCGGGTCGCCGTAGAAGATCGTCTCGGTGCCATTGCCATGGTGCACGTCCCAGTCGACGATCGCGACCCGCCCCAGCCCGTGGTGGCGCTGCGCATGACGGGCGGCGATCGCGACGTTGTTGAAGATGCAGAAGCCCATCGCCTCGGCGGCGGTCGCATGATGTCCTGGCGGGCGGACGAGCGCGAAGCCATTCGCCGCCTCGCCGCCGATGACCGCGTTGGTCACCTCGAGCGTGATTCCCGCCGCCAGCAGCGCCGCCTCCCAGGTCCCGGGTCCGACGCGCGCCTCGGGGCCGACCCAGCCGAGCTCGCCCGCCCCGGCCCGCTCGATCGCCTCGATCATCGCCGGCTCGTGGACGAGCTCGAGCTCCGTGCGGGTCGCCGGCCGGGAGTCGAGCCGCCGCAGCCGCGCGAGGACTTCCGTCCGCTCCAGCACGGCGATCGTCTCGGCGAGCCGCTCGGGCCGCTCGACGTGCGGCACCGCATGCCACGCCGCCGCCCGCTCGTCGAGCAGCATCGAGCCGTTGTCGTGGGCGAGGCAACGCTCATCCCAGGCGTAGACGGTGCGCGGCTCCTGCATCGGCGGCGAGTATCCCAAGCGCCGCGACGGTTCCCCCTTTACAGCGGCCCTGCGGCCGGGTTAGTTTGGCCAGACAGCCAATGGGAGAGACAAAGGGCATCCGGGGACCGAATGCAGCGCTGCTCGCGGGCGCCGTCGCCGTCGTGCTCGCCGCGCTGCTCGCGCTCGCGGCCTCCCCCGCTGCCGCCGCCGCCAAGCTCAAGCACTGCGCGCTGCCCAAGCCCGGCCAGCCCGTGCACACCGCGACCCCGCAGCAGGTCGGCCTCGACCCCGCCGACGTGCAGGCGGCGATGGACTACGCGGTCACCCATGACCGCCTCTCGGTCCGGATCCAGCGCTTCAACTGCCTCGTCGCGACCTCGCCGCAGGAGGCGATCACCGAGCAGATCCCGTGGAACGTCTTCAGCTCGACGAAGTCGGTCGTCTCGCTCGCCGCCGGCGTCGCCTGGGACGAGGGCAAGCTCGACCTGCACGCGCCGATCGGCGACTACATCCCGAAGGGGATCGGCGATGCGGCCCACCGGGCGATCACCGTCCGCGACCTGCTCACCGAGACCGCCGGGCTGAAGCAGTCGATCATCTCCGAGACCGGCACGACCGGCACCGACCCGAACGTCGCCAAGGAGGCGATGGCGCTGCCGCTCATCCACAAGCCCGGCAGCTTCTTCGACTACACCCAGCGCGTCCCGGACCTGCTCGCCTACGTCGTCAGCCGCGCCGTCGGCATGGACTTCCAGAAGTTCGTCCAGCAGCGGATCTTCGGCCCGATCGGGATCGCGCGCCCCGACTACTTCTGGCTCCGCGACCGCTCCGGCAACACCTACGGCTACGCGCACCTGTTCATCAAGTCGGCCGCCTTCTCCCACATCGGCCTGCTGCTCGGCCACCACGGCCGCTGGCGCGGACAGCAGGTGATCTCGCGCAGCTACATCCACCGGCTGTCGAGCCCGACGCGGACGAACCCCTGCTACGGCTTCCTCTTCTGGGTCAACGCCGGCAAGACGTGCACGACCGGGAGCATCCCCTCGCGCCGCACCCTGCAGCACCGGATGATCCCGAGCGCGCCGAAGGACCTCTACGCGACGGTCGGCGCCTTCCAGCAGAACAACTTCATCCTGCCGACGCAGCACATGGTCGTCACCTGGACGGGCGTCGCCGGCGATCTGACCCTCAACCCGCAGGGCGCGATGAGCGCCAATCCCGGCTCGACCCTGTTCCACGACTTCTTCCGCAAGCTGCTGCGCGGGGTCACCGATCAGAACCTCCCCGACAAGGGTCCCTACCCCGGCGATCCGCCCAACTGGAACTTCGACGTCGACCAGTTCTCCGACCCGCTGATCCTCCTCGGCGGCCTCGGCATCGGCCCCGACGCCCCCAAGGACTGCAACGTCCTGGTCTGCGGCACCGACGACCTCAACGCCGGCCCGCAGAAGATGGTCGACGACCTGATCGCCGTCATCCTCGGCCAGCTGCCGGGCGGCTGAGGCAGCCGACGATGACGCGACGGAGGACATCGACGGCGGCGGCGCTGATCCTGACCGCGCTGCTCTCGGCTTCCGTCGCGAGAGCCCAGAGTCCCGTCAACCCGGTCGATGAGGCGAAGAACCAGCTCGTCGGCAACGAGCGTCGCGCCGGCTGGGCGACGCCGCAGATGCTCGCCGGCGTCGGGCAGACGACGCTCGCCTACCAGCAGAAGCGCCAGGCCATTCGCCAATCCGACCCCGAGCGCGCGCCCGACCCGGTCTTCTGCACCGCCCCGGTGGTCTGCCCGATCGACCCGCGCCTCGAGGACTGGAAGCAGCACGGCGGCATCGTCAAGCCAGTGCTGTTCACAGCGCGTAGCGGCGCGACCCTCTCCGGCCACGTCTGGGCGACCAAGAGCGGCCCGAAGAAGCGGCCCGGCGTCTACATCATCAATGGCTCGATCGTCGGCTTCGAGGAGCTCTACACATTCCTCGCCCAGGCGCTGGCCCGCGACGGCTACGAGGTGCTCACCTTCGACCCCCAGGGCGAGGGCCTGTCCGATCAGTACGGCGTCGGGCCCGACCGCAACGAGGGCGCCTACGCCGGCACGCCGCTGACCGAGCTGCTCAAGGGCAAGCCCGGCCTCGGCGGCTCCGGGCTCTCCTTCTACGACGGCGGCGCCGACGCCCTGCGCTTCTTCCTCTCGACGCCCAAGCACCCCTACTCGCCCGTGCTCAGCCGCGGCACCGGCACCAGCCACGCCGGCAAGCAGGCGCGCCGCGTCAAAGCCGGCCTCGACACCGACCACAACCCGCTGTGGCGGATGCTCGATCGCAAGCACGTCGGCGTCACCGGCCACTCCTACGGCTCCCAGGCGGCGAGCTGGCTCGTCCAGAAGAAGAAGCGGCTGCAAACGGCAGTCGCCCTCGACAGCCTCTGCGTCCCCGTCTCCCCCTCGCCGGACGAGGTCGACTCGCTGCTCGGCTACCCCGGCAACAAGGTCGCCGGCACCGTCCCGATGCTGGCCCCGTACGCGTTCGCCGCCGGCTGCTTCGGTGCGCCGGACGGCCCGGCCCCGAAGATCACCAAGCCCGTCCTCGGGCTCACGGCCGACTACCTGATTCCCTACGCGCCGTATCTGACCAAGCCGAACCCGAAGGCCAAGAACATCGCCTCCGAGCGCTACTCAAAGCGCGGCGTCGACACCGGGCAGATCGTGGTCCGGGGCGGCACCCACTTCGAGTTCGGCGACGAGCCGACCGGCGTCTTGCCGGCGAGCCTGCGCGGCATCGATCTCGCCACCTGGTACACGCTCGCCTGGTTCGACAAGTACCTCAAGGGAGACCCGACAGCCGACCGCCGCCTGCTCACCTCCCGCTGGCGCAACGACGAGATCGGCGGCAAGGCCGACCCCGGCGGCGACGCCAACCTCTTCTCCACCTACTACCGCTCGCGCCTCGACATCACGCGCACGAACGGCAAGGGCTTCGACTGCGAGGACCTGCGCCAGGGCTGCAGCGGCCAGCCGACCGCGAAGGCCGACTGCGGCCTGCGGAAGTTCTCCTTCCTCGCCCTCGACGTCAAGGGCGAGAGGTTCGCGACCTGCCGGCGCTGAGCTGCAACAACCGGCCGGCGGGCGCGCGAACTCAGGCGAGGATCTCGTCGAGCCAGTCGAAGACGCGCTGGTCGCGGAGCCCGAGCGCACGTGGCTCGCAGTGCGAGTCTGCGCCCTCCTGCTCGGTGAAGCGGCACGACCCGCTTCTTCGCCGCCGGCGTCGAGACAGCGTCGTAGAGCTTCTCGGCGTCGCCGGGCCAGAACTGTTCGTGGTCGGGATCGGTGATCAGGATCGGGCACTCGATTTTCTCAGCGACGCCGTCAAGCGTGTACTCCCGCAGCGCCTCGTAGACGTCGTACGGGGTCTCCTTGCCGAAGGGGCGCGTCCGGAACGCCAGCGTTCCGCGCGCCGACTTCGACAGGCGGGCCCCCCACTCCATGCCGCGGTTGAACTTGTCCCGCTCCCCCGCGTCGAGGTGCTTGAGCATCGACTTCGGCACGTGGTCGTGCCAGGAGCGCCCCACGTCCCAGACGCCCGGATCGGCCACCGCCGCGGCGATCCGCTTCTCGAAGGCGACCGCTCGCGGCACCCAGTAGCCCGCCTGACTCACGCCGAGCAGGGCGATCCGCTCGGGGTCGATCCCGTCGATCTCGAGCGCGAAGTCCACGACCGGCTCGATCACCGCCTCCCAGTCCGGGCGGAAGTAGAGGCTCTGCCGCCACAGCGCCGCGCCCTGGCCTGGCCCGTCAAACGTGAGACAGTCGTAGCCGCGGGCCAGCGCCCCGGCGGCGCCCTGCAGCCACATCGCCGAGACCGGCCCGTCGGAGCCGTTGTTGAGGATCAGCAGGGGTCGCGGTGCCGTTCCCGTGGTGGAGCGGAACAGCCAGCCCTCGAGCTCGGTGTCCTCGTAGGGGATCGCAACCCGCTCGACCGGCGGGTCCTGGTTGCGGGCGAAACCCTCCCAGGCATCGCGATGAGCCTCCCAGGTAGGCACCATGCGGTCGGGGTCGTCGGTCGAGTCGACGAAGAAGGTCGCGGTGTCGAAGTAGGTGGCGGCCCGCAGCCAGGCGCGGGCCGGCGCTGACGCGGTGACCGCGCCCCTCTGACTCCCGCGCCACCCCGGCGATCTGCTCGGCCATCTGCTTCCACTCGGTGAACCAGCTCTCGGCGTCGCCGTCCTTGATCTTCGCGGCGGTGACCAGACACTCTCCGATGTCAGCGCCACGGTGGTAGGTGGCGCCGAGCGCGAGCTCCATCATGAATTCGAAGTCGTCGTCCTTGAAGAACTTGTCTCGCGTCAATCGGTGCATCTCGCCCACCTCACGATCGGTTGCCTGCGTCCAACCTTCTCACGCGCGACGGGATCGTGCCGGGCGATCGGGGTCTAGCCGCCCGAGCCCCTGATCGGCGCCGTCTCCGGAGTCCGGGCGAGCACGAACAGGGTGAGCAGCGCCGCGACGACGAGCATGTAGGCGGGCGCCTGGTCGGTGTCGAGCAGCTTGATCATCAGCGTCGCGAACAACGGCGCTGTCCCGCCGAAGACGGTGGCGCCGATGTTGAAGCCAATCGAGACCCCCGAGTACCGCGTGCGCGTGTTGAAGAGCTCCGTCGAGGTGGCCAGGGCCGCACCGGAGAAGAGCGTCACGAGCAGCATCAGCAGCGCCTGCGCCGGAATCACGGTCGGGACGTGGGCATCGCGGAGCACGAGGAACAGGGGCACCGCGAGGACGGCCATCGCGATCACGCCGGCGAGCAGCACCGGCTTGCGCCCGAGCCGGTCGCTGAGTCCGCCGCACGGCGGCGAGCCGAGTGCGAAGACGAGTGCCGCGACCATTCCGGCGACGATCCCCTCCTCCGGCGCTGCGCCCCTGAAGCTGACCAGATAGGTGGGCACGAAGGTGACGACCACGTAGTAGCTGAGCGACTGGTAGCCGTTGAGCAGCGAGTTGATCACGAGCGGGCCGCGCTCCTCGGTCAGCAGCTCCCGGAAGGGAACCTCCTCGGGCTTGGCGTCCGCACCCTCCTCGGCCGCGAACGCCGTCGACTCCGGCGTTCGCCACAGCGCGACCATCGCGATCACACCGAGGATGCCGCCGAGCACGAAGGGCACGCGCCAGCCGTAGTCGAGCACCTGCTCGTGGCTGAGCAGGACGTTGAGCACGAAGACGGTCATCGAGCTGAGCAGCGTGCCGACGCCCGCCGAGACCTGCGCGTAGTTGACGAACCAGCCACGGCGGTCGGCGGGAACGCTCTCGGCCAGCAGCGTGATCGCGCCCCCGAACTCGCCGCCGAGCGAGAAGCCCTGCGCGAGCCGGACGACCATCAGCAGGATCGGCGCGGCGACGCCGATCGTCGCCTCGGTCGGCAGACCGCTGATCACGAACATGCCCACCGCCATCACCGAGATCGAGAGCAGCAGCGCCGCCTTGCGGCCGTGGGTGTCGCCGTAGTTGCCGATCACGGCCGCGCCCAGCGGTCGCATCAGATAGCCGCCCGCGAAGATCCCGAACGTCGCGATCAGCGAGTCGACGGTCGAGGCCTCGGGGAAGAACAGCCTCGCGATCACCGGCGCCAGGTAGACGTAGAGCGTGAAGTCGTACCACTCGAGCGCCGCGCCGAGGGTCCCGGAGAAGACCGATGCGCGCGTCCGCGTGCTCGCTTCGTCGCTCACGCGGTCCCGTTCGCGGCGTCGGCCGCCGCACCTTCAGTGGGCAGCACTCCGTACAAGATCACGGGCGTCGTCGACCTGGCCGTCGCAACCATCGTCGACCGCTTGAACAAGCGGAATGTCGCATTCCGTGGTTTCCCACGCCGCCCGGTGCGGGATAATGTTGATGTGTCAACGACCACGGCCAGCGAAACGCGCGGGACCGACCGCCCGCTCGCGCTGGACGCCCTGATCTCCCGCTACGACGCCGGCGTCGTCGATCTCGACGGCGAGCGTGTCCGGATCCGCCTGATCAGCGACGAGACCGAGTGGGACGCGATCCTCCATGGAACCTCAGTCGAACTCGTCCCCGCCCGCGGACGCCCCGACGCCGAGATCTCCGCCCCCGACGAGGTCTGGCGCCGGCTGGCGCTCGACGTCGAGCGGGGCATGGACCACTTCCACGCCGGTCGCCTGCGGATCCGCCGCAACCTGCACCTCGGCGTCGGCTTTCTCGCCGCGACCAGCGGCCGCCGGGATCCCGCGCGCCTCGAGTTCCGCTCCCACCGGACGAGGAGCGCCGGCCGGATCTCCACGATGGAGGCGGGCTCCGGTCCGCCGCTGATCTGCCTGCCCGGCCTTGGCGGCACGAAGGCCTCGTTCATGACCACGGTCGCCGCGCTCGCTCCCGAGCGCCGCGTGATCGCGATCGACCTGCCCGGCTTCGGCGACTCCGACAAGCCGCTGACCGGCAACTACGACGCCGAATGGTTCGCGAAGGTCGTCGTCGAGCTACTCGACGAGCTCGGCCTCGAACGGGCCGATCTGATCGGCAACAGCATGGGCGGCCGCGTCGCCCTCGAGACGGGCCTGCGGGCCCGCAGCCGCGTCCACCGCATCGTCCTGCTCAGCCCGGCGATGCCGTGGCTGCGCCGCGATCGGGCACTCGACTTCATCCTCCGGGCGCCCCTGCCCCTGCTCAGCCTGCTCCAGCCGGCGCCGCGCGCGATCGTCGAGCCGATTGTCCGCCGCATCGTCCCCAGCGGCAACGAGGGCTGGATCGCCGCCGGTCTCGACGAGTTCCTTCGCGCCTTCTGCACCGCCCCCGGCCGCTTCGCCTTCTACGAGTCCGCGCGCAACATCGCTCGCGACGAGGCGAGCGGCCCCGAAAGCCTCTGGCACCGCCTCCGCGAGCTCGAACACGAGACGATGTTCGTCTGGGGCCGCCACGACACCCTCGTCCCGATCGCGTTCATGAAGCACGTCGAGCACGTCCTCCCCGCCGCCCGACACCTCGAGCTCGAGTGCGGCCACGTGCCCCAGCTCGAGGCCGCCGCCCAGACCCACGCAGCGGTCTCGGATTTCCTCGGCTGACCCGGCGGCCGATCCGGGCCCCCCGGTCGCAAGCCGTGCTCTCCACGGATGCGGCGGCGCCTCCTCCGTCTAAGGATGGCCTCGACCGAGCAACCGAGCCAAGGAGCGCACGATGGAAGCAACTGGAACCCGCACCCCGCAGGAGGTCTTTCAGCACCACGGGGAGGTGCTCATGGCCGAAGACCTCGACGGGATCGTCAGCGACTACACCGACGATGCGATCTTCATCACCCCCGAGGGCGGCGTGCTGCGCGGCCACGACGGCGTCCGCCAGGGCTTCGTCAAGCTGCTCGGCGACGTGCCGGGGGCGAGCTGGGAGCTGCCGACGCAGATCTTCGAGGACGACATCCTGCTGCTCGAATGGTCGGCCGAGTCGGAGCACACGAAGGTCGAGGACGGGATCGACACCTTCGTCTTCCAGGATGGCCTGATCCGCGTACAGACCGTCCGCTACACGCTGCAGCAGAAGGGCTGAGGCGATGAAGGCGGTCAGGCTCCACGCCTACGGCGAGCGCCCGGTCGTCGAGGAGGTTGCCGAGCCGGAGATCACCGGGCCGCTCGACGTGATCGTTCGCATCGGCGGCGCGGGCCTGTGCCGGACGGACCTGCACATCATCGAGGGCCAGTGGAAGGCGAAGAGCAACGTCGAGCTCCCCTACACGATGGGCCACGAGAACGCGGGCTGGGTCCACGAGGTCGGCAGCGCCGTCAGCAACGTCGAGCCGGGCGATGCGGTGATCGTCCACCCGTTGATCACCTGCGGGCAGTGCCGCGCCTGCCGGGCCGGCGACGACATGCACTGCGAGGCGAACCTGTTCCCCGGGATCAGCACCAACGGTGGGTTCGCCGAGCTGCTCAAGACGAACGGCCGGGCGGTGGTCAAGCTCGCCCCCGGCGTCGAGCCCAAGGACGTCGCGGCCCACGCCGACGCCGGCCTGACCGCCTACCACGCCGTCAAGAAGGCGGCCGACCTGCTCTATCCCGGAACCACCGCGGTGGTCATCGGGGCCGGCGGTCTCGGCCACATCGGGATCCAGTCGCTGAAGGTGCTGACCGCGGCGCGGGTGATGGTCATCGACCGATCCGAGGAATCGCTGGAGCTGGCGCGTGATTGCGGCGCCGACGAGACGGTGCTGGCCGACGGCAAAGAGGTCGAGGCGATCCGCGAGCGGACCGACGGCCTCGGCGCCGAGGCCGTGATCGACTTCGTCGGCGAGGGCGGCGCCCTGGAGAACAGCATCGCGATGCTGCGCGAGGGCGGCAGCCACTACGTCGTCGGCTACGGCGGCGTGCTCAGCATCCCGGCGATCGACATCATCTCCTCGGAGATCAGCTTCGTCGGCAACCTCGTCGGCAGCTACAACGACCTGGCCGAGCTGATGACGCTCGAAGCCGAGGGCAAGGTCAAGCTCCACACCTCGGCCTACCCCCTCGATGCGGCCAACGACGCGATGGACGACCTCGACCAAGGCCGCCTGCACGGACGCGGCATCCTGATCCCCTGAGCCACGCCGCCCCCGCCGAACAGCCCCCGTCCCCCGCTACGATTCTCCGCCCCGCCGGAGTAGCTCAGTTGGTTAGAGCAGCGGAATCATAATCCGCGTGTCGGGAGTTCGAGTCTCTCCTCCGGCATGGCTTCAACCGCCCTTCGGGTCAGCCGAGCCGGGTCGGGCTTGGGACGGGGGCTCGTCTCCTTTGACGCCGAGAACCGAGCGTGCCGCGTCGGTCGGCGCGCGAAGCTTGCTGATCGCCCCTTCGAAGAGTTCCGCCTGAGTCGTCATCAGAGCGCCGGTCTCGCGTAACGCGTCCCCGGCGGCCGCCAGAGCTTCGGCCTGGCGTCGCATCGTCGCACCACTCTGCTCCAGCAGGCCGAAGGCGACCTCGCCTGGAGCGAGCAGCCTCTCGGCCACCGCAGCCTGGAGACGGCGTTCACGCTCCAGCAGCTCCTCAACGAGCTCGAGCTGGCGCTTCATGGGCTCGGCGATCTGGCGGGGAATCTCCGATTGCCCGGCGAGGGAGGTGACCGCATCGACCATCGCATCCGTCAGCTTGCGCCATTCGCGCAGGAGCTCGCGACCGCTCAACTCAGGCACGGGTCCCATCCCTTCCGGTCATCGCCCCACCGTATCGCTGAATTCCTCTTCGAGCCTGAGCCTGAGGCCGTCGCGCGGATCCGCAGCGCCCGGACCCGCTCAAAATCGGCCTCAGCCGCCGGCCCGTGAGCAGCTTCATCTGCGAGCATCGCTATGCCGATGAGCGACTTCCTCGTTAAGCGCAACGAGCTCCGCGAGTGCCGGATCGCTGACTCCGAGCCGCCCGAACTCGAGCCCGGTCAGGCGCTGCTCCGGGTCGACACCTTCGGGCTGACCGCGAACAACATCACCTACGCGGTGATGGGCGAGGCGATGTCCTACTGGGACTTCTTCCCCGCCGAGGATGGGTGGGGCCGGGTGCCGATGTGGGGCTTCGCCGAGGTCGAGCGCAGCGAGGCCGAGGGCGTCGAGGCCGGCACGCGCGTCTACGGGTACCTGCCTCCCTCCTCCCACCTCGTCGTCACACCGACGGCGGTCGACGAGCGCGGGTTCACCGACGGCTCGGCCCACCGGGCGGTGCTTCCCTCCGCCTACCAGCGCTACCTGGCGTCCGACGCCGATCCCTTCTACCGGGCCGATACCGAGGCGATTCAGATGCTCCTGCGGCCGCTCTTCTTCACCTCGTTTCTGATCGACGACCAGCTCGCCGACGAGGGCCTGACGACGCGCGGGCCGGTCCTGATCTCCAGCGCCTCTGCCAAGACCGCGATCGCCGCCGCCTTCCTGCTGGCGGAGCGGGGCGGGGTCGAGGTCGTCGGCCTCACCTCGGCCCGGAACGCCGAGTTCGTCGAGGGCCTCGGCATCTACGGCCGCACCGTCACCTACGACGCGATCGACTCACTCGAGCGCGGGCCGGCGACCTTCGTCGACATCGCCGGTGACGGGTCGCTGCGCCACGCGGTCCATTCGCACTTCGGTGACGAGCTCGCCCACAGCATGGTCGTCGGCGCCACGCACTGGGAGGGGCTCGAGCCCGGCGAGGGCGAGCTGCCCGGGCCGGCACCGGCCTTCTTCTTCGCCCCCGACCGCGTCGTCAAGCGCTCCAGCGACTGGGGCCGTGTCGGGCTCGAGTCCGCCGTCGCCGGCGCCTGGCATCCCTTCTGCGAGTGGACGGGCGGCTGGCTCGATGTGATCCGCGGCGAGGGATTCGATGCGGTCCGAAGCGCCTACCTCGACGTGCTCGAGGGCGACGTCCGACCCAAGAGCGCTCACGTTCTCTCGCTCCACTAGGGAACCGACGACCTGATCTTCGAGGTCGATCGCGGCTCGACCGCTCGTCCCATGGACCTCAAAGGTCACGCTTGGTCAGCCACTCACCGGCGCGGCCTGCCGCCTCGGCAAACTCCTTTGGCAGGTGGGCTAGCCGATCGGCCAGCGTTTCACCGCCGACAAGTCGCGCGTCGAGAAGAGCGCCGACGAAATTGCGGTCCTTCTCACGAAACGCGCAGAGCTTGGCGGCGCAGAGATCGTGCTTTTCGAGGCACCACCCTGTGAACCTGGGCTCACCCGAGGACGCCGCCGTATTGTCGTTCTGCACCTTGACCAGCCGTTCACGCCACCCCTGGGGCAACACGGCGGTCGATAGGTCTACCCCATCGATGCTGAAACCGTGGGTGGCCTCGAAGCCGGAGAGCTCGCCCGCGACCCCTTCGATCTGATCACCAAGCCGTACGACCTCGTCGTTGTCGTCGGCAATCGGGACTACGTCAACCTCCATCGACATCGTCGCCTCAACCGGTAGGTCTTCTTCGCGATATGTGCCGAGGATGGCCTGGGAACCGACGACGATCACCTCAGATGCGTCGATGATCTGACAGGCGGTCCGGATCGCGTGCTCCAGCTGAGCGCGTCGCATTAGCCGTCCTGAAGAACCCTGCGACGCTCATCGGCGGAAAGCAGACCACTAAAGGGGCTCACCTCCCGCATCTCGATCGAGTCTCGATCGAGTCCCGTCAGGATCCGATGGAGACCAGGCACATCATTGCTGTCGATGATCGACTCCCAGCGCTCGAGGTTGCGCTCGTGTGGCTGGCCGCGCACGCCCTGACGCAAGCGGCTCAGGTTACGAGTGAGGGTCGGCCGCCATTCCCCGAGCCGCGGGCGGTCGAGGGACCTCGAGAGCTGGCGGTGAAGTCGCCACGAACGGCGCTCAGAACGAGTGAGATTCGGAAGCACGGGGCGGCGCACTACCTCCAGTCGCCGGCCCATGCACGACAGCAGCCGGTCGAGCTGCTCGTCGCTCATCTCGATCCTGCCGGAGAGCATCTGGCTGATGCTTGGCTGATGTACCCCACTTACTCGAGACAGCTCGGACTGCGAGATGTCGGACTCGAACATCACGTCGCGTAGTAGTTGACCTCGATCCGTCATAGGGAGACTATAGCAACGCGTGCTATTGGCACGTCCATACTCACAACGTGCCGCCCACCACGTAGAGCGGCGGCCGAATGACCCTCCTGGCGGACGTCAAGGACGAGGCGATCGCGCTCGTTGCCACCTACTGCGCGAGCCGGGGTCCGTCACTCGTCAAGCCTGAAGCAGCTGCTCGGCGGCCCGCAGACCGCTGCGCAGCGCGCCCTCCATCGTTCCCGTCCACTCCGGCTCGGCGGTGTGCTCTCCGGCGAACACGAGGTTCGGCGCCGGCGAGGCGGCGGCTTCGGCCCGGCGCGGGTCCTCGATGTCCGGGAGCACCGAGTAAGCGCCCCGAGACCAGGTTTCACGCTGCCAATCGGTAAGCAGCGCCGCTTCACGATCGGGCTCGAGCTCCGGCCAAAGCTGCGAGAGGCGGTCGAGCCAGACGGCCGGGCCACGGGAGACGGCAAGCGATTCGAGCACCGGCGCGGCACCTGCCCAGGCGTTGGCGATCCTGCCGCCAACGCCATCGCAGGGAGTCGTCCAGGCCCAGAAGCGGTCAGCGGCGGACATCAGCGCTCTCGGCGGGGCCGGCCGGCGCAGCGGCGCCGCGAGCTTTGCCGCGGCGCTCGTCGGGATCGCCTCGATCGCCCTGGTCGTCGCGCTCGGGAGCGGTGGGTCGAACCGCAGCTCGGCGAGCAGGGCAACGGGAACGGTGACGACGCAGGCCGATCCGGTCAGGTCGAGCCCGTCCCCGATCACGCGGAGGGACCCTGCCTCGCGGCGGATCTCGCGGACGGCGGCGCCGGTGCGGACGCGGAGCTGACCCGCGAGCGCCTCAGCGAGCCGCTGATTTCCCCCGCGCAGGCGCCGCGTCTCGGCCGAGCCGGCCAGGTAGGGAAGATGCAGCAGGAACCGGGCGTCGAGGCGCTCGAAGGGATAGGCGAGGGCGCTCTGCAGCCTTACCGAGAGAACCTCGCGGGCGGCGGCATCGGCCACGGACTCGGAGAGGACGCGGGCGGCGGAGGCCCGTGGACCGGCAGCTGCGGCAGCTGCGGCGGCCGCCTCGGCAGCGGCGAGAAGGGCCGCTGGGCGGGGTCCGGGGCCGGGGCGAAGCTCGCGGTCCGGGTAGTTGATCGACATGCCGTCGAGCGCAATGCCCAGCCTCTCGGCGGTCGCCTCCGTGAGCTCGTAGCCGGCGGTGATGAACTCTCCCCCGCGCTCGACGAGCCCGCCACCGGCGAGCTCTTCGGACCAGACGCGACCGCCGACGCGGTCGCGAGCCTCGAGCACGACCACGTCGCGACCCGCAACGGCGAGCCGCTCGGCTGCGGCCAGACCGGCGAAGCCGGCGCCGACGATGATCGTCGCCCGCGTCATGCACCCCAGGCTATGCAAGCCCCTTAGCCGGCTGGCGTACAGCTTCGAGAGCCGATGGCGTCAGAGCCCAATCACGAGGGCCACGGCGTCATCGACCCTTGCCTGCTCAGCGCCAGTGAGATGGCCGGCGAGGCGCGTGAGCTTGCGGACGTCGATCGCTCGCAGCTGCTCGACCAAGACCCGCGTCGTCTCCTCCCCGATCTCGATCTCTGGACGAAAGCTCGCCGGCCGGGCCTTGGTTGAGGTCGGAGCCACGATCACGGTCGAGAGCTCCAGGAGCTCATCGATCTGCAGAATCACGGCGTAGCGGCGGCCGCTCTGCTGATGGCCCCGGCCCTTGGAGGACGGGAGCTTGACCTCGTAGACGTCTCCCCTGCTCACCGTGGCCAGTCGCTGCCGAGCTGCTCCATCTCCTCCAGCACCGCCTCGCGCTCGGCCGCGTCCTCCGTATCGACCGCCAGCGCCCGGGCCTCCGCCGCAAGCGAAGAACGGCGCAGTCGTCGATCGGCCGACTCGACGAGCGCAGTCCTTACCGCCTCCGACTCGTTTCTTCCGTCCCCCATAAGGATCGACAGCGCCTTCTCGGAGGGCTCATCGAGGCGAGCTCGGACGGTTCTCGAGGCCATGCCGGGACTGTAGCGCGCTTTTTATTTGCGATTGTCGCCTGCAGCGACGAGCGGCGTGCATGGCAATACATGCTGTGGCGCCGCTTTTCCTGACGCGCCCGCCGGCACGTAGAGTGACGGCGCAATGGCCCTCCCAGCGGACGTCAAGGACGAGGCGATCGCGCTCGTTACCACCTACTGCGCGAGCCAGATTCCCCCCGAACACGCCGACAAGATCCGGATCGAGTACGGGCTGCGCGGCAACACGATCACGTTGTACGAGTGCCGCCCGCCGTGGCGGGAGGACCTTGGACCCCAATGGACGTCGTCGCGGATCTGCTCGATGCAGTGGAGCCCCCAGACGCGGCTTTGGACGCTCTACGCGCGCGACAGGAACGACCGCCGGCTCGATTACGAGTTCGTCACTCCTTCACAGTCCGTCGCACCCCTATTGCGGGAGGTGGATGACGATCCGACTGCGATCTTCTGGGGTTGAGTCCAGGGCGCGACGCTTCCTCGCGGCGAAGCCTCAATGGGCGCTGCCGCCGGCCTCGACCGCTCCTCCTACCCCTTCCTCCGAACTCGCTTGGCCTTGCTCCTCGGCGGCGGGCCGAGCTTCTTCCCGCCGTAGATCACCTTGCCGTTGCGGCGCTGGTAGGTCTGCCACGCCACGGTCCCCTGCTGATCCACCCCCGGCTTCGAGAAGTCGCAGACGCCCTTCGGGAAGACTGCCTCCAGCTGCGACCACTCCGCGTCGGTGAACGGCGCGGGGCCGTAGTCGTCGCCTCGGTTGAGCGGCTTCAGCTGGCACTTGTTGGTGTCCGTCGTGATCGCGTCGCCGGCGACCACGCGGGGGGTCCTGTAGGTGGGGACGACCGCCTGGCCGCAGAGGTTGTCGGTGAGCTTGGTGCCGGTGCCGCTGTAGCAGCGGTCGGTGAGGTCGGCGGGCTTGTCGCGGACGATCTTGTGCGCGAGCGAGCCCTTCTTCTTGTCCTTTTCGACGGAGCCGAGCCACTCGTCCATGGCGTCGAAGCTGTTGGCCTCGCACTTCGAGTCGCCGAGGATCAGCACCGGGCCCTCCCAGATCAGCTGGTTGCCGTGGCCGCCGTTCTCGCGGTCCAGGCGGGCGCGCATGGCGAAGGCCCGGTAGGCGTCGTGGAAGGCGCCCGGGTCCGGCCCGCGGCAGTCGATGATCGCGGTCCGGTTCATGTTGTTCGCCTCGTTGATCATGCCGCTGCGGTAGGCGTTGGCCAAGGCAGGACGATCGGCGGAGATCCGGTTCTTGGTCGGCGTGATGTTCGCCTTGTCGAGGCCGCCGATCTTCACGTTGAGGTCGACGAACTGGGCTGGCGTGATCTTCCCCTGCTGCAGGGCGCCGAGGCCGTACTGCACGCCGACGTTGTCGATGGGGATGCCGGCGAAGCCGTGCCCCACCTCCTTCTCCTCCGGCGTCCAGTCCTTCTTCTTGCGCGGGCCGAAGACGTTGATCGCCGCATCCAGGATCGAGCAGCGGACGCCGCCCGGGTTCGAGTCCGGGTCGTACCGCTCGGCGTCGGTCGACGCCCGGCGCACGGGTCCGTCGGAATCACGACGTGGAACTGGGCGTTGTCGCTGACCTCCGAGTTGGCGATCGAGACGTGGCCCTGCACGTCCGCCATCTGCTTGGGATTCCAGACGACGCCCGACCCCCACTTCGACGGGTCGAGGAAGTAGCGCGAGCGTCAGGTGGTAGTCGAGGAACTGGGTCGCGGTGCGACCACGCGTCCGGAAACGAGCAGCTCACGACGATGCCCTGGTAGATGCCGGGGTAGGCGTTGGAGATCCACTGCGCGGCGAGCGACCCGCCGGAGCAGCCGTCGCCGATCGTGTATCGGACCGGCCCGAGCCGGTCGATCAGGTGCTCCTTGGTCATCATCAATGACTCGGCCTGCACCGCGATGTTGCAGTTGTGGCCGCTGTAGTCGAGCGCGTTCGACATCGTCGCGAAGCCGCGGCCGAGCGCCTCCTCGGCCACGCCACCGGTCACGTCCGGCGCCGTACCGGTCTGGTAGTCGACGCCGCATGAGACGCCGTGTGTGATCAAGACCTTGCCGTTGAACTGCTCCTGGGGAGCGGTCGGCTTCCACGGCTTGCCCGGCTGCCAGAGCGCGGCGATCTTGTACTGGTCGCGATCGATGTAGCCGGTTTCCCGGCGGACGATGAAGGGCACCTTCACGCCCTCGTCCGTCGTCGTCGTGGCGACGTCGTTCGGCGGGTTGTCGGGGTCGTACGCCTGCAGGCCGTCGGAGCCAGTGGACTTGTAGAGGTAATCCACCTCCGGCTTGCGATCGCACTGGGCATCCTTCGAGCCCGCCGGGCACTTCCACGGCTGCAGTTGCGGCCCGGAGATGACGGGCCCGCCGATCGGGTGGTTGGTGACCGCCAACCACGCCTTGTGCCGACCCTTCTTGGCGACGATCTTGCTCGTGCCGACCGGCAGCTTCTTGACGAGGCCGAGCACCTCGCCGTCCGCTGCGTGGAACTTCTTCGTCCAGTTCTTGCCCGCGGCGGTGACCTTCAGGCCGCGCGTGGAGTGAACGCCATCGATCGCCACGAGGACGTCACCGCCGCTGATCAGATCGGCGCGGTTGGAGACCGTGTCGATGCTGAGCTTGTGCTTGTGGTGCGCGGCTTGCGCCCCCGTTGCGACGACCATCGTCAGCACCACCGCCAGCGCTGCCGCAGCAACCCCCGAAATCAGCCGATCCACCCTCAACGTCTCCTCCTCGATCCCCTTAACGGTCGGGACAGTACCGGCCGCGGAAGGTGCGGGGCACCGGTCAGCGCACGGCGCCAGGGCGACGACCTAACCGAAGGTGAAGATGAGCAGCTGCCCGTCATGCGAGCAGACGTGCTTGATCCCGGACGCAGGCGCACCGTTTCCAACCTTCACGAATGAGGCCCAGCACCTCCAGCCTTGCCTCCGGTAGACGACCTCGCGGCTGGCGCTGGGGCGGCTGTTCACCGGCGTTCGAATCGCGTTGAGGTCGTTGACCGCGAGGCTCAGCACCAGGGCAGCCGCCTCTTCACAGCCCAGGCCGTGAACGCGAACGTCGTGGCCGCCCGTTGCGACGTGGCAGGGCTTCAGATCCACAGGTACCTGCCCCCCAACCGCCGCGCGGGCAAGGGTGGCGGCCTGATGCTCGTGGGCCGGCGGGGCGGCGGGCTCAGACGGGCCTGCGCCACCACCGCAGGCGGCCGGGCAGAACACGAGAAGCGTCAACGCAGCTACCGCCCTGGCGGGATGCACACCATCGATACGCAGCCGGCGGCGCAATCGGTCCCCAATTGCGTGCACAGCGACCTCCCACCGGAGGGACCTCCAGACGAGGACGCCGCGTATGGCTTGCATGGGTGCCTCTGGCGCCATCGGACGGCGGATCGTCGCGTGCCTGCTGCCGCTGGCAGGTGCCCTCGCGCTGATCGCGTGCGGGAGCGACGAAAAGTCGTCCGAGGCGACTGCGGCGCCACCCGCGACCCACCCGGACGCCGGCGGGAAGTTGTACTCACGGGCGGCCCAGCTGCAACCCGGCTCGGAAGCGCAGCTGCTCTCACTACCCACTGCAGACGTCTCGGTGGGCTGCGACGAAGACGGCGCGGGCGCTCGGGTCAAGCTGAAGGCACGGGGCGCGACCAGCTACGGAGTGGTGACGTCGCGGGAAGGTCACCCCATCCAGCCGACGCTTCAGCCGGGTCAAGCGGTCACGGTTCCGATCGAGACGCCCGACGTTCAGACCTGGACCATCTCACCCTTCTCCGCCGGCTCTGCGCAACCCACCGTGATCACCATCGGTGTCAGCGACTCACAGCCGCCGAACGACATCTACCAATGCGCCGTGACGGCGATGGCCGCCGTCGGCAGCCCAGGCATCACGGTCACGAAGTAGACCTGCCGCCGGCTTACCCGGCATTGATCGCCAGCTGGGCGGCGAAAGCCCGCTCGTAGGCGGGCCGTGCTTCGCCGCGCGCAACGTAGGCAGCCAGGTTCGGAAACTCGTCCAGAAGGCCCGAAGCTCGCAGCCTGAGCAGCACCGACACCATCATCAGATCGCCGGCGCTGAACTCCCCATCGAGCCAATCGGCATCGCCCAAGCGGACGCAGAGCCGGGCCAGCCGATCGCGGATGCGGTCCTTGACCAGCGGCAGCCGCGCCTCGGCCCAAGACTTATCGCCCTCCGCGAACTTGGCGGTCACGAACTCGAGGATCGGCGGCTCCACGGTGCTGAGCGCGGCGAACATCCAGGTGATTGCCCGTGCCCGGGCATCGGCATCGCTCGGGAACAGTCCCGCGTGGTGCTCAGCGATGTGGAAGACGATCGCGCCCGACTCGAACAGGGCAAGATCGCCTTCCTCGTAGGTCGGGATCAGGCCGAAGGGATGAATGCGCAGATGCGCGGGCTCCTGCTTCGCGCGGAACGAGACGAGGCGCACCTCGTAGGGCTGGCCCACCTCCTCGAGCGCCCAGCGAACGCGCGTATCGCGCGCCAGGCCCTTGCCACCGTCGGGCGACCGCTCAAAGGCGGTGATGACGATGGTCATCGTGGGACTACCTTGCGCATCGGATCTCCTCGCCTTGCGTCGGGGTCAGATATAGGGACCCGTCCAGACCTGGAAACTCATCGCTCCCCGCCCGCGGGGTGCGCCTGGCAACGGCTCAGACCACGAGCCCGTGGCGCATCTTGTTCTCGCTGACCACGCGGGGCTCGACGAAGCCGGCGAGATAGTCGGGTCCGCCCGCCTTGCTGCCCGTGCCGGACAACCGGTTGCCGCCAAAGGGCTGCCGTCCGACCACCGCCCCGGTCGTGCCGCGGTTGATGTAGAGGTTGCCGACCGGCAGCCGCTGCTCGGCCGCGGCGACCGTCGCCGGATTGCGCGAGAACAGGGCTCCTGTGAGCGCGAAGGGCGAGGCCTCGACCAGCTCGCACGCATGGTCGATGTCCGCGACCCGCTCCACGGTGAGCAACGGCGCGAAGACCTCCTCGGAGAGGATCTTCGAGTCGGCCGGCAGCCTGGCCGCGAGCGTCGGGGCGCGGAAGTACCCGGGGGCAATCGACGCCGGCGCCGTCGCCAGCACCTCGCCGGTGCGCGCCGCTGCGGCGACGTAGCGGTCGAAGCGGGCGGTCGAGGCTTCGTCGATCAGCGGGCCGAGATCGACGCCGAAGTCCTCGGGCGGGCCGACGAGCAGCGACTGCACGGCGCCGCTGAGCCGTTCTTCGAGCGCGCCCACGATCTCCTCGTGGACGAGCAACCGCGAGGCGGCAGAGCACTTCTGCCCCGCGAACCCGAAGGCCGACGAGCAGACGGCCGGGATCACGTCGTCGAGATCCGCATCGGAGTCGACGATGACGCAGTTCTTGCCTCCCATCTCGGCGATCACCCGCTTCAGGTGGTTCTGACCGGGCGCGGGGACGGCGGCGGCGCGGGTGATCGCGAGGCCCGCCTCACAGGAACCCGTGAAGGCGATCACGTGGACCCCTGGGTCTTCGACCAGGGCGACGCCGGGCGCGTCACCGCCGGGCAGCAGCGAGAGCGCCTCCTCGGGGACGCCGGCCGCGCGGAGGGTCTCGACGATCGCCAGCCCGCAGGCGGGCGTTTGCTCGGCCGGCTTGAGGACGACCCCGTTGCCCGTCGCCAGCCCGGCCACGACCATCCCGGTCGAGATCGCCAGCGGGAAGTTCCAGGGAGCGATCACGGCGACGACGCCCCGCGGCACGTATCGCAGCTCGTTGCGTTCGCCGGGCGGTTCGATCAGGTGCTCGCCGGTGGCGATCCCGCGTGCGAGCCGCACGTAGTACTCGATGAAGTCGATCGCCTCGCAGACCTCGGCGTCGGCATCGGCCCAGGGCTTTCCCGCCTCCCGGACGATCAGCGCGGCGAGCCGGTGTCGGTCCTGCCGCATGCGTTCGGCACCCTGCAGCAGCACCTCGCCGCGACGGCCGGCGCCGAGCGCCGCCCAGCTGCGGCCGCCGGCGGCCGCGGCGCCGACCGCCGCGTGGACCTCGTCCACCGTCGCCTCGGTCGCGAGCGCCACGTCTCGCTCCGGCTGTGCGGGGTCGACCGAGCGGAAGTGCGAGCCGCTGCGGCGCTCGCTCCCGGCCAGCACCGGAACCTCGATCGGCAGGCGCTCGTCGAGCTCCGCGAGCGCCGCATGTAGCTGCTCGCGGACCTCGCCGCGCCGCAGCTCGGCCCTCGGTTCGTTCTGAAATCCCTCGGGCCCGCTCATGGCGCGACGAGCAGCTCCGCTGGATCCTCCGCGGTCGCGCGAATTCGCAGGAAGGAGTCGTTCGAGGTGTTCTCGAGCAGACGGCGGACGAGGTAGGCCATGCCGGCGATGAGATCGCCGATCGGACAGTAGGTGCGGACGCGCAATCCATCCCGGGCGAGCGCGGTCTGCAGGTCGTCGCCGAGGCCCCGCAGGACCTGGAGCTCGAGCGCGTCCTCGGCACCGGTCGCCTCGGCCGCGGCGATCGCGTTGGCGACCGACCGCACGTTGTGGGAGGCGACTGCCGGACGAACGAGGTCGGCTCGTGCGACCAAGGCCCGTGTCAGATCCTCGAAGTTGCGATCGCAGGCGGCCCGGCCCTCGAAGACGGGCACCTCCCAGCCCGCCTCCTTCGCCTCGACTACCTCCTGGTCCCAGTAGGCGCCCTTGACCAGGCGGATCGTCAGCGGCTTGGCGCGCGGCGTGGCCGCGGCCCAGTCGATCCAGCGATCGAGCTCGGCCGCCGAATCGCGCAGGTAGGCCTGCAGCACGATGCCCGCCGAGGGCCCATCGCGGAACTGCGGCTCGGAGAGCAGCTCCAGCACGAGCTCGGTCACCGTCTCGCGCAGATCGAGGGACTCCATGTCCACGTGCAGATGGGCGTCGAGCTCGCGGGCGCGGATCAGCAGCTCGCGCAGGCGCCGGCGGGCTGCGTCGACGCCGCGCCACGGTGCCTGCGAGCGCGCGCTCGGGGTCAGCGCCGAGACCTTGATCGAAAGGTTCGCGCGCGGGATCGGGCCGTGGCGATCCGCGCTTGGCTGCTCCTGCTCGGGCCAGCGGGCGCTGTGGCGCGTCAGCGCCTCGAGCGCCTCCCGACAGCGCTGCGCGTAGGCCTCCGCCTCCTCCTCGGTGACCGTCGCTTCGCCCAGCAGGTCGACGGTGTTGGCGACGCCGTGGCTCCACAGGCGCCCAAGCTCGCGAGCGGCGTCGTCGACGTCCTCGCCGACGATGAACCTGCCGGCCATCGCGCGGACCGCGCGCGCGGCGACGCTGCCCACGGCGGGTCCGCCCACCCGCCCGCCGGCGAGACGGCCGGCGAACCGCGCCGGTCGCGGCGGCTCTTCGAGCTCGTCGATCAGCGCCTCGAAGTGGAGGGCGAGCTCGCGGCGCGAGCGGCACATCGGCGCCACGTCGACGAGCCGGAACAGCGCCGCCTTCGTCGCGGGATCGCGCGAGAGGCGGTGCATGAGCCGTTCCTCGATCAGCCAGCGCGGCGAGCGGTTGACGGCGGGCAGGCTGTCGAGCAATCGGCGACCGGCGGCGCCGATCGCCTCCTCGGTGACCTCGGCAGCCTCGGTGGCGGCGACGCTCACGGGTGCGGGCCGCCGCCGGTCGCCTCGTGACACCCCGCGGGCCGGCCGATCTCGACGTGCGAAGCGGGAATATCGGGCCGCGGACCCATCACAGGGAGGATCTCGCTCGCGCGCCGCCGCGTCAACCACTCCAGCTCACCCGCTCACGAGATATCCCCTTGCTTCGCGCATTCCCCGGCGATAGGCTCCGCCGGCAATGGCCGGCCGGGGCGGCTGGCGGGAACGGGAGGTAGGCGATGAGACGGGTTGTCGTAGGGGTGGCGGCCTTGGCTGCAGTGTTCGCGCTCACAGCGGGAGGCGGCGCGTCCGCATCGAAGAAGGGTCATTCGAAATCCGGCAGGGCGGCGGTCGTGAAGATGGACGTCAAGGGCAAGGATCTCGGCTTCACGGGCCCGAAGACCGTCGAGGCGGGACAGAAGCTGAAGATCGTCAACAAGACGTCGCCGAAGAAGGTCGGTCCCCACACTTTCTCACTGGTCAAGAAGAAGGATCTGCCGACCACGAACAAGCAGATGAAGGACTGCGAGAAGCTCAAGCGGGGCGTCTGCACCAACATCGCCAAGGCTCACAAGCTCGACCCGGCCACTTTCACGATCAACAAGCCGGACGTGGACGCGGGCAAGAAGGGCTGGGACAAGTCGTTCGGCAAGCACGGGGACTCCTGGTACACCCAGAAGAAGGGCGAGAAGACGACTCGGAAGGTCTCGGCGAAGCCCGGCAAGATCCTCTACTACTTCTGCGCGGTCCACCCGTTCATGGTGGGGAAGGTCAAGGTCGTTCGCTAGATCCCGGTAGCGAGCGGCCACCAGGCTCATGACGGCGGCGGGGCGGGCAGCCGGAGCGCTGCCCGCAGCCAGCCGGCGAGCCTGGGGTCCGCGGCGGTGACGTGCGCTGGGAGCCAGCAACCGACCTGAGCAGGGTGATTCTCGGCGGCCAGGCGCTCGCCCTCCTAGCGCTGCTGGTGGTACGCCGAATCGCCCGCAGCCGGCGCTGAGGGAACCGCCCCGGGGGCTGCCCTCAGGCCGAAGCCTGAAGCCGATCCGCGCCGGGGCCGCCGGTCGAGCCGGCCTCTCCGGCGCCGGGGGGCCGGCGATGGTGCGAGCGGGTGCGGACCAGCCAAAGGACGCGGATCGCCGTCGTCGCCATCAGCATCACACCGAGGAGGAAGCACGTAATGCCGAGATCGGGATGCCAGGACCAGATCGCCCGCCACCCGAAACCAATCACGATCGGAAGCGCGAGCACGATCAGCGCGACCAGGCCCCGGGCCGCCGCCGCGACGATCGCAAGCCATCGACGACGCGGCGCGGCGAGGAGCCGTGCGGCCCTCACGGCCCGTACCAAAGCCAGCAACGCCAGGCCGAGGAGCAGCGCCACCAGCACGTCGAAGACGAGATAGAAGGTCTTGACCGAGGTCCCCGTCTCAACCGACTCGCCAACGAGGATGTCGATCACATTGCGCTCCATGCGTGGGATGGCGAAGGGATTGCCGGGTACCGGGAGCTCGTTGCTGGCGCTGACGAGCGTGACCACGGCGACGTCGCGATCCGGCAGCAACACGAGCAGCGAGCTCGAGTCCGCGGCGTCGCCGGGGTGCAGGATCGCCGGCTCCTGCCACGGGCCCCCTACGAACCAGCCCATCGCGTAGTGGGAGGGGGCGGAGTCGGCCCACGGACCGAGGTGCGTTTCGGGGTCGCCGGGCGTCAGCAGCGTCCTCATTCCGCGGGCTGAGATGACCCGCCTGCCGTTGAGACCGACCCCGCCGTTGAGGTAGATCGACAGATACTTCGCCATGTCCCGGGCCGAGGACATGAGGTACCCCGCCGCGAGCACCCCGGGCCGGAAGGTCGGCGCGGTGCTCTCGGTGAATCCGAAGACGTAGCGGTGCCCCTCCGCCACCCCCGCGGCAGCCGCAGCCGCAGGATCGGCAAAGCTGTGCCGCATACCGAGCGGCTTGAAGATATGCCGCTGCACGTAGCGGTCGTAGGGCTCACCGGAGGCCCGTTCGACCACGAGTCCGGCGAGCACGTAGTTGGCGTTCACGTACTCCATCTCGGAGCCCGGTTCGAAGGCGAGCTTCTTGCCATCGAGCTCGCCGATGGCCTCCTCGGGGGTCCCGTCCGCGGCTGACTTGAGGATCGGGCCGCCTGCGGCATTCAGGGGCAGGCCACTTGCGTGCTGCAGCACCTGCCGCACGGTGATCCCCTCGTCCTCGTCCCCGGCGAGATCCAGCTCCGGGACCCACTTGCGGATCGGATCGTCGAGGTCGACCTTTCCATCCTCGACGAGCTGCATCACCGCGAGCGCCGTGAAGCTCTTCGTCGTCGATCCGAGCAGGAACGGCGTCGCGGCCGTCGCTTGCCGGCCCGAGCCGTCGGCCGCGCCGAAGCCCCGTGCGTGGACGATCCGGTCTCCGGCGACGATCGCGACCGCTGCGCTCGGCACTCCGTTGGCTGCCATCCGGTCGTCGACCAGAGAATCAACGCGCTTCAGCGTCGCCCGATCGGGAGCAACGCTCGCCGCGGCACTTGCCGAGGGGGCGGAGATGCAGCAAGCCATGAGGACCACGACCGGCGAGATCCACGCGCATGCCTTGCGGCGTCTCAGTTCCCGCAGGCCAGCTCCGAAGGACGTCATTGGTGGCTGATCCTCCCGTGCTTCCCGCAGGTCGAGGGTCTGGACCGCCGCGGGGTCTGGCCCGCCTTGAGGCTAGCCGCCGGCTGAGAATCTGCATGAGCGCTGACTACGGAGTCGCCCCCGTAGCAGCCGCCCGCCGGCCCGCCGTCCCGGGTTCGCGCCCGGTCCGGTCGAACCGGGGTCCAGACTGGAACCTCGCACTACCCTTGGCCCATGCCCAGGCTGCTCCGAAAGCGGACGCTGGCTGCGCTCCTCGCGGCCAGCGCGGTCCTGGTCGTATCCGGGCTCGCCATGCCCACAGGAGCCTCCGCCCAGCTGAAGGTCGGCGTCGGCCAGGCCGACATCACGCCCCCGACCGGCTACTACATGATGGGTTGGGTTCGCTCGGATGGGAAGATCGCCGGCCAGCACACGCGCCTTTGGGCGCGGACGGCGGTGATCAAGAAGGGCCACCAGAAGGTCGCGCTGGTCTCCGAGGATCTGAACGGGATCCCCGGCGGGATGGTCGTCGACGCGGCGAAGCTGCTGAAGAAGCGGGGATTCAGTCCGCGGAACATCGTCGTCTCGGCCTCGCACACGCATGCGGCGCCGACGGGCTTCTACAACTTCGACACCTTCAACACGGTGTTCATGACGATCACGACGCCGACGCAGTTCCAGCTCACCGGCGGCTTCGATCCGACGCTGTACCAGTTCATGGTCAAGCAGCTGGCGAAGTCGATCCGACGAGCCGACAAGAACCTCGGGCCGGGCAAGGTCGGCTGGGGTGAGACGCGCCTCGAGCACCTGACCGAGAACCGCTCGCTGGAGGCACACCTCGCCGACCACGGCATCCACGAGGAGCCCGGGACCGGCACCGTCTCCCAGGACCCGAAGGGCTACGTCCACACGATCGACCCCGAGGTCAACGTGCTGCGGCTCGACAAGACGATCGGCGGTCGCGACGTGCCGGTCGGCATGTGGGGCACGTTCGCCAACCACGGCACCGTCAACGGCTTCCAGTTCACCTACTACAACGAGGACCACCACGGCGCGGCGACGCTGCTCACCCAGGACAAGATCCGCAGGCTCGGGCACGTCCCACGCTCCCAGCCGGTGGTCACCGTCTACGGCAACACCGACGAGGGCGATCAGTCCGCGGGCCTGCACCAGCGCGGGCCTGCGTACGCCGAGCACGTCGGCAGCGTCGAGTCGCGCGCCTTCATGCACGCCTGGCGGCAGGCCGGCAAGCGGATGTCGAGCTCGCCCAATCTCCTCCACTCCTGGACGATGATGTGCTTCTGCGGCCAGAAGACCTCGCAGGGCCCCGTCGACGACAAAGCACGCTTCGGGCTGCCGCAGCTGACCGGGTCGGAGGAGGGCCGCGGACCGCTCTTCGACATCACCCACGTCTCCTTCGAGGGCCGCACACGCCCCGACCTCGGCGACGAGCAGGACCACAAGATCGTCACGCTCGAGGTCGGCGTCGCGAAGGCGACGCCGCTGTCCGCAGTCCGGATCGGCGATCGGATGATCGTCACGGTCCCCGGCGAAATGACCGAGGAGATGGGCCGCCGCCTGCGGGCCTCGGTGCTGCGGGCGACGGCGAAGGAAGGCATCAAGCGCGTCGTCATCTCCGGTCTCGCGAACGAGTACCTCGACTACTTCACGACCCCGGAGGAGTACGACGCCCAGCACTACGAGGGCGGCTCGACCGTCTACGGGCGCGTTTCCTCGCTGGCGCTGCAGGACGGGCTCAACACGCTCGCCAAGAGCCTGGTCGACGGCGCCGGGCCCCCTCCCCCCTACGACTACGACCTGACCAACGGGATCACCCCCGACGGCTCGAAGTTCCCGACCGGCGCCTCGAGCGCCACGGTCGTCTCCCAGCCCGCGCCGGGCACGCGCCGCCTGCTCCATCCCACGTTCCAGTGGCAGGGCGGGATCCGCGGCTACGACCGCCCGCTCGAGCGCGCCTTCGTCACCGTCCAGCGCCGCGTCCACCACGGTCACTGGCGGGCCGTCGACAGCGACCTCGGCCTCGACATCCTCTGGCGGGTCAACGGCGACGGCGTCTACACCGCTGAGTGGGAGCCGCCGCTGGACGCCCACCCCGGCATCTACCGCTACTCGATCACCGCCCGCAAATACAAGATCAAGTCGCAGAGCTTCCATCTGTACGCGTCGCGGGCGCTCGTGCCGAAGCAGGTCAAAGCCCCGTCCGGCCGCTTCGCCGTGCAGCTCCACTACCCCGCCGCGCAAGCCCACGAGGACACGAACGACCCCGCGCCCGACAAGGACGCCGACCTGACCTGGCGCCCCGACCATGCCAACCGTGGGAAGGTGAAGTTCACCGTCAACGGCAAGAGCAAGAAGGTGAGCGCCGGCCCCGGCGGCGTCTTCGCGGTCCCGGCCAAGGCGGGCGATCACGTGACGATCGAGCCCGGCGCCGCCCGCGACGGCGACGGCAACCGCAACGGCAAGCGCGTCAGCTTCACCGCCTGAGCCGTCAGGAAGCTGAGCCAGCCACCTCGGCCGGCGTCCCGCTCGCGGCGAGACCCATCTGCAGCGCCCCGGCCATCTCGACGACCGCATCGCGGGCGACACGCGAGACGGCCGTCATGTTCGCGAAGCCGTGGATCAGACTCTCGTGGCGACGGAGCGCCGTCGGCACGCCGGCTTCCGCCAGCGCCGCCGCGTAGGACTCGCCCTCATCACGCAGCGGGTCGAAGCCGGCCGTGACGAGGTAGGCGGGCGGCAGGCCGGAGAGATCCGGGGTCAGCATCGGGTAGGCGCGCGGGTCCGCGTCGGCGGGTGCGTAGGCGTTGACGAACCAGGTCATGTCCTCGTCGACCAGGAAGAAGCCCTCCTTGAACAGCTCGAGCGAGCGGGTCGGCGCGTCGTCGGTCTTCGGGTACATCAACAGCTGGAACGCAGGCAGCTCGCCGCCCGCCTCCTTCGTCTGCGTGCAGACGACGGCGGCAAGGCTGCCGCCGGCGCTGTCACCGCCGACGGCGATGCGCTCGGGGTCGAGGCCGAGCTCCTCCGCATTCGCCCGCACCCAGGCGAAGGCGGCGATCGCGTCGTCAACGGCCGCCGGGAACGGATCCTCCGGCGCGAGGCGGTAGCTGACCGAAAGGACCGTCACCTGCGCGTGCCAGCAGAGCATCCGGCAGAGCTCGTCGTGGGTGTCGAGATCGCCGAAGACGAAGCCGCCGCCGTGGAAGAAGACGAGGGCGGGCTGCGGTCCCGATTCGCGCGAGCCGGGCGCCTCGTAGCGGCGCGCGGCGAGCGGGCCGGTGGGACCGGGGACGGAGAAGTCGCTGACCCGCTCCACCCGCGGGATCGGCAGCGCGTTGACCAGCGCCGCGCGCCGCGCCTCCCGGCGGGCGATCTCCGCTCCGTGCCGGCTCCACGAGCTATGCCCCGTGCGCTCCAGCGCCTTGAGCGCGAGCTGGATGTGCGGGTCGAGCGTCTGGCCGTCGACGACGATCGGCCTGCCGGCGAGCCGGCGGGCCGTCCGGGGCGAAAGGCGCGCAAGCAGACGCGCGCCCGCGCGCTCGGCCCGGTCGCGGGGAGTGAGCCTGTAGGCGTGCATCGGCCCAGCCTACCCGCGGGCCGCCTGCGTTCGCTGCGGTTCAGAGCCGCTTCGCGCAGTACGCCCAGACCTTCTCGCCGACCGCCCCGGATCCGGCACCGCGAGCGGTGGTCTGCAGCCAGGTGCTCTTGCTGCGCCGGTGCGAGGCGATCGGAAGCGGAGCCCCCAAACCTGGCGTGCCGCGGACGAGCGCCTTGAAACCGCCGGACAGCACCTTGGTTCCGTGCGGGCAGCGGACCTTGGTCATCGTCGCTGCGGTGGTGACGTCGGCACGCTCGCTCGCCCTACGGACCTTGACGCCCTTCGCGCAGACCACGTACCCGTCGACGATGGCGGGTCCGGAGTCGTCGTAGGTCAGCGCGGTCACCGCCCACTTGCGCCCGCCGGCGGCGCGATACGAACTGACGGTCAGCGCGCGCGACCCCGTCGGTGAGCTGTCGATCGGCGGCGTACGGAAGCCGCCCGAGAGCGCCTTGCGCTTACCGGGACAGGCGACCTTGAGCGTGGTCAGGCCGTTCGGGGGCAGGACCGCCACGTCGCGCACGACCTTCGTCCGCAACCGCTTCACGCAGTGAGCCTCGATCCGGCTCGTCGCCTCGCCGCTCGAGACGTTCTGCAGCCGGGCCTGGACATTGCGCTTGCCGAGCTGCAGTGCGGAGGGCAGGATCGCCGTGCTCGCGGCGTCGACCGGGTAGAAGCCGGCGCCGACGAGATGGCGGTGCTTGCACAGGGCCTTGATGTTCGTCGACTGCGTCCCAGCCGGCACGGTCACCGTGGTCGAGTAGACCTTTATGTCGACGTGTCGCTTGCGGCTGTGGGCGAGTGCCAGACCGGTGCAGGCCAGCGCCAGAGCCAACGTCAGCGTCGCCGCGACGAGCAGCAGCGGCCTTCGAACCATCCCCGGCTCATCCCTCGCCATGGTCGGCAACGTAGCCCGCATTCTCACTCGATTCAATGGGTCGGCAACTGACGCCATCGCGTTCCCCTATCGAGCGTGGCGCGGCTGACCAGCCGCCTCAGCCGCAGGCGCCGCGGCGGTCGATCGGCGCCTTCAGTGGCGTCTTCGCGGAGGAGCTGCCGACGAGGACCTTCGCGCAGCCACGGTCGATCCGCCAGCGGTCCTTCTTCGCATCCCAGTACGAGAACGCGCGGCGATTGAGCTTGAAGCGCACCCGCTTCGCCTTGCCGGGATTGAGCTTGACCCGCTCGAAGCCCTTGAGTGCCTTCGGCGGTTCGGGAACCCGGTGGCTTGACGGCAGCGACAGATACAGCTGCGGGACGGCCACGCCCTTGCGCTTGCCGACGTTCTTGACCTCGACGCTGACCGTCGGGGCGCCCCGCTGCTTCGCCCGCGAGCGGCCGGAGGCCGCCTTGATCCGCAGCTTCGAGAGGCGGAAGCGCGTGTAGGAGAGGCCGTAGCCGAACGGGTAGGCGGGCTTGATGTGCTCGGCCTCGTAGTGGCGGTACCCGACGAGCAGTTTCTCGCTGTAGTCGACGACGTCGTTCACGCCGGGGTACTGCTTCGCGCTGCGGGCGGTCGGCAGCTGCGACTCGTCCTTGGGGAAGGTGACCGGCAGCCGCCCGGAGGCGTCGGCCTTGCCGAAGAGCACGCGAGCGATCGCGTCGCCCGCGTCGGAGCCCGGGTACCAGGCCTCGGCGAGCGCGCCGACGTCCTTGCTCCACGGCGTCAGCACGGGTCCGCCGCTCTCCATCACAACCGCCGTGCGTGGGTTGGCAGCGGCGACCCGCTTGATCAGCGCGTCCTCGTCGCCGAAGGCGGGCGGGCACTCGAACGTGAGACAGGTCCGGTCGACGCCCTCGCTCGAGTAGGAGACGGGGACGACGACGGCGACATCGGAGCGCTTGGCTAGGGCTGCGGCGCGGGCCGCATCGCTGCCGTCGTCGGTCACGACCTTGACGCCCTTACCGGCGAGCTTTTTGATCCCGTCGAACGGCGAGGTGAACTGCAAGGGCTTGATCTCGGAGGAGCCGCCGCCGGTGACGTAGGCGTCGGCGGCGGGACCGATCACCGCGATCGAGTGCAACTTCTTCGCGCGTAGCGGCAGCAGCCCGTCGTTCTTGAGCAGGACGATCCCCTGCTCGGCCGCGCGGCCGGAGCGGTGCGCGTCGGCCTTGGCGTCGATGGCCGCCTCGTTCGGCGTAAAGGCATCGCGGTCCATCGCGCCGTAGGCGAAGAGGGTGCGCAGGTAGCGGTGGACATGGCGGTCGACGTCGGCCATCGTCGCCTGGCCGGTGGCGAGTGCGGCGTTGACGGAGGTCGAGCCGTAAACGATGCCGGGCCAGGGCTCGATGTCGACCCCGGCCTTGAGCGCCGGCCCGGCCTGGTGGTTGGCGCCGTAGTCGGCGATCGTCATGCCCTTGAAGCCCCACTGCCCGCGCAGGATGTCCTCCAGCAGGGTCTTGTTCTGGCAGGCGAAGGCCCCGTTGACACTGTTGTACGCACACATCAACGAGGCGACGTGCGCCTTCTTGACCGCCGCCTCGAACATCGGCAGGTAGAGCTCGTGCATCGTGCGCTCGTCGATCCGCGCGTTGATCCGCATCCGGTTGCCGACGGTCGCCAGGGCGCCGACCGAGACCGCGGGATTGCCCGGGCGCGCCTCGTCGGCGAGTGGGCCCGTGCCCTCCTGGTTGTTGCCCATGTAGTGCTTGACGTTGGCGATCAGGCCCTGCTTCTGGACGGCGTCGATCCACGGCACGGCGAGCTGTGAGGACAGGTACGGATCCTCGCCGCCGAGCGCCTCGAAGACGCGGCCCGCGAGCGGCGTGCGGACGATGTCGACGGTCGGCGCGAAGACGATGTCGTTGCCCTTCTTGATCACCTCGTGGGCGATCACGCGGGCGTCGGCGGTGGCGTTGCGGCGGTTGAAGCTCGCCCCGAGCGCGATCGGCGAGGGCAACGCCGTCGCCTCGCCCGAGCGCACGCCCGCGGGGCCGTCGGAGAAGTAGACGGTCGGCACGCCCAGCCTGTCGATGCCGTCGCTCGTGCCGGTGTGCGTGCCGGCGCCGCCGGCGACCCCGCCGAGATCATCGCCGCCGAGCAGCGAGATCTTCTCCGCGGCGGTCATCCGCCCGAGCAGCAGATCGGCCCGCTTGCCTGGCGCGAGCGACGTGTCGCACCAGGGACGGCTCGCGGGGTTTCCGCAGCGTCCCTCGGCGGCGGCAGCGGCGGGAAGCAGGCCGAGGAGCAGCGCCACGGCGGCCCCAAGCCAGATCGAGCGCCAACGGCGCCGGCCGGTCGTCGCGTCCGCTTGCCCGCTCACATGTGCCTCCCTCTTTCCCGCGTACTGCGAAGCGGACCCAGCATAGTCTCCGACCGCGCACTCGCCGACGCTTCAGCGGAGCGCGTGGCGGCGCAGCAGCCGATCGACCGCACGGGCGCGGACGCCACCGGGGAGGAGTCGCATGAGCAGGTCTCGGGGACCCGCGTGCTTGGAGAGCGCGAGCCGCGCGAAGCGGGTCGACTCGCGCTGGAACATCTGCGCCCGCCGGCGCCGGAAGTCCTCGTAGGCGGCGAGCGCGGCCCGCGGCTCGGCCTGCTGGCGGAGAGCGAGGAGTAGACCCTCGGCATCCTCGATCGCCTGGGCGGCGCCCTGGCCGAGGTTCGGCTCCATCGCGTGCGCGGCATCGCCGAGCAGCGCCACCGTCGCCCGGCTCCACGTCTCGAGGACCGGCAGCCGCAGGATCGGGTTGACGAGCACGGCGCCGGGATCGGTTGCGGCGAGCTGGGCGGCTGCGGGCCCGGGCCAGCGATCGGCCTCGAAGCCCGCCGGGCCTCCGCGCGCTTCGATCAGCTCGGTCGGCGCCTCGTAGAACCAGTAGGAGCGGCCCGCGGGCAGCGCGACCCCGCCGTAGAGCTCGCCCCTGCCCCAGCTCTCGAACGCCAGCCCGGCCTCCATCTCGCAGTCGGCGATCCCGCGCAGCACCGTGAAGCCGGTGTCGATCGGGTCAGCGCCAGGGCAGACGTAGTCGCGCACGACCGAGCCGATCCCGTCGGCGCCGATCACCGCGTCGCCGTCGATGCGCTCGCCGTCGACGAGGGTCACGCCGTCCGCGTCGACCGTCGCGACAATCGCATCCCGTCGAACCTCGACACCCTCGCCGAGGGCGCCGTGTAGGGCGGGACGCTCGACGATCACCATCGGCGCCCCGGCCTGCCGCGCCACAGCGCCGAGGTCCATTTCGTACAGCAGCCGGCCGCCGGCCCCCCGGAACTCCCCGCGCTCTGCTCGAGCCCCGACGGCGAGCACGGCGCGCTCTGCCCCGAGCGCCTCGAGCGCGTGCATCGCGTTCGGCCACAGCGCCAGGCCGGCGCCGATCGCCGTGCCGGCCGGCGAGCGCTCGAGCACCACGGGCTCGTGCCCGGCCAGCGCCACGGCGCGCGCCGCGCAAAGACCGCCGATGCCCGCCCCGACGACGATGATCCGCGACACACCCCGCAGCATAGGTCTGCTCCGGCGCCGCGGGAGTCCGCCCGCGGACGGCCAGACCTCCCGTTCGGGAGGTGGCGAATCTGGGGTCGAATACTGGGGTTGACCCTGGTGCAAACGACGCGCCGAGCAGCGAACCTACTCAGCATGGTCCGCCCGGCACTGAGAGCCCTGGAGTCCCCCGCCTTCCACCGGGCCACCGTCATCCTTGGCCTCGCTTGCCTGTTCGCCGTCGTGGCGGGCGGCTCAACGGCATCCGCCTCGGGCCTCCGCCACAGGCCCGTCTCCCACAAGCGGCGGCACGGCAAGCACAAGCATCACAAGAAGCAGGTCATCGGGGCAGTCGTGCGGGTGACCGATGAGGGCTCCATCGACTACAAGGGCGACGACGCATACAAGGAGACGACGGACTGTGGCGCCGCGCCCTTCTGGGATCCGGGCGAGGAGCATCACCAGACCGACTTGAACTGGCGGAGCGTGTACCCGCACGTTGTACTCAGCACGGGTTCGAAGCACGCAAAGGAATTCCGCGGCCACACCAAGCTGACCAAGTCGACCTACGCGTACCGAGGATTCGGCTTCGTCGACACCGATGGGAACGACTGCAGCGACACCAAGGTCACCTACGACTGCAGCGGTTCCCTGATCCTCCCGGGCAGCAACAACGCACTGGCGAGCGTCGTCCTTCGCGGCGAATTCAAGCTCGGCTTCTACAGCTACTCCTTCCTCCGTGCCCGGCCGGCCAACTGCTACGACTCCATGGACAACGTCGCGGGCGATGTCAACAACTTCACCCAGACCTGGGGGAAGCACCGCAAGACCATCGACCTGAGGGGCGCAGGCGCGTACAGCATCGCGACGAAAAAAATGCTGAAGCTCGCCAGGAGCGGCGGCAAGATGCGCGAGGGTGCCACCTTCGCGATCGATCCCGCGAACTGCTCGCAGCCCGACGACCCCGGACACAACTTCAAGAGCGACCAGTGCAGCCAGTCCGGTAAGGCCCAACGGACCGAGACCGTCCAGGTCATCAAGGCGATTCGCGGTCACCGGTAGCGGCGACCGACGGCTGCCCCCCGTTCGGGGAGGTTGCAAATCCGCTCGGCCCCGGCTACCGTCGCTGCCAGCCAGTAAGCGAACAAAAGGGGATCCGAGATGTCACGGATCAGGAAGCCCTCACCGGCTCTGCTCGTCGCAGTGGTCGCGCTCGTCGCGGCGCTTTGCGGCGGCGCGGTCGCCGGGGTTGCAGTCCACGCCTTGAACAAGAAGGAGAAGAAGCAGGTCAAGCGCATTTCCAAGCGCCAGGCCCACAAGCTCGACAAGCGCATCGAGCTGCTGCCCGGGCCAAGGGGACCGCAGGGCGCACCCGGCCCGCAAGGTGATCCCGGGGCGACCACCGTGGTGGTACGCAGCGCCGACAGCGACCCGGGAACGCTCGCCGGCACCAGCGAGACGGCGACCGCTCATTGCAACCCCGGGGAGGTCGCGGTCGGCGGCGGAGCGACGCCCCTCAACATCCTCAATAGCAACATGACGTACATCAAGTCGAACCCATCTCCGTTCGCGGATGGCGCGGAGCCGACGGCCTGGACGGCCACCCTTGCCACCGACACCGCTGACGGCAACGGGTTCATCGAGACCTACGCCGTCTGCGCGTCGCCGTAGGCGAAACGCTGGCGGAGCTGGGCGGGGCGTCGCCGCAGACGCCCCGCCCGCTTCCTACCGGCCCTGGCGCACCTGGAGGCGGTTGCCGTCGGGGTCGGTGAAGATCGCGACCTCCCCCCAGGGGAACTCGAGCACATCGGTCTCGAACGACACGCCGCGCGACTTCAGCGTCTCGAAGGCCTGCCGGCAGTCCTCGACCTCGATCGTGCAGCTCGCCGGCACGCGGCCGTCGACCGCCTGGCCCTCACCCGGAGTGCCCGGCCAGAGGACCAGCTGGGTGTCCTGGCCTGCGACCCCCACCGTGAGGAACCGCGGCCCTTCCGGAGTCGGGGCGTCGACCCCGTTTTCGAGTCCGAGGGTGTTCGTATAGAAGTCGAGCGCCTGATCCTGGTCGCCGACGTAGACCGTCGTGTAAGCGATGCCCTTCAGCATGGTGATCCTTTCGCGTTGTGTGTCACTGCCTCTGTGACGAAGCGCGGCGGACGGATGTGACAACGGTCGCGGTCAGGCCCGAGCGACAGCGCAGGCCGGATGCGCAGGACCGGTCAGACCGAGGGCTGAAAGCGCAGCCCGTCGAGGGCGACGCTGAGGATGTGCTCGGTCTGCGTCGGGTCCGCGTTCGGGATCTTGGCGATGCCGACGACGAGGTGGATCACCTCGCCGATCTCGACGTCCTCGCGGACGACGCCGGCCTGCTGGGCGCGACGCAGCAGCGGCTCGCCGGCCTCGTAGAGGGAGCCGCGGCAGGTCTGGAAGAGCTCGGCGTTCTTGTCGAGGTAGTTGACGAGCTCGGCGGCGAGCGCCTGCTTGGTTGCCACGTAGGCGATCACGCGCTCGAGCCAGCTCCGCAGCGCGTGCCAGGGGTCGGTTTCGCCGAGCTCGGCGGCCGTCCGGCAGACCTCGTCGACCTCCTCCACGTAGAGGGCCTCGACGAGGGCCTGGCGGTTGGGGAAGTTGCGATAGAGCGTGCCGATGCCGACGCCGGCACGCTCGGCGATCGACTCCAGCGAGGTCGCTTCGCCGCCTTCGGCGAAGGCCTCGCGCGCTGCGGCGACGAGCTTGTCGTAGTTGCGGCGGGCGTCGGCGCGCTTTGGCCGCTGAATCAAGCCGGACGCTGCGGTGGCGGTTGTCTCAGGGGTGCTCATCGAGGTTCTGTCCTTGGCTGTGAGCCGTTCCCAGAGGCGTTGTCACGTTTCCTTCGGCTGCGTCGTCTTCCAGGACTACACACAAGTTCTCCTTGACAAACCGGAGGGACCCTCCGTATAGTCTGCTTCCGGAGGACTCCTCCGCTTATTTCGGAGGCGGCCTCCAGTTTAGCTCCGAAGGTGCATTTCGACAAGTCAGGATCAACGTGACTCTCCCCTCCCCCCTCAAGTCCCTGAGCGCAGCAGCCGACGGCGAGCGGCGCCGCTGGATCACGCTCGCGATCGTCTGCATGGCGCAGCTGATGATCGTCTTGGACGTGACGATCGTCAACGTCGCCCTGCCTCAGATCAAAAACGAGCTCGGCTTCACCGAGTCCAACCTGACGTGGGTGGTCAACGGCTTTTTGATCACGTTCGGGAGCCTCCTGCTGCTCGCCGGCAGACTCGGCGATCTGCTCGGGCGCAAGCGCGTCTTCCTCGCCGGCCTCGTCGTCTTCACCGCCGCATCCCTGCTCTGCGGCATCGCACCGTCGCAGGGATTCCTTGTCGGCGCTCGCTTCCTGCAGGGCGTCGGCGCGGCCGCCCAGGCGTCGGTGATCCTGGCGATCATCGTCACCGAGTTCCCCGAGCCCGTCGAGCGCGCACGGGCGATGGGGGCCTACGTATTCGTCTCCGTCGCCGGCGGGTCTCTCGGCCTGTTGGCCGGCGGCATCCTCACCCAGACCCTGAGCTGGAACTGGGTCTTCTTCGTCAACCTGCCGATCGGCATCGCGACGCTGATCGCAGGCCGGGCGCTGATCCGCTCCGACGAGGGCCGCGGACTCGAGCACGGGGTCGACTGGGTCGGCTCGGCGCTCGTCACCGGGTCCCTGATGAGCGGCATCTACGCGATCGTCGAGGTCACCTCGCACGGCTGGGGTTCCTCCCAGGTACTCGGCTTCGGCGCGCTGGCGGCGGTCCTGATGGCGGGCTTCCTCGTCCTGCAGGCTCGCCTCGAGAACCCGATCATGCCGCTGCGGATCCTGCGCCTGCACGGCCTGGTCAGCGCCAGCGTGATCCGCGGGTTCCTCGTGATGGGGATGTACTCGACGTTCTTCCTCGTCACGCTCTACCTCGAGCAGGTCCACGGCTACAGCGCGCTGGAGACCGGCGCGGCGTTCCTACCGTGGACGTTGACCGTCGCGGTCCTCTCCCGTGGCATCACGGCGCGGCTCGTCGAGCGGTTCGGGCCGATTCCCGTCCTCACGTCGGGCATGGCCGTCGCCGCGGCGGGGCTGCTCCTGCTGACGGGGCTGGGACCGGATACCGCCTTCTTCCCGACGATCTTCTTCGCGACCTTCGCGATCGGTTTCGGGATCGGCAACGCGTTCCAGCCGCTGCTGACGCTGGCGATGGCCGACGTGCCGGCGGCGGACGCCGGGCTCGGTTCGGGCATCACCAACGTCTCCCAGCAGGTCAGCGGCGCGCTCGGACTCGCTCTGCTGAGCACGATCGCCGCCGACCACACACAAGGGCTCGTTGCCGATGGGCACGACAGGGCGGACGCACTGATCAGCGGCTACCACCTCGCCTTCTACTCGGGAGCGGCGCTGATCGGGGTCGGCCTGATCCTCGCCCTCGTCCTGCTGCCACGGGTGGCACAGGCCGAGGAGGAGCTGGGTGAGCTCCCCGAACCCGAGGGGCCGGAGGCACCCGCAGCCGCCTTCGAGATGGAGCGGCAGGCCGCGTAGCTGCAGCGCCGGCTGGGTCTCTCCCCCGGACCCGGTCCTCTCAGTAGCGCCAAGGCCGGGGCCCCGCAGCCACGCGGGGCCCCGGCCTCACTCGTTGTGGGCGAGACTGAAGGCGTGGGAGGATGAGCGGGATGTCCACGGTGACGATCGCGCGCCGCTTCCGCGGCCCGGACGAGAGCGGCAACGGCGGCTATACGTGCGGGCTGCTCGCCGAGGAGATCGACGGGCCCGCCGAGGTGATGCTGCGCGTGCCGCCGCCCCTCGAGCGACCGCTGACGTGGAGGCCGGGTGCCGAGGGTGGCGCGGAGCTGCTCGACGACGGGACGGTGGTCGCCGTGGCGCGGCCGACGACGCTAGGCGGATCCGTCCCCGATCCGGTGAGCGTCGAGGAGGCCGAACAGGCGTCACGGCGATACGCGTGGATCGACGAGCATCCCTACCCCAGCTGCTTCGTCTGCGGACCGGAGCGCGAGGCCGGCGACGGTCTGCGGATCTTTCCCGGCCCGGTGGACGGTCGCGAGCTGCATGCGTGCCCGTGGACGCCGGCCGCCGAGCTCGGCGACGCCGACGGCGCGGTCCGTTCCGAGTTCATCTGGGCCGCGCTCGATTGCCCGAGCGGGATCGTCACCGATCGCTTCGGGGAGGTCGGAACCGTAATCCTCGGTCGCCTCGCGGTCGAGATACTGCGACCGGTCCCGGTTGAGCAGACATCCGTGCTGACGGCCTGGACGGAGGGCAGCGAGGGGCGCAAGCTCGACACCGGCTCCGCTCTGTTCAGTGCCGCCGGCGAGCTCCTCGCCTCGGCGCGGGCGCGCTGGATCGTGCTGCGCGAGGGCTGAGCCCAGTCGGCACGTGGGCTCAGCGGATCTGGACGATCCTGACCACGAGGCGGTTGAGCTGGGAGTCCGGCGTGCAGTCCGCGTCGCCGCGGATCTGGGCGCTGATCGTCAGCGGCACCCCGGGGTTGATCAGCCCGAACGGGCCGTCGGCGTCGCGGCCGAGGCTCGTCACCGGCGTCGTCGAGTTGAGTCCGTTCGAGGGCTCGACGTAGACGCGTGTCTGCTCGCCGTTCACGTACAGGAAGACCGCGGGCTGGCAGTAGTTGGCGGCGTTGGTGCTCGCGATCGTGAACCGGCCCTCGGCCGCGAGCGCGTCGACCTCGCCGGCGCGGGGCGTGAACTTCGTCTTGCCGCTGAGTGGCAGAGGCGAGGTGGTGTTCGTGTCAAGACCGCCCTTCGCCCCGGAGGCAGCTGAGCCGGTCACGTCGGTATCGAGCCCCTGGAAGACGGCGGCGGAGAGGTCGCTGCCCTGGATCGAGCCGTCCTTGATCTTGGGGCTCGAGACCACATTGGCCTTCAGGTCGCTGGCGTGGACCGCAGCCGGCGCGATGTTCCGGCTCTTGACCGAGTTCTTGCCGAGCTTGACGGCCGCGTAAACGGTGCCGCCGGCCAGAACGAGGGCCAGTGCCAGTGTCGCGACGACGTTCGCGTAGGTCAGCCTCGAACGCAGCTTCATCGTTCCCTCCTGGGCGCGGACAACTTGCCTGTCGGTCAGCGTACTCCTGGGCCGGGGCGCTGCCTAGGCCTGGAGCTGCTCAGTTCTTGGGCGGCGGCAGGGCGGTGACGGTGACCTCCGTCTGCTCCGAGGTGCCCCCATTCCCATCCGGGATCGTCTTCGAGAAGGTTCCACGGGCGACAACGGAGTTCGCGCCGCCGTCACCGACGCTCTGCAAGGGCAACTTGATCTGGCCGGCCAACGAGGGGTGGAAGGTCTTGAAGAGGCCGAGCCAGGTGTAGTTGTCGAAGTCGTAGTCAGCCCCGTTGGGATCGTGGGCGTGGTAGCTCTCGGAGGGCAGGTTCGGGGCGATGACAATGCTCGGCGCCGTTTGCTCGTTACCGGCGTCGAAGTCGACGACGTCGAACGCGTCAGGGGTTGCTCCGATAATCGTGGCCGAGGTGCCGTCGTCGCCGGTGATCGTGCCGTTCGCCTGCGCGTAGTCCCCCGCCGTCTCGCCGCTGACGGCGCCGGAGGAGTCGGGCGTGATCTCGGGCTCTGCCTTGTAGAGGTAGTTGAACCGGCCGGATCCGGAAGTCGGGCGAAGAACCTCAGCCGAGCTGAAGTCGACCAAGTAGTCGGCGTACCAGTCCTTCACCTGGATCGTCTTCGTCGCCGTGAACAGGCCCATGTGGTCGAGTGCGCCCGAGATCGCGGCGATGACGTTGCCGGTGACCCCGGCGCCGATCAGTCCCGGCAGATCCTTGCGCAGGTTGTTCTTGTTGACGGTGAGCGACAACCCGACGACGACGTTGCGCGTGTACGGCGTCGGGTTCTCGGGCAGCTTGACCCGCTGCGGCTTTCCTTGCAGGCCGGCTCGAGTCTCACCGCTCTCGTCGGTGGACGTCTTCGTCGCGCTCGCCCCTCCACCGAGCGAGTAGTACTGAACGGGGTTGGCGAGGGCGCCTGAACCACCGCTGCCCGGCTGATCGTTGATGAACCAGTCCGCCTCGGCGTCCTTGACCGGGCCGTCGTTCTGGGAGGTGACGTCGATGCCGAGCATCGCGGCAACCAGCTTCGTGCAGTTGGCGGCGTGCTGCAACGAGCCGAAGTCCAAGTGAAAGGAGGCCTTCAGGATCCGGTTCTCCCCGGGCTGCGCCTGCTCTTTGGTGCGTTGCAGCGGCGTGCCGCCGACGAGCTCGATCGAGCCCTTGAGCGCGGCGTCCAGGCCGCCGAACTTTGCGAGGATGAGGAGCGAGTTGATCGAGCTGGCGACTTTCGATGCCATCTTTGCGGCACTGCCTGCCTCGTCGAGCACCCACTCGCGGAACGAGTCACTCGCCATCCCGAATGCGTTGCCGGCGACGTCGGTGATCTGCTCGGCGCGCTCGTCGGGCTGGCAGGGTGCGCCGCTGGAAGCAACTGCGGTCGGCGCCGAGAGCGCCCGCTGGGCCTGACCGTTGGGCGTCGCGAAGAAGCTGTGCAGGGCGCCGACCCACATGTACTGGAGCAGGTAGGCCTGCAGCGGATTGAGCTGCGGATCGGTGGCGCCGCCGGACCTGAGCAGGCCGGCTTGGGGCGAGATGTCGTCCATCACGTGAGCCAGGAAGCTGACGGTTGCCGCGCTCGAACCGGCGGCCGACTGCAGGTCGGAGAGCACCGCTTGGCGCCCGGTGAGCAAGTTTGGATGTGAGACCCCCACGCTGGTCCCCACCGTGCTCAGCAGTTCGCTCAGCGCGATCCGCTGCGAGCGCTGGGCCAGGACGACCTCTCCCGCCAGCTCCGTCGCGTCGACGCTCACCCCGGCGCCGGGACGGCCCGGCTTCTGGATGACCTTGCCCTTGTAGACGATGCCAATCCCGCTCAGCCTCAGCGCCGTCTCGAGCGCGGCAATTCCTGGACGGCCGCCGCTCAGGATCTGCCGGGCAAGCGTCTGCGCCGCCTGAGCGGGCGAGCCGGGCGGGACGGCTGCCGCGGGCGGCAGGACGTTGGATTTGCCGTGATGGTGATGCTTGTGACCGTGGTGCTTGTGGCCGTGGTGGTGATGCTTGTGGCCGTGCTTGTTGGCGTGGTGGTGATGGTGGTGGTGAGCCTTCGCCGTCGCGACCGTTGGTGCGAGGAGCGTGACGGCCCCGGCGAGGGTCGCGGCGACGATCCAGCGGGTCAGGGCACCCGGCGCTCTGCCGGTCCTCATCGGGCGCCCCGAGCGGGTGCGGCAGTGGATTCGGCGCGACGCCAGTTGGCGTCCCGCCGCTCGCCCTCCCCGCTGGCCGTGGCTGCCTGGAGCAGGCCGAACAGCTCGAGCCAGCCCCCGAACCGCCGGCGGCTGCGCCCGTCGGTCTGCAGCCAGCCAACGGGAGGGTCGCTGCCGCTGAGCTCGATCTCGATCCGCATGGAGGACGGTGCTCCGGCCATTGGTCGACGATCTCCGAACGGTCGGCGAACCGCCACGGGGGAATCCCTAGGTTTCGCCGATTCCCGGGTTCCGGGACCCAGGTGACGGCGCCGCAAGCGCCGCGCTGCGGGATCATGTGCTGAAGGTGAAAGGGGATGCAAGACGGTCGATGGTGCGCACCACGGATCAGACGACCCCGCTGCTGGAGCGAGAGCGCGAGGCCGAGCGCCTCGACGCCGCGCTCGCCGACACCGCCAAAGGCCACGGATGCCTGGTAGTCGTCTCGGGCGGCGCGGGGCTCGGCAAGTCGCGGCTCCTCGACTTCGCGTACCAACGCTGCCGCGAGCTCGGCATACAGGCACTCACTGCGCGCGGCGAGGAGCTCGAGGTGACGCTGCCGTGGTCGGTGGCGCGGCAACTGCTCGATCCCGTGCTCTCTCGCGCGACCCCGAGGCAACGTCAGAAGCTCTTCGAGGGGGCAGCGGCACCCGCCGCAGCGCTGCTCGAGCCGGGCGCGTCCTCACCAGCAGGAGGTGCGGTCGCAGACGGTGCGGTCGGCGAGGGGCTGTTGCCGCTCGTGCACGCCCTCTTCTGGGTCCTCGATGGGATCGCGACGAGCTCTCCAGCGGCGCTGGTGGTCGACGACGCCCACTGGGGCGACGAGCCTTCGCTGCGGCTGCTGGCGTACCTCGCCCGGCGAGTGCCCGACCTGCCGCTCGCAGTTGTCATCGCCTGCCGCTCGCGCCCATCAGGCCCGGAGCGAGAGCCGCTCGACGAGCTCCTCGCCGACCCAGGAACGCGACGTCTCGAGCTCCGGCCGCTGAGCCTTGAGGCAGCGAGCACCTTGGCCCGCGAGGCGCTTGCCGCGGACGCCACGACTGAGCTCGTCGATGCCTGCGTCGAGGTCACAGGAGGTAACCCCTTCTACCTACGGGAACTGCTCCGCAGCCTCGAAGCGCAGACGGACGGCCACGCAACGAGCAGCGAGGTCCGGGCACTGGCGCCGGCCGCGGTCTCGCGCAGCCTCTTTCTCCGCCTCTCGCGGCTCGGGGCCGACGCCGGCGCTCTCGCGCGCGCGGCCGCGGTGCTCGGCGATCGGGCCGCCCTCCCCCACGCCGCCGAGCTCGCCGGACTCAAGCTCGCCACGGCCGCGCGTTCACTCGACCAGCTCGCGGCAGCGGAGATCCTGATGGCGGATGAGCCGCTGCGATTCATCCACCCGCTCGTGGCGACGGCGGTCCACGACGACATCCCACCGGCCGCGCTGGCCGAGCTGCACCTGCGGGCCGCGAGGATTCTCGATCGCGACGGCGTCGAATCGGCGCTGCTAGCTCCTCATCTGCTGGCGGCGGGATGCCGCGGCGATCCCTGGGTCGTCGAGAAGCTCCGCCTCGCTGCTCGCGCAGCAGCGTCGCAGGGCGGGGCTCCCGGTGCCGCGCGATATCTGGCGCGGGCGTTGGATGAGCCGCCGCCGGTCGACGAGCGGGCCGAGCTGCTCGCCGAGCTCGGACGCGTCGAGAGCGCCCTCGGTCGCCCGCAGGCGCCCGGGCGTCTGCGCGCCGCCGTCGAGCTCACGGAGCCGGGCGAGCGGCGAGCGCGCCTGTTGCTCGACCTCGGCCGGACGCTCGTGGTCAGCGGCTTGCACGCCAAGGCTGCCCGCGCGTTCGAGACGGGTCTCGGAGAGGCCGGTGATCCCGACTCCGAGCTCGCCCGCGAGCTGCGCGCTGCAAGGTGGATGGCCGCCAGCGCCGACCGGGCCGAGCGGGCGCGCGTGGCCGCGGCCGACGAGCCCGAGATCGACGACGGCGCCGTGCCGACCCTCGGCCAGCGCCAGCTGCTCGCCCAGCGCGCGCAGGAGCACGCATTCGCCGGCCGACCCGCCGAGGAGGTAGGCGAGCTCGCCGAGCGGGCCTGGGGAGACGGTGCCCTGCTAGCCGGTGAATCGAGCGAGGGCGTCACCTGGTCGCTCGTCACCGGAGCGTTGCTCGCGGCCGGCGCCCTCGAACGGGAGATCGAGGTCTGTGACGCGGTGCTCGCTGACGCTCGTCAGCGCGGTTCGCCAATGGCCTTCGCGATGGCGAGCTACTGTCGCGCCTGGCCGCTGCTGCGGCGCGGCCAGATCAACGATGCCGTCGCTGACGCACAGGCCGCCGTCGACGCGCGCGCGGATGGTTGGGCGGCGTTCCTGCCGATGGCCGCCTCCTGCCTGGCGCTGGCGCAGCTCGAGCGCGGCGCGAACGACGAAGCACGCGGGGCTCTGGCGTCCCTCGAGGACTACGACGGCCTCGAGCGTTCCAGCCAGTACCCGATGGTGCTGATTGCCCGCGGCCGATTGCTCACCGCCGAGGGCGACTTCGAGCCGGCGATTTCGACCCTGCGCAGCGCGGGCGAGCTGCTCGCGGACATCGGCTTCGACAATCCGACGCTGTTCCCTTGGCGGATCGCGGCCGTGCAAGCCGCGATGTTGGCCGGAAGGCGCGACGAGGCTCGGGCGCTTGCCGACGCGGCAGTGGGGGCGGCCGACCGCAGCGGCGTTCCGGCGACGGTTGCACAGGCACAACGTGCCGCGGCGAGTGCTGCGGGCGGCGCGAAGGCGATCGAGCACCTGCGGCGGGGGCTCGCGATCGCGGACGGGCTGCCGCCGCGGCTCGAGCGCATCTACCTGCTGCTCGAACTCGGCGCTGCGCTGCGCCGCCGGCATCGCCGCGCCGAGGCGGTCGAAGCGCTCCGGACCGCGCTGGCTTTGGCCAGCGACGGCGGCGCCGGCGCGCTCGTTGCCAAGGCCCGCGCCGAGCTCGCCGTTGCCGGCGCCCGCGTCAACCGCGAACTGACGCAGGACGGACTCGAATCACTGACCCCGAGCGAGCGGCGGGTTGCCGAGCTCGCCGCGGCGGGACACACGAATCGGGAGATCGCCCAGCTCTTGTTCGTGACGGTGAAGACGGTCGAGTACCACCTCGGCAACGCCTACCGCAAGCTCGGCATCAACCGGCGGGCCCAACTCGCGCCGTTGCTCGACGGCGAGCCGACGGCCTAGCTGCGTGCGGGGCGAAACGGGTCGCCGCTCGCGAGGTTGTGTCGGGACGGCGGCGCATAACCTTCGCGAGCCGATGGACGCCCCGCGAGTACTGATCCTGACCGCGTCGATCGGCGAGGGCCACGACCTGCCGGCTCGCGTTCTCGCGGAGGGCATCCGCGAGCAGCGCCCCGATGCCCATGTGGACGTCGTCGACTTCCTCGACGTCGTCAGCAAGCTCGCCCGCCGGATCGTGATCGACGGATCCCAGTTCGACTCCGACTGGGGGAACCGGCTCTTCGACCTCGAGTATCGGCTGATCGCGGAGATCGGCCCCACCCGGCGCGTCGCCGGCGCAATCACCGGCGGCCTTGCGGGACGACCCGCGCTGCGCGCCGTGAGCCAGGCGTCGCCCGACATCGTCGTCTCACCTACCCCGGCTCGACCGAAGCCCTCGGCCGGCTCAGGGCGAAGGGGCGGATCGGGGTCCCGGTCGTTTCCGCGATCACCGATCTCGCCTCGCTCTGGTACTGGGCCCACCCAGGCATCGACCTCCACCTGATCACGCACCCGGAATCCGTCGCCGAGGTCCGCTCGATCGCTCCCGGCAGCCGCATCGAGTGCGTCCGCGGACTGACCGATCCCGCCTTCTACGAGCCGCGGGACGAGCCGGCCGCCCGGCAGCGCCTCGGGCTCCCGGCCAAGGGCCGCATCGTCACCGCCTCAGGCGGCGGCTGGGGAGTCGGCGACCTGACCGGTGCCGTCGAGGAGGCGCTGACGATCCCCGATACCAGTGTCGTCTGCCTCGGCGGACGCAACGAGGAGGTCCGCCGAGAGCTCGAGCGCCGCTTCGGTGCCGATCCGAGGGTCACGGTGCTCGGCTTCACCGAGCAGATGCCCGACCTGCTCGCCGCCTCGGACGCGCTCGTCCACTCCACCGCGGGCCTGACGGTGCTCGAAGCGTTGATGCTCGGCTGCCGGGTCGTCTCTTACGGATGGGGCCGCGCGCATGTGCGAATCAACAACGAGGCGTATGTCCGCGAGGGCCTCGCGGAGGTGGCGACCAACCGAGCCGAGCTCGGGGCTGCGCTGCGCCGCAGCCTTGCCCTTCCACGCTCGCCCGATCGCTCCTTCGCGGCGCTGCCCACTGCTGCGTCGGCCGTGCTCAGCCTGCTTGGTGGGTAGCCCCGGCACCCTCCGCCTGCGGCCCTCCCTCGCCGTCCTGCCGCTCGGCGATCACATCGGCGACCGCGGGCGAGCTGCCGAGCAGCCCGACCCCGACTGCCAGCGCCGCCACGGCCGCGACCAATACCGCCCCGCCGAGCGGCGTCTGGCTCCATCCCTCGCCGCCGACCAGCGGCGCCAGCACGATCGGCACGGCGATTTGAATGACGAGCACGGCGGGCGCGACCCGGGTCGCCGCCGAGCGCTGCAGAGCGGTCGTCTCGGAGATCACGCCAAGAATCACGACCGTGGCCACGATCGCGACCCAGAGGATCACGGTCGCCCACGCCCCGGCAGAGGCATCCTCGGCAACCAGCTTGGCAACGAACGCCGCCAGCGCATCGGCCGCGCCGGCACCGGCGATCAACAGCGCGACCGGACGGCGGCCGGAGCGCAGCAGGGAAGCGCCATAGGGGGCCAGGGCCACGAGACCCAAAGCACCGAGCGTGATCGCGAGCGCGAGGTCTCGCGGGACCTCGCCGGACTCGCGCGGACCGGCCCAGGCGATCGTCCCGACCGCGGCGACGATGATCGTGACGGCGAGGACCTCGCGGCGACCCACAGGCTCGCCGAGCAGTCGCACGCCGAGCGCCAAGAGCAGCAACAGGCCAAGAGCGAGCGTGGGCTGCACCAGCGTCAGCGGGGCGTTCGCGAGGGCGAGGATCTGTAAGGGCCAGCCGATCAGCGAGAGGACCGTCGCCGCGAGCCAAATCGGGCGATTGATCAGGTAGCCGAGCAGCGACGGCCGCAGCGCGTGGCGCTCGGGCGCCCTTCGCGCCTCGAGCGCCTGGACCGCGTAGCCGACCTCGTAACAGAACGCCGCCGCCAGCGCGAAGGCGAAGCCGAGCCAAAGCGTGCCGTCCATCAGTGCGAGGATCCGATCATGCCGGGTCCATCTTCACCAGCCTGGGCGGGGACCGCCGCAGCGATCGCCGCCGGTGCCGCCGGAGCTGCGTGGACGGCGCCGGCGCTGGCGCCGGTCGTGCCCGCCGCGGCGCGGGCCTTGGGAGTGCCCAGGCGGGTCGCCAGCCCGGTCGGCGTCGCGCTGACCTTCGACGACGGGCCGCACCCGGCCGGCACTCCCAGCGTGCTCGAGGCCCTTGCCGAGGGGGGCGCCGTTGCGACCTTCCTGCTCGTCGGCGAGCAGGTCGTCCGCGACCGCGCACTCGCGGCCGAGATCGTCGCGGCCGGACACTCGGTGGGCGTGCACGGCTACCGGCACCGCAACATGCAGCGCCTCACCCCGGCTCGCTTCGCCGACGATCTCGACCGCGGACTGACGACGATCGCCGAGTCGACCGGAGTCCTGCCGCGGATCTACCGCCCCCCGTACGGGATCTTCACGCTGCCCGGCCTCGCCATGGTCCGCCGCCAAGGGTTCCGCCCCCTGCTCTGGTCGAAGTGGGGCCACGACTGGCGCCGGCGCGCGACAGGAGACTCGATCGCTCGGGAGGTGACGCGGATCTGAGCGCCGGCGATGTCCTGCTCCTCCACGACGCCGACCACTACAACGCGGCCAATTCGTGGCGGGCTACCGCCGAGGCGCTGCCGCGCGTGCTCGCCGCCATCGAGGACGCCGAGCTGCGGACGATCGCACTTTGAGGCGACCCCCTGGGGGTCAGGGACCTGTCTCGGTAACCGCCTCGGGGGCGGGAATCCGATCGAAGGCCGCCGCCGTGGCGAGGGAGGCGCCGGCGGCCATCGCCGCCAGGGCGAGCGTCCCGATATGCGGAACGGACAAGCTCAAGGCGTGGTGGGTCTCGGGGATGATCAGCAAGACCACGTAGAGCCCCAGCGCACCCCATCCCACCGCCGCGGACCACGGCCGCCAGGAGGAGAGGGCCGCCGCGATCGCGATCATGGCGACGAAGATCACCGTGCTCGTCTGCCCTCTGCCAAAGTCGTCCGTGCCGAGTGAGAGCAGGCCCGCAAGGCAGATGCCAAAGCCGACCGCCGCTGCCCAGGTGGCCATCGGGTACCGCTGACCGGCCCGTAGCCGGGCCTCCGGGCCGAGCAGCGCGGGTTCGGCACTCGGGGTGCTCGCGACCACGGGTGCTGGGAGCGGGGACGGCGCAGGCTGGGGCGCGGGTTCCTCGGCGGGAGCGTCGGCCATCCAGCCGAGGTAGCGCGAGATGCCGACCTCGAGCGGCGTGTCGGCCACCCAGCCGAGCTCCTCGCGGGCACGCTCGTTGGAGATCTCGGCGCCGCCGAAGTCGCCGCTGCGACCCTCGGTGTGGACGATCTCGACCGAGCCGACGACCTTGCCGACGACGTCGGCGAGCCCGCGGATCGTCACGGTGTCGTTCGAGGCGAGGTTGTAGACGCGGTTGGCGGCCTGGGGCTGGAGGCCGCGGACGATGCCCTCGGCCAGATCCTCGACGTAGACGAAGCGCCTCGTCTGCATGCCGTCGCCGGCGATCGTCAGGGGCTCCCCCGCCGTCGCCTTGCGGACGAAGATCGGGATTACGGCAGCCGGTCGCGAGCGCGGCCCGTAGGGGATGCCGAAGCGGAGGATCGTGAAGGGGACGTCGTACAGCTCCTCGTAGGAGGTGCAGTACATCTCGCCGGCCAGCTTGCTGGCGGTGTAGAGGTGCTTCGGCAGGCCGACCGGCGAGGACTCGTCGATCGTTCCGGCCTCGGACTCGCCGTAGACCCAGATCGTGCTGCCGTAGACGACGCGCTCGAGCTCCACCGCCCGCGCCGCCTCCAGCACGGAGAGGGTCCCGCGGGCATTCGTCTCCTCGGCCGCGACGGGTTCGGCGGCGACGATGCCGACGTCGGCGCTGGCGGCCAGGTGGATGACGGCGTCACAGTCGCGCAGGGCGTAGATGAGGCGATCGGTGTCGAGCAGATCGCCGATCACGGTGTCGACGCTGCCCTCCGGATGGTGGGGCGAATGGCGAAGGTCGTAGATGCGCGGCTCGAATCCCGGCGCCGCGAGCCGGTCGACGACGTGGGAGCCGATGAACCCCGACCCCCCGGTTACGAGTACGCGCTTCACGCTGCCTGGCCTTCGGCCGTCAGGGGCTCCTCGGCGGGCGTGTAGTAGAGGGGTACGCACCAGTGGTTGGCTCCAATCCAGTCGCTGTTCGGCAGATCATCGCCGGTTTCCATGATCCGATGGCAGGGTTCTTCGTAGACCTTGCCCGTCGATCGCTCGATCGGATCGAAGACGATGTACTTGTAAAGGCCGGAGGTCATGCCGTCGGGCAGCTCGCAGCCGGTTCGGGTGCTCGGGGTCGAGCAGATCGCGCGCGAGCTCGTTCTTGCGCTCGACGATCTCAGGGAGCCGCTCGGTCTGGATCATCCCAAGCGCCGCCGTGAACTCGCTGATGCGGAAGTTGAGCCCGCTGACCCGTAATCGGGCTTGCCGTAGTTGCGGAAAGCGCGCGCGTATTCGAGCAGATCGTCGTCACCGGAAACCAGCATGCCGCCTTCGCCGGTCGAAATCGTTTTCGTCGCGTAAAACGAATAGACGCCGGCGTCACCCCAGGAGCCGGGTCGGCGGCCGTTCCAATCGGCGCCGTGGGCGTGGGCGCAGTCCTCGAGCAGGAAGATCCCGTGCTCGCTGCAGTAGTTGGCGATCCGCTCCACATCGAAGGCGATGTGCCCGCCGATGTGGACGAGAACGGCCGCCTTCGGGGAGTGCGCTTCGGCCTTCGCGGCGAAGTCCTCGAACGACATGCACAGATCGTCGCGGCGCGAATCGACGAACACCGGCCGCGCCCCCGGCATGCTCGATCGCGAGGACCGTGGCCATGAAGGTGTTCGATGGGCACAGCACTTCCTCGCCGCGGACGCCGGCGAACTCGAGGGCGGCCAGCGCGCCGCCGGTCCAGCTCCCCGTGGCCACGGCGTCAAGCCTGTTCCACTCGGTCCATCGCTCCTCGAAGCGTCGCGTCATCTCGCCCTCCGACCACTGCTGGGAGGCGATCACCTCGTCCCAACAGGCATGGAGGCGCTCAACGTCTCGGCGATCGAACCCGATCGCGAAGCGACTGTGTGGAGAAGGCAAGAGAGAGGTGAAGTTGGGCGGGGCGGGGAAGGCGGTGCAGTCTACGGGTCTGACCACGCCGCCCGGCGCCCGCCAGAGCTGGATTCAGCACATACTCAGGTCGATGGGAAGGATCTTGATACTTGCGCTTGCGGCCGCGGTCTACCCGACCTTGCTCGCGATCGTGATCCTGATCCTGACTCGGCCCCACCCGATCAAGCTGTTCACGGGCTATCTGATCGGCGGCATGGCGATGAGCATCTCCGTCGGCTTGCTGCTGCTCGCCTTCGCCGACACCTCGAGCATCGACACCCAGTCGAACTCCGCTCCCCGTCCGTGGTTCAGCGCCTTTCTCGGCATCGCGCTGCTGGCAATCTCGTGGACGGTCGCCACCGGGCGGGACCTGCCCGGAGCAGAGCGCAGGAAGCGACGAAAGGCGCGCAAGGCCGAGCAGGAGGAGGCCGCCGCCGCGGCCGGAACCGTGCCTAAGGAGTCGAAGTCAAAGCGGCTGCTAGAGCACGATTCGATGCTGCTCGCCGTGGCGATCGGCGCCGCCCTCAGCCTGCCCAGCATCTGGTATCTCGAAGCGCTGAAGGAGATCGACGCCGGCTACTCGACCGGGCCGGCCCTCGCTCTCCTGATCGGCTTCAACCTGATCATGTTCGCCCTGATCGAGATCCCGCTCGCCTTCTATCTGCTGAATCCCGATCGGGCGGCAGCCACCGTGGAGCGCTTCGACGCCTGGCTACACAACCACACCCGCCAGATCGGCGTCTGGGTAGCCGGCGTCGCCGGCGCCTGGCTGCTCATCGACGGCCTTCGCGGCATCCTCTGAGTGGCTGCATCCGGCGAGCGACAGGCCCGCCGCACGCCTGGATGATCGATCTAGTTGTGCGTGCAGAGCACCTGGTAGATCGAGGTGAAGCCGATGTCGAAGCCGTTGCGGGCGGCACGTAGGTAGAGGCGCCAGACGCGCAGGCGCTCGGGCCCGGCGAGCTCGAGGGCGCGGGCGCCGTTCTCGTCCAGACGCCGCGCCCAGTGGCGCAGGGTCTCGGAGTAGTCGGCGCCGAACTCCTCGACGTGGCGGGTACGCAGGCCGGCGCGCTCGAGCGCCAGCAGGATCCGGGAGAGGTGGACCGGGTCGGCGTCGGGGAAGACGTAGCGCTCCGAGAACGGGCCTGCCTCGGGGTCGGAGTGGCGCTGGCGGGTGATCCCGTGGTTGAGCAGCTTGCCCTCGGGCGCGAGCAGGGCCGCGATCCGCTCGGCGTACATGTCGATGTTCTCGACGCCGACGTGCTCGACCATGCCGATCGAGGCGATCTTGTCGAAGCGGCCGTCGAGGTCGCGGTAGTCGCGGACCTCGATCTTGACCCGATCGGCGTAACCGGCCGCGGCGACGCGCTCGCGGGCGCGCTGCGCCTGGGGCTCCGAGAGCGTCACGCCGAGCACCTCCTCGGCGCCGCGGCTCGCGGCCTCGATCGAGAAGCTGCCCCAGCCGCAGCCGATGTCGAGCACCCGGTCGCCCGCGCCGATCGCGAGCTTGTCGGCGGTCAGCTCGAGCTTCGCCCGCTGGGCGGCCTCGAGCGCCGCGTCGCCCTCCTGCCCCGCGACCCCGGCGGTCGAGAAGAAGGCGCAGCTGTAGGTCATCGAGCTGTCGAGGAAGAGCTCGAAGAACTCGTTCGAGACGTCGTAGTGATGGCGGACGGCGCGCGCGTCGCGCTCCTTGCTGTGCCGGCTCCCCTCCGGGACGAGCTCGGAGGCCGGCCGCGGCGGCGGTGCCGTCAGGCCCATTGCGCGAACGGCGGCCAGCATCAGCCGCAGGCGGCGCGCCGCATCGACCGGCGGCGGCTTCCAGCTGTCGAGCAGGGCGATCACGGCGTCCATGTCGTCGACCTCGAGCTCGCCGGAGACGTAGGCGCGACCGAGGCCGAGCTGGCCGGGGGCGCGCAGCGCGTGGGCGACCGCCTTCGGCGAGCGCACCGTGAACGTCGGGCCCTCGCCGGCGGTCGGCGGCAGCCGGCTGCCGTCCCAGAAGACGACCTCGAAGGGACGCTCCGGGAAGGCGGCTTCGATCTCGGCGATCAGGGGGCGGGGCGTCTCGAGCACGCAGCGAGCCTATCCGTCGGGGACGTCCGCGGCCGGGCTCAGGAGCGCCGCGTCGCCGCGACCGCCTCGGAGCCCGGCGGGATCTCGTCGGGCAGATCGGCCGCGGGCAGGCTCTGCCAGGGGAAGCGACCGCGCGCGTGGGTCACCCGGTAGCCGATCCACCCGTGCAGGTTGAGGCTGTGCCAGGCGAGCCGGCTGATCGGCGACAGATCCGGGATCCAGTACTGCTCGCCGATCGGATCGAGCGGCGCCGGCGCGGCGAGCTCGACGTCAGCGGCGACGTGGCCCTCGCCGTCCTCCTCCGAGAGGCAGGCGAGCACCGCGCCGTCGCGGTCGCAGATCTGCGACTCGCCGAGCATCGTCGTCTCCCAGCCCAGACCCGGTCCCAGCGGCGTCTCGCCGCGGACCGGGCCGACGTGGGCGGCGTGCGCTACCGGGGCGCCGACGCGGCGGGCGACCTGGCCCGGCAGCTCGCGGCACTGCTGCTTCCACAGCGCGTTCTCGCGGGCGAACTGGCAGCCGCGATCGGCCCGCGCCAGTTGTGCGGCACCGACGGCCAGCACATGCCGCCGAGCACGAGCCGGGCGCCGCCGTCGCGAACCCGGCGGGCGGTCCGGTTGCGTGCCCACTCCCAGCCCGACATGAGCCCGACGGTGGCGTCGAGCGTCGCGCAGCGGACGACGCCGTCGTCGTCGCCGCCGCGGTAGTAGTTGTGCTCCCAGGCGGTCGGGATGTCCTTGTCGTGCAGGTGCACCGCGCCGTTCGGCTCGGCGAGCACATAGGTGCCGTAGGAGTGCCGCCCGCGGATCGCGAGAAAGCCGCCCGCGATCACGCAGCCGAGCTCACGGGCGAGCCCGGTCAGCAGCTGGAAGGGCTGGCCGTCGATCGGGCGCGGGGCGCCTCGCAGCACGCGGGCGAAGACGTTCGGGGACGTGCAGGCCTCGGGGACGACGATCACCTCAGGCCCGTGCTCGCGCGTGGGCGTCGCGGATCAGCTCCTCGATCCGGACGAGGTTGCGCTCGACCTCGCCGAGGGCGAGCGCCGGTTGGACGACGGCGAGCCGGGTCACGCCCCCACCGCCAGGTCGGGATCGGCCGCTGCCGGCGACGGCGGCTCGTCCCCCACCCCGCCCTCGGGCTCCGCCTCGTCGCCGCTCCGCACGGCCGGCGGCGCCGGCATCTCGGCGCCCGGGTGCTCGGAGCCGGCAATCGGATCGGCGGCGCGGAACTCGGCCCGCGCGGCCTCGCGCCCGATCGCGATCTCGGTGCGCAGGTCGCCGAGGGCACGCCGCAGCGTCTCGCGGCGCGAGCGCTCGCCACGGAGCAGCGCCACCGCAGAGCGCCCGGCTGAGCCGCAGCGGGCCGGCGATCTCCTGCGGCGAGCGCGCCCGGCCGAAGAGATCGCCGAGATCGGGCTCCTCGTTCCGGCCGGCATCGCGGAGCAGCTCGCGCAGCGCCGGGCGAGGGGCCCTCGATGCGCGTGTCGGCGTTGGCGAAGTGGTAGGCGGGCAGGCAGTGGCGGTCGCGCTCGGCCTCCCAGCGGCGCGTCGCGCGGTCGACCGCGGCGGGGTCGTCGAGGGCCGGCAGCGACGTGCTCGGCCAGCGTCCTGCCCATGTACATCGCATCGCGCATGCCCTGGCCCGTGACCGGGTCCTTGAAGTGCCCCGCGTCGCCGGCGAGCGCCCAGCCGGGGCCGGAGGAGGCGCGGAAGAAGGCGGTCGTCTCGGCGGTCGAGCGCAGCTTCGTGCAGCTCGATGGATCGACGCCGGCGATCCGCTCGGCGAGCGCCGGGGTGCTCGGTGAGCTTGCGCCGCCAATGACCCTCGGGATCGGCGCGGGCGTCGCGCGACCTCGTCGCGGTCGCCCATGAAGAGCACGAGCAACCGGCCCGGCGGGCGTGCAGGGAAAGGCGAAGGCGATGCCGCTGCCGTCGCGCCACTGGATGAACGTGCCGCGGTCGCGCCCCTCGCTCCGCGGCTCGTCCATGTAGCGGAAGACGAGGCCGCGGCCGTTGCGCGAGCGGCGGTAGGGCGCGTAGGCGCCGACCGCAGCGGCGACGCTCGAGCGGCGCCCGTCGGCGCCGACGACGAGCGTTGCCGAGATCTCGCGCGCCGCTCCGTCAGCGTCGCGGTAACGGACGCCGGCGACGCGACCGGCGTGCCAATGCAGCGCCTCGAACCGGCAGCGCTCGCGGACCTCGGCCCCCTGCTCGCGCGCCGCTTCGACGAGGCAGACGTCCTGCAGGTCGCGGGGCACGCAGACGCCGAAGTCGTGGCCGCCGGCGGTCGGCCGCATGCGCTCGGTCACGACCGCGCCCTCGGCGCGGACGCTGAGCTCGCGAACGATCGCCGGATCGAGCGCCAGGATGCGCGGCAGCGCGCCCATGCAGGCGAGCTCTTCGACGCCGGCCGGGAAGAGCACGTGGGTGGAGAGCTGATCGGAGGGGAACGCCATCCGGTCGAGGACGATCACCCGCCGGCCCGCACGGGCCAGCGGCGCCGCCACGGCGCAGCCGGCGAGCCGGCCACCGATCACGACGACGTCGCCTTGCTCGGCTCCTCGCAACCCGTCGCTCCTTCCTGTCCGCTCAGCCCTCGGCCGGCTGCCCGCCGCCGGCGAGCACGTCGACCGCGCTCGGCAGCCGCTCACGCGAGCTGTCGACGAGGATCGGCGCGCCGGGCTCGGCCGCGATCGCGCCGGGCTCGACCCCATCGCTCGCCGCGAGCGCGTGGAAGACGGCGTCGACGACCGCCTCGGGGCGGTCGTTCTGCAGGTAGTGACCGGCGTCGGCGATGAAGTAGATCGAGTTCGCGCCGGGCTTGCGCATCACGTACTCGTTCCAGACCCAGGCCGCGACACGCGGCGGGGCGACGGTGTCGTTGAGCCCCCAGATCACCGTCGTCGGCACTGCCGAGCCGGCGAGCGAGTCGAGCCACTCCGTCTCGTCGGCCGAGCGCTCGCGCAGGTACTGGATCGTCTCGTGCATAACCCGCAAGCCGTCCTCGTGGGCAAAGGTCTCAGCGAGCGCCTGAATCGCCGGATCGTCCGCCTCCCGCGGCGGGAAGAAGGTCGCCGCGCCCATCCCGGCGGCGAGCAGCTCGGGCGTCGCGTTGTCCAGCAGGAGCGGCGCCGTCTCCTCGCCGAGCATCATCCGCTGGGCGTCGGTCAGGTTCGAGAGCGGTAGGAAGATGTTGGCGTTCATCAAGAAGAGACGCTCGATCTCGAGCGACGCGCCTTCGCCGGCGTGGCCGCCCGCGAGGATCAGCGCGACGCTGTCGCCGCGGTCGTGGGCGAGCACGGTGGCCGATGACGTGGAGACGACGTCGCTCAGGTAGTGGCGGAGCAGCTGCACGTCGCGGAACAGGCTGTAGCCCCAGCCGGCGGGCTTGTCGGAGAAGCCGTAGCCGGGGAAGTCGAGCGCGCAGACGTGGAAGCGCTCGGCGAAGCGATCGATCGACTCGACCCAGTCGATGCTGCTCGTCGGAAAGCCGTGCACGAGCAGCAGCACGGGAGCGCCCGGATCGCCGGCCTCGACGTGGAAGATCTCGACCGGCGCGGCGTCGCCCCCGGGAGTCCACGAGAAGACGCTCCCCCGATTCCGCCACTCCTCAGCCCGCGAAGCCACGGCGGTCAATCTACGCCTCGGGCGCGGCCGGCGCCGGGCGCCGCCGGTGGGCAACCAGTTGCGAATGCCCGGGGCCGACGTTCACCGCTCGATAGGATCCGCGCCGAATGCGGGGGGCGAGGAGACGCAGCCACGGCAGGAGCACCACGACGGCAATCGTCGCCGCCCTCTTCGCGCTGTTCGCGATCGCCGCTTTCGCCACACCGCCGGCCGACGCGGCGAAGAAGATCCGCAAGTGCAACGGGCAGAAGATCCTCTGCGACCGGCCCTTCGATCAGGTCGTGCTGGCGGGCGCGCACAACGCGATGTCGTCCGCCTCGCTCGGCTGGAAACTGCCGAATCAGTCGATCGCGATCCCCGAGCAGCTCACCTACGGAATCCGCGGCTTTCTGATCGACACGCACTACGGCCGCGAGCGCCAGGACGGGGTCGTGGTGACCGACGACGACGGCTCGCAGCCCGCGAGCGTCGGTCCACGCGGCACCTACCTCTGCCACGAGTACTGCCAGCTCGGCGCGACGCCGCTCGCCGACGGGCTGTCGCCTTCAGGAGGCTTCCTCCGCGAGCACCCGAACAACGTGCTGCTGATCGACAACGAGGACTACATCACCCCGCACGCCTTCTTCAAGGCCGCCAAGCAGGCCAAGCTGTTGCGCTACATCTACAAGGGCCCGACCGACCAGTGGCCGACGCTGCGGGAGATGATCGCCTCGCGCCAGCAGATCGTCGTCCTCGCCGACCACCACGGCGCCGATGCTCACAGCCCCTCCTGGTACCACCCGACCTACGACGGGATCCTCCAGGAGACGCCCTATTCCTTCGACCCGCCGAGACAGCTCACCTATCCCCCCAACTGGTCGGCGAGCTGCCAGCCAAACCGAGGCGGGACGACGGGCTCGCTGTTTCTGATGAACCACTGGTCGCCCTCGACGCCGCCGGCGACCCCCAACCTCGAGCAGGCGGCTCACGTCAACGCCCGCGCGGTGATCTACAACCGGGCGAAGAAGTGCGCCGAGATCCGCGGCCGCGTGCCGACGCTCATCGCCGCAGACCAGGCCAATACCGGCGGCCTGCTCGACGCGGTGCGCGACCTGAACGCGCTGATCGTCAAGTAGACCGCGGGCTGATCGGGGTCAGTCGCCCGCCGCGTCGCCGCCGCCGGTCGTCGCCTCCAGCGACTCGAGCCTGCGGATCAGGGCGAGATCTTCCGGCCCGAGATCGAGCACGGCCTGGAGCAGCACGAGCTGATCGCGGAGGATCGCGGCGAGGCGGGCGATCTCTGCCTCCGACGCCTCGCCCTGCCGCCGCGGCTCCTCTGCGAGCGCTTCGAGCTCGCGCCCGAGCTCGCGGAGATACTCGAGCCAGGCCCCGGGGCTGCCGTCGAGCAGCAACGACTCGATCCGCTCGGACTCGGTGTCCTCGTCGCGGCCGACGAGCTTGGCAGCCAACCCTGGGACGAGGCGCTCGACCTCGGGCGGCAGATGCATCCACTCGTCGCGCGTGCTCAGCGTAGGTCCGGGCATCGGGCCTCTCGCTCAAGCTCGGCGATCCGGGGCAGCAGGCGGCGGAGCTGGCGCTGGAAGCGGACGACCGACACCTCCTGCTCGTCGTTGAGGACCCCATCGACGTAGGACGGCGCCATGACGCCGCGCTGGACGCCACTCGTGATCTCGACGTCCTCGGCCATCACCTCGTGCATGAGCCGGTGCGCCGCCCAGCGCGCGAGGCGATCGCGGGGGCCCGCGTCCGGATCGACCAGTGACATCGTCCAGGCGCGGGTCTTGGTCAGGCCGCGCGGCTCGAGCTGCCACGTGTCGATGTGGTGCGGGTAGATCTCCATGAAGGTTGTCGGCCACACGTGCACGTGCCCCCAGCAGCGCTCGAACTCATCGGGCAGCCCGGGCATCTTGCGGGCGAGGCGCTGGTAGAGGCGCTCCAGCGGGACGCGCGAGGAGCGCTCGCGCAACGGCACTCGCGACCACTCCGACCACTCGTCACCCTCGCCGACGGTCTCCTTCACGTCGTTGAGCCGGACCAGCGCCGGATGGGCGACCGGCACGTGGTAGTCCTCGAGGTAGTTGTCGGCGAGGATCTTCCAGTTCTCATCGAAGTCCTCCCAGAAGCGCGGGTGGTGCTTGCCCCGGAGCGCGCCGCGCAGCGCGCCGGCGCGGCCGGCGCCACTCGGCCCCCAGCGGTAGACCTCGAGCTGCGCCAGGTTGAGCGATTCCAGGAACGGGCCCGCGGGGCCGAGGACCTCGCGCAGCGGCATCGGATCGCGGCTTGCGGAGGCGAAGACGAGGCCCGCGACCTCCTCGACCGCGAACTCCGGCAGGCGCACAGCCTCGCGATCGAAGTCGTTGAAGCCGCGCGCCGATGGTGCTGCGGCCAGCGAGCCGTCCAGCTGGTACGTCCACGCGTGATAGGGGCAGCGCAGGACCTTGCGCGCCGTGCCGGCGCCGCCGACGATCGTCGAGCCGCGGTGCCGGCAGACGTTCGAGAGCGCCCGCAAGACGCCATCGGAGCCACGCATGACGACGACCGGCTCGCGGCCGATGTTGGTCGCGACGTAGCCGCCGGTCTCGGCAAACTCGGAGGCGTGGCCGACCAGCGTCCAGCCGCGCTCGAAGACCGCTCGCATCTCATCCTCGTACAGCTGCGGGTCCGTGTAGGCGGAGGCGGGGAGCGAGCGCGTCTGCGTTGCCCGCCGTGCGGCCGTGGGCCGGTCCGCAAGCATGGCTGCGCTGGTCTCGCTCCCCGTCATCGACCCTCCACCGTACAGGTGGCACAACTGAGCGCGCCCCGGCCAGGAGAACGCCGGGGCGCGCGGTGCGGGGCCGGAACCGGCCCAAGATCAGCGCGACCTGAGCGGCACAGGCCGAGCGTTGTAGCGGCCTTCACGGACGCGACCGTCGGGCATGCGACCGTCGCGATGCCTGCGCTCACGCGGCTCACGCTGGGCGGGCCGTGCCGGAGCGGTGAGTTTCGAGAACGTGATCATGGTCGTGGTCCTTTCAGTCGAAGGGAGTGCTCGCAATTGATTCTCCGACTCCTCCGGTAAGCCACCGGGAAGGCCCGGACCAAGATTTGGACAACCCTCGTACGTGTCGGAGGTGTCGCTGGATCCACCCCCCGGGTGGGTAGGCGTAGCCGCGTCGCGGCGGCACGCTGTCGGCATGAACCCCACAGCTCAGACATACACACGAACCCCCCACCCCATGACCCGTGTCCTCGCCGTGCTCTGCGCCGTCGTCGGGCTGTTCGCGTGCGCCGCCTCGTCGGCGAGCGCCAAGCCCCACGTCGCCGGCAAGTTCGCCGTCTCCGGCGTTGGCACGAACAACGAGCTGACCAAGGGGCCCGACGGCAACGTCTGGGTGACCCTCGATCAGACCAACGACGTCGCCCGGATCACCCCTCAGGGTCAGGTGACCGAGTTCGACCCGGTGAACCTCAACCACCCGACGGGGATCACGACCGGGCCTGACGGCCAGCTCTGGGTCACGCAGAGCGGCGGCGTGGCCAGCTTCTCCGCGGCGGACCCGGACGCGGCCGTCAAGTACTCGATCAACGACATCACCGACGCGCGGCCGATCGTCACAGGGCCTGACGGCAACATGTGGACGGTCAGCGGCGGCAATGTGATCACGTTTCCGGCGGCCGACCCGACGAGCTCGACGTCGTACCCGGTGCTCGTCGCCGGCCGCGACATCGACGCCGGCAAGGACGGCAAGCTCTGGGTCGCCGACTTCGGCAGCCAGGTCGCCAGGGTGAAGACCGACGGCACCGCCAAAGCCTTCGGCACCGGCACCGGCTCGGGGCTGCAGGCGCTCGCCACAGGCCCGAAGGGTCAGGTCGGCTACGCCGATCCGACCTCGAACCCGCAGCGGGTCGGCCGGATCGTCAAGGGCAAGGTCAAGCGGACGAAGACCGAGGGCGATCCCTTCGGCGTCGCGTACGGAGACGATGGGGCCTACTGGATGCCCCGCTTCGCGAGCAGCGACCTGCTCCGGCTGACGCCGCACGGGAAGCTCTCGCGACTCGGCGGGCTCGGCAAGAACTCCGGCCCCCGGCGGATCGCCAACGGCCCCAAGCACACCCTCTGGGTGACGCTCGACGGCGCCGAGGAAGTCGCCAGGGTCAAGGGCGTCAAGTAAGCCGCAACCGACCGCGCCGCCGCAACCGGCGGCGGCGCGGTTGCCGATGTAGGATCGCCGCCGTGGAAGGGAAGGCTCGGGTTTGGGGCGTCACCGCGACGGCCGTCGTGATCGCCGCACTGCTGCCGGCCGTTGCGGGGGCCAGCGGGCCCACGCCCACCTCCCAGCAGCTCAAGCAGGACGTCCTCAAGAACGCGGACATGTGGACGAAGAAGCCGCAGATGCTCGCCGCCGGGCTCGGCTTCACGAACATCATCGGCGTCCCCGGGCTGAGCAGCAACAACCTGCAGCAGTCGGAGCAGATCGTGCGCGCCGCCGGCGGTGCCTGGGAGTCGGGCCTCGACTGCGCCGTCACACCCGGGCTCGGCGATTACACCTCGGCCGTGACGCCCGCAGCGGTGGCCTTCGCCTGGGGCTACCCGATCACCTACGCCGATGGGCTGCCGGTCGAGTTCAGCTGGCCGGTGCGGCCGAGCACGGTCGACCCGGCCAACTTCCAGGTCAAGCTCAACACGGGCGAGAAGGTCACGCCCGATCTGGCGGCCCTCAACCCGAACTTCGAGTACAACGAGCGCAGCACCGTGGTCCTGTTCGGCGACTTCGGCAACCGGATCCCCTCCGACCAGCCCGGATCCGAGTACGCGGTGAAGACGAAGGTGGTCGACGGCGCCAGCACGCCGCTCGAGCTCGTCGGCACGCGCGGCGGCGAGACCAAGGTCGTCGACGCGACCGGGATGTATGCGACCAAGGACACGAGCCCGTACGACGACTTCGACGCCCCGGCGAAGCAGCGGACGGGGCCGCAGCTCGCCGCGGCGAAGCTGAGCCGCCTGACGACGCGCGGCGAGTCGGCGCCAACGGCCTTCTCCGGATTGCTGCCCAACGACGGCAAGGCGCTCTACGGCGATCGGGCGAAGTTCCGGCTGCGGATGCTGACGACCGGTGGCTTCTCTCCCGACGGCGTGATGGGCGTGCGACCGACGGAGTTCGAACGCTACTTCCGCTTCAGCGTGCGCGACCGCAGGGGCCGGCGGATCGTCGTCAAGAAGCAGGGCAAGACCTACGACGTCGACGGCTACAAGCTGCGCGTCATCGGCCTCGCCGACCTCGGTCCCAAGCAGTCGAGTTACGACGACTGCTACGGCGAAGATCACGACAACCAGATCGACATCGTCATCGACGGCGATCTCAAGGCGGTCAAGCGGATCCGCAACCTGCTGATCCCGAGCCGCGGCGACTACGACCCGCTCTACAACCCTGGCGGACCGGGCAACGACCCCACCGCCGGGGTTCCCTACAGCGCGGGCAGCCCTTACATCCGCCAGCCGGTCAAGATCGACACCGACAACGAGCTGTCGGTCTACTACAACCCCGACGGCTGAACCCGGCAGTCGGCGAGGCCGTCAGTTGCGCCTCGCGAGCGCCCGGCCTGGGCGCTTGCGTCCCGGTCGCGTCCGGGCGGGCGGCGCGGTTCCCGGGTGCATCTTGGCCGCCGCCTGGCGGCGATCCTCGTGACGGGTCCGGAAGCGGTCCGCCAGCGCCCATGAGGCGAAGCACAAAGCCCCGACCGCGCCGGTGACGGTGAGCAGCGCGCCCGCTGCGGCGACGGCGGCGACGCCCTTCGAGCCAAGAATCAGGATCGTGCTCGTGACGCCGAGGCTCGGGCCGACCGGAAGCAGTCCGATCGCCGCGGTGGCGACGAGCAGCGCGACCGAATCGAGGATCGTCACGTCGACGCCGATCCCCCGCAGGACCAGCCAGTTGCGGAAGACCTGGGCCAGGACGGCGACGATCGTCAGGGCGATGATCTGGTTGCGATGGCGGAGCCCACGCATGACCGCGAAGCCGGACCAGAAGCCCTCCCGCTTGCGGTGCGCGAGCTGGGTCATCGCGAAGACGACACCGGCGGCGGCGGCGAGCGCGATCACCGGGACCCACCACGGGATCCCGAGCGGAGCGATCAGCGTGAACGAGCAGATCGCGGCAAGCGACATCTCGATGACGACGATCGGCAGCTCGGCGGCGACCAGGGCGCCGGCCTTCGGCGCCTCGGCGGGCGCGGTGCGGCGCAGCTCGGTGATCCGCACGGCGAGGCCGAAGCTCGGGTTGAGCAGGTTGCCGAGATAGCCGATCGCCGCGGCCCTGTACAGGGGCCGGCGCCCGCAGGTGCCGCCCGCGGCGTCGACGCAGACGTGCCACGCCTCGCTGCGCAGCCCGAGCCAGACGACCTGCAGGAGAACCGCTCCCGCGAGCACCGCGACCGAGACGGAGCCAAGCGCCTGTGCGAAATCGTCGCGCTTGCCATAGAGGCCGACGAGCAGTGCCGCGAAGACGGCGAGGCCGAAGACGATGCTGACCGCCTTCGAGTGTCGCCGCAGCCACGAGCGCTCGGGCGCGGCTGCCGGGATGCCCTCCTCGACGACGCGCAGCGCCGGGTCGCTCTCGACGGGGCGCAGATCCTCGGGGGTCAGGGGCTCAGCCGGATGCAAGTGCGCCCACTCGACGGTGCACCGCGACCCTCGGCGGGAGGGTCGTGCGGCGCCGCTTGCTCGCTACCGAACGGGACACCCATCCAGGGTAGCCGTCTGGAGCCGCCGCAAAGCGGGCAACGTCACCCGTGGGCGACCGCGGCCTCAAGCCGAGACGTCGAGGATCACCCGGGCCGACCAGGTCGCGTCCTCGAGCCGTTCCAGCTCGACGTCGTGCAGGAGCAACGGCCGGATGTGGTCGGCGGGTATCCCGCGGACGCCGGCGATGCGGGCGGAGAAGGTCTCCGCCTCGAGCCGCTCCTTCTCGACGCGCTCGGGGACGAAGCCATGCTCCTCGGTGAGACCGATCAACTCCTCGACCCAGTAGGTGAGGAGCTCGAGTGGTCCCGCCGGCCCGAGCCGGACCTCGTGGGTCATCGGCTCGCCGCCGACGGCGTCGGAGAGCACGTCCGTCAATCCGAGCAGGACCTCGGTGAAGATCGTCTGCTGGTCGACGTCCTCGACCACCAGCTCGACCTTGCCGTCATGCTCCTCGATCTCGTACACCGCTCCTCCTCCGGTCCGGCTTGGCTGCATGCCTCGGCGTGGACGCTAGATCGGGCCCGTCGTCGCATCCACCGTGGTCGCCACGCGCCTCCGGTGGCGAACCACTGAGCCGCGACTCAGCCGGTGCAATCGCGACCGTCGCTGGTGCTCGGTGGGCGATCGAGCTCGTCATAGCCGGGGGCGTAGCCGACCGCGTCGGCGAGGTGCAGGAAGCCGTCGTAGCCGGGCGTCGGATTCGGCGATCCCCAGCCCTTCTGGGCGATGACGCGCAGGCGCATGGCGATGTCGCGGGCGATCTCCCGCTCGGTCTGGGCGTTCGGATCGTCGTTCCAGACGTTGAGCGAGGTGCCGAGCAGGCCTGGGTCAGCCGCCGGCAGCGTGTCAGCCGGCTCCTTCAGGGTCGCGTTGCAGACGAGCGGCCCGTAGAAGCTGGTTGGATCCCAGCCCTCGTAGGCGGCGCTCATGTTGGGCCGCACCGTCGAGAGCGGCCCCTGCACGTAGTAGGTCGGAAACCAGCCGGCGTTCGTGATCTTGTGGCCGGCATCGACCAGCTCCTGCGGGCTTGGTCCCTCGAGGTCGATCCACCAGTCGACGACGACGTCGGGATCGACGGTGACGGCGCCGGGATCCCGGAGATCGAGGCCGTCGTGCCAGATGCGCAACGTCTTGCCGTGCCGCTCGACCACGCGGCGGACCCCTTCGATGAATCCGTCAACGGCATCGTGGGCGTCGGCATCAGGCCCGTAGCGCCGCTTTGCGTACTGCTCGATCTGTGGGTACTCGGCGTAGGCGGGGTTCGGAACGCCCTCGGGAACGGGAGCGGTGCCGAGGAACTCGTCGGCCCCCATGTCCCAGTAGCGCCCCGGGAACAGCGGCAGATACTCGCGAATCAGATCGAGGGCGAACGTGCGAGCGTCGGGGTTCGTGATGTCGAGCTTGTCGGGCTGGCGCCGACCGAGGACGTCCTCGAGCTGCAGCTCGGGATGCCGCGAGAGCGCCTGGGTGAGGTGCCCGGGCATGTCGATCTCCGGGATCACCTCGATGCGATAACGCGCCGCGATGCGGATGATCCGGCGCATCTGGCGCTTGCTCAGGTACCGGCCCGAGACGGCCTCAGGATGGCTGTCGCTGGCAATCCGGAAGCCCTGGTCGTCGGACAGGTGCAGGTGGATGAAGTCGAGCTTCAGCCAGGCGAGCTCGCGCAGCTCCTGGGCGAACCAATGCGGCGTGAAGTACTTGCGGCCGGCGTCGATCATGAGGCCGCGCTCGGCGTAGCTGGGGGCATCGCGGATCCGCCCGCGCGCGGCCTGGTGCCCGCCGGCGAGCAACTGCAGCAACGTGCGGGTGCCGTAGAAGGCACCATCCCCTCCCCCGCCTCGAATCCGGACCGTGCGCCCGGTCGACAGGCGGTACCCCTGCCGGCCGACGCCGCCCGCGCGGCGGCGATTGGCGCTGATCCGGATGTCGCCGGCGCGCATCGCATGGCGGCGACCGACGACGATCGGCGGCCGGATCCCCGCTTGGAGCTCGAGGTCACGGGCAAGTATGCGCGCGCTCGTCCGCAGCGAGGGTGGTCCGTGGCCGAGGACGATCCGGGTCCGCTCGCCGAGACGGTAAGCAGGCCCGGGGCGGGGTTGCCAGTGGCGGACGGCCGGGATCGTCGGCGGCGGCGCGGCGGCGACGGCCGATCCGACGAGCACCGCCGATGCGACCGCGGCGAGGACACCGATCCGAAACAGCCCACCCCTCATCCGGAAAAGGATGGCAGCGCCGGCGCCGAGCCGGGCCGCCCGCTCAGCGCCCCCAGCGGGCGATGAACTTGCGAACGCGCCGCTCGGCGCCTGGGAAGCGGGCCGGGTACAGGGAGGGAACGTGCCCGGCGTTGCGGACGATGACGCGCCGCGCGTCGGGGAAGGCCGACACGACCTTCGCCGCCTCGCCGGCGCTCGTCACGTTGTCGAGCTCGCCGTCCATGACGAGCGTCGGCACGTCGGGCGCCTTCGCGCCGCGGGGGACCGGCGGCTCGTAGAGCTTCGTCGGGCGCGGCCAGCGCAGGCACTCGTGATAGCTCGAGAAGGACTGCAGCGCGACCTCGGACGGGGTGAAGGGCGCGAAGGCGCGCGGGTTCTTGCGACGGATTGCCCGGCGCAGCTGACGCTTTCGCGCCCCGATCTTGGCCCGCTTGTTCCAGAGCATCGGGTAGTCGTTGCAGCTCACGGCGAGCTCCTGCCCGCGCGAGTACACGCGCGGGCTGCCGTAGACAGGCGGCCCGCCGCCCGTCAGCTCGTTGTAGGGCTTGCGGTTACCGCGGAGGAAGGCGAGGACGGCCCGGTTGATGCGCCGGTAGCCGGGGGGCGCCGGCGTGTATCCGGCCGAGCCGATCGCGTCGATCAGCGGCCCGGCGCCACGGCCACTGCGGCGCAGGCGGCGCACGACCCTCGTCAACCGCCGCCGCGCGCCCGGCCGGCACTGCGGTGTACGGCGGCAGACGGTCGACAGCGACTTGACACCGCGGCGGGTGAGGCTTGGATACCAGGGGCTCTCGCCGCGCACGGGGTAGGCACTGTCGAGGATCAGGGCCTTGAGGTGCTCGCCGTGCCGGTAGGCATAGCTCTGCGAGAGGTAGGTCCCGTACGAGTCCCCGTACATCGTGATCCGCCGCACGCCGAGCGCCTCCCTGACGGCGTCGAGATCGTCGGCGGCGGCTGAGGTCCGGTAAGAGCCGTAGGTGTCGCCGAGCCGGCGCGCGCAGCGGGCGACGCCGCGGCCGTCGGTGATGCGAGCGTGTTGCAGCGCCGGACAGTCGATCGCCTGCGAGTGGCCGGTGCCGCGCATGTCGACGGTGACGAGCCGGTAGCGATGCCGCAGGCGCGGGCCGAGCAGGTTCGTGTAGTAGCGGACGCTGCCGATCGAGCCGTAGCCGGGGCCGCCCTCGACCGCGAAGATCGTGCCCCGCGGCGGCTTCTTGTGGAAGCTCGGCGGGCGCACCGCGAAGGCGATCGGGATCGTGCCGAGCGAGGGGTCTGCACGCTCGAGCGGCACCCGCAGTCGCGCGCAGCGCAGGCTCTTCATGGTCACGTCCTTCGGACATTGCCGGTAATCGACGCGAGCGGCGCCGACCGCGTGACCCCCTTCGGCCGCCGCGTGCGTCTGCGCCGCGAGGGCGGCGATCAGCGTCAAGGCCAGCCCGGCAGCCGCGAGAGTCGTCGTCTTCCTGATCATCCGCACTCCCCATCCAACACCAAGCGAGGCCGAAAGCCGCGGTCCGCCCCTCAGCCCGCGGCGCTCGGCCAGGGAGCCGGCGGCTTTGCGACCTCGACGCGGACCCGGGCGTCGACGACGGTTGCACCCTGAGGGGAGACCTTGACTGGATTCAGGTCGATCTCGGCGATCGCCGGATGGGCGTCGACGAGGGCGCCGACCCGCAGCAGCATCTCCTCGAGCGCCGCCACGTCGGCCTTCGGTGCACCGCGGAAGCCGTCGAGCAGGGGGAACGTGGCGAGCTCCCGGAGCATCTCGCCGGCGTCGCGGCCGGTGAGTGGCGAGAGCCGGACGGCGACGTCTCGCGTCAGCTCGGCCGTCGTGCCGCCGGCACCGCAGGCGATCACAGGCCCGAAGAGCGGATCGCCGACGACGCCGACGAGCATCTCAACGCCGCCGGAGACCATCGACTGCACCAAAAAGCCCTCGGGCTCGAGGCCATTGGCGCGCACGGCGGCGGTCATCTCGTCGGCCGCGGCAGCCACCTCACCAGCCTGGCCCAGGCCAAGCCGCACCGCGCCGGCCTCGGTCTTGTGGACGAGGCCGGGAGCGATCGCCTTGAGCGCCACCGGTACGCCCAGCTCGTCGGCGGCCGCGGCGGCGGCGGCGGCCGAGTCGGCGATCCGCCACGCCGCGAGCGGAACTCCGTAGAAGTCGAGCAGCGCGGCGACCTCGTCCGGTTGCAACCAGCCCCCACCTCGGGCCAGCGCCTCGGCGATCAGCGCCGCCGCAGCGTCACCGCGCACGTTCTCGAAGTCGGGGATCGAGCCGGGATCGCGCAAGCGCCACTCGGCATGGTGAGCAACCCGAGCGAGCGCGCGGGCCGCATCCTCGGGAAAGCGGTAGGTCGGCAGCGCTGGACCGCCGGCCGGCGCCCCGCGCTCCGCCTCCGCGCTCATGAGCACCTGCAGGACGGGGATCTCGCGGTCGGCAGCGCCGACGGCGGCTGCGATCTCCTCGGTGACCTGCTCGACCCGAGTCAGCAGCGGTGGGATGAAGATCGCAATCACAGCGTCGACCTCGCCGCAATCGAGCAGGACTTCGAGTGAGCGCCGGTAGTGCTCGGCGGGGGCGGTGGCGATCATGTCGACGGGATTGGTCAACGCGGCGGCCTCGGGCAGGAAGTCGGCGAGTCGCTCTCGCGTCCGCTCGCTCAGCCCCGCAACGGAGAGGCCGCTCGCCTCGCAGGCGTCCGCGCACATGATCCCCGGCCCGCCTGCATTGGTCAGCACCGCGACCCTGCGTCCGGCGGGCCCGGGCGCGTTGGCGAGCAGCGAGGCGACGTCGAAGAGCTCGGCGAGGTTGTCGGTGCGGATCACGCCGCTCTGCCGGAAGAGCGCGTCGACGGTGACGTCGGAGGCGGCAACCAGCGCACCCGTATGCGAGCTGGTCGCACGGGCGCCGGCCGCCGAGCGGCCGCTCTTGACGGCGACGATCGGCTTGGCGCGCCCGACCCGGCGGGCGATCCTGGAGAACTTGCGCGGGTTGCCGAACGACTCGAGGTAGAGCAGGATCAGCGAGGTCTCCGGGTCCTGCTCCCAGTACTGGATCAGGTCGTTGCCGGAGATGTCGGCCTTGTTGCCCACCGAGGCGAAGGACGAGAGGCCGAGCCCGAGGGACGCGGAGAAGTCGATGATCGCGAGGCCAAGGGCACCGCTCTGCGAGAGGAAGGCGACGGGGCCCGTCTCCGGAAAGGCCGGTCCGAAGGTGGCGTTCAGCGGCGCCTCGGGCGAGGTGGCGAGTACGCCGAGGCAGTTCGGCCCGATCAACCGCATCCCGGCGCGACGGCAGACGCGTACGAGCTCGGCCTGGCGCTCGACGCCGTCGGGCCCAGCCTCCGCGAACCCGGCGGAGATGACAAGGAGCGAGCGCACGTCCTTGCGCTCACACTCGCGGGCCGCCTCGATCACCTGCTCCGCGGGAACGGCGATCACTGCCATCTCGACCGCCCCCGGCACCTCGAGCACCGTCGGATATGCCCGCACCGACTGGACCACCTCCGCCTCGGTGTTGACCGGATAGACCGGGCCGTCGAAGCCGGACGAGATCAGGTTGTGGAAGAGCTCGCCGCCGACGGTCCCGCGCCGGCGCGAGGCGCCGACCACGGCGATCGACGCGGGTCGCAGGAACCCCTCGATCGCCGCCACCGCCCCGATCCGGTCACGGTCCTCGAAGCGCTCGACCGCCGGCTCGGCGAGTGAGGACGGCATCTCGACGTGCACCGAGCCGGCGCGGGCCCGGACCTCCACCGGCAGGCCGCTCTCGCGGAAGACCTCGATCATCCGGTGGTTCTCGGGCATCACCTCGGCCTCGAGGGTCTCGATCCCGATCTCGCCCGCCGCCTCGGCGAGATGGGCAAGCATGATCGTCCCCAGACCGTGGCCCTGCATCTCCTCGGCGATCGTGAAGGCGACCTCGGCGCGCTCCTCGCCGGTGCGGGCGTAGAGCGCGTTGCCGACGATCTCGCCGTCCGCGCCGCGCACGGCAACCAGGCCGTAGCGGTCGCGGTAGTCGACCCCAAGCGCCAGCGCGACCTTGCTCGCCGTGCTCGTGCCGGCGCTGAAGAAGCGGAACCACGTCGACTCCTGCGAGAGGCCCTCGAAGAAGCGCCGCAATCCCTCCTTGTCGGACGGCCGCACGGGACGCACGCGAACCGTCGAGCCATCGCGGAGAACGACGTCGGCCTCGCGATTGACCGGGTATCCGGCCGGGACCTCGCTGACCGCGAGGGCGGGGCTCTCGTCGGCGGGCTCGCTCGGCATCTCGTTCCTCTCGCTCTTGGGATCCGGGCCGCACCGTAGGGCTCACCCTTCGCCGCCGACACCGTGCTGGCTACGGAAGGGCGCCGGGCTGCATCGGTTGGTGCAGTGCCCAGGGTTACGGAAACCCGGGCAGGCCCCGCCGGGGACGGCGCGAAGGCGGTGCCTCAAGCGAAACGGCCAGGAGGGCTGAGATGAGGTTGCACCAGGTAGTGGGGGGTGCCGCCACGATGATCTGCGCGGTGACGATTGCCGCGTTCGCGCCGACAGCCGAGGCCGCGGCTCCACACACGGTCTCCCCCGGCGAGACGCTGTGGTCGATCGCGACGGCGAACGGGCTGACGACCGAGCAGGTCGCGGCGTACAACGGTCTCCCGGCCGACCACCAGGTGATCGTCGGCGAGACGATCCAGGTCCCGGCGGCCTACGAGGTGGCCGCCGCGACGAGCTCGACGGCGTCAGCTACGTCCGCTCCATCGACCGCCGGCTCGCACACCGTCGTCGCCGGTGAGTCGTTCTCGTCGATCGCCGCCGCCAACGGCGTCACCGCCGATGCCCTCGCCTCGGCGAACGGGCTCTCGCTGGACTCGGTGATCGTCCCCGGCCAGTCGCTGGCGATTCCGGCCGCGACGGCGAGCACCGCCGCAACAACCGTGGCCTCGCCCGCCACGACGCCCTCTGGCGCACTCGGCTACGTGCCGAGCCCCTACGGCGAGCTGCCGCTCGACTCAGGCGCGGCCTCGTCCTGGAACGCGATGCGCCAGCAGTCGCTACAGACCTACGGGGAGGACATCTATCCCGGCGGCCCGCTCTCCGCGTACCGGACCTACGACCAGCAGGCCCAGCTCTACCAGGACTACCTGAACGGAACGGGCCCGCTGGCGGCGCCGCCCGGCACTTCCGCGCACGAATACGGGAAGGCGGTGGACGTCCCAGACCCGTCCATGCGCTCAGTCGTCGACGCGCTCGGCTCGGCCTACGGCTGGGGCAAGACCGAGGCCCCGAGCGAGTGGTGGCACGTCAACTACGGAGGCTGAGTCGCTGAGGCGAGGCCTCGGCTGAGGCGGCCGGCCGTTGCTCAGCGGCCGCGCTTGTGATGGCCGTGCTTGGCGTGGCCGCGGTGGTGCTTGGCGTAGGCCTTGGCCTGCTTGTGCACGTCGCCGACGAGGTTGCCGAGGGCGATGTTGGCGTCGACCAAATGCAGGCCCCAGTCCGCGGTCGGAAAAGGCTTCAGGGTCGGCGCGTCGCCGTTGGCGCTGACCTGGAGCACGTTGGCGTCATCCGCCGACGAGCAGCGGCCGCTGTAGCCGTCGCGGGACTCGAAGTAGGTCGTGCCGACATCCGCCGGGGGCGTGGGGAAGCCGACCTGAGTCGTCGCGATCCCGATCGTCGTGCCCGGCGCGAACGGCTCGACCGGCATGATCGCGTCCAGCGGCACCTTCTTGCCGCCCCGTAGCGCCGCCGGGTTGGTGCAGAGCACGTCCTGGGTCTTCGGGTTGCCGCCGAAGAAGCCGCCGGGGCGCCCGAAGAGCGCGCTGTCGGGGACGGGCGCGTTGAAGGTCGAGAAGGCCATGACGCAGCCGGTCTGCTTGACGCGCTTGCACGCGTCGAGGCTCTTCAGCTGCCCCCCGGACTTCTTGCCCTCCTTGGTGAGGACGTTGCCGCCCAGCACGATCGCGGAGATGATCCGCTTCTGCTGGCGCTTGTGGTGGTCGATCTGCGTCGCGATCAGGTTCTCGAGCTGGCCGGCGCCCTGCGAATGGCCGATGAGGACGACGCCGCGACCCCTGTTGTAGTGCTTGAGGTAGTAGTTCCAGGCACCGATCACGTCGCGGTTGGCCTTCGCCACGTCCTGCGGGGTGACCTCGGAGCCGCCGTTGATCGCCTTCAGCGTCAACTGCCGGTACATCGGCGCGTAGACCTTGCAGTACTGCGAGTAGCGCGACGCCTGGTAGAGCGCGATCGAGCGCTCTTCGGGGTCGATCGAGAGATCCGAGTTGGTGCCGTCGTCGTCGCTGACGGTCGGGTAGACGTAGAAGCAGTCGAACTTCTGCTTCCGCTGCTTCGGCTTGATCGTCTTCTGCGGCTCGCCCGCCGGCGAGACGAGCGTCGTCGAGAGGCCGGGCTCACACGGGTTGTCGGTAAGCCCGGGCTTGCAGAGCCAGACCGGCTCCTTCGGCTTCGCGGCCGCCGAATCGGCGGCGATCAACATCACGGCTGCTGCGATGGCCGTAACGAGCAGCGCGAACACGCGCACGCCCGTCCCCGGCGCTCCTCTCCGATTCCCCATGGGCGTTAGGTATACCGGACCGGGCACCCCTACCCGCCGGCGAGCACCGAGCCGGGCCGCTCGGCGACGACGTCGGAGCCGCGCGCGGCCTCCTCGTCGGCGCGCTTGATCAGCAGCCACTGGGGCTTGTTGCCGCGTCGCGTGCGCTGCAGCGCGAAGCCCCCGCGCAGCTTGTGACCGTGGAGGACGAAGACCGCGTGCCCGCGCTCGAGCGCCTCGGGCCAGGGCACGCGGCCACCCTGCTCGTAGGTGCCGCGGTCCCAGACGATGACGCGCCCGCCGCCCTCGGTCTCCCCCTCGAAGTCGTTGTGGGAGAGCTCGTGATCGGGGACCTGGATCGCCATCCGCTTGACGCCGGGGTCCAGCGATGGCCCCTTCGGCACCGCCCACGAGCGCATCACGCCGTCGACCTCGAGGCGCAGGTCGAAGTGGTGGGCCGTCGCGTGGTGCTCCTGGACGACGAAGACGCCGGCGCTGACGCCGCGCATCGCGAACTGCTCGTGGCCCTCCGCCTTGACCTCCTCGACCCCGGCCTCGCCACGCTCCCCGAGCCAACCGAGCAGCTCCTCCACCGCGCCGGCGTCGCCCTCGGCATGAATCAGCGCCGTGCCGTCAGGGCCGTCGTTGCGAACCCAGCCCAGCAGGCCGAGCTCATGCGCGCGCTCGATGGTCGCCTCGCGAAAGGCCGGGTCGCCGGTGGCGCCGGCGACGCTCGCGCGGACCGCCCGCTCAGCCGATGGCCTGCTCGGCGACAAGGTCTTCGTCGGCCGGCGGTTCGCTCGCGACCCGCGCGGGCGCCCAGCCGAGCCGATAGTCGGCGAGCGGGAAGCGGCGGCTGCGCCAGACGGTCTCGAGCGTCGGCGCGGGGCGCAGCGGCACATCGCCGTGATCGTCGAAGTAGTAGCTGTTCGCCTCGACGCAACTCGGCTGCCAGAAGACCTGGCGGCTGCGGCGACGCAGCATCTCCGCGAAGTAGCGCTCGTTCGCCTCGGCGGTCACCTCGACGGACGTCGCCCCGTGCTCGCGGGCGTGCGCGAGCGCCCGGACGATGTGGTGGCTCTGCGTCTCGACGAGGTTGAAGTAGGAGGAGCCGTTGTAGCCGTAGGGACCGAAGACGAGGAAGTAGTTGGGGAAGCGGGGCACGCTGACGCCCTCGTAGGCCTGGTAGCGGCGCTCGCGCCAGAAGCGCTCGAGGTCCTCTCCCCCGCGTCCGCTGACCGGGTACTTGGGGAAGTTGCCGGGGTCGAAGACCTTGAAGCCGGTGGCAAGGACCAGCACGTCGGCCGCGTGCTCGTTGCCCGCCTCCGTGCGCAGCCCGTCCGCGGTGATGGCCGCGATGGGGTCAGTCTCGAGCGTCACGTTCTCGCGGTTGTAGGTGGCCAGGTAGGTGTTGTGGAAGCCGGGCCGCTTGCACCCGATCGGGTAGCTCGGCGTGAGCTTTTCAGCCAGCTCGGGATCGTTGACCTGCTCGCGCACGTAGGCCCGCGCCTGGCCCTCGAAGCGGCCTGAGAGGTTGAGCGGGTCGTGGTAGTGGGCGGCGAGCGGGAACGTGAGCTCGACGAAGCTCTGGCTCAGGACGCGCATCGCGGCCTGGGTGCCGGGGATCTTCTCGAGCGCCCAGCGGAGCCGGCCGGGCAGCGGGAAGTCGTACTTGGGCAGACACCAGATCGGCGTCCGCTGGAAGACGGTCAGGTGCTCGACATCGGGCGCGATCTCGGCAATCAGCTGCACGGCCGAGGCGCCGGTGCCGATCACGGCGACGCGCTTGCCCGCGAGCTCGATCGAGTCGTCCCAGCGCGCCGTGTGCACGATCTCGCCGGCGAACTCGTCGAGCCCCGCGATGTCGGGCGCCTTCGGCACGGTGAGTACGCCGCTGGCGTCGATCAGATAGCGGGCGACCAGCCCCTCGCCCCCATCGGTCTCGAGCCGCCAGACGTCCGCGGCCTCGTCGAAGTCGGCGTTCGTGATCCGCGTCCCGAAGCGGGTCCGCTCGCGCAGCCCGAGGTCGTCGGCACAGCGCCGCGCGTACTCAGCCAGCTCCGCGCCGGGCGCGTAGCTGCGCGACCAGGTGTGGCTCTTGGCGAACGAGTACTGGTAGCTGAAGGACGGGATGTCGACGGCGATCCCCGGGTAGCGGTTCCAGTACCAGGTGCCGCCGAAGTCCTCGCCCTGCTCGACGAGCAGGTAGTCGTCGAAGCCGTGCTTGCCGAGCTCGGCGGCCACGCCGATGCCGGAGAAGCCGGCGCCGACGACGATCACCTCGTGGTCGATCGCTGTCGCGGACATCGCGCCGAGCCTACCCGGCCCGGCCGGGTTTGGCCAGCCGGCCAGCCGCCCCAGTGGTTGGCGACCCTCACAGCGGGTACAGGGTCCGGCATGACAGATCAGGAGCCCGACTTCACGATCGTCGCCGGCGACGATGTCGCCGACGCCTACGCTGAGAGCGACGTCCCCGGCGAGTTCCGCCGGCTGACCGAGGCGCTCGGGGCCGAGCAGCTCGCGCTGACGCTGATCCGCGTCCCTCCCTACTCCGACTTCGAGCAGGGAACCGGGCACCGGCATGAGGCGACCGAGGAGATCTACCTGATCACCGAGGGCACGCTGACGATGCGCTTTGGCGACGAGATCCGCGAGGTCAACGCCGGCTCCGCGGTCCGCGTCGCCCCGGGCACGGTCCGCTCGCACCGCAACGAGGGCGCCGAGCCCGTCCAGATGTGGGCGATCTCGGTGCAGCGCGACGCCTCCGACTCGGTCAAGGTCGACGACTTCTGGGAAGCCTCCGAGGACGCAAGACAGCAGACGCGGGACGACTGAGCCCGCCCCTGCCGCGGAGCGTAGGCTCCGCCCGATGAGCGCCGAACGCGACGCGGATCCAGTCAAGGCCGCTCGGGCGATCGCCTGGCACCACGCGGGCCAGGCCGCCGTCTGCGACTCGATCGAGCCGTGGGACCACGGCCACGTCGTCAGGGCATCGCGATTCCCGGATTACTGGGACTACAACGTGGTCCGGGTCGAAGAGGACCCGGCCGTGAGCACCGACGAGCTGGTGGACTTCGCGGTTGCGGCGCTCGACGGCCTCGCGCACGTCCGCGTGGACTTCGACGACGTCGACTCCGCCGCCGAGCATGAGCGCGAGCTCGTCGCGCGCGGCTGGCAGGTGACGCGGCTCGTCTGGATGCTGCACACCGAGCCGGTGCCGGCGGGGGCCGGCAAGCCGATCCCCGTCGAGTCAGTTCCCTACGACGACGTCCACGAGCTCCGCGTCACCTGGTTCGAAGAGGACATACAGGGCACCGATCCGGGCAACTACCACGCGCAGGCGCGCGAGGTGGCGCTGGCGCGCAGCGCCGAGGTGCTCGCCGTGCGCGAGGCGGGCAGGCCGATCGCCTTCGCGCAGATCGAGCGTCTCGGCGGCGCCGCCGAGATCACTCAGGTGTTCGTCGACCCCGAACGCCGGGGCGGCGGCCGTGGCACGGCGATGACCCGAGCAGCGATCGAGGCGGCGAGCGGCGCCGGCGATCTGTGGATCGTCGCCGACGCCGACGACCGCCCGAAGGACCTCTATGCGCGGCTCGGCTTCCGGACCGTGGCCCGCACGACCGAGATCACGCGGCTCCCAGCCACCTAGAGCCGCCCGCGGCCCCGCTCAGCCGGCGGGCGCGGGCAGCGCCCGCGGCTGCGTTCCGCCTGCCGGCGTCGCGGCGGCTGCGCTGACCGCAGAACCGGAGTCCCTCGCCCACACCGCCTTCGCGCCCTCGTGCCCGGCGCGGGCCACCCAGACGAGCGTGAAGGCCGCGAGCAGGCTGATGCCGACCCGGGCCGCCAGCGCGAGCCGCGGGCGCTCCAGGAGGGCGGCGGCGCGTCCGAGGGGACCGCCGATGCCACGCCGGGAGACGACGTCGGCGAGAACCAGGGCGAGGATCCCGGCGGTGAGGACGATCATCGCGGTCCGCAGCTGCTCGCCGAGCGCGGCGTGCTTGTCGAGGGCCGAGGCCTCGGCCGCCGTGGACCCGCCGAGCGCCTGCAAAGCGCTGGAGGCCGCGGCCTGCCCCGCATCGCCGCCGGCCGTGACCGCCGCCGGGACCGGGACGCCGTGGGCGGCGAACAGCGCCTGCTCGCGGTCGTTACGGAGCGAATCGCCGGCGCCGGCCGCGACGATCGTGAACGCGAGGCACACGAGTGCCGCGATCGCAAGCGCGAGACCGTAGCGGCGGCGCCAGTCCGATCGCACCATGAGCGCGATCGCCGCCAGCGCCAGCAGCGGGATGAACACCACGGGCAGGTGCACGAGCAGAGCGTGCGCCGGCAAGCCGAAGAGCGTGCCCAGCTGCAGCCCCGCCAATGCCAGACAGAGCAGGAACGCGAGGGGCAGGCCGTGCAGGACCGGGTCGAATTTGCGTCCGCTGAGGACGCCGGATCGGGGAGATGCTGGGGAGGATGCTTCCATGGAGCGGCATCGAAACGGCGGTGTGTGAACGGCTTCTCAACGAACTGTGAGAGAACGTTTATGGGGCCGCTTCCGCGATCGGCGCGTGGAGACTTGAATGGCTCAGGAAAGCGGCGTCTGCTGGTGCAGGACGAGCTTCCACGCACCGTCCGGATCGCGCTCGTAGACGCTCGTCATCTCCGCGGTGTAGGTCTCCTCCTCCCCGCGCCTGCCCTCGTATCGGTACGTGAGCAGCGCGCCCGCCTCGCCGACCGGGAGCACCGTCGCCCCCTCGATCTCGAACGAGTCCCAGCCCGGGCTCTCGTCCATTGCGGCGGCGGTCGTCGGCTTGTCGAGCCGCTGCCCGGGAACGATCACGTGGGCGTCGTCGCGCAGGTGGCGGCGATACGTCGCGCCGTCACCGGCCGCGAGCTCGCCTTCGATCTCGAGCAGCTCCGCTTGCAGGTCCATGTCTCTCCTTTCGCTCACCGCTCTCGTGCCCACCGGAGCCCGCCGGCAAACGCGGAAGCTCAGGCCGGCATCGTGGGCTCGGGGACGAGCAGCAGCGCCGCGCCATCGGGCGGGTCGGGGATCCCGTCGAGCAGGACCCAGGAGCCCACCGGGACGAGGGTCACCTCGCCGGGGCGCAGGCCTCCAACCCAGGAGCCTGCCGCGACCGCTTCGTCCACGAGCTCACCGCCACTCAGCGCCTCGCCGATCTGACGTGCGACGGCCGCCGCGCCGGTACCGATCGTCTCATCGCCTCCGGGACTGATCAGGCGCACCGACCGCACGCTCTCGGAGTCGCCACGGGCGATCGCGACGGGCGCCGAGCTGATCCCCGAGACGGTCTCGGCCCACCCGCCGACGGCCTGACCAGGGCGCTCGGAGTGCTCGACGGCGATCACGAGGCTGGCGTCGATCGAGAGCGCGGCGTGGAAGACGCCCTCGGCGAAGTGGCGCGTGGCCAACCTCGTCGGCTCGGAGTCGAGCCCGAGCCGGCCGCAGAGCTCGTCGAGCTCGCCAAGACCGCCGTTGGGCGAGACGCTCCCGTCACCGATCGCCTCGAGCAGCGTGACGCTGACGGCGCCACCGATCGGGTCGGCGATGCGGCTCGCCACGCGCAGCCCGAGCGCGGCGGCGGCGGGGTCCTCGACGGCGACGAGCACGTGCTCGCCCAGCTCCCGATCAGCCGGCGTGGGAGGTTGGACGCGCTTCTTCGCGCGCTCGGCCACGAGCGTCGCCGCGGTGACGCTGACGAGGATCAAGACGAGGACCGCGTTGACGACGGACTCGGTGAAGAGGCCGATGTTGAAGCCGACGGTCGTCGCCGCCAGCGTCGCGGCGGCCTGCGGGCTGGTGAGCGCGTAGACGACAGCGGCCTCGGCCCCGTCGGCACCGAGCAGGCTGCGCGTGAGCCAGGCGGCAATTGCCTTGCCGCCGAGGCAGGCGACGATCAGCAGACCGGCGAGGCCGAGCGTCTGCGGCTCCGCCATGACCGACGGGTCGAGCAGCAGGCCGACGGAGACGAGGAAGATCGGCACGAAGACGGCGTTCCCGAAGAAGTCGATGCGGCCCATCAGCGGCCCCCGGTTGGGCACGAGCCTGTTCATCGCAAGACCGGCAAAGAAGGCGCCGACGATGCCCTCGATGCCGAACACCTCGGCGACCGTTGCTGCGGCGAGGAAGGCGGCGACGGCGATCACGTAGCGGACCGAGCGATCGGCGCCGAGCAGCCGGAAGCCGGCGCGCGCGACCGGCGGCAGCACCTTGAACGAGAAGAGCAGGAGGACGACGAGGCCGAGGATGATCTGCAGGCCGATCTCCACTCCGGAGCCCGATCCGGTCTCGGTCCCCGAGACGCCGGCGAGGACGATCAGGGCGAGCGTGTCGGTGAGAACGGTGGCGCCGACGGCGCTGGCGATCACCGGATCGGGCGCCAGCCCGGCGTTGCGGATCGTCGGGTAGAGGATCAGCGTGTGCGAGGCGAGCAGCGAGCCGAGCAGCAGCGCTGCGGGCCAGCCCCAGCCGAGCGCCATGCCCGTGATCGTCCCGAAAACCATCGGAAAGATGAAGGTGAGAAGGCCGAAGAGCAGCGCCGAGCGGCGGTGGATGCGGAGCAGGCCGAGATCGAGCTCGACTCCGGCGACGAACATCAGATAGAGCAGGCCGAGCTGGCCCAGGTCGGGAACGGTGGTGTTGCCGGCGCCGATCAACCCAAGCCCGTGCGCGCCGATGACGAAGCCACCGACGAGCAAGCCGATCAGCCCGGGAACCCGCGCCCGCTCGAGCAGTGGCGGCCCGAGGATGACTACCGCGAACAGCACGAGGAACTCGAAGGCCGTGCCGTGCGGGGCCTCGAGCGTGATTCCAGCGAACGGGACACTCATCGAGTGCTCCTCAGCAGAGGCACGTCGAGCGCGCCATCGGTCACCTCGTCCCCCAGCCAGCGCCTCGACAGGTCGGCCAGGGTGCCGTCGGCGTCGAGGGAGCGGATCGCACTGCTGACGGCCTCGCGGTTGTTTTCCTCACCGTCGGGGAGGGCTGCGGCGATCGTCTCCGGGCCCTCGAGCTTTGCGGCGACGTGGAGTCGCCCGTTCGACTGCTGGGCCAGCGCCTCTGCCGCCGGGAGATCGAAGATGGCCGCGTCGGCCCGCCCGTCAGCGAGCGCGGCGATGACGGCCTGCCGGTCGGGAGCGATGATCGGCTCAGCGATCGGGTCGATGTGATCGTCGAGGGCCGTCTGCAGGGTCGTCCCCGTCTCGACGACGTACTGGAGATCGCGCGCGGTCTCGAGATCGGGCACCTCGAGATCGCTCGGCGTGAGCAGCGCCGCCGGCGAATCCAGATAGGGCGCGGAGAAGTCGAGCAGCTGCTCACGCTCCTCCGTCGGCGTCACGAGCGAGAGCGCGAGATCGGCGCCGCCGAGATCCCCGGAGATGATCTTTGCGAACGGCACGACGACGATCTTGAGGTTTCCGAGGCCAAAGTGCTCCTGCAGGTCGTGGGCGAGCTCGTACTCGAAGCCCCCGGTCGGGCGACTCGCAGTGCCCTCCCAGAAGCCCGCGACCGGGAAGCCCTCGGTGGCCACCGTGAGCGTGTCGGGCTCGACCGTGTGGAAGTCGGCGGCGGATCCCTGGTCATTGCACCCACCGAGGATGAACGCACCGGCAACGGCGAGCGGCCCCAGGAGGCGGGCCATCGACCAACGGCGGCGGTCGCCCGTCGGGACGTCGCTGCTCCCTTTGCTTGCCTTGCTCACCCAGCCGCCCCTTCGGCCGGATCGTAGTTGGCGCCGCGGCCGAGCACCGGACGCCCCTCACCGGGGCTCAGGCGATCGTCAGCACCGCGAGGGTGATCACCGAGACCGCGACGAGGGCGATCGTCGCCGCGGTCGCGAAGCGCGCCGTGACCCCGAGCCTGTTGTCTCCCATGATCCGCTCGTCGCAGGCGAGCCCGCGGATGAAGGGCAGGATTGCGAGCAGCAGAACCGCGTTCAACGCCTGGCTTAGGTAGAGGATCGGAACGAGCGGCACGCCCGGGATCACGACCGGGATCGCCGCAGCGATCAGCATCACGACGAACACGATGTAGAAGCCGCGCTCCTCGGCGAAGCGCAGGTCGAGGGCCGCCGCCCGCCCCCTGCCCTCGGCGACGGAGTAGGCGGTGGACAGCGGCACGATCGCGATCGCGAGCAACGCCGCGCCAAGAAAGCCCGCCGCGAAGAGCCGGCTCGCGGCGGTGCCGGCGAGCGGCTCGAGCGCCACCGCGGCGTCGCCCGCGTCCGAGATGTGGATGCCGTCGACGTGCAACGTCGCCGCGCAGGCAACGATCACGAACAGCCCGATGACGCCGGTCAGCACGGCGCCCGTGACGACGTCGACCCGCTCGTAGCGCAGGTCGCGGATCGAGAGCCGCTTGTCGACCGCGTAGGACTGGATGAAGACGACGCCCCAGGGCGCCAGGGTCGTACCGACCGTGGCGACGACGGCGAGGATGGCGTCGCGGCCGCCCGGCAGCGTGGGAACGACGGCCCCGCGGGCCGCCGCGCCCCAATCGGGGCCGGCGAGGAAACCGGCAACGATGTACGTGACGAAGACGGCGCTGAGGGCGAGCAACACGTGCTCGACCCGGTGGAAGCTACCGCGGAGGACGAGGGCGATCACGGCCAGCGCGGCAACCGGGACCGCGATGCCGCGACCGATGCCGACGAGCAGGTGGGCACCGGCGGCGATCCCGGCGAACTCGGCGCAGAGCGTGCCGAAGTTGGCGACGAGCAGGGCGCCGACGACGAGCATCGCCTGGCGTCGCCCCCGGCGCTCGCGGATCAGCGTGACCAGCCCCTTGCCCGTGACGACCCCGGTCCGCACGGCGACCTCGTGGAAGACGATCAGCGCCACGGTCGAGACGACGAGCGTCCAGATCAGCGTGTAGCCGTAGTCGGCGCCGATCGAGGAGTACGTCGTGATCCCCGGCGGATCGTCGTCGGAGAGCCCGGCGAGCAGCCCGGGCCCAAGCACGGCGAGGAATCCGGCCGCTCCACCAACCTGCCGCGCGCGGAGACGATGGAGCCGCAGGTGCGGATGGCGGCCGGGGATGTGACGCGGCACGCCGGCCATTGTGGCCGACGCGCCCGCGGCAACCGGCGCGTGGCGAGATGGCCGGGACTACATTGGCCGCATGAGGAGGGGCAAGCTGATTACGGCTCTGCTCGCGACCTGCGCGCTTGCGCTGCTCGGCCCGACGGCCGCCTCCGCGCACTGGAAGCCGGGTCCGGAGCGCTACGGCGTCGCCGAGCACAAGAACGAGTCGATCACGATGGCCGACGGCACGGTGCTGCGGGCCAACGTCTACTACCCGACGGACAGGCACACCGGCAAGGCGGCGGCGGGCCCGTTCCCGGTGATCATGGTCCAGACCCCCTACGGCAAGGACTACGCGGGCCTCGCTTCCGGCGGTGAGGGCGGGCCCGAGGCGGGCACTGAGATCGGCCCGCTCCCGTACTTCATCAAGCGCGGCTACATCGACGTCGTCGCCGACGTACGCGGCACCGGTGCCTCGCACGGCAGCTTCGGGCTGCTCGACCCGATCCAGGGCCGCGACGGCGCCGAGCTCGTCGACTGGGCCTCGAAGCTGCCCCACTCGAACGGCAAGGTCGGCACGTACGGGCCCTCGTACATGGGCTACACGCAGCTGATGACTGCCCACAACGTCGGCCGCCACTCGCCGCTGAAGGCGATGTTCCCGATCGTCGTCGGCAACGACAGCTACCGCGACATCGCCTTCCAGGGCGGGCTGCAGGGCTTCGAGTTCGACGCCGTGATCCTCGCCCTCTTCGGCGGCCTCAACGTCGCCAACCCCGTCGGCAACATCGACGACCTCGCCGAGCTGATCCAGACGGAGGCCGAGCACGTCGCCGGCCTGCTCTCCTACAACGCCTACCAGGCGGCGAACATCGAGACCGAGGGCGATCAGGCCTTCGACGGCCGCTACTGGAAGGCGCGCGAGCCGCGCCGCTGGCTGCGCAAGATCGTCCGCAACCGGATCCCGGCCTTCATGGTCGGCGGCTGGTACGACCTCTTCCAGCGCGGCAGCCCGCTCGACTACTCGGGCCTGCAGAACGCCTTCCGCCACCGCCCGGTCTCGGCGCCGATGAAGCCCGGGCAGAAGCCGACGGCGCGCTACCAGCTGCTGATGGGCCCCTGGTACCACGTCACCGCCGGCGCCGGCTTCTCGATCTATCCGCTCGAGCTGCGCTGGTTCGACCACTGGCTCAAGGGCAGAAGCACGGGGATCGACAAGGTGCGCACGCCGCTGCACATCTACGAGAACGGCAGCGGCCGCTGGGTGGACGCGAAGCGCTACCCGCTGCACTCGGCGCGCCGGACGCCCTCCTACCCGCGAGCGACGACCTACTACCTGAACGACGGCCCGAGCCACTCGAACGCGGTCTCGGCCAACGACGGGACACTGCAGACGAGCAAGCCTTCGGCTGCGAAGGGCTCGGACTCGATCGCCTTCATCGGCGCGGCCAGCCCCTGCGCACGGCAGTCCGACCAGTGGAGCGGCGGCGTCGTGGCGCTCGCGCTGCTGTCCGGCGGCCTGCCCGAGAACCCTTGCGCGGACGACGACCGCTCGATCCAGTCCGGGCCGGGCGCGCTGACCTACACGACGCCGCCGATGAAGCGCTCGATGACGCTCGCCGGCCCGGTCGGGGCAACGATCTACGCAACCTCGAACCGGCCGCAGAGCGAGCTCGTGGCGACGCTCGAAGACGTCGCCCCGAACGGCACCTCGCGGCCGCTGACGGCGGGGGCGCTGCTTGGCTCATTGCGCGCCGTGGACCGCAAGAAGAGCTGGTACACGAAGGACGGCAAGCCGATCCTCCCCTATCACCCGTACACCGAGGCCTCGCAGAAGCGCGTGCCGACGGATGGCTCGGTCAGCCGCTTCGACATCGAGATCTTCCCGACCGTCGGCCGGATCGCCAAGGGTCACCACCTGCGGCTGACGCTGACGACGTCGGACACGCCGCACCTGCTGCCGGTGCCGACGCAGTTGCCGAACCTGCTCGGCGGCATCTACGGGGTGCAGCGCAACGCCGCACACGCCTCCTCGCTGGAGGTTCCGCTCGCCCGGCCCACCCACTTCTCGCCCTGCCGCGTCTGCCGGACCGGCGCCGGCGGCTGAGCCTTAGAGGACGTCCTACTCGACGGGCTCGAGCCGCTCGTTCGGCCGCTCCTCGCGGCCGACCTTCGCGCACGGGCGCCCATCGACGCGGACGACGTCGGCGGTGAAGTCGTTGGCGCCGCGCAGTAACGCCGAACCGACGCCGTAGGAGTCGACTGGCGCCCCCCGCTCCTCGAACGTTGCGATCCGGGCGGCGTCGAAGCCGCCGGAGACGACGATCCGCACGCGCCCGTGACCAGCGTCGTCAAGCGCCGCGCGGACGAGCTCGACCAGCTCCGGCGAGACGCCGGCGGGCGGGTCCTCCCGCCCGGCGAGGCCGGCGTCGACGAGGCTCTCCGAGGTGTCGAGGCGGACGCCCCAGAGCTGCTGGCCGAGCGCGTCGGCGACCTCCACCGCGGTCCGCGCGGAGTCGTTCTCGAAGTCGACGAGCACGGTGACGTTCATCTCGCCGGCGAACTGGCCCGCGAAGGCGCTCGCGGCCGCGACCGTATCCCCGCCGTAGGCCGCGATCAGCCCATGCGGGACAGTGCCGATGCCCTTGCCGCCCCACCACGAGGCCTGCGCGTCGGTGGAGACACCGATCGCGCCGGCGATGTGCGCGGACCAGCCATCTCCGGTCTGGTTGAGCCAATGGTCGTGGCGCGCCGGGAAGAAGAGGATCGGCTTGCCGCGGGCGGCGTCGACAACCTCGGCGACGTTGCGCATCACCAGCGAGCGGCGCGCCATGGAGCCGAGGTAGACCGTCTCCAGGTGGGCGAAGAGCGAGTAGTCGCCCTCGATCGTCAACACCGTCTCCCCCGCGGCGATCCGATCGCCCTCGTGCAGCGCGCGCACGTCGAGTCGCTCCCAGCCGTCCCGCCAGCCGCCGCTGGCGCGGTCGGTGTGCCCGCTGCCGAGCTTGAGCACGGCGATCGCCTCGTCGATCCCGCCAAGGATCGAATCGTGCTTCTGGAACACCTGCATGAGCACGCGCGGGTGGCGGTCCTCGCGCTCGAGCGCCTCCTTGGTCAGGGTGAAGTAGGCGTCGCTGAAGTGCCCTCGACGCAACCGCCCGATCGGCAGGCCGAACGTCGCCGGATCGAGCCGCTGGGCCATGCCGTTCGCTTACCCGCAGGCGCCGTTCGAAACCGTCGACCGGCGCAATCCGCCATGATCGCTGCCATGGGTGGGATTGCGCTGGCCGCGAGCATCACCTCGACCTACCAGCAGGTCGTCGTCGACAAGGGCAACCAGCCGCTGCTGCTGATGCTCCTCGCCTTCGGTTGCACCTTCGGCGCGACGCGGTTCATTACCCACGCGATCCGCGCCGACCGCTACGCCTGGCTCGGCAACGTCGAAGCGGGCGACACCCACATCCACCACCTCGTCTGGGGCATCGTCCTGTTGCTCATCTCGGGCGTCCTCTCGGTCGCCCTGCAGCCCCCGCTCGAGGTGACAGCGGTGATCTTCGGCATCGGCGCGGCGCTGACGCTCGATGAGTTCGCCCTCTGGCTGCACCTCGACGACGTCTACTGGTCGGAGCAGGGTCGGCAATCGATCGACGCGGTGATCGTCTTCGGGATCGTCAGCGGCTTCATGCTGGTCGGCGCCTACCCGGTCTCGATCGGCTCGACGGGCAGCGTCGGCGACATCATCGATCTGATCATCACCCAGGCGATCGGCCTGACCTTCGTCGTCATCTGCTTCATGAAGGGCAAGCTGATGTGGGGCGTTTTCGGCTTCTACTTTCCGCCCATCGGTCTGATCGGGGCGATCCGGCTGGCGAAGCCGGGCTCCTCTTGGGCGAAGAAGCGTTACGACGACGCGAAGCTGGCGCGATCGCGCAACCGCTACGCGGGCGAGGAGAAGGTCTACAAGCCCGAAGCCGCCGGCGAGGCGGTGCCAATCATCCCCAGCGGCGGTAGCCAGCCCTAGCTGAAACCACCCGCCGGTTCGACTCTGAGACGGCCTCTCAGGGGCGGCCTCTCAGAGCGTCGTCCATGCGCGCGTGCCGCCGTGTCTGCAAGACGAGGGTGACTGAGCCGCTCAGCAGCAGCAGCGTCACGTTGATGACGAGGACGAGCAGCGCCCCCCAGGCGCCGTGCTCGAGGCCGGAGCCGACGGCGACGCCCCAGTAGGCGGAGGCCGGGATCGTCGTCACCGAGATCGCGACGCCGACGGCGGCGCTCGCGCGGGTCTCGAACGACAGCATCGCCGCGATCCCCGCGGCGAGGGCGATCAGGACCGTCGAATAGTCGGCGCTGGCGAGCGCCCCGAGCCCACCCGCACCGAGCCTGAAGTCGCTCGAGATCAGCCCCGTGGCGTTGAGCAGCAGGGTCATCAGCGTCGCTGTCAGCCCCGCGACGGCGAGGCCGGTGACGAGCGTCATCAGCGCCCGCCGCGTGAGGTGGGCGCGGCGGCCGACGATCCCGACGCAGGCCGCGCAGAGCGGCAGCAGGTCGGGGCTGACCGCCATCGCACCGACGATCAGGATGCCGTTGCCCTTGATCACGCCGAGGCCGGCGATCACCCCGGCGACGCTCATCAGCGTCACGTAGCGACCGAGCAGCCAAGAGCTCGTACGGGCCGAGCCGAGGATGTCGATCCAGGAGAAGGAGAGGTCGGCGAAGGCGCCCTGGCGGATGGCGGGCGCGACGAGGTCGAGCCGGGCGAGCACGTAGTGGGCGGGTTGGACCTCGAGGCGGGTGAGCTCCGCGACGATCTCGTCGGCGACGACCGGGTCGACGTCAGCCTCGAGCACGACGCCACCGGAGATCGCCGGCGTCGAGATCAGCCGCCGCACGCCCTCGTGGCGGGCAAGCTGGCCGGCGAGCGGTTGCTCGGCGTCGGCCTCGACCCGGAGGCGCAGCATCAGAGCGAACCCGTCGCGATCACGGGCCGCATCCTGTCACGCCGTTCAGGCGCCAGCCATGCCGCAAGCCGGCCTGGAACAACTCGACCCGGTGTTACAACCACCCGCGACTTGTAAAGCTGTAACGAGGTCGCTATGGTCGGCGGCGATGGCTGAGCCGGCCGCCCCGCCCAACCCGTTCCTCGCCCGCCTCCGGGACGGCGAGCAGGAGTCCGCCACAGCAGGCAGCGGTGAGATGCGCGAGACGATCCTCGCCGCGGCCCTCTCCCAGGTCGAGGACTTCGGCGTGCAGCGTTTCACGATGGACGAGGTCGCGCGCCGCGCGGGCGTCTCGCGGGTGACCGTCTACCGGCACTTCTCGAGCAAGGATGGACTGCTCGAGGCCGTCCTCATGCACGAGGCGCTCGGCGTGGTGGCCGCGATCGAGACTGCCGTCCAGCCCTACGAGGGCCTGCATGACCGCATCGTCGAAGGCTTCGTCTTCGCCCTCACCACCCTGCGTGAGCACGAACTGCTCACGCGCCTGCTCCGAACGGAGCCGGAGCTGATGCTGCCGGCCCTGACGGTCCGCGCCGAGCCGCTGCTCACCGTCGCCTCCGAGTTCCTCGCCGGCCTCGCGGTCGCGACGATCGGCAGCGAGCAGGCGCCGCCGCCGGAGCACGTCCGCGAGGTCAGTGAGCTGCTCGCCCGGATCGTGCTCTCGTTCCTGCTTACTCCCGAGTCGGGGCTCGGGCTGCGAAATCCGGCGGAGATGCGGCGCTTCGCCGAGCTCTACCTGGCGCCGATCGTCGACTTCGACGGCGCGCCCGACCCGCACGCCTGACCAACGAGGAGGAAGCCCCAATGGAAGCAGCGACAGCAACGAGGAAGGCAGAGCAGGAGCAGCCGGAGGGCAACGCTCCCGCCGCCGTCCCGGCCGCCGCCGAATCAGGACCCCGCCTGCGCGGCGCGGCTCCCCCCTCCCCCGCCGGCCCGATCTCGGAGGCCGACCTCGCCTCGCTGCGCCCGGCGCCGCGGACCCGCCTCCCCCGCATCCTGCAGACGCTCTGGTTCGGGACGCACCAGAAGAGCTTCGTCAGCTACCACCAGCGCCGCTTCGGCGACGTCTTCGGAATGCGCGGATACGTGCGCGGGTGGCCCGTCGTCACCTGCCACCCCGAGCACATCCAGTCGCTGTTCAAGGCGCCGCCGAAGCTCGTGCCGACGGTTGCCGCCGAGTCGCCGCTGCGCCCTGTGCTCGGGCCGAACTCGGTGCTCACCGCGAACGGCCCGCGCCACCTGCGCCAGCGCAAGCTGCTGCTGCCGCCCTTCCACGGCGAGGCGATCGCCCGCTACCAGGAGATGATCGAGCGCTCCGCTGAGCGCGAGATCGACAGCTGGCCGATCGGCAGGCCGATGGCGCTCGCACCGCGCATGCAGGCGATCACGCTCGACGTGATCATGGCCGGGATCTTCGGCATCGAGAACCCGCGCCGGGGGTCGCTCGAGTACCTGCTCAAGCGCGCGATCCAGAACCTGCTCTTCGCCTCGACACTGCCCGGATCGAAGCTCGCCGAGTGGATGAACATCGGCCACGACGATCCCTGGGGCTCGCAGTGGCTCGCCCTGCAGATCCCCGACCGGATGGTCTACGCGGTGATCGCCAAGCGGCGCAAGGCCCCGGACCTCGACGAGCGCACCGACATCCTCTCGCTGATCATGCGGGCCGAGACCGAGGAGGGCGAGCGGCTCAGCGACCGTGAGCTCCGCGATGAGCTGATGACGCTGGTCCTCGCCGGCCACGAGACGACCGCAAACCAGCTCGCCTGGACCTGGGAGCGGCTCACGCGCACGCCCGAGGCCCAGGCGCGACTCGTCGAGACCGTGCGCGCCGGCGGCGACGACGCGGCGCCTTTCATCGAGGCGACCGTGACCGAGTCGATGCGGAGCCGCCCGGTGATCCCGATGACGGCCCGCCGCGTGACCCAGCCCTGGCAGCTCGGTCCCTACGGCGTCCCCGCCGACACCCCGGTTGCGATCAGCATGGTTCTGCTGCACCACCGCTCCGACCTGTACCCGGACCCGCACGCGTTCCGCCCGGAGCGCTGGCTCGGGCAGAAGCCCGGAACCTACGAATGGATTCCCTTCGGCGGCGGCACGCGCCGCTGCCTCGGCGCCGCCTTGGCGATGGCCGAGATGAACTCGGTGCTCGAGCAGATGGCACGGCGACTCGACATCGAGGCCGCGTCGCCGGAGCCCGAGCGGATGCGGAACCGCAACGTGACGATGATCCCGGCTCGCGGTGGCCGGGTCGTGATCCGCAGCCGGCGCTGAGCCTCGCCGTCAGTTGATCGTCGCGAGCACGCCGTGGTCGGCTGTCGACGAGCAGATCCCGAAGCCTGTCCTCGCTCACGACGCCTCGAGCCGCTCGCGCAACCGCTCCATCGCGCGCACATTGCCGCGCTGTAGCCAGCGGTGCAGGAAGGGTGAGAGCAGGCGATCCATGACCGGCGACTCGAGGTAGCGGAGCTCGAAACGCACCTCGGTCGCGCCATCCGGGCGCGGACGCAGCGTGTACGTCCCCTGCTTGCGGCGCCTGCCACCGGCGCTGACGCCCTGCTCGACCGTTCGCGTGGGCGGCTCGGCCTCGACCACGGTGATCTCGGTCCAGTCCTTGGGGCCCGGCAAGGCGGCGCGCAGGCGCGCTACCGAGCCAACGCCCGTGGGCGGGCCGGAGAAGCTCCAGTCGACCAGCATGTGGTCGGTGAACTGCTCGTGGTTGGCCATCACGTCGAGGTAGGCGAAGACCTCCTCGATCGGACGGTCGATCCCAACTGAGACCTCGATCAGCTTCACGGGGCCGCAGGGTATTACCTCGCCGCGGACCCCCGCAGGCGGCCCGCCGGACGGACCTGAAAACCGTCCGGCGGGCAGCGCGTGGTCAGGTTCCGGAGCGGGTCCTCGTGGCGACCGACTTGCCGGTCTCCACGGCGGCGGTGCCGACGTGCCGGGCGGCCTCGGCGAGGCTGCCGGCCGCAGAGCCAACCGCCTCGCGCGCCTGGCTCAAGGCTGTCGGCCGCGGCGTTGCCCTGCCGCGTGGCAGCGGCCTTCGTTCCGCGCTGCTCGGACTCGCTCTTGATCTTGTTGCGCTCGCGGGTCGCCGCTGCCTTCTTGGCGGCTTCCTGGCGATCAGCTTTGGTCTGCGTCATTTCGAACCTCCTGAGAGTTGGTTTCGGCGTGAAATGTGGAGATACCCGACCGGCGGTCAGCTCATTCGCGCCGTCCCGGCCGATCTCAGCCGCGCCCCGGGTGCTCAGGACTCGGCGAGCGCGGGCTCAGAGAGCGTCAGCCGGTGCTCCTCGAGCCGCTCCAACTGTGAGCGGGCACGCTCGATCAACTCTTCGAGGTCGAACGTGACGAGGTGCTCGCCCATCGCCCGCTGCAGGTTGAGCCACAACGAGAGTTTGCCGGCGACCCCCAAGGACAGCCCTTCGAGCTCGATCAGCCGCGAGAGCGGCGAGTAGTGGTCAGCTCGCCGTTCAGCTTCAGCCGGCCAAGCTTCTCGGCGGCCCAGGCGCCGGTCACCTTGAGCTGGTCGGGATCGACATCGCAGGAGCGCATCACCGCTTCAAGCGACTCGCGGTCCTGTTCGATCTCGGTGGCGAGCTCGGCCAGGAACGAGCCGAGCTCGCTGTCACGGTTCGCATCACGCGCGCGGCGCGCGAGTTCGAGACCACCCGGTGGCGCCGGCGAGGTGGTCCTGCAGATAGATCGCGAGACGACGTCGTTCGAACAACATTCGTTGTCGCGTACCCGGCGGCAGCCCCCGATAAGCACTTCTGCAATAGGGTCGGCCCGTCCAGGGGAGCGTCAAACAGAGGAGATATTCGGATGGAAGCTTCAGCGAAGCGGATCGACGTCGGCCGCGTCATCAACGAGACCTTCGAGCTCTATGGAAAGAACGCCGGTGCGCTGCTGGGAAGCGCCTTCGTCGTCTTCCTGATCTCGGGCATCCTGCAGGGTCTGCTCAACAACGGTGGCGGGATCATCCTCGCGCTGCTCGCGACCGCGGTGAGCCTCGTTGCGACGGCCCTCTACACGGGCTTCGTCGTCAAGCTCGTCGAGGACGTACGTGCGGACGGACGTCGTGACCTGAGCGCCGGAGACCTGTTCTCATCGGCCCAGCACGCGATCCTGCCGCTGATCATCAACGGGATCCTGCGCGGCATCGCGATCGCGATCGGCCTGATCCTGCTGATCATCCCGGGCCTGTACCTGATGACGATCTGGGCCGTCACGGCCCCGGCGATCGTCTCCGAGGACAGCGACTCGATCGGCGCCTTCGGCCGCAGCCAGGAGCTCGTCAAGGGCAACGGCTGGTCGGTCTTCGGCGTGATCGTGATCGCCTTCCTGATCACCTTCGTCGTCGGCATCGTCGCCGTCGCGATCGGCAGCGCGATCGGTCTCGCGGGGATCATCATCTTCGCGATCATCGCCGGCATCGTCACGGCGCCGATCAACGCGCTCGTCTCAGCGATCATGTTCTTCGACCTCGGCGGCTCAGGCGCTGCCGCGGCCGCGCCGCTACCGACCGATCCGCCGCCGCCCGCGGCGGCAGTTTGACGAGGGCCCGACTGAGGCACCTGGCTTCGTGACCGCCGCGACCTTCGATACGGTCGCGGCGGTCGCAAAGCTGCGATCGCAAGCTAGGGATAACGGGGGTTGGGTGTCAGTGTTCGTTCTGCAGGGTTTTCAAGGTCGGTTCGCGACTGCTGCCGCTGACGCTGTTGGCGTTGGCGGGGTTCGCAATCGCCGCGTGCGGAGGCGGCGGCGACAGCACCTCGACCACGTCGTCGGCGACGAGCACCTCGACGAGCCGCGTCGGCCGCCGACATCGGCTCGCTGAGCGCCGTCGACATCAACTCCTGCGCCAACCCCGAGTACGGCGGCGACGGTGATCCCAAGGGCATCATCGTCAGCGACCTGCCGATGCAGGGCGACTCGGCCGAGCGCTCCAAGCAACAGGTCGCCGCGATCCGGCTTGCGCTCGAGGACGCGAACTGGCAGGCCGGCGACACCCCGGTCGCATTCCAGGCCTGCGACGACTCGATCGCAAAGACGGGCCTCTGGGACGAGGCGACGTGCAAGACCAACGCGAACGCTTACGCGGCGGACAGCGACGTGCTCGCAGTCATCGGCACCTACAACTCGGGCTGCGCAGCGCTCGAGATCCCGATCCTCGGCAAGGCAAGCGTCGCGATGGTCTCGCCCGGCAACACGGCGGTCTGCCTGACCGAGTCGAGCCCGAACTGTGAGGACGGTCAGCCCAACAGCCTCTATCCGAAGGGCGCAACTACGCGCGCGTGATCCCCAACGACGCCTTCCAGGGTGCCGGCTTGGCGGAGTACGCTAAAAGCAGGGCGTCGACAAGCCGTTCGTCGCCTACGCCGCGGACGATCCGACCAGCACCGGCCAGGCGCAGAACTTCCGCGGTGCCGCCGGGCGGGAGGGGATGAAGCTCAGCGGCTTCGAGACTTGGGACCCAAGGCGAAGAGCTATAAGGACCTGTTCAACAAGGCGAAGAAGGCGGGTGCCGACGCCGTCGTGCTTGCCGGCCTGACCGAGCAGAACGGCGCCAAGGTGATCAAGGACAAGGTCGCCGTGCTCGGCGACAACGACGAAGGTGCCGCTGCTCGCCTTCGACGGCTTCGCGCAGCAGTCGACGATCGACGACGCGGGCGCCGCCGCCAACGGCATGTACGCCGGGCTTCCGGGGCTTGGCGCGGACGATCTGCCGCAGGCCGGCAAGGACTTCGTCGCAGAGCTCGAGCCGAAGCTGAACGGCAAGCCCGTCGAGCAGTTCGCGCCCTACGCGGGCCAGGCAGCCGATGTCGTCCTCAGGCGATCGACAGACGGGACGGACCGCGAGGCAATCGCGGCGGCGCTCTTCGGTCTCAAGGTCTCGGATGGGATCGTTGGCGACTTCGAGATCGAGCCAAGGGCGATCCGAGGGTCGGCCCGATCTCGATCCTGCAAGCCGGCAAGAGCTTCGAGCCGAAGACGCGATCTACCCAGCGGCACCGCTCGTCGCGGCCGCACGCGGCTGAGCGGACCGCTCAGCCGCGGTCGCTGAAAGGACGACGCTGGCTGCCCGTGCCGGCGCCAGGGTAACGGTACGAGGGCGCTGGCGCTCGTCGGTCGGGCGTCCGGCTCGAGCTGGAAGCGATCGAGCACCGCGCCGATGACCGTCTGCAGCTCGAGCAGGGCCAGGCGCGAGCCGACGCAGCGGCGGCGGCCGCCACCGAAGGGGATCCAGGCGACGACCGGGGCGTCGTCGCCCTCGAAGCGAGCGGGGTCGAACCGCTTCGGGTCCGGGAAAGCGCTGGGGATCGAGGTGGACGAGCGGAATCGCGGCGCTCACCAGCCAGCCTTTGGGCACGTGGCAGCCGCCGATCTCGAGCGGCTCGGCCAACGCTCGCGGGGTGTCGTAGACGACGGGCCGCAGCCGCAGGACCTCCTTGATGACCGCGTCGAGGTAGGAACCGGTGGCCTCGCGCCTGACCCGCTCGGCGACCTCGGGATGCCGGGCGAGTCGCTCGAAGCTCCAGGCGAGCGCGGTTGCCGTGGTTTCGTGCCCCGCGGTCAGCAGGGTGACGAGCTCGTCTCGCAGCTCGTCGTCCCCGAGCCCTTGCCCCTCCTCGTCCCGGGCCACCAGCAGCATCGAGAGCAGGTCGCTGCGCTCGCCGAGCCGCTGCTCGCCCTCCGCGCGCCGCCGCCTGATCTCGTCGAGCAGCAGCTCGTCGACCTGCGCCAGCAGCCGCCTGAACTTTCGCGCGGGGTTGCCGGGAACGCGCATCGCCCACGGTCGCTCGAGGTGTGCGCGCAGCTTCGGCGAGATGAAGACGGCGGGGATCGCGTCGAGCAGCGCCGGCAGCAGCTCGCGGAGCCGGCCCAGGCGCTCGGCGTCGTCGATCCCGAAGACGAGCCGCAGGATCACCTCGAGCGTGATCGCCTGCATGCGCGGATGGAGCTCGAACGGCCGCCCGACGGGCCAGCCCTCCATCTCGGTCGCGGCGATGGCGGCGATGTCATCGCGCCAGCCGGTGACCTTCTCGCCGTGCAGCGGCGGTGCGATCAGGCTGCGATGCTGCTGCCAGCGCTCGCCCTCGAGGCACAGCAGCGAGCTCGAGCCGACGAGCGGCTCCAGGTAAGGCTCGCGCGCCTCGCCGGCGCGGCCGACGTCGCGATCGTGGCGATAGAGCTCTCGCGCGAGCTCCGCATCGGCGACGAAGACGAACGGCGGCGAGCCCGGGTAGGGAACGCGAAAGACGGGCCCGAGGCGATCCCGGTAGTACTCGAGGAACTCGACCGGCTCATGGAACAGCTGGGCCATCTGGACGAGGCCGGGGCGGCGCAACGTCGGCGGTCGCCGCTGCTCGGTGGCTGCCTGCTGGAGCATGGCCGGACCGTAACAGATGTCAGTAACGCTTGTTAGAATCCCGCCGTATGAAGCCTGACGCCCGCGAGCGGCTGCTCGAGGCCGCGATCGAATCCCTGCAGGAGAACGGCTACGCGCGGACGACGACGCGGGAGATCGTCGCGCGCGCCGGCCTCCACCTGCCCGCCGTGAACTACTACTTCGGTTCCAAGGAGCGGCTGCTGCAGGACGCGATCGTCGAGGCGCTGCGCCGCTGGGCTGCGACGACGATGACCGACACCGACGCCGTCGCGGCCGAGGGTGCGCCGGCTGCCGCGCAGCTGCGCAGCAGCCTCGAGCGCTACTCGGCGACGCTCGCCGACGATCGCCCCTACGTCGTCGCCGCCGCGGAGGCATTCGCGCAGGCGAGCCGCAGCGAGGAGCTCCGCGATCGTCTCGCCGGCGCCTACGAGGAGTTCCGCGACGTCGTCGTCGCCAGCATCACCCGCGCCGCGGCCGACGGCGGCGGCGATCCCGATCCCGGGCAGGTGCGCGCGATCGCCTCGACGCTGATCGCGCTCTTCGACGGGCTCGCGATCCAGTGGCTGATCGACCCCGAGCGGGCGATCGACCCAGGTGACGTACTCAACGGCCTCACCGCGCTCGGCACGCTCGCCGCGGCGGAGACGGCCACGCGCGCGCGCTCGATGACCGACTCGCACACGTTCCTGTTCGCCGACATCGCCGGCTTCACGACGGTGGCCGAACGGGACGGCGACGAGGCCGCTGCGGAGCTCGCCGTCGGCTTCGGCGAGTACGCCCGCCGCCTCGCCCACGATCACGACGCGCACTTCGTCAAGAGCCTCGGCGACGGTGTCCTGCTCGCCCCCCACAGTGCGACGGCCGCCGCCTGCCTCGGCCTCGACCTGGTCGAGCGCAACGATCGGCTCGGCGCACCCGTGCGGGTCGGCATGCACACAGGCACGGCGGTCCGCCGCGGGGACGACTGGTTCGGGACTGCCGTCAACGTCGGGGCCCGGCTCGGAGCGCTGGCCGGACCCGGCGAGGTGCTCGTCAGCGCCGCGACGGCGGCCGCCATCGACGAGGACGCAGAGGTGGTGCTCGAGGAGCTCGGCACCCGTCGCCTCCGGCACATCAGCGAGCCGGTCCACGTCTTCCGGGCGGTGCGGGGACGAGCGGTTAGGCGCGCAGCTTGTAGCCGCTCCGGAAGAGCCGCAGGTTGACCGCGAACAGGGCCGCGGTCGCGAGCGCGAGCGCGCCGAGCGAGAGCGCGATCGACGCCTCCGTGTAGCCGAGGAAGCCGTAGCGGACCAGGTTGATCATGTAGTAGACGGGGTTGAAGTGGGTCAGGGTCTGGAACGGCTCGGGCAGCAGCGACGCCGAGTAGAAGACGCCGCCGAGGAAGATCAGCGGCTGCAGGACGAACGTCTGCGCGATCGCGACGTCGTCGAACTGCTCGGCGCGGACGCCGATCAGGACGCCGAGCTGGGCGAAGAAGAAGCCGACGAGGAACAGGCCCGGGATCAGGACGAGGACGTGCTCGACCGGCAGGTCGACGAGGAACGAGGCGGCGATGAACGTGAGCACCGCGACGACGCCGCCGCGGGTGAAGCCGCCGAGCGAGAAGGCGAGCAGCAGCTCGGTCGGCGAGGCGGGCGAGGAGAGCTGGTCCTGGATCGCGCCCTGGAACTTCTGCTGGAGGATCGACGAGGCGTTGTTGGAGAACGCGTTGATCGCCCAGGCCATCATGATCAGGCCGGGGATCACGAAGACGACGTAGTCGAAGCCGTGCAGCGTGTTGATGCCGCGAGCCGAGCGCCGCGCCGAAGACCGAGATGTAGAGGAAGGTCTCGAGCAGCGGCGCGCCGATCGTCTGCTTCTTGATCTTCATGAAGCGGTTCATCTCCCGGCGCCAGAGCGTCAGGAAGCGGATCTGGGCGGCGCTCACGGCAGTACCTCCTCGCCTTCCTCCTCGGCGATCTCCTGCTCGAGCTCGCGCTCAGCCTGGAGCTCGGCGTCGAGGTCGATGCCGCCCTCGACCTTCGAGCGCGAGAGCTCGCTGCGGCCGACGAGCGACAGGTAGGCGTCCTCGAGGTTGGCGACGCCGTAGCTGCTCGGCGAGCTCGCGCTCGAGCCCTGGGCGACGATCTGGCCCTCGTTGATGAAGGCGATCTTGTCGCAGAGCTGCTCGGCCTCCTCGAGGTAGTGCGTGGTGAGCAGGATCGTCGTGCCCTCGGCGTTGATCCGCTGCACGTAGTGCCAGAGCTCGAGCCGCAGCTCGATGTCGACGCCGGCGGTCGGCTCGTCGAGGATCAGCAGGCGCGGCCGGTGCATCAGCGCCCGGGCGAGGATCAGGCGCCGCTTCATGCCGCCCGAGAGCGTCCGGGTGCGCTCGTCGCGCTTGTCGACGAGCGAGAACGTCTCGAGCAGCTCCGCGGTGCGCTCGCGGCGCTCCTTCTTCGGCATCCCGAAGTAGCCGGCGTGGTAGTCGAGCGTCTCCTCGACGGTCAGGAACCAGTCGAGGTTGAGCTCCTGCGGCGCCAGGCCGACGGCCTGCCGCGCATCGGCGTAGTCGTCGATCGCGTCGTGGCCGAAGATCTCGATCGAGCCCGAGGTCGGCTGCGCGAGCCCGGTCGTGCAGTGGATCAGCGTCGACTTGCCGGCGCCGTTGGGGCCGAGCAGGCCGAAGAACTCGCCCGGCTCGATCCGCAGGGCGACGCCGCGCAGCGCCTCGACGCCGTTCGGGTAGCGCTTGACGAGGTCGGTGATCTCGAGCGCGCTCGGACCGCCCGTAGCTGACTGGGGAGGGGTAATAGCCATCGGCCGCGGCAGGCTAGCACTTCAAGTGCACTCGAAGTCAAGGGCCAGCTGCTCAGGCGGCCGCGATCGCCTCGCCGACGCCGATCGCCAGCGACATGATCGACACCTGCGGGTTGACGGTCGGGCAACTCGGCACGATCGAGCCGTCGGCGACCCAGACGCCCTCGACGCCGCGCAGCGCGCCCGTCTGGACCGACCGGGTGGCGGGCCGGGTCCGAGCCGGCCGCCGCCGTCCCGGTCGGGTGGAAGGCGGCGAGGTGCATGCGGCGGACGTCGAGCGCCGCGAGCCGCTCCTCGAGCTCGGCCGGAGACCGCGCCGGCGCAGTGCGGCCGCCGAGCTCGACCTCGAGCGCGCCGGCGGCGAGCAGGACGCGGGCGGCGTGCCCCGCCGCGGTGACCAGCCGGCCGCGGTCGCGGCGCGAGAGCCGGTAGACGAGCGGCGGGCGCCCGGCGCCGAGCACGGCACCGGAGGGCTCGTCGGCGATCATCGCGCCGAGCGCCGCGAGATGCTCGGCGCCGGCGAGCCGGTCGAGCAGCGCGGCGCCGACGCCCGGCAGCACCATCGAGCCCATGCCCGGCGGCGTCGAGGTCGCCTCGAGCAGGACGCCGTCGCGCTCGTGGAACGCCTCGACGCCCGCGCTCTGCAGAACCCCCTCCCAGGCGACGACCGGCTCCTCGAAGCGCCCGGCGACACCGAGCGCGGGGTGGATCGACATGCCGCGACCGAGCCGGGGATGCGAGCCGAGGCCGCTGCGGCGCAGCAGCGGCCGGCGTCTCCGTGGCGCCGCAGGCGACGACGACGCGCGGCGCGCGCAGCTCGAGCCTCGCTGCCGTCGGCGCGGCGGCAGCCGACGCCGCGGACGCGCCCGTCCTCGACGACCAGCACGTTCCACGCGGACCCCCGAGGCGATCCGCGCGCCCGCCTCGCACGCTTCGGGCAGCGCGTTCAGGTGGACGCCCGACTTGGCGTTGTTCGGGCAGCCGATCGCGCACTGGCAGGCGCCTCGGCAGCCCGGCGCGTTGCGGCGCAGCGGCCCGGACTCGAGCCCGAGCGCCTCGGCGCCGGCGAGCGTCAGGCGGCCGTTGCGGCCCATCACCTCCAGCGGCACGGGCCCGACGCCGATCGTCTCCTCGACATCGTCGAGCCGCGCCTCATAGGCGTCGCCAAGCAGGGCCTCCCCCAGCCCATGCTCGCTCGCGCCAGCGCTCGACGACGGCCGGCGGGCGGGCGGTAACAGGTCCCCGAGTTGACGACGGTCGTACCGCCGACGGCGCGGCCGATCGGCAGCGCGATCGGCGGCGCACCGACCGCGATCGTCGAGCCCCCGTCCCGGTAGATGCCCGGCGAAGCGCGCGATCGGGTGCGTGCCGCGGATCCGCCCCGAATCCCAGCGCTCACCCTCCTCGAGGACCAATACGTCGAAGCCGGCCGCGCGCGAGCGTCGCGAGCGCAGAAGGCGCCGCCGGCGCCGGAGCCGACGACGATCACGTCGGCCGCCGGCACGGTCGCGCCGGCGTCGACGAGGGTCAGGGGCGGATCGGGCCGCGCCGGCGGCAGGGCGGTCCCGGTCGCGTACATCGAGGCGGCGTATTCGTCGGCCCCCGCCGCCATCAGGATGATCGTCTTCAGCCCGTCGAGGGCGGCGGCGCCGACGGGCCCGGCGCCGCCGACCCGTTCGAGCAAAGCCGCCCGGCGCTCCGGCTCGAGCCGGCCGATGCGCCGGCCCCAGCGAGCGACGCTGAGGCCCTCGAACGCAAGCAGGGCGGCGCCGATGCCGGCCCGGTTCGGGGCGGGCATCGCGTCGATCATCCGGCGGCTGACGGAGGCGACGCGCTCGGGCGGCGGGCCGCCCGCCTCCGGCGGCAGCAGCGCCGCCGCGAGATCGCCCAGCACCGACATCTCAGCGCCGCGCGAGGGCCCGTCCGAGACGGAACCAGGCCGGGTAAAGGGCGAAGAGCGAGAGCGCCGCGGCGTGTTGCAGCGGGCCGAATCGAGCCCTCATCGACCTCGGCGAGGCCGGAGGTGAGCATGAACTCGCGGCCGCTGCGCGCACCGAGCAACGGCCACCGCCGAGTGAGCGGGGCGAAGTTCGCGTACAGACCGGCCGAGACGCCGATGAAGGCCGTGACCGTCACGGCCTGCGCCAATCCAAGCGCCCGCTCATCCTCGCCGAGCGCTCGCTCCGCAAGCGCGCCGGAGGCGACGAGCAGTGGCGGGTCCAGCAGGAAGCTCACGGCGGGCCGACCGTATCCGACCGGGAGGCTCTCGCGCCACCGTTGTCCGCTCAGCCGGTCGGGCCGAAGCGCTCGGTCAGGATCCGCTCCGGCCCCCACCCCGCATCCGCCAGCAGCGCCGCCGCCGTCTCGACGAAGCCGTGCGACCCGCAGATGTAGGCGCGGGCGGCGCCCTCGGGGGCGATCCCGGCGGCCGCGATCATGCCGGCATCGATCCGGCCCTCATGACCCTCCCAGGCCGGGCGGCGCCAGCCGCGAGTAGGTCGAGCAGCGTCTCCTCGCCGGCCTCGAGCTCGCGCGCGTAGATCACGTCCTCGGGTCCGCGGACCGAGTAGATCAGGCGCATCCCGGCATCGGGCAGGCGCGCGCGCCGGTAGCGCAGCATCGACATCAGCGGCACGACGCCGGAACCGCCGCCGACCAGGAGCACGGGCTCCTCACCATGCCAGACGAAGTAGGAGGCGAAGGGGCCGCGGAGCTCGACCTGATCGCCGACCTCGACGACATCGTGGAAGTAGGGCGAGACCTCGCCGTCGTCGAGCCGGTCGATCGTCAGCTCGATCTTGCCCTTGTTCTGCTCGAGCGGCGCGCTCGCGATCGAGTACGAGCGCTGCGCCGTGTAGCCGTCGGGAGCCGTGAGGCGAACGTCGTAGTGCTGGCCCGGGCAGTAGTCGAGCCAGGTCGGGACCTCGAAGCTGAACGTCTTCGTCGTCCGGCTCTCGGCCTCGATCCCGGTTACGGTGGCGAGCTGCCACTTGCCGGGCGCGCGCTGCTCGACCGGCGTCAGTCCGTCCAATAGCGCTCTTCCTTCCAGGGGTCGCCGCGGCGGTGGTAGCCGTTCGACTCCCAAAAGCCCGGCTCGTCGTGGTCCATGATGCGGAGCCCTGCGATCCACTTGGCGCTCTTCCAGAAGTACAGGTGCGGGACGAGCAGCCGCGCCGGGCCACCATGTTCGCGGGGCAGCGGCTCGCCCTCGTGCTCGGTCACGACCCAGGCCTTGCCGTCGGTCAGATCCTCGACGTCGAGGTTCGTCGTGTAGCCGCCGAAGGAGTGGACCATGGCGTAGGCGCCGAGCGGCTCGGCCGCCTCGAGCAGAACGTCCATCGAAACGCCGCGGAAGCTCGTGTCGAGCTTCGACCAGGAAGTGACGCAGTGGATGTCGCAGGGGACCTCCTCCTGGGGCAGCTCGCTGAACTCGTCCCAGTTCCACGACACCTCCTCGGCCACATCGCCGTCGATCGTGAGGCTCCACTCGTTCGTCTCGATCGACGGCGTCGGCCCGGCAGTCAGGACCGGGAAGCCGTTCTCGAGGTGCTGGCCGGGCGGGATCCGGGCCGCGAGCTCTTCCGGCACGCGCCGGTGGCCGCCGAAACCGCGTGAGACGAAACCGCCGCCCACGTGCCCCGCCTCAGCCGCCCAGCGGCGAGGGCGGGATCTGAGTCTCACCCTCGATGCCGTCGATCAGCAGGCCCTGCGCGTCGATGAAGCACCAGCTCCACTGCTCGCCCGGCTGTAGCGAGCGGATCACCGCGTGGCCGCTCTCGGCGGCGTGGGCGCTTGCGTGCTTGTTCGGCGAGGAGTCGCAGCAGCCGACGTGCCCGCAGCTCAGACAGATCCGCAGGTGCAGCCAGGGCGTGCCGTCACGCAGGCACTCCTCGCAGCCCGCGACGCTCTCCGGCAGCTGCGTGATCTTGACCTGGTCGAGGTGCGTGCAGGCTGCGGCTTCCATCCCGGAAGCAATCGTCTCACGATTCGAGGCGCGCCCGCTCGGCCGGTCGCCCGCGACCTCACTGGTTGCGGTTCCACTCGATCCAGCCGAGCCCGCTGCGCCCATCCGCGGCCCGCACCCGGCACGCCGCCCGCGGGAAGTGGGAGACCCGGCCGTCGTCGGAGCGGAGCAGGTGGGCGCCGAAGCCGATCGGTTCGAGCTCGACGGCGAAGCCACTCGGGTCGAGCTCGATCGTCGCGGACGACGCGAGCCCGTCGGCGGTGAAGTCGGCGTCTTGCCTGATCGCCGTGACCTCCTCGAGCTCGTCGCCACGCTGGACGTAGCCGACGGCGAAGTTCGGGTGCTGGGGGACAGCGACGGCGTGCGCGTGCGTCCCGTCGTCGAGGTGCAGAGCGCACCACATCCAATCGGACGCCCACCAGTCGCGGGCGCCCCAGGAGTGGTCGCGCTGACCCGGGCCCGTAAGCGCGAACGTCTCCCCCGCGACCGTAACTTCCGCCTCGACCCGGCAGGGGATCTCGTAGCGCGTCGAATGCCGCCACATGAACGGCGCTCCCGCCGTCTCCCATACGCCCTCGATCGCGATCTCGACCGGCTCGCCGGGCTCGCCGCGCAGCGGGCCTGCGGGGTCCGCGTGGGCGGCGCCGGTGCCGGCGATCGAGAGCTCGAAGCGCTCGAGCGGACCGACGCAATCCTGGGCGACGGTGGCCGCAGGCGTCGCGACTCGCTGAGCGTCGTCGTCAGCCGGCGGCAGGGGCGCCGCGTCGTCGATCAGCATGATCGGCGGCTGCCCGGCACGGACAACGCAGCTCCCGGTCGCGGCGCGGCCGCCATTGGGCAGCCGGGCGGTCCGGTGGTAGATGGCGAGCGAGCCGTCGTCGCTGATCGCGTCGAAGTACCAGCTCTCGCTCCAGAGCGGCTCGGGGCCGGGCTCGTGACGGCCCTCGTCCGATGCGGGAAGGCTGCAGGTGCACGCGCGGCGCAGCCTCGCAGATCCGCGTACGCGGAGAAACCGCAACTTCCCCGCCGGCCGGTGGTTTCAGTAGGCAGAGCAAACACCGCCGTTCTCGTCCCCAAGTAGCGCAACCGATGTCGCCCGGGCTGAGACCGAGGCCTCAGTCGAGGATCCGGGGGGCGTGCGAAGACGAGTAGACGTCCTTGCGCGCGATCAGGCCGTCGCGGAACGGGAAGACGTCGACTCCGTCCCACTCGATCCGCCGGCCCTGCTCGTCGGTGGCCGTGGCGGTCCACTCGCTGACGACGAAGTCGGGGCCGACACGCCGGCGCCGCCCGCGGAAGCGCATGTCGGGTTGCGCAGCGAAGGTCTGTTCGAGCAGCGCGCGAACGGCCTCCTCCCCCTGGACCTCGACGCCGCCACGGGTGTGGTTGCAGAAGACCATGCCGGGCGCGTGCATCGAGAGGATGGTCTCGACGTCCTGGTCGTTCCACGCTCTGTCATAGGCATCGATGACTAACGCGAGATTCATCGCCTACGATCGTAGCGCCGCGCACGGGGACGGTGGGCGGGCCAGGTAGCCTGCCGGGCAGGGGGCGGGATCAATAACCGAAAGGAACACACAAGTGCCAATCGCCGAGTTCACCTTTGGGAACGCGCTGCTGACCGTTCTCGAGGTCTTCGTGTTCGTCGCCTGGATCATGGTTCTGTTCATGATCATCGGCGACCTGTTCCGGGACCACGAGATGTCGGGCTGGGGGAAGGCGGTCTGGATCTTCTTCCTGATCTTCATCCCGTTCCTGACCGCCCTGATCTATCTCGTCGCCCGCGGCGGCGGGATGCGAGACCGGGCTCTGGCCGAGCAGAAGGCCGCCCAGGAGCAGTTCGACCAATACGTCCGCCAGACCGCCGGCACGTCGCACGCCGACGAGCTCGCCAAACTCTCCGAGCTGAAGGCGAAGGGCGACATCTCGGATGAGGAGTTCCAGAAGGCGAAGTCCAAGCTGCTCGACTGAGCAGCTCCTCACCTTCGAAGGCGAACCAGGGCGGCCTCCGGGCCGCCCTTCTTCGTGGCGTGCGACTGCCGTCGGCGCTCTTGGTGAGAGTCCGTGGCCCGCGGGTCCTGTCCGGGAGCTGCGCAGGCCCCACTGCGCCACCGGCATTGCTCGGGGGCCTGCGATCTCCCGGCCACCCGCGGGAGGGAGCATCACGCGGGCGACCGCGAGCGGGGCTGCCGGCGTCTTTGTCCAACGAGGCCCGCCGGGAGCGGGGTCATCGCGCGGAGAGGTGGCTGCCATCCTTCGGGGTGGCTTGTTCCTGCCTCGAAGAGACACCGCGCTTCGCCGGCGTTTCTGACCGGGACGCGAGGACCTCAGCCGCTGGTTCTCCGGACTTTGCCACCGCATACGTAGCGAACTCCGGAGCACGCGTCGGTTTCTCTCCGCGCGAGTTCGGCCTCAAACGCAAATTGAGCGAGGCGGTGGCTCTTCTGACCGGGAGAGGCAATGAAGGCGGCGGTAGTCGTCCAGTTGAGTACCCCTAGCAGTACCTAAGTGGACGACTATCCGCGATCCCGTCGCCGGTGGTGGCTCGCGCGAGGAGCGCGTCCCGCCCCCGGTCCGGCCTTGCTTCCGCAACGCTCAACGGGGCGTGCTCGGCAGGCAGGCGGCCGGGGACGCCACGTCGGCGCCCCCGGTCAGCCGTCCGCTACTTGCGGTGGCCCTTGAACGTGATGACTTGCTGGATGCCGCTCGGCCGGTTCGTGTAGCGCATCGTCGTCGAGAGGATGCCCGGGGCGAACGTGATCCGCTCGGCGTTGGCGTCGGCGCGCCAGGCGCTCGGGTCGGCGGTGCCCTGTTCGGCCTGCAGCTGCTGGCCTGACTTGGCGATCGCGTCCCACATCGACTGCTGGCACTTCTTCAGGTTGCCCTTGCCGCAGTAGGAGAGCCGCAGCGGCGCCTTGACGTTCTTGCCGAGCAGCGAGCGGACGTCGCGGTCGAAGTACTGGTACCAGCCGCTGTACTGGCCGCCCGGCGGTGGGTCGAAGCGACTGAACAGGGAGGCGAGCTCGTCGGTCTGCGAACCGAGCCGCGGGCCCATCAGGGCGTTCGCGATCCGGTCCCAGGAGCCGTCCATGATCGCGGCGCCCGGGGCGTCGATATCGCCGTCGAGGTTGCGGTCGAGGCGGCTGCCGCCCTGATCACGCCACTGCTTGAGCAGCTGCAGCATCTGCGCGGCCTGCTGGTTCGGAGCCGTCGTGCCCTTGAGCAGCTTGCTGAGCAGCGGCACCGTGAGGATCGCGCGCACGTCCTGGGTTGCCGCGGCGTTCATCGCCGAGGTGACCCGGGCGAGATCCCACTTGCCGTGCTTGTTCCGCTCCTCCTTCAGGTTGCGGTACAGCAGGCTGACCCGGCCGACGCTGCCCATCCGGCCCCACTGATCGTCGGCGGCGCCGAAGCCGCGGGCGACGTTCTGGTTCCAGCTGACGAGCTCATCGCCCTTCGGGTCCTTGCCGTGCGGGTGGTGGCCGTCGGACACCCAGCCCTTCCACTCGTACTTGCCCGTGCCCTTCGTCGGCAGGCCCGGATCGGTCCCCTTCGGACGCTTCGGCAGCAGGCCGCTCGTGTACTCGGCGTTGTGCTTGTTGTCCATGTAGAAGGAGTTGAAGGTCTGCGGCGTCTCCGCTGCGGCCTTGTAGAACGACTTCGGGCTGTCGACGCCACCCATGGAGAGCTTGCGGAAGAACAGCTGGTCGAGCGTGTCCTTGCCGTAGCTCGAGCGCTTCGACGAGATCGCCACCTTGCGGCCGTTGACGGTCGCGTAGCCGGTCACCGGACCGTGCACGGTGGTCATGAACCGCACCGGATCTCCGTTCAGCGTGCCCGCGTTGAACGGCTGCATCGAGCGGCACTTGCCCTTGTACTTGTACTTCGTATCGCTGCCACCGCAAAGCGTCTCGACGTACTGGTCGATGATGTCGGCGCTCGCCGACGTCAGCGTCACGGCGAAGTCCTGGGCGCGGCCGATCAGCAGGTAGCCGGGGAACGGAGCCGAGGTAACGCCGCGCCACTGCATCTTGCCGGCGTGCATGTCCTCCTCGTAGGTGAACCCGGGATAGAAGTAGCCAATCTGCGGGCCGCCGACCATCAGCGGCGTGCCGGTCGTCGACTTGTCGGCGTTGATCTGGAGCGTGTTCGAGGCGTTGATCGACGGCGCGTCCATCTTCTTCGCCAGCGACGACTGCACGGACGGCGTCTCGACGTAGCTGTCGTGGTCGAGCACGACGCTGCCGGGCGCCTGCTTCGGGATCTTCCCGTAGGAGAACTTCTTGTCGAGCGTCGCGGGAACCTCCCTGTTCCGGAACTGGCGCACGTCGTTGAAGATCTTCATGCCCTTCTTGACGCCGTTCGCGTCCTCGAGGCCGCCGAGGAACTCGGAGTTACGCGCCTCGTCGCCGCCACCCTGGCCGAGGAACTGGCCCTTGAGCGCGTTCACGGCGTAGACGTCATTGCGCGTCCACGGCGCCTGGGACGAGTTGGTCTCCTTCAGGTAGGCGTTGATCCCATCGATGAAGGTGTCGATGTCGTTGAGCAGGTGCTTGCCCTGCTTGCCGTGATTCTTCAGCACCTGTGTCTGCTTGGCGACCGTGTCCTCGGTCTGCTGCGAGGGAACGAAGTTGCCCAGTGAGGTGAGGACGCCGAGGGCGGTGATCCCGGGGGCATCGATCGCGGCAACGCGGGACGCGTAGCGGGCCTGCTGCAGGAGCAGGCCGCGGTCCTCGGCGAGCAGCCAGCCGGAGGCCCAGATGCCGTCAGAAGTGGTCTTCCCGTAGATGTGCGGCACGTGGTAGGCATCGCGCTTGATCGTGACGCCGTCCCGCGGGACGGGCTCGGTCGTGCACGGACCGTCGCAGCCGAACTTCTCGGACTTGTAATAGGTGTTCAGGTCGGAGCTGCTGACCTGATCGAAGAGCGGGGTGAGACCGTCGTACATCTTCGCCTCGGTGTCGGCGGCGGGAGGCACGGGCACGCTGCCCCAGGCGCCGGAGGGAACGATGTTGCGCGCGTAGCCGGTGTAGTCCTTGGCACCCGCGGCGGTCGCGCCGGGGTCGGCGGCGGCCGTAGCGGCGCTGATGAGCAGCCCTACGATCGACGCAAGAACGACTGCAATCCCCCGATATCCCATTTGTCTCCTCTCCTCGACCACCCTGCTCGGTGGCCATCGCCCAGTGTGCTCGAACCTTACGACACACGAGCGGCCGGATCGGAGCGGCGTCGGCGTCACGGCACGATCGCAGCGGCGGCAGCCGTGATCGCGCCGAGATCGCCGGCGACGACGATCGAGGCGAAGCGCCCGCGCCCCGAGCCCTCGAGATCGTCACGGCCGACGATCGCGTGGCATGGAACGCCGGCGCGCAGGGCCCGCAGGGCGACCTCGCCGACCGCCTTGCCGCCCAGCGAGGTCTGATCGAGCGCGCCCTCGCCGGTAATCACGGCGTCGGCGTCGCTCAGCAGGCCGTCGAAGCCGACCGCGTCGAGGACGAAGCGCGCACCGGGCACGAGGCGCGCGCCGTGCGCCCACAGACCCCCGGCGAGCCCGCCGGCTGCGCCCGCGTACGGCAACCGGCCGGGATCGTGCGGCAACGCCCGCCGCAGGCCGGCGAGTCGCTCGCGCAGCGCCGCGAGATCCCCTTCCCCGGCCCCCTTCTGCGGCGCATAGCGCAACGCGCCCTCGAAGCCGTCGGCGACGTCGCAAAGGCAGACGATCTCGGCCGCGGCCGGATCGAAGTGCTCGAGTGCGCCAAGCCCGGCATCGGTCGTGGCGCTGCCGCCGCAGGCGACGAGCACCCGCCCGGCGCCGGCATCGACCGCCGCCGCGATCAGCTCCCCCGTGCCGGCCGAGCTCGCGGCGAGCGGATCGAGCTCCGCCGCGGCGAGCCGGCCGAGACCCGAGGCCTCCGCCACCTCGACGACGGCGCTGCCGTCGCCGAGCAGCGCGAAGCGGCCGTCGAGCGGGCGCCCGAGCGCGTCGTGGGCCAAGGCCGTCCGCCACTCGCCGCCAAGGGCGCCGATCAGCACCGCCGCGGTCCCGTCGCCACCGTCGGCGATCGGGCACTGGACGGCGTCGGCGTCGATCCCGGCGGCCATCGCCTCGGCGACCTCTCTGGCGCTGAGCGTGCCCTTGAACTTGTCCGGCGCAAGCAGGATCGACATCGCTGCGGCAATCTTGCCCGTAGATGACCACCCCCGCCGCCAGACCCCGGACCTCCACCCGCGTCCCTCCCGAGCCCCGCCTCGTTGCCGGCGGGCTCGTCGTCGGCGGCATCGTCAGCGTCCAACTCGGCTCGGCGCTGGCGACGACGCTCTTCGACGACCTCGGCCCGGGTGGTGCCGTGTGGCTGCGCACGATCTTCGCCGCCGCCGTGCTCAGCGCGGTCATGCGTCCGGTCCTCTCGGCGCTCAAGGGAAGCACCCTGCGCGACGTCCTCGTCTTCGGCGTCGTTCTCGCAGGGATGAACTTCTGCTTCTACATGGCCCTCGACCGCTTGCCGCTTGGAATCGCCGTGACGCTCGAGTTCACGGGACCGCTCGGCGTCGCGGTCGCCTCCTCGCAACAGCGGCGGGACCTGATCTGGGCCGCGATGGCGGCGGTCGGCATCCTCCTGCTGGCGCCCTCCTTCGGCGACGGCCTCGACCTGCTCGGGGCGTTCTTCGCGCTCGCCGCCGGCGGGTTCTGGGCCGCGTACATCTATCTCTCCGCCCGCGTCGGCCGCGGGCCCGCCGGCCGCGGCGGCCTCTCGGCCGCGATGATCTTCGGCTCCGTGCTGCTGCTGCCCGCCGGCCTCGCCGGCGGCGGTGGCGACCTGCTCGACCCGGGACTGCTCGCGGCCGGTTTCGGCGTCGCGATGCTGAGCTCGGCGATCCCCTACACGGCCGAGCTCGAGGCGCTGCAGAGGTTGCCCCCCGGGACCTTCGGGGTCCTGCTCAGCCTCGAGCCCGCGGTGGCGGCGCTGATCGGCTTCCTCGCCCTCGGCCAGGACCTGCCCACGCGCGAGGTCGTCGCGATCGCGCTCGTCGTCGCGGCCAGCGTCGGGGCGCTCCGCAACGCCGCGCCGGTGGCGACGGCCGAGGCCTAGATCGTTGCCCCCGGCGAGGCCTGGTCTGCCCTCGCTGAGTCCTCATCGGGGCGCCGCTCCCAGCCGGAACACTCGAGCACCGGGACGGGCGGGTAGCGCGGGTACGCAGGCTCGGTCTGCGAGCGCCGGCAGAGCGAGAAGCGCGAGCCGCGGGTGTTGCGGACGATGCGCTGGTGCAGGCAGCTCTCGCAGAGTCCGGCGGGCGGTGAGCTCACGTCGGCGCCGAGTCTAGAGGCAGCAGAGCGGGAGGATCCGGCTTGACTTCAAGCTCACTTGAACCTCTATGCTCCATTACTTCAGTTTGTATAGCTTCTATTCTCAGATCCCGAGCCTCCCCCCGTCATGAGCACCTTCCGTCGCCTCCTGGGCTTCCTCGGCCCCTACCGCCGCAGCCTCTACTGGTCGCTGGCGATCGCCTCGGTGGCGATGGGCATGACCGTGCTGATCCCGGCGCTGATCGGCAACGCGATCAACGCGATCCAGGAAGGCCGGCGCACCGACCTGCTGCCGCTCGCCGGCGCGATCGTCGGCGCGGGCGTCTTCCGCCTGGCGCTCACGTTCAACCGCCGGATCGTCGCCGGCAAGGTCTCGCTCGCGGTCGAGTTCGACCTGCGCTCACGCGTGTACCGGCACCTGCAGGCGCTCGAGCTCGGCTTCTTCGACTCCCAGCAGACCGGCCAGCTGATGTCGCGGGCGACCGTCGATCTGCAGTCGATCCGCTTCTTCCTCGGCTACGGGGTCATCTTCCTGACCCAGAACCTGCTCACGATCCTGCTCGCCGGCGGCGTCATGATCGCGATGCAGCCCGGCCTCGCGATGCTCGCGCTGATCCCGGTGCCGATCGTCGTCTGGACGGCCTCGCGCTACAACCGCTACTCGCGGCCCGCCCTGCAGGAGGTCCAGCAGCGGATCGCCGAGCTCACCGCCGAGGCCGAGGAGTCGGTCTCCGGCGTCCGCGTGGTCAAGGCCTTCTCCCGCGAGCAGCACATGCTCGCGCGCTTCCGCCGAAGCGTCATCCGGGTGTTCGACCAGAACCTCTACTCGACCAAGCTGCGCGCCTTCTACAACCCGCTGATCGGCTTTCTGCCGAACCTCGGCCTCGCCGTCGTGCTGCTCGATCGGCGGCAACCAGGTGATCAACGGCACCCTGAGCCTCGGCGACTTCACCGCCTTCTACACCTACGTCATCATGCTCACCGGGCCGATGCGGACGCTCGGCGTCGGGCTCGGGATGGGCCAGCGCGCGATCGCCTCCGGCAACCGCCTGTTCGAGATCCTCGACCGCGAGCCGCGGATCGCGAGCCAAGCCCAGCGCGCCGCCGCTGCCCGACAGGTGACGGCAGGATCGAGATCCGCAGACGTCTCGCTCGCCTACGAGGGCGGTTCGGGGGACGCGCTGAGCGACGTCGACCTCGACGTCGAAGCCGGCCGCGTCGTCGCGCTCGTCGGCCCGACCGGCTCGGGCAAGACGAGCCTCGTCGCGCTGCTCGCCCGGCTCTACGACCCGACGGAGGGGAGCGTCCGAGATCGACGGCGCCGACCTCCGCGACGTCGATCTCGCCTCGCTGCGCAACCAGATCGCCTTCGTCGCCGACGACAGCTTCCTGTTCAGCGCCTCGGTCGCCGAGAACATCGCCTACGCCAATCCCGCGGCCGATCGCCGAGGAGATCGAGCTCGCCGCCCGCCGCGCCCAGGCCGCGTCGTTCATCGACGCAGCTGCCCGACGGCTACGAGACCGCTGGTCGGCGAGCGCGGCCTGACCCTGTCCGGTGGCCAGCGCCAGCGGATCGCGATCGCCCGGGCGCTGCTCGCCGATCCGCGGATCCTGATCCTCGACGACGCGACCTCATCGGTCGACGCCCGGACCGAGGCCGAGATCCGCCGCGGGCTCGAGGAGGCGCTCGCGGGCCGGACGACCTTCATCGTCGCCCACCGCCTCTCGACGATCTCGCTCGCCGACGAGATCGTGGTCATGGACGAGGGCCGGATCGTCGACCGCGGCACGCCACGAGGAGCTGCTCGAGCGCTGCGACCTGTACCGGCGAGATCGCCGACCACGGGCTCGCCGACCGCGCCTTCCTGCAGTGCGACCTCGAGGAGCGCGAGGAGGTGGCGCGACTGTGATCGGCCGGCGCAAGGACCGCCGCTCGGCCGAGAATGGTGACGGGCCTGAGACGACCGAGGGTCTGCAGGGCGCCTGGTATCTGCTCCGCGACCTGTGGCGGCTGCTCCGCGGCGAGGACCAGCGCGGCCGCAAGGTGCGCTGGCTGCTCGGGCTGCTGCGCCCCTACCGGGCCCGGGTGGCGGCGATGATGGTCGCGCTGCTCATCGCGACCGCCGCCGCCCTCGCGCCCCCCTACCTGGCCGGCAAGGCGGTCGACAACGGGATCGTCCCGCAGCGACTCCGGCGCGCTGACGCTGATCGTGATCGCCTTCCTGGTCTCGGCCGCTGGCCCTGTGGGCCGCGACCTACGCGCAGACCTACCTCGTCGGCTGGGTCGGGCAAGCGCGCGCTGCAGGACCTGCGCGAGCGCATCTACACGCCACCTGCAGGCGATGTCGATCGGCTTCTACACGCGCAACCGGCCCGGCGTGCTGATCTCGCGGCATGACCAACGACGTGCAGGCGCTCGACAAGCTCGTCACCGACGGGATCGTGACGCTGTTCTCGAGCACCCTGACGCTGGTCGGCGTCGTCGTGATCCTGCTCGCCCTCGACGCCGCAGCTCGCGCTGATCACCTTCCTCACTTTCCCGCTGCTGGCGCTGGCGAGCATCGTCTTCCGGGTCGCCTCGGCGGGCGCCTACAGGCTGACCCGCGAGAAGATCGCCAACATCACCGCCTACCTGCAGGAGACGCTGAGCGGCATCCGCGTCGTCCGCAGCTTCGGCACGGAGCCGCGCCACATCGACGAGATGGAGCGGCTCAACGAGGAGAACCGCGAGGCCAACATGCGCACCGTCTGGCTCAACGCGAGCTACTTCCCGGCGGTCGAGCTGCTCAGCGCGGTCGGCACCGCCGGGATCCTGCTGTTCGGCGGCTACCAGGTGATCGAGGGCAACGTCGAGATCGGCGTGCTGATCTCGTTCGTCGGCTACCTGGCGACGTTCTTCGACCCGATCCAGCAGATCAGCCAGCTCTACACGACCTACCAGCAGGGCATGGCGGCGCTCGACAAGATCTTCGACCTGCTCGACACCGAGCCCGACACGGTCGATCGCCCCGGCGCGATCGACCCGGGCGAGATCCGCGGCGAGATCCGGCTCGAGGGCGTCTGGTTCTCCTACTCCGAGGACGCGCGCCGGGCGCTGGCGGCCCAGCCGGGTGCCGTGCCGCCCGACCCCGACGCGCCCGAGCCGCCGCCCGGCTGGGCGCTCCAGGACATCGACCTGACGATCCTTCCCGGCCAGACCGTGGCGCTGGTCGGCGAGACCGGCGCCGGCAAGTCGACGCTGGCGAAGCTCGTCGCCCGCTTCTACGACCCGCAGCGGGGCCGCATCACCGTCGACGGCCACGACGTCCGCGACCTCGACGCCACCGCCCTGCGCAGCCGCTTGGGGATCGTCCCCCAGGAGGGCTTCCTGTTCAGCGGCACGATGCGCGGAGAACGTCGCCTTCGGCCGGCCCGACGCCAGCGAGGAGGAGATCGACGAGGCGCTGCGCACGGTCGGCGCGACCGAGATGATCGCCGCCCTGCCCGACGGCCTCGAGACCGAGGTCGGCGAGCGCGGCACGCCAGCTCTCGGCCGGCGAGCGGCAGATCGTCGCCTTCGCCCGCGCACTGCTCGCGGAGCCGGCGATCCTGATCCTCGACGAGGCGACCTCGAACGTCGACGTCCGCACCGAGCGCCGGATCGAGCAGGGCCTGCGCCGGCTGCTCGCCGGCCGCACCGCGATCGTCATCGCCCACCGGCTCTCGACGATCCGCAACGCGGCGCGGATCGTCGTCCTCGACGGCGGCCGGATCGCCGAGAGCGGCACCCACGAGGAGCTGATCGCCGCCGGCGGCGCCTACGCGCGCCTGTACGGGACCTGGGAGGCCGGCTCGGCCGTCGCCTGACGCGCCTGGGGCTCAGGCCACCCGAGCCGAGCTCAGCCCGGCGCGATGCCGCCGGAGCTACCGCCCGAGCTACCGCCGCCGCCCGGCGTCGGCGCCGGCGTCGGCGTCGGGGCCGGGGCTGGCGTCGGAGCCGGCGCTGGTACCGGCGCCGGGGCCGGCGTCGTGGTCGTCGGCGTGACGGTCGTCGAGCTGCCGTTGCCGCCGTTGCCGCCGCTCGGCGTCGGCACGGTCCCGTTGCCCTCCTGGCCGCACTCGGTGAAGCCGTATTCGGCCGCCGCGCCGGACCGTCGCTGCGGGCCGTCGCCAAGTCGGTGTCGAGCGAGCTGGCGGTCGTCGCGTCGCCGCTCGCGGCCGCCTGCTCCTGCTGGCCGATGATGCTCGCCTGCTTGGCGAGGGCCTTCAGGTAGACGTCGAGCTGACCGGTCGGATCCTCGGGCAGGCCGAGATGCTTGATGCTCTTCAGCGTGTCCTGGGTGATGCTCTGCTCCTGGCTCAGGGCGAGCGTCTGGCTCGTATCGGCGCTCTGCTCGGCCGAGGCCAGCGCTGTGTTCGCCTCCGCGCAGAGCGAATCCGCCTGCTTGATGAACTGATCCTGGGAGAGCGCTGCCGACGTCGTCGTCGACTCGGTCGTCGACGTCGTCGACTGCCCGATCGTCTCGATCGGGGCGTTACCGCCGCCGCAGCCCGCAGCCGTCGCGGCGACGCAGGCTCCTGCCACCAGCATCGCGATCCTCTTACGCATCACCCCTCAGGTTAGAGGCGTAGCAGGCTGTCGCCTCGAAACGCGGCGAAAAGTGCAACGACGTGCTCAACTGCTGGAGGTGCGGCGCGGGCGGGGCACCGGCCGTCCGCGCTGGCCGATCCGGATCTGCCGCTCCCGCTCGGTCTCCTCCGCCCCCGAGCGCTGGAGCCCGAGCCCAGGGCCGCCCACCGCGATCGCCTCGAGCTCCGGCGTGAGCGCGTTGCGCCGCACATCGGAGGCGCTACCGGTCAGCGTGTCGTCGCCGAAGCGCGTCCAGAGGCGGCTGACCAGCGCGTAGAGCGCGAAGGCGACCAGGACGCCGGCCAGAACCGTGCCCAGGAACGGTATCCAAGCGTGGTTGATGCGGCAGGCGCCGTAGTTCTCCACCCCCACCGTGCAGCGCCCGTCACCGGAGAGGTAACCGAGGCCCGCGAATACGCCTGCAGCGGCGCCGAAAACGATCAGAATCAATGCACGTCGTCGAGACATCCGGTCTCCCATCCAACGGGCCATCCTAAGCCCGCCTCCGGCGTCATTCGCGAGGCCGGATTGTCGCTTGGGGACGAAGCTAAGCGAGCCGGAACAGGCATCCGCTCAACGTTCCCTCAACGTTCCCTCAAGACTCCGGGCGCCCCGGCGCGAAGCTGGGGATCTAGGACTCGAACCTAGACTACGAACACCAGAAGCTCGCGTGCTGCCGATTACACCAATCCCCATCGGTGCCCTGATCGGGGTCGGAAACGATAGCCGCCGTGCCTACTCGCTGTCGCTCGCCCCCAGCGATCCGAGCTCGACCGACTCGCTGCCCAGGAGAGCTCGGCTGATCGAGCTCTGAAGCGGTCTCGATCAGCCGCCGTGCCTCCTGCAGATCCTCGCTGCGGCCGACCGAGAGCGCCGCTTCGACCCGGCCACCCGTGACGTAGAAGGCGGAGAACTCGCCATCGTCCGGTGAACCCCTGAAGACGACCTCGTCCCAGTCGGTCGAGTTGCCGACGTACTCGAGCGAGGCCCAGTCCGCGAGGTCGCTGAAGAAGTACGGGACGACTTCGTAGGGCTGCTTGTCGCCGAGCATGCCGCGGGCGGCGTGCGGGCCCTGCTGGAAGGCGACGTCCCAGTGCTCGACACGGAGCCGCCGGCCGAGCGGCACGCTCTCGAAGCTGCAGCAGTCGCCGGCCGCGAAGATTCCCGCGACCGAGGTCTCCAGGCCCGAATCGCAGACGATCCCGTCGTCGACCTCGAGCCCGGCCCGTTCGGCGAGCATCGTGTCCGGGCGGACGCCGGCACCGACGACGACCGCGTCGCAGGGGAGCTCGAGGCCCGACTCGGTGAGCACCGTGCCGACCCGCGCATCGCCCTCGAAGCCCTCGAGCGACTCGCCCCCGCGGATCTCGATGCCGCGGTCGGTGAGCAGCTCGTGGAAGTAGCGACCGACCTCAGGCCCGAAGGTGTTCGGGAGGGTGACGTCCTCCTGCATGACGATCGTGCAGCGCTTGCCCATCTCCGTCAGCGAGGCGGCGACCTCGCAGCCGATGTAGCTGCCGCCGATCAACACGACGCGCTCCGCCGTCGCGACGTCTTCGCGGATCGAGTCGGAGTTGCCGAAGGCGCGCAGGTAATGGATGCCATCGAGCTGGGCGCCCTCGACGCGGAGGATGTTCACCATCGCGCCAGTCGCGATCAGCGCCTTGTCGAAGCCGACGACCTCCTTGCCCTGGAGCTTCGCCGTGCGCGCCTCGGTGTCGAGGCCCATGACGCTGCGGCCCGTGATCAGCTCGACATCGTTGTCGGCGTACCAGTCGGCCTCGAGCGCGTGCGCGTCGGCGCGCTCGCTCTCGCCGCGCAGGTACTCCTTCGAGAGCGGCGGCCGGTCGTAGGGCGGGTCCGGCTCGCGGCCGACGATCGCGATCGAGCCCTCGGCGCCGCGCTTGCGCAGCTCGCCGGCACAGCGGGCAGCCGCGATGCCGCCGCCGATCAGCAGGAAGTCGAAATCTCTGTCGGCCACGTGCGTTCACCGTACCGGCCTCGCGTTACCCGGCGTCCCGGCGGTTCAATCGCGGTCCGCGTTCTCGGCAAGGCCGAGGTACGAGGTCACCTCAGCCTCGACGGCGGCCTCGAGCACGGCGAGGATCTCGTCGCCGACCTCGAGCACGGTCTCGGCGGTGGGCACCCGCCCGCGGCCCTCACGCAGGACGGAGATCAGCAGGCTGCCCGCGGGCATCTCGAGATCGGCGACGCGCATGCCGGCCAACGGCGAGCCCTCCTCGATCGCGAGCTCGATGATCTCGAGCTGCTCGTCGGGAAGGTCGAGCAGGTGGATCAGCCCGTGGCTCGGCACCTCGTGCTCGATCAGGCGCAGGATCAGGTCGGTCGCGGATACGTAGGGACGGATGTCGAGCAGCTCGAAGTGGCTGCGGTTGCGCGGGTTGTTGCAGCGCGCGATGACGCGCTCGACCGCGTACTTCTCGCGCGCCATCTGGCAGATCGAGCAGGTTGTCCTCGTCGTCGCCGGTGACGGCGATGACGATGTCGGCGTCACCGATCCCGGCACGCTCGAGGACCCAGAGCTCGGCGGCGTCCCCGTAGACGATCCGCCGCTCGAGCTCCTGCTCGATCACCAGGAAGCGCTCGCGGTCGGACTCGATCAGGGTCACGTCGTGGCCCTTGCCGAGCAGCTCGCGGGTCAGATTCCAGCCAACCTTGCCGGCGCCGACGACAACGATCCGCTGCGCGCCCGCCAGCGCCTTCAATTCCCTTCCCTCCCTGCGCTGCGGCTCGGCCTCGCGGACCCGCTCGGAGAGCATCTCGATCGCGGAGCGGGTCGGGCAGATCGTCGCCACGCCCTGCTGCTCGTACCACTCGGCGCGCCGCGGGTCGAGCACGCGCGCGATCACTGTCGGCACGTTGAACTGCCGGCGCGCGATCTGGGCGATGACGAGGTTCGTGTTGTCGCCGTCGGTCGAGGCGACGAACGCGTGCGCGCGCTCGATGCCCGCCGCCGTCAGCGCGTCGAGCTCGAGGCCCTGGCCGACGGTGAAGCGGCCGCCCGCCGCGACCCAGTCGGCGCCCCCCATCACCGCCTCGAGCCGCGAGAGCGCCTCGGGCGACTCGTCGAGACAGGAGACCTCATGCCCCTCCTCGAGCATCGTCCGGGCGAGCGACGATCCGACGCGGCCGATGCCGACAATGAGCACGAACATGGCCCGATCGTATGGGAGCCGGGCGAACCCCCGCCCCCGGCCCCACCCCGCCCCCGCAGGCGTCAACCGAAGGCGTTCCCTGACCAAGCCTGAGCGTGCACGGAAGGCGCGGTGTGGCGGAGCCACATAAGCGCCGTCCGGGTGCGCTCAGACGCCGCGTCAGGGGACGCCGACGCCGGCGTCAACCGGAGGCGCTCGCTGACCAAGCCTCGGCGCGCCGGCGAGGGGCGCGGTGTGGCGGAGCCACATAAGCCTCGAGTCGGTGCGGCGAGGCGCAGCGTCAGAGAGCGCCGGCGCCCGGTGGCCGCGATGCGCAGTCCGTTCCTTGTCGACTTCTCCATCCATATGACGGAAAAGTCGACGAAGAACGGGCGGGCAGGGCTTCTGGCCCCACCCCCACCCCTCGCCGGCGTCAACCAGAGGCGCTCTCTGACCACGCATGAGCGTGCACGGAAGGGGGGCGGCGTGGCGGAGCCACATAAGCGCCGTCCGGGTGCGCTCAGGCGCCGCGTCAGAGAGCGCCGACGCGCTAGTGGCCGTGGAAGCCGTAGTAGAGCCTGCCGAGCCCGAGCGCGACGAAGATCACGCTGATCACGAAACCAGCCGAGCCGACGCCGCCGCCAGCTGTCGCGATCGCTCCCCAGGCGCCGAAGAAGGCAATGAGGCCGCCAAAGACCATGCTCGCGACCTCGAAGACGTCCCGCTCGCGTGGCTTCTCGGCCTTGACCCCGACGCTCCGGGCGACGGGAGGATCGGCGGCGGCCTGCGGAACCTTGGCCGTGGCGGCGGGCGCAGTGCGGCGGGGCGGCTTGAGGCGCGAGCGCCTTGGCATCGGCGTCGGCTTGCCGCGGGGCTCCGAGCGACCCGGGAAGCTCCTCACTCGAGCGCGCCCCTGAGGGCGGCTCGCTCGCTTGCCACCCGGGCGACGGGCTCGGCGCCGGGGGCGGCTGGGACGGCTGGGGCTCCTGCTTCCGCTCGGTTCTGGGCTTGGGCTCAGGTTTGGGCTTGCGCTTGGGAGCGGGCTTCGCCGCGGGCTCCTCGACGGCCTCGGGTTCCGACTCGGGCCCCTCGACGACGCGCGGCTCGGGCTGCGCGGGCGCCGGGCGGCGCAGCTGGCGAGGCTGGCGTGGCTGTGGCCGCGGGGTCCCGCGGTCACCCAAGCGCGGCTCGGGCTTCGGGTCCGAGAACTCCTCCTCCTCGGGACCTTCCTCCTGCTCCGCGCGATCGGGCTCCGAAGCCTTGGGGATGTCCTGAAGCCAGCGTGGTCCCAGCACGCCTCCCATGATGGCAGGGCAGGCATATGCGACCCGCGAAACGAGAGAGGGGCGCCTCGCGGCGCCCCTCTCGAGGTACTTCCGCGTCTGCCGCGCGCCTAGAGCGCGACGATCGGCAGGATCAGCAGGGCGACGATGTTCGCCACCTTGATCATCGGGTTGATCGCGGGACCGGCGGTGTCCTTGTAGGGATCGCCGACCGTGTCGCCGGTCACCGAGGCGGCGTGGGCCTCGGAGCCCTTGCCGCCGAAGGCGCCGTCCTCGATCAGCTTCTTGGCGTTGTCCCAGGCGCCGCCGCCGGCGGTCATCGAGACCGCGGCGAAGAAGCCGACGACGATCACGCCGATCAGCAGGCCGCCGAGCGCCTTGGCGCTGATCACGCCGACGATCAGCGGGATGAGGATCGGGATCAGCGACGGGCAGGATCATCTCCCGCTGCGCCGAGGCGGTGACGATCGCGACCGTCTCGCCGTAGTCGGGCTTCTCGGTGCCCTCCATGATCCCGGGGTGCTCGCGGAACTGCTTGCGCACCTGCTCGACGACCTGGCCGCCGGCGCGGCCGACAGCCTCGATCGAGAGCGCGGCGAACAGGTAGACCATCATGCCGCCGATCAGCAGGCCGATCAGCACCGCCGGATCGCCGATGTCGAAGAAGCCCGACAGATCGAACGCCTTGCCGTCCTTGGCCGCCTCCTCGGCCAGCTCGATCTGGAACGCCGCGAACAGCACCAGCGCGGCGAGCACGGCCGAGCCGATCGCGTAGCCCTTGGTGACGGCCTTCGTCGTGTTGCCGACCGCGTCGAGCGGGTCGGTGACGTTGCGGACCTCCTCGGGCATCTCCGCCATCTCGGCGATGCCGCCGGCGTTGTCGGTGATCGGGCCGAACGCGTCGAGCGCGACGATCAGGCCGGTCAGCGAGAGCTGCGCCATGACCGCGATCGCGATCCCGTAGATGCCGGCGAGCTCGTTCGCGCCGAGGATCGCCAGGGCGATCAGCAGCGCCGGGAGCGGCCGTCGCCTGAAAGCCCTGGGCGAGGCCCTGGATGATGTTCGTCGCGTGACCGGTCTGCGACGCCTCCGCGATCGCCTTGACCGGCCGGAACCGGGTCGACGTGTAGAAGTCGGTGATCACGAACAGGCCCGCGGTGACGCGCGATGCCGATCAGCCCGCAGAGCCAGAGGCCGGTGACCGAGGCGTCGGCCAGGGCGCTGCCCGGATCGAGCACGCCGAACTGGAGCGGATCCGACATCAGCCAGTCGGTGATCGGGTAGAACGCCGCGGCGCTGATCAGGCCGGAGACGATCAGGCCCTTGTAGAGGGCGCCCTCGACGTTGTCGGTGCTCGTCCGCACGCTGAGCGCGCCGATGATCGAGGCGAGGATCGCGACGCCGCCGATGACCAGCGGGTAGAGCGCGACCTCGCGGGCCGACATCGAGCGTCGAAGCTGAGCACGCCGAGCAGCATCACCGCGACCGCGGTGACCGCGTAGGTCTCGAACAGGTCGGCGGCCATGCCGGCGCAGTCGCCGACGTTGTCGCCGACGTTGTCGGCGATCACGGCCGGGTTGCGCGGGTCGTCCTCGGGGATGCCCGCCTCGACCTTGCCGACGAGGTCGGCGCCGACGTCGGCGGCCTTGGTGAAGATGCCGCCGCCGAGACGCGCGAAGACGCTGATCAGCGAGCCGCCGAAGCCGAGGCCGATCAGCGCGTCGATCGCGTCCTTGTCGCTCTGTGTCGGTGAGCAGCAGGATCCCGAAGTAGCCGGCGACGCCGAGCAGGGCCAGGCCGACGACCAGCAGGCCGGTCACCGAGCCGCCCTTGAAGGCGACGTCGAGCGCCGGGGCTGACGCCGCCGCGGGCGGCCTCGGCGACGCGGGCGTTGGCGCGCACCGAGACGTTCATGCCGATGAAGCCGGCCGAGCCCGAGAGGATGCCGCCGATCACGAAGCCGATCGCCGGTGTCGACGTTCTGGATCAGCGCGATCGCGATCGCGAGCGGTACAGCGACCGCGGCGATGATCGTGTACTGACGATTGAGATATGCCCGGGCGCCCTCCTGGACGGCGCCGGAGATCTCCTGCATTCGATCGTTCCCCGGTGACTTCGCCAGCAACCCCTGCGTGACGAGGACCCCGTAGAGGACCCCGGCGCCCGCGCAGACAAGCGCGATCACGATGCCGTAATCGGTCAGGAAGTCAGTCAAAGTTCTGATTCCCTCCGTTGGTGTGTTCACAGCAAAGCCGCCCCGGAACTCGGCCAAGGGGGCGGCCGAAAGCGTCGCGCAGTCTAGCCGGATGGGACGGCGGCACGCGTCGCTGCCCGCTGACCAAGCGGCGCTCAGGTGATTCGGCTCGCGGCCGAGGCTCAGCCGGAGCCGGGCGTCCAGAGGCCGCGAGCCCTGCGGCTGGCTGCGGGGCGGGCTCGGTGCCCTCCGGCGCCGCGCCTGCGCCGGCTCGCCGGGGCGGGCGCCTGCCCGCCGGCCTGCTGCGCGTACATGACCTGGAGCTGGCGAGAGCGCGTTGCGGACCTCGCGCTGCGGCTCGGCGTCGAGCAGGTCGACCAGCGCGCGGACCGCCTCGATGCCGACCCGGCCCTGCTCGAGGTCGCGCTCGTCCTCCTTGGCGATCCGCCGGGCGGCGAGGTTGAGGATGCTGACGGTGCTCTGCGTGACCACGTCCTGGACGCGGACGCGGCGCATCTCCTCCTCCATCTGGCGCAGCATCTCGATCTGCTCGGGGGTGAGCTCCTGCTCGCGCCGGGCCCCTGCGCCCGCGGGCGGGCCGCCGGCTGCTGGCCTGGCGGGGTTCCTTCCATGCGCCGACACCCTAGATGAGCCTCGATCCGGCGGCCCGGCCCACGGCACCGGCTCAGCCGCGAGCAGCTCGGCGAGTGCTCGGCGTCGGGCGCGTAGGTGCGGGCGGTCTCGGCGATCGAGTCGCGGTAGACCTCGGCGACGGAGCGGCCCGCGGCGAGCGCCGCGCGGGCGCGCTGGGCGCCGTTCGGCCCGCTCGGCTCGGCGTCGAGGCCGAGCGTCTCGCGCGCCGGCGCCGTCCATGCGAGCAGGCGCTCGACGGCCGCCGCCGGCCTCGATCTCCTCGCCCGCGGCGAAGTCGATCATGCGCCCGTCGAGCCCGTAGCGGATCGCCCGCCAGAGGTTCTCCTCGATCTCGCGGCCGGCCTGCGGCGCCGGCAGCACGCCGTCGTCGTAGTCGAGCGCCGCCTGGGCGACGCAGGCGAGCATCAGCGCGCCGAGCCGCAACGACTCCTCGCCGTCGCTCTGCGCGTCGCAGATCCGCACCTCGACGGTGCCGAAGCTGTGATGCGGGCGCACGCTCCACCACAGCTGGGTCGACTCGACGATCGAGCCGGTCCGCTCGAGCAGCTCGACGAAGCTCCGCGTAGCTCGCCCAGTCGCCGAACGGCTCGTGGATGCCGCAGCGCGGGAAGGTGCGGGTGAAGATCTGGGTGCGGACGCTGGCCAGGCCGGTGTCGACGCCGTCGAGGAAGGGCGAGTTGGCGCTGACCGCGAGCAGCGATCGGCAGCACGCCGCGCAGGTGGTCGCAGACGGCGACGCGCGGTCGGCGCCGCGGACGCCGACGTGGACGTGCAGGCTCCAGGTCTGGTTGCGCCGCGCGACCCAGGCGAGCTCCTCGCGCAGCCGGTTGTAGTGCGGGGTGTCGATGATCCGCTGGTCGAGGTAGTCGGCCCAGGGATGGGTGCCCATCGCCGCCAGCGAGACGCCCATCCGCGCCGGCGAGCCCGAACAGCAGCGCGGCGGCGCTCGCGCTGCCGCTCGATCGCCTCGGCGTAGCTCTCGGCCGCGCCCGGAGCGGATCTCGATCTCGGTGTCGATCAGCTCGCCGCGAGCGGAGTCGGCGAGCACCTCATCGGCCTGGCAGGCCTCGATCATCTCGTCGAAGCGGTGCGCGAGATCGAGCGTAGCCGGGATCGAGGATCGCGAACTCCTCCTCGATCGCAACGGTGAAGTCCTGCGAGGCCTCGAAGCGCTCGCGGGCGAGGTCGAGGTCGAGGCCGTGGTCGCGGGCCGCGGTCAAGTTGTGCTCCTCGGACGCTCTCTCGGCTGCCGATCAGGTCAGATAGAAGTAGAGCGCGTAGAGCAGGTCGACGGCGGGGCTCGACGTGTGCACCGTGACCTCCGGCGGCAGTCTCGAGCAGGCGCTCGGAGTAGTTGAAGATGATCTTGACGCCGGCCTCGACGAGCCGGTCGGCGACCTCCTGGGCCGCCTCGGCGGGGACCGCGAGCACGCCGACGACGATCTCCTCCGTCGGCGACGACGTCGTCGAGGTCGTCGATCGACCGCACCGGGACGCCGCCGAACTCCTTGCCGACCAGCTTCGCGGCGCTGTCGAAGATCGCGACGATCCGGAAGCCGTGGTCGGCGAAGATGTCGGAGGAGGCGATCGCCTGGCCGAGGTTGCCGGCGCCGAACAGGGCGATGTTGTGCTGGCCCGAGGTGCGCAGGATCTTGCGGATCTCGGCGACCAGCGACTCGACCTGGTAGCCGACGCCGCGCTTGCCGAACTTGCCGAAGCCCGAGAGGTCGCGGCGGATCTGGGTCGAGTTGATGTGGGTCCAGGAGGCGAGCTCCTGGGAGGAGATCGTCTCCTTGCCCATCTTCCGGGCCTGGATCAGGACCTGCAGGTAGCGGGAGAGCCGCGCGGCGACGCCGAGCGACAGCCGCGCGCCGTCGCCGTTGTCGACGGCATCGCCAACGTGGCCGAGGCGGCCTCATCGGCCGCCTCCGGCGCTCGCCCCAGTCCGCTCGCTCATGCCTCAACGGTATCGAGCCGCGACCGCGCGGCGTCGAGATCCGGGATCAGCTCGCTGACGCGGGCGCCGTCGACCTCGATCACGGGGATCAGCTCGAGCAGCTCGCGGTGCAGCGGATCGTCCGATTCGATGTCGACCTCGATCGAGCTCGAATGCGAGCCCGTCGCGGTGCAGCGCGATCAGCCCCGCGAGCGCCTCCTCGCAGAGGTGGCAGCCGTCCCGCCCGTAGAGAAGGACCTGCGGTAGCCGTTGCGCCGTCATGCCGCCGCGCGCGCCGTCGCCGCCGCGTCGAGGTCGAGATAGGCCGGGTAGGCGAGCGGCTCGGCGTCGGCAGCCGCGGCGCCGATCATCGCCGCGTTGTCGGTGCAGAGCGCGAGCGGCAGCAGCTTCAGCCGGATGCCGCGCGCGCTCGCAGAGCTCGGCCGCGCGCTCGCGGAGCAGCGCGTTGGCGGCGACGCCGCCGCCGAGGCGAGCGCAGGCCACGGCTCGCCCGCCGCCTCGGCCGCGTCGAGGGCCCGGTCGAGACCTTCGCGATCAGCTGACCGACGACCGCGGCCTGGAAGCTCGCCGCGAGGTCGGCGCGGCGGGCGGCCACGGCTTCGGCGGCGCCGTCGGGGCCCGCCTCGTCCTCGAGCTCGCGGACCGCGTAGACGAGCGCCGTCTTCAGGCCGCTGAAGCTGAAGTCGAGGCCGGGGTCGCGGCTCATCGCGACCGGGAAGCTGAACGCCTCCGGATCGCCGTCGGCGGCCTCGCGCTGGATCGCGGGCCCGCCCGGGTAGCCGAGGCCGAGCAGCCGCGCCGCCTTGTCGAGCGCCTCGCCGGCGGCATCGTCGAGGGTCGAGCCGAGCACCTCGTAGGCGCCGCGCTCGCGGACGCCGGCGAGCAGCGTGTGCCCGCCGCTGGCGATCAGGCCAGAGAACGGCGGCTCGAGCGGCTCCGGCTCGAGCCAGGCGGCGGCGACGTGGCCGTGCAGGTGGTCGACCGGGATCAGCGGCTTGCCGGCCGCCGCGGCCAGCGCCTTCGCGGTGCTGACGCCGACGAGCAGGGCGCCGATCAGCCCGGGCCGAACCGTGACGGCGATCGCCTCGACGTCGTCGAGCTCCGACGCCGGCGTCGGCGAGCGCCGCGTCGACGACCGGGTTGACCAGCTCGACGTGGTGGCGGGAGGCGACCTCGGGGACGACGCCGCCGAAGCGCTCGTGCGCTGCCGCCTGCGAGGAGATCACGTTGCTGAGCACGCGCGCGCCGTCGACGACCGCGGCGCAGGTGTCGTCGCAGGAGGTCTCGATCGCGAGGATCACGGCGCCTCAGGCTGATCAGCGGTCGGGCTCGCCGAACCACATGATCAACGCGTCCTCGTTGTTGTCGTGGTAGTAGCGGAGCCGGCGCCCGGCGGGACGGAAGCCGAGCTCCTCGTACATGCGGATCGCGCCGCGGTTGGAGATCCGGACCTCGAGCGTGTAGCGCTCGCTCGCGGCCGGCCGGTCTCGAGCAGCGCATCGATCATCCGGCTCGCGAACCCGCGGCGCCGCGCCGGCGGCGTCGACGGCGACGTTCATCAGGTGCCAGACGTCGGCGTAGCGGGAGCAGACCAGGTAGCCGACGAGGCCGTCGGCGGCGCTCGGCCGCCAGGCAGATGCCGGAGGGCTTCGAGAGCTCGAGCACGAACATCGCCAGCGACCAGGGCGCCGGGAACGAGCGCCGCTCGATCGCGAGCACCGCCGGCAGGTCGGCGTAGGTGAGCCGGCGCGATCGACGACCGTCGCCGGGCTCGGCAGCAGGGCGCGCTATCGGTCGCGGCGATTTCGCTCAAGCCAACGCTCCGCGTCGGGTCGTCGCAGGTACAGGGGCTTCACGCTCCTCGGAGCCCGCCGTCCCGAGCGCCGGGACCAGGGCGGAGAGGAAACGAGCCGAGAGCCGGTGGGCCGGGTCCTCGTCGGCGGGAACCTCGGCTCCGGCGGCCTCGAGCTCGTTCCGGAATCGTACCGCGCCGTCGCCCGCCGCCAACGGCTCCGTCGGCCGCTTGAAAGAGCCCGCTCCACGGCGATCCGGCGCGAGCACGAGCCGGCGGCCCGGCGATGGCCGCGCCAGGGCGCAGCACGCGCCGCGAAGAGCTCGCCGCGGCGCGCGTCGATGACAGCCGAGCCGCGGGCGCTGCCCCGCCCCGGCCCCGATGCCCGGCCGCGAGCGCGGCGGTCGTCGGCACCCCGGCGACGCGGCAGGCCGCGTCGCCTGCGCCAGCGCCCGCGCCGTCGCGACGCCGATCCGGATCCCGGTGAAGGAGCCGGGGCCGATGCCGACGGCGATCCGCCTCGACCCGCTCCCAGCCGCCGGCCTCGCTCGACCGCGCTCGTCGACGAGGCCGAGCAGCGCCGTGCCATGGCTGGGCCGGCCGTCCGCGCCGGGGCCGAGCGCGCCGCTCGGCGAGCGCCTCGGAGCCGTCGCAGACGGCGACGGCGGTGTCGGCGGTCGCGGTGTCGAAGGCGAGCGTCAGGCTCATCGGCCCTCCGCATCGCTCGACCTCGAGCGCGATCGTGACCCGGCGCGAGTCGCCGCCGGCGTGCTCGATCCGCACCCGGGCCGCGATCGCGCTCGAGCTCACCCGCGCGCTCGGCCTCCTCGGCCCACTCGACGAAGGCGATCACGTCGGCGGCGAGGTAGTCGTCGAGCAGGCCGGGCTCCTCCTCGGCCAGCGAGCCGAGCCGGTAGAGGTCGAGGTGGGAGACGGGTACGGACGCCGGATAGATCTGGCCGATCGTGAAGGTCGGCGAGGTGACCGGGCCGGCGACGCCGAGGGCCCGCGCGGCGCCGCGGACGAAGGTCGTCTTGCCGGCGCCCGAGCTCGCCGCAGACGAGCGACGACGTCGCCGGGCCGCAGGCGCGCTGCGAGCTCCGCGGCGAGCGCCTCGGTCGCCGCCGGCCCGTCGCTGTCGACTGTCTCGACGACCGGCGGCCGCGCTCCGGATTCGGACACGGAGTGGATTACAGCGCGCCGGCGGCTCAGCTCGGGCCGAAGATGTCGAGCTGCTCGGTGTCGGGTCCCCGCGCGGGCGGCGCCGACGGCGCCCGGGCCTCTTCGAGACCCTCCTCTTCCGACTCCTCGTCGGCGCCGTCGGGGAGCGGCTCGCGGAGCAGCTCCTCGAGCCGCCGGAAGTCCTCGACCAGCGTCTCCTTCATCTTCGGCGTCCGCAGCGCCGCCGCCGGGTGCAGGAGCGGGAAGACGAAGACCGTGCGGCCGCCGAGCGGGTGGACCTGCGGCACGCCGCGAACCCGCGTGATCCCGGTCTGGTTGCCGGTCATCAGCTTCGTCGCGAAGTTGCCGAGCGTCGCGACGACGCGCGGCTCGATCAGCTCGACCTGCTGCCACAGGTAGGGCTGGCAGGCCTCGATCTCGACCGGCTGCGGATCGCGGTTGCCGGGCGGCCGGCACTTCAGCACGTTGGCGATGAAGACGTCCTCGCGACTCAGGCCGATGCCCTGCCGAGCAGCTCGTTGAGCAGCTCCCCGGCCCGGCCGACGAAGGGCAGGCCCTGGCGGTCCTCCTCGGCACCCGGCGCCTCGCCGACGAACATCAGGTCGGCGTCGGCGTCGCCGGCCCCGAAGACGACCTTCGTCCGGGTCTCCGCGAGCGGGCACTGAGCGCAGCCCGACGCCTCGCGGTAGACCTCGACCAGCCGCTCGCGGCGGCCCGCTACCCCCGGATCGGCCGCCGGCTCCTCGTCCCCCGCGGCCGCAGTTGCGTCTCGTCGCTCACGACCCCGGCTTCTTTCCGCGATTGCGCGCCAGGCTCTCCTTGAAGCGCGCCTTGCGCGCCACCGCGATTGGTCCCGCGCGCGTCCTCCATGCGCCGACGCTGGTTCGCCGTCGGCTGCCGGGTGTAGCGCGAAGCTCGAGAACCGCCGCTCGGCCCCGGCGGCGCCGCAGGCGGGGCATTCGGCCCGCTCGGTCCCAGCGTCGACGAGCGCCTCGAAGCGCTCCCCGCACGCCCCGCACTCGAACTCGTAGATCGGCACGGGACGATCGTAGTGACGCGGGGCGGCCGGGCGTTGGGGCGTCGCATCCGGCTCCGGAAAGCGATTTCCGGGACAGGGCTAGGTTTCGCAGATGCCGTGATCCGTGCCATAATTTCGGCACGGCAAGCGGCCGTGACCCTCGTCCCCACGGAGACACGAGGGCGCGGACCGCGCGATCTGCCGTCGCTTCCAACTTGCAAACCGACCGGTATCTCCCATGCGGGAACTGGAACGGAACCCCACCCACACCCCCGCGCCAGAGCAGGCGCTGCCGCCGATCGTCGTGATCGGACGCGGACGCGTAGGCGGCTCGATCGCCTCCGCCGCGGCCGTCGCCGGCCTCGACGTCCGCCAGGTCGGGCGCGACGACCTCGATGCCGGCTGCGCGGAGGCCGAGGTGGCGCTGATCTGCGTCCCCGACGACGAGATCGAGGCAGCCTGCGAGCGCGTCGCCGCCCACGCTCCGCGCTTGCGCTTCGTCGGCCACACGAGCGGCGCCACGGCGCTCGCGGCGCTGGCGGCCGCAAGCGCGGCGGGCGCGATCGCCTTCTCGCTGCATCCGCTGCAGACCGTGCCCGACGACCGCTCCTCGCTCGCCGGCGCGCCGGCGGCGATCGCCGGCGCCGACGAGGTCGCCGCTGGCGCTCTCCCGGACCCTCGCCGAGGCGCTCGGCATGGTCCCCTTCGAGGTCCCCGAGGACGTCCGCGCCGCCTACCACGCCGCCGCCTCGATCGCCTCCAACTTCCTGATCGCGCTCGAGGAGTCGGCCGCGGAGCTGCTCGCCGCGGCCGGCGTCGAGGACCGGCCAGGCCCGAGAGCTGCTCGCGCCGCTGGTCCTGCGCACCGCCGCGAACTGGGCCGAGCGCGGCGGCGAGGCGCTGACCGGCCCGATCGCCCGCGGCGACGAGGCCACCGTCGCGGCGCATCGCGCAGCGCTCGCCGACCGCGCCCCCGAGCTGCTGCCGATGTACGACGCGCTCGCCGAGCGCACGCAGGCGATCGCCGCGGCACGTACCGCGGCCACCGAGCCGGCGGAGGCGCTGCCGGAGAGCCCGAGGAAGCCGCGATGAGACTCGTCCGCACGAAGGCGGAGCTGCGCGAACTGCTCGCGGCGGAGCGCGCCGCGAGGCGCACCGTCGGCCTCGTCCCGACGATGGGCTTCCTGCACGACGGCCACCGCTCGCTGCTCGTCGCCGCCCGCGAGCGCACGGACGTCGTCGTCATGAGCCTGTTCGTGAACCCGACCCAGTTCGGGCCCGGCGAGGATCTCGCCGCCTACCCGCGCGACGAGCAGCGCGATGCCGAAGTCGCCGCGGGCGCCGGCGTCGACTACGTCTTCGCCCCGTCGGTCGAGGAGATCTACCCGGACGGCTTCGCGACCTCGGTGATCGTCGAGGGCCTGAGCGAGGTGCTCTGCGGCGATCCCGACGGCGCGGCCTCGAGCACTTCCGCGGCGTCACGACGGTCGTCACGAAGCTGCTCAACATCGTCGCCCCCGACGTCGCGTTCTTCGGCCAGAAGGACGCTCAGCAGGCGATCGTCCTCCGGCGCATGGCCCGCGACCTCGACTTCCCGGCGGCCGATCGAGGTCCTGCCGACGATCCGCGAGCCCGACGGCCTCGCGCTCTCCTCGCGCAACGTCTACCTGACCGCGGAGGAGCGCTCGCGGGCCCCCGCCCTCCACCGCGCGCTCGAGCACATCCGCGAGCGGGCGGCGCCCGGCGGCCGAGGTCGAGCCGGTGCTCGCCGAGGCGCGCACGATCCTCGCCGAGGCGCGGATCGAGCCCGAGTACCTCGAGGCGCGCGACGCCGAGTCGCTGGAGCCTGACCGAGAGCTTCAACGGGCGACCGGTCCTGATCGCCCTCGCCGCCCCCGTCGGCCGGGCGCGGCTGATCGACAACGTCCTGATCGAGACCGCCGCAGGAGGCTGAACCAGATGCTGAGGCAGATGCTCAAGTCGAAGATCCACCGCGCGACGGTGACCGGCTGCGACCTCGACTACGTCGGCAGCGTGACCGTCGACATCGAGCTGCTCGAAGGGGCCGACATCCTCGTCAACGAGCTCGTCCACGTCTGGAACATCACCAGGGGCTCGCGCTTCGTCACCTACGCGATCGAGGGCGAGCGCGGCGGCGGCGACATCCAGATCAACGGCGCTGCCGCCCATCTCGCCTCCGAGGGCGACAAGGTGATCATCGCCACCTACGCCGACTACGACGAACGGGACCTGGAGTCGTATTCACCGATCGTCGTCCACGTCGACGAGCACAACCGTGCCCGCCACATCGACTCGCACCCCGAGGTCCTACTCGCCGGACCGGGCCTGCGGGTCGGCGCAACCGGGGCCAACGTCGTTCCCGACGAGGTCCTCGCGCAGGCGCCGGGCGGCATTCCTTCTTACGCAGAGACAAGCCAAGGCGTGGACGGCTGAGGCCGCCGCGACCACAAAGGAGCAAAGACCATGAGCACCGCACCCCGAGTCCCCGACACGCCCCCGAACGACCGTGCGCCGATGAGCTTGCCGCGGCTCGCCGAGATGAAGGAGAACGGCGAGCAGATCGTGATGGTGACCGCCTACGACTACCCCTCGGCCAAGGTCGCCGAGGAGGCCGGGGTCGACCTCGTCCTCGTCGGCGACTCCGGCGCGATGACCGTCCTCGGCCACGACTCGACCGTGCCCGTCGGCATGGACGAGATGCTGATGCTCGCCGCCGCCGTGCGCCGCGGGCTGAAGACGCCGCTGCTCGTCGGCGACATGCCGTTCGGCTCCTACGAGCAGTCGAACGAGCAGGCGATCGCGAACGCCCAGCGCTTCATCAAGGAGGCCGGCTGCGAGCGCCGTCAAGCTCGAGCGCGGCGGCGCCTCGGTCGACCGGGCGCGGGCGATCGTCCGTGCCGGGATCCCGGTCATGGGCCACGTCGGCCTGACGCCGCAGACCGCGACGCAGCTCGGCGGCTACAAGGCACAGGGCCGGACCGGCGAGACCGCCTCGAAGATCGCCGAGGACGCCTTCGCGCTGCAGGCGGTCGGCTGCTTCGCGGTCGTCTTCGAGGCCGTCCCGGCCGCGGTCAGCGAGGAGATCATGCCGCGCATGGAGGTCCCGGTGATCGGGATCGGCGCCGGCGCCTCGACCGACGGACAGGTGCTCGTCTTCCACGACCTGCTCGGCATCAACACCGGCCACGTCGCCCGCTTCGTCAAGCGCTACGGCGCGATCCACGAGGCGATGGTCGACGGGCGTCGGCGCGTACGCCGCCGAGGTCCGCTCGGGCCGCTTCCCGGACGAGGAGCACACCTACTCGATCGATCCCGACGAGCTCAGCGCGCTGCGCGACTACCTCGAGCAGGACTCGCTGGCCGCCAACTCCGCCTGGGACTGGTAGGACCGGCGCCCCCTGACACGGCGCCTGAGCGCACCTCGCCGCGGCTCGTGTTGCTCCGCGACGCCGCGCTGCTCGAAGGCGCGCCATGCCTGGTGAGGAAACGCCCAGATTGCTGCCGACGCTTTGCGGCTCGGGCGCTGCCGGAGCCCCGATTCTGCAACCCTGTAGCGCTGCTGCCCGCGGCCAAGGGAGCTGCCGCTCGCGGGCGGGCAACTGCGTTCCGGGCGCCACGGGGCGCAAACTAGAACCGTCGTCCGAGACTGGACCGATGAGTGGCTGAGCGAAAACAGTTCCGACTCGAGCGGGTTCTCACCGACAACGCGCTCTTCTCTTCCGCCTACGGAAACGTCGGCTCGTCGATCTACTACGCGCTCGGCCTCGTCGCCGCGCTGGCGCTGGGCCTGACGCCGCTGGTCTTCGTGATCGCCGGGCATCCTGTTCGCCTCACCGCGGCCACCTACACAGAGGCGACGACCATGTACCCGGAGGCGGGCGGCTCCTCGAGCTTCGCCCGCCACGCCTTCAACGAGACGGTCTCGTTCGGCGCCGCGTGGGTGCAGGTGCATGAACTTCATCGTCACGGCCGCGATCTCGGCGCTGTTCGTCCCCCACTACCTCGGCTTCTTCTGGAGCTGGCTCAGGGAGCCGCCCGGGGACATCATCGGCGGCGCCGTCGTCATCGCCTTCCTCGCGGTGATCAACATCCGCGGCGTCCGCGAGGCGGCGCGCCTGAACCTGATCATGGCCGTCACCGACCTGCTCACGCAGCTCGGCCTCTGCCTCGCCGGCGTCTTCCTCGTCCTCAACTTCCACACGCTGATCGACAACATCCACTGGGGCATCGCCCCGACGTGGAACGACCTGCTGATCGCAGTCCCGGTCGCGATGATCGCCTACACCGGCATCGAGACCGTCTCGAACATGTCCGAGGAGGCGATCGACGCGCCGAAGACGGTGCCGAGCGCGATGCGCAAGGTCGTGCTCGCCGTCGTGATCATCTACGCGGCGCTGCCCGGCGATCGCGCTCTCGGCGCTGCCGGTCGAGCAGCAGCCGAACGGCGAGTACGTGACCCAGCTCGGCCAGGCCGAGGACGAGGGCGGCTATCGCCGGCGACCCGGTGCTCGGCGTCGTCCGGGCGATGGACCTCGGGCCGCTCGAGAAGCCGGCCGAGGCCTACGTCGGCATGCTCGCGGCGACGATCCTGCTGCTCGCCGCCAACGCCGGGCATGTTCGGCGTCTCGCGGCTCGTCTACTCGATGGGCCAGTACCAGCACGTCCCGAAGCGTCGTCACCCGATTACATCCCCGCTTCCGCACCCCCTACATCGGGATCGCCGGCTCCGCCGTGGTCGCGGCGCTGCTGCTGCTCGGGCCGGCGGCGTTCCTCGGCAACTTATACGCGGCCTTCGCGATGCTGAGCTTCACCGTGGCGCATCTCTCGGTGATCGCCCTGCGCCGCCGCTACCCGGACTTCGAGCGCCCCTACCGGGGGCCCGGGAACCTGAAGCTGAGGGCGGGCTGGACGCTGCCCGTGTTCGCGACCGTCGGGGCGATCGGCACCGGGATCGCTTTCGTCGTCGTCATCGGTCAGCATCCGCTGGTAGGACTGATCGGCGTCGTATGGCTGGCCGTCGGAATGGCCGCGTACGCCAACTACCGCAAGCGAAAAGGCCTGAGGATGAGCGAGACAGCGAAGATCATGGTGCCGGACCCGGTGATCGAGCGGGAGAGCATCTACCACTCGGTACTCGTCGTCTGCGACCCCGCCGAGGACCCGCACGAGTCGCTCGAGATCGCGCGCCTGCTCTCCGACCATCCGAGCCACGTCCGCTTCATCTCGCTGATCCCCGTCGCCAAGGGCTACCCGATGGACTACGAGCTGCCCTCCGAGGACGAGGCCTCGAAGCGGAACATGAAGCTGGCCCGCCGCGTGCTCGGCTCCCGCGCCGTGATCCGCTCGATGCGCTGTCCGCGGGCCGGCAAGGCGACTTCGATCATCCGCGAGGCGCAGCTTGCCCGCTGCGAGGCGATCGTCATGCCGATGCCCCCGGTCCAGCGGCGGATCAGCCGCGACAACCTGTTCGGCGGCACGCGCCTGATCCTGCTCGAGGAGCGCCCCTGCCGGATCGTCCTGGTCGAGCCGGTGACGACGCGCGCCCACTTCGAGCCGCCCGCCCGCGACGAGTACCGGGAGATCGCGCTGCCGGCCAACGTCAAGCCCCCCGAGGAGCGCCGCCGCGACCTGCTGCGCCGCGCCCGGCGCCGGCAGGAGGCGCCGACGCGGCTGATGGTCTGCATCTTCGGCGACAGGCTCGACGACGAGGTCATGCAGGCCGCCGGCCGGATGTCACGCAGCACCAACGACAAGCTCGCCGAGATCCACGCCGTCGCCGTCACCCGCGTCCACGAGGACCACGACCTCGACACCCCCGACCCCGAGAAGACCGAAGCGCTGACCAGGGCCCTGCGTCGCGCCGAGGCGATCGGCCAGGAGTACGAGGGCGTCGACGTGGTCCCGCACCTCTACGTGGCCCGCAGCGCCCCCGCGGCGATGATCGCGATCTCTCGCCTGATCGCGCCCGAGACGATCCTGATCGCGGCCGACGACGCCGCCGCCGAGGAGCGCGATCCCGCCGCCGGCACGCGCGTCGGCAAGGTGACCCAGAACCTGATGCGCTACGCGCACTGTCGCGTCGTCCTCACCGCCGGCGCCCACCAGGACCTACTCGAGCGTCGCAGCGCGCCGACGCAGCTGGCGCTCGAGCCGAAGACGAAGGGCGACGGCACCCCGAAGTCACCCTCGGAGGCGGCGCGCGCCTACGCCGAGGGCCTCTAGCCGATCCGCGAACTCGCCGGCCCGGCTCAGGGGCCGACCGGCACCTTCGCGTCGAGCCCGTCGATCTGCCAGCCGTCGGGCCCGCGCACCGCCGTCACTGCGACCGTGACGCCGTCGTAGAGGCCGCCCGCTGGGCTTCGCCTTGGCAGTCGCGGTATCGCCGTCGATCTGCAGGTCCTGAGACCTTGACCGAGTCGGCGAGCGTCGGCTTCGCCCGTCCGTTCAGGCAGGCCTGCCGGCTGCCGTAGAAGTTCTTCAGCGCCCCGGCGGTGATCACCGTCGCGCAGACCGTCGCGCTGTCGCGGTGAGGACGAGCACCGCATCGATCGCGCCGGCGACCTGCTGCGGGTCGGGCTCGGCAGACTTAGAGGTCGTCGCGGATTCCGACGAGGCGCCGGGCGGCGAGGTCTCGGTGATCGAACTTGTGGTCTTCGTGGACGAGGTGCTGGTCGTCGCGGCAGTCGAGGACGAGGCGCCTCCGCAGCCGGCAAACGGGATCGCAAGCAGCGGCTGCGAGGAGGGCGGCGAGGCAGCGGGCGCGGGGGGTCTCATGCGCAGGACCGTAGAGCACACGGCGGGTGCCGCAGGGCCCGGCGTCCTGAGTTTGCGTGCTGTGAGCAGGCAAAGTCAGGAGGGAGACCGATCCTAGGCCGAGGGCGGCGGGTACTCGATCTCGCGGCGCACCCTGGCCGGTGCGCCCATCGCGATCGTCCGCGGCGGGATGTCGCTGGTGACGACGGAGTTCGAGCCGATCACCGCCCGCTCGCCGATCTCGACGCCGCCGGTGACGACGACGCCCTTGCCGAGCCAGGCGTTGTCGCCGATCCGCACCGGCCCCTTCGGCGTGAATCCCTGCCAGGGGACGGGCAGCTCGGGGTCGTCGAAGCGGTGATCGGCGTCGCCGACGAAGCAGTGGTTGGCGAACATCACGTGATCGCCGATCTCGATCGACTCGTGCGCGGCGAGCATCGTCTCCCGGTTGAGGAAGCAGCCGCGCCCGATCGTGATCGTGCGCGTCGGGCGCCAGCGTCAGCCAGCAGCCCGGCTCGAGGTGCGTCCCCTCGCCGATCTTCAGCCGGCCCTCGCGCAGCGCCTCGAGCACCTCGCCCTCGATCGGGTGGCGGACGTAGAAGCCGCCGCGGGCGGCCGCGAGATCGATCCGCAGGCGATTCAGCGGACGGTGGGTGCGCTCGTACCAGCGGTGCTTGCGCCACCACGGGCGCAGGCCGCGCTGCGGGTGCACGTAGGGATCGCGGTCGGGCTCGTCCACCGCTCACAGGTTCCCCCATCTGGCCGCGCCTGAGCGTGGCGGCCCCGAGCCGGTTGCGGGACACTGCTTGCGATGAGCCCGTTCGGACCGCTCGACGCGAAGGAGGAGGATCAGAGCGAGGAGGAGCGCCTCGCCGTCGCGCGGCGCTTCCGCGCGCAGAAGACGCGAGCGCCTGCACGACCTCGTCCGGCCCTTGATCGGCGCGGAGCCGGTCGAGGTGGGCGAGTTCTCGACGCGGCCGCTCGAGGCGCTCGCCGCCGTGCCGATGGTCGGCGCCTTCCTGGCGCTCGGCGCTCGCGCTGCAGCGCGGCAGCGACGGCCTCAGCCGCGAGGTACTGCTCGCGCTCGACGCCAGCGCAGGCGCACCTGCTCTCGCGTCGCGAGGAGGTCTCAGGCCCGCGGGCTGAGCTGATCTGGAGCCGACCGCGCACGGACCTCCGGGTGCTCTCGGTCACGCAGAAGTTCATGCGCGAGCAGGTCGAGATCGAGATCGCCGGCGAGGAGAAGCACCTGCGCCTCTACGCGACCTCGCTGAAGGCAAACCCGTGGGCGGCCGGGCGTCGTCCGCGCGCTCGGCGGCGAGGCGCCCGAGCCGCGCGATCTCAGCCCGCGCACGGACTGACCCTCAGCAGCTCGCGCCCTGCGCGACCTTCGCGTCGGCGACGCTTCGCCTTGGCCTTGCGGGTCATCTTCTTGGCGTGCTTGAGCTTGTGGAGCTTGGCGTGGCGGTGACGCAGCTTCTTCTGCTTGGCCCTGGCCTGCTGTGCAGCCTCGCCTTGGCCGCGGCCAGATCGGCCTGGCGCGGACTTGCAGGCGGCGCTGGTCGCGCCCCGCCGCCGGTCGAGCCACCGCCGGTGGACCCGCCGCCGGTCGACCGGACCCCGGTCGAGCCGATCGTCGGACCCCGTCCCCGTCTGCTCAGGTCGGCCGGCGGGTCGGCGAGCCAGAGCTGGTAGACGCGGGCGGGGGCAAGGCCGATCGGGTAGTAGGCGACCTCGTCGATCGAGCCCTAGAACCAGGGGGCGAGCTCGCCGTAGCCGACGTAGAAGGTCGAGGCGGAGGAGGGCCGCCTGGTCGACTCGGCCGTGCCCGCTCAGCTGGCCGTCGATGTAGATCCTGATGTCGACGCCGTCCCAGGTGCCGACGACCTGCTGCCAGTGGCCGGGGTCGACGGCGACGTGGGAGTCGACGGTCGTCGCCCATGCGCCGGTATTGGAAGGTGCCCGCCGCGGATGAAGAGCTCGCCAGCATCGCCGTGGCCGACGATCGAGCCGTCGGCGGTGGAGTCGGCGTTGACCCAGGCGACGAGCGCGCGACGAGAACTGCGGCGCGGCGATCCCGTTCGCGTAGCCGTAGCCGTCGGCGCCGGTGAAGCGGCGCGCCTTGTCGCCGTCGCCGGCGATCCCGATCGGGCCGGACTCGGTGCCGTTCTTGTATTCGCCGTCGTGGTGGTTGCCGGAGGAGTCGACCATCGGCTGGGTCCCGGACCGGTGCCTCGCCGAGCCGGTAGTAGGCGACGGGGCCGTCCTTGCGGTAGAGGTCGGCGAAGCTGCAGGACCTCGTAGGTGTGGGTGTGGACGTAGATGTTGCCGCCCGCATCGACTCGCGGTGACGACGAAGGTGTGGGTGCCGATCGAGTCGGGCAGCGGATCGCCGGAGGCGATCGGGTTGCCGTCGACGGTGGCGGTGCAGGAGGCGATGTCGGCGGAACCGTCGGGATCGTCGCAGTCGAAGTCGGCGTTGGGGACCTTCGTCCGCGCGTAGATGCCCTTGTTCTTCGGCGCGACCGGGATCGGTCGAGGGGCCCTCGGTGTTGTAAGTGGCGAGCTGCCGGCCACCAGCGAAGGGTGCTCGTAGGCGGTGCCGATCTTGTAGCGGTCGTGGATACGGTGACGGGAGAGCGCGCGAGTCGTAGTAGGCGGCCTCGTCCATCGTCCCGTGGAACCAGGGGGCCATCTCGCCGTAGCCGACGTAGAAGGTCGAGGTGCCCGAGGGCGACTTGTTGGCGGAGTCGGAGTGGGCGACCTGGTTGCCGTTGACGTAGAGGTAGGTGTCGTGGCCGTCCCAGGTGGCGGCGACGTGCCACCACTGGCCCGGCGTCAGGGTCGGCCCGGCCGCCGTACGATCGTGTCCTGGGTCTGGCGGAAGGCGAGGTGGCCGCCGCTGATGAACAGCTGCCCGCCGCCGCCGTGGCCGAGGATCATCATGTCGGCGCCGTCGCGGGGCTTGACCCAGGCCTCCATCGTGTAGGCGTGGGTCGGGGCGCTGATCCCGTTGACGTAGCCGTGGCCGTCGCGGGCGGGGAAGTAGGCGGCCCTGTTCTCGGCCGGGTTGGCGAGCTCGCAGACCCGCGGCGGGTGCGGGCGGCGCTCGCAGTTGGTCGCGCCGTCGCGCTGCAGCGCGATCCCGTTCTGGTAGGTGCCGTCGTGGCCGTGGCCGGAGGAGTCGTTCATCTGATCGGAGCCGAGGGCCTCGTTGAAGCGGTAGTAGGCGAGCGGGTGGTCTTCTTCGACGAACTTGCCGTAGTCGGGTGGATCGATGACGTAGGCGACCTTCTTGGTGGTCGGTGTTGCCGGCCCGGTCGGTGGCGGTGACGATGAAGTAGTGGGGGCCGAGGTCCTCGTCGTCGAAGCCGTTGTCGGTGCAGGAGGCGATGCCCGGAGTGGACCGGGGGCGGCCCACCGTGCAGCGGATCGCTGCAGCTGTAGTCGACGTTGCTGTGGTGGAGCAGGAAGCGCTCCTTGTTGAGCGGGTGGTTGAGCGTGATGTCGGGGTCGGTGGTATCGACCATCCACGAGTAGCTCGCGGGCGTCGGGTCCTCGTTGCCGACGCCATCGACGGCCTTGACGTCGAAGGTGTGGTTGCCCTCGGGCGCGGAGATCGACTCGGGGCTCGAGCACGCGTACCAGGAGCCGCCGTCGAGCCGGCACATGAAGCTGAGCCCGCTGGAGGGAGCGGGATCGGAGCCGCTGAAGTCGAAGTTCGGGTTCGTGTCGTTCGAGTACTGCGGCGGGTGCGAGGTGATCGAGGTGTTCGGCGCGACCGTGTCGACCGTGAAGTTGAGGAACTGCGCAGGGCTCGCGTCGACGTTGCCGGCGAGAGTCGATCGCGCGGACCTCGAAGCTGTGGACTCCGTCGCTGAACGGTGCGCTCCACGGGCTCGCGCACGGATCCCAGCTGCCGCCGTCGATCCGGCACTCGTAGCTGAAGATCCCACTCGACGGAGCAGCGTCGGTGCCGGAGAAGTCGAACGAAGGCGAGTGGTCGAGCAGGTGCGAGCCGGGCAGGTTCGTGATGTCGGTGTCGGGCGCGACGGTGTCGACCCGGAACGTGTACGAGAAGTTGCCGCCGTCCTCGTTGCCCACCCCGTCGACGGCCTTGATCTCCACGGTGTGCACGCCATCGGCGAGGGCGGGGGCGAACGGGCTCGAGCAGTTCGACCAGGAGCCCGCGTCGACGCGGCACTTCGTCTGCAGGCCGCTCGACGGCGAGGCGTCGGACGCCGTGAAGTCGAAGCCGGGGGTCGGATCGTCGGAGATCAGATCGGGCACCGTCGTCACGCTCAGCGTCGGCGCAACCGTGTCGATCGTGAAGTTGAGGAACGTCGCGGGGCTCGCGTCGACGTTGCCGGCAGGGTCGACCGCGCGGACGCGGAAGCTGTGCGCGCCATCGGCGAGGGTCGGCGAGAAGGGGCTCGTGCAGGCCGCGTAGGGATCGCTGTCGAGCTTGCACTCGAACGTGACCGCCCCGCTCGAGGGCGCCGCGTCATTGCCGGTGAACTCGAACGTGGGGTTCGAGTAGTCGAGCAGGCTCGAGGCGGGCTGGTTGGTGAGCTGCGTCGTCGGCCTCACGTTGTCGACGAAGAACGCGAACGAGGCCGGCGTCGTGTCCGTCTCCAGGGAAGCGTTGGTGGCACGAACCTCGAAGGTGTGCGCGCCGTTGCTCTGCGTCGGCAGGTCGTAGGGGCTCGAGCAGCTCGTCCAGGCGCCGACGTCGACCCGGCACTCGAACGTGGAACCCGGGGTGTCAGAGGTGAACTTGAAGCGCGGCGTCGTGTCCTTCGTGGCCGCGCCCGGGTCCGAGGTGATCGTCGTCTCGGGAGCGGCCGCCGCGGCGGAACCGGCAAAGAGCAGCAGCGCGATCAGCGCGGCGGCGACCGCGAGCAGCGGCTTCAGCGGTCCGATGCGACGGCAGGCTTTCGCCCCCCTCCGGACCCCCGTCGGTCCCCCTCCATCCTTGGAAGTGTTGGATCCATCCGCTGGTCGTCCCCAAACGACCATTGCGAGGAGTTTATCGGCGCAATCGACTTCGTGACTTGAGACACGTGGACGGAATCAGGGCTTGCAGGCAAGCCCCGGCGCAACGCTAGCCGTCGGCCCGCCCTCAGCAGAGCTTGTTCAGCCAACGGGCGCCATCCCTACCCATCGGCGAACTTTTCAGGCTGCGACAGCCTCGCGGCGCTTGCCGCGGGGCTTCCGCGTCACCTTCGGCTCGACCAGCTCCTCGAGGAAGCGGCCGGTGTGCGAGTCGGGGTTGGCCGCGACCTCCTCGGGCGTCCCCGTGGCGACGATCTGGCCGCCCATGTCGCCGCCCTCGGGACCGAGGTCGATGATCCGGTCGGCGGTCTTGATCACGTCGAGGTTGTGCTCGATGACGAGCACCGAGTTGCCCTGGTCGACGAGCCGGCCGAGGACCTCGAGCAGGCGCTCGACGTCGGCGAAGTGCAGGCCGGTGGTGGGCTCGTCGAGGATGTAGAGCGTCTCCCCCGTCGCCACCTTGCGAGAGCTCGGTCGCGAGCTTGACCCGCTGCGCCTCGCCGCCCGAGAGCGTCGTCGCCGGCTGGCCGAGGCGGATGTAGTCGAGGCCGACATCGGCGAGCGTCTTGATCCGCCGGTGGATCTTCGGGATGTTGGCGAAGAAGTCGACCGCCTCGCCGACCGGCATCTCGAGCACGTCGGCGATCGACTTGCCCTTGAACCGGACCTCGAGCGTCTCGCGGTTGTAGCGCTTGCCGTGGCACTGCTCGCAGGGCACGTAGACGTCGGGCAGGAAGTGCATCTCGATCTTGATCTGGCCGTCGCCCTTGCAGACCTCGCAGCGGCCGCCCTTGACGTTGAAGCTGAAGCGGCCGGGCTTGTAGCCGCGGGCGCGCGCCTCGCGCGTCTTCGTGAAGAGCTCGCGGATGTGGTCGAAGACGCCGGTGTAGGTAGCCGGGTTGGAGCGCGGCGTGCGGCCGATCGGCGACTGGTCGATGTTGATCACCTTGTCGATCTGATCGAGGCCGGTGATCTTCTTGTGGGCTCCGGGCCGCAGCCGCGCCTTGTGCAGGCGGTTGGCGACGGCGCGGTAGAGGATCTCGTTGACGAGCGTCGACTTGCCCGAGCCGGAGACGCCGGTGACGCAGGTGAAGACGCCGAGCGGGAAGCTCGCGTCGACCTGCTTGAGGTTGTGCTGGCGGGCGCCGCTGACGACGAGCTCGCCGGTCGGCTCGCGCCGCTCGGCCGGCACCGGGATCGAGCGCTTGCCGGCCAGGTACTGGCCGGTCACGGACTTCGCCGTGCGCTCGACCTGGGTCGGCGTGCCGGCGGCGACGATCTCACCGCCGTGCTCGCCGGCGCCGGGGCCGATGTCGATCAGGTAGTCGGCGGATCGCATCGTGCCCTCGTCGTGCTCGACGACGATCACCGTGTTGCCGAGGTCGCGCAGCCGCTCGAGGGTGCCGATCAGCTTGTTGTTGTCGCGCTGGTGCAGGCCGATCGAGGGCTCGTCGAGGATGTAGAGGACGCCGACGAGGCTGGAGCCGATCTGCGTCGCCAGCCGGATCCGCTGCGCCTCGCCGCCGGACAGGGTCGCGGCGCCGCGCTCGAGCGTCAGGTAGCCGATCCCGACCGCCTCGAGGAAGCCGAGGCGCTCCTCGACCTCGCGCACGATCAGCCGCGCGATCGCCTGCTCGGTCTCGGTCAGCTCGAGCTCACGGACCCAGGCCAGCGCGTTGCGCGCCGACATCACGGTGAAGTCGTGGATCGAGAGGCCGTCGATCTTGATCGAGAGGCTCTCCGGCCGCAGCCGCGCGCCGTCGCAGGCCGGGCAGGGCTGCAGCGCCATCAGCTCCTCGATCTTCTCGCGCGTGCCGTCCGAGTCGGTGTTCGCGTAGCGGCGCTCGAGCCCGGCTGCGATTCCCTCGAAGCGGGCCCGGTAGCTGCGCTGGCGCCCGTAGCGGTTCTTGTAGGTGACGATGTGCCGCTCCTCGCCCGTGCCCTCGAGCAGCACCTTCTTGTCGGCCGCCGGCAGCTCCTGGAACGGCGCCTCGGCGTCGATGTCGTAGGCCTCGCAGACCGCCTCGAGCAGCCGCCGGTAGTACATCGAGGCGGCCCCCATCCAGGAGGCGAGCGCGCCGTCGGCGATCGACAGCGCCGGATCGGGGACGACGAGGTCGGGGTCGACGACGCGCTGGAAGCCGAGCCCATGGCAGCGCTCGCAGGCGCCGTGCGGCGAGTTGAAGGAGAAGATCCGCGGCTCGATCTCAGGCATCGAGGCGCCGCAGTTGAGGCAGGCGAACTTCTCGCTGAAGACCAGCACCTCGCCGCGCTTGCCGGCCGATGGGCCCGAGAGCACCGCTGCCCGCAGCGCCTCGCCGTCGCCGTCCGCATCGTCGGAGCCCTGGGCATGCTCGCCACGCTCGACCAGCTCGACCTCGACGAGGCCATCCGCGAGCGAGGTCGCGGCCTCGACCGACTCGGCGAGCCGCTTGCGGACGCCGTCCTTCATCACGAGCCGGTCGATCACGATCGAGATGTCGTGCTTGAACTTCTTGTCGAGGACGATCTCCTCGTCGAGCCGGCGCAGCTCGCCGTCGATCACCGCACGGGCGTAGCCCTGCTGGCGCATCTCCTCGAGCATCCGCCCGTACTCGCCCTTGCGCTCGCGGACCACCGGAGCGAGGACCATGAACCGCGTCCTCTCCGGCAGGGTCAGGACCCGGTCGGTGATCTGCTCGATCGACTGGCCCTGGATCGGCTCGCCGCAGTTGTGGCAGAAGGGCTTGCCGATCCGCGCCCAGAGCAGCCGCAGGTAGTCGTAGATCTCGGTGACCGTGCCGACGGTCGATCGCGGGTTGCGCGAGGTCGTCTTCTGGTCGATCGAGATCGCCGGGCTCAGCCCCTCGATCGAGTCGACGTCGGGCTTGTCCATCTGGCCGAGGAACTGGCGCGCGTAAGCGCTCAGCGACTCGACGTAGCGGCGCTGGCCCTCGGCGTAGATCGTGTCGAACGCGAGGCTCGACTTGCCGGAGCCCGAGAGCCCGGTGATCACTACGAGCGCGTCCCGCGGCATGCTCACGTCGACGCCCTTGAGGTTGTGCTCGCGGGCGCCGGAGACGACTATCTGTCCGCCTGAGGCCATCTCCGATCTAGTCTAGGGATCGAACAGGCGTTCCCTCCGCGCGGGGAACGTGACGCGCGAGAGGCCGCTCAGGCTGTGCGCGCGAGGACCTCGTCGAGGATCTCACCGAGGTCCGGCACCTCGCCGAACTCGTCGGCAAGCTGCGCCGTGATCGTCTCCCGGTCGGCGCCGTCGAGCGCCATGTTGAGGGCAACGAGGCGCACGGCCGCGCGGTCGACCGTCGCATCGGGCGCCGTCCGCTCCTCGGTGGGCGCCTCGGTAGCCGCCTGCTCCGCGCCGCGCAGCTGGGCAATCAGGTCCTCGGTGCTGGTTGGCGAGTCCACCTCAGGGCCGGGGAGCGCCTCCGGCTCGGGTTCGGGCTCGGCAGGCACTTCAGGCTCGGGTTCGGGAACCGGCTCGGGCTCGGCGGCGACGGGCTCGGGCTCGGGTTGGGGTTCCCGTTCGGGCTCGGGCTGGGGTTCGGGGACAGGCTCGACCTCGACCTGGACCGCAGCCGGAACGCCGACGTCGATCGAGAGCGCCTCGCCGAGCGAGCCGACGCGGCTGCGCAGCTCCTCGGCCTGCGAGACGAGGCTCTCGACGGCGCCCTTCGCCTTGGCGACGCGGTCGCTCGCATCCGCGCGGGCCGCGGTGACGATCCCCTCGGCCTCCTCGCGCGCGGCGGTCAGGAGGCGGTCGGCCGTCGCCCGCGCCTCGGCGAGACTCGACTCAGCCTCGGTGCGCGCCTCGCCCTCGATCTCGGCGGCGGCGGCCTCGGCGGCGCCGATCACGCCGGCGACGCGACTGGCCGCGGCATCGGCGAGCGAGACGTCGCTCGTCGGCAAGCTGCCGGCGATCGCCTCGAGGTGAGCGCGAACCGCCTCGGGGTCCCAGCCCTTGCGGCTCGTCGGGAAGTCATCGCGAACGATCTGCTCTCTCTCCATGGCCTGAATCTAGTTGATCGCCGCTGTCGCCCTCGCCGCCTCGACGACGTAGCCTTTGGCCATGAGGAGCAAGGCTTTCGTGGCGATCGCGGCGATCGCGCTGGTGCTGACGGTGCCGGCAGCCGCAGCGGCTCGGGCCCACGTGAAGATCGGCGGCGGCCGGATCGTCGTCCAGGGGAGCGGTGCCGGCGCCGTGATCCAGCGGGATCCACTCCAGATCAATTACCGCGACGCCAGCCGGCGCACGGTCCTGCGCGGCCTCGCCGGTACGCGCGGGGCAACGAAGCTCGTGCCACCCGTACCCCGATCGCAATACGGCGTCCAGGGACCGGCGCCACCCACGCTGTACCGGCCCCTAGCTTTCCTCGTCGGTACCCACTCGACCCAGCAGTTCCCCGCCTTCCAGTGGGAGGGGAACCTGAATTCCGTCACCGAAGGCGGCGCCGAGTACGCGGCGACGGCGGTCGAGCGCGCGCAGCGCATCGAGGGAGGCGTCCGGCTCACGCTCGCGACCAGCGATCCCAGCGGCCGCAAGCTGATCGCAAGCGTGACCACGGGCCCGAAGCGCGGGGCGATCTCGCTCAGCGCCGTGCCTCGCCCGGCGACCGGCGTCGCTGCGATCTCGGACTCCTTCGCCAGCCCCAGGGCGGAGTCGTTCCGCGGCTTCGGCGGCCGTCACAACGGGATCGACCAGCGCGGCAGCGAGTTCCTCAACTGGACGCAGCAGGAGAACCTGAGCTCCGGCGCGGCGGACTCGCTGACCAGCGCCGACCCGGCGACGGGCGCCGACTACCTGTTCCCGAACGGCCCCCACGCCGCTTACTATGTGCAGTCGTCGTTCCTCTCGCCGGGTCGCTACGGGTTCCTGCTCGACCGAGACGAGATCTCGGACTGGCGGATGGACTCCGACCGTCGCGACGCCTGGCAGGTGCAGGCGGCATCGAAGCGACTCGACTACACGGTGACGCCGGGCCGCACGCGAACCGCGCTCCGACGACTGACCGCGATCAGCGGCCGCCAGCTCGTCCCGCCCCGCTGGGCGCTCGGCCCGATCCTCGATCGCGAGGTGATCTTCCAGAACGACTCCCCGGAGAAGTACGAGGGGGAGGTGCGGCACGACATCGCGCTGATCGACCGCTATCACCTGCAGCCAAGCGCCTACCGGATCGAGGGCTGGCAGTTCCTGCCGAAGAACGTGCTCGCAGAGCTCATCGGTCAGCTTCGCCACCGTGGCATCCACCCGATGCTCTACTTCCGGAGCTTCGTCGGCAAGGACACGATCGGGACCGACGATCCGGGTGAGTACGACGCGGCGATCCGACGCGGGCTCGTCGCAACCCACACCAACGGCAAGCCGTACACGTTCACCTCGAACTTCGCCGCCGACGGCGCCCAAATCGACTTCACGAAGCCCGCAGCGATCCGCTGGTGGCAGGGGCGGATCAAGGCCGCGCTCCAGCTCGGCGCCGACGGCTTCATGGAGGACTTCGGCGAACAGGTCCTCACCGGCATGCACTTCGCCGACGGCTCGACCGGGGCGACCATGCACAACCGCCTGCCGGTCCCCTACAACCGGGCCACCCACGCAGCCGTCGCCGCCTTCGAGCGTCGCCATCCCCGGCGCCACATCTTCTACTTCAACCGGACGGGCTACTCGGGCTCGCCTGGGTCGGCGCGGTTCGAGTACGCGAACTTCCCCGGCGACGAGACCACCGACTGGACTCGCTCGGCGGGGCTCGCCTCGCAGGCCCCCGACATGCTCAACCGCGGGGTCGGCGGGGCCTACGGCTTCACGACGGACATCGGCGGCTACTTCGACATCGGCCCGTATCGGCCGACGACGAAGGAGCTGTACCTCCGCTGGGCGGAGTGGGCCGCGCTCTCGCCGATGTTCCGCGTGCACGGATCGGTCGGGGCCGGGCCGCACCTGCCGTGGACCTTCGACGCGGCGACGCTCCGCCGCTACAAGCGGCTCGCGGCGCTGCACGAGCGCGCCGTGCCGCTGATCCACCGACTCTGGGTCCGCGCCCACCGCACCGGGATGCCGGTCGCGCGCCCGATGTGGCTGCAGTTCCCGGGCGACCGTCGTGCCGCACGTGAGGACCAGCAGTGGATGCTCGGGCGCAACCTGCTCGTCGCTCCGGTCGTCGCCGAAGGCGCGACGACGCGCAGGCTCTACCTACCGGAGGGCTGCTGGCGTGACCGGGCCGGGAAACGCTACCCGGGCGGGCGGCCGACGACCGTCGCGGCGCCGCTGGCGACATTGCCGTTCTTCGTCCGCTGCGGCACTCATCCGCTCGCCCGGGCGAGCAGCGCCGGACGCGGAGCCCAAGGGTCGGCAGCTCAGCGGTTGCCGAGCGCCGGCTGACCAAGCTTCGCCCGATACAGGTCGACCTTGTAGTCGATCCGCTCGAGGCTGACCTCGAGCTCGGCGATCTTGTCGAGCACGTCCTGGCGGTGCGCCTCGAGGATCCCGAGCCGCTCGGACTCGTTGCCCTCGCCGGCGCGCACGAGGTCGGCGTATTCCCGGATCCTGCGGATCGGCATCCCGGTCGAGCGCAGGCGGGTGCAGAGCGTGATCCACTCGATGTCGCGCTCGGCGTAGCGACGATGCCCGGAGGATGCGTCGCGGCCGATCTCGAGCAGCAACCCGGCGCGCTCGTAATAGCGCAGCGTGTGGGCGGTCAGGCCGGTGCGCTCGGCGACCTCGGCGATCGTCAGCGTCGTCCTCCGCGCCCCGACGGCCGGCGCTTGCGGGCTTGGGGGTGGGGTAGCTGACTCCACATAACCAAGATAGATGTTGGAGCGCACTCGAAGTCAAGCGCTGCTCATATCGTGGCCGCGAGGCTTGACTTAGAGCGCGCTGCAACTCCTACCGTGAACGGCACCCCCACCCCCCGCGACGAAAGGAAGACATGGAGAAGCGAACTCTCGGAACCGACGAGGCGGCGCTGCAGGTATCGGCGCTCGGCCTCGGGTGCATGGGTATGTCGGCGTTCTACGGCGAGCGCGACGACGACGAGTCGATCGCGACGATCCACCGGGCCCTCGACCTCGGCATCACCTTCCTCGATACAGCCGAGATGTACGGCATGGGCGAGAACGAGAAGCTCGTCGGCAAGGCGATCGCCGACCGCCGCGACGAGGTCCAGCTGGCGACGAAGTTCGGCATCACCGTCGACGAGGACGGCAACCGCGGTCTCGACGGCAGCCCCGAGAACGTCCGGCGCTCCCTCGACGGCTCGCTGCAGCGGCTCGGCGTCGACCACGTCGACCTCTACTACCAGCACCGCATGGACCCGAACGTCCCAATCGAGGAGACGGTCGGCGCCCTCGCCGAGCAGGTCGAGGCGGGCAAGATCCGCCACATCGGCCTCAGCGAGGCGAAGCCGGAGACGATCCGCCGGGCCCAGGCAACGCACCCGATCACAGCGCTGCAGACCGAGTACTCACTGTGGACCCGCGACCTGGAGGCGGAGATCCTGCCGACGATCCGCGAGCTCGGCATCGGCCTCGTCCCCTACTCGCCGCTCGGCCGCGGCTTCCTCTCCGGCCGCTTCACGGACCCCGAGAAGGACCTCGACGCAGATGACTTCCGCCGCGGGGGACCCCGGTTCACCGGCGAGAACCTGGAGCGGAACAAGGCGCTCGCCGAGAAGGTCAAGGAGCTCGCCGACGAGAAGGGCTGCACGCCGGCGCAGCTGGCGCTCGCCTGGGTCCTCGCCCAAGGTGACGACGTCGTGCCGATCCCCGGGACGAAGCGGCGGACCTACCTCGAGGACAACGCCGGCGCGGCAGAGGTCGAGCTCAGCGCTGACGATCTCGAGCGGATCGACGCCGAGCTGCCGGCCGCCGCGGGCGATCGCTACGACGCCGCGGGCATGGCGACGATCAACAACTGACCCTCCCCGGGCCCGCGCCTCGCGTTGAGATCTATCGACGCGAGGCGCGGATCAGCTCGGCGACGATCAGGTCGCAGGAGCGCTGCAGCTGCTCGATCGTCGCGTCGTCGACGCGCTGGATGCCGACCTTCGAGTTGATCCAGGCGTTCGCCTGCCGGTGCTCCCAGCGGCGCTTGCGGGCGAGCTCGGAGATCAGCCGGTGACGCTCGCCGCGCAGATCGCGGCGGCGCTGGTAGGCGGGCACGGCAGCCGGCTCCGGCTCCGGCTCGGGCTCGGGCGCCGCAGCTGGCGGCGGCGCCGGCTGCACGGAGTCGTCGCCTGGCTCGCCGAACAGGTTCATCTGCGGGACGACGTCGGCGGCGACGGCGACGAACGCCGCGTCCTCGCCCGGCTCGCTCTCACGCCGCTCCGGTGGCTCGTCGAGCTCCGCTTCGTCGCCGTCCGGGCGAACCACCCGCTGGATCTCGTCCTCGATCCGGTCCGCGTGCGAGCGGAGGATGCCCTCGCCGGGCATGAACAGCCAGCTCTGGTCCCCGCTGCCGCTGCCCGTGCGTACGAAGCGGCCGACGATCTGGCGGAAGATCATCGGCGTCTTCGCCGTCGTCGCGTAGACGCCGACGCGCAGGCGCGGGATGTCGACCCCCTCGGAGACCATGTTGACGGCGACGATCCAGCGCTCGCGGCCGGTCGCGAATGACGCAGGCGCTCGTGGGCGCCGGCGTCCTGGTGCAGGACGAGCGTCGGCTTTGAGCCGCTGATCTCGGCGAGAGCCCCGGCAACGACCCGCGCGTGGGTCGCTGTCGGCGGCGACCACGAGCCCGCCCGCGTCGGGATGGCCGTCGGCGCGGACCCGAGTCAGCTGCTGGTCGGCCCGCCGCAGGATCCGCGGCAGGCCCTCGGGCAGCTCGGTCGAGATCGCGGTCCGGTAGCGGCGGCCGCGCTCGGTGGCGCTGAGGTGCTCGCCGAAGGAGCTCTCGATCACGTCCTCGCCGCTCTGCCAGACAAGCGTGCCGTCGAAGGGCACGAAGACGACCTCGCGGCAGGCGCCGTCGCGGATCGCCTCCGCGTAGGAGTAGGCGACGTCCGGCACCGCGAAACCGGAGGCGTCGTAGGAGATGCCCGGGATCGGCGCGTCGTCGCTGCGGAACGGCGTCCCGGAGAGCAGCAGCGTCCGCTCGGCTCGGGCGAACGCCTTGCTGAAGCCCGCGCCCCAGGCGAGCTCGTCGCCGAGGTGGTGGACCTCGTCGGCGACGACGAGCGTGCGCGCCGTGCACTCCTTCGCGTAGGTGGCCGCCGAGGCCGCGGCGCGCGCGTAGGTGACGGCGATGCCCTGGAAGTCGGCCGGCGTGCGCAGATGGGCGGCGTCGGGCTGCAGCTGCAGGCCCAGCGCGCCCGCCGCCTGCGCCCACTGGCGCGTCAGCGGCGCCGTCGGGCAGACGATCGCGACGCGGTCGATCTCACCGCGCCGCAGCAGCTCACGAGCCAGGACCAGCGCCGGCCGGGTCTTGCCCGCGCCGGGCGCGGCGGCGATCAGGAACGGCCCCGAGCGCCAGCCCGCGGCGGCGCCCAGCGCGTCGCCGCTGCCAGCGCCTGAGAGCCGGGTCGGTGAAGGCCGCAGGCAGCTCCCGCCGCCCCGTCGCCTCGGCTGTCGCTGTGCTCCCTTCGTCCACCGGAGCGCGGCATGCTGAGCATCCGATCGGACGGATGGCGAAATCCCTGCAGGGACGGGGGATCAGCGACGACCGCGCCGGTCACGTGTCACATCCACTACCGCCCGCGGTAGTGGATGTGCCATCTATCGTCGGGAGGGCGTGCCCCGCTTCGAAACGGGGGGCAGCCTCAGTCCGCGTACCGGTGGTGGAGCATCAGGTCGTTGCCGTCGGGGTCGGTGAAGAGCGCCATATGGCAGACGCCCGTGTCGAAGGTCTCGCCAAAGAATTGAACGCCCTTCGCCTCGAGCTCCTCGCGCGCCTTCGCGACGTCGTCGACGTGCAGGGCCGGGTGCGCGTTCTTCTGTGGCGCGAACTCCATCCCCTGTTTCGCCGGCTCCCAGATGCTGAAGCACGTGTCGCCGACCCAGAACTCGAAGCGGCCCTTCGGGTCGGGCGTCAGTCCGAGCGTCTCGACGTAGAACTCGCGCGAGCGCTCCGCGTCGGTCGAGGGGATGCCGATGAAGTCGAGCTTGTTGATCATGCTCTTCCTTTCCGTCTGTCAGTAGGAGAAGACCCGGCCGTCGTCGCCCAGCCAGTCGAGCATCGGCGTCGCGCCGGCGACTCGCGCGTTCGCGACGAACGATTCGGCGTCGAGCCCCCGCGAGGCGACGCAGATCGGGCACGGGAGCAGCTCGCCGCCGCCCGTCGCGAACTGGTCGAAGAGCTTGTCGATCGGTGGGCACCCGTCGCAGGCGACGCCGCTCGCATGTCCGGGCACGGCGAGCCGGATCGCCTCCTTGGTCAGGAAGATCGCCACCTCGTCACCGCGCTCGAGGGCTGCGCCGGCAACGAGGAACGCGACCATCACGCGTTCTGGGTCCTCGAGGCCGGTCGAGAGGTTGATCAGGGTCTTTGCGGGCATCGCTCCTCCTCGGGTCGGATGACCCGACTCTACGCCGCCTGCTACGCCCGCATGCCCTCGAGGTCGCGGCGCAGCTCCTTGAGCTCGTCGCGCAGCCTCGCAGCCTCCTCGAAGCGCAGGTCCTCGGCGGCCGCCAGCATCTCCTCCTCGATCCCGATGATCACCTTCTCGAGCTCGTCCGCGGACTCGATCGGGCGGCCGTCGATCTGGGCGCCGGAGCGCTTGCGGCGCTTCGCCGGCGCCGTCGACTCCATCGCCAGGAAGTCCGACATGTCGCTGATCCCCTTGGTGATCGTCTCCGGCGTGATGCCGTGCTCCTGGTTGTAGGCGAGCTGGATCTCGCGGCGGCGGTCCGTCTCGGAGATCGCAGCGCGCATCGCGGCGCTCTCGCGGTCGGCGTACATGAGCACGTGGCCGTTGACGTTGCGGGCCGCGCGGCCGATCGTCTGGATCAGGCTCGTTTCGCCTCGCAGGAAGCCCTCCTTGTCGGCGTCGAGGATGGCGACGAGCCCGACCTCGGGGATGTCGAGTCCCTCGCGCAGCAGGTTGACGCCGACGAGCACGTCGTACTCGCCGAGTCGCAGGTCGCGGATGATCTGGATCCGCTCGATCGTGTCGACCTCGGAGTGCAGGTAGCGAACGCGGAAGCCATGCTCGAGCAGGTACTCGGTCAGGTCCTCGGACATCTTCTTGGTCAGCGTCGTGACCAGTGCCCGCTCGCCGCGCTCGGCGACCTTGCGGACTTCGTTCATCAGGTCGTCGATCTGGTTCTTCGACTCGCGCACCTCGACGGGCGGATCGACGATCCCGGTCGGGCGCACGATCTGCTCGACGATGCGCTTGCTCTGCGTGCGCTCGAAGTCGCCGGGCGTGGCCGAGACCATCACGACCTGGCCGACCCGCTTGAGGAACTCGTCGAACTTGAGCGGCCTGTTGTCGATCGCGCTCGGCAGCCGGAAGCCGTGATCGACGAGCGTCAGCTTGCGCGAGCGGTCGCCCTCGTACATACCGCCGATCTGCGGCATCGTCTGATGCGACTCGTCGACGAAGGTGACGAAGTCGGACGGGAAGTAGTCGATCAGCGTGTGCGGCGGTGAGCCCGGCGCCCGCCCGTCGAGGATCCGCGAGTAGTTCTCGATCCCGTTGCAGAAGCCGAGCTCCTTGAGCATCTCCAGGTCGTACTGCGTCCGCTGACGCAGCCGGTGCGCCTCGAGCTCCTTGCCCTGCTCCTCGAAGGCGGCGACCGTCTCCTCGAGCTCCGCCCGGATCTCGTCGACGGACCGCTCGATCGTCTCCTCCTTGGTCACGTAGTGCGAGGCGGGCCAGACCGAGACGTGCTCGACCTCGTCGAGGACCTCGCCGGTGAGCGGATCGAAATGGGTGATCGACTCGACCTCGTCGCCGAAGAGCTGCATCCGGTACGCCGACTCGGCGTAGGCCGGGTAGACCTCGAGCACTTCGCCCTTGACGCGGAAGGTGCCGCGGGTCAGCGCCGTGTCGTTGCGCTGGTACTGCATCGCGACGAGCTGGCGGAAGAGCGACTCGCGCTCGATCCACTCCCCGACCTTGAAGAGCACCATCTGCTCCTTGTAGAGCTGCGGCGAGCCGATCCCGTAGATGCACGAGACCGAGGCGACGATGATCACGTCGCGACGGGCAAAGAGCGCCGCCGTCGCCGCGTGCCGCAGGCGGTCGATCTCGTCGTTGACCGTCGCGTCCTTCTCGATGTAGAGATCCTGCGCCGGGACGTAGGCCTCCGGCTGGTAGTAGTCGTAGTAGGAGACGAAGTACTCGACCGCGGCGTCGGGGAAGAACTCGCGGAACTCGTTGCAGAGCTGCGCGGCGAGCGTCTTGTTGTGGGCGATGACGAGCGCCGGCCGCTGCAGCCGCTCGATCGCCGACGCCATCGTGAACGTCTTGCCGGTGCCGGTCGCCCCCAGCAGGGTGATGAAGTTCTCGCCGGCTTCGACACCCGCGGTGATCCCGTCGATCGCCTTCGGTTGATCGGCAGTCGGCTTGTAGGCGGAGTTGATGGCGAACTCGGGCACGGCCGGACGAAGTTAGCGGACGGCACGAACGGCGCCGCTCGGCCCATCCACGAGCCCGGGGTCGGTCATCCGTCCGTCGAGCGGCGACCGCCGTTTCCGGCTTCCGGCTGTGGGTACTGAGGCGGGCATGACAGCAGCCATAGCCATAGTCGTCGCCCTCCTCATCTTCATCGCCATCGCCCTCTGGGTCAGGCGCCGCGTCGAGCGCCGCACCCGCGAGCGCGAGGCGCTCGCCACCGAGGCCTCGCAGCACCGCGAGCAGGCCGATTCACACGTCGCCAAGGCGCGCGAGCTCGGCCCGGAGGCCGACCAGGAGCGAGTCGCTGCAAAGCAGCACGAGCAACTCGCCGCCGAGCACGCAGAGCGGGCGCAAGCCCACGCCGAGCGAGCCGAGCAGCTCGAGGAGCGGGTCAACCGCGAGGGCCAGGCCGCGGCGCGCCATGACGAGGAGGCCGCCCGCCGCGAGCACGAGCTGAGCTGACCACCCCCGGCTTCGCGGGGCCGCCACGGCCGCTGGCTGCGGGATCGGTCGAGCCCGATCCCGGTTTGCGCCACAATCGGCCTGTGAGCAGGAGGAACGGCGGGCGGCCCGCCGGGAGGATCGGCAAGCGTACGGGCGCGATCGCGATCGCCGTCGCCACTGCGGCAGCGTTGGCGGCAGGCTGCGGGTCGAGCCCCGAGCCGGCACCGACGACGACCAACGTCGAGGTCGCCTCGGCAACGACGCCGCCGGAGGGCACCAGCTTCCAGAAGCCGCCCGAGCCCAAGCACCTCGACGTCGCCACCAAGGAGCAGCGGGCGAACGCGGAGACCGCGAAGCAGGCGAAGGCTGAGAAGGCCCACCCGGACCGGCCGACGCCGGCGGAGATCCGTGCCGCGGCGCGCAGCGGCGACATCCCGCCGGCCTCGGCGGGCACGAACGGATCCTTCGATCCCAACAAGAGCAACGGCGACCGCGCGATCGTCCCGGAGACGGTGCCGGCAACCCCGCATGAGGCGAAGAGCCGGGCGATCCTGCTCGGCCGCACGGCGCTCGCTCCGGCCGACGCACCGGAGCCGATCAAGGCGGCGATCAGCGCCGCCAACCAGATCGTCGGTACGCCCTATATCTGGGGCGGCGGCCATGCGTCCTGGTACTCGAAGGGCTATGACTGCTCCGGCTCGGTGAGCTACGCGCTCGCCGGCGCGGGCTTCCTCGACCGGCCGCTGACCTCGGGCGACCTCGCGAGCTGGGGCGCGCCAGGGCCCGGTCGCTGGCTCACCGTCTACGCAAACGGCGGCCATACCTATGCCGTGATCGCCGGCCTGCGCTGGGACACCGTCGGCGACGAGCACGGCACCGGCCCGCGGTGGCACGCGGAATCGCCCTACCCGAACGGCTTCGTCGCCCGGCACCCGCCGGGATACTGAGCCCCTGAATCCGGGCTGCTACTCGACGACGCGGAGCGTTGAGGGCACGTCCATGCGGCGCAGCCGGCGTACGGTCAACAGCGGGGCCAGCGTCACCGCGACGCCGCCGACGAGCGCCGCGATCAGCATCGACCCCGGGGATATCGTCACCACCAGGCCGAGGTCGGGGATCGTCTCGGGAAGCGTCGCGTTGACGACCCAGCCGATGACGAGGATGCCGCCGAGCAGGCCGGCAAGCGTGCCGAGGGTCCCGATGATCAGGTTCTCGCCCACGGCGAGTAGGACGGTGCGGCGGACCGAGGTCCCGAAAGCCAGCATCGTCGCGTTCTCGCGTGCCCGTTCGTCCGCAGAGATGCTGGCCGAGTTGAACGCGATCAGAAGCGCCAGGGCCAAGGCGAACGCCACGGTCAGCTGCAGGACCCCGACGAAGTCGTCGAGCCGGTCACGGACGAATTCCGCCGTTGCGGTGGCCGCCTCGACCGAGGCGATCCCCGGCGTACCGAACAGCTCGCGCGAGATCTGATCGGCATCGACGCCCGGCTTGGGGGTCACCGCGACCTCGTTGACGACATCGCCGAGGCCGGCCGCGCCGAGCAGCGACCGGTCGACGAAGGCGAAGTTCCGGAACGGGTCCGGATCGAGGCCCGCGACGCTCAGCGGAGCACGCTGCTCTGTGTAACCGCCGTCGGGTCCGCGCACCGGATAGCTGACCGTCACCTGGTCGCCGACGCCCACGCCGAGGTCCCCGGCGGCCTTCTCCGAGATCACGATCCCTGGCTCCCCCACTCCCGGCGCCGCTCCCTGCGTGATCGTGGGTGACCAGACGTCGTTGCCGAAGTCGAGCGCCGTGATTGCCGCATCAAACGTCTCCTCGCCGGTGAGCTTGCCCGGGATCCGGAGCCATGCGTCCGCGGCGGCGACTCCCGGGGCGTTGGCGATCGAGGACGGCAGCTTCGATTCCGGGCGCTCGAACTGCTCGAGGGTGACCATCACTCGCCCGGGATTCGCCTGCGCGACCTCGGCCTCGCTGCGGTCGACGGTGGCGACGAACGAATCGACGAACCCAAGGAACGCGACGACGACAGTGACCACCGCTCCGATGCCGATCGCCGTCATCGCCGTGCGGCGCGGCGCGCGCAGGACGTTGCGGAGCGGCATCTGGGTCAGGCTCGATCCCGGCAGCCGCAGCCGCCGCCCGAATCCGGCGATCCCGCTGCTGCCCGCGGAGCGGAACCCGACCCGGATCGCCTCGATCGGTCTCAACCTGAGCCCGCGCCAGACCGGGATCGCAGTGGCGAGAAGCGGCAGGGTCAGGCCGAGCGCCGCCCCCCGGAGGAACACGCCAAGCTCAAACGGCGTCCGCGTCTGCGGCAAGGGCAGCAGGTCCTCCAGCACCCCGCGGAACAGCCCGCCGGCGAGCAGGCCGATCACGGTGCCCGCGATCGTCCCGAGCACGGCAATCTGCACCCCGAAGAGCAGCGGCCGCACCGCAAGCTCGCGCGGCGGCACCCCCAACGCCATGCCGACGCCGATCTCCCGCCGCTGCGACTCGATCACGCGCGAGGCGAGGTTGAAGGTCGCCAGCGCTGCCCCCGCGAGGATGAGCACGGCGAAGACGTTGAAGAGCTGCTGGTCGCCCTCGGCGTCCTTGTACAGGATTCTGTGGGCCACCTCCTGCGACTGTGAGGTGACGCTTCCCGTCCAGCCGCTGCGCCGCAGAGCGACCACCAGCTCGGAGCGAATGCGACGCTGGTCAGCGCCCGGCTGGAGCCGGAGGACGACATCGTTGACGACGCGCCTACCGACCGTCGTTCGCTGCGCCGTCCCAAGTGAGGTGAACGCGACTGCGAAGGAAGCCTCGGCGCCGCCGAACTCCCCGCCGCCGGGCCGCGTGACGAGGAAGTACTCCGGCGAGGTGCCGACCCCGACGTAGGCGACCCGCTTGGCGCCGGCGAGCGTCATCCGCCCGGACGCGGGCAACCCGTGGAAGTCGGCGAAGGTCTGCTCGAGCACCGTGGCCGCGCGGCCACGGTCCCCGGCGCGCAGCCCCCTTCCATCGCGGACGTCGACCCCGTCGATGCTGGAGCCCGCGGGCCCAAGGGGCGAGCCTACGACCTGCCCCGGGGTCAGCAGCGGCCGCTCGCCCCGCCGGTCGATCGAGACCTGCGTCGGCACGACCAGCCGCTCCTCGACGGCGGCGAGATCGCCGCGGCTGCGGATCGAACGGACGAGGCGGGCGAGCCTGTCCTGTTTCGCGAAGGTGCCTTCGGTCAGCGAAACCTCGAGATCGTGTGCGCGGAGCGCCGCGAAACTCGCGTCGTTCGAGGCGATGCGCCAGTCCTCCATGCTGCCGAGCCCGGTGTAGATCCCGATCCCGATCGCGATGACCAAGGAGATTGCCAGCACCAGCAGCCAGCGGCGGCGGAGATCGCGAAACGACCAGCGGATCCACATCGGCAGCCGGCTCACGGCTTCACCAGCGCAGGGTCGAGACGTCGGCCGGCCCACCGGGCGTGGGGGCGTCGGAGACGACGTGCCCGCTCGAGAGCTCGATGACGCGATGGGCGATCCGCGCGATCTCGCGGTTGTGCGTGACTACGAGCACGGCCGTGTCCAGCTCGTGGGTCTGCTCGTGCAGCAGGTCAAGGATCTCGACGCCGGTCTTGAAGTCGAGCTCCCCGGTCGGCTCGTCGGCGAGCAGGATTGGATTGCGCGTCGCCAGCGCCCGGGCGATCGCGACGCGCTGCTGCTCTCCGCCCGAGAGCTCGTGGGGGAAGTGATCCGCCCGCTCTCCGAGGCCGACGCGGGCCAGCATCTCGCGTGCGATCTCGCCGGGGGCGCCGCGGCCGGCCACGTCTGCGCCGAACCGCACGTTTTCCTCCGCGGTCAATGCCGGGAACAGGTTGAAGGTCTGGAAGATGAAGGAGACGGTCCGACGCCGGAGCTCGAACAGCTCGCGACGCGAGGCGCTGGTGATATCGCGACCCTCGATCCAAACCCGGCCCTCGCTCGGCGAGTCGAGGGCTCCGATGATGTTGAGCAGCGTCGTCTTCCCGCAGCCGGACGGCCCGAGGACGACGATGAACTCTCCGGGATCGAAGCTCAGCGAGATATCCTCGAGTGCCGTAACCGTGCTCGTCCCGATCTCGTAGCGCCGCGCGACCCCCTCGAGCTCGACGAGCGGCCGCCCGCCACGATCGCGTCCGACGGCCGGCTTGTCGTCTGCTTCACGGGCCACGCGGCGACACTAGTGGCCCGGCGGGCCGCCGGCCATGGATCGCAACCGCGGACGCCAGCCGTAGTTTGCCTTGGGAGATTCTGTCCCTGCGGGCCTTGCCGCGGCGATCCAGCCGGCGTCGAGGGCATCTCCGGAGCGGAACTGATCTCATTCCACGTTCATGGAGCATTCCGCCGCACTCGCAGACGCCCGCGCCCACCTCGACTCGCTCGGTCGGCAGCCGCTCGCGCCCCTTCCCGACGGCTGGAGCGACGGCCTCGCCGTCCTGCACGCGGCCGCCGAGGAGACGCTGCAGGAGCGGCGCCGGGCAGAGACCGGCTCTGGCTGGCTCCGTCCGTTCACGCCCGGTGGGGTCGGAGCGCCCGCGTGGGAGCGCGGCGAGAGCAGCGGCCTCCCGGGTTCGGCGCGGGTGATCGGCACCGAGCTGGTGATCGTCGAGGGTGAGGATGAGCGGCGCTCGCCGCTCGTCCTCGAGGCCGACGTGACGGCGGCGCTCGTCGATCTGCACGCCTTTGCGACGGCCGCGCTCGGCGCGCTCATCGAAAGCGCGGAGGCCGCGGATGAGCAGGCGGACCCGATTCGCCTCTGGCCCGAGCACTTCGACGTCGCCACCGTGCTCGGCGACGAGGCCGCTGGGACCCGGGCCAACTACGGCGTCTCGCCAGGCGACGAACTGCACCGGGAGCCCTACCTCTACGTGGGTCCGTTTACGGCGCCGGGCTCCGACATCTTCTGGAACGCGACGGGCTTCGAAGGCGCCCAGCTCGACTACGTCGAGCTGCTCGAGGCAGACGATCAGCTGGTCACCAGCCTCGCCTTCTTCATGCGCGGCCGCGACCTACTCGCCGGGCTCTAAGCCAGCGCTCGTTCCGCCGCCGCGATCAGCCCGTCGACGTCCTCGGGCGTCGTGTCCCAGGAGCACATCCAGCGGACCACGTCCTCTCCCTCGTCCCAGACGTAGAAGGGATGCTCGCCGGGCAGTTCGGCGAGCAGCGCGTCGATCGCCGGCCGCGGCAGCTGCACGAAGACGCCGTTCGCCTCGACCGGGTGGACGACCTCCGCACCCGCTAAGCCCTCGACCCGTTGCGCGAGCAGGGCCGCCATCTCGTTGGCGTGCGAGGCGTTGCGGAGCCAGAGCTCGCCACCGAGCAGGGCCTCGAACTGGGCGCTGAGGAAGCGCATCTTCGAGGCGAGCTGCATCAGCTGCTTGCGCTCGAAGGCGAGCAGCGAGTCGTCGGCCCGCTCGCCACAGAAGACGACGAGCTCGCCGAAGGCGAGGCCGTTCTTCGTGCCGCCGAACGAGATCGCGTCGACGCCGAGCTCGCTCGTCGTCTCCCCCAGCCCGACGCCGAGCGCGGCGGCCGCGTTGGCGAGCCGGGCGCCGTCGACGTGCACGAGCATGCCGCGCTCGTGCGCCGCCGCGGCGATCGCGGCGATCTCCTCCGGCCGTGTAGACGGTGCCGAGCTCGGTGCTCTGGGTGATCGAGACAACGGCGGGCTGCACGTGATGCTCGTCGCCGCGGCGCGCGTCCCAGCGGCCGACGTCGGCCGCGGAGAGCTTGCCGTGCGACGCTCTCGACCGGCAGCAGCTTCACGCCGGCGAGCCGCTCGGCGGCGCCGCACTCGTCGACGTTGATGTGGGCGTCGGCGCTGCAGATCACCGCCTCGTGGCGGCCGAGTCAGCGCCGAGAGGCAGACGACGTTGGCGCCGGTGCCGTTGAAGACCGGCCAGCCGGTCGCCGCCTCGCCGAAGTGGCGCGCGGACCGTCACCTGCAGCCGCTCGGTCCACGGATCGGCGCCGTAGGAGCCGGCGTGGCCCACGTTGGCGGCGGCGATCGCCTCGAGGACCTCGGGGTGGGCGCCGGCGTGGTTGTCGGAGGCGAACTCGCGACCGAGGTTCATCGGCGGCCCCGGGCTCACGGATACAGCGGCAGGCGCTTGCCGTTCATCCGCGCGCCGGCGTCGGAGCAGACGAAGGCGCAGGCGTCGGCGATGTGCTCGGCCGGGGTGAACGTCTTGTACGCCTTGTCCGGGTTCTCGGCCGCATCTTCGGCGTCACGATCGCGTTGATGACGACGATGTTCGCGGTCGCGCCGCTCTCGGATTCGGCGAACGAGTCGGCGAGCGCCAGCGTCCAGCTCTCGGCCGCCGCCTTCGTCGCCGCGTAGGAGGCGTTGCCCTGTTGCGGCGCCTGCGCCTGGGCGGAGCTGACGAGCACGAAGCGGCCCTTGCCGCTGCGGGTCAGCGGACCGTGGAAGGCGCGGCTTGTGCGCTGCACGGTGCGCACGAGCAGGTCGTGGAGGCACTCGTAGTCGTCCAGGGAGGTGGTCTCGATCGGCTCGCCGCCCTTCCAGCCGCCGACCAGGTGCATGAGCCCGTCGACGCGCCCGAAGCGCTCCTCGAGCGCCGCGGCCCAGCCGTTGGCGGCGTCGGCGTCGAGCAGGTCGACGACGCGCGCATCGACCCGATCCTCGGCCAGCCCGAGCTGCTCGAGGACGGCGTCGAGCGACTCCTGGCGGACGTCGGTGAGCGCCAGCGAGGCGCCCTCGGCCGCGAGCCGCTCGGCGACGAGCGGGCCGAGGCCGCCGCCGGCGCCGGCGATCGCGATCACCCTGCCGTCGAGCGCCCCATCAGCGCACCAACGCCGGCTCGAGCTTCGGGCCGCAGCTGCGTGTAGAAGAGGCTGAGCGGGAACTCGTCGTCGCGGACGAGGTCGACGAGCTGCTTCGGCTCCTCTACCTCGGGCAGCTCGCGCCGTGCCGCAGCCCAGACGGACGTCTCGGCCGGCGGCACGTAGGTGGCGACGAGATCGTGCGCGGCGATCCACTGGCCGAGCTTCGAGCGGTCGATGCCGGAGCGGTAGAGCTCGGCGACCTGCTCGCGCAGGGCGCCGACGCCGCTCGGCGACCCGGCTCCAGTCGATCCGCAGCTCGTTGTCGGTCCAGTTGACGTAGCCCTCGCGGTGCAGGAAGGCGAACAGCAGCTGGCCGCCGAGGCCGTCGTAGTTGCGGACCCGCGAGCCGGTCAGCGGGAAGCGGAAGAGGCGGTCGAAGAGGATCGCGTACTGGACGTGGCGGGCGAGCGCGAAGCCCTCGCGCCTCGAGCTTGACCGCCTCGCCGAACGTGGTCAGATCGCAGCGCAGCTCCTCCAGCGAGTACATCCAGTAGGGGCTGCGCTGGCGGATCATGAACGGATCGAAGGGCAGGTCGCCGCGCATGTGGGTGCGGTCGTGGATCAGGTCCCAGGCCATGTAGGCGTCCTGCGAGAGCCGCGGCGAGCGCAGCAGCGCCGCGGCGTCGGGCGGCAGGTTGAGCTGGAGGATCTCGGCGGCGGCTCCGCAGACGCGGCGGAAGCGCTCGGCCTCGCGGTCGCAGAAGATGCCGCCGAAGTAGGCGGGCGCCCGCTCCGCCGTCGAGAACGTCTCCGGGAACAGCACCGCGCACTCGGAGTCGTAGCCGTCGGTGTAGGCGACGAGCTCGACCGGCAGGAACTTGGCGTTGTCGTAGCGGCGCTCGAGCTCGGCGAGCCACTCGGGCCAGGGCACCCGCACGATCAGCGCCTCGAAACAGGTGTCGGGGGAGGCGTTCTGCTTGTACATCGGGAAGACGACGAGGTGCTCGATCCCGTCGCGGCGCTCGCGCTCGGGCCGGAAGGCCTCGACCGAGCGGATGAAGTCGGGCTTGCCGAAGCCGTCGTCCGCCCAGCGCCGCAGATCGGCCTCGAGCGCCTCGAAGTAGTCGGCCTGGTGCGGGAAGTGGTGGGCGAGCCGCTCGACGGCGGCGATCACGTCGGCGACGGTCTGGGCGAGCCGTGCGGGCTCGTGCTCGTCGAGGTCGACCGAGCCGTCGGCCTCCTGCGGTGAGGCGCAGCTCGCCGACGAGCTCGGCGAGCCGCGCCCAGGCCGGATCCTCGGCGGCGGCCGATGCCGGCGCGCTCGGGCGCGGCCGCGAACGACGGGCCGGCGGCCCAGTAGACGAGGTTGAGCCCAGAGCGCCGCGTGGTCGAGCGCCTCGATGCAGTCGTCGCCGAACAGGTCGGAGTCGGAGAGCACGACGACGCGGCCGTCGCCGTGCTCGGCGACCGCCGCGAGCGGCTGCTCGGCCGGCGCCGCGGTCGGGCTGCGTCACGGCGATCGGCGCGGCCCCGTTGGCGAGCGCCAGCGTGCCGGCCCGGTAGAAGCAGGCCTCGCCGACCCGGGCGAGCGGGTCGGAGCCGGCGCGCGTGCCCGGGCAGCAGGTCGGCGAGCACCCAGGACGGCGCGTCGCCGCGGTGGTGCTCGTAGTCCTGGACGGTCGCGTTCTCGATCTCGACGCCGAAGCGGGCGAGCAGCTCGTTCAGGTTGTTGCCGTACTTGTCCTGCTCGGTCTCGCCGAGCACGACCAGGCCGCCGCCGCGCGGCGACGAACGCCTCGATCGCGATCGAGCTCCTCGGCGCTGAAGCGCGGCTCGCCGCGGCCCGTGGTCGCCTCCCACTTCGCGTCGGAGGGATGGGCGATGACGAGCACCGAGGCGTCGGCGAGCTGCTCGGCGAGCGGCCGGCGGCGGTCGAGGCGACCTCGAAGTCGCGGCCGCGCAGCAGCTCGGCGGCGCGGGCCATCGAGGAGTCGGCCGGGATGCGCCGGCTGCATCGCGGCGGCCCGCTCGGGGTCGATCGTCCAGGCCTCCGAGTGGCCCTCGTCGAAGAGGACGCGGGCGGTCTTGGCGGTCTCGATCATCGACCAAAGGTAGCGCGAGTGGGCGACGAGCCGGCGGCGGCCGCCGGGCGGGTTTGCCGACGGCGCGTACAACCGAACCCGATAGCGTGCGCCGTCGATGACCACCTCCCAGCGCCTGCTCGCCGCCTTCTGGATCGCCGCCGGCATCAACCACTTCGTCAACCCGCGGGTCTACGAGTCGATCATGCCGGACTACCTGCCGGCCCACCGGGAGCTCGTCCTCTGGAGCGGCGTCGCCGAGATCGTCGGCGGGCTCGCCGTGATCCCGGCACGACCCGGAACCCGTTCGCCCGCTGGTGGATCCTCGGCGTGCTCGCCGCCGTCTACCCCGCAAACGTGCACATGGCGCTCAACCCCGAGCGCTACAAGCAGATTCCCGTGCCGGCGCTGTGGGCGCGGCTGCCGCTGCAGTTCGCGGCCGCCGGGTGGGCCTGGCGGGCGACGGCGCTGAAGCTCCGGAAAACGCTGCGTAATGCGCCGTGCAGGGCGCCGCTCGTCGACAGCGCCCGCTCTGAGCCCGGCCGGCCCTCGCGACACCCGGCTACAGACCGAGCTCGTCCGCGTACTTGTGGCGGTACGCCTCGCGCTTGTCGAGGACCTCCTCGACGTAGTTCTGCGTCTCCGGAAACGCGATGTGGTCGGTCCGCAGCGAGGACCCGCCCCACGCGTCGACGTTGCTGGTCCCGGCGTTGTAGGCGGCGAGCGCCGCGACGACGTTGCCGTCGTAGCGGTCGAGCAGGTGTGCAGCAGGAAGGTCCCGTAGCGGATGTTGAGCTCGGGATCCGAGAGGTCGTCGTAGTTGAAGGTCTCGCCACCGGAGAGCTTCTCGATCGTGTCGCCGGTCTCCGGCGTGATCTGCATCAGCCCGCGGGCGCCCGCATCCGAGGTCTGATCATGGAAGCGCGACTCGGCGTAGATCACGGCCGCGATCAGGTCGGCCGGCACCTGCTTCTCGTCCGCCTGCTGGCGAATGATGTCCTCATGCTGGAGGGGCAGGGTCAGCTCGGTGAACTTCTCGCCGACGTCGATTCGCGAGATCCCGTAGACGACGGCGACGATCAGCGCGAGGACGATGAGGATCGTCCCCGACGAGATCCTGCCGACCGTCGACCGGCCTCGCTGTCTTCTCGCGCGCACTGGCGCCCGGCCCTTGGCTCGACCGCGCCCCGGGCTGCGAGTGGTCCTGGAAGACGTCGCCACCCGCTCAAAGATAACGGTGACGCCGCTCATCAAAACGGCGCCGGGATGGTCAGTCAGTCCGCGGGCGCGGCAGCGGTCAGCTGTGGCCAGAGCTCGCGCAGCTGGCGCTCGAGGTCGTCGACGCCGCCGTCGTTGACGACGACGAGGGTCGCCCGCTGCGCCTTCTCGTCCTGGGAGAGCTGCCGGGAGTCACGACCCTCGAGCTGGCCCGTACCCCGACTGCGGGCCCGCTCCGTTCGCACCCGGTCGTCGGCAATGACCGCGATCGTCGCGTCGAAGGCGTCGGCCATGCTGCCCTCGAAGAGCAGCGGCACCTCGACGACAGCCACGTCAAGACGGGGATCGAGGGCCGCGCGCCACTCGAGCACGCGCCGCCCGACGCGGGGATGAAGGACCGACTCGAGCCAGCCGAGCTCCTCCGGCTCCTCGAAGACGATGCCGGCGATCCGGCCGCGGTCGAGCCGGCCGCCCTCGCCACGAACGCGATCGCCCCAGCGCTCGATCAGCAGTCCGGCAAGCTCGTCGCTGCCGAGCAGCTCGTGGACGACGGCGTCGGTCGACAGGGTCTCGGCGCCGAGCTCGGCGAGGATGCGAAGCGTCTCGGACTTGCCCGCGGCGACGCCGCCGGTGAGGCCGATCAGGGACGGACGGCCGGAGGCGGCGCCCATCGGCTCGCGGCTCCGGATCCTGCCTAGGAGTCGGAGTCGACCGGCTCGGCGTCCGGGGTCTCGGGCTCGGGAGCCTCGGAGAAGACCTCGTCGGAGAGCCCGAGCTCGGGGACGCCCTCGTCGGCCGCCGGCGCCTCGGGCTCCGTGGAGGCATCGGGAGCAGCAAGCTCAGGGGCCTGCTCCTCGGCCGGAGCTGCCTCCTCGGCCGGGGCTGCTGCGGCCTGCGCCTGCTCGAAGGCGTCGCGGAGCGGCATGCCGCCCTCGCCGACGCGCTTGATCGAGAGGCTGATCCGGCGCCGCTCCTCGTCGATCTCGAGGATCTTGACGCGGACCTCCTCGCCCGGCGTGACGACCTCGGAAGGCGTCTCGACGTGGTGGTCGGCGAGCTCGGAGATGTGGACCAGACCCTCGACCCCGGGCACGATCTCGACGAAGGCGCCGAAGGCGACGACCTTGGTGACCTTGCCGGAGAGCGAGGAGCCGGGGCCGTAGGAGTTGAGGACCGTCTGCCACGGATCCTCCTGCGTCTGCTTGAGGCCGAGCGAGATGCGCTGGCGGTCGCGATCGATGTCGAGCACCTTGACGTTGACGGTCTCGCCGATCGAGAGGATCTCGGAAGGATGGTTGACGTGGCTCCAGCTGATCTCGGAGATGTGGATCAGGCCATCGATGCCCTCGAGGTCGACGAAGGCACCGAAGTCGACGATGTTGGAGATCTGACCCTCGACGATCTGGCCGGGCTGCAGGCGGCCGAGGATCTGCTCGCGCTGCTCCTTGCGCTCGTCCTCGAGGATCGCGCGGCGCGAGAGGACGACGTTGTTGCGCGAGCGGTTGAGCTCGATCACCTTGCACTCGAGCGTCTGGCCCATGAACTCGTCGAGGTTGTGGACGCGGCGGATGTCGACCAGCGACGCCGGCAGGAACCCGCGGACGCCGAGGTCGAGGATGAGGCCGCCCTTGACGACCTCGATCACGGTGCCCTCGACGGGCTCGCCGGACTCGTTCGCCACCTCGATCCGGCGCCATGCCTTCTCGAAGCGGGCGCGCTTCTTGGAGAGGATCAGCCGGCCCTCGGCGTCCTCCTTGGTGAGGACGAGGGCGTCGACCTGCTCGCCGAGGGTGACCTCGTCGGCGGGATCGACCGAGCGGCGGATCGAAAGCTCGTGCGAGGGAATGACGCCCTCGGACTTCCAGCCGATGTCGAGAAGCACCTCGTCCTTGTCGATCCGGACGACCTCGCCGTTGACGACCTGACCCTCGTCGAAGTGGGTGATCGTCGCGTCGTAGTTGGGGACGATCTTGCCGTCGATCTCGAGCAGCAGGCCGTCGGACCCCTCCACGGGGGTCGCGCCTTCGGGCGCCAGCACGGCGCCGCCTGCTGTCTCGACGGCAGACAAGGGCGGGAATCATAGGGAAGTCCGAAAATCCCGTCACTCCGCACCGAGCGTCGGCTGGACCGGGTCCCTACATCTACACTGCGCCACCCCGATGCCCGTCCGCAAGACCAAGCGCGGCGCCGAGCGCACGCCCCTCGAAGGGAGCTGGGACGTGATCGTCTGCGGCGCCAGCTTCGCCGGGCTCACGGTTGCTCGCGAGCTCGCCGGCTCGGGCGCCTCGGTGCTCGTCCTCGACCGCTACGAGATCGGCGAGCGCCAGACCTCGGCCTGCGGCGCGCCGACCGCCTGGCTCGAGAACCTGGGACTCGAGAGCTCGATCCGCCAGACCTTCCGCGAGCTCGACTTCCACACGCCCTATGCGGAGACCGTCATGCGGCTGCCCTGGTCGTTCTCGGTCTTCGACTATCCCGAGCTGTGCCGCCTGCTCTGGGAGCAGTGCGGCGACGCCGAGTTCGAGACGGCGAAGGTCGCCGGGCTGGCCGGTGAGCGCCCCGCGCCCGGCACGGGGATCGACCCCGACCACGTCTTCGGCGTCGAGACCGATCGCGGCACCGTCACGGCGCCGCTCGTCGTCGACTGCCTCGGCTGGCGCCGGGTGCTCGGCGCGCAGGGCTACCAGCCCCCGGACGGGCCACTCTCGCGCGGGCTCGAGGTCCACCCCGGCGGCGCCAACGATCGCATGGAGCTGTGGATCGAGCGGGACGTCGTCCCCGCCGGCTACGGCTGGAGCTTCCCGGCCGGCGACGAGCTCCGCGTCGGCGTCGGCAGCTTCGACCCGAACTTCCACGTCAAGCAGCCGACCGTCGAGCTCGCCGAGCGGCTCGACCTGCCGCCGGACGGCTACCAGGGCAACTGGATCCCGCACCGGCTGCGCGAGGCGACCGAGGGCGGCGTCTTCTTCTGCGGCGACTCCGCCGGTCACTGCCTGCCGCTGACCGCCGAGGGCATCCGTACCGCCTTCTACTTCTCGATCGCCGCCGGGCGCGAGCTGCGCGCGGTCGTCGAGGGCCGCTCCGACCGCGAGGCCGCGCTCGCCGCCTACGGGTCCTTCAATGCCGCCCACCGGTGGAAGTTCGAGTGGCTGCTGCGCGCCCAGAAGCTCGTCCCGCGGGTGCCGCCGCGGGCGCTCGGGCCGGCGCTGCGGGCCCTGAGCAACGAGCGCTTCGTGCGCTGGTCCTTCGACCACTACCTGAAGATCGCGCCACCCTCGTTCGCACGCGAGGAGGGGCGTCCGCTGGTCCCGGCACCCCCAGCATCGGCAGCGGCCGGCGTCAACTGAAGAGTTCCCGCCGAAACTGGACATCTATTCGATCTCGCACGAATTTCGGCCAAACCGCGTGATCTTCGCCCGATCGCCGTGTTGACGCTGTGAGCGGCCCGCCCACGGCCGCGCTCAAGTTGAGGACCGGATCGAACGAAGATACGGGGAGGACGTAGACAGTGGCGATGCAGAGATCGACCGGCGAGAGCACCGGCGCCATCGGGGGCGTTCCGGGGACGACCGTCCGGCCGCTCGCCCGGCGCGTGCTCGCGACGCAGAGCGACGAGCGGCTCGTGAAGCTGCTCCGCGAGGGCCACGAGGCGGCGTTCGACGAGATCGTCGGCCGCTACCAGCTCGCGCTGACCTCGTTCGCCGCGGCGTTCATCCCCTTCCACCGCGCCGAGGACGTCGTCCAGGCCTCCCTGCTGAAAGCTCACAAGGCGATGCTGGCCGACGATCGCGAGATCGCCCTGCGGCCGTGGCTCTTCACGATCGTCCGCAACGGCGCCCTGAACGCGATCCGCGACGAGCCCGACTGGCAGGAGCTCGATCCCGCCTACGACGGGGTCCCGCAGCCACCTCAGATCGCCGAGCGGAACGAGGAGCTGCAGGCGCTCGTAACGGCGATCTGCGCGCTGCCCGAGGCGCAGCGCCGCGCGCTCGTCGGCCGCGAGCTCGAGGGCGAGGGACACGCCGAGCTCGCCGCCGAGCTCGGGACCAGCTCGACTGCGGTCCGTGGCCTCATCTTCCGCGCCCGTACGGCGCTCCGCGACGCGCTCGGCGCGGTGGTCCCGCTGCCGATCCTGCGCCTGCTGCTCGCGAGCTCCTCCGCGGGCAGCGCGGGCGCGACGGGAGTCGGAATCGGGCTTGGTGCGGGCGGCGTCAGCGCCGGGGTCAAGGTCGCCGCAGCGCTCTCGACCGCTGCCCTGCTGGTCGGCGGCGGCGTCGCGATCGAGCACCGCCAGAATGACCGCGCTCGCGCGGACGAGGAGCGGGCAAAGGTGGAGGGCACAAGCGGCGACGGTGCAGCGAAGCTCGCCTCGGTGAGGGGCACCGAGGCGGCGGGGAGAGGCGCGGCGCCGGCAAGCCCCGCGGCCGCCGGGCATGGCGGGCGCGCAGCCGCCGGTGCCTCGGGCGAGGGCTCGCGCGGCGGCTCCGGGTCGCCATCCGGCTACGCGTCGGGGTCGAGCGGGCCTGCCACGCCGGGATCGAGCGGCTCCGGCAGCGGCGCGGATGGCTCCTCGGGCGCCGGCGGGAACGTTTCCGGCTCCCAGCCGCCACCTCCCGGGGGCGGTGGCTCGGGCGATGGCCACGGCCCCGGCCCCGGTGGGGACGACGGCGGAGCGCCGACGGGCACCCAGCCTCCACCCGCCGAACCTGGACCCGGCGGTGGCGCGCCGCCGGACGACGGTGGCAGCCACGGCGACACCGGGAGCTCAGGCTCACCCGAGGACACCTCCGACGACGATTCGCCGGCTTCGCCGCTGCCGACACCCCCACCGAGCGGCGAGTCCTCCCATGGGGGGCCGGGCGGCGAGGACGGCGCCGAGCCCAACCGCGACATCACCGGCTGAACCTTCGCGTGATCTTCCAGCCCGGCGCGGGTTCCCCCAGTGAACGCACGCACCACCGCCCGGGGCCGAGCGCCGCGGGCGACCCGAGGAGGGAACGATGAGGAAGATGACCATCGCGGCGCTGCTGGGGGCGATTGCAGTCCTTGCACTGACGCTCGCCGGTCCGGCCGCAGCCAAGGACCGAAATCACGACAAGATCCCCGACAAGTGGGAGAAGCGCTACAACCTGTCGCTGAAGAAGAAGCAGGGCAAGCGCGATCAGGACAAGGACGGGGCCAAGAACCGCGCCGAGTACAAGGCGAAGACCAGCCCCCGGGAGGCGGACACCGACGGCGACGGCACGCCGGACGGCTACGAGAACTCCGGCACGATCGAGAGCTTCGACGCCGCCACGGGCGTGCTCGTCATTGACCTCTACGGCGGCGACACCGTGACGGGCACCGTCGACGACCAGACGCAGATCGAGTGCGGCTGCCACGGCGACTCGGACACGACCGGAGACGACGACACCGGCGACAACTCGTCCTCGCTGGCAGCCGACGACGATCCCGGCGATGACGACGGCAACCAGGGTCCGCCGCCTCCGCCCGACGGCCAGCAGGGTCCGCCCCCGCCGGGCCACGACGGCCCCGGCGATGACGGCTCTGACTCCACGTGCACGACCGACGATCTCGTCGTGGGCGCCGTGGTCCACCAGGCCGAGTTGAAGACGACCGCGGACGGCATCGTCTTCACCGACGTCCAACTGGTCAAGCAGGACCCGGCCGCCGCCGGGAGCTGAACCTCCCCCCAGAGGACCCGGGAAACACCGGGAAGGACAGCGACGAGGGCGCCCGGCGGGCGCCCTCGTCGCCTTCAGGGGGTCGGCGGCGGCGCGTGTCCGGCCGGGCTGCGGCTACTTCGCCGAGAGCCAGTCCGTACCGACGCCTGTATCGACGGCGAGCGGCGGGTCGAGGTCGAAGGCGGCGATCATCTCGCGGCGGGCGAGCTCGGCAACCGCGTCCGCCTCGGCCTCGGGGCCCTCGAAGAGCAGCTCGTCGTGGATCTGCAGGATCAGCCGCGAGGCGAGCCCCGCCTCGGCGAGCGCCGCCCGGGAGCTGATCATCGCCACCTTGATGATGTCCGCCGCGGTCCCCTGGATCACGGTGTTGACGGCGAGCCTCTCCCCCAGCCCCCGAGTCTGGCGATTGCGGGAACGGAGCTCCGGGATCAGCCGGCGGCGGCCCATCAGCGTCGTCACCTGACCCTCGTCGGTCGCGCGCTCGATCGTCTCGTCGATGAAGCGCTTGACCCCCTCGAAGCGTTCGAAGTAACGGTCGATGTAGGCGGCCGCCTCCTTGACGTCGATGTTGAGGCGGTCGGCGAGGCCGAAGGCGCTCAGCCCGTAGGCGATGCCGTAGTTGACCATCTTCGCCTTCGATCGATCGCCGACCGAGATCGCGTCGGGATCGGCGCCGATGATCTCGGCGGCGGTCGCCGAATGCACGTCAGCGCCCGAGGCGAAGATCTCGCGCAGCGTCTCGTCGCCGGCGACGTGGGCGAGGACCCTGAGCTCGACCTGGTTGTAGTCGCAGGAGACGAGCACGTTGCCGGGCTCGGCGACGAAGCAGCCGCGAACCGGCCGGCCGAGCTCGGTGCGGATCGGGATGTTCTGCAGGTTCGGGTTCGTCGAGGAGAGCCGTCCCGTCGCGGCTCGCACCTGGCTGAAGGTCGTGTGGATCCGGCCCGTCTCGGCGTCGATCAGCGTCGGCAGCGTGTCCAGGTAGGTGTTCTTGAGCTTCGTCACCTCGCGCCAGCGCTCGACCTTGGCGATGATCGCGTGCTCGTCGCGGATCTGAGCGAGGACGCGGGCGTCGGTCGAGAAGCCCGTCTTGCCGCGCCGCTTCCTCGTCAGGCCGAGCTCGTTGAAGAGCACCTCGCCGAGCTGCTGCGGCGAGCCGATCGTGAACTCGTGGCCGGCCAGCCCCCAGATCTCCTGCTCGAGCCCCTCGGCCTCGCCGGCGAGCGAGTCGGAGATCGCGGCGAGCCGCTCGGTGTCGAGCTTCAAACCCTCGCGCTCCATCGATGCGAGGACCTCGATCAGTGGCATCTCGACGTCGGCGAGCAGCTGCACGAGGCCGAGCTGCTCGAGCTTCGGCCGTTGCAGCGCCGCCAGCTCCCAGGCAAGCCGCGCGTCCCGCGCGGGGTCGGGCCCGACCTCCTCGCCGTCCAGCGTCAGCTGCCCGTCGTCGGCGCCGGCCGGGGAGCCCTCATCGGGGGCGGCAATCGCGACCCCCTCGTCGGCGGCGAGCTCCTCGAGGACGTACGTGCGCCGCGCGGGGTCGATCAGGTACGCGGCGACCATCGAATCGTGGGTCAGGTTGAGCGCGCCGGCCGGCGCCACCGCGAGCAGGCCTCGAGGCCCGCCGCCACCGAGCGACTTCGCGTCGTGGGCGATCAGCGGCCGCGAACCGAGCGCCTCGGCGAAGGCAACCGGATCCGGCTGCTCGCCGGTGAGCGCGCGAGTGCCGTCCCAGCCGCCCCAGCGGCCACCCAGATAACCGATCGCCGCGTCGGCGCCCTCGGCCAGGTCGGCCGGCGTTCCGGTCTCGGCCTCGAGCTCGATCCGCATCTCGGCGGCGCGCTCGGGCACGGCGCCGTCCCAGTCCTCCTCGAGCCGCTGGATCACCTGCCGCATCTCGAACTCGGCGGCGAACTCGCGCAGGCGGCTCAGGTCCGGCTCGCCGGACGCCATCAGGTCGTCGAGGTCGAGCCCGGTGTCGACGTCGAAGATCATCGTCGCGAGCTGCTTGGAGACGCGCGCGTCCTCGGCGTGGTTGGTGAGGTTCTCCTTGCGCTTGGCGCCGGAGATCTCGTCGACGCTGGCGAGCACCGTTTCCAGGTCACCGAACTGCTGCAGCAGCGTCGCGGCGGTCTTGTCGCCGATCCCCGGGACCCCCGGGATGTTGTCGGAGGTATCGCCCTTGAGCCCGATCAGGTCGGTGACCAGCTCCGGCGGCACGCCGTAGCGCTCGATCACACCCTCGCGGTCGTAGACCTTGGTGTCGGTGACGCCGCGGCCGGTGCTCATCACCCGGATCCCGTCACCGACGAGCTGGTAGGCGTCGCGATCGCCGGTCAGGACCATGACGGGGATCCCGCGCTCGCGCGCCTGCGCGCTCAGCGTCGCGATCACGTCGTCCGCCTCGTAGCCCTCGATCCGCACGTTCGTGAAGCCGAACGCCTCGGATAGCGGCATCAGCTGCGGCCACTGCTCCTTGAGCAGGTCGGGCCGCGACTTGCGCTGCGCCTTGTAGGCCTCATACGTCTGCTCGCGGCCGGACCAGCCCGCGTCCCAGGCGACGGCGACGGCCGCCGGCCGGTAGTCCGTGAGCAGCTTGACCATCATCGAGGCGAGCCCGTAGATCGCGTTCGTCGGCCGCCCGTCGGAGGTCGCCATCGACTCCGGCAGCGCGAAGAAGGCGCGATAGGCGAGCGAGTTGCCGTCGATCAGGAAGAGCTCGCCTGGAGGAGCCTCGGCCACCGAGGCCGCCGCCGCATCGCCCTTCTGCTCGTCAGCCGCCATCCGGCCTGATCATAGGCATGGCCGCGCGCTCGCCCCCTGCGCCCCGCGGGCGACTACGGCGGGGTCTCATCGTCCTGACCTTCCGGCGGCCCTCGGCCCCTTCAGCCGACATCGACCGGTTCGGGCGCGCGGCGCTGCTCACCGAGCAGCAGGAGCACGTGGTCGAGATCGAGGGCATCGCCCGCGCCGGCATGCAGCGGCTTCGGTGCCGGCGGGAGCGCCTGCGGGGCGACCGGCGCACGCGCGCCTACCTCCGCGCCGTCGGGGCGCAGGAACCGCAGGCCACTGCGCGCGTCTCCCTCGATCGCAAACCCGCCCTCGTGCACGAGCCGGTGGTGGCGACGACAGAGCATGACGAGGTTGCTGAGGGCGGTTTCACCACCCGCGGCCCAGTGGTGGATGTGGTGTGCATCGACGTACCGCTCGTGGCCGCAGCCGGGAAAGGCGCACCCGCGATCGCGGGTGCGAAGGGCGCGCTGGATGGCCGGCGGCACGGCGCGGGTCTTGCGGCCAACCGAGACCGGCTCGCCCGCGCGCTCGACGAGGGTGACAACCGACGCATCGCAGGCGAGTCGTTGAGCCGTGCCGGCGCCGATCGCCCCGCCAGCACCAACCCGTGCCGTAGATGACACCTCCGGGTGCGGAGCCCCGGGGGGCGCGGCCAGCCGGTCGAGGTCCACGTGGACGACAACCTGGTTGCGCTCGCCGCCGGGCGCGGCGACCGGTCCCTGGGCGAGCAGCGACTCGGCGAGCGCGTTGAGCCCATCGGCGCGATCCGGCTTCGAAGCGATGCCACCCTCGCGACGCAGCGCTTCCCGCGCCGCCTCGATTGCCCTGATCAGCAGCTCGCCCTCCTCCGCCGGCAGCAGGCCGGCAACGCGGAGCATCCCCTCGGCCTCCCAGCGCAAGCTCAGGTGGCGGCGCTCGCAGGCGAGCTCGGCTTCGTCGCCGGCGAGCGCCCGGCGCAAGCCGCTGACGACCCGTTCGAGCTGCTCTGCCGTCGCATGCCGGGCGACCTCGAGCAGCTCCGGCTCGAGGTCAGCGGAGGCGACCCGCGTCAGCGCCCGGACCTTGGAGTAGCTGAGCTCACCCTCGGCAAATGCGCCGGCGATCGCAGGCAGCTCCACCAGCCGCCTGGCGACCCGGCAGTGCTCGCGCGCGGCGCGTGCCGTCAGCGAGCAATGCCAGGCCAGCCAACCCGCGCAGGAGTGGAAGCCGGCCCGCTCGAAGCCGGCGCGGCGATCGAACTCGGCGAGCATCGCCAGCCATCGGCACGTGGCGGCGTTGATGTCGGCTGCGAGGCTGCAGATCTGGCGCTCGAGCAGCGCGAGTGGCAGATCGGAGGAGGCATCGGGCGCTTTCCCGGTAGCGAACATACGTTCGATAGTAGGAGGGCCTCCGGACGGAAACACGCTGCGCAACCGCTCCAAGAGCAGAACTGAACTACCTGAAAGCGAGGGGGGCGGTTCCGCGGAACCGCCCCGGCCACACTCCCCTTCCCCGCGAGCTATTGACCCCCCAGCCGCGCCTCGGGACGCAGTCGCGCGTCCAGTCCCGCGCCCCCCGCGCCCGTCGCGGCGGCCGCCAGCAACCGGCCCAGCATCGGCGCCTGCTTGAAGAGGTTATGCCCCGCCGGAAAGAGGATCCCCTCCCACTCCCAGACGGAAACCCCGTCCTCGCCCCACGGCAGCTGCGTCACCCAGCAGTGGCGCAGCTCCTCCACCTCGGGCACCAGTCCCGGCAACGCCCGTTCGACGTACGTGACGACGCGGCGCTCGAACTCAGCCATCGCCCCAGGCTCGAGCAGAGAGCCGTCGGAGCGGGCCTCGGTCGTGCCCGCCAGACCGACGGCATAACGCTCGTTCCCGGGCTCGGGTGCCGCGTAGACGCCCGTCTCACCCCAGATGCCGCTGCCGTCCTGAAAGCACGCGAGCCGCTCGGGGCCTGGTTCCCGCAACCGGAACGTCGCCCGCAAATGCGCAGCGGCCGCCACGGGGAGCTCGACGCCGACGGTTCGCGCCAGCGCCGCCGTGCCGAGGCCGGCGCAGACGACGACCGAGTCGAAGCGCTCGGCCGCCCCGCCACTGCGGAGCTCGACCCCAGCGCCGGTCGGCCGCAGCGAGATCACCTCGTCGCGGATGAGGCGTTCGCCCAGGTCCTCGGCCAACGCCGTGATCACAGCGGTCGTCCGGATCGAGCCCCCGGCGACATCGAGGAGCGCCGGCGCCTCGAAGGGAGCGAGGATCGGCAGGGCTGCCCGTGCGGCCTCGGCGCCAGGCCGGTCGAAATCGATGCCACCGGCGGCCGCGAGCTTCTCGGCCCGCTCCGGAACCGCCTCACCGATCGCCAGCACCCCATCGCCGGATACGGTCTCGACCCCGAGCTCGCGGCCCCACTCGCTCCACACCGACCGGCCGTCACGGGTCAGCTCGATCAGGCGGAGATCGTCATGGGCGTGCCGGAAGATCCGGGACTCACCACCGGACTGGCCGTTGCCGGGCTCGCCGCGCTCGTAGACGCGGACGTCGGCCTCACGCTCGGTCAGCGCTCGTGCGACGCTGAGCCCGACGATGCCGGCACCGACGACCGCGATGCGGAGCGTCATCTGGGCCGGCCTGTCGATCGAGAGCGCACCCGCAGCGGTTACCCATGGCCGCAGCCCGTAAGCACTTTGCGCATGTACATGAGGTGAAAGTCACCGACGGGGCGGCGTTCGTACTCGACGTAACCGGCCCGGCGGTAGAGGGCCTGGTTCTCCACCATCGTCTCGTGCGTGAGGAGGCGGATGTCGGTGTGGCCCGCGGCCAGCGCGCGCTCCTCAGCCAGCTCGAGCAGCCTGCGCCCGAGGCCCGTGCCCTGCCACTCAGGCGCGACGGCGACGTTGTCGATCGCGAAGCCGCCGTAGTCACCGCTCTCACCGCAACAGAGCACGCCGATGATCTCGCCGTCCCGCTCGGCGACGGTCACGTCCCAGGAGGCGATCACCGCCGCGTAGTCGTCGCGCATCGGCCGGGGCTCGCCGCCGATCCGCTCGACGTACCGGGAGTAGGCGGAGCGGACGAGCTCGCGCAACCGCGGAGCGTCGGCCTCGACGGCCGCTCGCAACACCGGTTCCGGCTCGGAGCTCCGCATCGGAGCCAGACTATGATCACGCGCGCCCCATGGCCAGTGTCAGCGCACAGTTCTCGGTCACCGTGCGCGTCGAGCTCGACGCGCGCAACGAGCCGCTCGGCCGGATCACGGCCGCGATCGCCGAGTCCGGCGGCGCGCTGCAGAGCGTCGACCTCGTTCCCGGCGCGGGCGCCGAGGGCAAGCGGGTGCGCGAGTTCACGATCGACGCCCGCGGCCCCGAGCACTGGGAGCAGATCCTGCGTGCGATCGGCTGGACCCGCGGCGCCAAGGTCCTCGAGTACACCGACCGGACCTTCGCCATGCACCGCGGCGGCAAGATCGAGCAGGCGAACAAGTACCCGCTGAAGACGCGTGACGACCTCTCGATGGCCTACACACCCGGCGTCGCCCGCGTCTGCACCGAGATCGCCCAGAACCGCGCCAAGGCGTTCGAGTTCACGATCAAGAAGAACACCGTCGCGGTCGTCTCCGACGGCAGCGCCGTGCTCGGGCTCGGCGACATCGGCCCCGAGGCGGCGATGCCGGTGATGGAGGGCAAGGCGATGCTCTTCAAGGAGTTCGCCGACGTCGACGCCTTCCCGATCTGCCTGTCGACGAACGACCCAGAGCAGATCATCCAGACCGTGAAACTGATCGCGCCGACCTTCGGCGGCATCAACCTCGAGGACATCTCCGCTCCGCGCTGCTTCGAGATCGAGGAGCGGCTCAAGGACGAGCTCGACATCCCCGTCTTCCACGACGACCAGCACGGCACCGCCGTGGTGATGATGGCGGCGCTCTTCAACGCCCTGAAGATCGTCGGCAAGCCGATCGAGGGCCTGAACGTGGTCATCGTCGGCCTCGGCGCCGCCGGCATGGCCTGCACGAAGATGCTGCAGGCGAGCGGCGTCACCAACATCATCGGCTGCGACCGCCAGGGCGCCGTCTCGACCGAGCGCGCCGACTACGCCAGCGGCGGCGATGAACGCGGATCAAAAGCTGGTTCGCCGAGGTCTCGAACCCGGAGAAGCGCAGCGGCGGCCCGAACGAGGTGCTCGAGGGCGCCGACCTGTTCATCGGCCTCTCCGGGCCTGGCCTGATCGAAGCCGAGGCGCTGGGGGCGATGGCCGACGACGCGATCGTCTTCGCGATGGCGAACCCGACGCCCGAGGTGATGCCCGAGGACGCCGATCCCTACGTGCGGATCATGGCCACCGGCCGCTCCGACTACCCGAACCAGATCAACAACGTGCTCGCCTTCCCCGGGATCTTCCGCGGCGCCCTCGACGCCGGCACCCCGCGGATCACCGAGGAGATGAAGCTCGCCGCGGCCCAGGGCATCGCCGCCTGCGTCGACGACGAGGACCTGAACGAGGACTACATCATCCCCAGCGTCTTCAACCGCGATGTCGCTCCCGCCGTCGCCGCAGGCGGTCGTCGACGAGGCCAAGGAAGCCGGCATCGCCCGCGTCTCCGACGAGACCGGGACCTTCCAGACGGTCGGCTGAGCCCGTTATCCGCGCGTCCGTACTACGCTCTCGCCTCCGTTTCCGAAGCAGGAGGCAGCATGCGGGTTCTGGTTACGGGGGCAACGGGGACGATCGGGAGCGGGCGTCTGCGATGCGCTGCTCGCTCGCGGCGACGAGGTCGTCGGGCTGACCCGCTCGCCGGAGAAGGCGCGCGCGACGAACCCGACGGTCAGCTGGCACCCCTGGAACCCGGCGCTCGAGCGCCCGCCCGCCGAGGCTCTCGACGGCGTCGACGGCGTCATCAACCTGGTCGGCGAGCCGATCAACCAGCGCTGGACCGACGAGGCGAAGAAGCGGATCCTCGATCTCGCGCGAGACCGCGACCCACAACCTCGTGCAGGCGATGCTCGGCGGCGCCGAAGCGCCCGCAGGTGCTCGTCCAGCAGTCCGCCGTCGGCTACTACGGCGACCGCGGCGAGGCGATCGTCGACGAGGAGACCGGTCCGGGCGAGAGCTTCGACGCCAAGGTCTGCGTCGCCTGGGAGGCGGCCGCTCACGAGGTCGACGGCTCGGGCGTGCGCTGGCGATCATGCGCACCGGGCTGGTGCTCGACAAGGACTCGGGCCTGCTCTCGGAGCTGCTGCTGCCGTTCAAGCTCGGCGTCGGCGGGCCGGTCGCCGGCGGCCGCAACTACATGCCGTGGATCAGCCTCGACGACGAGGTCGGCCTGCTGCTCTGGGCGCTCGACACCGCCTCCGCCGCCGGCGTCTACAACGCCTCCGCGCCCGAGCCGGTCACGAACAGGACCTTCTCGAAGGCGCTCGGCCGGGCGCTCGGCCGGCCGGCGGTGATGCCGGTCCCGAAGCTCGCCGTCAAGGTGCGGCTCGGCGGCGAGCTCGGCGAGGTCGCGACCGGCGGCCAGCGGGCGATGCCGCGCCGCGCGCTCGACGGCGGCTACGTCTTCAAGCAGCCCGACATCGAGTCGGGGCTGGCCTCAGCCCTGGCCTGACTCGTAGACGGCGGCGCCGTCGGCGCCGATCGTCAGCGCCCCGACCTCCGTCTGCGAGCCGGAAGTCGACATGAACGCGTTGACCACGTCGGCGCGGCTGAGCGGGTCCTCCGCCCGATCGATCGAATCGAGGACCGCCTGCATCGCGTCGTAGCCCTGCTTGTAGGCGCGGCTCGCCCGTGGGTCACCCGCCTCGATCGAAGCGACGGTGGGCCCGTCGGACGTCGGCTCGACGGCGCCCAGAGTTCTGGTGCCGGTCGTCTGCACGTGCGTCGGGACGTCGTTGCCGCCGGGCGCGGCCAGCAGATCGCGCGGCAGCGAGACCGGCGCGACCTGCAGCAGGCCGGCCTCGTTGGTGATCGGTACCGAGACGGCCGTCGCACCTGCGTTCGAACTCGCCGATGTAGGCGATCGAGGTCGAATCCTGGGTCGCAGCCCGGGCGTTGGCCGCGACCCGAGGCTGGCTCCAAACCGCCCGGACTCCCGTCCAACCGTGTCGTCGAGAACAGCGAGCTCGACGGGTGCCCCGCCGGCTTGTCAGCCGCCATCGCGCAGGGCGTCGCGGACGCCGACGAGCGTGTCGCGACCGACGAGCCGCTCCGCGCCCGCCCGCGGCACGCTCACGTAGACGGTCAGCTTCGATCCCGCCTCCACGGTCGTGCCGCAGCCGGCGACGAGCGCCGCGACCAGAAGGAGCGCGGCGTACAAGATGGCGTGCTGGCCCTGCCTGGACATGGACACGATTATCACCGGCTCCCCGGGCAGCCTCGCAGGTGGACTCGTCCGTAAGTTCGGTCAGATGCCGGCGAGTGGCCGGGCGCGGCTGAGGGTGCACGGCGGCCGCCCGCATGCCGGTTGGCATGTGGGCGGACGGCGGGTGCTCTCAGGCGGGTCCGGACGCCGACGGCGCTGATCGAACCTACGGATGGGTCCACTAGGGTGCGGGCGGATGCGGATCGGAGTGCTCACAGCCGGCGGCGACTGCCCGGGCCTGAACGCCGTGATCAGGGCGGTCTCCCGCTCGGCGATCGACGGCGGCGACGAGGCGATCGGGATCATGCGCGGCTTCAAGGGCCTCGCCGAGCGCGACTACATGGATCTCGACATGCGCACCGTCTCGGGCATCCTGCCGCTCGGCGGCACGATCCTCCGTACGTCGAGCTTCGAGCCCGTGCGCGAGGGGGCGATCGACCTGCTCCAGGAGGCGATCGCGGCGGACTCGCTCGACGCCGTCATCGCGATCGGCGGCGAGCACACGATGTGGATGACCCGCGAGCTGCACGAGGAGCACGGCATGCCGCTGATCGGCGTGCCGAAGACGATCGACAACGACATCGTCGGCACCGACTACACGTTCGGCTTCGACACCGCCGTGCACGTCGTCAGCGAGGCGATCGACCGCCTCCACACCACCGCGCAGTCGCACGACCGGGTGATGGTCGTCGAGGTGATGGGCCGCAACACCGGCTGGATCGCCCTGCACGGCGGCATCGCCGGCGGCGCCGACGGGATCGTCATCCCCGAGGTACCGACGACCCCCGAGGAGATCGCCGCCGCGATCACCCGCCGCCACGAGCGCGGCAAGGACTTCTCGATCATCGTCGTCGCCGAGGGGGCCCGGATCAAGTTCGCGGGCAGCGAGGTGCACCAGGTGCTGGCTTCGGAGGAGACCGACGAGTACGGCTACGAGCGGCTCGGCGGCGTCGGGCCGGCGCTCGCCACCGAGCTCGAGGAGCTGACCGGCTACGAGACCCGGACGGTGACGCTCGGCCACATCCAGCGCGGCGGCACGCCGACGGCTCACGACCGCGTGCTCGCGACCCGATACGGCGCCAAGGCCTACGAGATGGCCAAGGACCGGCGAGTTCGGCCGGATGGCGTCGCTGCGGGGAGACCGGATCGTCTCGGTGCCGCTCACCGAGGTCGAGGGCATCAAGACCGTCGACCTCGAGCTGCTCGAGATCGCCAGGCGCTTCTTCTCCTGAGCGGAGCCGCGCGGCTCAGAGCTTGGCGGCCGGGCCGCGGACCCACTCGACAAGCGGAGCCCAGGCGCGCAGCATGCCGCCGACCAGGAGGATCAGCAGGAAGAGCAGGGCGCCGACCGTGCCGCCGAGGTCGATGGCGATGAAGACGATGAAGCCGACCAGCGCGATCGCGAGAAAGACGAGGAGCTGCATGGGCGCGAAATCTAACCAGATCCGAGGGCGGCACGGGTCTGCCTGAGAAAGCCGCCGACCGCATCCTGCGCCGCCGCCACGTCCCCACCCGCCTCGCCGACGGCCCGGACGAGGCGGCTGCCGATGATCACGCCGTCGGCGATCCGCCCGACCTCGGCGGCCCGTTCGGGGGTCCCGATGCCGAAGCCGACGGCCGCCGGCGCGCCCGACTCCTCGCGGACGGCGGCGACGAGGTCAGCGAGCTCGGCCGGCAGCGCCTCGCGCTCGCCGGTGACGCCGGTCAGCGAGACGACGTAGGTGAACCCCTGCACGTCGGCGAGCAGCCGCCGGCGCCGGAGCGGTGGCGTCGTCGGCGCGACGAAGGGGATCAGCGCCAGCCCGCGCTCGGCGAGCGCCGCCGGCAGCTCCGCATCCTCGCCCGGCGGCAGGTCGGGGATGATCGCCCCCGCCGCGCCGGCCTCAGCGAGCAGCTCTGCGAAGCGCTCGGCGCCGGGGGCGAGCGCCATGTTCGCGTAGACCATCGGCAGCACCGGCAGCCGCTCCCCCAGCTCCGCGCAGATCGTCAGCACGTCGGCAAGCGTCGTCCCGGCGCCAAGCGCCTCGGTCGCCGCGGCGTGGATCACGGGCCCGTCGGCGAGCGGATCCGAGTAGGGCACGCCGAGCTCGATCAGATCGGCGCCCGCGTCGGCGTAGGCGCGAGCGACCGCGGCCGAGGTCGCGAGGTCGGGGAAGCCGCCCATCAGGTACGGCATCAGCGCCGCCCGGCCCTCGTCGTGGGCAGCGGCGAAGGCCGCCGCGATGCGCTCGATTCCGCTCGGCGCGGTCATTCAGCCGTCGGGGCCTTCGGCGACCGAGCTTGGACAGCGCCTCGTCGAGGTCCTTGTCGCCGCGGCCGGAGAGGGTCAGGACGTCGAGACCGGCGCCCTCCTCGCCCGCCCCGGCGAGCAGCCAGGCGATCGCGTGCGAGGACTCGAGCGCGGGCACGATCCCCTCGAGCCGCGAGAGGAGCTGCGAACGCGACCAGCGCCTGCTCGTCGGTGACCGACTCGTAGCGGGCCCGGCCGCTGTCGCGCAGCAAGGCGTGCTCGGGGCCGACGCCCGGGTAGTCGAGGCCGGCCGAGATCGAGTGCGCCTCGAGGATCTGGCCCTCGTCGTCGGCGAGCACCGAGGAGAGCGCGCCGTGCAGGACGCCGGTCCGGCCGGCGCCGAGCGAGGCGCCGTGGCGGGCGTCGAGCCCCTCGCCCGCAGCCTCGACGCCGACCAGCTCGACGCCCTCGTCGTCGACGAAGCCGGCGAAGGTGCCGATCGCGTTCGAGCCGCCGCCGACGCAGGCGATGACCCGGTCGGGCAGCCGGCCCTCGGCGGCGAGGATCTGCTCGCGCGCCTCGTCGCCGATCACGCGCTGCAGATCGCGGACGAGCGCCGGGTACGGCGCCGGGCCGACGGCCGAGCCGATGATGTAGTGGGTGTCGCCGACGTTGGTGACCCAGTCGCGGATCGCGGCGCTGACCGCCTCCTTCAGCGTCCGGGCGCCGGCCTCGACCGGCTCGACCGTCGCCCCCATCAGCTCCATCCGCTCGACGTTGGGCCGCTGGCGGCGCATGTCCTCGGTGCCCATGTAGACGATGCACTCGAGCCCGAGCAGCGCGCAGGCCGTCGCGGTCGCGACGCCGTGCTGGCCGGCACCGGTCTCGGCGATGATCCGGCGCTTGCCCATCCGCTTGGCCAGCAGCGCCTGGCCGACCGCGTTGTTGATCTTGTGGGCGCCCGTGTGGGTCAGGTCCTCGCGCTTCAGGTAGACGGCGCGGCCGACGCGCTCCGAGAGCCGCTCGGCAAGGTAGAGCGGCGTCGGGCGGCCGACGAAGTCGCGGAGCAGGCCGTCGAGCTCGTCGCGGAAGACCGGGTCGGCGCGCGCCTCGGCGAAGGCCTCGGTGAGCTCGTCGAGCGCCGGGATCAGGACCTCGGGCACGTAGCGGCCGCCGTAGGGGCCGAAGCGTCCCTCGATGCCCGGCGCGGGTCGCCGGCGGGCGGGCGCGGCTCGGCAGCTCGATGCCGGGGCTCGGCTCGCCCGGCCAGGTGCGCCGCCTCGATGAAACTGCGGATCAGGTCGTGGTCCTTGACTCCCGGGCGGCCCTCGACCTCGACGCCGCCGGCGACGTCGACGGCCCACGGGTTCGAGGCGCGGATCGCCTCGCCGACGTTCTCCGGCGTGAGGCCGCCGGCGACGATCGCCGGGATGCCGCCCCGGCGCGGCGAGCGGCGGCGCCGGACGAGCTCCCAGTCGAAGCTCTCGCCGGTGCCGCCCGGCGTGCCGCGCCGGTAGGCGTCGAAGAGGTGGAATCCGGTGCGGTAGGCCTCCGCGCCGCGGACCTCGGCCGCGGAACGGACGCGGAACGCCTTGATCACCTTGCAGCCGGTGCGGCGGGCGACCTCGGCGCAGAACGACGGTCCCTCGTCGCCGTGCAGCTGTACGTAGGCGAGCTGCTCGCGTTCGGCCGCGTCAGCGATCTTGTCGAGCTTTGCGTTGACGAAGACGCCGACGACCTCGACCTGCCGCCGCATCGCCGCGCCGATCTCCTCGGCAGCGCCGGGATCGATCAGGCGCGGGCTCCGCGGCCAGTGGTTGAGGCCGATCGCCCAGGCGCCCGCCTGCGACCGCCGCCTCGGCGTCCTCGAGCCTGGTGATGCCGCAGATCTTCGTGCGCACACCGCAAACGATCGCAGACGGCCGCTCGAAGCCGGCCTCGGGGCGGCGCCGCCGAGGGGCGGCGCTGTCCCTGGATCAGCCGCGCCTCGGGGTCAGCCGGCGTTCGCGGTCGCGTCCCGAGCTTCAGCGTGAGCGTGTGGGTCTCGCCGTCGCGATCGACCTGAAGGTGGATCGTGTCGCCGGGCTGCTTGGCGTTGACGACGGCGATCAGGTCGTCCATCCCCGTGATCTTCTTGCCGTCGACCGCCGTGATCACGTCGCCGTCGGCGGCGACCTGCTGGCCGTCGATGCTGACCTTGGTGTTGCCGGCCTGGAGACCCGCCTCGGCGGCGGACTGCCCTTCTGCACGTTCTGCACGAGCGCGCCAGTCGAGACGTCGAGGTTCAGCGCGTCGGCGATCTCGGGCGTCAGGTCGCCGCCCTTGATGCCGAGGTAGGCGTGCTCGGCGCTCCCGTCGTCGATGATCTGCTGGGCGACGGACTTGGCGGTGTTGATCGGGACGGCGAAGCCGATGCCGACGGTGCCCTGCCGCTGCCGCGGTGGCGATCTGGGAGTTGATCCCGATCACCTCGCCGTTGGCGTCGATCAGCGGGCCGCCGGAGTTGCCCGGGTTGATCGCGGCGTCGGTCTGGATGACGTCGGAGATCGTGAAGCCGTCCGGGGCGCTGATCTGGCGCTGCAGCGCGGAGATGATCCCCGAGGTCACGGTCCGGTCGAGCCCGAACGGGTTGCCGATCGCGACGACCGCGTCGCCGACCTTGAGGTCGATCGGAGTCGCCGAAGCGAAGCGGATGCGCGTTGACCTTCGAGGGGTCGACGCTCGAGCACCGCGACGTCGGTCGAGTTGTCGACGCCGAGGACCTTCGCGTCGAGCGGTCGCCGTCCTGCCGAACTTGACGGTGACGGAGCTCGCGCCGTCGACGACGTGAGCGTTGGTGAGGATGTGACCGTCGTCGTCGATGAGGAAGCCGGAGCCGGTCGCGGTGCCGCCCTGCTGGGGCGCGGGATCGAACGGCGAGGTCGAGGCGCGTCTGCTTCTCCTGCGCCTCGATGAAGGCGACCGGGCCACCGTCGCGGTCGTAGATCTCGCCCGCCGTGAGGGCGTCGCCCGCGCGCCGGCTTCGGTGTGCAGCGGTGGCGAACAGTCGACGCGACGGTCGTGGTCGTCGTGGTCGAGTTGCCCTGCGATCAGGCCGGTGGCGATCGCGACGATCCCGAGGAGGCCGACCACGAGGCCGCCGGCGAGCCCGGCCGCGAAGGGGCGCGAGAAGAAGGTTCTGATTCTGCTCATGCCGGCGATGATCGGCGCGGTCGCTAAGCCGCCCCGAAACGGCCGCTGAAAGTCGCCTAAAAACCGTCGCCGTGCAGGCGATCGAGCGGCGCGGTCAGCGCTCGTCGCGGAGGAGGTGCTCGCGGGTCAGCTCCTCGTCGCCGGTGAGGTCGCGGACCGCCGCCTCGGGGTCGCCGGCGCGCATCAGGGACTCGCCGATCAGGACGGCGTCGACGCCGATCCGCTCGAGCTCCTCGAGCTGCTCGCGGCTCGCGTAGCCGGACTCGGCGACGACCGTCTTGCCGGCGGGAACGTCGGTGCTGAGCTCGCGGTGGTCTCGAGGTCGACCTCGAAGCGTGTCGAGGTTGCGGTTGTTGATCCCGATCACCTCGGGGTCGAGCGCGAGCGCGCGCTCGAGATCCTCCTCGTCGTGGACCTCGACGACGCAGTCGAGGTCGAGGGCGGCCGTCTCGTCGTAGAGCGCCTGCAGATCCTCGTCGTCCGCGAGCGCCGCGACGATCAGCAGGACGGCGTCGGCGCCGGCGACCGCCGCCTCCCAGAGCTGGTACGGATCGACGATGAAGTCCTTGCGCAGGATCGGCAGCCCGCAGGCGCCGCGGGCCTGCTGCAGATCGTCCAGCGAGCCGCCGAAGCGATGCTCCTCGGTCAGCACCGAGAGCGCCGCGGCGCCGCCGTCCTCGTAGGCGCGTGACGACCTCCGGCACCGAGGCGTCGGGGCGGATCTCGCCGGCCGAGGGCGAGCCGCGCTTGAACTCGGCGATCACCGAGAGGCCGGGCCGGACGAGCGCCTCCTTGAACGGCCGCGAGCCGCTGCGCGTGCCGAGCCGGGCGCGAAGCTCGTCGCCGGGAATCTTCGGCTCTGCGCCGGGCCACGTCCTCCCTGGTCGTGGCGAGGAGCTGATCGAGTCTGCTCATCGGCCCCGCAGGCTACCGATACGCGAGGCGTGGCCACCGTGCGCTGCGCTCAGCCGGCGAGCTCGCCGGTCAGCTCGACGCAGCCGCTCGAGGGTCGCCCGGCGGCGGCGCCGGAGTCGATCGCCTCGGCCGCCAGCTCGACTCCGGCGGCGAGGTCGCTCGGCCTCGCCGGCGACGTAGATCGCGGCGCCGGCGTTGAGCAGCGCGACATCGCGGGCCGGCCCTTCCTCGCCGGCGAGGATCGCGCGCACGGTCGCCGCGTTCTCCTCCGGCTCGCCGCCGGCGAGCGCCTCCAGCGGCGCCTCCGCGAGGCCGACCTCGTCGGCGCCGAGATACCACTCCTCGGTGTGCCCGTCGCGGACCTCGATCACGCGGCTGATGCCGGAGATCGAGAGCTCGTCGAGCCCGTCCTCGGCGGCGACGACGAGCGCGTGATCGCAGCCGAGCCCGGCGAGAGCCTCGGCGATCGTCTCCTGGTAGCGGCGGTCGGAGACGCCGAGCAGCTGCCGCGTCGCGCCGGCCGGGTTCGTGAGCGGGCCGAGGAAGTTGAAGATCGTGCGCACGCCGAGCTCCTTGCGGACCGGCACGACGTGCTTCATCGCGGCGTGGTGGGCGGGCGCGAACATGAACCCGAAGCCGGTCTCCTCGATGCACCGGCCGACCTGCTCCGGGGTCAGGTCGATGCGCACGCCGAGCGCCTCGAGCAGATCGGCGGAGCCCGACTTCGAGGTGCTCGAGCGGTTGCCGTGCTTGGCGACCGCGCAGCCGGCGCCGGCGGCGATCAGGGCCGCGGTCGTCGAGATGTTGAAGGTCGACGGACCGCCGCCGGTGCCGGCGGTGTCGACGAGGCCCTGCCCGTCGATCTCGACCGGCGCGGCGAGCTCGCGCATCGTCCGCGCCAGGCCGATCAGCTCGGGGACCGTCTCCCCCTTGGCCCGCAGCGCGACCAGGAAGGCGCCGGTCTGGACGGGCTCGGCGCGCCCCTCCATGATCTCGGCGAGCACGGCCGAGGCGTGATCGGCGGTCAGGTGCTCGCCGCCGCAGACGGCGTCGATCGCGCGGGTCAGGATCTCGTTCGGCATTGGCCGGGCAGGCTAGACCGCCGCGCCGAGGAAGTTGGCGAGCAGATGCTTGCCGTCCGGGCGTCAGCACCGACTCGGGGTGGAACTGGACGCCCTCGGCGGGCAGCTCCCGGTGGCGGACGGCCATCACGATGCCGCGCGTAGGCGGCGCTCGCCTCGAGTGCCGGCGGCAGCTCGGGCGCGGCGATCAGCGAGTGGTAGCGGCCGACCAGCAGCGGATCGGGCAGGCCCGCGAAGATCGTGCGCCCGTCGTGGCTGATCTGCGGCGTCCTTGCCGTGGATCGGATCGCCGACGATGACCCTGCCGCCGAACGCCTCGACCATCGACTGGTGGCCGAGGCAGACGCCGAGCGTCGGGATCCCGGCCTCGGGGAAGCGGCGCGCCGCCTCGACCGAGATCCCCGCCTCGGCCGGCGTGCAGGGCCCGGGCGAGATCACGAGCCGGTCGGGCCGGCGCTCGAGCAGCTCGTCGACCGTGGCCGGTCGTTGCGGACGACCTCGATCTCGGCGCCGAGCTCGCCCAGGTACTGGACGAGGTTGTAGGTGAACGAGTCGTAGTTGTCGATCACGAGCACGCGGGCCACGATCGCTCCCTCAGTCCCAGTCCGGGTTGGCGACGGCGAGCTCGATCGCGCTGAAGACGGCCCGCGCCTTCTGCAGCGACTCGCGGTACTCGTAGTCGGGCTTGGCGTCGGCGACCGTGCCGCCGCCGGCCTGCACGTGGGCGAGGCCGTCCTTGACGACGACGGTGCGGATGTGGATCGCGGTGTCGAGGTCGCCGGTGAAGCCGAGGTAGCCGATCGCGCCGCCGTAGGAGCAGCGCTTGTGCGGCTCGAGCTCGTCGATGATCTGCATCGCGCGGACCTTGGGCGCGCCCGAGAGCGTCCCGGCCGGCAGGCACGAGCGCAGCACGTCCATCGCTCCGAGCCCGTCGCGGAGGCGGCCCGGAGACCTGGCTGACGATGTGCAGGACGTGCGAGTAGGTCTCGACGACCATCAGCTCGTCGACGTTGACGGTGCCGTACTCGCTGACCCGGCCGAGGTCGTTGCGGCCGAGGTCGACGAGCATCACGTGCTCGGCCCGCTCCTTCGGGTCGGCGAGCAGGGCCTCGGCGTTGCGCCGGTCCTCCTCCTCGTCGCCGCCGCGCGGGTAGGTGCCGGCGATCGGCCGCGTCTCGACCCGGCGGCCGGTCACCTGGACGAGCGGCTCCGGCGAGGCGCCGGCGATCTGGAAGTCGCCGAAGTCGAGGAAGTACATGTAGGGCGAGGGGTTGATCGCCCGCAGGCCCCGGTAGATCGAGAACGCCTCGACCGGGCAGGGCGCCGAGAAGCGCTGCGAGGGCACCACCTGGAAGGCGTCGCCGGCGTGGACGTACTCGACGATCCGGGCGACGTTCGCCTCGAACTGCTCGCGGGTCAGGTTGGAGCGGAAGCCGAGCGGCAGGTCGTCCGTCGGTAGGCCGTCCGCGCGTGCTCGGCGGCGGCGCCGTGGACGCCGTCGCCCGGGGCGAGCTCGCGCGCGGGCATCGGGCCTGCGCAGGCGCTCCCGGAGCTCGGCCGCCGTCCGCGGCGGCGCGCTCGTAGGCGGCCGTCCACGGTCTCGCCCTCGCCGACGAAGGCGTTGGCGATGATCGAGGCGGTCGCGGTCGTGGTGGTCGAAGACGACCATCGCCTCGGCGACGATCAGCGCCAGGTCGGGAAGCCCGAGCGGGTCCGGGTTGGGCTCGCCGAGCGGCTCGACCGTGCGCACGAGGTCGTAGGCGAACAGGCCGACGGCGCCGCCGGGGAAGGGCGGCAGCCCCTCGACCTCGGCCAGCCGGTAGCGGCCGACGCGCTCGGCGACCGCCGCCGTAGGGGTCGGGCGCCGCCCAGCGCTCGCTCGGCTCCGAGCCGGCGACGTCGAGCGCCGCCTCGCCGCTCCACTCCCGCAGCTCGCCCTCGCCCCAGCGCAGGACCGCGTGCGGCCGGACGCCGATGAACGAGTAGCGGCCCATCCGGCCGCCCTGCTCGGCCGACTCGAGCAGGAAGCAGGGGCCGTCGCCGCGCAGCTTCAGGAAGGCGGAGACGGGCGTCTCGGCGTCCTCGACCCAGCTGTGGGCGAGCGGGATCACGTTGCGCCGCGGCGGCGAGCTCGCGGGCCTCGCTCGAGCCCGGGTGAGAGCTCGGGGGCGGATCCTCCGGCGGGCGTCGTCACGTCAGCGCCGGCGTGCGTTGAGGACCTCGAGCGCCCGCGCCAGCGGGAGGTCGCGCGAGGCGAGCCCGACCTCGAGGTGGTAGAGGACGTCGGCGGCCTCCTCGGCGACCCGCTCGTCGCTCTCGCCGGCGATCGCGCGCGCGACCTCGTCGGCCTCCTCGCGGATCTTCGCGCCGATCAGCTCGGGATCGTCGAGCAGCTCGACCGTGTAGGAGCCCTCGGGGCGCTGGTCGCGGCGCGCGCGGCGAGGGTGCGCTCGAGCGCCGGCGAGCGCCTCCGCCGGCACGCGGCTCGGGCTCGCCCGCTTCGAGGTCGCGGTAGAAGCAGGTGCGCTCGCCCGTGTGGCAGGCGGGCCCGGCGGGATCGACCAGGGCGACGAGCGCGTCGCCGTCGCAGTCGTAGCGCAGCTGGACGAGCCGCTGCGTGTTGCCGGAGGTCTCGCCCTTGTGCCAGAGCTCGCCCCGCGAGCGGCTCCAGAAGTGCATCTCGCGGGTCTCGAGGGTGCGCCGCAGCGCCTCCTCGTTCATGTAGGCGAGCGTCAGCACCTCGCCGGTGCCCGCGTCCTGCATCACGCAGGGCACGAGCCCGTCGTCGTCGAAGCTGCACTGCGTCGGTCGCCGTCATGGCGTGGCAGTTTACGTCGCGCCGGCCGGCGCGCCGGATCGACCGCTAATCGATGCCCGAGGCGGTCGAGCAGGCCCTCGTCCCGGCGCCAGCGGGCCGCGGACCTTGACCTGCAGGTCGAGGAAGACGCGGCTGCCGAGGTCGCGCTCGATCTCGCGGCGGGCGGCCTTGCCGATCGCGCCGATCATGCTGCCGCGCTTGCCGATCAGGATCGCCTTCTGCGAGTCGGACTCGGCCCAGACGTCGGCCTGGATCTCGATCAGGCCGTCCTCGCGCTCGCTCGACCTCGCGCACGTCGACCTCGACCGCGTGCGGGATCTCCTCGCGGGTGCGGCGCAGGATCTGCTCGCGGATCAGCTCGGCGAGGTGGACGTCGCTGGGCTGGTCGCTGTGGTCGGCGGCGTCGTAGAGCAGCGGGCCCTCCGGCATCAGCTCGGCGAGCCGCGCGGTCAGCGCCTCGATCCCGGTCCCGCGCCGGGCGCTGATCGGGAAGACCTCGTCGACGACCTCGAGCTCGGCCGCGGCCGCGAGCACCTCGACGGTCTGCGGCTTGTTGAGCCTGTCGATCTTGTTGACGGCGCAGATCACCGGCGAGCCGCCGGGCCGGCGCCGCCAGCAGCGTCTCGGCGATGAAGCGGTCGCCGGGCCCGACGCCCTGCTCGCCGTTGATCACGAGCAGGACACGTCGGCGTCGGCGAGCTCGTGCTCGACCCGGCGCTGCATCCGCTCGGTCAGCACGTCGCGCGGCTTCTGCACGCCGGGCAGGTCGATCAGCACCGTCTGCCAGCTGCGGTCGGGGGCGGTGGCGACGCCGCGGATCGCGCGGCGGGTCGTCTGCGGGCGGTCGGAGACGATCGCGACCTTGCTGCCGACGATCGCGTTGGCGAGCGTCGACTTGCCGACGTTCGGCCGGCCGGCGAGGCCGACGAAGCCGGCGCGGGTCGGCATCGCTAACGAGCCCCTCCGAGGATCCGTGCCTGCAGGGCGAGCATCTCGCCCTCGTCGGTCTCGTGGTCGTAGCCGCACAGGTGCAGGACGCCGTGGACGACGGCCTCGGTCAGTCGGCGGTGTGCTCGGGGCAGATCACGACGTCGCCGAGCTCGCGCGGCGCCGGCGGTCGTGCGCGGGTCCGGCGCCGTCGATCGGGAACGAGAGCACGTCGGTCGGCGGTCCTTGTCGCGGTGGCGGCGGTTGAGCTCGCGGATCCGGTCCTCCGCGACGAGCTCGACCGCCAGGTGGCCGTCGCTGGACGCCGGCGGCCGCGAGCGTCGCCGCGACCGCGGCGCGGTACGGCGGCGGGCACGTCGTCGAGGTCGAGGCTCACCCGTCCTCGGACGTCCCGCCGGACGCCCCGGCGCGCGCCGCGTCGGCCGCTCGCTGACCAGGCGCCGTAGGCGGCGACGATCCGCTGGACGAGCTCGTGGCGGACGACGTCGGCGCCGCCGAAGCGGATGAAGGTGACGCCCTCGACCGTCGCCGAGGATGTCGCCGACGACGACCAGGCCGGAGCGCTGGTTCGCGGGCAGGTCGATCTGGGTGATGTCGCCGGTGACGACCATCTTCGAGCCGAACCCGAGCCGGGTCAGGAACATCTTCATCTGCTCGGGGCTCGTGTTCTGGGCCTCGTCGAGGATCACGAACGAGTCGTTGAGGGTGCGGCCGCGCATGAACGCCAGCGGCGCGACCTCGATCACGCCGCGCTCGAAGTAGTCGTTGACGCGCTCGGGGTCGAGCATGTCGTAGAGCGCGTCGAACAGCGGCCGCAGGTAGGGATCGACCTTCGCCTGCAGGTCGCCGGGCAGGAAGCCGAGCCGCTCGCCGGCCTCGACCGCGGGCCGCGTGAGGATGATCCGGCTCACCTCGCGAGCCTCGAGCGCCGCGACCGCCATCGCCACGGCGAGGAACGTCTTGCCGGTGCCGGCCGGGCCGATGCCGAAGGTGACGGTCTCGCGGCGGATCGACGTCGACGTAGCGCTTCTGGTTCGGCGTCCGGGGGGCGATCCGCGTGCCGCGGTGGCTCCAGACCGCGTCGCCGAGCATCTCGGCCGGTTCGATGCCGTCGTCGATCGCGCCGCTGACCGCGTCGACGGTGGTCGGCTCGAGCGACTCGCCGCGCTCGATCAGGCCGACCAGCTCCTCGACCATCGACTGACCCTCGGCGAGCGAGGCGTCATCGCCGTCGAGAGTGATCACGTTGCCCCGCAGAAAGACGTCGCAGTCGAGCCGGTCCTCGAGCGCGCGCAGGACCGAGTCGCCGGAGCCCGCGAGCTCGGCGGCGACATCGTTGTCGATCGTCAGCGTCCTACGCGCCAAGCCTGTCCTCCCGTACCGCCGCGCTGACGCGGTTGCCGTCGGCGCGGCCCTTGACCTTCGGCATCACGGCTCCCATCACCTTGCCCATGTCCTGCGGCGCCGCGGCGCCGGTCGCGGCGACGCCTCGTCGACGATCGCCGTCGAGCTCGGCGTCGGAGATCTGCTCGGGCAGGTAGGCGGCGATCAGCTCCGCCTCGGCCCGCTCCGCCTCGGCCTGCTCGGTCGCGGCCGGCATCGCCGTAAGCCTCGGCCGCCTCGAGCCGCTTCTTGCGCTCGCGGCTGAGCACGGCGGTCGGCGTCGCCCTCGCCCTCCTTCGCGTCGAGCTGCAGGGCGCTGGCGAGCATCCGCAGCGTCGACACGCGCGCCTTCTCGCCGCCCTTCATCGCGTCGCGGGTGTCGGCCTGGATCTGTTCGAGGACGATCGCTCATCCGCAGCTGGAATCTAGCGCCCGCGGCGCGTCCGCCGAAGGTCGGCTAAGTCGGCGAGGTCCAGTCCGAGCCAGACGATGGCGAGCGTGAGCACGAAGATCAGCCCCTCCAGCGCGTGCGAGCGCGGCCGGTTGATGTGCAGCGCGGTGAGGGCCAGCAGGGCCGCGAACAGGGCGAGCTTGAGGTGCAGCGTGCCGGATCCCCACAGGTGCAGGTGCGAGGCCATCGCCGAGCCGGTCGGGAGCAGGACGACTAGCGCAACCGCCGAGCCGACGCCGAAGAGGCGCGCAGCAGCCCGCATGCGCTCGGGGTCGGGGTTGCGCCGCTCGACCGGGACCAGCGCCGAGGCGAGCACCAGCTGCCCGCCGACGAAGTAGGCCATCGCGAGGAGGTGCAGGTAGAGCAGCACCTGCCAGATGCCCGTCATCCGGGCACCGTCGACGTGCTCGACATCGCCGAGCGGCATCTGCAGGAAGCGGGTGCCGAGCTCGCGGAAGCTCTCGGCGTCGCCGGTGCAGAGGAAGCGGTAGGCTGCCCTCCTCCGGCGCCGCGTCGCTCTCGAGCCCGTCGCGCTCGAGGATCCGCTGCGCCTCGGCGGCGATCGCGTGCCCGGCGGTGACCAGCCGCACGTCGCGGCCGAGCATCCGCTGCAGCATCGGCGCGACCAGCGGGTAGTGGGTGCAGCCGAGGATCAGGGTGTCGACCTCGGCCTCCTTCAGCGGCGCGCAGTAGGAGCGCACGGTCTCGACGACGCTCTCGTCGAAGGGGAAGCCGCTCTGGATGATCGGCGCCAGGTCGGGCGCCGCGACCTCGGTCACCTCGAGCCCGCGGCCCTGGGCGCTCGAGCGCCCGCCGGTAGGCGCCGCCCTCGACGGTCGCCGGCGTCGCCATCACGCCGACCCGGCCGCTCGTCGCGTGATCGCGGCCGCGATCTCCGCCTCGGGGCCGATCACCGTGATCACCTCGACGCCGTGGCTCGGCGGCGATCGCGCGCGCCGCGTCGGCGCCGGCCGAGGTCGCCGAGTTGCAGGCGATGATCAGCAGCTTGGCGCCGCGCTCGAGCAGGAAGCGCGGTGTTGCGGGCGACGAGCCCGCGCAGCTCGGCCGCCGTCCGCGTCCCGTAGGGGAAGTTGGCGCTGTCGCCGAGGTAGAGGAAGTCCTCCTGCCGGCAGCGAGACGAGGCACTCGTGCAGGACGGTGAGCCCGCCGACGCCCGGAGTCGAAGACGGCGATCGGCAGATCGGCGGTCGGAGCCAGAGGTCCGGGTCCCCGCGGCGGCCTACAGGAAGGGCTTGGCGGTCATCACGTAGATCGTGAGGACGATGAGGACCCGGCGGCCGTGCCGACCTGGCGACCTGCTGGTTGAGCGTCTGGAACTCGCCGAGAGCTTGACCGGCCCGTCGCCGGCGGCGGCGATGTCGCGCTCGGCGATCTCGATCAGCTGCCGCGTCTTCGGCGTGAAGAAGCCGCCGGAGATCGCCCCGATGACGATCACGGCGACGAAGCCCCAGCAGACGAAGAAGTCGCTGAACTCCCAGGCGCGGCCCGCGTCGTCGCGACGAGGTAGATGCCGGCGATCAGGATGACGAGCAGCATGACCTGCGTGATCCGGTCCCAGGCGATGATCCCGCGGCCGACCGCCGGCAGCGCCCGCGGGTCGGTGCGCTCGGCGATCGCGAGAAACGCCGTAGGCGAACGTCGGCCCGAAGGCGAGCACCACCGCGAGGATGTGGAAGAAGAGGACGACGTCGTAGAACGTGACCGCGAGTGAGCATGGCGCGAATATATCCGCCGCAGGCGGCCGTTCACCGGCGCGGGTTCGCGGCTGATCAGGCCGCCGAGCGCAGCGCGCGCCCAGTCGCCGCGCTCGCGCGGAACGTCGGCGGCCGCGTAGCCGCGCGCGGCGAACGCCGCCTCGACGCGTCCGCCGCTCGCGGACGAGCAGGCCGCTGACGATCGAGCCGCTCCGGGGCGCCCGCGCCGGCCGTCCGGCATCAGCCCGGCGACGAGCGACAAGCAGCGGCGCGGTCAGGTTCGCGAGCCACGATGCGGCGCCGCCGGGCCGCGGCTGCTCGCGCAGGTTGAGCCGCTCGACCGCGATCTCGACGCCGTTCGAGCTCGGCGTTCGCGGCCGCCGCCTCGACCGCCGGCGAGCTCGTGGTCGCAGCCGAGCACCGGCCCGAAGCCGAGCTTCGCCGCGGCGATCGCCAGCACGCCCGAGCCCGTGCCGAGGTCGGCGACGGCGCCGCGCTCCGGCGTCCGCGGTCGGCGAGCTCGCAGCAGCAGCTCGAGGCTGAGCGCGGTGGTCGCGTGGGCGCCGGTGCCGAAGGCGCGGCCGGGATCGATGACGATGTCGATCTCGGCCTCGCCCCGGGCGCCGCGTCGCGTCCTCCCAGGAGGGCCGGACGACGAGCCAGCTCGCCGATCCAGACCGGCTCGTGGAAGTCGCGCCAGCGGTCGGCCCAGTCGTCGGGGATCTCGGTCGTCTCGATCTCGACCAGCCCGTCGCCGGCGGCGGCCTCGATCTCGGGCAGCTCGGGCAGCTCCCCGGGCGGGCCGTAGATCGCGTACTCGACGTAGTCCTCGCCGCGCTCCTCCTCGACGCCGCCGGGCACGAGCTCGACGAGCTCGGCGAGGACCCGCTCGGCGAGCTCCGGGGAGCAGCGGACCGCGAGGCGGATCATCGGGCCCGACGCCGCGACATGTCAGCGGAACGCCCGGCGGACGCGCTCGAAGAGGCCCGCGCGCGCGCGCCTGCGGCGCGTTGCTCGGGGCCGAGCGAGGCCTCGAGCCGCTCGGCCAGCTCGCGCTGCTCGGCATCGAGCTTGACCGGGGTGACCAGCTTGAGGACGACGTGCAGGTCGCCGCGGCCGGGCCGCGCAGAGACCGGGCAGGCCCTGGCCGCGGAGCTTGATCGTGTCGCCGTGCTGGGCGCCGGCCTCGACCTCGACCTCTCGCTCGCCCTCGAGCGTCGGCACCTCGATCGCTCGCGCCGAGCATCGCGGTCGTCACCGGCAGCTCGACGACGGTGACCAGGTCGCGTCCCTCGCGGTGGAAGTCGGGATCGCTCGGTCGACCTCGACCTGGACGTAGAGGTCGCCCGTGCGGCCGCCGGTCTCGCCCTCGTGGCCGGCGCCGGTGATCCGGATCCGCTGGCCGTGCTCGATCCCGGCCGGGATGTCGACCTCGTAGCTCTTGCGTGCTGACGCTGCCGGCCCTCGCCGTCGCAGACCTCGCAGGGCGTCTCGGCGACCTTGCCGGAGCCCTCGCAGGTCGGGCAGGCGCCGGTCCGCATCATCTGGCCGAACGGCGTCCGCGTGACCTGCCGGACCTGACCGGCGCCGCCGCAGGTCTCGCAGGTGACGATCGGGGTGCCGGGCTCGGCGCCGTTGCCGTGGCAGTGCTCGCAGGCGACGACCGCCTCGAACTCGACCTCGCGGCTGGACGCCGCTCGAGCACGTCGGCGAGCTCGATCTCGACGGCGACGCCGATGTCGCCGCCGCGCGGCCGGCCCGCGCGCGCCGCCGCCACCGCCGAAGATGTCGCCGAAGCGCCGCCCTCGGCCGCCGAAGAAGGCCTCGAAGATGTCCTGGAAGCTGCCGAAGCCCTGGCCGACGCGACTGGTAGCCGCCGGTGCGCAGCCCCTCGTGGCCGAAGGCGTCGTAGGTGCGGCGCCGCTCGGCGTCGGAGAGGATCTCGTAGGCCTCGGCGGCCTCCTTGAACTTCTCCTCGGCCTCGGGATCGTCGGTGTTGACGTCGGGGTGCAGCTCGCGGGCGAGGCGCCGGAAGGCCTTCTTGATCTCGCGCCTCGTCGGCGCCGCGCTCGACGCCGAGCACCTCGTAGGGGTCGCGCTTCGCCATCGTCAGCCCTCGTAGACCGTCGCGAAGAAGCGGCAGAGCTCGCCGGCGGCGTCGCGGACGGAGTCGATCGCCCGGCGCGTAGTCCATCCGCAGCGGCCCGACGACGCCGACCGCGCCGAGCGGCCGGTAGCCGAGCCCGTAGGGGGCGCTGACCATGCTGACCGAGCGCAGCGCCGGCTCGGGGTTCTCGTCGCCGATGCAGAGGAAGACGGACTGCTCGCGCAGCGCCGAGCGCAGCACGCTGAGCACGCTGACCCGGCCCTCGAGCGCGCGGACGACGCCATCCGGCTCGGGGATGTCGGCCGCGTGGCTCTCGGAGAGCAGCCGCGCGGTGCCGTCCATGTAGAGCTGCTGCTCGGCCTCGCGCCGAGCTCGAGAGAGCGCTCGCCGATCGCAGCGAGGAACTCGCGCTCGCGGGGCCGAGCTCGGGGTCGTCGAGCCGCGCGCGCAGCGAGCGCGAGCCGAGCGCCGCGCCGGCGAGGCGCTCTTGAGGAAGGAGGAGGCCCAGTCGACGAGCCCGGGGTCGACCGGCTCGGCGAAGGTGAAGACGCGCTTGGAGACCTCGCCGTTGGAGGCGATCGCGACGACGGCGACGACCCGCGGCTGCAGCAGCAGCACCTCGACCCGGTGGATCGTCGCGGTGCTCACCGGCGGCGCCGTGACGAGCGCCAGCAGGTCGTTGGCCTGGGCGAGCGCTGCGGTCGTCTCGCGCAGCGCGTCCTCGACCTCGCGGCGCACCTGCGAGAGCGCCGGCGCGGGCCGGCGGGCCCGGCGTGGCGCGACGCTCGGCCCCAGGCTCGCCACGAGCAGCGCGTCGGCGTAGAGGCGGTAGCCGGCGTCGGTCGGCACGCGGCCCGGCGGAGGTGTGCGGGTGGGTCAGGTAGCCCTCGCGCTCGAGCGCGGAGAGCTCGCTGCGCACCGTCGAGGCACCCCACGTCGACCTCGCGAGCGTCGGCGATCGCCTTCGAGCCGACGGGCGTGCCGCGTCTCCAGGTACGCCTCGACGGCGAGGCGGAGGATCCGCTGTTGGCGTTCGCTGAGCACGCGGCGGATTGTAGGAAGGCGCCGGGCCGGCGCCGCGGACTCAGCCGATCCTGCCCGCGATCCCGTAGCAGCAGCGCGAGCGCGACGGCGATCATCACCGTCGCCCCGAAGGCGAACAGCCAGCGGCGGCGGAACGCGTACATCAGCCCCGGGATCAGGGCGAGGATGCCGACGATGCCGGCGGCGACCGAGAGCGCCGTCTGGCCGGCGCGGCGGACTTGGAGCCGTCGAAGCAGTCGCCGTCGCGTGGCTGCGCGACCCCGGCGTTGACGTCCTTGCAGGTCGGCGTCTGCGCGATGTCGGCGCCGGCGACGACGAAGGCGACGCCGAGGAAGGCGACCAGGACGGCCGCCAGGCCGACGCCGACGCGCGCCCACATGGCCTAGTGGGCCTCTTCCGACCTGCGATCCGGTCAGTGTCGCGCAGCTGCGAGGCGGCGCGGGTCTCCGCCGGACCGCAGGGTGTCGGCACCTAGCCCTCCCGCTTGATCTGCGAGCCGCCCGTGATCGTCTCGGTGCCGTCGTCCTCGAAGCGGACCAGCGCCTTGTTGCCGCCGTCGTAGTCGGGCGCCCAGAGCAGCAGCGTCGCGGCGCGGCGCTCGTCCGCGTCGGCGGGGCCGACGGAGACCGGCTCGGCGGTCGGCTCGTCGAGGCCGCGCCACAGGCGGATGAACGGGTTGCTCTCCCACTCGTCGCCGATCGTCGAGGGCTGGCGATGGCCGGGGTGGATGCCGACGCCGTGGTCGAGCGCCATCAGCTTGTCCATGATCGAGACCTTGAGGTCGTCGAGCCCGGTCGCGGTCGGGTTCGCCGGTGCCGCCGACGGTGCCCTTGAAGAGGCACGTCCGCGGTCAGGCAGTCGGCGTCGTTGACGAGCAGGGCCAGGTGGTCGGCGCAGTGCCCGGGCGTGAAGATCGGCTTGATCTCGAGCCCGCCGCTGGTCGATCACGTCGCCGTCGCCGTAGATCTCGGTGACGCGCCGGCGACCTCCTCCTTGGTCAGCTCGATGGCCCCAGATGCCGCACGCCGAACCGCTCGGCGAGCGCCTCGACGCCGACGACGTGGTCGTAGTGATGGTGGGTGAGCAGGACGTGGGTGATCTCGATGCCCTCGCGCTCGGCGAACTCGGCGAGCGGGTCGGTCGCGCCGTTCGAGTCGACGAGCACGCCCTTGCCCGTCTCCGGATCGGCGATCAGGTAGGCGTTCGAGAGGAAGTTCCCCTCCTCGGCGCGGACGATCGTTGGCTTTGGCATCTGGCTCCTTCCGGTCAGTTGAACTCGATCACGCTGCGGATCCCGTCCTGGGCCTCCATCAGCTCGAAGCCGCGGTTGACCTCGTCGAGCGTGATCCGGTGCGAGATGAACGGGTCGACGTCGATCTCGCCCTGCATGTAGAGGTCGACGAGCTTCGGCACCCCGTCGCGGCCCTTGACGCCGCCGAACGAGGAGCCGGCGACGCGCCGGCCGGTGATCAGCAGGCGCGGGACGATGTCGAGCGTCTCGCCCTTGCCGGCGACGCCGGCGACGGTGCACAGGCCCCAGGCCATGCGCGCGGCCTCGACCGCCTGCTGCATGACCTTGACGTTGCCCGTCGCCTCGAAGGTGTAATCGGCGCCGAAGCCGTCGGTCTCGGCGAGGATCGTCTCGACGGTGTCCGGCCCGGCCTTCATCACCTCGGTCGCGCCCTGGCCCTTGGCGAGCTCGAGCCGGTCGTCGGAGAGGTCGACGCAGATGATCCGCTCGGCGCCCTGCAGGCGGCAGCCCGCGACGGCGCCGAGGCCGACCATGCCGGCGCCGAAGACGACGCAGGTCGAGCCCTCGCGCACCTTGGCGGTGTTCATCGCCGCGCCGAGGCCGGTGGAGAGGCCGCAGGCGAACAGGCAGGCGCGGTCGAGCGGCGCCTCGGGGTCGACCTTGGCGAGCGCGATCTCGGGCATCACCGTGTACTCGGCGAACGTCGAGGTGCCCATGAAGTGGCGGATGTCCTCGTCGCCGCGGTGCAGCCGCGTCGTCCCGTCGGGCAGGTAGCCCTTGTTCTGCTGCTCGCGGATCGCCAGGCAGAGGTTGGTGCGCTCGTCGCGGCAGTGCACGCACTCGCCGCACTGCGGCGAGAACAGGGTGACGACGTGGTCGCCCTCGCTCAGCGAGCGAGACGCCCTCGCCGAGCTTCTCGACGACGCCGGCGCCCTCGTGGCCGAGCACGGTCGGCGCGTAGCCGGAGGGATCGACGCCGGAAGCCGTGTACAGGTCGGTGTGGCAGACGCCGCAGGCGACGAGCCGGACGAGCACCTCGCCCGGGCCTGGGTCGCGCAGCTCGACGTCCTGGACGACGAGCGGCTCGCCGAACTCCTCCAGCACTGCGGCACGCATCTTCATCGGCCTTCTCCTCCGGCTCGGGGTCGGGGCCGATCCTATCGTGATTAGCGCCGGCGAGCGGCCTTCAGGTCCTGCTTCGTCGCCTCGAGCGAGATCACGTAGCTGCGCTTGCCGGTGCGGGTCGCGAGACCGCGCCGCTCGAGCTTCTTCATCGCGGCCGGGCAGCGCTTGCAGCGCGGCCCTGACTTGCAGCACTTCTTCTTCGTCTTGACGCGCTTGCCGCGCAGCTCGGAGGCCACGCGGCCACGGTAGCAGCTCGCCTTAGGGCCGCCTAACGGTTCGCGGCAGGAGCCGACGAACCCAGGAACTTGACGTCGCGCATAGGGTTCGGCCCATGCTGATCTCAACGATGAACGACCTGCCCGGCTACGAAATCGAGGAGGTGTACGGCGAGGTGTTCGGCCTGACCGTGCGCTCGCGCAACCTCGGCTCGCAGATGGGCGCCGGACTGAAGTCCCTCGTCGGCGGCGAGCTCAAGGGGATGACGAAGATGCTCGCGGAGGGTCGCTCGCACGCGACCGACCGGCTGATCGAGGAGGCCGAGGCGAAGGGCGCGAACGCGATCATCGCCTTCCGTTTCGACACCTCGGAGCTGGGCACGACGTGGACCGAGATCTGCGCCTACGGCACCGCCGTCAAGGCGCGGAAGCTCTAGCGGAAGAAACCGGCTAATCGACCGCGGCGGGTTCGGGCGGCGGCGCGCTGCCTCCGCCCGACTTGCCAACCCGCTCGTGGCCGAGATCGGTCGCGTGCTCGCTGACCCAGCGGTCCATCCGCTGCCAGTGCCCGTACAGCCACTCGGTGCGGCCGCGCTCGTCGCGCGGGATCTCCGCCGCGGGCACGCGCCAGAGCTTCATCCGCACGGTCCTGCCGATCAGGCCGCCGGCCCAGATGTCGCTGACGTACTCGAAGCCGTCGAAGCCGACGTGGGCGAAGAAGAGCACGTCCATGCCCTCGCCGGAGTCGAGCAGCGCCAGCGGGCCGCCGAGGCGCGGCGGCAGCAGGTTGACCAGCGGCTCGGCAAGCTCGGCGACGTCGGGGCTGCGCTCGCGGATGATCTCCTTGGCGCGGGCGATCTTCTTCGCGGTCGCGCGCGTCCCCTCCGGGTAGATCAGCACCGCCTCGTCGGCGCCGACCTGCTCGACGAGCTTGCGCATCGACGCGATCTCGCGCTCCGGGTCCTTGGAGACGCGCTCGAGGAACTGGGTCGGGATCCAGCGCCCGCCGATGTCGAGCAGCGAGATGTTCTCGAGCTCGCGCTTGACCACGTAGCGGATCCCCATCCCGTTCGGGCCGGCGATCTGCGTGTCCGGCAGCAGGTTGTCGATGATGCTCGCGTGCCTGATCATGATCAGGTAGTTGCCCGGCACGCTCTGCTCGCGACCCTCGAGCTCGAACTTCATCCCCATGACGAAGCGGATCGCCCCGAGGTGCGAGCCGGCCCAGTGCGGGCGCAGCCAGTAGACCCCGCGCCGGCGCAGCATCGAGCCCGAGCGGAAGGGCCCGCCGGTGATCAGCCAGAGGACGAGCAGGAACGTGTAGCACCAGACCTCGGTGAAGAGGAAGAACCAGAGGAACGGGACGAGCCGCACGGCGACCATCGGCTTGCCGGTGCGCAGCTTCAGGAAGAGGTCGACGAGCAGGCCGGCGATCAGCAGAACCGGAAAGAGCACCGTGACGAGGACGAAGGCGACGAGCTCGAGCGCGACGCCGCGCGTGCGGCGAATCAGTCGCTGCGAGGTCGTCCCGGCGGCCGGCAGCAGCGGGCCGGCTCCGATGTCACCGAGGCGCATGGGCCGAGCCTAGATGATCGGGAGGAGTACGTTGGGTAGGTCCGAAGTGGCGGACCACGAGGAGGAGAGATGGATCCGGAGATGACCTACGAGCGCGCCTGCGCGGAGCACGATTGGAGCGTCCCCGAGCGCTACAACATCGCCGCCGACGTCTGCGACAAGCACCCGCCGGAGAAGCTGGCGATGATCTGGGAGCGCTACGACGGCGAGCGCCGCGAGCTGCGCTGGGGCGAGCTGCAGGAGCTCTCCAACCGCGCCGCGAACCTGCTCGCCGGACTGGGCATCGGCAAGGGCGACCGCGTCGCCGTCGTCCTCCCTCCCACCCCGGAGACGGCCGCCATCTTCTTCGGCACGTGGAAGCTCGGCGCGATCCTGCTCTCGATGTCGGTGCTCTACGGCGACGAGGGCATCGGCCATCGCCTCCGCGACGCCGAGCCGAAGGTGCTCGTCACCGACGCCGACAACGTCGAGCGCTTCGATCCGAGCCTCGTCGAGGAGATCGTCGTCCTCGACCCCGAGCTGCTCGCCGGCGCGGCGGCCGACCCCGTCTCCGCCGACACCGTCGGCCGAGGACCCGGCCCAGCTCTACTACACGTCGGGCACGACGGGGATGGCCAAGGGCATCGTCCACGCGCACCGCTACCTGCTCGCCCACGAGGAGTTCATCTACTGCCACGACGTCGGCGACGGCGAGCGCTTCCACGGCATGGGCGAGTGGGCCTGGGCGGCGGGGATCGCGCCGCTGCTCGGCCCCTGGCGGCTCGGCGCGGTCCAGTGCGTCTTCCAGCGCAAGGGCGGCTTCGATCCCGCCGAGCAGCTCGACTTCCTGAGCCGCAACGAGGTCGCGAACGTGTTCACGACGCCGACGGCGATGCGGGCGATGATGGCCATCGGCGACGCCGGGGAGCGCTATCCGATGCCGGCGCTGCGGATCGTCTGCTCGGCCGGCGAGCCACTCAACCCGGAGGCGATCAAGTGGTTCCGCAACCAGTACGGGATCACGGTGCTCGACTACTACGGGCTGACCGAGTCGTATCCGCTGTGCGCGAACTTCCCGTTCATGGAGGTCCGCGAGGGCTCGATGGGCCGGCCGATGCCGGGCTGGGACGTGCAGATCCTCGACGAGGACGAGAACCCGGTCGCGCAGGGCGAGCGCGGCGAGATCTGCCTGCGCGCGCGCTCGAACCCGCACTACCCGCTCGGCTACTGGCGGCTGCCGGAGGCGAGCGAGGAGACCTTCGGCGGCGAGTGGTTCCACTCCAAGGACGCGGCGACGATGGATGAGGACGGATACGTCTGGTACGCGGGGCGCGCCGACGACGTGATCATCGCCGCCGGCTACCGGATCGGGCCCTTCGAGGTCGAGTCCGCGTGCATCGAGCACGAGGCGGTCCGCGAGGCGGCGGCGGTCGCCAGCCCGGACGAGGTCAAGGGCAACGTCGTCAAGGCGTTCATCGTCCTCGCCGACGGCCATGAGCCGAGCGACGAGATCGCGACCGAGATCAAGGGCTTCGTCCGCAGTCGGCTCTCCGCCTACGCCTACCCGCGCAAGGTCGAGTTCGTCGCCGAGCTGCCGAAGACGCTGACCGGGAAGATCCGGCGGATCGAGCTGCGCGAGGCCGAGCGCGAGCAAGCCGAGGCTACGAGCTGACCGGCGCCCGGGTGCCGGGCTACTCGTCGGCGATGCGCTCGATCGACTCCAAGCCGAGCGGCCGGCCGGCCCGCACCCATCGCCAGTAGAGACCCGCCGCGACGAGGAGCGCCGCGGTCAGCGAGATCAGCGGGTAGCCGCGCGCCAGGTTGACGATCAGCGTGAAGGCGACGATCACGGCGGCGAGCACGTTCAGCGCCGCGAGGCCGACGCGGCCGCCGTCGTGGCTGAACTTCGCCATCGCCAGCAGGCCGGCGAGAAAGCTGATGAAGACCGCGACCGCGTAGACGAGGACCAGCTCCTGCTCCTGCCCGGAGGCGATGAGGAGGATGGCGGTGGCGATCACGGCGTAGACGAGCACCGCCCAGACCGGCGTGTGGTGGCTTGTTCGTGCGGCCGAGCCGCGCCGGGAGCAGGCTGCTCTCACCGGCGCGAGCGAGCGCCCGCAGCAGCCCCGGCCCGGCCTGGAAGGAGGAGGAGGCGGCCGCCAGCAAGAGCAGGCCGCTCGTGATCTGGAAGGCCCCGAACAGGCCCCCGTCGCCGACGGCGGCGCGGGCCAGGTTCGCAATCTGCGTCTGATCCGCGCCGGGGATGCCGACGTGGAGGTGCACGGCGAGCACGGTGAGCCCCATCGTCAGCGTGGCGACGATGAGCATCGTCGCGAGCAACGTGCCCCGGCCGAAGCGGCGCTTGCCGTCGTCGTCGAGCTGACCGAGCTGGGCGATCGAGGTCGCGGGCGCCTCGGTTCCGGTCGCGAGCGCCATCGCCACCGGGAAAGCGAGGATCACCGCCACCAGCGCGGGCGATGCCGAACCGGTGAGCGGCGCCTGCCCGTGGGCGACGACGGGACCGGTGAAGCCCCCGACAAGCACCGCGACGGTGAAGACGACGAAGGAGACCGTCATCAGGGCGAAGATGAGCCTGCCGCCGTGGCCGAACCAGGTCAGGCCGGCAACGGCTACGAGGAGCACGAGGTCGAGCGGGATGCGCACCGACGCAAGGTCCGGGACGTAGGAGATCAGCGCGCTGCCGCCGGCGGCGATCGAGATCGCGATCGTCAGCGCGAAGTCGACGATCAGCGCGCCGATTGGCAGGAACGAGGCGGCCTCGCCGAAGGCCTTGCCCGCGGCCTCCGCGGCGCCGCCGCCCTGCGGGAACATGGCGACGAGCTGCCAGTAGTTGAGCGTGACGAGCGCGATGATCGCGATCACCAGACCCATCGTCGGGATCAGCAGCTCGAGGTGCCCGTCGAGCGCCCGCAGCGCCGCCTCGATCGCATAGGCGACCGAAGAAACGGGATCGGCCATCACCGCGAAGGCGAAGGCGAAGAAGAGGACGGGCCGCGCCGACAGGCGTCGGCGCGCGTTACTCGCCGCTGTGGGGCTGGAAGAGACCACGGTCAACTCTCGCCGACCAGGCTTCCCGGCACACCGCGGAACAAACTAGCACGGGGATGCGGGGAGGCACCGAGGGAGGTGGCGACGGCAGCCGCGAACGTCCCTCGGTGAGCGCGGTGGGAAAACACCGGGGCAGCGGTAGTCGTCCAGTTGAGTACCGCTGGCAGTACCTAAGTGGACGACTATCCGCGGCCGCGCGGCGAGTGGTTCTCAGCGCGAGAACCCGGCCCGCAAGCCGCTCAGCTCGCGACGGTCTGCACCGGCTTCCCCGACTCGTACTTCCCGTTCAGAACGTCCCGCCCGTCGAGTGGCGATTCAAGCTCTACTTCCCGGCGGAGCGTCTCGCCCACTCCACCGCAGACACCGCCCTCGGGCTCATTGCCAGAGTCGGCGTAGACGGTCAGCGTCACCGCCTCACCGGTCTCCTTCACGTCGACGTGGTCGATGCGGTCTCGCGAGCCGGGGACACCAGCGCACGAGCTCCCGTCGACGACGATGGTCAGGCTCTTGGAATTCGGCGCCGAGCGCTCCACCTTGAAGTTCGCCTCGTAACTCTGAACGTTGCTGTCCGACCCGCAACCGGTGAGCGTGAGAGCGACCAACGCCGGGAGTAGGACTTGGCCTTGTCGCCTAGGCATCGCTGCCAATACTCCCAGTCATCGACTCCGTCACAGTCGGTTTGCGCGAGGAGTTCTTCCTCAACCACAACTGGCTCGCGCAAGCAGCAGGAGGCCATCGGACCTCTCACCGCCCGCCGTCAGTCGTCGTCGCCGATCTTGAGCACCGCCAGGAAGGCCTCCTGCGGGACCTCGACCGAGCCGACCTGCTTCATCCGCTTCTTGCCCTTCTTCTGCTTGTCGAGGAGCTTGTTCTTGCGGGTCACGTCGCCGCCGTAGAGCTTCGCGGTGACGTCCTTGCGGACCGCCTTGACGGTCTCGCGGGCGAGGATGCGGGAGCCGACCGCCGCCTGCACCGGGACGTCGAACTGCTGGCGCGGGATCGTCTTGCGCAGCCGGCTGACGAGGTTCTTGCCCGCCTCGTAGGCGCCGTCGCGGTGGACGATCATCGAGAGCGCGTCGACGGTGTCGCCGGCGAGCAGCACCTCGAGCTTGACGAGGTCGGAGGGGCGGCGCTCGATCGGCTCGTAGTCGAGCGAGGCGTAGCCGCGCGTCGATGACTTGAGCTGGTCGAAGAAGTCGAGGACGATCTCGCCGAGCGGCAGGTCGTAGCGGAGCTGGACGCGCTCGGGGCTCAGGTAGTGCATGTCGACGTGGGTGCCGCGGCGCGCCTGGCAGAGCTCCATGACCTGCGCCGACGTACTCGGTCGGGGTGATCACCGAGGCGCGGATGTAGGGCTCGTCGATCGCCTCGATCGAGGCCGGGTCGGGCATGTCGGCTGGGCTGTGGACCTCGATCTCGGTGCCGTCGGTGCGGTGCACCCAGTAGCGGACGTTCGGCGTCGTCGCCAGCAGGTCGAGGTCGTACTCGCGCTCGAGCCGCTCGCGGACGATGTCCATGTGCAGCAGGCCGAGGAAGCCGCAGCGGAAGCCGAAGCCGAGCGCGTCCGAGGTCTCGGGCTCCCAGGAGAGCGCGGCGTCGTTGAGCGAGAGCTTCTCGAGCGCCTCGCGCAGGTCGTCGTAGCGGTCGGTCTCGATCGGGAAGAGCCCGCAGAAGACGACCGGCTGCACCTCGCGGTAGCCGGGCAGGGCCTCGCTCGGCCGGCGTTGTCGCGGGTGGTGAGCGTGTCGCCGACGCGGAGCAGCGAGACGTCCTTGAGCCCGGTGATCACGTAGCCGACCTCGCCCGCCGCCATCGACGGCGCCGGCGTCATCTGCGGGCGGAAGAAGCCGATCTCGTCGAGGTCGGCCTCGGTGCCCGCCTGCATCGCGCGGATCGGCTCGCCCTTGCGGAAGGCGCCGTCGATCATCCGTACGTAGGCGACGACGCCCCGGTACTGGTCGAACTCGGAGTCGAAGATCAGCGCCCGCGGCGGGGCGTCCGGATCGCCGCCGGGGGCCGGCACGCGCGCGACGATCGCCTCGAGCACCTCGTCGACGCCGAGGCCGGTCTTCGCCGAGATCCGGATCGCGTCGTCGGGGTCGGTGCCGAGCAGATCGGCGATCTCCGCCGCGACCCGCTCGGGCTCGGCGCCCGGGCAGGTCGACCTTGTTGAGGACCGGGATCAGCTCGAGCCCGGCCTCGATCGCCGCGTAGGTGTTGGCGACGGTCTGCGCCTCGACACCCTGGGCGGCGTCGACGACGAGCAGCGCCCCCTCGCAGGCGGCGAGCGAGCGCGAGACCTCGTAGGAGAAGTCGACGTGCCCGGGAGTGTCGATCAGGTGCAGGTGGTAGCTCTGGCCGTCGCGGGCCTCGTACTCGACCCGCACGGCCTGCGCCTTGATCGTGATCCCGCGCTCGCGCTCGAGGTCCATCGAGTCGAGCACCTGCGTCGCGCATCTCGCGCTCGGCTGAGCGCCCCGGTCAGACCTCGAGGATCCGATCGGCGAGCGTCGACTTGCCGTGGTCGATGTGGGCGATGATCGAGAAGTTGCGGATCCGTTCCATGAGGGAGCGGGAGCGTAGAGCCTGTGGCTCAGCGCCTGACGACGGCGAGCAGCTGGCGCGCCTCGGGCACGCGCAGCGCCAGGACGGTGCCGAGGTAGGCGGCCGCGCCGAGGCCGAGGCCGAGGCCGACGGAGATCACCTGGGCGATCAGCGACTGCCCGAGAGCCGAGTCGAGCCCGTGCCAGACGACCCAGGCGACGGCGGCGAGCACCACGCAGCCGACCGTGATCCGGACGGCGCCGTCGATCAGGCTCGGGAGCTCGATGCCGCCCAGCTGGCGGCGCAGGACGATCATCTGCGCGACGACGCTCGCCGTGGTCGCGATCGCCGTCGCGGCGACGATGCCGCCGACGCCGAACGGGTGGAAGAAGGCGGCCGAGAAGATCGCGGTGACGAACAGGTTGAGCCCGGAGATCGCGGTCGGCACCCAGGGCCGCTGGAGGCTGAAGAAGGTCCGCGTCATCAGCAGGAAGAGACCGTTGGCGGGCAGCGAGAAGGCGAACCAGAAGAGCGCCGTCGAGACGAGGTCCGTGCTTTCGGCGTTGAAGTCGCCGCGCTGGTAGACGAGCTCGATCATCGGGTCGCGAGAGCACGAGGATCGCCGCCGCCGCCGGCATCAGCACAGCAGGATCATCCGCATCCCGTTCGCCATCGTCGAGCGCAGGCTCTCGTAGTCGCGGCGCGCGGCGAAGCGCGAGAGCGTCGGGAAGACGACGGTCGAGACGGCGACCGAGAAGATGCCCTGGGGCAGCATGTAGATGCGGAACGCCTTGTCGATCGCCGCGGGCCCCTGGTCGTTGATGTCCGGGACCAGCGAGCCGAAGATCGAGTTGATCGCCAGGTTGAAGTTGATCAGCCCGAGGCTGAGCGTCACCGGCAGCATCAGCAGCAGGACGCGCTTGAGCAGGGCCGAGTCCCAGTCGAACACCCACCAGAGCCGGAACGGCGTGTTGCGCAGGTCGTAGGCGACCATCGCGAGCTGCAGGGCCGTGCCGACGACGACGCCGATCGCGTAGGCGTAGATCTGCTTGCCCTCCGGGAACGCCGGGGCCAGCCCGACCAGGACGGCGATGATCGCCACGTTCCAGAAGAACGGTGCGATCGCGAAGACGCCGAAGCGGTTGTAGGAGTTGAGGATGCCGACGACGACGCCGGAGACGCCGAGCATGACGAGGATCGGGAACAGCACCCGGGAGAGGCCGACGGACAGATCACTCGCGTGGTGGCCGAGGCCCGGCCCGAAGAGGGGCATGATCACCGGCGCCGCGAGGATGAAGAAGCCGGTGATCAGCCCGAGGACGAGAATCGCGCCGAAGAGCAGCGTCGAGGCGAGCCGGTAGGCCTCGACCTTGTTGCCCTTCTCGAGCTGCTCGGTGAAGACCGGCACGAAGGCGCCCTGCAGGGCGGCGTCGGCGAACAGCGAGCGGACGAGGTTCGGCACCTGGAAGGCGACCGTGAAGGCGCGACATCGCCGGGCTGGTGCCGAAGTAGCAGGCCGCGAAGATCTCGCGGACGAGTCCGGCGACCCGTGAGAGGCCCGTGGCAATCGAGAAGAAGGCCGTCGAGCGACCGAGGCGGCCGGCTCTCCGCATCGCCCTCGGGACCCGGCTCCTGGGCCGTCTCGAAGGCGATGTCGGTGTCCGGGCCGTAGCCCTCAGGAGCGTATGTCTGGTCTCGCGTGCTCATCCGAGCCCCGAATGTCTAAAGTACGGCGCCGCAAATGGCCAACATCGCGTCACAGAAGAAGCGAATCCTTCGCACCGAGCGTGAGCGGCAGGAAAACCGCCGCCTGACGAGCGTCGTCAAGACGCGCTTTCGCAAGCTCGAGACTGCCGTCGAGGCGGGCAACGGCGAGGAGATCGCCGAAGCGCATCGCCAGCTCGTCTCGCAGATCGACAAGTCGGTCCAGAAGGGCGCCATGCACGCCAACACGGGCGCTCGCAAGAAGCAGAGAGCTGCCCGTCTCGCCGCCGGTCAGCCGGTTTCCTGAGCACCGCTACCCTCCGGCCGCTTTTCTCACCGCGAGCGTGAGGGCTACCCGCTCCGGGTAGTCGGAGCCGCCGCGCGTCCACCACTCGAGATCGGAAACCGCGCCGATCGCCTCCGAGAGCTCGGCGGGATCGACGCCCTGTACCGAGCGGACGAGCATCTTCGCCGCATAGGGCGCCATCGGCAGCGACGCCTCAACCTCGCGCGCCGGCCGGCCCGCGTCGATGCCGGCGGCTGCGGCGTGTGCGTTGCGCAAACGCGAGGCGATCCCGTAGATCATCGGCGTCACCGCCTCGCCCTGCTCGACGAGCGCGTCGGCGGCCTCCATCGAAGCGGCGGCGTCGCGGCTGACGATCGCATCGCCGAGCGTCCAGCCGGCGCGCTCGGAGGTGTCCGCGGTCAGCTCCTCGACCTCCTCGACGCCGAGCGCGGCGCCGGGCTCGGCCCAGGTCGCGATCCGGTCGAGCTCGCTGCTCAGGCGCGTGGTGCTCTCGCCCGCGCGCGCGACGAGGATCCGGGCAGCGCTCGGATGCAGGTTCAGGCCGCGCTTGCGGGCCGCCTCGACGACCCACGCGGGCAACTCACGCTTGCGCGGCGCCGCGTAGCCCAGCACCTCTCCCCCGGCCTTCTCGACGGCCTCACCGAGGCCCTTCGGGGGCGAGCCACGGGCGACGAGGACCACCGTCGTCTCTTCGGGGATCGTCGCGAGCGCCTCTGCGAGACGGCCGATCTGCGTTGCGCGCCAGCGCTCGACGCCGTCGGCGAGCAGGTAGCGGCGCGAGCCGATCAGCGACATCGCCGGCAGCGCGCCGATCAGCTCGTCGACGTCCGGTGCCGCGGTGCCTGAGCCCTCGAAGACCTCGAGCGCTCCGGTGCCGCCCTCGCGCTCGGCGCGGCCGCGCAGGCGGCTGACCGCGGCGTCGACCTTGGCGCCGTCGTCGCCGGAGATCAGGTAAGCGGGCTTCATCGCAGGAGGGTCTGCCACGGGCCGAGTGTAGATGCGCACCCGGGCTGACCCCCCGGCTACAGCCCGGTGCAGCCTGGACGGGAGGCGTCGATGCCGTGCTCGGCGAAGGCGCGCAGCCCACCGGCGCCGAGCTCGACACCGACGTCGCCGTCGAGGTCCGTGCGCAGCGTGCAGACGCCGTGCCGCGCAAGCGCCTCGATCGTGTCGGCATCCGGATGCCCGTAGTCGTTGCCGGCGCCGACCGAGATCAACGCAACCCGCGGCGCCGAGCGCGCGAGCAGCTGTTCGAGGCCCGCGTCGCTGCTGCCGTGATGGGCGACCTTGAGGACGTCGAACGGTCCCGGCGTGAGTTCCGTCATGTCCTGCTCGGCGTCGCCCGGCAACAGCGCGCTCCAGGGCCCGAAACGAGCCTCGGCGACGATCGAGGCGGCGTTCGGGTCGGGATCCGTCGGGACGAACCCAACCGGCGGAAAGAGAATCGCGAGTCGGAGGCGTCCATCGCGGATCTCGCTGCCGGTGCCGACGCGCCGGATCGGAATCGAGGCGGCGCGGGCCTCGCCGGCGGCGACGGGCACCGGCCGGCTGAGGATCAGACGGCCGACCGCGATCGAATCGACGAGATCGCCGAAGCCGCCGTAGTGGTCGAGATGGGGATGCGTGATCAGGACCGCGGCGAGCCGGCTGACGCCGAGCGTCGCGGAGCGAGCCGACGAGACCTGCATCCGGCGGCCCGGTGTCGATCAGGAGCGGCGCGCCGCCCGCCGGCTGGAGCAGGATCGCGTCGCCCTGGCCGACGTCGACCGCCGTGATCCGCAGCTCGCCGTGAGCCGGCGGGGACGAGCGCGAGGAGCCGTCGCCGGCAGCCCCTGGGATCAGCAGCAGCACGACCCCGACGCCGATCACCGCCGACGCCGGCGCGAGCCGGCGCGCGCGGCCGACGTGGCCGTGCCGGCGGCGCTCGAGGGCGCCGAGGAGCGGCGGCATCGCGGCGAGGAGCGCTGCGTAGATCACGGCGGTCGCAACGGGTCCGGGCGCCGCAACCGGGAGGCTCGCCCAGGCAGGGGCGGCGAACAGATGCGCCACGCCCGCGATGTAGCGGAGCAACGGGCCGCTCAGGTGCGCGAGCGGCGCGAGCGGTAGCGCCGGGAGCTGCCCAAGCGCCGCCGTCAGCATGCCGAGCCACATGACCGGCGCGACGGCGGGCGCGACGGCCAGGTTGGCCGGCAGCGAGGCCACCGAGAGCGTGCCGAAGGTGTGCGCGATCAGCGGCGCGGTGGCGAGCGTCGCAGCGAGCGTCAGCCCGGCCGCCTCGGCAAGCGGCCGGGCGAGCCGGCTCCGCAGCCCTGCAGGCGTGCTGTAGCCGCCCCGAGCGATCCGTGACTCGATCAGCGCCGCGATCCGGCCCGCCCACAGCGCGATCCCGACCACCGCCGCGAAGCTCAGCTGCCAGCCGATGTCGGTCGCGGCAAGGGGTTGCAGCACGAGGGTCACGGCAGCGCCCGCGAGCACGATCCAGGCGCGGTCAGCGGCCCTGCCGAGCATGCCGGCGGCGATCGCCGCCGCGCCCATGACGCCCGCGCGCTGGATCGAGGGCCCGCCGCCGGCGATCGGTACGTAGACGGCGATCGCGGCGACGATCATGAGCATCCGCAAACGCGGTGGCAGACCGAGCGCCGCGAGCAATACGCCGGCGAGGATCGCGAGCAGCATCACGTTCTGCCCGCTGACGGCCAGTAGATGCGCGAGGCCAGAGCGGCGGAAGTCATCGCGGACGAGCGGATCGACGGCCTCGTCCTGGCCAAGGACGAAACCGCGGGCGAGTGCGGCCTCGCCGCCGTCGAGCCCCTCTCCGAGGGCTGCGCCCGCCCGGTCGCGGGCAGCGTCGAGGGCGCCGGTCAGCCCGGGACGGGCGCCGGGCAACGGCCTGGCAGAGCGGGCACGCAGCTCAAGCCGCCACCCCTGACGGCGGGCGAGATCGGCGAGCCACGGCTCGACTTGACGCAGCGTGCCGGTGGCGGCGAGGCGGTCGCCGATGGCGAGGCCGTCCAGTGGGCGATCGAGGACCAGGCCGACGCGCCCGCTCGCGGTCGCAACCGTGAACCGCGTCTTGCCGGCGATCTCCCGCGCGGCGTCGACGGCGAACCCGCACGACGTGCACCCGCTCGCCCGCTCCGGCCGTGAGCGCGCGGGCATCGAGCGCCGCAAGGCGCCAGCCGCCGACGCCGAGGCCGGCGCTGAGCGCCAGCGCGCAGAGCAGTAGCCGCGCCGGCGGAGTCGGGCGGCGGCGCAGCAGCGGCGTGAGCGCCGCGAGCGCGGCCGCGAGAACGAGCGGCCAGCCGCCCGGCAGGGCGACCGCAGGCGAGACGGCCAGCCCGGCGCAGAAGCAGCCGAGGAGGAGATGGCGCCACCAGGGCGCCGCGCTCACGGCTGCAGGCGCTGGCCGAGCGCGGCGATCGTCGCCGGGCCGATGCCGGGGATCTCGTCGAGCTGATCGATCGAGCCGACCCCGCCGTGGGCGTCGCGGTACTCGATGATGTCGGCGGCGGTCACCGGGCCGATCCCGTCGATCGTCTCGAGATCGGCCTCGGTGGCAGAGCCGAGGCTGATCGGGCCGCTCGCCGCCGACGCTCCGCCCCGGTCCGGGCCCGACGCGGCTGCAGCCGCGGGCGCGGCGGCCGGCACGACGACCTGCTGGCCGTCGGCGAGCAGGGCCGCGAGGTTGATCGCGTCCTCGTCGGCGGACGCCCGAGCACCGCCGGCCTTGCGCGACCGCGTCGGCGACGCGGGCGCCCGCCGGCAGGCGGTAGACGCCGGGCTTGCGAACGGCGCCGGCGACGTGCACGACGAGCTCGCCTCCCGAACCGCCCGAACCCGCGGCGCCGACGGGGTCGGCGGCGATGCTCACTCCCCCGCCGGCGCCCGATGCGGGCGCCGGGCCGGGGCCGCCGAGCGCCTTGAGCCCGAGCAGGACGAGGACGATGCCGAGGGCGGCGTAGACGGCGATCTGCAGGCGGCCGGGCTGAGCTCACCGGCTCAGGGTGATCGACGGCGGCGCGCGCGTGGCACGCGCTTCGTGCCGCCTCCGTCGCTCAGCGCACCCGGAAGCCCATCATGCCCTGCGGTTCCTCCTCGATCACGTCGACGCGCGCGACGCGCGCCGCCTCGGGACCGTCCGAGCACCAGGCGACGATTTCCTCGACCGGCGAGCGACGGCCCCTCGAAGCAAGCCTCCATCGAGCCGTCGGCGCGGTTCCGCGCCCAGCCGGCGATCCCCGCGTTCTGCGCCTTCTCGCGCAGCGTGTCGCGGAAGAAGACGCCCTGGACCCTGCCGTGCGCGATGACCCGGCGGCGGACCCGGTCACCACCCTTGATGCTCAGTAGTCGTCCTCGTCGTCGTCGTAGCCGGCGACCTCGGCGAGCTGGCGGCCGAAGGTCTCCTCGACGGAGACCGCAGGCGACTGCACCGAGACCAGCGCCAGCGCCTCACCCGACTCGTTGGCGATCGTGTGGTCGCTGGCCGGCGGGATCAGCGCGAGATCGCCGGGCTCGAGCGTCTGCGTGTCGCCGGCGGCGGTCAGCGTGCCGGTGCCCCGCACGACGACGTAGACCTGCTCGGCCTCCTCGTGGGAGTGGAGCTGCTGCGAGACGCCGGCCGGGACCTCGATCCAGGTCACCGTCATGTGCCTCGAGCCGAGCTCGCCCGCATCCATGAGGATGTGGGAGCTGAGCCGGTGCCAGTCCTTTACCGCCGCGTCGGAGATCCGCCTGACGAGCATCTGCGCGGCTTTCTACCAGACCCCCGCATACCCGCGTCCTGCGGGAATGCCCGGGCGGCGGGCCCGGGACGGGATTCGGGCCTTCTTGCCCTGCTTGATTTCGCCCGATGCCGGCGCTCAGCGGACGACGATGTTGACGAGGCGGCCCGGCACGACGATCTCCTTGACGACGTCGCGGCCGTCGATCTCGGCCGCCGACGCGGACGTCGCCGCGCGCGAGCGCGAGCAGCTCCGCCTCGCGTCGCTCCCGCTCGGCGCCTCGAGCTTGGCCCGGACCTTGCCGTTGACCTGGACGACGAGCGTGAACGTGTCGTGGCTGAGCAGCGCCGGGTCGGCCAGCGGCCAGGGCTGCTCCCAGACCCGACCGCCCTCGATCATCTCCCAGACCTCGGCTCCCAGGTGCGGGGCGAAGGGGAAGATCAGCGAGGCGGCGCGTCGCCGTCGCGAAGCGCAGCGCGGCGTCGCCGGCCGGTCGCCGAAGATGCCGTCCTTGACCCGGTAGGCCTCGTTGACGAGCTCCATCACGGCGGCGATCACCGTGTTGAACTGGAAGCCGCGCTCGAAGTCGCGGGTCGCCTTGTCGATCGCCCAGTGGGCCTTGACGAGCAGCGTGCGGGCGTCGCCCTGCGGCCGGCCGGCGGAGCCCGGCTGCCGGCCTCCGGTGCGCTCCGCGACCTCGACGCCGAGCCGCCAGAGGCGCGCGAGGAAGCGGTGCACGCCCTCGGCGCCCTCGTCGACCCAGTCGCCGCCGCGCTCGGGCGGGCCCATGAAGCAGACGTAGGTGCGGGCGGTGTCGGCGCCGAGCCGCTCGACGTAGCTCGCGCGGGCTGACGACGTTGCCCTTCGACTTCGACATCTTCGCGCCGTCGCGGGTGATCATCCCCTGGGTGAAGAGGTTGGTGAACGGCTCCTGCACGCCGAGGTAGCCGCCGTCGGCAAGCGCCTTGACGAAGAAGCGCGCGTACATCAGGTGCAGGATCGCGTGCTCGACGCCGCCGATGTACTGGTCGACGCCCATCCAGTGATCGGCGATCTCGCGGTCGAACGGCAGCTCCGTGTTGTGCGGGATCGAGGTAGCGCAGGAAGTACCAGGAGGAGTCGACGAAGGTGTCCATCGTGTCGGTCTCGCGCCGCGCCGGGCCGCCGCAGCCGGGCAGGTCGTCTCGACCCAGTCGGTCGCCGTCTCGAGCGGGCTCTGGCCCTTCGGCTTGTAGTCCTCGATCTCGGGCAGCTCGACCGGGAGCTGGTCGTCGGGCACCGGCGACGATCCCGCAGTCCGGGCAGTGGACGACCGGGATCGGGCAGCCCCAGTAGCGCTGGCGGGAGAGCAGCCAGTCGCGGAGGCGGTAGTTGACCGCCGGCTGGCCGGCATCGCGCTCGCCGAGCCAGTCGATGATCCGCTCCTTCGCCTCGGCCGGCGTGCAGCCCGTCGAAGTCGCCGGAGTTGACGAGCACGTCGTCGGAGCCCTGGTCGACGTAGGCCTCCTCCATCACCTCGCCCTCGGGCGAGCTCGTCCGGGTCGGCGTCGGCGGGGGCGACGACGCGGCGGACGTCGAGGCCGAACTTGCGCGGCGAACTCGAAGTCGCGCTCGTCGTGGCGCGGGCACGGCCATGATCGCGCCGGTGCCGTACTCCATCAGCACGTAGTCGGCGACGAAGACCGGGATCTCCTCGCCGTTGACCGGGTTGGTGACGGTGCGGCTCGAGCCGGACGCCGGTCTTCTCCCGCGCCTCGTCGCCGCGCTCGGTCGGCCGAGGAGCGCATCGCCTCGGCGACGTACTCGCGGACCTCGGCCTCGTTCTCGGTGCCGGCGATCAGCCGCTCGACGTCGGGGTGCTCGGGAGCGAGCACGAAGAAGGTGGCGCCGAAGAGGGTGTCGGGGCGGGTCGTGAAGACGGTGAAGTCGAGGTCGAGCTCCGCGCAGCGGAAGACCGCCTCGGCGCCCTCGGAGCGGCCGATCCAGTTGCGCTGCATCGTGACGACGTTCTCGGGCCACGACTCGAGCAGGTCGAAGTCGTCGAGCAGGCGGTCGGCGTAGTCGGTGATCCGGAAGAACCACTGGCGCAGCCGGCGCGGCTCGACCAGGGTCCCGCAGCGCTCGCAGCGGCCGTCGATGACCTGCTCGTTGGCGAGCACGGTCGCGTCCTTCGGGCACCAGTGGACGGCCGCCTCCTCGCGGTAGGCGAGGCCCTGCTCGAACAGCCGCAGGAAGAGCCACTGGGTCCAGCGGTAGTACTCGGGGGTGTGGGTGGCGACCTCGCGACTCCAGTCGATCGAGATGCCCCAGCTCAGGAACTGCTCGCGGAAGGAGGCGATCGAGCGCTCGGTCGAGACGCGCGGGTGCTCGCCGGTGCGGATCGCGTGGTTCTCCGCGGGCAGCCCGAAGGCGTCGTAGCCCATCGGGTGGATCACCTCGAGGCCGTGACGGCGGCGGAAGTGGGCGATCGCGTCGCCGATCGAGTAGTTCTTCAGATGGCCGACGTGGGGCTCGCCGGAGGGGTAGGGCAGCATCTCGAGCACGTAGGCCTTCGGACGTTCGGGGTCGAATCCGGGCTGGCCGGGGTTCGGAACCTCCCAGGTGCTCTCCGCCGACCCAGACCGCCTGCCACTTGCGCTCGATCGGTGCGGGCTCGTACTCGACGCTCGTGCAACTCCACGGGCGGGGAAGTGTAAGCCGCGAGCGCCGCGCTCAACTCTCGCGCCGCAACGGCCGATGATGAGTAAGGGCATGGACTCCTCCATCGAGTTCACACCGGGCCAGCATCGGATCCGAGGACACGACCGTTCACGTCCTGTGGGCGACGACCGGGCTCGGCTGCGACGGCGACACGCTCGCGATGACGTCCGCGACCAGCCCAAGCCTCGAGGACATCCTGCTCGGCACGATCCCGGGAACGCCGCGCGTCGTCCTGCACAACCCGGTGCTCGCCTTCGACACCGGCGAGGACTTCATGGACCACTGGTACAGCGCCGAGGAGGGCGAGCCTCGACCCCTACATCCTCGTCGTCGAGGGAGCGATCGGCAACGAGGAGATCAACGGCGACGGGCACTGGTCCGGGATGGGCACGAACCCGATCGACGGGCAGCCGATCACGATCAACGAATGGGTCGACAGGCTCGCCCCGCGCGCCGCCGCCGTGCTCGCGATCGGCACCTGCGCGACGTACGGCGGGATTCCGGCGATGCGAAACAACCCGACCGGCGCGATGGGGTTACCCGACTACCTGGGCTGGGACTGGCGCTCGCGGATCGGGCCTCCCCATCGTCTGCATCCCGGGCTGTCCGGCGCTGCCGGACAACATGACGGAGATGCTGCTGCAGGTGATCTTCCACGTGGTCGGCCATGGCCCGGCGCCCGAGCTCGACGAGCTGCTGCGGCCGGTCTCGATGTTCGGCGAGACGACGCGCGAGGGCTGCACGAGAGCCGGCTTCACCGAGCAGGGCCAGTTCGCGACCGAATACGGCGCCGACAGGCGGTGCCTCGTCAAGCTCGGCTGCAAGGGCCCGGTCGTGAAGTGCAACGTGGCCCGCCGGGGCTGGATGAACGGGATCGGCGGCTGCCCGAACGTGGGTGGCCTCTGCATGGCCTGCACGATGCCGAGCTTTCCCGACGCGTACATGCCGTTCATGGACCCCGATCCCTGGGGCAACACGGCGGCCGACGTCCAGCGCTTCACCTACGGGCCGATCTTCCGGTACTTCCGCAAGCGCAACCTCAAGCAGAAGTACGAGGCCGAGCCCGAGTGGCGCCGGCCGGGGCCGCGACTGTTGAGCGGCTACGCGCCGGGCGGGTCCGCGGCGTCGCCCGCAGACCGCACGTCCGGAGAGCTGACCGATGGTCACGCTCGGCGAGATCCTGCGCTGGCTCGTCTACAGGTTCAGCAACCTCTACTACCGCATCGCCAAGGTGCTGATGCGCCGGGACCGGCTGCTGCTCGGCTCCGAGCGCAAGTTCAGGGCGCTGCTCGAGGCGGCGCCGGACGCGATGGTGATCGTCAACTGGCACGGTCACATCGCGCTGGTCAACGCCCAGGCGGAGCGGCTGTTCGGCTACCAGCGGCGCGAGATCATCGGACTCAGCGTCGGCGAGCTGATCCCGGAGCGCTACAGGGCGGCGCATCGCCAGCACCTGAAGGGATTTCTCCGAGACGCGCGGCCGCGGCCGATGGGCTCGGGTCGGGAGCTGTACGCGCGCCGCAAGGACGGCAGCGAGTTCCCGGTCGAGATCAGCCTCAGCCCGCTCGGCTCGGAGGAGGGCCTGCTCGTCTCGGCGGCGATCCGCGACATCACCGAGCGCAAGCTCGACGAGGAGAAGCTCCGCCACCTCGCCGACCACGACGGCCTCACCGGGCTCCTCAACCGGCGCAGCTTCGAGGAGCGCCTCGCGCGCGAGGTCGCGATGGCGACAGCGGACCGGCCTCGAGGGGATGATGGTGCTGATCGACATCGACGGCCTCAAGGAGGTCAACGACACGCTCGGCCACGCGCAGGGAGACGAGCTGGTCCGCAACGTCGGCGAGCTCGTCGCCGGGCGGCTGCGGGAGACCGACATCGTCGCGAGGATCGGCGGCGACGAGTTCGCGGCGCTGATGCCGAACACGCCGGCCGAGGACGCCGCGAAGGTCGCCGGCGAACTGCTCGACACGATCCGCAGCCAGGGCATCGTGCTCGGCGCGCAGCGGCTGCGTCCGACGGCGTGCGCCGGCATCGCGCCACTCGAGGAGGGCCGCGCCGAGAGCAACGATGTGATGGTCGCCGCCGACCTGGCGCTGTACCAGGCGAAGGAGCACGGGCGCGACCGGGTCGAGATCTACAAGCCGGAGCCGGGCGAGGAGGGCCGCAAGACGATGCGCGCCGCCTGGTCGCAGCGGATCCGCCACAGCCTCGATGAGGAACGGTTCGTTCCCTTCCGCCAGCCGATCCTCGACCTGCAGAGCGGCAAGGTTCACGGCTACGAGCTGCTCGCGCGGATGCGGGGCGAGGACGGCGAGCCGATCCTGCCGGGCGCCTTCCTGCCGACGGCCGAGCGGTCGGGGATGGTCCGCGAGCTCGACCGGCTGATGACCTGGTGGGCGATCCAGGCGATCAAGCGCTCCGAGGACGCGGGCGCGCCGATGATCTACGAGGTCAACCTCTCCGCCCGCTCGCTCGCCGACGAGCAGCTGCCGGACCTGCTCGCGCACCTCGTCGAGTCGATCGGCATCGATCCCTCGCTGCTCATGTTCGAGATCACCGAGACGGCAGCCGTCGGCAACATGGGCCAGGCACGGGCGTTCGCGAACGCGCTCCGCAGCCTCGGCTGCCGCTTCGCCCTCGACGACTTCGGCGCCGGCTTCGCGACGTTCTTCTATCTGAAGCACATCCCGCTCGACACGCTCAAGATCGAGGGCGACTTCGTCCGCGGTCTGCGCCACAACCAGACCGACCAGCTGCTCGTCAAGCACATGGGCGAACTCGCCCGCGGGCTCGGGATGAGGACGGTCGCCGAGTTCGTCGAGGACCGCGAGACGCTCGACATGCTGACGAGCTACGAGATCGACTCGGCGCAGGGGTTCTTCATCGGCCGCCCCGAGCCGGCCTTTCCCGAGGGGGCGCCCCGTGCGAACGGCGAGCTCGGCATTGCCGCGCGCGCCAGCGGCGCGACGGCGGATGCAGCCGGCGCTGCCGGTTGACGGTCGCCGCGGCGACCGATCCTTACGGTCCCTCGGAGTGTTGGTGAGGGCATGGACCGAGGGCCAATCCGTGCAACCCCGCTCATGCCGAGCGCGCCGATCACCGACAATGCGTTCGTGGGACTGATCCGCTCGCGCATGCTCGTTGCCGCGCTCGCCGCCCTGATCGCGATCTGCGTGAGCGGTTCGCTCGTCGCTGCCCAGGCCGAGGGCAAGGCGACGCTGCACCGCAAGATCGGCTGGGGGCCGTTGAGCGACAAGGCTGCCGCCGCAAGGTGCACAAGACGAAGCACGAGGTGCGGCCGACCAACCGGAAGGCCAACCACACGGTGCCGACAGAAGGCGCAGCTGAGGAAGTTCCATCGCAAGAGCGACATGCCGTACGCGAAGTACGTCGACGGCCGCTACAGGGGCACGACCGACGACATCATCGAGTGGGCGGCGTACAAGTGGGGCCTGCCGGAGGATCTGCTTCGGGCCGTTGCGGTGACCGAATCCTGGTGGCGGCAGGACCACGTCAACGTCGAGGACCACTACAGCTACGGGCTCTTTCAGGTGCGGACGCCGTACCACTGCTGCCTGCCCGAGATCCAGCGCTCGACCGCCTTCAACGCCGACTACTACGGCGGCATCATCCGCGCCTACTTCGACGGCAAGCAGACGTGGCTCAACAACCCGGATGTCGCGGCCGGAGAACGGCAAGCGCTACAAGGCCGGAGACCTGTGGGATTCGATCGGCGCCTGGTACACGGGCCGCTGGCACACCTCGGCGAACAAGCCCTACATCGCAGCGATCCGCAAGAACCTGCGCAAGAAGACCTGGAAGACGCACCCCTACTTCGACCAGTCGAAGTAGTCGGGAGCCCTCGCCGGCGGGCTCAGACGGCCTTGAGATCGAGGGACGTCTGCGGTTCAACGCCGCGTAGCTGCACGTGGGGCTTGCCGCGCCGGGTGACGTTGATCGTCTCCCCGGCAGCGGCGCGCTCGAGGTACCAGCCGAAGTGCTCGCGGAACTCGTGGGCGCCTACTGTCGTTGTTGTCAATGCGGGTTCCGAAGTGGAGCTGATCGGGCTCGAACCGACGACCTTCTGAGTGCCACTCAGACGCTCTCCCAACTGAGCTACAGCCCCTTGGAACTCGTAATCGGCGGCGAATCTTACCGATGCTCGCTGACCGTTCCTGGCCGGACGCAGTCGCATGGTGAAGGTTCCGCAGCCGTCGGTTCGGTCGATAGGGACTAGATAGCACCCATTCGTCTGCTCACAGTAGATCCCGAACGCATCGACCTCCGAAGCCGAGTAGGTACCGACGACGTATCCATTCAGCGGCGTGTGCCGAGATCGCCGGAGCCGGGCGACGATCACGTCGCCGCCGTCCGCCAGCCGTCCTGACTTGATCTGTACGCGGATCAGCCGATGACCCAGGTCGAGCGCGGCGTCGTAGGCAGCGTGTTCGATGGTCGGCAGGAGAACCGGCACGCCGGCCGGACAGAACCCTACGCGCCGGCATGCGTACGTGACCACTGGGGCCCCCTTCGGCGTACTCGGGAACCCCTTTACTCGCCAAGGTCCAGGACGATCAGTCGTCCTGGTTGTTGCGGACCTCGAACTCGAGGTCGCAGCGCTCTTCGAGCTCGCGCAGCAGGTCGCCGGGGCCCTTCAGCTCGACGTCGATCTCGGCCCGGCCGCCGGAGAAGCGGCGGATCGAGATCTCGCCGGTGGCGCCGATCGCGTTGGCGGCGTCCTCGAAGCTGACGAGCTGGGAGAAGTCGCTGAAGGGGCCGACGTCGACGCTGATCCGGCGGGCGCCGTCGGAGGCGGGTGCTGCCGGGGCCGGCAGCGGCGGCCGGCGGAGTCGACCGCGGGCTCGGCGGCGCGGGCCAGACTCCTCGGTCGCTTCGATCGCGTCCTCGGCGTCGTTCCACTCGTCCGCGACCCGGTCGATCGCCCGCTCGAGCGCGGCGAGCAGCGGCTCGGTCGCGTCCTCGGGCAGCGAGCCGAGGTCGCGGATCGCCGCGCCGACGGCGCCGGCCTCGCGCAGGGCCTGCAGGCGGATCCGAGTCGCGGTCGCGCGGCGAGCTGACCCGCAGCGCTTCGAGCTCGGCGCCGAGCGCGGCAAGACCGCGCAGCGTGCTCTGCGCCTCCGAACGCGAGAGGTCGAGCTCGGCCTCGAGCCGGGCGAGCCGCAGATCGCGGTCGGCAGCACGCCCGGCGAGCCTGGCCGACGAGCGCCTCCAGCTCCCCCGCCCGCGCTGCGTGCGCACGGGCGCTCTCCGCCGCGCGGCCGGCCTCGTCCTCGAGCCCGGCGACGAGTTCCTCGACCTCGGCGCGGCGGTACCCGAGCAGCGCTCTTCCAATACCCAGCTCGATGCCGCGAGATTAAGCGCCGCGCCGGACGGCTTCCGCGGCCTCTCCGCCGTGAGGCCGAGATCGATCTCGTCGGCCTCGCCCCAGAGCTGCTCGAGCCGGTAGCGCTCGCGCGTCTCGGGCACGAAGATGTGGACGATGCAGTCGAGGTAGTCGAGCAGGATCCAGCGGTTCTCGCCGACGCCCTCGCTGCGGCTCGGCAGCAGCCGTCGTCGTGCTTGAGGCGCTCGTGGATCTCGTCGTGGATCGCCTTCGCGAGCCGCTCGTTGCGGGCCGTGCAGATCAGGATCACGTCCGTGTAGCCGACCAGCTCGCCGACGTCGAGCGCGACCAGATCCTCGCCCTGCTTGTCGTCGATCAGCGCCGCGATCGTGCGGGCAAGCTCGACCGGGGTCATCCGCTTGGCCGCCGCCGGGCTCATGTCCGTGCCTCCGCCAGGCGCCCGGCGTGATCCTGCCGGTAGAGACCACGCTCGGCGATCAGCGCAGCGACCGGATCCGGAACGAGCCAGCGGACAGGCCGGCCCGCGGCCACGCGCTCGCGGACGAGGCTCGAGGAGACCTCGATCTCCGGCATCGGCAGATAGCGTGCTCCGGCGGCAGCCCCGAGGCGCGCGAGGCGCCCCTCGACGGCCTCGCGATCCACTCCAGGCCGGCCCGCGACGGCGATCGAGCGCAAGCTCGAGGACCCGCTCCGGACGCCGCCAGCTCTCGAGGCTCGCTGCGACGTCGGCGCCCATCACGAAGGTGAGATGACTCCCTGGAAGCTCATCCTTGAGCAGCTCAAGCGTACGGTAGGCGTAGGACGGGCCCTCCCGCTCGACCTCGAGCGCGGAGACCCGAACCCCCTCGACCCCCTCGACGGCCGCGCGCGCCAGCGCCAGCCGCACCTCCGGCCCGGGCTCGGGCTCGATCTGCTTGTGCGGGGCGCGTCCGGTCGGCACGAGGACGAGCTCGTCGAGGCCGAGCTCCCAGATCGCCTCCTGGGCGAGCACGATGTGCCCGATGTGCGGCGGGTTGAAGGCCCCGCCGAGGACGCCGACCGAGCGGCTCATCGCAGACCTACTCGCGGATCTGGCCGGTGCCGTGCAGGACGTACTTGGTCGAGGTCAGCTCGCGCAGGCCGATCGGGCCGCGGGCGTGCAGCTTCTGGGTCGAGTTGCCGATCTCGGCGCCCATCCCGAAGACGAAACCGTCGGTGAAGCGGATCGAGGCGTTGACGTAGACGCAGGCTGCGTCGACGCCGCCGGTGAAGATCCGCCCGGCCTCCTCGGAGGCGGTGACGATCGCCTCCGAGTGGCCCGTGCCCCACGTGTTGACGTGGTCGACGGCCTCCTCGACCGAGCCGATCACCTTGACCGCGAGCTTCAGCGCGTGGTACTCGGTCGCCCAGTCGAGGTCGGTGGCGGCGCCGATCGGCACCTCGCCCGCGAGCTCGCGGGCGCGCTCGTCGCCGACCAGCTCGACGCCGGCGTCGTGCAGCTCGGCGAGCGCCTCCGGCAGGAACGTCGGCCGCGATGTCCTCGTGGACGAGCAGCGTCTCGAGCGAGTTGCAGACGCCGGGCCGCTGGACCTTCGCGTTGAGCGCGATCCGGCGCGCCATCTCGAGGTCGGCATCGGCGTGCACGTAGACGTGGCAGTTGCCGCCCGCCGCGTAGAGCACCGGCACCTCGGCGACCTCCTTCAGCGCGTTCTTCAGTCCCTCGCCGCCGCGCGGGATGATCAGGTCGACGTAGCGCGCTCTGCCGGGCGAGCTCGCCGAGCTCCTCGCGACCGCCGCCGGCGACCAGCTCGAGCGAGCCGTACGGCAGCCCGGCGGCCTCGATCGCCTCGGTGAAGATGCCCGCGAGCACCGCGTTGGAGGCGGCGGCGGAGCTCGAGCCGCGCAGGACCGCCGCGTTGCCGCTCTTCAGGCAGAGCGCCGCGGCGTCGATCGTCACGTTCGGGCGCGCCTCGTAGACGATCGCGACGACGCCGATCGGGACCCGCACCTGCTCCAGCTCCACCCCCTCCTGGATCGTGCGCTCGGCGACGAGCTCGCCGACCGGATCGGCGAGCTCGATGATCGCCTCGAGGCCGACGGCCATCGCCTCGACCCGCTCGGGGTCGAGGCTGAGCCGGTCGATCAGGGCGTCGTCGAGGCCCGCGTCACGGCCGGCCTCGACGTCGGTCGAGTTGGCCTCGAGGATCGCCGCGGTGCGCTCGCGCAGCAGCGCGGCGGCGCGCCGCAGAGCATCGTCCTTGGCCTCGGTCGAGGCGGTTGCAAGGCGCAGCGAGGCAGCGCGCGCGCGGCGGCAGATCTCGGTGATCGATTCGGTCGTTACGGCCATAGCTTCAAAAAGGATAGCGACGGTTCAGCGGACGGCCGCTCAGAGCAGGACGAAGCGGTCGCGGTGGACCGCCTCCTCGGCGCCGGCGGGCCGATCACCGCGGCCACCTCGGCGCTCTTCAGCCCTCGCAGCCGCTCGATCGTCGCCGCCGAGTGCTCGGCGACGCCCTTGCCGACGACCTCGCCCGCGTGCACGACCTCGACCGGATCGCCGGCCGCGAACTCGCCCTCGACGCCGACGACGCCGACCGGCAGCAGCGAGGCGCCGCCCTCGCGCAGCATCCGCGCCGCGCCGGCGTCGACCTCGATCCGCCCCCGGGCCGGCGCCGCGTGGCGCAGCCAGAGCTTGAAGCTGGGCGCCCGTCGCGTGTGCGGGACGAAGCGCGTGCCGATCTCCTGCCCCACCGCGGCGGCGCGCAGGCTGCCCTGCTCCGTGCCGTCGCAGATCGTCACCGGGATGCCGGCGCCGCTCGCCATCTCGGCGGCGACGACCTTGCTGCGCATCCCGCCGGAGCCGAACTTCGAGGTGTGCATGCCGATCTCGCAGCGAGTCGAGCTCGCCGAAGTCGCGAACCTCCCCGATCAGCTCGGCGTCCGATGCGCGCGAGGGGTCGGCCGTGAACAGGCCGGCCGTGTTCGTCAGCAGGATCAGCCGCCGCGCCTCGATCATGATCGCGACCTGGGCCGAGAGGAAGTCGTTGTCGCCGAAGGTGATCTCGTCGGTCGCGGTCGTGTCGTTCTCGTTGATGACCGGGACGACGTGCCAGGCGAGCAGCCGCTGCAGCGTCTGGCGGGCGTTCAGGTAGTGCATCCGCTCGGACATGTCGAAGGCGGTGAGCAGGACCTGCGCGGCGCGCACCTCGCGGCGGCGAGCCGCTCCTCGTAGGCGCGGAACAGCGAGCCCTGGCCGACCGCCGAGGCGGCCTGCAGCTCGTCGATCGCGCCCGGGCGCGCGCCGAGCCCCATGACGCGGATGCCGCGGGCGATCGCGCCGCGAGGTGACCATCACGACCTCCTCGCCGCCCGCGTGCAGCTCGCGCGACCTGCGCGCAGACCTCGTCGAGGACGTCGCCGCGCAGGGCGCCGTCGTCGCCGGCGACGATCGAGGATCCGAGCTTGACGACGAGGGTCATGGCGGGGCAGTGTAGGTCGGCCGGCGCCGAAGTCAGTCGTTCGGGATGCAGGTCGAAGGCGTACTCCCCGATCCGGACCTCGTCGCCGTCCTCGAAACCCGCCTTGCGCAGCGCCTTGATCACGCCGATCTCGTTCAGGCGCCGCTCGAGGTAGGCGACGGCCTCGGGGTTGCCGAGGTCGTGACGCTCGACCAGCATCTCGACGCCGCGGCCGCTGACCTCGAAGACGCCCGTCCTCGACCTCGAGGGCGTCGTAGCCGCCGGCGCCCGCCGGCCGGTAGACGCGGTACTCGGACTCGAAGCCCTCCGTCCTCGGCGGCCGGCTCCTCGACCTCGCCCGTCCCCGGCGCGCTCGGCGACGGCGAAGAGGTCGCCGACCAGCGCATCGAGCCCGGCGCCCGTCGCCGAGGAGATCGCCCGCACGCGCGACCGCCGCCGGGCACCCGCTCGCCGCCACGCGGCGACCAGCGCCTCGACCTCCTCGGCGGGCAGCAGGTCGCACTTGGAGAGGGCGATCAGCTCCGGCAAGCGCGGCGAGGCCATGGCCGTGCGCGGCGAGCTCGCCGCGGACGACGTCGTAGGCGGCGCCGGGATCGGCGTCGGGGCCGACCTCGAGGAGGTGGACGAGCACCCGGCAGCGCTCGACGTGGGCGAGGAACTCGTGCCCGAGCCCGGCGCCGTCGGCGGCGCCCTCGATCAGGCCGGGGATGTCGGCGAGGACGAGCTGGCGCTCGCCGTTGTCGATCGTGCCGAGCACCGGCTCGATCGTCGTGAACGGATAGTCGGCGACCTTCGGCGCGGCCCGCGTGAGCCGCGCGAGCAGCGACGACTTGCCCGCGTTGGGCAGGCCGACGAGGCCGGCGTCGGCGAGCAGCTTCAGGTGCAGCTCGATCCAGCCGGAGGCGCCCGGCAGCCCCCGCTCGGCGAAGCGCGGCGCCTGCTGCGTCGAGGAGGTGAAGCGCTTGTTGCCGTGGCCGCCCGAGCCCGCCGGCCGCGACGATCGCCCGCTGGCCCTCGGCGACGAGGTCGAAGCGCTCGCCGTCGAGGCCCTCGACCGTCGTCCCCGGCGGCACGAGGACGATCAGGTCGTCGCCCCGGGCGCCGTGCTTGTTGGCGCCCTGGCCGTGGCCGCCGCGCTTCGCCCGGTAGTGGCGCGCGATCCGCATCGAGGCGAGATCGCGCCGCGAGCCGTCGGCGACGAGGACGACGTCGCCGCCGCGACCGCCGTCGCCGCCGTCGGGCCCGCCGCGCGGGACGTGCGCCTCGCGGCGGAAGGTGACGACGCCGTTGCCGCCGGCGCCGCCCTCGACATAGACCTTTGCCCGATCCTGGAACATCGCGAAGGCAGGATGGCAGCCGGAGGCTGCAGCACGCCGGCGGTGCCTGACGAGCGCAGTTCGTGCGGCCACGGCCGGCGCCGCGCAGCATGCGCTACGAAGCCGGCCGTGGCGCGCGAAATGCGCCCTCTGGCGCTGTCGGTCTCGGCGACCGAGATCGTCGCGGCCCTTGCGGCCGGACGTGAACTCGACGACGCCGGGGCGCGTCGCGAAGATCGTGTGGTCGCGGCCGAGGCCGACGCCGTCACCGGGATGGAAGCGGGTGCCGCGCTGGCGGACGATGATCTCGCCGCCGCTGACGTGCTGGCCGGCGAACACCTTGACCCCGAGGTACTTGGGGTTGGAGTCGCGGCCGTTGCGGCTCGAGCCGAGTCCCTTCTTGTGAGCCATCTCGCTACTCCTCCTCGCCGGTCGTGTCCTCGGCCTTGGCGGCCGGCTTCTTGGCAGCAGGCTTCTTGGCCGGCGCCTTCTTCGGCCGCCGGCTTCTTCGCGGCCGCCGGCTTCTTCGCGCCGGCTTCTTCGGCCGGCGCCTTCGCTGCCACCGGCTTCGCCTCGGCCTTCTCGGTGCCTCGGCGGCCTCCTCCGCGTGCCTCGGCGGCCTCGTCCTTCTTCGGCGCGGCCTTCTTCGCGGCGGGCTTGCGGGTCAGCTGCTTGACCTCGGTCACCTCGAGCCGCGTCAGCTCGGAGCGGTGGCCCTGGCGCTTGCGGTAGCCCTTCTTGGCCTTGTACTTGAAGACCTGGATCTTCTCGCCGCGCTCGTGGGCGGCGACCTTGGCCTCGACCTTGACCTTCTCGAGGCCCGGAGCGTCGAGCACGACGTCGTCGTCGGTGCGGAACATGACCGCGCGCAGCGCGACCTTGGCGCCCTCGTCGTCGGGCAGGCGGTCGACGAGCAGGGACTGGCCCTGCTCGACGCGGTACTGCTTGCCGCCGGTCTCGATGATCGCGTAGGTGGACATTGGATCTGCTTGGTCTTCGATCTCTTGGGGAGTGGTCAGAGGTGCTTGTCCGGGCCTCTCAGCCCTCGTCGCCGGACGCGGTGCCGCTGCCGGCGCGGGAACGGCGCCTACCGCCCCTGCGGCCACGGCGCCGTCGAGCGCCGGATTCTAGCCCCTCTCGCCGCTTTCTTCATCGCCGAGCCGCCTCGGGGATGCCGTCGACCAGGGTCGCGACGGCTGCGGAGCGCTCGATCTACTCGATCCGGATCAGCTTCCGCTCGCCGACGAGCGGCGCCGCGCCGGTGACGGTGATCACGAACGAGTCGAGCCTGGCGACCGCGTCGCCGGGGTTGTACATGTGCGGCTCCTCGATCGAGACGAGCACCTCGTCGCCGGGCTGGAACGGCAGCGCCTGCGCGCTCGATCTGCTCCTTGGTGCCGGAATCGGCGACCTCGAAGGTCGCGATCGGCAGCGCCTCGCCGCCCTCGAAGAGGAAGTGCTTGCCGGTCTCCTCCTCGAGCTCGTAGCAGGCCGCTGTCGGCCTTCAGCAGCTCCTGGGCGACCTTCGGGTTGACGCGGATCAGGTGCGCCTCCGGGTCCGGCTTGGTCGGTGACGAGGTCGCGGAGCTTGCGCTGGACCTCGATCGAGACCGTCTCGGCCGACTCGACCACACCCTCGCCGTCGCAGGTCGGGCAGGTCGTCGTGAGGATCTCGCGGACGCCCTCGGTCACGTTCTGGCGCGTCATCTCGACGAGCCCGAGCGGCGAGACCTCGACCACGTAGGTCTTGGTCCGGTCCTGGTCGAGCGCGTTGCGCAGCGTCTTCAGGACCTGATCGCGGTTCTTGGCCTTCGCCATGTCGATGAAGTCGATGACGATGATGCCGCCGATGTCGCGCAGCCGCAGCTGGCGGACCGTCTCCTCGGCCGCCTCGACGTTGACCTTCGTGATCGTGTCCTCGAGCCGGCCCTTGCCCTTGCCGGTGAACGAGCCGGTGTTGATGTCGATCACGGTCAGCGCCTCGGCGTAGTCGATCATCAGGTAGCCGCCCGAGGGCAGGTCGACCCGGCGCGAGAGCGTCGAGCGGAACGCCTGCTCGGCGCCGTAGCGCTCGAACACGTGCTCCTTGCGCTGGTGCAGCTCGACCGAGTCGACGAGCTCCGGCGCGGTGCGCTGGAAGAACTTCGTGACGCGCTCGTGCTGCTGCTGATCGTCGATCTCGCAGCCGTCGAACTCGGCCGCCGAGCACGTCGCGCAGGACGCGGATCGAGAGATCCGCCTCCTGGAAGATCAGCGACGGCGCCTCGGCGTCCTCGCTGCGCCGCTCGAGCACCTCGTGCAGCTTGTGCAGGTACTTGATCTCGCGCTCGAAGTCCTCCTTCTCGGCGCCCTGGGCGGCGGTGCGGACGATGTAGCCGCCCTTGTCCTTCTTCGGGTCGTGGAGCTTCTCGAGCGCCTTGCGCATCTTCGTGCGCTCGCCGTCGGGCATCCGGCGGCGAGACGCCGATGCCGCCGCCCTGCGGCATGTAGACGAGGTAGCGCCCGGCGATCGAGAGCTGCATCGTCAGCCGCGCGCCCTTCGTCTTCAGCGGGTCCTTGACGACCTGGACGACGATCTCCTGGCCGCGCTGGATCAGCTCGTCGATCCGCCGGCCCTGGCCGCGGCCGCGCTTCGGCACGGCCTTGCCGTCGGGGGTGACGATCTCGTCGACGTGGAGGAAGCCGTTGCGCTCCAGCCCGATGTCGACGAACGCCGCCTCCATCCCGGGCAGGACGTTGTCGACGACGCCCTTGTAGATGTTGCCGACGATCGAGCGCGAGCCCTTGCGCTCGACGTAGAGCTCGCCGACCTGCCACTCGGACGGCTTCTGGCGCTGCTCTTCGGTCTTGCCTCGCCGTCTTGCCGGCGGCGCGGGCATCGCCCTTGGCTTCGAGCACGGCAACGCGGGTTTCACCGGCGTCAACCGATACGAGAATCTTCTTCTTCAAGTTGGCTCACCTCACAGAGCAGGTCGAGCCCTGCTCGGCGAGGCAAGCTGCGATTGGACGTAGACACTCTGAAGCAGGCCGATCGCCATGAAGGTGACTAGCACCGACGATCCGCCGTAGCTCACCAACGGCAAGCGGGATGCCTGTCACGGGCATGATGCCCGACGTTCATCCCGACGTTGACGAAAACCTGGAAGAGCAGCATCGCGGCGATCCCGCCGCGAGCAGGCTGCCGTACAAGTTCTTCGAGAGTGTCGCTATCCGCAGCGCCCGCCAGATGAGCAGGGCGTAGAGGGACAGCACAAGCGCGGCAGCCGACGAAACCCCAGCGCTCCGCCGATACGACGGAGAAGATGAAGTCCGTGTGGGCCTCCGGCAGGAAGCCGGAGCTGCGCTTGTGTCGCGTCGTTGCCGAGGCCGGTCTTTCCGCCGGAGCCGACGGCGATCAACGCCTGATTGGTTTGGTAGCCTGGATCGGCCGGATCGTCGCTCGGGTTGAGCGAACGACGTCAGCCGCTCGTGCTGGTAGCCCTGGAGCACGGGATGCCCGACCAGCGGCGCGACCACGAGCGACGATCACGATCGCCGCGACCGGCGATGCCGCCGAGCGCCGCGAAGTGCGTCCAGCTTGACCCCGCCGAACAGCAGCACGGTCAGCGTGACCGCGCCGTAGACGAGTGCCGTGCCCAGATCGGGCTGGACGAAGACGATCGCCGCCGGCACGAAGCCGAGCAGCAGCAGGCGCGCGGTGCGCTGCCACTCCGATCTGCCGCCGGGCCCGGTCGATGGCGAAGCCGGCCAGAGCGACGATAAGCAGGAGCTTGCCGAGCTCGGACGGCTGAAACTGAAAGAAGGGAAGCTCGATCCAGCGGCGTGAGCCGCGGGCGGCGGCGCCGAGGACGAGGACGAGCGACGATCGAGGCGATCATCGCCGTGTAGATGCCGACGCGGAGCTCGCGGAAGCGCGAGTAGTCGAAGCGGGCGAGCGCGAGCATCAGGGCGACGCCGACGAACGCGTAGATGCTCTGGCGGATCACGTAGTAGTACGGATTGCCGGCGATCTCGTGCTTGGTCGTGAAGCCGAGGACCAGGACGCTGGCGACGATCAGCCCGATCGCGCCGGCGGCGAGCCACGGGTCGATGCGCAGGAAGCCGGCTGCGCTCGAGCAGGCCGACCTGGCGCTCGTCGCCGAAGCTGCGGGCGCGGAGGCGGGTTGTGGTCAGCGTCTCCATCGGGAAAGCCTACCCGGGGCCGGTCGGTGCGCTCGAGACAGTCTGCACATCCCGCCCGTGGATGCCGAAGATCTGGTTGTAGATGTCGCGGACCGCCGGCGCCGCGGTATCGGCGCCGAAGCCGCCGTGCTCGATCGTCGCGACGACCACGTACTTGGGGTCGTTGCACGGGGCGTATGACGCGTACCAGGACTGGTCCGCCTGGCCCGTGTGCTCCGCGGTACCGGTCTTGCCAGCGACGCTCGACCGGGTAGCCGCCGAAGACGCCGTAGGAGGTGCCGCCGGGCTGCTGCGCGGCCTCGCGCAGGCCCTCGCGGATCGTGTTCAGCGTCGTCGACGAGATGTCGAGGTGGCGGCCGGGGGCCGGGTTGAACTCCTGCGTCGATGCGGCCGAGCGGGTCCTCCGACTGCATCGCCAGGTGCGGGCGGACGACGTCGCCGCCGTTGGCGATCGCCGCGTAGGCGACCGCGAGCTGCAGCGGCGTCGCCTGCAGGTCGCCCTGGCCGACAGCCAGGTTCATGTTGTCGCCGGGCGACCAGGGCCGGTCCGCGATCTCATAGCAGCCCTGTGCGGGTCGAAGACGACCTTGGTACCGCAGGGCGAGCTTGGCTTGATCGCCTGCCTCCAGAGGTGGTTGCGCCAATGCGGCGAGGGCACGCAGGCCCGGACGCTCGCTGGGCAGATCGATGCCGGTGTCGCTGCCGAAGCCATAATCCGCGGCCCACTTCTGCAGCGGATCGCCCTTGACGCGATCCAGGTACTGACCCATCCGATAGAAGTAGAGGTCCGAGGAGACCCTGAGCGCGTCGGTCATGTTGATCGAGCCGTACGCGGCCCCGCCGGCGTTGGTCCACTCACGGTCGCCGTATTTGAACGTAGCCGGTGTCGCTGAAGATCGTGTCGGGCGTGATCACCCCGGCGTCGAGCGCCGCCGTCGCGGTGATCGGCTTGAAGGTCGAGCCCGTCGGATAGGCCGACTGGATCGCCCGGTCGAGCAGCGGGTTGTCCGGGGCGTCGTTGAGCGCCTTGATCTTGTCGAGCGAGACCGGGGGCGTGTAGACGCTTGGGTCGAACTCCGGGTAGGAGCCCATGCCGAGGATCGAGCCGTCGCGGGCGTTCATGACGACGAAGGCGCCCGGCTTGCCCCCGCCCCAGCTCTTGATCGCGTTCTCGCCCGCCTGCTGGATCTTCTTGTCGAGCGTCAGCACGAGGTTGTCGCCGACCTGCGGCTGCACCTCGGAGATCTGCTTGCCCTTCGGGTGGCCCGAGGCGTCGACGGGGATCCTGATCTCGCCGTTGCGCCCGCGCAGGACCTGGTCGTACTCCTGCTCGAGCCCGGCGGCGCCGATCTGGTCTCCCGGCGCGAGCTTCTTGTACTGAGGCTCCTTGAGCTGCTTCGGCCCGATCTCGGCGACGAAGCCGAACAGGTGCGCAGCCGAGATCGCCGTTCGGGATAGTCGCGAACCGAGACCTGCTCGGCGGTGACCCCCGGGAACTCGTCGCTGCGCTCGCGCAGATAGAAGACGAGATTGCGCGGCGACGTCGCGCGCCAGCGTCACTGGGTTGGCCGGCAGCTGGTTCGTCTGCTGGCGGATCTCGCGCTTGATCTTCGGCAGTGAGATCTGTGAGATCCGCGAGAGCCTGCGGAGCTCCGCGTTCCGGGTTTCGCGTGCCTTGGGCAGCTGGTCGGCACGGACCTGCAGCGAGAGCGCTGTGCGGTTGTCGACCAGCACCTTGCCGTGGCGGTCGAGGATCTCGCCGCGCGGCGCCTGGATCGTGACCGTGCGCACGCGGTTGTCCTCGGCCTGCTTCAGGTACTCCTTGCCCGACAGTACCTGCAGGTACCAGAGCCGGAAGAAGATCGCGGCGAACGCGATCAGGGCGATACCGCTGAGCACGGCCACGCGGACCGCGAACTGCGAGTTCATCGGGCGTTGTTCCTCAGGCCTGAACATCAGCCGGCAGCCCCCAGCATGCCACGGCGACGGGCGTTACGCGCGGTTCGGCGGTCGTCGACGAGGGCAGGCCGCAGAAGGCGGCGCACTAGCGGGAAGACGGGCAGCGCGAAGACGATCCCGAGTATGCCCTGAACGACGATCTCGCGCACGACCAGGAGGCTGATCTGCGCGTCGACGCCGAGCATCAGTTCGAGCGCGGCGTAGGCGATCGCGACGACCGCGCAGAGCGCCCCGGTGACGAGCGGCGGGACCCAGCCGCTGACGATGTTGTAGTTCTCGCGCCAGCGGCCGGCGAGATAGCCGCCGGCCATCAGCGAGAGCGACCAGACGCCGAGCGTGCCGCCCAGGATCGAGTCGATCAGGATCCCTGCGGCGAAGCCGGAGACGGCGCCGGGCACGGCGCCGCCGAGCAGTCCGAGCGCGATGACGACGACGGCGACGAAGTTGACGTCGGAGCCGAACAGCGACATCTGCGAGAAGAGCGCCATCTGCAGGATCACGGAGACGAAGACGATCCCGGCGACGATCGCGTAGATGCGGGGAGTGAAGATCATCCGCCGCCCCCGGTCAGCACGGTCACGTAGTCGATGCCGTTGAAGTCGACGAAGGGCTCGATGTGGACCTGCTGGTTGAGCTGCTGCTCGCTCTCCCCGGCGGCCTTGACCTTGCCGATCGGGATCCCCGCCGGAAAGCGGGATCGCAGGCCCAGGTTGCTGTCGGAGAAGCCCGAGGTGACGACCTCGGCCCCCGCCTTGACGTCCTGGTTGTCCTGGATCAGGCTGAGCACGAGATCGGAGGAATCGCCGACCGAGGCGCCGACGATGCCGACCGGCCCACCCTCGAGCACGCGCGCAGCTACCTCGGTCTCCTGGTCGGTCAACAGTGCGACGCGGGCGCTGCCGCCCGTCAGCGAGGTGATCCGCCCGATCAGCCCACCGCCGGTGATCACCGCGTCGTTGACCGCGATGCCGTCGCCGGAGCCAGCCGAGATCGCGAGCGTCTGGTTCCAGGTGCTGATCGAGCGGCCGATCACGCGCGCGTCGACGGGCTTGTAGGCGGCGAGCTCGGAGTCAGTCGTGATCTTCGCGATCTTGCCCCGCTGGATCCCCTCCTGGAGCTTCGCGTCCTCGTCGGCGAGCTTCTGACGCAGGTCGGCGACCTCGGAGCGCAGGCGATCATTCTCGCCGCGCGCGTTGAAGGTCTCGCCGAACCAGTTGACGAGATCCTTGAACGGCTTCAGCGCCCGGCTGGCGCCGTCCTCGAGCGGCGCCATCACGGAGCCGACGCCGTTCTGGGCGGTGTGCAGCGGCCCGCTCATCGCCCTCGGAGAAATGGGAGCTGATCAAGACCAGGCAGACAACCACGAGCAGGACGAGGATCGCGCGGCGCCGGCGTACCTGCTTCCGGTACATCGGGCGCCGGTCCTAACGCCGCCTGGCGCGGCCGCCGTTGCGTGAGCTGACCTGATGGATCACCTCGAGATCCTCGAGCGAGCGCCCCGAGCCGACCGCGACGCAGGTGAGTGGCGAGTCGGCAAGTTGGGCGGGCATCTGGCACTCGTTGCGGAGCCGCTCGTCGAAGCCCTGCAATAGAGAGCCGCCGCCGGCAAGCGTGATGCCGCGATCCATGATGTCGCCGGCAAGCTCGGGCGGAGTGCGGTCGAGCGTCTCGCGGACGGCGCCGACGATCGCGTTGACGGGCTCGGCAAGGGCCTTGCGGACCTCGACCGAGCTCAGCATCACGGTCTTCGGCAGGCCGCTGACGATGTCGCGCCCGCGGATCTCGGTGTTGATCTCCTCGGCGAGCTCGGTCGCCGAGCCGGCCTCGAGCTTGACCTCCTCGGCTGTCTGCTGGCCGATCATCAGCTTGTGAACGCTCTTGCAGTGGTTGACGATCGCGTCGTCCATCTCGTCGCCGCCGACCCGGATCGATTGGCTGACGACGATGCCGCCGAGCGAGATCACCGCGACCTCGCTGGTGCCGCCGCCGATGTCGACGACCATCGAGCCCGTCGGCTCGCCGACCGGCAGCCCGGCGCCGATCGCGGCCGCCATCGGCTCCTCGATCAGATACGCCTGCCGCGCGCCCGCCGCCAGGCAGGCCTCCTCCACGGCTCGCTTCTCTACCCCGGTCACTCCGGAGGGAACACAGACCACGACGCGGGGATGCGCGAAACGATTCTGATGCACCTGCTGGATGAAGTAACGGAGCATCTCCTCGGTCACGTCGAAGTCGGCGATGACGCCGTCCTTGAGCGGCCGGATCGCCTGGATCGTTCCGGGCGTACGACCGAGCATCCGCTTCGCCTCCATGCCAACGGCGTGGACCTCGCCGGTACGCGAATCGACGGCGACGACGCTCGGTTCGCTGAGGACGATGCCCCGGCCACGCACGTAGACGAGCGTGTTGGCGGTGCCGAGGTCGACGGCCATGTCGCGGCCGCCGAAGCCAGTCATGTAGCTGAAGAGTCCCATGGGCTAAGAGCTGGAGGGTCGGAGTCGGGGTTGGTGGGCGGTCGGGATGCTGTGCGGGGATGCGGATTGTTCGCGGCCGGGCTGGGGAGCCATCCAGCCTCGCCGGTCCGCGACGCGCGCGATCACGAATGCGGTCGTGACCGGCCGCCGGGCACGAGCGCCGCGCTACGGCGCATCGCCCCCTCGCAGCCGGCGGGCCGCGCGGGCGCTCGAGTCTAGCGGAGAGCAGGCAAAAGGGCCATTTTGTGAGCGATCACACATAGCTTTCACATTGAATCTCAACCATGCTGCAAGTCTTCGATCAGGCGGGCGGTGAGCGGCAGCGGCAGCCCGATCACGTTCGACAGGTCGCCGTCGATCGCGCTGATCAGGCTCGAGCCGAGACCCTGGACCGCGTATCCGCCCGCCCGGCCCCGCCACTCTCCCGTGGCCACATAGGCGTCGATCTCGGCGTCGGTCAGCGAGCGGAACGTGACCGCGGTCGTCTCCAACCCGGCCGCCGCCTCGCCGGAGCGGGCCGAGCACGCAGACACCGCTGTGCACCTGGTGGGTGGGGCCGGCGAGCGTCGAGATCCGCGTCCGCGCCTGGCTCGGAATCCGCCGGCTTGCCGAGCAGCGCGCCACCGGCGACGACGTCGGTGTCGCAGCCGATCACGGTCGCCCCTGCGCCTGCGAGCTCGGCGCCGACGCGGGCCTTGCGCTCGGCGTTGAGGAGGACGAGCTCGCGCGGGTCGCCCTCGATCAGCTCCTCGACAACGGGCTCGACGATCTCGAACGGCAGGCCAAGCAGCGGCAGCAGCTCGCGCCGCCGCGGCGAGGCCGAGGCGAGGACGAGGCGCACGCCGGCTCCCCTTACCGCGTGATCGCGCGCCGAGGCCTAGAGCTCCGGGAACCAGATCCCGGTCTCGCGGGCGGCCGACTCGTCCGAGTCGGAGCCGTGGACGAGGTTGAAGGTGACCTCGGTGCCGAAATCGCCCCGAATCGAGCCGGTCTCGGCCTCGACCGGATTGGTCGCGCCGATCAGCTGGCGGGCGGCCTTGACCGCCTCGACGCCTTCGAGCACGATCGCGACGAGCGGGCCGCCGGTGATGAACTCGACAAGCTCGCCGAAGAACGGCTTCTCGCTGTGCTCGGCGTAGTGCTCGTTGGCGATCTCCTCGGTCGCGGTCATCAGCTTCATCGCGACCGGAACGAGCCCCTTGCGCTCGAAGCGGGCCAGGGCCTCGCCGGTCAGGCCGCGCGCGAAGGCGTCGGGCTTGATCAGGATCAGGGTGCGGGTCTTCTCTGCCATGGAGATGGTCCTCCGTCGTGTGGGTGTCGGTGGGCGCCGTTCCGGGTGGGAGCTGGAGCGAACGCCGCTCGTCAGCTTCTGGTCGTCGGCTTGCGACGGCGCGGGGCCGTCTCCCCCTCAGAGCCTTCGGCCACACGATCGGCCGGCGACTTGCGCCGTGGTGGCGGCTCGGGGCTCGGTTCCGCGCGGGAGCTGTCCTCGGGGCTGCTCGACGAGGAGCTGCTCGAGCGGCGCTTGGGCGCGGGCGAGGAGGAAGAGGGTGAGGATGAAGACGACGGCGACGAGGACGGCCGCGAGCTGCGGCGTTCGCCGCTGCTCGAGCGGCTCGGGCGTTCGCTGCTGCTGCTGCTTGCGCGGCTCGACCGCTCGCCGCTGCTCGATCGCTTCGGCCGTGCCTCGGGCTCGTCGGCACGCTTCGAGCTGGAACGCCGGCGCGAGCCCTCACGCGGCTGCTCGGAGGACGACGGGGAGCTACCGGCGGACGACGAGCGGCGCCGGGCGGCGACCGGGGTCTCGCAGTGCGGGCAAACGGCCCACCGCGGGTCGACGGGCCGGCCGCAGGAGCGGCACGGGTCCTTGAGCCGGTGCTGGCACTCGGGGCAGCGCAGCCAGGAGAGTTCGATTGGGTGCTCGCAGCGCGGGCACGAGGTCTCACTGAGACGGCGCAAGCGCAGCTCAGCGGCCTTGATCTCGAGCTCGCGCTCGCGGGCGTCCTCGAGGAACTCGGGCGGGCGCAGGATCGTGTAGACGATCGTGCCGATGAACGGGAACAGCGACGCCGCCGTCGCGGTCGCGACGAGCACGTTGTCGCCGATCCGCCGTCGGGCGTCCGAGAACGTCCAGTAGATCAGCGAGATCCAAACGACAACGAGAACCAGGATCAACAGGTTGACCGCAAGGTTCAGCGAGCCGTCAGTAATTCCAAACAGCGCAGTAAGCATCTCTAGAGGCGGGTCAGTCTAGTGGCAGGTCGGGCGGCAGCCGCCGCAGGCGGCTTCCTGGATGTTTACGACCAGACGGTGCTCACAGGTCCGATCTACAGGAAGAGCCGGCCGAAGAGGTAGCCGAGACCGAAGAAGACGAGGATCACGCCGGCGACCACGACGGCCACCAGGCCCATCATCGAGAGAAGTTCGGATCTGGCTTCGCGGTCCATGCGTACCGCAAAAGGTAGTGGGAGCCGGCGAAAACCGCCAGCCCAGCGGCCTCCTTAGCCAGTGCCAGGGTTGCCGCGCAGGCCGCGGCGGGATCGGCGATCGCGATCGCGTCCGCGCCCTCGCTGCGAAAGTGGGTGGCGAGCAGCTCCGGGTCGAGGGCGACGGCGCCGGGCCGCCCCATCGCGGGCCCGGGGTCGGCAGCGGTGCAGATCACGCGCCGAGCGAGCGGCGCGAGCTCCGCCGCGATACCGGCGGCGTCCTTGTCGGCGAGGACCGAGACGCAGAGGACGAGTGACGTCGAGCCCGCGAACGGCGTCAGGGCCTCGGCCAGCGCCTCCGCGCCATCGCGGTTGTGGGCCGCGTCGAGCACCATCGGCGGCTCGCCCTCGACGCGCTCGAAGCGACCGCCGAGGCGGGCCCGCTCCAGCGCCGCCCGGATCCGCTCCGGTCCTAGCGCCGAGACCTCGGCGGCGCCGGCGAGCGAGGCGAGCTCGATCGCGACGCCGGCGTTGCGCCACAGGTACGGACCGAACCGCTCCGGCAGCAACTGCGCCGCCGGCTCGCGGGCCTCGATCACGCAGCAGCCGAGCTCGGCGGCGTGGCTGCGGGCGAGCGCTGCAATGCCGGGTGCCAGCGAGCCGATGACGAGCGCGGTCTGCGGCTGCAGGACGGCGAGCTTCTCGGCGGCGATCTGCTCGACGGAGTCGCCGAGCCATTCGGTGTGGTCGAGGCCGACCGAGGTCAGCGCCGTGGCCAGCGAGGGAATTACGTTAGTCGCGTCGAGTCGCCCGCCGAGGCCCGCCTCGACGACGGCGACCTCGACCCCCGCGTTGCGGAAGGCGACGAATGACGTCGCGATCGCGGCCTCGAACTGCGTGATCCGCGCGCCGTCGGCGAAGCCCGGCTCGACGGTCGCGATCGCCGCCGCGACCTCCCCGGCTGCCGCCGCGAACGAATCGGCGTCGATCTCGTGGCCACCGATCCATGTCCGCTCCCGCCAGCGGCTGGTGTGCGGAGAGATGCAGGCGCCCGTGTGCGCGCCCATCTCCTCGAGCAGGGCGGCGGTCATCACCGTCACCGACGACTTGCCGTTCGTGCCGACCACGTGGACGGAGCGCCAGCTCGACTGCGGCTCGCCGAGCGCCGCGCAAAGCGCGCGCATGCCCTCGAGCCCGAGCTTCCAGCCGACCGGCTCGAGCCCGGCCAGGTAGGACTCGGGGTCTATCCGCTCAGCTCCTCGAGCTCTGCGCGGTAGTCGTCGAGCTTGCGGCGCTCTTCATCGACCACCTCGGCGGGGGCCTTGGCGACGAAGCCCTCGTTCGCCAGTTTCTTCTCCGCTCTCTCGACCTCGGAGCGCAGCTTCGCGCGGCGCTCGGAGAGGCGTTCTGCGACGGCCTCTGCGTCGAGCTCCGCGGAGGGCAGGATCTCGACCGTGCCGATCGTCGCCAGCGGCTCCCCTCCCCCATCGCCGTCGGCCGCACCGAACTCGAAGCGGGCGAGGCGGGCGACCATCGCCGCCGGCTCCCCTCCCGCGCTGCGCCCGCGCAGGACGGCGCCAGGGGAAACGTCGGCCAGCTCGCGCCAGCGGCGCAGGTTGCGGACGAGCTCGATTGCGTCGCCGACCTCGGCCTCGGCCCGCTCGTCGACGCGCGAAGGCTCGGCGACCGGGTACGGCGAGACGACGAGCTGCGCCTGACGGTCGGGGAGATACGACCAGATCTCCTCGGTCACGAAGGGCATGAGCGGGTGGGCGAGCGCCAGCGTCCGCTCGAGCACGTAGAGCAGGTTCGACGCCGCCGCCTCGTCGCCGTCATACAGGCGCGGCTTGACGATCTCCAGGTACCAGTCGCAGAGCTCGGACCAGAAGAAGCGGTAGAGCTCTAGCGCCGCGTGGGCGAAGTCGTAGGCGTCGAGGTCGTTCCCGACCTCGGCGACCGCACGCTCCAGGCGCGAGAGGATCCAGCGGTCCTCGGCGGTCTCGGGGCGGGGCTGCGGCTTCGCTCCGGGTACCTCGCCGGCGTTGAGCAGGATCAGCCGCGAGGCGTTCCACAGCTTGTTCGCGAGATCCCGCCCCTGTTGGACCTTGGCCTCCGAGAAGCGCACGTCCTGGCTCGAGGACATCGCCAGCAGCCCGAAGCGCAGCGCGTCGGCGCCGTGCACGTCGATCACGTCGAGCGGGTCGATGCCCGTGCCGAGGCTCTTCGACATCCGCCGCCCATCCGGAGCTTGGATCACGGACGTGATGTAGACGTCGTCGAAGGGGACCTCGCCGACGAACTCGAGCCCGCACATGATCATCCGGGCGACCCAGAGGTAGATGATGTCGCGCGCGGTGACGAGCAGGTCGGTCGGGTAGAAGGCGCGCAGCTCAGGCGTGTCCTCGGGCCAGCCGAGGGTCGCAAACGGCCACAGCGCCGAGCTGAACCACGTGTCGAGCACGTCGGGATCCCGCCGCAGCTCACCGCCACAGGAGATGCAGGCGCCCGGGCCGGCGGGGTCGTCGGTGACGAACGTCTCCTCGCAGGCGTCGCAGTACCAGACCGGCAGCTGGTGACCCCACCAGAGCTGACGGCTGATGCACCAGGGCCGGATCCCCTCCATCCAGTCGATGTAGACGCGGCCCCAGCGCTCGGGCTTGAAGTCGACGCGGCCCTCTCTGACGACGTCGGTCGCCGGCCCGGCGAGCTCGTCCATCGCGCAGAACCACTGCAACGAGATCAGCGGCTCGATGCGCTCGCCCGAACGATGCGAGAACGGCACCGAGTGACGGTAGGGCTCCTCGCCGCTGAGCAGCCCCGCCGCGCCCAACTCGGCGACGACGGCCTTCTGGGCCTCGGCGGCGGTGAGCCCGACGAAGCGCTCGGGCGCCGGCTCGGTGATGCGGCCGTCGGGGCCGATCACGGAGATCTCCTCGAGCCCGTGCGCGCGACCGATCTCGAAGTCGTTGGGGTCGTGCCCCGGCGTGATCTTCAGCGCGCCGGTGCCGAAGTCGATGTCGACGTACTCGTCGCCGATGATCGGCAGCTCGCGGCCGACGAGCGGCAGCTCGCACTTCGAGCCGATCAGGTCCGCGTAGCGCTCGTCCTTCGGGTTCACGGCGACGGCCGAGTCGGCGAGCATCGTCTCCGGGCGCACGGTGGCGACGGTCAGCACGCGGTCGCTGCCGATCACCGGGTAGTCGATGGAGAACAGGGTGTCGTCGACCTCGCGGGTCTCGACCTCGAGGTCGGAGATCGCCGACCGCGAGCCCGGATCCCAGTTGACCATGTAGTAATCGCGGTAGATCAGGCCCTTGTCGAAGAGCCGCTTGAAGACCGCATAGACCGCGGTCACGTAACGGTCGTCGAGCGTGAAGCGCTCGTCGTCGTAGTCGCAGGAGGCGCCGATCCGCTTGAACTGCTCGATGATCCGGGCGCCGTATTCGGAGCGCCACTCCCAGACCTTCTCGATGAACTGCTCCCGGCCGAGGTCGTGCCGGGAGGTTCCCTCCTCGGCCTTGAGCGTCTTCTCAACCACCGACTGGGTGGCGATGCCGGCGTGGTCGGTACCGAGGATCCACTTGACGCGGCGGCCCTCCATACGGCGCTTGCGCGCCATCACGTCCTGAATCGTGCCGTTGAGTGCGTGGCCCATGTGCAGCGAGCCGGTCACGTTCGGCGGCGGGATCGCGATCGAGTAATTCTCCTCAGGAGTGCCTTCGGGCTCGGGATGGAAGTAGCCCGCTTCCATCCACGAGGCGAAGATCCGGCCCTCGATCTCACTCGCGTCGTAGCGCGTCCGCTGCTCGAGCTGGCTGCGTCGTTCGGCGTCCATCGGACGCGCGAGTTTACGCGGCGTCCTCGCCTGCGCCGGTGGCGCCGATGATCGCGTCCAGATCGGCCTCGAGCCGTTCGGGGCGCTCGAGATGCCGGTCGGTGATCCGCAGCGGGCGATAGCCGTTCACGACGAGAACCCGGTCGCGCTCCCGATCCGTGTGGAAACGCTCCTCGCTGTCGTGAGGTGCGCCGTCGATCTCGATCGCCAACCGCGCGGAGCGGACGAAGGCGTCGATCTCGACAACGCGTTCGCCGAGCAAGAGGCAGGCGTTGAACTCGACAGCCGGCCAGTCGGGCCGGCGCTCGACCAGGCTCCGGAACCAGACCTCCGTCCGGCTGCGGATCCGGCCGCGGCGGACGTGGCCCGCTTCAATGCCGGCGAGACGGCGAAGCAGCACCGCGCCCTTCGAGCGCGGGTGGGCAGCGAGGAGGGTCCGGACGGCGGCCTGGCCAACGCGGCCCAGCACCTCGGCCTCCGTGAAGATCGGCTGCATCCGCGGCTCCGGCAGGATCGAGGCGAGGTCGAGCAGGGTGCGGGCCGCCGTCGTCACGGGGAGGCCGTGCTGTGCCGTCACCTCGTTTGCCGGCAGCGCGGCGCGATGGCAAACGAGGCCGCGGGTGCCCCGGCGATTGCGATCGAGGGTCACATCGAGGACCCGGAACCTCGCGATCCGCCAGAGGATCGCCGCGGCCCGGTGGCTGAGGACGGAGTCGGGGCCGGCGAAGAGGTATGCCTCCCACAGCGGCGAGAGCCACGTGGAGACCGGCCCCACCGCGTAGACGCCGGGAAGGGTTGGACGGAGGCGGCGCAATGAGACGCGCCTGTCAATCGACCTGACGGTGAACCCTTCGGCCAGGAGTTGTCGCCGCCCGACGCGTCCCTCCTGCGTCGCAGCGAGGGAGGCGACACGGCGGTCAATCTCGCTCGTCACCGTCTCGCCGCTCAGCCCGCGACAGAATCCACATCCACCACCGCCCGCGGTAGTCGATGTGACATCTATCGGTTGGCGAGCCGTACCAGTCGCATCTCATCCCTCGATGCAACCGGCGACCGGCGCGCGACTGGGTGCCGCAACGTCACGAGGGACGGCCGGCAGTGGAACGGAACGCCGGCGTCAACCGCCGGCGGCCGACGGGCTTACGCCGACTCTTCGATCTCGCGCAGGCTCTGTGGCAGCTTCTCGGGGGCTGCCTGGGTGACGAGCGTCGGGGCGAGGCCCTTCTCGATCGTCTCGCGGGTGACGACGCACTTCTTCACGTCCTGCCGCGAGGGCAGCTCGAACTGGACGTCCTGGAGGGTGTCCTCGATGATCGAACGCAGGCCGCGGGCGCCCGTCTCCCGCTCAATCGCCTTGTCAGCGATCGCCTCGAGCGAGTCAGGGGCGAAGACGAGCTCGATGTCGTCGAACTCGAACAGCCGCTGGTACTGCTTGGTGAGCGCGTTGCGCGGCTCGGTCAGGATCGTGATCAGGTCCTCGCGCTGGAGCTGCGTGATCGAGGCGACCACCGGCATCCGGCCGATGAACTCGGGGATCAGGCCGTACTCCATCAAGTCCTCGGGCAGCACCTCGGCGAACAGCTCGCTGATGTCCTTCTCCTCACGCGACTCCATCGAGGCGCCGAAGCCGATGCCCTGCTGGCCGACGCGCTTGCGGATCACGTCATCGAGGCCCGCGAAGGAACCACCGCAGACGAAGAGGATGTTGGTCGTGTCGATCGTCAGGAACTCCTGGTGGGGGTGCTTGCGACCGCCCTGCGGCGGGACCGAAGCGGTCGTGCCCTCGAGGATCTTGAGCAGCGCCTGCTGCACGCCCTCGCCGGAGACGTCACGCGTGATCGACGGGTTGTCCGCCTTGCGCGTGATCTTGTCGATCTCGTCGATGTAGATGATCCCCGTCTCCGCCTTCTTGACGTCGTAGTCGGCGGCCTGGATCAGCTTCAGCAAGATGTTCTCGACGTCCTCGCCGACGTAGCCGGCCTCGGTCAGCGCCGTCGCGTCGGCGATCGCGAAGGGGACGTTGATGATCCGCGCCAGGGTCTGGGCGAGCAGCGTCTTGCCGCAGCCGGTCGGGCCGAGCATCAGGATGTTCGACTTCTGCAGCTCGATGCCGGGCTCGGCGGAGCTGGAGCTGTCGTCGCCGGCGAGCTGGACCCGCTTGTAGTGGTTGTAGACAGCGACCGAGAGCGCCCGCTTCGCGGCCTCCTGGCCGACCACGTACTCGTTCAGGATCTCGTTGATCTCCTGCGGCTTGGGCAGCGACTCGAGCTCGAAGGTGGGGGCAACGGTGAGCTCCTCGTCGATGATCTCGTTGCAGAGATCGATGCACTCGTCGCAGATGTAGACGCCCGGGCCGGCGATCAGCTTCTTGACCTGGCGCTGCGACTTGCCGCAGAAGCTGCAGAGCAGTTGCTCGTTCGAGTCGGTCGGGCGTGCCACGTGGGTTCTCCCTTCGGGTCGGGCGCCCCGTAGTTCGGCAGGGCCTGAAGGTTACGGAACCCCGCAAGCAGGGATGACTCGTTCCTGTTACTCGCCCGAGGGCCGGGGTCCCTGCAAGCGGGACCAGTGCGATCGCCCTGCAGCGGGCCGACCCGCGGGAGTCAGGGGTCGCCGGCTCGACTGGTGGCTCAGGCCCCGCCCGCTCGGGCTGCGGCGCCGGTGGACCCGAGCTCGACGGCGCGCACGACGCGCGAACTCGGCCTCGATCTCCTCCAGGCGGCGGCCCTTCGTCTCGGGGACGAGGCTGCGAGCAGAAGACCCAGGTGCAGGATGCCGACCGCCGCGTAGAGCCAGAAGGCGCCGCTCTGGCCGAGCGCATCGATGAGCAGCAGGAACGTGAGCGAGACGATGAAGTTGAAGATCCAGTTCGCGAACGTGCCCAGCGAGGCGGCCTTGCTGCGGGTCCGCAGCGGGTAGATCTCGGAGTTGATCAACCAGAAGATCGGCCCGAGGCTGATCGCGAAGGAGGCGACGAAGAGCATCAGGCTGCCGATCGCGACGACCGAGGTGATCGTGGTCTCGTCGCCGAGCTGGAAGGCGAGCCCGAGCGTGAACAGGCTCACGGCCATGCCGGCGACGCCGAGAGCAGCAGCGGCCGCGGCCGGCGCGGTCGAGCAGGCGGATCGCGACGATCGTCATGCCGACGTTGACGATGCCGACGCCGATCGAGGCGAGGATCGCCGCGGAGGACGAGTCGATGCCGGTGTACTCGATGATCGTCGGCGCGTAGTAGATGACCGTGTTGATGCCGGTGATCTGCTGCAGGATCGCGAGGCCGACGCCGACCGTCAGCGCCGCCCTCATCAGCGGTGTGCGCAGCTCGCGCCAAGCGCCGGGCTCCTGGCCGACGCGCGGACTCGATCTCGCTCGAGCTCGACGTCGACATCGTGCGCGCCCCCGGCGCGGATCTGCTGCAGGGTCGCGCGGGCCTGGAACTCCGGCCGGACATGACGAGCCAGCGCGGGCTCTGCGGCATGCGGAGCATGCCGACGGCCAGCAACAGCGCCGGCACGGCCCCGAGCCCGAGCATCCAGCGCCAATCACCCGAGGGCTCGAAGGCGAGGCCGACGAGATACGCGACGAGGATGCCGACCGTGACGGAGAGCTGGAAGAGCGTGACGAGGCGGCCGCGCATCTCCGGCGGCGCGATCTCGGAGATGTAGACGGGGGCCGTCGCCGAGGCGAAACCGATCGCAACGCCGATCACGATCCGCGAGACGGTCAGCAGGCCGACGCCGTCGGAGGCAGCGCTGCCGAGTGCCCCGGCGATGAAGACGAAGGCGGAGGCGATGATCACGATCCGCCGGCCGTACGTGTCGGCCATCGGTCCGGCCCCGAGCGCGCCGAAGGCGGCGCCGATCGGCACGGCGGCGACGACGAGACCCTGCTGGAAGCTGTCCAGGTCGAAGTCGGAGCGGATGAAGAGCATCGCGCTGGCGATGATCCCCGTGTCGTAGCCGAACAACAGCCCGCCGAGCCCGGCGATCGCTGCCGTGAGGATCACGTTGTGGCGCGCGTGCGTCCCCATCGGTCAGACCTCTCCTTCCAAACCGAGCCGGAGCATATGCCCGCCCCCGGGCGAAAAGCGAGTCGGGCATTTCGCGCGGGCGCAAACCGTCACTCAGTACTGAGGCGAGACTGAGGGCGCCGAGACCAAGGAAGGGGCCGGCGCCGCGTGCAAACGCACGCAAGCCGGCCGATGACGCCGGTATCGGCGTCCTCAGCCCGCCTCAGCGGTTCTCGATCACGCGGTCGATGATGCCGTAGTCGACGGCTTCCTCGGCCTTCATGAAGTAATCGCGGTCGGTGTCCTTCGACACCTTCTCGATGTCCTGGCCAGTGTGGCTGGCGATGATCTCGTCGAGCCGCGTCCGGGTCTCGATGATCTCGCGGGCGTGGATCTCGATGTCGGTCGCCTGGCCGCCGATGCCGGTCGAGGAGACCTGGTGGATGAGGATCTTCGAGTTCGGAGTCGCCAGGCGCTTGCCCTTCTCGCCGCCGGCCAGCAGCAGCGCCCCCATGCTCATCGCGATGCCGACGCAGATCGTCTGCACGTGCGGCTTGATGTATTGCATCGTGTCGTAGATCGCCAGCCCCGCGTAGACCGACCCGCCCGGCGAGTTGATGTACATCGAGATGTCCTTGTCGGGATCCTCGGACTCGAGGTGGATCAGCTGGGCGACGATCAGGTTCGCGATGTCCTCGGTCACGGGGGTGCCCAGGAAGATGATGCGCTCGTTGAGAAGGCGCGAGTAGATGTCGAAGGCGCGTTCGCCGCGCGACGTCTGCTCGACCACCATGGGGACCATCGGGCTCATGGCGGGGCACTCTACAGAAGCGTGTCGGCGGGTCCGGCACGGGGGTCCTCGCAGCCGGCCGCTGCTAGCTTGGCCGGAACACCGACCGCCGCGGGGGCGGTCCCGACACAGGGAGCAATATGAAGAAACTTGCACTCGTCCTGATCATCGTCGTGGCGCTCGCCTTTCCGGCGCTGGCGCTGGCGAAGAAGATCAAGCTGTCCGGAGGCGTCGTCCACGACAAGGACTCGCGCGTGACGCTGACCGTCGTCACCAAGGACAAGCAGCCGAAGGCGATCAAGCACATGAAGCTGAAGGCATCGACATCCGCTGCGGCAAGAAGCACTCGAGAGCTTCGGGAAGGTCACCATCACCGCGCCGATCCCGGTCAACAAGTCGGGCAGCTTCAAGACGCGTCTCCGAACGTCAACAACCCGAGCGAGAAGCTCCGGGTCAGCGGCAAGCGTCACGAAGAACGGCAAGCGCGTCAGCGGCAACATGAAGACGAACAAGCTGACCGTCTCGAACAGAAGTGCGACGTGCCGAAGCAGCACTTCGAGCTGAGCAAGTAGGAAGCGCGCCGGCGCAGGGCCGAGCGAACGCTGACTGCGACGGGGCGCCTACGGGCGCCCCGTTTGCGTCCGGGAGCTACTCCTCCTCGGAGTCGGGGACCAGCTCGGCGTCGGCGTCGGCCGCCCCGGCGTCCTCGTCGCCGGTCGAGCCCTCCGGCGTCCACAGCTCACCGCCGCCCTCAGGAGCGGTCGAGCCCTCCGGCGTCCACAGCTCACCCGACTCGGCGGTCTCGCTGGTGTCGTATCGGGGCCGGAATCAGGAGCGGGCACCGCAACGGCACCCTCGACCAGCAGGTCGGCTGCCTTGCGCATCCGGATCTCATCGGTCGAGCAGCGCGTCGCGGCCGTCGGCGCGCAGGCGCTTGAGCAGCTTCTCGGGCTTGCGCTTCTCGCCGGGCGGCGGCTGCAGCGCCTCGAGCATCTCCTCCTCGGAGACGTCGATCTCCTCGGCCTCGGCAACGGCCTCGAGCACGGCCTCGCGGCGCAGGCCGCGCTCGGCGTCGGGCTTCGCCTCCTCGATCGTCTCCTCGCGCGCCTTGCCCTGCATCTGCAGGTAGGCGGCGGGATCCATGCCGGCCTGTTGAGCTGGCGCTCGAGCCGCTCCCAGACCTCCTCGGCGCGGGCGGCGACTACCTCGTCGGGCAGCTCGATCGCGGCGGCGTCGACAACCGCGTCGAGCACCGCATCGCGATATGCGTCCTCGACCTGGTGCTCCATCGTGATGCAGGATCCGGTGCTCGATGTCGGCGCGGAGCTCGGCGATCGTGTCGAAGTCGGAGTTGTCGGCGGCGAAGTCGTCGTCGGCCTCGGGCAGCGTCTTCTCGCGCACCTCCTTGACGATGACGGCGAACTCGCCTCCTCGCCGGCCAGGTGCTCGGCGTGGTAGTCCTCGAGGGAAGGTGACCTCGATCGTCCTTCTCGTCGCCGGCGGCCGGCGCCGATCAAGCCCTCCTCGAAGCCCTCGATGAAGTTGCCGGAGCCGATCTCGAGCAGGTAGTCGGTCGCCTGGCCACCCTCGAACTCCTCGCCGTCGACCGAGCCGGTGAAGTCGATCAGCAGGTGATCGCCGTCGGCGGCGGCGCGCTCGACGGGTTGAGCGAGGCGAGGCTCTCGCGCATGCCGATCGATCTCGGCGTCGACGGCGCCCTCGGGCACCTCCGGCGCAGTCTGCGGCACCTCGATGCCCTTGTAGTCGCCGAGCTTTGGCGGGCGGGCGGATCGAGATCTCGATCGAGAAGCTCGGCGGCTCACCCTCGGCGGGCGGATCGGAGAGGTCGAGCTGCGGCTCGCCGACCGGCGTCACGCCGGAGTCGATGATCGCGCGCTCGTACCAGACGGGCAGCGAGTCACGCAGCGCCTGCTCGAAGACGGCGTCGCGGCCGATCTGCTGGATGACGAGCGGCGCCGGCACCTTGCCCTTGCGGAAGCCCGGGCATCCGCATCTCGCCCGCCGAGGCGGCGGGCGGCGCGCTCGATCTCGGCGGCTACGTCGTCGGCGCTCGACCTCGGCATTGATCTTGACGCGGGCGGGGCTGAGAGTCTCGACGGTGGTGTGCACGGGGCGGAACCTTAGCGCCGGGCAGTAACGCGCCCCGGCCCGGACCCCTCATGGCTAACGTTCCGTGCATGGAGCCGACGAGAACGGCGATCGGTACCTGGAGCGGCGGTCGCTTCATGCACTTCGGCGAGACGCTGCGAGGACGACGCCTGGTCGAGCTGCTACGCCCGGGGCGCGGCGTCGACACGGTGATCAGCGCCGACACTTACGGCCAGGGCGAGGCCGACGCGCTGCTCGGCCGGGCGATCGCCGGCGTCCCGCGCGACGGATACTCGCTCGTCGGCGCGATCGGCCACGACTTCTACGAGGGCGAGCGCGCGGGCCCAAGGGGCTTTCCCCGCTTCACCGACCCGACGGCTGCGCGGGCCCGACCGGCTACCGCTCCTATCTGCGGATGGCGACCGAGAGAGCCTCGAGCGGCTCGGCGTCGATCAGCTCGACCTGCTGCTCCTCCACAACCCGGACCGGACCGGCTACACGTCGGAGGTCGTCTGGGACGAGCTGCCGCGATCCGCTCCGACGGGCTCGCGCAGGCGATCGGCGTCGCGCCGGGCCCGCGAACGGCTTCACGCTCGACCTGATCCACTGCTTCGAGCTGTTCGGCGACGCGATCGACTGGGGGATGGTGATCCTCAACCCGTTCGAGCCCTGGCCGGGCGAGCTGGTCCTCGACGCCGCCGCGACCCACTGCGATCAGGCTGATCACCCGCGTCGTCGACTACGGCGGCCTGTTCTGGGGCGACGTCCGCCCCGGGCACGAGTTCGCCGCGCACGACCACCGCGGCTTCCGGCCCGCCGGCTGGGTCGAGGCGGGCGCGGCGAACGACTCGAGCAGCTCGAGCCGATCCGCGAGCGCACCGGCCTGACCCTGATGCAGCTCGCCTGCGCCTGGAACCTCGCCCAGCCCGCGGTCGAGTGCGTCGCGCCGACCCTGATCCAGGAGATCGGGCCCGAGGCTCACGCCCGGTCGAGGAGAAGCGCGCCGAGCTCGCCGCGCTGCCCGCCGAGCCCGGCCTGACCGCGGGCGACGTCGAGGAGATCCGGAGGATCGGCGACAACACCGGCTCGATGGCCCTGAAGGGCGCCAGCGACCGAGCACGAGGGCAGCGATCGGCCCGATCGCTGGCCGCTCAACCCCGGAGCTCAGCGAGCTCGCCGAGCCGCTGGGGCATCGAGCCCGACGCGCGACCTGGTCAAGCGGCCTGAGCACGCGTGAGCGCCCCCGGGCGAGCCGCCTCGACCGCCTCGGCGCCCGCCTCGTCACCGGCGCCGCCGCTCGCGGGGCCGCCTTCGTCTGATCGACTTCGCGGCCGCCCTCATCCGAGCGGCCCGCGGCAACCCCGAACACCCGGAGGAACGCAGGCGGTACCTAAGGCGTTCCCAGACCAAGCATGAGCAGCACGGGGCGGCGCCGGGCCACACGCACTTAGCCCTAAGGCGTCTCTGACCAAGCCTGAGCGTGCGCGGCGCGTGTGGCAGCGCCACATGAGCGCCGACCGCGTGGCGCTCAGGCGCCGCGTCAGAGGCGCCCTAGTACCGGTAGTGGTCGGGCTTGTACGGACCCTCGACCGGGATGCCGAGGTAGGCGGCCTGGCTCGTCGGTCAGCTCGGTCAGCTCGACGCCGAGCGCGTCGAGGTGCAGGCGCGCGACCTTCTCGTCGAGGTGCTTGGGCAGCACGTAGACCTGCTTCTCGTACTCGTCGTTCTTCGAGAACAGCTCGATCTGGGCGATCGTCTGGTTCGTGAACGAGTTCGACATCACGAACGAGGGGTGGCCGGTCGCGTTGCCGAGGTTGAGCAGCCGTCCCTCGCGAGAGCACGATGACCGTGTGGCCGTCCGGGAAGCGCCACTCGTCGACCTGCGGCTTGATGTTGATCTTCTCGACGTCGCCGACGCTGCTCGAGGCCGGCGATGTCGATCTCGTTGTCGAAGTGGCCGATGTTGCCGACGATCGCCTGGTGCTTCATCCGCGCCATGTGATCGGCGGTGATGATGTCCTTGTTGCCCGGTCGCCGTGATGAAGATGTCGGCCGTCTCGACGACGTCGTCGAGGCGCTTCACCTCGTAGCCCTGCATCGCCGCCTGCAGCGCGCAGATCGGGTCGATCTCGGTGACGATCACGCGAGCGCCCTGGCCGCGCAGCGACTCGGCGCAGCCCTTGCCGACGTCGCCGAAGCCGCAGATGACGGCCATCTTGCCGCCGATCATCACGTCGGTGGCGCGGTTGATGCCGTCGATCAGCGAGTGGCGGCAGCCGTAGAGGTTGTCGAACTTGGACTTCGTCACCGAGTCGTTGACGTTGATCGCCGGGAACAGCAGATCGCCGGTCTGGGCCAGCTGGTAGAGCCGGTTGACGCCGGTCGTCGTCTCCTCGGTGACGCCGAGGATGCCCGGCGCCGATCCGCGTCCAGCGCTGCCGGGTCCTCTGCAGCGAGCGCTCGAGCAGGCCGAGGAACGACCCGGAACTCCTCCGACTCGGCCGAGGCGGGGTCGGGCACGGCGCCGGCCTTCTCGAACTCGGTGCCCTTGTGGACGAGCATCGTGGCGTCGCCGCCGTCGTCGAGGATCATGTTCGGGCCGCTGCCGTCGGGCCACAGCAGGGCCTTCTCGCACAGCATCCAGTACTCCTCGAGCGTCTCGCCCTTCCAGGCGAAGACGGGAACGCCCTGCGGGTCCTCGGGCGTGCCGTCGGGACCGACGACGACCGCAGCGGCGGCGTGGTCCTGGGTCGAGAAGATGTTGCAGGAGGCCCAGCGGACCTCGGCGCCGAGCGCGACCAGGGTCTCGATCAGGACCGCCGTCTGGACCGTCATGTGCAGCGAGCCCATGATCCTCGCGCCGGCCAGCGGCTGCGCGTCGGCGAACTCGCGGCGGGTCGACATCAGGCCCGGCATCTCGTGCTCGGCGAGTTCGATCTCCTTGCGGCCGAAGGCGGCGAGGCCGAGGTCGGCGACCTGGAAGTCGAGGCTGGTTTCGGCGGCGTGGGCGTGGCGGTGCTGGGGTTCATCGTTTGAGTCTCCTTGGTTGCTGCCGTCGGCGGCGCCGGACGAGGACGCCGCGAAGAGAGGGCCAGTTTTGCAGAGGGCGGCGCGCGCGGATGAAGGTGCCGGCCGGCCGCAACTCAGGCGCGCTGCGCCGCCGGCGAGCGCCGGCGATCGCCGTCGAGCTCGTCGAGCTCTGCCGCGAGCGCTTCGACGAGGTCCGTCGAACCGAGCAGGCCACGGCACATCTCGCAGTCGTCGCGCCAGATCGTGATCCGCAGGGCGAGTGCTGATCTCGATCCGCTCGGCGACCCCTCGCCGATCTCCGCGTAGGCGCCCCTGAGATCGAGCAGTTGGCGAGCTTGTCGGCGGCGTAGATCAGCGCCGCGCGCTCCCGGCGGCCTCGCGCACCTGCTCGCGCAAGGCCCGCTTGCGCGTGCTCGTAGTCGGTGATCGAGCGGTCGTCGCTGAGCGCATCGACGAGGGCGGCGACATCGGCGCCGAACCCGGCCTCGATCTGCTCGGGCTCGGTTGGCGAGTCCTCGAGCACGTCGTGCAGCAGGGCCGCGGCAATCATCGCGTCGCTGCCCCCGTTCGCTGCGACGAGCATCGCCACGCGCTCGGGGTGGTGGATGTAGGGACCGCGATCGGCGGACCGGACCTGACCGTCGTGCGCGGCGGCGGCGAACCGCCATGCAGCCTCAGCGCCGGCGTCGGCGACGACGCGTGCCGTCTCGGGATCTTCGGGTGCGCCCTTGCCCTCAACCGAGGCCACTTGCCAAGTGTAGGAACCTGCTGTCACGATCGCTTTGCGATGGGTGCAGAGGGATCGATCGTCTCGGTCCTCGGCGGTGAGCGGGCCGCCGCGCTCGTCGCCGAGGTGATCGACGCCGCCTCGGAGGGCATCGCCCTGCTTGGACCCGACGGACGCGTGCTGCTCGCCAACCACGCCGCCTGCAGGCTCCTCGGCCGCGAGGCCGAGGAGGTCTCGGGTCTGACCCTCAGCGACCTGCTCGAGGGTGTCGACCTCGATCGCGAGATCGTCGACATTGCCGCCGCACGGGTGCGCCGCGAGGACGGCGCCAGCCCGGAGCTCGACGTACGGGTGATCGAGCTCGCCGGCCATGCCGGCGTCCGGGCGGTCGGCCTCAGCGACCCCACCGGCCGCGCCGAGATCGAGGGACGGCTGCTCGAGATCTCCGAGCGGGACCCGCTCACCGGCCTGCTCAACCGCCGTCGGTTCGAGATCGACGTCGAGAAGGAGCTTGCCCGGGCGCACCGCTACGGCGGCGGCGCCCTGCTCGTGCTCGGCACTCGACGACTTCCGCCGCTCAACGAGAGCGACCGGCTATCGGCAGCGGCGACGAGCTCCTCCGCGAGGTCGCGGCGATGGTCGCCGAGCGGATCCGCGAGACCGACATCGCCGCCCGGCTCGGCGGCGACGAGTTCGCGGTCGTGCTCACCGAGGTCTCAGTCGAGCGCGCGCGGGCGATCGGCGAGGACATCGTCCAGCTGATCGGCTCGCACCCATTCGAGCTCTCGGTCGGGCGTCCGAGTGCGCCGGCTCTCCGGTCGGGGTCGTCAGCCTCGAGGAGGGTCCCGCGGACGCGGCCGAGGCGCTCGCGCTGGGCGGAGCTGGCGATGCGGCGCGCGAAGGCGATGGGCGGCGCGCGCGGCGATCGCCTTCGAGGACTCGCTGCTGCCCGACGACGCGATCGGCGACGAGCTGGAGCGAGCGGATCCGCGAGGCGCTCGACGACGGACTCCTTCGTCCCCTACTTCCAGCCGATCCTCGAGCTCGCCTCGGACTCGGTGACGAGCTGGGAGGTGCTGATCCGGATGCGCGGCGAGCGGCGGCGAGGTGATCCCGCCCGAGCTCCTTCGTGCCGACCGCGGAGCGCTTCGGCCTGATCCAGGAGCTGGACCGCTGGGTCGTCGCGGAGCGCGATCGAGGCGATGGCGACGCACCGGGATCGTGCGGAGCTGAGCCTCGAGATCAACCTCTCGGGCAAGTCGATCGGCGACCCGGAGATGCTGACCGCGATCCGAAGGCCGAGATCGAGCGCTCGAACGTCGACCCGAGCCGGCTGATCTTCGAGGTGACCGAGACGGCGGCGATCGCGCAACCTCGAGCAGGCGTCCCGCTTCGGCCGCGAGATGCATCGACCTCGGCTGCGGCTTCGCGCTCGACGACTTCGGCACCGGCTTCGCGTCCTTCTACTACCTGAAGCGACTGCCGCTCACCCACCTGAAGATCGACGGCGACTTCATCCGCGGCCTCGCCGCCTCCCCCGTCGATCAGCTCGTCGTCAAGGCGATCGTCGAGATCGCCCGCGGCATGGACTGCGGACGATCGCCGAGTACGTCGAGGACGCGCCGACGATGGAGACTGCTGCGCGAGTTCGGCGTCGACTACTGCCAGGGCTTCGAGGTCGGCAAGCCGGCCCGCCGCGGCGCGAACCGCCGGACCTTGTCCCGCCGCCGTACGAGGCGGCTGGGAGGGCCTCGAGCCGTTCAGCCGAGCACGCCCTCGAGCTCGAGCAGGCGTGCGCTTGGCCGGCAGGCCGCCGCCGTAGCCGCCGAGCGCGCCGCCCGCTGCGCAGCACGCGGTGGCAGGGGACGATCACGGGGATCGGGTTGGCGCCGAGCGCGCTGCCGGCCGCGCGGAAGGCGCGCGGGCTGCCGGCGGCGCTCGCCATCTCCGCGTAGCTGCGGGTCTCGCCGAAGGGGATCTCGCGCAGGCCCTCGAGCACGCGCGCGGACGAAGCCGGCGCTGAGCCGCCAGTCGAGCGTCGAGGTCGAAGCGTGCCGGCGGTCCCGCGAAGTACTGCGTCGAGCTGGCGGCGCGGCCGGGTCGAGACGGCTCGGCAGCTCGACGATCCGCGGGCCGATCGCGACCGCAAGCTGCTCGAGCATCGCGTCGCGATCGTCGCCCGACCAGCCGACCCGGACCAGCCCGGCCGTCGGTCGCCGCAAGCAGCAGCTCGCCGATCGGCGTCTCGGTGACCGTCCAGGCGACCTCGACAAGACCCTCGCGCTCGGCGGCTGACGCAACGCGGCGATGCGATCCCGTCGAAGTCGAGCGCCGCGGTTAGGCCGGCGGCGTCCTTGCGGAGGTCGCCTGCGATCTGTCCATCGGTCGAGTAGCTCATGCCCCTGCCTCCTCTCGCACGGCCGTTACGGCCGGATGTCGTCGCTCTCAGCTTCGTCAGGCCCTCGTGGACGCTCCGCCGGGCGGCGGCCTCGCTGCAGCCGAGCACCTCGCCGATCTCCCGGTGCGCGCAGGTCGAGCGCGTAGCGCAGCACCAGCGCCGCCCGCTGCTTCTCCGGCAGCTCGGCGACCTCGGCCCAGAGGCCACCGCCGTCAAGCGCCAGCGCGCCGAGCCGGCGCCGCCTGCTCATCAACGTCGGCATCCGCAGCCGCCGGCCGCCTTGCCCGCGCGCGGTGCTCGTCGATCGCCTTGCGGCGCGCGATCGCCAGCACCCAGGCTCGCGGGCTGGCGCCGTCGAAGTCGTCGTAGGCCGCGCAGCGCCGCGACGAACGTCTCCTGAACGAGCTCCTCGACCTCCTCGCGCGGCGACCAGCGTCGCCAGCAGCCGAGCGACCGCCGGAGCCTGCTCACGGAACAGCAGGCTGAAGGGCGGTGGCGCGATCGCGGAGCTCACGGGCATTGCATACAGCACAACGACGCCCGCGCAAAGAACGTGAGATCCCTGGACGGGCGCCGAGGGCCCTGCCAAGCTGCGGATGGGAGCGGCAAGGCAATGGACCGGCAACGATGCTCAGCGAACCCCTCGGCGGTGGCAATGGCCCTCGCGACGAGCTGCGCGATCGCGCTGACGGCTTTTTGCCCCAGCGCCGCGCTCGCCAAGCTGAAGCCGGCCGCGGACGTACGTGCCGCCCGCGTGTCCGCCCACTCGGTGACGATCGCCTGGAAGGACCGCTCGAGGGGCGAGCGCGGCTACCGGGTCGTTGCCGGACCGCGTGGCGGCGCCCAGCTCGTCCGTCACGTCAAGCACAAGTCGAGCCACGTCCGGATCAAGGGCTTCGCGCCGGGGACCGTCGTCACCTTCTCGGTCAGCCCCTGCCGCAAGCGGAGATCGGGCTGCGGCCCCGCGCACGGCGGCAAGCCGACCGCGACTCTGCTCGCCCCGTTCAACGGTCCCCACCCCGCCCTTCAGTGCTCCGTCTTCCCCGCCGGCGATCCGTTCAACGAACGGGTCGATGGCAAGCCGATCGCCGCCCGCTCGCACCAGATCGTCGCCGCGATCCTCGGCGGTCAGCAGACCGACCTGCATCCCGATTTCGGCTCCAACCCGCACTACGGCATCCCCTACGTCGTCGTCCCGCACGACCAGCCCGGCGCGCAGATCCACTTCACGGCCTACGGCGAGGAGAGCGACAGGGGGCCCTATCCGATCCCTCCCGGCGCGCCGATCGAGGGCGGCAAGCGCTCCGGCGGCGACCGGCACGTGCTCGTCGTCCGCCGGCCGGCCGCTCCCGGGGGCTCATGCACCGACTACGAGCTCTACCGATCCTTCGACCGCGGTGGCCGCGCCAACACCTGGGCGGGCGACGCGGGCGCGGTCTTCAACCTGGGTTCGCCGCTCACAGGCCAGCGACCGGCGGGCTGGACCTCGGCGGACGCCGCCGGACTGCCGATCTTCCCTGGCCTGGTCACCTACGAGGAGGTCAAGTCGGGCGAGATCGACCACGCGATCCGCGTCACGTTCGACGAGACGCGCCGCGCCTACTACCCGCCGGCCACCCACAGTGCATCCGACTCGTGCGATGCCGACCTGCCGGCGATGGGCAGCCGGCTGCGCCTGCGGGCGGGCTACGACATCTCCGGGATGAGCGGCGACGCCCGGGTGATCGCGACCGCGCTCAAGCGCTACGGGATGATCGTCGCCGACAACGGCTCCGACTTCTACATCTCGGGATCGACCGACCGGCGCTGGAACGACGGCAACCTGAACCAGCTCAAGTCCATCCCCGGCTCCGCCTTCGAGGTCGTCAAGCCGGACGGCCCCGCCGTCACCGATTGCTGAGCCGCGGCGGAGCGGCGTGCGCCGCTGAGCGCCTCTCGACGCTCAGCGGTCGCGCCTGATGCTCAGTCCTTGGCCTTGGTGGTGAGCTTGCCAAGCTTGACCCCGTCGAGGTTCTGGACCCCGAGCTCGGAGGTCATCGCCTTGGCGAACGGCTTGGCGACGAACACCTTGATGTTCGAGTAGACGAACTTGCCGTTCTTCTTCTGGTCGATATTCAGCTTGTTGATCTTCAGGTCGGCGAAGCGGACCTTGCCGCCACCCTTCATCTGCGCCTTGATCACATTCTTCTTGCCGATCTTGACGATCAGGTTCTTGATCTTCAGCGACATGCCGTTGTAGGTGAACTTGAGCCCGCCCTTGTGGACGAACTTGGCGGCGCCCGTCTCCGGGTCGACCTTGGCCGAAACGACCGGGAAGTGCAGCCCGCCGGACGTACCGTGAGCCTTGCCCGTCGTCTTGACGCCGATGCCGATATCGGCGAAGGCCTCGAAGGTCTGGTGGTTGGGCGCCAGCGTCGAGCCGCCGGACTTGCCGGCGCTTGCCGGCGCAGCAACGAGCAGCACTATCGCTGCAGCGGCCACGAGCGCGAGCAGCGCACGCGTGGTGATCTTCTTCATCTTGATCCCTCTCCCTTTCGAGCGGCCCTGAAGCCGCGAATCTTGCGTCTGGTATACGAACCCTATCGCGCCCCGGCCGGCGTCGAGGGGTGGCAGACGGGATTCGAACCCGCGACCGCCGGCACCACAAGCCGGAGCTCTACCAACTGAGCTACTGCCACCGTGTCGGGCTGGAATGTAGCGGCCGGGGGTGCGGGCGACGGGCCCGCGGGGCGATTCAGACGGAGGTCAGACGGTCGACGAAGCCGTTGCCGAAGACGCGATGCGGGTCGTAGCGGTCGAGCGTGCGGAGCGCCCAGTCCCAGTCGCCGCCGCGCGGGCGACCGCTCCGGTAGCGGCGCGGGAAGCCGCGCTCGATGATCCGGTCGTTGACGAAGGCGCCGCTCCGCTTGAAGGCCCAGACCTTCGACCACTCGGGACGGGCGAGGCCGTGCCCGCCGCGGTAGTTGCTGAGCAGGAACCGCTCGAGCTCACGGAAGAACTCATACTCGCCGTCGGTTCCGGGGAACGTGAGGACGTTGAACCAAACCGCCACGTGCCAGCCGCTGCCCCGGCTCGGCGCGAGCGACGAGAGCGGCGCCGGCTTGGCGCCGGCGACCTCGGCGTGCGCGGGCCGGTCGAGACCGCTGACCCGGATCTCGACCGGGCCGTTGATCGGGTAGCGGCCGGCTGCCCGGTAGGCCGCGGCGCGCTCGCCGAAGAAGCTGGTGAAGTCGTGGATCACGCGCTGAACGTGGCGGCGCCGGGTCAAGACCGCGTAGCCGATCTCCTCGAGCCGCAGGGTCGTCGGGCGGATGTACAGCAGCGTGTTCTTGGACGGCCCCCAGATGTCGGCGGAGTCGGTCGCCGCCAGGCCGGAGACGACGGCCTGGTACTCGCTCTGCCCGAATCCGGGGGTCGAAGCCGGATCGGCGAGCAACTTGCGCCCGGAGAGCGTCGGAAGCATCGCGAGAGAGGCTGTCGCTGAACGGATAGTTGTAGGGGGCATCGACGGCCCGGGATGCCGGCGGCTTGCGAGGTGCGACGCTCCACACCTTCAGCCAGGGCCGTTCCGTGAACGGAAACCAGATCGCCTCGGCACGGCCCGCGGCGTCGAGGAAGCCCGCGAACTTGCTCCCGGACGCGCGCGGCGGCGCGAACAGCTCGTCGGCTGGGATGTCGAGGCGGCTGACACAGCGGAGGTTCCGGTCGGCGCCGACGCGCAGCGTGTACGCGACCACGAATGCGCGGCCGAGGTGCACGCAGAAGGCGGCTGTGTCCCGCTCGGATCGATGGAACTCGCGGAGCCGGTAGCGACGGCGGTCGCGGTCCCAGACGATCGCGCGCAGAGAGACGATCTGGTTGCTGAGCGACCCGTAAGTCTGTCCTGCCGGCCGGCTCTCGCCCCGCCCCGGCAGGCTGCTGCCGTGGGCGCCGATCGCCAGGGCGCCCCCGACGGTGATCCCGCCCGGGGCGGGCATCGACGCGAAGCCGTAGCCGCGCTCGGAGAGTCGGGTGACGAGGTCGTCCATGAGCGCTCCGGCGTCGACGCGGACCGCCGCGGGATCCCCGCCCAGGACCTCGATCCGCTTCAGGTGCTTCGTCGTGTCGACGAGCAGGATCCGGCGGCCACACTCGCTGTCGGGCTCCAGCGTCAGCGGCGACCAGTTGTGCATCTTGCCGCGCGGCCGCACGCGCCAGCCGGCGCGATGAGCCCAGTTGACGACCTCGACGGCCTGCTGCCCGTTGCGCGGCGCGCAGGTCCAGACGTCGGCGACGCGGATTGCCGTCGACCAGTTCTCGAAGAGCTCGCGGGAGAGCTCGATACCCGCGGGGAAGCCGCGCGGCGCCGGGCACGGTCGCCGCCCGACGCCGCAGCCGCCCTCGAGGGCAGCCAGAGCGCACCCGCCGCGAGCGCGCCCGCCTGCAGCGCCCGGCGCCGCGTCAGGCCCGCTTCCCCCTCGTTCCTCGCCACCGCGGAGAACCTTATCCGGGCGGGGTGGGCCCAGCCGGCTCCGGCACGTGGCCCTCTCCCGCAGACCCGGCCGGCCGTTCTCGGTCCCACCGCCGGCGCTCGTCAACGGGGGCTGCGGTCTGCCGTTCCGGTCATAGATGGCCCGGGCGGCAGCCACGAGCATCAGCCCCGCAACCGCAAACCGCAGCCCGGCGGGAGGCCCGCGGCCCACACCACGATCAACGCGATCGCGAGCACGCGCACCGGTAACTAGAGAGCTCCTCCGGCGGCCGGGTCTCATGGCGAGATCATCTCTACAGGACTGACGCCCGACCACCGTCGGGGTCAGCGCCCCCGGCAGGACTCGAACCTGCGGCCATCCGCTTAGAAGGCGGACGCTCTATCCAGCTGAGCTACGGGGGCCGGGAAGTGAATGTAGCGGCGGCCGGGGCGGGGTCCGGGGGCGGTCGAGAACCTGCACCGGGCCCTCCCGTGCCGGACTACACTGGCCGCGACGGCAAGGATGCCGAGGCGGGCACCGGTCCGCCATGGGCCGAGAGGTCGGAGGAGACTTCCTTGCACACAGACCAGCGACGAGTGACCGAGGGGGCGGCACCCGGGGTCGTAGCGGCGGTCGCTGACGCGGCCTCCGAGCCGATGCTCGTGCTCGCGGCGAGCGGCTCGATCGCCTACGCGAACGAGGCGGCCCGCGGGCTCCTGCGGGCACCGCTCGAGACTCTGCGCGGCGTCGATGCCGAGCGGCTCATCGCGGGGATCCGCAATCTCATCCCCGGACCGGGCCGGCCGCTTCCGGCACCGATCGACAGCGACGACCCCGTCTGGCAGGGACCCGCGCCCGAGCTCGCGATCCCGGGCGACGCGCCGATCCCGGTCGGCATCCGGCTCAGCTGCGTGCTCGCCGACGGCGAGCTGTACGCGTGCCTGTCGATTCGCACGGGCGAGCACTCAGCGCCGGCGGCCCGTGCCCGGATCGAAGCCGCGATCGGCCGCCTCGCGCCGAGCGGCCGCGGCGGCGTGATCGTCATCGACGTCGATCACTTCGAGCTCGTCAACCAGAGTCTCGGCCGGGCTGGCGGCGACCGGGTGCTCGCCGACCTCGACCTGGCCCTGCATGCTGTCTCGCGCGCGGGTGAGGTCGCAGCGCGCCTCGAGGCCGACCGCTTCGCGATCGTCACGCCCCAGAGCGAAGGAGGCGCGCTCAGCCGCCGCGCCGACGAGCTGCTCGAGGCCGATCCGCGAGCGGCGTATTCAGATCGCCGATACACCGGTTCGGCTCACGGCCTCGGCGGGCATCTGCGCCCTCGATCGCCCGCGGCTGACGTCCGAGCAGATCGTGCTTGCCGCCGAGGAGGCGATCACCGTCGCCAAGGGCCACGGCGGCGACCGCTGCGTGCTTTCGGTCGAGCCGGGCCCGAGCCGGGCGCGCCTCGGACTCGACTGGAACGACAAGATCCGCAACGGGATCGAGAGCGGCGGCCTCACCCCCCACTTCCAGCCGATCCTCGAACTCGGCACGAACAGGATCAGCCACTTCGAGCTGCTCGCCCGGCTGCGCGACTCGCGTGGCGAGCTGATCCAGCCCGGCGTCTTCATCCCCGTCGCCGAGCGGCTCGGGATGATCGGCGCGATCGACCGCTGGGCGATCCAGACCGCGATCCGCACGCTCGCCCGCTGGGCCCCGAACCCGCAGGGTCCCCGCATTGCCGTGAACGCCTCCGGCCGTTCGGTCGGCGCAACGCAATTGCTCGACTGCGTCCACGGCGAGCTCCGCGACGAGCAGGTGAACGGCTCGAGGCTGATCATCGAGGTGACGGAGACGGCCGCGATCGGCTCGATCGACGCGGCGACCGAGTTCGCCGACGAGCTCCGCCGGCTCGGCGTCGGCTTCGCCCTCGACGACTTCGGCACGGGCTTCGGCACCTTCCTCTACCTCAAGCACCTGCCCCTCGACCAGGTCAAGATCGACGGTGAGTTCATCCGCGAGATCGGCGGCTCGACGGCCGACCAGGCCTTCGTCCGCTCGCTCGTCGAGGTCGCGCACGGCCTCGGGATCGAGACCGTCGCCGAGTTCGTCGCCGACGAGGAGTCGCTCGAGTGGGTGCGGAAGCTCGGCATCGACTACGCGCAGGGCTATCCTGATCGGCAGACCGCAGCCGCTGATCGAGGACGGCGCCCGAGCACTGCCGGTCTGACCGGCGCGGATCCCGTCACGCGCAGCGCGCCCACCCGCCCGAGGCGGCATCCTTGTCGGATCACGGCCATCGAGGAGACCGAGACGGCGAGCGAGCCGAATGGACCGGCGGCGGAGCATCTCGCCCGCGTGCGGCGACTGTGCGGGTTCGAGAACCGGCGCTCCGGCTCCGACGCGGAGCGTCGCGCGGCCGGCGATCTCGCCGCCGCGCTGCGGGGGAACGGCGCCCAGGTTGCAGTCGAACCGACCTACGTGCATCCACAGTGGCCCGTCGTCGGCTTCGTCCACTGCGCGCTGGCGATCGCCGGCAGCCTGATCGCCGGCGTCTCCCCCGTCGCGGCTTTCGTCCTCGTCCTGTTCACGGCCGTCTCGCTGTTCGGCGACCTCAGCGGCCGCTGGTACATCGTCCGGCCGCTGCTCTTCTTCCGCCGGGCCTCGCAGAACCTCGTCTCGCCACCGCTTCCGGGCAAGGGCGAGGAACCGGCCGGCGAGGAGCCCGCCCGGGTGATCGTCTGCGCCGCCTACGACGCGCCGCTGACCGGCGCCGCGTACAACGACTGGGCGCTGCGGGCCTGGGCGCGCATCGCGGCTCTGTGGCCCGCCCGGACGAGCCCGCAGGCGTTCGTCTTCTGGTCGGTGGCATTGCTCCTGCCCCCGCTCGGCGCGCGGATGGCCGGGCTCGACACCGATTGGGTCTCGGCGCTGCAGCTGCCGCAGACCTTCCTGCTGCTGGTTGCCGCCTTCTTCTACGCCGAGCTCGCGCTTTCGCCGCCCTCGCCCGGCGCCAACGACAGCGCCGCCGCGACCGCCGCCGCCCTGGCTGTGGCCGAGAGGCTGCGCGAGCGACCGCCCGAGGCGGTCGAGGTCGTACTGCTGCTCGCCGGCGCCGGCCAGACGACCCGCGAGGGAATCCGCGCCTTCTTCCGCGCCCATCGCAAACGCCTGCCGAAGGACCGGACCTGGTTCATCGACATCGATTCCCCCGGACGGGGACGGCCGCGATTCGTCGTCCTCGAAGTGCCGGTGATCGGCCAGCCCGCCGGCGGTCAGCTGCTCGAGCTGAGCGCGGCGCTGACCGACGGTGACCCTGAACGGGGAGCGCTGCCGATCGGACCCGCGACGGGCGCCTCGATCGCCGCCACGTACGGATACGAGGCGATCGCTCTCACCGCCCGCGAGAGCGACGGCTTCGTGCCGGTCTCCCACCACACGCCGCAAGACGTCCCCGAGGCCGTCGACGGCGACTCCGTCGAGGCGGTCACAGCGCTGGCCACCGACCTGATCAGCCTGCTCGACCGTGAGCAGGTGCGGCGCTCGCGCGCCGGCGCCGGCGACTGACTCGCGCTCAGGCGCGCGGCGGGACGAGGCCGAGGGCCTCGAAGCGGGCCCCCATCGCCTCCTTGAGCGCCATCGTGCCGCTCAGCGGGCGGATCATCACCTTGAGCTCGGTGATCAGGCCGTCATCGTCGAAGGTGAGCAGGTCGAGGCCATCGACCTCGCGGCCGCCGACGATGGTGCGGAAGATGAGCGCCGCGGCGTCGTCGTTCTCGAACCGGTGCACGTACTCGAAGTTATCGGCGTCGAAGACCTTGAACGCGCCCTCGACGAGGATCGTCAGCACCAGCTCCTTCCCCTCGTAGGGAGCGAAGACGACGGGGCTGAGGAAGCGGCAGTCCTCCGCGAAGCAGGGCTCGAGCAGCTCGCGGCTGCGAGCGTGGACAGCGTCGACGAATCCATCGCTCTTCATCGGCATAGGGCGGGACCCTACTCCCCGTCTCCCCCGCGCGCCGGCCGCCGCCGCTCAGCTGTCGAAGCCGAGCCCGAGCCGGTCGAGCAGACGCAGCCAGAGCCCGCGGCGCCCGCCTTTGTGGTCGGCGGCGAGCAGGCGGTTGCGGGTGAGCTGGATCACGGCCCAGCGCAGCGGCTCGGGCGGGAACGGGAACGGCTTCGTGCGGACATAGCGCAGGCGCGTCGCCTCGCTCTCGATCCCGTCGAGCGAGGTCGAGGGCGACGCCGGCCGCGAACCGCGAGCTGCCGACGCCGAGCCCGGTGTAGCCGCCGGCGAAGACGGTCTTGCCGCCGTGCGAGACGTCGAAGAAGGCCGAGAAGCGGCTGCAGGTGTCGATCGCGCCGCCCCACTTGTGCGAGAAGCGGATCCCGCGCAGCGCCGGGAACGTGGCGAAGAAGTTCCGCGCCAGCAGGCCGAAGGTCTGCTCGTCGGTGTCGTAGCGCTGCGCGACCGGCCCGCCGTAGCGGTAGACGGCCTCGTAGCCGCCCCAGAGGATCCGGTTGTCGTCGGTCAGCCGGTAGTAGTGGAAGAGGTTGCCGCCGTCGCTGACGCCCTGGCGCGTAGCTCCAGCCGATCGCGGCGAGCTGCTCGCGGCTGAGCGGCTCGGAGACGAGCACGTAGTCGTAGACGGGGACGATGTAGCGGCGCAACGGGCGGCGCAGGGGCGCGAAGGCGTTCGTCGCCAGCAGCACGCGGCCGGCCCGGACCGGCCCCTGTCCCGGTCCGACGCGACTGCATCGCCCCGCCTCGGCGAGCGTCACGGCGCGGGCTGCGCTCGTAGACCTCGACGCCAAGCCCCGCAGCGGCGCGAGCGAGCCCGATCAGCGAGCTTGCCCGGGTCGACGAGTGCCGCGCCGGTCTTGTCCCAGACCGCCCCCAGGTAGGTGGGCGAGTCGATCTCGGCGCGGAGCGCCGTCGCCGTCGAGCAGCTCGACCTCGTGCCCGTAGGTGGCCAGCAGCTCCGCCTCCTCGGCCAGGTAGGGCGACCTGGTGCGGCTCGACCGCGACGAGGAACTCGCCCGGAGTCTCGTAGTCGCAGTCGATCCCGTAGCCGCTCGAGGTCGCCACGCAGCGCGTCGAAGTTCTCGAGCCCGAGCCGCTCCAGCGTCCGCATCTCATCCGGGAAGCGGCTCAGGCCGTTGGCGAGCCCGTGCGTGATCGAGGCCGAGAGGAAGCCGCCGTTGCGGCCGCTGGCGCCGGAGCCGACCGTTTCCGCCTCGAGCACGACGACGCTGCGCCCCGGGTCCCGGCCCTTCGCCTGCAGCGCCGCCCACAGGCCGGTGAAGCCGGCGCCGACGATGCACAGGTCCGCCTCGCGCTCGCCCACGAGCGCGTCGTAGCGGGGAACGTCGAGGCGGCGATCGAGCCAGAACGGTCGCGGAGTTGCATCCGCGAACGCAGCGCGGTCCGCCGCGGTCGGCGCCGATCTGGGCCAGGCGGATGTGGCGTCGCTGCGGGCCGGCAGAGCCCGCGACTCTATCCCTGCCGGTGCCAGTCGACCGGGCCGGCCTTGAGCAGATGGGCGCCGAGCGGCCGGCCGAGCTGCTCCTGCACCGCACGCGAGGCGACGAGCAGCCGCTCGAGGTCGATTCCGGTCTCGACGCCCATCTCGTGCAGCATCGAGACCAGGTCCTCGGTCGAGACGTTGCCGGTCGAACCCGGCGGCACCGGGCAGCCGCCGAGCTCGCCGAAGCTCGACTCGAAGGAGGCGACCCCGCGGCCGAGGGCGGCGAGCGCGTTCGCGAGGCCTTGACCCCGCGTGTTGTGGAAGTGGGCAGTCAGCTCGACCCCCTCGAGCCGCTCGGTGGCCTCGGCGTAGAAGCCGTCGACCTGGCGCGGGTTTGCCATTCCGGTCGTGTCGCCGAAGCCAATCTCCTCGCAGCCGAAGCCGCGGAGGCGCTCGGCGATCTCGAAGACCCTCGCCTGCGGCACCTCGCCCTCATACGGACAGCCGAACGACGTGGCAATCACGCCCTCGCAGCGGATCCCCGCCTCGCGGGCGCGGCCGACGACGCGCTCGAGCCCGGCCAGCGACTCCGCGATCGAGCGGTTCACGTTCTTTTGGTTGTGCGTCTCCGATGCGGACAGGAAGACGCTGATCTCGTCGAAGCTGTCCCGGACCCCGAGCGCGCTCTCGAGCCCGCGCTCGTTCGGGACCAGGACCGAATAGGCCAGGCCGGGGCGCTGCTCGAGCGCCGCCAGGACCTCGGCTCCGTCGGCGAGCTGCGGGATCACGTCCGGGCGGACGAACGATGCAACCTCCATGCGCTCGAGCCCGGCGTCGGCGAGCAACCCGATCAGCCGCACCTTCGCGGCCGTCGGAATCACCTCCGGCTCGTTCTGGAAGCCGTCGCGCGGTCCGACCTCGCGGATCCGAACGCGGTCGGGGTAGTCGCCGGCCATCGCGGCTTCAGCCGGTGGCGACGACGCGGCGCTGGTGGGTGCCAACGCCGATCGTGCGCTCGCCCTCGCGCACCTCGACGTCGAAGAAGAGCTTGCGGTCGTCCTGGAAGTCGGTCAGCTTCGCGTGCGCGGTGCACGTGGAGCCTTCGGCGGCGCCCCCGACGTGCTTGATGCAGACCTCGAAGCCGACGGTCGCCGAGCCCTCGGGCAGCTGCTCGAAGCTGAGCACGGCGGCGGTGCGCTCCATCATCCCGATCATCCCGGGGGTCGAGAGGACCGAGGCGCCGAGCGTGCCGCCGACGTCGGTCAGCAGCTGACCCTCGACGACGAACTCGTCGCTGCGCTCGGATCCGATCTCGACGGGACCGCCGTTGCCGCGCTCCGGTGTGGGCATCTCCATCGCCGAAAACGTTATCTGGAGAGACTCGCGGCCTTGACAGCCACCGACGAAAACCCGGTCCCGATCCTCGGCGGTACAGGCGCCCTCGGTTACGGGCTCGCCCTGCGCTGGGCCGCCGCCGGCGTGCCGATCGTGATCGGCTCGCGCGACGCCGCCCGCGCCGCCGAGGCGGCGGGCCGCGTCCGCAGCGCGGTCCCGGGCGCCGAGGTCGTGGGCTTGGCCAACGAGGAGGCGGCCGCGAAGGGGCCGATCGTCTTCCTGACGGTCCCCTTCCGCGCTCAGTCGGAGACGCTCAACAACCTGCGCGGCGCCCTGCAGCCGGGCCAGACGCTCGTCGACTGCACCGTGCCGCTCGCCGCCGCCGTCAGCGGTAAGGCGACGCGCTCGCTCGGCGTCTGGCAGGGCTCGGCCGCCCAGCAGGCACAGGAGATGGTTCCCGACGACGTCACGGTCGTCGCCGCCCTGCACTCGGTCGGCGCGCCGAAGCTGGCCGAGCTCGGCGAGCCGATCGACGAGGACGTGCTCGTCTGCGGTGATCGCAAGGCCGACAAGGCACCCGTCGCGAAGCTGATCGAGCGGATCGACGGCCTCCGGGCGATCAACGCCGGGCCGCTCGAGATCGCGCGGATCGCCGAGCAGATCACGCCCCTGCTGATCTCGATCAACGTCCGCTACAAGGCGCACGCGGGGCTGAAGCTGACCGGCCTCGACACGGACGGCCATTGGGATTGAGTCCGGACGACGGCCCGAGTGTGGTGCTGCTCGCGGGCGGCACCGGCGGCGCCAAGCTCGCGGCCGGAGCCCAGGCCGAGATCGGCGCGGGGCTGACGGTGATCGCGAATACCGGCGACGACGTCGAAGCGCTCGGCGTCCACATCTCCCCCGACCCGGACCTCTGCACCTACTGGCTCAGTGGCGAGATCGACCCCGAACGTGGCTGGGGGATCAAGGACGACTCGTTCACCGTCTTCGAGCGCCTCGTCAAGCTCGGCGCCCCCGACTGGTTCGGGCTCAGCGACCGCGACCTTGCCACCTGCCTGCGGCGGCGGGCCCTGCTGGACGGAGGCAGCAGGCCGACCGAGGCGCAGCTCGAGATCGGCGCCGCACTCGGCCTGCGGGCGCGCGTGCTGCCGATGTGCGATGAGCCCGTCCGAACGCGGGTCAAGGTGCCGGACGTCGGCTGGCGCGAGTTCCAGGAGTACCTCGTCCACGACCGGGCCAAGCCCGAGATCGAAGCGGTCGAGCTTGCCGGCATCGAGACAGCGACTCTGAGCCCAGAGGTCGTCGCCGCGGTCGAGGCGGCGGACGCGATCGTGATCGGGCCCTCGAACCCGGTGATCTCGATCGGCCCGATCCTCGCGGTACCGGGAATGCGCGAGCTGCTCGCCGCCGCTCCAGCGCCGGTCGTCGCCGTCAGCCCGTTCGTCGCCGGCGCGGTGATCAAGGGGCCGACCGACAAGTTCATGCGGGCGATCGGCCAGCAGCCCTCCGCCGCCGGTGTCGCCGCCGCCTACGGCGATCTGCTCGACGGCCTCATCGTCGATGCCGCCGACCCCGAGCCGCCGCCGGAGGGCATCACGAGCGCGGTCTTCGACACCCTCATGGACGGCACCGAGCGCCGGCGCGCCGTCGCCGCGGAGACGCTCGGTTTCGCCACTACCCTGCGATGAGAACGAGAATCCGGGGAATAGGACACGGGACCTGCCGATGCCGGAACGCTTGACACCCATCGACAATCCCACCACAGGCGTGGAGCCGATCCCGTACGAGCCGACGCCCGGGCGCTTCGACGAATGCTTCGTCGACGTCGGCCGCCCGCACCCGCAGACGCGGCCGATGGTCGAGTCCCTGAACCGGCTCGGCCGCGAGCGGCTGCAGGCCTCGGCGGAGCGCCGCGACGCGATCTTCATGCAACGCGGCATCACGTTCGACGCAACCGGGCCGGACGGGCAGACCCGCGACCGGCCCTTCCCCCTCGACCTGATCCCACGGATCATCTCGGCCGCCGAGTGGGAGTTCATCTCGAGCGGCGTGGGGCAGCGCGTCCAGGCGCTCAACCGCTTCGTCGCCGACGTCTACGGCGAGCGCGAGATCGTCCGTGACGGGATCGTGCCCTGGCGGCTGATCGCGACGCGGCCGGGCTTTGCGCGGCCCGCTCACGGCCTGCGCCCGCCCGGCGGCGTCTGGTGTCACGTATCCGGCTGTGATCTGGTCCGCGACGGGAACGGGATCTGGCGCGTGCTCGAGGACAACGTCCGCGTCCCGTCGGGGATCTCCTACGTGCTCGAGAACCGGATCGCGATGGGCAGGCTGATGCCGGAGCTGTTCGCCGGCTACTCGGTCCGCCCGGTGGCCAACTATCCGGAGCTGCTGCTCGCTGCGTTGCTCGCCGCTGCGCCGACTCGCGTCGGCCGCCCGACCGTCGTCGTGTGGACGCCGGGCTCGGCGAACAGCGCCTACTTCGAGCACGCCTTCCTCGCCCGGCAGATGGGGGTCGAACTCGTCGAGGCCTCCGACCTCGTCGTCCGCGACGCCGCGTGCTACATGAAGACGACCGACGGCCTGCGCCGCGTCGACACGATCTACCGCCGCGTCGACGAGGACTTCATCGACCCGCTCGAGTTCCGGCCCGACTCGCTGCTCGGCGTACCCGGCCTGATGCGCGCCTACCGCGAGGGCAACGTCTCGATCGCGAACGCCGTCGGCACCGGCGTCGCCGACGACAAGGCGATCTACCACTACGTACCGCAGATGATCCGCTACTACCTGAACGAGGAGCCGCTGCTCGCCAACGTGCCGACCTGGCTCATGGACGACCCCGAGCAGCGCGAGTTCGTCGAAGGGCGCATCGAGCAGATGGTCGTCAAGCCGACCGGCGAATCGGGCGGCAAGGGCGTCTTCATCGGCCCGACGGCGACCGACGAGCAGGTTGCCGAGCAGCGCCGCCTGCTCGACGAGGACCCGTCCCGCTGGATCGCCCAGGAGGTCGTCTGGCTCTCCTGCGCGCCGACGATGACCGAGCAGGGGATGGCGCCGCGCGCCGTCGACCTGCGCCCCTTCGCGGTCTACGGCGACGATGTGAAGATCGTTCCCGGCGGCCTCACCCGCGTCGCGCTCGAGGAGGGCTCGATGGTCGTCAACAGCTCCCAGGGCGGCGGCTCGAAGGACACGTGGGTGCTTGCCGGCGGCAGCGTCGACCCGAGCCTGCTGCAGCACGACCCGTTCGAGCCGCCGACGATGCCGGACCTGCCGCAGGTCGGCTGGAATGAGCAGGGTCAGCAGCAGCAGCAAGGGCGCGTGGTCGCCCAGGATCCGGCCCGTCGGCGGATCCCGGGAGGCGGCGCCTGATGCTCGCCCGGATCGCCCACGACCTCTACTGGCTCGGCCGCCACCTGGTTCGCGCCGAGCACACCGCACGGATGCTCGACGGCCTCTTCCAGGTCGAGCTCGAGGGCGGCGCCGAGGACCCACGCTCGGTGGCGCTGTCCTGGGAGTCCGTGATCGTCGTGATGGGCGCCGGCTCGCTCGCCAAGCCCGCTGACCGGAGCCTCCGCGACGACGTCATCAACCGGCTGACCAGCGACCGCGACAACCCCGTCTCGATCGTCTCCTGCGTCGGCGCCGCCCGGGAGGGCGCCCGGCGGCTGCGCGAGACGATCTCTGCCGAGGCCTGGGAGTCGCTCAACACCTTCCACCTCAACCTCGAGCGCCGCGATCTCGAGAGCGGCCTGCGCACGGGTCCTTACTCGATCTACTCCTACGTAAAGGAGCGCTCGGCGCTCTTCTGGGGCCTTTCGGCGACGACGATGCAGCGCGACGACGCCTACTCGTTCCTGCTGGCCGGCGGCCGGATCGAGGCTGCGGCGATGGTCCTGCGGATGCTCCGCGTCGCCCTGCCCCCGCGCCGGCCCGCCGCCGACGAGGGCAGTGAGATCCCGCGCCGCGACGGCAACGCGCTCGCCCTGCTGCGCGCCGTCGGCGGCTTTCAGGCCTTCATGCGCTCCGCGGCGCAGCCCCCGCGGGCCGAGCCCGTCGCCCGCTTCTTGCTCTACGAGCGCGCCTTCCCCGACTCGGTCGCCGCCTCGACCGAGCTCTTGCAGCGACTGCTCGCGCGCGCCGAGCGCGACCCGGCCGGATCGACGCCGACGCTGCGGCTCGCCCGGCTCACCGCCGATCTCGAGCTGGGCCGTCGCGCGGACGTCCACCCGGACGAGCTGCCGGGCGTCTTCCGCGAGGTCCAGCACGAGCTCGAGCGGGTCGAGGCTGACATCGAGGGGCGCTACTTCTCGGGCGACATCGAGCCGCAGGTGGCGATCCGATGAGCGAGGCCGTCGCCGACGAGGACCGGGCGCACTACTCGATCACCTACACGAGCGAGTACCGCTACGAGGGCGAGGTCACCGATCAGCACAACGCGATCCGGGTCCGCCCCTTCCATGGAGGCGCGCAGCGCCTCGAGGGATTCGACGTCACGGTCGACCCGGCGGCGCGGCTGTACGAGCACACCGACTACTTCGGCACCGAGGTGATCCAGTTCGCGATCTCGGGCAAGCACGACCACCTCTCGGTCCGGGCCGAGTCACGGGTCCGAGTCGAGGCCCCGGAGAACCCACCGGAGCCGGACTGGGAGGCGCTGGCCGGTCCCGAGTACGCCGACGAGGGAGCTGAGTATCTCGGCCCCCTCAACCCACCCGCCAACCCCGAGCGAATCGCCGAGCTGCTCGCCGAGGCCCGCACCGGGTTGCCGCTCGACATGCTCGAGACGATCTGCACCTTGATCCCGGACCGCTTCGACTACCGCCCCGGCGTCACCTACGTCGGCTCGACCGTGAACGACCTGCTCGCCGGCGGCGCCGGCGTCTGCCAGGACTTCGTCCACCTGGCGCTGACGATGCTGCGCCGCGAGGGGATCGCCTCCCGCTACGTCTCCGGCTATCTGTACGCCCCGACCGGCGGCTCCTCCGCCTCGGCCGAGGTCAACACCCACGCCTGGCTCGAGGCCCTGCTGCCGGCGGCCGACGGCAGCCCCCGCTGGGTCGGTGCCGACCCGACGAATCGCAGGCTGACGGGCGCCGACCACGTCAAGATCGGCCACGGTCGTGCCTACTCGGACGTGCCGCCGATCCGCGGCGTCTACCGCGGCGCCGCGCACGCTGCGCTCGACGCCAGGGTGAAGATGACGCGGCTCCCCGACCCGTAGGCTGCGACCGTGATGGGCGCCACGGCGATCGTTCCGGTCAAGCGCTTTGGCGCGGCCAAGCAGCGTCTCTCCGACGCGCTCGAGCCCGCCGACCGGGCGCTGCTCGCCGCGGCGATGGCCGCCGATGTCCTCGCTCAGATCGAGGCCTGCCCCGGGATCGAGCGGACGATCGTGATCAGCGGTGAGCCAGAGGTGGCGGCGCTCGCAGCGCGCGCGGGCGTCGACCTCGTCGACGATCCGGGCGACGCAGGGCACTCGGAGGCGGCGCTGCTCGGGATCGAGGCCGCGCTCGCCGGCGGCGCGCGGACCGTTGCCCTGCTGCCCGGCGACTGTCCGCTGCTCGAGCCCGCCGAGCTCAGCCAGGCGCTCGATGAACTGCCGCAGGCGGGCGTCGTCGTGATCCCGGATCGACACGGGTCCGGCACCAACGGCCTGCTGCTCAGCCCACCCGATGCGATCACCCCCTCCTTCGGCCCCGACAGCCGCGAGCGCCACCTGCAGCTCGCCGAACGGGCCGGGGTTGCTGCGGTCGTCGGCCGCGTCCCCTCGATGGGCCTCGACCTCGACACGGGCGAGGACCTGCTCGAGCTCCGCGCTCATCTCTCCAACGCCGGACCTGAGGTCGCTCCGCAGACGACCTCCGCGCTGACCACGATCGTGGCGGCCATCGAGTGAGCTCGCCGGCCGTCGAGCTGCGCGCGATCGCGGGGCTCGGCGAGGTCGCCGAGGGCGAGGCGATCGGCGCCAAGCTGGCGGCGCTGGCCGAGCTGCGGGGAGACGAGGTTCTGGTCGTCTCGCAGAAGGTCGTCTCGAAGGCCGAGGGCCGGATCCGCGACCTCGACGCGGTCGAGCCCGGCGCGCAGGCGCGCGAGCTCGCCGCCAAGCTCGGCAAGGACCCGGCGCTGGTCGAGCTCGTGCTCGCCGAGAGCCGCCGCGTCGTCCGAGCCGCCGGGGGCGTGCTGATCACCGAGACGAACTCCGGCCTGATCTGCGCGAACGCGGGCATCGACAGCTCGAACGTGCCCGGTGAGCGCCGCGTTGCCCTGCTGCCCGCCGACCCGGACGGCTCGGCGCGCCGGATCCGGGCCGAGAGTCCGCGCGGCGAGCGGGGTCGCGCCCGCGGTCGTCGTCGCCGACAGCTTCGGGCGGCCGTGGCGGATCGGGCAGGCCGAGATCGCGATCGGCTGCGCCGGCATCGCCCCGCTCGACGACTGGCGCGGGCGCAGCGACCGCGACGGGCGGGTGCTCGAGGCGACTGCGGTCGCGACGGCCGATCAGCTCGCGGCCGCGGCCGACCTCGTTCGCGGCAAGGACTCCGGTCTGCCGGCCGTCGTCATCCGCGGGTTGGGAGGACTCGTCGTCGCCGCCGACGGGGCGGGAGCCGCGAGCCTGCAGCGGCCGGCCGCCGAGGACCTGTTCAGGTGAGCGGCTTGGTGCCGAGGTCCTTGTGCCCGAGCGGGTCGGGCGCACCCTCCTCGGTGAAGTCGGGAGGCTCGTAGACGCCCCCGGCACGCCGCCGATCGCGAGCACGCTGGCCGGCTCGGAGCCGGTCGACAGCCGTCGCGCCTCGCTCGGACCGACCCGGACCCAGACGCCGGGCTCGAGCTCGATCGACTCGTCGCCGATCTCGAGCGTCGCCCGTCCTGAGAGCACCGTGTAGACCTCCTCCTGGGAGTCGTGCTGCTGGGTGTGCACCGGGTAGCTCTCGAAGTTGGGCGGGAAGTCCATGACCGCGAGGCCGAAGGAAGTGACGCCGAGCCCGGCGCGCACGCGCCTGAACCCGCCCCCGAAGACAGCCTCGAACTCTTCGAGACGCTTGACCGTGTAATCAGCCATGCAGCTCCTCTCTCTCCGCCGGCCGTCGAGCCAACCCGGCAAACCCTACTCGCCGCTCCGCGCCACTTCGTGACATCGGTCACATCCGCGCAGCGGGCGCCGCGGGGTGTTCGGGGCTCGCGCGACTCCGTAGGATCGGGCGGTGGTGACCGAGAGCGGCGGCAGCGTGGAGGGGGGCGCGCCCGGCAGACGGGACGGGAGCGGCCGCGCCGGCGGGCTTGCCGGCTTCGCCGGCGCGATCGTGGTGGCGGTCGGGCTCGCGTTGATCGACCAGCTGCCGACGGCGAGCGCCGGGGCACCGCAGGTCTACGCGTTCTTCCTCGACGAGACCGGTGGCGTCGCCCGGCCGAGCGCGCTGATCGCGGTCGGGCTCGTCGGCATCCTGGTGATCTTCTCGACGCTCCGCGGCCTCGCCGCCGGGCGTCGCGACTCGGGCGTCTCGGCGACGACGATGCTCGCCCTCGCGCAGGTCGGCATCGCGCTTGAGGTCGCTGCCCTGGTCACGGTCGGCGTGCTCACGCTACGACCCGAGGACGCCGATCCGGGCACGAGCCGCGCGCTGCTCGATCTCTCCGAGGCGCTCGCGGCGGTGGGCGGCGCCGCACTGGCGGCAGCCTTCGTCGCCGCGGCGCTGACGATCCGCCGGGCCCCCGGCATGCTGCCGCCGGGCTTTGCCCCCGCCTCGCTGCTCTCCGCGGCCGGCTGCGTGCTGTGGGTCGTGCGGCTGTTCACCGACGCAGCCGCGTTCGCCTCCGACTCATTTCTCGGCGCGACGCTGGGCTGGCTCTTGCTCGTCGCCTGGTCGCTGGCGACCGGCCTGTGGCTGGCCGTGACGCGGCCCGCACTGCCGGAACCGGCGGCGCCTCCAGCCACCGGCGAGATCAGGCGCCCGGCGATCCACCGGCCGATCCCGCGGCCACGGATACCACGGCGCGCACGGCGGACGGCCAAGCCGCCGGAGATCGATCTCGAGGAGCCGCAGCTGAAACCGACCGGCCGCAAGCCGTTCGTGCCGCCTCCCTCCTATCCGGAGCGGAAGCCGAAGACCGAAGAGGCCGCCACCGAGCCGGAGGCCGCCGAGCAGGAGGCCGGCCCGGCGCCAGAGGCCAACCCGATCGAGGCCGAGGCCGACGGCGACGCCGGCGAGCCCGATCAGTAGGTCTCGATCACTTCGTACAGCGTCGTCCGCTGGGCCGGCGTGCGGCCGCCGCGGCGCGCAGCCGCGATCAGATCGGAGGGCTCGAGGCGGACCCCGTGCTGGGAGCCCGCCATCCGCGAGATGTTCTCCTCCATCAGCGTCCCGCCGAGATCGTTGACGCCCCAGCGCAGCGACTCGGTGGCCGCCTCGACGCCCATCTTCACCCACGAGGCCTGCAGGTTGCGGACCGTGCGGCCGAGCGCCAGGCGGAAGGCAGCCGTGTGCTTGAGGTTCTCGTCCTGGCCGATCTCCTCGATGCCGTGCGTGCGGCCGAGCAACGTCTGGAACGGGATGAAGCTGAGCGGCACGAACTCCGTGATCCCCCCGGTCCGCTCCTGCAGGCCACGGATAACGCGCATGTGCTCGGCCAACTCCCGCGGCTCCTCGATGTGACCGAACATCACCGTCGAGGTCGTCGGGATGCCGCGACCGTGGGCCGCCTCGATGATCTCGACCCAGCGCGCGACCGGCAGCTTGTTCGGTGAGATCCGCATGCGGACGTTGTCGTCGAGGACCTCGGCCGCGGTCCCCGGCGTCGAGCCGAGGCCGCAGTCGATCAGGTAGTCGAAGACCTCCCCGACGGGCAACCCGGATCGCTCCGCCATGAAGTGCACCTCCATCGGCGAGTAGGCGTGCAGGTGCAGCTGTGGCGCGACCTCCTTCGCCAGGCGCAGCCAGCGCCCGTAGTGCTCGAGCGTGTAGTCGGGGTGGATGCCGCCCTGCATGCAGATCTCGGTGGCGCCGAACTCGATCGCCTCGTCGATCCGGGCGACGAAGTCGTCCTCGTCGATCAGATAGGCGTCGGGCGAACGCCGCCCCTGGCCAAAGCCACAGAAGGCGCAGCCGACGGTGCAGACATTGGTGAAGTTGACGTTGCGGTTGACGACGAAGGTCGCGAGCTCGCCGGCAAGCTCGGCCCGCAGCCCATCGGCGGCCGCGCGCATCTCCTCGATCACCTCCGGCCGCGACTCGGCGAACAGCGCCGCCAGCTCCTCCGGCGTCAGCGGCTCACCCTCGCGGCCCTTGGCGATCGCCTCCGGCGCGAGGCCCGGATCGACGCCGTTCTGCGCGGCGCCCGCCGAGGCGCTGCGCCCGCTGGAGCCGCGCGGGATGAAGCTCCAGTACTTGAGCTTGACCAGGTCGAGCACCCCCTGCTCCATCCACTCGGGGTTCATGTACTGCGGGTAGACGCAGAGGCGCTCGGCCAGCGCCATGTCACGCGGGCGCAGTGCCGCCCGGACCTGCTTCGGGCTTGGAAACGGGTGCTCGGGGCTGATGTGGTCGCCGTTCGCCGACAGGCCGCCGAGGTCGGTGGCGCCGGCGTCGGCGAGCTCGACCCACCAATCGCTGAGGTTCGGCGGAATCTGGATCCCGACACCGGGCATCACCTCGCGCGCGTAAGCGACGAGCGCCTTCATGTCGGCGAGCGAGACCGGGCTCGCCCAGGCGGGCAGCGGCATCTCGCCGCTCGCGACGGCCGCCGCCTCGGGCGTCTCCGGGGCCGCCGCCGACCAGCGCTCGCGGGCCGCGCGGTCGGCGATCTCGGCCGGCTCGCGCCCGTAGTAGTCGGGGTGCGGGACGAAGTTCTGGAGGATCACCTCTTGGATGTGCCCGTGCCGGCGCTGGAGGTCGGCGAGCGCATCGAGCGAGTCGAAGCGCTCCTGCTCGGCTTCGCCGACGCCGACGAGGATGCCGCTGGTGAACGGGATCCGCAGCTCGCCGGCGGTCTCGATTGCGCGCAGGCGCACGTCCGGGTGCTTGGTCGGCGAGCCCGCGTGGACGGTCTCCATGAGCCGGTCGGAGGACGACTCGAGCATCAGGCCCTGGGACGCGGTGACCTCGCGTAGACGAAGCTGATCGGCCCGCTCGAGCACGCCGATGTTCGTATGCGGCAGCAGGCCGCGCTCGAGCGCGCGCTCGCAGGTCCATGCGACGTAGGAGGTGAAGTCCCCGTGGCCCCATGCGGCCAGGCGCTCGGCGACGACCGGGTTCACCTCGGGCATCTCGCCGGTGAGCACGAGCAGCTCCTTGGCGTGGCGGCGGACTGCCTGCTCGATCTGCCCCTCGACCTCATCGGGCGCGTAGATGTGCGCCTGGTGGGTGGCGAACGCGCAGTACTTGCAGTAGCAGCGACAAGTACGCGACAGCGAGAGCGTGTAGTTGCGCGAGAAGGTGACGCGGCGCATCCGCTCACAGCATATGGAGGCCGCCGCCCCGGGCGGCCTGAACGAGACGGGGCGCCCGTCGGCGCCCCGTCTCAGAGTCGGTGTGGCCGGGGGCCGGGGCTACGTGCCCGGCTCGAGCTTGGGCTCGCCCTCTCCCTCGCCCGCTTCGATGATGAACTTGTAGACGAGCACCGCGAGCAGGGCGCCGACGAGCGGGCCGACGATGTAGGCCCAGACGCCGCCGAAGTCCTCGCCGATCAGGGCCGTCCCGAACCAGCGCGCCGGGTTGAAGCTGCCGCCGGTGAGCGGCCCGAAGATGAAGATGCCGACGGAGAACGCCATGCCGATCGCGAACGGGGCCCAGCTCTGCCAGGCCCGCGGGTTGAGCGCGACGGCGATCACGACGATCACGATCAGGAAGGCGCCGATCGCCTCGCAGACGGCACCGGCGAAGTTGCCGGCAAGCAGCGGGCTGATGTGCGGGGCGCCGTAGTTGGCGGCCGCGCCCTCGTCGGAGAGCAGGCCCTTGACGAGCAGCGCGCCGAGCACGGCGCCGGAAAGCTGGGCGAGCACGTAGACGATCGCGTCCACGGGGTCGATGCGCTTCAGCAGCGACGCGGCGAGGGTCACCGCCGGATTGAAATGGGCGCCGCTGACCCCAGCGAACACCTGAACGAGCGCGAACAGGATGAAGCCCTGGCAGAGCCCGATCACCGCGAAGTCGGACCCGAACTGGGTCTGGCCGCCGGTAGCGACGTAAAGGCTGATAACGGTCCCGATCACGAAGACCAGGAAGAAGGTCCCGACCAGCTCCGCGAGATATGCGGCCAGTCCACGATCCTGCACTTGCACGTACCTCCTGTGTTGTGAGTACCCAGCTCGCGCAAACGCCTCGGCGATGCGCGCGGGGACTATAAAGGTTCGCCGTCACCGGCAAGCACCGTTGCAGCGGGAGGCCGGACAGCGAGTAGCCTGGCGCGCGAATGAGACGGATCGCCGCGTCGCTGGCGGCCGTGCTCGCAACGACGGCGGCCGTGGTGGTTGCCGGGTGCGGGGACGGCGCTGAACCGGACGCGCCCGCCAGCGGCGGGGGCGTCGCTGCGGACGCCGTCGCGCTTTCGCTGATCCTCGACTTTCAGCCGAATGCGGTGCACTCGGGGATCTACCTCGCGGCGCGTGACGGCGCGCTCGCTGAGCGCGGCGTCGACCTGGAGATCCGCGCGCCGGGCGCCTCGACCGACGCGCCGAAGCTGCTGCGCAGCGGACGGGCCGATCTGGCGATCCTCGACATCCACGACCTGGCGATCGCCCGCGAGCAGGGCATCGACCTCATCGGCGTCGCGGCGATCGTCCAGCGGCCGCTGGCGGCCGTGATCGCGGCGGACCGGGACGCGATCCGTAACCCGGCTGACCTTGCCGGCAAGCGGGTCGGCGTCACCGGGCTGCCCTCCGACGACGCGGTCCTCGACTCGGTGCTCGCCGCCGGCGGACTCGGGCCCGGCAACGTCGACACCGTGACGATCGGCTTCAACGCGGTTCCCGACCTGCTCGCCGGCAAGATCGACGCGGCGACCGCCTTCTGGAACGCGGAGGGCGTCACCCTGGCGGGCAAGCTGCCGACGCGCGAGTTCCGCGTCGACCGCTTCGGCGCGCCGCGCTATCCGGAGCTCGTGCTGGCGACGACGCCCGAGGAGCTCCGCACCAACGGTGACGCGATCCGCGCCGCCGTCGCCGGCATCGGCGCCGGCTACCGAGCCGTCGAGGCGGATCCGGGGGCGGGGCTCGACGCCCTGCTCGAGGCCGTCCCCGAGCTCGACCGCAGCGAGCAGCAGCGCCAGCTCGACGCGGTCCTGCCCGCGTTCGGCTCGAGCAGGGCGCTGAACCGCCCAGCGCTCGAGCACTGGGCGCGCTGGGAGGTGGCGCACGGGATCGTCGAGACCCGGCCCGACGTCGGGCGGACCTTCGACTTCAGCGTCGCGCGCTAGTACACGCGGCCGTAAGTTCGGGTGGGAATCGGCGAGCCGTCAGGCGCGTCTGGACACCGCTGATTCTCGGTCGAACTTGCGGACGGGTGTACTAGAGAGCGGGCTACGCGGAAGCGTCCGAGAGCAGCCGCTCGACGAGCTCGGGCAGCTCGCGGGCCATGCGGCTGCGCGGGACGACGAGGTCGAAGCCGGCGGCGAGGGCGTGCGCGCGCGTCTCGGTGTCGACGTGGCTGTAGAAGCCGAGCGTCGGTGGCCCGGCGGCGGCGACCGCCGCCGCGTCGACGGCGTCGAGGTCGGCAACGATCAGATCGGCCGTCGGGTCAGGCTCGGGACCGCCGAGCACCTCGTGGCCGGCCGCCCGCAGCGGCTCGCTGACGCGACTGGCGAGCATCAGATCGGTGACGAGCGACTGGACCCGGGCCATCGGATTCGCGCGCCGATTCCGCCTACAGGCTGCGGCGGCTGCGGAACTCGCGCCGGACGCTGTCCGGCCGGCCCCACATCTGCACGATCTCGGCGCGGCCCTCGTGCATGTCGCGCACGATCAGCTCGCCCTCGATCCCCTGGCGATCGAGCATGTCGAGGACCCAGGTCACGGTCACCGCGCTCGCGCCGTGGCCGAATGCGTTGGCGACGTTGATCCGCCAATGCCAGTCGGCCTGGCTGTAGGGCTGCGCGTTGATCTGCGTCATCGGGATCGACGCGTCGATGTAGCGGTCCTCGTCGGCGATCCGCAGGTCGAGCTCGAGGTCGGTCCAATCGGCCGGCAGCGAGTCGACGATCTCCTGGAAAGAAGCGGCGAGAGCCATCGGCGCAAGGTTATCTGCCCGCGCACGCCGAATCCGCCGCGGGCCGGCATGCCGGCCGCCCTGCCTAGAATCGGCACCGTGGCAAGCACCGTCCCAAGCCCGGGTACCGACGCCGAGTACCGACTCGTCCGCGAGGAGGCCGGGCGCCTGCCCGCCCTGACCTGCGCGTGATCGAGGTCACGGGCAGCGAGGCGGCGGAGTTCCTGCAGGGCCAGCTGACCAACGACATCGAGGCGCTCGCCGAGGGCGAGGGCTGCTACGCGGCCCTGCTCGACCGCAAGGGCCGCATGCGCTCCGACATGGTCGTGCTGCGCACGCCCGACGAGATCCTGATCGTCCTCCCCGCCGACCCTGCGGGCGAGGTCGAGCGGCATCTGTCGATGTACAAGATCGGCCGCGACGCCGACGGTCACCGCGCGCGCCGACCTCGCCGTCCTCTCGCTGATCGGCCCGCGGACGCCGGAGCTGCTCGGCGGTGTGCCGCTCGGCGCCGAGAACAGGCACCGGACCGTGCGCGTCGCCGGCGGCGAGGCGCTCGCCGCGACGACGTTCGCCGGCGCCGACCTGATCGCGACCCCGGAGGAGCTCGAGCGGATCGCCGCCGAGCTCGAGCGCGAGGGCGCCGCCGAGGTCGGCGAGGCGACCGCTGCGATCGTCCGCGTCGAGGCCGGCCGGCCGGCCTTCGGGGCCGAGATGGGCAACGAGACGATCCCGCAGGAGGCGGGCATCAACGAGCGCGCCGTCAGCTTCGAGAAGGGCTGCTACGTGGGCCAGGAGACCGTCGCCCGCCTGCACTACAAGGGCAAGCCGAACCGGCACCTGCGCCGGCTGCGCGCCGAGGCGCCGCTCGAGGCGGGCGCCGCCGTGCGCCTCGGCGAGCGCGAGCTCGGCACGATCGGAACCGCGGTCCTCTCCCCCGCCGGCGGCTGGCAGGCGCTCGCGATCCTGCGCCGCGAGGCCGAGCCTGGGGCCGAGGTCGAAACGCCGACGACGACCGGCGACGGTCGAGGCGATCGAGGCTTGAGCGCGCAACGCCGATCGGTCGGCCTCGGAGGCAAGCCGATCGGCGCCGACTCGCCGCTGTTCGGCGGGGCCGGCGACGGCGCTCGCCACGCGCCCGATCCTGAGCCGGGGCCCGCCGCCCGCATTCGACCCCGACCGCGACTCGCTCGCGGCGCCGCCGGCCGGCGCCGGTCTGGCGCCGCGCGACCCCGGGCTCGACCTCGAAGCAGCTGCGCGAGCTGCTGCCGGCCACCGAGCTCGACCGCGACGTCGACGACTGGGGCCGCTCGGAGCGGGTCGTCTCCGCGATCGATCCGCTGCTCAACTTCTACTACCGGTACTGGTTCCGGGTCGAGGCGGAGGGCATCGAGAACGTCCCGGCCGAAGGCGGCGCCTTGCTCGTCGGCAACCACTCCGGCGCGCTTCCCTCCCGACGGGCCGATGATCATGCAGGCGATCCGCAACGAGCGCGGCTGCCGCGCGGCCGCTGTACATGCTCGGCGAGCACTGGTTCAAGGGCTTTCCGGGCCTCGGCGCCTTCGCGGCCAAGATGGGCGTCGTCCCGGCGCACCCGGCGAACGCACAGCGCCTGCTGGCCGAGGAGGGCCGGCTGGCGCTCGTCTTCCCGGAGGGCGCGAAGGGCACCGCGCAAGGTGCTCTGGCAGCGCTACCGGCTGCGGCGCTTCGGCCGCGGCGGCTTCGTCCGCACGGCGCTGCGGGCGCGGGTGCCGATCGTCCCGGTCGCGCTGGTCGGCGGCGAGGAGGCGATGCCGATCTTCGCCCACATGCGCGGGCTGCAGCGGCTCACCGGCCTGCTCTACGCGCCGCTCAACCACGCCTTCCCCCACTTCGGCCCGCTCGGCGGCGCTCATGTACATGCCCGCGAAGTTCCGGATCCGGTTCCTCGATCCGATCGAGGTGCCCTCGGCGCCCGACGAGGTGCTCGACGACGCCGCCGCCGTGCAGACGATCGCCGAGGGCGTCCGTGCCCGGATCCAGGTCACACTCGACGAGATGCTGGCCGAGCGCCAGTCGGTCTGGCTCGGCTGAGGGCGCCCGGAGCGCATCCCGCCGCCCAGCCGTGCCCGAAGCTCCCCGATCGCCGCGCGGTTGGGATAGATTGCCCCGATGAGGAGGAGGAGCCGCATCGCGCTGCTCGCCGTGGGACTGCTCGGCGCCGCCAGCCTCGCCGCAGGATGCGGCGCGGAGGACTTCCCCAACGACCCGCGGCCGCCGGCCCCGATCGAGCTCACCGCCAAGGTCGGCGAGGACAAGGTGATCGCTCTCGCCGACCAGCTGCACGGCAAGCCGGTCGGCGCCGGGCTCGCCAACGTGACGATCGCCAACTTCACCGACCGGCCACGAGGGTCGACTTCAGCGGCCCGACCGACGCGACGACGGACCCGATCGTCGCCAACGGCACGCTCAACTACAAGCTCGACCTGCGCCCGGGCAACTACATCGTCAGCGCCGACAACGGCACGCGCCCGCCCGATGGAGTTCAAGGTCGGGCCAGAGCGCCCGCACCTCCCAGAACGACCTCCTCCTGCCCTGACGGCCCGGGGACGCGCTGCTCGGCGTCCCGCTTCGCTCACGTGCGGAGCACGCTCGCTCAGCGCTCCTTGATCAGCACGCCCCCGGCCTCGTCAGAGCGGCTCGAGGCTACGACCGCCCGCATCAGCTTCGAGGCGTTCTCTGACCAAGCCTCGGCGTGCCGGCGAGGGGCGCGGTGTGGCGGAGCCACATAAGCCCCGAGTCGGTGCGGCGAGGCGCCGCGTCAGCGGACGCCGGGCGCCGCGATCAGGTTCTCGATGCGGGCCAGCTCGGCTCGACGTCGCAGGACCATCGAGTCGACGCCCTCGCGGGCCTTCTTCGAGCTCTTGTCGATGTTGCTGAGCGCGAGGCGGACGGCCTGGGCGCGCTTGAGCGCCGACCGGGCGGTCTCGGCGGCATCGCGGACGCCGGCCGCGTCGACCTCGAGTGGCTGTCGCGTGCCATCAGCACCCGCAGGCGCGCGTAGCGGTAGGCGAGCGCGAGCCCGAGCGCGTCGGGCTCCTCCGGGTCGACGGCGACGATCAGCTTGTTGCCCTCGTACTCGCTCAGCTCCTCGTGCCCGGCGGGGATCCGCTCCTCGCCGGCGACGACGAGCACGGCGAAGTCGGCCTGCCGCTCGGCCAGCGCGCCGTTGAGCTCCTCGCGCATCGCGTTCTTGGAAAGCCGGCGGTCCTTGTCCTCGAAGACGATCCGGCCCAGGCAGGCGCCTTCGCCGGCGCCGATCTCGACCACCGTGTCGCCCTTCTTGCTGCCGCCCTCGCCGGGCAGATCGCCGGTGTGGACGGCGACGTCGCCGCGCGCCTCGGCGATCCGCTCGAGCGCCGCGTGGACGCGCTCCTCGAAGCTGCGGCCCTTGCGGGTGCCGGCCTCCTCGGCCTCGGCGAGCGCGCTCGTCGCCCTCCTGCTTCTCGAGCACCCGGCCGAGGTTCTCGCGCAGCCCGGCGATCTGGGCCTGCATCGCGCGCGCCTCGCGGGCGTGGCTCTCGCGCAGCTCGGCGAGCTGCTTGCGGTGGCGCTCCTCGGCCTCGAGCATCGCCTTCGTCGCGCGCACCTGGATCGGCGTTGAGCGGGTTCGTCGCGTCCTCGGCGGAGAGGCATGCGGATGAGCTCGCCGACCCGCTTCTCGAGGTCGGCGCCGACCAGACTCCTTGATCTGCTGCTGGACCGAGTCGCTGCGGTCGCCGCCGAAGGCGTTCGCAATCCGCTCGGCAAGCTCCGTGTTGCCGCTCTCGAGCGTCTCCTCGAGCTCACGGTTGAGCGCGCCGAGGCCCTCCTGGAGCTCGCGCTTGACGTAGTCGACGTTGGCCGCGGTCGCCTCGGTGTCGAGCACCCGGGCGCCGACCTCGATCGCAGCCGCGACGGTCGCCGCCGGGTCGGCGCCGGCCTCGGCCCGCTCGCGGACGAGCCGCGCCGCGCGTTCGTCGGCGACGGTCAGGTACTCGATCACGAGCCGGTCGCCGATCGCGCGGACCGAGCCCTCGACCCGGCTCCGCGCTGGCCCCCAGGGGCAGCTGGTCGATCGCGCTGATCCGTGTTTCGAAGAGGCTTCCATCGGACTCTCGAAAGTAGTCGCGGCCCCGGACGCCTTCCTGACAGGCAAGATGGATTGCATGGCGGTGCAGACCGAGCAGGAAGCGAGCACGACCGAGGGCCCCTATGCGGAGCTGATCCGAGCGCTGGGGCTCGATCACCGATCTCGGTCGCGCCCGAGCCGCTGCTCGCCTGGGACGAGCGCACGAAGATGCCGCGGGCCGGCGCCGAGGGCCGCGCCGAGCAGCTCGCGACGCTGACCCGGATCAGGCACGAGCTCGTCACCGACGACGCGCTCTGGGAGCTGGTCGAGGGCCTCGCGCCGGCATCCGGCGGGCCCGCCGAGGGCACGATCGAGGCCGACGCGGTCGCGATCGCCCGCCGCGACCGTCGATCGCGCCCGGCGCGTCCCGGCCGAGCTGCGGGCGGAGATGGCGCGGGCGGCATCGCGCGGCGAGAGCGCCTGGGAGCGGACGCGCGAGAGCTCCGACCTCGAGACCTACTTCCCCTACCTGCAGCGCAACATCGAGCTGCGCCGCGAGTACGCTGCCTGCTTCGCGCCCGGCGAGCACCCCTACGACGCGCTCCTCGACGACTACGAGCCGGGCCTGACGACAGCCGAGGTGCGGGCGATCCTCGAGCAGCTCGGCGCGGGCCTCGTGCCGATCGTCGCCGCGGTCGCCGAGCAAGCCCGACGCCGTCGAGCGACGCGCCGCTGCGCGGGCGCATTCGCCGCCGCGGCGCAGGAGCGCGCCATGCCACGGCCTGATCGAGCGAGCTGCCGCTCGAGCCCGAGAGCTGGCGCCTCGATCCGACCGCGCATCCCTTCATGGCCTCGATCTCGCACGGCGACATCCGGCTCACGACGCGCTACGACCCCGAGGACCTCTCCTACGCCCTGTTCAGCGCCCTGCACGAGGCCGGGCACGGCGATCTACGAGTCCGGCGTTCCGGCCGAGCTGCGCCGCGGCGCCGATCGGCGAGCCCGCCTCGCTCTCCTTCCACGAGTCCCAGAGCCGCCTGTGGGAGAACTGGGTCGGCCGCTCGCGGCCGTTACCTGGCGGCGGCGCTGCCGCTCCTCGAGCGCGAGCTCGGCCCCGCCTTCGCGCCGGGCTCGGCCGAGGCGCTGTACCGGGCCGCGAACAAGCGCGCAGCCGTCGCTGATCCGCGTCGAGGCCGACGAGGTCACCTACAACCTGCACATCGTGCTCCGCTTCGAGCTCGAGCTCGCGCTGATCGAGGGCTCGCTCGAGCCCGCCGACCTGCCCGAGGCGTGGGCCGAGGCGAACCGCGCGAGTGCTCGGCTCGAGATCCCCGACCACCGCACGGCGTGATGCAGGACGTGCACTGGGCCGCGGGCTCGTTCGGCTACTTCCCCACCTACGCGCTCGGCAACGTGATCGCCGCGCAGCTCTGGGAGCTGGCCGCGGCCGAGCTCGGCGATCTCGACGAGCTGATCGCGGCGCGGCGAGCTCGCCGAGCTGCGCCGCTGGCTGACCGAGCGGGTGCACCGCCACGCGCCGCTGGCTGCCGGCGCGACCTTGCCACCGAAGCGCTCGGCGGGCCGCTCGATCCGGCGCCGCTGCTCGCGCGCCTGCGCTCCAAGTACGGCGAGATCTACGGCTTCTGAGTCCGCGGCCGCTCCCGTTCCGGGGCATGGTGTGACCGGCCGCACACACAAAGCTTCTCGTTTCGCGCAAAGGTTGAGCGAATGCAACTGTTGTCGGATCTCAATGGCGAGTGGGGCGAGCTGGGAGTGGCACCGCGCGTCGTCGAGGACGACGCTCGCGCCGTCGCCGATGAGCTCGGCATCCTGCAGCGGCGGCTGCTGCTCGATCCGCGCGCCGACCACCTCGGCGCGATCGAGGAGCGCAACCTCTCGCTCGCCCACGTGCGGGCGCTCTATCTGCTCGCCGGTCTCGAGGAGCCGCTGTCGGCCGGTGCCCTCGCCGAGCGGCTTGGCCTCTCCCCCGCCGCGATGAGCCGCGACGCTCGACACGCTCGTCCGCCGTCGCCTGGCGACCCGCCGCGAGTCGCAGCGCGCGACCGCCGCGTGCGCCTGGTCGAGATCGCCGACCAGGGCCGCGCGCTGGTCGACGAGCTGCTCGCGCTCCGCGCTCGCCGGCCTCGAGCGCTTCGCCGCCACCCTCGATCCCGAGCAGCGCCGTCGCCTCGCCGACGTCCTCGCCGAGATCAACGACCGCCGAGTGACGCGAGAGGAGACCGCATGACCGCCCGCTATCGGCACCTGATCACCGAGGAGAACGCCAAGTGGTGGACGCTCGCGGCGATGTGCTTCGCCCTGTTCATGATCATGCTCGACAACACGGTCATGAACGTCGCTCTGCCCTCGATCCAGAGCGACCTGCGACGCTTCGATCCGGGCGCTCGAGTGGACCCTGAACGGCTACACGCTCTCCTTCGCCGTGCTGCTCGCGACGGGTGGCCGGCTCGGCGACATCCTCGGCCGCCGGCGGATGTTCCTCGCCGGCGTGACGATCTTCGCGGCCTCCTCGGCGACGGCCGGCCTGGCGCCCAGCGACACCGCGCTGGTCGCCAGCCGCGTCGCTCAGGGCGTCGGCGCCGCGCTGATGATGCCGGCGACGCTCTCGATCATCACCAACGCCTTCCCGGCCGCCGAGCGCGGCCGCGCGATCGGCACCTGGGCCGGCGTCTCGGCGCTGGCGCTCGCCGCCGGCCCGCTGCTCGGCGGCTTCCTGACCGAGCACGTCTCCTGGCGCGCGATCTTCTACCTCAACCTGCCGGTCGCCGCCGGCGCGATCTTCATGACCCTGTTCGCGGTCCGCGAGTCGCGCGACGAGACGGTCGGCCGCGAGATCGACTGGGCCGGCACCGCCGTGATGACGGTCGGGCTGACCGCCCTCGTCCTCGCCCTGATCGAGGGCAACGACTGGGGCTGGGGCTCGCCCGCGATCATCGCTCTGCTCGTCGGCGTCAGCCATCGCCGGCGCGCTGCTTCCTGCTCGTCGAGAGCCGTGTCGCGGCGCCGATCGTGCAGTTCGAGTTCCTCCGCAGCCGCGACTTCGTCGGCGCCCTGCTCGTCGCGTTCGTGATCTCGTTCTCGATGCTCGGGATGTTCTTCTTCATGGCGCTGTACATCCAGAACATCCTCGGCTACTCGCCCGCTCGAGGCCGGCGTCCGCTTCCTGCCGACGACGCTGGTGATCATGTTCGTCGCCCCGATCGCCGGCCGGCTCACCGACCGGATCGGGCCGCGACCGCTGATCGTCGCCGGGCTCGGCATCGTCGCGGTCTCGCTGTTCCTGCAGTCGCAGATCGACTCGAGCTCGGCCTACTCGAGCCTGCTCGTCCCGTTCATCCTGATGGGCTTCGGCATCGCGATGACGATGTCGCCGATGTCGACGGCCGCGATGAACGCCGTCAGCGAGACGAAGGCCGGCCTCGCCTCCGGCCTGCTCTCGATGTCGCGGATGGTCGGCGGCACGTTCGGCGTCGCGGCGCTCGGCGCGATCTTCCAGGCTCACGGCCGCAGCGATCTGAACAGCGCGCTGAAGCCGATCGGCGTCTCCGACGGGACGATCGAGCGCGATCAGCCGACCAGCTCGGCATCGGCGGCCTCGAGCGGACGCTCGCGACGCTGCCCGCCGATCAGGCCCAAGCCGCCGCCGACGCCGCCCGCGATGCCTTCATCGACTCGCTTCGCGACCTCGGTCGGGATCTCGGCCGCCGTCGCCGCCGCCGGCGCGGTCGCCGCGATCTTTCTGATCTCGAAGAAGCGCCCCGGGGCCGAGGCGCCGTCGCCCAAGCCGGAAGCCCCGGTCGAGCCGATGCAGCCCGCCGCGCCCGAGCTCGCGGGCAGCTTGCGGGACTGAGGAACCACTACGGGGCCGGCGTCAGCAGCCGTAAACCTCGTCGTTCTTCCCGGCGCGGACCTCGTCCTTGGCATCGCAGTGAATCTGGTCGCGGCCACCGCCTCGGGACCTGATCACGTCGGCGCCCGCGCCGCCGATCAGCTCGTCCCTGCCCGGGCCGCCCCGCAGTCGGTCCGCCCCAGGCCCACCGCGAAGCATGTCGGCACCGTGCCTGCCGCCGAGCTTATCGGCGCCGCCCCGACCGAAGAGGCGGTCGTTGCCGCCACCGCCGATCAGACAGTCGGCGCCTGCGCGCGCCCGCTCGCTGTCGTCCCCGCGGAGCCCGAGCAGCTTGTCACCACCGGCCGTACCGACCAGCGCGTCGGCGCTCATCGTTCCACGGATCTCGTTGCCGCACGCGGTCGTAGCTGTCGCGGTCAGGCCCCAGAGGTAGTCGACGCTCACCGCGGTCCCCTGATAGGCGTTGTCACCGGCCCCGCTGCTCGACGGCGGGCCGCCGTCCGGAAGCAGCACGTCGAAGCGGTATGACCGCTTGGCTCCAGGCGGCAGATCGATCAGGTCCGTGTGCGCGGGCGTCGCGGCGAGCGGGCCGCTGTAGATCCGTTGCTCGGCGCCGCCGGTGGTATCGCTGATCGAGAGCCGCAAGCGGGAGGCGAGCGCGGTGCCCGCGACCGCGATCCGCGGCGGGGAGGCATCGAGCGAGAGCACGCCGGTCCTACTGCCGGTGTTCCCGAGCGTGACCTCGCCGGAGGTCGCCCCGCCGGGAGCGAGGTTGTGCGCGGCGAAGATCGCCAAGCCGTCACGCGAGTTCGAGAGCTCGAAGGCCCCCGTGGTCGCCAAGCTGAGCGGGCGAGGGTGCTGCGAGCGTGGCAGCGCCAGCGACACGGTTGCGGCCGCCGCCAGCGCGACGAGCAGGAGTGCGACGAGCAGGGTCCGGTGGCGGCGAGACGGGCGCATCTCAGAAGTTCCTCACGTTCGCGCCGTCGGCCACCGCTGCATTCATCGGGTTGCCCGCGCGATCGAAGGCGGCCGTGCTGGGGGTCCAGGCGAGGCTGGCCTTTTTGTTCACCCTCGCGCTCGCCCCCGCCTGGGTGCCGAGCACGATCGTCACCGTCGCGCCGCTCTGCGTCATCGTCGACGCCGTTCCGGAGACGCCGAACGTGACGTTCGCGCTGACGTAGTTGTTGCGGTTCAGGTTGACCGAGCCGACCGGCAGCGCCGCCGTGTTCTGCGCGTTGTATACGAGGAGCTGGTCGTTGCCGCCGGGAGCCGTGTTGTTGTTGATCCGGACGACGACGTTCTGCGAGCCGGTGCCGTCCCAGATCGAGACCAGTGAGTACGGGTCGATCTGCTCGCTCATCGTGAAGATGACCGAGTCGCCCTGCTCGGCCCTGCCGGCAGTGCCGCCGACATGGTTTGCGGTCTCGATGTCGGCAGCGGAGGGCGCGGTGTTGTCGACGACGAAGCTGAAGCCGCCCTGCGTGCCCGAGTTTCCGGCCCCGTCGGTGGACGCGATAGCGAGGCCGTACGTGCCCGCGGCGATCGGCGCGCCGAGCGTCTCGAGCCCGCTGCGCTGGTTGTAGCTCACGCCGCCGGCGCTGAAGCTGCCGGCCGTCAGCGCTGCGTCCGGCCGGCCGCTGATCTGGCCCTTGGCGGTGGCGACGCCACTCGCAGGGTTGCCGTCATCGACTACCTGCGCGAGGATCCGGAAGTCGCCGCCCTGGCGGATGTAGCCGGGCGTCCCGCCCTCGCTCTTGAGCAGGGTCGCGCGCGAGGTCATCGGCGGGACCCAATCGGGAGCAGAGTTGATCTCGTTGTTGTGGTTGCCGGCCTGGCCCGCGAAACCGAGCACCGTGCCCGTCAGCGCGCCGAGCGCGATCACGGTCGCAACGGCGACGGTCGCGGCCCTCGGTCGCGGGCGCCGCGGTGGCTCAAGCCGGATGCTCATCGATCCGACCCTCCTCTCGGTCGGAGAGCCAGATCCGCCCCAGTAGGGAGATGGCGAGCAGCAGGGCCGGGATCACGACGAACCCGATCCGGCCGGCGGGCGTCCCGATCCAAGAGACGGGAAAGCCAAGCCTTGGCACGCGATAGAGCACCCGCCCGAGCTCGCCGGCCGGCTTCGTCCCCCACTCCTCGCGGCCGGTGTTGGCGTCGCCCTGCGTCGTGATCGAAATGCGGTTCGCGGCCGCATCGATCGCGACCGCGCGGTGGGTGAGCAACTGGTCGTTGTTCACCGGATTCCGGAACGTGATGATGTCGCCGACTCGGACCTCGGACGCACGGATCGGCGCAACGACGACGACGTCACCGGTATCGATTGTCGGCGTCATGCTTCCCGACTGGGTCACGAAGGCGTGGTCGCCGAGCGCGAGCGGCGCGGCCGCGGCGAGCAGCAACGTAAGAGCGAACCCGATCGGCAGCCAGACGACGATCGAGAGCGCCTGCCGGATGGCGCGGCCGTGGCTCATCGTGCCGTCTCGACCTTGGGCGTGAGCTCGATCGCGACGTCGCGTCCCTGATAGTCAGTGGCGGACGCCGGCAACTCCATCGTGACCCGGATCTCGGTCGACTCGCCCGACGCGAGGCGGACCGGCAGGCTCCCGCGCCGCAGGGCTTGAAGGGTTGAGTCGCTGAGCACGCGGCGGCCCTCGGTCAGTCGGACGCCGAGGCTGCCGTCGAGTTCGGTCGTGTCCGCATCCGCGACGATGGCGACCGACAGGGCGGAGCCCGTCTGGTTGCGGATCTCGAACGCTGCGTCCTTCGGACGGGACGGCAGCAGAGCGGCGCGCATCAGTGTGTCGGGGGCGGCGGGCGCGGTTGCGACCTCGCCGGTTGCCGGCGCGGTGACCTCGACTCGAGCGGGGAATTGACGCGGCTCGGAAGAGGGTCGCGCGGCGACCAGCAGGAGCACGGCGAGCCCAGCGCCGATCACGCCGAGGAGGCCTCGGGTGACGGCTGCTTGCAGCGTGCTCGACATGGTGCTCCTGATTCGAAGATCTCGGGGCCGGCCCCGGAGAGCCGGCCCCTTGACTATGTGCGGCCTAAGGGCGGCCTATACGTCGCGCGCCTCCCAGACGACAGTGGCGGGCCCCTCGGTCACGCCCTGGAGCGTGTCCGGCATGGAGCTGGAGATGCTCAGCGTGATTCGGAAGACGAGCGTGTCGCCCGTGTCCCATTGCGTCTTGGTGAGCGGATCGCTGACCAGCCCCGTCGTCCAGTCAACGGGGAACGACGGGTCCGTGAACGGCGCGTCGAACAGGGTCTCGGCGTCCGCGTAGCCCGTGCAGTCCGGGAACGTCGAGGTCACCTGGCTGCCTCGTTCGACCTTCGCACTCAGGTAGGGCGTGAGCGCTCCAATGGGAGCCTCCAAATAGCCACGCACCTGGGCCGGCAGCGAACCGTTGTAGGTCACCTTGATGCACCGAGTCCAGGAGTCGCCGGGCTTTGCGTCGGTGATATTGAACAGCGCCTGGCCCGCGTCGTTGTCCGTCAGTGCGACGGTACCCGTACTGATCTCGTTGCCGGAGTTCTGCGTTGTGGCGCTGAAGGCCCCGAAGACGCCGAGGGTGGCGAGTCCTCCGAGGACTCCGACCACCAGCGTCGAGGCGAGCACCTTGTTCCTTGTTCTCATTTTCTTGCCTTCCTTCGAGTCATGTCTGTTTCCGTTTCTCAGGTCTTTCCGTGAGGTCGTCGATCGGTTCAGTCGTTTTGGGCCTCCCAGATGAAGGAGTGGACTCCCGATGAAGCTCCTTGAGCGCTGTCCGGCGCGCTCGCGCTGAGGCTCGCGTCGACCCGGACAACCCGCGAGGCGCCCTGCACCCAGCTCGCCCCCGACGGCGGCGACATGGCGATGCCGGAGGCGAAACCGGTTCGGTTGAGCTCGAACTGCTCGAGCGTCCCGCTGAACAGTGCCCCGCCTCCGTCCGCCGTGAAGCCGCTGCAACCGGGGAAGCTCGGCGTCGTCTGCGTGCCTTGTCTGATCGTCAGATCGATGTAGGGAGCCAGCGGTCCCAGCGTGCCCGCCGAGTAGAGCCGCAGCGATGAGGGGAGCGAGCCCTGGTAGATGACCTGGATGCAGCGGCTGAGCGTGTCGCCGGGCCTCAGCCCAGTGACGTTGTAGAGCGCCGCCCCGTTGTCGTTGTCGGCGACCTTGACCGTGCCGGAGGTCAGCTCATTGCCCGAGTTCTGCGTGGTCGAGCTGAATGCGGCGAGGACGCCGAAGCTGACCGCGCCACCGAGGATGCCGATCACGAGAATCGACAGCAGGCCCTTCTGCAAGGGCCCGAAGGCCGGCCGCTCGCGACGGCATCCTGCCTCGCGCCTGGGGTTATTCATGAGTTGACCTTCCGCCCTCTCCGACTCGTCCAGAGCCGGTGATTCGAGGCTACGGCGAGCGTCGCCGTGCTCCATCCGTAGGCGGGCGCCCCCGTCGCCGTACCTGGGCGCAGCTGGTCCGCGTAGTTATCGCTGTCGGGCGCAGACCTCAGTCGCGCCGCGGCCAGGGTGGGCGCTCAGGCCCCGGCGCCGCGCTCGTTCTCGCCCGCGAGCGCCTCCGCGCCGCGGAGGAAGATGACGAGCGACTCGCCGAGCAGGGCGTCGTCGACGTCCGGATCGATCATCCGCTCCAGGATGAAGCCGTTGGCGAGCGCAAAGACCATCGTCGCCGCATCGGCCGGGTTGTGGCCGGACTCCGCCAGCTTCGGGTTCCAGACGGCGAGCAGCTCGGCGAGCTGCGCCTGGTGCTGCTTGTAGCGGCCGATGAACTCGCCCCTGAAGTCCTCGTCGCGGGCGGCGTAGGCAGCGAACTGGAGGAACAGGCTCGTCCAGCGGCCGTCGGAGAGGGTGTTCTCGACGAAGTCGGCAGCCGCGGCGCGCGTTTCCTCCCCCGGCTCGCCGGCGCCGGAGAGCTCTTGTTCGAAGTGCTCGAGCTGCTCGCTGAAGCGCTCCTCGAGCAGCGCCAGCACGAGCTCGCGCTTGCTGCCGAAATGAGCGTAGAAGGCCCCCTTCGTGAATCCGGCTCCGCGGGCGATGCGATCGACCGACGCGGCGTCGAGGCCGAGCTCCAAGAAGGCGTCCTGGGCCGAGTCGAGCAGCGCCCGCCGTGTCCGGGCGCCCCGCTCCGCCCGCGTCTCGGCAACCCCCGGGACCGCCACCTCAGGCTCCGGCAGCGACCGGCTCGCGTTCGGGCTCCGCGACGACCGGGCGCCGGCCCAGCACGATGCGGCCGCCCGCTGCGGGGGCGCTCGTGATCGCGCGCCGGACGAGACCCTCGCCCGCAGGGTTTCCGGCCGCGCTCACGGTCCGGGATGCGAGCAGCTCGCGCAGCACCACGCGCATCTCGAACTGAGCGAAGGCGGCCCCCAGGCAGCGGCGGATCCCCCCGCCGAACGGAATGAACGTGTAGGTGCCGGGCGGCTCGGTGAGGAAGCGCTCCGGCCGGAACTCGTCCGGCTCCGGATAGACCTCCGGCCGGCGGTGGACGAGGCTGATCCCGGGCGCGACGGTTGCGCCCTCAGGGAGCTCGACGCCGGCGATCGTCGTGGGCGCCTTGATCCGCCGCACGACGACGGGCAGCACGGGGCGCAGGCGCAGCGTCTCGGTGATCACCGCGTCCAGGTACTCGGTCTCGCCCGCGTCGATCTCAGCGACGAGGCGCTCCATCCGCCCCGGGTCGCGCGTGAGGCGCTCGAGCACCCAGGCGAGCGCCGTCGCTGTCGTCTCGTGGCCGGCGACGAGCAGCGTCATGAGCTCGTCGCGCAGCTCGACGTCCGCGAGGGGATCGCCTTCCTCGTCGGTCGCCCGCAGCAGCAGGGAGAGGATGTCGTCGCGCTCGGCGAGATCCCCGGCGCGGCGGCGGTCGGCGATCTCCGCGTACAGCAGGGCGTCGGCGGCGCCCAGCTTGCGGCGGACCGTCTTCAGGCGGGCGAACCGCTGCGGCCCGAGCGCGGCGAGCAGCAGCAGGGTGCGCTTCGAGGTCGCCTCGTTGAGGATCGCGCGCAGCGCCGCGCGGATCCGGCCCGAGGCGCTCGCCCTCGCGCAGGCCGAAGACTGCTTGCAGGATGATCTCGAGCGTCAGCCGCTGCATCTTGGGCTGGCGCGGCGAACTCCTCGCCGACGGGCCAGGCCGGCGATCTGCTCGCGGGCGATGCCCGCCATCAGCTCGCCGTAGCTCTGCATCCGCTCGCCGTGGAAGGGCGGCAGCAGGAGCTTGCGCTCGCGCAGATGCCTGCGGCCGTCGAGCAGCAGGACCGAGTTGGCGCCGAGGATCGGACCAAGGATCGCGTTGGCCTCGCCCGCGTAGAGCTTGTCGGGATCGCCCCTGAAGATCTCCTTGACGGCCTCCGGATTCGAGACGATCACCCAGTCCCCCTCGGCCAGAATCCGCATCGTGAACGTCTCGCCGTAGCGGTCTCGGCAGCGCTTTAGGAAACGGTCGGGGTTGCGCTGCCAAAGCACCGACTGAATCGGCCGCGGCAGGCGCGGCCCAGCCGGCAGGCGGTCGCGGGCGAACTTCCGGCCCGGCGCGGGGATCGGAGGTGGATCGGCGACGGCGGTGGCGGCGTGATGCGAGGTCAAGGAGCGCTCCTGGGGAGTTTCGGATACCGAGCGGTATGTATATGACGTACCGGTCGGTATGTCAAGCGGGTGTCGGGGCGTGGGCAGCCGATGAGCTTCGGCCAACGACCGCCAGCCAGATCTCCGAGGCGCTCTCTGACCAAGCCTGAGCGTGCCCGATGCCGGCGCGGTGTGGCGGAGCCACATAAGCCGGCCACGGGTGCGCTCAGGCGCCGCGTCAGAGAGCGCCGGGCGCAGCACGAGGGCGCACCGGCACTAGCCCCTCCCGCTACCATCGCGCCCGCCGTACCCCACCAACGAAGCCGAGGGAGAAACGTGGCCGTAGACATCGCCGAAGTGAGCAAGCTCGACGTCGAGCCCGGGGAACTGCCCGAGGCGATGGCCGCCTGGGTCATCCGCCAGGAGCGCGAGGGTGAGCCCAAGGACGCCTTCCAGACCGAGGAGATCGAGGTCCCGGAGCCCGGTGCGTTCGAGGTGATCGTCCGCGTGATGGCCGCCGGCGTGAACTTCAACAACGTCTGGGCGGCGCTCGGCAAGCCCGTCTCCGTCTTCGGCTATGGCGACCACCCCGAGTACGGCCACCACATCGGCGGCTCCGATGCGTCCGGGATCGTCTGGAAGGTCGGCCCCGGGGTGACCAACTGGAAGCCCGGCGACGAGGTCGTCATCCACTGCAACCAGGCCTCCTACGAGGACGTCGAGGTGCACGGCCTCGACCCGATGGCAGCGCCGTCACAGCGGATCTGGGGCTACGAGACGACGTGGGGCAGCTTCGCTCAGTTCACCAAAGTGCAGGCTCAGCAGTTGCTACCGAAGCCGGCGAACCTCTCGTGGGTGGAGTCCTCGGCCTACGGCCTCACCTACTTCACCGCCTACCGGATGCTCTTCAACCGGGCGAAGATCCAGGCCGGCCACAACGTCCTGATCTGGGGCGCGGCCGGCGGCCTCGGCGTCTTCGCCTGCCAGCTCGTCAAGGCGGCCGGCGGTAACGCCGTCGGCGTCGTCTCCTCCGAGGAGAAGGGCGAGCTCGTTAAGCAGCTCGGCTGCGTCGACTACATCAACCGCAAGGAGTTCGCGGGCATGATGCGGACGGGCACCGAGAGCGCCGACGAGGAGAAGGAGCGCTTCAAGGTCTCGCGCGCCTTCGCCAAGCAGGTGAAGTCGATCCTCGGGGATGCCCCCGACATCGTCTTCGAGCACGTCGGCCAGGCCACCTTCCCGACCTCGGTCTTCACGGTGAAGCCGTTCGGCAAGGTCGTGATCTGCGGCGCCACCTCGGGCTACACGCTCGACTTCGACGTGCGCTACCTGTGGATGAAGCAGAAGGAGATCCTCGGCTCGCACTTCGCCAACGCCTACGAGTGCATGCGCGCGAACCAGCTCATGGCCGAGGGCAAGGTCCGGCCGGTGCTCTCGCAGGCGATGGACTTCGACGGCGTCCCCGGCGCCCACCAGCTCATGCACGAGAACAAGCACTCGGGCAAGATCACGGTCCGCGTCGGCGCCACCGACGACACGAGCGGCAAGCACGAGGACGGACCAGGCGCCATTTGGGCAGAGGTAGGCGGCTGAGCCGGGCCGGCACGTACTGACGTGTAGAGCGCCTGCTTCATTGTCCCCGACTTACTCGTCAGGCGGTCAGCGTGGCTGTCGCGAAGGCGTCAGCCGCCTCGAGGTCGTAGTCGCCGTGGTCGGTGCCGAGTCCGCCGGCGACGAGCGCGGCCGTCGCGCAGCCGAGCGTCGCCGCTTCGGTGCGCGAGCGGCCGAGGGCGAGGCCGCGGAGAAAGCCGGCGGAGAAGGCGTCGCCGCAGCCGGTCGTGTCGACGACGTCGATCGCGAACGCGGGGACCCGATCGCTGCCGCCGGGTGTGACCACGAGCGCCCCCTCTCCCCCACAAGTCGCCGCGACGCAGCCCACGCCCCGCTCGAGCAGCGCCGCACAACCGGCCTCGAGCTCGTCGGCGCCGGTGAAGCCGAGCACCTGCTCGTCGTTGGGCAGCAGGTAGTCGAGCGCCGGCAGCGCCGGGGCGATCCACTCGAGCAGACCGGGGTCGCCGGGAGCGAGGATGTCGGCGGAGGTCGTCATCCCGCGGCGCCGGGCCTCGGTGAGGATCACGGCCGCCGCCTCGCCGCCCATGAACTCGGGCCCGCCGAGGTGCAGGTTGGTCGCCTCGCCGATCGCGCCCCAATCGACGTCGGCGGGGCCGTAGGTCGAGTTCGCGCCGACGACGTGGAAGGCGGGCCGGTCGCCGTTCGGGCGGATCGGCAGCACGCTGGCGGAGGTCTGCACGTCCTCGCGGCGGAGGACGAGGGAGGTGTCGACGCCGTCGCGCTCGAGCAGCGCGAGGAGCTGATCGCCGAGCGCGTCGGTACCGACCGCGGCGGCGCTGCGGACGTCGGCGCCGAGCTTGGCGAGGACCAGCGCCGTGCCGCCGGCCGAGCCTGCGGCGGTCATCCGGATCTGCTCGACGAGCTCACCACCCTGACCCTCCGGAATCCGCTCGACCGGGCGCACGAGCACGTCGAGCACGTGGACGCCCATCGCGATCGCCTTCATCAGGTCTCCGTGCCGGTTTCTGCCGCCTGCGTCGAGCCGTAGCGGCGCGCGACGGCCGCATCGACCGTCGCCTGCTGCTGCTCGAGGCTGAGCCTGCGTGGCACGCCGAGCGCCGACGCGCGCAGGTACAGCTCGGCCGCCCACTCGAGCAGCTCGGTCGCCCGCACGGCGAAGTCGAGGTCGGCGCCACGGGCGACCGTGCCGTGGTTGGCGAGCAGGGCGGCGTTGCGGCCCTCGAGCGCCGTGACCGCCGCCGCGGCCAGCTCCGGCGTACCGAAGGTTGCGTACGGGGCAACGCGCACGGCGCCGCCGAGCAAGAGCATCTCGTAGTGGACGACCGGCAGCTCCTCGAGCGCGCAAGCGACCGCAGTCGCCGCCGGCGCGTGCGTGTGAACGACGGCGCCCGCGCCGTCCGCGGAGCCGTAGACGCCGAGGTGCAGACCCAGCTCGGAGCTCGGCAGCAGCGCACCCCATTGCTGAGCGCCGCCGAGATCGACGACGGCCACGTCATCCGGCGCGAGCGTCGCGAGCTCGGCGCCGGTCGGCGTGATCGCGACGAGCTCGCCGTCGCGAACGCTGATGTTGCCCGACGTCGCCCTCACCAGGCCCGCCGCCGCGAGCCGCCGCGACGCCTCCGCAACCGCCTCTCTACCGGCTCGCAGCATCGCGGCCAATGCTAGCGTCGAAATATGAATCCGATTCAGGTAGGCGCGGAGGACCTCTCCACACCCTCCTCGGACCTGCGGCGGACGCCAAAGCAGGAGCGCAGCCGGGCGCTCGTCACGCGCGTCCTGGACGCAACCGACGGCCTGCTCGCCGACGGTGAGGACCCGGGCTCGCTGACGACGACGAAGATCGCCCGCGCCGCCGGCGTCTCGGTCGGCGCCGTCTACCAGTACTTCACCGAGGCCGAGTCGATCGTCGCCGCGGTCGCCGCCCGCCACATCGCCGCCTCCACGGCGCTGATCGAGGAGGCGCTCGCCCATCTCGACTCCGACCCCGACCCGGTCGGCACGCTGGTCGAGCTGTTCGCCGCCCGCTATCGGGCTGAGCCCGGTTACCGGGCGCTGTGGTTCGGGCCGCACCTGAACGCGTCGATGCAGGCGGCCGACCGCGCCGGCAAGGAGGCGATCGCCACGACCGTGCGCCGCGCCTTCTCGGGCCCGGACGGGCACGCCCCGGAGATCCCCGAGGACGCAGCTCGCGCCGCCGTGTTCGCGGTCGACTCGCTGCTTCAGGAGGCCTTCCGCCGCGACCCTGGCGGCGATCAGGGGTTGCTTGATCAGGCAAAGCTGATGATGAGGGCGTACCTCGCCGAGGTCGCGCCGCGATCCACGAAAGGGGGCCGAGATGGCCACTGACAAGGGGCAAGGCATAACGAGGCGCAAGGCGATCGGCGGCGGTGCCGCGATCGGCGCGGGCGCCGCCCTCGGCTCGCTGCCCGGATCGGCGGCAGCGAAGAGGCACCACACAGCAAGCAAGCAAGCACCACCACAAGCACATCGAGGCCGACGTCTGCGTCGTCGGCGCCGGTCTTGCCGGGCTCACAGCAGCGCTCGAGCTGAAGCGCGCGGGCCACTCGGTAGTCGTGCTCGAGGCGCGCAAGCGGATCGGCGGCCGCGTGCACGGCCACGAGCTGGCGAACGGGCGAGATCTCCGAGCGCGGCGGCACCTTCGTCGGCCCGACCCAGGACCGGATCCTGGCCAAGCTCGACCACTTCGGCCTGAAGACGTTCCCGACCTTCGACGACGGCGACAACGTCTACATCAACAGCGGCGACCGCTCGACCTTCTCCGACACCGGGGTCACCGGCAGCGCCCCGCCCGATCCGGTGATCCTGCCGGAGCTCGCGACCTCGTCGCCCACCTCGACCAGATGTCGACCTCGGTACCGGTCGACGCGCCGTGGACGGCGCCGAAGGCCGGCCGAGTGGGACAGCCAGACGCTCGGCACGTACGTCAAGCAGAACAGCGCCACCGAGCGCTTCCGCAAGCTCGTCCCGGCGGCGACGCGGCCGATCTTCGGCGCCGAGCCCGACGAGCTCTCGCTGCTCTTCGTCCTCTTCTACATCGCCTCCTCGGGCAACGAGAAGAACCCGGGCACGTTCGAGCGCAACTTCAACACGCGCATGGGCGCCCAGCAGGACCGCGTCGTCGGCGGCTCACAGCGACTTCCGGAGGCAATGGCGCGGGCGCTCGGCGGTCACAAGCGGATCAAGCTCGACTGCCCGGTGCGGCGGATCGTGCAGCACAAGCGGGGCGTCACCGTCTTCGCCAAGCGCGCCAAGGTGAAGGCAAAGCGGGTGATCGTCGCGATTCCGCCGACCCTCGCCGGGCGGATCGACTACACGCCGCTGTTGCCCGCCGGCCGCGACGCGCTCACCCAGCGGCTCGCCATGGGCCAGCTGACGAAGGTTGCGGCCACCTACAAGAAGCCGTTCTGGCGCGAGAAGGGCCTCAACGGCTCCGGGCTGTCGACCGACGGGCTCGCCAACGCGACCTTCGACGACACGCCCAACAGCGGCAAACCGGGAGTGATCTTCGCCTTCGTCGGCGGCGATTCCTCGCGCAAGTTCGCCACGCTGAACGAGAAGCACCGGCGCAAGCGCATCCTCGAGGAGTACGCGACCTACTTCGGCAAGGAGGCGCTGGACGCGACCGACTTCTTCTACACGCAGTGGCCGGAGGAGAAGTGGACGCGGGGCTGCCCGGTCGGCATCTACCCGCCCGGGCTGATGAGTCACTACGGCGCCCACATCCGCAAGCCCGTCGACCGCATCCACTGGGCCGGGACCGAGACCTCGGACTACTGGAACGGGTACATGGACGGCGCCATCCGCTCCGGCGAGCGGGCCGCGACGGAGGTGAGCGACCGGCTGTGAGGACACCTCGCCGGCCGACGGCACTCGCAGCGGCCGGGCTCGCGCTCGGCCTGACGCTCGCCGCTCTGCTGCTCCTCGGCTCGCCGGCCGGCGCCGGGGCGAAGCCGAAGCGCGAGCGCTTCGACACGCGCGTGCTCGCCGTCGTCCCCTTTCCCGGCTACCCGGCGCGCGCCTACGTGCACCCGAACGGGCGCATCTACGCCGGCACCTACGAGAGCTCCGCCGGCGCCGACGTGCCGTCGCGACTGTTCGAGTACACGCGCCGGGGCGAGCTGCTGCGCTCGTGGACGATCGCGGGTCAGAAGCTGGGCTCCGAGCACGGGATCCAGGCCGCGATCAGCGACTCTCGCGGGCGCATGGTCCTGCTCGACACGGACCCGGCCCGGGTCCTCACCCTGAATCTGCGCAAGGGCAAGCAGCGCACCTACGCGAAGATCCCCGACATCCCCGCCTGCTCGGGAGCCGGCGACCGGCCATTGCTCGCAACAGCTCCTCGACGGCGCGCCGATCCCCAACTACGCGGCGTGGGGCCGCGACGGCAGCCTGTACGTGACCGACTACGGGCAGGCGTGCATCTGGCGTGTGCCGCCGGGCGGCGGCAAGCCGAAGCTGTGGCTGACCTCGCACAAGCTGGACGGAACCGAGTTCGGCACGACCGGGATCTGAGCTCGAGGCCGACGGCCACACGCTGATGGTCGGTCAGGGCAGCTCCTCCGGCCTCGGCGACGGCAACCCTGCGACGGGCAAGCTGTACGAGGTCGGGATCGGCAGGCACGCACGCCCCGGGGCCAGCTGCGGCGGTTCTGGGAGAGCGCCCCGACCGACGTTCCCGACGGCTTCGCGATCGCCCGCTCGGGCCGCGTCTACGTGCCGGCCGTCGGCCTCACCGCAGCAGCTCGTCGTCGTCGGCGCCGACGGGCACGAGATCGAGCGCTTCCCGAAGCCGCCGCTGAGCGGCGACAACGGCTCGCCGATCCCCTTCGACAACCCCTCGAGCCTCGCCTTCGCCGGCCGGCGGCTGATCGTCGCCAACCAGAGCGTGATCGCCGGCGACACGACCCACATGGCGCTGCTCGACGTCTACGCCGGCGAGAAGGGCCTGGAGCCGCTGATCCCGAAGCGCGCCGGCTTCGGGCCGAAGCGACGCAACGGCACGCGTGAGCCAAGGCGTCCCGCCGCCCCGCCGCGGCCGATAAGATGCCGCGCGCGATGGCCGAGATCAACATCATCGAGTGGCACCTGCACCCGTTCCGGGTGGAGCGCTGGTACGAGGCCTGGAAGCCCGCGCTCGAGCGCGCCGGCTCCTATGGCGCGACCTCCGTTTCGCTGACGCGCTCGGAGGAGGATCCGCACCACTTCCGCCAGACGACCGTCTGGAACGACCGCGCCGACTTCGACCGCTACTGGGCCTCCGAGGAGGTCCGCTCGGCCCGCGAGGCGGCGCTCAGCTACTTCAACAAGCCGCTGCTGCCGGGCTGGCACACCCCGATCGAGGTCTGAGGCCGCCGCCCGCCGGCGGCGCATCCGATGGCCGCGGTCCTCTACTACGCGATCCCCTTCTTCGTCCTGCTGCTCGCGGTCGAGGCGCTCTCGTTCCGCTTCGCGCGCGACGAGGAGGACGAGCTGATCGGCTACGAGACGCGCGACACGCGCACGAGCCTGCTGCTCGGCTCGGGCAACGTGGCCATCAACGTCGCCTGGAAGCTGGTCGTCGTCGCTGCCTACGCGGGCCTCTATGAGCTGACGCCGCTGCGGCTCTCCCCGGACAACCCGTGGACGTGGGTGCTGCTCTTCTTCGCCGACGACTTCTCCTACTACTGGTTCCACCGGATCAGCCACGAGAGCCGCGTCTTCTGGGCGAGCCACGTCGTCCACCACTCCTCCCAGCACTACAACCTGTCGACGGCGCTGCGCCAGACGTGGGTGCCGATGACCTACTTCCCCTTCTGGCTGTGGATGCCGCTCGTCGGCTTCGCGCCCTGGATGGTCCTGCTCGCGCAGGCCTGGTCGCTGATCTACCAGTTCTGGATCCACACCGAGCGCATCCGCAGGCTGCCGCGGCCGCTCGAGTACGTGCTCAACACCCCCTCCCACCACCGCGTCCACCACGGCTCCAACGACGTCTACCTGGACCGCAACTACGGCGGCATCCTGATCATCTGGGACCGCTCTTCGGCACCTACGAGCCCGAGGGCGAGCGCGTCCGCTACGGGCTGACCAAGAACATCGAGACCTACAACCCGGTCCGCGCCGCCTTCCACGAGTACGTCGCGATGTGGCACGACGTGCGCGCGCGCCAGCGGCTGGCGCGACCGGATGGGGATCCTCTTCCGGGGCCCCGGCTGGTCGCCGCCGGAGCGTCCCACCCGCGCAGATGGAGTCGAACAGCCGCGGTTGACGGCCGGCCAGGACGCCGGCCGGTCAGCCCCAGTCGCCGGTCGGTGGGCACTCGCCGGCGCCCGGAGGCGTGCAGCTGTAGCTCGTGTTGCCGGCGCCGTTGCGGGCGATGACGAACTGCGTGCCGGTGTCGGAGGCAATCGTCAGCGTGTAGGAGGAGTCCGAGGCCTGGATCGCGACCGGAGCGTCGGCGAGGTTCGGCTCGATCGCCGCGAGCTTCGCCGGCGTCGCGCCCGCGTAGCTGCCGTTCTGGTCGGTGGCATAGGTCTCGATCGCCACCTGGGCCGTGCGGACGGCCGCCTCGGCGGCCGGATCGCCGCCGGTCAGGGTGGCGCTCAAGGTCGAATCCGAGCCGCCGTCACCGGAGGCGACGATCGCGAGCACGACGAGGGCGACGACGAGGATGGCGGCGAGCGCGAGCCACGGCCATAGGCGGATCGACGGACGGCCCGGCGCCGGGATCACGGGTGGAGTGCCGAGGATCGGGTCAGGCGCAGCCGGCGTCGTGGCGGCGGCCGCGGGCGGCGACGCGCCGGGCCTGGCGGGCGCCGCCGCCTCGATCCCGGCTTCGGCGGTCGCCGGCGCGGTGTGCCCCGTCCATTCGCTGCCGTCCCACCAGCGCAGCTGCGTCGAATCCCACGGATCCTCGTGCCACCCCGGCCCCGGTCCCTGCGCCGCCATCAGCGGAATCTATCCCGAGTCGGCGCGTAGTCGTCCAGTTGAGTACCCCATAGGTCCTTAACTGGACGGCTACCGCTAACCGAGCCGCTCGATCACGTCGATGAGCTCGTCCCGGCGATAGCCGCGCGAGCGCGCGAACTCGAGCAGCTCCTTCGTGCGCGCGATCACCGCACCCCCTTGCCGTGTTTGGCGGGCCGCTTCTCCCCCACCAATACGTCCTCTTCTCCACCTTCCAACCGTCGATCGCGATGGCGATGCCGACGCAGGTGCCGCAGGTGCCCTCCCGGGACGACCTGATCGTCGGTCTGTCGATCGAGGGCGAGGGCACCGCCCGCGCACACGATCGGTTTGTCGAGGAACCACTCTCGGCTGACCAGTTCCATGCCCTGTCCGGCGGCAGCCGCTCCCCGACCGCGAGGGCCCGCATCTACCGCGACGGCTGGCGAATCGACGTGATCGCCCGCGCCGGCAGCATGCCGCCGGATCCGGCGACCCTCGCCGAGGCCAACGCGGCACTCGACTCGGTGACCGTCTCCTCAGCCGGGCTATGTCCGTGCCGGGGCGAGAGCACCGGATGAGCGGACGCCCTCCCCTCCGGTTTCCCGCGGGGCCCTCTCCTCACATCGCCCGCCCGGCACAAGGCGTCGCCGGCTAGGTAACCGTCCACTTAGGTACTCCATGGAGTACCTAAGTGGCCGACTACCGGGAGGGCGCCGGAGCGCCTGCCGCGCGCCCTGGTGCGAGCCCGTAAGAGCCTGTCTCAAAACCCGCGTGTGCCCGGGGGGGGGTTCAGGGCCGAGTCGGGCGTCGACGTCCACAGTCCCGCATGGCAGCGCCATGTGGGGCTGTGGACGGTGGCGATCCCGTGACATGCCCTGGGCGTCATCCGGGTGCGCGGGGGTTTTGAGACGGCCTCTAAGCCTCTTCGAGCGGCGCCATCGTCAGGCCGGCGCCTGCCAGTTGCTCCCAGTAGTGCTCGGCGGGCTCGCGCATACCGGTCCAGACGATCGCCTTGCCGGCATTGTGGATCTTGTTGGCGAGCCCATGCCCTGCTCGTAGTTGATCCCGGGGATGAAGCGAGCCAGCGCTGCGGGCAACGTGCTCGAAGGTGTTGTGGTCGTCGTTGCGGACGATCACAAGCCAGTTGCCGCCCAGGCCGGAGCCGGGCCCAAGTGCCTTCGGTTTCTCGACGGTGCTCGGGGACATGTGGATCGTGCGCGCGCCGGCGATCCGGCGCGGCGCGGGAGACGAAGGTTAGGCAGAAGCCCGATCAGGGATCGGGGACGAACGCCTTGACGTTCTGGAAGTTGCCGTAGCCGTTCTTGTTCGAGCGCGCCTCGCTGCCGTAGGTGAGCGCGGTCTTGCGGCCGTTGACCTCGGACGGGTCGTTGTCGTGGAACTTCGCCAGGCGCTGGCCGTTGACCGTGGCGATCACGTCCGAGTGGATCGCCTGCAGGCGCATGCGCTTGCGCTTGTTGAGCGGCGCGATCTTCTTGTTCTTGCCCGAGTCGACGGCGTCGCCGTTCTTGAGCAGCTTCCAGCGGCGGCCCTTCGGGAAGACCCGCAGCTCGTAGGCCGACTTCGCATTGGCGCGCACCGCAAGACCGATGTAGATCTGCTTGCGCACCTTCTTCGAGGTCTTCTTCTTGATCACCTTGGCCGAGGCCTGCAGGACGTGATCGGGCTGCTTGGATCGCCCTCGACGGGGGTCTGCAAGAAGCAGCTCTTGCGGCCCTTCATCACCTCGACGCCAAGCGACCGTCTTGCCCTTCCAGGACTTGCCGCAGGCCTTGCCGCCGACGAGCCGGTCGATCCGGGTGACGTCCTTGCGCTTGTTGAAGTCGGTCGTGAAGACGAGCACGTTCGCGGACGCGAACGCCACGAAGGCGAGGGCCCAAACGAGCGTCGATGTTGCGAGCAGTCGTTTCATTGCATCGAGCAGCGTAGCTGTCGTTTCGGGGCCGGCCGCGGGCCCACGAGGGCGTTCGCACGGCCTCTCCCGCCCCGAACACGGGCACCGCCGCTAAGTAGCGGCGCCCTCGCGGATCGCGGATTCGCGCTCGGCCCGCTTGCGCCAATAGCGCTCGAGACCGAGCCAGACGTGGTCGGGCGGCATCGCATGCGCGCATGCGCTCGGCCGCGAGCCTCTCCTGGCGAGTCGATCAGCTCGGCGAGCCGGGCCATGAACGCTCCCGATCCCCCTCGCGCGCCCAGCCCGCGGTCAGCCGCAGCGAGGCCGCGGCGGCCTCGAGCTGCGCGGCCGCCGGCTCGACCTCGCCGAAGTGGGTCATCCGCAGCCGCTCCGGCGCGCCGCTCGGCGAGCGCGTCGATCGACGCGAGCCATGCATCGACGTCGATCTCGGGCGGCGGCGTCGGCATCACCGTGAGCTCGCCCGGCGGCGTCCGGACACCGGCGACGTCGCCGACGTAGGCGGTCCCCTCCTCGTCCACATAGGAGACGTGATGGGCGGCGTGGCCGGGCGTGTAGAGCGACGTCGAAGCCCTCGACCCGCTCGCCGCCCGAGAGCGTCGTCACGACGCTCCTCCGGCACCGGCAGCGTCTCACCCCAGAGCTCGGGCATCCGCTCGGGCCCGTAGAGCCGCGCGGCGCTCTCCCACAGTCGCGAGGGATCGATGACGTGCGGGGCGCCGATCTCGTGCACGTACACTGGCGTGCCCGGGAAGCGCTCGAGCAGCGTGCCGGTGGCGCCGGCATGGTCGAGGTGGATATGCGTGAGCAGGATCGCGCGCGGCTCGAAGTCCTCCCCGAGTCCCTCGAGCAGCGCCGGGACCGTGACGCCGGGCCCGGGTCGACGATCAGCCCGTCGTGGTCCCAGGCCCCAATCGAGGCCTCGAACCCCATGTGCATGGTGTCGATCAGTCTCGCCATCGGCTCAGCATCGCGCATCAGCGGTATTCCCCGACCGGCGCCCGCGCATGCGGCGGCGCTCGGCCGCCCCCGAATACAATCCCGGCCATGAGCGAGCACCGCCTGCGAGCAGCGCGACCGCCCCTGGGTGATGCGTACGTACGCCGGCCATTCCGACGCCCGGCGATCGAACGAGCTGTACCGGAAGAACCTGGCCAAGGGCCAGACCGGGCCTCTCGATCGCCTTCGACCTGCCGACGCAGACGGGTTACGACCCCGACGCCGAGCTCGCCCGTGGCGAGGTCGGCAAGGTCGGCGTCTCGGTCGCCCACCGCGGCGACATGGAGGCGCTGCTCGATGGGATCCCGCTCGGCGAGATGAACACGTCGATGACGATCAACGCGACCGCCGCCTGGCTGCTCGGCCTCTACGTCGCCGTCGCCGACGAGCAGGGCGTCGACCGCGGCGCGCTCAGCGGCACGACGCAGAACGACATCATCAAGGAGTACCTCTCGCGCGGGACCTACGCCTTCCCGCCCGGGCCCTCGATGCGGCTGATCGCCGACATGGTCGCCTTCACGGTCAACGAGATCCCGAGCTGGAACCCGATCAACATCTGCAGCTACCACCTGCAGGAGGCGGGCGCCACGCCGGTCCAGGAGATCGCCTACTCGCTCTCCAACGCGATCGCCGTGCTCGACGCCGTCAAGGAGCGCGGCCAGGTCTCCGAGCGAGGACTTCCCCAAGGTCTTCGGCCGGATCAGCTTCTTCGTCAACGCCGGCATCCGCTTCATCGAGGAGCACGCGAAGCTGCGCGCGATGGGCATCCTCTGGGAGGAGCTCGGCCGCGAGCGCTACGGCGTCACCGACGAGAAGTTCCTGCGCATGCGCTACGGCGTCCAGGTCAACTCGCTCGGCCTGACCGAGGCCCAGCCGGAGAACAACGTGCCCGCGGATCGTGCTCGAGGCGCTCGCCGTGACGCTCGGCCGCGACGCCCGCGCCCGCGCGATCCAGCTGCCCGCCTGGAACGAGGCGCTCGGCCTCCCGCGGCCCTGGGATCAGCAGTGGTCGCTGCGGATCCAGCAGATCCTCGCCAACGAGACCGACCTGCTCGACTACCCCGACATCTTCGAGGGCTCGAAGGTGATGGACGGGCTCGTCGACGAGCTGATCGAGGGCGCCCGCGAGGAGATGGCGGTCGTCGCCGAGCAGGGCGGCGCCGTCGAGGCCGTCTCCTACATGAAGGGCCGCCTCGTCGAGTCGCACCGCGAGCGCGTCGCCAAGATCGAGGCGGGCGAGCTGCGGGTCGTCGGCCAGAACTTCCAGACGGAGTCCGAGGACTCGCCGCTGACCGTCGGCGAGGACGGCGGCATCATGACGCCCGATCCCGAGGTCGAGCGCGAGCGCATCGAGGCGCTCGAGCAGTGGAAGGCAGAGCGCGACTCCGACGCCGTCGAGACGGCTCTGCAGGCGCTGGCCGAGGCCGCCGCGGACGAGTCCGCGAACCTGATGGAGCCGACGATCGCCGCCGCCATGGCGGGTGCGACGACCGGCGAGTGGGCGGAGACGCTGCGCGATGTCTTCGGCGCCTACCGGGGCCCGACCGGGGTCGACGGCTCGGCCACCGGCGGCGACGCCGAGCTGCTCGCCGAGGCGCGCGAGGCCGTCGACGAGGCCTCCGAGAAGATCGGCCACAGGGTCAAGATCCTCGTCGCCAAGCCCGGCCTCGACGGCCACAGCAACGGCGCCGAGCAGATCGCCGTCCGCGCCAAGGACGTCGGCATGGAGGTCGTCTACCAGGGGATCCGCCTGACGCCCGAGGAGATCGCCGCCAGCGCCCTGCAGGAGGACGTCGACGTCGTCGGGCTCTCGATCCTCTCCGGCTCCCACCTGCGAGCTCGTCCCGCGCGTCGCCGAGCTGCTGGCCGCGGAGGGCGTCGACGTGCCCGTGATCGTCGGCGGCATCATCCCGCCGGCCGACGAGCGAACGCTGCGCCGAGCGCGGCATCGCCCGCGTCTACACGCCCAAGGACTTCGAGCTGAACCGGATCATGGGCGACATCGCGGCGCTCGTCGCCGAGCGCGCCGGAACGCCGCAGCCCGCCTGAGCGGCGTGAGCCCGGCTTCCCCCTCCTCCCCATTTCGCTTTCCGCCCGCCGGTCTGACGGACGGCGTCGTCCGGCTTCGTTACCGCGTCGACGCCGACGTACCCGCGCATCATCGAGGCCTGCCGGGACCCTGAGATCCCGCGCTGGACCCGAGTTCCGGAGAACTACGACCTGGAGACGGCCCGCGAGTTCGCGGCAAAGGCGCACGCCGAGGCCGAGCGCGGGCAGGGCCTGCATCTCGCCGTCGCCGACGCCGGCGATGACTCGTTCCTCGGCTCCTGCGGGGTGATCGAGATGGTCGCCGAGGAGCAGCGCTGCGAGATCGGCTACTGGCTGGCGCCGTGGGCGCGGGGCCGCGGCGCCATGACCCGCTCCGTCTGCCTCCTCTGTGCCTGGCTTCAAGCCGAGCATGGGTTGCAACGGATCGCCGCCGGCGCCGAGCCCGGCAACGAGCGCTCGCAGGCCGTGCTCGCGCGCGCCGGCTTCAAGCGCGAGGGCATCGTCCGCTCGCTGTTCGAGGAGAAGGGCCGGCGCCGCGACTTCGTCTACTACTCGCTGCTGCCGGGCGAGCTCGACGCCGCGAGCTGATCGATAGAAGTCACATCGACTACCGCGGGCGGTGGTCGATGTGACACCTATCGCTGCGGGCTCCCCTCTTCCGGGCGAGCTCGAGGCCGCGAGCTGAATCTCCTTTACGGAGTGGCGGCGGAGTCATATGCTGGACGGCGTGGACGAGCCCGCGGCAGCCAGCCCCCACCAGCAGGCCTGGCGCATCGTCAACCTCAGCACGTTGCCCTTCTGGCTGGCGATGATCCTCTTTCCGAAGAGCCGGCTGACGAAGCTGCTCGTCGACCGGATCGCGCCGCTGCACGCGGCGCTCAGCGTCTTCTACTCGGCGAGCCTTATCACGGCTGCCGTCACGCTCCGACGAGCGGATCGACTTCATGAGCCTCGAGAGCGTCCAGCGCGCCTTCCAGCAACCCGAGGCGATGCTCGCCGGCTGGACCCACTACATCTCCTTCGATGTCTTCGTCGGCTCGTGGATCTGGCGTCGCTCGCTGGCCGAGGGCCACAGCGCCCGGCTCGCGCTGCTGCTCACCTGGTGGGCGGGGCCGATGGGCCTGGGGCTGTTCCTCGGGCGCAAGAGACTTCCCAGCTGGATTCCGTAGGCCGAGCGGGGCAGGACCCCGCTTGCGCGACTCGGCAGAATGGAGGGAGCGATGGACGAAGCGCTGGAAAACGAGAAGAGCGCCTGGCTGCGCTGCTACCGGTGCTGGTCGCAGCGGCTCGAGGCGCAGGTCCACTACGACGCGATCCTGCGGATCGACGCCGAGACGGGCGAGCCCGCAGAGCGGGTCGAGGAGGTTCAGGAGGCCGTCGTCCAGTGCCTCGACTGCATGCACGATCAGCCGCACCTCGGGATCGAGGAGGGCCGCGTCGTGCCGATCGAGGACCGCTGGGAGCGGCTCGTCGCCGGGACCCCCTGGGTCGCCTCCTGCACGGTCTCGGTCGACCAGGACATGGTCGAGGTCTGCTCGGGCCCCGACGCCGCCGACAGCCTCACCTTCGCCGCCTTCGGCGAGGCCGGCACGCGCGAGTTCTTCACCCACGTCCGCTTCCACAAGCACGAGGAGGAGCGGATCGTGATCCACCTGCTCGTCGAGCTCTACGCGCGCTCCGCGAACGAGGCGAGCGAGGTACTCGAGGGCGCCGCCCGCGGGCCGCTCGAGATCACCTCGCTGGCCGAGGAGTCGCGGCCGCCGGCGCACGCCGCCGACGAGGCGCACTGAGCTGAGCCCCACGCGCGTCGGCGAGTAATCCGATGACGATCCCGCCGCCGCCCTCTGAGCAGGATCTCGCCGTCACGCTGCGTGCGCTGGCACCGCTGCGCGCGCTGCACTCGCCACGCTGCTGGGGAATCGAGAACGTGCCGAAGCGAGGCGCCTGCCTGCTCGCCGGCAACCACACGATCTACGGCGTCCTCGACGTGCCGCTGATGGCCGCGGAGATCTACGAGCAGCGCGGCCGGCTCCCGCGCGGCCTTGGCGACCACGCGCACTACTCAGTGCCGCTGTGGCGCGATCTGCTGACCCGCTTCGGCACGGTCCGCGGCACGCGTGAGAACTGCGCTGAGTTGCTCGCCTCCGGTCAGCCGGTACTCGTCTACCCCGGCGGTGGCCGCGAGGTGATGAAGCGCAAGCACGAGGAGTACAAGCTGATCTGGAAGGAGCGGGTCGGGTTCGTGCGGCTGGCGGTCGAGCAGGGCGCCCCGATCGTCCCCTTCGGCGCGATCGGCGTCGACGACGCCTACGACATCCACATCGACGGGGACGCCGCAATCATGGCTCCCGTCCGGGCGCTCGCCGGCCTGCTCACCGGGCGGCGCGACATGGTGCCGCCGATCGCGACCGGCATCGGCCCCCTCCCTCGCCCCGAGCGCTACTACTTCGGCTTCGGCACCCCGATTCGCACGAAGGGCGCCGGCGACCCCGAGGACGCCGAGCTGCTCGCCTCGATCCGTGACCGCGTCCGCAACGCGGTCTACGCCCAGATCGCCGAGCTCAAGGGTATCCGCGCCGCCGACCCCGACCGCTACCCACCGGCACGCGCGCGCAAGGCCCTGGTAAAGCGCTGGGAGGCGATGCGCGGGGGCCTGCCGGGCGCCTAGGCAGGCGCCCCGAACCAGCGCTCGAGCGCCTCCGAAAGGTTGGCATCGCCGGGAGTCCCGACCCAGCCGACGTACCCGTCGGGACGGATCAGCACGGCCCCCGGCGCGGTCACCTCGCCGATCACCGGCAGCTCCCAGCGACCGTCGTATCCAGCGTCCACCGCCTGCACGTAGGCGGCCCACGCGCCGATGTCGAAGCTGCCCGGATCGCCGAGGTTGAGCAACACCGGCCTGGCGGCGTGGAGTAGTTCGAAGACTCGCAACCGACCGGCGGGCGTCACGAGATCGAGATCCGGCACCCGGCGGCCGAGCAGCGGGTGCCCGTCGCCAAGCTCATAGTGCACGTCGAGCCCGGAGTGGAGCCCGGCGAGCTGTGTGCGGGGCTCATTCATCGCGACCACTTCCGAAACGACTTCGACCAACGCCTCAATGCGCTCATCCCTGCGCTGGAGCGCAGCCTGGGCCATCGTGTAACCCAGGGTGCGGGACGTCACGGGGTGGCGCTCGTCGTGGTAGCTGTCGAGCAGGCCCTCGGGCGAGGCTCCGTCGACCACCCGGGCGAGCTTCCAGCCGAGGTTGACGGCGTCCTGGACGCCGAGGCCGAGGCCCTGTCCACCAACCGGGTGGTGCACGTGTGCGGAGTCGCCCGCAAGCAGGACCCGGCCCTCCCGATATGAGGCGGCTTGGCGGGTCGCGTCGGTGAACCGTGAGATCCAGAGCGGGTTGTGCGCACCGAAATCGGTGCCGAACACGGTGATCAGCGCTGCGCTGAGGTCGCCGAGGGTGGGGTTGGTGTCTCGCTCGATCTGCCGCTCCGTGACGACGACCCGCACCGTCTCACCATCCTCCAGCTTCTGCAGGCCGTGAACGCCGATCGCGTCGTGGCGGACGCCGGTCGGCGGCTCCTCGGTCAGTGCGACTTCGGCGATCAGGTTGCTGCGCGTCGCATCCCACCCTGGGAAGTCGATGCCGGCCGCCTTGCGAACCATGCTTCGGCCACCATCACAACCCACGAGATAGCGGGCGCGAAGCGACCGGCCATCCGCCAACTCCACATCGACGCCGGCGGCGTCCTGGGCGAAGCCCGCCACCTCTCTGCCGTAGTCGATCTGCACCCCCAGCTCGACGATCCACTCGGCCAGGATCCGCTCGATCTCGTTCTGCCAGAGCGCAAGCGTGTACGGGTGACGCGTGGGGAAGTCGCTCATGTCCAACCGGGCGGAGCCGAAGCCCGCCGCCTGCACCGTTCGGCCCTGGGCAAGGAACCTGTCGGCGACGCCGCGCTGGTCGAGCACCTCGATCGTGCGCGAGTGAAAACCGCCGGCCCGCGAGCCGGCGAGCGCGTTGTCGCGGCGCCGCTCGATCACTCCGACGTCGACGCCGGCGAGCGCCAGCTCCGCCGCGAGCATCATCCCCGTCGGACCGCCTCCGGCGATTACCACTGCGTGGTCAAAGCCAGCCGCGCTGCCCTCGGCTTGCTCGAAACCCGTCTGCATCTTGTCCCTCCATCTCCATTGCCCGGACGTGCGGCGGGCGATTATGGGACATGTTTCGCGAGCTCATGAGAGCCTCGCGAGCGGTATAACTTGGAGGTGGCAGGAGAGGGTTTGCGGGCTGAATTCTCGGCGCCCGCGGCCGCTCGGCGCACTCGGTCGGCCGGCGCCCCCTACCGCCCGAACTCCGAATCCGCCTCCAGCCGGCCCGGCGAAGGCGACGAGCAGCTCGATCGTCGTCCTCGACGTCGGAGAGCTGGCACATCTCGACCGAGGAGTGCATGTAGCGGAGCGGCAGCGAGACGAGGCCGCAGGGGATGCCGCCGCGGGCGAGCTGCATCGAGTCGGCGTCGGTGCCCGTGTAGCGGCCGGAGGCCTCGATCGTGTGCTCGATGCCCTCCGCCTCGGCGGTCTCGACGAGCATCTGGCAGACGCGATGGTTGAGGGTCGAGCCGCGGCCGATCACGGGCCCGGAGCCGAGCGCGTGGTCGCCGTTCTCCTTCTTGTCGATGCCGGGAGCGTCGGTGGCGTGGGTGACGTCGACGGCGACCGCGAGATCGGGGTCGAGCGAGAAGCCGGTCGTCTGGGCGCCGACCGAGGGTGATCTCCTCCTGCGCGACGGCGCAGCCGATCACGCTCGCGGTGTTCCCGCCCTTCTCCGCCACGCGCCGGGCAGTCTCGAGCGAGACGTAGGAGCCGAGCCGGTTGTCGAGCGAGCGCGAGACGAGGCGGCCGTTGGGGAACTCGAGCGGCTCCGCGGCGAGCACGGCGACATCGCCGATGCGGACCAGCTTCTCGGCCTCCTCGCGATTCGGCCGCGCCGATGTCGATGTGCATCTGCTCGAGCTTCGCCGGCTTCTTGCGGTCGTCGTCCTTGAGCAGGTGGATCGGCTTCTTGCCGAGCACGCCCGGGATCTCGCCCTCGTACCCGATCACGGTCACCCGCTGACCGACGAGGATCTGCGGGTCCCAGCCGCCGATCGGGCCGAACCAGAGGAAGCCGTCGTCGTCGATGTAGGTGACGTGCAGGCCGATCTCGTCGATGTGGCCGACGATCGCCAGCCGCGGCGCGCCCTCCGCCCCGGCGATCTCGACGACGCTCGAGCCGAGCGTGTCGGTTCGTACGTCGCCGCCGTCGATGCCACGCGCGGCGTCGCGCCAGACCTCGGCGGCGGGGGTCTCATAGCCGGAGGGGGCGGGCGTTCGGATCAGGGCATCGAGAAGCTTGGGGGTATCGCTCATGCCCTAGCTGTATCAGGCGCCGCGCAAAGGGGCCGTGCCCGCTCAGTCCTTCCACTCGCTGCCGGTCGGCTCGATCGGCCAGCCGACGGCTGCGTGCAGGCCCTCGTCGACGACGCCCGCTGCTTCGAGCGCGGCGTGGCGGCGGCGCTTCGTCGCCTCGACGAGCTCGGCGTGCTCGTAGACGCGGTCGGCAGCCGCGTAGACGAGGCGCGGCAGAAAGGCGTCGGCCTCGGCCCGCCGACGCCCGGAATCGATGCGGCGACCTCGTAGCCGAAGTCGGGGTCGGCCTCCCACTCGACCTCCCCCGCGAGCGCCGCGCGAAGGGCGGTCGCGGTCGTCTCGGGGTCGGCGACGCGCGCACCGGGCCGCCCCTCGGGGCCGGCGATCAGGCCGTCCTTGAGCAGGAAGATCGGTGCGCCGGTGGCGAGCAGCGCCCGGGCGGCCTGGACGGCGGCGTCGTCGGCACCGCTCCGCCCCGGCGGCAAGCAGCGCCGCGGCGAGCTCGGGCGAGATCCGGGCGAGCGGCGGCAGCAGGCCGTCCTCGGCGACGATCACCGCCGAGAAGTCCGCGGCTCGCGGGGCTCGCCCCGCCGCCTCGGCGAGCGAGCCGAGCACGCGGCCGCCGGCCGCGGCGACGACCCCGGCGAGCGGCGAGTCCGGCGCCGGGCTCTCGCCCGGCGGCAGATCGCTCGCGCTCCGCGTAGGGGTCGGCCATCGGCGCGCCGGCACGTCGCGGCGTCTACTAGCCCGGGTTCTTCTTCGGGATCAGGACCGCCCGCTTGAACTCGGCGACGAGCGTGTTGTCCTGCTTGTAGACGCGGGTGTGGACCTTGACCACGCCGCGGTCCGGCTTCGACTTCGAGGGCCGGACCTCGAGCACCTCGGACTCGCAGAACAGCGTGTCGCCGTGGAAGACCGGGTTCGGGTGGCTGAGCTCCTCGGTCGCCAGGTTGGCGATCGCCTTGCCGGAGACGTCGCTGACCGACATGCCGAGCGCCAGCGAGTAGACGAGGGGGCCGACGACGACGTTCTGGCCCTGCTGCGACTCGCCCGCGTAGACGTCGTTGAGGTGCAGCGGGTGGTGGTTCATCGTGATCAGGCAGAAGAGGTGGTCGTCGGACTCGGTCACCGTCTTCGCCGGCCAGTGCTTGTAGACGGCGCCGACCTCGAACTCCTCGAGGTAGCGGCCGTAGGCGTGGGCGCCGGACGCCTCGCGCTCGGCCTGGTCGGTGGTCAGCTCGTGTTCTGTATCGCTCATCGCTTCCTTGGTTGGTCGTTTTCTGTGGGGAGGGGATCCGTGGCGCGGGCCGGCGTAGGTCGCCGCCGCGCGAGCGCGGCGCTCAGGAGGACGGCGTCGTCGACGCCTCGATCGTCACGCCCTTCGCCGCCGCGTCCTGCTGGATCTGCTGATAGGTGGTCTGGAAGTTCTGACGACCGAGGGGATCTGCTTCGCCGCATCCTTGAGCGCCGCATTGTCGCCCGACTCGAGCGCGGAGACGATCGGGTCATAGCCGTCGCGGTAATCGGTGAAGACCTGGACGAGCTGGTCGTTGATGTCGGCGAGGTCGCCGGGCGGGTCGAGGGCTTGAGGGAGTCGATCGTCTCGGTGATCTTGTCCTGGATCGCGACGACCGTGTCGTGGAAGTCCTTGGGCGAGGTCGGGTTGGCAGCCTTTTGCGAGAGCTCGCCGAAGCCGTTCGCGAAGTCCGCGGTGATCTCTTGGACCTGCTGGGAGTACTCGTCGGTGCTCAGAGTGCCCGCGGAGGAAGAGGTGGAGGAGTCGCTGCCACCGCAGGCGGCGAGCACAGCGCCGCGGCCGCCAGGGCAAGCGCGAACAGCGCCACCAGCGGGCGCCGGGCGCCGCCCGAATTCGTCTGCTCAGCTGCCACTTTGAGTCTGCCTCCTTGATCGGGACGCCGGCGTCGATCGCCGCGTTCTGGATGTCGTTCAGTTTCGTCTGCAGCTGCTTTGCCGCATCCGGCAGCTGCAGCGCCTGCTTCTGGAGCTCGGCGAGATCGCCCTTCGACGCGGCAGCGTGCACGTCGGCGAGCTCGTCGTTGAAGTCGCTGAGTGCTGCGATCAGATCGTCGTTGATCTGGGTCACGTCGGACGGCGGATCGATCGCCTCGAGATCGCCGATCGCACCGTCGAGATCGCCCTGCGCCTGCTGGACGCCCTTGTCGATCTGCTGCGGGTCGGTCGAGCTGCTGAGGCTCGCGCCGAGGTCGGTGAGCTGCTGGCCGAGCGGCGCGAGGACGTCGTGGACCTGCTGCGCGTACTCCTGCTTCGGGTCGCTGCCGCCGCCGCACGCCGCGAGCAAGGCGGCGCCGAGCAGCAGCGCCGCGAGCGCGGCCAGGGGGCGGCGCCGCAGTTGCACTTCAGCGAACCTTTCGCAGGTTCGCGCGAGCCATGTGCTTGCCGATCACGGTGCCGAGCAGCTTGACCACGTCGGGGTCGCCGCCGACCTTGAGATGGCCCTTGCTCGATCGCCTCTCGCCAGGCCACGAGGTCGCCTTCCTCGGCGAGCTCGTTGAAGTCCGCGCGCGGCAGTCGAGATCTCGATGCGCGCGTCGTCGGGGTCGACCTTGGTGATCTGCGGTCCCGGCGTCTGCACCCGGAAGACCTGCACGTCACCGCGGCCGCGCAGCTCGACGCGGACGACGAGCTTCAGCTTGTCGAGCGCCGGGATCTCGAGGACCAGCTTCCGGTAGGCGCTTGCGATCAGTTCCTGTGCGCGTACGGGAGTAATCGGGACCGCTCCCGGCTCAGATCTTGTTCCGCTGCAGGAGCTTCTTGCCGATCACCATGCGCTGGATCTCGGAGGTGCCCTCGCCGATCAGCAGCAGCGGCGCGTCGCGGTAGAGGCGCTCGATCTCGTACTCCTTCGAGTAGCCGTAGCCGCCGTGGATCCGGAACGACTCCTCGACGCAGAAGCGGCCGCTCTCGGATGCGAGCAGCTTCGCCATGCCGGCCTCGAGGTCGGAGCGCAGGCCGGCGTCCTTCATCCGCGCCGCCTTCAGCGTCACGAGCCGCGCGGCCTCGAGCTGGGTGGCCATGTCGGCGAGCTTGAACTGGATCGCCTGGTGCTGGGCGATCGGCTTGCCGAAGGTCTTGCGCTCCTGGCTGTAGCGGAGCGCCAGCTCCAGCGCCCGGCGGGCGATGCCGACGCCGCGGGCCGCGACGTTGACGCGGCCGACCTCGAGCGCGTCCATCATCTGGCCGAAGCCCTTGCCGAGGCCCTCCTCCTCGCCGCCGAGGATGCGGTCGGGCGGGCAGCGGTAGCCGCTGTAGACGAGCTCGGTCGACTCGACGCCCTTGTAGCCCATCTTCTTGATCTGCGGCGGGACCTCGAGGCCCTCGAACTTGCCCGTGTTCTTGTGCTCGCCGGGCTCCTTCTCGGTGATGAAGCAGGTCATGCCCTTGTAGGGCGGATCGGCGTCCTTGTCGTTCTTCATCAGCGCGAAGACGACGGCGGAGCGCAGGCCGTTGGTGACCCACATCTTCTGGCCGTCGAGGATCCAATCGCCGCGAGTCGGGGTCCTTCTTGGCCGTGGCCTTGATGCCCTGCACGTCGGAGCCGACCTCGGGCTCGGAGAGGCTGAAGGCGGCGCGGATCTCGCCCGTCGCCATCTTCGGCAGGAAGTACTCCTTCTGCTCGTCGGTGCCGAACTTCATCAGCAGGTAGGAGCCGATGAAGTGGGTGTTGACGACGCCGGAGATCGAGATCCAGCCGCGCGAGAGCTCCTCGACGATCATCGTGTAGGTCGTCAGGTCGAGACCCATGCCGCCGTACTCCTCGGGGATCGTCACCCCGAACAGCCCGAGCTCCTTCATCTGCTCGACGATCGGCTCCGGGAACTCGTCCTCGTGGTCGTAGTGCTCGGCGTTCGGGATGATCTGCTCGTCGACGAACTGGTGGACCATCTCGGTGATGTCCTTCTGGATGTCGGTCTTCTCTTCGTACTGTGAAGTCGCTACGGCCATGGCTCCTGGTCTGGGTCGCTGAAAGGAAACTGGAGGGTCTGAGCGCGGTCGCACCGGAACCCCTGAGTAAGCCATCCGGGGCACGCTCGGCCATCGCAGAGGATAGCTGCGACGGCCCCGTTCTGGCGTCGGACCGACGCCCCAGGCGGTGGTCGGCGTCGTTCGCCGGGCGCAGCCCGACGCGCCTCAGAGGCGCTCGATCTCGAGCGCCGCGACGTGCCAGCGGCAGGCGGCGCGCTCCGGATCGGCGGCGATCCGATCGGCGATGCCCGCCCGCAGGCGCGTCGCCACGTCAGCGACCGAGGCAGCCGTATGGTCTGGCTCGAGCGCCGCGAGCAGCGACTCCTCGAAGGCGGCCCGGAAGAACCCGCCGACCGAAGCGGTGTAGCGCTCGAGGTCACCGTCCGCCCGGAACTCGGTCAGGTAGCCGTCCTCGAGCCAGCGCAGCGCGCTGCGCCGCAGCCGCAGCGTCCCGGCAAGCTCGCCGTCCATCAGCGGCTGCTTGAACTCGGCCACGGTCCGGTTCCAGGTCGGGATCGTCATCCGCCCGTACTCCTCACCGCTCAGCACGCCGTCACTGACCAGCTCCTGCAGGGCTTCGTTGGCGATCTCCATCAGGCCCTCGGCGCCGCTCGTGCCGTCGTCCTCGCAGGATCCACCGAGGATCACGAGCCGCCCGCCCGCCCGCAGCTCGGCCGCCCGGTTCGTGAGGAAGGCTCGCCAGTCGGCAGCGGACTGTTCGCGCAGCGCCTCGCGGACCTCACCCCTCGCGAAGCTGCAATAGATCTGCTCCGGAATCGGCTGCGGCACGCGGCTGAGCCAGTGCACCGCGATCGACGACCAGCCGAGCGAGAGCGTCCCCTCGGGCAGGAGCCGCTCGTAGAACGAGCGGCCCTCGGCGAGCGCGAAGGCACGCTCGTCGACGTAGCTGCGGGGGTCGGATCCGACGAGCTCGAACAGGGCCGAGAAGTCGTTGCTGGGAATGTCGGTGTGCACGACCATCGCGGGCTCCGCAGCCGGTCGGGCCGCGAGCGCCCGGCGCACGGGCTCGAGCGAGTTGCCGCCGCCCGCCGCCCCCATGTCCGCGAGCAGGAAGGGAAGCGGGGCGGGCGGGGCGGGAACGACCGCTGCGGCCTCCTCGAGCCAGCGGTAGCCGAGCTCGCCGTACGCCCCCTGCTCCTCCGAGTGCTCGGTGTAGAAGCCGCCGCCCTCCATCCGGCCGGCGTGTGCCCCTCTGTCTGCCATCGGTCTCCTGCCTGCCCCTACGTCTGCAAGCCCTCAGCTTGGGACCTGCGGCGGCCGCCCGCCGCCGCGCGTCGCCGCCAGCAGCTCGAGGAACCGCTCGTCCTCGAGCGAGGGATCGGCGTTCGGGACCTTGGGCCGGATCCGCGCCGCGAGATCCGCGGCGAGGCTCACGCGGGCGCTCGCGTCGAGCCCGTCGCGCCGCAGCAGGAAGTGGGTGATCGCGTTGTGGTCCTCCTCGGTGACCGCGATCGTGTTCCAGCGCCGCGCCTCGGGGAGCATCTCGATCGCGCCGACGCTGATCGGCGCCAGCTGCGGATCGTGGCCGGAGTGCGGATCGATGCCCTCGAACGGACGCCAGACGTCGTTCAGGGAGTCCTGGACCAGGTAGGGGATGATCAGGATGGTGAAGCCGATGAACCAGGCTCCGATGTAGGAGAGGGCGAGTGCCCACCCGCTGATCCCCTCCTGGTTGAGCACACCCTGCGCCTCCTGGATCCGCTTGGTGCACCGATACCAGGAGACGAACGGGGGCACGATCAGCAGCGCGCCGAACGTGACCGCAAGCAGCGAGAGCCAGGGGTTGGTGTCCTGCGAGCGCTCGAGCTTGTAGACCTTGCCGAAGTCGCGCAGCTCGCGGTTGATCTTGTAGTACCAGTACCAGTTGTAGAAGCCGAGCGTGACGATGTGCAGCGTCACGACGACCCACGGCTGGCGAACCTTTACGTCGGCCCCGTAGGCGTTGACCTCATAGCTTCCCTGCGCCATTCGGCGCTGAACGCTACCGCCCGGGGCGGGCATGGCCTCAGCGGCTCGAGCGGAGCGCGGCGACGACCTCGAGCAGCCACTCGTCGGAGAGCCCGGGCTCGGCCCCGACGACGTGCTCGCGGACGCCGGCGGCTAGCTGCGCGGCGAGCTGCTGGCGGTGCATCGGGCTGGATCGAGCCGCGCCGCGTGAGGAAGTGGCGAACGGCGTCGAGCTGGTCCGCGGTGACGGCGCTCGTATCCCAGCTGCCGGCCCGTTCGAGCACCTCGATCGCCCCGAGGGAGACGGTCAGCTCCGAGCCGAGCGCCGCCGAGGAGATCGTCTCCCCCGCCTCGGCCGCGTCGACGCCGACGACGATCGTGCCGGCGGCGATGTCGCCGAGCCGCTGGTTGCGCGGGCTCCGGACGATCGAGACGAGCGCCGCGATGAACAGCGTCGCGAACTCGTCGATCAGCCGCATCGCGTTGCGGACGAGCGCGGCGCGGAAGCTGACCGGCTCGCCGCCGTCGCCGAGCACGCGGATCCCGAGCCGCCGCTTGCCGGGAGTCTGACCCTCGCGGTAGGCCTCGTAGAAGACGTCGTAGAAGAGCATCACGAAGAAGGCGAAGCCGATCCCCGCCCCGAGCCCGAGCTCGGAGGAGCCGCTGATCCCGGTCAGGATCAGCCCGAGGACCAGGGCGATGACGCCGGCGAGCAGGATCTGCAGGACGAAGTCGATGAGGCGCGCGGACAGGCGCGAGCCGAGGCCCGCGAGCCCCAGCTCGATCTCGACTCCCTCCGGCGTCGAGATCGCCACGCGATCCTCATACTGCATCGCGAGTGAATCTAGAGAGTTTCATTCGCACCAGAGGGGGAGCCTGGCGGGAGCTGGAGACGCTGCTGGCGAGCGCTCGCGGCAAGGGCGAGCGCCTCCGGCCCGGGGAGATCCGCCGGCTCGGCTCCCTGTACCGCTCCGCCGCCGCCGACCTCGCGCTCGCCCGCCGCAGCTTCCCCCGCGACCCGGTCCGCCGGCGGCTCGAGGATCTCGTCCGTCGCGCCGGCGCCGTCGTCTACCACGGCCGCGCGGCCCGCTCCTCCCCGCGCGAGTTCGTCACGCGCACCTATTGGGTGCGGATCGCCGAGCGCCCGCGGCTGCTCGCGATCGCCGTCGGCGCTGCTGCTCGCGCCCGCGCTGCTTGCGGCGCTCTGGGCGATCAACGACCCGGCCGGCGCGCTCGGCTTCGTCCCGCACGAGTTCCGCGGCGCGATCGACCCGCCGCACACCGACGGCAACACCCCCGGCCAGTCGACCGCCTTCGCGGCTTTCCTGTTCACCAACAACATCCGGGTGACCATCGTCGCCTTCGCGCTCGGGATTACCGCCGGAATCGGGACGGCGATCGTTCTCGTCGGCAACGGCCTCTTGCTCGGCGCCGTCGCCGGCGGCGCGATCGAGGCCGGCAACGGGCGTGCCTTCCTCGAATTCATCATCCCCCACGGCCCGATCGAGCTGACCTGCGTCGTTGTCTGCGCCGCCGCCGGCCTGCGGCTCGGCTGGGCGATCGCCGAGCCGACGAACGAGCCCAGGCGGCGGCGGATCGCAAGCGAGGGGCGGGACGCGGTCGAGATCGTGCTCGGGACGATGCCGTGGCTCGTTGCCGCCGGCGTCTCGGAGTCGTTCGTGCGCGGCTCCGGGCTGCCGCTGTGGGCGCTGATGACGATCGGCCTCGGCCTGTTTTCGATCTTCTGGGGGTTGGTGTGGTGGCGCGGGTTCGTCTGGTTGCGGCGGGAGCGCGCCGCGGAGCGGGGCGATGCCGCCACGCCGACGGGGCTCTCACGCGAAGCGGTCGCTGTCGCCGGCCGTTAGCACCGAGGGGGTCCGCGGCGATACGTGCCACATCGACTACCGCGGGCGGTAGTCGATGTGCCTTCTATCTCGCTGGACCTAGGCTCGCGCCCGCGTCTTCGCCCGCAGGTACGAGGTGACGACAGCGCCGGCGAGCGATTCCGCCGGGGCCTCCACGATCTCGGCGCCGGCGGCGCGGGCGATCGCGGCGGCGCGCGGTGCGTGCGCCGAGCACGTCGAGGGCGACGGAGGCGCGGAGCACGTCGAGGATCTCGCTCGGCTCGCCACCCTCCCCCGTCACCGCGCCCTCCAGCGCCAGGTCGCGGGCGGAGACGAGGGTCACGGCGTGGCGGCGGGCGAGCACCGGCATCGCCTCGACGAGCGGCCGGGCAGCGACCTCCTCCACGAGGTCGGTGAAGAGGAAGACGAGCGCCCGCTTGGCCGCGGTCAGGCCCTGAAAGGCGCGGCCGTAGTCGGAGTCGGTCGGCGCCGGCTCGAGGTCGTAGAGCGCGGCGAGCGCGGCACGCCCGCCCTGCCGTCTCGGTGGCAGCCAGACGCGATCGGCGGCATCGAAGGCGAGCACTCCGAAGCGGTCGGCGCCGTCGTCGCAGGTGGCGGCGAGCGCCGCGATCGCGTCGAGCGCCGCGTCGAGCCGGGTTCGGTCCCCGAGTGGCGCCTGCATCAGCCGGCCCGCGTCGAGCACGGCGATCACGTCACGATCCTGCTCGAGCCGGTAGTCGTTGCTCATCGGCCGTCCGAGGCGGGCAGTGGCACGCCAGTTGACCTGGCGGATGTCGTCGTCGGGCGAGTACTCGCGGACCGACTCGAACTCGGTCCCGAGCCCGAGCGGGCCGCGCCCGCGTGTGCCGGGGTCCCGGTAGCGGGTGTGACGGGCGCGCGCTGCGGCCCGGTAGGCGGCGGGCATGTCCGGATAGACGTCGAGGGAGGCCTCGCCCGCGCAGCTGTGGGTCCAGGCGGCGAGGCCGAGCGGACCGCGCAACCGCACGGCGACGGGCGCGAGCGTCACGCGGCCGCGCCGGCGGGCCGTGATCGTTCCCTCCAGCCGGCGGCCGCTCGCCTCGCTCGGCTCGAGCTCGAGGTCGCCGGGATTGGGCTGGCGCAGGCGGACCCCGCAGCCGGCCGGTGCCTCGACGGCCACCGAGTAGGGCTCGCCGACGCCGAGCGAGAGCAGCTCGGGCAGCTCCCGGCTCCCCGCCGGAGGGCGGCGAATCCTGCTCGCGTCGACCACGAATGCAGCCAGCAGGACGACGACCGCAAGAAGGATCAGTAGGAGGGGCAGCGCGAAGGCGGCGAGGGCGATGGCGGCGAGCAGGGCGGCGGTCAGAGCCGTCGGGCTCACCGCGGCACCGCGACCTGCGAGAGCGCCGCAGCGACTGCGTCGTCAGGGCTGTAGCGCTCGAGCGCCGCCTCCGGCGCGAGCACGATCCGGTGGCGAAGCACGGGCGCCGCCAGCGAGGCGACGTCGTCGGGGGTGACGAAGTCGCGGCCGCCGAGCCGGGCGCGAGCGCGGGAGGCGGCCAGCAAGTGGACTCCGGCGCGCGGGCTGGCGCCGAGCGAGACGGCGGGCAGATCGCGCGTCCGCCGGACGATCTCGACGATGTAGCCGGCGACCTCGTCCGAGACGAGCGTCGCGTCGAGGTCGGCGCGGGCAGTGGCAACCTCCTCGGCGCCGGCGACGGCGACGATGCGGTCGAGGTCGGCCGGCCGGATTCCCTCGTGCGAGAAGCCGAGGATCGCCCGCTCGGTGTCGACATCGGGGTAGCCCACGTCGATCTTCAGCAGGAAGCGGTCGAGCTGCGCCTCCGGTAGCGGGTAGGTGCCCTCGTACTCGACCGGGTTCTGGGTCGCGACGACGCAGAACGGATCGGGCAGCGGCTCGGGCTCGCCCTCGATCGAGACCTGTGCCTCCTGCATCGACTCGAGCAGCGCCGCCTGCGTCTTCGGCGGCGTCCGGTTGATCTCGTCGGCGATCAGCAGGTTGGTGAAGACAGGGCCGGCCCGGAAGCTGAGCTCACCACCGCGCAGCGTCATCGTCCCGGTCAGGTCCGAGGGCAGCATGTCCGGCGTGAACTGGACGCGGGTCGAGTCGAGCCCGAGCGCCCGCGCCGCGGCGGTCGCGATCAGCGTCTTGGCGACTCCGGGCACGCCTTCGAGCAATACGTGGCCGCGAGCGGCGAGCGCGATCACGATCGCCTCGACGACCTCGGTCTGCCCGGCGACCACCTTGGCGACCTCGCCGCCGACCGCCTCGTTCAGTTCGTCGAGCTTCAAAGCTGCGTCTACCTCCGTACTCGGGTCAGCGCCCTCGCTGCCCGGATCGCGTCCTTCGGCTCGCTCAGCGGACCGGCCAGCGCCTCCGCCTCCTCGGCGGGCACCCCGGCCAGCTCGGCCGCCGCGGCGAGCTTATCCGGCTCCCGTTCGCCGGGTTCGACGCCGAGGTTCGTGCCGCTGCGCCGCTCGATTCCCTCGATCGCCGCCCGGCGGACCGGCTCGGCGGCCTCGGCGAGCTCGCCCCGGCGGGCGAGGATCCGGGCAACCGCATCGACGTAGTCGGAGCGTGGTCGCGCCGCCGGGCGCGGGTCGCCGTCGGGCGGACCGAGGCGCCGCAGCCGCGAGGCGATGAAGGTGAGCCCCGCAAGGATCAGGCCCAAGAAGGCGACTCCCCATCCCTGCGGCAGCGCGTCGAAGCCCTTCGAGGAGCCCGAGGCCCGGGCCAGACTCTGCAGGAAGAGGACCGGACGTCCGCCCGAGGCCCGGCCGAGATCGATCGCGAGCTGCGCGTTGTCGGCGAGCGTGATGCTGCCGTTGGCGAGCGGGTCGGATGTCGAGAGCACGACCGCGGTCCCCTTCTCGCCCGGCGCGGCGACGACCATCGCGGTGCCCTCGTTGTTGGCGAGCGCCGGCAGGCCACCGGCCGGGTCGGAGAAGAGCAGACCGCCGGCGGGGTCGACGGTCCGCACCCCCGCGGTCTCGGCGACCGGCAGGACCGGCGCGACGGGCGCTCCCGCCGGGCTGCCGAGCCGTGGATCGATCCCCGTGATCCGCCGGATCGCGCCGGCGCTCGTCGCGCCGCCGGTGATCAGGTAGCCACCGTCGGCTACGAACGAGCGCAGCGCCGCGACGTCGTCGTCGGTCGGCGTGCCGATGTCGAGCGCGACGAGCGTCGTGTCCGGGTCGACCGACCCCGCGGAGATCGGATGCTGCAGCTCATCGACCTGCAACCCGTCCCTGCGCAGCAGCTCGGCCCAAGCCGCGAACCCCTGCCCGCTTTCGTCGCCGGCCTGACGGCCGGGCGGGCGGCTGGAGTCGCCGCTGGAGCGCAGCGAGCCGAAGACGATCGCGGCAACGAGCAGCGCCAGCGCGATCCACCAGCCCCGCCCCGCGAGCGCGGACCTCACTGCCGCTCACCGGCGTCCGCGTCGTCGTCGGCGCCGGCTGCCGGGCGCACCGCGGCGACGACCTCGGGCCAGCCGTCGCGGGCCTCGCGAACATCCTCTACTGCCGCTCCGCGACGCCCGTAGACGACCCGCTCGAAAGTAGCGACCAACCCCCGTGCGCGGGTCGAGCCGAGCCGGCGCGAGAGTCCGGCCGGGGTCAGCGACGGATCGGGCGCGATCGCCCCGGCATCCTGGAGCTGGCCGAGGGCGAGCCCGTAGCGGAGCCGCAGCGCCATCTCGAAATCCCCATCCCGCTCGGCCCGCTCGGCCCGCTCGGCGAGCTCCGACGGCGTCTCGGGCGCGGAGGCGCCGGCCGCCTGCCTGTCGGCAAGGCGCGCCCCGGCCTCACGCCCGCGCGCCAACCGGATCGCGAGGAAGGCACCGCCGACGGCGGCGAGAACCAGCAGCGGGATCCAGAACGCGCCAACGTCGAAGCCGATCGAGCCGCCCCCCGGTGAGGGCGCGGCAGGGGGCTCGGGCGCACTGCCACTCGAGTCGAAGCCGGAGACGATGTCCTCGGCGTCGGCGCGTGCGGCATCAGGGTCAGCGTCACCGCTGTCCGTGCCGCCGAGCTCGCGCTCGATCGTCGCCAGGCGCTCCTCCAACGCCGCGCCCCGGGCGCCGGCGAGAGCCGTGCCGGTGTCCGCGGGGACGCCGTCGATCGTGCCCGCCTGCTCGAGCCGCTGCAGGGCTGCTGCGTCACCGTTGCGCGCCGCCCCCGCGAGCGCCGCCGCCTGCTCGCGGCTGAGCTCCTGCGCAACCGCGGGCGACGCGCCAACGGCGAGCAGTACGGCAAACGAGAGCAGGGAAGCCAGACGGCCGCGGCGGCGGCCCGGCCCGCACACGACTAGCCCTCCGCCGGTGGCGGCCCGGGCGGCGGGGGTGGTGGAGGCGCCGGGGCCGGAGGAGACAGCCCCGGTGCGGCGGCGGCGCCCGCGCCGGGCGCCGGCTCCAGGCCCTCGGCCAACCGCTGGATGTCGTAGCCCTCCTTGCGGATCCGGCAGTCGTAGTAGAGGACGACCGAGACGACGGCCGTGAGCGGGGCCGTGAAGGCGAAGGCGACGCCGCCGAGGATCTGGGTAACGACCACCCACAGGTAGATGTGGCTCTCGGCGAGGCCGTTGGCGGCGACCGATGCGAGGCCGAGGATCAGCTCGACGGCGCCGGTGAAGATCGCAACGACGAAGAGCACGCCGAGCGTCCGCCACCCGTTCTTCTGGATCAGGCGGTAGGAGCGGCGGCAGGCCTTGAAGCCGCGCACGTCCTCGACCATCAGCACGGGGATCGCCACGGCGAGCATGACGGCTGCATAGAAGGCGCCGACGATCAGCGCGAAGACGCCGATGAAGATGAAGAAGAAGGTGAGCAGCGAGACCCAAAGCAGCGAATGCAGCTTGCGGACCGCGGTTCCGACCGAATCGCGGGCGCTCGCCTCCTCGCCGAGATAGGCGGCGTTCGCCGCCGTGTACGTCGCGCCGACGACGAGCAGGTAGGCGAGCACGCTGAGCACCGTGCCGACGATCTGCAGGACGTTGTAGAGGCTGTAGTCGACCTGGCGCGTCGTATCGCCGATGTCGACGAGCCCGGCCTGGCTGATCGAGCTCGGCTCGCCGAAGGCGATCACGTTGAGAACGATCAGGACGATCGTCAGCGGGACGACGATCACGGCAGCTGAGGCAAGCAGCCGGAGGATGTTCCCGAAGTAGATGTTGAACGAGAGGTCGAGGATCTTGCCGCCGCTGCGGGGACCCGTGTGCCAGGAAGCGCCCTCCATCGCCGCCAGCCTACTGGCGCCCCCAACGGCGGGGGTGCCGCAGCGCGTCCCCACCCCGCCGACCTAAAATGGGCGTCACACCCGCGGCCCGCCGCACCCCGCACGGCCCGGGCTCCCTCCCGACGCAACAGACGAAAGGGTCAACCCTTGCGAAACCCACGCCAGTTCCTCGAGCCGCTCGCCATCGGCGCGCCCGATCCCGTCACCGAGGTGCCGTTCCCGCCCTCGCGGATGATCCACTTCTTCGACGCCTCGAACCCGAAGATGGTCGCCAAGGTCCCCGACATGGCCAAGCAGGCCGACATCCTGCTCGGCAACCTCGAGGACGCGATCTCCGTCGACAACAAGGTCGCCGCCCGCGAAGGTCTGGTCAAGGTCGCCAACGAGGTCGACTTCGACGACACGCAGCTGTGGACGCGCGTCAACTCGCTGGAGAGCCCGTGGGTTCTCGACGATCTGACGACGCTCGTCACCGAGATCGGCGACAAGCTCGACGTGATCATGATCCCGAAGGTCGAGGGCGCCTGGGACATCCACTACGTCGATCGGCTCCTCGCCCAGCTCGAGGCGAAGGCCGGCGTCTCCAAGCCGATCCTCGTGCACGCGATCCTCGAGACGGCGCAAGGCGTGGTCAACCTCGAGGAGATCGCCTGCGCCTCGCCCCGGATGCAGGGCATGAGCTTCGGCCCGGCGGATCTCGCGGCCTCCCGGCGGATGAAGACGACCCGCGTCGGCGGTGGCCACCCCGGCTACCTGGTCATCAACGACCCCGATCCGGACGACCCCGAGGCGCCCCGCGCCACCGCGCAGCAGGACCCGTGGCACTACTCGATCGCCCGCATGGTCGACGCCTGCACGTCAGCCGGACTCCTGCCTTTCTACGGCCCCTATGGCGACATCAAGGACGTCAAGGGCTGCGAGGCGCAGTTCCGCGCGGCGTTCCTGCTCGGCTGCGTCGGGACCTGGACGCTGCACCCGGTGCAGATCGAGATCGCGAAGAAGGTCTTCAGCCCCGCTCCGGACGAGGTCCTGTTCGCGAAGAAGGTGATCGAGGCGATCCCCGACGGCAAGGGCGTCCACATGATCGACGGCAAGATGCAGGACGACGCGACCTGGAAGCAGTGCAAGGTGATGGTCGACCTCGCCGAGATGCTCGCCGAGAAGGACCCGGAGCTGAAGGAGGCCTACGGCTTCTAGGCCGTAGGCCTCGGAGGCGACGGCGAGACGAGGGCGCGGCGATGGCCGACATCCCGACGCGGATCGCGCGGATCGAGCTGCGCGTCTCCGACGTCGAGCGCAGCGCCGCCTTCTACGCCGAGCTCGTCGGCCTCGAGCCGACCCGGGTCGACGCCGAGCGGGCCGAGCTACAGCCGCCGGCGCTGAACGGCGGCGGCACCCCGTGCCTCGTCCTGCACCGGGCCGAGCAGCCCGGACGCGCGCCGCTACGCGCCGCCGGGCTCTTCCACACGGCGTTCCGCTTCCGCGACCGCGCGGCCCTCGCGGCGGCGCTGCGGCGCGTCGCGATCGAGATGCAGCACCCGCTCACCGGGGCCTCCGATCATGGCGTCTCCGAGGCGCTGTACCTGGACGACCCAGACGGGCTCGGGATCGAGCTCTACCGCGACCGGCCGATCGAGCAATGGCCCGAGCGCCAGCCCGGCGAGCGCGTCCACATGTTCACGGCGCCGCTCGACCTCGACGACCTGCTCGGCGCCGACGTCGACTCGCCGGTCGAGCTCGCCTCGCGCGGCGTCGACATCGGCCACGTCCACCTCAAGGTCGCCGACGTCGACGCGGCGACGAGGTTCTGGACCGAACGCATGGGCATGGAGCTGATGACCCGCTTCGGCGCCGACGCGTCCTTCCTCGGCCAGGACGGCTACCACCACCACATCGGCGCCAACACCTGGGCCTCCCGCGGCGCGGCGCGCGAGCCGCTCGAGGGGCCCGGGCTGGAGGCGGTCGCGGTCTTCGCCGACGCGGGCATCGAGGCAGCCGAGACTCCCGACGGGATCCGGGTCGCGGTCGAGCGGCGAACGGCGGGCTCGGACGAACCGGCCGATGGCTGAGCCGGCCGTCTTCCGTCACCGCGAGCGGGTCCGCTTCTCCGAGTGCGACCCGCAGGGCGTCGTCTTCAACGCCCGCTACCTGGAGTACTTCGACATCGGCATGACCGAGCTCTGGCGCGAGACGGTCGGGCCCTACGGCGAGGCGATGTCCGGCTCCGGGGTCGACATGTCGGTCGCCGAGGCGACGATCCGCTACCGCTCCTCGCTGCGCTTCGACCAGGAGTTTGAGATCGTGCTGCGCGTCTCGCACATGGGCACCACATCGCTGATCACGGCGATCGCGATCACCGACCTCGACGGCAACGTCTGCGCCGAGGGCGAGATCCGCCACGTCTTCGTGAACTACGGGACGGCCGAGAAGACGCCGATCCCCGACGACGTGCGAGCAGCGCTGAGCCCGTATCTGATCGGCTGAGCATGCCGACGAAGGGGCGGCGGCGGTCGCTGACCGGCCCGGCCGCCGGGTTACGTGCCACATCGACTACCGCGGGCGGTGGTCGATGTGGGTTCTATCGGGACGCAGCGACCATCGCCGCGCCGATCGGGCCCGCGTCATTGCCGAAGGCGGCGGGGACCAGCTCCGCCCGGGCGCGGAGCAACGGCATGAAGCGCTCACTATCGGCGCTGACCGCGCCGCCGATCACGACGAGGTCTGGGGCGAGGAGCCGCTCCACGTGGGCGATGTAGCGATTGAGCCGCTCCGCCCACTCCCCCATTCCGAGGCCCTGCTCGACGATCACCCGCGCGGCGCAGTAGTCCTCAGCCACGCGGTCTTGGCCGGCGAGGTACAGGCGGCCGAGCTCGACGTTGGGGACCAGCACGCCGTCGCGGTAGACGGCGGTGCCGATCCCGGTGCCGAGCGTCAGCACGAGCACCGTCCCGCGGGCGTCGCGTGCGGCGCCGTGTCGCAGCTCCGCCTCGCCGGCGACGTCGGCGTCGTTGCCGACGGCGACCGGCCGCCCGAGGCGGGCGTGGAGCTCGTCCTCGATCGCCAGCCCCTTCCAGCCGGGATGCTCGTGCGAGGTCGGGTTCGTGGCGAGGACGCCCGCACGAACGACCGCGGGGAAGCCGACGCCGACCGGTGTGGCCGGGCCGAGAGCGTCGGCGACTTCGGCGATCAGGCCGAGGACGGCATCGGGCTCGAAGCCGGGCGGGCTCGGTCGGCGCACGAGCTCACCGACGAGCGCCCCGCCGGCGACATCGACGAGCGAGCCCTTGACCGACGAGCCGCCGACGTCGATGCCGATGACATGCGCGCCGCCGGCGCCAGCCGTCTCCATCGGGACAGACTTGCACGGCGCCGCGCCGGATCGCACGCCCGGCAGCGAGCAGGGACAATGGCGCCCCCATGGCCGACGGAGAGCCCCGCAACCGCATCTATGTGACCGGGCACAAGAACCCGGACATGGACTCGATCGCGTCCGCAATCGGCTACGCCGAGCTCAAGGGCCGGCTCGACGATGAGTACACCTACGTCCCGGTCCGCCTCGGCGACGTCAACGCGCAGACCGAGTGGGCGCTCGAGCGCAGCGGTGCAACCAAGCCCGACTTCATGGCGCACGTGATGCTTCGCGTCAGCGACGTGATGCGCGAGGAGTTCCCGATCGCCCACCACGACGAGCCCGTCCGCGAGGTCGGGCTGACGATGGCCCGCGGCAACCTCGACCTCGTCCCGGTGCTCGACGACGACGACCAGCTGATCGGCGTGATGACGGAGCGGGCGCTGGCCCACCGCTACATCCGCGAGTCGCGCAAGACCTCGACCCTGGTCGATGCGCCGACGACGGTCGAGGCGATCGTCCGCGTGCTCGACGGCGAGCTGCTCGAGGGTGAGGATCATCCGATCGAGGGTCGCGTCTGGGTCCACTCCATCGACCCGTCGCGGAGCGAGAGCCGGATCTCGGACGGCGACGTGGTGATCGTCGGCGACCGGCCCGACGCGCAGCTGCAGACGATCGAGCTCGGCGCCGCGATGCTCGTCGCCTCGAACGGGATCAAGCCCGGCGAGGAGGTCCTCGCCGCCGCGCGCGAGCACGGCACGACCGTCGTCGTCAGCCCGCTCGACTCCTACGTCTCGAGCCGGATGATCACGCTCGCCGCGCCCTGCCGGGCTCTGGTCGACCGTGAGCCGCTCACGGTCGACCCCGACGAGCTGCTCTCCGAGGTGGCCGAGCAGATCAAGGACGTGCACTACCGCGCCGCGGTCGCCGTCGACCGCCAGCGGCGACCGATCGGGCTCGTCACGCGAACCGATCTCGTCTCCCCCACCCCGCGCCGCGTGATCCTCGTCGACCACGCCGAGCAGAGCCAGAGCGTCAACGGGATCGAGACGGCTGAGATCGTCGAGATCCTCGACCACCACCACATCGGCTCGATCGAGACGCACGTGCCGGTCACCGCCACCTTCGATCCGGTCGGCTCGACGGCGACCCTCGTCGTCGAGCGCTTCCGCCAGAACGGCATGGAGCCGAGCGCCTCGACCGCGATGATGCTGCTCGGCGCCGTGCTCTCGGACACGGTGCTGCTCAACTCGCCGACGACCACGCCCCGCGACCGCGTCGTCGTCGAATACCTGGAGCGAGCCCTCGGCGTCGACGGCCTGGAGCTCGGCCGGGAGATGTTCGAGGCCTCAAGCGACGTCTCCTCCGTCGCCGCCCCCGAGATCGTCACCCGCGACAGCAAGGAGTACCAGCTGGGCAACGGCGAGACGATCTCGATCGCGCAGATCGAGACCGTCGGCAAGTCGCTGCTCGAGCGCAAGGACGAGCTCCTGGAGGCCCTCAACGGCGTCCGCGAGCAGAAGGCCTATCCGTTCGCCGCTTTGATGGTCACCGACATCGTCACCAAGGGCACTGACCTGCTGATCGCCGGCGACGCCGGACCGGTCGAGCGCGCCTTTGCCAAGTCCGCCGAGGACGGTGTGATCGAGCTTCCCGACGTGATGAGCCGCAAGAAGCAGGTCGCCCCGAAGCTGCTCGCCGCGGTTTAGAACGACTTCAGAAAGTCGCTCAGTACCCGCATCAGAGCATCGGGCGCGTCCAGGTGCAGATCGTGGCCGGCCTCATCGATCGACACGAAGTCCGCTTGCGGGTTGGTGGCGGCCATGCGCTCCAGCTCCGTGGCCGGCACATCTCCGTGCTGAGCAGTGACGACGAGCGTTGGGCAACCGAGCAGGCCCCATTCCCTCCAGTACGAGCGACCCGCGATCGCGCGGTTGGTCTCGATCAAGACCTCCGGATCGAACTGTGGCCGCAGGCCGTCCGGGCTCGTCTGCAGCCCATCCGCCCAGCGGCGAGCACGCAGCTGGCTGCCGCCGAAGAACCGCTCCGCCGCTGTGCGGTCCGAGAACGGCACCGGCCAACTTGCGAGCCAAGCAGCGGCGGCCCCCAGGTCCCCGTCGTTGGCGGCTTCCGGCCCGGCCTCGACCATGACGAGAGCCGCGACCACCTCGGGGTGCTCAGCGGCGAGGGCCATGGCAGTCAGGCCGCCGAGGGACTGCCCGACCAGCACGGCCGGACCGAGATGAAGCTCGTCGATCGCTGCGGCCGCATCGGCGACGTGAGCGGCCGCCGAAACGTCGGGTGGATTGCCCTCGCTGAAACCGTGGCCCCGTGCGTCGGGGGCGATCACACGGTGAGTCGCCGCCAGCGGCCCCGCCGTGTCAAGCCACTCTTCACCGTGACCGGCGAGGCCGTGAAGCAGAACAACTGCCCGTCCCGGGCCGCCGAAGTCGGCCACGGACAGCCGGACGCCCCCAGCTGCGAGCTCGAGGCGCTCCACCCGGGCAGCCGGACCTCGCGACGCCTCTCGACCGCTCATCGTCCACTCAGGTACTGCATGGGGTACCTAAGCGGACGACTATCGGCTGGGGCTGCGCCCTAGCCGAGCTTCTCGGTCAGCGTGTGCAGCTGTGCGGAGACCTCGTCGGGGAGCTTGTCGCCGAACTTGGCGAGGTGGTCGCGGATCTGGTCGAGCTCCTCCTTGAGCGCATCCTCGTCGACGGCGAGCAGCTCCTCGACCGCCTCCGGACCGATGTCGAGGCCCTCGATGTTGAGCTCGCCCTCCGCCGGCACGAGGCCGATCGCGGTCTCGCGCGTCTCGCCCTCGCCGTTGCAGCGACGGAAGATGTACTCGAGCACACGGCTGTTCTCGCCGAACCCGGGCCAGATGAACTTCCCGTCTGAGTCCTTGCGGAACCAATTGACGTAGAAGACCCGCGGCAGCTGCGCGCCCTCGGTCCGACCGATCTTCAGCCAGTGCGCCATGAAGTCGGCCATGTTGTAGCCGCAGAAGGGCAGCATCGCGAACGGGTCGAAACGAAGCTGGCCGACCGTGCCGAAGGCGGCGGCGGTCATCTCCGAGGACATCGTGGCGCCCATGAAGACTGCGTGCTCCCAGTCGAACGCCTCGCGGACGAGCGGCACGACGCTGGCGCGACGGCCACCGAACAGGAAGGCGTCGATCGGGACGCCCTCGGGGTCCTCCCACTCCGGCGCCATCGAGGGCGCCTGGGCGGCGGTAACCGTAAAGCGCGCGTTCGGGTGGGCGGCGGGCGTCTCCGCGTCCGGCGTCCACTCATTGCCGTGCCAGTCGATCGCGTGCTCGGGCGGTTCCGGGGTCATCCCCTCCCACCAGATGTCGCCGTCGTCGGTCAGCGCGCAGTTGGTGAAGATCGTGTCGGAGGCGACCGCCTTCATCGCGTTCGGGTTCGTCTTGACACCGGTGCCCGGGGCGACCCCGAAGAAGCCCGCCTCCGGGTTGATCGCGTAGAGCTTGCCGTCGTCGTGAAACTTCATCCAGGCGATGTCGTCGCCGATCGTCTCGACCTTCCAGCCCTCGAGCGTGGGGATCATCATCGCCAGGTTGGTCTTACCGCACGCCGACGGGAAGGCGCCGGTCACGTACTTGACCTCGCCCTCCGGCGACGTGAGCTTGAGGATCAGCATGTGCTCGGCCATCCAGCCCTCGTCGCGCGCCATCGCCGAGGCGATGCGCAGCGCCAGGCACTTCTTGCCAAGCAGCGCGTTACCGCCGTAGCCGGAGCCGTAAGACCAGATCTCCCGACTCTCGGGGTAGTGGACGATGTACTTCGTCTCGGCATTCGTCGGCCAGGAGACGTCCTCCTCGCCCTCGGCGAGCGGCGCGCCGACGGAGTGCACGCAGGGCACAAACTCCCCCTCGGCGCCGAGCACCTCGAGCGCCCCGGCGCCCATCCGGGTCATGATCCGCATCGAGACGACGACGTAGGGCGAATCGGTCAGCTGCACGCCGATCTGCGACTTGTCGGAGCCGAGCGGGCCCATCGAGAAAGGGACGACATACATGGTGCGACCGGCCATCGCGCCGTCGAAAAGGTCGTTCATCTCCGCGCGCATCTCATCCGGGGCGCGCCAGTTGTTGTTCGGGCCGGCGCCGTCCTCGGTCTCGCTGCAGATGAACGTGCGGTCCTCGACGCGGGCGACGTCGGAGGGGTCGGACCAGGCCAGATAAGAGTTCGGGCGCTTGGCGTCGGAGAGCCGCTTGAACGTGCCGGCGTCGACGAGTTCCTGGCACAAGCGGTCGTACTCCTCGGCGCTGCCGTCGCACCAGTAGACGCTCGCCGGCTTGGTCAGGGCGGAGATCTCGTCCACCCAGTCGATCAGGGTCTTGTTCTCCGTAGGTACGTCGGTCACCGTCGCATCACTCATCGCGAAGTTCAGCTCCTTCTCTCAAACAAACTGGAAATCGGTTTCTGCCTCGTGGGATCCGCGGAGCCCGGCGTATCTGAGGGCGCGGGCCCGGCGGGACTCCGGATTGTGCCGCAACGGGCGGCGCGGCGGCGCCAGCCGGGTAGTTCTCCCCCGGATTCTGCGGAAGTCCCGGTGCGCCTTGGGGGCGGTCGATTTCGCCGGAGCGGCACATGGGAGACCGCCACCACGGCCGGTACGGCGCTTGAAACCGCCCCCTCCTGGGCATAGGGTCCCCGATCGGGGGAAGCAGGCAAACAAACAAGCCCGGGGCAGTCCCTGCCCTGAGGAAGGGAGACACGGATGGAAGCGACCAGCGTCCCGGGGTCGGCCCCCGAGCCGGATGAGGACGAGACGACCCTCGCGCAACTTGGCTACAAGCAGACGCTGCAGCGCGGCTGGTCGAGCTTCTCGAACTTTGCGATCTCGTTCACGATCATCTCGGTCTTCGCCGGCTGCTTCACGACCTACGGCCAGGCCTGGAACAACGGTGGGCCGATCGCGATCTCCTGGGGCTGGCCGATCATCTGCGGCCTCGTGCTGTTCGTCGCCTTCTCGATGTCGGAGCTCGTTTCCAAGTACCCGACCGCCGGCGGCATCTATTACTGGGCGTCGGACCTCGGCGGCAAGACGTGGGGCTGGTTCACGGGCTGGTTCAACCTGATCGGCCTGGTCGGCGTTGTCGCCTCCGTCATCTACGCCTCGGCGACCTTCCTCGACGCCCTGCTCGGCATGTACGGCGTCAGCGTCTTCGGCATGGACTTCGCGGATAACGCGCACGTGCTCTCGGAGACGTTCGTCCTCTTCGTCGTGATCCTCGCGCTGCACGCGGCGATCAACATCTTCTCCTCGCCGCTGGTCGCCCTCTTCAACAACGTCTCGGTCTTCTGGCATGTGCTCGGCGTCGCGGTCGTGATCGCGATCCTGATCATCGTCCCCGACCAGCACCAGAGCGCCGATTTCGTCTTCACCAAGACGATCAACAACTCCGGCTTCTCCGACGGCTCCAGCGGCAGCCTCTTCTTCTGGCTCTACGTGTTGCCGCTCGGCTTCCTGCTGACGATGTACACGCAGACCGGCTACGACGCCTCGGCCCACATCTCCGAGGAGACGAAGGGCGCCGCGGTCGGCGCCGCGAGGGGCCTGTGGCAGTCGGTCTTCTACGCCGGTGCGATCGGCTGGATCCTGCTGCTCGCGATCACGTTCGCCGCAACGCACGTAGGGGCGATCAACAATGAGGGTGGCTCGTCACTGGCGATCTTCGACACGGCGCTGACCCCAGCCGCGGCGAAGGCAGTTGTGCTGCTGTCGACCATCGGCCAGCTCTTCTGCGGCATGGCCTGCCTGACCAGCGCTTCGCGCATGTGTTACGCGTTCTCGCGCGATCGGGCCGTGCCCGGCCACCGGATTTGGACGCGCCTCAACCACCACAAGGTCCCGGCCTACTCGGTGATCTTCATGGCTGTGTGCGCGCTCGTCGTCACGCTGCCGGCGCTGACCGGCGACGGTGCCTTCCCGTGGCCGTTCTTCGCCGTGGTCTCGATCACCGTGATCGGCCTCTACATCGCCTACGTGATCCCCGTCTACCTGCGGTGGCGCCTTGGCGACGGGTTCGTCGCAGGACCGTGGACCCTGGGCCGCAAGTACAGGTGGGTGAATCCGATCGCGATCGTCTGGGTCGCGATCTGCGTGATCATCTTCATCCTCCCGTTCGTGCCGGAAGGGGTGCCGTGGAACGACAACTTCAGCTGGAGCGCCTTCAACTACGCGCCCCTGACCGTTGGCGTCGTGCTCTTCGCGGTCTGGGCATGGTGGATGCTGGGCGCCCGGAACACCTTCACCGGCCCGGTCCGCCAGATCCACATCGACGACACCGGAAGAGTGGTCGAGGACAAGCCGCGAGACGAGCCGGCCGACCCAACGGTCGCGTGAGCGACACGGACGTCGGCCGGAGCGCACGCGTACGCTGAGTCCGTGAATATCGACGAGCTCAAAGCCGCCGTCGCCGACGGCAGCATCGACACGGTCGTCCTCGCAATCGCCGACATGGAGGGGCGGATCCAGGGCAAGCGCCTGACCGCCCACCACTTCCTCGATGAGGTACTCGAAAGCGGCGCCGAGGGGTGCAACTACCTGCTCGCCGTCGACGTCGACATGAACACCGTCGACGGCTACGAGATGTCGTCGTGGTCGCGGGGCTACGGCGATTTCGCGATGAAGCCGGACCTCGACACGCTCCGCCTCGTCCCCTGGCAGGAGGGAACCGCGATGCTGATGGCGGACATCCTCTGGCACGACGGCGACCCCGTGCCGGCCTCGCCGCGGCAGATCCTCCGGCACCAGATCGAGCGGCTCGCCGAGCGCGGCTGGCGGCCGTTCGCCGGCACCGAGCTCGAGTTCATCGTCTTCAACGACACCTACGAGGAGGCGTGGCGCAAGGCCTACCGCGACCTCGAGCCGACCAACCTCTACAACGTCGACTACTCGCTGCTCGGCACCGCCAGGGTCGAGCCGCTGATCCGCCGGATCCGTAACGCGATGATGGGCGCCGAGATGATCGTGGAGAACTCGAAGGGCGAGTGCAACCTCGGCCAGCACGAGATCAACTTCCGATTCTCCGACGCGCTCGCCGCCTGCGACGACCACGTCATCTACAAGAACGGCGCCAAGGAGATCGCAGCGCAGGAGGAGATGGCGATCACCTTCATGGCGAAGTTCAACGAGCGCGAGGGCAACTCGTGCCACATCCACTGCTCGTTGCAGGACGAGGCGGGCGAGAACGTCTTCGCGGGTGACGAGACCCTCTTCCACCGCTTCCTGGCCGGGCAGCTCGCCTGCATGCGCGAGCTGACGATGTTCTTCGCCCCGCAGATCAACTCCTACAAGCGCTTCGCCGTCGGCTCCTTCGCCCCGACCGCCGTTGCCTGGGGCGAGGACAACCGGACGTGCTCGATCCGGGTCGTCGGTCACGGCCCCTCGTTGCGCTTCGAGAACCGCCTGCCGGGCGCTGACGTCAACCCCTACCTGGCGCTCAGCGCGATGATCGCTGCAGGCCTGCACGGGATCGACAACGAGCTCGAGCTCGAGCCGGCCTTCGGCGGCAACGCCTACGAGTCGGAGAAGCCGCGCGTGCCGACGAACCTCGGCGCCGCTCGCGATCTGTTTGCCGACAGCGACATCGCCCGCGAGGCGTTCGGCGCCGAGATCGTCGACCACTACCTGAACCGGGCCCGGATCGAGATCGAGGCGAGCGAAGCCGCGGTCACCGACTGGGAGCGCTACCGGGGGTTCGAGCGCCTTTGAGCCGCCCCGTGATCGGCATCTGCGCCGCGATCGACCGCGCGCGCTGGGCCGTCTGGGACGTCGAGGCGAACGTCTCCCAGCGGACCTATTCGCGGGCGGTCGTCGAGGCTGGCGGGCTGCCGGTGATCCTGCCGGCCCACGACGAGCTCAACGACGACCCCGGGGCGACGCTCGCCCTGCTCGACGGGCTGATCATGCCCGGCGGCTCCGACATCGACCCCGACCTCTACGACGGTGAAGCCGACGAGCACACGACCGGCGTCAACGTCGAGCGCGATGCCTTCGAGCTCGCCCTGCTCGGCGCCGCGCTGGCGGCCGACGTTCCCGTCCTGGCAATCTGCCGCGGCATGCAGTTGCTCAACGTCACACTTGGTGGCACGCTCGACGCGCACCTCGAAACGGCGGCGACCCACATGCACACGCCCGGAGTCTTCAGCGACCACGAGGTCCGGCTCGAGCCGGGCTCACGGATCGCGAGCGCCGAGGGGCGCGAGCGCCTGCAGGTGCGCTCGCACCACCATCAGGGCATTCGCCGGCTCGGCGACGGCCTCGAGATCACGGGCTGGTCGGTCGATGACGACGTGATCGAGGCAATCGAGATGCGCGGGCGCGAGCACGTGCTCGGCATCCTCTGGCACACCGAGGAGGACGAGCGCAGCGCGCTGGTCGCCGGCCTCGTCAGCGCCGCGGCGCCTCCGTCCCGGGTTTGCCTGCCAGTGCAGGGCAAAGTCGGGACAGGGCGCGGGATCGGAGCGTGTCTTCGTGATCGAGGTGATCGAGCCGGCGACGGCCGAGGTGATGGCGGAGATCCCGCGGGCCGGCGTGGCGGAAACCGACGCCGCGGTCGAACGCGCGCGAGCCGCGTTCGGGGCGTGGCGCGCGATCACGCCGGAGCGGCGCGCCGAGTTGCTGCACGCGCTCGCCGATGCGGTGGCTGACCGCAAGGAGCAGCTGGCGACGCTCGAGGCCCGCAACGCCGGCAAGCCGATCGCCGATGCGCGCGGCGAGATCGGCATGGTCGCCGACACCTTCCGCTACTACGCCGCCGCGCCCCAGCGTCTGCTCGGCGACACGATCCCCGTCGCCGGCGGCATCGACATGACCTTCCGCGAGCCGCTCGGCGTCGTCGGGCTGATCGTGCCCTGGAACTTCCCGCTGACGATCGCCGCCTGGAAGCTCGGGCCGGCGCTCGCCGCGGGCAACACGGTCGTCCTCAAGCCGGCCGAGCTGACGCCGCTGAGCGCGCTCGAGCTCGAGCGGCTCGCCGTCGAGAGCGGCCTGCCCGAGGGCGTGCTCAACGTCGTCGCCGGCCCCGGCCGGGAGTGCGGCGAGCGGCTCGTCGCCCACCCGGACGTCGCCAAGATCGCGTTCACGGGCTCGACCGAGGTCGGCCGCCGGATCGCCGCGGGCGCCGCCGAGACGATCAAGCGCGTGACGCTCGAGCTCGGCGGTAAGTCGGCGAACGTGATCTTCGCCGACGCCGACCTCGAGGCCGCCGCAGCGGGCGCGCCGGGCGCCGTCTTCGGCAACGCCGGCCAGGACTGCTGCGCGCGCTCGCGGATCCTCGTCGAGCGCTCCGTGCTCGACCGCTTCCTCGAGCTGATGGAGACGGCGGTCGGCCGGATCACGGTCGGCGATCCCGCTCAGCGAGGAGACGACGATGGGCCCGCTGATCTCGGCCGGACAGCTCGAAACCGTCTCCTCCTACGTCGACGACGACGTCAACGGTCGCCTTCCGCGGCATGGCCCCGGACGGCCCGGGCTACTGGTTCCCGCCGACCGTTCTCTGCCCGGTCGCCAACGACGACCGCGCCGCGCGCGAGGAGATCTTCGGGCCGGTCGCGAGCGTGATCCCGTTCGAGGGCGAGGCGGAGGCGGTCCGGCTCGCCAACGACACTCCGTACGGCCTGTCGGGCTCGGTCTGGACCCGCGACGGCGCCAAGGCGCTGCGCGTCTGCCGCGCGATCGACACCGGCGTGCTCGCGATCAACTCGAACCTCTCGGTGCGCGTCTCGACGCCGTTCGGCGGGTTCAAGCAGTCGGGCGTCGGCCGCGAGCTCGGCCCGCACGCGCTCGACGCCTACACCGAGGTCAAGAACGTCTTCTACGCGACGGAAGAGAGCTGAGGAGGTCGGCATGGGACGATTGGACGGCAAGGTCTGCGTGATCACCGGCGCGGCCGCGGGCATCGGCGCCGAGACCGCCCGCCGGTTCTCGGAGGAGGGCGCGACGGTGGTCGGTGTCGACCGCGAGTCCGGCGCTGCCGGCGACCTCGCGATCGAGGCGGACGTCACCGACGAGGAGCAGGTCGCGGCGATGTATCGCGAGGCGCGCGACGAGTTCGGGCGCATCGACGTGCTCTTCAACAACGCCGGCATCAACCCGACCGACGACACCTCCGTGCTCGAGACCTCGGTGCCGTCGTTCATGCGCGTGCAGGAGGTCAACCTGCTCGGCGTCTTCCTCTGCTGCAAGCACGGCATCCCCCACCTGCTCGATTCCGGCGGAGGCTCGGTGATCAACACCGCCTCGTTCGTCGCCCACCTCGGCGCCGCGACGTCGCAGATCTCCTACACCGCCTCGAAGGGCGGCGTCGCCGCGCTCTCGCGCGAGATCGGCGTCGAGTTCGCCCGCCGCGGCGTGCGCTGCAACGCCCTCTGCCCCGGCCCCGTCGACACCGAACTGCTGCGCGAGCTCTTCTCGAGCGACCGCGTGCAGGCCCAGCGCCGCCTCGTGCACGTCCCGGTCGGCCGCTTCGCACGCCCCGAGGAGATCGCCAATGCGGCGCTGTTCCTCGCCAGCGACGAGTCGAGCTACGTGACCGGCTCGAGCCTGATGGTCGACGGCGGTATCACCGCCGCTTACGTCACGCCCCAGTAGCGGCTCAGGCGACGGCCGCCGCTGCGAGGAAGCGCCGGCACAGCTCCCGGCCGAGATCGTTCCAGGCCTCCAGGCGAGGTTCGGCCTCGGCCCGCGTCGCCACCGGGTCGATGCCGATCCGCACGGCGTCGGGGTCGGAGCGGTAGTCCTCGATCCAGTGCAGGGCGTCGGCGCGGGAGACCTCGGGGTGGAACTGGATCCCCCACGCCGGGCCGTCGAGCCGGAACGCCTGCGGGCAGACCGGGCTCGCTGCCAGCTCCGTCGCGCCGACGGGGAGCACGCACTCGTAGCTGTGCCACTGGAAGGCCTCGAACCGGGGCGCGAGGGGCGCGAGCAGCGGATCGGCGGCGCCGGCGCGCCGTCAGCTCGACGTCGAACCAGCCGATCTCGGGCTCCGGACGCCCGGCGGGCGCCGCCTCCGGCCGCCGTCGCCAAGAGTTGCGCCCCGAGGCAGACACCGAGCACGGGGCGGCCGGCGGCGAGCAGCATCCGGACCTGCTCGAGCTCGCCGCTGAGCCAGGGATACTCATCGGCCTCGTCGACGTTCATCGCACCGCCGAGGACGATCGTCGCGTCGAAGTGCGGCGGGATCGGCGGGCGGCTCGACGCCCCGGGCGGGCTCCCAGATCGTGAGCTCATGGCCGTCTTCCCGCACGGCGTCCGCGAAGACGCCTGGACCTGCGTCGGGTTGCTGGGAGACGGCGAGCACGCGCACGGCGCGCCCAGCCTACGCCGGACTACTTCTCGAGGATCTTGACCGTGACGGCCTTGCCGACCTTGTACTTGAGCTTCGCGCTGACCGCGACGTCGCAGCTGTCCGGGTGCCGCGCCCCGCCGTTCTTCATGTGCTTGCCGAAGGGCGTGCGGCTGAATCGTGTCGCGGGCGTGGCCGGGCAGTGGGTACTGGAACAGACGCCCGTCCTTGATGCAGCGGTTCGTGTAATCCCAGGCAACCTTCACGTGCGCGGGGCGGGTCCTCACCTTGAAGCTCAGCTTGCCCGGATTCTTGAGGCTCGCCGTTGCGACGGCGACCTTCGACTTGCCGTGGCTCGCCGTGTTCTTGGCGATCACCTTGCCGTGCTTGCCGGCGAAGACGCCCGGCGCGATCGCCAGTGCCGCGATCAGGGCGATAAGTCCAGCTCCCGTGAAGATTCGTCTGCGCATTCGAAGGTTGCCCCCAGTCTCGTTCCCGCTTCATCAAGGTTATCGGCAGCCTCCAAACGGACCACCAGCCCGTCGTCGCCTTCCATTCATTAGGGTTCCGCCTCCGCGGCGCTCAGCCGCCCCCCAGGGATATGCGTTTCTACGAGTTCGAATCACGCCGCCTAGTCGAGCGGGCCGGGATCCCGGTGACGAAGTACGGCTTCTGCGAAGACGCCCGATGAGGCGCAGAAGGCCGCCGCCGAGATCGGCGGTCCGACCGTGATCAAGTCGCAGGTCCTGACCGGCGGCCGGATGAAGGCCGGCGGCGTCAAGTTCGCCGACACGCCCGAGCAGGCAGCCGAGTACGCCGCCGAGATCCTCGAGCTCGAGATCAACGGCCACATGCCGGTCGGCGTGCTCGTCGACCCGAAGGCCGAGGTCGAGCAGGAGTACTACGCGGCGGTCCTCTGGGACGGCCGCGCGAAGCGCCCGATGATGCTGTTCAGCGACATGGGCGGCATCGACATCGAGCAGGTCGCGGAGGAGCATCCCGACCACGTCGGCCGCGGCCACCTCTCCAACCTGCACCCGATCGCCGACTTCCAGGCCAAGGAGACCGTCGCCCGCTGCGGCATGACCGGCTCCGAGCTCGGCCGCGCCAGCCGCGTGCTCGCCGGCCTCGCCCGCCTGCAGCGCGACTTCGACATGACGCTCGCCGAGATCAACCCCGTCGCGCGCCTCGCCGACGGCTCCTTCGTCGCCCTCGACGCGCACATGGAGATGGAGGACGAGGCCGTCGGCCGGCACAAGAAGGTGCTCGAGTCGATCGGCGTCGATCTCTCCGAGCCCCGCGAGGACTACGAGCCCTCCGAGTTCGAGCGCAACGTCAAGGCGATCGACGCCGCCGACCACCGCGGCGTGATCCAGGGCAAGGACCACGGCTTCACCGGCAACCTCGGCCTCGTGATCGGCGCCGGCGGCGGCTCGCTGACGCTCACCGACGCGGTCCGCAGCCAGGGCGGCAAGCCCGCCAACTACGCCGAGATCGGCGGCAACCCCTCGGTCGCCAAGTCGAAGGGCCTGGCGATGGAGGTGCTGAAGAAGGACGGCGTCGAGAAGATCGCGGTGATGATGTCGATCGTCTCCAACACCCGCGTCGACATCGTCGCCCGCGGCGTGATCAAGGCCTGCCTGGAGCTCGGCAAGGACCCGGCCGAGACGATCGTCATCTTCCGCATCCCGGGCGCCTGGGAGGACGAGGGCTACAAGATCCTCGACAAGTACGGCGTCGAGTACTGCGACCGCTCGGTCTCCATGTGGGAGGCCGCCGGCCGCGCCGTCGCCAAGGTCCAGGGCACCAGCGGCGAAGGCGAGATCGGCCAGGCCGGCGTCACCGCGACGCCGGACGAGACCGCGCCCGCATCCGCCAGCGAGACGGGAACCTGAGGAGCGAGCTATGCCCGTGCTTCTCAACGAGGACTTCACCTTCATCGTCCAGGGCATCACCGGCCGCGAGGCGGTCAACCTGACCCGCGAGTGCCTCGACTTCGGCTCGAAGATCGTCGGCGGCGTCACCCCCGGCCGCAAGGGCCGCGAGGTCCACGGCGTGCCCGTCTTCGACACGGTCGAGCAGGCGGTCGAGCACCACGGCGCGCCGATCGACGGCGCCGTCGCCACCGTCCCCCCCGCCTTCACCAAGGACGCCGTCTTCGAGGCGATCGAGAACGGGATCAAGCTGATCGTCGTCGTCACCGAGCGGATCCCGCGCCGCGACGTCGCCGAGATGGTCGAGCTCGCCAACGAGCGCGGCGCCCGCATCATCGGCCCCAACTGCCTCGGCCTGATCTCTCCCGGCGTCGCCAAGATGGGCGGCATCGGCGGCCCCGCCAAGGACGCCGCCAAGGCCTACGAGCCCGGCCCGGTCGGCGTCATGTCCCGCTCCGGCGGCATGACGACCGAGATCTCCTCGTCGCTGACCCAGGCCGGCCTCGGCGTCTCGACCGCGATCTCGATCGGCGGCGACGCGATCATCGGCTCCACCTACGCCGAGCTGATGCCGCTCTTCGAGGAGGACTCCGCAGACCGAGGCGATCGTCATCTACACCGAGCCCGGCGGCCGCATGGAGGCCGAGCTCGTCGACTGGCGCGACGCGAACGGCTCGACGATGCCGATCGTCGCCTTCATGGCGGGCAAGTTCATGGACGACGAGGAGATGCAGGGCATGAGCTTCGGCCACGCCGGCACGATCGTCGAGGGCAAGGAGGACTCCGCGACCGAGAAGATCGCCCGGCTCGAGGCCGCCGGCATCCCGGTCGTCGAGCGGATCGACGAGATCCCCGACCGCGTCAAGGAGGCGCTCGGCCGATGAGCGACGCTGAACGGGACCTTCATCGACGTCGAGCTCGACGACGCAGGTCGCCGAACGACTCCGAGCTGGCGAAGAAGCTCGAGGAGGCCTGCCCGGTCGACATCTTCAGCGCCGGCGACGCCGGCGTCACGATCGTCGCCGAGAATCTCGACGAGTGCGTGCTCTGCAACCTCTGCGTCGACGCGGCCGAGGCCGCCGGCAAGGGCGGCGGCGTGCGCATCGTCAAGCTCTACGAGTAGCCGCCCCGCCCCACACGGGGTAGAGCGGATTGACCCAAGGGGCGCTTGGGACGGCCCGCCTAGCGCATAAGTTCGCGCCATGAAAGAGCGCACCAGACTCCTCGCCGCAGGCCTACTCGCTGGAGCCGGCGTCACCGTCGCCGGCGCCGGGTCAAGCCCATGCCGACAAGCTCGTCGTCAAGAACAAGAAGCCGCGTGGAAAGGGCAGCTTCGCCCATGCGGTCCGCAAGGCCAACTCGGACCGGGATCGGGACAAGATCGTCTTTCGGTCGCGGCTCAGCGGTGCCATCGACGTGCGCCACGACATCGAGGTCAGCCGTCCGCTGAAGATCGACGGCGAGGGCCGGGCGCCGAGCCTGCACGCCGTTCGCAAGGCCGACTCGATCGACTTCGGAGCGCACGGCCGCAGCGCGCTGCTTGGGACTCGAGCTCGACGGCCTGCAGGTGACCAACGGCAACGACTACCGCTCCGAGGACCTCCTGATCCGCGACTCCACCCTGCAGGGGGACGGCAAGGGAACGCGGCGTCTACCTCTACGGATACGGCAACGGCGGCATCCGGATGAAGCGATCGACCATCACGGGGTTCGATCGCGGTGTCTACGCGGTCAAGCTCGCCTATATGACGATCGCGGACTCGAAGATCGTCGACAACCACGGCGGCGGCGGCGTCGCCGACACGGTCTACGCGCACGTCGAGATCAGGAACTCCACGATCAGCGGCAACACCGCCGGCAACCACGGCGGCGGCGGCGTTCGGGCCGGCTACGAGTCATCGATCGAGATCGACGGCTCGACGATCACCGGCAACGGCGCGGTCAACGGAGGGGGCGTCTACGGCTACGGGGACGTCACGATCGACGACAGCACGATCTCGGGCAACCACGCAACGCATGGCGGGGGCGTCTATGCGTACGGCGACGTCGCGGTCAGCGACAGCACCATCTCGGGCAACCACTCGACGGAGGGCGGTGCCGACTGTGCGGGCCCGAACGTGATCGACCGGGGCGGCAACGAGTTCGGCGACCCCACCGATTGCGGCTCCTGAACGTCTGCCCCGCGCCGCAGGACACTGACCGGCTCGAGTTCGTGCGAGCATGGCCCGCCTGTGACGGACGAGGTGACTGAGATGGGCGACGAGGCGCCGCGGGCGGTCGTCGTGCTCGGGGCGCCGGGCGCCGGCGTGACGATCCTGGCCGGAGCGCTCGCAGAGCTCGGTGGGGTGCGGCTGTGGGAGCCGCCGGTCGCACCTGCGGGTAGCGCGGGGCCGGACGGCGACAGGCTGGCCGCGGACGCTCCGGAGGACGCCGGACCGCAGCTTCCTGAAGGCGGGGGAACGATCGTCACCGGCATTCCCCGCTTCTCCCTGCAGGTGCCCTTCCTCGCCCGCCGGCTCGCCCCGGTCCGCTTCGTCTTCTGCTGGCGAACCCCGCGGGAAGCGATGGCACACGCCTACCGGGCGTGGCAGGGCGGCCACTCGGTCACCCACCCCGACCTCGAAGGCTGGGAAGGCCCGCCCTGGTCCTTCGCGCTGGTCCCCGGCTGGCAGGAGCTCGATGGCTCCGAACTCGGCTCGATCGTCGTCGAGCAATGGGAGCGGGTGACACGGATCGCGCTCGAGGACCTCGGCGGCGCTGCCGCCGGCGAGCTGGGCCGTCACCTCGCACGCGGCGCTGCGCGCCGACCCGGCGGCGGAGCTCGGCCGGCTTGCCGGCTTCCTCGGCCTCGATGGCGGCGGCCTACGAACGGCGTCGGAGACGCTTCGCGACCGAGATCGAGGGCGAGGCCGACGATCGAGGAGCTACCCGAAGATCTCTCGGCAGCGATGCCGCGAGCCGCCGCGACCGCGCAGCAGGCACAGGGCTGGCTCGCCCTTCCCCAGCGCGCCGCGGGCGGCAACGCCGACCCGGCGTCTACGGGCTCGCCGCTTCGCTCAGTGCACACCGGCTCGGTCCCCGAACTACTCGGCCAGCTCGGCTCCTCGCTGCTGATCAGCACCTACCAGGCGGGCAAGCTGATCATCGCCCGCAAGGACGGCATCCGGCTCAATACACACTTCCGCAACTTCGATCAGCCGATGGGCCTCGCGCTCGATCAGGGCAAGCTCGCGATCGGCACCCGCAGCGCGGTGATCGAGTACCGGAACATGCCGGCGGCCGCGGAGAAGGTTGAACCGCGCGGCACCCACGACGCCTGCTTCATCCACCGCAACACGAGAATCACGGGTGACGTCCGCATCCACGACGTCGCCTGGATCGGCAACGAGCTCTGGTTCGTCGCCACGGCCTTCTCCTGCCTGGCGACGCTCGACCCCGAACACAACTTCTCGCCGCGCTGGAAGCCCTCGTTCATCGACAAGCTCCAGCCCGGCGATTCGTGCCACCTGAACGGCATGGAGGTGGTCGACGGCCGGGTCGCCTTCGTCACCGCCCTCGGTCAGACGAGCGAGCCGAACGGCTGGCGCGAGAGCAAGGCAAGCGGCGGCTGTTTGATCGACGTACCGAGCTCGGAGGTCCTCCTCGAAGGGCTCTCGATGCCGCACTCGCCGCGTGTTCATGACGGCCGCCTGTGGTTTCTCGAGTCGGGCGAGGGCCGGCTCTGCGTCGTCGATCTCGAGGCCGGCACCTACGAGACGGTCCAGGAGCTGCCGGGCTTCACCCGCGGCCTCGCCTTCGCCGGACCGCTGGCCTTCGTCGGTCTCTCGCAGATCCGCGAGACCGCGACCTTCGGAGGCCTGCCGATCTCCGAGCGGCTCGATGAGCGCCAGTGCGGCGTCTGGATCGTCGACATCCGCAGCGGCGAGATCGCGGGCTTCCTGCGCTTCGAGGAGGCGGTGCAGGAGGTCTACGACGTGCTCGTCCTGCCCGGCTCGCGCAAGCCCGAGGTCGCCGAGGCCGAGGGCGAGATCACGCGCAGCTCGTTCGTGATCGAAGGCTGGGAGGACTGAGCCCGTGCGCTGGCTGATCACCGGTGCCGGGGGCTTCATCGGCCGCCGCCTGGCCGAGCGGCTGCGGGAGTCGGGCGAGGAGGTGGTGGGCGTCGACCTGACGGCGAACGAGGGCGCAGCGATCGTCGCCGGCGACATCTCCGTCCCAGGCGAGTGGCAGCAGGCGGCCGAGGGCGCCGGCGTCGTCGTCCACACGGCGGCGCTGGTCGGCATGCCGAGCGACGTCTCGCGCTTTTGGGCAGTCAACGTGCTCGGGACGAGGCTTGCGCTGGAGGCGGCACGCGACGCCGGCGCCGGCCGCTTCCTGCAGATCTCCAGCGTCGTCACCTTCGGCCTCGACTTCCCTGACGGGGTGGCCGAGACCCACCCCGTCGCGCCGACGGGGATCGCATACGTCGACACGAAGATCGCCGCCGAGCAGCTCGTCCTGCAGGCGCATGCGGCCGGCGAGCAGGAGGCGACGATCGTCCGCCCGGGGGACGTCTACGGGCCTGCCTCGCGGCCGTGGACGCTGCTGCCCGTGGAACTCATGAAGGCGGGCCGCTTTGCGCTCCCGGCGCGAGGGCGCGGGATCCACAGCCCGATCTACGTCGACGACCTGGTCGAGGGGATAATCGCCGCCGGGCGGGCCGAGGCAGCCGCCGGCCGGGTGATCACCCTGAGCGGCGGCGTCGGCGTCGAGACACGTGACTACTTCCGGCCGCTCGCCGATGCCGCCGGCGTCAAGCTCCGTTGCCTGCCGACGCCGCTCGCCATGGCCGGCGCCCGCGCACTGCACGCGGCCGCGCGTGTCAGCGGGAAGCCCAACGAGCTGACGCCGGACGGCGTGCGCTACCTGGCCGAGCGCCACGGCACCTACGGGATCGAGACCGCGCGGGAGCTGCTCGGCTGGGAGCCGCGGGTGGGGCTTGACGAGGGGATGGACCGCACCGTCGCCTGGCTGCGGGACGCCGGTATCGTCTGACGCCCCTGCGAACATACGTTCGTGCGGTGGGACAACCTCACAGCTGAACGTGATGACGACGGCCGGCTGCCCGGGATGAGCGGGGCGCCCGTCACGCGCACTTTTGAAGCACCCGAGGCGCTCGGCATCGAATTCACCGAGGTCCACGCCCGCTCGGCGATCAACGACGTGCCGCCGATGGCACAGGTCGACTTCCGTCACACGATCAACCCGTACAGAGGATGCACGCATGCGTGTGTCAACTGCTTCGCCCGCCCCACCCACCGATATCTGGACCTCGACCCGGCGACCGACTTCGAGCGGCAGATCGTGGTCAAGGTCAACCTGCCGGAGGTGCTCCGGGCCGAGCTGCGCCGGCCGAGCTGGAAGGGCGAGCACATCGCACTCGGCACCAACACCGATCCGTACCAGTGGGTCGAGAGCCGCTACAGGATCACGCGCGGGATCTTCGAAGAGTTGCTCGCGGCACGGAATCCGTGCTCGATCCTCACCCGCTCCCCGCTATTGCTCCGTGACCTCGACCTGTTCACCCAGCTCAACGAGAAAGCGGAGTTCACGGCCAACCTCTCGATCCCGACCATCGACAAGAAGGTCTGGCGCGAGACCGAGCCCGGCAGCCCGAACCCGATGAAGCGGATCGAGGCGATCCGCGAGCTGAAGGCGGCCGGCATCCGAACGGGTGTGCTGATCGCCCCGCTGATGCCGGGGATCAACGACTCCCCCGCCCAGGTCGAGCGGATCCTCGAGCTCTGCGGGGAGGCCGGCGCCGACACCATCGGCGGCATCGGATTACATCTCCGTGGCCCGCTGAAGGCGATCTTCATGGAATGGCTCCGTCAGTACCGCCCCGACCTGGTGCCACGCTACGAGCGCCTCTATGCCGAGGGCGGCTACCTGCCGAAGCCCCAGCGAGCGCGCCTGCAGCGGATGATCCGACAGGGTCGGGCGCGGACGCCGGGCAGCGCGCCGGCGAGGGGACGGGCGACAGGCCCCCGACGACCCCCCGCAGCCGCGGAGGAAACCGAGCCCGCGTCGCCGCCGCGGTCGCGAGTACAGCCGCAGCGGCTGTTCTGAGCGAATGAGCGGGCGGCGTCACGGACGTGTCAGTAGTAGTAGCGGCGACCGCCCACTGCGCGACCTGTTGCGCCGAGAATCCACAGGATCACGCCGATGACGACGAGGATAGCGCCGAGCGCGTAGAGGATGCCGATGTTTGCTATGGCGCCGATTACGAGCAGCACGATTCCGAGAATGATCACTTCTGCCTCCCAGTTGGGTGAGGGCCGGACCCGCGTACCCGGCGGGCCCCTATCGGAGGGCAGATACCCGAACAGGCTCGCAAGCAATCGCGTGTGGACGAATGGATGACGGCGCCTTCTCCCCATGCCCTGGGCGCGGAGGGCAACCTCAAGACCGAAACGACGACGAAAGGAACCCCCACTGGCGCGCCTACACGGTGAAAGAGGCAACCCTGATCGAGAAGGAGAACGGCCTGCAGCCCGCGGCGAGCCCCGAGCAGGTGATTCGTGGTGAACATGGCCAAGACCGGGTCGATGGGGATCGATGACGGCCTCTACGGCTTCGACATGGTGAGGACCCGGCGGCACGCTGGCAACAGCTCGGCGTCAACGTCCTGCGTCCTCTCCCCCGCCACCTCCTCCGTGTACCGGACGCCAGCCGGGGCACGAAGTGACTCCTCGTCCTGCACGGCGAAGTGCCGGGCGATCCTCGGGGTCGAGGAGCGCGAGTTGCGGAAGTGGGACTTCGTCCACTGCCCGCCGGACACCGCCCACGTCTTCGTCGGCGCCGGCCGGGGCTCCGAGCGTCGTCCTGATGATGGGCGTGACGCAAGGCCGGGCCCGAGCTGCCGTCCTAGAGGATGCGGGTGGCGATCGCTCCGATGACGCCGTCAGAGCATGAGACGGATGATCCAGAGATGCCTAAGAGGGTGAGGGGCTCGGCGCCGGCGTACTGGGCGGGCCGCTGTCGAGCTGACCGACCCCGGCGCTTCGCACCGGGGCCGATCACGGGTGGACGATGGATGAGCGCCGCCCCGCCCGGCCGGCTCGCGCCGCCGCGCGGCGGTCGTCTCGCCCATTACCGTTTCGCCCTGCGGTCGCCTTCCCCGCGGCCAGCTACCCTTCCACTCGCCATGAACTTCGTCGAAGACGTCCTCGAGAAACGACCGTCGGCCGCGCCGGCGCTGGTTGCCGTGAGCGAGGATGGCGAGCGCAAGGTCTGGGCCTACGGGGAGCTGATCGCGCGCAGCGCCGGGCTCGCCGGCGCGATGCTCGCCCGCGGCGTCGGCCGCGGCGACGTCGTCATGACGCTGATCGGCAACCGGGCCGAGTGGGTGCTGACGATGCTCGCCTGCTTCCGGATCGGCGCCGTGGCGCTGCCGTGCAACACGCAGCTGCGCCGCGGCGACCTCGAGCACCGTGTCGACTACCGCGAACCCGAAGCTGGCGATCGGCGAGGAGCGCTACCTCACCGAGCTCCCCGGCGGCGTCGACTACCTGACGCTCGGTGAGCTGGCTCGGATCTTCGACGAGGACCTGCCGCAGGAGGCGCCGGCCGAGCCCGCCGAACTCGACCCGATGGACCCGGCGATCATCGTCTTCACCTCCGGAACCACCGGCACCTCGCGCGCCGCGATCCACCCGCAGCGCTACCTGGCCGGACAGGCGATCCAGGCCGAGCACTGGTTCGGCGCCCGGCCCGGCGAGCTCGCCTGGTGCACCGCCGCGACCGGCTGGTCGAAGTCGGCGCGCAACGCGTTCATCGCGCCGTGGCTGTGCGGGGCCGTCGCCTACCTGCACGAGGGCCGCTTCGACCCGGCCGAGCGACTCGCGATCTGCGAGCGCGAGGGGATCGCGACGCTCTGCCAGGCGCCGACCGAGTACCGGATCCTCGCCAAGCGGACCGAGCTGCGACCGGTTGCGTCGCTGCGCCGGCTCGTCTCCGCCGGCGAGCCCCTCAACCCCGAGGTGATGCGGGCCTTCCGGGAGGGCCTCGGGCTCGACATCCACGACGGCTACGGGCAGACCGAGACCGGCGCGCTGACGGGCTCGCTCGCCGGTCAGGCCGTCCGCGACGGATCGATGGGCAAGCCGCTGCCGGGCATCGAACTGCGCATCGACGAGGGCGAGCTGATCCTCCGCCATGAGAGCTGCCCGACCTTCTTCTCCCACTACGTCGGCGCCGAGCCGTACGCCGAGGAGTGGTGGCGGACCGGCGACCTCGTCGGCGAGGACGAGGACGGCTACCTGTGGTTCGAGGGCCGCTCCGACGACGTGATCATCTCCTCCGGGTACCGGATCGGCCCGTTCGAGGTCGAGTCCGCGCTGCTCACCCACCCGAGCGTCGCCGAGGCCGCGGCGGTCGCGGCGCCGGACGATGAGCGCGGCTCGGTCGTCCGCGCGATCGTAGTGCTCCGCGGCGCCGAGCCCTCCGAGGCGCTCGCCAAGGAGCTGCAGGACCACGTCAAGGCGGAGACGGCGCCGTACAAGTACCCGCGCATCGTCGAGTTCGCCGAGGCGCTGCCGAAGACGGCGAGCGGCAAGATCAAGCGGGCTGAGCTGCGCGGGTGAACGGCTCCGTGCCGCAGCCGGCGGGGCCCTCCGCCTCGCGGCGCGCCTTCGCGGGGATCTTCGCCGTCACGGCGCTCGGCCTGCTCGCCGTTGGGGCGACGCTGCCGGTCCTGCCCCGCTACGTGAGCGGACCGCTCGGGGCCGGCGATCTCACCGTCGGCATCGTCACCGGCGCCTTCGCCGCCACCGGCCTGCTCTTTCGGCCGATCGGCGGCGCCTTCGCCGACGCCCGCGGCCGCAAGCCGGTCGTCGTGGTCGGCGCGCTGCTCACCGCCGCGGCCGGCTGCCTGTACTTCGTCCCGGCCGGCGTGCCGGGGCTGATCGTCGCCCGCCTCTGCCTGGGCGCCGGCGAGGGCATGGTCTACACCGCAGGCTCGGCCTGGATCGTCGACATGTCACCAGCTGACCGGCGCGGCCGGATCATCGGCCTCTACGGGCTCGCGATCTGGGGTGGGCTCAGCCTCGGCCCGCCGCTCGGCGAGCTGCTGCGCACGCACGCCGGCTACGACGCGGTCTGGGCGCTCGCGGCCGCCGCGCCGCTGCTCGGGGCGGCGATCGCGACCCGCATTCCCGAGGCCTACGAGCCCGGCGCCGCGATCGACAGGGGCAGCTCGCTGCGCTCCCGGGCGCGGTCGCTGATTGCGACCGAGTCGCTTTGGCCGGGCCTCGGCCTGGCGGCGACGATTGCCGGCTACGCAACCCTTGCCGGCTTCATCGTCCTGCACCTGGACGACCGCGGGATCGGCCACGGCGCGCTCGTCTTCACGGCGTTCGCCGTGACGGTCGTCCTCACCCGGATCCTGGGCGGCTGGATCCCCGATCGCTACGGCGGCGCCCGCAGCGCCGCGGCGGCGGCCGCGATCGCGTCGTGCGGCTCGCTGCTGATCGCGCTCGCCCAGGGCCTGCCGGCGGCAATCGGCGGCGCGGTAATGATGGGCTGCGGCTTCGCCCTCGTCTTCCCCTCGCTCGCGTTGCTCGTCGTCAACCACGTGCCGGAGGAGCGGCGCGGTGCCGCGATGGGCACCTTCACCGCCTTCTTCGACGTCGGCGTCGGCATCGGTTCGCCGCTGGCCGGGCTCGCGGCGACGATCGGCGGCTACGGAGCCTCGTTCGCGCTCGCTGCGCTGGTCGGGCTCGGCACCGTCGCCGTCGCGCTCACCGTCGGGCGACGGATCGAGGGCATCCCCGTGCTCGTCGCCCAGGCACTGCCCGACGCCGAGCACGCGCCGACGCCGGCGCCCCCGGGCTGAGCTGCGGCCGCACGAACTGGGCTCAGCGCGGACCGTTCCCGACCGGGCTCGGGATCACGTCCGCGACGAAGTCGCGCAGCGCCGGCAGGATCTCGGGTGGCAACCAGTGGCCGGCGCCGGTCTCGGTGTAGGTGGTCTCGATCCCCGCCTCCCGCAGCCGGCGTGCGGCATCGCGGCCGAAGTCCGCAACGATCGTCGGATCGTTCGCACCATGGTGGATGTAGGTGCGGAGGTCGGGGCGTCCCTCGAGATCCGGCTGCCAGCCTTCCACCGCCGGGATGAACCCGGAGAGCGCGATCACCCCCGCCGGCGCCGGCCGGGCCGGATCGAGCGCGAGGGCCCAGGACATCACGGTGCCTTGCGAGAAGCCGCCAAGGATGGTCTTGTCCCAACCGATCCCGCGCTCGGCGAGCAGGGGGTCGATCCGCCCGGCGAGCGCTTCCAGCGAGCGCTCGAAGGTCTCGCGATGCGGGTAGCCGACGCGCTCGACGACGTACCAGTGGCGGCCGCCTGGCGGCAGGCCGCGGAGGGGTCCTCCGGTCGTCATGCCGAGCAGGCGCCGGTCGGGGTCGAGGTCGTCGAGCAAACCGAACAGATCGTGCTCGTCGGCACCGCGGCCATGGTTGAGGATCAGCGCGCCTTCAGCCTCGCCGGCCGGCTCTCTGAGGAGCAGGTCGACGTCGCCGAAGGTGAGCTCCCCGGCCATCAGGCCCGCACCTCACGCGGGTTGTGCAGCGGCTTGACGATCTTCTCGACCTGCTCGCGCAGGTGCTCGAAGTCGGGCGGGAGCGACAGCTTCTCGCCGAGGCTCTCGAGCGGCTCATCGACCGTGAAGCCAGGTCCGAGCGTCGCGATCTCGAAGAGCACCCCGCTTGGCTCGCGGAAGTAGATCGACTTGAAGTAGAAGCGATCGATGACCGGGGTCGGCCGGCCGCCGCCGGCGATGATGCGCTCGCGCCAGGCCTCGTGCTCGGCGGGCGTCGAGGCCCACGCGACATGGTGGACCGTGCCGGCACCATTGAGGCCGTGCTCGGCGGGCGGCTCGTCGTAGGCGTAGAGGCCTCCCCGGCTCTCACCGCGCGCCTCGAATCCGTCGCCCGCGGCGACGAAGCCAAGCTCGCCGAGCAGCCCGCTGCTCGCGCCGGGCGACATCGCGTAGGCGCGGACGCCGTCGAAGCCCTGCAACGCGAGCTCCCGCGGGATCTCGGGGTGCTCAGCGATCAGTGGCGCGTCGCCCGTCTCGACGACGCGGAGCTGGTGCCCGAGGCCTTCGGGATCGGCGAAGTCAAGCGTGCGATCGCTGCGCTCGCTGCTCAGCCCGGCACCCTCGAGCCGCCGGGCCCAGAAGTCGAGAGCCTCCTCGGAGGCCACGCGCCAGCCGATCGTGTGAACCATGCCGGCGCCGGCGCGTCCTTCAGGAGCGCCCGGGAACTCGAAGAACGTCAGGTCCGAGCCGGCCGACCCGCGCTCGTCGGCGTAGAACAGGTGGTACACGCTCGGCTCGTCCTGGTTTACGGTCTTCTTCACCAGCCGCAGGCCCAGCACGCCCACGTAGAAGTCGAGGTTCTTCTGGCCGTCGGCCGTGATCGCGGTGATGTGGTGGATGCCTTCGAGCTTCATGGTTCTTCCTCCCCGGGCGGGGTCCGTCGTCCAAGTTGATTGCTTCCGCAATTATACCACCCGGTAGTTGTATCTGCAACCTCTTTCCTCTACACTCACAAGCATCATGGCCCCATCAGAGAAGACGAACGAGCTCACCCGCCGCGAACTCGATGCATGGCGCGGCATGCTCGCGACCCACAGCGCGCTGATCGCGCAGCTCGACGGCGAGCTCGAGCAGGAGCACGGGCTGCCGCTCACCTCCTACGAGGTGCTGTTGCATCTCAGCCAGGAACCGAACCGCTCGCTGCGGATGGGCACGCTCGCCGAACGCCTCTTCCTGTCGCGGAGTGGGCTGACACGACTGATCGACCGACTCGCCAAGGCCGGTCTTGTCGAGCGCGAGGTCTGCGAGTCTGACCGGCGCGGCTACTACGCCGCCCTCACCCCAGACGGCGAGCGCCGCTTCGCCGAGGCGCGGCCGACCCACCTGCGCGGGATCCGCGAGCACTTCCTCGCAAAGCTCGACGGCGACGACCTCGAGGCCCTCGCCCGCGCCTGGGAGCGCGTCGGAGTGAACGAGGGCGGGTAGTCTCGGCCCGATGCCGAACGCGCTCGCAGCCGAGACCTCCCCGTACCTGCTGCAGCACAAGGACAACCCGGTCGCCTGGCTCCCGTGGGGCGAGGAGGCACAGCGTCTGGCGGCGGAGCGCGACGTGCCGATCCTGCTTTCGATCGGTTACTCCGCCTGCCACTGGTGTCACGTCATGGAGCGCGAGTCGTTCGAGGACAGCGAGACGGCCGGCTACATGAACGAGCACTTCGTGCCGGTCAAGGTGGACCGTGAGGAGCGGCCCGACGTCGACGCGATCTACATGGAGGCCGTGCAGCAGATGACCGGCCACGGCGGCTGGCCGATGACGGTTTTCTGCGACCCAGCCGGCATCCCCTTTTACGGCGGCACCTACTTCCCGCCCGAGCCGCGGCAGGGAATGCCCTCCTTCCGGATGGTCCTGGAGGCGATCGAACAGGCCTGGCGCGAACAGCGGGAGGAGATCCGCGAGCGCGCCGACGGCCTCGCCGAGCGGCTCGCGCGGGCCGGCTCGATGCGGGCCGAGGACCCCCTCCCCGGTCCCGAGACGCTCGACCGCGCCCAGGCCGCCCTCGAAGGCCTCGCCGACCGTGCCAACGGTGGCTTCGGCGGCGCGCCCAAGTTCCCCCCGGCCGCGGCGATCGACTTCCTGCTCGGCCGTGGCGAGCGGACGATCACCGAGCAAACCCTCGACGCGATGGCAGGTGGGGGTATCTACGACCAGCTCGGCGGCGGCTTCGCCCGCTACTCGGTCGACGCCGTCTGGCTCGTCCCGCACTTCGAGAAGATGCTCTACGACAACGCCCTGCTCGCCCGCACTTACCTCCGCGGCTGGCAGACGCTTGGGCACGAGCGCTACAGGCGGGTATGCGAGGAAACACTCGACTGGGCACTGCGCGAGATGCGCGGCCCCGAGGGCGGCTTCTACTCCGCCCTCGACGCGGACTCCGAAGGAGTCGAGGGCCGCTACTACGTGTGGAGCGAGGAGCAGGCGCGAGACGTCCTCGGCGAGGCGGGGCTCGGCACCGCCGAGGCGGACGCGGTCCTCAACCACCTCGGCGTCACCGCGTCCGGCAACTGGGAGGGCACCAACGTGCTCAACCTGCGCCAGGGCGCATGGGCCGAGCCCCCACCCCGCTTCGACGAGGCGCGGGCCGCGCTGCTAGCCGCCCGCGGCCGGCGCGTCCGGCCCGGCCTCGACGACAAGCGGATCACCTCCTGGAACGCGCTGATGATCGCCGCTCTTGCCGAGGCCGGCGCCGCCCTCGGCCGTGTGGACTTCCTCGACGCTGCCGACGCCTGCGCCGACTTCCTGCTCGAGGGCATGCGCGACGAGCAGGGGCGCCTGCTGCGCACCTACAACCGCGAGCGCGCCCACCTCAACGCCTACCTCGAAGATCACGCCTACCTGCTCGAGGCGCTCATCGCGCTGTACGAGGCGCGCTTCGACCCGGCCCGCCTCGCGAGCGCGGCGGAACTCGCCGACGAGCTGCTCGAGCGCTTCGCCGATCCCGACGGCGACGGCTTCTTCACCACCTCCTCCGACCACGAGCAGCTGATCGCCCGCCGCAAGGAGGTCGAGGATCACCCGATCCCGTCCGGCAACTCGAGCGCGGCACGTGGCCTGCTGCGGCTTGCGGCGCTGACCGGCGAGGGACGCTGGAGCGGGGCTGCCGAGGGCGTTCTGCGGCTGCTCGCCGGCCCGGCCGAGCGCCACCCGCAGGCGCTCGCCTACGTCCTCTGCGCGCTCGAGCTTGCCGTCGAGGCGCCACAGGAGGTGGCGCTGATCGCGCCCGAAGGCGCGGGGCTGGCAGCCACCGACGAGCTCGCCGCCGCCTACCGCTCCGCCTACCGGCCGCGCGCGGTCCTCGCCGCCGGCACCGAGGGCGATTCCATGCCGGCGCTCCTCGCCGACCGCCCCGCGCTCGACGGCCGACCGGCCGCCTACGTCTGCGAGCACTTCGCCTGCAAGCGACCGGTCGCCGATCCGGCCGAACTCGAAGCGCTGCTCGGCGATCCTGCTTGAGCGCGGAGCCGCCTGCTTAGTGGCCGTCCGCATGCCGGTTGGCATGTGGGCGGACGCCGGGTGCCGCCAGGCGGGGCCGGGCGCCGGCGGGGGCGATCGGATTTTCCGACGGGTTCACTACCCTGCGGCCGATGGCTACGAAGAGCGCTTCCGAGAAGGCACCGGCCCGCACACCGGGCCCCACGTCCGTTGCCCGCGCCTACTTCAAGGCGATCGCCGAGCGCGATCTTGACGCCGCCGCTGACCTCTGGGTGCCCGGCTCCACCGACAGGCTGGTTGGCTTCGCCGAGTTCACCGTGCCCGCCGGCTTCAAGCAGTGGTTCGGAACGCTGTTCGCAGCCTTCCCCGACTTCACCTTCGAGGTCCTGCAGATCACCGCTTCGAAGGAGAACGCCGCCGTGCGCTGGCGCGCGACCGGAACCTTCAACGGCACGGCCCGCTTCGAGGGAATGAAGCCGAACGGCAACTCGATCGCGATCGAGGGCTGCGACATGCTCACCATTCGCGACGGCAAGATCGTCGACAACTACGGCTACATGAACGGCACCGAGCTTGCCCGCCAGCTCGGTGCGATGCCGCCCGCCGGCTCGCCGGCCGAGAAGGCGATGGTCGGCGCCTTCAACGCCCGCGTCTCCGCCAAGGAGGCGATCGAGCGGTTCCGCAACCGCTGAGCGCGGCCGCTGGAGCGCCTCAGGCGCCCGCCGCCTGCTCGAGCACGGTCGGCCATCCGCGCGACTTGGACGCGCACGTCGTGGGCGGCGGCCGCCTCGCGGGCGGCCGGGTTGGGCGTCGGCAGCTCCGCCGCGCGCTCGAGCGCCTCGGCCAGCCCCTGCTCGTCGAGCGGATCTACGAGTAGGCCGGCCCCCGGGGTGACGAACTCGGGCGGGCCGCCGACCCTAGTCGCCACGACGCTGCGCTCCATCGCCAGGCCCTCGAGCGTCGCCTGGCCGAAGGGCTCGCGCAGCGAGGGCTGGCAGAGGACGTCGGCGGCCGCGACCCAGGCCCCGGACCTCGTCCTGCGGGATCCGGCCGACGACGCGCACGCCGGGCCGCCCCTCGAGCTGCCGCGCCGCAGCGGCCCGTCACCGACGAAGGCGAGGCGGCCGCGACCGAGGCGGCGCGAAGGCGTCGGCGAGGCGGATCACGTTCTTGCGCTCGATCAGCGAGCCGACGCAGACGAATGCCGGCCCCTCCCCGTGCCAGTCGAGCTCGGCGCGCGCGCCGCGGCCGCGTCGAGGGGCAGCGAACGCAGTCGAGGTCGATGCCGCAGTCGGCGATCGTCGATCTTCGCGCGCGCCGCCGGCACCGCCGCGGCGAGCTCGCCCGCGAGCCAGCGCGAGTTCGCGATCAGCGCCGCCGCGCGGCGGACGACGAGCTTCGGTCGCCGCTCGCACTCCAGGGAATCTCGCCGATGTTGGCGACGTCCTGACCGTGCGCCATGACGACCAGCGGTGTCCGCGAGGCGAGCGAAGCGAGCGCAGCCGCGCCCCCGGCCGGAAAGAGCATGTGGGCGAAGATCACGTCCGGGCGCCGGCGGCGGGCCGAGGCAGACCGAATCGCCGACCAGCCGGAAGTACTTCGTCTGCGCGCTGCCGGCGATGGTCGATGGCGACGAGCTCGACTTCGTTGCCGAGTCGCTCGAGCTCGCGCCGGACGGGGACGAGGAAGCTGCCGAGGTCCGGATCGTCGGGCCCGGGCCACATCTGGGTCAGGAGCTGGATCCTCACGACCGCGGATGATCCCGTGCCGGGCGGATCGCTCGCCCCGCGGGACGCCGGCTGCCGACGATCGTCAGAGGACGGGCAGGAACTGCCCGATCTCCCAGGGGGTCACCTGCACGCGGTAGTCCTCCCACTCGGCCCGCTTGATCTCGATGAAGCGGTTGAAGGTGTGCTCGCCGAGCGTCCGCAGCACGAGCTCGGACTCGGCCGCGAGCTCGATCGCCTCGCCGAGGTTCTCGGGCAGGTGCTCGATCCCGCGCCGGCCGCGCTCCTCCGGCGCCAGGTGGTAGAGGTTCTGCTCCATCGGCTCCGGCAACTCGTAGCCCTTCTCGATCCCCTCGAGGCCCGCCTGCAGCATGCCGGCGAAGCACAGGTAGGGATTGCAGGCCGGATCCGGGCAGCGGAGCTCCGCGCGGGTCGCCCGCTCCTTGCCGGGGTGATACAGCGGCACCCTGATCAAGGCCGAGCGATTGCGCCGCGACCAGGCCAGATAGACGGGAGCCTCGTAGCCGGGGACGAGGCGCTTGTAGGAGTTGACCCACTGCGCGAACAGGGGCGAGATCTCGCGCGCGTGGCGCAGCTGGCCGGCGATGAACGCCTTCGCTGTCTGGCTGAGGAAGAACTGGTCGTCGGCGTCGTAGAAGGCGTTCTTGCCGTCCTTGGTCAGCGACTGGTGCACGTGCATGCCGGAGCCGTTCTCGCCGTTCAGCGGCTTCGGCATGAAGGTGGCGTGCCAGCCGTACTTCATCGCGTACTCCTTGACCGTGATCCGGTAGGTCATGCAGTCATCGGCCATCGCGAGCGCGTCCTTGTAGCGCATGTCGACCTCGTGCTGGGAGGGCCCGACCTCGTGGTGGGTGTACTCGACGTGGATCCCCATCTGCTCGAGCGCGAGCACGGTCTCGCGCCGCACGTCGGAGCCCGCGTCGAGCGTCGTCAGGTCGAAGTAGCCGCCCTCGTCGAGGACCTCGGGGACGCCGCTCGCCGGCCGCGCCTCCTTGAAGTAGAAGAACTCGAGCTCGGGGCCGACGTTGAAGCCGTCGAAGCCGAGGCCCTTGGCGCGTTCGAGCGCCCGGCGCAGGATCCAGCGCGGATCGCCCTCGTAGGGCTCGCCGCCGGGCACCTGGATGTCGCAGAACATGCGCCCGGTCGGCTTCTCGCCCGGCCGCCAGGGCAGGATCGCGAAGCTGCGCGGATCCGGCATCGCGATCATGTCCGACTCCTCGATCGGGTTGAAGCCGGTGATCGAGGAGCCGTCGAAGCCCATGCCGCCCTCGAAAGCGTCGTCGAGCTCGGAGGCGTTGATCGAGAAGCTCTTGAGCTGACCGAGCACGTCGGTGAACCAGAGCCGGATGAAGCGCACGCCGCGCTCGGCGACGATGCTCATCACGTCATCGGCCGTCTCGGTCTGGACGTAGATCTCCTCGTTGCTCACCGGCACCTCCTGGGGCCCTTGGCTCGATCGGCGAGGACGATAGTCGCTCACCGGATCGGGACGTTTGGCCATGCGGTCGCAGCGTCGCGACCGTGGCGCTACCGGGTGGCGCCGGGCGCCGGCATTGCGGCTTGTGATCCGCCGCCGCGTGGCACCCGTTGACTTGCAAGAGAGAGCGGCCGCATGTATAACTACTTACGCAACGTAAGTAACTGGCTAAAAGTAAAGTAAAGGCCTTTCAAGGGCCGCTAAACCCCCTCCCCCGCGACGACCCGGAGGTCGTTATGACAGTCAAGACCGATGTCTCCCGCTTCCACGTACACGACGAGCTCACCGCCCCCGAGGGCAGCGACCGGATGCTGAAGACGATCAGCCGAGACCGGTGGCTCGATCTCGAAGTTCATCGGCGTACTCGCCGGCGCCCCACGCGCGCTGCGCTCGTTCGCCCGCCTGCGCTCCGACCTGAGCAAGGGCTCGGTGCCGAAGGAGACGCAAGCGCGGATCGCGCTCGCCGTCGCCGAGAAGCGCGGCGACGCCTACAGCGTCGCCCAGCACGCGCGCACCGCACGTGCGCTCGGGCTCGGGCTCGACGAGATCTCGCGCGCCCGCAGCTTCGACTCGAACGACGAGCGCGAGGCGCACCTGCTGCGCTTCCTCCAGGCGACGATGGACGCCGACGGGCACCCCAAGCACTACCTGCTCGAGGAGGCCCGGGAGGTCGACTGGAGCGACGAGCAGATCCTCGAGGCGCTCTCGCTTGTCGCCCTCAACGAGTGGCAGAGCCTGATCGCCAACGCAGGCGGCCTGCCGATCGACCAGATCGACGCCCACAAGATCCCGTCCGCGGCGTAAGCCCTGAAGCCGGAAACCGAGAACTAGAAGAGGCCCCCAATTGGGGGCCTCTTCCTTAGCGGGCCTGTAAGCCGGATCCTGTCTGGCGCGATCATCCATCTCCGGGGCTGTGCCCCGGGGTCCCTGGGGATCCTGCGGCCTACCTGGACCTCAGCGGGTCGCCTCAACGGTCCTGCTTGGCCTTGCACCGGGTGGGGTTTGCCGAGCCGCCGCGTCACCGCGGCGCTGGTGCGCTCTTACCGCACCGTTTCACCCTTACCTGTTCGGGGCTCACGTGTGGCCCCGCCATCGGCGGTCTGCTCTCTGTTGCACTTTCCCGCGGGTTTCCCCGGGTGGGCGTTACCCACCACCTGACCCTGTGGTGTCCGGACTTTCCTCGAGGGATTCACCTCCCCCGCGATCGCGTGGCCCGCGGCGGCAATTGTAGATGCGCAGATCCGGCCCCTGCTCTAGCCTGCTCGGACTGCAAAGGGGCTGACGTGCAAGGGGCTGTGATGGGGACCGGGAGCGGAAACGAGCGAACGACGGTGGCGCGACGCTTGAGCACGGCAGGGCTGGCGGCCGCCGTGGCGGCGCTGATGCTCGCGCATGCCGACGCTGCCGCGGCCGCGCAGGGGCCGGCGGCCTGCCCGCTGGATCCGGGCGCGGTCCTCGGCACGCCCTTCGGCGAGAACCTCGTCGGCACCCCGGCCCCGGACACCCTGCTGGCGCTCGGCGGCGCCGATCAGCTCGACGGTCTCGGCGCCGGCGACTGCCTCGACGGCGGCGACGGGCCCGACCACCTGTTCGGCCAAGCAGGCGGCGAGCTGATGCTCGGCGGCGCCGGCGCCGACTACCTGAACGGAATGGAGAACGACGACCGCGAGGCCGGCGGCTCCGGTCCCGACACGGTCTACGGCGACCTCGGCAACGACCACCTGTGGGGCGACGCCGGCGCCGACTACGTGCACGGCCAGGAGGGCAACGACGTGCTCGACGGCGGCCCCGATGCCGACACGATGTACGGCGGCCCCGGCAGCGACAGCATCAACGGCAGCAGTGGCGACGACACCGTCAACGGCCAGGAGGGCGACGACACGCTGGCCGGTGGCGACGGCGCCGACACGATCTTTGGGATGGGCGGCGCCAATACGATCGCCGCCGGTCCGGGCGCCGACAGCATCTTCCAGCAGGGCTCGAGCGATCCGCAGGTGATCGCCGGCGGCAAGGGTGACGACTACATCAACGTCGTCGACGCCGCGCAGATCACCGTCGACACCGGAAACGGCCGCAACGTTGTGTTCGCCAACGACATCAACGGCGTCGTCAAGGGCGGCGACGGTCGCGACACCGTTTACGACAACGACGTCGCCCGCACCGGCGGCGGCAACGATTACGTCGCCTTCGGCAAGACCGCCTACACGGGCAGTGGCAACGACGGCGTCGATACGGAGAAGGAAGTCCACCTAGGCGCCGGCAACGACAGCTCCCGGGTCACCGACGTCGTCGACGGCGACGCCGGCAACGACGCAATGACCGAGATCGTCTACGAGGGCCGCGGCGGCGCCGGCAACGACCTGCTGCGCGGCGATGGGGATGCCGGCTCCCCGAACCTGAACCAGACGCTGCTCGGTGGCGAGGGCAACGACAACCTGCTCGGCCTGAACGGCCGCGACCGGCTCGGCGGTGGCGGCGGCCGGGACACCGCTTTTGGCGACTCCGGCGGCGACGTCCTGCGCGGCGGCCGCGGCGCCGACTACCTGCACGGCGAGCAGGGCAACGATCGCGTCCAGGGCGAGGACGGCCCCGACGCCACCTTCGGCGGCAGCGGCTTCGACACGCTTTTCGGTGGCAAGGGAGCGGACCTGATGCATGGCCAGCAGGGCGGCGACAACGTCGTCGGCGGCGCCGGCAAGGACGAGATCTACGGCGAGGGCGGCGCCGACTACGTCGCCGGCGGTGGCGGCAAGGACGAGGTCTACGGCCAGCGCGGCAACGACAACGCGTTCGGCGGCGACGGCAACGACATCGTCGACACCGAGGGCGGCAACGATCGCCTGTTCGGCGGACACGGTGCCGACACGCTGGTCCCCGGCATGGGCCGCGACCACGTCAAGGGCGGCAAGGGTCCCGACGTGATCTACACGGTCGATGGCGCCGAGTCCCGCGACCGCATCAACTGCGGGGCGGGCCACGACCTCGCGATTGTCGACGAGTACGACCCACAGCATCCGAAGGGCTGCGAGAAGGTCGTCGTCTTCGGACCAATCCCCAACCTCCCAGACCTGCCGTAGGGCGGTGGGAGGGGAGCGCCGATGGCGGCCGTTGGGGTCGCTCACGTCCGTGGTTGGCGGCGGACTGGGACGCCGCTGCTCGGCGTCATGGTTCGCTCACGTGCAAAGCACGCTCGCTCACGATTCCTTGATCAGCGACGTCCCAGCCTCGCCGTGAGGTGTTGACGCGGCGTCGCGAGACCCAGCCGCGGCCCCGGCTCGCCGTCGGCGCTTCACGGCGCGGCTGAGGGGCCGGCCGTGCGGCCCCTCGGGCGTTCTTCGTCGACTTTCCCGCCTATATGACGGGAAACTCGACGAGGTTCGGCGAACGCTCGCCTGCGACCCGCCGGCCAGACGGTCGAGGCGCTCTCTGACCAAGCCTGAGGGCGCGGCTAAGGCGCGCAGTGTGGCGGAGCCACATAAGCGCCCCAGACGTGCCCTCAGGCGCAGCGTCAGAGAGTGCCGGGCGAAGGCCCCGGCCGCTCGCCCCTTCTTTAGTCGAGGTGGGAGCCGCAGCTGCGGCAGCCTTCGGCCGCCGTCAGCGCGCCGCCACAGACGGGGCACTCGACCGGGTGGCCGGATGCCAGGGCGGCCCAGGTCGTGAGCACGACCTCCTCGAGGCGGCGCTCGCGCTCCTTGCCTCGGGTCGAGCCGAGGGCGCCCTCGAAGAGGCGGTCCATCGAGCGGTCGGTTGCGGGCCGACGGGTTGATGTCCGGCGCTGGCGCCGGGTATCACGAGCCCTACGGCGGGTGTTGATCCTGTTCAACTCAGTTGTGGATGACATCTGCATCACACCTTTCTGAAGACGCCGATCACGCGACCGATGATCTCCACATCGCGCGTCACGATCGGCTCGTAGGCGGGGTTCTCGGGCTGCAGGCGGATTGAGTCCGCATCCCTGAAGAAGCGCTTGACCGTCGCCTCGTCCTCGAGCAGGGCGACGACTATCTCCCCATTTGCTGCCTCCGTCGCCGGGCGAACGATGACGACGTCGCCCGGCAGGATGCCGGCGTCCTTCATCGAGTCACCGCGAACGTTGAGGGCGTAGTCCCCCGATTCAGCGCCGAGCAGCGCCGGGACCTCGAGGATGTCCTCGATGTTCTCCTCGGCGAGGATCGGTGCGCCCGCGGCGACCTGACCGACGAGCGGGACCCCCGGGCGGACGACCCGCTTGGCCCGGTCGACGAGCACCTCGATCGCGCGTGGCTTGGAGGGATCGCGCCGCAGCACACCCGACTTCTCGAGCTTCGCCAGGTGCGCGTGCACCGTCGAGGGCGAATGCAGGCCGAGGGCCTTGCCGATCTCGCGCACGGTCGGCGGATAGCCGGTCCGGTCGAGGTGGCCGTTGATGAACTCGAAGATCTCGTTCTGGCGCTTGGTCAGGTTGAGGTCCATCAGTTCGTCCCTCCGGGCGGTGTGGTTCGTGGGCTGCTCTTGGCGTTCTTCAGGAGAACACATGTTCGTAGAGTAACCAGGCCCGCGGACGGAATCAACGGACTTTGCAACGTTCGCCACGAACACGCCCCGCTCAGGCACGGGCACGGGGCGCTGCGACGCCGGCCGCGGGCCTCCCCGCCCCGCTGCGCCCTCTATGATCCCGGCCGCCCTGCGGCTGTGGCGGAACTGGTAGACGCGCAAGGTTGAGGGCCTTGTGAGCTGAATAAGCTCGTGGAGGTTCGACTCCTCTCAGCCGCACTCGAGAACCCACTGGGGAACGCCGCGGTCGGCGCGCGGCCGCCGGCTGAGGGCGTCACTGCGACAGCGGCTCGCTGCTGCCGGAGAAGTTGCCGGCGACCTCGACGATGCATCCCGCGCGATCAGGATCGTGCGGCTCGAAGCGCGTCAGCTTCGCCTCCGGATCGAGCCGCTCGATTAGGCCGACCGTGATTCCCCGATGCAGAGCGCAGACAGCCGCTTGGTTCTCGTGAACGGCCTCACGGTAGGGACAGTTGGAGAGCACGCAGCTCAGGGTCCCGCCCGGGTCGATCTCGACCACGGGCTGGAAGCCAAGCCCGGAGAAAGCTTGGCGAATCGAGTCCGCGAGGTTGCCGGTCCGAGCCGGGGCCAGCTCCCCGCCGATCTCCCTGCCGGATTGCTCAACCTCGCGAACCCGCCTCGGCCCGGTCGGGATCGCGCGGGCGAGCCAGGCAGCGATCTCCCTGTAGGACTCAGGTTCGGCCCCTCCCGGCTTGGCGTCGGGGGCGATCGACCACTCATCCCTTGGCCTGCCGCGACCGTGTCGGACGCGTCGCCGTTCGAGAAGGCCGCTCGCCTGCATCAGCTGCAGGTGGCGCCGCACACCGTTTACGTGTAGACCCAGCTGGTTCGCCAGCTCCTCCGTCGTCGCCGCACGGCGCAGCTCCCGCAGGCCCGCGAAGAGCGCGGACCGGGTCGGGTGCACGAGCGGGTCCACCTCCGTTGTGATCGCCATCTCGGCGAGTTTCGCACACGACTCCGGTCTCAAGCGAGAATCGTCTCTCAGGTCAGCCACGAGCCGGCGGCGGCCCGCGCCTGCGACTGAAGCGCTTCCCACGTCTCGACGCAACGTCCCGGTTTCGGCGTTACGCCGGCAACGCGGGCGAGGATCGCGGTCAGCTCTCTGGCCGCCTGGAGCTCGTCGCGACTGCGCTCGTACTCGAGCGAGTAGAGGGAGGCGTTGACCCACTCGACCCGTTGCCAGATGCAGACCCCCAGACAGGGCTGCGGAGCATCGACGTTGCCGCACTCCGCGCACCACCATCCGACCGCTGTATCGGGTGCCGCCCACCTGCGGTTGCGGTCCCAGCTCTGAAGCCGTTCCGAGGTCGAGCGGACGCTCGCGCGCAGGGCCCGATAGGCGGCCGGGCAGGCCGGCTCCGGGGGAATTTGGCCGATCAGCGATCGAACGAGGGGCGCGAGCAGCTCAAGCTCGGCGCGCGCGGCTCGGCCGGCGTCGCGCAGCGCATCGAGATCCGCTGCGGCCACGAGTGGCAGCCGATGCTCCGAGCAGTCGGCCTCGCAGCTCGCGGCCCGTCCCATCGCCCCGCAGGCGATGCAGGTCGGGACGATGATGCGATCCGGCAGCTTCACTCCAAACTGGTGCCGATCAGGGTGGGCTCGGGACTGAGGCTGACGCCGAACGCGCCTTCGACGCCGTCGCGGATCTCGCGGGCGAGCGCGATCAACTCGGCCGTGCTCGCGCCGCCGCGGTTGATCAGCGCCAGCGTGTGCTTGCTCGAGATCCCCGCCCGGCCGCCGCCGAAGCTGCGGCCGTAGCCGGCCCGCTCGATCAGCCACGCCGCGGAGAGCTTGGTCCGACCGTCGGGCTCGGGCCAGGCCGGTGGCTCCGTCGCCGGGCCAAGGCGCTGCCGGGCGCGGGCCTGAAACGCGGCGGTCGCGCCGGGCTCCAGAATCGGGTTGGTGAAGAACGACCCGGCGCTGACCGAATCGGGATCGTCCGGGTCGAGAATCATGCCCTTGCTCGCGCGCAAGCCAAGCACGGCCTCGCGAACCGCCGCGGCCGGCGCCCGTTTGCCCACCTCGGCGTCGAGCGCGGCGGCAAGCTGCCCGTAACGGATCGGGCTGCTGATCGGCGAACGCTCGAGCGCGAAGACCACTTCGAGAACGAGATAGCGATCGCTCCGCCCCAAGATGCTCGTCCGATAGCCGAACCCGCACTGTTCGGCATCGAGCTCGACGAGCTCCCGCGCCTGCCGATCGTAGGCTCGCAGGGAGACGAAGCTCTCGGCGACTTCGGCACCGTAGGCACCCACGTTCTGGATCGGGGTTGCGCCGACCGAGCCCGGGATTCCCGACAGCGGCTCCAACCCCGCGAGCCCCTCGCTGAGGCAGCGGGCGACGAACGCGTCCCAGGGCTCGCCCGCCGCTGCGCTGACGAGGACGCGCGGACGGCTGAGCGCAGCGGCCCTTTTCCCAGTCCGATCGTCGATCCTGACCCCCTCGGTGGCGATCCGGACGACCGTGCCGGCGAAGCCCTCATCGGCGATCACGAGGTTCGAGCCACCGGCAATGAGCAAAAGCGGCTCGCCGACCGCATCGATCTCGGCGACCGCTTCCAGCAGCTCTGCCTCGGTGGCCGGCTCTAGCAGGCGCGCGGCGGGCCCTCCGACACGGAGCGTGGTCAGCTCGGCAAGCGGGGCATCGTGGCGCTCGATCATCGCCGCTCGAGGTCGCAACTCGGGCCGGCTGCGCTCACGTTTTGAACGATGGCGGGAAACTGCCGGCAAGCATCCGTTCAGGCTTGCAGATCAAGGGCCGCCGGAGGCGATGAACCGACCGATCGCGCCGGCGTCAGCCGAACGGAAGGAGTGGTCGACGAACGGATAGGTGCCGGCCTCGGGGAAGCTTGATCCGTTCCAGCCACCGCTCGCCGATGGTCGCGGCCCGGCGCGGAGCGGACACCTCTCCCCTCGTGCTGGCCTTTCTCGAAGCAGCCCAGCGCGCTGCCGCGAACTGATCGGAGTTCCGAGCCGTGGGGGCCTGCCGCCCCGGGCAGCCGGCGCGGGCTCGGCGACCGGGCTCAGCCCGCTTCGGCCGCGGCCACCGCCGCCCCGACCCGGCCCAGGGCCCCTGCGTCGAGATCGTCCTCGATCAGCGGGAACAGTTCCCGCTCCTCGTAGCGGACGTGTGCCGCCAGCAGCCCGCCGAGCCGCTGCAGCTGCTCGAGATCGGCCCTCCCCGCAGCGAGCTCGTAGGCCGCGGCCCTGATCGCGAGATGCTCGCGCGCGATCCGGTCCACGTGCTCTGGCTGCGCGTTGCCCAGCGCCGCCCACATCGGCAGCAGCACCTCCTCCTCGATCCGGAAGTGAGGGCTGCCATGCTCGTCCCAGAACTGCCTGAACTCGGCCGCGGGCTGCTCGACCTGCTCGGCCCGGCGCAGGCGCTGAGCCACGAACAGCGCTTGGTGGTGATCGTGCGAGAGCGGGGTCAGTTCCGGTGATCGCTTCATAGCCGCGGCCTCGCCCCGGCCAGCACCCTGCCACTGAGAATCGCGACGTGGCCCGCCAGCACGGCGTAGACGACGATCAGCAACGCTCTCGTCAACTGCTCCAGGGCGCCGCCGCCGGCGAGTTGCACGACCGCCATCGCGCCCACCCCGATCACCGCGAAAGTCGTCAGCGCCGCGTCGCGGCGGGGCCGTGCAGCCGGCATCCCGCGGCGCAGATCGCGAACCCGGATCAGGACGGCGAGCAGGTGCAGAAGCGAACCGACGACCGTCAAGCCGATCCAGCCACCGACGAGCAGGGTGCCGACAGCCGCACGGGTCGTGCCAACGAGCGCCTCGGCCGGGCCGTCGGCGATCGCGGCCGCGGTGGCGACGAACAGGCCCGGCCAGGAGGAACACCTGCGCCGCCGCGACGATCCGGGCCGGCAGCGAGAGCGGCCGGGGAGCCGCGAGCAGCGACCCGGTGACGTTCGCCGCCAGCATCGACGCGGCTCCGAACAACAGCGCCCAGCCGAGCACCGCCAGGCCGTCGAAGGAGAAGCCGTAGCCGCCGGCCAGGGCCGCGATGCCGCCCACCCAGGCGACGAAGGTCGGCATCTGCAGGCGCGGGAAGCGCAGCCGCGAGCGGGTCAGCGAAGGGAAGAACGTATGCAGGGTGCCGACGATCGCAGCCCCGAACCAGCCGCCGAGGTTGAGAGCCATGTGGGCGCCGAGCAGATTGCCGTGGCTCCAGGCAGATCCGGTCGCGAGCATCGCGCCGGCGACGACGCCGATCGCCAGGAACGAGGCTGCCGCCAGATACCAGCGGCTCGCCCAGGGAGCGCTCCCGAGCGAGCGCTGCCGCATCTGGACGAAGCCGGCCGCGTAAGCCCCGAGCACCGCGACCAGCAGGCCCACGCCGAGACAGGTGGCCAGCGAGCCGCCGAGTGGGACCGCGAGCGCAATCGTGATCGCGCCGGCATTCCAGCCGACGAGCTGCAGCCGGACCAGCGGGCGGGCGGGCGGGTCGGTGGCCAGAAAGGCGCCGGCGAAGAACTGGCTCGCCCCGAGGATCAGCTGCGAGATTCCGCCGACGAAGACGAGGTGCAGCGCCAGCCACCTGCCCCAGCTCCACGGATCGGCGGCGTTCAGCACGGCAACGACCGCGCCCGCCACGATCATCGCGAGGCCCGCGAGGAAGAAGACGCCGATCACGTCCGTCGGGCGCAGGCTGCCGTCCTCGAGCGGGCGCGGGCGCGACCGGCAGCGGCGCTCACCTGGGGGCGGGGCGGGCGCCTGCACGGCGCTCACGGGTTCGCACCGGCGGCGACGCGCTGGGAGCCCACGACCTCGATCACGCAGCCGGCGCGGTCGGGATCCTGAGGCTGGAAGCGCGCGAGCCGCCCGGCGGGATCGATCCCGCCGAGGATCCCCTCGGTGATCCCCTTGTGCAGTGTGCAGACGACCTCGGGGCGCTCGCGCGCCGAGTCCCGGTAGGGGCAATTGCCGAGCGTGCAGGTCAGGTGGCCTTCGGGCTCGGCCTCGACGGCGGGCTGGAAGCCGAGCGCCGTAAACACCTGGGTGAGGCTCTCGGCGAGATCGTCGGCCACGTCCGGCGCCAGCTCGCGACCGATCTCGCGACCGGTCTCCTCAACCCGGCGTAAGTCGGCCGGACTCGTCCGACACGCTCGCACGAGCCACAAGGAGAGGTCTCTGTAGGCGACGGGCCGAACGCCGGTCGGGCTGGCGGCGGGCGCGATCGACCACTCATCCCGAGGGCGCCCGGGGCCGTGCTTCGATCGGCGCCGATCGACCAACCCGCCCTCCTGCATGCGCTCCAGGTGGCGGCGGACGCCGTTGACGTGAAGACCGAGCGCAGCCGCCAGCTCCTCGGTCGCCGCCGCGCGGCGCAGACTCTGCAGCTCTGCGAACAGGCCCGCGCGGGTCGGCTGCGCGAGCAAGCTGGTCGCGGCGGGGAGATCCATCTTGATCAACAGTTTCGCACAGTGCCGCTGTGTAAACAATCCTGCTACGTTTCGCCATGTTCTCTGTGTAAAACCCCTTTCCCCTTGGAGGCGGCGATATGGCCTATGTGATCACCGAGCCCTGCATCGGCGAGAAGGACAACTCCTGCGTTGAAGTCTGCCCCGTCGACTGCATTCACCCGACCCCGGACGAGTCCGACTACGAGGCTCAGGAACAGCTCTTCATCGACCCCGATGAATGCATCGACTGCGACGCCTGCGTCGAGGCCTGCCCGGTCGACGCGATCTTCGCCCAGGATCAGGTGCCCCCCGAATGGGCACGCTACATCGCGCTCAACGCCACCTATTACTCGACGCGGTGATCGCGACCGGGCCCGGCGCCGTCGAGCCCCACCCGCTCCAAGAGCCCGTCGCGCGCGGCCCCCAAGCGCCGGTCCGTGGGCTGCGCCTCTGCTCACAGCTGGCCCTCGGGGCAGGATTGGTCGCAATCGTCATACAGCTGCTCTCGCCCTTCGATCACGGTGTCTGGCTGATCGCCTATCTGCTGCTCGTCGGCTCGCTGGCTCCGTATCTGCTCGCGACCGGAGAGGAGGCGCTGCTCGCACGCCGGTCGGCCGCACGCATCGTGAACGTACAGCCGTCGTTGTGGGGAGCCGGGACGATCGCCGTGCCGGCGGGAGTGCTTCTCGACAGCCGTCTCCTCGTCGCCCTCGGCAGCATCGCGCTGCTCACCGCTCTCGCCTCGATGGCGTCAGCCGGGCTTGCCCGCCGACCCCGGCCGTCGACGCCAGCGCGCACCAGGCTTGAGTCCGCTTACGGGGCACTGATCGTCTTCATGACGGTCAGCGTCGGCATCGGACTGGCGCTCGCATGGAACACCCCGTGGGTTTAGAGTCGCCTTCCCCATTTTCATGCTGGTGGTGTGTTTAAGATGGAGTCACATCGAGCGATCCTGGAACGCTGGGAGCGACACGGTGGCGTCTGGCGAACGCTTTCGATGACCAGCTCCGGCGCGACGGTCGAGCTCTGCACCTGCAGCGGGGAGCCGGCCGACCGGCTGACCTCAGACGACCCGGCGCTGCTCGCCTATTTGGCCCGTCATCCCAACTCGGATGACTCCGGGGCCAGATACGGAGGGTGCGAGACGGACGGCACCAACACGGGGATGGCTTCCTTCCCGGCCAGCGATCCTCCGCCGTCCTGGACCTGGGAGATCGAGGACCGCCGATAGGCGCAGCGCGGCCCTGACGCCGCAGGCCCGCCCGTGGTATCTTTTACACATAAGCACTATGTAAAAGAGAAGCAGGCGACAACCATGATTTCTGAGGCCAGACCGACTCCGTCGACGCCGCCGACCGCCATCGGATCGCGCCGGCGCATCAGCCGCCCCCCGATCGAGCGTCGTCGTGATCATCGCGAGGGGCTTCGCCCCACGCAGATCGCGTCATCTTCGTTCGCCGACAGCCTCAGATCGTGCCTCCGTCTCGCCGACGAACGCTCCCCACACTTTCCTTCGGCAGCGCTGCGGTGCCATGCGCAGTTGCTCGACAGCTGCCCGGAGCTCAGGGTCACGGACGGACGGACGGCGTTGGCAACCCTCTCGGGCCTGCGGGGGACGAGCCGCTACGAGGCGGCCGAGACGCTGCGCGAGATCTGCGCCCGCGGGGAGCAGCACGAGGCGGCCGGGGTCCTGGATACCTGGATCGCGGGCCCACCCAGCAGTGCTCGCTCCGGCGCAGCAACCAGCGCCCACGCGCTGATCGGGCTCGAGCTCGAGGAGCTGGGCTGAATGGGCACCGCCGTCTCCGCCAACGACAGCGCCGTCACAGGCCCGGCGAGTGGTGGATCGTCAGCCCGCACGCTGTTCTCGATCCAGTTCCAGAGCGCCATGGACGAGGATGACAGCGCTCGCCTCCGGGCTCAGCTCGGGATGACCACCAACTTCCAGCGACAGCACCCAGCCGTGGAACCGCCGCTCGGTTGCGCGCAACTCGACGCGGACTCCGGCCTCTTTTTGGCCAGAGAGGGCGAGGACCGTTGGGCTCTGCAGTGTCGGAGCTGGGGAAGCCCAAGCGCAAAAGCCGTGGAACGCTGGCGGCTCTCTGCGAGCCACGTCGTCCACCAACTCGACGCGAGCGTCGGGCGGATCGGCCGCGAACCCCGATAGCCTCGGGCCGACGCACGCGAGCGCACGCTGGCCCGCGCGGACCGAACGGTCCGGAAGCCGACCGGGTGCGACCGCGGACCTCTAGGAAAACCCGCCGCGGCCATGATCGACGCGCAGATCCGGACCCTTTCGCCCTCCTACTTTGCGCTCGTGATGGCGACCGGAATCGTCTCGGTCGCCTGCGATCAGCACGGGCTCGGCGCAGTGGCGATCGGCCTGTTCGCCCTCAACATCGCCGCCTACGTGGTGCTCTGGACCCTGACCGGGGTGCGGCTCGTCAGATACAGACCCGAGGTGTTCGCGGACTTGACCGACCACAAGCGCGGACTCGGATTCTTGACGCTTGTCGCGGGAACGGGGGTGCTGGGCACGCAAACCCTGCTGATCGGCCACAGCTACGTGATCGCGACCATCCTGCTGGCGGTCGCCAGCGCTTTCTGGGTACTGCTCACCTACACGATCTTCACGGCGCTCACGATCAAGCGCACGAAACCGACCCTGCCGGAGGCGATCGGGGGCACCTGGCTGCTGGCTGTGGTCGCGACGCAGTCGATCGCCGTCCTGACCGCGCTGCTCGCTGCTCACTGGGGCCAGCCGTTGCGCTTGCACGCCAACTTCGTCGCGCTGTCGATGTGGCTGTGGGGAGGGATGCTCTACATCTGGATCATCTCCCTGATCTTCTACCGCTACACGTTCTTCGTCTTCTCGCCGCGCGATCTGGCGCCGCCGTACTGGATCAACATGGGCGCGATGGCGATCTCGGTCCTGGCCGGGTCGCAGCTCGTCATCAACAGCGCCGACGCGCCGTTCCTGCTTTCCCTGAAGCCGTTCCTCGAGGGATTCACGGTCTTCTACTGGGCAACGGGAACGTGGTGGATCCCGATCATCGTGATCCTCGCGGTCTGGAGGCACGGGATCCGCCGGGTGCCGTTCGAGTACGACCCACAGTGGTGGGGAGCGGTCTTCCCTTTGGGCATGTACTCGGTCGCGACCTTTCGGATGGCCGACGCGCTCAACCTCGAGTTCCTCGACGGGATTCCACAGGTCTTTCTCGGGCTGGCGCTCTTCGCCTGGCTCGCGGTCTTCATCGGCATGCTGCGCAGCCTCGCCCGCCTGCTCGGCCGCGGCTCAGCCACGGGATCCGCGACCAGGCCCTGAGTAGCGGGTGTTGATCCGCGCCCGACTGCGCAACGCCCGGTCGACGATCCGCGCGCAACGCCGGCCCTCGGCGATCGCAGTGACCACCAGCGAGGCTCCCGTGCGGCAGTCGCCGGCCGCATAGACGCCGGCTGCGCTCGTCTCGAAGACGGCTGCTTTGATGTTTCCGGAGCGGTCGAGGTTGACCCCCAGGTGGTCGAGCAGCGGCCCCGGTTCGGGCCCGGTGAACCCGACCGCGACGAGGACGAGGTCGGCCGGCTCGGAGAACTCGCTGCCGGCGATCGCGACCAGATCGCGCGAGGAGCTGCCCCGGACCTCGCGGCCATGGACGCGCTGGACGCGCCCGTTCCCCGCGATCGCGGTGACCTGATGGCCGAAGCTGCGCTCACCGCCCTCCTCCAGCGCATAGGTCGTAGCCAGCCTTCGCGGCTGCTGCGGCCAGGGCGTGTCCGGGTAGCGCCCGCCGGGAGGAACCTCCGGGTAGACGTCGAGCAGGCGCACGTCTTCGGCCCCTTCGCGCAGCGCGTTGGAGAGACAGTCCATGCCGGTATCGCCGCCGCCGATCACCACGACCCGCTTGCCCGCGGCGCTGATCGCATCCGCGGACTGCTCCGGCGCCCGCCGGCCCTCGGCCCGGGCGACGGCGCGGTTGCGCTCGTAGAGGTAGCTCATCGCGAGATGGACCCCGCCGAGGTCGGCCCCGGGAATCGTGAGCTTCCGTTCGATCCGCGAGCCGGCCGCGAGCACAACGGCGTCGTGCTCGCGGTGCAGCTCGTCGACGCTGATCTCAACGCCGACCTCGACGCCGCAGCGGAGCTCGACGCCCTCGGCTTCGAGCTGGTCGAGTCGCCGGTCGATGATCCACTTCTCGAGCTTCGCGTCGGGGACGCCGAAGCGCAGCATCCCCCCCGCCGCCTCGTCGCGCTCGTAGACGACGACCCGGTGGCCGACCCGGTTGAGCTCCGCCGCGGCGGCCATCCCGGCCGGGCCGGAGCCGACGACGGCGACGCTGTGACCGCTGCGCTCGCTCGGCGGCTGCGGCTGCACCCAACCCTCCTTGAAGGCGTTGTCGATCAGCCAGTACTCGATCTGCTTGATCATCACCGGGTCGTCGTCGATCGCCAGCACGCAGGCCGACTCGCAGGGCGCCGGGCAGATCAGGCCGGTGAACTCGGGGAAGTTGTTGGTCGCGTGGAGCTGGTCGATGCCCTCGCGCCAGCGGCCCGTGCGGGCGAGGTCGTTCCAGTCGGGGATCAGGTTGCCGAGCGGGCAGCCGTTGTTGCAGAAGGGCACGCCGCAGTCCATGCAGCGGGCCGCCTGCGTCTGCAACTCCTCCGTCGGCAGCGTGCCGTAGATCTCGCCGCAATCGCGCACCCGCTCGGCTGGATCACGCATCGGGTATGGCACGCGCTTGGCCTTGAGAAAACCGCGAGGGTCGGCCACGAGTCAGACCTCCCCCACCCAGTCGGCTCCGCGCGCGCCCCCGGTCGATGCGGCAGCCTCGGGGCCGGGCGGACGGATGCCGCGTTCGATGGTCTCACGGGTTCTCACGATGGCTCCCAACTGGCGGTGCCATAGTTTATCCACACCTTGTGTGCTTATGGCCAGGTCTCGCTGGCGCCCAGAGAGCAGCGGCGCGCCTCAGCGCGGGCCGCGATGATCAGGCGGTTCCGCCCGGCCGCCGCTCCGCGGCGCGCTCGCGTACGTGGGCCTTCTCATCGAGGGTCAACGTGCCCGGGTGACCCGCTCCGGGCCAGGGAGTGAGCAACAGCAGGAAGCGCGCGTCGGTGCGCGCCTCGACGCGGTGGCGCTCACGCGGGTCGAACTCGACGAGCAGTCCCGGGCCGCCAACGACGCTGCCGTTCTGAGGGGCGAGCGCGGTTACGGTGAGCTCACCGGCGACCACAACGAGCCAGGCGCGCTCGTGCACCTCGTGCTCGTCGAGGCTCTCACCCGCCGGCAGCGCGATCATGATCGCGCGAGCGTCCTCGGTCGAATCGAGGATCTCGGGACGGTGCGGCTCCGCGTCGAGTTCGGTCGTCTTCCAGGTCTTCACAATGGCTCCTTCCGTACGCTGGCCGCCGCGTGTCTGCGATCGGTTGAGAGCTCGCCCCCGGCGACGGATCGGTGGGCGCCGAGGGTCAAGTCAACCCGATCGTCACCCGGGGGCGCTCTCCGCAGGCGCCGCCCCCGCCCCGAGCGCGGCCACCGCCATCCCCGCGCACATCCAGGCGAAGGCGACGAGGAAGACGAAGCCGAGCACGAACTCGCCGGTCGCGTCCTTGACCACGCCGAGCAGCAGCGGCGGGAAGAAGCCGCCGAGGCCGCCGGCGGCGCCGATGATGCCGGTCGCGGCGCCGGTCGACTTCGGGAAGGAGAGCGGCACCTGCTTGAAGACGGCGCCGTTGCCGAGGCCGAGGAAGAGCGCCATCGTCAAGCTGAAGATCGTGACCGGCACGATCGTCGGATCGGAGGCCTGCCAGGAGAGCCCGATCGCGTCGAGCCCGACACCGATGAAGACGAACACGAGCACCCTGTTGCCGCCGAGCCGGTCGGCGAGCACGCCCGCCGACCGGCCGCGCCGCCGTAGCCAGCAGGGTGAAGCCCGCGGCGCGCAGGCCGGCGTCGGTGAGCGAGTAGTCGAACCAGTCGGTGAGCAGCTTCGGCAGGAAGATCGCCATCGCGACGAAGCCGCCGAAGGTGACGAAGTAGAAGAGCGAGAGCCGGTACAGATCCCAGCCCGAGCGCAGCACCTCCATGTAGGGCTGGCGCTTGGGCTCGCCGATCCGGGAAGGTCGCGGGCGAAGCTCCACCAGATCAGCGCGTAGGCGGCGATCACCGCTCCGAACACGAGGCCGGCGACCTCCTGGCCGGCGGAGTCGCGGATCGCCGGCACCGAGAAGGCCGCGACCGCGGTGCCGACGTTGCCGACGCCGTAGATCGCCGAGCGCGAACCCCTGGCGCTTGGGCGGCACCCACTCGGCGACGAAGGGGATGCCGATCGCGAAGGTGGCGCCGGTGGCGCCGAGCAGGAAGCCGGCGCCGAGCAGCGCCGCGTAGCTGGTCGCGAAGCCGACCAGAACCGCGGCCGCGGCCGAGTAGAAGAGCATCACCCCGAAGACGACGCGACCGCCGAGCCGATCGGTGAGCAGCCCGAAGGGGATCCGCAGCAGCGAGCCGAGCACGACCGGGATCGAGATCATGATCGAGGTCTGCGTGTTGGAGAGCCCGAGCTCGTCCTGGATGTCGGGCGCGATCGGCGCCAGAAAGCCCCAGGCGGAGAAGGCCACGCCGAAGGCGATCGTCGCCAGGATCACCTGGCGCGTGGCTCCCTGCCCGCTCGCCCATCACTGCCTCGCGGTCACATCGGGTCGAGGCGCGGGCCTCGGCGGGGGACACGGTTCGGATCGGGGCATCCGCGGCTCGCGGACGGCCGCGCCGCTCGCGGCTGCGGTAGACGATCGGGCTGCGGCGCAGGTAGTCGATCGGCAGGCTCCAGGCGTGGACCAGCCGGCGTGAACGGCCAGAGCGCGAACAGGAACCAGACCGAGATCACGTGGAGCTGGAAGATGAAGGTGACGCCGCCGCCGGTCATCAGCTCGGGCTCGGGATTGAGGATGAAGAGCTGGCGGAAGTACGGGGCGACCGTCTCCCGGTAGTGGACGGACGTCGCCGAAGTTGGTGATCGTCGCCAGCATCCCGGTGACGATGCCGAGCGCGAGCAGGGCGAAGACCGCGACGTCCATCCGCGTCGTCGTCACCCGCACCCGCGGGAAGCGCAGCCGCCGGTAGACGAGCGCCGCGAAGCCGACGATCACCGCGCCGCCGGCGCAAGCCCGCCGATCACCGCGATCACGTGGTAGGCGCTCGTCGTTGATGCCGACCGCCGAGGTCCAGCCGCGCGGCACGAGCAGGCCGAGCACGTGGCCGCCGATCGCGGCGAGCACGCCGAGGTGGAAGATGATGCTGGCGAAGCGCAGCACGCGGCTCTCGAGCAGCTGCGTCGAGCGCGCGCCCCAGCCGTACTGGTCGGTCCGGTAGCGCCACCAGTGCCCGACCGCGAAGACCGGCCAGCGCCGCGTAGGGCAGGACCGCGTAGAGCATCAGCTCGCCGGCGCTCATCCGCGCCCCCCGACGAGCGGCTGCGGCAGGACCGGAGCTCCGTCCGGCGCCCCGGTCGGGTCGCCCATCACCTCGGGCGGGGCGAACGGCTCGAGCCCGACCTGCTCGGTCGGCGGGCCCTCGGCCGCGAGCCGGCGCAGCTTCGGCCAGCTCGCGGCGGCTCAGCCCGGGCAGGCGCTCGACGACGAGGTCGAGCAGCGCCCGCGTAGGGGTTGTCGTCGCGGCGCAGGCTGGCGCGGATCAGCTCGATCGAGACCGCGTGCTGGGCGAGCAGCTCGCGGCCGCGCCGTCGGGGGCGAGCGCCGCGAACTCGAGCATCAGCGGCAGGTAGTCGGGCAGCTCGGTCGAGCTCAGCTCGAAGCCGGCCGCCTCGTAGGCCTGCTTGAGCCGCAGCAGGGCGATGCCGCGCTGGCGGCTGTCGCCGTGCAGGTGGTAGGTGAGATGGAGGCTGCGCTGCTTGGAGAAGTCGAAGGTCTCGGTGTAGAGGCGGTCGAGCTCGCCGAGCGGACGCGGTCCGCGTAGAGCTCGAGCAGCTCGGCGACGGCCGCGCGGCTGCGGCGCAGGGCGCCGAGATCGCGCTCGTCGACGCCGGCGAGCGCGGCGCGCAGCTCGCTCGGTCGGGTACTGGAGCAGCAGCGAGGCGAGCTTCAGCGGGTCGAGGATCGTCGCTCATGCCAGCCCGGTCCCTTGCGCGCTGCGTTGCCGTTGCCACCCGCCGGCACCTTGACCAGCTGCTCGCGCAGGTCGAAGTCGGCGGCGGCGCGTCGGGATCGGGCTCCATCTCCGGCGTCGGCGACGACGCCGGCAGCCGGCGAAGTCGATGCCCCTGGTGCCCTGCTCGGCGAAGGCCGCCGGCGAGACCTCGCCGTGGCGCTGCGGGACCACGTAGCGCTGGTCGTAGTCGGCGATCGCGACCATCCGGAACATCGCCTCGAGCTCGTCGGGCTCCATGCCGACCTCGTGGGCGATCTCGGGCTCGCGGCCCGTCGCCGACCTCGATCGCGCGCTTGTAGTTGCGCATCGCGACCATCCGCCGCAGCGAGCGCCGCACCGGCTCGGGGTCGCCGGCCGACGAGGAAGCTCGCCAGGTACTCGGTCGGGATCCGCATCTCCTCGATCGCGACGAAGACGCTGTCGGGGTCGCCGCCGGCGGCGACGGTCTGCTCGCCGAGGCTCTCGACCGGCGAGAGCGGCGGCACGTACCAGACCATCGGCAGCGTCCGGTACTCGGGGTGCAGCGGCAGCGCGATCCGCCACTTCTTGCACATCGCGTAGACCGGCGAGCGCCGCGCCGCCTCGATCCAGTCCTCGGAGATGCCGTCGCGGCGGGCCTGCTCGCGGACCTCGGGATCCTCGGGGTCGCACATGATGTCGAGCTGGGCCTCGATCAGCTCGTCTCTCGGGCACCGAGGCCGCCTCCTCGACCCGGTCGGTGTCGATCAGGACGATGCCGACGTGGCGCAGGCGGCCGACGCAGGTCTCCGAGCAGACCGTCGGCAGCCCGGCCTCGATCCGCGGGTAACAGAAGTTGCACTTCTCGGCCTTGCCCGTGTCCCAGTTGAAGTAGACCTTCTTGTAGGGGCAGCCGGAGACGCAGAAGCGCCAGGAGCGGCAGGCCTCCTGGTCGACGAGCACGATCCCGTCCTCCTCGCGCTTGTACATCGCGCCGGACGGGCAGGAGGCGACGCAGGAGGGGTTGACGCAGTGCTCGCAGATCCGCGGCAGGTACATCATGAAGCTCTGCTCGAACTCGAGCCGGACCTGCTCCTCGAGGTCGCGGCGGTTCGGGATCGAGCGCCGCGTGCGTGCCGCGAGCCGGCGAGGTCGTCCTCCCAGTTCGGGCCCCACTCGAGGTCGAGGTCTGCTTGCCGCCGACCTGCGAGTGCGGCTTGCGCGACCGGCTGGCGGTCGCTGGCCGGCGCGCCGATCAGGTTCTCGTAGTCGTAGGTCCAGGGGTCGTAGTAGTCGTCGAGCGTCGGCAGGTCCGGGTTCCAGAAGATGTTGAGCAGCTTCTGCAGCTTGCCGCCGGCGCGCAGCTTCAGCTTGCCCTTGCGGTCGAGCTTCCAGCCGCCGTTCCAGCGCTCCTGGTCCTCGTAGTCGCTGCGGGTAGCCGCGGCCGGGCTTGGTCTCGACGTTGTTGAACCAGATGTACTCGGCGCCGCGCCGGTTGGTCCAGACGTTCTTGCAGGTGACCGAGCAGGTGTGGCAGCCGATGCACTTGTCGAGGTTCATCACCATGCCCATCTGGGCCCGGATCTTCATCAGTACTCGACCTCCGTGCGGCGCTTGCGGACGATGATCAGCTGGTCGCGCTGCGGCCCGGTCGGCCCGTAGTAGTTGAAGCCCCACGAGAGCTGCGCGTAGCCGCCGATCAGGTGGCTCGGCTTCATCGAGATCCGGGTCAGCGAGTTGTCGGTGCCGCCGCGGGCGCCGGAGATCTCGGAGACCGGGCACGTTGACGTGGCGGTCCTGGGAGTGGTAGTAGAAGGCGACGCCGTTGGGGATCCGGTGCGAGACGACGGCACGGCAGGCGACGGTGCCGTGCTTGTTGTAGACCTCGAGCCAGTCGTTGTCGGCGACGCCGATCTGCTCGGCGTCCTCGCTCGACAGCCACATCGCCGGGCCGCCGCGGAACAGGGTCAGCATCGTGCAGGTTGTCCTGGAACTCGGAGTGGATCGACCACTTCGAGTGCGGGGTCACGTAGCGGACCGTGATCTCGAGCCCGTCCTCGGCGTCGGGGGAGCCGCCGAGCCCGACGAGCTGGCCGGCGTCGACCGGCGGCCGGTAGGCCGGCAGGCCCTCGCCGAGGTCGAGCATCCACTCGTGGTCGACGTAGAGCTGCTGGCGGCCGGTCAGCGTCCGCCACGGGATCAGGTGCTCGACGTTGGCGGTGAACGGCGAGTAGCGGCGCTCGCGCGACTCCAGGCCCGACCACTCGGCCGAGGCGATCACCTTGCGCGGCTGGATCGTGATGTCCGCGAAGGTGATCCGGTCGTCGGCGCGCTCCTCGGGGATCTGCGGCGAGCGGCCGGCCGACGCGCTGCTCGAGCGCCTTGAAGCTCTCGACCGCGAGGCGGCCGTTGGTCGTCCCCGAGAGCGCCAGGATCGTCTCGCAGACCTCGATGTCGCGAGCCATCCGCGGCCGCCCGTCGGCGGGGCCGCCGCCGTTGGCGATGCCGTTGCGATGGCCGAGCTCCTCGACCTCGGGCTCCGGCTTCCAGCTGATCCCCTTGGCGCCGACCCCGGCCTTCTCGACCAGCGGCCCGAGCGCCCGCATCTTCTCGGCGATCTTCGTGTAGTCGCGCTCGACCGCGGCCAGCTTCGGCATCGTCTTGCCCGGGATCGGCTCGCACTCGCCGGCGCGCCAGTCGAGCACCTTGCCGCCGGGCTGGGCGAGCTCGTCGGGCGTGTCGTGCAGCAGCGAGCCGGCGACGATGTCGGTGCGGGTGCCGAGGTGGCCTCTCGGCGAGCTCGCTGAAGCGGTCGGCGATCGTGTTGAAGGCGTCCCAGTCGGTGCGCGCCTCCCAGGGCGGCGGCACGGCCGCGTTGAAGGGATGGACGAACGGGTGCAGGTCGGTGCTCGAGAGGTCGTGCTTCTCGTACCAGGTGGCGGCGGGCAGGACGACGTCGGAGTAGATGCAGGAGCCGTTCATGCGGAAGTCGATCGTCGTGAACAGGTCGAGCTTGCCCTCGGGCGCCTCGTCGTGCCACTTGACCTCCTCCGGGCGCTGCTCGGGCGCGCGACTCGGGCGAGCGCACCGCGGCGTCGGGGACGCCGAGCAGGTGCTTGAGGAAGTACTCGTGGCCCTTGCTCGAGGAGCCGAGCAGGTTCGCCCGCCAGAGCGTCAGCACCCGCGGGAAGTTGGCCGGATCGTCGGGGTCCTCGGCAGGCGAAGTCGAGCCGGCCCGCGCGGAGCTCGTCGACGACGTGCTCGGCCGGCTCCTTGCCCGCCTGCCTGCGCCTCGTCGGCGAGGTCGAGCGGGTTGCGGTCGAAGGTCGGGTAGGAGGGCAGCCAGCCGAGCCGGGCGGCGAGCGCGTGGCAGTCGGCGGTGTGCTTGCCGGCCGAGCGCGCCGTTGCCGGCCGGCGAGGTGAACTCGCCGGCGCCGAAGGTCTCGTAGCGCCACTGGTCGGTGGCCAGGTACCAGTACGGGGTCGCCGGCTGCTGGCGCGGCGGCCGCGACCAGTCGAGCCCGAAGGCGACCGTCGTCCAGCCGGTCAGCGGCCGCACCTTCTCCTGGCCGACGTAGTGGGCCCAGCCGCCGCCGTTGACGCCCTGGCAGCCGCAGAACATGACCAGCGCCAGCATCGTCCGGTAGGTCTGGTCGGAGTGGAACCAGTGGTTGGTGCCGGCGCCCATCGCGATCATCGAGCGGCCGCCGGTGCGCTCGGCGTTGTCGGCGAACTCGCGCGCGATCTGGGTGCACGAGGCCGGCGTCGACGCCGGTGATCGGCTCCTGCCAGGCGGGCGTGCCGCGGGCCGTCGGCGTCGTCGTAGCCGCTCGGCCACTCGCCCGGCAGGCCGGCGCGCTCGACGCCGTAGTGGGCGAGGGTCAGGTCGAAGACCGTGGTCACGAGCCTGCCGCCGATCCGCCGCGCCGGGACGCCGCGGCGCATCGTCGCTGCCGCCCTCGGTCTCGCCGCCGTCGAAGCGCGGCAGCGAGACCTCGACCGTCTCGCTCGGCCGAGTCGATCAGGCTGAGCTGCGGGATCGACGTCGCCGAGGTCGAGGTTCCAGCGGCCCTCGCCCTCCTCGCCCCAGCGGATAGCCGATCGAGCCGTTCGGGACGACCGGCTCGCCGGCGGCGTCGAGCACGACCGTCTTCCACTCGGCGTTCTCGCCGCGCTCGCCGAGGTCGGAGGCGCGCAGGAAGGCGTCGGGAACGACGCTGCCGTCCGTCGCGCTCGCGCAGCGTGACCAGGAACGGCATGTCGGTGTAACTGCTTGGCGTAGTCGCGGAAGTAGTCGGGCTGGCGCTCGACGTAGAACTCCTTGAGGATCACGTGGCCCATCGCCATCGCCAGCGCGCCGTCGGTGCCGGCCCGGGCCGGCAGCCAGTTGTCGGCGAACTTCGTGTGGCCGGCGTAGTCGGGCGAGACGACGACCACCTTCTGGCCCTTGTAGCGGGCCTCGGTCATGAAGTGGGCGTCGGGGGTCCGCGTCTGCGGGATGTTCGAGCCCCAGAGCATCAGGTAGGAGGCGTTCCACCAGTCGGCCGACTCGGGCACGTCGGTCTGATCGCCCCAGACCTGCGGCGAGGCCGGCGGCAGGTCGGCGTACCAGTCGTAGAAGCTGAGCGGGACGCCGCCGATCAGCGAGAGGAAGCGGGTGCCGGCCGCGTAGGAGACCATCGACATCGCCGGGATCGGCGAGAAGCCGGCGATCCGGTCGGGGCCGTACTTGCGCGATCGTGTGGACGTGGGCGGCGGCGATCAGCTCCGAGGCCTCCTCCCAGCTCGCGCGCACGAAGCCGCCCTTGCCGCGCTGGGACTTGTAGGCGCGCGCCTTCTCGGGGTCGGAGACGATCACGGCCCAGGCCTCGACCGGGTCGCCGAGCCGCTCCTTCGCCTCGCGGAACAGCTCGAGCAGGACGCCGCGGACGTACGGGTACTTGGGCCGCAGCGGCGAGTACAGGTACCAGGAGAAGGAGGCGCCGCGGGGGCAGCCGCGGGGCTCGTAGTCGGGCGTGTCGGGGCCGTTGGAGGGGTAGTCGGTCTGCTGCGTCTCCCAGGTGACGAGCCCGCCCTTGACGTGGATCTTCCACGAGCAGGAGCCGGTGCAGTTGACGCCGTGGGTGGAGCGGACGACGCGGTCGTGCTGCCAGCGGTTGCCGGTAGGCCTGCTCCCAGTCGCGGGCGTAGGTCGAGCGCTCGCTCCAGCCCTCCTCCGAGCGCTGGCGCGGCTCGAAGAACTGGCGGGCGCGGAGCAGCGCGCGGCCTTCGCTCATCGATGCGCCTCGGGTGCCGCGGGGCTGTTCTCTGGCTCGGCGCCCCCACGCCGCGAGCGGAAACTCTTGGGGCACTGCGCGGCGAATGCGGACACTACGGCGGACCGTATCGGTTTTCTCCATGCCAGTGGATATATCCCACTTACATGCCGGAACTGCGCCGCTGTCGGGACCAAAGGCGGTGGCGGGACGGCGGCTCGAAGCTCCACTATGTTCCGGGCAGCCGCACCATGACCCCCGATCCCGCAGAGAGCCCGCCCGTCCCCGCGCCCGCCGGAGACGCCGGATCGGCCCACCGGATCACCGCGGTTCTACGTGAGACCGAAACGGTCACGGCGCTCGAGCTCTTCTTCGACGTCGTCTTCGTGCTCGCGATCACGCAGTGCACCGCATACATGGCCTCACATCCGAGCTGGACCGGGCTGATCCAGGGCGTGATCGTGCTCGCCGTGCTGTGGTGGGGCTGGGTCGGCTACGCCTGGTTGACCAGCGTCGTCGACCCCGAGGAGGGCTGGGTCCGGCTCGCGATGTTCGCGGCGATGGCGGCGCTGCTGGTCGTCTCGCTGGCCATACCCGAGGCGTTCGGGGATCTTGGCCTGCTCTTCGCCGGCGCTTACGCGATCTTCCGGCTCGGGCAGATCGCGCTGTTTCTGATCGCCTCCGAGGACGACCCCGAGCTGCGCCGCTCGGTGACCGGCCTCGGCATCAGCACGTCGCTCGCCGTCATCCTCCTGATCGTCGCCTCGTTCACTGACGGGATCCTGCAGATCGTGCTCTGGGCGCTGGCGATCTCGGGCGACGTCGCCAGTCCCTATATATGGGGCTCGCGTGGCTGGCGCCTGGTGCCGTCGCACTTCGCCGAGCGCCACCGGCTGATCATCATCATCGCCCTCGGCGAGTCGATCGTCGCGATCGGCGCCGGTGCGAGCCACGGGATCGGCGTCGGCGAGGTGGTCGCCGCGATCCTCGGCACGGGCGTGGCGGTGGCGATCTGGTGGCTGTACTTCGACGTCGTCGCAGTCCTGACCGAGCGCCGGCTGATCAACGCTCCCGCGGGTCTGATCCGCAACGAGATGGCCCGTGACGTCTACTCGTACCTGCACTTCCCGATGGTCGCCGGCATCGTCCTCTGCGCCTTCGGGCTCAAGACGACGCTCGCCCACCCCGGCGAGGGCCTCGACATCGAGGCGGCCGCGGCGCTCTATGGCGGCATCGCCCTTTATCTACTCGGACACGTCGCGATTCGGCTCCGCAACGTCGGCAGCATCAACCGCGAGCGGCTCGGCCTCGCGATCCTGCTCGTCGCCACGATCCCGCTGATCACCGAAATCGCGGCCTCGGCGGCCGTCGCGCTCGCGCTCGGCGGCCTGATCGCGATCATCGTCTACGAGACGCGGCTGTATGGCGAGTCGCGGCAGCGCGTACGGCACGACGGATACGACCCGCAGGCCGGCTGAGCGCGCGCCGCCACGGCCCGTCGCGGGATCAGCGCAGGGTCGTCAGCCAGATTTCCGAGAGCGGCTGGACGGCCGTTGCCCCCCGCAGGCCGCGCACGGCCGCCGAGGCGCCGAGCAGTCGATCGCCCTGGCTCGTCGAGACGAGCGACGGCTCGTTTGCGATCGCCGCCGCCGAACGCTTGTCGAGATCGTCCGCGAGGTCGACGGCGCCGTCGCTGAGCAGCGTGGCTCGGCGCTGCTGCGAGTCGACGGCGAGCAGGTCGATGCGCTCGATCCCGGGGCCGAGGCTCGCGGCGCTCCCCCACCAGCTGTCCGCCGCCTGCAGAGCGACGCGCCGCTCGCCGACCGCCACGGCCCGGTAGGCGCCGCTGCCACCTTCGCCGTCCGAAATCTCGGCAGTCCCGTGGGCGGCCAGCGTGGCGGGCGCGACGAGCCCGAAGCGCGGGTCGGCAAGGCGCTCGGGCAGATCGGGGACGGGCGCAGAAAGCTGAAAGCGGACCTGTCCCGGCAGCGGTGTGTCGACGGCCTTCAGCTCCGGCAGCGCCTCGGCGGCGAGGCCGCTGGCGAACCAGCGGCGCGCGTTGGCGATGACAGCGTCGGCGTTGATCGGCGTGCCGTCCTGGAAGCGGGCGCCAGGGCGCAGCTGAAAGCGCCAGTTCGGGCTCGAGCCGACCGGCTGAATCGGGCGGGCCGGGCCGCGCCGGCGCCCGGTCACCCCGAGCGGCGGATCGACCGCGAGACGAGCGGATCGTAGATCTGTCGTGAGACCAGCCGCTCGGCATGGCGCGCGCGCATAGAGAGGGTCGATCGAGGTGAGCGGGCCGGCGATCGCGATCCGGGCCAGCGGCGAGGGAGGCGGCGTGTCCGCGGCCGAGGCGGGCGGAGCGTCACCGGCCGGTGGCCCACACCCGAGCAGGCCGCAAAGCACCATCAACAGCGCGAAGGCCGCCACCGAGCGAGGCATTCGACGCCCGCTCATCGGCCGCGGCGCTGGGCAGGGTCTAGATCTTGAGCAGGACGATCGTGTTGATCGCGAAGAGGATCCCGAAGAAGACCGTCCAGCGATCGAGGTTGCGCTCGACGAGCGAGCCGCCGCCGAACGAGCTGCCGCCGCCGCCGATTCCGAAGGCGCCGGAGAGGCCCGCGTCCTTGCCCGAATGCAGGAGCACCAGCAGGATCAGGATCACGAGATGAAGACCTGGATTACGCCGAGGAACGTTTCCATGCGACGCGGCAGTCTAGGGGATCCGGATCGCTCCGCGCGACGTCAGCCGGCTCGCTGACGTCCGGCGCGCCGGTCTCAGCTTCCCGCCGATCGGCAGCTCGCCGCCCGGCGAGGCCGCTTCCTCGTCGATCCGCTTGAGGATCTCGATCGCCTCCGCCCGCAGCTCCGCGTCCTGGCGCTCGAAGTCGGCGTCGTCGATCTTGCCCTGGGCGTGGTCGAGCTCGGTATCGCGGATCTCGCGGTACTTGGCCTGCTTGCGCGCCTCGAGGTCGGCGCGCACGGCCTCCGTCCCCCGCGTCCGGCTCCCCCCGTCGCGCGGGCGGCGCAGCGGCACGCTGACGAAGGCGGCCACGGCAGCGACGAGCACGAGTGCGATCAGGACCTCCACGTCCGTCCGAGCTCAGGCGTCGAGCCGAGAGCTCGCGGGCGAGCCGGGCCGCGTAGACGTCGGAGACGCGCCGGCGCTTGCCCTCGCCGCCGCCCGGCCAGAGCGCGAACAGGGCACCGAGCATCGACGACGATCGCGCCGAGCCAGATCCAGATCACGAACGGGTTGATGTTGAAGCGGATCGCGGCCGGGCGGCGTGGTCTTCAGATAGCGCTGGACGAGCGCCGCGATCGCCTGTCCCTGCAGGTTGCCGAGCGCCTGCAGCGCCTGCGGGTCGTTCTGTCGGTCTTCGCCGCAGCCGTGCGAAGAGCGCGATCGCCCTTGGCGATGATCGGGTCGAAGCTGGTCAGGTCGGGCTGCATCGCCGCCCAGATGTCGCGCGTCGGACCCTCCTTGCGGCCGACCTCGCTGGTCGCCTCGCCCTCGAAGAAGCTGCGCAGCGGCGCGGTCGGGTCGACGTCGTCGAGGAGAAGTACTCGCGCGAGGGCGCGAGCACGGTCACCGGCTTGCCGGCGCGGCGTCACGTCGAGGATCGCGCCGAAGCTGAGCTTCTGCTCGGTCGGCGTCGACGTGCGAGGTCGGGCTGCATGTAGGTGACCGTGTAGTCGCCGACCTTCGCCGACTGCGCCGGGCTCGAGCCGCAGGTCGCGGCTCGTCTGGAAGCTCGAGGAGGCGGCGATGCCGATCAGCGAGAGGACGATGCCGACGTGGACGATGTAGCCGCCGTAGCGGCGCCGGTTGCGCGTGATCAGCGAGCCGAAGGCTGCGCGCCAGCCCTCGCCGGTGAGCGACCGGCGCGCGACCGTGCCGCGCCAGAGCTCCTGCCCGATCGCGACGATCGTGAAGCCGGCGGCGAAGAAGAGCGCGATCGCGGCAGATCGAGGGGCTGCCGTCGATCACGATCACCGCGAGGGCGCCGACGACGGCCCCGAAGACGGGCCAGGTGAAGGCCCGACGATCCCGGCGAGGCTGACGCGCCGCCAGGCGACGAGCGGGCCGATGCCGGCGAGGAACACGAGGCCGATGCCGATCGGGGTCGTGTAGCGGTTGAACCAGGGCGCGGCGAGCGAGGAGGACGCGCCGGTGACCACCTCGCTGATCAGCGGGAAGAAGGTGCCCCAGAAGACGACCACGGCGAGGCCGACGAAGAGCAGGTTGTTGAGCAGAAAGATCGACTCGCGGCTGAACAGCGAGTCGATCCGGCGCTCGGACTTGAGGTCGGGCAGGCGGGAGACGATCAGCATCGTCGAGCCGATGACGACGATCGCGATCAGGGCGAGCAGCGGCGGCCCGACCTTCGACTCGCCGAAGGCGTGGATCGACTGCAGGACCCCGGAGCGGACCAGGAACGTGCCGAGCAGCGAGAGCGCGAACGTGGCGACGATCAGGCTCACGTTCCAGACCTTGAGCATGCCGCGCCGCTCCTGGACCATGATCGAGTGGATGAAGGCGCTGCCGGTCAGCCACGGCATCAGGGCCGCGTTCTCGACCGGGTCCCAGGCCCAGTAGCCGCCCCAGCCGAGCTCGCTGTAGGACCAGCGGGCGCCGAGCGCGAGCCCGATCGTCAGGAAGAGCCAGGCGATCAGCGCGAACCGACGGGTCGAGCGGATCCAGCTCGCGTCGAGCCGGCGGGTGATCAGCGCGCCGATCGCGAAGGCGAACGGGATCGTGAAGAAGACGTAGCCCGAGTAGAGCATCGGCGGGTGGATCGCCATCGCGGGGTGGCGCAGCAGCGGGTTCAGGCCGGCGCCCTGCGCCGGGACGACGGCGAGGGTCTCGAACGGGTAGGTGTCGGCCGAGGAGAAGATCGAGCCGGCGACCATCAGGCCGACGAAGAAGGTGGCGACGGCGGCCAGCACCGCGTTCGCCCAGGGCGCGACCTCGCGGTGCTTGTTGCGGGTCGCGAACAGGACGGCGGAGCCGGCGATCGAGAGGACGAACGCCCAGAGCATCAGCGAGCCCGCCTGGCTCCCCCACAGCGCGGTGATCTTGTAGAGCGTCGGCGTCGTCGTCGAGGAGTTGTTGGCGACGAGCGAGAGCGAGAAGTCGGAGCGCAGGAAGCCGGCCTCGAGCGAGACCACGCAGATCAGCAGCAGGCCGAAGAGCGCGTAGTAGGCGCGGCGGGCGGAGTCGGCCCAGCGGCGGTCCCCGTTGCGGGCTCCGATGAAGGCGGCGACGGCGGAGTAGATCGCAGTCAGCAGGGCCGCGACTAGGGCGGCTGCGCCGAGCGCGTTCAAAGATCAGCCGTCCGTGTAGTCGATGTGCTTGTCGTTCCCGTACTGCTCCTTGAACTTCGACGGGCACTTGGTGATCAGGCTGTCCTTGTCGCCGACGAAAGTGCCCTTGGAGTCGAGCTGGCCGGTGACGATCACCTCGCGGCCCTCGCGGAACGGATCGGGGACCTCGCCGGTGTAGGTGACGGGCACCGTCGGCCCCGTCCGCGATCGACGATCTCGAAGCGCAGCGGCGTGCCCTGCTTGACGGAGCCATCGACGACGATCCCGTTGAGCTCGTAGTTGCCGTCGCCGGAGCCGGCGAGCAGCTCCGACGGCTGGACCGCTTCGTTGGCGGCGCTGAAGGAGGTGTAGATCAGCGCCACGGCGAGCAGCACAGCGGCCGAGAGGGCCAGCACGAGGCGGATCTGGCGTTTGCGGGCGGGGTCCATCGGGCGGCGGCGGATTATCGCAGGGTCGGCCCGCGGCCTCCGTCGTCCACCCAGCTCCGCGGAGGCGGCCGCGGTGACGCTGGTATGAATGCTCGATGAGCGACTCCCCCACGATGCTGATCACCGGGGCGAGCACCGGGATCGGTGCCGCGACAGCCCGCAAGGCCCACGAAGCCGGCTACCGGCTGGCGCTCGCCGCCCGCAGCGACGAGCAGCTCGAGGAGCTCGCCGACGAGCTCGGCGGCGGCGACGACGTGCTCGTCCAGCCCTGCGACGTGACCGAGTGGGAGCAGGTCGAGGCGCTGGTCGCCGCTTCCAGCGAGCGCTTCGGCGCTCCCGACGTGGTCTTCGCCAACGCCGGCTTCGGCGCCACCCGCGGCTTCCTCGAGGAGTCGGTCGAGCACTGGCGCTCGATGGTGCTGACGAACGTGCTCGGCGTCGCGCTGACGATCCGCGCGACGCTGCCGGAGCTGCTCGAGCGGGGCACCGGCCACTACCTGATCACGAGCTCGGTCGCCGGCCGCCGGGCCCTGCCCGGGTCGCTCTACTCGGCGACGAAGTGGGCGGCGACCGCGATCGGCGAGGGCCTGCGCCAGGAGCTGCGGCAGATGCACGACAACAGCGCGATCAAGGTGACGCTGATCGAGCCCGGCATGGTCGACACGCCGTTCTTCGACAACAAGCCGACCGGCGCGCTCGAGGCCGACGACATCGCCGACGCCGTCATGTACGCGATCTCCCAGCCCGAGCGCGTCGACGTCAACGAGATCCTGATCCGGCCGAGCTCGCAGCCGACCTGAGGCCGGCCGGGCGGAGGCGGGCCGGGTCAGTCCTTCTTCGGCTTCGGCGGGAGCGAGGCCGCATGGTCGGCGCCGGCGTCGACCCACTCGGCGAGCCCGGGATCGTCGGCGATCCGCTCGGCGGCGACCACGACCACCGACTTCATCGGTCGCCCGGTGAAGTCCATGGTGCGCACCCCCTGCTCCCGCAGGGCCCGCTCGGCGTCGGGTCGGTCGAGCCGGACCATGAGCTCGTCGCCGGTCACGACGACGGCCATGTTGCCGTTGACCATCAGGCAGAGCCCGCCGAACATCTTGCGCTCGGTGACCCCGTCCCGCGGAGCGAGGACGCCACGGACGCGATCGGCGAGATCCTCGTCGTAGGCCATGTGACAGGCGCAGCGTAGAGCGACGAGCGGCAGCCCTCTCCGCCTTCCACCACCCGCGATGCTGTTTGACACCGGCGCTAGCGTTGATGGTGATGGGGAGGGTGCACGTAGACAGGAGGAACGTGCCGCGAATCTCGAGTTGGCGAAGGACCGCCGGGCCGGCGTTCGCGATCCTCGGCGCCGCGATCGTCGTCCTGCTCGCACCGTCGCTGGCCTCGGCCGCATCCGCCAAGCGCGCCGTGGTCACGATCAGGACCGTCAAGGTCGCCGACCCCGGCAATCCGTCGGTCGCCATCGTTCCCTTCACCGACGCCGCCTACAACTCCTGCGCCGATGCGCCGCAGGGCTCGAGCGACTGCATGAGCGTCGGCGATGTCGGCTACCGGTACGGCATCGGTGAGCTCGAGATCACCGTCAAGCAATGGGTGCAGTTCCTCAACACGATCGATCCAAAGGGCGGCGACCGGCACCGGCTCTACACCGGCACCCAGAGCTCGACCCGGTGGCCCAAGTTCGGCCAGATCGACCGGTCCCTTCACGCTCGCAAGGGCCACCGCTACTCGGTAGCCACCCCGGAGTGGGCCGACAAGCCGTTCGGCTTCGCCACCTTCCTCTCGGCGGCCCGGTTCATCAACTCGCTCACCAACGGTCAGGTGCTCTCGAAGCAGACGAGCACCCGCGGGGGATTCCGCGTCACCACCTATCGCGTGCGCCTCTCCCCGAAGACGGGACGGGGCATGTACGACCTCGCCCAGGACGCGAAGGGCGGTGCCACCCGGGCCCACAAGCGCGGCTTCGTCGTGCCCAGCCAGGACGAGTGGATCAAGGCGGCCTACTTCGACCCGAGCGCCGATCCGGGCACGATCCCCTACTGGAAGTACCCGACCAACGCGGGCGTCTTCGGCGACGGGGATGCCACGGCTCCAAGCTCCGCGTTCCTCGACCCGACGACGGGCGACGTGACCAACGCCGGCACCCAGCCGCTCGCGAACTTCCACGCCTCAGGCGTACCCGCACCGACCTGGTGCCCGGCAGCCTTCACGGCCGACGAGTGCTCGAGCGTCAACCCGTTCGGGCTCGACCCGACCGCGTACGCGAAGGCCTTCCAGGGCAGCCTCGAGACCGTCGGGCAGGCGAAGACGCGCTCGCCCTGGGGCACCCTGGATCAGGGAGGCAACGCGGTCGAGTGGACGGACACGATCACTCCGCCCCCCGGAGGCAAGGGCGGCAAGCGCGTCTGGCGGCGCCTGCACGGCGGCATCTCGAACGCCCCCGTCTACCAGCTGTGGCTCTCGGCGGTCGGCCTCAACCCCGAGGACAACGCCTTCTTCAACCACACCTACCCGTGGATCGGCTTCCGGGTCGGCGTGATCGGGAACCTGAAGCCGAAGCACTGAGGCGGGCACCGCCGGCACCGCCTGCGTAGGGCTCGCAGTGACCCGCTCCGGTCGAGGTTGGGTTTGTGTGCGCATATCGCCCCCGGGCCCAACGTGGTGTAGCGCCCGTGCGGCGCGTGGGCGTGAAACGTTTTGCACCCCATATCCGTAAGGCGGATCACGATGGATGCAACGAGCAGCCGGGGAAGAAGCGCGCCTACGAGCGGGCTCGCAATGCGATCCGCGAAGGACGGCGATCTCGTCCGTGCCGCCCGCGCCGGTAATGAGAACGCCATCGCCGAGCTGGTTCGCGAGCATTGGGGCACCGCAAATCGGGCTGCGTACCTCATGCTTGGCGATCCTCATGCCGCAGAGGACATCGCCCAGGAGGCAATGCTGGCGGCCGTCCGCGCGCTCGACTCGTTCTCCACGGACAAGCCGTTCGGGCCATGGGTTCGACGCATCGCGGCGAACGCCGCAATCGACCGTCTCCGAGCAGAGGCGGCGCGACCTCGCCAAGCGGGGAACGTCGAGCGCCAACCCGCGTTTGCCGGCGAGGACTCGACGCTCGATCCGAAGCTCGCCGCCGCTCTGGCCGATCTCAGCCCCGAAGATCGCGCTGCGATCGTGCTCCGTTACGTACTGAACTTCCGGGCCGCCGAAATCGGAGAGATCCTCGGGTATGGGGACGCCACCGTCCGCACCCGCCTTCATAGGGCTCTTCAACACGTTCGACAGCGAATGGAGGTCAGCGATCAGCGAATGGAGGTCAGCGATGGATGAGCGCGCACTGAGTGAAGCTCTCAACTCTGTCGTCGTAGTCGGAGCGGATGAGGCATGCGAGCGGGCCGTCTCCCTCATCTGCGCAGCCGTGCCTCCGTCGCGGCGTTCTCGATGGCGTGGCGGGGCGCTCGGCGGACTCATTGCAGCGCTGCTGGCCCTTACGCCGCCCGTCCAGTCCGCCGCTGAGGACCTCGTGCGCTTGGTTGGGCTCGGCGGTGCACCAGCGGACGAGGTCAACCTTGAGGCCACGCCCGACGTGGTCGACGGGACACGGGTCGTGGGACGGGGCGAGACACCTACCGGGATGCGGTTCCAAATCGTCGAGCGTCAGAGCCACGATCCCAAATCACCGAGCAGTGCGGTGACTTCGGTGTACCTGAGCTACCCGTCCGCGGGCGTCAGCCCTGACTCCCTTTCACTGCTGAACGAGGGCACGCTCCGCTGGTTGCGCGAGGATCCGCTCTTGACCTACGCGAGCGTCGCCGACACGGCCACATCGGCCGACGCTGAGCTAATGCTTGAGATCTGGAGCGCTGATCCGGTAGTAGCAGTAGAAGTTTCCTATGTGCTCCATGACGAGCGGCGTCATGCTCGGGTTACCTCTGGACCGATCACTCCAGCAGCCACCCAGCTTCCCAACGGCGAGCCCGTCCCTTCCGACATCCGCTACAACGTCGGCTTCTTGCCTTCGGCCCTCCTCGGACACCCCGTGAAGCAACAGGGGCTGCCCAAGCCCTCAGACGGCCCGGGCCGGAGAGCGTTCAACGGTGAGGTGAGGACAATTACCCAGGGCCTGAAGGGAATCCAAATCACGGGCCTGGACGCTGAGGGGAACTCGGTCGACCACGGCGATCGTTCCGAAGGCTCTCGCCTTCAACTTGGCGCTGAACTACGGGTGACCGCATTCTGTGGCGCTCCGAGGAGTTGGGTCTTTGGTGGCTCGGGCCTCGCTTGCAACGAACGTGAAGAGGGAAGTCTTCAGGGTCGGTTCTTCGACCCGCTGAAGGAACTGCGGCTCGAGGACTAGCCAGCTGCGCTGCGTCCCAGGCGCGGTTTGCAGTTGCGCGAAGAGTGTGCCTGCGGCCCCGACATCCTCATCGAACGTCCCTGATCCGACCCTATAGGGGGGTCTGAGGGACGTTCAGCTCGCGCGGTGCCCCATGCCCCTTCGAGGCAAGAGAACTGCCGAGGATTTGCAGGAGTCCCGGGGAGCCCATCCGAGTGGGTTCCCATCGATGGAGTTCCATCCCCCCAACCCAATACCAGACACGCCTGCTGAGGCCTTCTCTGCGGGATGCTGTCGCCACCTGACGCGCGGACCCCCGACGACAAGCGGACGACGGGACTCGAACCCGCTACCTCAAGCTTGGGAAGCTTGCGCTCTACCAGGTGAGCTACGTCCGCAGGGGCCGCTCATTCTATGCGCGGCCGGAGTGGTGGTCAGGCCGCGCGGCGGAGCTCGGCAAGGCGGCGCTCGATCAGCTCGGCCCAGATGCCGTGGCGGGCGGCGGAGGACGGCGCGGCGCGGACGCCGTAAGCCTGCTCCATCGCGGCGGCCAGCGTCAGCCGGAAGCGGCGGCCGTGCCAGCGGCGGCTGCCGGGCGACTCGCCGACGGCGAGGTGAGTGAGCTCGTGCAGCAGGGTCTCGAGCAGGTCGCCGCGGCGGATGCCGGGGTAGACGGTGACCGAGAGCCGGTGCTGGGCCGGGACGGCGAAGCCGAGCGTGCGTCGCGGGCGCTTCGAGGCGCGGCGGATCGTCAGCTCCGGCGGCCGCCGGGCGAGCGATCCGGCCGGGCCACCGAGCGCGGGCAGCGCGCAGAGCCTCGCGGCCTCGGCGCGCAGGTCGAGACCGTCGACGAGGAAGTAGGAGGGGGAACGGCGCACGGCGCCGCAAGCTAGCGGCCGCGCCGGGCGCCTAGGCGGAGACCGGTTCGGGCGCGGCTGCCGGCTCGCCGGCGCTGGGCTGGGAGTCGACCGGCACGCCGGCGCGGGTGAAGCGCAGGGTGCCGTCCTCGAGCTCGCCGCGGCGCAGCAGGCGGATGTCGCGGACGTAGTTCTGGTACAGGCGCCAGGGCTCGCGCGAGCCCTGCTTGGGGAACTTGTGGATCGAGCGCTGCACGTAGCCGGAGCTGAAGTCGATGAATGGCTCGCGGCCGATCGTCGGGTCGTCGTTGACGGGTGTCGCGGCCGCGTAGCCGTGGTCGCGCATGTGGTTGAGCACGCGGCAGACGTACTCGCACGTGAGGTCGCACTTGAGCGTCCACGAGGCGTTCGTGTAGCCGAGCGCGATCGCCCCGTTGGGAACGCCCTCGAGCATCATCCCCTTGTAGCCGAGGCGGTCCGGAAGATGCACCGGCTCGCCGTCGACGGCGAGCTCCATGCCACCAAGCGCCATGAGGTTGAGCCCGGTCGCGGTGACGACGATGTCCGCGTCGAGCTGCTCGCCGGACTGGAGCTCGATGCCGGTCTCGGTGAAGGTCGCGATCCGGTCGGTGACGATCTCGGCGTTCTCCCGGCCGAGCGCCCGGAACAGGTCGGCATCGGGGACGAGGCAGAGCCGCTGGTCCCACGGGTCGTAGCGCGGATTGAAGTGCGTGTCGATCGCGTAGTCGGCGGGCAGGTGACGCTTGACCCCGCCGCGCAGCAGCTTCCGCATCTGCCGCGGGAAGCGGCGGCTGAGCTGGTAGTGGGCGCTCGTCGTCAGGATCTTGAACCAGCGGATCGCTGAGTAGGCGGCGCGCTCGGGCAGGATCCGGCGGACGACGTTGGCGAAGGGATCCTCGGCCGGCAGCGCGATCACGTAGCTCGGCGAGCGCTGCAGCATCGTCACGCGCGCCGCGTCGGGGGCCATCGCGGGGACCAGGGTCACGGCGGTGGCGCCGCTGCCGATCACGACGACGCGCTTGCCGGCGTAGTCGAGGTCCTCGGGCCAGTGCTGCGGGTGCACGACGTCGCCCGTGAAGCGGTCGAGGCCGGGCAGCTCGGGGAGGTAGCCCTGGTCGTAGTCGTAGTAGCCGCTGCAGCAAAAGAGGAAGCGCGCCCGGATCTGGGCCGGTTCACGATCCCCACGCGCGGCGGTGACCGTCCACAACGACTCCTCGCTCGACCACGCGGCGGAGACGACCTTGTGGCCGAAGCGGATGTGGCGCTCGATGTCGTGCTCACGCGCCGTCGCGCGCACGTACTCGAGGATGTCGGCGCCGTCGGCGATCGCCTGCGACTCGGTCCAGGGCCGGAACGAGTAGCCGAGCGTGTACATGTCCGAGTCGGAGCGGATGCCCGGGTAGCGGAACAGATCCCAGGTCCCGCCGATCGCCTCCCGCGCCTCGAGGATCGCGTAGCTGCGGTCCGGGGAGTCGCGCTGCAGATGCACCGCGGCGCCGATGCCCGAGAGGCCGGCGCCGACGATGAGAACGTCGACTTCGTTCTCTACACCATTTGATGACATCGTGGACAAGTCTAGCGCCGTAGGTGAGCGGCAACGCGCTTCTTCGCAATGCCGCTGTCGGCATGTGCCCACAGCGCCACGTGCGTCCCGCGCGCCATTTCGAGCAGCTCCGCATCTGGGATCGCCACGGCCGCCGTCTCGCTGTGCTCGAGGTCGACCTCGGCGTCGGCGTCGCCGTGGATGAGCAACGTCGGCGCCGAGATCGAGGCGAAGTCGGGGGTGGCGAGCGCGGCGAAATGGTGCCAGTCCTTGTCGTAGCCGGCGCGGCGCGACTTGAAGGTGCCGACGACCATCGTGAGCGAGAGCACGAAATCGCGCATCTCGGGCTCGTCGTCGACGAGCTTCGTCAACTCGTCGAGCTCGCGATGCTCGAGGGTGCCCTCGCTGCGCAGCGCCGCGCCGATCGCCGACTCCGGCGAGCGCTTGAGCATCTGACGGGCGATCCAGTTCCCGAAGCGCGTCCGCATCGCGAAGCGCTCCTCGAACGAGACGTCCTGCTGTAGCGGCCGGCTCACGGCGGCCGCAGCGGCGAGCGCCGTGACCCGCTCGGGTTGCGAGGCGGCAAGCGCCCAACTGCTCGGCCCGCCCCCAGACCAGCAGAGGAGGGCGACCCGGTCGAGGCCGAGCTCGTCGAGCAGGGCGCCAAGCAGGGCCGCCTGCTGGTCGGGGGACTCGCGACCGGCGAGCGGCGTGCCCAGATAGCCGGGCCGCGAGGGCGCGATCAGGCTGAACCCTTCAGCGAGCAGGAAGCGGCCGAGCTCGAGCCCGGCGTCGCAGCCACCGGGCGTGCCGTGGACGACGAGCACCGGCGGCCCCTCCCCCGCGCGCTCGACCTCAATCGGTCCCAACGCCGTGTTCACCGTCTCAGCCGCCAACGGCGCCACTCTAACCTTGCCGCCGATGAGGCTCCGCCCGCTCCTCGCGCTCGTCGTCGCCGTCGCCGTCGTGGCACTGCTCGGCTACGGGCTCGTCGCCAAGAACCACAAGTCGATCGCGATCGGCGAATCCGCGCCAAGCACGCCGCTACCGCTGCTCGACGGCTCCGGAACAGCGCAGATCAGCGACTACCGCGGTCAGTGGGTCTTTCTGAACTTCTGGGCATCGTGGTGTCCCCCGTGCGAGGACGAATCACCCGAGATTCAGAAGTGGGCAGAGCAGCACAGGGCCGACGTGCGGGTCGTCGGCATCGATACGCACGACAACAGCGAGGATGGGCTGGGCTTCGTCGATGAGCACGGCCTGACCTGGACGATGCTCCGCGACGGCGCAGGAACGACACAGGACGACTACGGCGTCTACCAGCTACCCGAGTCGTTTCTGATCGATCCCGACGGCAAGCTGGCCCTGATCCAACACGGGCTGGTCGATCGAGCATTTCTGGACAAGCACGTCACGCCACTGATCGAGGGGAAGGACCAAGCGTGAGGATCTCGATGCGTTGGCCGGCGTTCACCCTGACGCTGCTCGCCCTCGCCGCGGCGGCCCTGATGACGGCCGGCGCGGCCGGCGCGGCCGGCGCGCAGGGAGGTGTCGCCCCAAAGGACGACTCGCTGCTCCCCGACCTCGAGGACGAGGTCATGTGCCTGGTCTGTGGCACGACGCTCGGCATCGCCGAGTCGCCGGAGGCGGATCGCGAACGGGCCTTCATCCAGCGCCTCGCGGCCGAGGGCAAGGACAAGCAACAGATCGAGGATGCGCTCGTGGCCGAGTACGGGCCGGAGGTCCTGGCGACACCCTCCGACAGCGGCTTCGACCTCGCAGCCTGGATCGTCCCGGGGCTCGCCGTGATCGTCGCCGCCGGCGCGCTCGTCATCGGCCTGCGCCGCTGGCGCCGCGACTCTGGCTCCGGCAAAGGCGGGGCGCCCCCCGTCGCCGGGATCGATCCCGGCGACGAGGAGCGCCTCAGTGCCGACCTGAGCCGCTACGAGCTCTAGCCACGGGGTCCGGCTGCTGCAGCGGGAGGATCGGCCATCTAATGCCGCGGCTCGACGACGAGCCGGCGCGGTCGCGAGTGGGTCGGCGCCCGGTAGGGCCAGCCCGCCTGCCGGGTCACCTTGAGCCGGAAGGCGAAGCGGGCGGGCCGCCGGTAGAAGCGGCCAAACCGGTACGCGGTCCGGATGCGCCCACGACGGCTCGAGTGCAGCGCGTCGCCGACCGTGCGCCAATCGCGCTGATGCGGCTCGCGGACCTGCAGCTCGACGACCTTGCCGAGCTTCGGCACGCGGGCGCCAACCGTGCCGATCCTGCCGCTGAAGCGGACCCGCCGGCCAGCCCGGACGCGCTTGTGCGAGATCCGCAGCCGGACGCGGCCGGTGACCGCGAGCTTGCGCGCGCGGCTCCGGGAAGCGACTAGGCTCCTCGACCCGGCGAAGCGGACGACGACCTTGCGTGACGGGCCCTTCGCAAGCCGGAGGCTGAAGGCGCCGCCCGGCCCACTGCGCACCTGATGCCGACGGATGCGCGGACGCGAGCCGGCGTCGAAGCGCTCGATCACGGTCAACGGCGAGCCGGCGAGCCGGCGGCCGGTGCTCGTCGCGATCCGTCCGCGAAGCCGCGGCCGCGTCCCGTAGGCGACGCGATGGCCGAGCGCGGCGATCCGGGTACGGATCCGGGTGCGCTCGAGTAGCGGCATTTGCAGCACCATCGGCTTGCCGTCGCGGCCCGTGGAAACGACCCGGGAGTTGCCCGCCCGATCAGCGGCGATGATCCGGAACGCGTAGCGCCCCGGGGGCAGCGATTCGCTGTCGATCCGGCCGGCGATGCCGCCACCCACCGGCTTCGTCGCCAGCTGCCGCCACGTCCCACCCGCAACCGGGCGGTAGTAGATCCCGGCCAACGCCACGCCCGAGCTCGCGTCGGATACGTCCGCCGCGATCAGCTCCGGGTCGGAGTCGTCCGCGGGACGGAAGGAGGCGGCGGGCGACGTGTTGTCGACCAGCACCCGGTGCTGCACGCAGGCGCTGTTCGGGCTCGGGCCGAAGTCACGGGCACAGACCCGAACCGAGTTGGCGCCGTCGCGGAACGGCGCGGCGCCGGTAGCTACGTCGCCGCCGGCGAGCCCTCGGTGCGGACACGGTGACATCGCCGTGGCGACGCCGCCGCCCGCGACCGTCTGGCAGCTGAGCACCCGGGAGAGCGGCAGCCGCTTGCCGTTGGCGTCGATCTCGATCGCGTACAGGCCCGAGCCGCTGTCCGAGGCGGCGACGGCGAGACGCGCCGAGCCGCGCAACCAGCCGCCGGCCAGCAGGGTCCCCGACGGCGTCAGCTTGGGCCGCGAGCCGTCACGGACGGTGAGCCGCACGTTGCGGACGGCCGTCCGCGCCTGCTCTGAGCGCGGGCACGGACGGTCGTTGGCGCAGATCAGGAGTGCCGCGAAGCCAGCCTTGCCGGTGCCGTCGAGGTGGCCCGCGTAGTGGCGGAAGCCACCGGGCGCGTCCGGTCCGGTCGCGATCCGGCCGGTCTGCGCGCCGGCGGCGTTGATGAAGGCGAGCCGCGCGCGGTGCCCGGCGTCACTGCGCAGAGCCGCCTCGGCGCTGACGCCGACGATCGACGCTCCGCTCGGCGCCCACCACTTGATCCGGCCCTGCGCGCCGACCGGCGCCGCCGAGCTGTCCGCGATCCGCAGTCCGCCGGGGCCGGAGCCGCCTGAGCAGTCGCGCGCGAACGAGTAGTAGGCGCCGCTGGTGCGGTCGAAACGGGCGTCGTCGTAGGCCGCGTGGGCCTTGTCGCACTGGGCGACGACGTAGCTGCCGGCGTTGGCGTGGGCCGGTAGCGCCAGCAGCGCCGCCGCGAGCACCGCGGCCGGCGCCGCAGCAGTGCCCGGCGCCGGCCGCGCCGGCTGAGTGTGGTCGTGATCCCCGCCATCGGGGACCTCCTCTCGGTCGGTTCGCGGACAGCGGGCGCTGTCCACGACTCCGACAACCCCGCCTCAGTCGGCGGCGCCCCCCGTGGCCTCGGCGCCCCCCGCGTCCTCGGAGGCCGGCCGTTCGGCGAGGATCGCGGCGGCTGCGGCGAGCAGCTCGCCGCCCCGAGCCGTGCTCGGACCATGCGCCTCGATACGACCCGCCGTCCGGCCCACGCGGGCGAAGGGGCGCGAGCGAAGCCGGCGGCGGCGCATGAACGCTGCGCCCTCCTCCGCGTAGGAGGTGACCTTGTCGATCAGGAAGCGGTGCGGCTTCTCCATCAGCGTGCCTCGCCCTCGCGAGCCAAGCAGCCGCAGCGCCGCGCGCAGGTCACTCAGGACGAGCGACGCGAGCGCGAAGCGATCGGTGAGCGCGATCGCCGAGCCGGCCCGACTGCGGACCGCGAGCACCTCGCCGTCCTCGGTGCCGACGTGGACCCAGGAGAGCCCGGCAGCGCCCTCGGGACCCTCGGCCGCGCGCCACAGGCGCGCCGCCGATCGATGCCAGTCGTGCCGTCGGTCGCGGACAGCTGGCTGCCGGCGGCGTCGAAGACGGCGATCTCGCGGACCTCGGGCGAGCCTCGGCGAAGCCGAGGACGCAGCTCGGCGAGCTCGGCCGTGCGGGCGCTGCGCTGCCCCGGCGCTCGCTCACGGATCGTTCCCGTCGTCATCTCCGCCAAGATATTGGGCGATGGACGTCGGCCGGAGCTCCTGGTTCTCAGTCGTCGCCGCCTGCGCGGTCGCCGTCGTGCTGCTCGCGATCGACGGCTACACCGGCTACGCGATCACGGTCGCGGCCGTCGGCGCCGCGGCCGCGGTCAACCTGACCTGAGCGCGACGCGAGCTCGTGCTCTAGCCGTGCCGCAGATGGGGCGCGTCGGTCTGCTCCGGCGGCTTGAGCGACGTCCTCGGGCTCGACGTGGATCAGCACGTCGGCGTTGCTCGAACGTCGCCTCGATCGCGTCGCGCAGCTCGTGCGCGCCTCGTGCGCCCGCTCGAGGCTGGTCCCGGGCGGAACTGGACGTGCATGTCGATGTGCCGGCGCGAGCCGGCCCGGCGGCGCGCGGAGCTTGTGGTAGCCGGCCATCTCCGGGGGCCTGGGCCTCGGCGATCGCGGCCTCGATCCGGTCCAGCTCGGCGGCGGGCAGCGCCTCGTCCATGAGCACCCCGGCCGAGCGCTGCAGCAGCCGCACGCCGGAGGCGACGATCGCGACGCCGACGACCAGCGCGGCGATCGGGTCGAAGGCCGGCTTGCCCGTGATCTCGACGAGCACCAGGCCGACGAGCACCGCAAGCGAGGTCCAGGCGTCGGCTCGCAGGTGCGCGGCATCGCCCTCCAGCGCCGGCGAGTCGAGGCTCGCGCGCCCGCCGCGACAGATAGGCCGAGACGACGACGTTGACGAGCGCCGAGAACGCCGATGACCGCGATGCCGACGCCGATGTGATCGAGCTCGGTGCCGGAGGCGAGCCGCCGGATCGCCTCGAAGACGATGATCACGGCGCCGAGCAGGATCAGCATCGCCTCGGCGCCGGCGGCGACGTTCTCCGCCTTCTCGTGGCCGTAGGGGTGGTCCTCGTCGGCGGGCTCCTCGGCCTTGCGCACCGAGAACAGGGCGACGAACGACGCGAGCAGGTCGACGGCGGAGTGGACGCCTCGGTGAGGATCGCGATCGAGCCGGTGATCAGCCCGGCGGCGACCTTGAGCGCGATCAGCACCGTGTTCGAGAGGACCGAGACGAGCGCCGCCCCGGACTTGGTCTCGCGGCGCTCATGACTCCCCCACCCCGCGCTGCTCGGCGAGCCGCTCGGCGAGCGCGCGCGCGGCGCGGCCGCGGTGGCTGATCGCGTGCTTCTCGGCGGGGCTGAGCTCGGCCATCGTCCGCCCGTCGCCGGGCCCGAGGTCGATCGGGCAGGAACGCCGGGTCGTAGCCGAAGCCGCCGCTGCCGCGCGGCACGCTCGGCGAGCAGGCCCTCGCAGCGGCCCTCGGCGAGCAGCTCGGTTCCGTCGGCGCCGACGTACGCCATGCGCGCAGACGTAGGCGACGCGGCGGTCGTCGTCCGGGCCCGACGCTCTCGAGCAGCAGCTCGAGGTTCGCGCTCGTCGCGTCGCTCCGGCCCGCAAAGCGGGCGCTGCGCACCCCGGACGGCCGCCGAGCGCGACGGCGGCGATCCCGGAGTCGTCGGCGATCGCGTCGCTGCCGGTCGCCTCGCGGGCGGCGCGCGCCTTGCCGAAGCGCGTTGTCGGCGAACGTCTCGCCGTCCTCGGGCGGCAGCTCGACCTCCTCGGGCAGCGGCACCAGCTCCCAGTCGGCGAGGATCTGCTCGAGCTCGGCGAGCTTGTGGGGGTTGCGGGTGGCGACGACGAGCCGCCCGCGCGGGGTCATGAGCCGGTGGCGAGCTCCTGGGCGGCCCGCAGGGCCCGGATCCCACCCTCGGCGAGGCTGAGCAGCTCGTCCAGCGACGCGCGCGAGAGCGGCGTCCGCTCGGCGGTCGCCTGGACCTCGACGAGGCCGCCGTCACCGGTCATGACGACGTTCGCGTCGACCTCGGCGGTCGAGTCCTCGGAGTAGTCGAGGTCGCAGAGCGGCCGGCCATCGACCATCCCGACGCTGATCGCGGCGACGGAGCCGTTCAGCGGCATCGCCTTGAGCTCGCCTGCCTCGACGAGCTTTGCGAGCGCCAGCTCGAGCGCGACGTAGCCACCGGTGATCGCCGCGCAGCGGGTGCCGCCGTCGGCCTGCAGGACGTCGCAATCGATCCAGACCGCGCGCTCGCCGAGCGCGGCGAAGTCGACGACCACCCGCAGCGAGCGGCCGATCAGACGCTGGATCTCGGTCGAGCGGCCGTCGGGCCGTCCCTTCTTCGAGTCGCGCTCCTTGCGCTCGCCGGTCGAGGCGGGCAGCATCGCGTACTCGGCCGTGACCCAGCCGCTGCCGCGACCCTTGAGCCAGCGCGGCACCTCGTCGGCGATCGAGGCCGTGCAGATGACGCGCGTCTCGCCGACCGAGATCAGGGCCGACCCGTCCGCCGTGCGGACGTAGCCGGGCTCGATCGTGACCGGCCGGCGCTCGCTCGGGCTGCGGCCGTAACTGCGCTCTGGTGCTGTGTCGCTCGCGTTCACGGGGCGCAGTCTCGCACGGCCCACGAGGATGGGCCGTGCGAGCGCGCCCGGAGCTCACTTCGCGAAGGTGACCTTCTGCACCGCCTGGACGATCTTCTTGGTGATCGCCTCGGCGAGCTCCTTGCCAGGCAGGCTGTTGAGCCCGCCGACGGCGGCGACCATCCCGCCCATCAGCACCGCGACCAGCAGCACGAGGCCGACGTACTCGACCGTTCCCTGGCCGCGCTCGCCCGCGAGCCGGCCCGCGAGCCGGCGCGCGCTCACCTCGATCCAGGCGACGGCACCCACGAATGCATCCATCTTCAGCCTCCATCCCGGCTCGAGGCCGGCGTCGAATTTGCACGGCCGATGCTCCGAGGCGACCGGCGACCGAACAAGGCACGAACGTGCCGGGGCCGTCGCGAGGGCGTGACGAATCGCCGGATCCCGGTCTGCGAGCGGACTCGGAGGCGTCGCCGCTCCCGCCGCGGGCACGTGCGGGGGGCGCCGCCCGGCGAGCATCTAACCTGCGCCTCCCGATGGCGCGACGGAGACGCATATTCGGGCGGCGCCCGCCCGCGCGCGAGGCTCCGGTGCCGCCAAACGGCGAGGCCGGTGTCCGCTCGGCCGAACCCGAAACCGGCTCCGAGCAACCGGAGACCGGCGTGTTCGACGCCGCCGAGGTGCTCGAACCGGAACGACGCAGCGAGACCGAGGAGCGGGACGCGGCGGTCGCCACCCGCGAGGAAGCCGATCAGCAGCCCGGCGGAAGCGGGGAGCCGGCCACGGACGAGCCCGCGCGCTCCGGCGATTCGCAGAGCTGGGTGCCGCCCACCGTGCGCGACTCGCGGGAGAGCGGATCGACGACCAGCGAGTGGGCGAGCCCGGCGGCTCGCCAACCGTCCCGCCCCCTGTTCCCGCGCGATCCGGTTCCGCCGGCCGAAAGCGCCTCGGCCGCCCCGCCGCCCCGGCCGCGCACGCCGCGGCGCGGCGACACCGGCGAGCGCATCCGGATCGCCGCCGACCAGGCGGCGCAGGCCGCCGAGATGCGGTCGATGGAGGAGATCCTCGCGCTCGAGGAGGACCTCGACCGTGCCCGCAGCTCCGCCTCGCAAGCGGTCGGCGAGATGCGCGCGCGACTCGAGGAGGCGGAGCGCCAGGCAGCCGAGGCAAACGAGCGCGCACAGAACCTTCAACGCGAGCGTGATCAGGTCGAGGTCCAGGCGAAGGAGGCGGCGACCAACTGGCTCAAGCGCCAGGTCGAGTCGCTCAAGAGCGAGGCCCGCGAGCGCGTCAAGGTCGAGGTCGAGCGCGCGCGGACCGAGACTGAGGCGAAGCTCCGGGCGGAAGCCGAACAGCGGCTGCGCGATCAGGCCGAGCGCCAGGAGCGCGAGCTCGCCAAGCGGGTCGCCGAGGGCGCTCGCAAGGCCGAGGCCGAGGCCGAGGCGGGCGGCGCCGATGCGCTCGTCGCGGAGCGCCGCGAGCGGGAAGCTGCCTCGGCGGCGCTCCGCGAGGCGCTCGGACGCCTCGAGGACGCCGAGGCGCGCGCCACGGCGGCCGAACAGGCGCTGACGGAGTCCGACCGCGGCGACCGCGCCGACGTCGAGAAGCTGATCGCCGCCGAGACCGAGGGGCTGCGCCGCCAGCTCGAGCTCTCCCGCGCCGAGGCGCGGGAGGCGACCGAGGCCGCCGCGAACCGGGCGCGCGCCGAGGCCCACGAGGAGGCTGAGGCGCGGTCGAGTGCCGCGGTCGAGGCCGCACGCGCCGAGACGCGGGCGGAGATCGAGGCCGAGATGGGACGCAGCGCCGACGCCCGCGAGAAGGAGCTGACCGAACGCGCGCGGGCAAGCGCCGAGGCCGAGGCGAGCGAGCGAATCGAGCGCCTGCAGGCGGAGGCCGAGGAGCGGATCCGCGCGGAGGTCGCCGTCGCGCGGCAGGCAGCCGAGGATCGTTTCGCCGAGAAGCTCGCCGAGCGCGAGCTCGAGCTCGAGCGTGAGCGCGAGGAGAAGGTCCGGCTGATCGAGGACTCCGACCGCCGCCTGACGCTGATCGAGGAACGCGCGGTCGAAGCCGCCGAACGCGTCAACGCGGCGGAGCGGCGACTCGCCGACGAGGCGAAGCGGCTGCGCACCGAGAGCGAGGCTCACATGCCGAGGAGACCGAGAGGATCAGGGCGGACGCGACCGAGACAGCAGCCGCCGGTGTCGCCGAGCGCGAACGGGAGCTGGCCGAAGCGCTGAGCGCAACCGAGGCAGCCAAGCAGGAGGCCGAGGCCCGGATCGAGGAGGCAGAGCAGCGTGCCCAGGCCGAGATCGATGCGATCCGCGCCGACGTTGACGGCCGGATCAACTCCGCCCGCGAGGCCGCGGCCGCCGAGGCTGAGCAGCGGACCCGGGCCGAGGCCGAGGAGACCGCGGCGGCGAACCTCGAGCGTGTCAGGAGCGAAGCCGCGAGCGCCGCCGAGGCGAGCGAGCGAGCGGCTGTTGCAGCGGTCCGTCAAGAGGTCGCCGAGGAGCTGCGCAGCCTGCGCGCCGAGGCCGAGGCCGAGCGCGGCGCGCGGGCGAGCGCCGTCGCGGAGGCCGAGCGGCGCGCCCAGGCAGCCGAGAGCCGCGCTCGCGAGGCGGAGGCGACTGCGGCACGGGTCGCAACCGAGGCACGCATGGCCGCCGCGGACTGGCTGCGCGGGCAGACGAAGGCCCTGCGCCGCGAAGGCGAGCAGGGCAGCAAGGCCGCGATCGAGGCCGCCGTCGCCACGGCCCGCGACGAGGCGCAGGCGGAGTTCGACGCCCGCTTGGCCGCGGAGCTCGAAGCGGCGCGCGCGGACGCCTCGTCCGGGGCCGGGGAGCAGGCCTCCGAGCTGCTCGCCGCGGAGCGCGATCGCGCAGCACGGGAGCTCGCGGACGCCGAGCAACGCCATGCCGAGGAGCGCAGCAGACTGGAGACGGAGCTCGGCACCGCACACCGCCGGCTCGACGAGATGGAGCTGCAGCTGGCCGACGCCCGCGAAACTGCGGAACGGGCCCGAGAGGAGGCCCGCCGCAGCGGCGAGATGACCCGAGCCGAGCGCTTCCGGGCCGCGGCGGAGCGAATTGGCGGAGCGGCCGGCAGCGCCGACGCCGCAGCCGAGCGCGCCGGCCAGCAGAGCGTCACCGGCGAAGCGGCGGAAGCCGCGCCCGAGGTCGATGTCGAAAAGCGTGGTGACGAATCCCCCGCGAGCGTGGAGCCCCCCGCGAGCGCGACCGACGACATCGAGGCGGCCGTGGAGGAGCCCGCCGCCGAAGGCGCTGCGGACGAGTCAGCCGAGGTGGAAGCGGTTGAAGCCGCCGAGCCGGAGGCGCCGCCCGCCGCCGATCGCTCGCGTCGCTCCGAGGCGATCAGCGGCGTCTGGGCCGTTCCCGCCGATGCCGGCGAGGTCGCTCCGGAGCGGGAATCCGAGCGCGCCGAGACCGATGAGATCGAGGCCGTCACGGACGAGGGAGCCGAGGAGCCGGAGGACGGCGCCCGCGCGGAGGAGGTGGCGGCAGAACCTGTCGCCACCGGCGAGCGGGTCAGCCTGGCGCAAGCGAGCTTCGAGGATCTGCGCCGGGTCGGCATGTCGGTGACCCAGGCGAAGCGCGTGCTCCGCTACCGCGACGAGCGGGGGCTCAGCGGGCTCGAGCAGCTCGAGGAGGTGCCGGGATTTCCCCGCGCCTTCCTCGAGAGCCTCAGCGAGCAGATGAGCGACTGAGGAAGCTCCTCCGGCCGGGGGAGCCGCGCTCAGCTCGCGAACGCGGCCGGCCAGAGCGGCTGCAGGCGCCGCCGTTCGGCGGCGACGCGCTCGGCGCTCGCGTCCGGGGGCGCGTTCGCGCCACCAAGGGCCCGCACCGTGGCGACGACCGAGCGACCGAGCGCGTCGACGTCATAGCCCCCCTCGAGGCAGACGATGACCGGGGCGCCGAGCTCGGCGGCGAGGTCGCGGACCGTCGCGGCGAGCGCGCCGTAGTCGTCGTCGAGCAAGCGGCAGTCGGCGAGCGGATCGTCGGCGTGGGCATCGAAGCCGGCCGAGACGGCGATCAGGTCCGGGCGCCAGTCGCGCGCGATCGGAGCGACGACGTGCTGCACCAACGCCAGGAAGAGCTCGCCGTCGGCGCCGGCCGGGACCGGCAGGTTGACGGTGTAGCCGCGCCCCGCTCCGGAGCCGACTTCGGAGGGCTGCCCGGTTCCGGGGTAGAGCGGGTTCTGGTGGATGCTTACGTAGAGGACGTCATCGCGAGCGGCGAAGATCTCCGCCGTCCCGTTGCCGTGGTGGACGTCCCAGTCGAGGATCAGGACGCGCTCGGCGGCACCCTCGGCGATCGCGGAGGCGGCGCCGACGGCGATCGAGTTGAACAGGCAGAAGCCCATCGCCCGGGCCGACTCGGCGTGGTGGCCGGGCGGCCGCATCGCGGAGAAGGCGAAGTCCGACTCGCCGGCGAGCAGCCGCGAGGCGCCCTCGACGGCGGCGCCGGCGGACGCGCAGCGCAGCCTCCCACGAGGCCTCGACGGCGATCGTGTCCATGTCGATCAGGCCGCCGCCCCCCGCGCAGAAGCGCTCGATCGCGGTCGACGTGCTCCGGCCTGTGGACGAGCTCCAGCTGCTCACGCCCCGCCGGCTGCGGCTCGAGCCGCTCCAGGCCGGGCCAGCCGGCCGCCTCGAGCGCCTCCTCGATCGCCCCGATCCGCGCCGCGCGTTCCGGATGGGCCCCCGTGTCGTGACGAAGCGAGGAGCTGTGGTGGAAGAAGAGGCCCACGGCGTCCGGATACGGTATCCGCCCTTGCACTCCGCGGACGTCCCCAGCCCGCCCTCGCCGGCACCCTCCGGAGGCGGCGAGCCACGCTACGACGTCGCCGTGATCGGCGGCGGCGCCGCCGGCCTGCACGTGGCGCTCGAAGCCGCGGCCGAGGGCGCCCGCGTCGCGCTCGTCTCCCGCAAGCCGCTCGCCGAGAGCTCGAGCTTCTGGGCACAGGGCGGGCTCGCCGCCGCGATCGCTCCCGACGACTCGCCCGCCCGCCATGCCGAGGACACGATCAACGCCGGCCGCGGGCTCTGCCTGGAGTCGGCCGTGCGACGTGCTCGTCGAGGAGGCGCCGGCCCAGGTCGAGAAGCTCGTCGAGCTCGGCGTCGGCTTCGACCGCAACGAGAGCGGCGAGCTCGCGCTCGGCCTCGAGGGCGGGCACTCGGCCCGCCGGATCGTCCACGCCGGCGGCGCCTCGACCGGCAAGGCGATCACCCGCTGCCTCGCCGAGCGTGCCGGCGAGCAACCGCTGGTCGAGCTGCTCGAGGGCTGCTCGGCAACGTCGCTGCTCCACGATGCCGACGGCTGCCACGGGGTCGCCACCGACCGGGGCCCCGTGCGCGCCGCGGCGACGGTCCTCGCCACCGGCGGCGGGGCCGCGCTGTGGAGCCGGACGACGAACCCGTGGGGCGCCGTCGCCGCCGGCTCCGCCGTCGCGGCCGAGGTCGGGCGCCGAGCTCGGCGGGCTCGAGCTCTGCCAGTTCCACCCGACCGCGCTGGCGGCGCCCGGCACGCCGCTCGACGGCCGGCTGATCACCGAGGCGGTGCGCGGCGAGGGCGCCGTCCTGCTCGACGCGGCGGGCCGCCGCTTCACCGACGAGCTCGCCCCGCGGGACCAGGTGACCGCGGCGATCCTCGACCGGATCGACGCCGACGGCACCGGCCACGTCGGCCTCGACCTGCGCGACGTCCCGCTCGAGCGGTTTGCCGACGATCGCCGCGATGCTCGATCGAGGCCGGCTTCGACCCGGCCCGCGAGCCGGTCCCGGTCTCCCCCGCCTCCCACTATCTGATCGGCGGCGTCCGCACCGACCTCGACGGGGCGACCGCCGTGCCCGGCCTGTACGCGGTCGGCGAGTGCGCCTACACCGGCCTGCACGGCGCCAACCGGCTCGCCTCCAACTCGCTCAGCGAGTGCTTCGTGTTCGGCTCCCGCGCGGCGCTCGCCGCCGTCGGCAGCCCGGTCCCGGCCCCGGTCGCCGAACCGCCCGCGGCGGCGCCCTTCGTGCCGCCGACGGCGGCGACCCGCGCGCGCCTGTGGGAGCTCGCCGGGCCGCGGCGGACCGCGGCCGAGCTCGAGCAGCTGCTCGACGACCCCTACCGCCCGGTCCGCTGGATCGCCGCCTCGGCGCTCGCCCGCGAGGAGTCCAGCGGGGTACACCGGCGGACCGACTTCCCGTCCCGCAAGGCGGCGCTGGACTGCCGCCACGTGATCGTCGGCCGCGACGGCATGGCCCGGGCCGAGGACTGGGACGGATAGCGGGCCACCGCCCCGCCGATCTAGTCCCGCGCCGTGCCTGCGGGGGTAATCGCTTAATACGAACTTAACCTGCGCCTATTTGGGCTAAACGCCCTCCCGCCGAGACTGGACTGCAGTGGCCGATGCCGCCACCAGCACGTGTCAACGAGGTATTGGGGAACCACACCGTGTACCAGTTCAGTCGCTCGATCTACCGTGAACTCTCGCCGCTCGTCATCGACGATCCCGAGGGCCACAACCGCCAGCACCTGCTCGAAGCCTGCGAGGCGACGATGCAGCGCCTGCTCAACGACCGGCGCTATTTCGCGAAGCCGACGAAGGCGCTCTTCAACGACATCCGCGCCTGCTTTCCGATCAGCGAGCAGCTCCGGGTCTTCATGGTCGTCGACCGCAACGTCCGGCTCGCGATCCACTACCTCGAGGTCACGCCTCCCGAGGAGCTGATCGTCGAGGGCAACCGCGAGTGCCGGGCGCACACGCGCAAGGGCACGCCGTGCCAGCGCGAGCCGCTGCCCGGGCGCGACTACTGCCCCTCGCACAAGCACCTCGAGGAGAACCTCGACCTGGTCGGCGGCGCCCTGCAGGCCGCCTGATCCAAAGCCCGCGGAGGCGGCCGGCCGGGACCCCGAGCAGGACGGGAGCCCCGGCCGGCGGCCGCCGTCTCCGGAGGGCCGCGCCGCCGCCTGCGGCCTGAGCCCGGCCGCCCCCACGGCGGTCGTGTTGTGTAATCGCGGCATGCGGCTAGTACACCGCGTCCGCACGGTTCGACCGAGAATGACGAGCGGCGTCCAGCTCGCCGATTCCCACCCGAACCTACGGCCGCGTGTACTTGGCGTCGACGTCGGCGGGACCTTCACCGACGCCGTCCTGCTCGGCCCCGCGGGGGCCTGGACGGCGAAGGCCCCGACGACGCCCGACGATCAGTCGCAGGGCGTCATCGAGGCGATCGAGCTCGTCCTCGAGCGCGCCGGCGCCGGTCCCGCGCGACGTCGACGCCTTCGTGCACGGAATGACGATCGGCACCAACGCGCTGCTCGAGCGGCGCGGGGCGCCGACGGCGCTGGTCGCGACCGAGGGCTTCACCGACCTGCTCGAGATCGCCCGCCAGGATCGCGTCCACCTCTACCGGCTCTGCGCCGACCGGCCGGCGCCGCTGGCGCCGCCCGAGCTGCGGATCGGCGTTCGCGAGCGGATCGCACCGACGGGCATCGTCACCGAGCTCACCGACGCGGAATGCGAGCGCGGTCGTCGAGCGGCGTCGGCGAGCTCGACTGCGAGTCCGTCGCGATCTGCCTGCTGTTCAGCTACGCGGAGCCCAGCCACGAGCGGCGCCTGGCCGAGGCGATCCGCAGCGCCCACCCGCAACTGCACGTCAGCGTCTCCTCCGAGGTGCTGCCCCGCTTCCGCGAGTACGAGCGCTGCTCGACGACCGTGATCGACGCCTACCTGGCGCCGCTGCTGGCCCGCTACCTCGACCGGCTCGGCGAGCGCTGCGCGGAGCTCGGGCTGCCGGAGCCGCACGTGATGCAGTCCTCGGGCGGCATCGCCGCGCTCGCGCGAGGCGACCCGCGGCGGCGCCTGGAGCGTCCTCTCCGGCCCGGCGGGCGGCGCCGTCGGCGCCGGCGTCCGCGGCCGCGGAGGCGGGCGCGCCGCTCGCGGTCGGCTTCGACATGGGCGGCACCTCCTGCGACGTCTGCGCGATCGCCGACGGCGCCGTCGGCCGCGGCGCCGGACAGCAGATCGCCGGCCGGCCGCTGCACCTGCCGATGGTCGACGTGCACACGGTCGGCGCCGGCGGCGGCTCGATCGGCTGGCGCGACCCCGGCGGCGCGCTGCGGGTCGGGCCGCGCTCGGCGGGCGCCGAGCCGGGCCCGGCCTCCTACGGCCGCGGCGGCAGCGAGCCGACCGTGACCGACGCCAACCTGGTGCTCGGCTACCTCGCCGACGGCGCCGAGCTGGCCGGCGTCCAGCTCGACGGGGCGGCTGCCGAGCGGGCGCTGACGGCGCTCGGCGACGAGCTCGGCCTCGACCCGGTCGAGGCGGCCGCCGGAATCGTCCGGATCGCGAACCGGGAGATGGTCGGGGCGCTGCGCGTGGTCACCGTCGAGCGCGGGCTCGACCCACGCCGCCACGCGCTGCTGTCCTTCGGCGGAGCGGGCGGGCTGCACGCCGCCGCGATCGCCGCCGAGCTCGGCATCGAGCGCGTCCTCTGCCCGCTCGCCGCCGGGCGTCCTCTCCGCCTTCGGGCTGACGGCGGGCGAGCCGCGCCGCGACCTCGCCGCGACGCTGATGCTCGGCGAGCAGGCGCTCGCCGACGGCAGCGCCGAGCGCGCGGTGCGCCGAGCTCGGCGAGCGCGTCGCCGGCGAGCTCTCGGCGACCCGTCGCCGGTCCCGTCGAGGCCGTCTACGAGGTCCGCTACGAGGGTCAGTCGTTCGAGCTCGACGTCGCCGCCGGGCCCGGCGCGGCGCCGGGCTCGTGGGTGCGGGAGCGGTTCGAGGAGGCGCACGAGCGCCGCTACGGCTACCGCGACCCGGATGCGGCGATCGAGCTGGTCGGCGTCCGGGTCGCAGCGCGCGGCGAGCGACCGGCCGTCGCCGCGCCGGAGCCGCCCACCGGCGAGAGCGAGCGCGGCGAGCGACGGGCATGGTTCGAGGGCCACGGCTTCGTCGAGACCGAGGTCCTGCGCGGCCTGCCGGCCGACGGCGAGACGGCTCGCGGGGCCCGCCGTGATCGAGCTCGCCGAGACGACGCTGCTCATCCCGCCGGGAGCGAGCGCGAGCGCTCGCCGGCGCCTGCGTCGAGATCGTGCTCGAGGAGAGCGCGCGTGAGCGTCGATCCGGTCACCCTGCAGGTGCTCGTCCGGCGGCCTCGCCTCGATCTGCGAGGAGATGGGCGCCGTGCTGATCCGCAGCGCCCACTCCGCCAACATCAAGGAGCGCCAGGACTGCTCGACGGCGCTCTTCGACACCGCCGGCGAGCTCGTCATGCAGGCCGAGCACATCCCCGTCCACCTCGGCTCGATGCCCGCCGCCGTCGAGGCGGTGCTCGGCGAGCGGCACGAGCCCGGGCGCATGTGGATCCTCAACGACCCCTTCGCGGGCGGCACGCACCTGCCCGACATCACGCTGATCTCGCCCGTCTTCGAGCGCGGCGGCGAGCTGATCGGCTTCGCCGCCTCGCGCGCCCACCACGCCGACGTCGGCGGGCCGACGCCGGGCGGCATGCCGGCGCGACTCGCGCACCTCGACGAGGAGGGGGTCGTGATCCCGCCGACGCGCGTCGAGGACGGCACGCTCGAGGAGCTCGCCGAGCGGATGCGCAACCCGGGCCAGCGACTCGCCGACCTGCGCGCCCAGCGCGCCGCGAACGCGCTCGGCGCCGAGCGGCTCGCGGCGCTGGCCGCCGACCTCGGCACCGCCGGCGCTGCGCGAGGGCACGGCCGCGGTCCTCGACTACGCCGAGCGGCGCACCCGCGAGGCGCTCGGCCGACCTCGGCGACGGCACCGGCGAGGCGGCCGACCGGCTCGAGCGCACGGAGCCGGCGAGAGGGCGAGATCGAGCTGCGGGTCGACGCGCGCGATCGAGGGCGAGGAGCTCGACGCTCGACTTCTCCGGCTCCGCCGCGCAGGTACCCGGCAACCTCAACTGCCCGCTGCCGGTGACGCGCTCGGCGGCGCTGTTCGCGGTCCGGGCGCTGCTCGACCCCGACGCCCCGCCCTCGGCCGGCGGCCACCGCCCGGTCCGGATCTCGCCGAGCCGGGCAGCGTCCTCAACGCGCGGCCGGGCGCCGCCGTCGCCGCGGGCAACGTCGAGACCTCGAGCCGCGTCGCCGATCTCGTCATCGCGGCGCTCGCGCGCGCTCGTCGACGCGCCCGGCCCAGGGCCAGGGGACGATGAACAACCTGACGCTCGCCGGCGAGGGGTTCACCTACTACGAGACGATCGGCGGCGGCCAGGGCGCCTGTCCGGGAGCGCGACGGGCCCGAGCGCCGTGCACGTGGCGATGTCGAACACCCTCAACACCCCGGTCGAGGCGCTGGAGGACGAGCTGCCCGTGCGCGTCCGCGAGCTCGCCCTGCGCCGCGGCAGCGGCGGCGCCGGCGAGCACCGGGGCGGCGACGGCGTCGTCCGCGAGCTCGAGGCGCTGGCGCCGATGCGCTTCACCCTGATCACCGAGCGCCGGCGATCGCGCCCGCGGCCGGGCCGGGGGCGGCGACGGCGCGACCGGCCGGAACCTGCTCAACGGGAGGGAAGTCGAGGCCAAGGCGGACGGCGAGCTCGCGCCCGGCGACGTGCTCAGGATCGAGACGCCGGGCGGCGGCGGGCTCGGCCGCGGGGCGCCCGGGGGGCTGAACGGGCCAACCCGATGGATATGCGGATTCCACCGATCGGTGCAAGATCCATGTGATCCACGCAACGAACTTGAATCTCCGTTTAGCTTCTCTACACTCGGCTTCCTGCTCGGGCCTCTCGGAGCGCCCACCGGGCGCCAGACAGCCCGGCAAAGACTCCCGTCCCGACCCCAACCACGGAACAGACTCTCTCAATGCCTATCGCTTTCAAGGAATGGTCCGTCACTGTGCGTGCGCTCGCCGAGGGCGAGCAGCTCCTGACGCTGCGCAAGGGCGGAATTCGCGAGGAGAACAAGCACTTCGAGCTCGAGCACGAGCAGTTCTTCCTCTACCCCACGTTCGACCATCAGCGGAACGACCTCGTCCGCGAGTCGCATCACCCCGAGCTCCGCCGCGCGCTCGAGGAGGGCGTCTGGCCCGACGAGGAGCCGCCGCCGCGGGCGCTGCTCCAGGACGGCGGCATCCCGCAGCCCGACCGGGTCCGGATCCGCGCCTGGGCCGAGGTCGCCGATCACTTCGAGATCGAGGATCCGCGCATCGTCGACGCACTTTCCCCGTTCCACATCTGGACGCAGGACTACGCCCGCAAGCGGCTCGCCTGGAAGCGGACCCATCCGCTGCACGTGATGCTGCTCAAGGTTCATCGCATCCCGCGGCCCGTCACGGTCCGCGTCCGCGACGAGCATCACGGCTGCCACTCCTGGGTCGAGATCGACCGCGAGCTGCCCTTCGAGGGCGTGCCGGTGATGGCCGACGCGGAGTTCGATCGCGCCGCCGACCGGATCCGCGAGATCTGCGGCGCCGGCGAGCCCGTCCTCGCCTGATGCGGTCCGCCCGCGGCATCAGCCGCCGGATTCCAGCTCGCCTGCAGGGACTTCCGCGCACGCGGGGCCCGGAGGCGGACTCCGGGTGCACGGCCGTCCTGCCGTTGGTGAATACTGAGACCACGTGAGCGGACTGCGGGTCGACTCGATCCGTGCCGCCGTCGAGCGGTACGGCAGCGCCTAAGTGAGCGCTGACCGGCTTGCCGCCCTTGCCGGCGCGCGCGATCTCAGCGCCGCCGGATGGGCGGAGATCGAGGGCTGGCTCGAGGAGCACGGCCTGATCGTGATCTCGCGCCGCGCGGAGACGCCGGGCGGCATCGCCCAGGCATCGATCATGGCCGCCTGAGCGGCCGACCCGCACGGGCAAACCGGCGCGCGCTGCGCCGTCGCCGTCTAGGCTCGCCCGCGGAAATCGTCCGAGGGGAGTGAGCGGAGCGTGCAGAATCAACGAATCAGCCAGTCGCGCCGAGGTCGCGGCTCTCCTCGTCGTCCTCGGCGGTCTGCTGCTCACGGCCGCGCCGGCCGCCGCCTCCCCGCCGAAGCCGGGCGCCTACCAGGCAGCACGACTACGGCCACGGCCGCGTCTACAACATCGCCCCACCCGGCCAGAACGGCTTCGAGAGCCTCTCCGACGTCGCCGCCTTCGAGACGGCCGGCATCCGTCCGCCGCACCAGAACGACCAGACCGACATGTACGCGAACCTGGTCTACAAGGCGCCGGACCTGAAGAACAGCGAGATCAGCGACTACTTCAAGGACGGCTCCTTCGGCGTCAAGCCCCGGGCGACGTGACCGGGACGACGAACCCGCAGTGCGCGGTCATCATCCCGCCCTCGCCGAACTCGCCCGTCTGCGGCGACGTGACGATCACCCGCGACAACTTCGGCGTCCCCCACATCTACGGACGCAACCGCGCGGCGCTCATGTTCGGGATCGGCTACACGACCGGCCACGACCGCATGTTCCTCGCCGACGTGCTCCGCCACGGCTGGCCGCGCCGACCTCGCCTCCTTCGTCGGCGGCGCCAACCTCGCCCAGGACGAGGACACCTTCCGCGCCGCGCCCTACACGCAACGACGAGGAGCTGCAGCAGCAGATCGAGCAGGCCGACGACCTGTACGGCAAGCAGGGCGAAGCAGATCCAGGAGGACGTGCAGAACTACACCGACGGGATGAACCAGTGGATCGCCGAGAGCCGCTTCGACCCGGTCGACAAGCTCGACGCCCTGTACCCCGCCACCGGTCACGCGACGGGGCCGGAGCCGTGGAAGCCATCCGACGTGGTCGGCCGCGGGCGCATTGGTCGCCGGCATCTTCGGCAAGGGCGGCGGCGGCGAGGTCGGCTCGACCGTCGCCCTGCAGGACGCGCAGGCAAAGTTCGGCCAGAAGAAGGGCCGCCAGATCTGGCTCGACTTCCAGTCCGGCGACGATCCCGAGGCGCCGCGGACGGTGCACAAGCAGAAGTTCCCCTACCGGGCCGGCAAGGGGATGCACGGCGCCGCGATCCCCGATCCGGGCTCCGTCGAGCACGTGCCGACGATCAAGCCCGGCAGCGGGACGATCCGCCGCCGCAGGCCGCGCGGGCGGCGAGCCCCGAGCGGCAGAGCGGTGAGCTCGGCAACGTGCTGCAGCCGCTGGCCGCAGACCGACGGCCCGCCGCACGCCTCGAACGCGCTGCTCGTCTCCGCGCGCGAGTCGGCCGGCGGCCACCCGGTCGCCGTGATCGGCCCGCAGACCGGCTACTTCGCGCCGCAGCTGCTCATGGAGGAGGACATCCACGCGCCGGCGACCAAGAAGTACGGGCCCGCGATCGATGCCCGCGGCGTCTCCTTCACCGGGACCAACCTCTACGTCGAGCTCGGCCGCGGACAGGACTACTCGTTCTCGCGCGACCTCGGCCGGCCAGGACATCACCGACACCTTCGCCGTCAAGCTCTGCGAGCGCGGACGGGGGCAAGCCGACGATCGACTCGATGTCGTACGTCTGGCACGGCAAGTGCCTGCCGATGACGACGATCGAGCAGCACGGAGTCGTGGACGCCGAACCTCGCCGACTCGACCCCGTCCGGCTCGGCGACGCTGCAGGCCTTCCGGACCAACGCGGGCCTGGTCAGCGACCGGGCGATGATCGACGGCAAGCCGTACGCCTACACGAGCCTGCGCGCCACCTACAAGCGCGAGGTCGACTCCGCCCGCTCGTTCGCCGACTGGAACAGCCCCGACGTCGTCCACAACGAGAAGAGCTGGGCGAAGGCGGGATACAGCGACGATCTGACCTTCAACTGGTTCTACGTCGACGACAAGGACATCGGCTACTACAACTCAGGCGCCAACCCGGTCCGCGGCAAGGGCACGCCGACGCACTTCCCGGTGCTTCGCCCAGCAGAAGTTCATGTGGAAGGACTACGACCCGACCCTGAACACGTTCAAGCGTGAGCCGTTCGCGCGTCACGCCCAGGTCCGCAACCAGCGCTACCTGACCTCGTGGAACAACAAGCAGGCGAAGGGCTACAACTGCGACTCGGTGCGCTGCTACACGCCCGTCTTCCGCAGCGACGCGCTCGACCAGCGGATCAAGCCGGAGATCAAGGGCGCACAAGAAGATGAGCCTCGTCGAGCTGATCAACGCGATGGAGGACGCGGGCACGGTCGACATCCGTGGCGCCACGCTCGTGCCCTGGGCCCTCCGCGTGCTCGAGTCCGGCAAGCACAAGCCGCACGGGCGAGCTCGCGCAAGGCGATCGAGACGATGCACGCCTGGGTCCACGACGGCGCCCACCGGCGTGACCGCAACAACGACGGCTCCTACGATGCAGGCCGAGGCGGTCAAGGACATGGACGCCTGGTACCCGCTCTGGGTCGAGGGCGAGTTCAAGCCGACGCTCGGCAGCGCTCTACGACACCTTCGTCGGTCGGCATCCACGATGCGCCCGGGCCGATCGGCTCCGCCTTCGACACCGACTTCTACGGCTACATCAACAAGGACCTCCGCTCGGCGCTGCGGCGCCAAGGTCAAGGCGCCCTACTCGCGCGTCTACTGCGGCAAGGGCAAGCTCGGCAGCTGCCGGAAGATGCTCCGCAAGACGTTGATCGAGGCCACCCGCACCGGCTTCGAGGACCTCTACGGAACGAGCGGCTGCACGCTCAACAACGGCACCGAGGCGAGCCCGCAGATGTGCCACGACGCCGTCAACCCGACCGACATCACCGCCGCGCCGGTCGGCCAGTTCCACTGGATCAACCGGCCCACCTTCCAGCAGGCCGTCCAGTACACGGACGGCCGCTGACCCGCCCACGCCGACCGGGCCGCGCGCCGCTACTCGCAGAACGGAGTCGAAGGGCGCCGCTTGTCGCGGCCCTTGATCCCCGAGCAGCGGCTGAGCCTGTCGAGGCGGTGCTCGACGTCGGCCGACGGCGGCGTCGAGCGCGGTGGAGTTGGCGAGCTCGAACGGATCGGAGGTCAGATCGTAGGTCTCGAAGAAGGAGGCCGGCGCGCAGTTCCGGCCGCCGACCTCGGGCAGCTGCAGGTGCTCGATGACGGACTCGAGCGGGGTTCGGTAGCCCTCCCACCGACAGCTGCGCTTGTAAGTCGGGGAGCCGATGTCGAACGAAGTCTCGATCGCCCGGTCCGCCGTCCATGAGGGATCGCGGCCGTGCAGCAACGGAAAGAGGCTGCGGCCGTCCGATCCTGCGACAGTGACCGGCGGCACAGCTACCGGCGCCGGCCAGCTGCAGCAGCGTCGGCGTGAGATCGACGTTGGAGACCGGCGCGTCGACCGAGGCCCCCTGCCGGAAGCGCTTCGGGAAGTTCGCCGGCGGACGGATCACGAAAGGAACCCGGACATGTCTTCCTCGTATGGCAGCCCTTTGGTCAGCGGCATGCGGTGCTCGCGGAAGGAGTAGCCGTTGTCGGAGACGAAGATGATCATCGTCTTCCGCAGCTCCTGCTGCGGCGTAGCGCGTCGATCAGGCCTGCGACGCCCCGGTCGACGGACTGCAGCGAGGCAAGCCCACAGCTGTAGTCCGGGCGATGTGCACGTTGCTCTTGACGACGGAGGCGGAACGCGCTGGATGAACTCGGGCTTGTCGGAGACGTCGTGCTCGGAATCGCCGGGGTCGAAGGCGCCGACCGCATGGGCGAAGTCGTCGGTGTCACGGGGGGCGGGGACGGCGAGCCCCCTGGCAGCGGGTGCCGGTACGCCACCGCCGACGCGACGTGCGGCGCGGAGTGATCGATCTGCAGGTAGAAGGGCGGCTGCCGAGGCGCATACTGATCGCACGAACTTGTCTCGCGTAGTGGTTGATCTCCTCGGTCAGGTAGGTGTCCGGCGCCTTCTCCTTGCCGTCGATCGAGAAGACCGGATCGGTGTAGTTGTCGGTCACGTCGTCGTCCAGCGGTCCCAACCCGGCGCCGGCATGCACGCCGATCAGCGGTTCGGAACCCGTTCACGTACTTGCCCACGTGGATCGTCGTGTAGCCCGCCCGGCGCAGCCAGTTCGGCAGCACGTCGGCGGGGTCGACGAGGCTCCCGTAACCGGGTTTGTTGGCGGTGACCCCGTCGTTCTGCGCGTATTGCCCGGCAAGGATCTGGGCACGCGAGGGGCCGCACTGCGGCGTCGAGACGATCCCCTGCGAGAACGTGGTCCCGCGATCGACGAGCAGCCTCGTCGGCCCGCGGCATGATGCGCCGACTGAACTGCGTGAGCGTCTGGTCGTCGGTGACGATCAGGACCACGTTGGGACGGCTCCTGAGGGTGCGGTGCCGCAAGTCGGCAGCGGTCGGATGTCTGCCGCGATCCCCGCCCCAGGAGGGGGCCGGCGCGGCGAGGGCCGCGACGAGCGTGATCGCGGCCGCAGCCACAGCCGCAACCCGTGCCCACGCCGCCCCTGCCATCGCTACTCGCAGAACGGCGTCGAAGGCCGCCGCTTGTCGCGGCCCTTGATCCCGGAGCAACGGCTGAGCCGATCGAGGCGGTGCTCGACGTCGGCCGACGGCGGCGTCGAGGCGGTGGAGTTGTCGAGCTCGAACGGGTCCGAGGGCAGGTCGTAGGTCTCGAAGAAGGAAGCCGGCTCGCAGTTCCGGCCGCCAACCTCGGGCAGCAGCAGGTGCTCGGTGACGGAGTCGAGCGGGGTCCGGTAACCGTCCCACCGGCAGCTGCGCTTGTACGTCGGTGAGCCGATGTCGAACGACGTCTCGATCGCCCGGTCCGCCGTCCAGGAAGGGTTGCGACCGTGCAGCAACGGCACCAGGCTGCGGCCGTCCATCCGGCGGCAGTGGCCGTGGCGACAGGGATCGGCGCCGGCGAGCTTCAGCAGGGTCGGCGTGAGATCCACGTTGGCGACCGGCGCATCGACGGTCGCGCCGTCCCGGAAGCGCTTCGGGAAGCTCGCCGGCGGGCGAACCACGAAGGGCACGCGCAGGTCCTCCTCGTAGGGAAGTCCCTTGGTGACCACCATTCGATGCTCGCGGAACGAGTAGCCGTTGTCGGAGATGAAGGCGATCATCGTGTTCCGTAGCTCGCCGTCGCGGCGCAGGGCGCCGACCAGACTCGCGACGCCGCGATCGACCGATTGCAGCGCCGCCAGCCCGCAGCTGTAGGTGCGATCGATCGCCGGGTTGTTGTTGACGCTCAGCGGGACGCGCTGGATGAACTCGGGCTTGTCTGAGACATCCCCTTCGTCCGTCGCCGCGTTCGCCGGCGCGACCGCGTCGACGAACGACGTCCGCGTCACGGGCCGCGGGGAACGGCAGCCCCCTGGCAGCGGGTGCCGGCGCCACCGCCGCCGACGTGCGGCGCCGACTGTTCGATCTGCATGAAAAAGGGCCGCTTGCCGGGGCGCGTAGCGATCGAACGAAACTGGTCCGCGTACCGGTTGATCTTCGTCGTCAGGTAGCTGTCCGGAGCCCTCTGCCTTGCCGTCGACCGAGAAGACCGGGTCGTCGTAGTTGACGGTCATCGTCGTCGCCCACCGGTCCCAGCCGGGCGCCGGCGCGAGCTCGTGCTCCTTCGTGTAGCCGTTCATGTACTTGCCGACGTGGATCGTCTTGTAGCCGGCCTTGCGCAGCCATGCCGGCAGCACGCTGCGCGGCTGCTCGAGCCCGGCGTAGCCCTCGCGGTCGCTCGTGTACCCGTTGTTGTGGGCGTACTGGCCGGTCAGCATCTGAGCCCGCGAGGGACCGCACTGGGGGCTGGAGACGATGCCCTGCGAGAAGGTCGTGCCGTGGCCGGCGAGCAGGCTCTCGGTCCGCGGCATGACGAGCGGGTTGAACTGCTCGAGCGTCTGATCGTCGGTGATGATCAGGACCAGGTTCGGGCGCTGGCGGGCGCTCTTGCCCTTGCCCTTGCTCTTCCCCTTGCCCTTCCGTCCGCGCGCATGGCTGTGAGTTCCGTGACGGCGATCAGCCGCCTTGGCGCCGGCGGCGTCATGCCGGCGGTCCTGCGCACGAGCCGCGGCTGCAGCGGGCAGCGCCAGCGCGAGCGCGATCAGCGCCGCGAAGATGAACCGGGTCTCCCGCCGTGCTCGCTCCACCGGGCGCGAGTATAGGTGCGGCCCCGGCCCGGCCCCGCGGCGGCCGGCCTCCGCGGGCGGCAATAGTGTGGATCGGCCATGCCCTGGACGGAGACCGAGTCACTGAGCTTCGCCGCGCGCCACGAGGAGGGGGACGAGGAGTGCGCCGAGCGCACTCTGGACGAGCTCGAGGACCTGCGGCTGCGACTCGAGGAGCGCCTCGACGAGGCGCCAGGCGAGATCACCGTCATGATCCACCCGAGCTCCGGGTGGCTCTCCGCGGCTCACCCGTTCCTGCCTGCTGCGCGCCTCGCGGCGGCACCCGCCGTTCGCCGCTATCTCGCCGGCTGGGCGATGAGCGGCGAGGTCCACGTCCTCAACGACACGGCGCTCGAGCGGCGCGCTGCCGGCGAGGACTCGCTGCGCGCCCTGCGCGGCACCGCCAGCCGCCTGTACACGCAGCTGACGCTCGCCGCCCACAACGACCGGCTGCCGCCGCCCTGGAGCCCGGCCGCGTTCGCCCGCTACCTGCGCTGGGCCTGGATGGTCGAGGGCGGCGCCCAGTACTTCGCCGGCCAGGTGGCGCTCTTCCGTCCCGCGGTCGGCCGCCGGCTCGCAGAGAGCGGCCGGCCCTCGTTCCCGCCGAGCGCGCGCGACGCGATCGTCCTCGGCGGCACCGTCTTCGACCTGCTCGACCGCGAGGTCGGCCGCCATGCGTGCGAGATCCTGATCTCGAGGATCCGCAAGGACGGCCCCGAGCACGCGCTCGAGGTCGCCTTCGGCGCCGAGAGGGCCGCGATCGAAGAGGCGTGGCGCAGGCACGTCTCAGCGCTCGTCGAGCGCGGCGCGCAGCGCAGCTGAGCGCGCGCGGCTGCCGCTCAGCGCAGGAGCGCGAAGAGCAGGCCGGCAAGCGCGCCGAAGGCGAGCAGCGCCGCGAGGATGCCGGCCGCCAGCCGCAGCTCGACCGGGCGCGACGAGCGGGGACGCGGCGCGGGCGCCCGCGCCGATCCGGCGGCGCCCCGATTCGGCCTCGGCGTGGTCGGCGTCGATCTCCGCGAGCAGCCCGCTGGCCTGCGCGAACGCGGCGTCGGGCACGAGGATGTCGCGCGGTCCGGCCGCGAGGAAGTCGGGGACGTCGAAGCCGGCCGTGCGTCGGATCAGGCTCGGAATGCCCTGCTCGAGCAGCACGCCCTTGATCAGCTCGGCCTCGGCGAGGTTGCCGGCGACCGTCACCCTGCGCAGCGCCCCGCGCGCCATCCGCGGATGGATCTTGCGCGCCTCTTCGTGCGCCAGGCCGTGCGCCGCCTGCTCGCGACCCTCGGCGTGCACGAGCGGCATCGAGCAATCGGCGCAGAGGCGCGCGTCGATCTCGTAGCGGCGGCCGCAGCGGGGGCAGGCGAGCGGGCCGTCAGGCGACGGCAAGCTCGACCTCCTCGGCGCTCGTGCCCTCGATCAGGAAGGCGCGAACCACGGGCGCGTCGTCGTCGGCGAGCGAGCAGATCAGCCAGACCACTCCGGGCCAGCCCTCCGCCAGGTTGATGTCCGTCTGCGACGGCGCGGCCTCGGAGACCGGATGCGAGTGATACATCGCAACGAGATCCTCCCCCGCCTCGGGCATCTCGCGCTCGACGACGCGGAACAGATCGCTGGGGTGGATGTTGAACCGCATCGGGCTCGCGAACTCGTTGCGGGTTCGGTAGATCGTCGCCGCGGCGCCGTCGCTGCCGCCGACGAGCCCGCAGCACTCGTTCGGGGCGTCCTCGCGCGCGTGCGCAACGATCTCGTCGATCAGTCGGCGTTCGATCCGCATTGCCGATGCAGGCTATCGAGGGCGCCCGTCCGGGCCGGCGGACGGCGACTCAGCGGTTCGCCGGCAACAACGCCGTGGCGTGCTGCTGCTGCTCGCGGGCCCGCGGATCGCCGATCGAGTGATAGGCGACAGCGAGCGCGAGGTTCGCCTGCGGGCTCTCGGGCGAACGCCGCACGGCCTCCTCGAAGCTCTGCGCGCCGCCCCGGTAGTCGCCCGCCAGCGTCTGCACCTGGCCCAGCTGGATCCATGGGTCGACGGAGGCGGGCTGCAGGCGGGCTGCATCGCGCGCCGCCACGGCGGCGGCCGGGTAGTTGCCCTGATCGACGAGCTCGCGGCTGCGCGCCAGATCGCGCTCGGCGAGCAGCAGCGCGCCGGCAATGACGACGGCCGCGGCGCCGACGCCGGCGACGATGCCGCGCAGGGCCAGCCCGCGCCCGGCGGGCGCTCGGCGGCTCGCGGTGTCTGTGGCCCGGGAGAGTGGCCCGCAGAGCAGCCCGATGGCGAGGAAGTTGAGCCCGAAGGCTGCCGGAATCTCCCACGTCCAGTCGACCGCGCAGCCGACGACGCCGGCCGTGAGCAGGCCGGCAAGCACGGCCACAGTTCCGTCGCGATCGCCGAAGGTGAGGCGGCGCACGCGATCGAAGCCGGAGCCGAGCAGCACGAGGATCGCGAGCAGACCAAGCGGCCCGATCTCGGCGAGCGATTCGAAGAACAGCGAATGCGCATCGCGGGCGGGCTCGGAAAGCGTCCCGTGCTGGTCCCACCAGAAGCCATAAGCCCCGGCCCCGATCCCATGAACCGGCTCCGACTCCCAGGCATCCACGGCCGCCTTCCACAGCTGCAGCCGCCCGTTGCTGCCCAGCGAGAGGAAGCGCCCGCTGAACTGGCCGCGGCCAGCCGCCTCGGTGACCTTGCCCGAGACGTCGCCGACGCGCTCGATCCCGTTGCCGGCGAGGAAGAGGCCGACCAGGGCAACGACCATGAACGTGACCAGCCAGCGCCCCTCGAGCAGGCGCGGCAGGCGCGGCAGGCGCAGGGCGACGTCGGCGCGCAGGCGCAGGAGGAAGGCGAGCAGGCAAAACGCTGCGAGCAGGGCGAGCATCCCGACCTCCGCCCCGCGCCCGGAGACGCCCTCGACGAGCCCCTGATCGGAGGAGGCGGCGAGCGACAGCAACAGGCCGCCGACGGTGCCGATCGCAACGCCGGCAAGCGCCCGCCCGCGGACCGGCGTCAGCGCCAGCATCAAAGCCACGCCGAGCGCCGCGGCAAGCAGCCCACCGCGCGAGCCGGATAGGTAAATGACGAGGATCAGCGGCGGCATCGCCGCGACCGCCGCTGCGCGCGCGACGGCACCGTGCGCCTGTCCGCCAAGCCAGGCCGTCAGCACCACCCCACCGGCCATGCAGGCGGCGAGGCCGTTCCAGTAGCCGATCGGATAGCTGAGGCGGCCGCGGACATCGGCCGGGAACTCGCGCAGGAAGGTCGCATCGCCGGTCAGCACGCCCGGCAACAGCCGGCTGCCCAGTGCCAACGCGCCGATCGCAACGATCGCTGCGGCGACGCCGCCGAGGATCGGCCGCACCTGCTCGGCGCGGACGGCCGTAACGAGGATGAACAGGGCGCCCAGATAGGCGAGCCCGCGGACGGCCTCGACGTAAACGCGGCCGTCGTCGAGCGCCCAGGCCGCCGATCCGGCGATCAGCAGGACGAGGACGAGCATTGCCGCGAGCGGCGGCAGCGACGCGCGCGGGACGGAGAGCGGGCGGGGCGAGAAGATCGCCACGGCCGTGACGCCGGCAGCGACCGCGACGCAGAGACCGGCGAGCGCCGCCGGTTCCTGCGAGCCGTTGAACAGCGCCAGGGCGAAGTAGGCGGCGAAGGCCCCGACCGCGGGCACGGGCAGGCGCAACGCCGCCGCGCTAGGTGCTGCTGTCGCGGCGCCGGACACGCCGCGCAGTCTAGGAAGCGGCGCCCGCCGAGCCGCCACCCGACGCGCACGCTCAACCAACCGTCGACACCGCCTGCCGGGTTGTCTAACCTTGGCGGCGATGAAGGTACGCGGGGCTGCACACCTCCAGACGACGGCTGCGCTCACCGTCGCCCTGACGCTCTTCCTCGCCCTGATCGCGCTGCTGCCGGCCCGGGCCGAGGCCGGCTGCGCGATCTGCGACCAGTACACGCTCGACATCCCCGACGCCCACAACGGCAGCAGCGGTAGCGGCAGCGGCGGCAACTTCGGCAGCGGCTCGACGCCGAGCACGACGCCGGCGCCGGATACCTCGACCACGGCCCCGACGCCCGCGACGACCCCCGTCACCCCCGCGACCACGGTCCCGGAGACGACGACGCCCGTCACTCCGGCGACGACCGCCCCCGACGCGACCGCCCCCGAGCCCGATCGTCAGCATCACGTCAAGCCCGCGCCCGAGCCGCTGCCCCCACCGCACGGCATCGGCGTCGATCCTCCCAAGCCCAAGGGCCTCGTCTCGAGCCCGCTCAGCTACGACTCCGGCTCCGGAACCGGTGCCGCGCTCGACGGCCTGGCCACGCCGGCAACGATCGCGCTGCTGGCGGCACTGCTCGCCGCCGGAGCCGCCGTCGGGCTCGGCTACCGCCGCTCTTCGCCCGCGACCTGATGTCACTCCGCGCCTGCGTCGCGGCGCTCGTGGCCATCGCCGTCGGGCTGCTCGCGCTCCCAGCCCATTCCGAAGCGCACCTGCCCGCGGACTTCTGGGGCGTCGACAGCGTCAACGACCCGAGTGGTGGCGAGTTCAACCTCATGCACCAGACCGGCATCCAGGTCTACCGGATGTCGATGTCGTGGCGGCAGATCGAGCCGCAGCGGCCGACCGATACCGAATACGGGGAGATCCACAACTACAACTGGAGCGTTCCCGACTCGCTGATCTCGCGCGCGGCGCAAACCGGCGTCGACGTCCAGGCGACGCTGATCGACACCCCCGCCTGGCTCGCGCAGGATGGCCGGACAACGCCTGTGAGGACCCCCGAGAGCACCAGGGAGTGGCGGGCCTTCGCGCGCGCCGTGGTCCAGCGCTACGGGCCTGAGCGGCATCTTCTGGGCCTTGCACCCCGGGTTGCCAAAGCGGCCGCCGGTCGCGTACCAGATCTGGAACGAGATGAACACGAGCGCCCGCTATCTCCCGACGCCGGACCCGAAGGAGTACGCCAAGGTGCTGACTACGGCGGGGGCGCAGATTCGCAAGCTCGACCCGCTCGCGGAGATCCTCCCCGGGGGCATGTTCGGGACGCCGCAGAACGAGGGCTCCTACGCAGCCTGGACGTTCATGCGGAAGCTGCTCTTCCAGCAGGGCGTGGCGAAATACGTCGACGCGGTCGGCGTGCACCCCTATTCGCCCGATCTGCATGGGATCAGGTACCAGATGGACAAGATGCGGCGGGTGCTCGATTCCTACCAGCTGCAGAAGGTGCCGATCGACGTCACCGAGCTCGGCTGGTCCTCCGGCGCGCACAAGGACGCGTTCTTCTTCTTCAAGGGCCCGCGTGGCCAGAAGCTGATGCTGAAGCGTTCCTACCGGCTGCTGCTCAAGGGCCGCAAGCGTTGGAACGTGCACCGGATCGTCTGGTTCTCCTGGCGTGACGTCGACCAGGTCCCCAAGGGCTGCACCTACTGCAAGAAGTTCGGCCTACTCCGCGATGATCTCTCGAGGAAGGGCTCCTACGACGTCTACCGCCGCTACGCCAAGGGCAAGATCAACGTCAAGCCGACGATGAAGCCCATCGGCCACAACAGGCACAAGAGGCGCAAGCACCACTAGCGGGCCGGAAAGGGCCGCGCGGTGCCAGCCAACCGCCAGCCAACCGTCCGAGGCGTTCCCTGACCAAGCCTGAGTGCGCCCGATGCCGGCGCGGTGTGGCGGAGCCACATAAGCCGGCCACGGGTGCGCTCAGGCGCCGCGTCAGGGGACGCCGGGCGCAGCACGAGGCCGCCCCGGCACCAGCTCTTCGTCGTGACGCGGCTGAGGGCGTCGGTGGCAAGGACGCACAAGGCGCCGCGTGCTCCGCACGCAAGCCGCGGAGGACGCCGCCACCGGCGTCCTCAGGCCGTCACCACCAGACGGTGGAGTCGACGTTCTCGAGCTCCTCGTAGGTCTTGGTGTAGACGCCGGAGCTGAGGTACTTCCAGCCGTCATCGGGGACCAGGAAGACGACGTTGCCCTCGTCGAGCTCACCGGCGATCCGGTTGGCGACGTAGGCGATCGCTCCCGCGGAGACGCCCGCGAAGAGGCCCTCCTCGTGCAGCAGCTTCTGCGTCCAGCGGATCGCGTTCTCGTTGCTGACCATGATCTTGCGGTCGAGGATCGAGAGGTCGATGATCGGCGGGATGAAGCCGTCGTCGAGCGAGCGCAGGCCGGAGACGTCCTCGCCCTGCATCGGCTCGGCGGCGACGATCTTCGTCTCCGGGTTCGTCCTCCTTGAGCCGGCGGCCGTTGCCCATCAGCGTGCCGCCCGTGCCGAGGCCGCCGACGAAGGCGGTGACCTCGTCGAGCTCCTCGAGGATCTCGAGGGCCGTGCCGTTGTAGTGGGCGTCGGGGTTCGCCTCGTTGCCGTACTGGTAGGGCATGTAGAGCGAGGCGTCCTTGCCGGCCATGTCGAGCGCGAGCTCGACCGAGCCGTTCGAGCCCTTGGCGCCCTCCGAGTAGACGATCTCGGCTCCGTACATGCGCAGCAGCTGCGTGCGCTCGGCGGTGACGTTGTCGGGCATCACGGCGACGAACGGGTAGCCCTTGCGCCGGCAGATCATCGCCAGCGCGATGCCGGTGTTGCCCGAGGTCGGCTCGAGCAGCTTCTGGCCGGGGCCGATCAGCCCCTCGGCCTCGGCCTTCGTCGATCATCGCCTTGGCGACGCGATCCTTGACCGAGCCGGTCGGGTTGCGGCCCTCGAGCTTCGCGTAGATCCGCACGCCGGGCTTCGGCGAGAGGCGCGGGAGCTCGACGAGCGGCGTGTTGCCGATCGACTCGAGGATGTTCTCGAAGCGCCCACCGCAGGGGCGGTTGAGGAGATGCTCGGGTGCCACTTCAATAAGTGTAGTGGAGGTTGGCCGCAGGGAGAAGCGGATCTGCCCGAACTCCGACCGCGGGGATCGGTCCGCGTGGAGCAAGATCACGTGAGGTTCACATTCCCGTGCCGGGGGGATGCCGGTGCGCTCGGCAACAACCAGAAAGGGAGAGATCAGCAAATGAGCAAGACCCGCCATGGACGACTCGCTCGCCTGCTCGATCGGCCTGATGGCGCCTTGCGGTCGCAGGCTGCGGCAGTAGCGACACAGCACGTCGTCGACGACCTCCGGAGGCGGCTCCGGCACGATCGACGCCTCGAACGCGAAGCTGATCAAGCCCGGAGACGCTGATCGTCGGCTCCGACATCCCGTACCCGCCGTTCGAGATCGGCATCCGCCGAGAAGGCAACTACGGCGGCTTCGACATCGATCTGATCAACGCGATCGCCGAGAAGATCGGTCTCAACGCCAGATACCAGGACAGCGTTCGACACGTCTTCCGCGACCGGCCAGCGGCCAGTTCGAATCGTCGCGCGCGGCGACGACGATCACCCCGGCTCGCGAGAAGGTCGGTCGACTTCTCGCGTCCGTACTACGAGGCCCAGCAGGCGCTCGTCGTGGCCGAGGGCTCCGACATCGCACTCGGTCGAGCGACCTGGCCGGCAAGATCGTCGGCGCCCAGGACGGGCACGACCGGCGAGACGTACGCCAAGGACAACACCGACGCCTCCGAGGTCCGCGGCTTCCCGCAGGTCGCAGACGCAAACGCGCGCGGTGGCCACGGCCAGGTCGACGCGGTGATCAACGATCTGCCCTTCGCAGCGACGCCGTCGAGCAAGCAGGGCGGCCTCGAGGTCGTCCAGGAGATCCCGACCGACGAGCAGTACGGGATCGCGATGCCGCCGGGCAACCCGCTCTGGTCGACGCGGTCAACGAGGCGCTCGGCCAGCGTCAGACGACGGCACGCTCGACGACCTCTACCAGAAGTGGTTCAAGACCGACCCGCCGGACTCGGTGCTCAATCGGCGAGGCCGGCTGAGCCGCTCGAGGCGGCAGCCTCGACGAATTCAGGCTGTGAAAGGGGCGCCGTCCGGGCGCCCCTTTCCCTTCCGGGGACGCCTGGATAAGCGGCTCGCCGAGCCGGAGGCCGCGCGAGCCGGAAGGCGAGACCGAATGCACATCATCCAGCAGTATACTTCGACTTCGGGTTCATGAAGCGACAACTTCGACCTGGTCCTCAAGGGCTTCTGGTTCACGATCAAGCTGTCGGTCTTCGCCGGCGTCCTTCTCGCTGATCTGGGGACTGATCCTCGCCGTGCTCCGGCAGACTGCCGGGCACTCGGCGGCGTCGTCCGCTGGCCGGCGATCGCCTACATCGACGTCTTCCGCGGGATCCCGGTGCTGCTCGATCCTGCTCTGGTCTCGGGCGGCCTCAGCGCGCTCTCCTCTCCGGTCGGGGGCGACGTGCTGCCCCGCTGGATCGGCGATGCCGACCTGGCTCGGCCAGAACAGTCCCGTTCTGGTACGGGCGTCTTCGCGCTCACGATCACCTACGGCGCCTACATGGCCGAGGTCTACCGGGCCGGCATCGAGGCGGTCCCGGGCGGCCAGATGGAGGCGGCCCGGTCGCTCGGCATGAGCCACGGCAAGGCGATGCGCTACGTGATCGTCCCGCAGGCGGTCCGCAAGGTGATCCCGCCGCTGCTCAACGACTTCATCGCGCTGATGAAGGACACGTCGCTGGTCAGCGTGCATCGGCGCTGTCGAGGTCGTCTACAGGCCGGCCAGACATCGCAGTCGGAGATCTTCAACAGCTCCGCGCTGATGCTCGGCGCGATCCTGTTCATCGTCGTCACGATCCCGCTCGCCCGCCTCGTCGACTGCTGATCGCCCGCCAGCAGCGGATGACGGGGCGCAGCACCGGTGGGAGCGAGGCGGTTGACATGGGTAGTTCGCAGGAGGGATGCCGCCTTCGACCGGTGGCGGCGCGGGAGGCGGGCAGGATGACGCTCGCCACCGGCGAGCCGATCCTCCAGCTGGAGGACGTGCACAAGAGCTTCGGCAGCTCCACGTCCTGCGACGGCGTCGACCTGACCATCAAGCGCGGCGAGGTCGTCTGCGTGCTCGGGCCCTAGCGGCTCGGGCAAGAGCACGCTGCTGCGCTGCATCAACCTGCTCGCGCCGCCCGAACCAGGGCCGGATCGTGCTCGAGGGCAAGGAGATCACCGGCAAGGCCGTCGAGGACGAGGAGACGGTGGAATCGACGTCGTCCGCCGGCGCATCGGCATGGTCTTCCAGCAGTTCAACCTGTTCCCGCACAAGACCGCGCTCGAGAACGTCACGCTGGGGCCGACCAAGGTGCTGGGCCGGGCCGCCTCCGAGGAGGCCCGGAAGCGCGGGCGCTGCTCGCGCGGGTCGGCATGTCGGAGAAGGTCGACGAGTACCCCGACCGCCTCTCCGGCGGCCAGCAGCAGCGCGTCGCGATCGCGCGGGCGCTGGCGATGGACCCGCACGTGATGCTCTTCGACGAGGTCACCAGCGCGCTCGACCCGGAGCTCGTCAAGGAGGTGCTCGACGTGATGCGCGAGCTCGCCGCCGAGGGGATGACGATGATCGTCGTCACCCACGAGATCGGCTTCGCCCGCGAGGTCGCCGACCGGGTCATCTTCATGGACGGCGGCGTGATCGTCGAGGACGGGCCGCCCGCGCAGGTGCTCGACAACCCCCGCGAGGAGCGCACCAAGCAGTTCCTCGGGCTCGTGCTCGAGCACTGAGCCGCAGCGCGCGTCGGCGCGGCGAGGCGCTTAGATGGCGCCTGCCATGGACGATCCTGCACTCGACGTCGTCATCGTCTCCTACCGCTCGCGCGAGCTGCTCGAGCGCTGCCTGCGCTCGCTCGCGGAGCATCCGGCGCCCGGCGGCATGACCGTGACCGTCGTCGACAACGCGAGCGGCGACGGCACCGACGAGTACCTGCGCCGCGAGCACCCTGAGGTGGTCTCGCTGCCACAGAGCGAGAACCTCGGCTTCGGCGCGGCGACGAACATCGGCATCCGGCGCGGGTCCGCTCCCTACGTGCTGGCCCTGAACCCCGACGCGGCCGTCGAGGAGGGCACGCTTGCGAGCACTGCTCGAGTTGATGGAGCGCGACCCGCTGATCGGTTGCGCCGGCTGTGCGCTCTATCAGGAGGACGGCGGCTTCGACCACGCGGCGCGGCGCGGCTTCCCGACGCCGCTCAGCTCGCTCGCCCACTTCACCGGCCTCGGCCGGCGCGTCGAGTCGGGCCCGCTCGCCGCCTACCGGGCGCCGGAGGTCTCGAGCGGCCCGGTCGACGCCGTCAACGGCGCCTTCATGCTGCTCCGCCGGCGCGCCCTCGAGCAGGTCGGGCTCTTCGACGAGGGCTACTGGATGTACATGGAGGACCTCGACCTGAACTGGCGCCTCGCCCGCGGCGGCTGGATCACCTGGTACGAGCCGTCGGTCCGCGCGATCCACACGAAGGGCGGGACGACCGACGGGCAGCGTTCGCCGAAGCTCGACGTCGCCTTCCACCGCGGCATGGGCCGCTTCTACCGCAAGCACTACGCCGCCGAGCACTCGGGGCTCTTCAACGCGTTCATCTACGCCGGGATCGGCGTCAAGCTCGCCAGCTCCCTCGTCAGCGGCGCCCTGCGCGGCTGAGCCTCAGCGGCTGCGCAGCCGGCGGCGCCGGGCGAGGCGGCGGCGCAGGGTCCCCGTCAGGGTGTCCCCTCCCCCTGCTCGGCGATGATCGCCGGCGGCCGGTGGCCGGGAGTTGCGGCGCGCCAGCCGGCAACGCGAGCCGGCAGGCCGCTCAGATTGCGGTCGATCAGCGCCTGACCGGCGAGCAGCACGCCCTCGCGGGCGAAGACGCCGGCGGCCGTACGCGGCGTGATGATCCGCCACTTGCGCAGCACGTAGCCGCGGCCGAAGCCCATCAACCGGTTCTTCGCCGCCGAGCCCGAGCCGAGCGTCGCCGAGTGCTCGTGGGTGCCGAGCGCGCCCCGCGCCAGGCGGCAACGGCCGCCGCGCTCGAGCAGGCGGACGACGAGGTCGACGTCCTCCCAGTAGGCGAAGATCGCCTCGTCGAAGCCGCCCGCGGCGAGGAACTCCTCACGGTCGAAGGCGGCCGCGGCGGCCGAGGGGCCGATCGGATCGGAGGCAGTGGCGAGCGCCTCGAGCGGCATCCCGTTCAGGTAGTCGTAGACGAGCAGCGTCGGGTCGAGCTGCATGCCGGCCGTATCGATCACCCCCGGGTCCTCGCGGTCCCGCATCACGCCGGCAGCCATCACGATCCCCGCGCTGGGGTCGATCGCGGCGCCGATCTCCGCGGCGAAGGGCGGATCGCAGACGCAGTCGTCGTTGACGAGCACGATCACCTCGCCCGAGGCCCGGCGGGCGCCGAGGTTGATCGGCTCGGAGAAGCCGCGGTTGGCGTCGAGCCGAACGGGGGCGGCGAACGGGTAGGAATCGCAGAGCGCGCTCACCTCGCCCCCGGGCGAAGCGTTATCGATGACGATCGTCTCGTGCTCGATCGTCTGCTCTGCGAGCGAGTCGAGCAGCCGGCGCAGGCGTGCCGCCGGCCCGCGCGAGGGAACAATCAGCGAGACGGTCAGCGTGACCCGTCCGCTGGGGCTCAGAAGGCTCCGGTGCCGCGCAGCACCGCGGGGACCGTGTGCAGGACGATCCGGAGGTCACGGGCCAGCGACGGATTCTCGATGTACTCGAGCTCGACCGCCATGCGCTCGGCGAAGGTGAGCTCGCCCCGGCCGAAGATCTGCATCGGTCCGGTGATCCCGGGCTTGGCCGTGAGCCGGATCCGGTCCTCGATCGTGTATCGCTCGACGATCTCGACCTGCTCCGGCCGCGGACCGACGATGCTCATCTCGCCGACGAGGACGTTGAAGAGCTGCGGAATCTCATCCAGCGACAGCCGCCTGAGGACCCTGCCGACGCGAGTCACGCGCGGGTCGTCGCGAAGCTTGAACATCGGGTCATCGAGCTCCTCGAGGCTGACGATCTCGTCGAGCACCTCCTCGGCATCGACCCGCATCGTTCGCAGCTTGTACATCCGGAACGGCCGCCCGCCGAGCCCGGCACGCACCTGCGAGAAGAAGACCGGCCCGCGCGAGTCGAGCTTGACCGCGATCGCGATGACGGGGAGCAGTGGCGCGAAGAGGAGCAGCCCGATGGCGGAGGCGCAGATGTCGAAGGTGCGCTTGATCAGCAGCGAGGAGCGCGAGGCGTCCCAGGTGTTGTATTCGAGGATCGGCAGATCGGCGACCTGCGAGATCTGCAGCAGCGGCAGCGCCCGCCCACGCAGCGGCGAGACGACACTCAGCTTCACCTGGCGCTTGCGGCAGATCATGTTGAGCTCGGAGATCAGGTCGGTATCGACATCGTCGCTGGCCACGATGATCCGGTCGACGCGGTCAGCGATCTCGAGCAGCTCCGTCGTCCGTTCCGCGCCCTTGCCGAGCGCTCCGATCCGGCGCTCGACGGCAAGCTCGAAGTGCATGTCCCGGAACAGCCCGATCTTTCGGCGCATCGCCTGCAGGCCGGGCTGATCGCCGACCATGCCGACGTGCTCGGGCGGCGTCCAGGCCCACCACAGCCGGCGCGCGAGGGAGCGCATGAAGATCGCGCCGAGACAGACGATCACCATGAACTCGACGGCCGCGAGGCTGTCGAGTTCATGCGGCGGGGAGACCGGTGCGAGGACGAGCACGGCTGAGATCGCCGCCGCCCAGCCGATCAGCGCCGGGACCTCGTCCGCGGTCAGGTGGCGAAGCGTGCGGTGGTCGCGGTCATAGAGGCCAAAGAGCTTGCCGGCAATCAGCCACAAGGGGATGAAGAGGGCGGGCCAGAAGCTGCCAATCGAGATCGCGACGACGGCCGTCGCGATTGTCGCCGCGAGCAGATCTGCGACCGCGAGCATGCGCCGGCGCCGAGCGTCGCGCCACCAGCGGCGACTGCCGGCGGCACGGCGAATGATCACCCGCTCGTCGGCCTTGACGGCGCCTGGGGTCGCAGCCTGGGGAGCGGCTGACGCGCCGGCGACCGCCGACGAGCCGGCAACCTCAGTCACGAGGCCCATCTCCACTGAGGGAAAACCCAGGCATCTCCCAGACCAGGATACCCGCCGGTGTGGGGGCATCGGATTTCGGGCTGCCGCTGTGGAATTTCAGGTCGCTTGCCTCACTGCTCGTCCGCCCTCTGCAGCACGAGCGGTGCCAGCGAGTTCGCGTGGACCATGTACTGGGCCGAAGCCACGAGCGCGCCAAGCGACAGCGCCGAGTCCGAGAGCACCAGCCAAGGGCGAAAATCCGCGGGGCTCGCGCGTGCCGCGACAGCCGCCTCGCGCTGGGCGCTACCGAAGTTGTTCCCGGCCATCTCGATCGAGGCAAGCCGCAGGTCCGGTTCGGGGCTCCAGGGCTCGATGGTGCCGGCGGCACGCGCCGCCTTGGCGGCGCCGTCCAGGTCTCCGGCGGCGAGACGGTCGGCGCTGACACCGAGCTGAATCGAGGCGAGGGCGAGGATCGCAGCGGCGCCCGCGGCAATAAGCGTCAGAGCAGCCACCCCGAATCCGAGCAGGGCGGGGCCGGGCCGAGCAGGACCCGGGCCTGGTTCAAAGCCGGTGAACGATGCGTCGACGAGGCTCACACCGACCGGCTGGTCGGCCTGCAAGGCCCCACTCACCGCCACGCCGAGGCAGACTGCAAGGGGAACCCCTGCGGCCGGCAGATCCCACGTCCAATCGACCGTGATCGCCAGCGTCCCGGCGAGGATGACCCCAAGGACCGTCCCGGCCGGGGCGCGAACGTCGGTCAGGTGACGTAAGCGGCGGATCAGTGCGACCAGCGGGGTGAGCAGAGCCACGAGGAAGAGGGCGCCGCCCGGCAGTCCGAGCTCGGCGAGCTCCTCGATCGGAGCAGAGTGGGCGTTCTCGACCGGGAGCGGCAAGCTGCCGTGAGCGTTCCAGTAGAACGGATAGCCGCCCGCGCCTGTACCTCGGAGGGGATCATCGCGGAGGGCGTCGAGGGCGGTCCCCCAGAACTCTGCGCGCTGCGAATCGGACGCCGCGCTCGATGCAGCCGACTCACCACCCGAGGGCGCCTCGCCACGGAACGAGCCGAGGAAGGCGCTCGAGCCGAGCGCGGCGAGGACGCCGAGCAGGAGGATTCCGAGCACGGCTTTACGCACCGGCCCCGGCCTCGAGACCCAGGCGGGCACGGAGACCCGGTCCAGGCGACGGTACAAGAGGCCCGCGAGAATCGCGACCAGCGCGATTCCGATGCCAAGGCCTATGCCCCACAGGCCGGGATCGGCGGGAGGCTCGAGATGTGAGCGTCGCAGCGCTACCGCCTCGATCGCGACGAGCCACGCCGGCAGCGCGACGACCGCGATCAAGAGCAGACGGGAGCGCACCGGTCCCTGCCAGGCGACGCAAGCGATTCCGATCGCGGCGGCGATCAGCCCGCCTCGGGAGCTCGTCAGAAAGAGCACGGCTATGACCGGCACCGAGGCGCCGACCGCGAGGCCGCGAAAACGTGTGGACGCCGTACCGGCCAGGAAGAGCAAGATGGGCAGGGTCATCGCCATCAAGTACCCGAGGCCATTCCAATAGCCAAGCGGATAGCTGAACCTCGCCGCCGCCAGCGGCAGAGCCAGGGCGAGCTCGCGATCGCCGCCGAAGCCGCCGAGCCGCGACGCGAGGGCGACCAGCGCGACTGCGGTGCCGCCGATCGCCAGTCCGGCCAACCACGCAGGCAGGTCGCGACGCCGCGCCGCCAGTCCGACGAGGAGGATCGCTCCTGCGTAGAACAGCGTCCGGTTGACCTCCTCGAAGGCGGCCCCGTCGTCGGAGGCCCAGCCGGTCGAGAGCGCTGCGAGGCCGCCGAGCAGGACGAGAGCGCCGACGGTCATTGCCAGCGGCCGGGAGGAATAGCCGAAGTCGAGCCTCCCGGAAGCGAGCAGGCCGCCAAGCGTGAGCCAGACGACGAGCCCCGCGATGCCGAGAGCAACAGGCCCGTGACCCGCCGTCGGCAAGGGCCAGGGCGAGGATCGCGAGCGGCGACGAGATGGAGATGATCGACTGTCTGCTGCACTTCGCTGGAGCGAGGACCGGACCCTCTACCCTGTAGCCCGTCTATGACCCGCGGGGCGAAGCATACGGCCGTGACGCTCTGCGCCTGCCTGGCGGCCGGCGCAGTTCTTCTGCTTCCCGTCGCCGCACGGCGCGGCGAGCTGCCGCTCAGGAGGAGTACGTGCTCGAAGCTGCCCGGCGTCAAGCACGAACGACACGACCGGCCCGAGCGCGCTCGAGCTGCCGTGCCGAGCGCGCCGGCCCGAGCGGCGTGGTCGGCGAGCGGGACGGAACCGTGACGGCCCTCGGCGCCGTCGGCGCCGCGCTCGGCACACCGGCCGGCATCGCCGTCGTCGCCGCGCTCGACCGTCGGCGCGGGTCTCGCACTCTCTCGTCGCCGAGGGACCTCATGATCCGGCGCGCCGTCCTGCTGACACTCGCCGTACTCGCCACGGTCGCGCTCGGCTGCGGCGAGAGCGAGGAGGCGACCGCGCGAGGTCTCGCCCGCCTTCTTCGGCGTCGCTCCTCAGGACGCGACCAGCGACGCCGACCTTGCGCGGATGGCGGCGGGCAACGTCGGCAGCTATCACCTGCTCCTCTCTCTGGCCGCGGGTCGAGCCGCACCCGGGCGCCTACGAGTGGGGGCCGTACGACAACCTGATCGGCAAGCTCGCGCTGGCAGGCATCCAGCCCGTCCCCTACGTCTACGGAACTCCCTCGTGGCTCGCCAAGGTCCGAGAACGTGCCGCCCGACCAAGAGCAGCAAGGCAATGAAGGCCTACGGCGACTTCCTCGCCGCGGCCGCCGCCCGCTACGGCCCCGGGGGCAGCTTCTGGGACACCTTCGCGCTGCTCCAACCCCGGCGTCGAGCCGCGGCCGCTCGGGGACTGGGAGATCTGGAACGAGATCAACTCGGGCAACTTCTGGGCGCCGAAGCCGGATCCGTCCGCCTACGCGAAGCTGCTCCGCCTCTCGGCGAAGACGCTGCACAAGGTCGACTCCCGGCGCCGAGATGATGATCGCCGGCATGTTCGCGACGCCGCACAACGAAGAAGGCGATCACGTCGTTCGACTACCTCAAGAAGCTGTACCGCAAGCACGGCGTCTCGCAGGCGACCGACCTCGTCGCCGTCCACCCCTACGGGCCCGACGTCAAGGACGTCAAGAAGCAGATGTCGCAAGACCTACAAGGAGATGCGCAAGGGCGGCGACGGCGGCGACGGCATCTGGGTGACCGAGATCGGCTGGGGCTCGGACACGAAGGTGCAGCAGCCAGCTGGTCGACTCGCCGAGAAGCAGGCGAAGCTGCTCAAGCAGACCTACGAGATGATGATCGCGAAGCGCAACCAGTGGAACCTGCAGGGGTGCTCTGGTACACGTGGCGCGACGATCCGGCCACCCCGGCGCTGTGCGGCTGGTGCGGCTCAGCCGGGCTGGTCGATCAGCGACCTCGACGCGAAGCCCGCCTGGCACGCCTACACGAAGCTGACCGGCGGGAGCGCCGGCTGAGCGGCTTCGGCGGGCGACGGTGCGCCCGCCGATGCTCGAAGCCGTAGCGAGGCGGCGCCGCCGGCCATGGCCGGCAGGATCACGATCGTGTCGGCGTCGCGAGACGCGGTCTCGAGGCCGTCGAGCACCCGCACGTCCTCGTCGTTGAGGTAGACGTTGACGTAGCGGTTGAGCTCGCCGTCCTCGGCGAAGAGCTGCTTCTCGGTGCCGGGGTGGGCCTCGGCGAGCGCGCGCAGGACGGCGCCCACGTCGTCGCCCTCGGCGGGACCTGCGACGCGCCGCCCGTCTGGGCGCGCAGAACCGGTGGGATCTTCACGGTCGGCATCGCGGGAACCCTACAAGTCGGAAGCCTGGCTAGATGGTTGATCCCACGAGCTCGCACCCACGGATGGCGCCTGGACACGCTTCGCCGGATCGCGACCGTGCGCCTTGCCCGTGCCAACCGGCACGGGCTGCGGCACCCGGCCACGCCCGGCTCGGTGCCAGGCGCCCCCGCGGGCACGATCCAGTGGAATCACCCATCTACGCGACATCTACGCGACCGCGACGCCCGAGCAGAAGGCCTCGTAGTCGGGGAACTTGCCGAGATCCTCGATCGGCGACCTCGGGCGCGTCGGGGCCGCAGATCGGGCAGCTCGGGATCCTTCTTCACCTTGAGCTCGGTGAAGCTCGGTGCCGAGCGCCTCGAACAGCAGCAGGCGGCCGATCAGCGGATCGCCCGGCGCCGGTGATCAGCTTGAAGACCTCGAGCGCCTGCATCAGGCCCATGACGCCGGGCAGCATGCCGAGCACGCCCGCGGCGCCGCAGCTCGGCGCGAGCTCGGGCGGCGGCGGCGTCGGGTACAGGCAGCGGTAGCAGGGGCCCTCGTGCGGGACGAAGGTCGAGATCTGCCCGTCGAAGGCGAGGATCGAGGCCGAGACGACCGGCTTGTCGAGCCGCACCGAGGCGTCGTTGAGCAGGTAGCGGGTCGGGAAGTTGTCGGCGCCGTCGACGATGATGTCGTACTGCTCGAGCAGCTCGATCACGTTGTCGGGGCCGAAGCGCACGTTGTGCTCGACGACGTTGACGTCGGGGTTGAGCGCCTCGATCCGCTTGCGCGCGGACTCGGTCTTCGGCGATGCCGATCCGTCGCGGTGCTGTGGATCACCTGGCGCTGCAGGTTGGAGGCAGTCGACGACGTCGTCGTCGAGCAGGCCGATCGTGCCGACGCCGGCCGCGGCCAGATACAGCGCGGTCGGCGAGCCGAGCCCGCCGGCGCCGAGCAGCAGGACCTTCGCGTCGAGCAGCTTCAGCTGGCCCTCGAGGCCGATCTCGGGGACGAGGATGTGGCGGCTGTAGCGCTCCTTCTGCTCCTGGGTGAGCTTGCGCGGGGACGACCGTCTCGTAGTTGCGGTCCTTCCACAGCGTGATCCCGCCGGCCATCGAGGCGACGTCGGTAGTAGCCGAGCTCCTCGCGGCAGGGTCCGGGCGGCGAGCGCCGAGCGGTTGCCGGAGGCGCAGTAGACGATCACGCGCTTGTCCTTGTCGGGCACGAACTGCTCGATCCGCGATCTCGAGGTGGCCGCGCGGCACGTGGATCGCGCCGGGGATGTGGCGCTCCTCGAACTCGTGCTGCTCGCGCACGTCGACGAGCGCGACGCCGCCCTGCCGTTCGCGTTCTGCAGCTCGTCGTTCGCCTCGGAGGGCTGGACCTCGTCGATCTGCCCTTCGATCTGCTCGATCAGCTCGGCGCCGGTGGCCATAAGATCAATTCACCTCAAACTGGATCAGGATTCTTACTTTACAAAGTGTAGCAAGGTCGGGGCATCAGCGTCAGCCCGGGGCGCATCTGGCGGAGGCGGCGCACCCGCTCCTCGATCGGCGGGTGGGTCGAGAACAGGCCGGCGATGCCACCGCCGCGCAGCGGCTTGACGATGTACAGGCACTCGGTCGCCTGGTTGACCTCCATCGGAATCGCCTTCGCCCCCTCCTCGAGCCGCAGCAGCGCCGAGGCGAGGCTCTCGGGGTTGCCGCAGAACTGGGCCCCGGTGGCGTCGGCGGAGAACTCGCGCTGCCGGCTGATCGCCATCTGGATCAGGGTCGCTGCGATCGGCGCGAGCAGGACCATCGCGAGCGCGCCGATCAGCGCCGAGCGGATTGTTGTTGTCGCTGCCTCCGAACCACAGCAGCATGTAGCCGAGGTAGGTGATCGCGCCGCCGATCGTCGCCGCGACGGCCTGGATCAGGGTGTCGCGATTGCGGATGTGGGCGAGCTCGTGGGCGATCACGCCCTTGAGCTCGTCCGGGCTGAGCAGCTTCGTGATCCCGCGGTGACCGCGACGGCCGCGTTCTCCGGGTTGCGGCCGGTGGCGAAGGCGTTCGGCTGGTTCTGGGGGATCAGGTAGATGCGCGGCATCGGCAGGCCGGCGGTCTGGCAGAGCTCGCGGGTCATCGCGTAGATCTGCGGCGCCTGCGACTCCTCGATCGGCTGCGCGCCGCTCATCTTGAGCGCGATCTTGTCGCTGAACCACCAGACGCCGAGGTTCATCACGGCGCCGATCAGAGGAAGAGAAGCGCCGTCTGGGCGCCGCCGATGAGCGCGCCGATGACGACGAGCAGGCCCGTCAGCGTTGCCAGCAGCAGCGTCGTCCGCGAGGCCGGCTGCGAAGTTGGAGCGGTTCGTCGTCGTCATCTCGGCTCAGGCCTCCTGAGGGTTCGGGTGTCCTGATTTTGGCAAATGGTGTCCGACCGCGCTCCGCGCAACCCGCTCGCGCAGCGCCGTGCGCCCGGCCCGCCCGGCCCAACTTGCGCTACTAGTGGAGCGAATGCGACGCGGCACGCTGCTCACCCAGGTCCTGCTCGTCAACCTGCTGCTGATCGCCGCGGCCGTCGTCGCGGCCGTGATCGCGTCGAACCCGGACTCGAGCTCCGCGACAGCGGCGCGCCGGCCTCGTGCTCGGCTTCGCGATCGCGGCGACGATCGCCGTCAACTTCTACCTGCTCGGCACGAGGCATCGCACCGCTCGAGCGGCTCGCCGACGAGATGGAGCACGGCCGATCTCGCGCAGCCCCGGCAGCGCGGAGGGTCCGCCGATCGCGGGACCCGAGGAGGTGCGGCGCCTCGAACGCGCCTTCCGCGAGATGCTCGACCGCCTCGAGGCCGAGCGCCGGCTCGGCGCCAGCGCCGCGCTCGAGGCCCAGGAGCGTGAGCGGGCACGCGGTCGCGCGCGACCTCCACGACGAGGTCAACCAGGCGCTGACGGCCCTGCGTGCTGCGGATCGAGGCGCTGCGCGACAAGGCGCCGCCCGAGCTCTCCGAGGAGCTCGCCGAGACCGCGCGCGGTGGCCTCCCAGGCGATGGAGGAGCTGCTCGACGCTGGCCCGCGGGCTGCGCCCGACGGCGCTCGACGACCTCGGACTGAAGGCCGCCCTGGCCGGCCTCGTCGAGGACGTCGACCGCCAGACCGAGATCGCGCGCCGCGCTTCGAGAGCGACGAGTCGGCCGGCCGCTTCTACGAGCTCGCCGACGAGCGTCCAGCTCGTCACCTACCGGGTCGCCCAGGAGGCGCTCTCCAACGCCGTCCGGCACTCCGGAGCGAAGCACGTCCGGGTCCGCCTGATCGTGGAACGAGGACGGCCTCGAGCTGCGCGTCTCCGACGACGGCGCCGGCTTCGACCCCGACAGGCCCCAGGGACGGGCTCGGGCTCGCCGGCATGCGCGAGCGGGCGCTGCTCGTCGGCGGCCCGCTCGCGGTCGAGTCGCAGCCGGGCCTCGGGACGCGGGTCAGGCTGCGACCTCGATCCTGCCGATGAGATGCTGGAGGGCAGGCGAATGGTTCCGGCACGCGACATACGACCGGCGGCGGACGGCCGTGCGGCGGACGCCGGCGGAGGCCCGGCGTGAGGATCCTGATCGCCGACGATCACGGAATCGTCCGCTCGGGCCTGCGCACGCTGCTCGAGAGCCACGAGGGGCATCGAGGTGATCGCCGAGGCCGAAAACGGCGCCGAGGCCCGCGACCTGGCGATTTCCGAGCGGCCCGACCTGGCGATCCTCGACGTCAAGATGCCGGGGCTGACCGGGCTCCAGGCGACCCGGGAGATCCGCGATGCGGCACCCGACGTCGCCGTCCTGATCCTCTCCATGCACGACGAGGACCGCTACCTGTTCGAGGCGCTCAAGGCCGGCGCCTCCGGCTACGTGCTCAAGCGCGCGGCCGACACGCGATCTGCTCGACGCGATCGAGGCGGTCGAGCGCGGCGAGCCGTTCCTGACCCCCGAGGCCCAGCAGGCGCTGATCAAGGACGTGCTCGGACGCGCGGCGAGGGCCGCGAGGAGGAGCTGACGCCGCGCGAGGAGGAGGTCGTCAAGCTCGTCGCCGAGGCGCACACGAACAAGGAGATCGCCGAGCTCCTCGGCCTCTCCGAGAAGACCGTCGAGAACCACCGCTCGAACGCGATGCGCAAGCTCGGCATGCGCGACCGCGTCGAGCTCGTCCGCTACGCGATCCGCCGCGGCCTGATCGAGCCGTAGGCGGACGCAAACCAGCCGGGCGGCCCGTTCGCTGCACCAGGGCGCCCCGTCGGGCCGCCTGGGAACATCCTGACCGGTATGGAGCCACGCTCGTCGAGACCCGGGACGGCACGCAGTTGCTCATGCGGCCGATCGAGGCTGCCGACAAGGAGGCACTCGCCGCCGGCTTCGAGCGGCTCAGCCCCGAGTCCCGCTACCGGCGCTTCTTCGCGCCGCTGCGGCCGCTCTCGCCGATCGACCTGCGCTACCTGACCGAGGTCGACCACCACAACCACGAGGCGATCGTCGCCTTCGACCCGGAGAGCGGCGAGACGGTCGGGGTCGCCCGCTTCGTCCGGTCGGTGGAGCCCGCACGATGCCGAGGTCGCGGTCACCGTCGTCGACGACTGGCAGGGGCGCGGCGTCGCGACGGCGATCCTCGAGCAGCTGGTCGAGCGCGCCCGCGAGAGGGCATCGAGCGCGTTCGTCGGCCGTGATCCTGAGCGAGAACGAGGCGGCGATCGAGCTGTTCCAGGGCGCTCGCCGCAACGAGGCCCGAAGCCGCGCCGGCGCGACGGCAACCTCGAGCTGCTGATCGAGCTGCCGAGTCGGGCCGACGTGCGCGGGACGACGCTCGGCCGGGCGCTGCAGGCGGCGGCGCGGGGCGTGCAGATGAACCCCTGGCGCCTGCTCAAGCATCGCGTCCAGGAGACCGCCGAGCACTCGGTCGGTCGAGCGCACCCGCGGTGAGCAGGACGCCGACGAGGATAACCGACCTGAGCGCTAGGATTTGGCCGATGCTGTTCTCGACCAAGGCCGAGTACGGGGTGCGACTGATGGTCGCGCTCGGCCGCGACCGACGGCGATCGCCCGGTGCCGCTCGCCGAGCTCGCCGACGCCGAGACCCTGCCCCTCGCCTACCTCGAGCACCTCGCCGCGAAGCTGCGGGCGGCCGGGCTGGTCGTCTCGCAGCGGGGCGCCCACGGCGGCTACCGGCTGGCGCGGCCGGCCGCCGAGATCCAGATGCTCGAGGTCGTCGAGGTCCTCGAGGGCCCGATCGCGCCGATGGAGTGCTTCGAGGCCGACGGCGAGGGCCGCGTGCTCTGCTCGCACGAGGCCGACGGCGATCACGCCTGCTCGACGAAGCTGCTCTGGACCAGGGTCCACGGCGGCATCACGAGCGCGCTGGCCGGCAACCACCCTCGCCGAGCTGATCGAGTTCGACTCAGGCCGCTCGCCGGAGCCCCTCGCCTCCGCCTGAGCGCGGCGCCGCGGACCGACAAGCTTCAACACGACGAAGGAGACGAATGGCCGACCTGAAGATCACCGACCTGCACGTCCAGCCGAGGACAAGGAGATCCTCAAGGGCCTCGACCTCGAGGTCGGCAAGGGCGAGATCCACGCTCTGATGGGCCCGAACGGCTCCGGCAAGTCGACGCTCGCGAACGCGATCATGGGCCATCCCTCGCTCGAGGTGACCGAGGGCTCGATCGGCTTCGACGGCGAGGACATCACCGAGGCCGCCCCCGACGAGCGCTCGCTCGCCGGCCTGTTCATGGCCTTCCAGTACCCGGTCTCGGTGCCGGGCGTGACCGTCGCCAAGTACCTGCGGATGATCGTCAACGCCCACCGCGAGGCGCAAGGCGAGCCCGAGATCAAGCTCAAGGACTTCGCAAGCAGACCCGAGAGGCGATGGAGATGATGGACATTCCCGCCGACTTCAAGCGCGCTACCTGAACGAGGGCTTCTCCGGCGGCGAGAAGAAGCGCATGGAGATGCTGCAGATGGCGCTTCTGCGGCCGAAGATGGCGGTCCTCGACGAGACCGACTCGGGGCTCGACATCGATGCTCTGCGGACCGTCGCCGCCGGCGTCAACCGCTTCGCCGGCCCCGACATGGGCGTGCTGATCATCACCCACTACCAGCGCATCCTCCACATGGTCAAGCCCGACCGCGTCCACGTCATGTACGAGGGCCGGATCGTCAAGGAGGGCGGCCCCGAGCTCGTCGGCGAGCTCGAGGAGAAGGGCTACGGCTGGATCAAGGAAGAGGTCGGGGCCGCCGCCTGCGAGCTGGATGGAGCCGGCGGCGACAACGGTTCCCGGCTTCCCCCTCGAGCGGGTTCGCGCGGCCTTCCCGGCGCTCGAGCGGGAGGTCGCCGGGCAACCCGTCGCCTACCTCGACTCGGGCGCCAGCTCGCAGCGCGCGCTCGCCTCGATCGAGGCGGTCGACCGCTACGAGCGCCGCCACCACTCCAACGTCCACCGCGGCTCGCACACCCTCTCCGCCGAGGCGACCGCCGCCTACGAGGGGGCCCGCGCGACGGTGGCCGACCACCTCGGCGCCGCCGACCGGCGCGAGGTCATCTTCGTCCGCAACGCGACCGAGGCGATCAACCTCGTCGCCCGCGCCTGGGGCGACGCCAACGTCTCGGCGGGCGACCGGATCGTGCTGACCGAGATGGAGCACCACTCCAACATCGTCCCCTGGCAACAGCTCGCCGAGCGCACCGGCGCCGAGATCGACTGGGTCGGCGTCGCCGACGCCGGCGAGCTCGACGAGGCCTCGCTCGAGGCGGCGCTGGCGCGCGGGCCGAAGCTCGTCGCCGTCGCCCACGTCTCCAACGTGCTCGGCACGCTCAACCCGATCGCCGAGATCGCCCGCCGAGCTCACGACGCCGGCGCGCTGATCCTCGTCGACGGCGCCCAGGCGGTGCCGAAGCTTGCCGTCGACGTCGGCGCGCTCGGCGTCGACTTCTACGCCGTCACCGGCCACAAGGTCTACGGGCCGACCGGGATCGGCGTGCTGTGGGCACGGCTCGAGCTGCTGCGCGAGATGCCGCCGTTCCTGGGCGGCGGCTCGATGATCCGCAAGGTGACCACCGAGGGCACGACCTACGCCGATCCGCCGGCCCGCTTCGAGGCCGGCACGCCCGCGATCAGCCAAGCGATCGGCTTCGCCGCGGCGCTGCGCTGGCTCGACGGCATCGGCATGGATGCGGCGACGGCCCACGAGCGCGAGATCGCCGCCTACGCGATGGGCGCCCTCGCCGAAGTCCCGGGCCTGCGCATCTTCGGCCCGCCCGCCTCGCCCGAGCGCCTCGGCCCGATCAGCTTCGAGCTCGAGGGCGTGCACGCCCACGACGTCGCCGAGATCCTCGACCGCCACGGGGTCGCGGTCCGCGCCGGCCACCACTGCGCCCAGCCGCTGATGGAGCGCCTCGGCGTCGCCGCGACGGCGCGGGCCTCGCTTCGGCATCTACACCTCGCACGAGGAGATCGACCGGCTCGTCGAGGGCCTGCACGACGCCCGCCGCGTCTTCGGGCTCTGAGCATCTGCAAGCCTGAGACGACGATGGACGAGCTCTACCGCGACCAGATCCTCGAGCACTACAAGCGGCCGCACAACTTCGGCCGGCTCGACGCATACGACCTCGACTACGAGGACACGAACCCGTTCTGCGGCGACGAGCAGCACGTCTACATCAAGCTCGACGACGACGGCAAGGTGAGCGAGGTCTCCTTCGAGGGCCAGGGCTGCGCGATCTCGACGGCGGCGACCTCACTGCTCACCGACGAGCTCATCGGACTGACCCGCGAGGAGCTCCTGCGGATCCCCAAGCAGGACGTCCTCGACCTGCTCGGCATCGAGATCTCGGCGACGCGGATGAAGTGCGCGATGCTCGGCATCAAGGTCGTCAAGTCGGCGGCACTGGGCGAGCCCGCGGACTGGGAGGACGAGGGCCGGCAGGGCGATCCAGCCGAGCCAGCCGGCGACATCTGAGCACGGCGCGGCCCGCCGCCCCGCCCGCTCCATCTACATTTCTGCCGCTATGGAAGGGTCGAATGGCACCCGCGACCTGGATTCCGTCGAGCGCCGGCTCGTCTGGATGATGGGATCGCCGCGCACGGGCAGCACCTGGTTGCTCCGCCTGCTGCTGCACCCGTGGGGCGTCGGACGCACGCCGACCGGCATCGACCCCTCCCGCTTCCGGCCCCGCGGTGCGAACGTGATCCCGGTCAACGAGTCGTACCTCGCCCACCACTTCGCCCCGCTCCGCGATCCGCTGCCGCTGCCCGAGCAGGCTTCCGAGAAGTCGGTCGCGCTGAACATGCTGCGGCGCGCCGACCCGGCGTACTTCTTCAGCGACGAGTACGCGGACGAGTGGCGTGGGCCGATGCGCGAGCTGGCGCTGAAGCGCTTCGACGCGCAGGCGCAGAGGGCCGAGACGGAGCACGGGATCGTCGATCCGCTGATCGTGATCAAGGAGCCGAATGGCTCGCACGCCGCCGACCTGCTCGCCGACCTGTTTCCGGACTCGCGGCTGATCTTTCTGCTGCGCGACGGCCGCGACGTCGTCGACTCGATGATGGACGCCGACTCCGAGGGCGGCTGGCGCACGCGGACCGAGGGCGTCGAGCCGCTCGTCACCCGCGAGCAGCGGCTCGAGGGCGTCCGCCGGCAGGCGCACCTGTGGCTGGTCCGCGTGAGCGCCACGCAGCGTGCCTGCGAGCGGCTGGCACCGGAGAACACGATCACCGTCCGCTACGAGGAACTGCTCGCCGACACCGAGGGTGAGCTCGGTCGTCTCTACGCCTGGCTGGGGCTCGATCGCGATCCTCGCCAGATCCGCTCCGCCGTGCGCACGAACCGCTTCGGCTCGCTCCGCAACCGCCTCCGTGGGCGTCGCAAGGGCGTCCGCGCCGCCTCGCCGGGCCTGTGGCGGGAGAACCTCAGCAGCGACGAGCAGCAGGCGATGATGGAGCTGATCGGGCCGAAGCTCGCCGAGCTCGGCTACGACTGAGGGCCTAGCCGCGGCGCCGGCCGTAGGCGGCCGCGACCCGTCCCGGCGCCAGCCGCCTCCAGGCAAGCGCGTACACCAGGGCCCGCTCGCGGCCGAGGGTCTGATCGCGGCCGAACAGGGGCCGCAGCGAGCGAAGTAGCAGGCGGCCCGTAGCGAGCGGGTTGTGCTCGGCGGCAATCGTGCGGCGCAGCGCCCGCCTCTTGGCGGGTGTCAACCGCGGGCCTGCCCGTTCGAGCAGCACCCGGGCGAACCCGACCAGCTGCAGCCAGCTCTCGAAGTAGATCGAGCGCGCGCCCGGCCCCGCGTCGGACGCGCGCTGGCTCGCCTCGGCCACCACGCCGTCGCGCCGCGCGCGCAACGCCTCGGCATGCCGGGTGTGGGCGGTGACGGAGCCGAGATGGCGGACGCGCTCGTAGGTCGGTCGGGGCACATACGCGATCTCGCCGAGCGCGAGCGCACACAGGGCGAGCCAATGGTCGTGGTAGGGAGTGCCGATCGGCGGTGGGAACGGCAGTGCCGTCTCGAGCAGCGCCCGCTCGAACATCGAGGCAGCGCCCGTGACGGTGTTCGCGACCAGCGTTGCAGCCAGGTCGTCGTAGGCGGGCTTGCGCAGGATCCAGTACGTGTCGGAGAGCAGCGTGCCGTGCTCATCGACGATCCGCATATCGCTGAAGCTCATCAGCGCGCCCCCGTCGGCAAGCGGCCGGGCGAGCGCCTCCAGCTTGTCGGGATCCCAGCGATCGTCCTGGTCGGCGAAAGCGACCCAGCGTGCCTCCGGCGGGACCATTCGCAGTGCCCGTTCGAAGTTCATGTAGAAGCCGAGCCGCTCCTCCGCGGGCGAGAGGGCGAAGCGAGGATCGCCCGCAATCTGGCGCTCGATCTCGGCTCGGGCCTCAGGTGAGGAGGCGTCGTCGCTGATCACGCACACCCACCGCTGCCAGGTCTGCGCGCGGATCGAATCGAGCTGCACGGCGAGACGCTCGGCGTCGGGCTCATGCGTTGCCATGCAGATGCAGATCAGCGGCTGCTCGCCGGCCGGCAGCTCGGGCGCAGCTGCCGGCGCCGGCAGCTGATCCCGGAAAGTGACGGTGCCGAGGTTGGCGCTCAGCCGCCGGCCGCCGACCTCGGCCTCGATCCGCAGCCCGTGAACGCCGGCGGGCGTCGCGACGGGCAACTCGAGCAGCAGCCACCAGCGATCGCCGGGACCAAGCGCCCCCGGTGCCGGCATCCGCTCGGCATCCGGTGCGGCGCTGACCCCGGCCACCGTCACGCGGACCGAGCCGGGCCGGGCCCGCGAATCGAGCGTGCCCTCGAGCAGCAGCGCCGTCCCCGCGCCGACCTCGACGACGGCGGGCAGATCGCGCACGAGCGCCGCGTTCAGGCCCGCGCCGGACGGCTCGGCTTGGCGTTGAGGCCCGCGCTCCACAGCGGCGTGAGGTTACGCGGGCGGGCGGCATTCCGCGCGAGCCCGCGTCAGCCCCCATCTATCCTGACCCGATGGGACCGCTTCAGGCACTGCGCCGGGGAACCTCGACGACCTTCACGTGGATCATGGTCGTCACGCTCGGCGCGCTGGTCGGCATCGGCGTGCCGCTCGGCTGGATCTGGGTTGGCTCGCAAGCGCAGAACTCGACGGCCCCCTCGGGCACCGCGTTCATGGTCGTGATCGTCGGCGTGATCTTCTCCCTGCTGCTGATCGGCGGCTTTCTCAGCTTCTTCGCCGATCGCTCGAAGCAGCGCAAGCGCGAGCGCGCCGACTGGATGCGGGGCATGACCGAGGAGCGCCCGCACGATTCGCTCAGCGACGTCCATCCGCTCGAGCTCGTCATCTTCCTCGCGGTCTTCATCGACATCATCGTCTTCCTGGTCTGGTTCTTCGCCTTCGCCGACCCGGGCACCCCGGTCGGCCAGGGCTAGGCACCCGCCCAGCGGGAACTCGCGCAGGACAAACCGGGGCGACCCCCGGCCCTCCTTTGGCCTCAACTGCAAACCGGGCAAGGCTGGGACTCTCTCGCCCGGAAGAGGCACTGAGGCTCCGACGCGACGAGAGCACCGTCCGCGGCTGCGGGACTGAGCTCACCGCGCCGTTTCGTTGCGTTCTGACCCCCTCTCAGGGGGCCAAAACGCGACAGAAAGCCCGGGTGGGGGCACTTGCAGTTGCGCGAAGAGCAGCATGGGGCGGCCCCGGTCCCGCGGAACCTCCTCCTAGCGGGGGAGGTGAATCGCGCGACTGTCACGCCGAGTGCCGCTAATCGCGCAAAGGCAGACTGCCCTTACCCGGGCATTCTGTTGCGTTCTATACAGCTCTGCCATGAGCAGAACGCAACGGAACGGGCGAATGAGCCCCGCTCATCGAGGCCGGTCATCTCCGCACGGGTTCGCGCGCGGGGCGAAGCTTCTGCCCGCATTTGCGGCACTTCCTCACGTCCGGAGGCGAAGAACGCCCCCGGACGGAGGAAGCAGCCGATCAGCAGTTCGGCCAGGCGTCGTACGGGACCGCGGCCGCCGCTGCGTCCTGGACCGCGGGCGGGGCCGAGGCAGGGTTGGTGCCGGCGTAGCCGGACGGCGCGTAGGCGTTCCAGGTCGACTGATCGAACTGGTAGGCGCCGTAGTAGCCGGCGGGGTTGACCGCGCCATAATCACCGCCGGACTCGCACTGGGCGGTCGAGCTCGAGGCAGCGGCGCCACCGCTGGAGGTCGGCGCCGTCGCGCCCGCGCTCGTCGTGGCGGTGCTCGTCGCCGGAGCCGCTGCGGCCGGGCTGAGCTGACCGCGCATGTACGCGGTCGAGTCCTTGACCTCGGCGGGCTTCGCCGGGCGGACGTCGCCGTCCTTGGTCTGCTGGCCCCAGCGGACGAGGTTGCGGCCCGCGTCCTCGAGGCTGAAGGCCTTGACGAAGTCGCGGCGCACCTTCAGGTACGTCTTCTCGTACGACTTCAGCTGGCCGGCCGCGGACTTGCCGTGGCTGCCGTGATCCGGCGTTGCGGCGCCGGCGACTGCCGGAGCGGCAAGCGTGGCAGCGATCGCGGCGGCGGCGACGCCGCGGCGGAGCGCGTTGATCGGGGCGCGGTCGGTGATTTCGTGGGTGCGTGTCTTGTCCATGGTTGGACGGACGTCGGCGCGGGGCTCCGTGCCCGGCGGCGGCGCCCGAGCTCACCTCCTGATGGGGTGTCGCTGGTATATGAGCGTTCTGTGAGTGAACGCTTAGGGCGGCGCAAGGTAGCGGCCCGGTACCGCTCTTATCCGTGGCGTTCGTCACACTGGGCGCCGTCCCCCGCCTGCGGGCAGCGGCCCGATTGTGCCTGCCCGCTAAAATCCGACTCTCCCAGTAGGGATTTGTCTGAATGAGCACGCACACCGTCTGCAAGAGCGAGGAGCTGCCCGAGGGCGCGATGCGCCTCGTCGAGGTCGAGGGGATCGAAGATCGGCGTCTTCAACGTCGGCGGCGAGCTGCTCGCGATCGAGGATCGCTGCTCGCACGACGACGGCCCGCTCGCCGAGGGCGACCTTCGATCCAGCTGCCTGTACCGTTGAGTGCCCCCGTCACGGCTCGCTGTTCGACCTGCGCAGCGGCCGGCCGAAGACGCTGCCGGCCTACACGCCCGTCGAGACCTTCGAGGTCCGGGTCGAGGACGGCGAGATCAAACTGGAGGTCGACTGAACATGAACCCACCCGAGACAGCACCGAGCACCGCGCGCCGAGCTCGACCCCAAGCAGGCCGAGCGCGAGGCGATCAAGGACATCAACTCCGACTACAAGGAGAAGTTCGGCTTCAACGACCCCGAGACCGGCTACGTCTACAAGGCGCCCGAAGGGGCTCACGCGCCAGCTCGTCGAGGACATCTCCGAGTACAAGGACGAGCCGCAGTGGATGCGCGACTTCCGGCTCAAGGCGCTCGACCACTTCCTCGCGCGGCCGGTGCCGCAGTGGGGCGCCGAACCTGAACCAGATCGACTTCGACGACATCCACTACTTCGTGCGCGCCTCCGAGACGCGCCGAGAACAAGCTGGGAGGACGTCCCCGAGGACATCAAGAACACCTTCGACAAGCTCGGCATCCCCGAGGCCGAGCGCAAGTTCCTCGCCGGCGTCGGCGCCCAGTACGAGTCCGAGGTCGTCTACCACCAGATCCGCGAGGACCTCGAGAAGCAGGGCGTGATCTTCACCGACATGGACACCGGCCTGCGCGAGTACGAGGACGTGATCCGCGAGCACTTCGCGACGGTGATCCCGCGCCAACGACAACATGCTCGCCGCGCTCAACTCGGCCGTCTGGTCGGGCGGCTCGTTCGTCTACGTGCCGAAGGGCGTCAAGGTCGAGATGCCGCTGCAGGCCTACTTCCGGATCAACACCGAGAACATGGGCCAGTTCGAGCGCACGCTGATCATCGCCGACGAGGACTCCGACGTGCACTACATCGAGGGCTGCACGGCGCCCGGTCTACTCGACCGACTCGCTGCACTCCGCGGTCGTCGAGCTGATCGCCCGGCCCGGCGCGCGGATCCGCTACACGACCGTCCAGAACTGGTCGCAGAACGTCTACAACCTCGTCACCAAGCGGGCGACGGCCGCCGAGCGACGCGACCGTCGAGTGGGTCGACTGCAACCTCGGCTCGAAGATCACGATGAAGTACCCGTCGATCTACCTGATGGGCGAGCGAGGCCCACGGCGAGATCCTCTCGATCGCCTTCGCCGGCAAGGGCCAGCACCAGGACGCCGGCGGCAAGATCATCCACGCCGCGCCGAAGACGACCAGCTCGATCTTCGCCAAGTCGATCTCCAAGGACGGCGGCCGCTCGCACCTACCGCGGCCTGCTCGAGGTCGCCAAGGGCGCGACCGGGGTCAAGCTCGAAGGTCGTCTGCGACGCGCTGCTGCTCGACCGAGTACAGCGCTCGGACACCTACCCGACGATCCGCATCGACGAGAACGACGCCAACGTCGGCCACGAGGCCTCGGTCTCGAAGATCGGCGAGGAGCAGCTCTTCTACCTGCAGTCGCGCGGCCTCGACGAGGAAGAGGCCTCGAAGATGATCGTCAACGGCTTCATCGAGCCGGTCGTCAAGGAGCTGCCGATGGAGTACGCCGTCGAGCTCAACCGCCTGATCGAGCTGCAGATGGAAGGCTCGATCGGCTAGTGGAGGCCGCGACCTCCACGGCTCACCCGACTGGCTCGTCGAGCGGCGCTCGCAGGCGCTCGAGACGGCGCGCGGGCTGTCGCTGCCCGGGCCCAAGGTCCGCGGCTGGGAGTTCACCGATCTCTCCGGGCTCGACCTCTCCGCCTACGAGCCCGCCGAGGCGGCGACCGCGAGTCGCCGACGCTCGACGGGCGGCGCGCTCGCGGTTCCCGAGGGCGCCGCGCGGCCTGACCCAGGTCGACGCCTCGATGCATCGGCGAGCTTCGCCGGCCGCCTCCGGCAACGGCCGCCCCGACGTCGCCGCTGGTGATGCCGCTCGACGCGGCCGCGGCGCGCTTTCCCGGAGCTGCGTCCGCGAGCACCTCGGGCACGATCGTCTCCGGCGAGGACGACCCGTTCGTGACGATCAACGAGGCGGGCTGGAGCGGCGGCGCGCTCGTCTACGTGCCCGCGCAACACCAAGGCCGAGGAGCCGATCTCGCTGACCGCGATCCAGCAGGCCGCCGGCCGGACGCTGAACTGGCGCACGCTGGTCGATCCTCGAGGAGGGCGCCGAGGCCGAGGTCTGGGAGCGCTACCTCTCCGCCGACGAGAGCACCGACGCGCTCTTCAACGGCGTCACCGAGCTGGTCGTCGGCCCGGCCGCCAACCTGCGCTACGTCTGCGGCCAGGCCCTCTCCCCCGCCTCGTGGGTCTTCGCCAGCCAGCGCGCCGAGGTCGAGCGCGACGGCAACCTCGAGTGGGTCGCGCTCGGGCTTCGGCTCCGCCAACGGCAAGGTCCGGATGGAGACCAAGCTCGCCGGCCGCGGCGCCTCGCGCCAAGGTCACCGGCGCCTACGTCGGCAACGGCCGCCAGCACCTCGACTACGACACCACCCAGGAGCACGCGGCCGAGGACACGACCTCCGACCTCGCCTTCCGCGGCGTGCTCGACGGCCGCTCGACCGCCGTCTGGCGCGGGATGATCAACGTCGACAAGGGCGCCCAGCGCACCGACGCCTTCCAGGACTGCCGCAACATGCTGCTCTCGCACAAGGCCCACGCCGACGCGATCCCGGGCCTGCAGATCGAGGCCGACGACGTCGCCTGCACGCACGCGGCCGCGGTCGCCCAGATCGACCCCGAGCAGCTCTTCTACCTGACAGTCGCGCGGCCTCGGCTACGAGACTCGCGAGCGAGCTGATCGTCGGCGGCTTCCTCGCCGAGCTCGTCGAGCGCGTGCCCGAGGGCGCCGCTCGGCGACGCGCTCGCCGCGGCGCTCGACCAGCGCCTCGAGCGAGCTGCTGCACGGCTTCTAGCGCGGCCGCGGGCCGCGATAGAAGGCACATCCACTACCGCGGGCGGTGGTGGATGTGCCACGTATTCCGCGCTTGGCGCTGGGGGCGCTTCGGGGTCCGCCGGGGTCTGGGTGGTCAGTCGACCACCACCCGGAGGAGAAGTCATGGCAGAGACGTTCAAACGCGGCGACAGGGTCCAATGGAACTTCCGCGGCAGTCCGGTCACCGGCAAGGTCCGCAAGCGGCTGGTCAGTCGCACGGAGGTGGGAGGCCAGGTCGTCGCGGCCAGCAAGGACGACCCCCGTTATCTCGTGCACAGCGACGCATCGGGCAAAGAGACGGCGCGCCGGCCGGAGAAGCTCACGCGGCTTTGAGGCGCGTGCGCCGCGTCACGCCGCCCCAGAGTCAGGCTCGGCGCACCTTCCAGACCTCCTCGGTGGGCCACTGCCGCGACCAAGCGAGGTCGGCCCACTCGTAGCGACTGGTGGCATCCGGCGGCGGCTGGACCTCGATGAGCTCCTCGACCTCGAAGCCGCTGCGGCGCAGCAGCGCAATCAGCTCGCCGTGTGAGAGGTGGAACTCGACGGAGTCGTCGTCGGGCCACTCGAAGCGCGCCATTCCGAACAGCGGCCGCTGCAGCTCGCGGCCGAGCGGCTCGGACTCGACGTCGGGCGAGCAGAGCATCATCAGCACCGAGTTGACGAGGAAGACGAGCCGGCCGCCGGGACGCAGTAGGCGCGCCGCCTCGGGGATCCACAGCTCCGGATCGCACCAGATGCTGGCCCCGTACTCGGAGATCGCGAAGTCGAAGGAGCCGTCCGGGTGCGGAACCGCCTCGGCGTTGCCGTGGATCAGCTCGAAGTCGAGCCCGTACTCGGACTGCAGCGCCCGCGCCGTCGCCAGCTGGGCCTCGGAGTTGTCGATACCCGTGACGCGGGCGCCCCGCCGGGCGAGCCAAGCGGACACGTAGGCGGTCCCGCAGCCGAGCTCGATCGCGGCGGTGCCCTCGAGCCGCTCCGGCAGCATCCCCAGCTCGCTCTCGGGCACGCTCCAGATCCCCCAAGAGGGCTCCGCCGCGCTCCAGTTCGCACGTGCCTCCTCGACGTAGGAGTCCGCCTTCTCATCCCAGTAGGTGCGGTTCCGGGCAGCGTGATCGGGGAGGTCGTTCATAAGTGGGACCGTACCGGCGGTGTGCCGGGCCTGGGAGGAGCTGGCCGGCCCGCCGGCCAGCGAGCACCGAACGTCCCTGCCGCGGGGTCAGGGAAGGGTGTTCGGGACGTTCGGGGCCTGCGGGTACCCTCCGGGAATGCCCGCTCAGGCCGGAACGATCAGGTACGGGACGGCGGCCGGGCGGTGGCTGATCGCGATCACGGTGCTCGGCTCGGGCATCGCCTTCCTCGAGGCGACGGTCGTCAACGTGGCCTTGCCGGCGATCGGCGAGGACCTCGGCGCCGACGTCGCCGGGCTGCAGTGGACGCTGAACGGCTACCTGCTGACGCTCGCCGCGCTGATCCTGATCGGCGGCTCGCTCGGCGACCGCTACGGGCGCCGGCGGATCTTCATGCTCGGCGTCGTCTGGTTCACGACCGCCTCCGCGCTCTGCTCGCTGGCGCCGAGCATCGGCGTGCTCGTCGCCGCCCGCGTCGTCCAGGGCGTCGGCGGCGCCCTGCTCACGCCGGGCAGCCTGGCGCTGATCGAGTCCTCCTTCCATCCGGAGGATCGCGCCCGTGCGATCGGCGCCTGGTCGGCGCTTGGCGGCGTCGCCGCCGCGATCGGGCCGCTGATCGGCGGCTGGCTGATCGACGCCGTCGACTGGCGCGCGATCTTCCTGATCAACCTGCCGCTCGGCGCCTTCGTCTTCTGGGCGGCGCCGCGCCACGTGCCCGAGTCGCGCGACGAGAGCGTCACCGGCAAGCTCGACCTGCGCGGCTCGGCGCTCGCGGCGCTGGCGCTCGGCGGCTTCACCTTCGCCCTGATCAAGGCCTCCGAGGCGGGCGGCATGTCGGGCGGCGTGCTCGTCGCCCTCGTGGTCGGTGCCGTCGCGAGCATCGCCTTCATCGCCGCCGAGCGCTCGGTCCGCCTCACCGATGCTGCCGCTGCAGATCTTCTCCTCGCGCCAGTTCTCGGCCGCCAACGCGGTCACCTTCGTCGTCTACGCGGCGCTCGGCGGCGTCTTCTTCCTGCTCGTGATCATGCTCCAGGTCGTGCTCGGCTACTCGGCGATCGCCGCCGGCGCCGCGGCGCTGCCGGTGACCGTGATCCTGCTGCTGCTCTCCGCCCGCTCCGGCGCCCTCGCGCAGCGGATCGGCCCCCGGCTGCCGCTCACCTTCGGGCCGCTGCTGATCGCCGGCGGCATGCTGATGATGAGCGGCATCGGCGCCGGCGACAGCTACGTCACCGCCGTCCTGCCCGGCGTCATCGTCTACGGCCTCGGGCTGGCGCTCGTCGTCGCGCCGATCACCGCGACCGTGCTCGCCGCCGCCGACGCCCGTCACGCCGGCGTCGCCTCCGGGGTCAACAACGCGGTCGCCCGGACCGCCCAGCTCGCGGCCGTCGCTGCGCTGCCGCTGATCGTCGGGCTGAGCGGCAACGACTTCCAGGACCCGGTGGCGCTGGCCGACGGCTTCCACGCGGCGATGATCGTCACCGCCGCGCTCGCGGTCGCCGGCGGCGTGCTCGCCTTCGCCTTCATCTCCAACGACGTGCTCGATCGCACGACCGAGCCCGACGGCAGCAACGTCGACCGCCTCGACAAGGACCTGAGTGCGGCATCGACGGGCCGCCGCTGCGGCCGTGCAGCCGCGAGGAGCTCGAGGCCGACGGCGAGATCCCCGCGGAGACGGTCGGCGCCGCCGGTCAATAGGGTTGGCCGCATGGCCAAGGATCTGCAGCTCGGGCTCAACACCGGCTACTGGGCCGGCGGCCCGCCGCCCAACGTCGTCGCGATGATCGCCGAGGCCGAGGCGCTCGGCTACGACTCGATGTGGACCTCGGAGGCGTACGGCTCCGACTGCATCTCGCCGCTCGCCTGGTGGGGCTCGCAGACCGAGAAGCTGCGGCTGGGCACGGCGATCATGCAGATGTCGGCGCGCCAGCCCGCCGCCGCGGCGATGGCCGCGATGACGATGGACCACCTCTCCGGCGGCCGCTTCATCCTCGGCATCGGCGTCTCCGGACCGCAGGTCGTCGAGGGCTGGTACGGCATGCCGTTCCCGAAGCCGCTCGCCCGCACCCGCGAGTACATCGGCATCCTGCGCGACATCTGGGAGCGCGAGGGCCCCGTCACCAACGACGGCCCGCACTACCCGCTGCCCTTCGACGACGCCGAGCGCTCGAGCGGGCTCGGCAAGCCGCTCAAGGCGTCGATCCACCCGTCCGCGAGGAGATCCCGATCTTCCTGGGCTGCGAGGGCCCGAAGAACATCGCGCTCTGCGCCGAGCTCTGCGACGGCTGGATGTCGATGCTCTTCTCCCCCGCCCACCAGGACATCTACATGCCCTCGCTCGAGGAGGGCTGGGGCCGCGAGGGGGCCCGCCGCGGCGCCGGACGACTTCGAGGTCGCCTGCATGGTGCCGATGATCGTCGGCGACGACGTCGAGGCCTGCGCCGACGCGCTGCGGCCCTTCTACGCCCTCTACTTCGGCGGCATGGGCGCCAAGGGCAAGAACTTCCACGCCAACGTGCCGATCCGCATGGGCTACGAGAAGGAGGTCCTCGAGATCCAGGACCTCTACCTGGCCGGCAAAAAGGACGAGGCGGCGCGCGCTGATCCCGCACGAGCTGATCGACGCGATGTCGCTGATCGGCCCGAAGGAGAAGATCCGCGACGACCTCGCCAAGTGGCGCGAGTCGGTCGTCACCCAGCTGATGATCCAGGCCGGCGACGTGGAGCTGCTGCGCACCGCGGCCGAGCTCGTCCTCGGCGGCTGACGCCCCGTCACGGCAGCCCGCGACCGTGAGCACGAGCTTGCCGGTCGCGCGGCGGCTCGTCCAGGTCCTCGAGGGCCTGGGCCGCCTCCTCGAGCGGGTAGCTTCGGCCGACGATCGGGTCGACGGCGCCGGCGGCGATCATCTCGCTCAGCGCGGCGTGGGTCTGCGGCGGCAGGCTCGAGGTCGCCGGCGATGAAGCCACCCCAGTTGACGCCGACGACGTCGATGTTGCGCAGCAGGATGCGGTTGGCGGCGAGCTGCGGGATCGAGCCCTCGGCGAAGCCGATGACCAGCAGCCGGCCCTCCGGCGCCATGCAGCGCGGCGAGGCCTCGAAGCGCTCGCCGCCGACCGGATCGAAGACGACGTCCACGCCGCGCCCGCCGGTCAGCTCCTTGGCCGCGGCGACCCAGTCACCGCCCGAGTCGATCGTCTCGTCGGCGCCGGCCTCGCGCGCGACGGCGGCCTTCTCGTCGCTGGAGACGACGGCGATGACCCGCGCTCCGAGTCCCTTGCCCACCTGAATCGCGGCGCTGCCGACGCCGCCGGCGGCGCCGTGCACGAGCAGCGTCTCGCCGGAAACGAGCCGGCCGCGCCGGGCGAGCGCGAAGTGCGCGGTGTGGTGGTTCATGAGGAAGCCGGCCGCCTGCTCGAAGCTGAGCCCGTCGGGAATCGGGAAGCACGTCATCGCGGGGCGCCTTCAGGATCTCCGCGAACCCGCCCGTCATCGTGATCGCCATCACCCGGTCGCCGGGCGAGAACCGGAGCCCTCGGGCGCCCAGCGGATCCTGCCGGCGCACTCGACGCCGGGCGTGAACGGCAGCGGCGGCTTCATCTGGTACTCGCCCCGGGTCAGCAGCAGGTCCGGGAAGCTGACGCCCGCGGCGTCGACGTCGATCAGGACAAAGTTCTCCTCCGGCTCGGGCTCGTCGACCTCGCGCAGCTCGAGCGCCTGCGGGCCCGTCGGTCCGCTCGAGCACCAGCGCGCGCACCGGGTGCTCCTACTCGTCCCGCGGAGTGATCCGGAAGACCGAGACGACCTCGGCCGTCTTGCCCTCCGGGTGGGCGACGTAGGCGCTCGGGCCGCCGCCGAACCAGCCGGCGGACTCGTTGTCGCCGACGAAGATGCCGGGATGATGGCGGCCGTCGCCGTCCTCGACCCAGACCTTCTGGCCCTCGCGGAAGCCGTGCTCGATCTCGTCGCTCATCAGGCGCCTGAGCCTACCGCCCGCACGCCGGGCGCAGCCGGCCGGCAGCGAGGCGCGGCGGCCGCGGCGCGATCAGCTGACGCCGTCGAGCAGTCGCCAGTTGGCGCTGAAGGCCGCCTCGGCCGCCTCGACGACCACGTCCTCGGAGCCGCCCGCAGCGAGCAACTCCTCGATCAGCCCGCGGCCCTCGGCGGCGTGCTCCACGTCGCGACCGCGGTGGACGGAGAAGTAGCGTGTACCGGAGCCGTCCGGCACGTCGTAGTGCGCCGCCAGCCCCTCGAGCTTCGTCTGCGAGATCGCCGGCTGGCCACTCTCGATCGCGTACAGGCGCCCGAGCGCCGCGAGGGCGCCGTCGCGGCGCGTCCATGCCTTGACGCAGTCGCTGGTCTCCTCGCTCGCCGTCGCGCCGACCTCGCCGCCGACGGCGTCGATGAAGCCGTCCCAGAGGGCGACGTGCTCGCCCTCCTCGAAGGCGTGCTCGGCGAGCTCCGGGTGCGAGACGAGCTCGTCGGCCGCGTAGGAGGAGAGCTCCGCGATCGCCTCGACCGCGTGCCGGTACTGACCCGAGTAGTCGGCGAGCTCGGTGGCGCTCAGCTCGCCGGCCGACCAGCGCTGGTAGAAGGGATGCTCGAGCACGTTGCAGCGACTGCGGGCGGCTTCGATTCGGGTCCAGACGTCGTCTTGCACGTGACGCTCCTCTTGATTGGGGGCTGACGGCGCACCGCGCCCGATTAACAGGACCCGATGCACGGGCGAGCATATACGCGTCGCTCCCGTCACCCGCTGGTTGTCTGCGGCGACGCCGGCTGAGCGGCGGCGACGACTACGATGCGCGGCCCGTGCGTCCCAACCGGAACGACATTCCCGTGCCCCCGTTCGCGCCCGGCCTCGAGTGGGCCGGGGGCGAGCCGGCCGACGCCGAGCGGCTGACCGCGCGCGGGCCGTTGCTCGTCGTGTTCTTCGAGGCAGGCGAGTTGAGCGGGATCGAGAGCCTGCCCCAGGTCGATGCCTGGGCCCGCCGCTATGGAGACGCCGGGCTGACGACCGTCGGTGTTCACAGTCCCCGCTCGGACCTCGCCCGCTCGCCGGAGGCCTTCCGCGCGGCAATCGATCGCCTCGGGCTCTCCTTCCCGGTCGCCTCCGACGCCGGCTACCACGTCTGGCACGCGTACGGATGCAAGGGCTGGCCATCGCTCTTCCTCTGGGGCCTCGGCGGTCGCCTGCGCTGGTTCCACTTCGGCGTCGGCGGCATCGCCGAGACCGAGGACGCGATCCGCGAAGAGCTGGCCGCGGGCGACGCCGAGCGCGAGCTACCGGAGCCGGTCAACGAGCCCGGCAGCGAGGGGATCGAGGTCGAGAAGCCGAGCGACGAGGTCTTCCCGGGCGGCTCGCACGACAGCTTCTGGGTGGGCGAGCCGGGCGAGCCACTCGAGGTCGAGTACGCCGGTGGCGGCGCGTGGGCAGCGCTCGACGGCAAGGGCACGGTCCGGGTCATCGTCGACGGCGAGCCGCCCGCACGCGAGATCGCGGTCGAAGCACCGGGCCTGTACGAGCTCTCTTCGCATCCCGAGCACGGCATCCACGAGGTCCGCCTCGAGCTGGACCCGGGAATCAGGGTCTGGTCGGTCTCGTTCGCTCCCGGCCGCGCGTAGGATGACCCGATGGCCGGCCCCGTCTTCGTCACCGGCGCCTCCGGTTTCCTCGGTGGCGCCCTCACGCGGGCGCTGGTCGACGACGGCATCGAGGTCCGGGCACTGGCCCGCTCCGATGACTCCGCCACGAAGGTCGAAGGACTCGGCGCGGTGGCCGTGCGCGGCGATCTCGCCGACCCCGCGCAGCTGCGCCAGGCGGCGGAGGGCTGCGAACTCGCCTTCCACGCCGCCGCGCTGGCGGCCGAGTGGGGCGAGGCTTCGGCCTTCGAGGCAGCGAACGTCGCCGGCACGGCGAACGTGCTCGGCGCCTGCGAGGCGGCCGGCGTCGCGCGCCTCGTCCACGTGGGCACCGAGGCGGCGCACTTCGCGATGAAGCCGCTCGTCCAGATCGACGAGACCGAGCCGCTGCGGCCGAACTCACCGGTGCTCTACTCGGCGACGAAGGCACGCGCCGAGCAGCTCGTCGTCGCGGCGAACAAACCCGGGTTCGAGACTGTCGTCGTCCGGCCGCGGCTCGTCTGGGGGCCCGGCGACGAGACCGTGCTGCCGGGCGTCGTCGAGGCGATCGAGGCCGGCCGCTTCAGCTGGGTTGCCGATGGCGAGCACCTGACCTCGACCGCACACGTCGACAACGTCGTGCTCGGCCTGCGCCTCGGCGCCGAGAAGGGCCGGGCGGGCGAGGCCTACTTCATCACCGACGGCGAGCAGCTCGTCTTCCGCGAGTTCATCACCCGGCTGCTCGCAACCCGGGGCGTCACGCCGCCCGACCGAAACATGCCGCGGCCCGTGGCCCATGCCGCGGCCACCACCTGCGAGACACTCTGGGGCCGGCTGCCGCTGCCGGGCTCGCCACCGATCACCCGCATGGCCTACTTCCTGATCGCGAACGAGGTCACGATCGACATCGCCAAGGCACGTCGCGAGCTCGGCTACGAGCCCGTGATCAGCGTCGATCGCGGCCTCAGCGAGCTCGGCGCTGGCTAGGCGGCGGAGCCCCGTCCGGTGAGCGCTCCCGAGGTCGTGCTCGTGCTCGCCGCCGGCTTCGGCGCGGGCACGATCAACGCATTGATCGGCTCCGGGACGCTGATCACCTTCCCGGCGCTGCTCGCCGTCGGCTACCCGCCGGTGCTCGCCAACGTCTCCAACAACCTCGGGCTCGTACCCGGGGCGGCGAGCTCGGCCTACGGCTACCGCGAGGAGTCGCGCGGCAGCCGGCGGCGCCTACGCCGGCTGGCGCCGATGACCGTCTGCGGCGCCGTGATCGGCGCGATCCTGCTGCTGGAGCTGCCCGCGAGCGCCTTCGAGGTGATCGTCCCCGTGCTGATCGCGATCTCGCTCGTGCTGATCGTGCTGCAGCCGCGGATCTCGCGCTGGGCGCAGGCACGACGCGAGGCCGAGGAGCAGGGCCGAGCGCCGGCACCGCACGGCGGCCCGGGGACGATGGCGAGTGTGTTCGGCACGGGCATCTACGGCGGCTACTTCGGTGCCGGGCAGGGGATCCTGCTGCTCGCCGTGCTCGCGATCGGCGTCCCCGGCGAGCTCAAGGAGCTGAACGCGGTCCGCGCAGTGCTCGCGGGCCTCGCCAACTTCACGGCGGCGGTGGTCTTCCTGTTCGCCGCCGACATCGCCTGGGAGGCGGTGCTGGTGATCGCGATCGGCTCGACGATCGGCGGCCTCGTCGGCGCGGGCATCGGCAAGCGGCTGCCCGATCGAGCCCTGCGCGCGGTGATCGTGGTGGTCGGCCTCGCAGCGATCGCCCAGCTGGTGCTCTAGCCGGGCCGCCGCAAGATTGTTACCCGGGTTCGTGTAGGTTGGGCGTTCGTTACATGAGGGGAAAGCAGGGAAGATGAAGATCCGAATATTCGCCGCCGTCGTCGTTTCGGCCGGAGCCTTCGCAGTGACGGGGTCGACCGCCCTCGCCTCGGGCGAGTACGAGCCGAACGACTCGTTCAACACGGCCGCGGGGCCGATCATGTCGGGGGGCCCGATCTCGGCCACGATCGAAACCGAGAACGACGAGGACTATTACTTCTTCTACCTGCCACAGCGCACGCAGCTCCAGTACCGCTTGTCAGAGACTGACGACCCGGACACCTACAACTACGTGACCTCCGACATCTACCGCCAGGACCCCGACGGGCCCTACGATTACTACGCCGATCTCGGTGTCACGCGGGCGAAACGGAGTCGGGTGCAGTCACTCTACCTCGCGGCAAGTACTACTTCGTGATCGAGTCCGGAGACCTCGGATCCACCTACACCTTCCAACTCGACCCAGCCGGCGCCACGTCCGACTACACCCCGTTCGCGATGCAGTGCGCCGCCGCGCACCCGGCCGTCGTCGCCGCTACGGCCCGCCTGCAGAAGGCGAAGGCGAAGCTTGCGAAGGCGAAGGCGAAGCGAAGCCACAACCGCAAGCGCAAGCACAAGAAGGTCAAGCGCCTTCGCAAGCGCGTCAAGGCACGCAAAGCCGAACTCACCGCCGCCGAGAAGGCCGAGAGGAACGCCTGCTCGGTCCCCGAGTAGGAGGCCTAGAACGACGCCCGGCGCGGAGCCTGCCGGTGGGCCCTACGCCCCGGCGGCCAGCTCGGTGCGGATCTTCTTGGGGAGCATGAAGCGGACGTCCTCGTCGACTGTGCGGAGCTCGCCGACGTCGGTTGCGCCACGCTCGCGGAAGAACTCGACCAGGGCGGCGACGAGCTCCTCGGGGGCGCTCGCGCCGGAGGTGATGCCGACCGTCTCGACGCCCTCCAGCCACGACTCGTCGACCTGGCCGGCGTTGTCGATCAGGTGTGACGGCGTGCCGAGCTCGCGGGTGACGTCGACGAGCCGGTTCGAGTTCGAGGAGTTCCTCGAGCCGATCACGAGCACGAGGTCGCACTCGTGGGCGAGCTGCTTGACGGCGAGCTGGCGGTTCGTCGTCGCGTAACAGATGTCGTCGGACTTGCTCGAGACGATGTTCGGGTACTTCTCGCGGAGCAGGGCGATGATCCCGGCGGTCTCGTCGACGGAGAGGGTCGTCTGCGTGATGAAGGCGACCTTGTCCGGATCGGGGACCTCGACGGCGGCGACGTCCTCGGCCGTCTCGACGAGGATGATCGAGTCGGGGGCCTCGCCGGTCGTGCCCTCGACCTCCTCGTGGCCGTCGTGGCCGATGAGGATGATCGTGTAGCCCTGCTCGGCGAACTTGCGGGCCGAGACGTGGACCTTGGTGACGAGCGGGCAGGTGGCGTCGATCGTGTGCAGGTTGCGCTTCGCCGCGTTCTCGTGGACCGACGGTGCGACGCCGTGCGCGCTGAAGACGACGTGGGCGCCCTCGGGCACCTCGGTCTCCTCCTCGACGAAGATCGCGCCGCGCTTGGCGAGCTCGGAGACGACGTGCTTGTTGTGGACGATCTCCTTGCGCACGTAGACGGGCGGGCCGTAGATGTCGAGGGCGTGCTCGACCGTCTGGACGGCGCGGTCGACCCCGGCGCAGTAGCCGCGCGGGGCAGCAAGGAGCACCCGGCTGGGCGCCCCCGTTGAGGTGGCAGCGGGCATGGACACAGGGTAAAGGGTCGGCGCCGGCGATTCAGCCGGAAGATCGGCCCCGAGTCTCCGCCCGCTCCCGCCTGAGATCGGCGCGATGCCGGCGCCCCTGGCCACTGAGCTGCGAGCGATCGTCCTCGACGCCGGACCACGGCGCCGAGTTCTCGTCGTAGATGACGACGGTGTGCGCTGCGCGGTCGTGCCATCCCTGGCGCCTGGGCGAGAGCAGGATCGCGAGCACTCCGAGGCCGAACGGCAGGATCGACAACGCGAGAGTCCAAGCTCGTCTCCACGCCATCCGGTAGGAGACTTGACCACCGTCGTCGACGATGACCCGGATGCCGAGGAACCGCATGCCCGGCGTCTGCCCGACGAGGTACCAGAAGTTGATGAAGAGAGCGCCTCCGATGAGGAAGCCGATGACGATCAGCGCGGCAATCACCCAGCCGGGCAGCCCGTTGCCGTCGCCGAATGCGAACGGGATCACGGACGAGATGATCGAGGCGCTGATCGAGAGCGTGAAGAAGATCAACGCGACGTCGATCCCGAAGGCGACGAGTCTGGTCACGAAGCCGGCCTCGTCCGTCTCGGCCTCCGGGTCTCCGCTCCCCGGCCGGAGCCTGTGGGCGACGCGCTCGAGCAGGTCGTCGAGCCCCTCCGTCAGGCGGCTGATCTGGCGGCCGATGTCCGAGATCAGGCCGAAGCCCTGCTGCGCGATCGCCGCTCGCACCTCGGGGGCCTCGGCGACCCGCTCGACGAGCATCTGCGCTTTGTCGGAGGCGAGGATCTCCTCCCAGATCCGGTCGGCGGCATCGCTGTCGATCGCCTCCTTGACGAGGTTCTCGACGTCGAGCCCGGCGGCCGCCGACTCGATCACCTGCTCGAGCCGCCCCTCCTCGGCGAGGCGCACGATCGCTCGCTCCACTCCCGGGCTCTCCAGCGCCCGCACGATCGCCTCCTCGGCGGCCGCGTCGAGGGCGCGGTCGACGCCCGTGGCGCCGGCGATCCGCCGCCCCGCCCGCAGTCCGCCGCCAAACACGCGGGAGGCGACGGGGTCATCACCGTCGCGCGGCGGTGTCGGGCTGGAGTCGGCCATCTCGCGGCGAGTCTAGGCCCGCCACGGCGGCCCCGGCACGCGCTAGGGCAACGTCGGCAACGCCTTCAGCACGGCCGCAGCCGACGGCCGCGAGCGACTCCGGGCAGACCTTGTCGAGCGTGTCCTCGGTCGTGTGCCAGTACGGGCCCGGGGTCTTGTCGCCGCCGTAGGTGAAGTCGATCAGGTCGACGGACGGGATCCCATGATTCTGAAACGGCGTGTGGTCATCGAGGATCCCGCCTGTGACGCCGCCGAACGGCGCCCCGCCTGCGGCCTTCTGGAAGGCCGCGTAGAGGCGTTCATCCGACGAGAACTCGCGCGGGATCTGCAGATCGCAGTCGCCGACCATGTCGAGCAGGACCATCGCCCTGACCTCATCGAGCGGCGGGATCGCCGCGGCGGCGTCGCCACCGGCAGCCTGCCGCACGTAGAGCTTGCTGCCGCGGTCGCCGTCGTCGCGGAATTCGCTCGCTCCACGCGACTCCTCGCCGTCGAAGAGCGCGATCGCGAGCGAGGGTCCGGACAACGGCTTGGGCAGCTCGCGCGCGAGCTCGAGCACGACCGCGGCCCCGGATGCGCCATCGTTGGCGCCGACGAAGCCCGGGATGTCCTTCGTGTCGATGTGGGCGCCGAGGACGATGTAGCCGTCGCCCTTGCCCGGGATCGTGCCCGTGACGTTGTGCAGCGGCCCCGGCGAGATGCTCACGTGCTCGACGCCGGCCGCGTTCAGCTCTCGCGCCAGCATTCGGGCCTGACGGGCGTCGGCCGCCGATCCGGCGGGCCGCGGGCCCGAGCTCGACCATGCGCTTGAGGTCGGCGAAGGCGCGCTCGGCATCGAAGCCCCCGGTGGACGCCGACGGCGACGTCGTCGTCCCCCCGCCCCCGCAGCCGGCGACGAGCGCACCCGTGACGAGCGCCGCGGTCAGGGCGGCGGCGGCAGGCGAGCGGCGGCGGTTCACTCGCGGTACGTTAGGCCCATGGCGCAGGGTCACATGGACCGCCTGACGGCGATCGACGCCTCGTTTCTGAGCAACGAGTCGGCCTCGAGCCACATGCACATCGGCGCCGTCCTGATCTTCGAGGGCGCGCCGCCGAGCTACGAGGAGCTCACCCGGCACATCGAGTCGCGGCTGCACCTCGTACCGCGCTACCGGCAGAAGCTCGCGACGCCGCCGGCAGAGACCGGTCGCCCCTTCTGGGTCGACGACCCGCACTTCAACATCTCCTACCACGTGCGCCATGCGGCGATGCCCGCACCCGGTGACGAGGAGCAGCTCCGGCGCCGCGTCGCCCGCGTCTTCTCGCAGCGCCTCGACCGCTCGAAGCCGCTCTGGGAGCTGTGGCTGATCCAGGGCCTCGAGCGCAAGCGCTTCGCGGTGATCTCGAAGACGCACCACGCCGTCGTCGACGGCGTCTCCGGCGTCGACCTCGCGACCGTGCTCTTCGACGTCAAGGAGGCGCCCGAGCCACCCACCGCCGAGCACGAATGGCACCCGCGGGCCGAGCCTTCTGGCCTCGAGCTCGCCGCGCGCGGAGTCGAGGGCCTGGCGAAGACGCCGTTGCGACTCGCCCGGCGACTCGAGGGGGCCGTCCGGGCTCCGGCGAGCACGCTGAACGAGGCACGCGAGGCGGCCGAGGGGGTCGGCGACGTCGTCTCCGCGCTGGCCAACCCGGCGCCCGAGGTGCCGCTCAACACGCCGATCGGCCCCTACCGGCGCTTCCTCTGGACCAGGGCCCGCCTCGACGACCTGAAGGAGATCAAGCGGCAGCTCGGCGGCACGGTCAACGACGTCGTGCTCGCGGTCGTCAGCCGGCGCGTTGCGGGACTGGCTGATCGAACGCGGCGTACGCACCGAGGAGCTCGAGCTGCGAGCGCTCGTCCCGGTGTCGATCCGAGCGCCCGGAGCGGGCGGTGAGCTCGGTAACCAGATCGCCGTCGTGCGCGGACCGCTTCCCGTCGGGATCAGCGACCCGGTCGAGCGGCTGGAGACGGTCTGCGCGGGGATGAGCGACGTCAAGGCCTCCAACCAGGCGCTGGGCGCGGAGGTGATCTCGCGCTTCAACGACTTCGCGCCGCCGACGCTGCTCGCCCAGGCCTCGCGGCTCAACTTCTCGACCCGGCTGTTCAACCTGATCGTGACCAACGTGCCCGGCCCGCAGTTCCCCCTCTACCTGCTCGGCCGCCGCCTGCTCGACACCTTCCCGATCGCCTTCCTGCCCGAGAACCATGCCCTGGCGATCGCGATCATGTCCTACGACGGCGGCATCAACTTCGGCCTGCTCGCCGACCACGATTCGATGGACGATGTCGAGCTGATCGCCGCCTCGATCGGCGCGGGGATCGAGGCGCTGCTCGAGCGTGCCCGCCGGTCAGATCCAGCCCCGGCGAGGGACGCCAGAACGACGAATTCGACCCAAGCCTGAGCGGCGGGGTTGCGGAAAACCGGGCGGAGGCGGACAATCAGTTCGTGAGCGACGACTCCCAGAACACGAGCCCGGGTCCCTTCCGGTACCACCTCGAGCTGACGCCGGCCCAGCTGAAGATCACGCACACGGCGCTGCACTCGCTGCTCGACGACTTCGGTCGCGACCAGTCGGACGTCCACGACGTGATCCGCGAGGTGCTCGACAAGCTGCCCGACGATCACGCGATGCGGGCGGTGCGGCTCGACGAGGAGGTCGAGCGCGAACTGCGGGAGGCGGGCGCCCCGAGCGCCGAGCCCGCGGAGTCGCCCGAGGTCGCCGAGCTCGGCGGCCAGGGTGACGGCGACGGCCCGGGGCCGTCCGCGGCCTGAGCGACCAGCTCGAAGCCCCCGGCGGGTCGCGATAGCGGCGCCGCTACCCTCCTCCGCCCTCCATGTCCCTCTCCGTCGAGATCGGCCTGCTCTTCGCCGTCGCCACGGCGTTTACCTCGGTGCTCGGCTTCCTCTACAAGCACCGCGGCGCGGTCGCTTCGCCCGACGTCGAGTGGAGCAAGCCGGTGCGGAGCTCGTTCGCGCTCTTTCGCAACCGCTGGTACATGCTCGGGATCGTGATCGCGACCGTGGGCTGGGGCTTCCACGTCGTCGCGCTTTCCCTCGCGCCGATCTCCCTGGTGCAGTCGGTGATCGCAGGTGGACTTGTGCTGCTCACCGTCACCGCCGACCGCCTCTTCGCGCACCAGGTCACGCGCCGCGAGTGGATCGGCGTCGGCCTCGCCGCGCTTGGACTCGCGTTCCTCGCGGCGACGCTCGAGGGCGGCGCCGAGGGCGCCCACTCGAACTACGAGGTGGGCCGCCTCGTGAGCTTCGAGGTGATCGTAATCGCGTCCGGGGCGGGCGTCGCGGTCTATTCGAACCGCAGCCCGAGACCCGGGATCCTGCTCGGCCTCAGCGCCGGCCTGCTGTGGGCGGCGTCCGATACGGCGATCAAGGCCTCGAGCGACGCGCTCGGCGAGAAATCGGCGCTCGCGATCCTCTTCAACCCGCTCGCGCTCTCGATCCTGCTGCTCTCGCTCGCCGGCCTCGTCGTGTCGGCGAAGAGCCTGCAGCTCGGCAAGGCGGTGCCCGTGATCGCGATGACGAGCGTCGCCGCGAACGCGCTCACGATCGCCGCCGGACCGCTCGTCTTCGGCGAGCCGATGCCGAGCGAACCGCTCGCCTTCGCCGTGCGGATCCTGGCTTTCGCGCTCGTCATCGCCGCCGCCGCCCTGACGCCGGCGCCGGTCGCGGCAGCGGAGGTCGAGGGGATCGACCCCGAGATCGAGGCGGCGCCGAGCCGCGTCTGAGCTAGGGCGCCGGGACTTCGAGCTCGGGCTCGGCGACCGCGAGCATCAGCTTGCCGCGGTTCTCACCGTCGAAGAGCATGTTCAGGGTGTCGGGGAGGGCCGTCACGTCACCGGTGACGAGCGTCTCCTCGTGCTTGAGCTTGCCCTCCTGCAGCCACGGGATCATCACCCCGAGAGCCTCCATCGCCCGGCCTGTGTAGTCGAGGATCAGAAAGCCCTGCAGCCGGATGCGCTTGGCGATGATCGCGCCGAAGTTGGCCGGTCCGGTCGACGCAGCATTCGAGTTGTAGTCGTCGATCATTCCGCAGAGGGCGAAGCGGCCGTGGATGCGGAGCCGGTCGAAGACCGCGTTCATGATCTCGCCGCCAACGTTCTCGAACTGCGCGTGGACGCCTTCCGGAGTCGCCTCGGCGAGCTGCCGCTTCCAGTCCTCGTCGCGGTAGCAGACACCCGCGTCGAAGCCGAGCTCCGCGACCAGCCACTCACACTTCTCGGCCGTACCCGCGATCCCGACCACGCGGGCGCCCCGCGCCTTCGCGACCTGGCCGGCAACCGAGCCGACGGCGCCGGCGGCGCCGTCGACGACGAACGTCTCCCCCTCCTGGACATCGAGGATGTCGGTGACGCCCCAGTAGGCGGTCATCCCGGTCATGCCGAGCGTCCCGAGCATCGTCGTCGGCGACAGGCCGGTGCCGCGCGGCAGCACGGTCAGGCGCCCCGTCTCGCCGGTCGTCGCGTACTCCTGCCAGCCGAGCGTGCCGACGACGAGGTCGCCGACCGGGTAGTGCTCATCGTTGGAGGCGACGACCTGCCCGAGTCCGAGGCCGCGCATCACGGCGCCCTCCTCGACCTTCGGCAGGTAGGAGTCCGCCACCATCCAGACGCGGTTCGTCGGATCGAGGGAGACGTAGAGGGTCTTGACCAGCGCCTCGCCCTCTCCGGGCTCGGGCACGGCGGCCTCGTCGACGGTGAAGTCGTCCAGCGAGACGCGACCCGTCGGTCGGTTGGTCAGCAGCAGGCGGCGGTTGACTGTCGTCATCGTGACGTCCTCTCCTCAAGGGTTGCGCCCGGCGGGCGGCGGGGGCCAAGCATCTCAGAAGTGGCGCGGATTGCAGCTCCGGGCGACGGCATGGCGCCGCTTGCGGACCCGCTTGCGGGCGTGCTTGACGCCGTGACCGCGCGCCTTGGCCTCGGCGAGCTTGCGCTTGGCCGCCTTCAGTGCCTTGCGGGCGGGCGGGCAGGCGGCCGGGATCAGCATGTCGAGGCCCGTGTAGCTGGCCTTGGTCGCAACGACCCCGAAGACCTGGGTGGCGGTCGCTCCTGCCGTCCCCTGCTCGGGGGTGCCGAGCGCGAATCCGGAGCCGACGACCGCGTAATCGGAGCTGAGCATGTTCGCGTCATGCGCCGGGCTCTCCGCCCAGCCTGAGAAGAAGTCAAGCGGGCTGATGCCGCTCGACAGCGGCCGCCAGTAGATGTTCTCGCCCACTGCGCCCGGGTAGCCGTGCCGCTTCGCCCGCGCCGTCGGATCCTCGCCGTCCGGGTTCGTGTGGTCGTAGAAGTGGCGCGCGACCATATCCTTGCTGTGCTCGCGGGCGGAGGCGGCGAGGCGCGGATCCGAGGCCAGCGGTCCCACCCCGCTCCCCGCCCTGTGAACGTTCACCAGGCACATCAGCGAGCGCTCGGCGACGGCGGCGTCCGCCCGGTCGAGCACCTCCCGGCCCTCGGCCTTGCAGTGATCCCTCGCCTGAGCGCCCTCCGCAGCCGGCGCGGCTCCGAGCAACGCCACGATGACCACGGCGCCCGTAAACAGCCCCCGGCCGCCATGCGAGCTTCCCCTAAAAGCCTTCCGCATGATCCGAAGATAGCTGGGCGCGAACCCGGGCGGGGCGGTCTAGATGGGTGACTCCACGGGATCGTGCCCGCGGGGGCGCCTGGCACCGAGCCGGGCGTGGCCGGGTGCCGCGGCCCGTGCCGGTGGGCACGGGCAAGGCGCACGGTCGCGATCCGGCGAAGCGTGTCCAGGCGTCATCCGCGGGTGCGAGCTCGTGGGATCGGGCATCTAGGGGAGCTCGAGCCCCGCCGCCGAGCGGACCGCGGCGACCAGCGCCTTGAGCTGCTCGAGGTTCTCCTGCTCGAGCTTGCCCGCCCAAGTGATGCGAGCTCCGCTGGTCCCCTTGATCGTCAGGGTGACGCGACCGCCCATCGCCTTCGCGCCGATGCTTCGGATCAGGCCTACGTGGAGCCGCCGCTCGCGCTCCGTCTTGCCGCCGCCGAAGTGCTCGAGCACGCGGCCGTCGAAGGCGAGGATCTCGTCGCCGAGGCGGACCTCGATCAGCTCCGGCTCGGCGCTCAGGCCGGCATCCCCCCGTCCACCCCATCGATCAGCGGATCGGTGTGGTGCCCGATCATCGTCCAGCGACCGTTCTCGATTCTGTAGGTGCTCGTGGCGCGGATGTCGACACCGACGGTCGCTCCGTCGAGCTCGATGTCGCCGCGTTCGAAGCCGACCACACACCCGAGCTCCGCGGACGCGATGTACCGCAGCTCCTCGGCGTCGACCCGACCACCGAGCCGCTGATCGGCCTGCATCTGCCACGAAGCTCGAACCGGCTTCCAGCCGACCAGCAACTCTCCGAACGGACTCATGTAAGTGACGTCGTCGGCGTGCGACCAGACCGCCAGCATCGGAGCCGGATCGCCACCCAACACTGCGTTGAGCGCGGCGTAGAACCCTCGCGTCGCTTCCTCGAGCGTGCCTGGCATCGGCGTCTCCCCTTGGCCGTTGTCGCGTTCGTGCGCAGGATATCCGACCGACCCTGCGACGCTCGACGCTCGCCCGCGGCTCCTTGCGGCTGCCTCAACCTGCGTGGAGGCGGCGCGCAGCCAGGGGGCCTACACTGGGAGGCGTAAGCCCTCGCGTCGAAGGGGACGGTGGGAACGCCAGGACACAAAGGGAGCAAGGGAGTCGGGCTGGCCTTGGTCGCGGCTTTCGGCTGCCTGGCGCTCGCCGGCCCCGCCCGCGCCGAGACCAGGGTCGAGCGCATCGAGGGCGGCGGCTGGTCGTTGATCAGAGGCGACGGCGCCCCGCTCGGCGGCAAGCTCGAGGTCAAGCGCAGCGGCGACGCGTTCAACGCGACGATCGTCGAGCCGCCGCCGAACGAGTGCTTCGATGCGGGCACGACGCTGTACAAGCTCAGCGGCCGCGAGCCCGAGTACACGGGCACCGAGTACTACGCCTTCGTCCGCAAGACCTCCGACGGGACCCTCAAGGAGCTGCGGGCCGACGAGAAGGTCGACCCCGACTACACGTGCACCGGCGCCTTCCAGGGACACCCAGCAAAGATGACCGTGAGCACGTTCGGGAACCTCAGCCTCCGTTTCTCGGGTGGCGCCACCGACTCGTTCCTGCCCCTGATCTGGAGCAAGCCGCGCAAGGACAGCGACGGCGACGGCCTGCTCGACGACGAGGAGACCTCCGGGATCAACATCCCCTACGACCCGAGGACCGGCGGGATCAGCCCCGAGGTCGAGGTCGACCTGCCGGCGATGGGCGCCGATCCCATGCACAAGGATCTGTTCGTCGAGGTCGATGAGGTCGCGGGGCACCCGTTCGACCCCCAGGCAGTGCAGTTCGTGACCCACGACTTTGCCCAGGCGCACGTGGCGAATCCCGACGGCAGGCGCGGGATCTCGATCCATATCGACGCCGGGCCGGACACGCTGATGGACGGGAAGACCGGCCGCATGTGGGGTGAGCTCAGCCAGTCCGACGAGATCCCCTTCGATCCGGTGACCGGCTCGCTGGACGGAGCCGGCAACTACGTCTGGGACGAGTACGAGGGCATCAAGCAGAAGTACTTCGACAACTGCCCGGCGGGGGGCGGGGTCTGCCAGTCGGCTCGATCGCTGGCCTTTCGCTACATGGTCATGATCCACCGGCATCCCGCCCGCGGAGTCGGTGGCGAGAGTCGCGGCATCCCTGGCATCGACGCGGTCAACGCGCTGCAGTGCTCGGGGGTGCGCACCCTGTGCAACGACAACTGGGACATCCAGGCCGCCGGCTTCATGCATGAGCTGGGCCACAACCTCGGTCTCGGCCATGGCGGCCCGGGCGACAACACCAACTACAAGCCGAATTACTTCTCGGTCATGAACTACAGCTACACGTTCGGCATCCCGACCACGAGCGGCGATCCAGCGATCTTCTACAGCCCCTTCGACGACTCGGAGGCACCGACCCTGAACGAGCGGCACCTCGCCGAGCGACGCGGCGTGCAGGCCCCGACCGGCCGCGGCGGCCTCGGGCTGGTCAGCATCTTCTACTGCGGGCGACGGGGGCTGTCGCGCACCGCGGACGCGAACCGGCCGGCCGATTTCAACTGCAACGGGCGCAAGCGCGGCACTGTTTCCGCCGACATCAACAAGGACGGCGAGAAGGGCGCGCTGCGGAGCGCCGACGACTGGCAGGCACTCAAGCTCGACCCGCGCTTCCTGGCGCCGTTCTCGACGCCGGATGCCTTCCGGCCCCAGGCCGGTCCGTCCCGGACCGCAAACATCGAGACACCGATCCCCGACACCCGGCCCGTGCTCTACCACGACCACAAGAAGCCGAAGCTGCGGATCAAGAGGAGGCGCCATGGCCGAAAGGTGGTGCTCAAGATCCGGGCCCGGGACAACAAGCACCTGGACCGCCTGATCGTCGACGTCGGCAAGGCAACCGACGACGACTACATCGAGAAACAGCCGAAGCGCAAGCGAAAGCCGGTCCGGGCCAAGGTCAAGGTGCCGAAGAAGACCAAGGTCGGCGTCGTCGCCCTCGACATCGCCGGCAACTCGCGCGAGCGCCGCTTCCGGGCACGCTGAGACCACCGCCCTGGCTGCCGAGAGTCACACGGCACCATCAGGACCGCTTGAGCCCCCTCAGGTCGCCTACGGATTCATCTCGTAGACGCCGGCAAGGGCGCGGACCTTGCCGACGACCGCTTCGAACCGCTCGGGGTCCGAGTCCGGCTTGGTCACCGCTCGCAAGGCCCAGTCCTGCTGCTCCGGGGTCGCCGAGATCTTGCCGTGCAGCTCGATCGCGAAGGCGGAGAAGTCACGGACGAGGACGTCGAAGATCTGGTCGAGGGTGTCATCCGCCAGGCCGGTCAGCTCGGCCTGCTCGACGATCAGCTGCGCGTAGGGGATCAGCGTGAACAGCTCGCCGAGCGTCAGCAGGTAGTCGAGGTCCTTCTGCTGGCTGCTGTCCGGCGGCGCCGTCGTCAACAGCTCCTTGAGCGAGCCTGCCTGCTCGGCGAAGACGGCGACGTTGGGCACGTGTGAGAGGCGCGCGAGCACCGGCTCCCAGGGAGCGAAGCGGATCTTCGAAAGGCCGCGGGTCGGCCCCTGGTCGAACAGGAACGTGTCGTCGGCGGCGTCGCGACGCTGGGGCGCCGGCTCGAGATCCGGGTCCGCGTTGAAGAGGAAGCCGGCCATGAACTTGAGGACCAGCGCCATGTTCACGTGCACGGTGCCCTCGAGCTTCGGCAGCCCGCGGATGTCGCGAGCCGCCATCTCGAAGTAGGTGTCCTTCTCGAACCCCTTCGCGGCGATCACGTCCCAGAGGTCGTCGATCACCTTCTCGCCCTCGGTCGTCACCTTCATCTTCGTGAGCGGGTTGAAGAGCAGGTAGCGCCGATCCTCCGCGGAGGCGGAGCGCATGTAGTCGATCGCGCGCGTCGCAAACAGCTTCATCCCGACCAGGCGTGCGTACGCGTCGGCGAGCAGCCGGCGCACGTGCGGGAACTCAGTCACCCGGGAGCCGAAGAGGACCCGGTTCTCCGCGTGCGTGATCGCCTCGTAGATCGCGTGCGTGCAGATCCCGATCGAGGCGAAGCCGAGGTTGAACTTGCCGACGTTGATCGTGTTCAGGGCCGCGTTGAAGGCCTCCGGCCCCGTGTGCAGGATGTCCTCGGGTGCGACCGGATAGTCGTCCAGCTCGAAGTTGGAGACGTAGTTCTGCGAGTTGACGACGTTCTTGATCAGGCGGTAGTTCGGGTGCTTGGGATCGGCGGCGAAGAAGACGTAACCGTCGGCGCCCTCGACATCGTCGCGACGCCCGAAGACGGAGACGATTCCCGCCTCGTTGCCGTTGCCGATGTAGTACTTAGCGCCGCTCGCGCGGAAGCCGCCCTCGACCTCCGGGTCGGGCGTGAGGACCATGTCGGTCGAGTAGATGTCGGCCCCGTGGGCCTGCTCGGAGAGGCCGAAGGCGAAGATCGCGCCATCGTCGAGCAGCTTCGCCGTGCGCTCCCGGGCGCCGTCGTTTGCAGACATGAACAGCGGCCCGAGCCCCAGGATCGTGACCTGCCACGTGTACCAGTAGGCGAGCCCGTAGAAGCCGGTGATCTCGTTGAACTGACAGTTGCGCCAGGTGTCCCAGCGCTTGTCGGGGTCGCCGCCGCCGTCGCGCTCCGGCGTGAGCAACGTCGCGAACGCCTTCTCTGAGGCCTGAAAGTCGATGAAGTCCCTGTAGAAGGTGCGCTCGTGGTCGGCCTCCTTGAGCGCCGCCTTGCCGCGCCCCTCGAACCAGTCGATCGTCGCCCGCATGATCTGCCGCGAGGCCGGGTCGAGCCCAGCGCCCTCGTAGGTGTGCGGGTCGAGGAGAACCCCGTCGCCGCCGGTGCCGGCCACCGCGCTAGCCGTCTGCTCCGTGGCCGCTCCGACGCCGCTCTCCATCTCTGCTCCTCCAGTTCCCGATCGGCCCGCCGCGGCCAACACTATTCGTCAGGGCCGCAGCAGCAATGCCCGGAGCGCGCCGATCGCTGCCTTGGTGTCGAGCCCCGGATCGAGCAGCGCGTGCAGGAGCAGGCCGTCGCCAAGCGCCCCGAGCGTCGTCGCGATCGCCTCCGCCGGGATGTCGGCACGCACGACGCCGCGCGATTGATCGCGACCGACCGCCTCGACCATCAGGGCCCGGTAGCCCTCCAGTAGGCGGCCGAGCCGTTCGCGTAGCTGCTCGTCGCGCTCGGCCTCACGCATCGCTTCGAGCATCAGGCGAGAGAGCCCGCGGTCGATGGCGGCAGGGTCGCCGACCTCGGCGTCGATCAGCTCGAGCATGCTCACGACCGTCGCCTGCTCCTCGAAATGGTCTCTCGGCACCGCCGCCTCGAAGGCGTGCATCGCCGCCTCGATCAGCAACTCCCGCTTGTTGAAGTGATAGCTGACGGCTCCGTGCGGTAATCCGGCTCGCTCGGCTACGCCGCGCGTCGTCACGCGGCCCCAACCGAGCTCGCCGATCAGCTCTGCTGCTGCGACGAGGAGGCGCTCGCGCGTCTCGGCCGACGCCGCTGTACGGCGGCCGGGTGGGCTGTGGCGGTGAACCTCTTGTCCATTTGCCTTGTCCATTCGGACAAGAATAATGCTACGCTCGGACGAATGGAGCACGGCAACGGCAAACCGGGCGCACTCGCAGTCGAGACCTCCGCCCTGCGCAAGAACTTCGGCGCCAACCTTGCGCTCGACGGAGTCGACCTGAGGATCCCGGCGGGCTGCGTCTACGGCGTCCTCGGCCCCAACGGCGCCGGTAAGACGACGGCGATCCGGATCCTGGCGACGCTGCTGCAGCCGGACGGCGGCAGCGCCCGCGTGTTCGGCCACGACGTGGTCCGCGAGGCGGCCGAAGTGCGCCGTCACGTGAGCCTCACGGCGCAGTTCGCCTCCGTCGACGAGGATCTGACCGCTGGTGAGAATCTGACCCTGCTCGCGCGCCTGCTCGGCTTCGGCCGCCGCGACGCCCGCGCCCGCGCCCGTGAGTTGCTCGCCGCATTTCAGCTCGAGGACCTTGCGACCCATTCGGTCGCGACGTTCTCCGGCGGCATGCGGCGCCGCCTCGACATCGCCGCCAGCCTCGTCCTCAGCCCGGACCTGCTCTTCCTCGATGAGCCAACCACGGGGCTCGACCCGCGCAACCGCAACCACGTGTGGGCCGTCGTTCGCGCGATCGTCGCCGAGGGCACGACGGTGGTACTCACGACTCAGTACCTCGAGGAGGCGGACCGCCTCGCGGACCGGATCGCAGTCATCGACCACGGTCGCGTGATCGCCGAGGGCTCGGGCGCCGAGCTCAAGGCTTCGATCGGCGCCGACACCGTCGCCGTGCGCCTGCGCGACCCGGCGCAGCGTGAGCAAGCCGAGCGGCTGCTCAGCGGCAGCCTCGGCGTCCCGGTCCGTCCGGGCCGCGACCCGGGCGCCGTCCTCGCCCGGATGCCCGCCGACGGCCACGCCGCGACCGGGCCCGCGGGTGAGCGCGCCGGTGCCGCCCTCGTGCAGCTCGAGCACGCCGGGATCGGGGTCAGCAGCTTCACGCTGGGCCAACCGAGCCTCGATGAGGTGTTCCTGGCGCTGACCGGCGGCCCCGCATCCGAAACCCCGGCGTGGGAGCGCGCAGACGCGGAGAGGGACTCGGCATGAACGCTGCGGACATGGAGTCAGGCGAGCTCGACGCGGCCACGGTCGCCGCTGTCTCGATGCGCGCGGACGCACCAGGTGCGGGGCCGCTCGCGTCCTCCCTGGCGTTCGCCTGGCGATCGGTCCTCAAGATCGTCCATGTGCCCGAGCAGCTCGGCGACGTGCTCGGGATCCCGATCCTCTTCACGCTGCTGTTCACGTACCTGTTCGGCGGCGCGCTCGCCGGATCGACGGCGAGCTACCTGCAGTTCCTGCTGCCGGGCACGCTCGTGCTCGCCGTCGTCTTCGTGACCGTCTACTCCGGCGTGACCCTGAACCGCGACCTCGACACGGGCGCCTTCGACCGCTACCGGTCGCTACCGATCTGGAGGCCGGCGCCGATCGTCGGCAGCCTCATCGGCGACGTCGGCCGCTACCTGCTTGCCGCCGGGCTCGTCATCGCCCTCGGCCTGCTGATGGGCTTCGACGCAAGCGGTGGCCCGCTCGGCGTCCTCGTCGGGGTCGCCCTCGCGATCGCCTTCGCCCTTGCCCTCTCCTGGGTGTGGATCGCCCTGGGCCTGACCCTGCGGACCCCGAATGCGGTCATGAACCTCGGCTTCGTGATCCTCATGCCGCTGGCGTTCATGAGCAACGTCTTCGTCGATCCCGCCACGATGCCGGGCTGGCTGCGCACGTTCGCCGACGCGAACCCGATCAGCCACCTGGCCAGCGCCGAGCGCGCGCTCATGCAGGGGACGTCGGCAGGCAGCGACGTCCTCTACGTGCTGCTCGCGGCAGCGGTACTCACGGCGCTGTTCGCGCCGCTCTCGGCCTGGCTGTACAGGTCGAAGGGCTAGGTGGTCGCTGCTTCCGCGGCGCGCTCATGCGCCCCGGGAGCGGTTGGGTGGGACCGACTCCTCGGCGGCGTCAATCGCAGCGCGATCGATCCGCTCGCGCGCCTGCTCCTTGCCCTCCCGGAGAGCCGCCACGTCGATCTCGACCTTGCCGTGGTCGTTGGGGTCGTAGCGAACGGGAAGGACCGCGCCCGGCCTGGGTCCGGCGAGGTCGGCGACCTCAGCGACCCGGGTCACGGTCGTCTCGGTACCGTCGTCGAAGCGGAGCCGCAGCGTCAACTCATGCGCGTACGCCCCGAGGCCGGTGTTCTCGCTGACGGCCTTGGACTTGACGACCACCGCCTGACCGGCCGCACCTGAGCGCAGCAGCTTGCGATAACCCGGTCGTAGCTGACGCCACAGCATGGGCGCCAGTCTAAGCCTCGACGGACGTCCCTGCCTCCGTCTACAGCCCGCGGTCGATTACCGCCTGCGTGACGGCGTCGTCGATCGAGCTGATCGGCTCCTCGACCCCAACCCAGGCCTCGCCGCCGAAGTAGCGCTGCACGATCCGCTCGGCCGTCCTCGTGGCGAGCGCCTGCGTGGTCAGGGTCGGGTTCGGCCCGCCGAGGGAGTTGGCGAGGGCCGCGTTGGAGGCGACGAAGACGCGATCGGCGAAACGCGCCTCGCCGCTGGGGTCCAACACCGAGTCGGCGGAGTCGGAGCCCATTCTCATCGTCGACTGCACGTGCAGGATCAGCGGCGGCCAGTCGAGCCTGATCACCTTCCGGGCACCGGCCGCCCGCAGCAGGCGGGAGGCCTTGTCGGCGCAGTACTCGCGGTTGGCGAGCGTGCGCTGCGTGCGCTGCCGCTGGCGGAAGATCACCTTCGGGATCGGCCCGTTCTCGTCGCCGGGCAGCGATGAGAGCGCGACCCGGTTCTGCGCCTCGACGTCGTCGTCGGTGAGCACGAGCACGTTGAGCAGCTTGTCGACGTCGGCGAGGACCTCCTTGAGCTCGTCGCCGGGAATGCGCCCGGTGTCCCACGCGCCGGTCAAGCCGCGGCCGTTGTCGTAGTAGCCCTGGATGCCGGAGTCCGAGAAGGCCATGCTGAAGGCCTGCAGCCGGGCTGGCAGCCCCACGTTCTCGAGCCCGCCGTGCCCGCCGTTTCATCGCCTTGCGTCCTCTTCGTCGCGGCTGATTGCGGCCGGGTCGACTACCTGGACATCGAGCGTCATGCCGGCGAGCTTGTGCCCGGGGAGCGTGCACCACAAGTCCAGGTCGTCGGTGACCGTGCCGAGGTCGAGGCGATCCGTCTCGCCGGGACCGAGCATCCTTGTCTTCGCGCCTCCCTGCACTGAGAGGTTGTGGTCCTCGTCGCCCTCGTTGACGACCTCGAGGACGACGTGGGTGCCGCGGGCGACCTTGAGCACATCAGGGGTGACGTCGAAGCCCACGACGGCGTCAACGAGCGCGACCGGCACGACCTTCGTGCCGGGGCCGGCAACCTGCTTGGAGGTGGTCTTGTCGAATCCGCCCGAGAGCGCGAAGGCCACGACCCCCACGGCCGCCAGCACGACCAGCCCAACGACCCCTGCGGCCGCCAGGAGGCGCCAGCGCGGCCAGCGTCGTCGCTTCATCGGTTCCTCCTCGCTCGAGCGGTCGTCGCGCTCGGGCTGCGATTCATGGGCGTCACGAGGGCTCCCTTCTTGCCGAGGCGACTGGATTTGTTGGCGCCGACAGAGTTGGAGATCAGCTCAGTGAGCCGGTCCGGTCGGTGGATCATCGGGAACGGGACCTCCTGGTATAGCCTTACGTGCAGGTTGCACGTAAGATACCAACTGGCTGCACGTAAATGAGTCCAACGCAAGCGGAGCGATCGGCAGCGACTCAGGGCGCGCTCATGGCAGCCGCCCGCCGGCTTTGGGGTGCACGCGGCTACGGCGAGGTCGGCACCCCGGAGATTGCCGCGCGCGCGGGGGTGACCCGCGGTGCGATGTACCACCAATACGCCGACAAGCCGGCGCTATTCATCGCTGTCCTCGAGGCCGTTGAGGCTGAGGTCATCGAGCGGCTTACCGCCGCCGTTGCGGCTGCCGAGCCGCAGAACCCGGCCGAGGCGCTCCATGTCGCCGCGGACGCGTGGCTGGAGATCGCAAGCGAATCCGAGATCCGCCAATTGGTCCTGCTCGATGCACCGAGCGTCCTAGGGTGGGCTCGCTTCCGCGAGTTCTCTCAGCGCTACGGCCTTGGCATGACCGAGCGGCTGCTCAGCGCTGCGATCCAGTCCGGCCACTTGAAGACCCAGCCGGTTCGTCCCCTGGCGACGATCTTGATCGGTGCCCTTGATGAAGCCGCCCTGAGCATCGCCTGCGCCGATGACCCTGTCGGCGAGCGGGCAGACGTCCAAGCAGTGATCCATACCCTCATCGATGGTCTCCTCCAGGGGTGACCGGACCCGCCCGGGGGAATTCGCGCGACGAGGAGCCATTGGCATCACGCATTCGCACCGGTGAGCGCATGGGCGAACCGAACCCGCCGAGCCTGCGACCCGACGGCCGACCGGTAATGAGCCCTCGCCTGTGACCAGCAGGCGGTGGCGCGGCTTCGACAAACTCAGGCGTCGACGCCGTCTGACTCGGGGCCAGGGTCCGCGGGGTCCGCCCCCTCGGCGCTCTCCGAGCCACGACGGTCCAGCTGCCGGGCCGCGTACGCGACCTGGGCGAACACGAGTGCATCCAGCGCTCCAAAGCAGGCAACTACCGGTACCGGTGACAAGTGCAGCTCCTTTCCTTTGGTAATCAGAGGCTTGGTTCAGTGTCCTGCTCCGCGGCGCCAATGTCAACGTTTCTGAAGATTCTTAGGAAGTCTTTAAAGCCGGCCCACACTCTCCGCGTGGCCGCTGAAGAACCGAAGGAATCGCCCACGGATTGGGCCCCTCACGAGCAGCGCTGGCGCCCGTGCGAGGGCTATATGGAGCGCGAGCCAGGCAGGCTTCAGCTCCGGGTTGCGCTCCGCCTCGGGGAGGGAGTGTGCACCGTGCTGCGCGAGGAGTGCGAGGACTCAGTGGCCGTGCTGATCCTCGTCTGCGGCGACGCGGATGCTGGTGGCAAGGTCACGGAAGGCCCGGTCCACATCTATCTCGATCGGCCCTTGGGCGATCGGGCTGTCCTCGACGTCGTCCGCGGTCGCCTCCCCGTTCCCTATCGCAACGTCTGGCGCGAACTCGAGCTGGAGTTCGGTTCCCTGGGGAAGTAAGAGTTCAGAACCCCAGCGCGAACTTGGCGTCCTCGGACATCATCTCCGGGGACCAGGCGGGGTCGAAGACCATCTTCGGGTAGACGTTGGTGACGCCCTCGATGTCGCCGACGAACTCCTTCATCTGCTCGGAGACCTGGGGGCCGATCGGGCATGCGGGGGTGGTCAGCGTGAAGGTGACGTAGACGTCGCTCTCGTTCTCGATCTCGACGTCGTAGACGAGGCCGAGGTTGACGAAGTCGAGGCCGAGCTCGGGGTCGATGACCTCCTCGAGCGCCTCGTAGACCTCTTCGGTCGGTGACCTTGACGGTTTCGCTCATGCGTTCAAGGTAGCGAACCCGACACCCTCCCCCGCGCTCGGGAGCGGGCGTGATCTAGATTGGCCCCGTGGGTCTCCTGCTATTCGCAGTCTTCATCCTGCTGCCGCTCGCGGAGCTGTACGTGATCATCCAGGTCGGCAACGCCATCGGCGCGTTGCCGACGATCGCGCTGCTGCTCTTCGACAGCCTGCTCGGCGCCTGGCTGCTGCGGAGGCAGGGCGGACAGGCCTGGGGGCGCTTCAACGCGGCGATGTCCGAGGGGCGTATGCCGGCGCGCGAGATCGTCGATGGCGCCCTGATCATCTTCGGCGGCGCGCTGCTGCTGACGCCCGGTTTCATCACCGACATCCTCGGCTTCCTCCTGCTGATCCCGCCGGGTCGCGCCGTCGTTCGCGCGGGTCCTGCGCAGCGCCGCGGCGCGGACGACTCCGGGCAAGCCGGTGTTCTTCGTCTACGACCGATTCGGCGCGCGTGGCGGCGGCGCGGCAGCCAGTCCTCCCAGCAGGCGCCGGGAACCCCGCCGAGGCCCGATGCGAGCCGCCCCCGGGGTTCGTCGCGACTACGACTTCGAGGGCAGCGCGCGCGAGGTCGGCGAGGACGAGTCGAGCCTGCCCCCCGGACAAGGGAGCGGCGCGGATGCTTGAGCGACTGATCTCTTTCGCCGAGCCCGAGTCCGGCGCCTACGGGGCGATCGCCGTCGAAGGCGAACACAGCGCCGCAGCGTTGACCACCGGCGAGTCGGGCCGGTCACGGTGCTCGACGAATGCCTGCTCTCGCGCGGCGAGGGGACGCTGCGGCTCGAAGCCGAGGCGGGGATCCTCGTCGTCGGGCTCGCCGCCAGGACGACACCGCTCGCCTTCGAGACGGCGCCGGGTCCGGTCGATCGAGCTGCAGCCGGTCGGCGCCAGCGTCTCGTTCAGCACCGGCGCCGGCGCCGAGCGCGGCTTCGAGGCGGCCGGCGTCAGCTGGGCGCTCACCGGCGAGGGCCGCGCCCGGTCGCTGCGCACGCTCTGGGGCCTCGGCGGGGACGGCCTGCTGGCGATGTTCGCCCTCCGCGACGGCGGGCGGCGGCGACACGGCTCCGAGACGGTCGGCGCCGTCCGCATCTCTGCCGACGGCAAGGTCCTCGCCTACGACGAGCCGCTGCTCTCGACCGAGTACGACGCCGCCGGGCGCCAGATGCGCGCGACGCTCGAGCTCTGGGGCGAGGACGGCGCGCTCGCCGACCGCGGCGGCGGTCTGCGCCGCGACCGGCGCGGCCGCGCCGCCCTGGGGCGAGTCGCACCTCGAGGCGGCCCGCATTCGCGTGGAGCCTCGGCGGTAAGCCGGCGGCTCGGCGCCTACGAGATCTACACGAGCTGAGCGTCGCCACCAGTCCCGTGCACAATCCGCCGTGCCGATCCGTGCCGTCATCTGCGACTTCGGCGGCGTCCTGACGACGCCGCTGATCGAGGCCTTCGCCGCCTACCAGGATCATGCCGGGATCTCTCCAGAGCAGCTCGGCCAGGCGATGGCAACGGGCACCGCCGAGCTCGGCGGTGCCCACCCGCTCTTCGAACTCGAGTGCGGCCGGATCAGCGAGGGCCGCTTCCTCGACATCCTGCGGACCAACCTCGAGCCGCTGCTCGGCCACCGCCCCGACCTGCACCGCTTCAGCGAGATCTACTTCGAGGCGCTGCAGCCCGAACGAGCCGATGATCGCGCAGATGGCTGCGCTCCGCGACCGCGGCCTGCGGATGGCGCTGCTGACCAACAACGTGCGCGAATGGGAGCCACTGTGGCGGCCGTTCCTGCCCGTCGACGAGATCTTCGAGACTGTCGTCGACTCGGGCTTCGTCGGCATGCGCAAGCCCGACCCTGAGATCTATGAGCTGACGCTCGCACGGCTGGACGGGATCGCCGCAGCGGAGTGCCTGTTCGTGGACGACATGGAGGCCAACTGCGAGGCGGCGCGCGCCCAGGGCTGGACGGCAGTTCAGTTCCGCGACAACGACTCGGCGATAGCCGAGATAGAGTCGGCGCTCGCCGCCGCCTAGATCGGGCGCCGGTCCGATTCCCGCATGTCCGAGCTCACAGTTACCCCCGTCTCCGGCCGTCGCGAGCTGCGCGAGTTCATCCTCCTGCCGTTTCGCCTCTACGAAGGCGTCGATCAGTGGGTGCCGCCGCTGATCAGCGAGCGCAAGCGCCACCTCAACAGGCGCAAGAACCCGTTCTTCGAGCACGCCGAGGCGGAGTACTTCCTGGCCCGCCGCGGCGATCGCGTCGTCGGCCGGATCACCGCCCAGGTCGACGAGCGCTTCAACGAGTTCCACGACAACGACTGGGGCATGTTCGGCTTCTTCGAGTGCGAGGACGACCCCGAGGTTGCCGCCGCGCTGCTCGAGGCTGCCCGCGGCTGGCTGCGCGAGCGCGGCCGCGACCACATGATCGGCCCGCTCGACTTCTCCACCAACCACGAGTGCGGGCTGCTCGTCTCCGGCCACGAGCTGCGCCCGCAGATCCTCGAGAACTGGCATCACCCCTACTACGGCCCGCTGATCGAGGCGTGCGGCCCGCAGAAGGCGATGGATCTCTACAAGTGGTCGCTGCACGTGACCGGGCGCAGCGACGTGATGCCGATCATCTTCGAGCTCGCCGACAAGCTCGAGCCCGAGCACGGGATCCGGCTCCGTGGCATGCGCAAGCGCGACCTGCATGGCGAGGTCCAGCGCTTCATGGAGATCTACAACGCAGCCTGGGAGCGCAACTGGGGCTTCGTGCCGCTCACCGAGCACGAGATCGAGCACTACGCGAGCGAGCTCAAGCCGATCATCGACGAGAACTGGGCGATGGTCGCCGAGAAGGTCGACACCGGCGAGACGGTCGGTGTGGCGCTGACCCTGCCCGACTACAACCAGGTTCTGCACGAGCTCGGCGGGCGCCTGCTGCCGGTCGGCTGGATCAAGGCGCTCCGCAAGGCGCCGAAGGTCGACGCGGTTCGCGTCTTCGCGCTCGGCGTCAAGCCCGAGTACCAGCACACGGGCGTCGCCGCGGCGCTCTACAAGCGCCACTACGACATGGCCGACGCGACCCCCCAGAAGGGCGGCGAAACCGGCTGGATCCTCGAGACCAACAAGCCGATGAACAAGGCGATGGAGGCGATGGGCGGGGAGATCGTCAAGCGTTACCGGATCTACGGCGAAGACCTGTAGATGCAAGGCCGGAGCCGCGGTGATCGTCAGTGTGTTCATCCGGCGGCTCAAGGAGGGAGTGAGCTTCGAGGAGTTCGAGGCCGCCTGGGAGGCCGACGACGGCTATGGGGTCCCGGCCCGGGTCTTCAACTCGATCAGCCTCGAGAGCCCGCGCGACATACTCACGATCGGCTTCGTCGGCATCGACGCCGAGCAGCTTCAGGCCTCGCGGGCGGCGACGGCCGAGCACGACCGCGGCCGACACGAGCGGATCGATGCGCTGATCGAATCAACCGAACTGCGGGCGATGTACGAGCTGCGCAGCGAGCACGACTTCTCGGCGGCGCCGCGGACGATCGAGCTCTCCTCGGCGGAGAGCCTGCTCGCGACGCTTCAGACGAGTGAACCAACGGCCAAGGGAGGCATCGAGGATGAGTGAGAACGGCAACGGCATGGTTACGGGCACCGACTTCGTCGTGATCGGGACTGCCGACATCGACCGCGCGGTCGAGTTCTATGGCGGCACGCTCGGGCTCGAGCGCGGCAAGCAGTGGGGTGAGATGCCCGCCTACGAGTTCGAGACCGGCAACCTGACCCTGGCCGTTATGCAGATGGACGCCTTCGGCCAGCCCTTCACGCCGAGCAACCAGCCCGTCGCCCTGCGCGTCGACGACGTCGCCGCGGCCCGTGCGGAGCTCGAGGCAAAGGGCGTCAACTTCGTCATGGACGACATCGACTCCGGCGTCTGCAACATGGCGTACTGCACCGACCCCGACGGCAACGTCCTCATCCTCCACCACCGCTACGCGCCCAAGGACGTCGGCCCCGGAACCTGAGCGGAGCGCCGATTAGTTTCCGGCACCGTTGGGGTCTGAGCAGGTGACATCAACGCCAAGGAGGCAAGGCATGAGCACCACCACCGCCACCGTCAACAAGATCCACGCGGTCATCATTCCCGTCAGCGACCAGGACACCATGGTCGACTTCTACACCGACAAGCTCGGGCTCGAGATGCGCGTCGACGTCCCCTTCGGCAACGGCTACCGCTGGGTCGAGGTCGGCCCCGCCGGCGGGGAGTCCAACATCGCCCTGGCGCCCCCACCGGAGGGCAAGGAGTCGGGCGCACGCGAGACCGGCATCAGCCTGCACACCGACGACATCGACGGCTACCACGCCTCGCTGAAGACCGCCGGCGTCGACGTCGACGACGAGATCAGCCGCATGGGCGACCCCGTCCCCCCCATGTTCTGGTTCCGTGACCCCGAGGGCAACACCCTGATGGTCGTCGGGTAGGGCCGAGGGCTGGGTCCGCGCGGAGCGCCACTGCCGGCCGCCAGTCGGCGGACCGCGACGGCGACCCCGTCACGCCGCGCGGACCGGCGCCGGCGGCGGAGGGGCGTGGCCCTGCGAGGGCAGCGAGGGAGGTGGGCTGGCGGAGCTCGCCGGTGGCAGCGCGGGGGAAACAACGCGCCTGACGTCGGCGTCAGCCCGACGTGTGGCGTGTTAGTCCGCCTCGGGCGAACCAATGCGCCGGACCCCATCTCTGCGGCGAGGTGTGGCGCGTTGTTTCACCGCCAGGCCCCGAGGCCGGCGCCGTCGACGTCGACGGCGGGATCAGCCGCATGGGCGACCCCATCCCCCCCATGTTCTGGTTCCGCGACCCCGAGGGCAACACCCTGATGGTCGTCGGGTAGTCGTACCGGCGCTGCGCGGACGCCCCGGTCAGACCCCGGGCGTCCGCCAATCCGACCGGAGAGGGCGTGCGGCCGGACCTGCTCGCGCCGCGGACCGACTACCCGGCCCTGCCGAGTAGCTCGTCGGCCTGGCCCTTGAGCGACTGGACGATCTCCGGGTCGCGGAGCGTCGTCGTGTCGCCGAGCTCCTCGCCCTCGGCAATGTCCTTGAGGAGGCGGCGCATGATCTTCCCCGACCTCGTCTTCGGCAGGTCGGGGCCGAAGATCACCGCCTTCGGGCGGGCGATCTTGCCGATCTGCTCACCGACCCACTCGCGCAGCTCCGCCGCGAGCTCGTCCGAGGGCTCGTAGCCCGACCGCAGGATCACGAAGCAGAGCGGCGTCTGCCCGGTGAGCTCGTCCGGCGCCGCCGTGGCAGCGGCCTCGGCCACCGCCTCGTGGGCCACCAGCGCCGACTCGATCTCGATCGTCGAGAGCCGGTGTCCCGAGACGTTCATCACGTCGTCGATCCGGCCCAGCAGCCAGTAGTAGCCGTCCTCGTCCTGGCGCGCCCCGTCACCGACGAAGTACGTCTCCGGGCCGTACTTCGAGAAGTAGTTGGAGACGTAGCGCTCGTCGTCGTCCCACAGGGTCCTGAACATGCCCGGCCACGGCCTCTGCAGCGTCAGGAACCCGCCCTGGCCCTGCGGAACCTCATTGCCGCGCTCGTCGAGGATCGCCGGCTTGACGCCCGGGAACGGTTTCGTTGCCGAGCCCGGCTTCAGCGTCGTCACCCCGGGCAGCGGTGAGATCAGAATCCCGCCGGTCTCGGTCTGCCACCAGGTGTCGACGACCGGACAGCGCTCGCCGCCAATGTAGCGCCAGTACCAGAGCCAGGCCTCCGGGTTGATCGGCTCACCGACTGTCCCCAGGAGTTTCAGCGAGGAGAGGTCGTGCTTCTGTGGATACTCCGGGCCCGCCTTGATGAACGCTCGGATCAGGGTCGGCGCCGTGTAGTACTGGGTCACCCCGTAGCGCTCGATGATCTCCCAGTGGCGATCGATCTCGGGATAGGTGGGGTCGCCCTCGTAGAGGATGCCCGTTACCCCGTTGTTGAGCGGGCCGTAGACGATGTAGCTGTGGCCGGTGACCCAGCCGACGTCGGCCGCACACCACCACACATCGTCGTCGTGGATGTCGAAGATCCACTTGTGGGTGGCGCTGACGTAGGTCAGGTAGCCGCCGGAACTGTGCTGGGCGCCCTTCGGCTTCGCCGTCGTCCCGGAGGTGTGCAGCAGATACAGCGGGTGCTCCGCGGCGCAGCGCTCAGGCTCGCAGTCGACCGATTGCTCGGCGACCAGCTGCGTCCAGTCGTGATCACGACCGTCCTTCATCGTGACATCCGCGCCGGTACGCCGGACGACGACCATGTGCTCGATCGTCGGAGCGTGGCCGACGGCCTCGTCCGCGATCTGCTTGAGCGGGATCGGGCTGCCCTTGCGTAGTGCCTCGTCCTGCGTCACGAGCACGGAGGCCCCGGTCGACTCCAGGCGCTCGCCCAGCGACTCGGCCGAGAAACCGCCGAAGACGACGACGTGCGGCGCCCCGAGCCGGGCGCAGGCCAGCATCGCGATCGGGAGCTCGGGGATCATGCCCATGTAGATGCCGACGCGGTCGCCCTTGCTGACGCCGAGGGCCTTGAGCGCGTTGGCGAAACGGCAGACCTCGTCCTTGAGCTGCGCGAAGCTGATTGCCCGCGGTTCCTCGTCGGGGGGCTCGGGAACGAACTGCAGCGCCGTCTTCTCGCCCCTTCCGGCCTCGACGTGCTTGTCGAGGCAGTTGTACGAAACGTTGAGCTCACCGTCCGCGAACCAGGTGCAGTGCGGGGGATCCCACTTGAGCGATTCGGTCGGCTCCGAATACCAGTCGACCATCTCCTTCGCATGCTTGAGCCAAAAGCCCTCGTAATCGCTCTCCGCCTCCGCGTAGATCGAGTCGTCCTTGATCAGGGCCTGCCGGGTGAACTCCTCCGGGGGCGGGATCGAAACGCCCTCCTTCGCCAGTACCTCGATCTCGGCGCCGGTGCCGGTCTCCGAACCGTTGGCTGTACTCATCAGAAAGTCCTCTCCGCCCGCCTGTGCGAGCTCTCGTGGATCGGTGGCGCTGGGGGCGCCAACCGCTGCTTCCGCAGCGGCGGCGCCCCCACCCACTCAGCGGTTGAGCGGTCCGACCGGGGCCACGGTCCGACCGAAGGTCGAGTTCACGACGAGCGCAAACGACGTGTACCAGGCTGCGACCGCTGTGGCGAGGCCCAGGTAACCGCCCCAGTGGACGATGGTCTCGTGCCCCCCGGAGTTGCCGATGCCGAGGAGGATGAACGTGACCGACAGCAGGAAGAAGACCGTCGCGACCGCGGCCGTCGTCCGCAGGGACGCCACGAACATGTACGTCGTGAAGATCGCCCAGGCCCACAGGTAGAGGCCGACCGCGTGTCCAACCGCTTCCGGCGGGATCAGCTTGGCGAAGAACGTGACCAGCGCCCAGAACGAGATCCAGAAGGCGCCGTAGGACGAAAATGCAACGGCACCGAACGTGTTACCGGTGCGGAACTCCCACATTCCCGCCAGCAGCTGCGCGAGGCCGCCGTAGGCAAGGGCGAGACCGAGCACGACGGGCTCGCCGGCGCCGCTGACGAAGTTCGCGTTGAACATGCTGAGCACGAACGTGGTCATCGCGAAGCCCGCAAGCCCAAGCGGGGCCGGATCCGCGGGCCATGGCCTCGCGGTCGGGGTGGACGCTTCCATCTGCCTCTCCTCTCCGTGCCGGCCGAAACGACCGCCACAAACTTCTCTGACGACCGCCGCTAACGGCAGACGCCGCTGACGAGGCGAACATAGGCATGGAATCCGCAGCGCACAACGGCTTTCGCCCGGAGCCCCCGCTCACGCGGTCGGTGGCGTGAAAAACACGACGAGCGGTTGCCGCACAGCGCAAGCTGTTGCCGCACCGTCGGCGCCGGACTATGCTGGAAATTCCCACAGGGGAGAAGAGATGGACGTTGCGCTCGGAGTCGTGGTCGGCCTGGCGCTGGCCGCATCGGCCTTCGCAGCATTTCGGCTGTTCACGCGGCCGCGAGTGATCAATCCGGAGAGACAGGCGATGCACGCGGGTCTGCACGCCGCGGTCGCGACCCTCCCGCACCTGAGCAAGGGGCTCTCGACTCCGACTGCCCAGAAGGCGGCCCCCGATCTCCGGGCCCTGATCCAAGCGCCGGCGATCGCGGTCGCCGACCGCACGCGGATCCTCGCCTGGGACGGGGATGGCCCCAACCGCCATCGCGGCGGCACCCCACTCTCGGAGTTGGTCAAAGGCCCCATTGAGCAGCGCCTGCAGGTGGAGCCGACACTCCTCGACCGGCGGGACGACGACCTCGGCGCAGCCGTTATTGCACCGCTTGACGTCCGCGGCGAGCGGGTCGGCAGCCTGATCGGTCTCTTCCGGAGCATGGCCACGATCGGGCCGGAGGACACACGAGGCGTCGAGGAGGCGGCGCGACTGGTCAGCGCGCAGCTCTCTCTCGCAGGCCTCGCGGATCAGGAGAGTCGCCTCGCGCAGGCCGAGCTTAGGGCCCTCCGCGCGCAGATCTCGCCGCACTTCATCTACAACGCGCTCGCCGCCGTTGCAAACTACATCCACACCAGCCCCGAGGAGGCTCGCGAGCTGCTCACCGAGTTCGCCGAGTTCATCCGTTATGCCTTCCAGACCGAGCGCTCGTACGTGAGCCTCGCCGAGGAGCTCCGCTACGTCGAGAAGTACCTGAGCCTTGAGCGGGCTCGGTTTGGCGACCGACTCGAGGTGCGTCTGGAGGTCCCACCGGAGGTACTGCAGGCGCCCCTTCCGGTCCTTTCGCTGCAGCCGCTGGTCGAGAACGCGGTGCGCCACGGCGTCGAAGGGGGTACGGGACCACGGCGGATCGAGATCCTCGCCGCCGACCTCGGCCGTGACATCGAGGTCGAAGTCTCCGACGACGGTGCCGGTATGGATCCCGAAGCGGCCCGCGCGGCGCTCGCCGGCGCGGGCACCGGAATCGGCCTGTTCAACGTGAACGAGCGGATGCTCGCCACCTTCGGCGACGACTACGGGCTCGACATCCGCACCGCGGTTGGTGAGGGCACCACCGTGACGATGACGCTGCCGAAGTCGCTGCCGCGCGCCCGAATGGCGGTGACGGTCCCATGAGCGAGGGGCTGAAGGTTCTCGCGGTCGACGACGAGCGCCCCGCACTTGCCGACCTCGTGCGGATGTTGCGCAACTCTCCGGCGATCCACAACGTCGACATGGCCGATGCCGGCAGCGATGCCCTGCGGCTGCTGAACGAGACCGAGCGCCCGTATGACGGCCTCTTTCTCGATGTGCGCATGCCCCAGCTCAGCGGCACCGATCTAGCGCGCGTGCTTGCCCGCTTCGCGGCGCCGCCCGCCGTCGTCTTCGTCACCGCCTATCCGGACGCAGCCGTCGAGGCGTTCGAGCTGCGCGCGGTCGACTACATCGTCAAGCCGGTCAGCCAGAAGCGCCTGGAGGAGGCGATCGAGCGGCTCGGCGAGAATGCCGACGTCGAGGTGAACGAGGACCACGGGCCGGTTCCCGTCGCCGTCGGCGATGACTCGGACGCAGATGAGCCGGATGGGAGTGACATCGTCCCGCTCGACAGCGCGCGCGGAGCGACGCGGCTCGTCCGGCGCTCCTCGATCCTCTACCTGCGCGCGGCCGGCGACTACGTCCGCGTCGTCACCGACGACGGGCGGTTCCTGTTCCGTGGCACGCTTGGCGGGATCACGGAGCGCTGGGGCGCCTTCGGATTCGTTCGCGTGCACCGGCAGTTCGCAGTCAACCTCCGTCACGTGGTCGAGGTCCGGCCGCGGCTCAACGGCACCGCCGTTCTGCGCCTGAGGGGCGACCAAGAGGTGCCGGTGTCCCGGCGCGAGATCGCTGAGCTGCGCAGGCGGCTGGGGTTATGAGCGAGCAGCGGCCCAGCGGCCCCGAGCGCACCCCCAGGGACGAGCTCGCCGAGGCGACCGCGCACGGTGACGTCTATCTGCGGCGCCTCGTGCGCGCCCAGCTTGCCGTCTCGATCTCCGCGCTCGTGGCCTTCATCGGCCTGCTCGGTGCGCTGCCGCTGCTGCTCTTTCTGGTCCCCACCCTGGAGTCGATCTCAATTGCCGGCATCCCGCTGCCGCTGGTGTTGGTCGCGGTGCCGTTGTTCCCCTTGTTCGTGGCCATCGGGTGGGCGTATCAACGACGCGCGGACGCCGTCGACGAAGAGTTTCGCGACCTCGTCAGCGGCCAGTGATCGCGGTACTCGCGGTCGCAGCGGTCACCGTCGGAACCCTCGGGCTGGGCACTTGGACGGTGCGCTTCGCGCGCACCACCTCGGATCTGTTCGTCGCCTCGCGTGCCGTTACGCCCTGGTGGAACGCCGCCGCGATCTCCGGCGAGTACCTCTCCGCCGCGAGCTTCCTCGGGATCGCGGGGCTCGTGATGAAGCTCGGTGCCGACGCCCTCTGGCTCCCGGTCGGCTTCACCGCCGGGTATCTCACCCTGCTGCTGTTCGTCGCTGCGCCGCTGCGACGCTACGGCGCGTACACGATCTCGGACTTCGCCGAGTCTCGCCTCGGCTCCCCGAAGATGAGGCTGCTCGCGGCGGCGATCGTGCTCGGCATCACCGGCTTCTATCTCGTCCCGCAGCTCAAGGGGGCGGGCATCACCCTGCAGCAGGTCACGGGCGCCCCCTACTGGCTCGGCGTCGCGGTGGTCGGCGCGATCGTTTCCCTCAACGTGGCGCTCGGGGGAATGCGTGGGATCACGTACGTCCAGGCCTTCCAGTTCTGGCTCAAGACGTTCGCAATCGCCCTGCCGGCGTGCCTGCTGTTGATCTACCTCGGCGGCCTGCCGCACCAGAACACGCTGTTCGGCGACGGCGTCCCGCGGGCGCCCTCCGCCGGCCTCGAGGTGCACCTCGACACAAAACAGCAGGTCGTCTTCGGCGCGCAATCGAGCTACCGCACCGCCGACGGCGTGCACCAGGCCGAGAAGGGAGAGCAGGTGACGCTGCCGGCGGGCACGGTGCGTTTTCCGCCCGACGCCGCGATCCCGGTCGGTGAGGGTGGCGACAGCGGGCCGGGGTTCCAGTGGTCCCGCCCGGTCGGGACGGGCGGCGCGGACGGTCCGCTCTTCGTCTACTCGTTACTGATCGCAACCGTGCTCGGGACGATGGGGCTGCCGCACATCCTCGTCCGCTTCTACACGAGTCCCGACGGGCCGGCGGCAAGGAAGACGACGGTCAGGGTCCTCGGGCTGCTCTGGCTCTTTTATCTGTTTCCGGTCGTCTACGCGATGCTCGGCCGAGCCCTGGCCCCCGCCCTGTACGTGACCGGGCAGACGGACAGCGTCGTCCTCCGGATTCCCGAGATCGCCTGGCCGGGCGAGCCAGGCAAGCTGCTCTCCGCGCTCGTCGCGGCGGGGGCCTTCGCCGCGTTCCTCTCGACCGCCTCCGGTCTGCTGGTCTCGATCTCGGGCACGATCTCCTACGACGTCTGGGGTCGCATCCGCCGGCCCCGCGGCACACGGACGCGGCGACGACGCTTCCGTGCCTCGGCCGCGCTCGGCATGGTGTTGCCGGTCCTGCTGGCGCTCGGTGCGGGCGGCCTCGACATCGGCGTCCTCGTCGGGTGGGCGTTCGCGATCGCCGCCAGCACCTTCTGCCCGATGTTCCTGCTTGGGGTCTGGTGGCGAGGTCTGACTCCGCCCGGGGCGGCGGCCGGCATGGCCGTCGGTGGCGCGGTGGCGAGCGGTGCCATCTTCGCCGGCCTCGCCTTCGACCCCTCAAGCGCGGCTCTCGCCAGCCTGCTCACGCAGCCGGCGGTCGTCTCGGTGCCACTCGCCTTCGCGACGATGATCGCGGTCTCGCTGGCGACGAGCGACCGCCGCCCGGATGCAGACGCCGAGCTGCTCGCCCTGCACGCACCCGAGGGACTTGGCCTCGAGCAGCTCGGTCGCGACGGCATCCGCCCCCCGGAGCCGAGCACGGGCGCCGCCGTGAGAACCATGCGCGCCGAGCCCGAGCCCCCCGCTCGAGGCGCAGGGCACCACCATCCCGCGTGACGGCCGCGCCTACCGCCGCCAGACCTGACGGCCCCACGGCGAGGCTGCGGGCGTGCTGATCAAGGAGCGTTGAGCGAGCGTGCTCCGCACGTGAGCGAAGCGGGACGCCGAGCAGCGCGTCCGCAGCCCGCCGCCTAGTTATCGGAGCCGATGCGGTCCCAGAGGTAGAGCTCCATCGCCTCGGCGGCGAGCTCCATCTGGCGCTCGTGCGAGAGCCACTCGAGCACGGTCTCGAGCGCGCGCTCCTCGGTGACGCCGCGGTCGACCGCCTCCTCGCCGCGGAAGCCGGCGGCGAGCTTGAGCGCCTCGCGGCGGTGCTCGCCGAGCGAGCCGAAGGAGCCGATCAGGAAGTCGCGGTTGGGGAGCGGGTGGCCGACGTCCATCGAGGCGTGCCAGGCGGCGAGCATCGAGAGGTCGTGCTCGTCGAGCTCGGCGATCGCCTTCGCGTAGTGAGCCTCGAGCTCGTCGTCGGGGATCTCGTCGACCCAGGCGCGGACCGCCTCGCCGAGCAGCTGGCGGCGGGCCTCGCGGCCGACGGAGTCGGCGACGACGCGGATCGCGTCGGCTGGATCGATGAAGCAGAGCGGCACCGTGATGGCTCCTCGCGGGTCGTTGGACGATGCGAAGCCAAGATAGACCTGCCTCCCGACGGCAAAACGGGGCGCGCGATCCGCGGTGCGAGCGGCTCTTCCGCGGAAGCGGCGCCGCGCGCTGTCATGAACGGGCGCCCGCGCCGCCGACCTATGCTCGGAGCCGATGGGCCTGCAGATGATCGTCGGACCGCCCGAACTCCGGCCGCACCGGCGCGATCCTCGATCGGCTTCGCGGCGCGCTCGCGCGCGAGAGCCCGTGCTGGTCGTCCCGACGAGCGACGACGTCGAGCGCTTCGAGCGCGAGCTCTGCGCGAGCGCCGGGCGGCGATCTGGGCGGCACGGTGACGAGCTTCCCGGGCCTGTTCGGCGAGGTCGCGCGCGCCTACGGGGCGGCGGACGGCGCCGACCGCTGAGCCGCGATGCAGCGGCTCTGGCTGTGCCGCGCGGCCGCCGCGCGGCGACGAGCTGCGGCTGCTGCGGCCGCTCCGCCGCGGCGCGAGGGGTTCGCGCCGGCGCTCGAGGCGCTGCTCGCCGAGCTGCAGGCGGCCGGACTCGACGCGGCCGGCTTCGCAGCGCTGTCGTCGACTGCGAGCCCGGCGACGGGGCCTACGAGCGCGAGATCGCGGCCCTGTTCGCCGCCTACGAGCGGCTGCGCGACGCGCTCGGCTCGGCGACGAGCACACCCTGGCGGCCGAGGCGACCGCCGCGCTGCGCGCCGACCCGGGCCGCTGGGCGGCGCGGCCCGTGCTCCTCTACGGCTTCGACGACCTCTCGCGCGAGCAGATCGAGCTGCGTCGACGCGCTCGCCGCGCGCCGGCCGAGGTCACGGTCGCGATCGCCTGGGAGGACCGCCCGGCGCTGGCCGCGCGCGCCGAGCTGCTCGGCGTCCTCCGCGACGAGCTCGGCGGCCGAGTCGTCGCCGAGCTCGACGCCGGACGCCGCTACACCGACGAGCGCGACGCTGTTCGCGACCTCGAGCGCAACCTGTTCGAGCCCGAACCCGAGACGACGCCCGTCGGACGGCTCGCTGCAGCTGCTCGAGTCGGCCGGCGAGCGCGGCGAGGCGGAGCTGATCGGCCGCCGGATCGCCGCGGCTGATCGCCGACGGCACCGACCCCGACGAGATCGCGGTCGCCGTCCGCAGCCCCGACCGGCAGGCGCCGCTGCTCGCGCGGATGCTCGCGCGCACTCGGCGTCCCGGCCGCGGCCGAGGCGCGCGATGCCGCTGGCCGCGACCGCGACCGGGACGACGCCTGCTCGAGCTGCTCGCGATCGCCGCCGGCGAGGGCCGGCGGCGCCGATCTGCTCGCCTTCCTGCGCGGCCCCGGCGCGCGCCGGCGCCGGAGTCGGTCGACTGGTTCGAGCGCGACGCTCGCCGCGCGGCCGGATCGACGGACGTCGAGGCGGCCCTGGCCGTCTGGGCGGAGCGCGAGCGGGCACGCAGATCTGGGGCGCTCGAGCGCGCTCGCGCGAGCCGCGCGGCGAGCCGCCGCGAGCTCGCCGAGCTCGTCGCCGAGCTCGCCGTCCGACATCGCCGAGTACCCGCACCTGCGCAGCGGCCCGATGCCCGCCGGCGACGCGGCGGTCGAGCTGCGCGCCGCCGCCGAGGTCCGGCGGGCGCTCGACCGAGGCGGCCGCGCTCGGCGCCGACGCGCCCGCCGACGCCGGCGGAGCTCGCCGAGCTGCTCGGGCACGTCCGCGTGCCGCTCTGGCGCGGGCTCGACCGAGGGCCGGGTCCGGATCCTCAGCCCGTACCGGCTGCGCGCGACGCGCGTCTTCGACCTGTTCGTCGCCGGGCTCACCGACGGCGGCTTCCCGGCCCCCGGCGGCGGCGACCCGCTGCTCTCCGACGAGCGCCGGCGCGAGCTCGGGCATCGAGGCCCGCGCGCGAGCCCGCCGCCGAGGAGCGCTACCTGTTCTACTCCTGCGTCTCGCGGCCCGAGCGCAGCCTCTGCGCTGAGCTGGCCGGCCAGCGACGAGGCGGGCGACGGCGATCGCGCGCTAGCCCTTCGTCGACGAGGTCCGCGAGCTGCTCGACCCGCCGCCGACCCCGGACTCGGCCGCGGATCCGCTCGAGGCCGAGCTCGCCGATGCGCGCCGCGCTCGGCGACGTCGTCGCGGCCCGCCGGAGCAGGCGAGCTCGCCGCGCGACCTGCGCCGGGCGCTGGCGCTGCTGCCCGCGAGCAGGAGGCCGCAGCCCGCGGCGCCGGCGCTCGAGCTGCCCGACGGGATCGGCCGCCGCGGCGCTCGCCGAGCGTCGCCGCCGCCGCGCGAGCGCGCCTCGCCGCGCCGCGGAGCCCGGGACCGCTGCGCGAACCCGGCGGTGCTGCGAGCTGCTCGGCGCGCGCGACCTGTTCGGCGCCTCGACGCTCGAGGCAGTACGACGACTGCTCCTACCGCTGGTTCGTCAACACACGAGCTGCGCCCGGCAGCCGATCGAGCCCGACCCCGAGCCGCTCGAGACCGGCGGCATCGTCCACGCGGCGCTCGAGCGCCTGTACCGGGAGCCGCCGGGCGGCCGCGCGGCCGACGCCGAGCCGACGCTCGAGCGCTGGATCGCGGCGGGCCGCGAGCCGGCTGCGGGAGGTCGCCGCGCGAGCGTCGAGCTGGGACCTCGAGCGCGCCGCCGCGCGGATCACGCTCGCCCGCCTCGACGCCGTGCTCGACCGCTTCCTGCGCCGCGACGCCGAGACCGGCGGCCCGATGCGCGCCCGGCCCGGAGCTGCTCGAGGTCGGCTTCGGGCGACGGCGCCCGACGACGAGCTTCGCAGCCGGCCGAGCTCGGCAGCTTCCGGCTGCACGGACGGATCGACCGGATCGACGTCTCCGCCGACGGCAAGGCGCTGATCCGCGACTACAAGCTGAGCTCGCAAGGCGATCGCCGGCGAAGAAGCTGCTCGAGGAGGGCAAGCTGCAGCTGCCGCTCTACATGCGCCGCCGTCGCGCGGCATGGGCCTGGAGCCGATCGGCGGCCTCTACCACCCGCTCGCCGCGACCAAGGAGCGACGACCGCCCGCGCGGGCTGCTCGACAAGGAGCACAGGGACGCGCTGATCCCGGGCCGACACGGAGGCCCACGTCGGCACCGACTTCCTCGAGCCGACGAGGCATTCGACGAGATCGATCGACGCCGCGGTCGAGCGGGCCGAGCGAGATCGTCGCCGGGATCCGCGCCGGCCGGATCGGCCGCGATCCGCGCGGCGGCGAAGTGCCCGACGCTGGTGCCGGCTGGCGCCGATCTGCCGGATGGAGCGCGGGCGTCGTCGACCCCGACGAGGAGGAAGAGGAGGAGGCAGCGGCGTGAGCGCCGAGGCCGAGCAGCTCAGCCTCGACGCTCGGCGCCGGAGCCGAGCCGGCGCCGGCGCCCGCGGCGCCGAGCCCGCGGCCGCGCCGGCGGAGCGCCGCCCGCGCCGGCCGCCGCCGACCGCCGAGCAGGCGGCGGCGATCGACTCGCGCGACCGCGACGTCTTCCTCGAGGCCGGCGCCGGGACCGGCAAGACCCGGGTCCTCGTCGACCGCTACTGCGACGCCGTCGACGTCGACGGGGTCGAGCCGGAGCGGATCCTCGCCTTCACCTTCACCGAGAAGGCGGCGGCGGAGATGCGCCGCCGGGTCCGCGTCGAGCTGCTGCGGCGGGCGCGCACGCGGCCGCCGATCCCGAGCGCGGACGCGGCTCCGCGACGGCCGCCCGCGCCGGCGAGGCGGCGCCGATCACGACGATCCACGGCTTCTGCCGGCGCCTGCTCGCCGCCCATCCGGTCGCCGCCGGGCTCGACCCCCGCTTCCGCGTGCTCGACGCCGACGAGGCCGCGCGGCTGGCGGCGCTCGCCTTCGACGAGGCGCTGGCCGAGCTCGCCGCCGGCGACGACGGCCGTCGCGCGATCGCGGCCGGCGTACCGCGGCCGGCTCGGCCGGTCTGATCCGCGGCCGCCTACGACGATCTCCGCAACCACGGCCATCGCCGCCCCGACCTGCCGCCGCTGCAGATCGCCGCCTTCGAGGGCAAGGAGCGCGCCGAGCGCGTCCCCGACCCGGCGGACGTCGAGCTGGCCGAGGCCTCCTACGGCGCGATGCCGCGCGCTGCTCGGCGCGCTTCGCGGCGCGCTACGAGGAGCTCAAGGCGGAGCGCTCCGGCGTCGACTTCGACGACCTGCAGCTGCTCAGCCTCGAGCTGCTGCGCGACTCGGCAGCGCGGTCCGCTCCAGCCAGCGGGAGCGCTTCGACCACCTGCTCGTCGACGAGTTCCAGGACACGAGCCCGCTGCAGGTCGGGCTGGTGCGCGACGCTGCGCGGACCGGCGACGCCGCCTGTTCACGGTCGGCGACGAGTTCCAGTCGATCTACGCGTTCCGCGGCGCCGACCTCGAGAGCTTCCGCGTCCGGCGCCGAGCGGCCGCGGCGAGCCGGCGCGACGCCGTGCTGCCGCTGAGCGGCAGCTTCCGCTCGACGCCGACGGTCGTCGCCGCGGTCAACGCGGTCGGCGACGTCCTGCTCGAGGACTTCAAGCGCGCTGCGGGTCGGCCGCCAGCCGCGACCCCGACGCGCCGGGCGTCGGCCCGGGGGCGAGCCGGCCGTCGAGCTGCTGCTGACCCGCTACGAGGGCTGGCGGGAGCGACTGCGAGCCGATCGCACCGGCCGCGGCCGACACCGGCGCCGACCGGGTCGCCGAGGCCCGCGTCCTGGCCCACCGCCTGCGCGAGCTCGCCGACGCGGGCGTCGAGCCGCTCCGGTCGATGGTCCTGCTGCTGCGCGCCTTCACCCACGTCGACGCCTACGCGGAGGCGCTGGAGCTGGCCGGCCTCGAGCCCTACGTGGTCGGCGGCCGCGGCTACTGGTCCTCCCAGCAGGTCGAGGACGCGCTGCGGCTGCTCGCCTGCGTCGCCAACCCGCTCGACGACGAGGCGCTGCTCGGGGCCCTCGCCTCCCCGGCGGCCGCGGCGCTCGCCCGACGCGCTCTGGCTGCTGCGCCGGGCCGCCGGCCGCGGGCCGCCACCTCTGGCCGACGCTGCGCGGCGGTGCTCGTCGACGAGCAGGCCGAGGAGGCCGACGGCGGCCGACGCCGAGGCGCTGCGACTGCTCGGCGCAGCTCGACCGGGCGACCGCGGCGATCGCGGCTTCGCCACGACGCTGATCGACCTGCGGGCGGGGGCCGCGCAGATGCCGCTCGACGCGCTGGTCGAGCGCACGCTCGAGGCCTTCGACTACGACCTCGCGGCGCTCAGCATGCCGACGGCCGGCGCCGCGCCGCGAACCTGCTCAAGCTGGTCCGGATGGCGGGCGAGTACGAGGCCCACGAGGGCCGCGACCTGCGCGGCTTCCTCGACGCGGTCGCGGCCCGCTCCGCGCTCTCGGACCGCGAGGCCGAGGCGGCGACGCCGCCGAGGAGCACGACGGAGTCACGGTGATGACGATCCACGCCGCCAAGGGGCTCGAGTTCGACTGCGTCGCGGTCGCCGACCTCGGCCGCCCGCACCTGGCGCCACGGCGGCACCGACATGCCCCTCGCCTTCGCGCCGCAGGCGGCGCCGTCAGCCGACGGGCGAGCCGGCCGAGCCCGCAGCGCCGCGGGTCGGCCTGCGCCTCGCCCGCGCCGGCGCCGGCTCGCTCACCGTCGAGGGCTACCGGGGCGATCACCGACGCCGCCGCCGAGGCCGAGGCGGAGGAGCGCGGCCGGCTCGTCTACGTCGCCGCGAGCCGCGCCCGCCGCGGCTGATCCTCAGCGGCACCTACAGGAGAAGGAGGCGCGAGGAGAGCCACGCGAGCACAAGACGCGGCCGACTCGACGATCTGGCGGCTGCTGCCGGCGCTCGGCATCGCCGACGACGGCGAGACGGCCGAGCTCGACCTCGCCCTGGCCGCGCCGCCTGCGCCCGCGAGGATCTCGACGCCAGCTTCGAGCCGGCCGGCGCTCCGCGTCCGCTTCAACCGGTCCGACCGAGCCGGGCGTCGCCGCGCGGCTCGCCGCCGACCTGCGCCCAGCGGACCCGGCGCCGCGGCGCCGGCGCCCGGCGGCACGCCGCCGATGACCGTGCTCGCCGAGCGCGGCGCCAGCGCCGCCCGCAGCCTCTCCTACGCGGCGCTCGCCGAGTACAGCCGCTGCGGCTACCGGTTCCTGACCGAGCGGGTGCTCGGGCTCGGCTCCGGCGAGGCCTCGGTCCCGGGCGGCGGCGGAGGCGGCGAGCTGCCTCCGGGCGCGAGGAAGCCGGCGCGCGGCTCGGGTTCGGGCGGGCCGTGCACGAGCTGCTCGAGACGGCGGCGCAGCGTGGCTGGACGCGCACCGGAGGACGCCGAGGTCGCCGCGGCGCTGCTCCGCCAGGACGCCGCGCCCGGGCGCGCCGGAGAGGCGGCGGCGATGGTCGACGCGTGGCTCGGCTCGGAGCTGCTCGCCGAGCTCCGCGAGGGCGGCGCCCGCTTCCGGCCCGAGCTCGCCTTCCGGCTCGGCGCTCGCCGTCGGGCACGCTGATCCGCGGCACGATCGACCTGCTCGCCGAGGTCGAAGGTCAGCCACCGGTCGTGATCGACTACAAGACCGACGCCTGGACCGCCGGAACCGGCTGGCGGGCTGCCACCCGAGTACGAGATCCAGCGGGCGCTCTACGCCCGCGCCGTGGCCGAAGCACTGGGCGCCGAAAGCGTGCGGACCGCCTACGTCTTCCTGCGCGCCGCCGGCGAGCCGCTCGCGGACTGCTCGGCCCCGAGGAGATCGCGGCCGCCGGCGAACGCGTCGAAGGCACTCGTCGGCCGGATCCGCGCGGGCGACTTCGCCCCCACCCCCGAGCCCCACCGCGGCCTCTGCCACGACTGCCCCGCGCGGCGCCGCCTCTGCCCGCACCCGCCCGAGCTGACGGGCGCCGAGCCCAGGGCCGGCCGCGTGAGCGGCTCGATCGCGGTCTTCGCCTACGGCTCGCTGGTCGCCCCGGCGAGCGCCGAGCATGACGCTGGGCCGCCCGGCGAGGGATGCCGTGCCCGCACGCCTCGAAGGCTGGCGGCGCCGCTTCTCGCAGGCCCGCGACAACAGCGCCGCCGAGAAGACGTTCGCGACTCCCGGGGGCGACGTTCCGCCGTTCGTGCTCGGCCTCAACGTCGAGCCCGACGGACGACGGGCGAGGAGGGCCCAAACGGCGTCCTGCTCGCGGTCAGCGAGGACGAGCTCGCGCGCCTCGACCTGCGCGAGGTCCGCTACGACCGCGTCGACGTCACCGCTGCCGTCGCCGGCACGGCCGGGGCGCCTTCGAGACGGTCGTCACCTACGTCGCCAAGCCGGCCAACCACGCGCCCGATCCGCCCGCCGGGGCGGTGATCCTCGCCGCCTACGCGAGCGCCGTCGAGGCGGCCTTCGCGGCGCTCGGCTCCGAGGCGGTGGAGCTCTACCGGCGGACGACGCTTCCCTACCCCGCGCCGCTGGTCGAGGGCCTCCTCGTCCGCGATCGAGATCCCGCCGCGGCAACCCCCGCGACTGGTGAGCGTCAGGCCCCCGGGCCGCTCGGAGCGTCCTGGACGGCGCGCTCCCAGCGCTGCGCCCAGTCGTGCAGCTCGCCGATCGCCGGCTCGAGCTCGGCGCCGACGGCCGTGAGCTCGTAGGAGACGCGGGCGGGCGGGCCGTCGTGGACGCTGCGCGCGACGAGGCCCTCGGCCTCGAGCTCGCGGAGCCGCTGCGAGAGCAGCCGGTCAGACATCTTCGGGACCGCGGCGGCGAGCTCGCTGAAGTACTGCGGACCCTCGAGCAGCGTGAAGAGGATCGCGCCGACCCAGCGGCGGCCGATCAGCTCGACGGCGGCGTGGAAGCGGGGGCAGACGCCCTGCGGCGATGCCGCGACTCCGGCGCCCTCCCGTCCGGCGTTGTCCACCGAGGTGGAGGCCACAGGGAGACAGTAGCGAAGCGCTCGGGTGGGCTTGAGCGCTTGCCCGGGCTACCTCGCGCACGGGCCGGTGCCCGAGGCGGGCGAGTTGGGGCCGACCCGCGCCAGGTCGTCGGCGACGATCGAGTTCGGGATGCCCAGGCCCTGAGGGTGCTTGGTCTCGAGGGCCGAGGCGAAGACCGTGGTCAGCACGTGGCCGTCGGTACCGAGCACCGGGCCGCCCGAGTTGCCGCTGATCACCTCGCCCCGGAACGAGGTCATCTGGCGCTCGATCGGGCCGTTCCCGTAGGAGTCCTCGCTGGTCACGGTGCCAGTCGTCCCGAGCCGTGCCGGCACGGCGGAAAACGCTCCGGAGCCCGGGAAGCCGACAATGGCGCCGGGATCGCCGGCTCTGCGGGTCGGCGGCGAGCTCGAGCGGCGTGCCGGTAAGGCCCGGGACGCGCAGGATCGCGATGTCGTCCTTCGGTCTGTAGAGGATCGGCGTCACGTCGAACGTCGTGCCGTCGTGTGTGACGATGCGGGTGTCGGTCTGCCCGGCCACCACGTGCGCGTTCGTGACGACCTCCTCGGGGCCGGCGATCCAACCGGAGCCGGAGAGGTTGAGGCCGCAGGCGGAGCCGAGCACGTGCACGGCGCTCGTCGCGGCCGTACGCAGCTCCGGGCTGCTCAGCGCCTTGCGATCGGGCGACGCCACGTCCGCCGACGGGCCGCGCAGCGACGGGGTCGGGTCGATCCGGTTGAGGACGTTGAGGACCGGCCCCGACGGCGGCACGGCGTCGTTGAGGGCGCTGAGGATCTTCGAGCGCTGGACGTCGGCCCGGTAACGGTGCAGGCCGGGCGCGTTGAGGACGACGGCCCCGATCACCCAGCTCACGGCGAGGACGAGCCCGGCGATCGCGATCGCGCCCCCGACGGCATCGATCGCCCGCGGGGCCCCGCGACGGGCGAGCCGGTCGCGCAGGGCCATGCCGAGGCCCTCGAGCACGACGGCGAGGACGCCGCCGACGAGCAGGCCGCCGAGCAGCGCCGTCGCCGGCGCATAGGGCGACTCCGAGCCACCGCTCAGCAGCAGCGGTCCGACCCTGCTGCCGACGAAGGCGCCCACGGCGAAGCCGGCGAGCGTGGGCGCCGCGACGATCAGCCCCTGCCGGAAGCCGAGCGGGATGAGCAGCAGGACGGCAGCGACGATCACCCAGTCGATCGCGGTCATGGTTTACCGACCCTGCGGGGGCGGGTAAGTACGTGTACCCGTCGAAGTAGCCTTCTCAAGTGAACCGGTGCGGACGCAGGGGCGCGTCACGACGGTGGCCAAGCTAGCGAATCAGTGAGCTCGATCAGACCCAGGCGGCCCAGCAGCCGCAAGATCCTCCTTCGTGTCGGTGCCGCTCGCGCTGCTCGCGGCCGCGGCGTTCATCGTCGGCGCAATCATCGCCTCGGGCTCGCCGGAGCTCGACTCCGCCAAGCGATTCGCCGCCGCATGGCAGGGCGGCGACTACGGCGCGATGTACGCCGAGCTCAACGCCGGCCTCGAAGTCGGAAACCTCCGCCGACGAGTTCGCCGCCGCCTACGAGAAGGCCGCGAGACCGCGACGCTCGAAGCGGATCGAGGTCGGCGAGGCCCGCGGCCCGGTCAGACGTCAACGGCGACCGAACAGGTCGCGGTCGAGCTCCAGGCCGCGACGGACTCCTTCGGCACGATCGGCGGCGAGCTCGCGATCCCGGTCGCCGACGGCGGCGTCACCTGGCGCCGGACCTCGTCTTCCCCGGCCTGCGACACGGGCGAGAAGCTCGATCGCAAGACCAAGGCGCCGAAGCGGGCTCCGATCCTCGCCGCCGACGGCTCCGCGCTCGCCGAGGGCCCGGCCGACGCACGGACGACCAACGGCGCCGGCGGGATCGTCACCGGCGAGATCGGCGAGCCCTCGGCGGCGCAGGCCAAGGCGCTCGAGGCGAGGGGCTTCCCGGAGGGGACGAAGGCGGGCACGAGCGGGCTCGAGCTCGCCTTCGACGAGCAGTTGGCCGGCACGCCGGGCGGCAAGCTGCTCGCCGATCTCGGACTCGGGCAAGCGGGTCCTCGCGCGACGCAAGCCGACCCCGGGCAAGCCGCTGAAGACGACCGATCGATCCGAAGGTCGAGCAGGCTGCCGCCGACGCCCTCGGCGGCCAGTTCGGCGGCGTCGCCGTGCTCGACGCGAAGACCGGCGACGTCCGCGCGCTCGCCGGCCTCGGCTTCTCCGCGCCGCAGCCGCCGGGCTCGACGATGAAGATCATCACCGCTTCGGCGGCGCTCGAGGACGGGGTCGCCGACCTCGACACCAGTTACCCGGTCGCGACATCGGCGACCGTCGACGGCCGCGAGGTCGCAAACGCGCACGACGAGTCCTGCGGCGGCAACCTGGTCGCCAGCTTCGCCGAGTCCTGCAACAGCGTCTTCGTGCCGCTCGGGGCCAAGATCGGGGGCGAGAAGTTCCTCGACGATGGCCGAGAAGTTCGGCTTCAACTCGCCGCCGAGGCTCTACGACGATCAGGCCCTGGCGCTGGTCAAGCCGGCGATGAGCACGATCCCCGATCCGCTCGGCGACGACCTCGACGTCGGCGTCAGCGCGATCGGCCAGGGCGAGGTCCTGGCGACGCCGCTGGAGATGGCATCGGTCGCGCAGACGATCGCCAACAACGGCGTCCGCTCGCCGACCGCGATGGTCAAGGACCCGAAGCTCCGCTCGAGCCAGAAGGCGACGTCAAGGCGTCTCGCCGGAGACCGCCGACAAGGTGCGGAAGATGATGATCGAGGTCGTCAAGTCGGGCACCGGCACCGCCGGCGCAATCCCCCAGGCGCAGGTCGCCGGCAAGACCGGCACCGCCGAGCTCGCCTCGCTCAAGGACACGGGGGGCGATACGCCGACCGCCACCACCGACCCCGACGCCGAGCCCGAGCACGACGTCGACGCCTGGTTCAGCGCCTTCGCCCCCGCCGACAAGCCGAAGCTCGCGGTCGCCGTGATGATCGTCAACGCCGACGGCGACGGCGGCGTGGTCGCGGCGCCGATCGCGTCGCAGATCTTCAGCGGGACCTCTAGCGGCCGCACGGCGACCACGGCCACCCTGGGACGGCCTCTGAGAGGTCGTCTCAGAACCCGCGTGTGCCCGGGGGCGTTCAGGGCCGAGCGGGGCGTCGGCGGCCGCGGCCCCGCATGGCAGCGCCATGTGGGGCTGAGGACGGTGGCGATCCCGCGACGCGCCCTGGGCGTCATCCGGGCGCGCGGGGGTTTTGAGACGGCCTCTTAGAGGTCGAGCTCGATCTCCTCGACGCTGCCGTCGGGCGCGGGGATCTGCAGGTTGAGCGGCCGGTTCTCCTCGAGGCCACCGCGAGCGCGAAGAGCAGGAACGAGCCCTTGACCGGGCCGCTGCACGCGGGCGAGTCGACGGCCGGGTACTGGCGTCAGCCGGCACGTCGGCGCCCGGCTGCAGCGCGAAGTCGCTGTCCGAGGGGATCGGCTCGAAGATGTTGCCCCGGGTGTCGACGATGCTGAAGTGGTCGGCGAGGTTCTGGGCCTGGTCGGACTTGTTCTTGACCCGCAGGAAGACGCCGAGGTAGTCGTCGCTCTTCGGGCCGGGGGCTGGCCCTCGAGGTAGGCGGCGTCCTCGGGGTTGCTCGGGTTCAGAAAGCGGGTGATCTGGACGTAGTAGGTGAGGTCACCGAGCTCGAGGGGCTCGACCCTCGAGCACGGGCGACTCGCTGCCGCCGCAGGCGGAGACGGCTCCCGCGGAGAGTGCGAGCAGAGCGATGAGCAGGGCTGGTACGAGTCGCCGGCGCATCGAGGGCGGAAGTCTATTGAGCGTCGTGGCGACGCGTAGCGCTGCCTGAAAACGCTTAGACACGCGCCGCACCCGCGACCTGCAGGCGCTCGATCGGCTCGTCGCTCTCGATCAGGTCACGAAGGCGGTGCAGAGCCTTGCGCCACTGCCGCCGGTACCAGCGGGCGGCGCCGAGCTTGCCCTTGATCGTGTCCACGTGGTTCGTCGGCTCGGCCCAGAAGGTGACGGTGACCTCGGTCGTGCCGCGTCCGGGCCCTCGACCAGCTCCCAGGCGGTCCCGATCTCCATCCGGTCCTGGCGGGAGCCCCGGCCGCGCTCGATCAGCCGGTGCGGCGCCTCGAGCTCGGTGATCACGGTCTCCATCCAGATCGTGGAAGCGGTTCGCCTCGGCCTGGAAGCGGGCGGCGGCGCCGACGCCGGTCGAGTCGAGCCGCTGCAGGTGGAACTCGTGCGCGAAGTGGTCGCAGAAGGCGGGCCGGTTGGCGAGATCCGAGATCACCTCGAAGACCCGCTCGCGCGGCGCGTCGATCGTGATCTTGGCGCTGACCGGGCCCATCGCGTCGCGATTCTATCCGCGCCGCCACCGGCGCCGGGCGGGCAGGAACGAGCGCCGCGGCGGCGAAGGGGCGGGCATGGAAGCTGCCACCGCAAAGGACGCCGGGCTGCTCAGCCGCGACGGCGCCCTCCCGATCGCCCCAGCCCCCGGACCGGCCCCGGAGCGAGCCGCCGATGCCGACGAGCCGATCGACGGCGTCGCCCGCTGCGTCGTGCTGCGAGCGCTTTCCGCTGGTCGGCGAGCAGGTCGTCCGCCACGCCGCCAGCGGCCGCAAGCCGACGGCATGGGTCTGCGAGAGCTGCGAGGTCGCCGGCCGCGGCGAGCGCTCGGCTCGGTCACCGGCCGCGCCCGGGTCCGCTCGGTCGGCGGCGCGATGAACGTCCGCCGCCTGCGCTGAGGCCACGTCGGCACCGCGGCGTACCGTCCGCCGCCCGGCGGGCGCCGTCTATAGTCGCCGCGTGGCGCACGGCTCACCCGGACTTCCGAGCTCTCCCGACCTCGCTCGGCGCCGCGCCGCCGGGCGGTGCACCGATGTCGGTGACGATCGCCGTGCTCTCCCAGAAGGGCGGAACCGGCAAGACGACGACGGTTCGCAACGCTCGCCGACGTGCTCAGCCGGATCGGCTTCGACGTGCTCGCGATCGACGCCGACCCGCAGGGCAACCTCTCCGACTACTTCGACGTCGACCCGGAGGCCCAGCCGACGCTCGGCGAGGTGCTCGCCGGCCAGGCGCGGGCCGCCGACGCGATCCACGACGGCGTGATCCCGGCCAACCTCGGGCTCGCCGAGGCGGAGCTCGTCCTCGCCGGCAAGATCGGCCGCGAGGTGACGATGCGCAACGCCCTGCGCGACGTCAAGCGCCGCTACGACGTCGTCCTCATCGACTGCCCGCCGACGCTCGGCCTGCTCACCGTCAACGCGCTCGTCGCCTCCACCCACGCGATCCTCTCGACCCAGGCCCAGCACTTCTCGCTGCAGGGGGTCGAGCAGGCGATGGAGATCTTCGACCTCGCCCGCGACACGCTCAACCCCGAGCTCGAGCTGCTCGGCGTCGTCCTCAACATCGCCAACATGCGGACCAGGCACGCGCGCCAGACCCTCGAGGCGCTCGACGAGCGCTTCCCCGGCAAGGTCTTCGACACCGTGATCCGCCAGTCGATCGCCTACGCCGAGTCGGCCGAGCGCGCGCGTCCCGATCCTCGAGTACAAGCCCGATCGCGGCTGCGACTACCTCGCGCTGGCCGCCGAGGTCGTCGACCCGGCTCGGGATGCCGGAGCGGCTCGCCCGGCTCGAGCAGGTGCGCCGGGAGACGCTGCCGCCGCGGGTGCTCGACGAGACCGAGCCGCTCGGCACCGGTGAGCCTGAGGGCCGTCGGCGTATTACGCCGCCGGCCGCCTCGGCGCTGCGCATGCCGCGGATCGCCCAGAGGCCGAACAGGACGACGAGCACCACGCCGATCACGCGAACGCGCATGCCGACGTCCTCGGGGTCGCCGGCGATCAGGCTGCGGACGGCCTCGAGGATCGGCGTGATCGGGTTGATCGAGGCGACGTCGTTGATCCAGCGAGTTGAGCAGGTCGAGCGGCACGTAGACGGGCGCCAGGAAGAGGACCAGGAAGACCGGCGTCTGCATCAGCGGCCCCGCCTGCAGCGAGCGGAAGCGCAGCGCGATCCCCGCCGCCCACAGCGACGCGGCGCCGTTGACCAGCAGCGCGAGGCCGATCATGCGCGACCAGCTCGCGCAGGTTCGCTGGAGATGTCCATGCCGACTGAGCAGCGCGATCGCGAAGAGCAGCGCGCCGACGATGCACCGCCCGGGCCAGCGCCGCGAGCCACGTAGCCGCCGAGGATCGCCGAGCCGGTTCGGCGCCGCGAGCATCATCCGCCGGCCGAAGCCGCTCTCGAAGTCGCGCGGCGATCCCGAAGCCGGTGAAGACGCCGCCGAAGGCCGCCGACTGGAGCAGCACGAAGCCGAACTCGAAGGCCGTGTAGCCGTTCGGGTAGTCGAAGCCCGGGCACGTTGCCGATGTTCGAGAGGCCGCCGGCGAAGGCGGCGAAGAAGAACAGCGGGAAGATCAGCGCCGGCAGGAGCAGCGCCGGGTTGGTGACGAAGTTGTGCAGGCTGCGCCAGGCGACGCGCCGAGCGACGCCCGAGCGCGAGCGCGGCGCTCACGTCCGCACCAGCCTCGTGCGCAGGGCGACGGCCGCGGCCGTGAGGAAGATCGCGGCGATCAGCGATCGCAGATCCCGAAGGCGAGCGCCGAGCGCCTCGCCGTCGATGCCGGTGATGAACAGGCTGCGGATCGCCCTCGATCAGGTAGGAGACGGGGTTGATCGTCGCGATCGTCCGGAACCAGTCCTGCTCGATCAGGTCGCGCGGCAGCGAGCCACGAGGAGAAGAACAGGAAGACGAAGAAGACCGGGAACATGCTCTGCATCGCCTCGCCGCTGCCGACGCGCAGGGCGAAGAACGTGCCGATGCAGCCGAACGCGAACAGATCGTCAGCGACAGCGGAAGAGGATCGGCACCCCGGCGAGGCCGGCCTCGAAGTCGGCGCCGGCGGCGAGCCCGACGGCGAGGTAGATGAAGGTCTGCACGACCGCGATCGCCAGCACGCCGCCGAGCGTCCCCGCGAGCAGCGAGGAGCCGCTCAGCGGGGACAGCGCCAGCCGCTGCAGAAAGCCGGTCTCGGCGTCGCGGGCGAGGTCGGTGCCCGAGTTGAGCAGGGCGAAGATCGCGCCCTGGATGAACGGGCACCGCGAGCGCGAAGGAGATGTAGGAGTCGGTCGGGAAGCCGGGGATCCGGGTCGCCGCGTTGAGCCCGGCGGCGTTGACCGCGAGCAGCAACAGCGGGAAGATGATCGACGGGATCACGGTCGCGGGCTGGCGCCAGCGCGCGCACGAACGAGCGCCGCGCGACCTCGTAGGTGCCGCTCGAGCTCGTCGTTCACGCCGGCGCCCTCCTCCGCGGCGTCCTCCTCGTCCTCGCCGGCGCCCTCGAGCTTGCGGCCGGTCTTCTCGAGGAAGACGTCGTCGAGGGTGGGCTCGTGCAGCTGCAGGTGCGAGAGCGTCGATCCCCTCGGCGTCGAGCGCCCGGATCACGGCGGCGAGGCCGTCGTTGTCCGGCGCGAGCCGCACGGCGACGGCGCCGTCGCGCTCGTCGTCGGCGAGCTCGCGCGTCGCGCTCGGAGAAGCGGCAGAGGACGTCGGCGAGACGCTCGCGGTCAGCGGGGTCGGCCGGGATCGCCTCGACGCTGGGCTCGCCGATCTCGGCCTTGAGCGCGTCCGGCGTGCCCTCGGCGACGATCGTGCCGCGGTCGATGATCCCGACGCGATCGGCGAGCGCGTCGGCCTCCTCGAGGTACTGGGTCGTGAGGAAGACGGTCATGCCGTCCTCGCGGGCGAGCCGCTCGACCTCCGCCCACAGCGGCCGTGCGGCTCTGCGGGTCGAGGCCGGTCGTCGGCTCGTCGAGGAACAGGATCCGGGGCGAGTGGACGAGCGCCAGCGCGAGGTCGAGGCGCCGCTTCATCCCGCCCGAGTAGCCGCGGACCGTCCGATCGGCGGCGTCCGACGAGGCCGACCCGCTCGAGCAGCTCGTCGCCGAGCGGCGCGGCGGTCGGGCTTGGGGACGCCGTGCAGGGCGGTCTGCAGGCGCATGTGCTCGCGACCGCTCAGGTAGGGGTCGAGCGCCGCCTCCTGCAGCGCGGCGCCGATCAGCTCCCGCACCCTGCCGCCCTCGGTGGCGATGTCGAAGCCGCCGACGCGCGCGACGCCGCCGCTCGGCGGCAGCAGCGTGGTCAGCATCAGCACCGTCGTCGACTTGCCGGCGCCGTTCGGGCCGAGGAAGCCGTAGATCTCGCCCTCGTCGACGTGCAGGTCGATGCCGTCGACCGCGCGCGGGCCCTTCTTGAACTGCTTGATCAGGCCCTCGACCTCGATCGCCCTGTTCACGCCGCTGCCGGCCTCCTCGTGTTGGTCATGGCGCGGCACCGTAACAGAATACCGTTGGAGTAGTGCAACTATCTATTTCGCTCAACTACCCGCTAAAATGCTCGGGCAATGGGGCAAACGACTGCGATCCGGATCCCGCAACGAGCGCGTGGAAGGCGATTCTCGAGCTCGTCGGCTGGGGCACCGGTCGCGGCGCCGCGCTTTCCGATGGTCGCGCTTGAGTTCGACCTCTCGCCGAAGCAGCTCGGCGTGCTCTGGCGCCTCGATCCCGACGGCCCCGGGACGCCGATGCGCTCGATCGCCGAGCGGCTCTACTGCGACGCCTCCTACGTCACCGATCTCGTCGACCGGCTCGAGGAGCGGAACCTGATCGTGCGCACGCCGGATCCCGACGATCGCCGGGTCAAGCTGCTGGAGCTGACCCCCGCCGGCGTCGAGCTGCGCAGCAAGGCGCTGGAGCGCCTCTACGAGCCGCCGCCGGGCTTCGCCGAGCTGAGCGCCGCCGAGCAGCGAGACGCTCGCCGAGTTGCTGGAGAAGGCGTCCACCCCGCCCCGGGGCTCGTAACCGGCGCTGCGCTCAGCCGAGGATCTCGACCTCGGCGCCGAGCGGGTCGAACGGCGCCCGCCGCACCTCCGCCCAACCTCCGGCGAGCGCGTCGAGCTCGGTCAGCAGGTCTGCGCTCGACTGCCAGTAGCTCCACACGAGCACCGTCGGGCCGGCGCCGGAGATCGTCGCGCCGAGCGCGCCGAGGTCACGGGCAGCCTGCGACGATCTCCATCGACCGCTCGTAGAGGGGGCGCCTGTGCGGCTGGTGCAGCCGATCGGCCGAGCCCGCGCTCGATCAAGGTCAGGTCGGAGCGCTCGATGCCGAGCACAGGTTGGCCGCCGCGGCGACGTTGTGGGCGGCGTCGGCGAGCGGGCGCCGTCGTCGGGCAGCGCCGCACGGGCGGCCTCGGTCGAGACCTCCTCGCTCGGGATCACGAGGATCGGCTCGACCCCCTCCGGCGGGCTCAGGCGAGCGGGGACGGGGATGCGCGCCGCGGACGGGGGCTGCCCGAGCGCGATCGAGAACGGGTCAGGCGTGCGTCTCCCGGAAGCGCGCGCCGGGCGGCGAGCAGACGGTGACGCCGCCGTACAGCGCGGCGGCGACGTTGTCGGGGTGACCCTCGATCTCGCAGCCGCGTGCGCGAACAGCTGCTCGCGGCCGAGGCCGAGCTCGAAGAGGTGGTCGGCGGCGAGCAGGCCGGCGAGGATCGCCGCTGCGCTGGAGCCGAGGCCGCGGGCGAGCGGGATCTCGTTGCGGACCGTGAAGCGCAGGCCGTCGGCGCTGTGCAGGCGCTCGAAGGAGCGCACGATCAGGTTCGACGCGGTCGGCCGGAATCGACCCGTCGCCGGGGTCGATCGCGAAGCGCCCAGCCTCGGCGACCTCGAGCTCGAGATGCAGCGCCAGCGCCGCCCCGAAGCACGTCGAAGCCGGGCCCGAGGTTGCCCGATGAGGCGGGCACACGGACGATGCGACCGCGCGAGCTCACGCGTCCGGACGGTGCAGGTAGGCGGCGCTCATCGCCGCGATCCTAGATCAGCGCCCGGCAGGGCCCCGGGCCGGATCAGGCGCGGGCGAGGAGTCCCTCGACACGGGCGACCAGCTCGCCCGGCTTGAACGGCTTGCGCAGGTACTCGTCGGCGCCGAACTCGAGGCCGCGGACCACGTCCCGATCCTCGACCGAGGCGGTCAGCAGGATCACCCCGATGCCCTGCGTCTCCGGCTCGGCCCGCAGCCGGCGCAGGACCTCGAAGCCGTCCATCCGCGGCATCTGCACGTCGAGCACGACGAGCTCGGGCTCGTGCTCGCGGATCAGCGCCCACGCCTCGGTGCCGTCCCCTGCGCCGACCGCGTGATAGCCGGCAAGCTCGAGCCGCAGGAGGACGAGGTCGAGGATGTCGGGGTCGTCGTCGGCGACGACGATCGTCACACGGCCGGTGAGATCGCTCATTGCGCCGCCCCAGCTGTCTCGGGAGCCGTCTCGCTCGCAGCATCCGCCTGCGGTCGCGCCAAGCGCGGCAACTCGAGCCGGAAGCAGGTGCCCTCGCCCTCCTCGCTGCGAACGCTGATCGTGCCGCCGTGCGCCTCGACCACCGACTTGACGATCGTCAGCCCGAGGCCGGTCCCCTGGACCTGGTTGCTGACGGCGCTGGTCGCCCGGAAGAGCCGGTCGAAGAGCTTGTCGACCTCGTCGGCCGCGACACCGATGCCCTCGTCCTCGACCTCGAGCGCGAAGCCGTCGGGGCGCGCCTCAAGCGCGACGCGGACGCTGTCACCGCGCTCGCTGAACTTGATCGCGTTCGTCAGCAGGTTGTCGACCGCCTGGCCGATCCGGTGCGAGTCGGCCCACACCTCGCCCGTCTCGTCGAGCGAGAGCCGCAACTCCACGCCGGCGCGCTCCGCCTGCGGGCGAACCGCCTCGCACGACTGGGCGACGATCGCATTGAGGTCGACCGCCTCGCTCTCGAGCGAGAAGGTGCCGGCATCGAGCCTGACCAGCAGCAGCAGGTCCTGGACGAGGCGCAGCTCGCGATGCGCGTTGCGGGTGATCACCTCGACGAACTTCTGCGCCTGCTCGGAGAGGGCGTCCCCTTCGAGCTCGCTGAGCAGCTCCGAGTAGCCGATGATCGACGTGAGCGGGGTGCGCAACTCGTGCGAGATGAGGCCGAAGAAGTCGTTCTTCGTGCGCTCGGCCTCGGCAGCCAGCTTCGTCCGCTCGACGTAGGCGGCGACCATCAGCATCGCCGGCCTGAAGATCTGCTCGATCGTGTCCTGGTCGGGGACCTTGCCGCGATAGGCGACCATCGCGACACCGTCCTCGGTGACCGGCACCAGCGCCGTCGGACCGCGGCGGTCACCGCGGGGGTCGCGCCAGCGCACGTGGAAGCCATGAGGCATATCGGAGAGCTCGCGCAGTTCGCCGGGCGTGAAGGGGGGCGCCTCACCGTCGACGGCCAAGCAGCGGTAGCTGCCGTGCCGGCCGCGGTGCCAGTACGCGCCCCACTCGACGTCCTCGACGTGGCAGATCTGGTCGAGGATCATCGCCGGCAGCTCCTCGATCGGCGGCCGCTTGACGAGTCCCTCGGTGATCCGGTGCTGCACCTGCATCCAGGTGTTGCGGCGATGCTCGGAGGTGATGTCCTGAGAGAGGACGAAGATGCCTCGCGCATCGCGGCCGGGGAGCTTGACGGGGCCGGTGACCGAGCGGAAGACGTGCTCGCCGTCCTCGAAGCGGATCCGGTCGATGCGGCCGGACGAGTCGGGCTCCTGCTCGATCTCGAGCCGGCGGGCGGTCAGGTCGGTAGCCGTTGCGGCGGGCAGGCTCTCCACGTAGCTCGTTCCCAGCAGCTCGTCCGGCTTGCGCCCGACGAGCTCGGCGGCGGCGGCGTTGACGAGCCCATATCGGCCTTCCTCGTCGAGCACGTACAGGGCGTCCGGCAGCTTGTCGGCGATCGCCCGCAGCAGCGCGCCCGTCTCCGAGAGCTCCTTCCTGGTCAGTTCCCTGCTCCGCTCGCCGGCCACGACGAGCAGCGGCGGGCCGGCGATCACCAGAACGCGGATCGATGCGCCGAAGAGGCTTACGTCGCGGGGGGTGATCAGCTCCCAGGCGCTGAGCAACACGAACGCCAGAGCCACTCCCCCGACGGCACCGCGGAGGCCGTACTGCAACGTCAGCAGGAGCGCCGGAACGAGATAGAGGAAGCCGACGCCCGTGCGCGGGTCATCGATCATGCCGGTGAGCACAGTGATCGCGACGAAGAGCGCGGCTGCGGCCGCCAGGTTGACTGCTCCGCTCCACGGGAGCATCCCGTGGGCGCGTTTTTCGACAAGTGCCCTCAGGCCCATCCTTGACCCTCGTTTCTAGGGCCCATCCTGAACCCCGAGAGGAGAAGGATAGTCGGGCTCGGCGCGGATTACCAGTCCATCGCGGCGAGCGCATGCGGCGCCGCCAACGAGCCCGCGGGCGACGACCGCCCGGCGGCGATCTCCGCGCCGGGCAGCAGCACCGCCTCGTCGACCCGCGCTCCGGCGCCGATCCGGGCGCCGGGACCGACGATCAGCGGGCCGCTGAGCTGCGCCCCGGAGCCGATCTCGGCACCCGGCCCGAACAGCACCGGCCCCTCGACCTCGGCGCCGCCTTCGAGCGTGCGCTCGCCCTCGATCAGCTCGCCGCGCATGTCCTGGTGGACCTTGCCGGCGACCGCGTCGAGGTTGCCCTTCAGGTACTCGCGCAGGGTGCCGACGTCGTTCCAGTAGGCCGTCGATCTCGTGGACGTGGAAGGGAACGTCGTCGGCGAGCAGCGCCGGGAAGACGTCGTAGCGCGAAGTCGATCGGATCGGCATCGGGCTCGCCCGGGAAGTAGTCGAAGACCTCGGGGCTGAAGGCGTAGACCATGCAGTTGACGAGGTCGGAGAGGGCCTCGGCCGGGTCGGGCTTCTCCTGGAAGCCCTGGATGCGGCCGTCGGCGTCGGTCGACGATCACGCCGTACTGGCTGACGTCGGTGACCTTCTTGACGGCGAGCGTCGCGACGCCGCCGTTGGCGCGGTGCGCCTCGAGCAGCGCGTCAGGTCGGTGTCGGTGAGCGCGTCGCCGGCGAGCACGAGGAAGGGCTCGCCTCGCCGGGCGCGGTCAGGAAGTCGGAGACGTTGCGGACGCCGCCCGCGGTGCCGAGCAGCTCCTCCTCGTAGCGGTAGGTGATCTCGACGCCGAGCTCGGCTGCCGTCGCCGAGCGCGCTCCGCGACTGCTCGGGGAACCAGTGCAGGTTGGCGATCACCTCGTCGGCGCCGTGCGCGGCCAGCAGCCGGACGAGCTGCTCGACGATCGGACGTTGCCGACCGGCACGACCGGCTTGGGGATCTCCTAGGTGATCGGCCGCAGGCGCGTGCCGAGCCCGGCGGCCATGACCATCGCCCTCATCGCGTCGCTGCCCTCACCCGAAGTCCTCAGGGACGGCCGAGCCTGTCCTTGAGGCGTCTCGATCACGTCGACGGCGTCGGGTCGGCGCCCTCGCGCGCGGCGAGCTCGAGCGAGAGCAGGTCGCCGAGCATCACCGCCCAGAGCAGCCGCTCGGTCCGGGTCTCGCCCTCGGTCTCGATCCGGATGACGTCGCGGGCGCGTCGGCCGACGAGGCTCGGCGGTCAGCTCGACCCGCTGGCGCTCGCGCGGGTGCTGGTCCTCGTCCTCGAGGAAGATCGCCGCTGTAGCCGCCGTCGGCTCCCCCGCTCCCAGCCGACGATCTCGTTGTGGTCGATCTCGGGCAGCTGGTGCGTAGAAGCAGGGCAGCTTGGCGTTCTCGTTGATCTGGCACTTCCAGCGGTAGGAGACCGGCGACGGTCAGCCCGCAGCCGTAGACGAGCGGGATCGCGTCGCCGATCTGGCGCCGGCGAGCTCCTCCGCCTTCGCCAGCAGCGCCGGCGTCGGCCGCCTCCAGGTGGGCGGCCGAGCTGTCGATCTCGGTCCGGATCGCGGGCCCGGCGCCGACGAGCGCCGCGACCTCGGCGGCGATCGCGAACGTGTAGCCGACGGCCGCGCGGGGCTGCAAGCCCGCCGGCATGCCGATCACCGGGACGCCGTCGCGGCGCGCCGCCTCGGCGAGCGCGCCGCCGGTGGTCGCGACGATCCGCTCGCGCGCCGACCGCCTCGGCGGCGGCGTAGCAGGCCGATCGTCTCCTCGGTGTTGCCCGAGTAGCTCGAGCAGAGGATCGCGCGGTCGGGAGGCGTCCACGAGGGCACGCCATAGCCGCGGACGACGTCGAGCGGGCGTGCCCAGAGCGGCCGACCGAGCGCGGCGGCGGCGAGATCGCCGCCGATCGCCGACCCGCCCATCCCGCAGACGATCAGCCCGTCGCGTCGAGCGGTCGAGCTTCGCCGAGCAGACGCGCCACAGGGCGTCGCGGAGATGGTCGGGCAGCGCCAGCGTCGCCGTCGAGCTGGCCGCCCGAGTCGACGGCGCCGACGCGCTCTTCGAGCTCTTCCTTCATGCACGTCTCTCCCGGTTCGACCTTGGCCCCCGGCCGAGCGCGGCGGCGGCGGTGATCGTCGCGCCCGCGCCGACCACCGAGCCCTCCGGCACGCTGGCGCCTCGGCTCGACCATGGCGCCGGCCGAGCAGGATCGCGCCGCTGACCGTCGGCGCCGGCGCCGATCACGCAGCCTGGATGCAGGGCCGAGCCCTCGATCGAGCGCGCCTGCCGCCGATCCTGCGAGCCGCGGCCGATCACCGCGCGTCGGGCCGATTGTCGGCACCGGCGCCGACCTCGGCGCCCGGCTCGACGAAGACGCGGCGGCCGACCTCGGCGCGTGGGGTCGACCTCGGCGTCAGGCATCGACGTAGCGTGTCAGTCGCCGTCGACGAGCTTGCCCGGCTCCGATCTCGACCTTGCCGCCGAGGATGTCCCAGCAGGCGTCGAGATAGCGCTGCGGGCGTGCCGATGTCGATCCAGTAGCCCTCGAGCCGCTGCGAGTAGAGCCCCTTGCCGACGAGCTCGGGGAAGACCTGCGCGCTCGATCGAGAAGTCGACGCCCGGCGGGACCAGCTCGAGCACCGACTTCTCGAGCATGTAAGCGCCGGCGGAGACCTCGTCGGTGTCGATCTCGGCCGGGTCGGGCTTCTCGAGGAACTCGGTGATCTCGCCGTCGTCGGCTTGCGCCGCACGAGGCCGAAGGCGGTCGGATCCTCGACCGGGTAGAGGCCAGCGTCGCCCGCGCGCCGCTCGACTCGTGCCGCTCGCGCAGCTTCGTCAGGTCGAGGTCGGTGAGCGAGTCGCCGTTGAGGGCGAAGAAGCGGTCCTCGAGGATGTCGTAGGCGAACTTGATCGCGCCCGCCGTGCCGAGCGGCTCGGGCTCGGTCAGGTAGCGTGATCTTGCGGCCCGCCGGGGATCTCGTCGCCGAGCGCCTCGCGCAGCGCGTCGGGGAGGAAGCCGCAGGCGAGCACGACCTCGTCGACGCCGTGGCTGGCGAGCCAGTCGATCATGTAGCGCATGAACGGTCGGTCGACGAGCGGGATCGCCGGCTTCGGCAGCGTCAGGGTTATCGGGCGCAGGCGGGTGCCGTGCCCGCCGACGAGGATCAGCGCCTGCACGCGCAGCCCTCCAGGGGCCGTGTCGGTGTCGCTGACGGATCCACTCGTCCTTCCTATCAGTTTCCGCGCCCGATGCCCTCGTACGTGAAGCCGGCCTCGCGCGAGCGCCACGGGGTCGAGGAAGTTGCGCCCGTCGACGAGCACCGGCTCGCCGCATCAGGCCGGCCATCGCCTGCCAGTCGAGCTCCGCGAACTCGCTCCACTCAGTGACCAGGACCGCGGCGTCGGCGCCCTCGAGCGCCTCGGCGGCCGAGGCAGCCAGCTCGACGGCGGGCAGCAGCCCGGCCGCCGCGTCGCGCGCAACCGGGTCGTAGGCGACGACCTCCGCACCCTCCCCCTGCAAGCGGCGCGGAGAGGACGAGGCTCGAGGCCTCGCGCATGTCGTCGGTGTCGGGCTTGAAGGCGAGGCCGAGCAGCGCGATCCGCTTGCCGACCAGCGAGCCGAGGTGCTTGCCGAGCTTGCCGAGCACGCGCCGCTTCTGCAGCTCGTTGACCTCGATCACCGAGTTGAGCAGCTGGAAGTGGTAGCCGGAGTTGCCGGCGAGCTGCTTGAGCGCCGTCACGTCCTTGGGGAAGCAGTTGTGCGTGACCAACCCGGCGGTGGCGACGAACGTCTCGGTCCCCGGCACCTCCAGAGAGAAGACGCGCCCGCGATGTTGTGCGGGCTCGACCGCGACCACGCGCACGGCCTTGCCGCCGCCCGGGAGCAACCGGTGTCCGGCGGGACGGATGCGCTTGCTCTGGCGCCCAAGCGAGACCATGATCTGCTCGCGATCATCTGCCCGAACCAGGAACTCGGCTGCCCTCGCGACCTGATCAGCGCCGGAGACCCGCAGCCAGTAGGTGTCGACGGTGGACTTGGCGGTTCTCCCTATCCGCTGGGCTAGCGACGATGTCTTCGGCGAGCAGCAACCGGTGCAGTCCGTCGGCGAGGAACGGGCTGACCGTGCCGTACTCCAGGACGACGCTCGGTCCTCCGTTGACGAGCGACCACGAGCCGTCGCCGCGCCAGGCGCCCCACATGAGCGCCCTCCTGCTGGCAGCCGGCTGGGCGAAGGCGAGGTCCGGGATGCGGTGGTCGTACGCGCCGAAACCCGCCCCGAGGCGCTCGAGCCACCAGTTGCCGAGGAGCTTCGAGGAGACACTGACCTGACGTGTCGTCGCCAGCGACCGGACGCTGGCCTTGACGCCCCGAGACTGCCAGTAGTCAGCGACGAGCTCGACCAGATCCTCCTCGTCACGTGGATGGAAGGACCAGCAGATGCGGTGTCGCCCGTGCGGCCCGTCAATGGTGATGTGGCCCTCTGCGAGATAGAGGCCAACGACACGCCAGAAGTCCCCGTCAAGCTCCAGGTCGAACGGTACGTAAGTGCCGTTCCGTGCCGTACCCGCGAGCGCACCGACGAGCGGCAGCCGCAGGTCGAGCGCCTCATCGAGCCGCGTGGCGCCGCTGGAGCGCATGTCGTGGTACCGCTGAACATGCCCTCGGGGGTGGCCGGCGAGGCGTTCGCGTCTTCCCTCGAGCGGCACGTTTTCGAGTGCCGCCCGCCCCTCTGGCCCAAGTCGGACGATAACCGCGGACTCCTCAGCCTTGGCGGCGGCAGCAGCGCCCACCGCCGAGAAGGCTGCCGCCGAGGGCTCGATGGCAAAGGCGCCGGCGCCGAGCGGGAGCCAGTCGTCGGTGGTCAGATCTGTCGCGAGCACCGTCCTCCGAGCGCCGGTCTCGGGATCGACGACGACGAAGGGGTGATCGGGCGTGCAGTGCAGGCGCCTACCCGTCTTCGTTCTTACGATCACGCTGTCGCCTTCGTAGGGCCGCGACGTGAGCGCCTGGACCGGACGCCAGACCGGAGCAGCACCCCCCGCGTCGCTGAGGACCTCGAGATCGGTGGGCTCAACCACCTCCGTCGCGAGCTCAGCGCCGGTCCGCACGGCGGCGGCCGCGAAGAGGTCGTCCAGCCGCTTCAGCGCCACCTGCCTGCCACTTCGAACCAACACGGTCTCGCTGCCGACGAAACAGGAACCGCCATAGCCGATCCCGGCCTTGAGGAAGCTCTTGCCGATGCGCTCGTCGAGGCCCATGCCGCGGGCGACCTCGGTGACGTCGGCGCCGACCTCCTCGCAGACGTTGGCGATCTCGTTGATGAAGCTGATCTTCGTCGCCAGGAAGGCGTTCGAGGCGAGCTTGATCATCTCGGCGCTGGCGACGTCGGTGCGGACGATCTCGCCGCCGAGCGGCTCGTAGAGGCGCTCGACCGCTTCGGCGGCCCACTCGTCGCCGGGGTCCGCGCCGATCACGACGCGGTCGGGATTGAGGAAGTCGGCGACCGCCGATCCCTCCTTGAGGAACTCCGGGCAGGAGACGTAGGAGAGCGATGGGAGGTCGCGGCGGATCGCCTCCCCGGTGCCCGAGGGGACCGTGCTCTTCATCACCAGCGCGTGCTCGGAGTCGCCCGCGAAGCGTTCGACGACGGCGCGGACGCGGGAGAGGTCGGCGTCGCCCGAGTAGGTCGGCGGGGTGTCGACGCAGCAGAAGATCAGCCGCACGTTGGCGAGCAGCTCCGTCCATGTCGGTCGTGAAGTGCAGGCGCTCGGCGTTGTCGCGGACGAGCTCGGGCAGCCCGGGCTCGTGGATCGTCAGCTCGCCCGCCGCCAGCGAGGCGATCTTCGCCTCGTCGATGTCCATCGCCCAGACCTGGTGGCCCTGGGAGGCGAAGCAGGCCGCGGTGACCAGGCCGACCCAGCCGACGCCGACGACGCCGACCGGCTCGAGGCCGTCATTTCCGTTCCCGCTCGCGACAGTCATGAGGCGGGAATGCTGCCAGGATGACGGCGGGGCGCGCGCCGCGCCCGGCCGTCCGCGGCCTGGTTCAGCCGTACTTCGGAACGGGCTTCTTCGGCGCCGGCTCGAGCGACGTCGCGATCGTCATCATCTCGTTCTCCGAGAGGGAGTTGAGCAGGGAGTTCGAGACCCAGTAGGCGTTTCCGTCCTCCTTGAAGCCGACCAGCCGCAGCCGGTCGCCGGCGTAGAACAGCAGGTACTCGCGGCCGTCGATCGTCGCCGTCGTCGAGGGGTTGGCGAGGATCGGCGGATCGCCCCAGCTCGTGCCCTCGACGCCGAAGTACTCGGTCACGATCGAGGGATCGGGGTGCGCCATGACCAGCTTGTAGGCGTTCTTCGGGTCATCCTGCTCGTCCTTGTAGCCATAGGTCCGGGAGTCGGCGCTGAAGGTCGTCTCGCCAGGCAGCTTCGTCGGGTAGTAGACCGGGAAGTTCAGGCGCCGGTCGGCAGTCCGCGCGTAGCGCGCGAACTGCGGGTCGGAGGGTGGCATGTCGACCTTCTTCGGCCCGTGGGCGGCGCCCTTCTTCTTGCTGTCCTTCCCGTGCTTCTGCGAACCGCCGCCGGAGCCGGAGGTCGATGAGGTGCCCTCCCCCGTGCCGCCGGTGAGGAACTTGCTCACCGCCCGGTCGATCTCGCCCTGGGTCGCGGTGATGTCGACCGGCCCGAGGTCGCCGGAGACGCTGACCTGCTCGACCGAGGCACCGCGCAGGTCGAACAGCGAGCGCGCGATCGAGCGCACCTCGCCGCCGCCGTCGATCGTCGAGCGGGTGTTGTCGACGAACGCCTTGAGCAGATCGCTGCCACCGCCGCCGAGGACGAGCTGGCCGACGTCGACCCGCTGGCGCGCCTCGCGCAGGAACGCCTGCTGGCGAGCGCCACGGACGATGTCGTTGTCCGTGTGCCGGTAGCGCACGTATTCGAGCGCCTTGAGCCCGCAGAGCCGCTGATAGCCCGCGTTGATGTCGATCTCCGCATAGCCGGAGCCGGGCGGCACGTAGTACTTCTGATCGACGTCGACGTAGACGCAGTCGATCGCGTTGACGGCGTCGGCGAAGCCCTGGAAGTCGACATCGATGACGTCGTTGATCTGCAGGCCCGTCAGCTGCTTGACGGTCTGCAGGGTGAGCGTCGGCCCCCCGTACGTATAGGCGGCGTTGAGCTTGTCGACGCCGTAGCCGGGGATGTTGACCGCGAGATCGCGGGGCAGCGAAAGCAACGAGATCACGTTCCGCTGCGGGTCGAGCCGGAGCAGCATGGTCGTGTCCGAGCGCCGGTCGTCGGCGGCCCAGCCCGAGCGGTGATCGGATCCGAGCAGCAGCATCGTGTACGGCTCGCCCGGATCGGGCTTCGGCAGCCGCGGCGGATGGTGGAAGTTCTGGATCCCGGTGGCGACGTCGTTGAAGAAGATCAGCCCTGCGGACGCGGTTGCGGCGGCCACCGTGACGACGATGATCGCCGAGGCGGCCACGAACCGGAGCCAGAACTTTCGCCCGACCGGCAGCTCGAAGCTCCCCTAGATAGCCAATCCCGCGAGCTCGACCACCTAGTCGACCTTGCGCATCGTCGTCGCTATCGCCAGCATCTGGTCCTCGTCCAGCGTCTGCGAGAGCGTGTTGTTGAGCCAGTAGGAGTTGTCGCCGTCGTGCCAGCCGACGAGGCGGAGGCGGCCGGCGTCATAGAAGAGCAGGTACTCGCGGCCATCGATCGTCTGCGTGTCGGTCGGGTGCCGGAGGATCGGCGGGTCGCTCCAGGTCGTGCCCTCGACGCCGTAGTACTCGGGCAGCACTCCGTTCGGGGCGTACTCGATCACCGTCTTGTAGGCGGGCTGCTCGTCGTCGCTTTCGTCCTTGATCTTGTACGTGCGCGAGTCGGTATTGAAGGAGGAGCCCGCAGCCACGACGGTCGGCGTGTAGATCGGGAACTTGAGGCGGCGGGCGTTCTTGTCGGCGTCCTTCTGGAAGGCGGTCGGATCGATCAGCTGATCGACGGGGACGACGTTCGCGTCGGATACGCCGCCGCCGTTGTCCTTCTTCTTCTTCTTGTCCTTCTTCTTCTTGTCCTTGCTCTTACCCGACCCGCTCGGAGCCGCTCGCTCCCTCCGGGCCGCCGGGCCCGTTGAGGAACTCATCGACGGCCTTCTGCAGCTGCGCGGGCGTCGCGGTCACGTCGGTGTCCGTAGCGCTGCCGAGATCGCCCTCGAAGTGGATCTGGTTGACGGGGACGTTGCGGACCCCGATGAACGACTTGAGGATGCCGATGATGTCCGCCGAGGAGCCGATATCCGAGCGCGTGTACTTGGTGAAGATGTCGATCAGCTGGTTGCCGGTGCCGCCGATACCCGGGATCAACTCACGCGGCTCGACCTTCTGGCGCGCCTCGCGGAGGAAGTCCTGCTGCCGTGCGGAGCGGACGACGTCGTTGTCGGTGTGCCGGTAGCGGACGTACTGCAGCGCCTTCTCGCCGCAGAGCCGCTGATAGCCGGAGCCGATGTCGATCTCCGAGTACGAATCGAGGTCGGAGAGGCCGGCGTTCGAGTGGTAGTAGTGATGGTCGACGTCGACGTAGACGCAGTCGATCGCGTTGACGGCATCGGCGAAGCCCTGGAAGTTGATCTCGACGACGTGGTTGATGTCGAGCCCGGTGAGCTTGTGGACGGTCTTCAGCGTCAGCTTCTCGCCGCCGTAGGTATAGGCCTCGTTGAGCTTGCCCTGACCGTAGCCGGGGATGTCGACCGAGAGATCGCGCGGCAGCGAGAACAGCGAGAGCACGCCCTTGTCCGGATCGACGCGGAGCAGCATCGTCGTGTCCGAGCGGGCGTCGCCGATCGCGTTGCCGGCACGGCGGTCCGAGCCGATGATCAGGACCGTCTGCGGGGCATGCGACTCGACCTGCGTGAGCTGGTCGGAGATGCCCTTGATCGGGTGCAGCTTGGCGGCGATATCGCCGAAGAAGAACAGCCCGGCGATCGCGACCGAGGCGGCGACCGAGGCGACGATCAGCACCGAGCCGCTGAGGAAGCGCCACCAGAGGCTCGGGACCTTGACCTCGGGCACGTCGTCGCCCACGCCGCCCACGGGCGGCCCGGGCGGGATCGGCGTCAGCTGACCGGGCCATCGGGTCGCCGGACCTCGGTCGGGGCGTCGCCGCGGGCGGCTGCCGCGGCGGCGCCGGCGGGCACCAGGGGCTCGTCGCGATGGACCCTGGTCGCAGGCTCGGATGGGGCCTGGGGTGCCTCCTGCTCGGCGGGGTCGGGCTCGGAGGCGGAATCCTGCTCGCTCGATACCGGTCCCTGGCACGGCCCCGTGCTCGCCCGGCGCCGGCTCGGGGGCGGCATCCTGCTCGGTCGACTCGCCGCCGGAAATCTCGTGCTCATCGGACGGCTGCTCGGCGATCGGGTCGAAGTTCTGCGTGTCGGTGTGGCGCGGGTCGGCGCGCACCGGCGCCCGTCTCGCCCGTGCGCCCTCGCGCCGATCCACTCGCCGGTGTCGTGCGGGGTCTCGCCCTCGGGGGCGTCCCAGGCGCCACTCTCGCCGGTCACCGGGCCGTCGCCCTCGACGATCCACTCCTCGTCGTCGCCCGCGGGAGCCTCCCACTCGACCGTGCCGCCGTCCTCTCCCTCGGCGCCTTCGCCTCGCCCTCGGCGGGCCCTGAGGCCTCCGGCTGCTCGCCGGCCGCATCCCCGATCTCCGCCTCGATCCGGGCGAACTCCTCGGTCAATCCGAGGCCCGAGGTCTCCTCGGTGTCGAGGTGCCGGTCGTCGGCGTCGTCGTCGGGCGGGCCGTCCGTGCCGTCGTCGGAGGGCGGCCGCTCCTCGCTCACCGCGCCTCCTCCAGGGCGAGCGCGGCGGGCAGCGAACGCGCGAAGTCGCCGAGGGCCCGCCGGTAGGCGCCGAGCGAGCTGACCGAGACCCACTCCTCGGGGCCGTGGTGACCGGCACCGAGCGGGCCGAACTCGACGGCCGGAATGCCGGCGCGCAGGAAGGAGATGGCGTCGGAGGCGCCGTCGCGCCCGACGCCGGTGACCTCGCCCTCGTGATGCGGCTTGGCCGCAGCGCACGAGCGCCCGCACGAAACCGCGAGGAGCGGTCGACGGCGACCGGTGGGCGGGTGAAGGTCGAGACGACCGTGCAGTCCTCGAGCGCGGCGATCTCGGCGAGCACTTCTGCCTCGTCCTGTTCGGGTAGGTAGCGGATGTCCACGTCGATCACGCAGCTGTCTGGAACCTTGTTCGAGCGCGTCCCCGCCCCAGATGCGACCGAGGTTGATCGACGGCCGGTCGAAAAGCTCCGAGGACTCGCGGCTGAAGGGTAGTGACTCGATCGTCCGGAATACCGCAAATCGCCTTGAGGATCGCGTTGTCGCCCTCCCAGGGGGTCGAACCGTGGGCGGCCCGGCCGCCGACTTCGAGCCGTACGGCGAGCACGCCCTTCGCGGCGATCCCGATGTGCATGTCGGTCGGCTCGCCCGTGATCGCGAAGTCGCCCTCGAGCCCCTCGTCGACGAGCAGGTCGGTGCCCCGTAGTCGGCCTCCTCGGCCTCCTCGTCGGGAACGATCGCGAGCCGCACCCGAACGTCGTCCTGATCCTTGAGGTCGTTGAGCGGCGAGCATCATCGCCGCCGCCGCGCCCTTCATGTCGTAGGCGCCGCGGCCGAACAGGCGGTCGCCGTCGACGCGCGGCTCGAACTGCCCTTCGCGACCGGGCACGACGTCGACGTGGCCGTGCAGGATCACGGTCGGAGCCCGACGGCGGGCCGACGTCGGCGAGGAGGATCGGCAGGTCCCGGAACTCGAGCTGGCGAGGTCGGATGTCGCGCGCCTCCAGCCAGCCCTTGAGGAAGCCGGCGCAGAGCCTGATCCCGTCCTGGCTCGAGCTGTCATAGCCGATCAGCTTCTCGGCAAGAAGAAGCTCATCGGCATGCCGGAAGCGTAGAGGGCGTCTCACTCCGCAGAAGGTTAGGGGTCGGGGACGCTGCCGCAGCGTTCCCGCGACTTTCCCGCTACGTGCCGGGTGGTCGATGGGCACCGCCGGCATCCGGCGATCAGCGCCGCCGGCGGCACCGCCCGCCTACTGCGCCTTCGGCGGCCTCCAGGAAGGCTTCGGCCGCGCCATGTCGTCCTCTGGCGGTCTCGGTGGGCGGCCGAATCCTCCTCGGCCTCTGACCCGCGCCTCGCGCTCGGCGATCCGCTCGCGCAGAGGCGCCGGCGTCGAGCGTCCTCGGGCCGGTGCGCCTCCTCGACGAGGACGACGACCTTGTTGGCGAAGACCTCCATCCAGCCCTCGGCGGCGGCGTAGCGGTCGCCGTTGCCGGAGTTGAAGCGAGCCCTGGTCCTCGTACAGGCGCAGCTCGCTCGGCACCAGCCGGGCGAGCATCGGCGCGTGACGGGCACGGATCCCGACCTCGCCGACGACCGTGCGGGCGGAGACCTGGAACAGCTCGCCCTCGTAGACCTTCCCCTCGGGGGTGAGGATCTCGGCCTTGATCAGGGTCTCGTCAGCCATCGGCGTAGGTCAGGTCGGTGGGACGGCCGCTCAGGCGGCCGCCTCCTCCTTCTCCTTCCTTCTCGCTCCTGCTCGGCGGCCTCGTTCTCGGCGCCGGCGGTCTCGTCCTCGCCCTTGCCCTTGGCGGCAGTCGAGCACCTGCTCGATCGAGCCCTTCATGTAGAAGGCGCCCTCGGGGATGTCGTCGTGCTCGCCGTCGACCAGGCTGCGGAAGCTGGACCGTCTCGGCGACCGGGACGATCTCGCCCGGCGTGCCGGTGAACTGCTCGGCGACGTTGAACGGCTGGCTCAGGAAGCGCTCGATCTTGCGGGCGCGGTTGACCTGCAGCTTGTCCTCGTCGGAGAGCTCGTCGATGCCGAGGATCGCGATGATGTCCTGCAGCTCCTTGTAGCGCTGCAGGACCTCCTGGACGTCGGTCGCGGTCCGGTAGTGCTCCTCGCCGAGGATGTCGGGCTTGAGGATCGTCGAGGTCGAGTCGAGCGGGTCGACGGCCGGGTAGATGCCCTTCTCGGAGATCGACCGCGAGAGCGTCGTGGTCGCGTTCAGGTGGGCGAACACCGACGCCGGGGCCGGGTCGGTGAGGTCGTCGGCAGGCACGTAGACGGCCTGGATCGAGGTCACCGAGCCCTGCGAGGTCGAGGAGATCCGCTCCTGCAGCTCGCCCATCTCCGTCTCCAGCGTCGGCTGGTAGCCGACCGCGGAAGGCATCCGGCCGAGCAGCGCCGAGACCTCGGAGCCCGCCTGGACGAAGCGGAAGATGTTGTCGATGAACAGGAGCACGTCCTGGCCGCCGACCTCGCGGAAGTACTCGGCCATCGTCAGACCGGTCAGGGCGACGCGGAGACGGGCGCCCGGGGGCTCGTTCATCTGCCCGAAGACCATCATCGTCTTGTCGATGACGCCCGACTCGGTCATCTCGACGTAGAGGTCGTTGCCCTCGCGGGTCCGCTCGCCGACGCCGCAGAAGGCCGACAGGCCGCCGTAGCTCGGTGGCGATGTTGCGGATCAGCTCCTGGATCAGCACCGTCTTGCCGACGCCGGCGCCGCCGAACAGGCCGACCTTGCCGCCCTTCGCGTACGGGGCGAGCAGGTCGACGACCTTGATCCCGGTCTCGAGGATCTCCTGCGTCGGGGTCAGGTCCTCGGCGGTCGGCGCCGGCGCGGTGGATCGGCCAGCGCTCCTCGCCCTCGACGGCCTCCTTCTCGTCGATCGGCTCGCCGAGCAGGTTGAAGATCCGCCCGAGCGTGTCCTTGCCGACCGGCACGGTGATCGACGCCGCCGGTGTCGATGACGGCGTCGCCGCGGCGCAGGCCGTCGGTGGCGTCCATCGCGACCGCGCGCACGCGGTCGTCGCCGAGGTGCTGCTGGACCTCGCAGGTGAGGTCGATGGCGTTGCGGCCGTCGCCCTCGGGGATCTCGATCTTCAGGGCCGAGTAGATCTCGGGCAGCTTGTCGGGGAAGACGACGTCGACGACGACGCCGATCACCTGCTCGATCGAGCCCTTGTTGCGTGCCGTTTCCGTTCTCGGACATCTCTGCTCCTTCGCTCTCAGTCGTCTCGAAGTCTCTAAGTCAGTGTCATCAGTTCGCTGCTGTCACTAGAGCCGGAGCCCAGCGCCTCGGCGCCGCCGACCACCTCGAGGATCTCCTGGGTGATCTCCGCCTGGCGGACCCGGTTCATCTCCAGCGTCAGCTGGTCGATCATGTCGCCGGCGTTCTCGGCCGCGTTCCGCATCGCGGTCATCCGCGCGCCGTGCTCGGAGGCGGCCGACTCGAGCAGCGCCCGGAAGATCGAGAGGTCGACGTACTCGTCGAAGAGCAGCCGCAGAGCGCCTCCTCGGGCTCCGGCTCGTAGACCCAGTCGGAGCGGTTGTGCGCCTCGACGAGCTCGGGATCGTCCGGCTTCTCCTCGCTCCGGGCATGCCCTCGCCGTAGACCTCCGCCTCCTGCAGCGGCAGCAGGGTGTGCCGGCGCACGTACTGGGTCAGCGGCGAGACGTAGCGGTTGTAGATCAGCTCGACCCGGTCGAGCTCCTCGTCGATGTAGCCGGCGGTCACCTGCTGCGCCGATCGCGCGCGCGTCGGCGAACGCCGGCCGGTCGGTGAAGCCGGTGAACGCCTCCGCGATCTGCTCGCCGCGGAAGCCAGCGTCGAGTTGCCGCGGCGGCCGACCACGTAGAAGGCGGACTCCGCGCCCTCGGCGCCGATCTCCTTCTTCAGGTTGAGCCCGGCGCGGATGATCTGGGTGTTGAACGAGCCCGCGAGACCGCGGTCGCCGGTGACGAGGATGACCCCGACCCGCTCGACCTTCTCGCGCTGCTGCAGCAGCGAGACCCGGTTGCGCGCTCTGGCCGACGGCGCTCGCGACCTGGTGGGTCGCCTTGCGCAGCGACTGCGCGTAGGGGCGCATCGCGTCGATCCGCTGCTCGGCCCGGCGCAGCCGCGCCGCCGCCACCATCTCCATCGCCCGCGTGATCTTGCGGATGTTCTTGACGGAGTTGATCCGGTTCTTGACGTCCTTCTGGGTGGCCATGGCTCCTTCGCCGTGCGTCGCTTCGCCTCTCGCGAGGTCGCTAGGCGGCGACCTCCTCGGCTTCGTCGGCCTCGGCCTCGTCGGCTTGCTGGTCCTGGAGCCGCGTCGCGCTCCTCGCTCGGACTGATCCGGTCGGACTCGCCCTCCTCGAGCGGCTTGCCCTCGGCGTCGAAGTCGGGACCGAAGTCGTCGATCATCTCGGCGATCGCGTCGCCGAGCTTGCTCCTCGCGCTCGTCGTCGAGCTGGCCGTCGTCGTTGATCGCGCTCCATCAGCTCGGACTGCTCGGAGCGCAGCCGGCCGCGCAGGTCGCTCGAGGAACGGCTCGACGCGGTCGGTCTTGATCCGGTCGAGGTAGCCGCCGGTGCCGGCGTAGATCGACGCCACCTGCTCGGCGACCGAGAGCGGGTTGCGCTCGGCCTGGTTGAGGGCCTCGACGAGGCGCTCGCCGCGGGCCAGCGTCCTCTGCGTGTCGGCGTCGAGCTCGGAGCCGAACTGCGCGAAGGCCTCGAGCTCGCGGTACTGGGAGAGGTCGAGGCGCAGCTTGCCGGCGACCTTCTTCATCGCCTTCGTCTGCGCGTTGCCGCCGACCCGGGAGACCGAGATGCCGACGTTGATCGCCGGCCGGACGCCGCTGAAGAACAGATCGGACTCGAGGAAGATCTGCCCGTCGGTGATCGAGATCACGTTGGTCGGGATGTAGGCGGAGACGTCGGAGGCCTGCGTCTCGATGATCGGCAGCGCCGTCAGCGAGCCGCCGCCGAGGTCGTCGGAGAGCTTGACGCCGCGCTCGAGCAGCCGCGAATGCAGGTAGAAGACGTCGCCGGGGTACGCCTCGCGGCCCGGAGGGCGCCGCAGCAGCAGCGACATCTGCCGATACGCGTAGGCGTGCTTGGTGAGGTCGTCGTAGATGCAGAGCGAGTGCTTGCCCTTGTAGGTGAAGTACTCGGCCATCGCGGTGCCGGCGTAGGGCGCCATGAACTTGATCGGCGCCGCCTCGTCGGCGGGCGCGGCGACGATGATCGTGTTGTCCATCGCGCCGGCTTCCTTGAGCGTCTCCATCAGCTGCACGACCGTCGCCATCCGCTGGCCGATCGCGACGTAGACGCGAGACGACGTCCTTGTCCTTGTTGTTGATGATCGTGTCGATCGCGATCGCGGTCTTGCCGGTCTGGCGGTCGCCGATGATCAGCTCGCGCTGACCGCGGCCGATCGGGATCATCGAGTCGATCGCCTTCAGCCCGGTCTGCATCGGCTCGGCGACGCCCTGGCGCTGGACCACGCCCGGCGCCTTGAACTCGGCCGGGCCGGTACTCGGAGGCGTTGATGTCGCCCTTGTCGTCGAGCGGGCGGCCGAGCGGATCGACCAGCCGGCCGAGCATCTCCTCGCCGACGGGGATCTGCAGCAGGTTGCCGGTGCGCTTGACGGTGTCGCCCTCGACGATCTTGTCCCACTCGCCGAAGAGCACGGCGCCGACGCTGTCCTCCTCGAGGTTGAGGGCGAGGCCGGTGACGTCGTGCGGCAGCTCGAGCATCTCCAGCGCCATCACGTTGTCGAGGCCGTGGACGCGGGCGATTCCGTCGGCAACCGAGAGCACGGTTCCGACCTCGGAGAGGTCGGCGCTGCCGCTCTCCAGGCCCTCGATCCGCTGCCGCAGGATCGAGGAGATCTCGTCGGGCTTGATTTCCATGGGTTTCGTCGTCTCCTTGTTGCTTCGAAGTTCGTGTCGGTCGCGCTGGTGACCGGCGGTCGGGGACTGCCCTCAGGCCGCCTGCGCGACCTCCCTGCGCAGCTTCTCGAGCCGGTTGAGGATGCTCGCGTCGAGGACCATGTTGCCGACCTGCAGCTTGAGCCCGCCGATGATCGCCGGGTCGACCTCGCCCTTGAGCTCGATCGTCTGGCCGGTCTGCTTCTCGATCTCGGCGCCGACCTGCTCGACGACGCTCGCATCGAGCTCGACGGCGCTCGTCACCGTCACCTCGAGCCGCTTGTTCTCCTTCGCCCAGAGCTCGTCGAAGCGCCGCCGGATCCGGAACAGCGCCGGCATCCGGTGCTTCTCGGCGAGCAGCTCGAGGAAGTTGTCGAGCTCGCGGCTCGGCGCCGCGAGATCGCGCGCGCGATCCCGTCCCGCTTCTCGCTCGAGGAGAAGTAGGGACTGAAGAAGAAGACCTGCAGGTCGCGGTCCTCCGCGAGCGCGTCGGCGACCTCGCCGAGCTGCTCGTGGACCTCGTCGAGCGTTGCCCGCTCCTGGGCGGCCTCGAACAGGGCCTCGCTGTAGACGCGGCTGATCTCCTCCATCAGCCGGCCCTCACTCCTTGCCTCCCGTGCCTGCGTCGCCGGCCAGGGCCGAGAAGTCGACCTCGCCAGCGCGTCCTCGACGAGGCGCTGCTGATCGTCCTCGGAGAGCGACTTGCGGGTCACCCGCTCGGTCGCGAGCACGGTCAGGTCGGCGATCTCCTTGCGGATCTGCTCGAGCGAGCGCCGGGTCTCGGCCTCGATGTCCTTCTTCGCCTCGGCGAGCAGCTCGTCGCGCTTGGCTGCGACCCTCCTCGGCCGCCTCGGCCTTCGCGCCCTCGCCGGACTTCTTCGCCCGGGCGACGATGTCGTCGGCCTGCTCGCGCGCCTCCTTGAGCCGCGCGCGGTACTCCTCGAGCAGCTCGTCGGCCTCGCTTGCGCGGCTGCTCGGCGGCGTCGATGTCGCTGTTGATCTTCGCCGCCCGCTCCTCGAGCATCTCGCGGATCCGCGGGAAGGCGGCCTTCGAGAGCACCCACATCGTGAACACGAACGCGAGACGCGTCCAGATCATCAGCCCGATGCCGGGCTGGACCAGGAAGCGAGCCGCCCCCGTCCTCGCCGCCCTCGGCGGCGGCGGTCAGGACGACACCGCTCATGTCGCTGACGAACTCCACGACTGGCCTAGAGGAAGAACGCGATCAGGCCGAAGATGAACGTGTAGAAGGCGACGGCCTCGGTCAGGGCGAAGCCGAGCCAGCGGATGCTCTGCAGCTCGCTCGCCATCTCGGGCTGGCGGGCGACCGACTCGATCTCCTTGCCGAAGATGATGCCGATGCCGATGCCGGCGCCGATCGAGCCGAGTCCGGCGCCGACGCCGAGCGCGATCGCCTTGCCGGCGTCGGTGATGCCGGTCGCCAACTGATCGGTCGACGCCTGAGCGATTGTCACGGGGTCCATTGGTTATCCAACTCCTTGGTCTCTCTAGTGGCTTTCGGCTGTCGCGCCACCGATATAGATGGCGGTCAGGATCGTGAAGATGAAGGCCTGCAGGCCGGCGACGATGGCGATCTCGAAGACGTAGAACGCGAAGGCCGCGGGGAAGGTGAGCCAGCCGATCGCGGCGATCCCGAGCAGCACCGCGAGCCCGCCGCCCATGAACAAGAGCAGCAGGTGGCCGGCGAGGATGTTGGCGAACAGTCGCACGGAGAGCGAGATCAGCGCGGACGGTGTGCGAGATCGCCTCGATCACCCACACGAAGGCCTTGAAGGCCAACGGCATCTCCTCGAGGCCGGCGGGCAGCCAGCCGGCGAAGTAGCCGAAGAACCCGTGCTCGCGGATGCCCTCCGTGTGGTAGCTGAACCAGACGATGAGCGTCGAGGATCAGCGGCACCGAGATGTTCGCCGTCGCCGCGTAGAGCGCGAAGGCGGGCAGCTCGAGGCCGAAGATGTCGATCTGTCGCCTCGGTGTTCGTCGGCAGCGGGATCAGGCCGATGATGTTCGAGAAGAGGATGAAGAAGAACGAGGTGGCCAGCCACGGAAACCAGCGGATCGCCCGCTGCTTGTCGAGGTTGTCGTTCGTGATCTGGCCGTCGACCAGGTTGAAGGCGATCTCCACCGCCATCTGGGTCAGGTTCGGGCGCCGCTGCACGTTGCGCGCGACGAGGACCATCATCGCGATCGTTGCCGCCGAGGCGAGCACCAGGTAGAGGACGGCCTTGTTGATCGAGAAGTCGATCCCGAGCGATCGTGATGTCGAGCCAGTTGTGGAGCCGGAACTCCTCCTGCGGCTGGAACGTGTCGTTCTTGCCGTCGCTCCCGAAGACGACCGCGAAGAAGACGAGCCCGAGCAGGTAGATGCCGAAGCCGAGCAGGACCTTCTGCTGGTGCTCAGGCCGCTGAGCCGGGCGCCCACGTCAGCTCCCCTCCCCGTCGCTCAGCTGCGCGATGCCCTCGCCAACGAGGTAGGCGGTGACGAGGCCGGCGGCGAGGACCGCGCCGGCGAGACCGGCATCACGGTCGCCGGCGAGGCCGACGATCAGGATTGCGGCGGCGAGGATCCAGAGGCGGCCGAGCATGGCCGCGGCGGTCAGGCCGAGGGCCGCGTTGCGGTTGGAGGCCGCGATTGCCTCGGAGCGACGGCGGTCGGCGACCGCCTTGCCGACCCGGCCGATCAGCCAGGCACCGCCGGCGGCGAGGTAGCCGGCGATCGGCGCGCCGACGGCGATGAAGATCGGCAGCGCGATGACCAGCACCAGCAGGTCGAGGTTGCGGGCGAGGTCGGCGCCCGAGATGCGGGATGCAGTCATCGACATAGGCTGAGCCGGCGCGTGACGCGGCTCCATCTCCCCGATGCGGTGATTGCCTGCCGGGCAGGACAACGGTCGCGGTCGGCGAAGCGATTGTGGGAAGCGGGACGCCTGCGGGCCGAGGGCCTGTCGCCGCGGTTGTCGAAGTGTGGGGTATCCATTGCCTGAGCCCCTGTTGGGGGGCGCCGCGTCGCCCGCCGGCGCCGGAGACGGCGCGGCGGTTGCCTGCGGAGCGCGATAGTAACTGAAAGACGCCGCCCAAAACGGGACCCCAAGAGGTGGTCACAATGGGCACTAATCATGGGAGTAGCCCACTCACACGGACACGGCCACGATCCCGGCCACGGCGACCGCCGGACGGCCGACCGGAGGGCGCTTGCGATCGCCTTCGCGCTGACCGCGACGTTCACCGTCGTCGAGATCGCCGGCGGCATCCTGACCGGGTCGCTGGCGCTGCTCGCCGACGCCGTCCACATGCTCTCCGACAACTTCTCGCTGGCCCTCGCACTCGTCGCGATCGGCCTCGCCCAGCGCCCGGCGACTCCGAACCGCAGCTTCGGATTGCAGCGGGCGGAGATCCTCGCCGCCCTCGCCAACGGCGTCGCGCTGATTCTCGTCTCGGTCTGGATCCTCTGGGAGGCGGCCCAGCGCCTGCAGTCCCCCGACGCAGTCGACGGCGCCGGCATGCTCATCGTCGCGGCGGCCGGTGCAGCGGTCAACCTCGTCGCCTTCCGGATCCTCTCCCCCGGCTCCGGCGAGAGCCTGAACATGGCCGGGGCCGCCCGTCACGTGCTCGCCGACCTCGCCGGCTCGGTCGGCGCGATGGTCGCCGCGATCATCATCCTGACGACCGGCTACGACCGCGCCGACCCGATCATCGGCGCCCTGATCGCGGTCCTCGTCGCGGCCAGCGCCGTGCCGATCGTCCGCGACTCGCTACGGATCCTGCTCGAGGCGGCGCCGGCCGGCCTCGACGTCAGCGAGATCGGCGAGGCGATGGCACGCTGGCCCGGCGTCGACTCCGTCCACGACCTGCACGTGTGGACGATCACCTCGGGCTTCCCGGCGCTCTCCGCTCACGTCGTCGTCGGCGCCGACGAGGACTGCCACGCGCGGCGTGCCGAGCTCGAGGGCATGCTCGCCGAGCGCTTCGACCTCGAGCACACGACCCTGCAGACAGACCATTCCGAGCCGCAGCAGCTGCTGCAGGTGGGTGGCTTGGACGAGGAGCGGGGTTAGGCAGCCGGCGCCCGCGTCGGCAGGGTGACGAAGCTCGCCTCGCAGCTCCGCAGGACCGGCCGGTCGATACGGTCGATCGAGGCGACGTCGTTTCCGCCGCCGCAGCGAACCTCTCGCTCCCGCCAAGCATCGGCGACGCGAACGCGGTCGCGCCCCGGTCCGGCCGCAACCCGATCGCGGCCCGAACCCGGCGAGATGTCGTCCGGGCCACGTCCGCCACGTGTCGTGTCGGTGCCGTTGTCGGCGGTGAGCAGGTCGGCACCCGGGCCGCCAACGAGGAGGTCGTTGCCGGCGGCGCCGGAGAGCTGATCGTCGCCGCTGCCGGCCCGGACGCGGTCCGCCCCGCCGCCTCCGCTGAGGACATCGTCGCCGCCGGCGCCGACGAGCAGATCGGCGCCTCCGTCGCCGTTGAGCCTGTCCCCGCCCGTCCCGCCGAGGAGGCGATCGTCTCCCGGGCCGCCGGAGAGCGTGGTCGCCGAAGCCGGGCGGGGGCCGTAGCTGAAGGTGTCGTCGCCCTTACCCAGCTGCCCCGCGATGCGCGGATCGGCGATCGAGCAGGCGAGCACCGAGTTCGTCACCCGCTGACAGAGTTGATACGTGGCGCGGATCGGGTGCCGGTGCGCGTCGATCAGCCACGACTCGCCCGACGTGCCCGACTGCTCGGCCTGATCGACCGTGAGGTGGTCGTTGCCGTCCGTGCCGAAGATGTCGATGTGGGCGTCCTGGTACGCGTCTCCCCGAGTGAGGTCGACGACGATCGCGTCGCGGGCCGAGGCGATGCTCGGCAGCACGAGGCAGGCAGCGACACCGAGCGCGGCGAGCGCGCCGGCCCGCCCGATCCGTCGCCGTCGCCAGCCGAGCTCCATGTCGTACCCAACCCGGCAGCGAGGACCGAGTTGCGTCACTCCTCCGGCTCGATCGCCTCGAACTCGCCCGTCTCGGGGTCGACGCGCTCGAGCGTGCCGGTCTCCGGATCGACGGCCTCGAAGGTGCCGGTCTCGAGCTCGCGGGCGACGCCCTCGTCGACGATCTCCTGGCTCGGCTCGCCGGGCGTCGCCGCATCGACCTGGCGGAAGCGGAAGCGGCGCAGCTTGAGGATCTCGAGCGCCGTCAGCAGGCGGATGCTGGCGGCGACCGCGAGCACGAAGAAGCCGACCATGACGGCCGTCCAGGCGAGGTTGAAGTGACCGCGGTCGTCCGAGTAGGGGACGAAGCGCAACGCCAGGGCGAGCGCGGCCAGTGCCGCCGTCCACCCATACAGGTAGGCGATCGTGCGCCGTTGGCTGAAGCCGATGTCAGCCATCCGGTGGTGGAAGTGCGACTTATCCGCGGCGAAGATCGGCTGCCGGTACTTGATCCGCTTGGCGATCACGAAGCTCGTGTCGAGGATCGGCACGGCGAGCACGACGAGGGGGAAGGCGAGAGCGACGATCGCATTCGTCTTCAGCGCGCCCTGCACGGCAATCGTCGCGAGCAGGTAGCCGAGCAGGTTCGAGCCCGTGTCGCCCATGAAGCTCGAGGCGGGCGGAAAGCCATGGCGGAGGAAGCCGAGCGCGCCGCCGGCGGTGATCGCCGCGAGCACGCCGGCCGAGTTGCGCTCGAGGGAGAGCGCGATCGCGGCAAGCGTGATTGCGCTGATCGCGCAGACCCCGGCCGCCAGCCCGTCGACGCCGTCGATCAGGTTGATCACGTTCGCCATCGCGACGATCCCGATCACGGTCAGCACCTCGCCGAGGTCGACCGCCCCGATCACGGGCAGGTCGAAGAGCTGCGTGCCGGCGAGATCGAGGCCGCCGACGAACGGGATCGTCACCGTGTCGACCGTGACGCCGGCCTGGACCGGGATCACGGCGGCAAGCGTCTGGCCGAGCAGCTTCCAGCCGGCGCCGAGCTCGACGATGTCGTCGACGACGCCGACCAGCGCGATCACCGCGGCACCCGCGAGGATCGCCCTCGTCTCCTCGTCCAGCGGCAGGAAGATCGCCCCGGAGGCACAGACCGCGACGAGGATCGCGGCGCCCGAGAGCTTCGGCGTCGGCTCCGTGTGGAGGCTGCGCTCGCGGGGCATGTCGATCGCACCGACCTTGACCGCGGCTGCTTCCGCCACCGGAACCAGCAGCCAGGCGATCGCGGCGGCCGTTACGAACGCGAAGAGGGCGTCGATGGTGTCTGGCATGAGAGGCGGGCTCGCGGCTCGCGCCGAGACTACTGAAGGGCCCCGACCACTCCGTCGACGAGCACGCCCGGATCACGCGGATTTGCAGGGCCCGGCGGCGACGTTCGCTTCGTCAGCTCGAGCGCCTGCGGATCGCGCAGCTCGCGGAGCCGGCCCCGCCGCGATCAGCTCCTCGTCGACGGCGCCCATCCGGCCGCTGAAGATCGTGTAGACGGGCACGCCGAGCGCGACGGCTTCGCGATTCATCGTGCCGCCCGCGCTGACGACGAGGTCGGAGAAGGCGATCAGGCTCTGCGCGTCGATCGCCCGGCCGGGGACGATCAGGCGCGGCTGGGCCCGCGCGATCGCCGCCGCGCGCTGGGCCTCGGTGCGCGGGATCAGGACGACGACCGCGCGTGGATCGGCAACGAGCCGGTCGAGGAGCTTCTCGTAGAGGGGGTTGTCGGCGTGATAGGCGGAGCTCTCCGGAGGCGGCCGGACGACGACGAGGACGCGCTCGTCGGCCTCGCGCTCGGGGCGGACGCCGAGCCGGTCGAGGCCGAGGCCGGCGAGCACACCCGGGTCGGGGACGAGGTCGGCGAGGTAGTAGTCCTCCTTCAGGCCGGGGTAGCGGACGAGCTTCTTCTCGGAGGCGCCGGCGGCGATCAGGCGGTCGACCGGGATCGCGTCGGGGACCATCACGCGGCGCGCCGCCCGCCAGGAGACCTTGCGCTGCAGGCCGGCGAACTCGTAGTCCTGCATCTGCACCTGCGGGATCCGCAGCAGCGTGCCGACGACCGCGATGTCGACGGAGCCGTGCGCGAGCGCCACGTCGAAGCCGCGCCCCCGCGCCCAGCGCAGCAGGCGGGCGCTGCGCGAGGCGAGCGCCGCGCCGCGCGCCGCGGTGCCGGAGTCGGCGTGCTCGCCGATCGACGTGTAGGGGATGCCGAGCAGCTCGAGCAGGCCCTCGGTCTGCCCGTAGCTGCGGGTGGTCACCTCGACGGCATGCCCGCGCCGCTCGAGCCCGGCGATGATCGGGCGCAGAACGACCGGGTGGGCCGCCGCGGTGCAGTCGACCCAGACCTTCATCCGCGCCGGCGCCGCAGGCCGGGCGCCGCGCCTCACGAGACCCCGGCGCCGGACAGTTGCGGGTAGAGCGGGTAGCGCTCCATCAGCGCCCGGCTGCGGCCGGCGAGCTCCTCGCGGCGGCCCTCGAAGTCCTCGGAGAGCGCCGCGCAGATCAGCTCCGCGATCTCGGTCATGTCGCTCTCGACAAGGCCGCGGGTCGTCAGCGCCGGCGTGCCGATCCGCAGGCCCGAGGGATTCATCGGCGGGTTCGGGTCGAACGGGATCCCGTTGAAGTTCACGGTGATCCCGATCTGCTCGAGCCGCGCCTCGCCGGTCTTGCCGTCGAGGCCGTTGGGGCGCAGGTCGACGAGCACCAGGTGCGTGTCGGTGCCGCCGGTCAGCACCTCGACGCCGCCCGCGATCAGGCCATCGGCGAGGGCCCGCGCGTTGGCGATCGTCTGCCGCTGGCGCTGCTTGAACTCCTCGCTCTGCGCAATCCGCAGCGCGACGGCCTTGGCGGCGATGATGTGCATCAGCGGCCCGCCCTGGCTGCCGGGGAAGACGGCGCGGTTGATGTCCGCCCGGAGCTCCTCGGTGCAGAGGATCATGCCGCTGCGCGGCCCGCACAGCGTCTTGTGGATCGTGGTCGTGACGACGTCGGCGTGCGGGACCGGGCTCGGGTGCTCGCCGGCGGCGACGAGGCCGGCGAAGTGCGCCATGTCGACCATCAGCCGCGCGCCGACCGAATCGGCGATCTCCCGGAACGCGGGGAAGTCGAGCTGCCGCGAGTAGGCGGACCAGCCGGCGATGATCAGCTTCGGCTTCGTCTCGTGTGCGAGCCGCTCGACCTCCTCCATGTCGACGCGCAGGCTCTCCCGGTCGACGTGGTACGGATGGACGTCGAAGAGCTTGCCCGACAGGTTGAGCTTCATCCCGTGCGTGAGGTGGCCGCCGTTGTCGAGCGCCAGGCCCATGATCGAGTCGCCGGGCTCGAGCAGCGCGAGGTAGACCGCGTTGTTCGCCTGCGCGCCGGCGTGCGGCTGGACGTTGGCGTGCTCGGCCCCGAAGAGCTCCTTGGCGCGGTCGATCGCGAGCTGCTCGGCGACGTCGACGTGCTCGCAGCCACCGTAGTAGCGCTTGCCGGGGTAGCCCTCCGCGTACTTGTTGGTAAGCACCGAGCCGGCGGCGTCGAGCACCGCCTGCGGGACGAAGTTCTCGGAGGCGATCATCTCCAGCGTGTCCTGCTGGCGGCCGAGCTCGGCGTCGAGCACGGCGGCGATCTCGGGGTCGACCTCGGCCAGGGGCGCGGTCTGGAAGTCGTCGGGGAGGTCGGTCAAGGTCTCGGGCTCCTTCGTATCGTCGAACGCTGCGGTCGGGTTCTCAGAGCTCGGCACCGCGCTCGAGCTCGGAGATCTCGGAGACTCGGCGCTCGTGGCGCCCGGCCTCGAAGTCGGTGCTGAGGAAGGTAGCGACGATCGGGGCGGCCTCGTCCGGGCTGAGCCGACGGCCGGCCAGCGTCAGCACGTTGGCGTCGTTGTGGCGGCGGCTCATCTCCGCCTCCTCGGGGTCGTGCCCGTTGACCGCGCGGACGCCGTCGACCTTGTTCGCGGCGATCGAGACGCCGACCCCCGAGCCGCAGACGATCACGGCCCGATCGGCCTCGCCGTCGGCGACCAGGTGGGCCGCGCGGTACGCGTAGACGGGGTAGTCGACCGACTCATCGGGACCTTCATCCGTGCCGACGTCGATCACCTCGTGACCGGCCTCGCGGAGGATCGGCTCGACAGCCTCCTTGAGGTCGTATCCGGCGTGGTCAGATCCGATCGCGACGCGCACCCGGACCGAATCTAGCAGCGGCGCTGGGCGTCTCAATCGCGGGCGTGCCCGGCTCAGGACGCCGCGGCTTCGGCTCGCGAGTAGAGCTCGAACCGGTTCCGGCCGGCGCGTTTCGCCGCGTCCATGGCCGCATCGGCATTAGCCAGGAGCTCGACGACGTCCGTCGGCGCCTCCCTCGAGTAGGTGGCGATGCCGACGCTGGCGGTGAGATGCTGGCTGCCGTCCCCGGCCATCCAGATCGGCGCGTTCTCGAACGACTCGCGAAAGCGGCGCTTGCTTTCCCGAAGTGCCAGCTCGGCCTGGTGGGGGTCGCTGAGAGAGACGCGTGCCGACTTAACAAACGCCGCATGGGGTCGCAAACGTGCGCCGCGCGGCCGGGCCGCCAATCGCCGCGCCGCTCAGCCAGGCTGCTCGCCGAGCAGGCGTGCGAGCTCGGCCACCTGCAGTCCGCCCTCGCGCAGCAGCCGCCAGCCGCCCCCCTCCTCGATCGCCGTCAGATCGACGACCGTCGAAGGCAGCCCCGTCGAGCTCGCCACCGTCGATCGCCAGATCGACCGCCGCGACGATCGCGGCGTCGACGTCGGCGAAGGTGGCCGGAGCGGGCTCGCCGGAACGGTTGGCGCTGGTTTGGAAGACCGGGCACATCGCCCCCGCGAGCGGCCCCTCGATCAGACGCACGCCGAGCGCCTCCGGCGTGGAGCGGCAGGCGAGCGGGTAGCGACGCTGCGGATTGGCGACGATCGCCGTCACGGGGCCGGGCAGCAGGCGCCGCCAGCGCCTCGCGGCTGCGCTCCCCGAGCGAGGGCAACAGCTCGCGGAACGCGAGCGGGCTGAAGTACATGACCGCGGAAGGCTTGCCGTCGTCGCGCCCCTTGATGGCGTGGATGCGCTCGATCGCGAGCGGGGACAGCGGATCGCACGCGAGCCCGTAGAGCCCGTCGGCACAGAACAGCGCGACGCCGCCGGCGGCGATCGTGCGCTCGAGCTCGGCCCGCGCCTCGGGGCCCGCCGGCAGGATCGTGGCGCTCACGCCGGCGCCCGCCCGACGACGCACCGATCGAGGCCGGCGAGGTCGCGGCGGACTTCGATCGCCTCGAAGCCGGCGGCGGCGAGCAGCGCGGCGACGGCGCTCCCCCTGCTCGGCGCCGATCTCGAGTCCGACGGCAGCGGCCGAGGCGGTGCCGCTCGACGGCGCGAGCGAGGCGATCAGCCCGCGGATCGGGCCGAGGCCGTCGGGGCCGCCGAGCAGCGCCTCGCGCGGCTCCCAGCGCCTGATCTCGGGCGCCAGCGAGGCCCACTCGCCGTCGGCGACGTAGGGCAGGTTGGCGAGGACCAGGTCGAAGCTCGCATCACCTGGCGGCAGCGAGCCCGCGGCGAAGCTGACTCGATCGGCGAGCCCGAGCCGGGCCGCGTTCGCGCGGGCGAGGTCGAGCGCCGCGGCGCTCGTGTCGGTGGCGGTCACCCGCGCGCCGGGCAGCTCGTCGGCGACCGCCAGGGCGATCGCGCCCGAGCCGGTGCCGACGTCGAGCACGCTCGCCGGCCCCAGCTCGAGCGCCAGCTCGACGAGCAGCTCGGTCTCTGGCCGCGGGATCAGCGCCCGCGAGTCGACCTCGAGCTCGATGCGGCGGAAGCCGCGCCGGCCGAGCACGTAGGCGAGTGGCTGCCGCTCGAGCCGGCGGCGCAGCAGCGCCCGGAAGCGCCGCCCGGAGGCCGGGTCCACCGGGGTTTCCGGCCGGGCGATCAGCGCCGCGCGATCGAGCCCGGTCGCGGCGGCGAGCAGCAGCGAGGAATCGAGGGCCGGCTCGCCGACGCCGGCGGCCGCGAGCGCCGCGCGCGAGGCGGTGAGGGCTTCGCCGACCGTGCCCGCGGCCGGCGGGGCGGCCGGCGCACTCACGCGGCGCCGGCTCCGGCCTGTTGTTCGAGCCGGGCTCGTTTTTCCTCGGCGGCGAGCGCCTCGGTGAACTCCTCGAGCCCGCCGCCGAGCACCTCGTCGAGGTTGTGCGAGGTGTGCTTGATCCGGTGGTCGGTGACGCGCCCCTGGGGGAAGTTGTAGGTGCGGATCTTCTCCGAGCGATCGCCGGTGCCGACCTGCGAACGGCGCTCTGCCGAGAGCTCCGCCTGCTGTTCGGCGATCGCATGCTCGAGCAGGCGGGCGCGGAGCACGCGCATCGCCTTGTCCTTGTTCTGCAGCTGCGACTTCTCGTCCTGCATCGAGACGACGATGCCGCTCGGACCGTGCGTGATCCGCACCGCCGAGTCGGTCGTGTTGACCGACTGCCCGCCGGGCCCCGAGGAGCGGTAGACGTCGATCTGCAGGTCGTTCGGGTCGATCTCGACGTCGACCTCCTCGGCCTCGGGGAGCACTGCGACGGTCGCCGTCGAGGTGTGGATCCGGCCCTGGCTCTCGGTCTTCGGCACGCGCTGGACGCGGTGCGTGCCGCCCTCGAACTTGAACACCGAGTAGGCCCCGTCGCCGGCGATCCCGAACGTGACCTCCTTGAAGCCGCCGACCTCGGCGGGGCTCGCGGAGAGGATCTCGGTGCCGAAGCCGAGCCGCTCCGCGTAGCGGGTCAGCATCGAGTAGAGGTCGCCGGCGAAGAGCGCGGCCTCGTCGCCACCGGCGCCGGCCCTGATCTCGACGATCACGTTCGCCTCGTCGTTGGGGTCGCGCTCGACCATCGCCAGGCGGATCTGCTCCGCGAGCTCCTCGAGCCGCGCCGGCGCGTCAGCGACCACCGCGGCCAACTCGCCGTCCTCGGCACCCTCGTCGAGCAGCTCGCGGGCGCCGGCGAGATCGTCGGCGAGGGTCGCGTATTCGGCGGCCAGCTCGCGGGCCGGGCCGAGGTTGCCGTACTCGCGGCCGAGCTCGGCGTAGCGCTCCCGGTCGGCGATCACGGCCGGGTCGGAGAGCTGGCGCTCGAGCTCCCCGTAGCGCTCGGAGATCTGGTTGACGAGCTCGTCGATCACGGCTCTAAGTGTGACGGCTGCGGCGGTGAGGCCGCCGGAACGACCGCAACTCTTCTCTACCATCCGGGGTTCACCTGAGCGGGAACAGGAGTGAACTGATCGAGGGGATGCGGGCGATAAGAGGGTTCTGCGCGGCCGCGTTGGTGGCGCTGTTGCTGGTGCCCGCCTCCGCCTCTGCCGGCAAGCACTCGATCGCCATCGGCTTCGCGGACCCGGACTTCCACCGCGGCCCGGACGAGCGCTCGTTCCTGATGGACGAGGCCCGTAGCGTCGGCTCCAGCTACGTGCGCGAGGTCCTGAGCTGGAACCGGATCGCACTGACGAAGCCGGCCGATCCAACGGACCCGCGGGACCCCGCCTACGACTTCCGCAAGCTCGACCTGATCGTCAGGTCCGCTGCCGCGCGCGGGATGAGGGTCCTGTTCACGATCCACGCGGCCCCCTCATGGGCGGAGGGAGCGCCGCTGCCCGGTTCGCCGCCACCGCAGCAGGACAACGGCGGTTACCGGCCGAAGGCCTCGGCGCTGGCCGACTTCGCAACGGCGCTCGCAACCCGTTACAGCGGGAGCTTCGTCCCCGACCCAGCACCGAGCGACCCGGTGCCAACGGCGCTGCCGCGCGTCTCCCACGTCGAGCCGTGGAACGAGCCGAACCTGACCGGCTTTTTGAGCCCGCAGTGGTACGACGGCAAGCCGTACAGCATCGATATGTACCGACACCTGTTGAACGTCGTCTACAAGGCCTACAAGGCGGTGCAGCCGGACGCGACGGTGATCGCCGGAGCGACGGCGCCGAACGGCGAGACCAAGCCGAGCCGGCATATCGCGCCGCTCATGTTCCTGCGCAAGCTGCTTTGCCTGAACAAGAGGCTGAAGGCGACGAAGTGCCCGGTCAGGGCGCGCTTCGACGTGCTCAGTCACCACCCGATCAGCCCGACGACGAGCCCCTACCGGCACGCGTTCGGCACCGACAACGCGACGGTTCCGGACATGAAGAAGGTCAAGCGCATCCTGCGCGCTGCGGAGCATCACGACACGACGCTGCCCGCGAGCGAACACCACCGCCGCGTCTGGGCGACCGAGTTCTGGTGGGAGAGCAACCCGCCGACGCAGGTCTATCCAGCCCCGAACCTGCGCAAGCAGGCGCTCTACACCGAGCAGGCCCTGCGCCTGCTGTGGCAACAGCGGATCCCGGTCGCCCTGCTCTTCCAGGTGCACGACTCGCCTGTCTTGGCGGGCCCGCCACGGATCGGCTGGGCCACCGGGATGCTCTACAACGACGACCAGCCGAAGCCGTCGTACACGGCAGTCCACTTCCCGTTCGTCGCCGAGCGCAAGTCGCACAAGCAGGTCTCGCTGTGGGCCCGATCGCCGGACACGGGCGAGATCCACGTCTTCTCGATCCGCCACGGCAAACGCAAGCGGGTCGCAACCCTGAATGCCAAAGCGCGCGGAGTCGTCCACCGCAAGATCCGCATGCACGGTCGAACCCACATGGTCGCCGAGATCGGCTCCGACCGGAGCCTCAAGGTGCGGGTACCGAAGCAGGCCGGCCACCGGCGCCGCTAGTCGGCGCCTCTCTTCACCTGAGGCGGCAGTGAGGGCTCCATAGCGCCGGCCGGTTTGCTCGAAGGGTCCTGGGTTTCCCGTCGCTGGGACGGCAAAGTCAGGATCGTCCAAGCAGGCCAGCCGGCCTCAGTTCCCTTGCGCGAGGAGTACCTCGCCTCAAAGCGAGACCGGCTCGCTGAGCTGTTCTGTCCGGATCTGACCCCCGCCCCGGGGGGACAACTCCGGACGAAACCGCCGACTGGCCCAGTTTGCCTCCGCGCGAGTTCAACCTAATCGGAGTTGACGTCGCTGCCGTGCAGTCGCAGATGGCATCCGGCGAGCGTGCCGCACCCGTCCACCAGCGGAGGATGCGGCCGCAACTGCGTCAGCGCCGACGAGCGTTTCCCTGACTCCGCCTCAGGCGACGATCTCGATCGGCGAAGCCCCCGCGAGCTCGGCGCCCTCGACGTCGAGCACCTCCTCGAGCGCTGCGATCGCCACCTCGAGGTGCTCGGCATCGGGCTCGCGGGTAGTCAGGCTCTGCAGCTTCAGCCCGGGCCACATCAGCACCCGGACCCAGGCCCTGCGCCGGTTGCGGCCTGCCGCCTTGATCACCTCGTAGGAGATCCCGGCGACGATCGGGATGCCGGCGATCCGCGAAAGCAGGAGCCAGTACCAGGCCGGCAGCCCGATCGGCGCGAAGACGAAGATCGCGAGCACCATGACGATCAGCAAGAAGCTGGTCCCGCAGCGCGGGTGCATCTGCGAGAAGCGCTGCGCGTTCCCCGGCGTTAGCTGCTCGCCGGCCTCGAAGCAGGAGATCGTCTTGTGCTCAGCGCCGTGGTACTGGAAGACGCGGCGCAGATCCTCGAGCCGGCTGATGACGAGCAAGTAGCCGATGAAGATCGCCGTCCGCACGCAGCCCTCGACGAGCCAGAAGAGGACCGGCGAGCCGAGCCGGTCCTTGATCAGGCTCGTCAGCGCGACCGGGACGCCGAAGAAGAGGACGGCGGCGACGAGCAACGAGCCGGCGATCGTCAGACCCCACATCAGCCCGCCGATCTCCTCGATCTCGTCCTCCTCGGTGATCTGCGCGTTCGCCGAGATGCCCATCGCCCGAAAGCCGATCGCGAGCGACTCGCCGAGCGCGACGATGCCGCGGACGACCGGCAGCCGCAGCAGCCGGTGCCGCTTGGCCCAGCTGACGACGGGCTCGGAGCTGACCTCGATCTCGCCGTCGGGGCGACGCACGGCGACCGACCAGGTCGAGACGCCGCGCATCATCACGCCCTCGAGCACTGCCTGTCCCCCCACGGGAGCGTCGCGGCCGCCCACCGGGCGGCCGTCGGGCATCAGCTCGGGCGCGCGGCCGGCCCCCGGGACATTGCCCGGGACGTCGGCGTCCGGCGTCTCAGCCCCGCTTCTGAGCGGCGCGGCGCTTGAAGCGCTCGACGCGGCCACCAGTATCGACGAGCTTCTGCTTGCCGGTGTAGAAGGGATGGCACTCCGAGCAGAGCTCGACGTGGATCTCCGACTTCGTCGAGCGGGTGTAGAACTCGTTGCCGCAGGAGCAGCGGACGTGCGCAAGTCCGTAGTTGGGGTGAATCTCAGTCTTCATCTCCACCGATTCTAGAGAGGCGGGCAAGCCCTGAGGTTGGTGGGCGCCGAATCGGGGTAGGTCGATCCGGGTGAGCAGGGAATCGAAGCTGATCAGCGGCGGCCTCGCGGTGCTCGCCGTCGCAGTAGTCGTCGTCGTCATCGTCCTCGTCGCCGGCGGTAGCGACGACACCGACACCGCGACCACGCACGGCCAGGCGGCCGCCGGCGCCGATCCGGAGGCGGTCAAGCTCTTCTCCGGAACGTGCGGCCAGTGTCACACGCTGACGGCCGCCGGCACGTCGGGAACGGTTGGCCCCGACCTCGACGACGCGACGTTCACGAAGGAGCGCGTCCTCAACGCGATCCAGAACGGGGCCGGCAACGGCGCAATGGCGGCGGGTCTGCTCGAAGGCGCTGACGCGGAGAAGGTCGCCGGCCTGATCGCCACCGATGATCCCGAGCTGAACAGCTCAGTCCAGGGCGCCCAGCACAAGTAGCGGCGCGCCGGCGGCGCGTCGGAAGGCCGACGCGAGCGGCGAGCCCGGCGGCGCGCGGAGGTGCGAGACCAGGAGTTCGGATGCCGCCCTTCGCCGGCGCTATGGCGAAGGGCGCATGCACACTCCACGCGCCGCCGGCCGGAAACCGTCCCTGGTTCCCTCGCCGACAGACCAACCGTCGGCGGCGGTGGGCGACCTCTCCTCAACCGATCGGATGAGAGCGGGGATGAACCTACTTCCACCCGATCGGCCGAAGATGGGCCCGGAACCCGCTCCAGATCAGCGGATCACGGTGGCGAGCAGGACCGCGTACTCGATCAGGTGACGAGTGCTGAGGAAGTGCTCGCGGACGCGCTCACGCGCGGCGGCGCCCATCCGCTCGACTCTCGCGGGGTCGCCGAGCAGCTCGTCGACGGCCGCTGCAAACGCGTCGAGGTCGGCCGGATCGTCGATCAGGAGCCCTGTGACGCCGTCGACGATCTGATCCTGCAGGCCGCCGACCGCACCCGCGATCACCGGCTTGCCCTTCCACATCGCCTCCGTCGCCGTCAGCCCGAAGCCCTCCGCGAGGCTCTTCTGGGCGACCACGGTCGAGCGTCGCTGGAGCGCGTTGACCATCACCGCGTTCTCCTCGACGTCGTCCATCGGGAGCGAGACGAGGTGGACGCGGGCGCGCGTCCCCTCGGCCAGCGCGGCCCGCGCCGCCTCGACCTCCTTGTAAACCTCGACGCCTTCGGGGTCGTCGACGACCCCTGCGGCGTCCGGACCGACGAGCAGCAGGTGGGCGTCGGCGCTGTGCGTGCGCGCAAACCCCTCGAGCACGCCGACGGGGTCCTTGAGCCGATCCCAGCGCGATACCTGGGTCAGCACCGGCACCCCACCGGGAAGCGGGCCGTCCTGGACGATGCGGGCGCGGCGATCGACGCGGGCGGCGGTGCCGTCCTGGCGGTGGAAGATGGCCGGCGCGCGTCCGTCCGGCGTCAGGCCGATGCGATCGACGATCGTGCCGACGACCTCGTCGGGGAGGTCCTGGTTCTTGGGCGAGAAGGCGTCGATCGAGGGCATCACCACTGCCACCCGCCCGTCGTCGATCCCCTCCCATATGTATTCGCGACGCGAGAAGACGCAGCGGTCGGCGCGCTCGACCATCGGTCGCAGGTACTCCCAGACCGCGCGCGCCGCCGGGCCGGGCGAGTCCGTCCCGATATGGCAGCGCCAGATGACCGTAGCCCCGGTGTCCGCCGCCGCCGGCACCATGCCTGCAGTCTGCGGATCATGCAGGTAGACCACGTCCTCGGGGCGGATCAGCTCCGCGAGTTCGGCGACGTTCTCGGTACAGACCCGCTCATACAGCTCGCGGTCGGCGGCGTCGATGGTCGTGGTCGCGCCCGGCGCCTCGTGCAGGGCGTTGTGGAAGCTCTTCGTGACACGGAAGAAGTCGGCAGGTCCCGATGCGACCAGCCAGCGCTGATCGACCCCGGCCCCGCGCGCGTAAGCCAAGAGCACGTGCAGCAGCTCGGACACGCCACCGCCGGCGGCCGTCGAGTTGACGTGCCAGACCACGCGTCCGGCGAAGAGCTCGCGGGCGCGAACGATCGTCTCCTCGACGAGTTCGTACTCGGCGGCGAGGACCGAGCGGAAGCGTTCGGGCGGAAGTGGTGAGATCGGAACCGCCTCGAGCCGTGCCACAGGTGAACCGTATCCCGCTACAGCGGCATCTGCTGGTGGCTTTCTACTGAGCAACGATCGCGTCGCACCCGGAATCGGGAAGCGCCGGACGAGCGTAGGTTGGTGCCATGGGAGAGCGGCTGACAGCGCTGGACGCGACGTTCCTCGAGCTCGAGGAGGCCGACGACGGCGCCCACATGCACATCGGCGCGGTCATGGTGCTGGCCGGACCGGCGCCGCCGGTCGAGTCCGTCCGGGCCGCGCTCGAGGCGCGCCTCGATGCGCTGCCCCTGTACACCCAACGTCTCTCGTCCGCTCGGACCGGTGGGCTGCGCTGGCCCGCCTGGGAGCAGGATCCGGACTTCGACGTCGCCCGCCACGTGCGCCGCCGGCGCCTGCCGGAGACGGCCGGACGTGAGGAGCTGCTCGAGTGGGCGGCGGACTACTTCTCGCTGCGTCTCGACCGGCGTCACCCGCTCTGGGAGGTCAGCGTCGTGGAGATCTCGCCCGAGACCTGGGCGCTCGTCTCGAAGACGCATCACTGCCTCGTCGACGGCGTCGGCTCGGTTGACGCCGCCAAGATCCTCCTCGACGTCGATCAGAACCCGGATGCACAGTTCCCCGCGCGCCCACGGGGCGCCACCGAGCCGCTGGAGGAGCAAGACGCCGATGGCGCTTCCGCCCTGCGCCGGATCCCCGCGGCATCGCTGCGCGCCGGGGCCGGACTGCTGAAGACGGGCGCCGGCGCGCTCGAGGGCGGCGCGCACGCGCTCGGCGCGGCGCTCGACCCGCACACGGCACAGAGCGCCCTGCACCAAGCCCGCGCTGCCATCGAGCTCGTCATCCGCGACGAGTTCAACGCCGCGCCGAAGACCAGCATCAACAGGCCGATCGGGCCGAATCGGGCGCTCGCCGTCGTCCCGATCGAGTTCGAGCGGCTGCGCGAGATCCGCACGGCGCTCGGCGGCACTGTCAACGACGTCGTCCTGGCGATCACCTCCGGTGGCCTGCGGGCGCTTCTCCTGCACAGGGGCGAGGAGCCGCCCGAGGCGGGCCTGCGGGCGATGGTGCCGGTGAACATTCGCCCGGCGGCCGACAAGCTCGCGCTCGGCAACCGGATCAGCTCGCTGTTCGTCGGGCTGCCCGTCGGCATCGCGGACCCGCTGATCCGCTTCCGGGCCCAGGTCGACGAGGCCGAGGGACTCAAATCCTCGACGCAGGCCGATGGCTCCCGCGGTCTGATCGACATCGCCGCGCTGGCGCCGCCGGCGCTGCACAGCTTCCTCGCCCAGGCATTGTTCGCGACGCGGCTGTTCAACGTCACGATCACCAACGTGCCCGGCCCCCGAGAGCCGCTCTACGTGCTCGGCTCCAAGGTCGAGGAGATCTGGCCGCTGGTGCCGCTCGCCGCCGACCACGCGATCGGCATCGCGGCGCTCAGCTACACCGACCGCCTCTTCCTCTGCCTGAACGCCGACCGCGACGCGGTCGAGGACCTCGACATTCTCGCCCAGGCGATCACCGCCGAGCTCGACCACCTGACGGAGATCGCCACCGGCCCGCTCTCAGAGCGAGTGGCGGGCTGAGACGCTCAGGTCTGCTGATCTACCAAGGAAGCTGACGAGGCTGTGGGCGTCGAGACCAGGGAAGAGTCCGGCCCCAGGTTTCATGGTGTATCAGGGGAGCTGACGAGACTGGGAGCACGCAGGCCAAGGAAGAGGAGGCGAAGCGTGCTCCGCACGTGAGCCGACGATGACGCCGGCATGCGCGCTCCCAGGCCGTCAGGTCTCCTGATCTACCAAGGAAGCTGACGAGGCTGTGGGCGTCGAGACCAAGGAAGAGTCCGGCCCGGTATAGCAGCGCTATCCGGGCCGGCGATGACGCCGGTATCGGCGTCCACAGACCGTCAGGTCTCTTGGTAGAGGGGGCCGTCGCCACCTTCTGGCATGGTCAGCCGGCCACCCTTGGCGTTGATCGCTCCGCACTGCACGCAATTCGATGCGGTGACGTGGACGTCGACCTCCGCGGCGCCGTTCTCCAGCTGCTCCTCGGGGATCTCGTAGACCTGCGCCGGGCACATCGAGACCCACGTCTGCGCAACCTCGCGCGGCACGTGCGTCTGGATGCGGACGTGGTTCGGGGCGTCGTCACGGGTCGCGTTGCCCGAGAGGAAGACCGAGTCGAGCTTGTTGAACGTGAGCTCGTTGTCCGGCTCCGGGTAGTCGTCGGCGGCCTTGCCGATGAACATCGGCACCTCCGAGTCCGGCTCGGACTTCTTGTGGCCGGGGGGCAGGGCCCCGCCGCTCAGCAGCCAGGCGTTGGCGATCGCGCCGAAGGCGACGAAGCCCTTGTCGCCGTGCTGGCGGACGTTGCGCGACTTGTACAGCTGCTTCTCGATGTCGGAGGAGCGGACCCGCTCCTCGTAGGAGGAGAAGTCGACCGACTCCGGGTCCGCCTTGAGGCTCGCGACGATGGACTCGGCGGCGTAGATGCCTGCGTGCATCGCCAGGTGGATGCCCTTCAGGTAGGGGATGTCGACCATCGAGACGTTGTCTCCGCACATCACCATGCCGGGTACGGCGAGGTGCTTCGGCATCGACCAGTAGCCGCCGGAGGGAATCGTCTTCGCGCCCCAGCCGACGCGCTTGCCGCCCTCGAGCAGGTCACGGACGAACGGGTGCGTCTTGAACTGCTGGAGCAGGTCGTGGCAGGAGAAGGTCGCGTCGGTGGTGTCCAGGCCGGCGACCATGCCGATCGTGATCTTGTCCTCGCCCATCGGGTAGATGAACGAGCCGCCGAACTCGTTGTACTTGGGGCGCGCGCGCATCGGCCAGTTCATCGTGTGGATGACCCGGTCCAGCGGCTTCGCCACCTCCCAGATCTCCTTCACGCCGATCTCCCAGCGCTGCGCGTCGGCGGCGAGGTCGAAGTAGTCGACGGCGCACGTCGTCAGGTGGCCGAGCGTGCCCTCGGCGAGCACCGTGGCCTTCGCCATCAGGTCGGAGCCGGGCTCGAAGTTGCCGAGCTCCTGGCCCTCCTTGCCGCGACCCTTGTCGCCGGAGCGGACGCCCTTGACGATCCGGTCCTCGACGAGCAGCTTGTCGGCGACGGTCTCGGTCAGGATGTAGGCGCCCGCCTCCTCCGCGCGCTCGGCAAGAAAGCGGCTGAGCTTGGAGACCGAGGTGACGTAGTTGCCCTCGTTGCGGAAGTTCGGGGGCGGCGGCTTGAGCGGGATCGCGCGCTTCTTCGTGAGCAGGTAGACGGCGTCCTTTTCGACCTTCTGGTAGACGGGCCAGTCGCTCGGGTCGAGGTCCGGGAAGAGCTCGGTCATCGCCGAGGGGCGCATGTTGGCGCCGGAGAGGTTGTGGGCGCCGCAGACCTTGCCCTTCTCGAGCACGGCGACGGGAATCTCGCCGAGCTTCTCGGTGAGCTCGGGCTCGTCTTCGAGCAGCTGCATGACCCGGTTCGCGCAGGCGAGGCCGGCCGGGCCGCCACCGACGATGACGATGCCTGCCTCGAGGCGCTCGTCCTCAGCGTCCTCGGGAGCGCCGACGTGCTTGGACGGATCGAAGGGGGCGGGAACTCTGCGGGGGCTACGGGGGGCATCGGAAAACCTTGGGAAACCTTTCGCTTCGGGACGACCGCGAACGGCGGCGGGCGCGCGGCCCGCCGCCGTTGGGTCGGGACGGCCTCAGCCGCCCTTCTTGGCCTTGATCGCCTCGGTCAGGGCCGGGAGGATCTTGTGCAGATCCCCGACCACACCGAGGTCGCAGTACTCGAAGATCGGCGCGTTCTGGTCCTTGTTGATCGCGACGATGTTCTCGCTGCTCTGCATGCCGACCTTGTGCTGGATCGCGCCGGAGATGCCGGCCGCGAGGTACAGCTTCGGCGAGACCGTCTTGCCGGTCTGGCCGATCTGGGTCGCGTAGGGGATCCACCCGGCGTCGACGATCGCGCGCGTGGCTGCGACCTCGCCGCCGAGCGCGGAGGCGAGCTCGCGGGCGACGGAGAGGTTCTCCTCGCCGCCGAAGCCGCGGCCCGAGCCGACGAGGATGTCGGCGTCGGCGATGTCGACACCGCCGGTGTCGCCGGACTCGCCGCGGGTAACCATCGTCGCCTTCGACGAGAACTCGGAGAGCTCGACGTCGATGTCGATGAGGGCGGCGTCGCCGGAGCCACCCTCACTTGATGTCGAACGCGTTGAGACGGCCGATGATCACGCCGGGCTCGGAGACGTAGCCGACGTCGACGATCGCCGAGTCCTGCAGGACCGGGCGCTCGGCGACGAGCTTGCCGCCGTCGGCCTTGACCGCCGTGACCTCCATCGTCACGCCGGCGCCGAGGCGAGCCGTGAGACCGGCCCCGATCTCGAAGCCGAGCAGGCCGCCGCCGAACAGCGCGTAGGAGATGTCGTTCTCGGTGATGACCTTGGCCATCGCGTCGACGATCGGCTGGGCGAGGCCCTCCGGCACCGACTTGGCCCGGTAGACCTTCGTCGCGCCGTAGGCGCCGAGGCCGGCGCAGGCGGCGTCGTCGATGTCGCCGACGACGAGCGCGGCAGCGTCGCCGCCGATCTCGCCGACCAGCTTCGCGGCCTCGGAGATCGCGCCGAGGGAGTTGTTGTTGAACTCGCCCTCGTCTGAATGGAGGGCGTAGGTGAGGATGCCTGCCATGTCTAGATCAGCTTCCTTTCGTCCAGCCAGGCGACGATCTTCTCGACCGTCTCGGCGGTGTCCTCGTCCTCGATGATCTCGCCGGCCTGCTTCTCGGGCGGCGGGTTGATGCCGAGGACCTGGGTCTGGGAGCCGGCCTCGCCGACCTTGTCGGACTCGATGCCGACGTCGCCGGTGGCCTTCGTGTCGAGGGGCTTCTTCTTCGCGCCCATGATCGCCTTCAGCGACGGGTAGCGCGGCTCGTTGATCGCGTCACCGACGCTGATCACGGCCGGCAGCTGCACGTCGACGGTGTCGTAGCCGTACTCGGCCTGACGCTGGCAACGGAGCGAGCCATCGTTGACGTCCATCTCGATCACCTGCGTCAGCGACGGCATCTTCAGGTGGTCGGCGACGACTGCGCCGATCGTGTAGCACTCGCCGTCATCGGACTGCTGGCCCAGCAGGACCAGGTCCGGGGACTCGGACTCGAGCACCTTCGCCAGGGCGTAGCCCGTGGCGCAGACGTCGGAGCCGGCGAGCGCGTCGTCGGCGAGGTGGACGGAGCGGTCAGCGCCGAGGGCGACGGCCTTGTGCAGGGCGCGCTGGGCGCTGTCGGGGCCCATCGTCACAGCGACGATCTCATCGACCTCGACCTTGCCACCTTCACGAATCTGCATCGCCGCTTCGATGCCGTGGGTGTCAAACGGATTCAGGTTCTTCTCGCCTGAGCGGTCCAGGCGCTTGGTTCCGGGATCGATCCGCTTCTGCACAGCGGCGTCCGGAACCTCTTTGACCAAACAACAGATCTTCAAGAGGGGTGCCTCCGAAAAGTGGGTCTTCTGGGACTTTGCGGCGACGCACCTTACCCGATATGGCGCTGGCTGACTGACCAGTCAATCAGGGCGAGGCGCGGCCCTCCGACGCTGCGCCTGAGCGCACGTCTGAGGCGCTCATGTGGGGCTGTGGACGGTGGCGATCCCGTGACGTGCCCTGGGCGTCATCCGGGTGCGCGGGGGTTTTGAGACGGCCTCTTAGCCATCGCGGGGGCCGAAGCGAGCCGCGTCGCGTAGTGCCGGCGGGCGAAGACGTCGCGGTAGGCGCGTAGCGCGCTCCGGCTCGAGTCGATCCGCAGGTCGATGCGCTCGCCGTGATCGGGATAGCTCTCGTTCCACCAGGAGACGGCGTCGAGTTGCGGCCAGCGCTCGCGCAGGTCCCTGCCGGCCTGCTCGATCCAACTCGCCTTGCGCCCCGGGCGGCTGCGGTCCTCGCGCGTGCCGAACTCGATCAGGGCCAGCGGCTTGTCGTCGGGCGCGGCGAGCCGCTCGAGCTCGGGCATGCTGCGCCCCAGGCCCCCGCTGAGCTGCTGCCAGCCGTAGCGGTGGCTCAGCGAGCCGTAGTAGGAGACACCGATCCAGTCGACCCAGCGATCGCCCGGGTAGTAGGCGGAGATGCTGTTCCACGGCACCGCCGGCTTCGGGTCGGCATCGGCGTGGAAGAACCAGGTGACGTTCGTCGCCCCCTGGGCCCGGCACAGGGCGATGATGTGCCGGTAGGCGTCGACGAAGCGCTCGGGACCGTCGGCGAGATCGGGATCGCCGTAGCCGTCGGTGCGGGCGCCACCGTTGTAGCGGCCGTTCCACGGAAACCAGTCGCCGTCGACCTCGGTGCCGAACTCCGCGAGCAGTGGCCGGTCCAGCTCGGCTGCCTGCCGGCACCACGACCGCAGCCCGTCGGAGCCCTCGGTCGGCCCGTCCCAGGCGCCGTCGATGATGCTCTGCATCGTGAAGTGGCGGTCGGGGCGGCCGACGCGGAAGCTCGAGCGCGGCATCAACCGCACGAAGGGGACCGTCCCGGCGCGGTAGATGCGCTTGATCCGCGCCGCCGGGAAGTTGATCTTGCCGTGCAGCCAGTTGTTCGAGAAGTAGGCCCAGGCGATCTTGTGGTGGGCGAGCTGCTCGAAACCGCGGATGCGCTTGCCGCTGACGACGTCCTCGCTGCCACCGAAGCCCGGGTTGGCGCCGTGGTAGACGCGGCCGTGCTTGGGTGGCAGCAGCACCTTGGAGGTCGCGTCCTCGTCGTGTGGCCTGGCCGGCGCCGAGCCTGCGACGAGCGCGAACGCCGCAGCCGCGATGAGCGCGACCGCGATGGCGACCCCCCTGCCCCCCCTCATCGGGTCGTCAGGCGGGGGTCTGCAGCGACGAGCGCAGGAAGTCGACGATGTCGTCCGTCGAGGCGCCCGGCGTGAAGACCTCGGCGACGCCCTGCTCCTTGAGCTCGGGGATGTCGTCCGCCGGGATCGTCCCGCCGACCGTCACCAGGACGTCGTCCGCACCCTGGGCGCGCAGCATCTCGACGACCTTCGGGACGAGCGTCATGTGAGCTCCGGAGAGGATCGACAGGCCGACCGCATGGGCGTCCTCCTGGACCACCGTCGCCGCGATCTGCTCGGGCGTCTGGTGCAGGCCCGTGTAGATCACCTCCATGCCCGCGTCGCGCAGCGCACGGGCGATGATCTTCGCTCCCCTGTCGTGGCCGTCGAGGCCGGGCTTGGCGACGACGACGCGGATCTTCTGCTCGCTCACAGGCTGGATCGTAGCCGCCCGGCGGGCGCCGGCAGCCACGAGCCGCAACGCGCGCAGCTCAGAGCGCGACGATCAGCGCGATGACGACGAGCAGGACGACGATCGCGAGCGCGTAGAGGCCGGCCGCCGTGAACGTGTGGCGCGCCGAGCTCGGGTCCGCTTCGGCGCCGGCGAAGAGGTCGTGGCGGGCGTCGACCGCGGAGCCCTGGTCGGTGTGCAGACGCGCCGCCTCCTCGGCCTGCTCGCGCGTCGCGTGGTGGGAGATCGGCTCGGGATCCCCGCCGCGGACGACGCCGAAGCCGTCGCCGTCGGGGACCACGTCAAAGCCGGAATCGGATGCGCTCTTGGTTGCCATGCGACCGATCTACCCGCCGGACGCGGCGATCAATCGCGGCGCCGCGGCGCGATTGAGGGCGGCGGGACGGCCTACAGCGGCTGCAGCCGCGTGCGTTCGACGCGTGCGAGCTTGCGGCGCAGCCGCTTGTACTGGCGCTCCTGCTCGGCGTCCGGTTCGCCGCCCTTGTGGGCGAGGTTGTGGCGCTCGAGCGGGTCCGTCTTGAGGTCGTACATCTCCCACTGGTCGGGCACCTTGCCGTCGACGTCGTAGTAGCGGGCGAGCTTGTAGCGGCTGCTCGCGGATGCTGACGATGTGGTTCGGCGGCTGCGGGTAGGGGCCGCGGGACTGGCCGGACTGGTAGTCGTCGTAGGTGAAGACGGTGTAGTCCTGCGGCGGCGGCGTCGGCGCGGCTCGAGGAGCAGGTCGGAGTAGTCGACGCCCTGCCAGTCGGCGCGGGCGCTCGGCGGCGCGTCGACAGGCTGGCGAGCGTCGGCAGGAAGTCGACGTGCGAGACGAGGGCGTCGCTGCGTCTCGGGCTTCGCGGAACAGGCGCGGGTTCGAGTAGACGAGCGGGACGCGCGTCGTCTCCTCGTAGAAGTTGAAGTTCTTCTGGCGCATCCCGCCGTGCGCGGTGCCCATCTCGCCGTGGTCGGACGGTGGCGATCACCAGCGTGTTCTCGAGCAGGCCGTCTGGCCTCGAGCGTGTCGAGGATCTTGACCAGATAGGCGTCCGAGGCCTTCATCAGGTTGCCGTAGAAGTTCAGGTAGCTTGCGCTTCTTCCGGCGTCGTCGCGATCGGGCCGGAGAGGTTGAAGATGCGACGGAACTGCCCCTGCACGGTCGGCTTCGTCGAGAGATCCTCGTCCGCGGTCGCCGGCGGCGTCGATCTCGCCCTAGAGCCAGGAGTCGTCGTAGCCCGCGTCGGCGTAGGTCGACGGGTAGAAGAGAACGTCGTGCGGGTTGACCAGCGAGACGACGAGGAAGAACGGCTGCTGCTGCGCGGCGGTCGAGCTCAGGTACTCGAGCGCCCCCTCGGTGCCGGTCACTCGCGGGTGCCCATGGAGTTCATGAAGCGGCCGTCGTTGTCTGTAGATCCCGCCGCCCTCCTCGGCGATGTCCTGGTTGGCGCCCGCGTCCGGCGGGTTCCAGCGCGTGAAGCCGTACTGGTTGACGTCCGCGGGCACCCAGGTCGTCGCCGTTGGCCGGCTTGATGCAGTGGAACTTGCCCTTGTAGACCGGGCGTGTAGCCGGCGGCCGCCGACGACCGTGGCCGGGTTCTTGAAGTCGGTCGCGAGCTCGACCTGCGGGTACTTGCGGCGCGGGCATGTCGGTCTCGAGCGTGTACTTGACGCCGTGCTGGGCGGGGAAGTAGCCGGACATCAGCGTCGAGCGCGCCGGCGAGCACATGCAGGCGTTGGTGAACGCGTTCGGTCGAAGGTCAGGCCGTGCTGCTGCAGGCGGGTGAGGCCGGGCATGTTGCGCTTCGCCCACCCGGGCGGGAAGTGCTGGATCGCGCGCTGCTGGTCGGTGATGAAGACGATCACGTTCATGCCCGCGATCTCGCGGCGCGGCGCTGCCTCGCCGCGTGGCCTGCTCCGCCGCCGCAGGCGCGCGCGGCCGCCGACCAGCAGGCCGGGCGCGGCGACGGCGGCGCCCTTCAGCAGGTCGCCGCGGGTGATCCCGCGTTGCGGCTTCTCGTCGGCGCTCACTCGCTGAGCCTCCTCCGCTTGAAGACGCCGATGGCGTTGCTCGCGAACGCCGCCGAGTAGAGGTACCGGCCGTCGGGACTGACGGCGAGCGAGCTGACCTCGCCCAGCGCGCGCCCGCGCTTGCAGTCCGGCGTCCTGCTCGAGGTGACGCAGCCCGCGCTGGCTCGGACTTCTGCATCAGAGCCTCCGAGTCTCGGGTTGCGGTTGAAGACGTCGACGGCGTCCGACTCGAAGGCGGCGGCGTAGACGTTGGCGCCGTCGGGCGAGATCGCGAGTCCCCTCGGGCGCGCTTCAGCGCCCGGCCGAGCGAGCAGCCGACCGCGAAGCAGGTAGATCGCGCAGCCGAGGTCGCCGTCTTCTGCGTCAGCTCGCCGGCCGGATCGCGCGCGGGTGAACGAGGTGACGCTGTTGCTGATCAGCGAGGTGACGTAGACGTCGCCGCCGTCGGGGCTGACCGACGACCGCGTTCGCGCCCGCGAGCTGGATCCCGGTCGTGCAGCCCGTGAGCGCGCTGTCGGCGATGCAGCCGCTGCCGTCGGTCGCCTGCGTCAGCGCGCCGGTCGACGGGTCGCGGTGAGCGTCAGCAGCGCGTTGCTGACGGCGGTCGCGACGTAGACGTTGTTGCCGTCGCCGCTGATCGCCATGCCCTCGGGGGCCGCCAGCGCGAGCCCGTGGCGCAGCCGGCGGTCGCCGTGTTGACCATGCAGCCGCTCGTCGCCGGCCGGCTGCGTGAGCGCGCCGCTGGACGGGTCGCGGGCGAACGACCGCGACCGCGTTGCCGAAGAACGCGCCCACGTAGACGTTCTCGCCGTCGGGGCTGACGATGACGACGTCGGGGCCGTCGAGCGCGCGGCCGGTGGTGCAGCCGGGGGTCGCGGCGTTGGCGATGCAGCCGCTGCCGTCGCTCGGCCTGGCGTGAGCGCGCCGCGTCGACGGGTTGCGGCGGAAGGTGGTCACGGCGTTGCTGAGCCGACGCGAGGTCGCGTAGACGTTGCGCGCCGTCGGGGCTGACGGCGACCGAGTTCGGGCCGACCGAGCCCGACCGCCGCGCGCAGCCGTCGGCGCCGCCTGGCGGCGATGCAGCCGGCCGCGCCCGAGCGCTGGCGTCAGCGTGCCGGTGCGCGCGTTGCGCTGCGAAGACCGCGATCGCGTTGCTCCTCGACGGAGGCGACGTAGACGTTCCTGCCGTCCGGGCTGATCGCGACCGCGTCCGAGCCGAGGAACGGCCCGGGCCCGTGCAGGGCGCGGGCCTTGGCGCAGTGGGGCGAGTTGGAGGAGCGGTTGACGAGGCAGCCCTTAGGACCGCTGGGCTGCTTGAGCACGCCGACCGGCGCGCCGCTCGACCGCTCGTGGTGCGGAGCGGCAGCCGCGAGCGGCAGCGGCGAACACAAGCGCAGCCGAAGACGACCAGAGCCGTCGAGGCCCTTAACCAGACTCGGATTCATTCTTGTAGCTGCCCCCTCGAGCGAAGATCGTCCCGGAAGTGATCCTATCCCCATCGTCGCCCCCGATTCAACTCCGCCCGCCCACGGGCGGGTGAGGACTCAGTAGACGGGCGTCTCGGTGTAGGTGCCGAAGACCGTCTGCAGCGACGGCGACCATCTCCCCCACCGTCACCCGGGCGCGGGCGCACTCGAGGATCGGGCGCCATCAGGTTGGCGTCGGGGTCGGCCGCCGCGCGCTCGAGCTCGGCCAGCGTCGCCTCGACGCGGCCCTCGTCGCGGGCGGCGCGGGTCGCCTGCGACGCGGCGACCTGCGTGCGCTCGTGCTCGGGGTCGATGCTTCAGGGTCGGGATCTGCTCGTCGCTCTCGAGCTGGAAGTCGTTGACGCCGACCATGATCTTCTCGCTCGTTCTGCAGCGCCGCCTGGTACTCGAAGGCGGCGTCGGCGATCTCGCGCTGGGGGAAGTTCTCCTCGATCGCGGCGACCATGCCGCCGAGCTCGTCGATGCGCTCGAAGTAGGAGTAGGCGGCGGCCTCCATCTCGTCGGTCAGCTTCTCGACGAAGTAGGAGCCGCCGAGCGGATCGACGGTGTTGGTGACGCCGGTCTCGTGCGCGATCACCTGCTGGGTGCGCAGCGCGATCCGGACCGCGTCCTCGGTCGGCAGCGCCAGCGCCTCGTCGTAGGAGTTGGTGTGCAGCGACTGGGTGCCGCCGAGCACGCCGGCGAGCGCCTCGACCGTCGTCCGGACGATGTTGACGAGCGGCTGCTGGGCGGTCAGGCTGACGCCGGCGGTCTGCGTGTGGAAGCGCATCCGCCACGACTCCGGCTTCTTGGCGCCGAACGTCTCGCGCATCTCCCGCGCCCAGATCCGGCGCGCCGCGCGGTACTTGGCGATCTCCTCGAAGAAGTCGATGTGGGCGTTGAAGAAGAAGCTGAGCCGCGGCGCGAAGCTGTCGACGTCGAGCCCGCGCTCGACCGCGTCCTCGACGTAGGTGAGGCCGTTCTTGAGCGTGAAGGCGAGCTCCTGCTGGGCGGTCGATCCGGCCTCGCGGATGTGGTAGCCGGAGATCGAGATCGGATGCCAGCGCGGCATCTCCGCGGCGCAGTACTCGACCATGTCGGTGACCAGCCGCATCGCCGGGCGGATCGGGAAGACCCACTCCTTCTGGGCGATGTACTCCTTGAGGATGTCGGTCTGGATCGTGCCGCCGAGCTTCTCCGGCCCGATCCCCTGCTCCTCGGCGTTGACGACGTAGAAGGCGAGCATGATCGCGGCCGGCCCGTTGATCGTCATCGAGGTCGTCACCTCGATCGACGGGGATGCCGCCGAAGAGCGCCTCCATGTCGTCGACGGAGTCGACCGCGACGCCCTCGACGCCGACCTCGCCGAGCGAGCGCGCGTGGTCGGAGTCGAGTCCCATCAGGGTTGGCATGTCGAAGGCCGTCGAGAGGCCGGTCTGGCCGTGCTCGAGCAGGTAGCGGAAGCGGTCGTTGGTCTCCTCGACGGTCCCGAAGCCGGCGAACTGGCGCATCGTCCACAGGCGGCCGCGGTGCATCGACGGGATAGACGCCACGGGTGAACGGATAGGAGCCGGGGAAGCCCTCGTCGCGTTCGCGCTCGTGGCCGGAGGCGTCGAGGTCGTCCTGCGTGTAAGCGGGCTTGATCGGGTGCCCGGAGAGCGTCTCGAACGGCACCGAGCGCTCGCGTCTCGTACGGGTAGGAGTCGGCCAGCCAGCGGTCGGTGTCGGTGCCGCGCCTCGACCTCGGGGGTTTGATCGCTCATCCCGGTCGAGGATATCCGCGCACGTCGCGAAGACGGCGCCCGCGCCCGGGCCCATCTAGAGTCGCGCCCATGCCGCTGCGCTGGGACGACCGGATCGACGAGATCATCAACGGCGACGCGGCCGCCGCCGTCGGCTACCCGACGCCGGCGAAGGGCGTCGTGATCACGCCGATGGCGCCGCTCGGCCTCCGCGACCGCGAGCGCGGCACGGTCACCGTCACGACCTCGCTCGGCCTCTGGAAGAAGGTCGTGCGGATCAAGGCCGATCCCTCGGTCGTCGATCGCCTTCCACGCGCGCGAGCACGGGCACTCGCGACAGCAGCGACTTCGTTCTCGCTCCAGGGACGGGCGACGGTGCAGGAGCAGCCCGACCGCGAGTGGCTCGAGTCGATCACCCCGCAGTGGGAGCGCTTCCTCGGCCCTCGGGAGACGGGCTGGCGCGGCCGGCTGATGGAGGTCTACTACTGGAACCGGATCGGGATCGAGGTCGAGGTCGAGCGGATCCTGCGCTGGGACCGCCTCGACTGCGCGGGCGAGCCCGAGGTGATCGGCGCGCCGCTGCCGGCCGAGCCGCAGCCGCAGAAGCGCGCCGAAGAACGGCACCGGCGCCCGCCGCAACGTCGAGAAGCTCGCCCTGCACGCGCGCTCGCTCCCGCACACGATCTGCTCGGCTGGGTCGGCTCCGACGGGCTGCCGATGCTCGTCGCCGCGCGGCCGGCGAGCTCCAGCGACGCGGGCCTCGAGCTCGACGTCGACTGCGGCCTGGTGCCGCCCGGCGGCCGCCGGGCCGGGCTCACCGCGCATGGGTTCGAGCCGCGCATGATCGGCCAGGAGCAGCGCATCTACACGGGCTGGCTCACCTCCGAGGGCGGCAGCCGGGCGCTCTACGCACCGCACACGCTGACCGGCAACAAGCTGCCGCCGGTCGCGCCTGCTCTTCGACCTCGGCGCCGGGATCGCAACGAGGCTCGGCGTCCGCTCGGCCCGCAAGGCCGGCGTCATCCCGCGGCTCGAGCGGTCCCGGGGGCGCTCGGCGCTCAGACGGCGAGCGGCGGTCGCTCGTCGGGCCAGCCGAGCTCGCGCTCGAGCTGCGCGGCGAGCGACAGCAGCAGGTCCTCGCGACTCGGCGGCGCGACGAGCTGGGCGGCGAGCGGCAGCCCGTCGGCGCGTGCGGCCGAGCGGGATCGAGGCGGCCGGGTTGCCGAGGTAGTTCCAGGGCGGGGTGTGGGGATAGGCGCGGCTCATCCCGAGCAGCGTCCGCAGCGCTCCCTGGCCGGCCCAGCGGCCGATCTCGACCGGCGGGCACGGCGACGGTCGGGGTGAGCAGCACGTCGCAGTGCTCGAAGATCCGTTGATGCGGGCGCCGTGCGCGCTCGCGGCGCCGCCAGCGAGCGCCGCGCCAGCGGCTCCGGCACGAGCCGGGCGAGGCGCTTGAAGCCCCGGGTCCGCGACTCGAGCCGCTCCGGGTGGGGGACCGCGGTCGTAGTCGCTCTCGATCCCCTTCAGGTAGACGTTGGCGAAGTCGGAGCCGACCAGACCCCAGTCCGGATCGCGCGTGCTCGACCGCGGTGGCCGAGGCCGGCGAGCCGATCGGCCAGCGCCGCGACGCCGCCGTCAACGCGCGGCGTCGTGCAGCGGCGGCGCCAGCGCCCGGGCAGCGCTCGTGCTCCAGGCGATCCGCAGCCGGCCGGGCTCGCGCGCTGCCGCCGCGGAGAAGCTGCCCTCGATCGGCGCGGCGCGCTGCCGGCGTCGCCCGGCGCGGGGCCGGCGGCGACGTCGAGCCACAGGGCCGTGTCGGCGACCCGGCGGCTCAGGCAGCCACTCGAGGTCAGGCCGAGCCAGTGCTCGGGATCCGGCGCCAGGCTGATCCGGCCGCGCTGCGGCTTGAGGCCGAAGAGCCCGCAGTTGGCGGCCGGGATCCGGATCGAGCCGCCGCCGTCGGAGGCCGAGGCGGCGCCGACCAGGCCGGCGGCGACGGCGGCCGCCGGAGCCGCCGCTGGAGCCGCCCGGGGTGTGGCCGGGGTTCCACGGGTTGCGGGTCTCGCCCCAGGTCTCGGTCTCGGTGAAGCCGCAGATCGCGAGCTCGGGCAGCGTCGTCTTCGCGAGCAGGATCGCGCCGGCCGCCCGCAGCCGCGCCCAGTGCGCGGCGTCGGCGCGCGGCCGGCGGTCCGCCGTAGGCGCGGGTCCCGTGCTCGGCGACCAGGCCCTCGATGTCGAGCTCGTCCTTGAAGGCGACCGGCACGCCGAGCAGCGGCCCTCCTCTCCCGCCGCGATCCGCTCGTCGGCGGCATGCGGCGTCGGCGAGCGCGCGGTCGGCGAAGACGTCGGTGAAGGCGTTGAGCCGCGGGTTGATGCCGCTCGATCCGCTCCAGGTAGAGCTCGACGAGCTCCCCCGAGGAGACGGCCTTTCGCGCGCAGCAACCGGGCCTGCTCGGCGATACCCGCGAAAGCGAGCTCGGCTCGTCCACGACCTGAAGATCCTGCGATACATGCGCGCACGTGCTCCGGATCATCATGCCCGCGCGCAACGTGCTCCGCTTCGCGTCCGCGCGGCGCGACGATGGCGTGAGCCGCCGCGCTGCGGCGCCGGGCGTGCGGGCCTGCGACTTTCGCCCGCGGAGGTAGCCGCTGCCGCCGATCGCGCCGGCGGCGAGCGAGGTGCCGCGACGGCGAGGCGGCGGCCGAGCTTCTCGAAGCGCATCACCCGCCAGCCGCGCTCGCGGGCGATCTGGCGCAAGCGTCGCGCGTCGGGGTTGACGGCGACCGGGTTGCCGACCAGCTCCAGCATCGGCAGGTCGGAGGCGGAGTCGGAGTAGGCCCACGACTCGCCAGGTCGATGTCGTGCTCGGCGGCGAAGCGCTCGATCGGGGCGACCTTGCCGGGGCCGTAGATCAGCTCGCCCTCGAGCCGGCCGGTGTAGTTGCCGTCGGCGATCGACGCTGTAGCGGGTGCCGATGCCGCCGTCCATGTCGAGGCACCGGGCGAGCAGCTCGACGATCCCGTCGCCGGCGGCGCTGACGATGAACGTCGGCCGGCCGGCGTCCTGGTGCGCGCGCACCTCGTCGATCATCTGCGGGTAGATCGCGGGGCAGGATCCCGGCCAGCATCTCGGGGACCATGCCGCTGCAGCGTCCGCTCGGGGACACCGCCGAGCAGCTCCTCGGCCTGGTCGACGAGCGCCGTCGGTGTCGGCGTCGGTCGAGCCGCGCAGCCGGAAGCGCAGGTGGGCGAGCCCCCAGCGCGCGATCTGCCCGCGCGAGACCATCCCGGCGCGGTAGGCCGCGCGGCCGAAGTGCATGCCGGAGGACCCCGCCATCAGGGTCCGGTCGAGATCGAAGAAGGCGCCGGCGCGGGCCATCGCCGCCGAAGGTAGCGATCCGGCCCGGCGCGACCCCGCGCCGGTGTCAGGGTTACCGCGCCATGGACTTCGCGCGCGCAACGATCCGACCGGCCGTCGGAGCTCGGGCGCGGCCGCTTCTGGCTTCCTGCTGCGAGCTGGCGGTGGTCATCTTCGTCCCGCTCGGGCCTGCTCGGCACGCTCGACGACGTGATCTACGTGCAGAGCGGCGGCGGCGACCAGCAGAACGTCGAGCGCGTCGATCGCCGCCGCGATCGTCTCCGTCGACGACGCTTGCTCGGCACGCTCGTCTACGCCGGCCTGCGGTCGCGGCGGCTCTGGTCGCACGCCGGCCCCGACTTCGAGCCGACGTTCGCGCTGGGTGCTGCGGCACGACCCGCTGGCGGACGATCGTCGCCGATCGACATCATCTTCACGATCGCCGTTGTCATCGGCCTGGTCGCTGCTGGTCGTCCCGGCCTCTATCCTCTACGCCCGCTGCGGTGCTGGCCGCGCCGATCGCCGACATCGACAGAGATCGGCGATCCGCGCCGGCCTTCCGCCGCAGCGCCACTGGCCAGAGTCGAAGGGCCACAGGCTCGGCGATCGTCACCGTCGCGCTGCTGCGGCGACGCTGATCAGGTGCGTCGCCGAGCTCGGCTCACTGGTCGACTGTCCTCGCACTCGCAGGCGCGGTCATCGACGTGCCCGTCGTCATCCGAGGTCGGCACCGGAGCTCGCTCGCCGACTGATCGCGCATGCCTCGGCCCGTCGCTCTCGGTCGAGTCGTCGTCTATGAGCCCGATGCTGGCTCGCCCTCGCTGCCGGGCCGCCGCCGCTGCGTGCTGCGAGATCGTGCGAGGGCGCCGGGCCAGGAGCGCCGTGGGCGCGGCGAAAGCGCGCCGGCGTGGCCGGCAGGTCCGGCGCCACGGGCGCGAGCCGCGGCCGGCGCGGTCGGCCGCTAGACCTCGATCAGGATCGCGTCGCCCTGGCCGCCGCCGGAGCAGATCGCGGCGCAGCCGAGGCCGCCGCCGCGGCGGCTGAAGCTCGTGGACGAGGGCGCCGATGATCCGGCCGCCGGAGGCGCCGATCGGGTGGCCGAGCGCGATCGCGCCGCCGTTGACGTTGACCTTGTCCTCGTCGATCCCGAGCATCCGGATCGAGTTGAGGGCGACCGAGGCGAAGGCCTCGTTGATCTCCCAGAGATCGACGTCCTCGGGGGTCTTGCCGGGCTTCTCGAGCGCCTGCAGCGCCGCCTTCGCCGGCGTCCGGGCGAGGTAGGGGAAGTCGTCGGCGACCATCGCCGTAGCCGACGATCTCGCCGAGCGGCGTCTTGCCGTTGGCCTCGGCCCACTCGTCGGAGGCGACGACGACCGCCGCGGCGCCGTCGTTGACGCCGGGCGCGTTGCCGGCGGTGTGGGTGGCGTCGTCGCCGCCGATCGCCCGCAGCCCGGCGAGCGTCTCCGCGGTGGTGTCGGGGCGGATCGCCTCGTCGGCCTCGACCATCGTCTCCGACTTCCGGTCTTGACGGTGACGGCGACGATCTCATCGGCGAGGACGGCCCTCGTCGGTCGCCTTGCGCGGCGAGCTGGTGCGAGCGGGCCGCGAAGCGGTCCATGTCGGGACGGGTGATCTCGAGCTCGTTGCCGACCTCGCTCGCCTCGTTGATCATCTGCTTGTCGGTGAAGGGGTTGGTGAGGCCGTCGTGGGTCATCGCGTCGAGCGCCTTGACGTCGCCCATCCGGAAGCCGAAGCGGGCGCCGGGCAGCAGGTAGGGGGCGTTCGACATCGACTCCATGCCGCCGCCGACGCCGACCTCGGCGTCGCCGGCGCGGATCGCCTGGTCGAGCAGCCCGACCGAGCGCATGCCGGAGGCGCAGACCTTGTTGATCGTCTCGGAGGGAACCTCCTTCGGGATCCCGGCCTTGATCTGGGCCTGGCGCGAGGGGATCTGGCCCTGGCCGGCCTGCAGGACCTGGCCGTAGACGACCTGCTCGACCTGCTCGGGCTCGACGCCGGAGCGCTCGAGGGCGGCGCCGATCGCGTGGCCGCCGAGGTCGGTGGCGTCGAGCGAGGCAGAGCGCGCCGCCCATCTTGCCGAACGGGGTGCGGGCGGTCGCGAGGATCACGGACTTGGGCATGCGGACAGGCCTCCTGAGTGAGCGGTGGGCGGCTGCGGAAGCTGGAGAGTCGCCGGAACGGACAGGGCCGGACCTATACTCCCGCCGCCCTTGCAGGTCGCGCTCGACAGCCGACCGCAGCGCAGCCCCGAGTGCGCGGCTGGTCTGCGTCGGGCTCTTCGAGGGCGAGGAGCTGCCCGGCCGAGCTCGCCGGCGCGCCCGGCGCCGGCGACGTTCGCGCGCCGCTTCAGGAAGCTCGCCGTGCTGCGCCCGAGCGCGCGAGCGGCCCGAGCGGGTGCTCGTCGTCGGCCTCGGCGAGCGCGACGAGCTCGACGCCGAGCGGGCCCGCGTCGCCGCGGCGCTCGCCGTGCGACAGGCCGCAGCGCTACGAGCTCGACGACGCTCGCCTGGGTGGTCCCGGACGGCGCAGGCGGCGATGCGGCGGCGCTCGCCGAGGGCCACGATCCTCGCCGCGTACCGCTTCGACCGGCTCAAGAGCAAGCCCGACGCCGACGACCGGCGCCGGCCCGGACGCGCTGATGCTGACGGCGTCCGACGAGGACCGCGCGGCGCGAGCTCGGCCGTCGCCGCGGTCGCGGCTCGAGGCGCCAACCGGGCCCGCGATCTGCAGAACCTGCCGGCGAACATCGCCGACCCCGCCTTCCTCGCCGAGCGCGCCCGCGAGATCGCCGCCGGCCCACGACGCGGTCGAGGTCGAGGTCTTCGACGGCGACCGCGATCGCCGAGCTCGGGATGGGCGGCCTGCTGGCGGTCGGCGCCGGCTCGGCGAAGGAGCCGGCGCTGATCGTGCTGCGCTACACGCCGCGCGGCGACGCGACGACGCCGGCGCTCGGCATGGTCGGCAAGGCCGTCACCTTCGACACCGGCGGCATCTCGCTGAAGCCCCCCGCCTCGATGCCCGAGATGAAGATGGACATGTCGGGCGGCGCCGCGGTGCTCGAGGCGACCGCGGCGATCGCCGAGCTCGGCATCGCGATCGAGCTGCTCTCGCGTCCTCCCGGCCGTCGAGAACATGCCCAGCGGTAACGCGACCCGCCCGGGCGACGTGATCACCCAGCTCAACGGCAAGACGGTCGAGGTCAACAACACCGACGCCGAGGGCCGGCTGATCCTCGCCGACGCGCTGACCTGGGCCGCTCGCGACGGGGCCGACCGGATCGTCGACCTCGCGACGCTGACCGGCGCGGTCGTCGTCGCGCTCGGCTCCACCTACGCCGGCGTTGTCGGCACCGACGACGAGCTCGCCGAGGCGCTCACCGGCGCCGGCGAGATCACCGGCGAGCTGCCTGGCGGCTGCCGCTGCACCGCGAGTACCAGCGAGCTGATGCGCGGCACGCTACGCCGACCTGACCAACTCCTCGCCGAAGCGCAAGGCGGGCTCGCTGACCGCCGCCGCGTTCCTCGAGCGAGTTCGTCGAGGGCATGCCGTGGGCGCACATCGACATCGCCGGCACCTCCTGGGACGTCGGCCGCGACTACCTCGGCAGGGGCGCAGCGGCTTCGGCGTGCGGCTGCTGGTCGAGCTGGCCCGCGGGCTGCGCCGCCGACGGCTACCGATGAACCCAGAGCCGGCCCGAAGAGGCTGGCCGATGGACTTCGAGCTCAGCGACGAGCAGCGGCTGATCCGCGACACGGTGCGCGACTTCGCGCGCAGCGAGGTCGCCCGGTCGCCGAGGAGCTCGACCGCGACCAAGCGTTCCCCTACGAGCTGGTCGCGAAGATGGGCGAGCTCGGCCTGATGGGGATCCCCTTCCCCGAGGAGTACGGGGGCGGCGGCGCCGACACGCTCGCCTACGCGCTCGCCGTCGAGGAGCTGGCCCGGATCGACTCCTCGGTCGCGATCACGATGGCGGCGCACACCTCGCTCGGGACGATGCCGATCTACCTGTTCGGCAACGAGGAGCAGAAGCGCGAGTGGATGCCGCTGCTCTGCGCCGGCGCGCAAGCTCGCCGCCTTCGGGCTGACCGAGCCCGAGGCGGGCTCCGACGCCGGCAACGTCCGCACCCGGGCCTGGCTCGGCGACGAGCGGCTGGGCGATCGACGGCGCCAAGCAGTTCATCACCAACTCGGGGACCGAGATCTCGGGCTGCGTGTCGATCACCGCGGTGACCGGCGAGCGCCGACGGCAACAAGGAGATCTCGAACCTGATCGTCCCCAACGGCACGCCGGGCTACGAACCGGCGAGCCCTACCGGAAGATGGGCTGGAACGCCTCGGACACGCGCCCGCTCAGCTTCGAAGGCTGCGGGGTCGCCGAGAGCAACCTGCTCGGCCCGCGCGGCGACGGCTTCAAGCAGTTCCTGCAGATCCTCGACGGCGGCCGGATCGGCGTCGCGGCGATGGGCGTCGGCCTCGCCCAGGGCGCGCTCGACGAGGCGCTCGCCTACGCCAGGGAGCGACAGGCGTTCGGCAAGCCGATCGCCAAGTTCCAGGCGATCCAGGCGAAGATCGCCGACATCTCGACCGAGATCGAGGCGGCGCGCCTGCTCACCTACAAGGCCGCGATCCTCAAGGACCGGGGCGAGCCGTTCACGCTGACGGCCGCCCAGGCGAAGCTGATGACCGGCCGGCTCGCGGTGCGCGCGTGCGAGGAGGCGGTCCAGATCCACGGCGGCTACGGCTACATCGAGGAGTATCCGGTCTGCCGCTTCTACCGCGACGCGAAGATCCTCACGATCGGCGAGGGCACCGACGAGGTGCAGCAGATGGTGATCGCCCGCGGGCTCGGCTGCTGAGCGAAGACCCCTGCCCCGGCGTCGCCGGGGTCGTGCCCTGCACGGGCGCTTGTAAGCGGCATCGACGCCGTCTCTGATCGGGTCCCGCTTCGGCTAGGCTGCGAACGCGGAGCGCGGATCCGCCCCGCAGCGATGACCGACCCCACAGATTCCCCCGACAACGAGGCGCACGAGCCCGCGCATCGCGAGGCGTCGCGCAACCCCCTCGGCTCAGAGGCGGGCATCGCGCCCGAGGTCTCACGTCGGGTCAGCTCGATCCTCGACGCCGTCAAGGGGGAGGCCGATCGGCTCCGAGGCGAGGCGACCGATGAGGCGCAGCGCTACCTCGACTATCGCGCAGCCGCGCCGACGAGCTCGTCGCCGAACGCCAGCGTCGGATCGCCGAGCTCAGCGACGAGATCATCAGCAAGGCCGAGGCGGTCGTCGGTCGCCTCGACGACGCCGCCCCGGTCCGCGAGGGCTTCGACAACCTCGTTCGCGCGCTTGGCGACGCGGCCGAACGGCTCGCCGCCGAAGCCGAGGGCAGCGCCCACCTCTACCGGCCGCCCGGCTTTCACGACGAACAGGTGCAGGGCTACGGCAGCGCGCCGCAACCGACCGCGCCGGCGCCGCCCCCGGCGCCAGCGACGGCTCCCGCGGGCGAGCCCTACGACCCGGTCGAGACCTACGAACCCGATCCGACGGCGCCGCCCTCCTTTCCGGGCCCCGGCACACCCCCGGCCGGCCCCGCGCCGGCCGCCGCGCCGACGCCGCCGTACGGGTACGGCAACCCGGCGGCACCCGACGCTTCACAGGGCGTCGATGACGCCCGCCTCGTAGCGATCCAGATGGCCGCCTCGGGGCGGACCCGCGGCCAGGTGCGCGAGCACCTTCACAATCAGATGGGCCTCGGCGACACCAGGCCGATCCTCGACGAGATCTTCGGCGCCGGCAGCCATGAGGACGCGCGCGTCCCCTGGACCGCCTTCCCCGTCACGTGGGCCGTTTGCAGGGACGATTGCGCGGGCCGCGGGTCGCGGACGCCGAATTGAGCCTGCCCACGCCGCCGGGCATTCTGCCGCCGGATCGGTTCTTAGACTGAGCCGCGTTCCGTCGCCTCGGTCCCTCAACGGCCGGGAACACCACAGTCGAGAGGAGTCGCCATGCCGGACAGCGCCAATTCCGCGGACGCGTCCGGCCTCGAGCGCCGGGGGCGGCGCTTGGAGCCGAGCCGAGATCGAGGCCGCGATCGCCGGCCTCGATCGCGCGACCCGCAGGTTTACGAGCCGCGTCGAGACGCTCGAGAATGGGGCGCTGCCGCGGCAAGGCTCCCCCCACCCCGACGCCGACCCTCCGGGGCCCGTCCCCGCGGGCCCCGCAAGCCGGTACGGAGCCGAGGACGCCGGCGGTACCGCCGGCGTCGCCCGCGCGCTCGCGAGGTGCCGACGGCTTCGAGGAGCAGATGCGCGCAGCTGAACGCGAGGCCCGCGACTACCTCGATCGGGCCAAGCGCCGGGCCGACAGCCTCGTCGAGACGATGGTCGGGGCGGTCGAGCGCGAGGCTGCCGAGATCCGCCGCGAGGCCGAAGAGGGCATTCGTGAGCGCTGGAACGCTGTCGAGGTCGAGGCGGGGCGGCTCCTCGACGATGCCCGGCGGCGTCGCCGACGGGATCGTTGCCGAGCGCCAGTCGGTGATCGGCTCGCTCTCGGACGGGATCGTCGGCCGGGCCCGGGGCGCTCACCAACGGGCTCGAAGATGCCGATCGGGTCCGCTCCCAGTTCGAGAGTTCGTCAAGGCACTGTGGAGACGTCCAACCGGATCGCCGACGAGGCGGCAGGGCACGCCGGGCCGCGAGATCGCGAGCTTCGAGGGTCGCCGGGACGCCCCGGGAAGCGCCCTCGCGGCCTAGAGCGCCGCTGTGGCAGAGCTCCGTAACCGGATAAGGTCTGGGCTCCAGGCCGGGTCGGGAGTCCGATGGGGATACCGCGGCCTCCGGCCCCCCGTTCATCGCCGGGAAACCGTTCACTGATGGACGTCGTCAGTAGCGCCAGGCCCTAGGACGCACCCCGCCCGCGGGTGCTCGCCGCTGACGACGCGATCGTCCTCGCCGCCTGCGGCGGCGGCGACACGACGACCACCGTGAGCGCGGCGAGCACGGTGACGACGCAGGAGTCGGAGGCGGCGGCGCGGGCACGACGACGACCCCCGACGGCCAGGTGATCGAAACCACCTCCACCAGCGGCTCGAGTGACGCCGCAGGCGCGGTTCCCGGCGGCCAGAGCACGGTCGAGGGGGCGACGCCCGAGGTAGGCCGCGACGCCGAATGGATCGGAAACGACGACGACCGCGACCACGGGCACGACCACGAGCACGGCGCCCGTCGGCGGGGTCGACGGTGTGGTCGGCGAGGCCCCGGTGGCGACGACGACCACCACGACTGCCACGCCGACGACTGTGACGACGACGGACCCGAACACCGGCGAGGTGACGACGGCGACCGTGCCCGGGACGACGACGAGCTCGAGCGCCGCCACGCCGACGACTGTGACGACGACGGACCCGAACACCGGCGAGGTGACGACGGCGACGGTGCCCGGGACGACGACGACGCCGACACCTGACCACGACCGTGCCGCTCGGGGCGGGCCGGGCTCTCCAACCCCGAGGACACGATCCTGAGCCGGCCCTTCTCGGCCGACAGCCCCTGGAACACGTCGGTCGAAAACCGTCCCCTCGATCCGAAGTCGAGGCGCTGGATGCGGCTCTCGCAGCTACGCGTCGCCAACGCTGACATTGCCCATAACCACGGCAGGGGCAAGGGTGGCTGCGGAACAAGCGCCCGCACGACGAAGCAGGCGCGCAAGCTTCGCGCCGGCAGACGGGACTCGGTGACGTCCAGGGCAACCGCCGCTCTGCCAAGTGCCGCGTGATCCGCACGGGGTTGACGACGAACACGACGCGCTGGACGCTGCCGGTGTTCAGCAACACGCAGGCGGGTGCGACCGGCGCGTCGCGGTCTGCCGGCAGTTCAACTGCGGGCCTGACGCGGTCAGTTCGGTCGTGATCCCGCCCGACGCCTGCCCGCAGCCGCAGTACGACGGCTGGATGACGGTGATCGACAACACGACGCACACGGCGCTCGACTTCTGGCGCGCCCGCTGCGAGGCCGATGGCTCGATCTCCTACCACTACGTCAAGCGCTGGGACCTCGACGGTCCCGGCTTCCAGCAGCCGGACCGAGCCGGCGCCCGCGGCTCGGGCCTGCCGCTGTTCGCCGGCTTGATCACGCCGGAGGAGGTCCGCACCGGCGAGATCAACCACGCGCTCGCGATCTCGGTTCCCGGCGCCGCGACCCGTCGCTACGTGCAGCCGGCCTCGCGCACCGACGGCACCGGCTTGGTCGATTCGGTGCCCGAGGGGGCCCGGATCCGCCTCAAGAAGAGCGTCGCGAAGAAGCTGCTCGCGCGAAGCAAGCGCGGACGGGGCCACGGGCGCAACAACCTAATCCGGGCGCAACAACCTGAATCGCGGGCGCAACAACCTGATCGCGGGCGCAACAACCGTCCGTCGCTGCGCCGGAGCAGGGACTTCGTCCGCAACAAGGCCGAGGAGCGCTCGGCGCGCACGATCATCGAGGCGCTGCGCCGCTACGGCGCGATCGTCGTTGACCGCTCCGCCGCGCCGACCCTCTACGCGCAGAAGAACGCGGACTGGGCCGGCGTCCTGCCCTCGAACCTGCTCCAGGACATCCACCTCGACCAGTTCGAGGCGGTCAAGGCAGGTCAAGTGTTCTTCGACCCGCCGCGCGATCAGACGACGTTCGATCCGAACGCGGCGATCGTCGGCAGCGTTCCCGCGACCGGCAGCGGCTCGGAGGGCACGATCGAGTTCGGCAGCCCGAGCGTTGGGTTCGCACCGTGAGCCGTCGGACGATCGCACTCGCACTGGCGCGTCGCCGGGCTGGCGCTCGGGCTCGGCGCCTGCGGCAGCCTCGACAAGGGCGAGCAGCAGTGGTGACACGACGCGCGGCAAGCTGACCTCGAGCACGACGACCACGACGACGCCCGCCAAGGACCTGCCGCAGCCGAAGTCGGGCGTCGTGCAGATCGACGGCGACTTCAACGGCACGCTGACCCACAAGGTCAACGCCAAGTTCTCGAAGAAGTCGAACCGCAACGGCGTTGCCGTGCAGGTCGACGAGCGCGGCACCGACGATCAGACCGGCTTCGCCGACCTCTGCGACGGCAACACCGACATCGCGGTCTCGTCACGCCGGATCACCGACGCCGAGCTCAACGCCTGCACCGACAACGGCCTGCAAGTCGTCGATTTCGCCGTCGCCTACGACGCGATCGTGATCGCGACCGAGAACGAGCGCGACGTCGGCGCCGATTGCGTCAACCTGACCCAGCTGCGTCAGATGTTCGGCGCCGGCTCGCCGGTCACGTCCTGGAGCCAGCTCAACCCCAACTTCTTCGTCCTCCGGATCCGCCCGACGGGACCTCAGGACGGGACGCCGGACTTCGACTACTTCGGTTCGCGCGTGCTCGGCGTACCGGACCCGACGCTCGCCAACTACGTCTCGAGCTACCGGCCGTTCAAGCGCGAGGTCCAAGAAAAGAACTACGTCGCCGGGCGCGAGGACGCGGCCGCGTTCCGGAAGGCGGGCAAGGACGTCAAGGGCGTCGTCGCGAAGCTGCCGAGCGCGAAGCGCGAGCTCCGCCGCTCCACGCACGCGCTCGAGCGTGCCACGAAGGCCTACAAGAAGGCGGGTCGCCAGCTCGACAAGGCGGGCAAGCAGCTCGACGCGACGGTCCGGGCGCAGGACCAGGCAGCCCAGGCGGCCGCCGAACAGATCCACAACAAGGCGCAGCGCGTCTGGGAGCGCTCCAAGCACTTCTACAAGATCGCGAAGAAGCGGCAAAAGCAAGCATCCAAGGTCGTCAAGAAGCTGAGCCGCAAGGCGGACAGGGCGACCCAGCGCCAGCGCCGCGCGGACCGGATGGTGCCGCCCGGCGCCGTCGGCATCTTCTCCTTCTCCTTCTACGAGCTCTGGGAGGAGAAGCTGCGGCCACTGGAGATCGACGGGCAGACGGGCGATCGTTGCGTGTTCCCCTCCGAGGAGACGATCTCGAGCGAGCTCTACCCGCTCGAGCGCACGATCCGGCTCTATACGACGGAGCGCAGCCTGCGCCGGCCCGAGGTTCAGACCTACATCGCCTACCACCTGAACCAAGCGGCGGCGATCGCCAAGCAGCTCGACCTGATCCCGCTCCCGGATACGACCAGGCAGAAGGAGCTGGCGCAGATCCGCAACCCCATCGCGACCCAGAGCAGCACCGAGCAGCAGGGTCTGTCGACGTCGACCAGCACCGGGACCGCAACCGGCACGACGACCACGACGACGACCGGAACGGTCTCGGGCGCCACCACCACCCCGACACAGAGCCAGTCGGCGACGACAACGGGCGAGACCACCGAGACGACCACGACGACGACCGGCGGCTGAGGTGGTTTCGTCCCGTATGTCCCACATAATCGAACGATGAGCGACGGTCGGACAGGAGGGCAGGATCAAGGAGGAGCGAGTAGCTCCGACTTGAGTGCCCTGCGCTCGCGGCTCGCCGCCCTGCACGGCAGCGTCGAGCGCCTCGGTCGCGAGGAGGAGCACCCACCCCCCGCACCCGAGGAGCGCTACGTCTACCCCGGGGAACCGGCACCCAGGCCCTACGAGCGCCCGGTCAGGCCGGCATACACGCCACCCCCGGCGCCCAAGCAGCCCGCCTACGACCCGTACTCGCCGCCGCCGGCACCCCCGGTCCCCGCCGACGCCTATGTCTACCCGCCCCAGCCACCGGTCGAGCCCGACCCCTACGTTCAGCCCGACGCGTACCAGCCGGTTCCGGCAGCGACGAACGGCCAGGGCGAAACCGAGGCCGGCGCCGCGGCGGTTGCCGCGCATGTGGCGATCCTCGACGTCGGTCCCTTCGCGGACCTGATCGAGCTGCGTCACTTCGAGGAGGCCGTCAGTCGGCTTGGCGTCGTCCGGGACGTGCGGGTGCGCCGCTTCGGGCACGGTCGCGCAATTGTCGAGCTCGGCCTCGACGGGCCCTACGCAGTCGGCCGCGAGCTCTACCGCCTCGGGCGCCCGATGCAGGTCGAGCCGGGGCCCGAGGGCGAGATCGTGGTCGACTTCACCGATGTTCCGGAGCAGCCTCCCGCCGGTGAGGGGGCCAGTGCCGAGACCGCCGAGGCGAGCGGCGCCGACGAGGCCAGGGCGGCCGCCGACGAGCCCGATGCAAACGCCGGAACGACGGGCAACGAGGGCGTCTGATGGCCCGGGCATTGTTCAACGTGCTGATGGCAACGCTGATGGTGATGGGGCTCGCCCTGTTCTTCGTCGGCTTCGTCCTCGCTCCCCTGATCGTGCTCGCGGTCGGTTACGTGCTCTTCACCTTCGCCGCCGGCAGCAGCTAGGAACACCGATGGACAAGCCAACGAATCCAAGCCACTCCCCCTACGAGTACTCGACCCTGACGGGGATGCCGACGATCTCGCTCGAGCCTGACCCGACGCTGCCCACCGGCGATCCCGTCAACGCCGCCGCCGCGCAGCTGCTCCCCGAGCAGGTCTGCCGTCACTTCCGGATGATCCCGGTCTCCTACGAGGACGGCGAGCTGACGGTCGCGATGGCCGATCCAAGCGACCCGATGGCCCAGAACGTCGCCTACGCGCTGACCAACGACGCGCTCAGCGTCGTGCTCGCGCCGCCGCACCAGATCGACCGGGCAATCGACCGTATCTGGGGCGGGCTCGGCACCTACGAGCCGCTCGAGGCGAAGGTGGACGAGCAGGGCGGGCTCGAGTTCGCAACGGCCGAGCCGGGAACGGTCGCCGCACCCGGTCGCCTCGGCGACATCCTCCTGCAGCGCGGGCTGATCACCGAGGAGGAGCTGCGCGCGGCACTCGAGCGCCAGGAGGAAACCGGCAGCCGCCTGGGCGAGATCCTCTACTACGAGATGGGGCTCGGCGAGGAGGACCTCGCCGCCGCCCTCGCCGATCAGCTGCGCGTGCCGCTGCTCGACCTCGAAGGGATCGAGCCGACGGCGGAGGCGCTCGAGATCATCCCGGAGGCGCTCCAGCGCGAAGGCCGCTGCGTGCCGCTCGCAGTCGACGAGTCAGCGCTCTACATCGCCATCACCGACCCGCTCGACGACGAGACCTACGAGGCGATTCGCGAGCTCACCGACCTGCGCATCCGCACCTACATGGTCACGCGCACCGAGCTCGAGGCGATGCTGCGTGAGATCCACCTCGAGGAGCACGTGCGCGCCGCCCGCACCGAGCTGCTTACCCGCTTCCCCGAGGACTGCGCCAACCGCGTGCTCTCGGGCGGCCAACGTGCCGGCTTGATCATCTTCGCCGTCGCCGTCTTGATCGGCTTTGTGATCTCGCCGCTCAACACGGGGATCGTGCTCGTCGTGATGTCGGTGATCATCTACGGCCTCGCCTCGCTGTACAAGTTCAAGCTCTTCTACGACTCCTTCGGCCGTCGCAGGGAGTTCGACTTCACCGGCCCCGAGGTCGCGACCGTCGACGACCGCGAGGTGCCGCGTTACACGATCCTCGTGCCGCTCTTCCGCGAGGCCGCCGTCGTCCCGCGCCTGACCCAGAACCTGACCAGGCTCGACTACCCGAAGTCGAAGCTCGAGATCATGCTCCTCTGCGAGGAGGAGGACGACGAAACGATCGAGGCAATCCTCGACGCCGCCCTCCCCCCGTACTTCCGGCTGCTGATCGTCCCCGACTCGCAGCCGAAGACGAAGCCGAAGGCCTGCAACTACGGGATCCAACAGGCGACGGGCAAGTTCGTCGTCATCTACGACGCCGAGGATCAGCCCGACCCCGACCAGCTCAAGAAGGTTCTGCTCGCCTGGGAGCGCTCGGAGGACAACGTCGTCTGCGTGCAGAGCAAGCTCAACTACTTCAACACCGAGCAGAACCTGCTCACCCGCTTCTTCGCGACCGAGTACGCGCTCTGGTTCGACTTGATCCTGCCTGGCCTCGACGCCTCCGGCGCGCCGATCCCGCTCGGCGGCACCTCGAACCACTTCAACCGCGAGGCGCTGATCGAACTCGGCGCCTGGGACCCGTTCAACGTCACCGAGGACGCCGACCTCGGCCTGCGCCTGCACAAGGCCGGCTACAAGACCGTGATGCTGAACTCGACGACCCTCGAGGAAGCGAACTCGCAGCTCGGCAACTGGATCAACCAGCGCTCACGTTGGGTCAAGGGCTACCTGCAGACCTACCTGGTCCACATGCGCCACCCGTTCCGGCTGCTGCGCGAGGTTGGCTTCGGCGCCTGGTGGTCGTTCCAGTTCATCGTCGGCGGCACGATCATCTTCCTCCTCAATCCGATCTTCTGGGTGCTGACGACGCTCTGGCTGTTCACCGAGGCGGGAATCATCGAGCAGCTCTTCCCGGGCTTCGTCTACTACGTCGCCTCGCTCGAGCTCTTCGTCGGAAACTTCGTCTTCACGTACCTGGCGGTAGCCGGCTCGATGCAGCGCGGCCTGTTCCATCTCGTCCGCTACGCGATGTTCAGCCCGATCTACTGGGGCTTGATGTCGATCGGCGCCTGGAAGGGCTTCTACCAGCTGTTCACGAAGCCCTTCTACTGGGAGAAGACCGAGCACGGGCTCGACAAGTGATCGGCGCGGATCTCTAGATGGAATCAGCAACAGCATCATTTGACCGCGACCGCCGCGGCGACGGCATCGAAGACGAGCCGCCGCCCGTGATCGGCAGCCGCGAGGAGGCGGTCGCGTTCCCGGTCACGCACGTCGAGACCTGGGGGATCTTCCTGCTCTTCGGGATCTTCTACACGCTGGTCGGCTACAAGGTCATCTCCGACCTGCACGTGGTCAGCTTCGACGCCCTCGACAGGCTCACCAGGGCGTTCATGGTCTGGTACAACGACCCGCCGAAGCTCGCCGCGATCGGCTTCTCGCTGCCACCGATCGGGACCTTCGTGCTCGTTCCGTTCGCGGCCGTCCGCTCGTTCGTCACGTCGGGACTTGCTCTGTCGCTCTCCTCGGGCATCTTCGGCGCCCTCACCCTGACGTGCGTCAACCGGATGTTCGCGATGGCCGACATGGCGCGGGGCGCGCGGCTGCTGCTCGTGCTCGGGGTCGGCCTCAACCCGATGTTCGCCTATTACTCGATGAACGGCACCGGCGACGCGGCCTACATGTTCTTCCTCGCCTTCTCCCTGTTCTGCCTGGTCGGCTGGGGCCGGAACGGCTCCGCCCGCTACCTGATCGGCGCCGGGCTCGCCTTCTCGCTTGCCTGCCTGACGAAGTACGAGCTCATCCTCTGGGCGTTCTTCGTCGCCTTCCTGATCGCCTGGACGCTGAACAGGCTCGGACGGAGCAAAGACGAGGTCGAGGGCTCGACGATCGCCTATCTGGCACCGATCGCCTACGCGCTCGGCATCTGGATCTTCTTCAACGCGGTCGTCCTCGGCGACCCGTTCGGGTGGGTCGGCCTGTCGAACGCGGCAACGCCCGTCAACGCGGTAGCGAGCGCCGCACCCGGCTTCAGCGTCTTCTCCGCCCTCGGCGACATCTTTCGTATCTACCTGATCTACCCCGCCGCGCTGGTCGCGATCCCGCTGGTGCTGCTCGGCATCGGTGGCGAGCGGAGCACCATCGGCATCGGCTTCGGACTCCTGATCCTGCTCAGCATCCTCTACCTGTTGATCGGGGCCGCCATCCACGGCTCGGTCGACACGATCGAGCTCAGCGACGCGCTGCCGGGCATGATCGCCGGCATCGCCGCCTTCGCGTGGGTCTACTACAGCGCGCCCGGCATGCGCGGGATGACCTGGATCGCGCTCGCGGTCCTCTCGGTGATTGCGATCCCAACAGCGTGGTCGCAGATGAAGACGTATCCGCACCAGAACCTGGAGCAGGCGTGGACGCGAGCGATCTCAACGGGTGACGACCAGGAGGGCACCGCCTCCCGCGGCGGCTACCAGGTCGGGATCTCCCCTGAGCGGGAGATCGCCAACTTCATCGAAGACCAGTCGATCCCAAAGAACGAGATCCTCACCGACAACTCCCGGACCTACGGCGTGATCACGCTGACGGGCCACCCGGACCTCTTCTTCGACCGAGTCGACCACGGCGACCAGCAGTGGCAGCAGGTGCTCACCGACCCGCAGGGCAAGGTCGACTTCATGCTCGTCGAGAACGACAACGCAGACCTGATCCTGAAGCAGTACCCGGGTGCGATCGACGGCAAGGAGCCGACCCTCGAGCCCGTCGTCCAGAACGACCGCTACGCGCTCCTGCGGGTCGTCAGCCCGAGCCAGGTCGGCACCGGCCAAAGCAGCTCCGGCGCGAGCACGACCGCGCCCAACACGGTCCCGAACCAGAGCGGCAACATCGGCTCGGCACCGCCGGTCAACGAGCCGCCGCCCCCCGGCAGCTCGAACTGACGCCGGCGCCTTCGGGCGCAGCTGCGGGTCGCCGCAGCGGCAGCGATCGTCGGCTCGATCAGTTCGTGTAGCGGTAGCGCGGGCGCCCTTGCGGGGGGCGCGGCTTCGGGTGGATCCCGTAGTGCTCGCGGAGACTCTCACCGAGCTCTGCGGTGAGCACCTCCTCGGCCCCGATCGGCGGCGCCGAGCGGATCAATGCTCGCTCGTAGGGCAGCCAGATGCGGCCGGCGCCCTCGGTCGCCCCCGCGAAGGGCACGAGCCTGTGCTTGCCACCGCCGAAACGGCCCTCGCGCAGCAGCAGCCAGGCCGGCTCGCCTGACTCCGCGTCGACCCAGATGTCCTCGAGCCGGCCGACGCCGACGCCGAGCGAATCGGTGACCCGCTCGCCGATCCAGCTGCGAGCCTCACCGATGCCGGGCCGGGCGGCGCCGTGAAGGCTGTGCGTGGTGCGTGCTTCGGCCATAGAAAGGTAAGAGCCATTCGGAGCACGTGCTCCTGGCACCGAAGATAGCAGCGCCGATGGCGCTACAGGCGCAGCTTGCCCGCGGGCTGGGAGCGCCTCAGGCCTGACCGGGACCGGGCGAAGGAGGATCCATCGGCTTCAGGCTGAACCCCTTGAGCTCGCCGCTGATGCGGAGATCACCGCTGAGCTCGATCTCGATCCTCTGTGGCTGATCGAGCCCGTGGATGACGGGGATCGCGACCGGGGTGTCACCGTCCGCCCGCGGCGGCGCCTGCGGCGGGGGCTCGGAGCTCTGCGCCACGGGCGCGGGATAGGGCGGTACGGGGGCCGGCGGGCGCAGATGTGCGGCGGCGGGCGGCGGGGCCGGCGGGCGCCGGACCTGCGCCTGTGGCGGGGCCGGCCGCAGCGACGGCGGATACGGAGAGTGGCCGGCAGGCGGCGTGAAATGAGTGGCCTGAGGCGGCGGGGCGTACGGGGCCGGAGGCAGCGGGGCCGGAGGCAGCGGGGGTGGGGCGTATTGCCGCGGGCTCGGCGCCTGCGGCGCCGGGGAAGCGGGCGCCGGGTGATCGTGCCCGTGGTTGCCGTCATACATCCGAGCCTGACCGAAGACGGTCCCGTCGCCCTCGTCATGCGGCTGCGATGCCGGGACGTTCATGCCCAGGGCCGACGGGCGAGCCTGCCTCGACCGGGGCCGGCTGCTGGATCTGCCCCTGAGGGGCCGCATACGGAGGCGACTCCGGAGAGGGCGGGATGTGCTGCGCGGGGACGTGCTGGGCGCGCGTCGGCGTCGGCGTCGGCGGAGCTTGCCTGTAGGCCGGGCGGGGCTGCGGGTGCTGCTGAGGGACGGTGGGAGCGTGGTGGCTGCCCCCGGCGTTGCGGTAGTGCTCGCGCAGAGCTGACTCGATGCCCGCGGTGAGCGGCGCCCCGGGCTGGACCTCGGGAGCCTTGCGGACGACATCCCGCTCGTAGGGGATCCAGACGTGGCCGGCTCCCGCAGTTGCGTCCTCGAACGGGATCAGCGTCGTGCGGCCGCCGAAACGACCCTCCTTGACGAGCAGCCAGCGCGGCATGCCGGTGCCCGGATCGATCCAGACGTCGTCGAGCCGGCCAACGTTCGCACCGTAGATGTCATCTACGCGCGATCCGATCCAGCCCAAGGCCTCGTTCAGACCTGGCTTGTTTCCCCCGCGGAGCTCAGCGGCAATCATTGCGAACGGTTCCTTAGCTCCAGCAATACGGCGTATGACCGGAACACAAAGGAAAAGTACCACCAGATCGGCCCGAATGCGCAGCCCGCAAGCGCTCATGCGGGGCAAATACCGCATCGAACGGCCGCTTCGAGCGTTAAAGTGGGTGCACTGCCAAGCCCCCGCGAGGGCTTCGGACCTCAAGCGCTGGGACGAAAGGACGTCGAGACGAGAATGGCATCGCGAGCGAAGCGCGCGACGATACCTGGTGGCGTGCTGCTGCTCGTCGTCGTGCTGCTCGCCTTCGCCCTCGTCGCCGGCGGCAGCCACGGCCAGGGCCCCTCGGTGGCCGACGCCCGCTGCGGCCTGCGCGCGAACGTCTCGGCGGTCAGCCACTTCCCCCGGCCATTCGCGAGCCAGTACAAGAAGAAGCTCCACGTCCAGGTCTTCAACCGAACCGGAAACGTGAAGAAGTGGCACCTGGAGCTCTACACCTACAGCGGGTTCTATCTCGGCAAGAGCAAGAGCAAGAGCTGGCTCGAGTGGGGTGACAAGGCGGCGATCAAGCTCCGGCAGGCGATGCAGCCCGGCCCCTACACCGTCGTCGTCAAGGGCGACATCCTCGGCTGCGGCGAGAGCGAGACCTCGGACACGGTCAAGCTGCGCGGCTGCCTCGGCAAGCTGCCGATCCAGTTCTTCAACAAGCCGCGGGGCGAAGCCGCCGCCTACAACCGCGGCGGTTACGTCTCGATCGGCATCAGGCCACGCAGCGGCTGGTCGCCGATCCGCAAGATCCACAGCAGGCTGACCGACTTCGACGGCGTCGTCTACGGTCACGCCGAGCTGCAGAAGGGCTCGCGCAAGCTGATCGGCGATCAGTACCTGAACCACAAGCTCAAGCGCAAGCTCACGAAGGGCGGCTATTCCATCAACGTCAAGGGCAAGGCGCCCCAGCCGAGAGCATGCGGCGAGAAGACGAAGACCAAGACCCTGCACTTCAAGTAGGCCGGGGCGTGACCCTGCGTGGCCTGCTGCCGGCGCTGCTGCTGCTCGTCGGCCTCGCGCTCGTCCCTGCCCTCTTCGCGAAGGGCGGCGGCGGGTCCGATTCGGTGCGGCTGGCCGCAGAGCGGGGAGCGCAGGCCGTCGCTTCAGCCGGCCGTCGCGGCCCGCGCGGCCCAGTCGGTCCGCGCGGCCCGAGGGGTCCCCGCGGCCCGAAGGGCGAGCAGGGTCGCGCCGGCCCGGTCGGCGACGGCGGTCCCGCCGGCAAGGACGCCGCCCCGGCATTGACCAAGCAATCGGTGACGATCGGCTGGCAGAACGGGGACTGGGAGGGCTACCAGCAGCAGAGCTTTACTGCCCCCGGTATCGGCACCGGCAAGATCATCTGCAAGCCGCCGAACACGCAGCCGGGCGACACCAGCGGAACGCAGGTCATCTCATTCACGCCCTACAAGGTCGGCACGAAGACGCAGCCACCCCCCGATTGGGCCACGACGATGTGGACGGCGCGCCGCGGCGGCAACGAAGACGATCCCGCCGCTCGCGAACGCACCGTCGTGCGCACGGCACGCCTCGACAGGCACAACCAAAAGAACTTCTACGAGGGCTTCGACACGGCCCCCGCCATGCAATATGACCCGGTCAGCGTCGGCCAGATGCGCGGCATGATTACGACCGAACCCTGGACGAGCGGCAAGGCGACGCCCGCGCCGACGACGTTTACGCTCGCCTGGCACTGGAACTTCCAGGACGACCCGAACGCGACCGACAACCACAACCGGTGTTACGTAACCGCTACCTTCGCCACAGACGCCGGATGACTCCTCGCTTCGCCACAAGCCGCGCCTCCCTCGCGCTCGCCATCGTCGGGATCGTCGCCTTGCTCTTGGCGCTCGCCGTATTCGGCTTGGGCAACGGGCGCAACGGCGACCCGAAATCCGCCGGCCCGCTGGCCGAGCTCGCCAAGAAGCACAAGAAGAAGCACGCCCGGCGCGGGCCCGCCGGGCCTCGCGGCCCGCAAGGTCCGGTTGGCCCCCGCGGCAAGCAAGGCAAGCGCGGACCACAGGGCCCGCGAGGGGCCACCGGCCCGCAGGGCCTCGCCGGCGCCAACAACGAGCGCGTCTACAACCTGAGCATTTCCTGGCGTGGCGCCGGCACCGCCGCCAACAACCAGTACGCGCAGCGCAACATCCCCGGCCTCGGTGTCCTCAAGCTCGCCTGCCCGGCCACGAACGGCGACGCGGTCCCGGGGGGTAGGCTGATCACGCTCACCAACAACACCTCGAGCAACGCAACCCGCAGCGTCGCCTCGCTGACGACAATGGAGGGCGCCGGGACGAGCGGGGCTTCGAGCCTCGAGCGGCTCGAAGTCGAGAAGGGCCAATCGCAGTCGCTCGGCCTGCCGAACAACGGGATGATCGAGGGAACGATCTCGACTGAGCCCTACAACGGAGGCAGCCTGCAGCCCGGCACGATGCTGAACGGCTCGTTGCTGCTCTCCTCCTACTTCAAGACCAACGACCCGGCGCCGAGCGAGAACTTCTGCTTCATCAGCGCCCAGCTGATCGTCAAGGGCCTGCCCTGAGCGGCCGGCCGGGACCGGATAGTCTCGGCCGCGCGATGACCGGAAGTGAAGTGGACGAGGACGTCGTGGCGACCGACGAAGACGCTGACGACGACGAGCACTTCGAGGAGGTGGGCACGCCCACCCCACGCATGCGACGCAGTCCCTTTGGCTTCAAGCCGGCCGACGTGCGGGCCGAGCTACGAGCTCGGAGGGCGGAGTGCGACGAGATGCGCGACGACATCGCCGCGCTGTGGCTCGTCTACAACCGGCAGGAACGCAGCGATCCGCCACCTCACCGCCGCAGTCGAGCGGCTGGGCGGCGGTCGCATCCCGGCGCCGGGCGCCCGGGTGTGGGACGGGCTCGAGCCAGAGGCGGAGACTGAGCCACCGCCGCCCGCCCTGCCGATCAGGGGCCTGCGCCCGCCGGCGGCGCCCTCGGTTCCGACACCTGCTCCCCCGGCCGCGCCCCCGGCCCCCCTGCTCCCCCGGCAACGTCCTCCGACGGCGCGATCGCCGATCAGCTCGAAGACCTCGACGACGTGCTCTCGGCGATCAGGCAGGCGACGGAGATGCTCGAGCGGACCTACGACGAACGGATCGCCGAGGAGCCCAGGCGCCGAGGCTTGACCAGACCCGGCGACCGGGGCGACCCCGCGCTCAGGCGGGAACGCTGCTCGGCGGACCGGGCTCGCGCTCGGCGACGCCGGCCGCGCGGCCGACCTCGGGCGGGATCCCGAAGTGGCTGCAGAGATCCGCCTCCTGGACCGGGTCGAGGCCCGCCTCGGGGTCGACCTCGGGAGCCGAGCGGACGAGTTCGCGGGGAAGCGGCACCCAGACCCTGCCGACACCGCCGGCCGCGAGCTCGTAGGGCACGGCCGACCGTCGGCCGAGGACGCCGATGCGGATCACCAACCAGGTCGGCTCGCCGTGGCGCGAGTCGACGAAGACGCCCTCCACGCGACCTGCGGTCGAGCCCGATGCGTCGTCGAGCTTGTTCCCGGCCCAACCCTTGGCCTCCTCGAGCGCCGTCGGGTTCTCGGGCGCGACGGTAGCCGAGGCTTCGCCGTCAGCCGGCAAGGCGCCGCTCCAAGAGCTTCTTCGAGGCGGTCGCCGGGTCGATCTCCCGGCGGACGACGCGGTCGAGCAGCTCCGCGACCTCGGTGTCGCCCTCGGCCATCGACTCGAGCTCGCGTTTGGTCCGCGCCGCAGCAAGCGCGAGGACCTCGTTCCGGAGGTTGCGAGCGCGGCGCTCGGCGAGCGAGCCCTCGGCCTCGATGTGAGCACCGTGAGCGTCGATTGCGGTCAGCAGCTCCGCGACGCCCGTGCCCTTCGCCGCCTCGGTCTTGATGATCGGCACCTTCCAGGCCTGCTGCGGGCCCAACGACAGCGCCGTCCGGACCTCACGCACCATCGTGTCGGTGAGCGGGTGGTCCGCCTTGTTGACGACGATCACATCGGGAATCTCCATGACGCCGGCCTTCAGCGCCTGGATCGAGTCGCCCGAGCCCGGCATCAGCGCGAGCACGACGGTGTCGGCGTGATCGACGATGTCGATCTCCGCCTGACCGACGCCGACGGTCTCGATCAAGACGTCATCCTTGCCCGCGGCGTCCATCAGCAGTGCGGCCTGCAACGAGGCTTCAGCGAGGCCACCGAGGGCGCCGCGCGAGGCCATCGAGCGGATGAAGACCTCAGGGTCGAGGAAGTGCTCGGAAAGGCGGATCCGGTCGCCGAGCAGCGCGCCGCGACTGAACGGGCTCGAGGGGTCGATCGAGAGCACGCCAATCTTGCGATCGGCCTCGCGCAGCTCCTTGGTCAAGGCACCGATCAGGGTGCTCTTACCGACGCCGGGCGGCCCCGTAAAGCCGACGATCCGCGCCTTGCCGGTCTCGGGGAAGACCGCTCCGACGAGCTCCGCCCCCGCCTCGTCGCCGTTCTCGATCAGCGAGATCGCCCGAGCAAGCGCCCGGCCCTCGCCGGCGAGGAGCCCCTCGACGAGCTCGGTTGTCGTTGAAGACGGCATCGGGCGGCGGATGATTGCAAGGAGGGCGGGCGCTCGCGAGAGCGGCCGCTCGCCAGCGGCGCCTCCCCCGCCCGAGGACGGGTCGCCGCCGTAAGATCCGGGCGATGGGCGCTCCCGTGGCCGCAACCGAGCCGGAAGGTGCCGGACCCGCCCCCGGCGAGGCCGTAGCCGCAGCCGATGGGCTCGAGCGGATCGCCCGCCGGCGAGGACCGCTCGCGGCGCTGCGCTTCGCCATGGCGCACCGGATGCTGACCCCAAAGTACGCGCTACTGGCGCTGCGCTTCGCCGTGCAGCGCCTGACGCCGTCCGGGCGGCGCCTGCAGACCGACGGGATGGTCTTCCTCGGTCCGCGTCTGCAACTGCAGATCGCGCGCGGCGCGCGTGTCCGGCTCGGCCGCTTCGTCTGGGTCGGTCATGGCACGAAGATCCGCTGCCACGAGGGAGAGGTCGAGATCGGCGCGAAGACCGTGATCGGCCAGGACTGCACGATCAGCGCCTACCGCCACGTGCGGATCGGCGAGCAGTGCGTGATCGCCGACCGGGCGATGTTCATCGACTTCGACCACAACGTTGCCGACGTCGAGGCGCCGATCCGGCGCCAGGGCATCTACATGCGCGACGTCGTCGTCGGCAACAACGTCTGGATCGGCTACAACGCGCAGATCCTGCGCGGCGTCGAGGTTGGCGACAACGCGATCATCGGCGCCAACTCGGTCGTTACCCGCAGCATCCCCGCGAATGCCGTCGCCGCCGGTACCCCGGCCCGCGTGATCCGGATGCGTGACACCCCCAAGCACCTGCGCTGGCGCAACCCGGTCGAACCCCCCGGCTACGGCCCGGCCGGCCCGCGGTAGGCGCCGCACGAACCCCCGCATCCCCCTCCAAGGCGTCCTCTGACCAAGCCTGGGCGCGCACGCGAGGGGCGCGGTGTGGCGGAGCCACACGGGCCCGCGGTAGGCGCCGCACGAACCCCCGCATCCCCCTCCAAGGCGTCCTCTGACCAAGCCTGGGCGCGCACGCGAGGGGCGCGGTGTGGCGGAGCCACACGGGCCCGCGGTAGGCGCCGCACGAACCCCCGCATCCCCCTCCAAGGCGTCCTCTGACCAAGCCTGGGCGCGCACGCGAGGGGCGCGGTGTGGCGGAGCCACATAAGCCCCGAGTGGGTGCGGCCAGGCGCCGCGTCAGAGGGCGCCGCGTCAGAGGGCGCCGGCGCGTTCGCCGAGCAGCTCCTCGTAGACCGTCTCGGTCTGTTCGGCTACGTCGAGCCAGTCGAAGCCCAGTACGTGCGCGCGCGCCTCGCTGATCAACTCCCGGCGGAGCCGCTCGTCGGTGAGGACACGCCGGGCGACCTCGGCGAGCGCCTCGGGATCGCGCGAGCGGAAGCGGAGGCCGACCTGGCGGCCGTCGGGGACGACCTCGCGGAGGCCGCCCGTGTCGGCGACGATGCACGGGCACTCGCAGGCCATCGCCTCGAGGGCGACGAGCCCGAACGGCTCATACAGCGAGGGGACGACGCAGACGTCCGCGATCCGGTAGAGCGAGTGCAGGACGTCGTCGCCGATCCAGCCGAGGAAGGTGCCGTGGTCCATCAGGCCGAGATCGGAGGCCTGACGACGCAGCTCCTCCTCGTGCGTTCCCGAGCCGGCGACCAGGAACCGGGTCCCCGGGACGCTCTCGATCAGCGACGGCATCGCCTCGAGCGCGAACTGGAAGCCCTTCTCGTAGACCAGGCGGCCGATCAGCAGGACGAGCTTCTCGTCGGGCGCGGCGAACTCGGCGCGCAGACGGGCCAGCTCGGCGGCGTCGACGTCGGGTAGATCGCCGGGATCGATCCCGTTCGGGATCACTGTGACGCGGCGCTCGGGTACCCCGAAGATGTCGGAGATCTGCTCGCGCATGTAGTAGGAGCAGGCGATCACGCGGTCGGAACGGTTCGCGATCCAGCGCTCGACGGCGTGAATGTGGGACTGCGGGTGCTTGTCGACCCAGCCTTGATGGCGGCCATGCTCGGTGGCGTGGATCGTCGTCACGAGCGGCGCCCCGAAGCGCCGCGCGAGGTGCCCGCAGGCGCCCGCGACGAGCCAGTCGTGACCGTGCACGACGTCGAACTCGAAGCGGTCGCCAAGCTCGACCCCGGCAGCGAGCATGTCGGCGTTCATGCGCTCGACCCAAGCAACGAACTCGCCGAGGTCGCGCGGGCGGCTCGGCTCCATCACCCGGTGGATGTGGACGCCGCAGAGGACCTCCTCGCGCGGCGACTCGCCACCGCCGCGGGTGAGGACGTGGACCTCGGTCCCACGCTCGACGAGCGCCTCGGAGAGCTTGCGCACATGGCGCGCCAGTCCGCCCTCGATCAACGGTGGATATTCCCAGGAGAGGATCAGAACGCGAGGCATCTTCGATCGGCACGCGGCAGGCAGGTGATGGTCGTGCTGCGCCCGCGGGTGGGCTGCGCGTGCACGGCGCAGGCTATCGGAGAGACCCCGTGGCGAGGCCCGGCGCGGGCCTGTGCCGGGGTCTCCGCGGGCGCGACTCTAAGGCTCGAGGAGGCTCGCGAGCGCGAGGTCGGGAGCGAGGCCGCGGAGCGCCCCGTCGGCCGCCGGGCCGGCCGGATCGAGGGCAGTGAAGAACTCCTCGCTGTGGTCGAGGACCCGCTCGAAGGGGTAGTCGCCGGCCTGGCCTCGAGAGTCGAGGAAGGCCCAGTCGCTCGCCTGCAGCGCGAGCAGCTCGCGCGCGGCCCGCGCCGCCGCCGGGCCTCGCAGTCCCGCCCCGAGCTCGCGCAGCAGGCGGAGCTCGAGCCGCCGGGCACCGGCGAGCAGATCAGCGACATCAGGGCCGGCCCAGGTACGCAGATCCTTGCCCTCGCCCCAGCTCGCAGCCCGGGCCGGCCGCCGCTCGGGCGGATGCTCGGCCACGGCCTCGCTCATCGTCAGCGGGCGCACGCCGTGAGCCGGCAGCTGCGCCAGGGTCTCATCGAGCCAGGTCGGACCCTCCCACCACCAGTGGCCGAGAAGCTCGGTGTCGATCGCGAAGGTGAGCAGGCCAGGACGGCCGGTGCGTCGCCGGTGCTCACGCAACCGCACCGCGGTCGCGGCGGCGAACTCCCGGGCCTGCTCGCGGGCGCGCTCGGCCGCCCGCTCGGGCTCGTAGGGAGCGCCGCCGATCGACCACGGGCGGCAGCCCCGCAGCGACTTGTGGTGGAAGTCCGCGTACAGCGGATCTGAGGGGTAGCCCGAGAGCGACCACAGCCACTGGATCGCCTCCCAGTCGAGCGGCAGCGCCGTCACCGGACCGAGGCCGATCGGGCGCATCGCGGCGGCCGCGGGCTCGTGCGCGCTCTGGTCGATACAGGTCCAGCGCACGCCGGCGGCGCCGAGCAGCTGCTCGAGACCGGGCTCGTACGCGCACTCGGGCAGCCAGAAGCCGGCGCTCGGGCCGAAACGCCGCGCGTGCGAGCGCAGGCCGGTCTCGATCTGCAGCATCACACCCTCGCGCGTCGCCACCAGCGGCAGGATCGCGTGGGTGGCGCTTGAGGCGATCAGCTCGACGTCCCCGTCCCCCGCCTCGGCGAATGCCATGAGCGGATCGTCGCCGAGGCGCTCGAGCTCGGCGATCGCGGCGCCGTAGCGGCCGGCCTCGGCGAGGCACGCCTCGCGGAGCCCCGGCTCGCTCATGTCAGCGGCGTCGAGCTCGGCCGAGCCGCGCCGCAGTTCACGGGCGAAGGCGAGCATCCGCGCAGCGACGCCCGGCGCCTCGAGCTGGTCGGCGAGCACGGGCGTCACCGTCATCGTCAACCGCTCCGCGATCGAGAGCACCGGCAGGTGCGAGCGGATCACCGCGTCGAAAAGCCACTCCTCGCCGAACGGATAGGTGCCGAAGCCCTCGACGTAGGGCATGTGGCTATGCAGGACGATCGCGATGTCGCCGGCATGCCCCTGGGGCGGCGCCGGGGCCGCACCGCTCATCGTCGGCAGATCGCGAGGAAGTCGAGGCAACCGTCGAGGTCGCCCGCCTGCAGCTTGAAGTCGGAGGCGCTGATCGCCGGCGTGAACCGGTCGTAGAACGGCCCGGTCAGGCGCAGCGCATGGTGCACCCGGTCCCAGCCGAGGGCGAGGGCCCAGCCGTGCAGGCGGAGCTTGCCGGCGTGACGCAGGCCGAGGATCTCAACGGAGTCGAAGTGCGGTTCGAGCAGCGCCTGGTACTCGGCCGCCGTGTACTCGCGCAGATGCCACGGGTTGTCGGACTTCTCGGCGCCCTCCGGGGCGAGCGTCAGCCGGTTCGGGGTCGAGATGTAGGCGACGGGCGCAGCGGTGGCGATCGCGTCGAGCAGTCGATCGACCTCCGCGATGTGCTCGATCGTCTGCAGGAAGACGATCGCGTCACGTGGGCCCTCGACGTTTTCGACGAGGTCGCGCTCGTAGCGCAGGTTCGCGCGCCGGTAGCGGGCCGCGGCGTGGGCATGAGCCTCCGGGTTGGCATCGACGCCGACGACGTCGGCGGCGCCCCCCGCAGCGAGCACGTCGGAGCCGTAACCCTCCCCGCAGGCCAGATCGGTGACCCGCAGGCCGCCGACGCGGGCAGCGATCCACTCGTAGACGGCCAGGTGGCGCCGGTACCAGTAGTTCTCCTCGGGCACGTCCGGCAGCGTGCGCTCGCCGGTCAGCTCCAGCGGCGGCACGCCGTCCGGCTGATTCCGCTGCTCATAGTGCTCGGAGTGCGTTTCCACGGTGCGGCGGGACGGTACAGTCCCGCGGATGCCAGCGGCCCCCGACGCAACTGCGGAGCACATCAAGGACGTCAATACGCGCTACCACGACGTGGCGGCGGCGAGCTATGACGCCAAGTGGGGCATCGACTTCGGCGAGATCGGCCGCGAGCAGGTGACGGCGAAGCTGCGCAAGGCGCTGGACGGCGCCGAGCCCGCCTTTGGCAGCGCCCTCGAGATCGGCGCCGGTACCGGCTACTTCTCGCTCAACCTGCTCGCGTCGGGCGCGATCGGGAGCGCGACATGCACGGACATCTCCCCCGGAATGCTCTCGACGCTGCAAGCCAACGCCGAACAGCTCGGGCTCGAGGTGGAGACGGTCCGTACGGAGGCCGAGCGGCTGCCGTTCGAATCGGAGAGCTTCGATCTCGTCCTCGGTCACGCGGTGCTTCACCACATCCCCGACCTCGATCAGGCGGCGGGCGAGTTCCTGCGCGTTCTGCGAGCGGGCGGAACCGTGGCGTTCTGCGGTGAGCCGAGCGCCTACGGCGACCGCCTCGCCGCCGTTCCGAAGCGCGCCGGCGCGCTGCTCGCGCCATTGTGGCGCGCCGCGTTACGAGCCCCGAAGGCCACCGGCGAGCAAGGCCAGGGCAGCGACGAGGCAACCGGCCACAAGCTCGAGAACGAGGTCGACGTCCACGCGTTCGCGCCCGCGGCCCTCGCCGCCTTCTTCGAGCGCGCCGGCTTCGAGGACGTCTACCTGCGTGGCGAGGAGCTCGTCGCGAACCTCTACGGCTGGTGGCTGCGCTCGGTCGAGGCAACGGCCGACCCGGACGGTGTTCCGGACGGCTGGCGCCGCTTCGCCTTCCGCAGCTACATCGAACTGCAGAAGCTCGACTCCGCCGTGCTCGAGCCGCGACTGCCGCCAGAGCTCTTTTACAACCTCGTTCTTTCGGCCCAGAAGCCCGCCGTCCTCTGACGCGGCCCCTCGCCGGCACGCCGAGCCTTGGTCAGAGAACGGCTTTACGGCGCTCAGAAGATCTTGTAGCTCTGCACGGACATGAAGAAGCCGCTGCCGTTCTCGGTGTCGGTGCAGGTGAGGCCGTCCTGCTCGCTCTCGCAGCGCAGCAGGCCGGCTGAGATCGACTTGCCGTAGCCGAGGGTCTGGCCGCCGTTCTGGAGGGTCGTGTCGCCGGCGCAGACGAAGTCGGCTCCGGCGCCCGCGGTGAGCTCGATGCCCTGTCCGTAGTCGAGGTTGCAGTCGGCGGGCGCCTTCGGCGGCTTCCACTCGCGCTTGTCGATGTCGCAGCGGACCGAATGCTTGTCGATGAAGCAGCCGATGTTGCCGCTCGGCGTCACGAACGAGGTCGAGTCCTGCACGACGATGTCGGCGGCGGGCGGCGAGCCGTCCTCAGTGGTGCTCGTCGAGTCCGTCGTCGAGCTCGACGGAGGGGTGGTCGTCGCGTCCGAGGTCGTCTCGGTGACGGTCGTGGTCGTGGTCGATGAGCCGCCGCAGGCGGCGATCGCGAGTGCCGCGGCGGTGAGCAGGGCGATGAGGGCGACCGGCTTCATGGGTCAAACATAGCCATGTGCCGGACGGCAAGCGGCGCGACGCCGGGCCGCGCCGATATGCCACCGTGTACGGATGACCGATTCGACCAAAGAACCGATCACGCCCGAGGGCCTGGCAGCACTCGAGGCAGAGATCACCGAGCTCGAGGGGCCCGCCCGCACGGCGATGGCTGAGCGGATCAAGGCCGCGCGCGAGCTCGGCGACCTCAAGGAGAACGCCGAGTACCACATCGCCAAGGACGATCAGGCCCACCTGGAGACGCGGATCAAGCGCCTGCGCGCGAAGCTTCGCGACTCCGTCGTCGTCGAGACCGACGGCGGCTCGGAGACCTTCGCCTTCGGCCGCACCGCCTTGATCGAGGAGGTCGCCGGCGGCAAGGAGCACGAGTGGACGCTCGTCGGCTCGACCGAGGCCGACGTCAGCGCCGGCAGGATCTCCGCCGAGTCGCCCGTCGGTCAGGCGCTGATGGGCAGCCCGGTTGGCGAGGACGTAACGGTCTCGACGCCGGGAGGCGACCGCGTCTACCGCGTCAAGAAGCTGGTCGGCTGAATACGGCCCTGGGTCGATCAGCCGAACGTGAAGGCGTAGCCGGAGATCCCGGGCTCGAACTCGAGGCTGAGGACGTGATCGGCGGCGTCGGGCAGCTGCACCAGCCTGTACAAGCGCTGCTCGCCGACCTTCACGGTCGAGTCCGCTCCGACGTCGGAGCCCGCGTCCGCAGCGCTGATCGGCTTGCCGTCGAGGAGGACCTTGACGCTGCGCCGCTCACCCGGTGAGCCCATCACGAGGTAGACGCCGGCCGCCTTGAAGCGGACGTCGATGCGCGCGTCCTCACCCGCGGTCGCGTCCTCGCCCGTCACGTCCCAGTTGCCCTGATAGGCGAACCCGTTCGGCGGCAGCGCCTTGAGGATCCGGTTGCCGACCGTGCCGAAGTCCCGCTTACCCGCCGGCGGCGCGCCCTGCGGCGGCCGGCCGTTGACCCACCCCGCCCCGCGGGCGGCGCCGAGGTAGGTCTCGGGCGTGCGGAGCCCATGCGCGGCAACTTCGACCTTGCCCGCCCTCGCGTGCGAGCCGAGCGCGCCGCTGCCGTCGGCGGCGAGCAACGAGCGGATCGCCTCCTCGGTCCCTCCGTAGTCGCCCTCGCCGAAGTGCGTGTAGCGGACCCTGCCGTTCGTGTCGATCAGATAGTGGGCGGGCCAGTACTGGTTGTGGAACGAGTTCCAGGTGCCCAGCTCGTTGTCCTGGACGACCGGGTAGTGGATCCCCTCGGAGGCGATCGCGTCCGCGACGTTGCCGGCGTCCTTCTCGAACGGGAACTCGGGCGAGTGGACGCCGACGATGACGAGGCCGTCCTTGCGGTACTTGCGATCCCAGGCTTCGAGGTAGGGCAGCGTGCGGATGCAGTTGATACACGTGTAGGTCCAGAAGTCGATCAGCACGGTCTTGCCCTCGGCATTGAGCTGGGCGATCGAAAGCGGCTTGCCGCCCGGCGTGTTGAACCACTGCTGGGTATCCGTGAACTTGCCCGCGGCGCCGAGGTCGGGAAGGCGCTTGCCGGCTGCCGCCTCCGCTCCCCCTCCCTCGGAGGCGACCGCGTGTCCGTCGCCGCCGCGCACGTTCTGGATCTCGGAGGCGACCGCGTCGCTGCGCTCGATCGATTCGGTCGGGTTGGTCAGGAAGTCGGGCAGACCGGTGGCGATCGACTGCTCGAAGTTGCGGTCGAGGTTGGTCGCCATGACGAGCGCGACGACGAGCATGACGCCGCCCATCGCCATCTGGACCCGGCCGCGGATCGGCTCGAGCCGATCGGTGAAGCGCCGGCCGAGAACCATGATCGCGTAGAGCACGATCCCCGAGCCCAGTGCGTAGGAGAGCGCCACCGCGAGCCGGCCGACGGTGAAGTCCTGTGCCGCCGAGACGGTGATCACGCCGGCGAGAATCGGTCCGGCGCAGGGGAAGTAGGCGAGGCCGAGCGCGGCCCCGAGCACGGTTCCCGACCAGAAGCCGTCGGCGCGCTGCATGCGCGGGGCGCCGACCACCCTCGAGATCGCCGCCTCGAGGCGGTCGGCGACCGGCGGGATCAGCAGCGCAATGCCGAAGCCGGCCAACACCACGATCGCGATGATCCGCTGGATGTCGTTCGGCAGGCCGAGCGCGTCGATCAGGTAGACCAATGCGACCGCCGAGAAGGCGAAGGCGAGGACGAGGCCGGTGACGACGCCGAGCGGCCGGCGACGACCGCCGGTGACGCCCGCGCCGAGCACCGCGGGCAAGATCGGCAGCACGCAGGGCGAGAGCGCGGTCCCGGCCCCCGCGACGAGCGCGAACAGCATCAGCAGCAGCATCGGCTGGATCTTCGGCCCGCGCGATTAACGGTCGCTGAACAGCCCCACGGGCTCAGGCGGGTTCGGGCCGCTCAGGCTTGCGGCGCCGGCGCCCGCTGGACCGCTCCGGGCCAGCTGCGGCCTGCGCGTCCTCGCCGCCGCCTTGGCCATCCTCCCCGCCCCCATCCTCCCCGTCCTCGCGAGCACGCCGGCAGCGGTAGACGTGGACGGCGCCATCGATGCCCTTGAGACGCTTGTGGCCGGCATCGGAGAGCCGCAGCCGACCGCCGGCGACGAGCGCCTCAGGGTTTTCGCCGGCGACGAGCAGGCTGTTTGGGCGGGCGGCGCCGGTGAGCCGGCTGGCAAGGTTGACGGCGCGGCCGTAGAGATCGCCGCCGCGGGCCACCGCGGGTCCCCAGCTGAGCCCGGCCCGCACGCTCGGGAACTCGCCGTCCTCGGCCTCGACGCTGTCGAGCAGCTCGAGCACGGCAACCGCCAGCTCCTCCGGCTGCGGCGAGGAGAACATCGCCGCGTCGCCGATCATCTTGACGAGACGCACCGGTCCGCCGGCGACGTCGGAGGCGAGCTCTGCGAAGCGCAGCGTGATTTCACCGAACGCCTCCGGCGCCAACTCCTCGCCGAGCCTGGTGAAGCCGACGAGATCGGCGAAGGCAATCGCGGAGGTGTCCGTGGCCGCCTGGCTCTGGCGCCGGACCTCGACCATGATGATCGCGTTGCGGACCTGCTCGCGCAGCTGGATCCGGTAGAGGTGCTCGAGTGACGGCCCGACGAGCGGCACGAGCGTCCGCGTCAGCGCCTCGAGGCGCTCCGCCACCTCGAGCTCATCCTCGAGGCTGCGCTCCTCGCCCGAGTCGTCAGCGCCGACGACGGCCTCCGTGGCGATCTCGCGATGGGAGGCGGCAACCTGCGCGAGGGCCATCGCCATCACCCGGGAGGTCTGCTCGACGGCGTCGGGATCGATGCCCGTATCGAGCAGCTCCCGGAGTCGCTCGGCGGCTTCGAGGTCGGCCCGAGTCTTCGTCCGCTCCTCGCGGTCGCCAACCGCGAGGCCGAGCGCGCGCCACTGGGACTCGAGCACGTCCGGGTCGACTCCGACCCGCTCGGCCACCTCGAGCGTCGAGTAGCGCTCGCTGCCCGAGAGCACGCGCTCGGCGGCGATCAACGCCAGGCGGCGGCCGTCGATCGCTTCGCGCAGCTCCTCGACGCCGACCCCGGAGTCGTGCAGGCGCCGCAGGAGCGCCTCGAGGCGCTCCCGTGCTTCCTCGCCCTCGACGCCGTCGAGCAGTCCCTCTGAGGCTGGGTCGAAGCGGTCCGCCACGGGGAGGATTGTGCCCACCCGAGGCGCGCCCCGTCCCGCCGCCGCCGAACGCGGCGCCGGAGGCTCATATAGTCAGCCAATGGCGGGAGAGCGTTTGACGATTCCGGTCTTCGAGCTGCCACTCGTGCTGCTGCCGAGCGAGCGCATCCCTCTGCACATCTTCGAGGAGCGCTACAAGCGCATGATCAAGCACTGCCTGGCCGCCGAGGAGCCCTTCGGGGTCGTGCTTCGCACCGACGATGGCGCCCGCGAGATTGGCTGCACCGCCGTCGTCGAGGAGGTACTCGAAGAGTTCGACGACGGCCGCATGAACATCATCGTCGGCGGCGAGAGCCGCTTCCGGGTGGCCGAGCGCTCCGAGGGGCCGGACTTCCCCCTTGCCGCCGTCACCGAGCTCGGCGATGAGCGGGCCGACGAGGCCGACCCGGGACCCGTGCTCGAGGCGTTCGAGGCGCTGCTCGACGCGCTCGACAGCGATGCCGAGCTCGATCCGGACACCGAGCTGGCCTTCGAGATCGCGGCTCGGATCGAGATCCCGGTCGAGCCGAAGCAACGCCTGCTCGAGACCGACGCGGAGCCCGCGCGGCTCGAGCTGTTGCGCGAGATCCTCGTCGCGCTCTCCGATCAGGTCCAACGTTCGCGGGCGCTCGCCGACCGCGCCCGCGGCAACGGCCACGGCCCGATCAGCGGCCTCGGTCCGACCGAGCCCTGAGCTCGGCCGCAGCGCGTCAGACGAGTTCCGCCGCGCCGCCGCGCCTGTGATCGCCGGCGGCGTCGAGCAGGCCGGTGCCGGGGTCGCGGGCGACGGCGTTGACGCCGCCGAAAAAGAGGCTCGTTGTGCTCCAGCGGACGAGCTCGCGGCCGCTCGCTGCGAGGCCTTCCTCGGGAACGCCCGGCTCGGCGTGGACGGTGCCTTCCTCGTAGTGCAGGCGGGGCGCATCGACGGCGGCACCGATCGGCATCCCGTCGGCGAGGGAGCGGATCAGCGTCTGCAGGACTGCGGAGCGGATCCGGTTCGAGCCGGCGCTGCCGACGACGAGCTCGACCTCGCCCTCACGCAGGGCCACGGTCGGCGACATCATCGACGGCATCCGCCGGCCCGGCAGCGTGCTGTGGAAGCCGAGCGGGTTCAGGTCCTGCTCGCCCATCATGTTGTTGAGCTGCACGCCGGTGCCCGGCACGATCACGCCTGAGCCCGAGCCGTTCGAGCAGGTGACGCTCGCACAGGCACCAGCGGCGTCGACGACGGCGATGTGGGTGGTGGAGCCGAGCCCGCCCTCGGGCGGCGCCGGCGCGCGACGGGGCGTCGGCCGCGCCAGCGTCCGGGCGCAGACCACGGCCGCCTCATCCAGACGCTCGCCGGCCAGGAACGAGTCCGCGAACCCCTCCCTGTAGAGGCCCTCGAGGAAATCTCTGTCGCGGGCGAGCTGCGCCTGCTCCATCGCTGCGACGAGCGCCGCGGGGTCGGAGCGACCGAGGCGCTCGAGGATCGCGAGGACGAAGGCGATCAGCGTGCCGCCGGGGGATGGCGGCGCGTTGCTGACGACATCGCGGCCGAGCCAGGCCGCGTGGACAGGCTCGCGCGCGATCGGCGCGTAAGAGCGCAGATCCTCGGCGGTCAGCGTGCCGCCGCGCTCGCCGACCCAGGCGCAGAGCCGCTCGGCGATCTCGCCCTCGTAGAACGGCGCCGCGCCCTCGGCCCCATAGAGCTCGAGCGCCTCGCCGAGCTCGGGGTAGACGAAGGTCTCACCCGCCCGCAGCGGCCGTCCGTTCGGCGAGTAGACGGCGGCCCCCTCCGGCGCATGGTTGAGGATCGGGGCCAGGAGCGCGAACAGGTAACCCTGCTGGTCGTTGACGACGACGCCCCCGCAGGCGAGCCGCACGGCCGGGCCAACGAGGTCGGCGAGCGGCATCGTCGCGAACCGGGACGCTGCCTCCGCAAGCCCGGCCGGCACGCCGGGCACGCCGCACGAGGCGGCACCGATATTGAAGACCTGCACGGTGCCGCCGAAGTCGATCTCGATCGGGACGAGCTCCGCTCGCCGCTCGCTTGCGCCGATCCCCGGAGCGGCGACGAAGAAGTCGAGCAGCACCGGCTCAGCGCCTGGCTCGCGGAAGAGCATGTAGCCGCCGGCGCCGAGCCCGGTCAGCGGGCTCTCGACGACGAGCGAGGTGGCAACCGCGGCGATCGCGGCGTCGGCCGCATTGCCGCCCTCGCGCAACGCCCAGGCGCCCGCGGCGGCGGTCTCGGGATGGCCGGCGGCGACGGCGCCGCGGCTCGATCCGCCGGGCGCCTGGCGAGCCACCGATCGATCCACTAAACCAACTAGTTGGGGATGAACTCCGGGACGTCGATGCCGAGCTCGCTCGGCTCACGCTCGTACCCGGGCACCCGGCGGGCGCCGGTCTTGTCGCCGCTGGTACCGCGGCGGGCCGAGGGCCGCGCGACCGTGCGGTTGACGCCCGTCGAGGTGCCGTCGGCTCGGCGGCCACGCGCATCGAAGCGCGTCGCGATCACCGTCACCCAGATCTGCTCGTCGAGCGCGTCGTCGACGTTGGCCCCGAAGATGATGTGCGCGTCGGGGTGTGCCGCCTCCTGGATCACCCGCGCGGCCTCGGAGATCTCGATCAGCGAGAGGTCGCGGCCGCCCGTGATCGAGAGCAGGATCGAGCGTGCGCCCTCGATCGAGGTCTCGAGCAGCGGCGAGGAGATCGCCCGCTCGGCGGCGAAGGAGGCGCGCGAGTCGCCGATGCCCATGCCGATGCCAAGCAGCGCCGGCCCGGCGTCGCGCATCGTCGTGCGCACGTCGGCGAAGTCGAGGTTGATCAACGCCGGCAGCGTGATCAGATCGGAGATGCCCTGTACGCCCTGGCGCAGGACGTCATCGGCGACCCGGAAGGCCTCGACCATCGACGTGTTGCGCTCGAGCACGGAGAGCAGGCGGTCGTTGGGGACGACGATGAGCGTGTCGACCTCTTCGGCCAGCGCCTCGACGCCCTTGTCGGCCTGCTTGGCCCGGCGCGAGCCCTCGAAGGAAAACGGCTTGGTGACGATGCCGACCGTGAGCGCGCCGACGTCGCGGGCGAGGCGGGCGATCACGGGCGCCGCGCCCGTGCCGGTGCCGCCGCCGGCGCCGGCTGCGACGAAGATCATGTCGGAGCCCTTCAGCATCCGCTTGATCCGGTCCTGCTCCTCGAAGGCGGCGCGATAGCCGAGCTCGGGATCGGAGCCGGAGCCCAGGCCCCGGGTAACGCCGCCGCCGATGTGGACGGTGACGTCGGCCGCGCTCGACTGCAGCGACTGAAGGTCGGTGTTGACGGCCATGAACTCGACGCCGCTGATTCCGGCCTCGACCATGCGGTTGACGGCGTTGACGCCGCCGCCGCCGACGCCGACGACGCGGATGATCGGGTCATGCACCTCGGGGGTGGCGAGCGCAGACGGGGTCGAAGACGGCTCGGAACGGCCGTAGGCGGGCTCGCTCTCGGCACGGTCGGCGCTGAAGACGTCTCGCAGGCGGTCCTTCGGCTCGCGACGCGCCGGTGCCGGCTCTGCGGGCGCCTCGGCGACCGGCTCGGGCTCCGGCGCAACCGGCTCGGGTGCCGTCGGCTCGCTCTCCGCCTGGGCAGGCGGAGCAGGCTCGGGATCCGGCGCGGGGCGCTCGCGGCGCGGCTCGGGGCGCGCAGGCGGCTCGGGCGGATCGTCCGGAGCTTCGGTAGACCGGAAGAGATCGGCGAGGGGGCCCTCGCGCATGCTTGCCCGCTTAGGTCGCTTCGCCATGTGTCAGGACCTCCTCCGCAAGGTCACGATAGGACTTGGCTGCGTTGCCGTGGGGATCGTACTTGAGGACGGAACTGCCCTTGACCGGCGCCTCCGCAAACTTGATCGCCTTCTTGATCCGCGACTTGAAGACCAGGTCGCCGAAGTTCTCCTCGAGGATCTCGACGGCCTCCTTCGCGTGCACCGTCCGTGAGTCGAGCATCGTCGGCAGGATGCCCTCGATCTCGACGTTCGGGTTGAGGTTCTCCCGGATCATCTCGAGCGTGTTCTGTAGCTGCACGAGCCCGCGCATCGACAGATACTCGCACTGGACCGGGACGATCACCTTGTTGGCCGCGGTCAGCGCGTTGATCGTCAGCAAACCGAGGCTGGGCGGCGTGTCGATGCAGACGTAGTCGTAAACGTCGGCGACCTCGACGAGCGCCTTCTGCAATGAACGCTCGCGCCCGATCTGCGTGCTCATCGCGATCTCCGCGCCGGCCAGATCGATCGAGGCGACTGCGATGTCGATCTCACGGTGCTGGATCACCTCGCTGATCGGCATCTTGCCGACGAGGACGTCATACATCGACTTGTCGACCTCGTCCGGGTCGACGCCCTGGCTCATCGTCAGGTTGCCCTGCGGGTCCAGGTCGATGCAGAGCACGTTGTGGCCGGACTCCGAAAGCGCGACCGCCAGGTTCAAGGTGGTGGTCGTCTTCGCGACGCCGCCCTTCTGGTTGGCGAACACGTAGACCTTCATCCGCCGCTCGGTCTCCGGCTCTGCGACCGCCTCCGGCGCATACGGATGGCGCTTGTGCATCGTCGGGGCGATCAGGTCGTCGGCCGAGACGCGGCCGTCGTCGGCATCGCCGCTCCAGGCGTCCTCGGCCCGCGGCTTCTTCGCGGTGCCATTCACTGCCCTTCGAAGATCTTCCTTCTCGAGGGTGCCGGTGTCGGCCTCCTCGTCGTCGGCGGTGCGAGCGACGACGGGCTCGGCGTCCTCGGGCTCCGGCGGCTTGATCGCTGCCGTGGGCTCGGGCTCCGGCCTCTGCTCGGTCTCGGCCTGCGGATCGGCCGCGTGCTGCGCGGCAGCCTGTGGCTCGGGCGCGGCCGGGGCCGGTGTCGGGGCCTCCGGCGGCTCGGGCGCCGGCTCGGGGCGGGCCTCGGGCAGGGCCGGAGGCGGCGCCGCCGCCTCCGTCTCCATGCGCTCGGTCGGCCGCTCGGGCGGCGCCTTGGCGGCGGTCTCGGTTTCCGACGCACGTGCACCTGTAGCCACGCCCGCCTCCTCCTGCTTCTTGCGATTGAACAAGCCCATCTCGACGGCCCTTTTCGCGTAGGCCGGACGCATTCCTCCATCCCATGCGGAAAAGCTCCAGCCCTTGCACGAGACCACCCGCTTCATGGGCCCCGGAGCCGATGCGAGAATGCGCCGATCGCCGGATGGCTCGACAAGCGCATCCTGTTCGTGACCGGCAAGGGAGGCGTCGGCAAGACCACGGTCTCGCTCGCGCTTGGCCTGGCCGCAACCGCGGCCGGACGCCGGACGATCGTCTGCGAGGTTGCCTCGCAGCACTCCGGCGCCGAGCTGTTCGGCAAGAGCGGGACCGGGTTCGACGAGACGGAGCTCCGCGACGGACTGTGGATGATCTCGATCGATCCCGACGCCGCGATCCGCGAATACCTCGAGTTGCAGCTGCCTGTCAGAGCGATGGGCGATCTCCTCTACAGGAGCCGCATCTTCAGCTACCTGGCCGCAGCGACGCCGGGGCTCAAGGAGATGGTCACGATCGGCAAGATCTGGGAGCTGGCGCTGAGCGAGCGCAAGACGCGCGGCGCCGAGCCCTACGACCTCGTGATCGTCGACGCCCCGGCCACCGGCCACGGCATCGGCCTACTGCAGACGCCGCGTACGTTCGCCGAGATCGCCCGCCGCGGTCCGATGGCGAGCCAGGCCTCGAGGATCGACAAGACGCTGCGCAACCACAAGCGCTCGGGCGCCGTGATCGTCGCGCTGCCCGAGGAGATGCCGGTGAACGAGTCGGCGACGCTCGAGGCGGAGCTGTTCTCGCTCGAGATCGCCGTCGACGCGATCTACATGAACGGCCTCTTCCCCGAGCGCTTCACGGTGGCCGAGGAGCAGGTGCTCGCGGCGGCCCGGACCGGCGCCGGCGCCGGCTCCGGCTCCGGCGTGTCATCGGCGATCGGCGCCGCCCTCGACGAAGCGCGCCGCGCCCGCGCACACCGTGAGCAGCTCGCCCGCCTGCACAAGCTGACACAAACGGACATCGCCGAGCTGCCCTTCGTGTTCAGCCCTGAGCTCGGCAGCGCCGGCCTCGAGCGCCTCGCCGCGGAGCTCGCGCCTTGAGATCAGTCGAGGAGCTGCTCGAGGGCCGCTCGATCTGCATCTGTGCCGGCTCCGGCGGCGTCGGCAAGACGACGACCTCGGCAGCGATCGCGGCCGGGATGGCTGCCCGCGGGCGCAAGGTCGCGGTGCTGACGATCGACCCCGCCAAGCGCCTCGCCGACTCGCTCGGGCTCGACGAGCTCGGCAACGCCGAGCGCCGGGTCGATCCGGCGCTCTTCGAGGCGGCCGACGTCGAGCCCGCAGGCGGCGAGCTGTGGGCAATGATGCTCGACGCGAAGGCGACCTTCGACGAGGTTGTGCGGCGCCATGCCCCCGATGCCGAGACCCGGGAGCGGATCCTCGACAACCGCATCTACAAGCAGATCTCGAACGCGCTGGCCGGCTCGCAGGAGTACATGGCGATGGAGAAGCTCTACGAGATCCACGAGGAGGGCCGCTACGACCTGCTCGTCCTCGACACGCCACCGAGCCGCAACGCGCTCGACTTCCTCGACGCACCCCGCCGCCTGACCCAATTCATCGAGGGTCGCTCGCTACAGCTGTTCATCAAGCCGACGGGCCTTGGTATGCGCGTCCTGGGCCGCGGCTCGTCGGTCGTCTTCAGCGTGCTCAAGCGCGTCACCGGTCTCGACCTGATCCAGGATCTGTCGGAGTTCTTCACCGCGATGTCGGGCATGGTCGGCGGCTTCCGCGAGCGGGCCGATCGCGTCAACCGCCTGCTGGCCGACGAGCGCAGCACCTTCCTCGTCGTCTGCGGCCCCGCAGGCGCACCGATCGACGAGGCGGTCTACTTTCACCGCAAGCTCGTCGACTCAGGCCTCCCCTTCGGCGGCGTGATCGTCAACAAGGTTCACACTGAGGGCGCCGCCGAGGCCGACGAGGCGGAGCTGACCGCGGCACTCGACGATCCTGACCTCGTGACCCGCGTCCTCGCCAACCTCGCCGACTACCGGGCGCTCGCCGAGCGGGACACCCGCAACATCGCCGGCCTGCGAGCCGAGCTGCACACCGACAAGGTGATCGAGGTCCCCTACCTCGCCGAGGACGTCCACGACCTTGAGGGCCTCTTCGAGCTCAACCGGTACCTGTTCGGCCAACCGGAGGCAGGCGGATAGCGCGGGTTCAGAGCCCACCGGTGACGTTGGACCCACCATTACGACCCAACGTGACCACTCGCCGGCGAGAGCACCGAGGGAGCGGTGAACGGCAGCCCACGGGAGACGACTGGTGACGAAACCTCTCAACTTGAGAGGTTTTGTGACCACCGGCAGGCGAGAGCACCGAAGGAGAGCTCAAAGCAGCCGACGACGGACGACTGGTCACGTTCCACCGCAACTTGCGGTGCTTCGTGACCACCGGCCGGCCAAGCCCACGTCGGCAGCGCCCCGCAGGGCAAGCCGTCCTGACTTTGCCCTCACAGAGCGGGGTGGTCTCCATCGGTCAACGCAACAGTGGCCCTGTTCAGTTGACCGAAACGGAGATCAGCAATGAGAGAAGGCAGCAGCGTCCATAGCCGGCGCTTGGACCATCGCGACCGGCTGGAGATCCTCGACCGCATCTCGCGCGGCGAGACTCAGCCGCAGGTGGCGCTGGCGGTCGGCACGACCGAACGAACCGTGAGAAAAGTGCTCGCAGCCGCCGGCGGCACGCCCTCCAGGCGATCGCGACGGCGGGCGCGCTCGAGCTTGCGGCTGTCGCTTTGCGAACGCGAGGAGATCAGGGCGGGGATCGCCGCCGAGCAGACGTTCCGGGCAATCGGCCGCCGACTCGGGCGTAACGTCTCAACGATCAGCCGCGAGGTTGGCGGCGTCGCGGGCCGCCGCAGCTATCGGGCGACGAAGGCGGAGGATCGGGCCTCGCTCTTAGCCTGCCGGCCCAAGCGCTCGAAGCTGAGCTGCAGCCCGCGGCTGCGCCGGGCGGTGGTCGGGATGCTCAAGAAGCGATTCTCTCCGCAGCAGATCTCGGCCAGACTGAAGCTCGAGAACCCCGACGACCCGGAGATGCGCATCAGCCCCGAGACGATCTACCAATCGCTCTATGTTCAGTCCCGGGGCCGCTTCCGCAAGGACCTGACCAGGTACCTGAGAACCGGCCGCAGCAAGCGCAAGCCGCGCTCGAGCTCCGGCGCCGGCCGCGGCAAGATCGCCGAGATGGTGATGATCAGCGAGCGCCCCGCCGAGGTCGCCGACCGCGCGGTGCCCGGCCACTGGGAGGGTGATCTGATCGTCGGCAAAGCCGGGCGCTCGTTCATCGGCACGCTGGTCGAGCGTCAGACCCGCTACGTGCTGCTAGCCGAGCTGGCCGATGCAAAGACCGAAACGGTAACCGCTGCGATCGCGCACCAGATCCAGCGCTTGCCTGAGCAGCTGAAGCGGTCGCTGACCTGGGATCAGGGCCACGAGATGGCCGGCCATCTCGGCTTCAGCGTTGCCACCGGCGTCGCGGTCTATTTCTGCGATCCGCACTCACCCTGGCAGCGGGGCTCAAACGAGAACACCAACGGCCTGCTGCGCCAGTACTTCCCGAAGGGCAGCGATCTGGCCGTGCACGGCCAGATCGACCTCGACAAGGTCGCCGCCCAGCTCAACGGCCGGCCGCGCCAGACGCTGGGCTGGCAGACGCCGGCTGAGAAGATGGCGGAGCTGTTGCGTTGATTGCCTGAAGCCGCCGGGGCAAAGTCAGGAACGCTGCCTCGAAAGCAGGGACTTCGCGCCCCCGGGCGCCCCACCCCAGCCAAGCCCCTCCGCAGGCCACCTCCCTCGCTGCCCAAGGGCGTCAACAGCCCACCCCTCGTCCCAGCTCACCCCAGCCCAAGCCACCTCGCCGGCGATCGCCCACGTGAGGCTTCCTCCCGCGGGTGGCCCACAGATCACAGGCCCCCGAGCAATGCCGGTGGCGCAGGGCCTGCGCAGCTCCCGGACAGGACCCGCGGGCCGAGGAGCCACGGCGGGAACGCCAGCCGAAGCCGGAGCCCGCCGTCAGCCGGTCGCCCGGCGGGGCTCGTCCTTGCCGACGGACCAGTTGGTCTCGGTCCGCGGGAACAGGTACTCGACGCGGGCCTTGACCTCCTCGCGCTCCATCGGCGGGCGGCTCAGCTCGTCGAGATGGTTGGCGCCTTCGGGGCGGGCTGGGAACGCCATCGTCGCCGGCTTGCCGTCGCTGACCTCCTCGAGCCAGTTGGGCGGGGCGAACTCCTCCTCGGGCTCGACCGCGTCGGCGATCTCAGGCTCCATCTCAGGCTCAGTTGCGCCCTCGGCCTTCGCGACCTGCGCGGGTGCCGGCAGCGGCTCCTGGCGGGGCTTGGCCGGGCGCGAGGCCTCGATCAGGGGCTCAGGGTCGTTCTCGAAGCGCTCGAAGGCCTCAGCGGAGGCGATCGCGTCGTCGATGGCCTCGGTCGGCTGCATCTCGGTCTCATCCGGGATGTCGGCGGCGCCAAAGGGCTCGACCGCGAGAGGCCGCTCCTGTGGCTGCTCCTCCACCTCCTCCTCGCCGACGGGCTCCCATTCGGTGGTCTCACCGCGCGTGAGCGGGCTCTCGCCGACGCTGAAGCCGTCGGCGAGCAGCATCTCGTCGGCTGCGGCGCGCAGGTCGCTGCCGAGCTCGCCGCTGACGCCACGGCGCAGGATCGTCCGCAAGAGGTCCTCGATGCCGGCCGCGATCTGCGACGGCGAGCCGTCGCGCGCACCGGCGGGCTCGCCGCTGTACAACTCTCGCTCGAGTGAGACGGCGCGCTCGACGAGCTCCTTCGTCTCCGCTCGCTCAGTGCCCTCGGCGCTGAGCGCCGCCGCCCGCATCGGCAGGCCGACGCCCGCGGGCCCCTCACCCTCGAGCAGGAAGCGGAGCGCGAGCAGGTGGTCGTTGAGAGCGTCGATCGCCCCTCGGCGGTCGAGCCCGCTCTCGAAGCGAAGCAGGGCCCGGCGCAGGCGGGTGACCCGCTTCGGATGCACCGAGATCGTGCGCGCGAGGTCGGCGAGGTCGGCGGCCTCCTCCTCGGCGAGGACGTAGCCGCCCGGCCGCGGGCGACCGGCGCCCGTCGAGATCCGGCGCCAGCGGTCACCGGCGACCCGCACCCAGCCGTGCGGGCCGAGGCCGACGCCACCCGCCTTGAAGAGCCGCAGCGTCGTGACGACGCGCTCGAAGGTCTGCGCGACCGCATCGCCCGCGCCGGCGAGGCCGCCGTCGGCGTCGAGCGCGATCCGCGCGCTGATCAGGAACGTGGGCTCCCAGCCGGCGCCGGCAGGGCGATCGCTGCGCGCCGCCTCAGGCGGCGCGTCGACGATGTCGGCGCGGACGATCGCGGCGCCTTTCAGCTCGATCCGAGTGGCAGGCGTCGTCAGGCCGACGAGCGGCACGATCGCCTCGATCTCACCGGCCTCGGGCTCGCTGCACTGCTCGATCTCCTCGAGTGCCGCGGCGAAGCGCTCGTCGTCGATCTCGAAATCCGAGCAGCCGTCCCAGAGGCGGGCGAGGAAGTAGGTCACGGCGAGCGTCGAGCGCTCGAAGGTGTCCGCGGGGGGCGCGATCCCGGCCTCCTCGAGGTAGGCGGCCGCGAGATCGGCGCGACGCATCGTTTCGGTCGCCTCGCGGAAGCTGTCGAGCTCGCGCAGCTCGGTCGCGTTGTCCCGCACGAACTTGGCCGTCAGCGGCTTGTACTGGCAAAAGGCGAAGCCGTCGCCCGGCTCGGCGATCTCGTAGGGGATCTCCTGGCCTCCCTCGGCGATCTCGGCGAAGACCGCCGACGCGTCGCGGGCCAGCTGGGTCAGTGTGTGTCTGAGGTGAAGGTCGCGCACGAGGGGGCTGTTCGCCCATCGCGGACAGCCTCCTGCCTGAGCGCCGCTGCAAGGTTTCTTGCGACTTATGCGCCTTGCGTCCGCAACACCCCGCGGTCAGCGCAAGCGCCGACCCGTCGGAGCTCGGATCAGGCGCTGACGGGCTCGGCGTCTGCCGAAGCGTCGACGACGGCGGCGCTGCCCTCGTCGTCGATGCAGAGCCAGCGGCGGCCGTACTCACGCATGTCCTCGATCAGCGGCGCCAGGTCACGGCCCTTGTCGGTAAGCGCGTACTCGACCCGCGGCGGCACCTCGGGGTATGTATGGCGCTCGACGACGCCCTGCTCCTCGAGTGAGCGCAGCCGCAGCGACAGGGTCCTCGGGCTGATGCCCTCGAGCGAACGCTCGAGCTCACAGAAGCGCCGGCTGCCGTCGGCCAGGTCGCGGATGACGAGCAGCGTCCACTTGCCGGAGATGATCTCGGCACACGCGCAGACTGGACAGGTGCTGTCGCTCATAGGTGACTCCGATCCGCTGTCGCCGGGCGTCGCGCCCGGCAACCGCCGATACGGCTACAGAAAAGATAGCGCAATGCTTCAGGAACTGAAGTCTTTGATCGCAGGGCGGTCTATGCCCGGCGATCGGCGCCTTCGGGCCGGAACTCGGTGAGCCGGTCATGCCCCCCTGCCCCCTCCTCGGCCCCACGCGGAGGGGGTGGCGGCATCTGGCCCGGCGGCGGGGGCGCCGGTGCTGGCGGCGTGGCCGCCACGGGCGTCACGCTCCGTCCGTAGGCGTGCTCCGGCGAGCCGTAGTCGACGTGGACGTCGCCGGCCGGTTGCTCGGGCGGGGCGGGCGCCGGCGGGGCTGGTGACGAGACCGGCGCCGGGGCCGCGGGGGCGGCCGGCGGCCCGGCTCCATACTCGGCGGCAGGCGGAGCTTCCTCGGCAGCATGATCGTCGCCGTCATCGAGCATCTGCGAGATGTCGCTGGCACGCCGGCCCGAGGAGGCAAGCATCAGCTTGAAGTCGTGCGGGCTGGAGGCGTACTCCATCGCCGTCTGCTCAGAGACCCGGCCGGCGGCCACCTGGCCGAGCAGCGACTGGTCGAAGGTCTGCATTCCGTAGTAGTCGCCTTCGGCGATCACCTGGCTGATCTTGCCGGTCTCAGTCGGGTTGAGGATCAGATCCTGAACCCGGCCCGTGACGACGAGGATCTCGCTCGCCGCGACACGGCCGTTACCGTCAGCCGTCGGCACGAGCCGCTGCGAGACGGCTCCCTTCAGGGTCGACGCGAGCATCACCCGCGCCTGCTGCTGCAGGTGTGGCGGGAAGAAGTCGATGATCCGGTTGATCGTCTCCGTCGCGTCGAGCGTGTGCAGGGTCGAGAGGACGAGGTGGCCCGTCTCGGCGGCGCTCAGGGCAGTCCGCACCGTCTCCTCGTCGCGCATCTCGCCGACGAGGATCACGTCCGGGTCCTGGCGGAGGACCCGCTTCATGGCGCGGGCGAAGCTCTTCGTGTCGGTGCCCACCTCGCGCTGGTTGATGATCGAGCGCTTGTCGCGATGCAGGTACTCGATCGGGTCCTCGAGCGTGATCACGTGGTGGGCGTACGTCGAGTTGATGTGGTCGATCATCGCCGCCAACGTCGTCGACTTGCCCGAGCCCGTGGTCCCGGTCAGCAGGATGATCCCGCGCTGCTCGTCGGCGAGCTTGCGGATCACTGGCGGCAGCCCGAGGTCCTCGATCGTGCGTACCTGGAAGGGGATCGCACGACAGACGATCGAGACCGCACCGCGCTGACGGAAGGCGTTGACGCGGAAGCGGGAGATGCCCTTGAGCTCGTACGAGAAGTCGGCCTCGCCGTCGTTGGCGAACTCCTCGTGCGTGCGCTCGTCGGCGATCAAGACCCCGAGCGCGCCCTCCGTGTCCTCGGGCCGCAACGGTTCCTGGCCCGCAATGGGGACCAGCTCTCCGTGCACGCGCGCCATCGGCGGCGCCGCGACCTTCAGGTGGAGGTCGGAGCCGTCCCGCTCGACGACGTAGCGCAGGCACTCATCGATATCGAACGCCATCGCAATCCCTATCGGGCGTCGGTGCGGAACCTTGAGTCCCGTCCGGAGCCCCCGGCCCGCGGGTGGCAGCCTTCAAGCCCGCCGACCACGTTGGCCGCACGCTCCCGAGCTACGGTGTTCTCCCGCCGGCGATTTGCACCGAGGGAGGTCAACAGCGGTCCGCGGACACCCACTGGTCACGTTCCATCCTTATGTAGGACGTTTCGTAACCAGTGGCACAGCCAGCCCCCTTCGCCGGCCCACCTCCCCCACTGCCCACCGCGTAAACCCCGTCACCCGCATCCCGGCCGGACCACAGCCGAGCCCTCACGCCGCCGACCGCCGACGACACGCTCCCTCCCGCGGGTGGCCGGAAGATCGCAGGCCCCCGAGCAATGCCGGTGGCGCAGTGGGGCCTGCGCAGCTTCCGGACAGGACCCGCGGGCCGGGGACCCTCGCCGGCGACGCGCCCGCGTCACTTAAACGCCGAACCCCCGGACGAGGCCGGGGGTTCGAAACAGCTGGTGAGCCGCAGTAGTCGCTACGCCACTTCGCGCAGCTTCTGCGCCTCGGCAAGCGTCTGCAGCTTCTTCAGGCTCTGGTTCTCGATCTGACGGATCCGCTCCCGCGTGACGTTGAAGGTCCGTCCGACCTCGTCGAGCGTGCGAGGATGCTCGCCGCCGAGGCCGTAGCGCAGCTCGAGCACGCGCCGCTCCCGGTAGGAGAGGTTCTCGAGCGCCTCACGCAACGCCTCCTTGGTGAGCAGGTCGGCCGCGCGGTCAAACGGCGACTCGGCCTTCTCGTCGGCGATGAACTGGCCGAACTCCGACTCCTCTTCGTCGCCGACCGGCTTCTCGAGCGAGACCGGCGCCTGGGCGGAGCGCTTGATCGAGTCGACCTCATCGGGCTCGATGCCCGTGACGTCGGCGATCTCCTCCGGCGTCGGCTCACGGCCGAGCTCGGTGACGAGCTTGCGCTCGGCGCGCCCGATCTTGTTCAGCTTCTCGACGACGTGGACCGGAATCCGGATCGTGCGGGCCTTGTCGGCGAGCGCACGGGCGATCGCCTGGCGAATCCACCAGGTCGCATACGTCGAGAACTTGAAGCCCTTCCGGTAGTCGAACTTCTCGGCCGCGCGGACGAGGCCGAGCGTGCCCTCCTGGATCAGGTCCAGGAACGGCAAGCCCTGGTTCCGGTAGTTCTTCGCGATCGAGACGACGAGCCGCAGGTTGGACTCGACCATCTTCTCCTTGGCGGCAAGATCGCCGCGCTCGATGCGCTTGGCGAGCTCGACCTCCTCGGCCGCCGTCAGCAGCCGCACCTTGCCGATGTCCTTGAGGAACAACTGCAGGGAATCGGTGGTCATGTCCGGCTTCAGATCGATCGTCTGGCGCCGGCGCTTGCCGCGCTTTCCGTCGTCGCGCTCAGGCTGGCTGGCCTGCGCGGGATCGACATCCTCGACGAGCTCGATGCCCGAGCGCTCGAGATGTCCGTAAAGCTCCTCGATGTCCCCCTCGTCGACGTCCACCTCGGCGACCGCAGTTGCGATCTCGCCGAAAGTGAGCACGCCGACCTGCTGCCCCTTCGCAAGCAGATTCTTGACTTCCTCTAGTTCCTGAAGCTCAGCTACAAGCATTCGCGTCTTCGCGCTCCGTTTCGTGTGGGGTCTGTGGTCACCGGGTCGACCGGATCCCGGCTTTTGTCGGCATTCGAGTTATCGGGCGGCGCACTGGAGAAGTTGAGCTTTGGCGCAAGAAAAGCCGGACAGCGCTGGTCCGCTCTTCATATATCGCCGGATTTGCCTGCCTTCAAACTCTGAGTGTTCGACATGATAGTCACTATATTTTCTGAAGTCAAGGGTCCCGAAGCGGCACGAGAGACCGATTTCAACGCCACTTGCGGTGCTGGGGGCAGTCCTCGGGGGCCCCATGGAGACCCTGACGTCCTACAAACACGCCGGACGCCCGCTTGTTACGGCCGCGGGCTGCAATCGGATCGCTCCGGCCGCAATCGAGGCGCGGCGCACCCGTCCGCTCAAATCGCTGAAATAGGCTCATGAGCGGCCCGCAACCTGCTCCGGCCGACGATGACCCGGATGGCCCCGGGATTCTCGGCAACCTGCCCCGTACCCGGCCCTCGGTACGCAGCCCGCGCCGCGCCGAGGCGGCGGCGAAGTCGGCCCGCGCGCAATCCGCGGCCGCGGCCGAGCCGGGCGAAGAACCCAAGGCGTCCGACGGGCGCTCACGAGAGCAGGAGCTCGAGGAGCTGGCCCGCGCGGGGCTCTCACTCGCGGGCGGAGCCGCGACACTCGGCCTGCGTGTCGCCGGCCGCGCCGCCGCCGCCCTGCGTGGCGCCGTCGAGCGCCAGTGAACGACCTCGTTCCGCGGCGCCGGTCGTTCGTCGCCTTCTGGCGCCGGGCCTACGAGGAGAACATCACCGGGATGGCGGCGATGGTCGCCTACAACCTGATGCTCTCGGTCTTCCCCTTCGCCCTGCTGGTGCTCTTCGTCTTCGGCCAGATCCTGCAGAGCTCGAGCGTCGAATCTTCCGTGTTGCGCGACCTGCAGCAGCTCTTCCCGGCGACCGAGGAGGGCACGCTGACGGATGCGCTGATGCGGGTCCGCGACAACTCGACCGAGATCGGCATCGTCGCGATCGTCGCGGGCCTGTGGATCGGTGCCTCGTTCTGGGGGGCGATGGACACCGCGTTCTGCCGGATCTACCACGTCGAATGCCGCGGCTGGCTCGAGCAGAAGCGTTTCTCGCTGGTGATGCTGCTCGTCGTCGCGCTGTTCCTCGCCGCGAGCGTCACGATCCCGGCGCTGGAGTCGCTGGTCATCGCGGGCGTCGACGACCTGCCGTTCGGCCTCTCGAGCATCGACTGGCTCGCCAACCTGGTGCTGATCGGCGCCGGCCTGATCGTCAGCTTCGGGATCCTCTGCCTGATCTACTGGGCCGTCCCGAAGGGCCATCTACCCTGGCGTGGGGTCTGGCCGGGGGCGCTGTTCGTCGCGATCGCGGGCGGCATCGCCAACATCGTCTTCCCGGTCTACCTCGTCCACGTCTCGACCGTCGGCGAGCTCGGCAGGATCGTCAGCTTCGTGCTCGTCGCCCTGATCTGGTTCTACGTGCTCGCCCTCGGCCTGCTCGCCGGGGCCGTGATCAACGCGCTGCGCTACGAGCTCCACGACACCGGCAAAGTCCGCGGCATGACCGGCGACTTCCCCTCCCTTGCGCCCGGCCGGCCGGGGCCGCCCCCGCGCCCAGCCGGCCGACCCGCCCGCTCCCGACCCACCTGACCCCCGTCCGAGTAAGCCGCCGCGCGTATGGACCACCGACCAGTGAGCGGCGGCGCCGAGATCCGCGTGCTGCCGGACCCTGCGGGCGGCCCGGCCGACGCGTTCGGCCCCGTCCGCAGCGTCCAAGCGGCGGAGCTCGACGTACCCGTCGAGTTCATCGCGCGCAGCTGGAAGCCCGAGTACCTGGAGCGTCTCGCCCGCGCCTACTGGGCCTACCTCGAGCGCTTTTCGCTGGGCCTGCTCAAGGTGCTCTACGAGGAGCATTCGCGCACGGTCACGCTGCTCGGCCGGATCCCGCTGCTGCGCTTCCGCAGCCCCCAGTACGTGACGCCCCCGGGCCTCGGGCAGGTCACCTGGCCGATCGAGCGCGGGCTGCTGGTCTCACCCAGCGGCCGCGGCCGTGGGTATCTGCGGATCACGGTGCGCCGGCTCGAGCGCGAGGATCTGGCCGCGGGTCGCGCGGCGGTGCTCGTCTCGGCCGAGGTCGCCAACTTCTACCCGGGGCTCCGCTTCGGCGGGTTCTTCTCCCGGATCGGCGCGTGGATCTACAACCAGACCCAGCTCCGCATCCACGTGCTCGTCACGCACGGCTTCCTGCGCTCGCTCGCGAGCCTCGACCTGCCCGAGTCGCGCGTCGGCTCGCTGCTCGAGCCGGCCGCCGCCGAGGAGGCGGAGGCGCCCTCTCGCGGACCAGTCCGCTAAGAGGCCGCGCCCGCTCAGCCGCGCAGCTCGGCGACCGCGGCCGCCATCGCCTCGTCCACCGGGGTCGGCTCGACCTCGAACAGCTCCATGCCGGAGGGGTCCTCGACGACGGTGTCCGTCGCCAGTCCCTCGACGAGCGGCTTGGCGACGCCGGCGTCGACGGGGGTGACGAGGCCGATCCAGTGCGAGCTCAGCGTCGGGGTCAGCACGGGTACGGAGATCCGGCGGCGGCGCCTGATGCCGAGCGCATCCGCGACCGCGTCCATCATGCCCGCGTAGGTGGTCACCTCAGGCCCGCCGATCTCGACCGTCCGCCCGGCGGCGGCGTCGGTTGAGGCCGCCGCCCGCAGGTAGGCGAGCACGTCAGCGATCGCAATCGGCTGAGTCCGGTTCTGAGTCCAGCTCGGCGTCAGCATGAAGGGCAGCCGCTTGACCAGGTAGTAGACGGTCCGGAACGACTCGCTGCCCGCGCCGAGGACCGCGGCGGCACGGAAGTAGGTCAGCGGGATGCCCGACTCCTGCAGGGTCATGGCGGTGGCATGGCGTGAGCGCAGATGCTTCGACGTCGGGTCGCCGAGGCCGCCGAGGTAGACGATCCGCTCGACTCCCGCCGCACGCGCTGCCGCGGCGAAGTTGGCCGCCGCGGTGTGGTCGCGGCGTTCGAAGTCCGCATCCCCGCCGCGGCCCATCGAGTGCACCAGGTAGTAGGCGACGGAGACGCCCTCGAGGGCCGGGGGGAGCGTCTCGGGCTCGAGCATGTCGGCGCGCACGATCTCGGCGCCCTTGCGCTCGAGCTCGGCCGCGCGCTCAGGGCTGCGGGCGAGGCAGCGCACCTGCTCGCCGTCGTCGAGCAGCGAGCCCGTCAGCAGGCCGCCGATGTACCCAGTGGCGCCGGCGACGGAGATCATCTGTGTCGGTTACCCGGCGTCGCGCCCGCCTCGAACCGCGGCCACGCACGCTCAGCCGTAGAGGCCGCCCGTGACCTCGCGCAGCTTCGCTCGGTCGTGCGTCGCCTGGATCTTGCGGACGGTGCCAGAGCGTGAGCGCATGACCAGCGACTCGGTCGTGGCGCGACCGTTCTCGTGGTAGCGGACGCCCTGCAACAGATCGCCGTCGGTAACGCCGGTCGCGGCGAAGAACGCATCGTCGCCGGAGACGAGGTCGTCGACGGTCAGGACCTTGTCGATCTCGTAGCCCGCCTCGCTTGGCGGCCTGCCGCTCCTCGTCGTCACGGGGCCACAGGCGACCCAGGAGCTGGCCGCCGAGGCACTTGATCGCCGCCGCCGCGAGCACGCCCTCCGGCGTCCCGCCGATGCCCCAGAGCAGGTCGACGCCGGTGTTCGGCATCACCGCGAGCAGAGCGCCGGCGACATCGCCGTCGGAGATGAAGCGGATCCGCGAGCCCGCCTCGCGCAGCTGACGCACGCCCTCGGTGTGGCGCTCGCGGTCGAGGATCACGGTCGTCACCTCGGTTGGGCTGACGCCGCGGCGCTCGGCGATGCGCCGCACGACATCGCCGACGGGCTCGTTCAAGCTCAGGCAGTCGGCGACGTTCGGTCCGCCGACCAGCTTCTCCATGTACACGCACGGGCCGGGGTCGAACATCGCGCCCCGCTCGGCCATCGCGACCACGGTCAGCGCCGAAGGCATGCCCTTCGCGGTCAGCGTCGTGCCCTCGAGGGGGTCGACGGCGATGTCGACCCGGGGCGGGCTGCCGTCGCCGATCTCTTCGCCGTTGAAGAGCATCGGCGCCTCGTCCTTCTCGCCCTCGCCGATGACGACGATCCCGTCCATCGGCACCGTGTCCATCAGCAGCCGCATCGCGTCGACGGCGGCACCATCTGCCGACTCCTTCTCGCCACGCCCGACCCAGCGCGCGGCGGCGAGTGCGGCTGCCTCGGTTACGCGGACAAGCTCGAGCGCAAGGTTGCGGTCGGGCTTGGTGCCCGAGCGTACGTCTTGTGAGATCACTCCCATGGCGGCAACCTACCGGACCCCCGCGGAGGGGGCAGGGCGGCCTGAGGGACGACCTCTAGACAGTCCCGGGAGTCTTTCTCGTATTGCCCTTCTCGGCCTCCATCGCGCGCCCGATGCCGGCGCCCGCGATCCCGGCCGAGGCGAGCAGCGCAATCCAGTAGCCAATCTCGAGCGAGATCCCGATCTCCTGCTGGTGCGAGCCGGGGCGGTCGATGATGCCGTTGTAGGCGATCAGGACGAAGGCGGTGAAGCCGATGACCATCGTCAACTCGCCCGGGGCCCAGGAGAGCTTGTGGCCACGGATCACGATCCAGGCGAGGATCAGCGGCGCGGCGGCGGCCAGGATCAGCAGCCAGCGCAGGATCGGGAAGGTCTCAAAACCCGTGCACTGGTACTCGTCCTTCCCGCAGATGAACCCCTCGCCGTGGTCCCGCAGCGGGTTGTGGTCGAGCGAGTACCAGTTGAGGAACAAGAGGGCGAGGACGAGGACGACGCCGGCAAGCACACCGACGATCTCCGAGCGCGAAAGCTTCGAGAGGTCCATACCCGCCCCGAGCCTATAGCACCCGGCAGGCGCTGTCGGCAGTAACCGGACGAGCGGCGAGGCACCGGTTGGAGTCGCGGTCGGATAGCCTCGGCCCGATGCCCGATCCGAGCCAGCGCTGGGGACTGACCGTGCCGCTGCCGGGCCTCGGCCTGGCCGACCTCGAGCGGCCGGTCAAGGCCGCCGAGGCCGCCGGCTATACGGACCTCTGGTCAGGCGAGACGCAGCAGGCGGACGGCTTCGCCCCGCTGGCCCTCGCCGCCGCCTGGACGAACGAGATGCGCCTGGGCACGGGGGTCGTGGGCATCTTCCAGCGTGGCCGCGCGCTGCTCGCGATGGAGGCATCGGCGATCGCCGATGCCAGCGGCGGCCGCTTTGCGCTCGGCATCGGCTCCTCCTCGGACGTGATCGTCGAGCGCTGGAACGGGATCCCGTTCGAGCGCCCGCTGTCGCGCGTCTCCGAGACGATCGACTACCTGCGACCCGTGCTCGCCGGCGAGCGTGGTGCCGGCGGCTTCAAGCTCGAGCAGCCGCCCTCCGCCCCAATCCCGATCGTCGTCGCGGCGCTGCGCGGCAAGATGCTCGCGATGGCCGCGAAGAAGGCGGACGGCGCCTTCACCAACTTCCTGCCGCTGAGCGGGCTCGAGCGCGTGGTCGAGCCACTCGCCGCGGCAGGCGACGACTTCGAGCTGCTCTGCCGCTTCTTCTGCATCCCGGGACCGCGCGAGCAGGCCGAGCCGATCGCCCGCTTCATGTTCGCCTCCTACGCGACCGTCCCCGTCTACGAGCGCTTCTTCCGCTGGCTCGGGCACGGCGAGGCGATCGACGAGATGGTCAGCGCCTGGCACGCGAAGGATCGCGAGCGCGCGCTCGCGGCGGCGCCCTGGGACCTGATCGAGGACATCTTCATCCTCGGCGAGCCGGCGGAGATGCGGGAGCGGCTCGACCACTACGTCGCCGGCGGTATCACGCTGCCGATCCTGACGCCGATCACGAGCCCCGGCGGGATCGTCGATCTGATCGAGGCGCTCGGGCCCGGGTGAGCGACGAGCGCGAGCAGGGGCAAGCGCAGGAGGACTCCGGCGAGCCGGAGGCCGACGAGGACGTCGACGTCCTCGCCATCGACGAAGGCGTAGAGCAGGACAGGCTCGGCAGCCTCGCGCGGGCTGTCCGCAGGGTGCTCCCCGGCGACAGCTCCTTCGGCGACTCGCTCTCGACCAGCGGCAAGTCACCGTCCCAGGTGCTCGGCCGCCGGATCGCGGAGATGAGCGCCGACCGCCCCAGCGCGTTGCGCGAGCTCGGGCTCGGAGCGCTGCAGGTCTACGAAGCCCTGGCCGTCGGCGGCTGGGGAGAACGCGGCGAGATCGAGGTGACCGTCGTCTTCACCGACCTCGTCGGCTTCTCCGACTGGGCGCTGACAGCCGGCGACGGGCCGGCGACCGCGCTGCTCCGCGGCGTCGACGCGGCGATGAAGCCGACCGTCGAGGAGCATGGCGGGCGCATCGTCAAGCGGCTCGGGGATGGGGCGATGATCACCTTCCTCGAGCCGGAGCAGGCCGTGCTCGGCGCGCTCGCGGCACAACGGGCGGTGGGCGAGCTCGAGGTCGAGGGCTGGACGCCGCAGATGCGCGCCGGCGCCCATCACGGGATGCCGCGCCGCGTCGGCCGCGACTACGTCGGGGTCGATGTCAACATCGCCGCACGCGTCGCTCAGGCGGCGAAGGGGGGGGAGCTGCTCGTCTCGGGGCCGGTCCGCGACAGGCTGGACCCCGAGCGCTTCCGCACCCGGCGCAAGCTCATGTTCAAGGCGAAGGGCGCGCCGCGCGACCTGACCGTCTACTCGGTCCGCAGGGCGGACTGAGCGCGCTCGAGAGCGAAGAACACCTGAAGAAACCGCTTACCGCTTCGGGCCTCCGGGCGCCGGCAGGCCCGCCGCCGGCGCGACGGCCCCACCCGCGGGTGGCGCGTCCGCGCGCGTGCGCGAAACCAAGTGAACCAAGCGGATTTCGCGTGCGCGCGCGGGCGCGACAGGACCCGCGGGCCGTGGCAGAACGCCAGCGACCCGCGGGCCAGCGCCAAGCGCTACTGCACGTAGCCGAACTTCTTCAGGTACTCGGAAGCAGCCTGCTTCGGCGTCTCCTTGTCGACGTCGACGCGGGCGTTGAGCTCCTGCATGACCGGCAGGGTCAGGTGCTGCTGGACCTTCTCGATCGTGTCGCCGAAGTCGGGGCCGGCTGCGTCGGCCGCCTTCTTGGACGCGATGAAGAGGATGTTGCCGGCCGGCAACACGCCCTTGTCGTCCTCGAGGATCGTGTACTTGTCCGGTGAGACGAACAGTTGCGCGTCCGTGGTGAACAGGATCGACAGATCCGCGTCGCCCTTGTCGAGCACCTGATAGCGGAGCCCGATGTCACCGGGCGTGAACGACTTGAAGTCGAGCCCGTAGTACTTCTGCAGCCCGACCAGGCAGTCGATCCGCTGGCGGCACTCAGGCGAGCCGAACAGGGTCAGATCCTGGGACTTGCCCTCGAGGTCGGAGATCTTGCTGACGCCGAGCTTGTCCGCCTCCGACTTCAGCATCCCGACCGCGTTGGCGCTCGAGAAGGGAGTCGGCGGGTAAGCGACCAAACCGAGCTTGTCGAAGTCGGCCTTCGACTGCTCATAGGCCTGCTGGGCGTCGCCCGGCACGTCCTCCGGCGCCTTGCTGAAGAACGAGGTCAGCGCCGTCGAGGTGTACTCGGGGTAGCCGCTGATGTTGCCGTTCTTGAGCGCCTTCAGCGCGACCTGCTCGGAGCCGAGGTTGAGGTCGGTCTTGACGTCGTAGCCTGCCGCGGAGAGCGCCTGCGCGTAGATCTCGCCGAGGATGTACTGCTCGGTGAAGTTCTTCGAGCCGATCGTCAGCTTCACGTCCCCGTTGGCGGGGTTGCTGACGATTGCGTCCGCTGAGCCGGTGTCGCTTCCGCTGGATGTGGACGAACTGCTGTCGCCCCCGCCGCAAGCGGCGAGCCCGAGCGAAGTCGCCAGGGCGAGCAGAGCGATCAGAGCCCTGAATCTGATCGTGTTCATGTCTGGATTTCCCTTCATTGGTTCTCCCCCTGGTTCCCTGCAACGGCGGACACCGCGGCAGGCGGAGCGCTCATCCTATGCAGGCTCGGAGGCGGTGCGACGGCGACCGCGCAGGCCCCGCGGCGTCAGCAGTCGCTGCAGGCCCGCAAGCAGCAGCTCGACGGCGAGGGCCAGGAGGGCGACGAGCAGCGCCCCGGCGAAGACTCCATCGTTGCCGTAGACGTTGACGTTGATGATGAAATCGCCGAGCGTGAGCACGCCGGCGAGCGGGGCGATCGTCGCCGTCGCGACGATCGCAATCGCGGCGGTACGGATGCCGCCCATGATCGTCGCCACGGCGAGCGGCAGCTCGACGCGGGTGATCACGCCGAGCTCCCCCATGCCCATGCCGCGGGCAGCTTCGACGGCATCGCGGTCGACCTGGCGGACGCCGACGAACGAGTTGATCAGGATCGGAGGGATACCGATGATCAGCAGGGCGATCACGAGGTTGAGCGTGCCAAGGCCTAGGAAGGCCGCCATGACCGCGATCAGGACGAGCTCCGGCAGAGCTCGGCCGGCGTTGCCGATCGAGACCGCGAGCCACTCGCCACGGCCGCGGTGCCCGAGCCAGACGCCGATCGGCATCGCGATCAGGGTCGCAACCGCGAGCGCCATGAAGCTGACCTCGATCTGGCGCAACATGAGGTCCCAGACCTGGCCGAGACCACCGACCCGATCGCCGACTACGCCGACCGGCTGGCGCTGCACGAAGATGAAGTTCACGGCCCCCGTGAACGAGTCGATCACGTTCGCGGCGGGAACGGCGATCGCGGCGCTCATGCCGGCACCCTTGATCGCCGCCACGGCGTGAGTTGCCGCTCGGCGAGCACGAGCAGCAGGTCGAACACGATCGCGATCACGATCGCGAGCCCGCCGGCAACGACGATCCCGGTCTTGAAGGTGATGTCGTTGTAGATCTCCGCGCCCAGGCCGCCGGCCCCGGCGAAGACGGCGAGCGTCGCGATCGCCACGGTCGAGACGGTGGCAATCCGGACGCCCGCGATCAGCTCTGGCAGCGCGAGCGGCAGCTCAACTCGCCAGAGCAGTTGGTTGTCGGTCATCCCCATGCCGCGGCCCGCGTCGCGGGCGGAGGCAGGCACGTTGGCGAGCCCGGTGACGATGTTGCGGTAGATGATCTGCAGCGTGTAGAGGCTGAGCGCGATGATCGCCGTCACCGTGCCGCGGCCGGTGATCGGCAGCAGAATCAGGAACAGGGCGATGCTCGGGATCGTGTAAATGACGCCGCTGAGGCCGGTGAAGAGCGGGATGATCCAGTGCCGACCGTGCGAGACGATCGCCATCGTGAACGCGATCGAGAAGCCGATCGCGACCGAGATGACGACGAGCTCGAGGTGCTGCACCAGCGGCGTCACGTAGCGGTCGAAGTTGTCGAACGCCCAGCCGAAGCAGACCGTGTCATTGGCCTGTACGCATTGCGTCGTGCCGCTGTTCGCGTCGCGGACGAAGCCGTCGCCCGCGGCGGCGAGCAGCGGCGCGACCGGGGCGAGCGCGGCGCCGAGCACGGTCAGCCCACCGGGCGCTCGTACGCCGCGTGCTCGTCGGTGCGGGCCTCCTCGGAGTTGAGGAACTCGTGGATGATCTCGACGCTGAGCACGCCTTTGACGGCGCCGCTGCCGTCGACGACGGGCGCGTAGCGGCTCTCCGCCCGGAGCAGGTCGCTGAGCGCGTCACGCATCACATCCGCCTCGTCGAGGATCGGACCGGGCGCGCTCACGAGCCGCTCGGCAACGGTGGCCCCGGCGAGATCGGACTCGGAGAGCCAACCGAGCGGGTGCCGCTGCGAGTCGACGAGCAGCGCGTAGGGGACCTCGGCGCCGGGCAGCTTCGCGCGGACCTCGGACGTGTCCTGGCCGACGAAGGCGAGCGGCGCCTGCCACAGGTCGATGTCGGCGACGCGGAGCAGGGCGAGCCGCTTCAGCGCCCGGTCGGCGCCGACGAAGTCCTCGACGAAGTCATCGGCGGGCGCCATCAGCAGCTCGGCCGGCGTCGCGTACTGGGCAAGCCTGCCGCCGGTCCGCATGACCGCGACGCGATCGCCCATCTTGATCGCCTCGTCGATGTCGTGGGTGACGAAGAGGATCGTCTTACGGATCTCGGCCTGCAGCCGCAAGAGCTCGTTCTGCAGGCGCTCACGGGCGATCGGGTCGATCGCGCCGAAGGGCTCGTCCATGAGCAGCACGGGCGGGTCGGCGGCGAGCGCTCGGGCGACGCCGACGCGCTGCTGCTGGCCTCCGGAGAGCTCCGCCGGAAACCGCTCGGCGAGCTCGGCGTCGAGGCCGGTCAGCTCGAGCAGCTCGGCGACCCGCTCGCGGCGCCGGTCGGCGGACCAGCCGAGCAGCCGCGGGACCGTGGCGATGTTCTCGCCGATCGTCCGGTGCGGGAAGAGGCCGACCTGCTGGATCACGTAGCCGATCTCGCGGCGCAGCCGGGCCGGGTCACGGTCGCGGACCGAGACGTCGCCGACGCGGATATCGCCACTCGTGATCTCGACCGTGCGGTTGACCATCCGCATCGCCGTCGTTTTGCCGCAGCCCGACGGCCCGACGAGCACGCAGATCTCACCGGCCGGAACCTCGAGCGAGAGCTCGTTGACGGCGGGGTCGCTCGAGCGGCCGTAGACCTTCGTCACACGGTCGAAGACGACGGCCGAGGACGCCGTCGATTCCCCCGGGCTCACCTCCGACTCCGAGCTCACCCCGACGACCCTATCGGCCCCTCAGCCACCCCGCGCGAGCGACAGGGCGAAGCGGCGATCGGCGTCGGTCCACAGCTCGACCAGCTCGAGGCCGGCCTCCGAATAGGAGCGCTCGAGGCTCTCGCGGGTGAACTTGCAGGAGAGCTCGGTGCGGAGCTCCTCGCCGGCGGCAAAGTCGACGTCGAGGTCGAGCCCCGAGATGCGCACGCGCTGGCGGACGAGCGAGCGCAGGCGGATGTCGATGCGCTCCCGCTCGGCGTCCCAGCGGGCAACGTGCTCGAAGGCATCGAGGTCGAAGTCGGCGCCGAGCTCGCGGTTGAGCACGGTGAGGACGTTCTTGTTGAAGCGCGCGGTCACCCCGGCTGAGTCGTTGTAGGCGGCCTCGAGCGCCGCCCGCTCCTTGACCAGGTCGGTGCCAAGCAGCAGCGTGTCCATCGGGCCGAGCAGCGATGCGATCCGGGCCAAGAAGGCGATCCGGTCGGGCCTGTCGAAGTTGCCGATCGTGCCACCGAGGAAGGCGAACATGCGCCGCTGACCCCAAGCGGGCAGGCGCTCGAGGTGGCTGTCGAAGTCGCAGATGACGCCGTGGACGTTCAGCTCGGGGTATTCGGTGACGAGCTCCGCGGCGGTTGCGCGCGTGATCTCCTCGGAGATGTCGACCGGGACGTAGGTGTGCAGCGAGCTGGCCTCCCACATCGCGTCGAGCAACACGCGCGTCTTCGAGGCCGAGCCCGAACCGAGCTCGATCAGGCACTGCGGATCGGCGGCAGCGACGATCGCCGGCGCCTGAGCGGCGAGGATCGCCCGCTCGCAGCGGGTCGGGTAGTACTCGGGGAGCTCTGTGATCTGCTCGAACAACTCCGAGCCGACCTCGTCGTAGAAGTACTTGGGCGAGAGCTCCTTGAACTCGCGCGTCAGGCCCTCGCGCACGTCGCGCGCCATCGCCGCGTCGGGCTCGTCGCCGGCGGGCAGGCGCACGTCGATGCGGATCTGCTCGGTGGGCGCCTCGCCGGCGGGCTTCGGCGCCCGGCCCGCCCCTGCGAACGTGCCGTCGGGGGCCGCGTCGGGCCGGTCCCGCGCGCAGCGGAAGCCGGCGAAGATCTGGTGCCGGTAGGGATGGTCCCAGTTGCGGAACGAGCGACGGACGACGTCGCGGCGCGCAGCCCACGAGCCGCCACGCAGCACGCGGTAGTCGCCGCCGAAGAAGACCTCCGAGTACTCCGGATATGGGAAGGCCTGAAAGCCGGGGTAGGCCTCGAAGCGGCTCGCGGTCCATTCCCAAACGTCGCCCATCATCTGCACGGCGCCACAATCGGCGGCGCCGTCGGCATAGGCACCGGCCGGCGCCGGGCCGTAGGCGAGGTGGTCGAAGTTGGCGCGAGCCGGGTCGGATCCCTCGGCAGCGTGCTCCCACTCGAGCTCGGTCGGCAGCCGCTTGCCGGCCCAGGCCGCGTAGTCGGCGGCCTGCTCCCAGCTCACGTGGATGACCGGCAGGCGCTCGTCGAGCGGCTCGCGCAACCCGAAGCGCGCATCGACCCAGCCGTCGCCGTCGCGCTCCCAGAACATCGGCGGCTCAGCGCCGGTCTCGGCAACGTACCTCGCGAAGGCCCCGTTGGTGACGGGCGTGCGGTCGATCGCGAAGGGCGCGATCTCGACCTCGTGGCGCGGGCGCTCGTTGTCGTAGGCGAATCCGGATTCCGGCGCGCCGATCTCGGCAACGCCGCCGCCCACCTCGACCATCTCCGGCCCTTCGGCGACGGGCTCGGAGTCCGCCGGCTCGCGGCCCGGGCGTGGGTAGCCGTCGACGAGCTGCAGGAGTTGCAGCATCGTCTCGTTGTGCTGGTGCTCGTGCGCAATCAGCATCTCGTAGATGAAGCCGTCGGCGAGCAAGGGGTCGCTGCCGTCGAGATCGGCCCCGTCGAGCACGTCCAGGGTCCGCGCGCGGACCTCGCGCATGTACTCGCGCAGAGCCTCGTTGCGCAGCAGCGGCAACTCGTTGCGCGTCTTGCGCGGGTTCTCGATCGCATCGTAGAAGCGACCGAGCTCCCCGTCGAGCGGCTCGCGCCCGCCGACGCGCTGGACCAGCCACAGCTCCTCGAAGTTGGCGATGTGACCGAGATCCCACGCGAGCGGGCTGAGGATCTCCGAGTAGACGGTGTTGAGCTGCTCGTCATCGAGCGGCTCGATCAGCATCAGCGTCCGTTCCCTCGCCTCCGCAAGACGTGCGGCGATCGACCCCTTCTCGGTTGCCTGCTCGGGCTGGGCGATGCGCACCACCCTACCCGCCTCGACCTTCGGGAAAACCGTCTACCCGCGATCGGGCTCAAGTGCCGTCGTACTCGGGGTCGTTCCAGACGGTCTTGAGCCACGGCGGTGCGAGGCCGGGATCGAAGCTCAGGCCGTCGAACGAGCCCTCCTCCGGCTCGATCGGCGTGAGTCGCAGACGGCCGCGTGGGACCGAGCGGAAGAACGGGTCGTCGCCCGCCGCGCGGCCGGCGTGGGAGCCGTCGGCGACCCAGACGTAGCCGTTGTCGGGACCCCAGCCGGCGCGCCTGAAGTCGGCCTCGATCGAGGTGCCGGGAATCTTCAGCGTGCCGAGGTCGGAGAGCGGGTCGTCGGCCTCGTAGTTGTAGGAGTGGTGCGAGCTCGCCCGCGAGAGGGCGCTGCCGTCCGGCTCGATCTTCACCTGGTAGCTCTCCCAGTCGTCGGCGTGGTAGCCGTAGCGGTGCCAGGTCCGCGTCGCCGAGTCCGGGTAATAGAGCCAGTACTGGACATAGAGGTTGCCCGTGGCCGCGCCCGAACAATCGGCGCCGGGCGTCGGCTGATCACCGGACCGGCAGTCGACCACGTGAACCAGGACGGTCGCCGGCATGCCCTCGTAGGAGCGCGCGCTCGGACCCTTGGCGCTCGTGTCGGCGCAGCGGCGTTCACGGCAGCTGCGCGGATCGACCGGCAACGACACGTAATCGGCGTCCTCGAAGCGGACCTCGGGGGCATGCTCGCGGGCGAGCGCCGCAACGTCCGGGCCGTAGGCGGCGATCAGATCCTCCGCCGGCCCAGCGCAACCGCTGCCGCGGACCGCACAGACGAGCTTCTCGGCGACGAGCTGCCCGAGCCGCAGCCCATCGGCGGCGAGGCCGCCGAAGGCAAGCAGCGTGCCGAGCAGGACGCAGACGAGGAGGAGAACCCCGACGTACTCGGGCGTCGCCTGGCCCCTCGCTCCGGCTCGCGTCCGTTTTCGGCCCATCGCGCGAACCTAGGAACGAATCGCGTACGGATGGGACTCGCAGGGTGCCGATTGACGCGCCGACCCGCGCCGGAAGCATGCGCCCACGGCAGCCCGTCCCCCACGCCGACCGATGGTCTAGATTCGTCCTCGATGGCGGATCGGATCGATCCAGTCTCGGGCAAGCGAAGCGATGCTCGCAAGGAGCGCGGTTGGCGCTTCTACGCCGCCTGCGCGGTCGGCGTCCTGGCACTGCTGTTCATCGTTCAGAACACCGACTCCACCCAGGTCACGTTCCTGTTCGCGCAGACGGACATGCCACTGTTCTTCGCGCTGATCATCGCGATGCTGCTCGGCGCCGCGATCGGCTGGCTGACGCCGAAGGTGCGGCGCTCGAACCGGGTCGAAAAGAAGAATCTGCCCTGACCCTGCTGCCGCTCAGCTCGCGGCGCGGCGCTCGGGCAGCCCGTAGTGAGCCCGGACTCGCCGTTCCGCCTGCGGCGACCGATCTGGCGCTCCGAGACCGGCGGTTCCGCGCACCTTTGCGCGCTCGATCGGCAGCCAAACGCGGCCGCGGGACCCAGTCGCCTCGCCGGCCGGAGCGACGAAGCGCCGATCACCGAAGCGGAACTCGCTGATCAGCAGCCACTCGGGCCTGCCATCCGGGCCGGCGAGCACGTCCTGCAGTCGTCCGAGCGAGGAGCCGTTGAGGTCGTCGACGCGCCAGCCGACCCAGTCGAGCATTTCCTTCATGCTCGCCGGCTCAGCACCCGCGAGTCTTCTCGAACCAACCCCCATTCCAGGGGCGAAGCTAACGATGTAGGCGGTCGGAAGGCCGAAATCGTGGTGGCCCGAAGACCGTTTCGGGCCGGCCCCGACGTAGACGGTTGATTAGAGCTTCTCGAGCTCGGCGGTGATCTCCTGGGCCGCGCTCTTGGCGTCCATGAAGAGCATCGCCGTCTTGTCGAGGTAGAAGAGGTCGTTGTCGATTCCGGCGAATCCGGGGCTGAGCGAGCGCTTGATCACGATCACCTGCTTGGCCTCGTTCACCTCGATGATCGGCATGCCCGCGATCGGGCTGTCCGGGTCGTCCTTGGCGGCCGGGTTGGTGACGTCGTTCGCGCCGATCACGACGGCGACATCGGTGCGCGGCATGTCCGGGTTGATGTCGTCCATCTCGACGAGCTTCTCGTAGTCGACGTCGGCCTCGGCAAGCAGCACGTTCATGTGGCCCGGCATCCGGCCAGCGACCGGATGGATCGCGTAGCGGACCTCGACCCCGCGCTTCTCGAGCTCGTTGGCCATCTCCTTGACCGCATGCTGGGCCTGAGCGACGGCCAGACCGTAGCCCGGCACGATGACGACGCTGTCGGCATAGCCGAGCGTGATCGCCGCATCCTGGGCGCCGATCGAGCGGTGCGGTCGCTCCTCCGTCGAGCCGCCGGTCGCCGCCGGGGCGCCGCCGAAGCCGGCGAAGAGGATGTTGGCGACGGAACGATTCATCGCCGTCGCCATATCGAGCGTCAGGATCGTTCCCGAGGACCCGACGAGCGTGCCACCGACGATCAGAGCGGTGTTGTCGAGCGCGAAGCCGGCGGCGGCCGCGGCGAGGCCGGTGAAGGCGTTGAGCAACGAGATCACGACCGGCATGTCGGCGCCGCCGATCGGCAACACGAAGAGGTTGCCGAGCACGGCCGCGGCGACGAGGCAGGCGACGAACAGGCCTTCGGACGGACTACTGTCGTGGTTGATCGCCAGGACGACGCACCCGGCGATGATGCCTGCCAGCAGGATCGCGTTGATCGCCGTCTGCCCGGGAACCTTGACCGGCCGTTGGGGCAGGATCCCCTGGAGCTTCCCGAAGGCGATGTTCGAGCCCCAGAAGGAGATCGAGCCGACGACCATCGAGAAGAGAATCGGGATGAACGTCTGCAGCTCGAAGTAGCCGCCGATCTCGTTCCCGTGGCGGAACTCCGACCACGAGATCAGCGCGACGGCGCCGCCGCCGAGGCCGTTGTAGAGGGCGACCATCTGCGGCATGTCGGTCATCGCCACCCGAGCCGAGGCGAGCCAGCCAACGAGCGCGCCGGCGCCGATCGCGGTGACGATGATCCCCCAGTTGCCGATCACGTCCGTGAACAGGGTCGCGATCACGGCGATCGCCATGCCGACGGCGGCGATCATGTTGCCGCGCTTGGCGGTGCTCGGATGGGTGCCCTGGCGGATGCCGAGGATGAAGAGGACGAACGCGGCGATGTAGCAAACCGCGAGGAAGTCCGAGTCGAGTGAGAGGGCCGCGACGGGCATCGTCAGGAGCCCGCCTCCGTTGAGGACTTGCTCTCCTCAGGCTTCGGCTTCGGCTTGCGGACGAACATGCCGAGCATCCGGTCGGTGACGAGGAAGCCGCCGACGACGTTGATCGTGCCGAAGAAGATCGCGATCCAGCCGATCACGTCGGTGAGCAGCGTGTCCGAGTAGCCGATCACGAGCAGGCCACCGAGCACGACGATGCCGTGGATCGCGTTCGTCTGCGACATCAGCGGCGTGTGCAGGGTCGCCGGCACCTTCGAGATCACCTCGAAGCCGACGAAGACGGCCAGCACGAAGATCGTGATCTCGCTGATCAGGTCCATCAGGAAGCTCCCTCTTGGTTGGCGTCTGCGGTCGGCTCGGGCGCGGGCTCAGGTTCGGCCGGCGCCTGCAGCGGCTTCGCCTCGACGCCGGCGGCACCGGCGGCGCGTTCGTTGCGAACGGCGCCCTCGTGCGTCAGGCAGGCGCCGGCGACGACCTCGTCGGAGAAGTCGATCTTCAGCGCCCCCTCGTCGGTGATCAGGTCGATGAAGTTCTCGAGGTTCTTGCCGTACAGCTGCGAGGCGTGGGCAGCCATGTCCGAGGTCAGATTCTGCGCTGCGATCACCTTGACGCCGTTGTGGACGACGGTCCGCCCGGCCTCGGTCAGCTCGCAGTTGCCGCCCGAATCGCCGGCGAGGTCGATGATCACCGAGCCGGGCGACATGTTCTCGACGCCTTCCTTGGTGATCAAAGTTGGAGCGGGGCGGCCGGGGATCTGCGCGGTGGTGACGATCACGTCCTGCTTGCCGGCGTTCGCGGCAAGCGCCTCCCGGACCTTCTCGTTCTCCTCGTCGGTCAGCGGCCGTGCGTAGCCGCCCTCATCCTCCGCGTCGGGGATGAAGTCCAACTCGAGCGGACGGCCGCCGAGCGAGGCGATCTGCTCCCAGGCGGCGCGGCGGATGTCGAAGCCGCTGACGACGGCGCCGAGGCGCTTGGCCGTAGCGATCGCCTGCAGCCCGGCGACGCCGGCGCCGAGCACCATCACGCGCGCCGGCGAGACGGTGCCCGCGGCCGTGGTCATCATCGGGAACAGGCGGCCGCACTCGCGGGCGGCGAGCAGCACCGCCGCGTAGCCGGCGATGTTCGCCTGCGAGGAGAGGCCGTCCATCGCCTGGGCGCGGGTGATGCGCGGGATCAGCTCGATCGCAAAGCTCGTCACGCCGCCATCGGCGAGCGCCTTGGTGGTCTCCCCCGATGTGAGCGGGGCGAGGAAGCCGATCAGGATCTTGCCGTTGCCGACGCGGGCGATCTCCTCGGTGCTCGGCGGATTGACGCGAAGCACGATGTCGGCACCGTACGCGTCGTCGGAGCTGCCGACCGTCGCGCCGGCCTCCTCGTAGGCGGAGTCGGGATGACCGGCAAGCACGCCGGCGCCGCTTTCGACCACGACGTCGACCCCCTTGCCGGCAAGGCTGGCGACGGTGTCGGGGATCAGCGCAACGCGCTTCTCTCCCTCCGCAGGCTCTTTCGGGACGCCGATCCGCATGGACGGGTCCGGGAGCCTAAACGTTCCGCGTCGATCTTTGCGAAGTGCCTCACACCGAGGTGTGAACACGACGATCCCCCCGGGGTCCGAGGCCCCGCCCGAGGACCCCTGGGAAAGCGGTCGCAGACCGGCGATCTTCCTCGTGCCGGGCCACCCGCCCCGGTTCAACCACAGAAAGGAAGACCATGAACCCCACGACCACAACCACCATCCCGAGCCGCCGGCTGACCCTGATCGGCTGCCTCGTCGCTGCGATCGCCGTCGCGATCGTCGCCCTCGGCGCCGGCAAGGCGCAGGCCGCGTCGATGTCCTTCGGCTCCGACCTCGACCCCTCGGTGCAGCCGTCGAACGCCGGCACCGCGCACAAGTGCAACGGCTTCGAGGGCCAGAAGTGCACCTGGGTGATGGGTGAGGCCTACGGCAACCCGGGCGGCGAGGAATCGCCGAAGGCCGGCAAGCTGAAGACGGTCAAGCTCATCGCCGGTGAGGCTGGCTCCTTCCGGCTCCAGATCGTGAAGACGCGCAACGACGGCAGCTCGAAGCTCGTCGACAACGGCCCGAAGATCACCTACCACGGGCAGTCGCAGCAGAACTGGAACACCGACCACTACAACGTCGAGAAGTTCCACGTCAACGAGCAGATCCCCGCCGGCGCCCGGCTCGCGATCAAGACCAAGCGGACGAGCACGCTCCGCTGCAGCTCAGGTGGCCCGAACACCCTCCTGTACCAGCCGCCGCTGGTCAGCCACGCGGGCTTCGTCGACTCCAGCTCCGACGACGGCTGCTGGATGCTGCTCGAGGGCAAGGTCAAGTAGACCCCGCGGCTCAGCACTCGAGAGGGAGACGATCCAGCGAGGCCTCCGCTCCGGCGGGGGCCTCGCGTCGTTCAGGGGCTCGGGTTGATCGCCCGCGCCAGCTTCTCGGGACCGGTCGCGACCCAGACGCGGTCTCCGCTGACGCCGAGGCCCTCGGGCGAGCCCTTCACCTTGACCTTGCCTTCGAGCTCGCCGGTCGACTCGTCGAAGTAGCTGACCCAGCCGCGCTTGTCGCCCAGCGGCAGAGAGGCGGAGTCGCCGTTCGAGACCCAGACCCGGCCGTCGAGCACATCGATGGCCCGGGCTGGCCCTTGACTTCGACCGAGGTGGTCGTCTTGGGGCCAGGATTCGTCACTGAGCACGGTGACGTCGCCGCTGTCCGCGTTCGCGACGTAGACGTGGCCGCCGGCGACGGCGACGCCCTTCGGGTTGTCGCCGACCTTGAAGTTCTCGGTGGTGCCGGCGCCGCGGTCGTAGCGGATCACCCGGTCCTTCGCTCGGTCGGCGACCCACAGCGCATCGGTGGTGACGCCGATCCCGAACGGCTCCTTCGCGCCGACGTTCAGCGGGGTCACCGACGTCGGGTCGGTCGGATCGATCTCGTAGACCTCCCCGGAGACCTCCCCCGAGACCCAGACCTTGTCGTCGCCGGTCGCGATCCCGGCCGGCTGGCTGCCGTCGGGTAGGTCGATCGGATCGCCGGCCGGCTTCAGGTCAGGACCCAGGACGAGGACCTCGTGGCGGTCGGGGACGGTCACAAAGACTTTGCCGCCGGCAACGACGAGGTCCTCGGGATGGGCGTCGGTCGTGAGCCTGTCCCTGACGCTGTCGTCGGTTGCGTCGCCGTGGATCACCTGATTGCCCGTGCGATCGGCGATGTAGACGTCGTTGCCGCTGGCCGCGACGCCAACGGGTAGCTTCGTGGCCCGGATGCCGCCGGGGTCGACCATCGGGGCAGAGGCCGACGTGCCCCCGGTGCTCGTGCTCGTCGTCGATGTCCCTCCCCCGCCCCCGCCGGCGAGAACGACGATGAGAACGGCGACGATCGCGACACCGGCGAGGACGCCGATCGTCAGCGGCACTCGCGAGCCGCCGTCGCCCTCCCGGAGCGCGACCCGCTCCTCCGCCGGCGCCGTCGCGGCCGGCTCCGACGGGCGAGCGCTCGCGGAGGCAACCGTGTCCGCAACGGGCTCGGGAGCCGGCGCCGTCGATTCGACGGTGTCGTCGGGAATCGGCGTCTCCTCCGGGGTCCGGTGCTGTGCGGTCGGCGCCGCCGCGCCAACGCCGACGTTGCGCTCGGCCGTGTCGACGGCGCGGCCCTCGGCTGCGGCCTGCGCGGAGCGGGCGAGGTCGCCCGCCGAGGGGAAGCGGTCCTCGCGATGCTTGGCGACCGCACGGGCGATCACGCCGTCGAAGGGGGCGAGCTCGGCGCGGGAGCGGGTTCGGCTCGTCCTGCAGGTGGGCGTACATCTTCGCGACCTTCTCCTCGCGGTCGGAGAAGGGCGGGCGGCCGGCGAGCATCTCGTAGAGCACGCAGCCGAGCGCGTAGACGTCGGTCCGGGCATCGAGCTCGTCGCCGCGGATCTGCTCGGGGGCGACGTAGTCGAGGGTGCCGACGAAGGCGCCGGTGCTGGTCAGCGCGGTCGCCGCGCTGCCGCCCTCCATCCGCTTGGTCAGGCCGAAGTCGGTGAGGTAGGCGTGATCGCCGCCCTCGGCGGCCGGATGCTCCTCAATCAGCACGTTGCCCGGCTTGATGTCGCGGTGGACGAGGCCGCGCGAGTGGGCGACGTCGAGCGCGGCGGCGACCTGGGCGAGGATCGAGACGGCGGCCTCGGGCTCGAGCGGCCCGCGGGCGATCAGCAGCTTGCGCAGGTCGGGGCCGTCGATCAGGTCCATCGTCACGAAGAGCAGGCCGTCCTCCTCGCCGGCGTGGTGGATCGGAACGACGTTCGGGTGCCGCAGCGAGACGGCGATCCGCGACTCGGACTTGAAGCGCTCGCGGAAGGAGTCGTCGCCGGCGAGGTCGGCGGCGATCACCTTGAGGGCGACGACATGATCGAGAGCCAGGTGGCGGGCCCGGTAGACGGTCCCCATGCCGCCGCGCCCGGCCACCCCCTCGATCCGGTGCCCGGCGAAGACGGCACCTTTCGAGAGGTCGGCCATGCCCGATTTATAGATCGGTTGCGCGAGTTCGGCGCGGCCGGACCCGCGCCTCGGCCGCATCCGCCCGGATCAGGCGGGAGCGGCGGCGCCGGCGAGCGATGCCAGCTTCTCGACGGCGTACAGCCGTTCAGCCGGGTCGAAGTGCGCGATCGAGACGATCAGGCGGTCGACGCCGGCGGTCGAAATCTTCTCCAGCCGCTCGCCGACCTCGGCCTCGGTTCCGATCAGCGAGGTCGCCGCGACGAGCTCTTCGGGAATCGCGTTGTAGGCCTCCTCGCGCTTGCCCTCGAGGTACAGCGACTGCACGTTGCGCGCCTCGTCGCCGTAGCCGAAGCGCTCGGAGAGGTCGACGTAGAAGTTCTTCTGCTTGGAGCCCATGCCACCGAGGTAGAGGACCAGGGCCGCGCGAACCATCGCTCGCGCGGCGTCGAGATCGCCGTCGATCGCGACCTGGATCGTCGGACTGATCTCGAGGTCGGAACGGCTGCGACCGCCCTGCTCGAACCCGCGGGCCAGATCGTCGCCCCAGACCTCCTCGATCCGCTCCGGATCGGAGAAGGCGGGGATCCAGCCGTCGCAGGTCTCGGCGGCGAGCTCGACCGACTTACTGCCGATCGCGCCGACGAAGACCGGGATCTCATTGCGCAACGGGTGGAAGTTGAGCTTCAGCGCCTTGCCTTGGTCCATCGTCCCCTCGCCACGGACCGGGATCGAGTAGTGAGTGCCCTGGTGATCGAGCGGGCCCTCGCGGGCGATGATCTCGCGGACGATCTCGATGTACTCGCGCGTGCGGCCCCAAGGCTTCGGATAGGGGACGCCGTACCAACCCTCGGAGACCTGCGGGCCGGAGGGGCCGAAGCCGAAGATGAAGCGGCCGCCGGAGAGGTAGTCGAGCGTCGCGCCGGCCATCGCTGCGGCGGCCGGCGGGCGCGCCGGGACCTGCAGGATCGCGGCGCCGAGCTTGATCGTCGTCGTCTGCGGGATCAGCCAGGAGAGGACGGAGACGACGTCGGAGCCATACGACTCGGCCGCCCACACGGACTCGAAGCCGGCAGCCTCCGCCGCCTGCACGAGCTCAACGGCCTCGGGGCCCTGTGGGCCGATACCGAAGTAGCCGAGGTTGATTCCCAGCTTGGGCGCCATCGGCGCGCAGCCTATCCGCTGCGGCCAGGCGGTGGCGAAAGTCCTCGTCTGGCGCTCGATTCCAGCATATGCTGGCTCCCATCGGGCAAGCCGGCAAGGAGGTCGAGATGAGCGAATACACGAGGGTCGGGCGCGAGCAGGCGAACGACTGGATGGCGGCCTACGAGGGTTTCGGAGAGATGCGCTCCTACACCGAGGGTCTCGAAGCCGAGCAGGTCGCGCTGACGTGGCGCCGGATTCCGGCCGGCACCGGTGGCCGGGGCAGCTACGGGCACAGCCACAAGACCCAGGAGGAGCTCGTGCTCGTGCTCTCCGGCACGGTCACCTTCAAGGTCGGCGGCGACGTCTTCGAAGCGAACCCCGGCGACGCCGTACGGATCGCCCCCGAAGCGGTGCGCTCGCTCCACAACGACGGCGACGAGGAGGCGGAGCTCGTACTCGTCTCGATCAAGGCCGACTCGATGGAGGACGAGGTCGAAACCCAAGAGGACTTCTGGCCCAACTAAAGGCGCCGCACCACTCCCCGTCAGCGCCGCAGGCGCTGCGGTATCCCAGCGGCGCCGCACTCACGCCATGCGTCGCGCACGCGCGGACGCGAAGCGGAGCACGTGCGCGTATGTATCCGGGCGCCGCAGGCGCTGCGGTATCCCAGCGGCGCCGCACTCACGCCATGCGTCGCGCACGCGCGGACGCGAAGCGGAGCACGTGCGCGTATGTATCCGGGCGCCGCAGGCGCTGCGGTATCCCAGCGGCGCCGCGCTCACGCCAGGCGTCGCGCACGCGCGGACGCGAAGCGGAGCACGTGCGCGTATGTATCTTGGCCTCCGTGCCTGAGACAGCAGCAACCGCCCCGCTCGGACTGAGCTCGACCGAGGCGGACCGGCGGCTGCGCGAACTCGGTCCGGCGCCTGAGGAGAGCGGCCGCTCGGTCCGCTCGATCGTCTTCGCGAACGTCTTCACGCTCTTCAACGCGATCCTCCTCGTCTTCTTCCTGCTCGTCGTCAGCCAGGGCCTGTTCGCGGACGCGCTCTTCGGACTGATCGCGATCGTCAACTCGGCGATCGGCATCCGCCAGGAGCTGAGCGCCAAAGAGGAGCTCGATCAGATCGCGCTGCTCGTCGCGCCGCGGGCGAAGGTGGTTCGCGACGGTGAGCTCGTCGACCTGCTCGCCGACCGCATCGTCCCCGGTGACACGGTCCGGGTCGAGCCGGGCGACCAACTGATCGCCGACGGCGAGGTCTCCGCCTCGCGCGGGCTGACGCTCGACGAATCGCTGCTCACCGGCGAGGCGGACGGGATCCGCAAGGACCGCGGCGACCGGATGCTCTCCGGCGCCTTCTGCGTCTCGGGCTCGGGCTATTACGTGGTCGACGCGGTCCGCGAGGACAGCTACGCGGCGAAGCTCGCGGGGGAAGCGAAGACGTTCCGCCATCCCCCCTCGCCCCTGCAGGTCGAGGTCAACCAGGTCTTGCGGGCGACGACGATCGTGATGGTGCCGCTGGCGCTCATCCTGCTCGCTGCCTTCCAGATCCGCAGCGTCGAGTTCACGGAGGCCCTGCAGACGGCGACCGCCGGCCTGATCACGCTGATCCCGGAGGGTCTCGTCCTCCTGATGAGCGTCACGCTCGCCGTCGCGGCCGTCCGGCTCGCCCGCCAGAACACCCTCGTCCAGCAGATGGCGGCGACGGAGGCGCTCGCCGCCGTCGACACGATCTGCGTCGACAAGACCGGCACCCTGACCGACGGCACCCTGCGGCTGATCGAAGTCGTCCCGGCTGCCGCCGCGGGCGACCCCGAGCGCGTGCTCGGCCGCTTCGCCGCGTCCGCCGGAGAACGCAACCGGACGCTGGAGACGATCGCCGAGGCCTTTCCCGCCGAGCCCGCGGCAATCAGCGACGAGGTGCCGTTTTCCTCGAAGTGGAAGTGGAGTGGGCTGACGATGAACGGCGAGGGCCGGGGGCGCAGCTACGTGATCGGCGCTCCCGACGTGCTCGTCGGCGCCGGCGCCCTCAGCCTGCCACCCGAGCTCGAGCAGGCGCTCGCCGAGCAGACCGCACAGGGCCGCCGCGTGATCGCCTTCGGCGAGGCGCCCTCGGGCCTGCCCGCCGACCCCGCCGCCGAGCCGCCGCCGCGACTCGAGCCCCGCGCCCTCGTCGTCCTCGAGGAGACGTTGCGGCCCGACGCCTCCGAGACGATCGACTTCATGCGCGAGCAGGAGGTCGACTTGAAGGTGATCTCCGGCGACGCTCGCGAGACCGTCACCGCGGTCGCGCAGTCGCTCGGCATCGACTCCTCGGCGGGTGTTGCCGAGGGGCCCGACCTTCCCTCCGATCCCGAGCAGCTCGCCGAGGTCGCACAGCGCAGCACGATCTTCTGCCGGATCACACCCGACCAGAAGAAGGCGCTCGTCAGCTCGCTCTCGGACTCAGGCCGGTTCACGGCGATGATCGGCGACGGCGTCAACGACGTCCCGGCGCTCAAGCAGGCGCGCCTCGCCGTCGCGATGGGCTCGGGCAGCCAGATCACGAAGGGGATCGCCGACATCGTCCTGCTCGAGGACGAGTTCTCGATGCTCCCCAAGGCAGTCGCCGAGGGGCGGCGGATCGCCCGCAACATCCACCGGCTCGGCCGCCTGTACATGACGAAGAGCGTCTACGCGGGCTTCCTGATTCTCGCCGCGGCGCTGTTCGGCTTCACCTTTCCGTTCCTGCCCCGGCACCTGACGGTCGCCGCCCTGCTGACGATCGGCATCCCGTCGTTCGTACTCGCCCTTGCCCCGAGCGAGGGCCCGCTGTACCGCGGCCGGCTGTTGCGCGCGCTGGCGGCCTTCGCCCTGCCCGCTGGGATCGGGATCGGCGTCGGCTCGCTGCTCTCCTTCTTCCTCGTCGACTCGGTCTTCGGCGGCAGCCTCGACGACGGGCGAACGGCCGCGACGACGACGCTGATCGTGCTCGGCCTCGCCTTCATCCTGCTGCTCGAACGAGGACCCGGGCGCGAGCACATTGCGATCCAGGGCTACATGCTCGCCATGGTCACGTCGCTCGGCGCGCTCTTCGCGCTGATCCTCGCCGCGGCACCTGTCCGTGAGTTCTTCGACCTCGTGCTGCTCAGCGCCGGCCAGTGGTGCCTGGCGCTCGCCTGCGTCGCCGCCGGCCTTCTGACCGCAAGCGCGTTGTGGCGGGTGCCCTTCATCCTGCAGCTCGGCGCGGATCCCGGTGCGCCGGAGCCCGGCGCCGACGACGACCTGCCGGGGCCGACCCACACGGTCGCACGACGGATCGGTGAGTTTGCGGAGAGGATGCGCTCATGACTCCCGACTCCGGAGCGAGCGAGAACTTCAGGGCGCCCGAGCGGCGGACGAAGGTCGTCGCCACGCTCGGCCCGGCCTCCCGCGAGGAGGAAATGATCGTCGCGCTGATCGCGGCGGGGGTCGACGTCTTCCGGCTCAACTTCTCGCATGGGACGCCGGCCGAGCACGCGGAGAACATCCGCCGGGTCCGCGCGGCGACGGAGCGGACCGGCAAGTGGGTCGGCGTGCTCGGCGACCTGCCCGGCCCGAAGCTGCGGCTCGGCGAGATCGAGGGTGACGTCGTCACCGTGCACAGGGGCGGCGAGCTCGAGCTGACGACCGACGAGTGCCTGGGCAACGAGCGCCGGCTGCCCGTCCCCGATGGCCTGCCCGACGCCGTCGAGGCCGGCGATCCGATCTTCCTCGCGGACGGCCGGATTCGGCTGCGAGCCGTCGAGGTCATCCGCGGCGGCGTCCGCTGTGAGGTCGAAACCGGCGGCAGCGTCGCCTCGCACCAGGGCGTGAACCTGCCCGGCGCCGTCAGCGGCATGCCCGCGGCCGGCGATCACGACATGGACTGGGTCGAGTGGTCGATCGAGCACGAGGTCGACCTGCTCGCCGTCTCCTTCGTGCGCAGCGCCGCCGACCTCCGCCCGGTCAACGAGCTGATCCGCAGCCGCGGTGCCGACATCCCGCTCATCGCGAAGATCGAGAAGCCGCAGGCGCTGACCGACACCGAGGAGATCATCGAGGAGGCGACGAGCGGGATCATGGTCGCCCGCGGTGACCTCGGGATCGAGCTGCCGATCGAGGAGATGCCGCCCGTGCAGAAGCAGCTGATCCGGCTCGCAGGCAGGATGTCGAAGCCGGTGATCACGGCGACGCAGATGCTCGCCTCGATGACCGAGAGCGATCGGCCGACGCGCGCCGAGGTGACCGATGTCGCCAACGCGATCTACGACGGCACCGACGCGATCATGCTCAGCGAGGAGACGGCGATCGGCAAGAACCCGCTCGCGGCGGTCGAGATGATGGACCGGATCGCCGGGCAGACCGAGCGCGACCTGCCGTACGAGCACTGGCTCTTCGAGCGCGTCGAGATCCCAGAGGGTGACGTCGCCGCGGCCGTCGCCCAGGCCGCGGTCGCCGCCAGCTACCGGCTCGACCTGAAGGCGATCGTCGTCCCGACGAGCAGCGGCCGCACAGCGCGGATCGTCTCCGCGATGCGCCCGCGGATCCCGGTCATCGCGGTCTCACCGCGAGTCGAGACCGTTCGGCGGCTCAACCTGCTGTTCGGCGTCCGCTGCTTCTTCCACAGCGAGTGGGGCGAGCTGCGCGAGATGCTCGACGACACCGCCGAGATCGCGATCGAGATGGGCGTCGCCCAGCCCGGGGACCTCGTCGCGATCGCCGCCGGGCTCCCCAACCAAGAGCTCGGCACGAACCTCTTCGAGGTCCACAAGGTCTGAGCCACGCTCAGCCGGGGCCCTCGCCCTGCGCGCGGCCGAGGGCCTCGACGCTGAACTCGATCGTCTCGGCGCTGCCCTCGATCTCGGTTGGCGGGACGACCGGCGACGCCGCAGCTGCCGGCTCGCCGGCCGCCGGGGTCTCCTCGTCATCGGCGCCGGGGAGCGCCGGAACCTCGGGGGCGCGGCGGCGCTGGCCGGGCGGGGCGACGGTGCTGTGCAGGTGGAAGTGGGCTCCGTCCTCGCCCCAGCGCAGGGCCATCGACCCGCTGAGGCGCGGGCCGACGAGGCCGAGGCCGATCAGCGCCAGCCCCGTGATCAGCATCGGAAAGCCCCAGGCCGAGTCGCGCTCGGACAGCCAGGCAAGGACGAGGACCACGATGCCGGCAACGGCCAGGGGCATGCCGCGCCGCGAGGCGATCTCGTGGATGAGCGAGCGCGCCGCCGAGCTGAGCCGCTCGCCGATCGCGATCAACTGGCCGGCGAAGCCGGGCGGGGCCTCGGTGCCGGCGGCCACGCGAGGTTCATCCTGCGGCTCCAAGCTCGCCGCCGGCGCGGTCTGCTGCGCCTTTTCCGCCATGCGGACACGTTCGACCCCTCCCCCGCCCAGTCCTCCCTCAGAGCCGAGGCTAGGCTTGGGGCAGCGCCGCGACCCGGCGAATCCAGAGGTCGAGCCCGAAGTGCTCGCCCGGCGAGAGCACCTCGTGCAGGATCCGGTGAAAGGGCTCCTCGTCAGCCGGATCGGGAGCATCGACCGCGTAGCGCAGGAACGGATAGGCGATCACGTCGGCGATGCCGATCTCATCGCCGAGCAGGTAGTGGGAGCGCGAGAGGATCTCGTCGAAGCGGTCGGTCCAGCGCGCGATCCGGGCGAGCAGCGGCCCCTCCGCCGGGTGCGCGTTCGGATAGGCGTCATCGAGCGCGTTCGGCGGCCCCTTCCAGACTTCGTTGAACCACTCGACGAAGATCTGCGCACGGGCGAGCGCCGCCGGCTCGCGCGGGTACAGGGGTGGATCGGGGCTGAGCAGCTCGAGCCGTTCCAGGATCCGCGGCGAGTCGTAGACGACCTCGTCCTCGATTTCCGCGACGGGCGTCAGCTGCTGGCCGCTGAGCGCAACGAGGCCCGACCGATCGGCAGGATCGTGGTCGACCCATTCGACCTCGATTCCCTTCACACCGCAGGCGAGCGCGATGCGCTCGGCGTTGGTCGAGAAGCGGACCCGGTGGACGCGGATCACGACGAGCCCTCCCGCTCGCGCGGCGCAAGGATGAACTGGGTGACGATCAGGTTGGCGAGCAGCTTTTCGCCCCGCGACATCCGCACTTCGATCACGTGCGTCGAGCGACCGCGGTGCAGCGTCCGCGCGCGGGCCTCGACGACATCGCCGAGCCCCGCCGGGGCAAACGCGTTGAGCTTCATCTCGACCGAGGTGAAGTTGTGGCCCTCGGGCAGATGGCGGAAGGTCTGCCAGGCGGCGACGGTGTCGCCGAGCCCAACCCAGGCGCCGCCGTGGACGAGGCCGCCGGGATGCAGGTGGCGGGCCGCAACCTCGATCCGGCCGACCGACTCGGTGGCATTGATCTCGACCGGCTCGATGCCAAGCTCGACCGGATAGCTGCCGGCGGCGCTGCCGAAGAGGCCGCGAATCGAATCTGCTGTCAGGCCGTCGTTGCCGCCGCTCACCGGGCGGCAGTATCCCAATCAGCCCCAAGCTCGCCCTCAGCGAGCTCCGAGCGAAGCGGCGAACGGGCGCAGATCGCACGAAACGAGCCGATCGGATAGTCGCCCCGGATCGCCTCGAAGCCGCTCGCCGCCAGCATCGAGCCGAGCTCGTCGGGGCCAACCACCCCGCCGCCCCAGATGCGCGCGCGGAAGCGGCGGGCGGCAGTCGAGCGGCGGTCGTCATCGGGCAGCTCGTGGGCGAGCACGATCGCCCAGCCGCCCGGCCGAAGGGCTCGCCGGACGCGCGGCAGGCCGGCCGCGAGACTGTCGCGGTCGAGGAAGGGCTGCGGCATGAAGGCGAGATCGTAAGCGTCGATCTCGCCCAGCATCTCGACGCGCTCGTCGCGGAGCGCGATCCGATCGGCGAGGCCGGCGGCGGCAATCCGCGAGCGACCGAGCTCGCGCGCGGTCCGGTGCGGCTCGAGCCCAACGGCCTCCGCGGCCGGCCACAGCCGGCAGAGCTCGGTAGCGACGACGCCGACGCCCGTGCCGACATCGAGGATCCGCGCTCCCGCCTCGACCATGCGCTCCCCGAGCCCGTCGAGCCGCGGCAAGAGCGCCTCGACGAAGAGGCCGATCAGCCGCCCGGTCTCCCCCTGGGCCGTGAGCGCAACCGGGTCTTCGAGGCTCCAGCCGGCGGCGTCCTCGCCCTCGCGAACCCGCTTGAGCATGTGTTGGATCTGCAAGTGGTCGCCGCGCACCTGAGCGTGGAGCACGCGCGCCGTGCTCGGGCTGCAGAGGGTCTCGAAGGCGGGTGTCGGCCGGGTCCTGCCGTTGCTGCACTCGATTACGCCGAGCGCGACGAGGGCTTCGATCAGGTCATCGACGAGCTCGGTCTCGACGCCGATCGCGACTGCGAGATCGGCTTGCGAGGAGGGCTCCCGGAGCCGGTCCAGAAGCCCGATCTCGAGCGAAGCCGCGAGGGCGGCGTAGGCCCACGCGGATGTACTGAGCCGCTCGAGCTCGGCGCTGAAGTCGGGTGAATCCCGCATGCCAGGCATCCGGGAATTCGTACGGAGCGGATCTTAATGCCCGCGAAACGACTCCAAACCCCAATCGCCGAACGGCTCGTCGCGCTCGCGCACGGCCTCCTTAAAACCCGCTTCGGCAGCGCGCTGCTGGAAGGCGAAGCCCTCACTCGTGTGACGGGCGATCCCGTCGAAGAAGACGCTCATCGCCTGCGTCGCGTGCAGCCCCTGGGCATACAGCGACTGGTTGATCGCAAGCTTGTGCATGACGAGCTGGTTGATCGGCACACGGGCGACGCGGGCGAGCAGGTCCTCGAACTCGGCATCGAGCTCGGCGGCCGGAACCGCGGCGCTCGCCAGCCCCCACTCCGCCGCAAGGGCGCCGCTGATCGAGTCGCCGGTTAGCAACAGGCGCCGGGCCCGCTCGAGCCCGATCCGATGCGCCCACAGCATCGAGGTCGGAACGCCCCAGACGCGCGCCGGCGGGTAGCCGATCTTCGCGTCCTCCGCAGCGACGATGAGATCCGAGCAGAGCGCCATGTCGGTGCCGCCGGCGACGCAGAAGCCGTGCACCTTGCAGACGACCGGCTTCTCTGAGTGGAACAGGGACATGAAACCGCGCAGGTTCCGCCACATCATCTGGAAGTCGGTGACCGGGTCCCAGGTCCCGGAGGGGTCGTGGTTGCCGGCGATGACAGCGGGGTCGAGCGGCGAGCCAGTCGGCGGCTCCTCGCCCGTCGCCGAGACACCGTCCTGCTCGAGCCGCTCGGCCGACGCGACGAGGTCGTAGCCGCCGCAGAAGCCGCTGCCATTACCCGCAAGTGCGATCACGTGCACCGCCGGATCGAGGTTGGCGCGCTCGACGCAGAGGCTGAGCTCGCGGGGCATCTCGAGCGTGATCCCGTTGCCACGCTCGGGCCGGTCGAGCGTGATCCTGGCAATCCTGCCGTCGGTTTCGTAGCGGAGCGTGCTCAGGCTCTCCACGCCGACAATCACACGACATCGGCCGGACGGCTCGACGGAGACTGCCCACAGGAATACGATCCGGGCGTGACATCGGGGCGCAGACGGGGGCTCTCGCGGCTGCTTGCCGGCGTCGCCACCGCGGCCGTCCTCGTCGGCTGTCTCGCCGCGTACGCGAACCACTCGTTGTTCAACTCGCGCGCCTTTGCCAACCGCGCCGTCAGCGTGCTCGACGACGACGCAGTCAAGGCGCAGATCGGCGAGGCGATCACCGACGCGGGTGTCGAGCAGGTCCCGAACGCGGTCGCCGCCCGGCCGCTGATCGCCTCCGTGGCGACGGGCCTGGTCGGGGCGCAGCCCGTACAGAGCCTGCTGATGCAGGCCGTCGAAGATCTGCACCGGACGATCGTCAGAGGCCATCGCGACACCTTCACCGTCTCGCTCGAGAACGTCGGCGTATTGCTGCGCTCGGCTCTGCAGACCGCCTCGCCGAAGCTCGCCGACCAGATCTCCAAGCAGCTCGACGTCCCGCTGCTGACACCGAGCGAGGAGGGCACGACGTTCGGGATCGTCGTCGACGCAACGCGGATCGAGCGCGACCTGCGGTCGCTGCAGTGGATCGCGCTTGGCGTCGCACTGCTCGCCGCCATCGGCTCGATCGCCCTGGCGGCGACGCGGATCATCGGCCTGCGCCGGCTCGGGCGGGCGCTCGCCGGCGGCGGGGCAATCGCACTGATCGCCTGGTTCGCCGGCCGCGCCATCCTCGTCTCCGGCTTCGACGGCCAGACCCGCGACGTCGTCAACGCGATCTTCAACGCCTTCGCCGGCGACCTGCGCACGTGGCTGGCCGTGCTCGCCGGGCTCGGCCTCGTGCTGACCGCGGCGGCGAGCACAAGTCGCGAGCCGATCGACGCCGGCGCCCTTCTGCGCCGCGGCTGGGTCCGCGTGGCGACGACGCCCACGAGCGGGGCGGGCCGCGTCGGCCGGGCGCTCGCGCTGCTCATCGTCGGGGTCTGGGGGATTGCCAACCGCGACCTGCTGCTCGACGCGCTGGCCTGGTGGCTCTCGGCCTTCGTGATCTACGTCGGCGCGGCGGAACTGATGAGGATGGCGGCCGGCGTAGTGCGGAGCGACTCCTCGACGGAGGCCGCCCGGGAAGAGGCAATCGAGGCCGATCTAAGCGGCGGCGCGCTTGCCCGGATCGGACTCGCGGCCGCGGTACTCGTCGGTGCGTTCGTCGCGGTCGGATTCGCGACCAACAAGGATGAGAACCCACCGCTGCACGTCAACACGTGCAACGGCTACGTCGAGCTCTGCGACCGGCCGCTGAACGAGGTTGCGTTTGCGGGCACGCACAACTCGATGTCCTCCGCCACCTACCACGACTGGTTCTTCGCCCAGCAGGAAAAGGGCATCCGCCAGCAACTCGACGACGGCATCCGCGCGCTGCTCATCGACCCCCACTACGGCGTGCGCACGCCGAAGGGCGTCGCCACCGACCTCAGCGCGGACGAGGGCTCGCGGAAGAAGATCGAGCAGGGCGTCGGCAGCGACGGCGTGAAGGCAGCGGAGGCGCTGCGCGCGCAGATCGGCTTCGAGGAGGGCCAGGGCAAGCGCGAGATCTTCCTCTGCCACGCCTTCTGCGAGCTCGGCGCGATCCCGATCAGCCAGGGGCTCGGCGAGCTCCGCGACTTCCTCGTCGCCAACCCGGGTGAGGTCGTGCTGCTCTCGATCGAGGACGCGACGAGTCCCGAGGAGACGACGGCGGCGCTCGAGGGCGCGGGCCTCGGCCCATACATCTACAAGGGCCCGAACGGGCCGCCGTGGCCGACGCTTCGCGAGCTGATCGACTCCGATCAGCGCCTCGTCGTAATGGCCGAGCGCCAGGGCGGCGAGCCGCCCTGGTACAGGCGCCAGTTCCAGATCACGCAGGAGACGCCGTACCACTTCACCAAGCCCGAGGAGCTCAGCAGGCCCAGCTCCTGCAAGCCGAACCGCGGCCGCTCCGACGCCGACTTCTTCTTGCTCAACCACTGGGTCGACACGTCGCCGGCGCCGCAACCGACGAACGCCGAGCAGGTCAACTCGCGCAAGGTGCTCGAGCGGCGGATCGCCATGTGCACCCGAATCCGCGGCATCGAGCCGAACATCGTCGCCGTCGACTTCTACCGCGAGGGCGACCTGTTCGGCGTCGTCAACGATCTGAATGGAGTCGGCGCGGGTGCCGCGCCGCAGCGGCCGAAGGGCGCGGCTCAGCCGTCGAGCTGATCGATCGTGCAGCTGCGCGGATCCTTGTCCTCGCGCCAGCGGACGATCTTCGAGCCGTGGCGGATCCGTCCGCCGGCGACGTGGTCGAAGGTGATCTCGAGGACGAGCTCGGGGCGCAGGCTGACCCACTCGAGATCGCGGTCCGCCGCCCAGCGGCTCGGATCGGCGGAACCCCGCTCGCCGGTCTCGTACGGCTGCAGCACCTCGACGAGCTCCCGCTTCTCCTTCGCCTTGAGCCCCGAGGTGTGGCCGACGACGCGCAACTCATCACCGTCGTAGAGGCCGAGGATCAGCGAGCCGACGGTGTTGGCCTCCTTGCCGGGACGCCAGCCGGCGATGACGGCGTCGATCGTCCGCAGGCGCTTGATCTTCGCCATGCCCTTGCGGTCGCCGGGCCGGTAGGGGGCGTCGAGCTCCTTCGCGATCACGCCTTCGCCCCCGGCGAGCCAGGGCTCGGCGGCGGCCGCCTCGAGGGTGAGCGGCGTCAGCTCGATCGAGCCCGCCGTCCAGCCGCCCGGCCCCTCCTCGGCGGCCCCGGCGAGGCCTTTGACCAGCTCGACGAGGGCGGCACGGCGCTCGGCGAAGGGCCGCTCCAGCAGTTCCTCGTCGTCGCGGGCGAGGATGTCGAAGGCGCGATAGCGGGCAGGGGTCTCCTCGGCCAGGATGTTGACCCGCGACTCGGCCGGGTGGATCCGCGCCTGCAGCAGGTCGAAGACCTCGGCCCCGTCGTCGTCGAGGATGACGAGCTCGCCGTCAACCACGTAGCGACCGGCCGGAAACTCGAGCTCGGGGAAGTAGCGGGCGAGCGGCTTGGCGCCGCGCGACTGCACGTAGACGTCGTCGCCGTCGACGAAGACGATCGCCCGGAACCCGTCGTACTTCGGCTCGAAGGCGATCCCCTCCTCCTCCGGCAGCGTCTTGCGCGAGCGCGCCAGCTGCGGCTTGATCGGCGGCTTCAGCGGGAGTCCCTTGGCCATCGCCGTCCATTCAATCAGCCGCACGGCGCGGCTCTCATGCCGTCCCCGGGCCGCTAGCTTCAGCGGCCTGAGCACCGGTCACAACACCTCCGAGCAGCTGCGACTTCGCGGTAGTCGGTGCCGGCATCGTCGGCCTCGCGACGGCCCGCGAGCTGGCGCTGCGCCACCCGGGAGCGCACGGTCGTCGTGCTCGAGCGCGAGTCGGCGACCCGCCCGCCACCAGAGCGGCCACTCGAGCGGCGTCATCCACGCCGGCGTCTACTACGCGCCCGGCTCGCTCAAGGCGAGGCTGTGCGTCGAGGGCGCGGCGGCGCTCTATGCCTACTGCGAGCGAGCGCGGGATCGAGGCGCGGCGCGACGGCAAGCTGATCGTCGCCACGCGCGAGGACGAGCTCGAGCGGCTCGACGAGCTCGAGCGGCGCGGCGCGGGCGAACGGCGTCCCGGGGCTGCGCCGGCTCGGCGCCGAGGAGCTGCGCGAGGTCGAGCCCCACGCGCGCGGGATCGCGGCCCTGCACTCCCCGGCGACCGGCGTCACCGACTTCGCGGACGTCGCCGCCGCCTTCGCCGAGGACCTCCGCGGCGGCCGGCGGCAGGTCACACGGGGTGCGAGGTCGCGGGCCTCGCCGAGCGCCCGGCGGCGGCAGCCGCGATCGCCCACTCCGCCGGCGCGACCGATGCCGCGCGCGGCTCGTCGTCTGCGCCGGGCCGCTGGGCCGACCGCCTCGCCCGTCGCCGCCGGCGCCGGCGCCGACCCGCGGATCGTCCCCTTCCGCGGCGCCTACCTGCGCCTGCGCCCGCGCCCGCTCCGCCTCGTGCGCGGCAGCATCTATCCCGTGCCCGATCCCGACCTTCCCTTCCTCGGCATGCACCTGACCCGGACGCTCGACGGCGAGGTCCTGCTCGGCCCGACGGCGCTCTTCGTCGGCGCCCGGGACGCCTACAGGCTGCGCACCGTCCGCGGCCGCGACCTGCGGGAGAGCCTCGCCTGGCCGGGACGTGGCGCCTGTTCGCACGGCACTGGCGACCGGGGCTCACGGAGCTGCGCCATGCCGTCAGCCGCTCGGCCTTCGTCGCCGAGTGCCGCCGCTACGTGCCCGAGCTGCGCGACCGGGGACGTCGAGCCGAGCGCCCACTCCGGCGTCCGCGCCCAGGCAGTCGCCCGCGACGGCGCGCCTCGTCGACGACTTCGTCGTCACGACGACCGACCGGGCGCTGCACGTCCGCAATGCCCCCTCCCCCGCCGCGACCTCCTCGCTCGCGCTCGCTGGAGAGATCGCCGACCGGATCGAGGCGCTTGGGATGAGCGTGCCCGCGCTCGATCGCGAGCAGCTGCTGCAGTTCCTCGCCCCCGCGGTGGCCGACGAGGTGCTCGCCGCCGACGGCCACCCGCTCGGCCCGAGGCGCCTCGAGGCGAGCGTGCTGAGCTGCGACGTGAGCGGCTTCCGCGGCCTCGTCGCCGTCGACGAGCGCGCCGCCTTCGAGATCCTCGGACGGATCCTCGCGGGCGCGGCGGAGGCGGTTCGGGACGAGCGCGGCACGCTGATGTCGTTTCCCGGCGATGGCGTGCTCGCGGTCTTCGGCGCGCCGCTCGCCGACCCCGAGCACCGCAAGCGGGCCAAGCGCGTCGCGGCGGCAGATCTCCGGCCCGGTGCTCGAGGCGGCGACGCTCGACCTCGAGCGTCGCGGACTGCCCGCGATCGGGATCGATGTCGCGGTCGAGTCCGGCGAGGTCGTCGCCGGCGTGATCGGCGCGGCCCCGCGCTGGGAGTACGCGGCGATCGGCAGCCCGACGAGCCGCGCGGTGGCGGCGACTACCGGCTGAGCCAGCACCCGCCCACTGGCGTTTTGCAGAGAGAGAGGGATGGAGTCCAGACCGGCTCAACCCCACGCCCTCGAATAGCCCTTTCGACCGAAAGAACCAGTGGGGCGGCGGTAGTCGTCCAGTTGAGTACCCCTGGCAGTACCTAGGTGGACGACTATCCGCGGCTGCGGGACCGAGCTCACCGCGCCGTTTCGTTGCGTTTTGACCCCCTGTCAGGGGGTCAAAACGCGACAGAATGTCCAAGTAGGGGCGGTTTGCAGTTGCGCGATTTCAACCCACCGGCGGGCTGGCCCCGATGGGCGGGACGTCGCCGGCGGCACGAAGCTTCTCGAGCAGTCGTGTCATCTCCTTCTCGAGGTGTGCGGCTGCTCGGCCCGAAGGCGGTGAGAGGTCCTGCGTGAAAGCAGCGACGACCCGATCGGGATCGACGTCCGCTTGCAGCTGGTCGGCCTTGGCTTTCTCGATTGTCTGCTCGACCACGCCTCGCCACCACCGCTTGGAGTTCTGCACCTGTTCGATGGAGTGTTGGAGCTCGGGATCGTCGGTGCCGAAGGGCCAGACATTCTGAGCCTGGTGGGCGGGGAGCTGCCAGCCGGCGAGAGGGCGAGCCCTGCCGCGACGATCCCCGCGGCGATGATCCCGCGCGAGCGGTTGTGTGCCTTGGCGGGCTTGGCGCTCTGCCTCAGCTGGGCGGAAATCGCCTCGCCGGCACGCTGCTCGGCGCCCGTGCCTCGGATCTCTAGGGAAGCCATCCGGCTGAGAACTTCGCGCTCGTTCATCGGTCTGTCTCCCTCAGCGTTACGCGGAGCTCGTCAAGAGCGCGTCGGATGCGTGATCCGACCGTTCCGCGTGGGATGTCGAGCTGTTTGGCGATCTGTGTGTCGGTGAGGTCGAGCACGTAGCGCATGACCAGCGGGAGCCGCCGGTCGACTGGCAAGGCACTGATTGCCTCGACCAGGTCGGGGTCGGTGATCGACAGCGGCTCTGGCTCAGCTTGATCCTCGGCGGGTTGCGCCGCGATCTCCTCGACGAGTTGCGGCTCCGATGGACGTCGATCGCCTCGTTGGCGGCGATCCGACGAAGCCACGGGGCGAACCGCTGCTCACGCCGGAAGCGGCCGAGCGCGCCGAGCGTCGACACGAAGGCTTCCTGGGTCACGTCCTCGGCCAGTTGTCGGTCAGCGAGGATCAGGTAGGCGGCCTGGAAGGTGGGGTCCCAGTGCAGGCGGATAAGGGCGTCGACCGCTTCACGCTCACCTCGCTGCGCAGCTGCGACAAGCTGACGCTCTTCGGTGCCTGGAAGCAGGAGAGCGTCGCGTCGGTCGATCGTGGCTGCCAACTCCATCTGCCTCTTATACGGCTGGGGGTCGGCATTTGCTCCGCCTGCAGCGCGCGCGGATCGGGGAAGATCCCAACTTCGAGCCCGCCGCTCCCGGTCAGGAGCGGTTGTGGCGGGCGGGCAGCGGGGTCTGCGCGACAGCCGACCCCGCTACCACTCGCCGTGCTGTCAGATCCGCTCGACGATCATCGCTTCGCCCTGGCCGCCGGCGACGCACATCGTCTCGAGGCCGACGGCGTGGTCGTCGGTCTCCATGTTGTTGAGCAGCGTGCCCATGATCCGGGCGCCGGTCATGCCGAACGGATGGCCGAGGGCGATCGCGCCACCGTGCGTGTTGAGCTTCTCGAGCGGGATGTCGCACTCGTCCATGATCGGGATCACCTGGGCGGCGAACGCCTCGTTGAGCTCGACGACGTCGATGTCGCCGATCGTCATCCCGGCATGATCGAGCACCTTCTTGATGGCGCCGATCGGGGCGACGCCCATGTACTCGGGGTTGTTGCCCTGGGTCGCCGAGGTGATGATCCTGGCGCGCGGCTTCAGACCGAGCTCATCGGCCTTCGTGTCGCTCATGATCAGCGCGGCTGCGGCGCCGTCGTTGAGCGGGCAGGAGTTGCCGGCGGTGACGCCGCCACCGCCCTCGAAGGCCTCCGGCAGCGTGCCGAGCTTCTCGCGCATGTCGCCCTTGTCGGGCCGCGGGCCGTCGTCCTTGTCGACGACGGTGCCGTCCGCGAGCGTCACCGGCACGATCTCACGATCGAAGAAGCCGGATTCCTGCGCGGCGACGGCCAGGTGCTGCGAGCGCAGCGCGTAGTCGTCCATGTCATCGCGCGAGACGCCGTACTTCTTGGCGACGTTGACGGCCGTGTCGCCCATGTCGATGTAGACGTTGGGGTAGCCGTCGGTGCCGCCGGTCAGCTTCTCGTTGCGATCTGCGACGCGGGCCGGGTCCTGCGCCTCGTTGAAGCGGCTGACGAACTCGACGCCGGCGGCAACGTAGGCGTCGCCCTCGCCGTTCTTGATCGCGTTCGAGGCGTGGCGGATCGCGTCCAGCGAGGAGGCGCAGAAGCGGCTCACCGTGACGCCGGTGGTCGTCTCCGGCAGGTCGCTGAGCAGGGCGATGATGCGGGCGACGTTGAAGCCCTGCAGGCCCTGCGGCATGCCGACGCCGCAGATCAGGTCCTCGATGATCGCGGGGTCGACGTCCGGGTTGCGCTCGAGGAGCTTGTTGACGACGAAGGCGCCGGTCTCGTCCGGGCGCTCCTGGGCAAGGGAGCCCTTGAACGCGCGACCGATCGGGGTGCGCACGGTGTCGACGATGACTGCTTCAGGCACTGCTGCCTCCTTGGGAATGGGACTAAGCCGTGGTGGGCGGAGAGACGGGAGCGCGCCCGCTCGGCGGCGCGCCCGGGGGGTGTTTTCTACCGTCAATGGTACGGACCGCGTCGAGCGGTGGCGGCTGCGGGCGGCTCGTCTATGCTCGCGCCATGAGCGACGAGGCAACCGGCGAGCGCACCGGGCTGAACCCCGCACAGGCCGCGGAGATGCTCGCCTCCGGCGAGGTACAGCTGATCGACGTGCGGCAGGACTTCGAGTGGCAGGAGGGCCGCATCGAGGGCTCCGTCCACATCCCGCTCGACGTGCTGCCGGCGCGGGCCGGCGAGATCGACCGGGAGCGGGCCGTGATCTTCGCCTGCCGCAGCGGCGCCCGTTCCGCGATGGCAACCGACGCGTTCCGCGCATCGGGGATCGAGGCGTTCAACCTCGAGGGCGGGCTCGAAGCGTGGGTCGCCGAGGGGCTCGAGCTCGATCGCGCCGAGGCCCAGGTCGCGCTGCCACGGCCCGACAACAGCTGACGCAGGTGGAGGGCAACCCGCCAACCACGGGCTCGCACGCCGCGCAGCCCCCGGAGCCCGGCACCGGCTCGCACGCCGACCCCGACGGGCTCCGCGCCTGGCTCGCCCAGCTCGACCGCAAGCTCGGCACCCGCACCTATGTCGGGGCCGCCGCACTCGTGCTGGCACTGGCGGCGGCGATCATCGCGATCGTGCTCGCCGTCGACGCCCGCGACAACTCGGCGACGAAAGCCGAGCTCGACCGCGTCTCCAATCAGCTCGGCGGGATCGTCGAGCAGGCGGGGCAGGCAAAGGATTTGCAGGACAGCATCAGCTCGCTGAGCGACCGGCTCGCCACGCTCGAGGACGACGTCGCCAAGCTGCAGACCGACGGCAGCCAGGCGACGAAGCGGATCGGCATCGTCGAGGACGACATCAACGACCTGCGCGGGCAGATCTCGGACCTGCAGGGCTCTGGTTCCTCCTCTGGCTCGGGCGGCACATCGCCGAACGGCAACTAGTACATGCGGCCGTAAGTTCGGGTGGGAATCGGCGAGTCGCCGGGGGCGGTTGGCGGTGCACGGCAGGCGCGTCTGGACGCCGCGAGCACCGCTTCGCAGAGCCGTCCGCACCCTGCTCTAGATTGGCGCCCGAATGCGGTTTGTGCCGATGGGCACGTGCTACCGCCAACGGGGCGCCACCAGCCCGGAAGGAGAGGGTCATGGCCGAGGGTTACTGCGTCAAGGAACGCAAGAAGGTCGAAATCAAGGACCCACAGCAGATCACGATGAAGAACGGTCGCCCGGCAATCCAGGGCACGTGCCCGGATTGCGGGACGAAGATCTTCAAGATCGGCAAGCTCGAGGGCTGAGCGGACGGGGTCGCTTCGCGGCCCCGATTTCGCCGCGCTCATGCGCGGCGCGTCAAGAGGCTTTCCTAGAGGGTCGTGACGCCGCCCTGGCGGCGGCCGTACAGGTAGCCGACGAGCGCCTCGGCGACGTTTGGATCGAACTGGCTGCCCGCGTTCCGGGTCAGCTCGGCGACCGCGTCGGTGTGTGACATCGCCGCCCGGTAGGGCCGATCGGAGGTCATTGCGTGGTAGGCGTCGCAGGCGAGGATGATGCGAGCGCCGATCGGGATCTGATCGCCTGAGATCCCGTCCGGGTAGCCCTTGCCGTCCCAGCGCTCGTGCTCGTGGCGGACGATCTTCGCCACACCGCCGAGGCCGGGGATGGCGCGCAGAATGCGCTCGCCGATCACCGGGTGCTGGCGCATCACCTCCCACTCGCGCTCGTCGAGCGGCCCCGGCTTATGAAGGATGTCGTCGGGAACGCCCACCTTGCCGACGTCGTGCAGCAGCGCGGCCGTGCGCAGCTTCGAGACCTGCTCGGCATCGAGGGCCAGCGTCTCGCCGATACGGCCGGCGACGTCGACCACCGACTCGGAGTGATCGCCGGTGTACTGATCGCGCTCCTGCAGCGCCGTGGCGAGCGCCGCGATGACGTCGCCGTGCGCAGGATCGTCGGGGCGTTCCCCACCCTCGGTGGCTCCGGAGAAGACCGCCGCGCGACCGCCGCCCCCGATCCGTGCCTGGCCGAGCGCGGTATTGGCCGCGGCGAGCAGCTGCTCGGGTGTCTGCTGCGGCCGCAGGGCCGCGATCCCGATCGAGACGCTGATGCCGCGAACCGGCCCGGCCTGCTGATCCTCGAGCGCGATCAGGATCCGCTCGGCAAGCGGGTGCGTACCCTGCGAGCCGGTCTCGGGGAGCAGGATCGCGAATTCGTCGCCCCCCATCCGGCAGGCGAGGTCGTGGGTCCGTGTCATCTGCGCAATCACCCCGCCGACGGCGACGAGGACGGCATCGCCGGCGCCGTAGCCGTGGTTGAGGTTGATTTGCCGGAAGCCGTCGACGTCGATGATCGCCACGCTGAGCGGCCGCTGGTAGCGGTGCGCCCGCTGCACGTCGAGCTCGAGCTGCGCTCGGAACGCGCTCAGCGTCAGCAGCGTGTCCGTGAGGATGTCCCGGTTGGCGCGGCGCGCGAGCTTGGCCTCGAGCTCGGCAATGCGCTTGTGGGCGTCGGCAAGCTGCCTCTTGAGCTGCTCGGACTGTCGAGACAGGAGGCCCATCCGCTCCCCTATCGGCTCCAGAGGTGGCCGTCTTGAGCCGGGGCGCTACGGATTCCGCTCCGCATCAGCCACCGTCCCCGATCCGGACGAGGCCGCCGAGCACGCCAACGTATGCCGTCCCGTCGGGCGCGAGCGTCACCGGCGCGTAGTTGTTGTTGAAGCCGAGCCCGTAGCCGGCACGCCGCGAATAGCGGCTTCGGCCCGTGCGGAAGTCGATCGCGGTCAGATACCAGGGATCGTCGCCGCTGTCGGATGCGGGCTTCGTGTAGGTGTAGAGCAGCCCGTTGGCGAGCGAGAGCTTCGGCACGACCGAGGGCGCAATCTCGTTGCTGCGCCAGCGGCGCACGCAGTTGCGGGTCGGATCGCCGACCTGCTTGCGGGCCGGCTTGATGTCGATGCGCTCGATCCCGGGCGTGGTCGTCGCCCCGAGCTCGACGGCGGTGATCCCGGTATAGCCGTAGTTGTTCTCGACGGCGATCGAGCGACCGATCCCGATCAGCGACTGGTCGGTCGAGCCGGCGCTCTGGGAGAAGACCGGGATCCGGCAGACGACCCGCCGCCGGCGCGGATGCTTCGAGCGGTCCAGGACGAGCACGTCGAGCGGATCGGCGTTGTCGGTGATCGCCACGTAGCGCCCCTTCATCAGCGTCGGCGTCGTGCCGGAGCCGGCGCTCGTCTGCCCCGGCTTCTGCGCGCCGGCGTTCGCATAGGCCTTGCGCCAGACGACGCGCGGCCCGTGACGTCCGGCCTCGAGCCGGTACATGGCGCTATCTGTGACGACGAAGACGCCCTTGCCCTGCCCGACCGCGAACGAGTTCGAGATCGTCTCGCCGAGGTCGAGCTTGCGCAGCGCCCCCTGGCGTGTCACGTAGCCCATCACCCCAGACTTGGCCGCGAACCAGATCCGGCCCTTCCAGTCGGGCAGCGCCGAGATCACCTTGCCGCCGGCGCCGACGGCCGGCGTCAGGTCGACGTCCGAGACGGTCTTCAGCGTCTTGCGGCGGTCGGCGACGGTGAGCAGATGCCCCGTCGTCGTCGGGATCACGGCCCGGTCCTCGTCGTCGAGGTAGAAGTAGCCACCCCCGGAGAAGTCCGTGAACGGATTGCCCCCGGAGGCCGAGCGCGGTGGCAGCGGCAGCGCCGCGATCGTCGCAAGCGTGTCCGGATCGAGCACGGCGAGCACCGGCCGGTCAAGGCCGACGCAAACGGTGACGATGCGTCCGCGGCTGTCGAAGGCAACCGACGCACACTCGCGCGCGAACAGAGTCGAGCTCACCCGCAGGTCGTGGCCGAGTGGGCCACCGGTCCCGTAGCTGTCGCTCTGGAAGGCGTCGTCGTGGATGTTCGAGCGCCCGTTCGGGGCCATGTGCGGGTGGCCGGGAACCCGTGGCGCGGCGATCGGATCCGGCTTCGCCGGCGCGCCGATGAAGGTTGGCGCCCCGGTCGTGTGGGTGCCGGGGATCGGCTCCGGCGGCAGGCCGGGCGTCTGTGCAAGCGCCGACGCGGGCATCGTTGCAGCAACCGGCCCTAGGCAGCACGCGACGATGGCCGCTCCTCTTCTGACCCGTGGACGCCGCATGGATCCGACCCAGCGTAACGGTGCTGGTGCCGAATGACGCAATTGGGTGGAAGAATGGGAGGCAGCCTCATGTCGAGCAATTCGAGCCACCAGAAACCGCTCGAGCTGATCCTCGCCCGCAACCTGCTGACGAGCATCGCCACCCCGGCGTTCCTCGTCTCCACCGAGGGCGAGATGCTCTACTACAACGAGGGCGCCGGAGCGCTCCTCGGCGTCCCCTTCGAGGAGACGGGACGGATGGACTCGGCCACCTGGATCAGCTCCTTCGGTCCCTACGACGAAAAGGGCGAGCCAATCCCACTCGAGGACCTCGAGCTGACGGCGGCGCTGCGCGACGGCCGCCCCGCCCACTCGACCTTCTGTATCCGCTCGACCGACGGCAGCCAGCACGAGGTCGCCGCGAGCGGCATGCCAATCGTGAGCGCCGAACGCGGCGCCTCCGGCGCGATCATCTTCTTCTGGCCGCTCGACCCCGAGCACGCCCGGGAGCTGACCACCGGCAGACACGAGGCGGTCGGATGAGGGTCAAGGTCTGGGGCGCGCGCGGCTCGGTCCCCGCTCCGGGGCCGGAGATGAACCGCTACGGCGGCAACACCTCCTGCGTCGAGGTGACGCTCTCGACCGGCGAGACGCTGATCATCGACGCCGGCACGGGCATCCGCACGCTCGGCTTCTCGCTGCCGCCGGACATGCCGCGGATCAACATCCTGCTGACCCACCTGCACCTCGACCACATCCAGGGCCTGATGTTCTTCCCGCCCTGCTTCCGGGCGTCCTCGACGATCCGCATCTGGGGGCCAAGCTCGCCCGAGGCGAGCCTCGAAGCGCGCATCGCCCGCTATATCTCGGCGCCGCTCTCGCCGGTCGAGGTCCGTGAGCTGCCCTGCGACGTTTCGTTCCTCGACGCGCCGGCCAGCGAATGGAAGGTCGGGGGCGCGACGGTCCGCGCCGAGGCCGTCACCCACCGCGGCCCGACGCTCGGCTACCGGATCACCGACGGCGATACGACCCTCTGCTACATCTCCGACCACGAGCCCGGGCTCGGCGCGCCGCTCGCGGATCTCGATCCCGAGTGGATCTCCGGCTACAACCTCGCGCGCGACGCCGACCTGCTGATCCACGACTGCCAGTACACGGACGAGGAGTACCCCGGGCACGAGGGTTGGGGGCACTCGCGGGTCGAGGACACGATGACCTTTGCCCGGCGGGTCCGCGCGAAGCGGACCCTCCTCTTCCACCACGACCCGTTGCACACCGACGGGTTCCTGGACGACCTGCACGCGCAGGCACGCGAGCGCTGGGCCGAGCTCGGTGGCGACCCGGCGCAGATCGAGATCGCGAGGGAGCGCGACGAGCTCACCGTCGGGCCCGTCCCGGCGGCGCTGCAGCCCGCTTCCGCGCCGGTGATCGCGGCTCGACCGCTGGCCTGAGAGCCAGCCTTCAGAACGCCCCCGGGGACGTGTCCGCAGCCTCCGGGAGGGTGTCGCAGTGCTGGCCAGAACCCGCATCAGCAAGCGGCTGCGCGATCCCGCGATCCCGCCCGCGCCACCCCGTACAACGCCTTTGCCGCAAGTTTCGACCGCGGTACAAACACACCCCAGCGCCCCCGGCGGACACTGGAACCGTCCTGAACGCGACCGCCGGACTCCCCATGCCCGGTGAATGGAGGCGAACATTTGCGGCAAGAGACCGTGTGGGGGGCTCTGGTAGGCCCCCGGCGCCGAGGGGGGTCGCCGCGGCTGGGCAGAGCACGACGCGTTAGGAGGAGAAGATGAAGAAGGTCGAAGCATTCATCCGCCACGAGGCATTCGAGCCGATCCGCCAGGAGCTGCTCGAACGCGGTATCCCCTCGCTCTCGATCTCCGAGGTGAAGGGCTCGGGGCGCCAGAAGGGAGTGGTCGAGCACTACCGCGGCGCCAGCCTGACGGTCAACGTCCGGCCGAAGCTGAAGATCGAATGCGTGATCGCTGACGGGGAGAAGGACCTCGTCGTGGAAACGGTCCTCAAGCACGCCCGCACGGGGTCGGTCGGCGACGGCAAGATCTTCGTCGTCGACGTCGAGGAAGCGATCCGCATCCGCACCGGCGAAGAGGGCGAGGACGTGCTGCAGGCCCATGAGGGAACGGAGATCCCGTCCGCCTGACGGCGGCGGGCGAAGGCCGGCCGACGATCGAGCGGCGCGGGTCATCAAACGAGAGCTGACCAGGGAAGGGAGCGCGGGAACACGGCTGATGCGCGATCTCCACGAACAGATGCTTGCCACCGTCATGGACGGCGACGGTCTCAGCGGGATCGCGGAGCTCGCAGCGCACGAGATCGGCGGGCCCGTGGCGATCGTGCTCCCCGAGCACGGGCTTGCGGCGGTCTGGCCCGAGGACGAGCGGATCGTCCAGCTCAACGCGTGGACGGCAAAGGCGATCGCGGGCCAGAACGGCACGCTCCCCGAAGGCGTCGACCTCGCGGTGCCGATCCCCGCTGCCGGCCGCGACGTCGGCAGGGTGATCGCCGGCGCCGGCGCCGAGCGGGCGGCCAAGCTGATCGACCGCGAGGAGGTGCTGCGGATCGCGGCGCTGACCGCGCTCACCGAGCTCGCCGTGGTCGAGGCCCGCGACGCGCTCGCCGAGCAGCTCCGCGGCAGCCTGATCGAGGAGATGAGGGCCGGCGCGATCGGCGGCGAGGAGATCGTTCGCCGCGGTCAGCGCCTCGGCTCCGACCTCTCCGATGGGCTCGTCGCCGTCGCCGCCGAGGCGAGCGGCGGCAAGCCGCGCTACATGGCGGCGATCGTCTCCTCGGTCGCCGGCAACGCGATCGCGGAGGCGCTCGGCGATCGGGTCTTCGGGCTGCTGCCGGCGGGCGAGGCGGCGGGTGGACCCGAGGCGACGGCCGAGCGAGCGCGGGAGATCGTCCGGCGGCTGCGCCCCCACGGGCCCGCCGCAGCCTCTTCCTTCCACTCCGCCCCCGAGGATGCCGCCCGCGCGCTCGAGGAGGCGGAGCTGATGCTCGACGTGGTCGCCCGCGATCCCCGCCTCGCCGATCAGCTCGAGGGCGGCATCCCGAGCGGCGTCTACCGCCTCCTCTTCAGGGCCCTCGCGTCGAACCCGGCGGAGGTCTTCAGCTTCTACGAGGACACCGTCGAGTCGCTGGTCAGCCATGACCGCGACTACCGCACGGACCTCCTCAACACGCTCGAGGCGTACCTGGCGCACGACTGCAACATGCGCGCCACGGCCGAGGCCGTGTACGCGCACCGCCACACGGTCGCGCACCGCCTCGAGCGGATCAAGGAGCTATGCGGCCTCGACCCGGCGGCGGGTGAGGACCGCGAACGGCTCGGGCTGGGGATCAAGGCTTATCGGTTGATCGAACCAACGCTGCCGCGCTGATCCGTCGGCGCAGCGGCACAGAGGAGGAGGTGCAAGCAGATGAATGAAGAGGCGAACGTGGTGCACCTCCCGCTCACATGGGCGGGAGAAGTACGCCAGATCGTGTCCTTCGGCGGGGGCGGCTTCTCGATGGAGTCCGGGAATACGTTGCTCGACGACTACGTACTGTCGTTGACCGGCTCCGAGCGGCCGCGGGTCTGCTTCGTGCCGACCGCGAGCGGCGACGCGGACCAGTACATCGTCCGCTTCTACAGAGCGTTCTCGCCCGAGCGCTGCGAGCCCTCGCACCTCTCGCTGTTCCGGCGCGACCGTGGCGCCGAGGACCTGCGCGAGTTCCTGCTCAACCAGGACCTGATCTACGTCGGCGGTGGCAGCGTGATCAGCATGCTCGGCGCCTGGCGCGCACACGGCATCGACGTGTTGCTGCGCGAGGCGTGGGAGGCCGGCGTCGTCCTCTGCGGGCTGTCGGCCGGTTCGCTTTGCTGGTACGCGGAGGGCGTCACTTCCTTCCACGGCGAGGTCCGCCGCTTCAAGGGGCTCGGCCTGTTGCCGTGGAGCAACTGCGTCCACTACGGCGACGAGCCGGGCCGGCGCGAGGCCTACCACGAGCACCTGCGGCGCGGTATGTGCCCGGGCTACGCGGCGGCCGACGGCGCCGCCCTGCGGTTCAGCGGGCCGCGGATGGTCGAGGCGATCGCATCCCGGCCGAAGGCGCAGGCGTGGTGCGTCGGCGACGGCGGCGAGGAAGTGATCGAGTCGGCGCTACCGATCCGTTACCTCGGCGCGAAGCCCGAGCCCGGGAAGGAAAGGGACCTGACGGCGGTAGCTTGACGGTCATGGAAGTGAGCAGATGAGCGGACCGATAGTCGCCATGGGCGGCACCGAGTTCGCGATGCGGGCCGAGAACGAGGCCCTGCATGACTACGTGCTCGCCCTCGCGCGGGCCGAGCACCCCCGGATCTGTCTATTGCCGACGGCGAGCGGCGACCCGCACGAGCAGATCAGCACCTTCCACGCGGCGATGGACCGCCGCGACTGTGAGCCGTCCTCGATCTCGCTGTTCCGGCTCGTCGACGCCGACATCGACCTCGGCGGGCAGTTGCTCGCCCAGGACGTGATCTACGTGACCGGCGGCAACATGGTGAACCTGATGGCGCTCTGGCGCGAGCACGGGCTCGACGAGATCCTGCCCGAGGCGCACCGCCGTGGCACGGTGCTCTGCGGCTACAGCGCCGGCTCGATGTGCTGGTTCGAGTGGGGTGTCTCGCGCGGCATCGGCAAGCCGGTGGCGACCAAGGGGCTCGGGCTGCTGGCCGGCAGCCACTGCGTGCACTACTCCCAGGACAGCTCCCGCCGCGACGCCTACCGGGAGCTCGTCGGCTCCGGGGCGGTGCCGCCCGGCATCGCGCTCGACGACTACGCGGCGGCGCTCTTCCGCGACGGCGAGATGGTCGAGGCGGTCCGCAGCCGCGGACGCTCGAAGGGCTTCCGGGTCGAGCCCGCCGGCGACGGCGTCGCCGAGACGGAGATCCCGACGCGGCCGATCGAGGCGGCGACGCGGAAGGCGGCCGAACCGGCGCTCGAGGAGATGCGGGCGCTGCGGCGGATGCGTGGCGCGCCGCTGGGTCGCAGCCGCTGAGGTCGCCTGTCCCGAGCGCCGCGCTGGACGACCGGGAGAAACCGCCGACCGCGAATCCGACATCGCGACCGTAGTTGCGGCGCGCCGCTCGCGGCAGGCTCGATGCAGTGGAAAGGTTGAGCGCACTCGACGCGTCATTCCTCCGGGCCGAGACCCCGAACGCCCACATGCACGTCGGCTGGCTCGCGCTCGTCGAACCGCCCCAAGGGCGCGGTGCGATCGACGGGCGGGCGTTGCGCCGGACGATCGAGGCACGGCTCGAGCACGCGCCGCGCTTCCGCAAGCGGGTCGTCGACATGCCAGTCGGCGAGCCGCCGTTGATCGACGATCCGGCCTTCTCCGTCGATCGTCACGTGCGGATCCTCGCGGCGGCCGAGGTACCGGCCGACGCCGACGAGCTGCAGCGCATCGCCGACAGCTTTCTCTCGACCCAGCTCGACCGGGCGCGCCCGCTCTGGGAGCTGCTGATCGTGCCGCGCCTCGCCGACGGCGGTGCGGCGATCCTCGGCAAGGTCCATCACGCCCTCGTCGACGGAATCGCGGCGGTCGAGCTCGGCACGCTGCTCTTCGACCTCGACTCCGACAGCTCCCCGGCCGAGCCCGCCGAGTACCGGCCGGCGATGCCGCCGAGCCCGGTGCGGCTGCTGATTGCGAGCGCGGCCGATACGGCGCTCGAGCAGTTCCGGGCGGCGGGCCGGATCGCGAACCTCGGGCTGCAGCCCGCGCGCGGGCTGCGCGTCGCCGACTCGATGCGCCGGGCGGCGTTCCAGATGGCACGGGAGGTTGCCGAGCCGGCTCCCGGCTCGTATCTGAACGGGCCAATCAGTCCCGCCCGGACGCTGCGCGTGACGACGCTGCCGCTCGCCCGCGTGCTCGCGCTCAAAGAGCGCAACAGCGCGAAGCTCAACGACATCGTGCTGACGCTCGTCAGCGGCGCCCTCCACGAGTTCTCCCTGGGGCGCGGCGCCGAACCCACCCCACTGCGGGCGATGATTCCGATCAACGTGCGCGGTGCTGAAGGCGGCTCGGGGCCGGCGGGCAACCGCATCGGCTTCGGCTTCCTCGAGCTACCGGTGCCGGCCACCGACCCGCTGGCGCGGTTGCACTCGATTTGCAGCCAGGGAGAGGGCCTGCGCCGCGGCGGGCGAGCGGCCGGCAGCGACGCGCTGATGCAGTCGATGGGTGCGCTGCCCGGGCCGATCAAGTCGATCGCCACACGCCTCGCCTCCAGCCCGCGAACCTTCAACTTGACCGTCTCCAACGTCCCCGGCCCTCGGGTCGTGCTCTATGCGGCGGGCGGCCGGGTGAAGACGATCTACCCGGTGATTCCGCTGGCCGGCTCGCACGCGCTCGCAATCGGCGTACTCACCTACGGCAGCGGCCTGCACGTCGCCCTGCATGCCGACCCGGACAGCCTGCCCGGGACCGAGCACCTGCCGCCCCTCTTCGAGCGCGCGCTCAGCGAGCTCGAGGGCGCGACGGCCAAGGCGCCGTCCCAGCGGGGCCGCGCCTCGAGGCGAAGCGGCGAGCAGCGCCGCAGTCAGCGTCCGGCCGTCCGAAGCGAGCCGTCCGGCCCACGCCGCCCGGCGGCCGGCTGACGCCAGCCCGGCAACTACTCGAGGAACTCGCGCTTCGCCCGCTCGGCCGCAGCCTGCGCCTCCTCCTCGGCCTTCGCCTGGATCTCGGCGGCGAGCCGCCGGCGACGCTCCTCGGCCTCCGCCTCCGCCTCGGCCGCCGCGCGCGCAGTTTCACGCTCGAGCTCCGTGCGAATCTGCCGCTCGATCTCGGCAGAGCGCTGCTCCGCCTCGGCGGCGGCCCGCTCCTCGGCCTCCTCGCGCAGCCGCCGTTGCTCGGTCGCGAGGCGCCGCCGCAGCGCCTCCTCCGCCTCGCGCTCGGCGCGCTGGCGGGCGCGTTCGGCCTCGACATCGGCGTCCTTCTGCATCCGCGCCGCCTCCGCCTCGAGCCGCGTCGCGGCCTCGCGGCGGGCGCGTTCCTCGGCCTCGACGGCAAGCTGGTCGGCAAGCCTGCCGAGCTTCTGCTCGGCAACGTTGAGCCGCCGCTCGACCTCCTCGCGGGCGCGACGCTCGGCGGTCGCCCGTTCCTCAGCGTCGGCGGTGCGCCGGTCGATCTCCTCGGAGAGCAGGCGCTTCTGCGTCTCGGCCTGCGCCTCGAGCTCCTCGCGGCGCTTCGAGGTCGCCGCGTCGACTCGCTGGGCAACCCGCTCCGCGGCCTGCTTTTGAAGCTTCGCCGCCGCCGTCTTCAGCTTGCGCTCGGCCTGCTCGCGCAGGCGGTCGCGCGTCTCCCGAAGGCGCACCTCGTAGCGCTCGGCGGCTGAGCGCGCGGCCTGCACGGCGGCCTCCTCGGCCTCCGCCGCGACCGCCATCGCCTCCTCGGCCCGCTGCTCGGCAAGCTTGCGCTCCTCGATCGCCTTGCGGGCGACGGCCTCGGCCTTGCTCGCGCGCAGCGAGGCCTCGCGCGCCTCGGTCGAGATCCGGCGCACGTCTTCGGCCAGCGCGTCGAGCCCCGTCTTGCGGGCGTCCTCGATCGCCGAGCCGACGCCGTTGGCGGCCGCGCGCGCAGCGTCGGCGCCCGCGTCGGCGAGATCGGGCCCCTCTTGTGAATGTTGCTGTTCTTCCTGCACCCGAACCGGTTCCTGAGACAACGAGGTGCCGACCCTACCCGGTTGCGGGGGGCTGCGTGAGCGCTTCCCAAGCCGGATCGGCGGCCCGTAGCTCAGGGCAGATGGTCGGCCGGCGTGCCGCTGAACGTACGGGCGGCGACGAGCGTCAGCAGCGTCGTCATGAAGATCAGCAGGATCGCGAAGGCGAGCAGCCGCGGCATCTTTGCTGCGTGCGCGTAGATGCCGAGCAGAAACCCGGCGCCCATCAGGACGCCGTAGTACGTGGACGAGGTGGGCAGCAAATCGGCAAGCGCCACGGCCGCTGCGGTGACGGTCTCCACACCGGCATTATCATCAGGCGGGCGATGTCGGACGTCCCCTCCCCTGCCGCCGACGGCCCCGCGACCGTCGAGGAGACCCGCGCGGCGCTCGAGTCGGCCGGCTATCTGGCCGACGAGCCGGCGGCGCTCGTCTCCCATCTCGCCCAACGACTCGGCAAGCCGGTGCTCGTCGAGGGCCCGGCCGGCGTCGGCAAGACGGAGCTCGCCAAGGCGCTCTCCCGGGCGACCGGGCGGGAGCTGATCCGCCTGCAGTGCTACGAGGGCCTCGACGAGGCCAAGGCCCTGTACGAGTGGAACTACCGCAAGCAGCTGCTGCGGATCCAGGCCGAGCGCCGCGACCGGCGCCGAGGCGCAGCCCTGCATCCGGCACGCCCGGGCGCGAAGCGGAGGGCGCGCCGTGGTGACTCCTTCGACGAGATCTTCGGCGAGGAGTTCCTGCTCACCCGGCCGCTGCTCACCGCGATCGCCTCGCCCGAGCCCGTCGTCCTGCTGATCGACGAGATCGACAAGACCGACCAGGAGTTCGAGGCGATGCTGCTCGAGGTCCTCTCCGACTTCCAGATCTCGATCCCCGAGCTCGGCGTGATCGAGGCGCGCACGCACCCGATCGTGCTGCTGACCTCGAACAACTCCCGCGAGCTGACCGAGGCGCTGAAGCGCCGCTGCCTGTACCTGTGGCTCGACTACCCGGACATCGAGCGCGAGATGGAGATCGTGCGCCTGCACGCACCCGAGCTCGACGAGGCGCTCGCCCGGCGACTCGTCGAGGTCGTACAGATGGTCCGCGAGCTCGACCTGAAGAAGCCGCCCTCGATCGCCGAGTCGATCGACTGGGCCCGGGCGCTGCTGCTGCTCGGCGCCGACGAGATCGACGCCGAGACCTTCACGCAGACGATGAGCATCATCGTCAAGCACCGCACCGACCTCGACCTCGTCGCCGAGCGGGTCGGGACGCGGCTCGCGGGTGCGATGACCCAGGCCGGCGAAGGCGCCTGATGACCGCCCCCGAGACCGGGGCGGGTCCACCGAGCGGGCTCCCCGACGGGCTCGGGCCGAAGCTCGTCGACCTTCTGCGAGGAGCTGCGCAGCGAGGGCGTCGCGGTCGGGACCTCCGAGATCCTCGACGCCTTCGAGGCGGTCGGCGCGATCCCCTGGACCGATCGCTCCGAGTTCCGCGAGGCGCTCGCCGCGACGATCGCCAAGTCGCCGGAGGACCGGCGCGTCTTCGAGCTGATCTTCGATCGCTTCTTCTTCCGCGCCGCCGAGGCCGAGGCGCTCGAGCGCGAGATCGGCGAGAGCGGCGAGCTCAGCGCGCGACGGCGATCGGCTCGACCTCGACGAGCTCCGCGAGCTCGATCCGCCAGGCGATCGCCGACGGCGACGAGGACGCGATCCGCGACCTCGCCCGGCTCGCGGTTGCCGGCTTCGGCCGCCAGGGCGAGGGCTCGGGGGTCGTCGGCGTCGACGTGCAGCGGATCCGCCGCTCGCTCGGCCTGCAGCCGGGCCAGGGCCCGCGGCCCGGCTCGGAGGAGCGGCGAGGCGCCGCCGCTCGACCGCGAGGGCCTGCGCGAGTTCGAGGCGCACCTGCGCCGCGAGCTCGAGCGGGCGCTGATCGAGCGGACCGAGAAGCTGCCCCCCTCGCGCCCGCTCGCCGAGCTCGACCGAGCGCTGCCGACGAGCCCGACCCAGGACCTGGCCGCAATCCACCGCGCGGTCACCCAACTCAAGCGGCGGCTGGCGACGCTCGGCCACGATCAGCGCGGCCGCCGCCGGGGCCGCGTCGTCGACGTGCGGCGGACGATGCGGACCTCGCTGGAGACCGGCGGCGTGCCGATGCACCTGCGCTACCGGCCGAAGCGCCCGCGCCGCCCCGAGATCTACGTGCTCTGCGACGTCTCGACCTCGGTGACGTCGGCGAGCGTCTTCTTCCTCAGCGTCCTGCACGCGCTCCACGACTCGTTCCGCAAGCTGCGCAGCTTCGTCTTCATCGAGCGGATCAGCGAGGTCACCGAGACCTTCGAGAAGGAGCGCGACTTCCGCAAGATCAGCGAGGCGATCAGCCGTGACGGCGGCGTCGCCGACGTCTCCGGCTACACCGACTACGGCCGCGTCTGGAACGAGTTCCTGACCGAGATCTCCGGCGACCTCGATCCGCGCTCGACCGTGATCGTGCTCGGCGACGCGCGCACCAACGGGCGCGATCCGCACCCCGAGGCCTTCGCGCACGTCACCGAGCGCGCCGGCCGGACCTTCTGGCTCAACCCCGAGCCGAAGCCTCTACTGGAACTACGGCGACTCGGTGATGGCCGCCTACGAGCCGTACGTGACCGCGCCTTCGAGTGCTGGACGACGCAAGCACCTGGAGGAGTTCGTCGACGTGATCGCCGGCACCGCGCAGACGGCTGCCGACTGAACCGGCCTGTCGCCCCACTAGAATCGGAACGGTCAACAGGGGTGCTCGCGGGTACGCGGGCTGAGATAGCGCCCCTCGGGACCTCTGCCCTCGTGGCGTGCTCCCCGGCCCGGCGCTGACCCTCCGAACCTGTGCGGTAATGCGCGCGAAGGGAGACGAAGCGAACGTGACAGTCGATCTCGAAGCGGCGAGTGAGGCTCGATCCGGCCTTCGCGATCGGCTCGGTGGTGCTGCCCTGCGAATCGAGGGCCTCCGGCCACTCGTTCGGCGAGCTCGAGGTGCTCGCCGGCATCGACCTCGAGCTCGGCCCGCGTGAGACCGTCGCCCTCGTCGGTCCCTCGGGGTGCGGCAAGTCGACCCTGCTCGAGCTGGCGGCCGGGCTGGCCGAGCCGGCAGCTGGCCGGATCGCCGTCGCCGGCCGGCACCGACGCGCGCGCCCGGCTCGCCGGCTGCGTCTACATGCCGCAGCGCGAGACGCTGCTGCCGTGGCTGCGAGCGATCGACAACGCCGCGCTCGCGCCGCGCCTGGCGGGCAGCTCGGCGCGCGCCGCACGGCAAACGGCGGCACCGCTGTTCGAGCGGCTCGGCCTCGGCGGCTTCGAGCGCGCCTGGCCCGAGGAGCTCTCCGGCGGCATGCGCCAGCGCGTCGCCTTCGCCCGCACCCTGCTGGCCGGCGAGGCCGATGCTGCTGCTCGACGAGCCCTTCGCCGCGCTCGACGCGATCACCCGCGGCGACCTGCAGAGCTGGCTGCGCGGAGCGCTCGCCGCCGAACCGCGGGCCGTGCTGCTCGTCACCCACGACGTCGAGGAGGCGCTCTTCGTCGCGGACCGCGTCGTCGTCCTTCGCCGCGGCCCGGGCGCGCCGTCTGGGAGGGCTCGGTGCCGGCGGCCGATCGGGCCGGTGACGACCGCGCCGCCGTCGTTACCGCGCCTGGGTTCGTGAGTGCCCGCGAGGCGGCCCTGCACGCGCTCGGCTCGAGCCCGGAGCCCCACCGATGAGGCGGCGGCTGGCAGACATCGCGGCGCCGATCGCGCTCATCCTCGTCCTGCTCGCGATCTGGCAGGCCGCGGCGAAGTGGGATCTGCTCGCCAACGCGCTCGGCATCGAGCCCTTCCTGATCCCGGCGCCGACCGAGATCGCCGCCTCGATCGTCGACAACTGGCACCTGCTCGTCGACAACGCCTGGGTGACACTGCAGGAGGTGCTCGCCGGCTTCGCCGTGGCGCTCCTGATCGGTGTGCGGCTTCGCCCTGCTGCTGCACTCATCGCGGTTGCTGCGGCGCGCCTTCTACCCGCTGATCATCGCCAGCCAGACGGTGCCGATCATCGTCGTCGCGCCGATCCTCGTCGTCTGGTTCGGCTTCGGGATCGGCCCGAAGGTCGCGATCATCGCGCTGATCTGCTTCTTCCCGATCACCGTCAACATGCTCGACGGACTCGAAGCGGTCGAGCCGGCGCAGCGCAAGATGATGCGCTCGCTCGGCGCCGGCCGAACTCAGATCCTGAGCCGGCTCGAGCTCCCCGACCTCGCTCCCCTACGCGGTCAGCGGGGCGAAGATCGCGATTGCGATCGCGGTGATCGGCGCCGTGTTCGGCGAGTGGGCCGGCGCCGACCAGGGGCTCGGGCACCTGATGCTCGTCGACAACGCCCAACTCGAGGTGCCGCGCCTGTTCGCGGCGATCTTCGTGCTCTCGGCGATGGCGATGCTGCTCTTCGGAGCGGTCAGCCTGCTCGAACGACGGTGGGGCTGGTGGCGACGATCGACTCCGGACGGCTGACCCGCGGCCCAGGTTCCGCAACCAACGAGGATGAAAGGAACGATGGAGAAGACGAAGACCGGATCGAGGGGGCTCGTACGCATCGGCGCCGCAGTGGCGACGCTGGCGGCGGTCGCGCTGCTTGCGCTCGGCTGCGGCGAGAAGCCCGAGGGCGAGGCGACGCAACCCGACTCCTTCGACCTGGCGCTCGACTTCTACGTCAACGCCGACCACGCCGGTATCTACACGGCGCTCGCCAACGGCTACTTCGCCGACGCCGGCCTCGACGTCAACCCTCACGTTCCCTCCGACCCCTCGGCGCCGATCAAGCAGGTCGCGGCCGGCCGTGCCGATCTGGCGATCTCCTACGAGCCCGAGGTGATGCTCGCCCGCGACCAGGGACTCGACGTGGTCGCTGTCGGTGCCCTGATCCAGCATCCGCTCACCTCGCTGATCTCGCTGCCGCCCTCCGGAGTCGAAGAAGCCGGCGGACCTCGCCGGCAAGACCGTCGTCACGGCGGGGATCCCGTACCAGACGGCTTACCTCGACACGATCCTCAAGCAGGCCGGCGTCAACCCGGACAGCGTCAAGCAGACCGATGTCGGTCTCAACCTGCTGCAGCCGGTGCTCAGCGGCCAGGCGGACGCGATGTTCGGCGGCTTCCTCAACGTCGAGGGCGTCCAGCTCGCGGCTGAAGGCAAGCACCCGATCGTGCAGCCGGTGGACCAGCTCGGAATCCCGACTTACGACGAGCTCGTCCTCGTCGCCAACGGCCAGCAACTGCAGGACGACCCCGAGCCGATCCGGGCGTTCATCGCGGCGCTCGCCCGCGGCACGAAGGCCGCCCAGCAGGATCCACAGGCCGCGACCGACGCCCTGATCAAGGCCTCGCCCGATCTCAATCCGAAGCTGACCAAGGCGGAGGTGCTCAAGACCCTCCCCTACTTCAACCCGCCGAAGGGCAAGCCCTTCGGGTACATGAATGCCAGCGACTGGATCGGCTTCGCCGGCTGGATGGCCGACCACGGCCAGCTCACACAGCGCCTCGGCACCGCTGAGCTGCTCACCAACGACTACCTACCGGGCCAGATCCCCGACTAGGCCGGCTCAGTCGGTATTTCTGTCGCGTTTTACTCATCCCCCTCATGTGCAAAACGCGCCAGTTGGACCAGGCGACCCCCCGGCGCGGCCCGGTGACGTCGGGAACGCTCCGCGGCGCCGTTTCGTGTAGTTGGTGATGGATCGCTCGCTGAACGGGTCGGGGGCGCCGCGCGCGGACTGGTCGGCCGCGGCGGCCGGAGACCCAGATGCCGTTGCAGCATTCATCGATGCCCACTGGGAGCGGATGCACCGCGTCGCCTTCCTCATCACGAAGGACCGGACTGCCGCCGAGGACCTCGCTCAGGACTCGATGCTCAAAGCCGTGCGCGGACTGTCCGGGGCCGACCTGTCCCGTCCGCTGCAGCCCTGGCTCGATCGAATCGCGGCGAACAGCGCCCGCGACTGGATTCGCAGCGCCACGGTCCGCCACGAGCTCACTGCCGATCCCGCGGTGCTCGACCCGGCACCCGACGATGCCGACTGGAGCGATCCGCTCCTCGCTGACGCGTTACCGGATTCTCTGGTCGAGTCCTTGCTGAGGCTGCCACTGGAGCAGCGGTCGGTAGTGGTCCTTCGGCACCTGCTGCAGATGAGCACGGAGGAGATCGCGGCCGTTCTCGACATCAAACCGGCCACCGTGCGCACGCGCGATTACCGCGCCCTGGCCGCACTTCGCGAATCCCTCTCGGTACAGATCGGAGACAGCCATGAATGATCGACTCGCCCGAGCTCTGGCCGACACGCCGATTCCCGATGCCTCAGAGGCGCGGGAGCGAACAAAAACGATCGCCACGGCTGGCGCCGAGACGCCGATCGGCCGGCGATGGGTGCGTCGCACGCCCGTCCTTGTCGCGGCAATACTCGCGCTGCTCGTCGCATCGAGCTTCACGCCGCCGGGGCGGGCCGTTGCCGACGACCTGGGTCAACTGGTGGGGATCGGCGAGGAGCCTTCCGACCCCGGGTTCGCGGAAGGCAACGGACCATCGGAGTCGGAGGTGATCGGACTCGGTACGAGCCCCAACGGAACCGACTTCGAGCTTGCGGCAACGACGAACAAGCCTGCTGATCACCCAAGCAATGCGACGACGTGTCTGTACGTGAGCTTCCCAAACCCGGGGGTGCGGACCAACGGCGAGGAGTGCATGACCCACGAAGCGCTCGGCGACATCCAGGGGCACAACGCGATCCGCGCCTTTCCGCTCGTAGGCCCTCCGCTGCTCGGCGAGGACGGTGACCTGCTCGTCGAGATCACAGCCCGGCGAAGCGTCGCCGGAGTCGACGTCACATATCCGGGGCCGGATGGTAAGGAGGCGCGCGAGGCGACACTGGCGCCGTTCGAGGCGGCACCATCGCTCAGCCCGCAGCGCCAAGGCGAGGATGCGACACCAACGCCGCTGCAGTTCGGCGTTGCCTTCCTGCCGACAACTCCATATCGGGCCCTGCCCCAGCTCGGACGCGACGCGGAGCAGTCCTCGTACCCCTCCGACTTCAGTCTCGATCCCGAGCAGGTGGATCGAATCCTGGATCGAGTCCACGTAACCGCCTACGACGATGCAGGCAAACGGATCGAGGACGTAGTTCTCGGCGCGCCCTCCACCGCAGCCCTCGCAATTGCGTCCGAGGCCGACTTCGGCCACCCGGCTGATCCGGGCAGTTGAGGAGGCGGCGACCCCGGGGGACGCCGCGCCGCCTAAGCCGCGTCCTCCAGCTCCGGGTTCGGGGGGTGGTAGCGGAGCGGCCGGCCGACGGAGCCTTCCGGGGCGCGGGCGCCGAGCAGGGTGAAGAGGCCGGCCCAGCCGCGCCAGGGGGCAAAGCGGGCGTAGAAGGTCTCGACCTCGGCCACCGTGGCGCGGCGCTCCATGCCGACGAGCCGGGGCACCTGCTTGAGGTAGGCGAGGTCGCCGGCGGGCAGTGAGTCAGGGTCGCCGCGGCCCTTGCTGCCGAGCACCTGGACCGTCCACGGACCGATCTCGGAGATCGCGAGCAGGCGTTTGTCATGGCCGCGGCGGCCGGGATCGATCCGGCCCGCGGCGACCTCGCGGGCGACCTTGATCATCGCCACCGCGCGCTTCGGTGCCAGGTCCAGTGCGGCGAGCTCGGCTGGAGCGAGGCTGGCGATCGTCTCCGGCGAGGGCACGTCGCGCAGCGGCCGGTCGCGGTCGGGCGGTAGGCAGGCGGCGCCCCAGCGGGCGACCATCCGGCGCTGGATGACGTGCGCGCGCTCGGCCTCGATCAGCTGCTCGGTGATCGCCCAGACGAGCGCCTCCCAGGGCCAGAACGTGCGGCGCACGCGCACCCAGGGGACGCGGCGGATCGCCGGGCCCATGAGCACGTCGGCGCGGAAGGTGTCGTAGAAGTCGGAGTAGTCATCGTCGAGGCCGAGCGCGTTGCGGGCGCGGTCGATTGCCGTCTGCAGATGCGCGGGCTGGGCGCGAAGCGGTTCACGGACGCCGATGCGCCGGCGCCGGCGGGTACGGGCGGGCGCCTTCGGGATCCGGCGGCTCGGGGCGGAGCGCTCGACCGCCTCGCGCCCGGCCTCGAGCCACGAGCGCTCGGCCGGCATCGCCGCGATCCGGACGGCGTCGGCCGACGGCTGCTCCCAAGCGCGGACGAGGATCGGCCGCCCCTCGACGTGCAGGAAGCGCTCGAAGATGCCGTCGCGGACCCGGGAGACCGAGTCGGGACCACCCCGGCGGGCAAGCCGGAACGGCCAGGGAGGCGTCACGTCGAGGATCAAGCCCTCGCCGGCAGCCCGCGGGCGCCCGCTCATCAGCGGTCGAGTACGTGGACGTCGATCAGGAAGGAGCGGCTGGCGAGCACGCGCTCCGCCTTGCCGCCGCGGCGCAGGACCCGGGTCGGCTTCCGGCGCTCGACGTGGGCGCGGACCGCGTTGACCGCGGCCACAGTCGCCGCCCCGGCGGCGAGCCCCCCGGCGGCGGCCATCGCCACCGTACGGACCTCGCCGCGCCAGGCATCGAGCTCGGCAGCGCTGCGGCGCTGCGGGAGGGGACGGACATCGTCATCGACGACGCCGGTACCCGGCGCGTCCTCCTCGACCGCCTCGCCTTCGAGAACCTCGTCTTCCACCCGCGCGAGTCTAGGCAACGGCGAAGACGGTTCCGCCTCTGTGACAATGGGGGGCCATGGAAGCTTCCTCCCACCCCCGGATCGAGCGTGACCTGTTCGACAAGGCGCGCAACCACGACCGCCGCGAGCAGCTCGAGTTCGCCCAGAAGGCGGACATGCTGCCCTACTTCCGCGTGCTCACCTCGCAGGCCGGGCCCGTCGTCGAGATGGAGGGCCGGGAGACGATCATGCTCGGCTCCAACAACTACTTGGGGCTGACCGGCGACGCGCGCGTCAAGCAGGCGGCCGCCGACGCGCTCGAGACCTACGGCACCGCGCTGACTGGCTCACGCCTGCTCAACGGCACGATCCCCCTGCACGTCGAGCTCGAGAGTGAGCTCGCCGAGTGGATGGGAACGGAGGCGGCGCTCGTCTTCACTACCGGCTACCAGGCGAACGTCGGCTGCATCGGCACGATCCTCGAACCCGGCGACACCGTGATCTGCGACTCGGGCGACCATGCCTCGATCCTCGACGGCTGCAAGCTGTCCGGCGCCAAGCTCCGTCCCTACCGCCACAACCGCATCGACAAGCTCGAGAAGATGCTCGAGCGCTCGACCGAGGATGGCGGCGGGGTGCTCGTCGTCGTCGACGGCGTCTTCTCGATGGAGGGCGACATCGTCGACCTGCCGCCGGTCGTCGAGCTCTGCAAGCGCTACGGCGCCCGCCTGATGGTCGACGAGGCGCACGGCGCCGGCGCGATCGGCCCGCGCGGCGCCGGCGCCTCGGAGCTCTTCGGCCTCGAGTCCGAGGTCGATCTGCGGATGGGCACCTTCTCGAAGAGCTTCGCCTCCTGCGGCGGCTTCATCGCCGGCTCGGCCGAGGTGATCGAGTATCTGCGGATCGCGGCCCGCTCCTTCCTCTTCTCCGCCGCCGCGGTACCCGCTGCGGTCGGCGCCGCCCTGCAGTCGCTGCGGATCCTGCGCAGCGACGAGGGCCCGGAGCTGCTCGCCCGGCTGGCCGACAACGCGGCCTACCTGCACAACGGCTTGACCGAGATCGGCCTGCGGGTCGTCGAGCCGACGAAGATGCCGGACGGACGCGAGGCGCTGACCCCCGTCGTGCCGGTGATCGTCGGCGACGACATGCTCGCGGTCGCCCTCTGGAAGGCGCTCTACGACGCCGGCGTCTACACGAACGTCGCGATTCACCCGGCCGTGCCGCCGAGCGGCGCGCTGTTGCGGACGAGCCTGATGGCGACGCACGAGCGCTCGCACCTCGATCGCGCGCTCGCGATCTTCGAGCAGGTCACCGCCGGATTCGACGAGCTGCCGCGGCCCTGAGGACGCCTGTCGGCGGGCTCACCCCGGAACCGAGAATCTTTGCCTACCGCCAGCGCAGGGCAGTTGATTCCGGTTTTTACTGTCCTTTGATGCATCTTGGCCTACCCCTGCTTGGGTAGATTCGACTTGTCCAATTCTTCACAAGTGGTTTGGCGCACGGGCCACGCAGAAAAACCCTGCTCTTAGCGAACGTGAGGAGGGTGATTCTCCGTCCGCCCGCCCACCACTCGGACCGATGCGACTAGGGTGCCCAGCGCACCGAACGCACCGGGGCAGGGAGCGGGATCGGAGCGGATCACCCACCGTCCATCCCCTCGTCCCGGCTTTGAGCCGGCCCGGCGCCAGGCGCCACGAAACACCCAATAGCCCATCAGAACTCACAAGGAGGAGTGAGAATGGAAGCTGCCTCTACGGCCGCGCCCGTAGTCATCCCGCAACACATCGAAGCGCTCGAACAGGCGAATCGTGTTCGCCTCGCCCGGGCGGCGCTGAAGCGGGCGGTGCGCGTTGGCAATGTGGAGGCTCACGATGTGGTCCGATCCTGCCCCTGGGAAGCCGAGACGATGTCCGTCTCCGAGCTGCTCCGGAGTCAGAGTCGGTGGGGGCGCACGAGGACGCGCAAGTTCCTCGGCCCGCTGGCGGTGAGCGAGAACCGTCAGATCGGGCGGCTGACCCTGCGTCAGCGCGAGATGCTCGCCGGAGCCCTCGAGGTCAAGGCCCGGCGAACCCACTGAATTCTCGAAAGGGAGGAGACGGGAGCCGCCGGCCCCCGCCAGCCACAGACTGAGCGCGGCCCGGGTCCCCGACCCGGGCCGTTCTGCATTCGGGCCTCAGTTGCGGCCGCCGAGTCGGAACCAGCGCCCTCCCGAGCGGTCGCGGAAGATGCGACCGAAGAGCACCGCCGAGGCGGCGAAGACGCCAAGCGCGATGAGCAACGCAACGCCGCGCGTGAGGCTCTCGGGACCGACCGCCACGAGCACTGCGAGCGTCAGCGCAGCAGGTACGCCGGCGAGCAGCAAAGTATGCGAGCGGAAGCCCGCGAAGTGCTCACGGAGCGCCGTGTCGAGCCCGCCGAGCGCGCCGAGTCCGGCGCCGGCGAGGACGAGGACCTTGCCGCGATCGCCGGCGACGAAGAAGAGGCCCGCGACCAGCATCACGATCCCGAAGAAGACGGCCAGCTCCGTGAGCGGAAAGCGTCCCCATGGCGCCGGCGGCCGCTCATCATCGACGTTGCGCTCGGCCCGCCGCGGGCCCCGCAGTCTGGTCGGTGTGGGATCGGCGGGATCGGCGGCCGCCTCATCACCATCGTCCGGCGCTTGCCCTCCGTCCACGGGAACCGCGCCCTGGTGAACGAGGCGTCGCTTGCGACGGCGCTTCTCGGCCTTCGAAGCCATGTTCAGCCTGCCGGGGTGCTCGGGGTCAGTTCAGGGCGGGCGCCGCGAGGCGACGCCCGGTGGCTAACGGACAACCGGATGAGACCTTGACCCGCCACCAGCCCACCAGCATGCCGAGGATGCCCCAGCGCGGTCGCGAGTGGTAGTGGCCGCAACCGCGCTCGCCGACGTCCTCGTTCGAGATGCGGACCCACGGGTAAGCCTGCGGGTCGGCGATCATGCGCTCGCGCAGGCCCCGATTCGCCTCCTCGGCGTCGACGCGGCGGCCGAGCTCGGCGCGCGCATCGCTCAACTTCAGCGCAAGCCCGTCGCGAATCCGCTCGAGCTCGGCGAGGCCGAGCATCCGCGGCCCGCCGCCGGCGGGGCCGAGGCCGCTGACCTCGATCCCACGGCGCGGGAAGGCGGTGACGAAGGTGTCGGCGAGCTGGCGCTCGAGCCTCGCGATCTGCCGGCGCAGCTCGCGCTTCGCAACGCTGCGGTCGAGCGTGCGCGGCTCGCGGACCGTCGCGCCGCCTGTGGCGACCTCCGCTTCCAACTCTCCTGGTCCGGCCTCGAGAAGCTCCGGCACCCTCGGGTCCCTTTCCTCGCTCGACTTCCGGGCCATTGTAGCCCTGGCAGGCGGCGATTTCAGCCGACTTCAACCGTCCTCGGCGAGGGCGCCGAGCAGCAGCCAGAGCGCCTCCTCGACGGCGATGTCGGGCACGCCGGCGACCTGCAGCGCCGCGACGATCATGCGGCGGGTCCGGGGGTTGACGCCACGACCCTCCCCGACCGCCCCAAAGAGCATCGAGACGGGCTCGCGGGAGTCGGCGATCACCAGCGTCCCGGCCGGCAGGGGTGTCGGCCGGCCGTCGAGCTCCTCGCCCACCCTGCTCGGGCGGATCCCAAGTGGCGGCTCGACCCGATCGCCGTCGAAGGCGACGAGCGCGACCCCGGATTCCATGATCGCGATCGTCAGCGCGTCGTCGAGCAGGTTCTGGCTCGGGAAGCCGCCCTTGCGCAGACGCTCGAGTGCAAGGGCCTCGACGGGCGTCAGCTGCTCGTCCGGGTCGAGCCCGATATGCCGGAAGAAGACCCGGTAGGCCCAGGGGATCGGGCGCCTGCGCAGCTCGATTGCCTGCGCGCCCGTAAACCGGTCCGAGAGAATCGCAAGCCGGGTGCGGAGGCCATCGTTGCTGCGCCCTGAGCCGTGCGAGACGGCCGCCCAGCGCAGACCGATGCCGGGCAGCTCGGCCGCGAGCTCGGCATCGACGAACCCGCTCTGGACGGGCTCCGGCTCACCGCCCCCGCTCATGCCTTGCCTCCGCTCCCCGAACCCGCCCCCGGCGACGGGGCCGGATCGCGTCGGGCGCTGTCGGCGACGAGGTCGTCGATCAGCGATTCGATCTCGGGCTCGGTGAAGTTGCCCGGCTTGATCTGTGCATCGTCGATGATCCCGCCGGGGTAGGCGAGCACGATCGTCGGACAGACGCCGACGCCGAGCAGGTTCGATACCGCGCCGTCGCGGTCGTGGCCGACGGGTACCGTCCACCCGTGATCGCGGACGATCTGCTCGACCGAGCTGCGATCGTCGAGGACGTTGATCGAGAGGAAGTTGACGTCGCCGCCACGGCGCCCGGCGACCTTGTCGAAGGCGTCCTGGGAGGACAGGCAGTCGCCGCCGCGCGTGAACCAGAACGAGATCGCGAGCGGCTTATCGAAGAGGTCGCAGTCGCGGATCGCGCCCACCGCGCGGATCTCACAGGCCGGCTTGCGGACGTCCCCCGACGGGCACGGGTTGCGCGAGGAGTCGCAGTCGTCCTGGAAGACGTTCGCGTCGCCTTGCAGCGGCCCGCGCACGTCGGGGACCGCGAACTCGGGCAGCGGCACCCCGTTGCGGGCGTCAGGGTTGGCGCCGAGGATGCCACCGCCGTTGGAGTCGATCGCATTGACGACGGCGACGATGACCAGGACCGCGAAGGCGAGGCCGACGAACAGGGAATAGCGCGACGCGACCTTGGGCCGCTCGCGGGAGGCGAGTCCGCGCGGCGGCTTCGGCAGTTCAGGCGGCCGATCCCCGGCGGCCGATCCGCCGTCCTTCGCGGATGGCGCCTCCGGCTCTTCCTCCTCCCGCTCGCTGCCGGCGTCCGGCTCCGGCTTTCGCTCCGGCCACCAGCCCCCGCCTTGATCGCCCTCCGCCACGACGGCCGACTCAGCCGGCGGGCTCGGACTCGGCGGGCGGCGGTGCTGGGGACCGGCGCGAGGGCCGCAGCCGGCGGCGGATGGCGGGCAGCGGCCGGAAGCCGCCCTCGGCCCAGACGAGGGTCGCCGGCAGGACCAGCATGACGCCGGCGAGAGCGACCGTCAGGTCGACGATCGTGACGAGGCCGAACTCGCGCAACATCGTGATCCGGCTCGCAATCAGCACGCCGAAGCCCGCGATCGACGTGATCCCCGAGGCCAGCACGGCCGTGCCGGTGCGCTCGTAGGTGTTGCGCAGCGCCTCGCCAAGGCTGCGCCCGAGCTCGCGCTCCTCGCTGAAGCGGGCCGACAGGATCACGCTGAACTCGGTCGCGACCGCGATCACGAGCACCCCGAGGGTGGCCGACATCGGGTTGAGCGGGATCCCGACGAGCGCCAGCACGAGCGCCGACCAGCCTGTCGCCAGGGCGATCGGGATCAGCGGCACGAGCGCCCGGCGGGGCGAGCGATAGACGGCGAGCAGCACGAGCGCAACGGCGAACAGGCTGGCGAGGGTGAGCCAGTAGCGCGAGCCCGAGAGCTCGGAGTTCGCATCGGCGGCGAGCACGGGCAACCCGACGACCTCGGCGCTGAGTCCCGCCGGAGGATCGAGCTTGCTGCGGATGTCGTCGATCAGGGCCTTCTGGTCGTCGAGCGACATGACCGGGATCAGGAACGAAATGTTGGCGACCTGCTCAGAACCCTTCGGGCGCGAGAGGATCGCCTGCAGGAAGTAAGGCGGCACGATGTTCAGCACGCTGTTGATCCGGGAGCGCGTCAACTTCCCGTCGGAGGGCAGCAGGTCGGCGAGCGCCGGGCCCGGGCAGATCTCGGTGCCGTCGGCGCGGCAGTCGGGGAACTCGCCGCTGAAGCCGTGGTCGGTGAGCACGCTCTGCTTGAAGCCGGACATCCACTTGACCGCGGCCGGGCTCGTCACGTCGTCGCCGCGGACGATCACGTCGAGCTCGCCGGAGACGCCCGTGACGCTCTCGAGCGCGTCGACGGACTGCAGGGCCGGCAGGTTCTGCGGGACGAGCTGCCGCACGTCGGAGACGACCTCGGTCTGCGTGCCGACTCCCCAGCCGATCGCGGCGAGCAGGGCCGCGACGCCGAGCACGCGACCGGGCGCCGAGATCGCGAGCGCCAGCGCCGAGCGGCCAAAGGACGCCGTGCGGTGGCGGATCGCGGCACCGAGGTCACGCGTCCGGCGGGCCGCGGTCGAGAACGAAGTCCGAGCCTTGCCGCCGCTCTTCGCGATCCGTCCGCCGAGCCGGCGGCCCGTCGCCCCTGGCCGGCGGGAGCGCTCGGGGTCGACGCTGGAGAGGGCCGCGAGTCCAGCCGTGAGCGAGATCGCCAGCGCCGAGATGATGCCGACGACGAGCGCGAAGGCGAACTCGCGGACCATCGGGATCGGCGAGAGCAGCAGCGAGAGGAAGCCGACCATCGTCGCCAACGCCGCGGTGCCGATCACCGGGCCGCCCCGGACGGCGGCGGTGACCGCCGAGGCAGCCGGCCGCTGGCCCGACATCGCCGCCTCGCGGAAGCGCGCCTGCAGCTGGATCGCGTAGTCGACGCCGAGCCCGATGACGACCGGTAGGACGGCCACCGAGGCCATCGTCAGCGTCCCGCCGATGATCGAGAGCAGGCCGAAGGCCATCGCCGAGCCGCCGAGCGCGACGAACAGCGGCAAGAGCCGCAGCGGCGGTCCGAAGGCGGCCATCAGCGTGAGCGCCATGACGACGAGCGCGACGCCGAGCAGCAGCACGATCTCGCCACCGAGCTCGTCGGCGAGGCCCTGGACGACGACCGGCACGCCGCTGAGCTCGTAGCTGCCGCCGTCGAGCTTGAAGGCGGGGTCTGCGATCGCCTCGCGGATCAGCGAGATCGCCTTGCGCTGCGTCTGGTCGGGGAGGTCCGGCTGCAGGCGGATCGAGACGAGCGCGCCGTCGGAGGACGGGAACAGGTAGCCGAACTTCGACTTCGGCGTACCCGCGGGCAGGCGCGAGTCGAAGACGATCGCCTCGACGAAGAGCTTGTTGGTGACCGACGGAAAGCCGATGCTGCTCATCTGCGAAGCGAGGTCGCCGTACTTGGCGAGCGCGCCCTTGACGACGGCTTGCTGCGCAGCCGTCGCAGCGGCCTGCTGCTGGATCGGGCTCAGGCCCTTCTTCTTCGCTTGCTTGGCGGCAGCGGCGGCCGCCTGCTGGGCGCCCGCATAGGTAGCACCGATCTGCTGGCGCAGTACGTCCGCCGAGCGCTCGGCCGCCTGGTTGAGGAAGGTGCCGGGCCCGAAGACGACGCGGGTCGCGCCGAGGTCGCGGATCTCGCCGCAGACAGGCGGGTAATTCGAATCGTTGGCCGGCGCGTTGCCCGACAGGCAGGCCTCGAGCTTGAGTAGCTGGCCGATCTGGCTCTGCTTGAGCAGCAGGTTGCGGAGGTCGTCGTGGGCGAGGACGACGATCGCCTCGTCGCCGAACCGCTGGCGGAACTCCTGCGTCCCCCGGTAGGCGCTGGAGCCGTTGTCGACGAGCTTGTCGGTGCCGGCATCCGGGGTCAGCCGCAGCGCGCCGACCGTGCCGACGATCGCGACGATCGCGATTACCGCGCTGATCGTCTGCGTCGGATGGGTCACCGACCACTCGCTGACCCTGCCCAGGAATCTCCTCACGCGGAAAGCTTTGCAGGCCGCCTCCGAATGCATAGCCGCATCTAGATGGGTGGTTCCGCGGAATCGTGCTCACGGTGGCGCCTGGCACCGAGCCAGACGCGGTCGGCTGGCGCAGCGTGTGCCGGTTGGCACACGCAAGCCAGACGATCGGGGCCCGGCGAAGCGTGTCCAGGCGTCATCCGTGGGTGCGAGTTCGTGGAATCAACCATCTCGGGCAAGATGGGATCCGTGCCACAGCGTTACGCAGCATTTCTGCGGGGAATCAACGTCGGCGGTCGCCGCGTCTCCGGCGAGGCGCTCGCCGGGGCGTTCGAGAAGGTGCCCGGGATCGTCGACGCAGCGACGTTCCTCGCCTCCGGCAACGTCGTCTTCACCGACGAGCGGCGGCGTAAGCCGGCGACCGTCGAGCGCGCCATCGAGGAGGCGATCGCCGAGGAGTTCGGCTGGGAGTCGACGACCTTCCTGCGAACCGCCGCGTCACTCGGTGAGCTCGCGGCGGCGCGGCCCTTCACCGACGAGCAGCTCGGTGCTTCCGCCGGCAAGCATCAGGTCGTGATCCTCGGCACCGAGCCGAGCGCCGGCGAGGCGGAGGAGATCCTCGGGCTGGCGACCGAGGAGGATCTGCTCGAGCTCCAGGGCCCGAACCTGCACTGGCTGCCGAGCGGCGGCTACGCCGAGAGCGACCTCGACCTCGACGCGGTCGCCGGCGTGATCGGCCCTGGGACCACGCGGACGAAGAACACGATCGAGCGCATCCACGCGAAGTTCTTCGCCGACGCCGGCTGAGGCGGGCCGGCCACCCCGAGCCCCCGTCCCGGCCGTGATTGCGGATGCCCGCAAACGGGCATGGAGCGGCGATGCAGGCATTGGTGGAGACGGGCGCCCTGATCGGCGGCCGCTACAAGCTCGAAGGGCGCATCGGCAGAGGTGGGATGGCGTCCGTCTGGCGTGCCCGCGATCAGCGGCTCGACCGCCCGGTGGCGGTCAAGGTGATCGCCGAGCAACTCGCGGACGAGCCGGACTTCGTCCGCCGCTTCGAGCGTGAGGCGCGGATCGCGGCGCGGCTCTCGCATCCGCACCTGGTCGGTATTCACGACCTCGGCTTCGACCGGGAGCGGCCCTATCTCGTCATGGAGCTGGTCGAGGGCGAGACCCTGGCCGAGCGATTCGACCGCGACGAGGAGTCGGTCGATCTGCCGGAGCTCGCGCGGACGCTGCTCGACGTGCTCGCGACGGTGCACGAGGCGGGAATCGTGCACCGCGACATCAAGCCCGCCAACGTGCTCTTCGGCGACGACGGTCGCATCCGCCTGACCGACTTCGGCATCGCCCGGATCCTCGAGACCGGCACCCATTCCTCGATTACAGAGACCGGCATGGTCGTCGGCACCCGCCGCTACATGGCCCCCGAGGTTCGCGGCGGCGGCGCCCCCACACCGGCCTCCGACCTGTACTCGCTCGGCGTGCTGCTCGCCGAGTGCGGCGCCGAGGCGACGCCGCTCGCCCGCCTGAGCCGCCGGCTGCGCAGCGCCGACCCGGACGAGCGCCCGGAGAGCGCCCGGCTGGCGCTCGTCTCGATCGCCGGCATCGAGTCGGGTGGGCGGGTCGCGGAGACCGAGGTGCTCGAGCGGGAAACGGTCGAGGCGGGGGCGCCGGCCGTCGAGTTGGATCCCGACCCCGAGCCTGAGCCGACCGGCCCAGCACCGACCGATCAGCCGCCCGCCGCGCCATCCCATCGGACGTACGGGACCGGATCCACGGGCCGACCCGCGCCGCGCGCCCTCGCCGCCGGCCTGATCGCGCTCGCCGCGGTGGCGGTCGTCCTCCTCGTCGCCCTCGGCGGCGATGGCGGATCGGGGAGCGAGCAGAGCGCCGCGACCGGCGCCGACAAGCAGTCCGGCAAGTCCCACGATCGCGGGTCGAAGCACGCGAAGGCCGGCGGCCACGGCGCGAAGCAGCGGGAGCAGCCCGCCGACGAGGCCCCGGCGGAGCCCGCCCCGGCGAACGCCGACACCACGCCGGCCCCGGCCCCCGAGCCGGCCCCGGCGCCAACGCCCGGCGCTGACGGGAGCGCCCTCAACGACCAGGGCTACGCCCTGCTCCAGCAGGGCAACGCTGCCGCGGCCGTCCCGATCCTGCGCCAAGCCGTCGACTCGCTCGACCAAAGCGACGGCCTCACCTACGCCTACGCCCTCTACAACCTCGGCTCGGCCCTACGCCAGTCCGGCCACCCAGAAGAAGCGATCCCGATCCTCGAGCAGCGCCTCAAGTACCCGGACCAGCGCGCGACGGTTCGTGCCGAGCTGGCAAGGCGAAGGCCGAAGCCGGAGGCTGAGCCGACCCGGCCCGTGGCCGCGCCGATCCGACGCCGCACGCCGCGGCCGCGCGCCGGCAGTGAAGCTAGCGCTCAGCCCGAGGTCCCGCTCGTAGTGGCCATGGAGACCAGTACCAGCAGCGACGTGGCTTGGCGGATGACGTCCCTGCTGATACTGCGCTGTCAGCCGCTCCCTCGGTGCCCAAAGGCTGGTCGGCCGCTCCCAGAGGACCTGCGCCGTAGGGCCGCAGCCCCGCCCACCGGCGCAACCCTCAACCCCCACGGCGAGGCTGGGAGCGTCGAGGGCTGCCGTTAGCGGGAGCGATCGTGCGGACGCACGTGAGCGACCCCAGCGGCCGCCATCGGCGCTCCCAGGCCGCCGCCCACCCACGTCAGTCCATCGTCAGGGGGCCTTGAACCTCTGCGTTGAGGAACTGGCGGACGAAGTCGTTCGCTGAGTCGAAGAGCTCCTCGCTGGGGCCGCTCTCGACGATCCGGCCCTTCCAGAGGACGGCGATGAAGTCGGCGATCCGGCGGGCGGTGCCGAGGTCGTGGCTGATCACCAGGTAGCAGCCGCCGTTCTCCTCGTGGATCTCGCGGATCAGCTCGCAGAGCAGCGCCGTGCGGACCGGGTCGAGACCCGAGTCGGGCTCGTCGAAGAAGACGATCGCCGGGTCGAGCACCAGCGCCCGGGCGAAGCCGGCGCGCTTGCGCATGCCGCCCGAGAGCTCGTTCGGCATCTTGTAGTGAGCCTCGGCAAGGCCGACCTCGCGCAGACGCCGGTTGACGATCTCGGCGATCTCGTCCTCCGACTTGTCAGTGTGCTGGCGCAGCGGGAAGGCGGTGTTGTCGTAGATGTTCATCGAGCCGAACAGCGCCCCGTCCTGGAACAGCAGGCCGAACTTCTTCCGCATCTCGAAGAGCTCGTCGTCGGTCATGTTGGGAACCGACTCGCCGTGCACGAGGATGTCGCCGGCGTCCGGGTAGAGCAGGCCGACGATCAGCTTGATCAGCACCGACTTGCCGGTGCCCGACGGGCCGAGCACCATCGAGATCTCGTTGTCGGGCAGGCCGAGGTTGAGGCCGTTCTGGATCCGCGTCTTGCCGAACTGCTTGACCAGGTCGATGACCTCGATCGCGTCCTCGCCGCCGTGATCGCGCTTCTGGCCGGTGTGCCAGCGGTAGGGATCGGTGTCGTCGGGCTCGACGCCGGGGATCGTGTAGTCCTTGTTGAGCCGGCCGAGCTCGGGCGCGGCGGCGTCCGGGTCGCGGTTGGCCGGGACGTCCTCGGGGCTGACGGGGCCGTCCTCAGGCTGCGGCTGCTCGTACATGTCCTCGTGGCTGGGCCGATCCTCGCGCGGATCGTTCTCCATCTCGGGATCCCAGGATCCTCCGGGCATCAGCTCTCTCCTCGTGTTTGGGATGCGGGCAGGGTCAAGCGACTGACCACCCAGTGGACTCGTCCGTAAGTTCGGTCAGATGCCGGCGAGTGGCCGGGCGCGGCTGAGGGTGCACGGCGGCCGCCCGCATGCCGGTTGGCATGTGGGCGGACGGCGGGTGCGCTCAGGCTCCTCCGGACGCCGCCGGGGCTGATCGTATTTGCGGACGGGTCCACTAGCCGCCGATCGGTGCTCTCGGGTTGGCCCCCCAGAAGACCAGGGTGCCCATCATCCCGATGATGTGGACTAAGACGATGTTGAGCACCATCGACTTCGCGGTCGCCGTACCGACTCCGACCGGTCCGCCCGAGGCGGTGTAGCCGTAGTAGCAGCCGACGAGCACGATGGCGGTCGCCATCACCATCGCCTTGATGACGCTGAATAAGAGGTCAGGCGGGTTCTGGAACATCCAGAAGATCAGCAGGTAGCCGCCGGAGGAGACCTCGCCGATCTGCTGGACGACGGCCAGCCAGGAGGCGAAGAAGCCGACGCCGATCGCCGCGAGGTACATGAACGGCAGGACCATCCAGGCGGCGAGCAGCCGCGTCGCGGCGAGGAACGTGACGGGCGGGATCCCCATCACCTCCATCGCGTCGATCTCGTCGGAGATCCGCATCGCGCCGAGCTCGGCGACGATGCCGGTGCCGACCTTGGCGGCCATCATGTAGCCGAAGGCGTAGGGGATCACCTCGCGCAGATCGCACCAGGCGGCGAAGACGCCCGCGTACGCCGGCGAGCCGACCGAGCGGTTGAAGTAGGCGCCCTCGATCCCGCAGGTCAGGCCGAGGATGAAGACGAGGCCCCAGATGACGATCGTCGAGCCGAGGATCAGGATCCCGGCCTGGCGCAGCGACTCGCCGAAGAACTGGAAGACGCGGCCCGAGTAGACGAGGCCCATGACCCGCCCGCAGAAGCGGGCGATCTCGCCGAGCGAGGCGAACCAATCCCTGGGAACTGTGAGCCAGCCGGTCATTTGATCGTGCTAGATCTCGGGATGGGTGGCGAGCAGCGTCTGGGTGAAGACGTAGTTGAAGGCGAAGACGCCCATGAAGGCGATCACGACCGCCTCGTTGACGGCGGTGCCGACGCCCTGCGCACCTCCGGACGCATTCATCCCCTTGTAGGAGCAGACGATCGCGATGATCGCGCCGAACAGGGTCGTCTTCAGCACCGAGCCCCAGAGGTCGGTGACCGAGGCGTTGTTGAAGAGGGTCGCGAAGAAGCCGCCGAGCGGCTGGCCGTAGGCGAGCTCGGCGAAGATGCCGCCGCTGATCCCGAACAGCAGCGCGTAGATGTTGAGCAGGCCGGTGATGATCATCAGGCTCAGGAAGCGGGGCACGACGAGGTTTTTGATCGGATCGACGCCGAGCACCATGAGCGCGTCGAGCTCCTCGCGGATCTTGCGGGCGCCGAGGTCGGCGGTGATCGCGGTGCCGGCGACGCCGGCGACGACGACGGCGGTCACGAACGGGGCGAACTCGCGGACCGAGGCGAGGATGAAGAAGCCGCCGAGGCGGTCGAGGGCGCCGAACAGGCTGAGGAAGTTGGCGGCCTGCAGGCCCGGGGCGCCGAAGCCGAAGGCGACGGTGCTGATCAGCATCGGAAACCAGCACAGCTGCAGGGCGAACAGGAACTGGCTGACGAACTCGCCGCCGTAGGGGTACGGGGGCTTGACGCGTCGCGGTGATCGTCTTGCCGGTCAGGATCATCATGTTCCCGACCTGCTCGAAGAGGCTCTTCGCGGGTAGGAACGCCCTATCGGCTACTGATCTGACCATCGACTCCTCCAGGCGGGCTCCCCTGAGGCCCAAAGGCGCCCGGCGCGTGAAACTTAGTCCATTGGACGGTCGTCCGCCACCCGCAACCCCGGGCGCACGGACGCCGCCGTCTCCCAGCGGCCGAGATCGCGGCGGCGCACTACACAGCGGCGCATTCACCACTCCTCATACGCCATTTCGTATTGAGCCGGGTCGGCCCGTGGTATGTTGCCCGCGCTTTGGGGGAGAGACCCAGCGCGCATCGACTTCCTGTGCCTCGTTCGCTCGTTATTCCTGCTGTTCGCGATCGCCTCGGCGATCGCTCTCGGTGCGTGCGGCTCTTCGCCGTCGCAGGACGCGAACGAGCCGAGCGGCGACTACCCGGTCAAGGTTGTCCGGTCGCAGTTCCCGACCAAGCAGCGGCTGGCGGAGACCTCCGACCTCGTGCTCGGCGTCAAGAACACCGGCGACGAACCGCTTCCCGAGCTCGCCTTCACGATCTACACGGGCAAGGGCAATGCCGACGGGTCCTTCAACATCCGCTCCGACCAGCCCGGGCTCGCCAACCCGAACCGGCCCGTCTGGGTGCTCGAGAACAAGTACCCCCGCGCCGATCGACACGCCGCCGCCCAAGGGCCTCTCCGGCGGCTTCCGCGCGCAGACCAACACCTTCGGCTTCGGCCCGCTCGAGCCCGGCGAGACGAAGACGATCGTCTGGCGCCTGACGCCGGTCAAGGCCGGCACCTACACCTCCACTACCATCGTCGCGGCCGGGCTCGACGGCAATGCCAAGGCGGTCACCGGCACGGGCGATCCGGTCAAGGGCGAGTTCGTCGTCAAGATCACCGATAAGCCTCCGAAGGCGCGCGTCAACAACGCCGGCAAGGTCGTCACCCAGGGCGGCTGAGCGCGTGCGCCGCCGGCCGCGCGGCGCCGCGCTCGCTGCTCCAGGTGTCGCTCAGCGCGATCGCGATCGCAATCGCCGGCTGCGGCGGATCGGCGCCGACGACGGGCGGCTCGGCCGCCGGCGACCGGCACCTCGAGCGCGGCGCAGGCCGAAGAGCCGGCGGCAGGGCCAAGGCGGTCCGGCTGACCGAGATCGGCGACTTCGACGCGCCCGTCTACGTGACCCAGCCCGAGCGCGGCCCCGGCGCCGACGAGCTCTTCGTCGTCGAGCAGGGCGGCCGGATCATCCGCGTCGCTCGCGACGGCTCCACCTCGCACCTTCCTCGACATCTCCGACGAGATCAGCTCCGGTGGCGAGCAGGGACTGCTCTCGATGGCCTTCCCTCCCGACTTCGTGGCACTCGCGCCTCTTCTACGTCGACTACACCGACGCCGACGGCAACACCCGGGTCGTCGAGTACCGGACCGACGACGGCGGCACGACCGCCGACCCATCCAGCGCGCGAGACGTGCTCGAGGTCGACCAGCCGTATCCGAACCACAACGGCGGCCAGCTCCAGTTCGACCCCGACGGGCTGCTCTACATCGGCCTCGGCGACGGCGGCAGCGAGGGCGATCCGGACCGCAACGCCCAGGATCTGAGCTCGCCGCTCGGCAAGATCCTCCGGATCGACCCCCGCCCCTCCGGCGGCAAGCCCTATTCGATCCCGCCGGACAACCCGTTCGCCGGCAGCGGCACACCGCCGGCGCGATGCCCGAGGTCTTCGCCTACGGCCTGCGCAACCCGTGGCGGTTCTCGTTCGACCGCGAAGACGCGGCGAGCTGTGGATCGGCGACGTCGGCCAGGACGAGCTCGAGGAGGTCGACGGCGTGACGCCGCAGGCCGCCGACGGCGCGAACTTCGGCTGGTCCGCGTTCGAGGGCGATCGGCGCTTCAACGACGACCAGCAGGCCCCCGGCGCGGTCCCGCCCGTCCTCACCTACCCGCACGACGACGGCGGCCTGCTCGATCACCGGCGGCTACGTGGTCCGCGACCTGCAGGCTGCCCGGACTCGACGGCCGCTACCTCTACGGCGACTTCTGCGCGGGCAGCTGCGCAGCTTCACCGCCAGGCCCGGCGTCCCGGCGGCCGGGGACGCGCGCGCTGGGGCCGACGGTCCCGAACCTCTCGAGCTTCGGCGAGGATCCGAGCGCGCCGCCTCTACGCCGCCTCGCTCGACGGTCCCGTCTACCGGCTCGACCCCCGCTGACCCGCTGGGCGGGACCGCGGCCGTCTACCCTGATCGCATGGCGGGAGAGGAACCGAGCCCGCGCCGGATACGGTGGCCCGCGGCCGCGGCCGTTGGCACGGCGCTGCTGATCGCGCTTGCGGTCTCGCTCGCCGGCCCCGCAAAGGCGCAGCTCACCGTCGCGAAGCAGACCGCGCGCGCCGGCGACGGGCGCGGTGGCTTCCGCCTGAAGAAGGTCGGCAACTTCGACTCGCCCGTCTACGTGAACGGGCCCAAGGGCGCCAACGGCCTGCTCTTCGTCGTCGAGCAGGGCGGCGTGATCCGGCTGGTCAAGGACGGCCACAAGCTCGGCGGCGCCTTCCTCGACATCCGCGACAAGGTCTCCTCGGGAGGCGAGCGCGGCCTGCTCTCGGTCGCCTTCCCCCGCTCCTACGCGCACAGCCGCCGCTTCTACGTCTTCTTCACCGGCCACACCGGCGATCTCGACCGTGCAGGAGTACCGGACCTCGCGCCGCAATCCGCGCAAGGCAAAGCGAGGGCAGCGCCCGGACCGTGATCCGGATCCGGCACCGCAAGAACGCCAACCACAACGGCGGGCAGCTGCAGTTCGGCCCCGACGGCGACCTCTACATCTCGACCGGCGACGGCGGCTCCGGCGGCGACCCGCCCGAGAACGCCCAGAACAAGAACCGGCTGCTCGGCAAGATCCTGCGGATCGACCCGCGCAAGCCGAAGCGGCACGGCAAGGGCGGTCGCGGCTACACGATCCCGCGCGTCAACCCGTTCGTCCACCGCAAGGGCGCCGACGAGATCTTCGCCTACGGCCTGCGCAACCCGTTCCGCTTCTCCTTCGACGGGCGGCGGATCGCGATCGGCGACGTCGGCCAGGACACGCGCGAGGAGATCGACTACGAGACGCCTCGGGACGGCGAACGGGGCCAACTTCGGCTGGGACGCCTTCGAGGGCAGCAAGCCCTTCGACTCGCCGGACGCGAGCCCGCCGCCCAAGCACACGATCAAGCCGATCCTCGACTACACGCACGCGGCGAGCGGCGGCTGCGCGATCACCGGCGGCTACGTCGTCCGCGACCACCGGATCCCCTCGCTGCGACGGCCGCTACCTGTACAGCGACTACTGCGCCGGCCAGATCCGCTCGCTGATCCCGCGCACGAACGGCGCCCGCGACGACCGCTCCGCCGGGCTGCCGAACCAGTCCGGCATCTCGAGCTTCGGCGTCGACGCCCGCCGCCACGTCTACCTGACGAACGTGAACAGCGGCGCGCTCTCCGAGATCGTCCCGGCGCGCTGACCCGCCAGCGCCCACTTACATACTGGCCGTACGGCCAGTCGCGGTAGAGTGGCGCCGAGCCAGCCCCGTCCGGAGAGGAACCGATGGAAGCCAAGACCGCGCCCGAGACCGAAGCTGCCGCCGAACCGCAGGGGCAGGCGCGCGCCGGCACCTCCGCCCCACCCGCGCCCGGCACGATCGAGGTCCACCGGCCGGCCGACGGGACGTTGATCCGGACGCTGCCGATCGACGGGCCCGAGCACGTCGCGGCCGTCGTCGCCCGCATGCGTCGCAACCAGCCCGCCTGGGAGGCGCTCGGGATCGAGGGGCGCTACCGCTGGCTCGGGCGCCTACGCGACTGGCTGCTCGACAACGCCGACGAGCTCGCGGCGATGCTCAAGGAGGAGACCGGCAAGGTTCAGGCCGACGCGGATCTCGAGGGGCCCTACCTGGCCGGCGTGATCAACTTCTACGGCGAGAACGCCGCCGAGTATCTGGCCGAGCAGGTGATCAAGGGCCGCACGCCGATGACGAAGGCGAAGCGGCTGACCGTCGCCTACCGCCCCTACCAGGTGGTCGGCGCGATCAGCCCGTGGAACTTCCCGGTGATCCTCGGCCTCGAGGACGCGCTCGCAGCGCTGACGGCCGGCTCGGCCGCGGTGCTCAAGCCCTCCGAGTTCACGCCGCTGGCCGTGAACCGGATCGTCGACGCGTGGAAGCGGGAGATCGGCGGGCCCGACGTGCTCGACGTCGTCAACGGCGCCGGCGACACGGGCGGCGCCCTGATCGACGCGGTCGACTACATCCAGTTCACCGGCTCCGAGCGGACCGGCAAGGTGGTGATGCGCCGCGCCGCCGACACCCTCACCCCGGTCAGCCTCGAGCTCGGCGGCAAGGATCCCGCGATCGTGCTCGCCGACGCGGACATCGAGCGCGCCGTCAACGGGACGACCTGGGGCGGGCTGGCGAACACGGGCCAGATCTGCATGTCGCTGGAGCGCGTCTACGTCGAGGAGCCGATCTACGACGAGTTCGTCGATCGGCTCGCCGCGAAGGTGCGCGAGATCCGCCAGGGCTCCGACGGGGTCAAGCACGGCTTCGACGTCGGCGCGATGACCTCGCCGAACCAGATCGCGATCGTCTCCGACCACGTCGAGGACGCGCGCGCCGCCGGCGCCCGGATCCTGACCGGCGGCCGCTCAGGCGAGGGCGCCGGCGACTGGTACGAGCCGACGGTGATCGCCGACGCCGACCACTCGATGAAGGTGATGCGCGAGGAGACCTTCGGCCCGGTGATCCCGGTGATGAAGGTGCGCGACGCCGAGGAGGCGATCAGGCTCGCCAACGACACGACCTACGGCCTCTCGGCCTCCGTTTTCTCGGGCGACGTGAAGCGGGCCGAGGCGGTCGCCAAGCGGATCGAGGCCGGCTCGATCAACGTCAACGACTCGATGGTCAACTACTTCGCCGTCGAGGTGCCGATGGGCGGCTGGAAGACCTCCGGGATCGGCTACCGGCACGGCGCCTACGGGATCCAGAAGTTCGTGCGCAGCTCGTCGATCGTCAGCCCGAAGGGGCCGGTCGCCCAGCAACGAGCTGACCTGGTTCCCCTACACGCCGCGCAAGCGCCGCTTCGTCAACCGTATGTTCCGGGTCCTCAACGCACGCGGCATCCGGCGTCGCCTCGGTATCTGAACCGGGACCGCCCCTCCGTTCCGTGGCCGGCCGCGGGGCCGACCGAGCTCAGCGCAGCAGCTTGAAGCCCGCGAACGGCTGGCCCGAGAGCTGCATGGCGTCGTCGAGCGAGATGCGCTCGGGCGTGTCCTCGAGCCGGCAGATGATCGGCGAGGCGTCGGCGTTGTCGAGGACGAGGCGCGACCCGTCGCCGAGCTCGAGCTCAACCGCGGGCCGACCGCCGGCCGACTCCTCGGCCGCGGCGGTGGTGCTTTGTGTGGCTCGCTCGTCCATCGGAAGGCACGTTAGCAAACCTTCACACTCTGCTGATGAAACTCTTGTTTCAAATCCGGGTCTGCGCCGTGCCCAATCTGGAACACGGCGCGGCCGGCGTTGTTGCGGCACCGCATCCCCAATGGCCATCATTGATGCCGGCCGCGACCGACGTCCGTCCGAGAGGACGTTGTGATCGGCCATGGAAAGTCTCCTTGTGATCGTGCTTCGAAGAGGCGGCGCCGCGAGCGGCGGCGGCCACGGGAGTGCCCGTGACACCTACCCCGGCAGCTGAGGATCTAATCGGCGTCGAGCCCGCCGTCGAGCTCGGCGGGATCTCGACCCGGCGCCTGTCGGTGAGCGGTGGCGGCACCCCCTTCCTGCTCATGCACGGCTTCGCCGACAGCGCCGATACGTGGCGCTGGCTGCTGCCCGAGCTCGCCGCTGCGGACCGCATGGCGGCGGCGATCGATCTCGCCGGCTTCGGCACCGCCGAGGGGCTGCGGCCCGGCCACGGCCTGCTCGAGCAGTGGGACGCGATGGTCGCCGACGCCGTCGGCCGGCTGAGCGCAGCGAGCGGCGGGGGCGACGTCTTCATCGCCGGCAACTCGCTTGGCGGCTGCCTCGCGATCCGCGCCGCGCAACGCGCCGAGCTCCCGGTCGCCGGGATCGTCCCGATCGCCCCCGCCGGCCTCGACATGGCTCGCTGGTTCGGCGCAATCGAGGGCGAGCGCCTGCTGCGCCTGCTCGAGCTCTCACCGCTACCGGTCCCCGAGTTCCTCGTCCGAGAGATCGTCGGCCGCGTGTATTCGAACCTGGCGTTCTCGAGCCCCGCGCGGGCGACGAGTGAAGCGATCTCCTCGTTTGCCGCGCACATCCCGACGGTCTCGCGCGGCTCGGAGATCCTCGAGCTCGGCCGCCGCCTGCTGCCTGAGCTGCGCGATCCGTTCGACCTCGAGCGGATCGAATGCCCGCTGCTGCTCGTCTGGGGCGAACGCGACCGGATGGTCTATACGACTGGGGCCGAACGCGTGCTTCGTACCGTGCCGTATTCGGACATCGAGATCATTCCCGGAGTCGGGCATTGCCCCCAGGTCGAGGTACCGGAACAGCTCGCGCAGATGCTGCTCGACTTCCCCGACGCGTACGAGCATCCGCACGGCTGACGGGTCCCGCTCGACCCGGGCGCCCCGATTTGACATGATTCGCTGTCGAGTGAAGGGGCAGCGAGGAGGCGGACTGTTGCTGGGGGCGATTGTGGTCGCCCTCTTCGCGCTGCTGCCGGGCAACGCATCGGCGAAGAGCTCGCTCGTCGCCAAGGGGAGCGTCGAGCAGGTCCACGTCTTCCATGCGAAGCCGGGCAAGTCCGTCAAGCTGCTGCGCAAGGGCAAGTTCGTCGACAAGGACAAGGCCGGCGACCTCGGCGCCGTGGTCTTCCGCAAGGTCAAGCCCGGCAAGGGCTACATGGTCAAGCAGGGCAGGGCGAAGGCCGGCTCGGTGCACGTGATGAGCACCCGCTCGGCGCCGCCCAGCACGAAGATCTACAACCAGAAGATCCCGGCTGACGGGTACGGCTACCTGAAGACGCGGGACGGGACGAAGCTGGCGCTCGACGTCCACCCGCCGCAGGACATCGCGAATCTGCTCGGCATCGACATCCCGACGCCACCCTCCGGCAAGCTGCCGACGCTGATCGAGTACGCGGGCTACGGCTACGCGGATCCGGCCGGCCCACAGAGCGGCATCCAGCTGATCGGCAACCTGATGGGCTTTACCGTGGTCGACGTCAACATGCGCGGCACCGGCTGCTCGGGTGGCGCCTTCGACTTCTTCGAGCCGCTCCAGGGGCTCGATGCCTATGACGTGATCGAGACGGTCGCTCGCCAGCCCTGGGTCGACGGCAACAAGGTCGGCATGATGGGCATCTCCTACGGGGGCATCTCGCAGCTCTTCACCGCGCAGTACCGGCCCCCGAGTCTGGCCGCGATCTCACCGCTGTCGGTGATCGACAACACGCAGACGACCCTCTACCCCGGCGGCCTGCTGAACACCGGCTTCGCCTACAACTGGGCCGAGGAGCGCGTCCACGACGCCCTTCCCGCCGGCCCGGACGCCGGCCAGGGCTGGGCGTGGAAGCGGATCCAGGAGGGCGATCAGACCTGCAAGGACAACCAGGCGGCGCACACCGAGGCCGTCGACCTGCTCGCCAAGGTGAAGCGCAACAAGTTCTACCGCCCGGCCGCAGCCGATCCGCTCGATCCGACGAAGTTCGTGCACAAGATCAACGTGCCGACGTTCATGGCCTGCCAGTGGACGGACGAGCAGACCGGCGGCCACTGCCCGACTCTGGCGGCGCAGTTCACGGGCACCGGCCGCAAATGGTTCACGTACACGAACGGGGTCCACACCGACTCGCTCGATCCGGAGACCCTGAACCGCTGGTACGACTTCCTCAAGATCTACGTCGCCAAGCAGGCACCGATCATCGGCTCCGCCACGATGCAGGCGGCCGCACCGCTGCTGTACCAGGAGGCGATCGGCGTACCGGGTGTGACGCTGCCTCCCGATCCGATCCAGCAGAAGCCGACCCTCGCCGCCGCCAAGCAGGCCTTCGAGGGCCAGCCCGAGGTCCGGGTGCTGTTCGACAACGGCGCCGGTGACACGCCCTACAAGCCCGTGCCCGGCTACATCAAGGGCTTCGACCAGTTCCCGCCGAAGACGAACGTGCAGAAGTCCTGGTACCTGAGCAAGGGCGGCAAGATGGTGCAGGGCAAGGCCGGCGCTAAGCACAACAAGGGCGCCGACAAGTTCAAGTGGGACGTCAAGGCGCGGCCCGCCACCGACTTCACCGGCGACACCGGCGCCGGCAAGCTGTGGAGCGACCACCCCGACTACGACTGGAGCCAGCCGGTCAAGGGCAAGTCGGTGAGCTACGCGACCAAGCCGCTGAGCAAGGACACGACCGTGCTCGGCTCGGGCGAGGTGCAGCTCTGGGTCCGCTCGCAGGCGAAGAACGTCGATCTGCAGGCGACCGTCAGCGAGGTCCGCCCCGACGGCAAGGAGACCTTCGTCCAGGGCGGCTGGCTGCGAACCCAGTCGCGCAAGCTCGACAAGCAGGAGAGCAGCCTCGGCGACCCGGTGCCGACGTACAGCAAGAGCGACCTACAGAAGCTGAAGAAGAACAAGTGGGTGAAGTTGCGCGTGCCGCTCTACTACGAGGGCCACGGCTACCGCAAGGGCTCCCGGATCAGGGTCACAATCCAGGCACCGAGCGGCGATCAGCCGATCTGGGCGTTCGCCAAGTCGGCGACCCATCCGAGGGGCAAGCCTTGGGTCGCCATCGCTCACGACCGCAAGCATCCGTCCCGACTGGTCCTGCCGGTCACTCCCGGCGTCGACGTCCCGACCGGTTACCCGGACTGCCCCGGCCTGCGCGGCGAGCCGTGCCGCGACTACCAAGAGCTGCCGAACAAGCCCTTCAAGCGCTGAGGCGCTCCCCCGGGCTCAGCCGAGCTCGAGCTCGAGCAGCTCGACGACGCCGTCGGTCGTCGTCTTGACGTCCCACAGCAGTCGCGCCTCGGCCGTGAAGCGCTCGAACGGGGTGCGTTCGGGCGAGCAAACGATGGCCCTCGGCGTAAGCCTGGGCAGCAGCTCGAGCAGCGGCCCGACGCTCTCCTCCTCGTAGAGAACGTCGGCGGCGAGCGCGAGGTCGAAGGGGGCGCCGGGCGGCATCGAAGCGGAGTCGCGGAAGTCGAACTGGGCGGTCGCCACATCGAGGCCGAGAGCCGCGGCGTTGCGCGCGAGCAGCTCGAGCGCCTCCGGGTCGGAGTCCGTGGCGAGCACCTCGGCGCCGGCACGGGCCGCCGCCAGGGAGGGCACTCCGAGTCCGCAACCGAGCTCGATCACGCGCGTGCCGGCAAGGTCGCCGCGTGCGAGCAGGCGGGCGAGCGCCTGCCCGCTGCGCCACAGCACGGCCCAGTAGGGGGCGATCGGCGCCCACTCGAAGCCGCCGTCGTCGGGCAGGTCTGCCCACTGCGCAGGCTGTTGCAGCACGAGTGGCCCGCCGGGCAACTCGACCGTCGTCGCGACGAGGTCGTACTGGTCGAACATCGATCGCATCCGGAAGCCAGAGGCGGGCTCAGCCCGCGGCGGGCTCGCCGGTCGGCTCGGCGGCGGCGCCGGCGCGGCCGCCCTCGTTCTCGGCGGCGATCGTGCCGTCGCCCTCGAACTCCTCGTCCGGAGGCAGCTCGCCGCCGCGGTCGGTGCCGGCGATCAGCTCGTCGGGCTTCGGCTCCTTCGGGACGAAGCCGGACTTCATCCCGAAGTAGACGGCCTGCGGGATGGTGGGCGACGATCGCGACCGTCGACTGCTCGGGGCTGACGGCGTAGCCGTCGGAGAGGCCCATGCCGATCTCCTCGAGCTCGAGCAGCTTCCAGAGCTTCGTGTGCTCGGACTGCTCCGGGCAGGCCGGGTAGCCCCACGAGTAGCGGCGGCCCTGGCCGGGATCGATGCCGAGCTCATCGCGGATCCGGGCGTGATTCCACTCGGCCAGGCCCTCGGCGGACTGCACGCCGATGCCGTGGACGAAGAGCTGCTCGGCGAACTCGCCGTCCTGCTCGAGCTGCTCGATCCGCTTCGTCACCTCGGAGCCCGACCGTGACGCCCTGCAGGGCGACGACATCGCGCTCGCCACCATCGTTGAGCGGCCGGTAGAAGTCGCTGAGGCAGATCCGGTCGTGCTTCGGCTGCCGCGGGAAGACGAAGCGCTCGATCTCGCGATCGTGGTCTTCCGGATCGAAGATGACGAGCTCGTTGCCGTCCGCGTTGCAGGGGAAGTAGCCGACCTTGACCTTCGGCTCCAGGTAGTCCTGCTCGGCCCACATGCGCTCGAGCTTCGGCGCGAAGCCCTCCTCGCCGTCGTGGCCCTCGACGATCTGCCGCCACGCCTCGCCCTTGCTGCCGCGGCCGCCCCAGTGCAGCTTGAAGAGCACGTGGCGGTCGAGGTAGGGAAAGACCTCGTCGAGGTCGACGTCGAGCTCGCGCACGCCCCAGAACGGCGGCTCCGGGATCGGTGCGTCGGTACGCGCAGCGGAGCGCACGCGAGTCGTCGTCGGTCGGCGGCGAGTCGTCGACGACGACCGGCTTGTTGCGCAGCGTCTCGGCCTCGTCGCGGATCTTCGCGACCAGCGCCTCGCGCGCCGGCTCGTCGACCAGCGCGTCCATCGTGTCGAGGCCCTGGAAGGCGTCCTTGCAGTAGAAGACGCCGGGCTCGTAGACCTCGTCGGAGTCCTTGCCGCTTGGGGTAGAGCGCGCGGCGGCCGAAGTCGCGGTTGATCGCGGCGCCGCCGAGCAGCACCGGGAACGCGTGGCCGCGCTCGTGCAGCTCGCCGATGCAGGCCGGCATCTGCTTCGAGGTCGAGACGAGCAGCGCGCTGAGCCCGATCGCGTCGGCGTCGTGCTCGACGGCGGCGTCGATGATCGCGTCGATCGGCACCTGCTTGCCGAGGTCGATGACCGTGTAGCCGTTGTTGGTGAGGATCGTGTTGACGAGGCTCTTGCCGATGTCGTGGACGTCGCCGAACACGGTCGCGATCACGACCTTGCCCTTCGTGTGACCCTCGATCCGGTCGAGGTAGTTCTCGAGCTGGGCGACGGCGCGCTTCATCACCTCCGCCGACTGCAGCACGAACGGCAGGATCAGCTCGCCGGCGCCGAACTTGTCGCCGACCTCCTTCATCGCCGGCAGCAGCACCGTGTTCAGGGTCGGCACGGCGCCGATCTTCTCGTTGCAGCGGTCGATCCATTCCTCGACGCCGTCCTTCTTGCGGCGCAGGATGTGCCAGTGCAGGGCCTCCTCCGGCTCCATGTCCTTGGTCGGGTCCTCGGCCTCGGCGGCCTCCTCCGGCCCCTTGCTCTCGAAGTGCTCGATCAGCCGCTCGAGCGCGTCCTCGCGGCGGTTGAGCACGAGATCGTCGGCGAGCTCGCGCTCGGCCTCGGGGATCTCGCCGTAGGGCGTGATGTGGTTCGGGTTGACCATCGCCAGGTCGAGCCCGGCCTCGACGCAGTGGTGCAGGAAGGTCGAGTTGATCACCGCGCGGGCGGCGAGGCCGACGCCGAAGGAGACGTTGGAGACACCGAGCGAGGTCTTCACCTCCGGCATCTCCTGCTTGATCAGGCGGATGCCCTCGATCGTCGCGACGGCGCTCGGCCGCCACTCCTCGTCGCCGGTGGTGAGCGTGAAGGTGAGCGCGTCGAAGATCAGCAGCTCGGGGTCGAGCCCGTGCTCATCGCATGCGTACTGCTTGATCCGCTGGGCGATCTCGAGCTTGCGCTCGGCCGTCTTCGCCATCCCGACCTCGTCGATCGTCAGCGCGATCAGGGCGGCGCCGTGGCGCAGCGCCAGCGGCACGACGCTTGTCGAGCTTGTCGCGGCCGGCCTCGAGGTTGACGGAGTTGACGATCGCCCGGCCCGGGTTCTGCTCGAGCGCGGCCTCGATCACCTCGGGCTCGGTCGAGTCGATCTGCAGCGGCGCCGGCTGCGTCAGCGAGACGCGCTTGACGACCTCTGCCATCTGCACGTCCTCGTCCTGAGCGCTCGGTCAGCGCGACGCAGAGGTCGAGCACGTGAGCACCGCCGTTGACCTGGTCCTCGGCGACGGTGACGAGCCCGTCGTAGTCGTCGGCGAGCAGCAGCTCCTTCGCCTTGCGCGAGCCCTGCGAGTTGACGCGCTCGCCGACCAGCGTCGGCGCCGGCTCCTGGACGAGGTCGGCCGCGGTCATCATCGAGGCCATCCGGGGCGGGCCCGGGCGCCGGGCGCTCGCCCGGTTCGATGCCGGCGACGCGCTCGGCGATCGCGGCGATGTGCTCGGGCGTCGTCCCGCAGCAGCCGCCGACGATGCTGACGCCGTGGCGCTCGACGAACTCACCGAGCACCTTCGAGATCTGCTCGGGCGTCTCGGGGAAGATCGTCTCGCCGTCCGGGCCCTGGATCGGCAGGCCGGCATTGGGGATGCAGTGCACGGGCAGCGGGCTCGCCTCGCCGAGGTAGCGGATCGCGTCGCGCATGTCCTCGGGCCCGGTCGAGCAGTTGAGGCCGAGGATGTCGACCCTCATCCCCTGGGCGATCGCGAGCACCGCCTGGATATCGGTGCCGAGCAGCATCTTGCCGCCGTTCGGCAGCAGCGAGACGGAGACCTGGATCGGGACCTCGCGGCCGACGCGCTTGAACGCCTCGCGGGCGCCGACGATCGCCGCGCGGACCTCGAGGATGTCCTGCGCCGTCTCGATGATGATCAGGTCGGCGCCGCCCTCGACGAGCGCGCCGGCCTGCTCGTCGAAGACCTCGACGAGGCGCGAGAAGCTGATGTTGCCGAGCGTCGGGTCGGTCGAGGCGGGCAGGAAGCCAGTCGGGCCGATCGAGCCGGCGACGAAGCGCTCGGGGCCGGCGGCCTTGCGCGCGATCTCGGCCGCCTTGCGGTTGATCTCGAGCGTGTGCTCGCCGAGCCCCCACTCGTCGAGCTTCAGCCGCGAGCCCTGGAAGGTGTCCGTCTCGACGACCTGCGCGCCCGCCTCGAGCATCGAGGCGTGAACCGCCTCGATCACGTCGGGGCGGTTGAGCACGAGCGCCTCGTGGCACTTGCCCTGCAGGCCACCGTAGTCCTCGGAGGTGAGCTCCATCGGCTCGAGCGTCGCGCCCATGCCGCCGTCGAAGACGACGATCCGTTCGCGGGCGGCCGCAAGTATGTCCCGTTCCTCACTCATCGAGTTGCTTCACCTCCATCGGTCCCGGCTGTCGCACCGTGCGTCGCCCCTGGGAGCGGCTGCGGTTGCGGCGGCGTCGAAGGTCCGGGTCCCTCGCGTGCTCGCCATCAGAGGTCCGGAGCGGATCTTCGGTGGAGAGCACCGGCCGCTCTGGATGGTCAACCCAGCATAGCGAGGGGCTCAAGATGCGAGCGCTGCTCAACCGGCGGCGAGCGCTGCTCAACCGGCGACGCCGTCGCGGAACGGTTCCTCGCGACGGGGGCGGCGGCGGGCTGCAGACGGACCGGAGCGGCGCTCATCGTCCGCAGGCGCACGTCCGACCAGGTCATGCCCTCGCGGACGAGCGCCGGCAGGCCAAGCGCGACCGCGGTCGCGATCTCGACCGCCTGCAGGATCACGCCGTAGGCGAGCGCGTCGGCGGCGGCGACGCCGAAGCCGGTGGTGAGCACGCTGACGACGGCGAGCTGGAAGACGCCGATGTTCGACGGCGTCGCCGGGACGACCGCGGTCACGTTGACGGCGAACAGCACCGCCGCGGCGCCGCCGATACCCATCGCCGGATCGAGGCCCATCGCGGTGCCGAGCGCGTAGCAGGCGGCGACCTGGATCGCCCAGGCGGTGAGCTGCGCGGCGGCCGCGAGCGGCCCGCGACGCGGGTCGCGGAAGACGGTGAGACCGGAGCGCACCTTGAGCAGCGACTCGCGCGCCAGGGCCGCGATCCGGGCGATCCGGCCCGACCCCGAGCGGCGGACGAACGCCGGCGCGATCAGGACCGCGACGAGCAGCAGCGCCGGCGCCATGCTGACCAGGAACAGGTGCTCGGAGCTGCGGCTGAAGAGGTCGGTGCTGCTGACGATGATCGCGCCGAGCACGACGAGCGCGACGATGTTGAGCACCGTCTGCGAGACGAGCGTGCCGAGCAGGACCGGGAACGACTCGCGCACGCGGCCGATCCGCCGCGCCATGATCATCGCCCGCGCGGGCTCGCCGAGGCGGGCCGGCAGCGTCGCGGACATGAGCACGCCGATCATCGTCGCCGAGGTGAAGTCGCGACGGCGGAGGACAGCCCGCGGCAGCGCCGAGCGCGCCGTCAGGTACCAGGTCGCGGACCGGAAGAAGAGCGAGAGGCCCATCAGGCCGGCGGCGATCAGCACCCAGGCCCAGTCGGAACGGACGGCGCTGTCGACGACGTTGTCGAAGCCGATCTTCTGCGCCGCCAGGTAGGTGAGGCAGGCGCCGACGATGCTCGCGGCGAGCACGCCGACGCGGCGCGCGACGCGGCGCCGCCGGGAGCCGCGATCGGGCGGCGGATCGAGTGAGGGCAGGCGCTCGGCCGGCACCGGCTGGCTGCCATCGGCGGGCATCATCCCGGTGACGCGGGCGAGGCGGTCGGTGCTGCCGTGCGGCTGCGGCGCGACGAGCGCTCGCTCGTAGACGGTCTCGATCCGGCAGGCGACGCGCGGCCAGGCGTAGCGGGCGGCCGACTCGCGGGCGTGCTCGGACATCGCCTGCAGTCGATGTGGCTCGTGGTGGAGGGCGAGCAGCTCCTCGGCGAGGCGCTGCGGATCGCCCGGGGGAACCAGGATCCCGTCGCGGCCGTCGCTGACGACGTCGGAGTACCCGGCGATGGCGGAGGCGATCACCGGCGTGCCGGCCGCGAACGCCTCGGTCAGGACCATGCCGAAGCTCTCGCCGGCGAGCGACGGCGCGCAGAGCACGTCGGCGTCGCGGTAGGCCTGCCAGAGCTCGGCCTGGCTGATCCGCCCGCGCGCGTCGATCAACTCGCCCATCTCCGGGTCGGGCAGATGGCGCTCGAGCTCGGCGGGATCCACCCCGATCGCAGTCAGCCGGCAGGGGATGTGCTCGGCGAGGGCCTCGAAGGCGCGGAGCAGGACGGGCAGCCCCTTGCGCTCCTCGGCGCGGCCGACGAACAGGACCTCGAGGCGCTCGACCGCGGCCCGGCTCGCGCCCGGGGCCGTCGCCGATTGCCAGGTCGACCCCGTTCGGGACGATCTCGTACGTGCCTCCGTACCAGCGCCGCCCGGTCCAGGCGGCGGCCTCGGAGACCGCGATCCGCTCGTGCAGCTGGTTGAACTTGCGCTGCGCGCCGAGCACGTTCGCGATCCGGTTCGGACCGGCCTTCGTCGAATACGCGTGGAAGGTGCCGACGACGGGTGCGTCGGGGAACGAGCAGGCATCCCAGGCGAGCACCGCGGCGGGCGGCTCCTGCACGTGGACGACGTCGAACTTGCCGGCGCGGAGCTCACGCCGCATGCCGGTGATCGCATCGGGCAAGGCCGAGACGTTGGAGACGGCGCCGTTCGCGGGAATCCCGACCGTGCGACCGAGCGGGATCAGGTAGTCCGGGCGCGGCCGGACGCGCGGTTCAGCACCGCGGTGGAGCGTGCGAGCGAGGCGATCGGGCGGGTCCCAGGGGGCCAGGACGCTGACCTCGTGATTCCGGGCGATGAGGTGCTCGGCGAGCGCCTGGGTATGCCGATTTACGCCCCCCTCGTACGTCCACGAATATGGCGTGACGAGAGCGATTCGCATGTGATCGGGGAACTCTACCGAGAGTCGCTTCCCAATGTGAAGTAATGGGCGGACCAGCACAGGCCCGAGAAGACGACCAGCAGGGCGGTACCGATCAGCAGCAACGTCGCACCGGAATCGTTGGCGAGGGCGCCGACGACGGCACCGACAGCGCCACCGACGAAGCCGGCGAACGCCGCCGGGAAGGGCTCCATCCAGGCGAGCACGCGCCGACGGGCGATGATGCCGGCGACGATCGCGACCAGCGCCGTCGCGTAGACCCCCGAGTGCAGGAAGCGGCGGAAACTTCCCGCGCTGAGCCGGATCCGGCGCTCGAGCACCTGGCCGACATTGTCGAGGCCGCCGGCATCGAGGACCGACCGGGACAGGTGCGAGTCCCCGCCGCTCGCCAGATCGACCACGACCAGGGCCGCCACCGCCGCAGCCGGCGCAGCGATCAGCAGCGCCACGCGCCGGCGGCCAAGCCCGAGCGCAGCGAGCGCGACACCGACGGCGGCCGCCGGGAAGGTGATCGCCGCCCCGACGTCGGCGCCGAACCGCCCGGGCGCGAAGACGGCGACAGCGAGCACCGTCGTGACCGCGGCCGTGATGACGACGGTCCGGCGCGGATCGGCCGGCCCGGCGGCAGTCACGGCCGCCCCGGCGCCAAGTGGCAGCAGGGCGCCGATCATCGCCTCGAGCTCGTTGCCGATGCCGAAGAAGCGGGCGCCGAAGGCGGGGCTCGGCCCGAGCACCGAGAGCGCCGTCAGCGGCGAGCCGAAGAGCATGTCGATGCCCGTCGCCACGACCGACAGAGTCGCCGCGGCCGCGAAGGCCGCGAAGCGGGCCCGCGCGGGCGGTAAGCGTACGGGTCCCGAGGCGAGGCCGAGCAACGCTCCGGCGAGCAGCAGACCGCCCGCGCCGACGATCAGCCGCTCGACCAGCAGGCTCGGCTCGATCGCGGCAGTGAGGAGCAGCAGGGCGGGCACGAGCGCAACGCCGGTCGCGAGCAACGGGAAGGCGAGCCGGGCGCCGCGGCCGCGACCGATCAAGCAGGTGGCCAGAGCCAGCAGGGCCCAGATCCACGCGTTGACGCCAAGCACGGGGCCTCGCCGGGGGGTGACCTCGACAAGCCGCGTTTCGAGCTCCGCCGGCGCCGCCCGGTTCGCGCTCGGAATCGAGCTGAGCAGCTCGCCGTCGACGCCGTCGGGAACGGGGACGCCGAAGACGTCGAGCACCGTCGGCGCGATGTCGGTGCTGAGCACGAACCCGTCGAGCCGGGTGCTCGGCGAGCTCAGCACGCCCGCGTAGCCACGCCCGACGATCGCGGCAGACACAGGGTCGGCGTCGCCCCTGGGATGCTCGATCGCAATCACCAGGTCGTCTGGCCGGGCGCGGTCGATGATCCGGCGGAGCCCCGCAAGATCGACCTGGACCGCCGTGAGGCCCGGGCAGCGGCGCGCCGCGCAGTGCGGGCGCGGGCTGACGGTTCCGTCTGGGCGGGCGGCGACGAGGGCGCCCGCGCGCGCCGGCAGCGCCGTTCCGACCGGGATCCCGGCATCGGCCAGCGTTCCCCCGAGGAGGCCGGGGTGGATCTGCGCCGGCGCACCGTCGGCGCGCTCGACGGCCTGCCGCCAGCCTGCGATCGGCCCGCCCGACGGCGGCACGTCGAGCGGGCCAAGCTCGGTCGGGTAGAGGCTCTCGGTGAGCCGGTCTCCCTGGCTGATGTCGAGGAACGTCTGCTCGGCGCGGACCGAGCCGAAGCCGGCGTTCATCGTCCCCACGGCAAGGCGCGGCGAGAGCGACGCGAGCTCGCTGACGGTCGTCCCACTCGGCAGCACGGCGATCGTCACCGCCGGCATCCCGGCCGCCTTCGCGGAGCCGGAATCGGCCGCCCGAGCCGGCATTGCCGGCGCAGCCAGCCCGCCTGCTAGCGCTAGCATCGTCGCGATGGCCGAGCGGACCTTCATCAAGTTCACGTTTCTCAAGATCGACCCCGCCTGGCAGCGCCGGTCGGTCGACGAGCGCGCTCAGGATAAACGCGAGCTGCTCGCCGCCTGCGAGGACTACGCAACGGACCGGCCGCTGCGCGCCTACTCCACGGTAGGGACCCGCGGGGACACCGACCTGCTGCTCGTCTCGCAGAGCCCGACCCTCGACGACATCCACACCTTCCACGTCGTCCTTGCCCAGAGCGGCCTGGCGAAGTGGGCGACGATCCCCTACTCGTACCTGGCGATGACGAAGCCCTCGCCCTACTCGGACGCCGAGTCCCGCGAGGAGCTGCTCGTCTCCGCGCCGCAAGTACGCCTTCATCTACCCGATGGAGAAGAAGCGCGAGTGGTACGGGCTCGACGGTGAGGAGCGGATGCGGATCATGCGCAGCCACATCGAGACCGGCCGCCGCTACCCGCAGATCACGATCAACACCGCCTACTCGTTCGGGATCGACGACCAGGAGTTCGTCGTCTCCTTCGAATGCGACGAGCCCGGCGACTTCCTCGACCTCGTCCAGGAGCTGCGGACGACCGAGTCGAGCGCCTGGACGCTGCGCGACGTGCCGATCTTCTCCTGCATCGCGATGTCGTTCGGACGCGCCCTCGACGCCCTCGACGGCGCCGCGACAGCGCGCACCGAGCCCGCCCCGATCTCAGCTCTGACCCCGCCCGGCAGCAGCGACGACCCACTCCGGGTCGCGATCGTCGGCTCGGGCCCGGCCGGCTTCTACGCGGCCGAGGCCCTCTTCGCCCACCCCGAGCTCGAGATCGAGGTCGACATGATCGACCGGCTGCCGACCCCGTTCGGTCTCGTCCGCTTCGGCGTCGCCCCCGACCATCCGAAGATCAAGAACGTGATCCGCCGCTACGAGAAGACGGCCGGCCACGAGGCCTACCGCTTCTTCGGCAACGTCGCCGTCGGCGAGGACGTCTCCGCGGAGGAGCTCGACTCGCTGTACCACGCGGTGATCTGGGCCTACGGCGCGGGCGCCGACCGCAAGCTCGGCATCCCGGGCGAGGACCTGCCCGGCTCGCACGCGGCGACCGAGTTCGTCGCCTGGTACAACGGCCACCCCGACTACGCCGAGCGCGAGTTCGAGCTCGGCTGCGAGCGCGTCGTCGTGATCGGCAACGGCAACGTCGCCGCCGACGTCGCCCGGATGCTCGTCCTGCCCCGCGACGAGCTCGAGGGCACCGACACGGCCGACCACGCGATCGATGCGCTGACCGGCTCGGAGGTGCGCGAGGTGCTCGTCCTCGGCCGTCGCGGCCCCGCCCAGGCCGCCTTCACCAACCCGGAGGTGCGCGAGCTCGGCGAGCTCACGGACGCCGACGTGATCATCGACCCCGAGCAGGCTCGAGCTCGACGAGGCGAGCGCCGCGTTCCTCGAATCGGACAGCGCCGACGCCACGAACCGCAAGAACGTCGAGAGCTTCCAGGGCTTCGCGGCCGGCGAGCATCTCGGCGAGGGCGAGGCGCTCGGCCGCAAGCCGAAGCGGGTCGAGCTCCGCTTCCTCCGCAGCCCGGTCGAGATCCAGGGCGACGGCAGGGTCGAGCGGATCGTGCTTGCGATCAACGAGCTCTACCTCGACGAGGACGGGGCGGTCCGCGCCCGCCAGACCGGCGAGACCGAGACGGTCGAGTGCGGCATGGTGCTGCGCTCGATCGGCTATCTGGGAATGCCGATCGACGGGGTCCCGCACGACCCGCACAGCGGCGTGATCCCGAACGACCGCGGGCGCGTCCTCGACGAGGACGGCAGCCGCCTCCCCGGCCACTACGTGGTCGGCTGGATCAAGCGCGGCCCGAGCGGCGTCATCGGCACCAACAAGAAGGACGCCGGCGAGACCGTCGAGGCTGTTTTCGAGGACGCCGCCGCAGGGCGACTGCCCGACCGGCGATGCGCGCGCGAGGCGCTGCCGGCGCTGCTCGACGAACGCGGCACCCAATACGTCGAGTACGACGGCTGGCGGGCGATCGACGCGATGGAGCGCGGCCTCGGCGAACCACACGGCCGCCCGCGGGTGAAGTTGACGCGGATCGAAGAAATGGTCGCCGCCGCGCGCAAGCGCTGAGCGCGGCCTGGAGAACACTCGAATCGCATTTCTGGTTCCCCAAATGGCCTAAACCAAGGAGCGTCCGGTGCCGATGGTGTCGTAGCCGCGGTTCGGCCGCGCATCGATCTCGTCGCTCGTTCTCAAGGAAGGCGCAACCTGTCCCCCCTGTTTCCGATCTTCGACCGTTCCGGCCGAGGCACTGACGCCCTGACGCCGGATTCGAGGGGCCGTCCGCCGTCCGCAACGGACGCCGAGCAGCCGAACCCTGGGCCTGGCGCTGAGCGCTACCACCGGGGATCGAGCTGGTACGCGGGCGGCGGTGGCGAGACCCCCCCGGCCGACCCGACCTCGGACCCGCGGACCATCGCGGCCGTCATGCGATCGGCACCGGAACCGGTGGTGCTCTTCGATGACTCCGGGCTGATCGTCGACTGGAGCCCGGCGGCCGAACGGCTACTCGGCTACAGCCGCCACGAGGTCGTCGGTCGCAACCTGCTCGCGCTGCTCTTTCCGGCGCGACTGCACGCGGCGTTCGAGACGGTAATCGCAAGCCACGGTGCCGCCTGGGGCGAGCCGGCTCGTCAGGCGATCGAGGTCACGGCCGTCACCCGCAGCGGCGAAGAGATCCCGGTCGAGATCACGCTGAGCTGGGCGTCGGGCGCCGAACTGTTCGCGATCCACCTGGCCGACGGCCGCCAGCGCGGCGACCGCGAAGTTCAGCTCGCAACCGACGCGCGCCGCCGCGCTGCCGTGAACGAGCTTGGCCGGATGGTTCTCGGCCGCGGGGATCTCGAGCGCGTCCTCGCGGACATAGTCGCCGTCGCGGCCGAGTACGCCGGGCTCGAATCCTGCGAGCTGTGGGATTTTGATCAAGACACCGAGGAGCTGACCCTGCACTCGGCGATCGGCCCCCGGTTCGGTGGCGCCCTGCCGGACCTACGGCTCAAGCCCGCGCCGGGCTCACCCCTGGCCGAGGCCCTGCGCGAGGGTGGTGAGCCGATCGTCTTCGGCGACCGCCTACTCCCGGATCCGCTCGATGGGCCGCAGCTGCCCGAGACCGACGAGGGGCGGGGAGCTCCCGGAGTCGCCGCGATCGTCAGCGGCTCCGGGGTGACGCTCGGCGTGCTCACGGGCTCCGCTCGGCACGGCACCGTCTTCACCCAGGACGAAGGCGCCCACCTCGCATCGCTGGCGCTGATGGTCGCAAGCGCGCTCGAGCGCGAGAGCTTCGCCGCGACGATCTCGCAGACGGAGCAGCGCCTGCGCCGCGTGATCGAGCGACTGCCGGCGATCACGTATGCCGCCGGACTCGGCCCGCGGGGGCACTGGCACTTCGTCTCGCCCCAGGTCGAGGAGGTCTTCGGCTTCACGGTGCGTGAGTGCCTCGACGATCCGCACTGGTGGGACGGCCACGTCCATCCCAAGGATCTGAGCTGGGTGCTGAAGGAGGAAGTCCGGTGCGCGGAAGCCGGGGAGGCGCTCGACGTCACCTACCGGATGTACGACAAGCACGGCCACCTGCTCTGGGTCCGCGATCGCGCGGCGTTCGCCGGCCCGCCCAACGACGCCGACGACGAGGTGGTCGTCGAGGGTCTGATGGTCGACGTCACCGCGCAGAAGACCGCCGAGATCAAGCTCCGCCACGACGTCGAACACGACGCCCTCACCGGGCTGCTCAACAGGCGCGGGTTCGAGGCGCGACTCGGCGCGGCGGTCGAAGCAGGGGCTACGGGCTTCGTCGCCGTGCTCGACGTCGACCACATGAAGCGCCTCAACGACGGCTACGGCCACGCTGCCGGCGACGCGTTCCTGCGCGCCGCCTCGGAGCGTCTCGCCGAGCTCTGCGGCCCGAACGCCCTGCTCGCCCACCTCTCGAGCGACGAGTTCGTCGTCCACCTGTCCGCGTCGAACGAGGCTGAAGTCCGCGCGAAACTCGCCGAGCTTGTCTCGGGCCTCGCCGACGTGCCTGCCCCGATGCGACTGACCACGAGCGCCGGCGCCGTCCCACTCGGTGCCTCCGGCTCGCCGGCCGAGCTGCTCGTCGCCGCCGATCTCGCGCTCTACCGCTCGAAGCGCGGCGGCCGCGACCGCATCACCGTCGAGGGCGCCGCCGAGGAGCTCGGTACGGAATGGGTGAGCCGCGTCCGGGCGGCAATCGAATCCGGAGGGCTGACCGTCTTCGCCCAGCCGATCTACGACCTGCGGACGGGCGAGCTCGGCTCCGAGGAGCTCCTCGTCCGGATGATCTCTCCCGACGGACCCCCGATCGCCGCCGAGCGGTTCGTGCCGGCTGCCGAACGGTTCGGACTGATCAACAGGGTCGACCGCTTCGTCGTCGGCCGAGCGGCCGAGGTCGCCGCCGCGGGCAGGCCGGTGAACGTCAACCTGTCGGCAGCGTCGATTCCCGACCTTGAGATCACCGAGATCGCCGCCCGCGGCCTCGGCCCGTCCTGTGAGAGTCCCGAGCTGCTCACCTTCGAGGTGACCGAGACCGGTCCAACGCCCTCCCTGGAGGCGCTCCGCGGCTTCTCCGAGCGGGTCTCGGAGCTCGGCTGCAGGCTGTCCCTCGACGATGTCGGCACGGGCTTCGGCTCGCTCACCTACCTGCAGAACATCGCCTTCGACCAGATCAAGATCGACACGCGTTTCGTCCAGGGCCTCGGCAGCTCCGAGACCGACGAGGCGATCGTGCGCTCGCTCGTCACGATCGCCCGCGACCTCGGCATGCAGACCGTCGGTGAGGGCATCGGTTCCGAGGAGATCCGGAACCGCCTTCGCGACCTCGGGGTCGACCACGGCCAGGGGTATCACCTCGGCGAACCCGCGCCGCTGGCTACGATCCCCTCCTCGTGGCAGCCGACCTCGCCGAGCTCAAGTCAATGATCGAAGCGGCCCTCCCGGGGGCCGAGGTCGAGGTGATCGACGAAGGTGGAGGCGATCACCTGCGAGCGATCGTCGCGGCGCCGCAGTTCGAGGGCCGCTCGCGGATCGACCAGCATCGGCTCGTCAAGGCGGCGGTCAAGCCCCGCTTCGACGACGGTTCGATCCACGCGCTCTCGCTGACCACAAGCGCGCCGGGCTGACCCGCAGGGGGCCGCCACCCTTCTCCGGCTACCCTGAGGGTGAACGTCCCACCGGAAGCGATCCGATCAGGAGGCAGACGACTGATGGCAGCCAACCCCGAGCTTCGCGAGCAGGTCGAGCAGGCGATCGAGCAGAACCCGGTCTTGCTCTTCATGAAGGGCACCCCCGAGGCGCCCCGTTGCGGCTTCTCGATGCGCACCGTCGGCGTCCTCGAGCAGGTCGGGGTCGAGTACGGCGCGATTGACGTCCTGCCGATTCTCGGCCCGCTTCGCGAGGTGACCGCCGAGCTCTCCGAATGGGAGACGTTTCCCCAGCTCTACGTCAACGGCGAGCTCGTCGGCGGCTGCGACATCGTCGAGGAGCTGTTCGAGTCGGGTGAGCTCGCCGGGATGCTCGGCGTCGAGCAGCCGGCCGAGGCCGAGGCGCCGGCTCAGCAGACGGCTCCGGCGGACGAGGGTCCATACCAGAGCCCGCCGATGCGGATCGAGACGAACTGAGGCGCTTTCGGCGGGCTTACCGCCCGCGCGGAAGGCTGACCGCCGCCGGCTGCGCCCGGCATGCGGAGGCAGTGAGGGATAGGTGGGGGCTGCGCCTTCCGTGAGCCTGCGCGCGCCTCTCGTGGCGGAATCTCGGCGTTCGAAGGGGTCCCGTTTGGCGACTGGTCACGTTGGACCTCCTATAGCGGCCTGACGTAACCACTCGTCCGAGCGGGTCCGAAAGCAGTCACGCAGGTCGAACGCCCGGGCGCCTTCCGTGACACCTTCGCTCACCAACTCCGTCGCTGCCCCGAGGCAGCCCACGCAAAGTCACCCGCCCGCCTTCAGCGGGGCGGGTCGGAGGCCGAGAGCCTAGGGACAGCTAAGCCGTAGCGCCCGCGGGGGTATCCGCGTCGTCGCGGACCTGGAAGCTCGAGCCGCAGCCGCAAGCGGCGACCACGTTCGGGTTGTTGACCGCGAAGCCGGCGCCTTGCAGGCCCTCGACGTAGTCGACCTCGGAGCCGAACACGAACTGCATCGAGAGCTTGTCGACGACGACCGAGACCCCGTTGTGCTCGAAGACGTGGTCGTCGTCCTTCGCCTTGTCGAGGGCGAGGGCGTACTGGAAGCCCGAGCAGCCGCCGCCCTTGACCGCGACGCGGAGAACCTGCTCGGCGTCCTGCTGACCGGCGAGCAGCTCCTTGAGCTTGCCCGCGGCGACGTCGGTGATGTTGATCGCTGATTCAGGAGCGTCCATGACGCTTCAGATTGTATAGCCCCGTCAAGCTCCGGCGTCGGCACGGTCGCCAAAACGCCAGTCGAGGTACTCGATGATCCGCTTCGAGTCGTGGATCACCTCGTCCCCGCAGATCAGCACCGGGACGCGCTTCTGCGCGGTCAGCTCGACGATCTCGGGACGCCCCGTCCGCCTGTAGGGAACGCGCTCGGTTCGGTAGGCGAGGTCGTAGCGGTTCAGTCGCCGCGCGACCGAGCCGCACGGGCAGAGCACGTTCGTCGGCGTCGGGCACCGGTAGAAGACGATCTCGTCGCTCACAGCGGCAGCAGCCTCCCGGCGGCTCGGGCGGCACCGGCGACCGCCGCCAGGGCCTGCTCGCCGAGCCCGGGCTCGCGGCGCGGAGCGCCGCCGAGATCGGCGATCAGCCAGTCGATGGCGTCGCCGACCGTCTCCTCGTGGGGACGAGCGTGGAAGCCGAGCTCGCGCCTCGCCTTGGCCGGCGAGTAGGTCCACCAGAGGGCCGCGGCGCGGGCCTCCTCGGCCGAGATCGCAACCGGCAGGCCGAGCCGCTCGACCACCTCCGCGCCGGCGAGCAGCACGCTTGCCGGCAGCTTCACGGTAGGCGCGGGCAGGCCGGAGATCCGAGCGAGATCGGCGAAGAGACGCTGCAGGGTGAAGTTGCGACCGCCGAGGATGTAGCGCTCCCCTGCGCCACCCTTCTCGTCGGCGAGCAGCATGCCGGCGGCGACATCGCGCACGTCACAGATGTTGATGCCGCCGTTCACGTAGGCGGCGATCTCGCCCTCGATGAAGCGACGGAGGACGACCATCGAATTCCCGAGCGGATCATCGGGCCCGATCACGTAAGTCGGGTTGACGATCACCACGTCGAGGCCGTGCGCGGCCACGCGCAGCGCCTCCGACTCGGCCTCGTGCTTGGAGTGCACGTAGGGGATGCCGCGGGCGGCGGCGCTGAAGCGCTGCCCCTCGTCCGCTCGGCCGCCCTCGGGCGCCGGCCCGAGCGCCGCCGCCGCCGAGGTGTGGACGAGCCGCTGGACGCCCGCGTCGAGCGCCTCCTCGCAAACGATCCGGGTGCCGCCCACGTTGGTCGCGATCACCCGCTCGCCGTCCTCGCGCCGCATCGACGTGAGCCCGGCGGCGTGGAAGACGCGATCGGCGCCGGCGACGGCGCGGCGCACGGCACGGCGATCGGTGATGTCGCCGTTGACGCGCTCGAATTCGAGGCCGTCGAGCTGCGCCGTCCCATCGGAGCTGCGGACGAGCAGGCAGAGCTCATCGCCACGCGCAGCGAGGGCGCGCGTCAGGTGCGAGCCGATGAAGCCCGTCGCGCCGGTGATCAGGGTTCGTGACATCGGCGCGTTGATCGTAGATCACGACCCACCCCGGGGCCGGCGCTCAGCCGCCGCAGGCGACTGATACAACCAGCAGCGGTGAGCACCCCCCGGACAGCCGTCGTATGCGACAGCACCAGCTACCTGCCCGACGAGATCGTCGAGCAGCGCGGGATCGAGCGCGTCAGCCTCTACGTGAGCCTCGACGGCGAGCAGAAGCCGGAGCTGGAGATCGGCGACTACGCCGCTTTCTTCGAGCGGCTGCGCGGCATCCGATCAGGGCGCAACCACGTCCCAGCCCTCGGTCGGGGACTTCATCGACGTCTTCCGGCCGCACCTCGAGGCGGGTCGCGAGATCGCCTCGATTCACCTCTCAGCCGGCATCTCAGGCACGTTCGAGTCGGCTGACCAGGCCCGTCGCCAGCTCGTCTCCGAGGGCGCCGCGGAGTCCTCGATCCAGATCTACGACAGCCGCTCGGCCTGCGGCGGCATGGGCATGACCGTGCTCGCCGCCGCGAAGGCGGCGGCCGAGGGGGCCGGCGCCGTCGAGGTCGTCGAGCGCGCCGCCGGCGGCGCGCGAGAAGTTGCGGATGTGGTTCGCGATCGACACGCTCGAGTACCTGCGCAGGGGCGGCCGGATCGGCGCCGCTCGCGCCTGGCTCGGCTCGGCCCTGCAGATCAAGCCGATCCTCACGCTCGAGGAGGAGATCACCCCCGTCGAGCGCGTCCGCACCCGGCGGCGCGTCTTCGAACGGCTCGTCCAGTACGGGCACGAGCTCGCGGACGCGGGGATCGACGGTTGGGTCGTGCAGCACATTCAGGACCCCGAGAACGCCGAGCGGCTCGCCGCCGAGGCGCGCGGGATCTTCGGGTCGGACCCGGTCTTCATCTCGGAGATCGGTCCCGTGATCGGTGCCCACACCGGGCCAGGACTACTCGGCATCGGCGGGCTCCCCCGCGAGCTGATCGACTGATCCGAGCCTGGCGGCCGGCGTCAGCGCCGGCGCAAAGCGCGGAGCGCGACGAGGCCGCCGACGACGAAGCCGGCGACGACCGCGCCCTTCACGAGCTGCTCGCGGTGGTCGCGGACCTGCTTGCGCCAGTCGGTGAGCTCAGTGACGCGGCTGCGCAGGGCATCGACCGAGCTGGCCAGCTGGCGCTGCTGGGCCTCGATGTCGGCGCGGATCTGCTCGGCGGAGCGCCCCGGCGCGCCGGGGCGCGGGTTCGGCGAGGGCGTTACGCCGCTCATCCGTCACCTCCGGAGAGCGTTTCCTTGGTCAGCTTCGCCTCCTCGATCGCCATCGTCGGCGTCGGCGCGGAGCCCTTCTCGATCGCCTTCTTGGCGGCGAACCCGGCGATCGCGGCGATGATCAGGAAGATCACCGCCTCGATCAGGAAGCCCGCCCAGATCGCCGTCTCGACGCCGAGGATGTCGTTGATCAGGAAGGCGAAGAAGAACATCAGCATGCCGAAGCGCGCAGAGCACGAAGACGCCGGCCGCAGCGCCGACGGCGCCGCCCTTGGCGAGCTCGGAGATCTTCTCGGTGACCTCCGTCTTCGCGAGCTCGATCTCCTCGCGGACGAGGATCGAGACGCGCTCGGAAACGTCGAGGACGAGCTCTCCGACCGAGCGGTCCGACTCGGTCGACGTCGGTCCACCCGGCGGTGTGGAAGGTCCGCCTGCCATTACTCGGGCGGGTCCTCGTCGAAGATGCGCCGGTAGAGCAGCGCCGCAAGCCGCGCTGCGGCGATCGAGGCAAGCGCCCCGGAGGCGGCCAGCATCCCTGACCAGATCAGCTTTCTGACGACGTCGTTCTCCATCTCGGATCTCCTACCCGCTCTGCATGCGCGCAAGCGGCAGAGGCGGCTTCGGGGGCTGCGACCTTATCGCGACTGGCCCGGGCGGTCGCTTGCAGGCGTGAGGCGACGCTCAGTCGCGGCGCTCGAGACCGCCGCAGATCAGCTCCACGATCATCGTCCGGGCGCTCTCGAACTCCTCGGGCGAAGTCGGCCCGAGCTCGAAGACCCAGCCGCTGAGGACCTGCTCCACCGCTCCGTAGTAGGCCATGCCGACGAAGTCGGCGTCGATCTCGGCGCGGAAGGCGCCGGCAGCCTGGGCCTCCGCGACGATCTGGGAGACCTGGTCGTAGGCGCGCCGGATCTCGGGCAGATGGGTGCGGCCGAACGAGTTCGCCGCCCGCGTCACCTCGATGATGATCACCTTCATCAGCTCGGGGTCGGCGCGGTAGGAGTCGATGATGAAGCCGGCGATCGCGGAGAGCTTCTCGCGCGGAGTGCCGGGGCCGGCCTTGACCTGCTCGCCCGCGGCCAGCAGCAGCGACCACCGCTCGGTGAAGAGCTCGTTCATCACCGCTTCCTTGCTGCGGAAGTAGTGGTAGACGAGACCGTAGGCGACGCCCGCCTCATCGGCGATGTCGGCGACGCGGGTCGCGTAGTAGCCCTGGCGGGCGAAGACGCGGATCGCAGCATCGAGGATCGCGCGTCGCTTGTCGACCGTGGCCGGCCGCTCAGCTGCCTCAGGCACTGACACTGCTCCTGGATTTCACCGGCTCCCGCGTACGCGCCCGGACGCCGGTTGGCGAGGGCCGGCAGACGCTCGCGAATGCTCTCGAGCTGGTCGAGGTCGAGATCCGCGACGGCGATCCCCTCGCCCTCCTCGACGGAGGCGAGCACCGTGCCCCAGGGATCGCAGATCATCGAGTGCCCCCACGACACGTAGTGCGGGGGCGCCGACCCGACCTGGTTCGCGGCGACGACGAAGAGCTGGTCCTCGATCGCGCGGGCCCGGACGAGCACCTCCCAGTGCGGCTCGCCGGTCGCCGCGGTGAACGCCGACGGGATCGAGATCAGCCGGGCGCCGGCGAGGGCGAGGGTCCTGTAGAGCTCGGGGAAGCGCAGGTCGTAACAGACGGTGAGCCCGACCGGGAACCGGCGTACCGCCGAGATCGGCCTCGGCAAGCACGGCCTCGTCACCCGGCATCTCGAACTCGGACTCGCGGTAGGCGACGCCACCGACATCGACGTCGAACATGTGGATCTTGCGGTAGCGGGCCACGATCTCGCCCTCGGGGTCGATCAGCGCCGAGGTGTTGGCCGACGCGCTCGGCGCCGTCGACGCGCTCCGACACCGAGCCGGCGACGATCGTGATCCCGTGCTCGCGCGCAAGCGCCCGGCAGGCGGCGATCCCCTCGTTCCCCTCGAGCGGCGTCGCCCGCTCGGCAAGCAGCGCGCCGGGGCCGAGCAACGTCCACTTCTCGGGCAGGACGACCAGCTCGGCGCCCGCCCGCGGCGGCCTCGGCGACGAGGCGCGACGGCGCGCTCGATGTTGCGAGGCGCATCGTCGGTTGAGTTGAGCTGTAGCGCGGCTGCCCGCATCTCCCCCCTCTCCCGATCGGAGGGCTCCCCCGGGCGGAGCTGGGTGCGGGTCGCTCCGGCCGGGCTGGCTGATTGACCAGTCAATCTAGCCCAAATTCAGCTGTTCAGGATGACCGCGCCGACGGCGCACAGGATCAATCCCGACTCGAGCAGGAGCACCAGCGCGAGCACCCCGAGCGGGTGCGACGGACCCGGCCCGACCCACATCACCCCGACCGCGAGCACGGCCATGCGCGAGGGCGAGCGCGCCCCAGCCGAGCACCGCCATCTCCCAGCGGCGATCCCGGTCGCGCTCGGAGGGGTTGATGCGGTCGTGGATGGCGAACGGCGCGTACATGAAGAGCCCGAACAGGCCCGACTGCCCAAACTGCGACCCAGGGCTCAACGCCCTTCGACGCGGAGAGATAGGGACCGTCGGCGAAGAGCGTGCCAAAGGCGCCGAGCAGCGCCAGCGCCCCGCACGCCCAGGCGCCGAGCTCGAGCACCCGGCGGCGGGTGCTCACGGGTCGCCGCCGGCCCCGGCGGCGGGCCGGCGGCGCTCGACCTCGCGCAGCAGGGCGCGGTCATGCATTGCCGCGATCAGCGCCCGCAGGGGCTCGATCCCGGCCTCGTACAGCGCCACGACCCGCTCGGGGTCGTGGCGGCCGACGAGCTTGTCGGCGAGCATCCCGAGCTCGCGGCCCGCGAGGTCGGAGAGCGGCTCGAGGAAGCGGGCCGCGTCGTGGACGGTGAAGCCGATGCGCTCGTCGTAGCCGCCGGCGCGGAAGCGCGCAACGGCCTCGACGATCCGCGCGTCCGGCTCCGAGTAGCCGTTGCGCTCGGGACCGATCACGCCGACCTGCTCGAGTGCGGCGATCACCTCAGCCGGGACCCCGGAGCGCTCGGCGAGCTCGGTGGCACCGATCCGCGGCCCCGTCGCGGTCGCCAGCTCGAAGACGCGGTCGGAGGCTTCGAGCGCGGCGCGGACGCGTTCGAGCTCGTCGGGATCCCCCTCGAGCAGCTCGCCGATCACGCGCAGCGGCATGAAACGCTCCTCCTGCAGGCGCTTGATCAGCCGGATCCGGTCGACGAGATCGGCCGGGTAGTAGGCCATGTTGCGCGACGTCTTCTCCCCCTCCGGGAGCAGCCCCTCGCGCAGGTAGTGGCGGACCGTGGCGACCGGCACGCCCGCCTCGGCGGCGAGCTCGCTGATCTTCAGCCGGCCCCGATCGTCAGCCATCCGCCACCCCCCGCCCGGGGCCGGCACCCAGCCGGGCCCGAGGTCGGCGCCACTACCGGCCCTTCCACTCGGGCTCGCGCTTCTCGAAGAAGGCGCTGACCCCCTCGAGGATGTCCTCGGTCGAGAAGGTCAGGGTGAGTTGGCTGCGCAGGAACTCGAGTGCGTCATCGAGCGCCATGTCCTGCTGGCGGTACATCGCGTCGTGCCCGAGCCGCATCAGCAGCGGCGACTTCGAGGCCAGCTTCGCGGCCCAGTCGGCAACGGCCTCGTCGAACTCCGCAGCCGGGACGACCTTGTTCGCGAGCCCGAGGGCGACCGCCTCCTCGGCCGGGATCCGCTCGCCGAGCAGCATCATCTCGTTCACCTTCTTGCGGGGAACGTTGCGGTAAATGATCGCCATGATCATGTAGGGGAAGGCGCCGATGTTGATCTCAGGCGTACCGAACGTCGCTCCCTCCTTGGCGATCAGCAGATCGCAGCTCAGCGCCAGGCCGAGCCCACCCGCGAGCACGTGCCCGTTGGCCGCGCACAGCGTCGGCTTGCCGAGCCGCGGCATCGTCCGGAAGAACTCGAGGAAGAGGTCGTTGGCGAAGTGCTTCTCGGTCAGCGGCACGTCGGCGGCGAAGCCGCCGAGGTCCGCCCCCGCGCAGAAGACCTTCTCGCCGGCGCCGGTGAGCACGACCGCGCGGACGTCCTCGTCAGCGCCCGCGCGCTTGACCGCGTCGACGAGCTCGGAGAGCATCGTCGTGCTCAGCGCGTTGCGCTGCTCGGGCCGGTTCAGCGTCAGGGTTGCGACGCCCCCCGAGACCTCGTAGGCAAGCTGCTCGTATGCGCCGGATCGATCGGGCATGAGGGGCGATCCGAGGCTACCAGCGTAGGAAGTAGGAAGTGATGCTGCGTACTTTGGTCGCAATCGTGCGCACGCTTCGCTGCGGGCCCCGTTGCCGCTTGGCAGTCGACGGGCAACTCCGTAGTCTCTGCGCCTCGTCCGGCGCCGCCGGGTGGAGGTAGGAGAGTGGGCCCGCTGGGGGATTGGACATACCTGCGCGCCGGCGTCGTCGCGATCGCCGCCGCTGTCGTCTTCGCGATCGCCGTGCCGCTGACGGCAGGTGTCTTCGACCACACGCGCCCCTTCGACATCAACGACCCGAACTCGGAGGTCGAGCGCGCCTATGCGGCCTACGAGCAGGCGCAGGGCGTCGTCAGCGACGCCGATGTCGCCCTGCTCGTCAGCGCGCCGGCGACGGGGGCGGCCGTCGAGCGCCGGCTCGCTGCCGTCAACGGCATCGCGGATGCGTACGGGCCCGCCGACGATCCACACCTGCGGAGCGCCGACGGTGGCGAGATGCTCGTCCTCGGCCGCTCGGCCGCGGGCATCAACAGGGTCGATCTCGGCGACGATGTCAAGGCGGCCTTCGAGGGACAGCCGGGCGTCACGGCGGGCGGCGTCGCGGTGGCCGCCTTCGAGATCGGCCAGCAGACCGAGCAGGACACGCGCCGGATCGAAGTCTTCGCGGCGCCGATCCTGCTCCTGCTCCTGCTCTTCGTCTTCCGCTCGCCGCTGGCGGCGGCGCTGCCCCTCCTGCTCGCCGGCTTCTCGATCACGACGTCGCTGGCGGCGCTCTCGCTGCTCGGGCGGGTGATCGACATCGACGTGTTCTCGCTGCAGGTCGTCACCGGCCTCGGCGTCGGGCTTGCGATCGACTACAGCCTTTTCGTCCTCGCCCGCTACCGGATCGAGATCAGGCGTGGTGAGGGCTACCGGCTTGCGCAGCAACGCACCATCGCCAGCGCCGGGCGCACCGTGATGTTCGGGGCGCTGACCGTCGCTGCCGCGCTCGCGGCGCTGATCGCCTTCCCCGAGCAGTTCCTGCGCTCGACCGGCATCGCCGGAGGCCTCGTTGCGCTGATGAGCGGCGTCGCCGCGCTCGTCGTGCTGCCGGCCGTGCTCGCGCTGCTCGGTCCGCGCGTCGATCCGGGCTGGGAGCGGAGCGCGGACCGCACCGCCCCCGCGACCGATCCACTGAGCGGCGGCTCCCACTTCTGGCGCGGCGTCGCAGCGCGCGTCACGCGGGCGCCGATCCCCTGGGCGACGGCGGCTCTGGTGGTGATCGGCGTGATCGCCCTGCCGGTGCTCGGCGGATCGCTGACCACCCCCGACGCACGCTCGCTGCCGGAGAGCGCCGGCGCGCGCTCGGTCGCCGAGCGGATCGCCGCCGACTTCCCGCAGGCCGGGGCCACGAGCCTCGGCGTGTTGATACCGCCCGGCGCGGATGTCGGGACGGCGAACGAGCGCCGGCGGCTGTCGCGCCTCGGGGTCGAGAGCGGACCGCCCTACGAGCTCGGCGACGGGTCCACCTACATCCACCTGACGGCCGCGGTCGACCCACTCTCCGATGCCGGCCAAGACGTGGTCAAGGAGGTACGCGCCCTGCCCTGGCCGGCGGGCACGCTCGTCTCCGGCCGCGCCGCCGAGCTCACCGATCAGCGGGCCGCGATCGGCTCGCGGGCGTGGCTCGTGATCGCGATCGTCGTCATCACCAACCTGATGCTCGTCTTCGTCTTCCTGCGCTCACTGCTACTGCCGCTGCTGTCGCTGGCGCTCAACGCGCTCACCGTGCTGGCCAGCTTCGGACTGATGGTCGCCGCCTTCGGCAGCCACACCGTCACCGACCTGCTCGGCACGACGACTCAGAACGGCATCGACGTCTCGATCCCGGCACTCGCCTTCGCCGTCGTCTTCGGCCTCTCGACCGACTACGGGATCTTCGTCTTCTCGCGGATTGCCGAGGCGCGCCGCGGGGGCGCCTCCGACGGCGAGGCGATCGCCGACGGCCTCGCCCGGACCGGGCGGCTGATCACCTCAGCCGCAGTGATCTTCGCCGTCGCCGTGGGCGCCAACATCTTCAGCGACCTCGTGATCGTCAAGGAGTTCGCGCTCGCCGTTGCCTTCGCGGTCCTGCTCGACGCGACCGTCGTCCGTGGCGTCCTCGTCCCGGCGGCGTTGAAGCTGGCTGGACCGCGCGCTTGGTGGCCCGGGCCGGCCGGCTCGCGGCGCTGATCAGCGCGGCACGACGACGCCCTCGACGCCGTCGATCACCGGACGCCCGCCCTGCAACAACTCGCCCCTCGTCTCGAGCCGGCCCTCCGCCGCCGCCGAGACCTCGAGCCGGGCGAGCAGCGGGCGGCCCGGGAAGGCCGGCCGCCGGAAGCCGGCGGAGAGCTGGACGAGGGTGCGCGGGTCGGAGCCGAACGGCGCAGTGTGGGCGCGGACGACGAGCGCGTACGAGTAGAGGCCATGGAGGATCACGCCGGGTAGCCCGACGGCCCTTGCCGCCTCGTCGTCGAGGTGGAACGGCGTGAAGTCGCCGCTCGCCTCGGCGTAGCGCCGCGTCGCCTGCGGCCCGGGGGTGACCTCGAGCGGCGGGAAGCCGTCACCGACGGCCGCCGGACGCTCGACCGGTTCGGCCGGGGTGACGGGCTGCTCCCCCGCGCCCTCCGAACGCCTGCGCGAGCCTCCGAAGGAAGGCACGACGCCCTCGTAGCGACCGCTGACTACGGGTTCGCCGCGGGCGTCGACCGTCTCCGGACTCGAAGACGCGCCGCGGGCGCCCGTCGGCGGAGCTGCCGGCGTCGGCGAGCGAGGCGCGGGTCTCGAGCTCGTCGCCGGCAACGATCGGCCGATGCCAGCGGAAGCGCTGACGCTTGTGCACGAAGCGGTAGGAGGAGAGGCCGACCTCCGGATCGAACAGGCCGACCTCGGGATCGAAGATCACCGCAGCGACGGCAGCCGCGCAGACGACGGCGGCGAACGCCGGTGGGGCGACGGGCCCGTCGAAGTCTGCCGCTCGCGCGGCGGCAGGGTCGTGATGGATCGGCGATCGCTCGCCGACGGCCTCGGCATAGGCGCGGATCGCCGCGGCCTCCGCGACGTAGGGCCGCGCGGGCCAGAGCTTGCCGACCGGCGGCGCGCCGCCCGCGGACATCAGGCGATGTGCTCGCCGCCGACGGACGTGGCGCCCTGAGCGCCCGCAGGAACGTATCGACGACGGCGCCGTCGAACTGGATACCCGCGTAGCGCCCGAGCTCGGCGATCGCTTCCTCGGCGCCGAGCGGCTCGCGGTAGGGCCGGGGCGAGGTCATCGCGTCGTAGGACTCGGCGACGGCGAGGATCCGCGACTCGATCGGGATCGCGTCGCCACCGATCCCGCGCGGGTAGCCATGACCGTCCGGCTGCTCGTGCCGGCAGAGGATCCACTCGCGAATGTCAGCGAGCTCGCGCGAGCCGAGGATCCGCGCGGCGAGCTCCGGATGCCGCCGGACCTCGTCCCACTCGTTCGGCGCCAGCGGGCCGGGCTTCTCCCAGATCGAGTCGGCGATCCCGACCTTGCCGATGTCGTGCAACAGGCCGGCGAGCCGCAGCCGCTGGGTCCGGTGTGCGGAGAAGCCGAGCTCGCCGGCGATCAGCTCGCAGTACCGGCCGACGGCGGCGGAGTGGTTGGCGGTGCGCGGATCGCGCAGCTCGAGCACCTCGGCGAGGCTGAGGACGGTGCTCAGGTGGGTGCGCTGTTCCTTGAGCTCACGTCCCGGGCCGTCGGCGAGGACCTCGTCGAGCTCGGCGCTGAAGACGACCGCGCGGTCGGAGCCGAGCATGCGGGCGGCGTCGGCGGCCGCGGCCGCAGCCTGGGTCAGGGTTCCGCCGCTGGCGCCGTGCTTGGGGAACGCGGCGATGCCGATGCTGAGCGAGACGGCGACGTTGCGGGCGCGGAAGGCGCGCCGGCAGCGGCTCAGAATCTGCTCGGAGAGCAGGAAGGCCGTGCCCTCGTCGGTCTCCGGCAGGGTCATCGAGAATTCGGCGACGCCGGTCCGGGCGACAGCGTCCATGCGCCTGGTCGAGTCGTCGAGCAGACGGGCGAACTCGCACAGCATCTGATCACTCTCGCGCAGCCCGAGGCTCTTCTGCGCTTCGCGCAGGCCGGTCAGCTGGATCACGAGGACGCTGACCCGGTGCGCGCCCATCCGGGCGCGCTCGAGCTCGCCGCCAGGGTCTCCGCGTAAGCCGCGACTGTTGAGCAGGCCGGTGAGCAGGTCGGAGCGGGCGCTGTCGGCGAGCTGGTCGAGCAGGTTCGCGATGCGGATGCGCAGGAAGCTGATCAGCACCGCGGCGACGAGCAGCGAGCCGCAGATGATCACGTAGTGGTGGACGACGTTCCCGTCGATCGAGCCCGGCGTGATCAGTGATGGCGGCGCCGTAGAGGACGACGACGAGCGCGAACTGGACGATCGCCGCCGGGCGGCTGAGGAAGTAGAAGGCGTAGAACGGCGGCCAGAGGAAGAAGAGCACGTAGGCGCTGGTCGGGTCGCCGCTGAAGATCACACCGAGCGCTGCGGAGATCGAGCCGAGCACCGGCGTCATGGAGAGCGCCCGCGGCGGCACCCGCGAGGCGAAGATGATCATGCCGATACCGGCGATCAGCGTCAGCGTCTGGGTGAACAGCAGCGCCGGCACGTTGAAGCTCGCCGGGTGCGGCAGGATGATGCCCAGGTAGCCGAGCGAGACACCGCCGAGGGTGATGTAGCCCTGTGCCCGGGCGAGTGCGCTGGAATCGCGCTCGCGGTGGTCGGCCGCGTCGAAGAGCACGCCGCCAACCGGTCGGGGCCTCCCGCTCGCTGCGCGTCGCCGAGAGGGACGAGCCCCACGTCACGAACCCCCTGAAACTCGCTGCATTCACGCTCATACGTCGGGCTATCCCTACATCGGCGGAACGCGGGCATCCTGCACCGTGATTCGAGTGTAGACCGGACGTCTGTCGACGTGCCCGCGGCTCGGCCGCGCGTGGGCGCCTCAGCCCACCGGCGCGCGCGGCGCCACCGGGCTGCTCCAGGCGGCGCCTGACGATCAGCCGCGCGCCGCGCTCCGGCCCGAGGGTGAAGTTGCGGCGCACGACACGCTCCGCCTCGGGCCGGTCGGGAGCGAGCTCGGCGCGGCGCGAGAACCGTCCGCAGCATCGGCCTTGATCGCCATCAGCGCCAGCCCGTTGCCGATGCAGTGCCGCGGTCCCGCGCCGAACGGCAGCCAGACCCGGGTCGAGACGCGGCCTCGGGTCGCCGAGAAACCGCTCGGGGCGGAAGCGTCGGGCTCCGGGAAGACCTCGGGGTCGTTGTGGATCAGGTAGATGCACGGCATCAGCGTCCACCCCTTCGGGAACGTCCACGGGCCGAGCGCGACGGGCGGGTCAGCTTGCGGGCCGTGATCGGCAGCACCGGCCGCTGCCGCAGCGTCTCGCGGACGACGGCGTCGGGGTAGCTCGTCGCCGGCGCCGCCCTCGATCTCCGCGCGGCAGCCGCTCGAGCGCGACCGGGTTGCGGAGCAGCCGCTCGAACGTCCAGGAGAGCGCGGTCGCCGTCGTCTCGTGGCCGGCGATCAGCAGCGTCAGGATCTCGTCGCGGACCTCGCGGTCGCTCATGAAGCCGGCCTCGTGCGGCTGCGGCGTGACGAGCATCGAGAGGATGTCGTCGCGGTCGTGCCGGCTCGGGTCGTACCGGCGCTCGCCGATCTCCTCGAAGAGCAGCTCGTCGATCGCGGCGACGGTCCGCATCAGGCGCGCGAAGGGCGAGCGCCCGCCGAGCTCGACCTGGAACTGCCGGCAGCACCGCAATCGGGCTCTGGACCTGGTCGAGGAGCTCGTGCACGAGCTCGCGCAGGCGCTCGTCGCGAGCTCGGATCGACGACCCCGAGGACGGTCCGGAAGATGAGCTGCAGGGTGACACCGCGCATCCGCTCCTGGATCGCGAAGGGCTCGCCGACGGGCCAGGTCGCGAGCTCGCGCGCGGCGAGCTCGGAGACCAGGCCGGCGAAGCGCGGGCGACGCGGCCGCGCGCGAAGCCGGGCCGCGATCTGCGACTGATGGCGGCGGTGCTCGGCGCCGTCGAGCAGGAACAGCGAGCGTATCGCCGAGCACCGGCCGGAAGATGCCGTTCGTCGACCCCATCCGCATCAGCTCGGGATCGCCGGTCAGCACCTGCCACGCGAGCGGCGCGTCGGCGACGAAGGTGCAGCGCCGCAGCGGCCCGAGCTTGACGGAGAAGAGCTTGCCGTGGCGCGTTGCGGTTGCGCTCCATGAACCGCACCGGATCGCGAAACCAGCCGAGCGACTGCACGCTTCCGGGCGGCGCGAGCCGGGCGGCAGCTCGGCGTGGCGTCGTTGTCGAGGACGCGGAGCGGCGTCGTGCTCGGGTTGTCGTTCATCGCTGGTACCCCCTGACACGGTGCCCGTCGGCACTCCGGGACGGCACCGACAGCGACGCAGCCAATGTACAACGCGGCGGCGCGGACGCGGCGACTACGGACAGGGCACGCATGCGAGTGCCCAAAGTAGGAAGTAGGAAGCGGTACTGTCTACTTCACACCCGAGCCCTCAGCCCGATCGAGAGGAGCATCCGAAGTGTCCACGACCGTCGCCGCCGATTCCTCAGCGAACGCAGGGCGTGATCAAGCCCGATCACGCCGCGTCCCGCAAGCACATGATCTTCACCGACGAGCACGACGACCTGCGCGAGTCGATGAAGTCCTGGGTGCTGAAGGAGCTGCGCCCGCACGCCGACGAGTGGGAGGAGACGCTGTGGCCGGATTCCGCCCTGCAGCGCATGGGCGAGCTCGGCTTCATCGGCCTCTGCTTCCCCGAGGAGTACGGCGGCGAGGGCGGCGACTACTACTACTCGCTGGTCCGCGCCGAGTGCCTCTCCTACGCCGGCTCCGGCGGCCTCGGCATGGGCCTCGCCGTGCACACCGACATGGTCCTGCCGCCGATCGAGATGCTCGGCACGGAGGAGCAGAAGCAGCGCTACCTGGTGCCCGGGATCAAGGGCGAGAAGATCGGCTCGCTCGGGATCACCGAGCCGGGCGCCGGCTCCGACGTCGCCGGGATCCGCACGACCGCCGTCCGCGACGGCGACGAGTACGTGATCAACGGCTCGAAGATCTTCATCACGAACGGCGCCCGCGCCGACTTCATCGTGCTCGTCACGAAGACCGACCCGAAGGCCCGCCACGACGGGATCACGCTGTTCATCGTCGACCTCAAGGACGACGAGGGCAACAACGTCCCCGGCTTCTCGGTCTCGCGCACGCTCGAGAAGATGGGCATGCACGCCTCCGACACCGCCGAGCTCGCCTTCGAGGACGTCCGCGTGCCGGCGGAGAACATGCTCGGCCAGGAGGGCAAGGGCTTCTACCACATCTCCTGGGAGCTCCAGGGCGAGCGCCTGGTCGGCGCCGTCGGCTCGGTCGCCGGCGCCGAGCGCTGCTTCGAGAAGACGCTCGAGTACGCGAAGGAGCGCGAGGCGTTCGGCCGCCCGATCGGCCGTTCCAGGCGATCCGCCACAAGTTCGCCGAGATGGCGATGAAGATCGAGGCCGCGAAGCAGCTCACCTACTCGACCGCCTGGCGCTTCAACAACGGCGAGTACCCGGTGCGCGAGATCACGATGGCGAAGCTCTACGCCTCGCGGATCGCCTGCGAGGTCGCCGACGAGTGCATCCAGATCCACGGCGGCTACGGCTACATGAAGGAGTACGGGATCGAGCGCGCCTACCGCGACACCCGCCTGAACCGGATCGGCGCCGGCACGGACGAGGTAATGCTCGACGTGATCGGCCGCTCCTACGGGATCTGAGGCCAGCCTCAGGGCCCAACCGCGAGGACGCCCGAGGGGCGGCCGAGCGGGCGGCGGTGGCAAAGGTGCCCGAAGGGCACCGAGCCGCCCACCCGAAACCGCCGTAGTCCAACGGTCCCACGGCGAGGCTGAGACGCCGCAGATCAAGGAGCGCTGAGCGAGCGTGCTTCGCACGTGAGCGAAGCGGGACGCCGAGCTGCGGCGTCTCAGTCCGCCGCCGACAAAGGGCCGTAGTCCAGCGGCTTCACGGCGAGACTGGGAGCGCCGAGGGCGGGCGCGACGCGAGCGATAGTCCGCGCGGACGTGAGCGAGCGGCGCGCCGGCCATCGGCGCTCCCAGTCCGCCGCCCCGCGCAAGGGGCCGGCCGGTGTGCGACTTCCTTGTCGCACACCGGCCGCTTTGGATGGGGGGACTATGCGGCGCTTCCTTGCACCGCGGGGGGACCGCAGCTCTCTGCTGCGGCAGGCTGTGGTGAGTTCTCGCCGGTGGCCGTGCGCATCACGGTGTCGATCGGGTCGCACGGTCCGACGGCATAGGTGTCGGCGCCGTCGCTGAGCGGCGCGCGCGTGTCGAGCTGCCAGACCATGAAGCCGTCGAGGCCGGCATCGGCCATCGCCGAGACCCTGGCGGCGAGGAACCGCGCCCGGTCGGCAAGCGTCTCGTCGGTTACTGCTCCGGTCGGCTGGCCGGCGGGATCGAGGTCGGCCGCGAAGCCGAGCTCGCCCGCGACGACCGGCTTGCCGGCGGCCGTGCAGGAGGAGATCGCGTCGGCCGCGGTGGCGGGCACCGGCGTCGCCGGGCTGGAGCCCGTGTCGGGGCCGTCGTAGACGTGGATCTCGCAGACGTCGACGGCGCTCTGCACCTTCGCGTAGTCGGCGCCGGCCGTGCCGCACTGCCCACCGCCGATCGTGCCGAGGCTGATCAGGTGCCGGGGGTCGACGGCGCGGATCGCGCCGGAGACGTCGCCGGCAAAGCCGGCCAGAGCGGAGGACGCAGCCGTCTCGTCGCAGGCGCCGCCCGTGCTGGCCTCGGGCTCGTTGATGAGCTGCCAGTAGGCGATCGCGGGCGAGCCTGCGTAGTGCTCGGCGACGGTCGTCGCGTAGTCGAGATAGGAGAGTGCGTAGGGGCCGCGCGGCTCCCGGTAGCCGCCGGAGTAGAAGGCGAGGTCGCGCTCAGGCGCGCCGTTCTCGCAGTCCTGCCACTGGTTGGCGAGCACGGGCACGACCCGGATCCCGTCCGCCGCGGCCGCTTCGAGCACGCGGTCGAACGGGCCCCAGTCTCCGCTGCCGTCGCCGGCCGGGTCCCACGTCGACTGGAAGAACCAGGTGCGGATCACGGTCGCGCCCGCTGCTTTGGCGCGGTCCATGATCGCCGCGAGCTGATCGTCGGAGACAGCTCCGGCGCCTGAGTCGCAGATGTAGCCGCCGTCGGTGGCCGTGAGCCTGTAGTCGTTGAAGCCGACGGCGGGCCAGGGGGCGCCCGCGAGCGTCAGGGTCCCGTTCTCCGCGTGGACGAGGCCCTCGAGGTCGCCGGTCGCGGGCGGGTCCGCGTCGCTCGACTCGGCGAACAGGAAGCCGGCGAGCGCCAGTGCTGCGGCCAGCGAGATCGCAAGGATCGATCGTCTGCGCAGCCGCGCGGTGAGGGCATGCAGGGTCCCCGCGAAGTCAGCACCGCGATCGGCGCGCGCGCCGTTCTCCAGTTCAGCCTGTAGTGACGCGCCGCGCCGACCACTGCGGGCTTCCGTGCCCATCCACCAGCCTCCTTGCCGGTAAGTCCAGCGACCGTCCCCGGCCCCCTTGGCCTCTCAGCTGTGGGGATCGGCATCCTGCCGACCGGAGCTGTCGCCTTATGCCCTTCACAAGGACCATCGACGCGCCTGGTCGGCGCCCGTAGCACCGGCTGAATGAACCTGCATGGGAGTCAGCCTCCCCCGATCGGAGGAGCGGGCGCTCCGGCGATCGGCCCCCGCGCTCTCAGTCTTCGGAAGCAGGACGGGTGGTGCGCCGCTTCCCGCAACGCACCACCCTGCTCTGTGGGGAGGATCTAGATGGGTGTCTAGGCGGCGCTTCCCTGCGCCGCTCCGGGACCGCAGCTAGGCGCTGCGGCAAGCTCATTGGCGGCGGCGCCACCGGATGACGCGATGACCGCGTCGACCGGATCGCAGGGGCCGACCGCGTACGTATCGGCGCCGTCGGCGAGCGGCTCGCGCGAGTCGAGCTGCCAGACCATGTAGCCGTCGAGGCCGGCGGCATCCATCGCTGCGACGCGGGCCTGGAGGAAGCTCGCCCGCTGCGCCAGGGTCTGCGTGGTGACGCTGCCAGTCGGCTGACCGCCGGCATCGAGATCGGCAGCGAAGCCGAGCTCACCGGCGACGATCGGTTTGCCGGCTGCGTTGCACGCGTCGATCCGGGCGGCGGCGCCGTTCGTCGCGTCACCCGGCATCGGCGTCGCCGGGCTCGTGCCCGTGTCGGGGCCGTCATAGACGTGGATCTCGCACACGTCGACCGCCGAGGAGGCGCGGAGGTAGTCGGCCCCGGCCGTACCGCATTGACCGCTGCCCGTCGTTCCCAGGCTGATCGGGTGATGGGGGTCGACGGCCCGGATCGCGGTTGCGCCCGCGGCGGCGAAGCCAGCGATCGCGTCGGCGGCCGCAGCCTCGTCGCACGTGCCCGCCGACGGCGCCTCCGGCTCGTTGATCAGCTGCCAGTAGGCGACCGCGGGCGAATCCGCGTAGTGGGCGGCGACCTGTGTGGCGTAGTCGAGATAGGAGACCGCGTACGGATGCTGGGGCTTCCGGTAGCCGCCCGCGTAGAAGGAGAGATCCTTTTCCGGTTCGCCGTTCTCGCAGTCACCCCACTGGTTGGCCAGCACGGGGACGACCCGGAGCCCGCGCGCCGCGGCGGCGTCGAGGATCCGGTCGAAGGCGCTCCAGTCGCCGCTGCCGTCGCCGTCAGGGTCCCAGCTCGACTGGAAGAACCAGGTGCGGATCGTCGTCGCACCGGCCGCCGCCGCTCGGTCGAGCAGCGCGCCGAGCTCATCGTCGGATACTGCGCCGGCGCTCCCGTCGCAGACGTAGCCGCCGGGAATCGCGGCGAGCCGGTAGTCGTTGAAGCCGACCGCGCTCCACGGCTGTCCGTCGACGAACAGGCCACCCTTGTGGACCTTGACGAAACCCCCGAGGGCGGAGGGCGCGGACGGCATCGCCGGGCCCCGGTCGGCGCCCGCCGAAGGGGCGAGGACCGCGGTGACACCGATCAACGCCGCCGCACCCACCGCGACCGCCTTCAGGGTGCCTCGCCTCGAGCGCCGGCGCCGGCCGGCGGCGCAACTCGCGACCCCGGCCATCACGCGCGGGGCCCGGACCGGGGCGGAGCCGCTCGGCTCCGCCCCGCGCCCGGACCGTCCGTCCGCTCGCTCTGACGAATCGGGACGCCGTCGCTCGGGCGACAGCGGCCCGCGCGGCGATGGCTCGGCGTGCTTCAGGAACGCCGGAAGGCCTGCACCGCCCGAACGTCCGCATCCACCCGGCACGAGCCCGGACCCGCGATCCGTGCTCTGCTCATGGCCCGCATACCCACCGGCTCCCGGCCCGGGCAAACCGCCCGGGCCGCGAAACCGATGGTTCAGGGCATCCTTGCCCCCCATCCTCCGGCCTCCTTGCCGTATGTCAGAGCAGCGCTAGGTTCTCCGGAACGAGCCCCCACTGGATCGGGCGGACGCCCGAAGGCCGGGGTGATATCGCGGGGTCCGATCGGTTGAGGCAGGCTCATCCCATCGGATGACTGAGGCCCCGCGTCCAGGCACGAGTCGTGCCGAAGCCGGGCGACGGTGGTGAGGGGCGCCGCATCCCTGCGACGCCCCACCAACCTTGTCCACCCTTACGGAAGCATCCCTGCGCTCGGGTGGTGGTGGTTCGGGTCAGCCTCCTTGCCGACCTAGACCCTGGAGATCCTCAAACCGAATCTCCAGGCCTACCGTCAGCATCGTCCTCCCGATGCGGCGGCGACATCCCCCGCTCGGCGGATCGCGGGGATGAACCCGATAGGGCTGATTGCGGCCGCTACTGGTCGATCGGTTGAACGCCGGCGGCCGGCCACCGGCCTGCCTGCGTGCGGTGCCGCCCGCGGGCGGCGCGCGACGGCCTGGGCGCGAGGACCGCTGCGGCGAAGTCGAGCACCGTCTGCAGCGCATCCAGGACCTTTTCAGGCCCAGCGCCCCACGGATCGGGCAGAGCTCGGGTCAGATCGTCGATGCCGCGACAGAGCATCGGGCCCTCCCCCGTCGAGACGCAGACGAGAAGGGGCTGTGCGTGCGAGTCCGTGACCGGATAGACGCGGACCTCGACGGGGGGACCGACGACGAGACCACGTTGCGGTGCGAAGACGACGGAGGCGAGGTTCTCGAGCGAGGTCGCGAGGTCACCCCCAAAGCGATCTATGCGCCAGCTCGAGGGTTCGCGCGGGGAGAGGTGCCAGAGCTCGGCGATCGCTTCCCCTGCCGCATGACGATCGAGCGTCAGCGTCGGCGGAGCCGAGCGGCGGCGTCGAAAGCTGGAGAGGACGACGCTCCCGCGCCGTCCTCTCCGCCGTTCCGCCTCCCGTAGATTGCGTGAAGCCCGAAGGCGGTGTATCTGAATCGGGCATCAAGCCCACGCCTTCGGCCTCCTCGCCGGGGGGACAACCGTGTCGGGTGACATCCTCCGCGAGCGGGGCCCTCGCGCCTATCAGCCGTGTGGGCGGAGCCCCGGTTGAAGGCGTGCCAACCGGTCGGTCTAGATCGCACTCGACCGATCGGAGGAGACGCGCAAGCAGGCCCCGCAACCTGCGCGGCCGAAGCCCTCACCGACCCCGCGCATGCGAGAATCCCCCCCATATGAGTGAGAGGGGTAAACGCCTGTCCGTCCTCATCGCGGACGATCACCCGGTCTACCGCCAGGGACTCGCGCGTGCGATCAAGGAGCGCGCGGAGCCTCGAGCTGGTCGCCGCCTGCGAGGACGGCCGCGACGCACTCGAGCGGATCATGGCCTCGGAGCCCGACGTCGCGATCGTCGACGTGCGCATGCCGGGCCTCGACGGGCTGAAGATCGTCGGCGCCGTCAAGCGCGAGGACCTGCAGACGCGCGTCATCCTGCTGACCGGCTACGAGGACTCGGGCGCCGCCTACAAAGCGCTCGCCGCCGGCGCCGCTGGATACGTCTCGAAGGCCTCCGACAACATGGAGCTCTGCGACTCGATCGTCGCCGCCGCCCGCGGCGAGACCGTGATCGCGCCGCAGTTCGCGGCCGGCATCGCGACCGAGATCCAGCTCCGCGAGACGACCGACCGGCCGGCCCTGACCGAGCGCGAGGGCGAGGTCCTGCCGCTGCTCGCCGAGGGCGGACCGCGCAGAAGATCGGCAACGAGCTGCATCTGTCGGAGGCGACGATCAAGACCCACCTCCACAACCTCTACGAGAAGCTCGACGTCTCCGACCGCGCGGCCGCCGTGGCGACGGCGATGCGGTGGGGCCTGCTCGAGTGACGGCCGACGACCCGACGCCGGAGCCGCCGCGGCAGCCAGCCGGCGAAGTCGAGTCGCCGCTGCAGGTGATCGGGCAGCTCGCCGGCGGCATCGCGCACGACTTCAACAACATCCTCGGCGTGATCATCAACTACGCCCGCTTCGCCGCGGGCGGCGTGCCCGGCCGGCTCGCCGCGCCGCCGAGGACATCGAGGAGATCCGGCGCGCGGCCGAGCGCGGCGTCGGCCTCGTCCGTCAGCTGATGATCCTCGCCCGGCGCGAGACCCGGCGAGGACTCGGTCTTCGACCTGAACGAGCTGATCACCGGGCTCGACGGCTTCCTCCGCTCGACGATCGGCGAGCACATCCGCGTCGAGCGGCGGCTCGAGCCCGGGCCTGTGGCCGATCTCCGAGGACCCGGCGCAGGATCGAGCAGATCCTGATCAACCTCGCCGTCAACGCCCGCGACGCGATGGCCGAGGGCGGCACCCTGACGTTCGCGACCGAGAACGCCGAGCTCGACGGAGGCCGACACGCTCGCCGAGCCGGCCGTCGAGCCCGGCCGCTTCGTCCGGCTGCGTCGTCTCCGACACCGGCATCGGCATGGACAGCGAGGTCGCCGCCCGGGCCTTCGAGCCGATGTTCACGACGAAGTCCTCCGGCGAGGGCACGGGGCTCGGCCTGGCGACCGTCTACACGATCGTCAGCCAGAGCGGCGGCACGATCAGCCTGACCTCCGAGCCGGGCGTCGGAACCAGCGTCGAGAGTGCAGCTGCCGGCGACGACGCTCGGGCCGGCAAGGGCCACGAAGCCGACGCGAGCCGCGCCTGCCGGGCGAGGCGAGTCGATCCTGATCGCCGAGGACGATCCGGCCGTGCGCCGGGTCGCCGAGCGGATCCTGTCGGGCGCCGGCTACGCCGTGAGCTCCGCCGGCGGCGGCCCCGAGGCGCTCGAGATGCTCGACGACTCCGGGCGGCGTGTCGACCTGCTGCTCAGCGACATCGTCATGCCGGGCATGCGCGGCGACGACCTCGCGCGCCGGGCCGTCGCCATGCGCCCCGGGCTCAGCGTCCTGTTCATGTCCGGCTACAGCGAGGAGGCGCCGCCGCTCGACCTCGGGCCGACCGCCGGGGCGACGTCGTTCATCGACAAGCCGTTCGACGCGGGGACGCTGCTCGAGCGCATCCGCGACCTGCTGCGCGGCGCGATCGAGACCGCCTGAGGCGGCCGGCGGGGCGCGCACGCTCCGCGGTAGCGTCCGGCACGGTGACCGTCGTCAAGGACACGGGCGAGCGCGCGCTCCTGCCCCCCTTCGAGGACGAGCACGCGGAGCTGCGGGCGACGATCCGCCGCTGGGTCGAGCAGCGAGATCGTCCCCCACCAGGACGAGTGGGAGGCGCCGTCGCGAGTTCCCGCGCGAGCTCTATCGACGCGCGCCGGCGAGCTCGGCTTCCTCGGGCTCAAGTACCCGGGCGAGCTCGGCGGCCAGGGCGGCGACGACCTCCACGACGCGGTCTGGGCCGAGGAGATCGCGGCCGCGGGCATGTGCGGCGGCGTCGGCGCCGGGCTCGGCGCCCATACCGGGATCGCGACGCCGCCGGTCTGGAAGTTCGGCACCGACGAGCAGCAGGAGCGCTGGCTGCGGCCGGCGATCGCCGGCGAGAGGATCGCCGCGCTCGGCATCACCGAGCCGGGCGCCGGCTCCGACGTCGCCTCGATCCGGACCAGGGCCGAGCGGGTCGACGGCGGCTGGGTCGTCAACGGCGCGAAGACGTTCATCACCAACGGCGTCCGCGCCGACTTCCTCGTCTGCGCCGTCCGGACGACGCGCCGAGGGCGGCCACGACGGGATCAGCTTCCTGATCCTCGAGCGCGACATGCAGGGCTACGAGGTCGTCTCGCAAGCTCGAGAAGATCGGCTGGCACTCCTCCGACACCGGCGAGCTCGCCTTCACCGACGTCGAGGTGCCCGGCGAGAACCTGCTCGGCGAGGAGAACGAGGGCTTCAAGCTGATCATGGCCAACTTCCAGTGGGAGCGGCTGCTGATGGCGCTCGGCGCCGTCGGCGGCATGGACTGGTGCCTGCGAGCGGACGCTCGGCTACGCGTTCGAGCGCGAGGCGTTCGGCAGGCCGATCGGCCGCTTCCAGGCGATCCGCCACAAGGTCGCCGAGATGGCGCACGAAGCTCGAGGCCGGCCGGGCGATGACCTACAACGCCCTGCGCCTGTTCGCACGCCGGCCAGGACGCGCTGCGCGAGGTGACGCTGGCGAAGCTGTTCACGCAGCGCGCCGCGGTCGAGGTCGCCGACGAGGCCGTGCAGATCCACGGCGGCTACGGCTACATGCGCGAGTACGAGGTCGAGCGCGCCCTGCGCGACGCCCGGCTCGGCCCGATCGGCGGCGGCACCGACGAGATCATGAAGGAGATCGTCGGCCGTGGCCTCGGGCTCTGAGCCGGGGCTCCGAGCACCGCGACCTGGCGCTCGCCACGTGCGCGGAGGTCCCCGATCTCGACCCGCGAAGGCAGGCTGTTGGCCCGCGCCTGTCGCGAGGCCGGCATCGACGCCGAGGGTGTCATCTGGGATGCGCCCGGGGTCGAGTGGGACGGCATACGACCTCGTCCTGATCCGCTCGACCTGGGACTACCCGACGAAGCCGCAGGAGTTCCGCGCCTGGGCCGAGCGCATCGGCGGCCGGCTGCGGAACCGGCCGGAGATGATCGGCTGGAACCTCTCCAAGCACTACCTCGGCTGTGCTCGCAGGGCTGGGGCTTCCCGGTCGTGCCGACCGCCTTCGTCGAGCCCGGAACCGGCCCTGCCGATGAGGCGCTGTCGCGGCGCTGCCCTCGACCGGTCAGTACGTGCTCAAGCCGGCGGTCTCGGCCGGCTCGAAGCACACGGCGCGCTACGTCGCGGCCGACGACGGCGAGCGCGAGCGCGCTCTCGGTCACGGCCGCGAGCTCGCTTGCCTCCGGGCGGACCGTGATCGTCCAGCCGTTCCTTGCCTCGGTCGAGACCGAGGCCGAGACCGCTGTCGTCCTGCTCGGCGGCGAGCCCGTGCACGCGATGCGCAAGGGCCCGCTGCTCGAGCTCGGCCAGGGCCTCGAGCAGGGCCTCTTCCGTGAGGAGGAGATGCCGCTGCGCGAGGCGCAGCGAGCGATGAGCTGCGCCTCGCCCAGGCCGTCGTCGAGCGCTTCGTCAGCCGAGGTCGCGATGCCGCTGTACGCACGCGTCGACATGCTGCGCGACGAGGCGGGCACGCCGACCTGTGCTCGAGCTCGAGCTGATCGAGCCCTCGCTCTTCCTGGACTACAGCGCTGCCGGCGCTCGCCCGGCTCGTCGAGCTGCTCGGCGCGCGAGCTGCAGCGGGCGCGGCGCGCCGCGCCGATGAGGCCGCGGCGGCGAGCAGCCGCGCCCGCTGCGGGCGGCCGAGGCCGACCGCGCCGGCGCCGCGCGTCGCCCGGGCCTTCGCCTGGCACGAGCCCTGGGGCGCCTGGGCGCTGCCCGACGAGGCGCACTCGCGAGGCGGCTCTGCGCGCATGTTCGCGCGCCGACATCGGCGAGCGCTTCCTGACCCTCGGCCGCGCCTCGACGATCGCCGGCGCCGCGCGTCAGCCTGTCGGTTCCCGCCGGCGCTCCGCACCCGAGCGCCGCCGCCTCGGCGCGCGCCGCGACGAGGACCTACGCCGCCTACGGCGAGCGCGCGGAGGCGCTGCGCGAGGGCGACGCGCTGCTCGCCTCGCTGCTGCCCGCGGGCGACTACTGGTACCTGGACACGATCGCGACCGAGCCCGAGCTCGATGCGGCGGGGCCTCGGCGGCCGCCTGCTCGACCACGACCTCGCGGCGCTCGACGCCGCCGGCGAGCCCGCCGGCCTCGACACCCACACGCGCCGAGAACATCGGCTTCTACGCGCGCCGCGGCTTCGAGGTGGTCGCCGAGGCGCCGCTCCCGGCGACGGCCCCGACGTCTACATGATGTTCCGGCGCCGCGCGCGCCGACGTCGCCCGCATAGAGTCCGGCCTCAGCGCCGCGCCCACGAGCGGCGGGCAAAGCTACCGACGAGAGGAAGAGCAGATGGGACTTCTCGACGGCAAGGCGGCGATCATCACCGGGCTCGGCGCGCGGCATCGGCCGGGCGACGGCGGAGCTGTTCGTCGCCGAGGGCGCCAAGGTGCTGATCAACGACATCGACGGCGACGTCGCCGAGCAGGCGGCGACCGAGATCGACGGCGAGACCGCGGTCTTCAGCGGCGATCTGACCGAGCCCGACGCAGCCGACAAGCTCGTCGCCGCCGCCGATCGACGCCTTCGGCTCGGTCGACGCGTCGTCAACAACGCCGGCTACACCTGGGACGGGGTCGTCCACCAGATGAGCGACGAGCAGTTCCAGGCGATGCTCGACATCCACACGGTCGTCCCCTTCCGCGTGATCCGGGCGCTCGCCCCGCACTGGCGCGAGGCCGCCAAGGCCGAGCGCAACGAGGGCAAGGAGGTCTTCCGCAAGATCGTCAACATCTCCTCGGTCTCGGGGACGATGGGCAACGCCGGGCAGGCCAACTACTCGGCCGCGCAAGGCGGGCGTCACCGGCCTGACGAAGACGATGGCCAAGGAGTGGGGCCAGTTCAAGATCAACTTCAACGCGGTCGCCTTCGGCTTCGTCGAGACGCGGCTCACCGCAGGCCCGGGAGAAGGGCGAGGAGATCGAGACGCAAGAGCGGCGAGAAGATCGAGCTCGGCATCCCCGAGCAGATGCGGGAGATGGGCAAGATGATGATCCCGCTCGGCCGCGCCGCCCAGCCCGAGGAGGCCGCGGGCCCGGTCCTCTTCCTCTGCTCGGATCTCGCCAACTACATCCACGGCCAGGTCATCAACGTGACCGGCGGCCAGTTCACGGGGATGTACTCCTGAGAGGCCGACGCTGATCCAGCGGCCCGGGGCCGGCGTATCGCAGGCATGCGAGCAAACGCCGTCCTCGCGGCCGCCGTCGGCGCGCTTCTGTTCGCGGGCTGCGGCTCCGGCGGCGCGACCACAGACACGCCAACGAGGCCGGCCGGCGCCGAGCCGCTCCGCGTCGCCGCGCTCGGCGACTCGATCACCGCCGGCTCGCCCCTGTGGGACCCGGAGCCCGCCGTCCGCCGGCAGATCGGGCCGGCACTCGACGAGCGCAGCCAGTTCGAGTACTGGGCACAGAAGGAGGACCGGCGCCTGCGGTTCAGCAACTGCGGCGTCTTCGGCGAGCGCACCGACGAGATCGCCCGGCGACTCGACGCCTGCGTCGCGATCGCCGGCCCCGACGCCGCCGACGTGCTGATCGTCCAGGGCGGGATCAACGACATCGCCCAGGGCGCCGCGATCGAAGATGCGGCGGCGAACCTGCGCGGCATGGTCGAGGCCGGGCTCGGCGCGGGGCTCGACGTGGCGATCACCGACGTGCTGCCGTGGAACAACGGCCACCCCGCCGCCGACGCGAAGATCGCCGAGCTCAACCGGCGAATCCGCGCGATCGCTGCGGACGAGGACGTGCCGCTGTTGCCCTTCCACGACACGCTCGAGGACCTGGCCAGGCCGGGCACGATGAAGCCGCGGTGGACGATCGACGGCGATCATCCGTCGCTCGAGGGCTACAGGTTGCTGGCCGAGAAGGCCGTGCTGCCGAACCTGCCCTGAGCCGGACCGTCAGCAGGTTCTGTGAACCGGCTCGCCCGCCATCCGGCGGTCGAGGAAGTGGAGGAGGCGGTCGCTGGCCGGCGCCAGGCTCTCGACGTGGCTGTACCCGTGCAGGCGCAGGTAGGTGACGGACGCGCCACGCCGGGCAGTACTTGCGCATCAGCTTGTCGGCGCCCGAGATCGGGTTGAGCTCGTCGTCGGTCGAGTTGAAGTAGAAGAGGGGGGCCCGTGGGATGTGGTGGCCGAGCGAGTTGGCTTCGATCACGCGCTTGATCCGCGGGACCTCGAGCGGATCGGGGACTGTCGTGTAGTCGGCCATCCGCTTGTTGGCGAGGGTGAAGAGATCCGTCAGGCACATCTCCCCGACCTGCTTCATCAGCCTGCGCCCATCCGGGGTGAGGACCTTGTTGATCCGCATCTCGGGATAGGCCCGCGAGAGACCAACGGCGGAGCCGAAGTAGGCGCCCGCGAAGAGGTGGCCGTCCACGGAGTGGGCGGTTAGTGCCATGTCGACGGGCGTACCGCCGGCGACCGCACCATCGATGCCAAGCCGCGGCGCATAGCGATGCTCGAGCTCAGCCGCCCAGTTCGTCGCCTGCCCGCCGCCCGAGTATCCGACCATGCCGACCCGGGGCCGGCGCGGCAGCCCAAGGCGGTGGAAGTGGCGAGCGGCGCGGATCGCGTCGAGCACAGCGTGCCCGGCCTGAACCCCAGCTGTCCACTCCGCTTCGGGGCCTTCGTAGTCGCTGACGACCACCGGCCAGCCCCGGGCGAGAAACTGGTTGACGCTGCCGCCATCGCCGAACGTCCCGGAGCTGATCGTGTACGAGGAGGCGCAGCGGCGCGTGAGGCTGTCCTCGGCGGGCTGGTAGGCGATCAGCGCGTGGTCATCGCTGATCTCGGTCGGCCGGAAGAGCGTCGCCACGGCCGCCTCCGGCTTGCCCTTCGCGTCGTTGGTCCGGTAGAGGACCTGCCACGCCTTGGCCGCGGAGCCAAGCGAGCTCTGTGCGATCGCAACGCGGCGCGTGTGGAAAATCGTCCCCGGCTTCGCCTGGCGCAGCTGCTTCTTCGGCGGCTGCGCGTAGAAGGGATCGTCGTCGGGCAGAGGTGGCGCCCCATCGGCCGCGCCGGCCGCCGCGCCAGTGAGCGCGCCCACGACCAGCAATACGAGTAGTGCGATCGCCATCCCGATCGCCGAGCTAAGCCCTCTCATCACTCCCACCTACATCGATCTCCAACTCGCTCCAGGCCGGGCGGCTGCCGCTCCGGCATCCGTTAATGTACTACTAAGTTCATAAATGTCCATGACCGCACCGAAAGAGGCCAGCGCGAGCCGCTACGAGCCCCTCCCACGGGGGCGACACCGGCTCAGCCGCGAGCATGTGGCCGACTCCCAGCGTGAGCGGATCAAGCGAGCGCTCATCGAGGAACTCGCCCGTGGCGGCTACCGCTCGCTGACGATCGCCGGCATCGTCGAGCGTGCGAACGTCTCAAGGGCAACGTTCTACGAGCACTTCGCCGACAAGGACGAATGCATGCTCGCCGCCTACGACGACTTCGCTGCTGCGCTCGTCGCGGAGCTGGCTCAGGCGCTGGCCGAGCCGGTCGCCTGGGACGTTGCGATCGGGTGCGTCGTCGACACCTATCTGGGCACGCTCGACAGCGACATCGTCGCGGCCCGCGCGCTGATCGTCGAGATGGAAGCCGCCGGCCCGCCGGCCCGCCACCGCCAGCGTGCCGGGATCGACGCCTTCGCCGGCCTCTTCGCCCGCTGGCACCGGACGCTCGCGGCCGGCCGCCCGGAGCACCGGGCCTTTTCCGACGTCGCCTACCGCGGCATGGTCCTCGGCATCCGCGAGTTGATCCGCGAGGAGCTCGACCGCAGCGACGGCGCCCGGCCCGACCTGCCCGCACTCGCCCCCGATCTGCGCGAGTGGGCGATCGCCGCGATCCGCGGCGCCCGCCCCTAGTGGACCCGTCCGCAAATACGATCAGCCCCGGCGGCGTCCGGAGGAGCCTGAGCGCACCCGCCGTCCGCCCACATGCCAACCGGCATGCGGGCGGCCACCGTGCACCCTCAGCCACGCCCGGCCACTCGCCGGCATCTGACCGAACTTACGGACGCGTCCCCTAGTTCACGGCAGGGCCATCAGCCCTTCGGCTTGCGCTCCTCCGCGAGGGGCTTACCGTCCTGCTGACCGATCTCGGGCGGCCAGGCGCCGAACCAGTTGTCGCGGGCGCCGTCGACGGTGATCGTCGTGCCGCTGAAGAAGTTGCCGGCGGGCGAGGCCAGGTAGGCGATCAGCCAGGCGACCTCCTCGGGCTCGCCGAGGCGGCCGAGCGGCACGGTGGTTTCCAGGGTCTCGACCATCTGACGCGGGTACTTGGTCTTCAGCGTGTGGGTCGCGATCTGCCCCGGGGCGACCGCCACGCAGCGGATGCCGAACCGCGCCCACTCGATCGAGAGCGTCTTCATCATGTTCTCGACGGCGGCGCGGGCGGCGCCCGAGTGGACCATGCCGGGCATCCCGTTGTGCGGTGAGAGGGTGATCGAGACGACCTTGCCGCCCTCCATGCCTTCCCCGATCCAGCAGGCGGAAGCGACCCCGTGGGTCATGTTCCAGGTGCCCTGCACGTTGAGCTCGGTCACGGTCCGGAAGCCCTTCGCCGAGATCCCCTCGGCCGGGCTCAGGAACTGACCGCCGGCGTTGTTGACGAGCGTGTCGATGCGGCCGTGGCGCTCGCAGATCCCGGCGACCATCTCGGCCACCGCCTCCTCGTCGCGGATGTCGCAGGCAACGGGCTCGAAGCGCGAGCCCGCCTCGGTGGCGAGCGCTGCGACCTCCTCGAGCGGCTCGATCCGCCGGCCACAGCCGATCACCGTCGCACCAAGGCCGGCGAGCTCGAAAGCGGTCACGCGGCCGATCCCCGACCCGGCGCCCGAGATCAACGCCACCTGCCCGTCGAGCAAGCCGGGGGCGAAGATCCTCGAGGGGCCAGCGGGCCCCGGCTCTGGCGAGTCATCCGACACGCCCTGAGCCTATCCAGAGTGCGGAGGCCAAAGGCGTCCTCTGACGCGCGCCAACGTCAACCAGAGGCGCTCTCTGACCAAGCCTCGGCGTGCCGGCGAGGGGCGCGGTGTGGCGGAGCCACATAGAGCCCCGAGTCGGTGCGGCGAGGCGCAGCGTCGGAGAGTGCCAACGCCGCCGCCGGCGTCAACCAGAGGCGCTCTCTGACCAAGCCTCGGCGTGCCGGCGAGGGGCGCGGTGTGGCGGAGCCACATAAGCCCCGAGTCGGTGCGGCGAGGCGCCGCGTCAGAGAGCGCCGACGCCGACGCCCGTGGCGCGCGGGCCTCGCACGGTGACCCGGCCGCCGCGGGAGGGCTGCACGACCACGTGCTTGATTCGCGTCGCCTCGCGCTCGGCGGGTGGCTCGAGGTCGATCGATCGCACGACCTCGCCGATCACCGCCCGCATCTCGACGAGCGCCAGTGGGGCGCCTGCGCAGTAACGCCGACCGCCCCCGAACGGGATCCACGCGGTCATCGTGGGCCGGCCCTCGAGGAATCGCTCAGGCCGGAACGCGTGCGGGTCGGGCCAGCTCGCGGCGTCACAGTGAATTGCTGCGGTGCTCACGGCCAGGTGCCAGTGTTCCGGGATGTCGTAGCCACCGATCGAGTAGGGCCCAGCCGGCACCCGGTTGACGATGTGCCCAACCGCGCGATAGCGGAGCGTCTCCTGAACGACGGCGCGCAGGTAGGTGTCATCGCCCGCCTCGAGGCCGGCCTGCACGCCCGCCATCGCATCCGGGTGCTGGACCAGCCGTTCGAACGCCCAGCAGAGGGAAGAGCCAGTGGTCTCGTAGCCGGCAACCAGCAGCGAGAGCAGCTCGTCCCGGAGCTCCTCGTCGCTCAAGCCGACGCCCTCGTCATCCCGAGCGACGATCAGCGCCGAGAGCGTGTCGTTCCGCTCGTCCAGGTCCGGCTCCAGCCGGCGGGCGGCGATCTCCTCGGTCAGGACGCGATCGACCTCGGCCCGTAGTCGTGCGAACCTGCCTCCCGGAACGACCGCCGAAGGAATCCCGCGAGCGACCGCGCCGCGGACTCCATCTCGCACGACCGGAGGCAAGAACGCGAAGACGGGCGCGGCGTCGAGCATCCGGGGCAGCAGGTCGGTCAGGGCGGCGTAGCGGCCCGGATCGGAGACCCCGAACACACATCTCAGGATCACGGCCAGGGTGATACCGGTCATCGCGCGGTCCAATGCCATCTCGCCGGGGCGCCAGGTCGCAACCTCGGCCCGCGTTATCTCGGTGATCTGCTCCGTGTACTCGTCGACCCGCGAGGAGTGAAAGGCGCCGCCAAGCATCGCGCGATGACGCCGCCACCTCTCGCCGTCGAGGGTGAAGAGCGTGTGGCTACCGATCAGCGGCTCCAGGAATCGGGCCCGCGCGACCCCCGCGCATGAGCTGCCGGGGTCGCTCATGAGGACCTTGCGGGCGAGCTTCGGGTCCATGATGAAGGCAGCGTGCTCGCCGCTGATGAAGCGTGCGTGGGCTACCGGCCCATAGCGCTGATGAAGCCGTTCGTGAAAGCCGATCGGATCGCGGAGCAGCTGGCGCGCCTGCAGCGGCCAGGGTGTTCTTGGGCCGGGCGGCAGGGCCATCGGCGGCCCACCCTACCGCCAACGCGATCGGCTCCCCGCCCGATAGATGTCACATCGACCCCCGGAAACCGGGAGAAATGTGCCACCTGCTTGCCAGCTATCCGCACCCCCGGGCGCAGGCGTGGGCTGCGACCCGGCCCAGCAGGCGGCCGAGCTCGGCCTGCTCCGCCGGCGTCAGCGCGGCGAGCAGCTCAGCCTCGACGCGCTCGGCGGCGGTCTCGGCCTTGCGGAGAGCCGCCGCCCCCTTGGCGCTGAGGACGACCGTCTGACGCCGACGATCCTCCGGATCACGCTCGCGGGCGATCAGACCTGCGTCCTCGAGCTCGTCGAGGACCCGCACCAGATTGCTCGGCTGCAACCGCAGGGGTCCGGCGAGATCGGCCTGCGAGCTCGGGCCGCCCTCGGCGAGCCGGTGGAGGATCGCGAAGTGGATCGCACGCAGGCCGATGCGCTCGAGGGCGCCGGCGAGGGCGCTGTTCGCGGCGCGGGCGAGCCGGCTGAGCAAGAGACCGCAGCTCTCGCTGCCGCAGTTTGTGTCTGCAGGCCGGGCGCGCTTGACGGTGACCTGGACGGTTGCCATGAGCGAACCTTATCAAGGACAACTGTTATCATCGATAATCGATTCCCACGACAACCGGAGTGCAGACATGAACGAGCTTCTCCTCATCCCCCTCGACGACACCGTGCTGTTCCCGTCGATGACGGTGACGATCGCCGCCGACGTCGGCGACGCCGAGCGCGTCCTCGTCGTTCCTCGCGTCGACGACGAATACGCCGAGGTCGGGACGATCGCCGAGGTCGTGGAGACCGGGCGGCTGCCGGGCGGCATCGCCGCGGCGACCGTGCACGGCCTGCAGCGCGCAACCCCCGGCGCGGCGACCACCGGCAGCGACGGGCGCCTACGCGTCGAGGCGATTCCCCACAACGACTCCGCCCCCGACACCGACGAGGTGCGCGAGCTCGAGCGCAACTACCGCGCAGTGGTCGAGGAGATCCTCGAGCTGCGCGGCGCCGACGACCGCATCCGCGGTTTCTTGCGCTCGATCTCGACCCCGGGCGAGCTGGCCGACACCTCCGGCTACTCCCCCGATCTGAGCTTCGAGCAGAAGCTCGAAGTCCTCTCCACCCTCGACGTGACCGAGCGGCTCACGAGCGCGCTCGACATGCAGCGCGAGCGGCTCGCCGAGCTGCAGGTTCGCCGGCGGATCCGCGAGGACGTCACCGAGGGTGCCGAGCAGCAGCAGCGCGAGTACTTCCTGCGCAAGCAGATGGAGTCGATCCGCAAGGAGCTGGGCGAGGACGAGGGCGACGTAATCGCCGAGTACCGGACCAAGATCGACGAGGCCGACATGCCCGACGAGGTGCGCGAGCAGGCTGAGCGCGAGCTCGGACGGCTCGAGCGCTCCGGCGAGCAGAGCGGCGAGTCCTCGATGATCCGGACATACCTCGACTGGCTGTTGGCCGTGCCGTGGAGCGAGCGCTCCGACGAGGTCCTCGACCCCGTCCGCGCCCGCGAGGTGCTCGACGCCGACCACGCCGGCCTCGAGGACGTCAAGGAGCGGATCACCGAGCACATCGCCGTCCGCAAGCTGCGCCTCGACCGCGGCGTCTCCGAGACGAAGGACGGCGGCGCGATCCTGACCCTGATCGGGCCCCCGGGCACCGGCAAGACCTCGATCGGCTCCTCGATCGCCCGGGCGACCGGTCGCGAGTTCGTCCGGATGTCGCTGGGCGGCGTCCGCGACGAAGCCGAGATCCGGGGGCACCGCCGCACCTACATCGGCGCGATGCCGGGCCGGCTCGTGCGCGCCCTGCGCGACGCGAAGACGATGAACCCGGTGATCATGCTCGACGAGGTCGACAAGGTCGGCGCCGACTGGCGCGGCGACCCGAGCGCCGCCCTGCTCGAGGTCCTCGACCCGGCGCAGAACCACTCGTTCCGCGACCACTACCTGGACGTCGAGCTGGACCTGAGCCAGGTCATGTTCATCGCCACCGCGAACACCGCGGAGACGATCCCCGGACCGCTGCTCGACCGGATGGAGGTCGTGCGCTTCGACGGCTACACGACCGACGAGAAGCTGGCGATCGCCCGGGGCTACCTGTGGCCGCGGCAGCTCGAGCGCAACGGCCTGCTCGCCGACGAGGTGACGATCGACGACGAGGCGCTGCGCGCCACGATCATCGAGTACACCCGCGAGGCGGGCGTGCGCGGGCTCGAGCGCGAGCTCGGCAAGCTCCTGCGCAAGACCGCGACTCGGATCGCCTCCGGCGAGGCCGAAGCCCCCGTGGCGATCGACGCCGACGCGCTGCGCGAGGCGCTCGGCCGCCGGCGCTTCCACCAGGAGGCGGCCGAGCGCACGGCGATCCCCGGCGTCGCGACTGGGCTGTCGGTCTCCGGCGCGGGCGGCGACGTGCTCTTCATCGAGGCGACCTCGATGGCGGGCCGCTCCGGCCACAACGCGGGCCTACAGGTCACCGGCCAGCTCGGCGACGTGATGAAGGAGTCGGCAAACATCGCCCTCTCCTACCTGCGCTCGCATGCCGACGCGATCGGCATCGGTGAGGAGGCGTTCGAGGGCAAGGAGTTCCACGTCCACGTGCCCGCCGGCGCGATCCCCAAGGACGGCCCGAGCGCCGGGATCACGATGACGACCGCGGTCGCCTCGCTGCTCGCCGGCCGGCCCGTCAAGCACACCGTCGGGATGACCGGCGAGATCACCCTGCAGGGACGGGTGCTGCCGATCGGCGGCCTCAAGCAGAAGGTCTTGGCCGCCCACGCGGCCGGGCTCACCGACGTGATCCTGCCCGAGCGCAACCGCGCCGACCTCGAGGACGTTCCCGAGGAGGTCCGCGAGGAGATGACGTTCCACCCTGTGATGACGATCGGCGAGGTCCTCGAGCTCGCCCTCGAGCCCGAACCCGCGACGACCGTCGCGGCCTGACCCTCGTCCCCACCCCCACCCAAAGCGCGGCGGCCCATTTCCCGGGGGGCAGCCGCCCTTGGCTGTCAGCCGGAGGAGTCCCCCCTGACCAATCATGAGGGTGCGCGCGCGGGGCGCTGTGTGGCGGAGCCACATGAGCCCCGAGTGCGTGCCCTCAGGCGCAGCGTCAGGGGGCGCCGGGTGGGCTGAAGAGCTCCACTAGCCCGCCAACCCAGCGCTCGGCGCCGGCCCCGTCCAGCGGGGCTCCGAGCCCGCGCTCGACGTGGGCCCGCAGGAGCATCGAGGAGAGGTCGAGCAACGCGAACATCAGGTTGCGCACCTCGGGATCGGCGCTCGTGCCGACGAGACCACGCTGCTCGAGCAGGTCGAGCTCCGTGGCGACCTGGGCAAGCATCCCGTCGAAGATCTCGGTGCTGTGGCTGTCGCCCGCGACAAGCGCGCGGGCGACGTAGTCGAGCAGGACGCGCTCGTCCTTGGACGCCTCGCCGACGCCGCGCCAGCGGTCGGCGAGCTCGGTCAGGGTCTCGGCCGGGGGCTGCGCCTCGACTATGCCCGCGAGGCGGCCGAGCACGGCCTCGTCGGCAGCCGCGCGCAACCCCTCGCGGGAGCCGAAGTGGTGCACGACCAAGGCCGGAGAGACCTCGGCGGCCTCCGCCACAGCACGCATCGATACGCCGAAGCCGCGCTCGGCGAATAGCGTGATCGCCGCTTCGCGGATCCGCGCCTTTGCGGTCAGATCAGAGTCCACGCTGAACAACTGTTTGGTAGGCTGACCATTAGTTCAGTCTACTACTCCCTACCCCGGATCACCGGCGGGGAGAGCTGGAAGGAGGCCCGCAATGTCGGTCGAGCCGGCCGTGTTCCTAGACGGCGTCAGCAAGACCTACGGGGAGGGTGCGACCGAGGTGCGCGCCGTCCGCGGCGTCGACCTCGAGCTGACCGCCGGCGACTTCGCCGTCCTGCTCGGCCCGAGCGGCTCCGGCAAGACGACGCTGCTCAACCTGATCGGCGGGATCGAGCCACCGACCGCCGGCGAGATCGTCGTCGACGGGAGTCGCCTCGATGGCCTCGACGAGGAGGGCCGAACGGAGTTCCGGCGCAACTCGGTCGGCTTCATCTTCCAGTTCTTCAACCTGATCCCGACCCTGACCGCCGCCGAGAACGTCGAGCTGATCGCCGAGCTGACCGGGAACCGGGAGCGGGCCGTGGAGATGGTCGAGAAGGTGGGGCTTGCCGACCGTGCCAATCACTTCCCGGCGCAGCTGTCGGGTGGTCAGCAGCAGCGGATCGCCGTCGCCCGGGCCCTCGCCAGTGGACCGCGCCTGCTGCTCGGCGATGAGCCGACCGGGGCCCTCGACCTCGAAACCGGCCGAACGGTGCTCGCCCTCCTGCGCGAGGTCGCCACCGAGCTCTCGCAGACGGTGCTCCTCGTCACCCACAACGCCGTAATCGCCCGCATGGCGGACCGGGTCCTGCAGATGCGGGACGGCGAGATCGTCGAAGACACGACGAACGCCGACCCGGTTGCCGCCACGGAGCTCCGCTGGTAGGGCGCCGCCGTGCGGATCCTGAGGCGCAAGCTCCGACGTGACGCGCGCCGCCAGCGCGGCCAGTTCGCGGCGATCGCGATCACGATCTTCCTCGGGGTCGCCCTCTTCGCCGCCAGCTACGACGCCTACCGGAACCTCCAGTCCTCGTACGACAAGGCCTTCGTCGACCTCCGCTTCGCCGATCTGACGGTGACCGGCGGCAACGCCGATGCCCTCGCCGCAACGGCGCGAGCTACCGACGGTGTCGCGTACGTGAGCAAACGGGTGCAGGCCGACGTTCCGTTCCAGATCGGCCGCAAGAAGCTGACTGGCCGGGTGGTCGGCATGCCTGCCGCGGGTCAGCCCGCCGTCAACCGCGTGGACGTACTCGACGGCAGCTACCTCTCGCCCTCGAAGCCGGATGGGGTCCTGGTCGAGCAGCACACCGCCGATCATTTCGGGGTCAATCCGGGCGACGGGCTGTCGGTGCGCGATTCGCAGGGCGCGAGCCGGCGACTCACCAGCGTGGGGACCGCAGCGTCCACCGAATACTTCTGGCCGGCGCCGAGCCGCCAGCAGCTGTTCATCTCCGCCGACGACTTCGGCGTCATCTTCATGGCCGAGCAGCGGGCGCTGACGCTCGCGGGCGTCAACGGGCCCAATCAGGTGCTCGTCTATTACGAGCCCGGCGCCAATGCGGGAGCGCTCGACGCGAGCCTGGGCCGTGCTGCCGAACGGACCGGGGCCACCGACGTCATGACGCGAGCTCAGCAACCGTCGAACTCGGCCCTGCAGGAGGACGTGAGCGGCTTCCAGGAGCTCTCGGTCATGTTCCCGCTGCTGTTCCTGACCGCCGCCGCCCTGGCGACTACGGTGCTCATGCGGCGCCTGATCGCCAGTCAGCGGCCGATCATCGGCACCCTCCGGGCGTCGGGCTTCAGCCGGCGCCAGCTGCTGCGCCACTACCTCAGCTACGGGCTGCTGACCGGCGCGATCGGCGGCGTCGCCGGAGCGCTCGTCGGGGTACTGCTCGCCGGGGCGATCACCAACGCGTACACGAGCGAGCTCTCGATCCCGCTCACCGTCACCGCCTTCAGGCCGCTGACGGCGCTCGCCGGTGTCGCCTTCGGCCTGCTCACCGGGATGCTCGCGGCGGGGCTGCCCGCGTGGAGCGCCTCACGCGTCCCACCAGCCGAGGCGATGCGCAGCATCGCCCCCGCCGGCCGCGGCTCGATCAGCCTCGCGGAGCGCCTATTGCCGCCCCTACGGCGGCTGCCGGCACGCTGGCTGATGACGATCCGCGCGCTCGGGCGCAACCGCCGGCGCGTGCTCTCGACCGCGACCGGCGTCGTCCTCGCACTGGTCCTGATCCTCGTCTCCTGGGGCATGGTCGACACCGTGCAGATCCTCGTCAACCGCCAGTTCGGCGAGATCGAGCGCCAGGACGCGACGCTCACGTACCAGGGCGGGACCGGCCAGGCGCAGTTGCGCCGGATCCGGCACACGCCCGGAGTTGCCGCCGCCGAGCCCGCCCTGAAGACGCCGGTCACGCTGAGCGCCAACGGCCGCCGGTACCAGACGGTTCTCGTCGGTCTCCAGCAAGGGACGACCATGCACAGCTTCGTCCTCTCCAACGGCGACACGACGACGCTGCCGAGGCGCGGGCTGCTTGCCGGCAAGGCGCTCGCCGGCCAGCTCTCGATCGGAACCGGCGCCGAGGTTCGCGTCAGCGCCCCCGACGAGCAGCTCACGGGTGCCGTCCCGGTCGAGGACTTCCTCGACGAGGTGCTCGGGACCTACGCGTACGCCGACCTCGAAGCGCTCGAGCGGTCGGCCGCGAAACAAGGCGCTCCGCAGCGCCCCAACACGGTCCTCGTCCGGTTCGCAGGGGATGCCAACCCCGATCTGATGCGCGAACGCCTCAGCGGGCTGCCGGACGTTACGGCCTATGAGGACTCGCAGACGCTGCACGGTCAGGTCAACAACTACCTCGGCCTCTTCTACGCGTTCGTCGGCGTGATGCTGCTGTTCGGCGGCGCGATGGCCTTCGCCCTGATCTACAACTCGATGAGCTCGAACATCTCCGAACGCCGGATCGAGATGGCGACCCTGCGCGCCGCCGGCGCCCGGCACGGGATGCTCGCCCGCCTGATCACTGCAGAGAACCTGCTCGTCGTGCTGCTGGGGATCGTGCCCGGCCTCGTGCTCGGCTATCTCGCCGCCGCCGGCTTCATGAACTCGTTCAGCAACGACCAGTTCAGCTTCGCGCTGCACATGCGGACATCGACGATGGTCCTTGCCGCGGTGGCAATCGTGATCGTCGCGCTGATCTCCCAGATCCCGGGCGTCCGCGCCCTGCGCCGGCTGCAGATCGCGGACGTGATCCGCGAGCGTTCCAGTTGAGGCGGACGCCATCTCTCTCGCCCGCGACAACCAGAGGCGCTCTCTGACCAAGCCTCGGCGTGCCGGCGAGGGGCGCGGTGTGGCGGAGCCAGCAGTCAGAGCCCCGAGTCGGTGCGGCGAGGCGCGCAGCGGTAGAGAGTGCCGACGCCGCCGCCGGCGTCAACCAGAGGCGCTCTCTGACCAAGCCTCGGCGTGCCGGCGAGGGGCGCGGTGTGGCGGAGCCACATAAGCCCCGAGTCGGTGCGGCGAGGCGCAGCGTCAGAGAGTGCCAGCGCCGCCGGCGTCAAGAGGCGCTCTCTGACTTCGAGGGGCGCGGTGTGGCGGAGCCACATAAGCCCCGCGTCGGTGCGGCGAGGCGCAGCGTCAGAGGGCGCCGACGCCCTACTCGGTGGCGGAGAACTCCCAGATCGCGATCGCGAGCATCGTCATGCCGAGCGCGAAGACGGTGAAGATCTCGAGCCCGACCGGGACCGCCCAGCCGAACCAGGTGATCGGCGGGTTCAGCGACTGCTTCGCGGCGGCGGTCAGATCCAGGTGGTCGAAGACGAGGGTCCGCATCGGCACGACGGCGTAGGTGAGCGGGTCGAGGCGGTTGAGGACGGCGAGCCAGCCGGGGAGGCCGGAGACGGGGAAGAGCGCGCCCGAGATGAAGAACATCGGCATGATCACGAGCTGCATGACGCCCATGAACGCCTGGATCTGCGTGATCCGCACGGCGACCATGACGCCGAAGGCGGTGATGCTGAAGGCGAGCAGCAGTTGCAGGGCAAACACGCCGAGGATGAAGGCGACGCCGTAGGGCACGCCGGCCGCGGGCGCGAGCAGGATCATGATCACGCCCTGAAAGCCCGCCACCGTGGCGCCGCCGAGACACTTGCCGACGATGATCGAGCTCCGGCGGACCGGCGCCACCATCATCTCGCGCATGAATCCGTACTCGCGGTCCCAGACGATCGAGGCCGCCGAGAACATCGCGGTGAACATCACCGCCATGCAGAGCACGCCTGGGTAGATGAACGTCTTCAGGTCGAGGCCGTGCGTGCTCGGCGCCGAGAGCTGCTGCAGGCCGGCGCCGAGGACGAAGAGGAAGAGCAGCGGCTGGATCAGCGAGGTGACGATCCGGATCCGGTCGTTGGCGAAGCGGATCAGCTCGCGGCGCCAGACGATCCTGACCGCGCGCAGCTCACCGCGCCAGCTGCGGGCCGGCACGTGGACGCGGACGACGGGCGGCGCGGCGGCGCTCATCGGCGCGCTCCCGACATCATCTGTGCCGCCACCCGGTTGCGGGCCTGGGCACCGTCCTGCTCGGCGTCGCGGATCGTCGTTCCCGTATGCGACATGAAGACGTCGTCGAGCGTCGGCCGCGAGACGCTGACCGAGCGGATCGGCACCCCGAGCTCAGCGAACAGCCGCGGGACGAACTCCGCACCGTCGGCGACCGCAAAGGTGACGGCGCCCTCGGAGACGATCGCCTCGAGGCCGAAACGTTCACCGATCTCCTCGATCGCGGCGCCGTCGTCGTCGGTCTCGATCCGGACCCGGTCGGCGCCGACCTGCTCCTTGAGGTGCGCGGGCGAGTCGAGGGCGACGACCTCGCCGTTGTCCATGATCGCGATCCGCCCGCAGAACTCGGCCTCGTCCATGTAGTGGGTGGTCATGAAGATCGTGATCTCCTCGGTCTCCTGGAGCTCGCGGATGTAGCCCCAGATCGAGCTCCGCGTCTGCGGGTCGAGACCGATCGTCGGCTCGTCGAGGAAGAGCACGCGGGGCGAGTGCATGAGCCCGCGGGCGATCTCCAGCCGCCGCCGCATGCCGCCGGAGAAGGTCAGCACCTGCGTGTCCTTGCGCTCCCACAGGCCGACCATCTCGAGCAGCTGGCGCATGCGCGGCTCGACGGCGCCCTTCTCGACGCCGTAGAGCTCCGCGTGCAGGCGCATGTTCTGCTCGGCGGTCAGGTAGTGGTCGAGCGTGGGGTCCTGGAAGACGAGGCCGATGTGGCGGCGGACGTCGTCGCGCTCGCTGACGACGTCGAAGCCGGCGACGCTGGCACTGCCCGCCGTCGGCCGGCTCAGCGTGCAGAGCATGTTGATCGTCGTCGTCTTGCCGGCGCCGTTGGGGCCGAGGAAGCCGAAGACCTCCCCCGTCTCGACCTCGAAGTCGACGCCGCGCACGGCGTCAAAGTCGCCGAAGGCCTTGCGTAAGCCCCTGACCGAGATCGCCACTGCCATCCGGTGCAAGCTACACGGCGTCGCGAGCCTTCCGGCGCGCAGGCAAACCCTCGTGCGGCCGCCTTCCGTGCCACCGTGCCGGCGGAGGGGCGCCGCTAGCCTGATCCGCGATGACGATGAAAGCTGAGACAAAGCCGCTCGTCGACGCGCTGCCGGGTGGCGGCGCGCTGGGAACGAGCGTTACGGTCGAGCCCCTGCTCGGCGGTGAATGCCAGGCCCCGCCCGGGATGCTCGAGGCGAAGGGGCACGGCCGGATCGCGACGGCGCGCGCGCTCGGAATCGGCGTGCCGAAGTCGCGCTGGGAGTGGATCCCGCTGCCCGCCTTCCTGATCCGTCATCCGAAGGCCGGCGCGATCCTCGTCGACACCTCGCTGCATCCCTCGGTCGAGACGAAGCCCGCCGCCAACCTCGGCCGCCTGTTCGGCTCGGGCACGAACTACCGGATGCCCGATGGCGACCTGCTCGCCCAGCTCCGCGACCTCGACGCCGACCCGAAGTCGATCCGCACCGTGATCATGACCCACCTGCACTTCGACCACACGTCGGGCATGGCCGAGTTCCCGAACGCGACGTTCATCATCGCCGCGCGCGAGTGGGACTTCGCGACGACGGTCAACCGCCCGGCCCTGCACGGGTACCGGCGCGAGCCACTTCGACTACCTGTTCGACTACCGGACCATCGACTTCAATGGCCCGCTGGTCGACTCCTACGCGAGCTTCGGGCGCACCTTCGACCTGTTCGGCGACGGCTCCGTGCGGCTCGCCTTCACCCCCGGCCACACCCCCGGCCACATGGCGGTCGTCGCACACCTGAAGACGCGCGACTTCGTCATTGCAGGCGACTCCGTCTACACCGCGCGGCAGGTACGTGGCGCGACCGAGCCCTCGCGGCCGGAGGACATGCACCAATGGCGGCGCTCACGCCGCGAGGTGCAGCGCTACGCCGAGCGCTACCCGGACGCCATCGTCTGCCCCGGCCACGACCGCGAGGCCTTCGCGGCGCTGGCAAAGCACTACGAATAGGCGCTCAGGCTGCGCGACGAACGCGTTCCTCGCGCTCCCGCTCGTCAGGTGCGCTCACTGCCTCACGCCCGTTGCGGTCGAGCTCGCGGTACATCCTGCGGACCTTCGCGAAGACCTCCTCGGCGACCTCGAGCTGCTGTGCGCGCGTCGGCTCCTCGACGACCGGGAAGCTGACCGGTTCGCCGAAGCGGACGACGACCTTGGGAAAGACGAGGCGCTTCCAGCGGCGGATCTTCTGCGAGCCGTGGATCGCCACCGGGACGACGGGCGCGCCCGACTCGAGCGCCGCGCGGCCGACGCCGGGTCGTGGCCGGCCGAGCTCGCCGCTGCGCGAACGTCCGCCCTCGACGTAGATCATCACGCAGCCCCCACGTCCGAAGGATGCGCGCAGCGTCTTGAACGCCTCCTCGTCCTCGTGCCCGCGGCGGATCGGGATGACCCCGCCGATCCTGAAGATGAAGTCGCCGATCGGGTTGCCGATCAGCTGCGACTTGGCGAGGAAGCGGATCTTGCGTCGCAAGTAGACGCCGGCGAGGAAGTGGTCCATGTTCGAGAAGTGGTTGGCGGCGAGGATCACCGGCCCGGTCGCCGGGACGTTGTCGATATCGATCGGCCGCATCCGGTAGGCGCCCATCGCGAACGGCGTGATCAGCACGCGGACGAGGTCGTAGGTCCAGCCCGGGTCATGGGTCCGCGCCCGTTCGTGGAACGGCATGAACTTCTCGGGTGGACGATCGTCCCGGTAGTTCTGGGGCTTCAGCTCGCTGCTCATCTTCCCTGTGCCCGGCTTCGTGCCGGACACGCGGGACTACCCCCGCCCCAGGGGACGGTTACGCCGGTTACGCCGGGCTACCGAGCAGCGCCTCGTCCTCGCTGTGGGCGGCGAAGAAGGAGACCATCGCCGGGGCGTAGGAGGCGAAGCCCGGGCAGGTGAGGCCGGCGCCGGCGAGCAGCTCGGTCGCCTTGCGCGTGTCGTAGCGGACCGGGTGGTTGAGGTAGCGGACCGTCTCCCTGGGAACACCGCCGAAGAAGCGGCTGATCGCCTTCGAGCGCAGCGCGGCCGCCACCGGGCCGGCCGGGACCGTGTAGGCGGGATCCCGCTCCGCGTGCAGGCGGGAGAGCAGGCCGAACATGTCGTGGGCGCTGAGCGGATTCGGGATCGCAGAGGTGCACCGTCTCCCCCGCGGCGCGCGGATCGCGGGCGAGCGCGACCAGCGAGTCGACGATGAAGTCGACGGGGACGACGTTGAAGGGCACAGCGCCCCGGCCGATGTTCGGAATCGGCATGTGGCGCCGCTTCGAGGCGTCGATGAAGCGGAGCACGTAGTAGGGGCCGTCGAACTTCTGCGTCTCTCCGGTGCGCGAGTCGCCGACGACGATCGCGGGGCGGTAGATCGTCGCCGGCACACGATCCATGCGTTCGCGGACCCAGACCTCGGCTTGGAACTTGGTCGACTCGTAGTGGTTCTTGAAGCCCTGGCCGAGCGCCAGCTCGTGCTCGTAGACGACGCCCGTGCGATCGCCGGCGACGTAAGCGGTCGAGACGTAGTTGAGACGCTCGAGGTCATCGCAGGCCTCGCAGAAGTCGAGCACGTTGCCGGTCCCGTCGACGTTCACCTTCTGTGCGATCTCGAGCGGCACCGCGAGGTCGTAGATCGCGGCGAGGTGCTCGACGACCGTCACCTCGGCGGCGAGCCGCTCGTAGGTCGCCGGCTCGAGGCCGAGGCGCGGCGCTGAGATGTCGCCGGCCACGAGCTCGATCCGCTCGGCGCCGACCTCGGTGGCGGCCGCCTCGGCGACGCGCAGCATCCGCTCCTCGACGACGGCGACGATGCGCAGCTCCGGGTCGGTCTCGAGCAGCTGCGCGACCAGGCGGCGACCGATGAAGCCGGGAAACCCGGTCAGCAGGTGGGTGCTCATGGCCGCAGGCTATTGGGGAGGGGCCGCCCGGGCCTCAGTCGCGGGCCCAGCCGCGCGAGCGCTCGACGGCCTCGAGCCAGCGCCCGTGCAGGCTCTGGCGCTCGTCGGCGCTCATCCGCGGCTCGTAGACGGCTCGCTCGCGCCACATCGCGCGCACGCCCTCCGGGGTCCAGACGCCGGTCGCGATCCCGGCCAGGTAGGCGGCGCCGAGCGCGGTGGTCTCCGAGATCTCGGGGACGATCACGGGGGCGCCAAGGACGTCGGCCTGAAACTGCATCAGCCACTCGTTGGCGACCGCGCCGCCGTCGGCGCGGAGCGCCGCCAAGGTCTCGCCGGAGGCCCGCTCCTGGGCGCGGACGGCGTCGACGGTCTGGTAGGCGATGCCCTCGAGCGCCGCCCGGGCGATGTGCGCCCGCGTCGAGCCCCGGGTGAGGCCGACCATGGTGCCGCGCGCATAGGGATCCCACCAGGGGGAGCCGAGGCCGGTCAGGGCGGGGACGAAGTAGACGCCGTCGTTGCCCTCGAGCGAGGCCGCGAGCTGCTCGGTCTCAGCGGCCTGCTCGATGATCCCGAGCCCATCGCGGAGCCACTGGACGACGGCGCCGGTGACGAAGACGGCCGCCTCGAGCGCATAGTCAGCCGGATGGTCGGCCTTCTCGCCAAGCCCCCAGGCGACGGTCGTGAGCAGGCCCTCCTGCGGCTCGGGCGGCTCGGCGCCCGTGTTGAGGAGGACGAAGCTGCCGGTGCCATACGTGTTCTTGGCGTCGCCAGCGGCGTGACATGCCTGGCCGAAGAGGGCCGCCTGCTGATCGCCGGCGATCCCGGCCACAGGTACGTCACCGCCAAAGACCTTGGTGGTTCCGTAGACGTGGGCGGAGGGCAGCGGGCGCGGCAGGCGCTCCGGATCGACGCCGAGCAGCGCGCAGATCTCGGGGTCCCAGTCGAGCTTCGCGATGTCGAACAGCATCGTGCGCGAGGCGTTCGAATAGTCGGTGACGTGCTCGCCGCATAGCTTCAGCACCAGCCACGAGTCGATCGTTCCGAAGACCGCGCCCTCGGCCGCCGTGCCGGCGTTCTTCAGCAGCCACTCGATCTTCGTCCCGGAGAAGTAGGGGTCGAGGACGAGGCCGGTGCGCTCGCGGATCAGCTTCTCGTGCCCCTGCTCGCGAAGCTCGTCGCAGCGGGCCGCGGTGCGGCGGTCCTGCCAGACGAGCGCCCGGTGCACGGGCTCGCCGCTGCGCGGGTCCCAGGCGACGACGGTCTCGCGCTGGTTCGTGATCCCGATCGCGTCGAGCTCGGCGCCGTCGATGCCGGCGTCGCGGAGCGCCTCGCGGCCGACCTCCTTGGTCACCTCCCAGATCTCGGAGGCGTCGTGCTCGACCCAGCCCGGCTGCGGGAAGTGCTGGCGGAACTCCGAGTAGCCACGGCCCGCGATCCGGCCCTCAGCGTCGAAGACGAGCGCCGTCGAGCCGGTCGTGCCCTGATCGAGCGCGAGGATCACGGCCGCAGCCTACAAACCCCGACGGGGCCATAAGGCGGCGCCGCTCAGTGCGGCTTGATGCGCAGGTGATGGCCCTGGCCAGCCTTCAGCTCGAGGTTGAGGCGAAGACGGTGCCGGCCCTTATGTACGGCGACGCGCTCGCCGTCGAGCGTCGCGCGCGGCTTCGCGCGCCAATGCCCGGCGAGCGTCAGCGAGGTCTGACCGTCACCGTGCAGCGTCGCGCGCAGCGCGTGCCTCGGATCGAGTCCCATCCGCTGCAGCTTTAGACGCACGCCCTTGACGTTCTTGAGCCCGACCCGGAACGAGTTCTTGCGCGCACTCCGCGGGGCCGGCCCGAAGTGCTGCCCGGTGACGGTCGCGGCCAACTCTCCGGCGGGCGGCTCGTAGGCGCGCGGCGGCTCGTCGACGAGCGCCGGCTCGCGCTCACCGAGCCCGCGTGTGACGGCGTCGACCTCTCCGTGGTCGCCGGCTTCGGAGGCCGAGCGCACCGCGATTCGGCTGACCCAGTAAGCCCGGTCGAAGCGCAAATCGGCATCGGGAATGTCCATCGCTGGGTAGCGCACGTAGCGAACCCGGACGGGGTTGCGGATGCGCCGGCTCGTGCCGAGCCACCGCTGCGTGTGCGTCCACTCGTCCTGAACGACGAGCCCGAAGTGATCAGCCTCGGGATACTGGTAGTAGCGATAGGGGTTGCCGGCCGCGCGGAACAGGTCGGCCTGGTGGGAACCGCCGGAGGCCGGCACGATCGTGTCCTTGCCGCCGTAGCTCATCTCGTAGGGCAGGTCGAGGGCGTTGTCGACGAGCAGGCTCGTGTTGCCGGGCACGACCCAATCGGCCTCGGGCGTGAGCGGCGGCTTCGGATAGTTCCAGTAGGCGAAGACCGGCGGGCCGACGTAGACCGCAGCGCGCGCGAAGCGGTCGGGCATCAGCAGCCCCATCCGATAGGCGCCGTAGCCCCCCATCGAATAGCCGACGATCGAGGTGTGGCTTGGGTCGGTGCTGAACGCTGAGTCCGCGTCGTCCCAAGCCTCCATGACGTCGATCAACCCGGACCGCAGATACCAGCCATCGGTGGCGCGGGCGAGCGGCGTGATCACGAGGCTGTGTCGGTCGGCGCCGAGTTGCGCGTAGCTGTCCGGCGCGACGGATGCGTACAGATTCTGGTTCTTGTTGAGCGCGTGCAGGAAGAGCAGCAGCGGCTGCTTGTGCCGGGGGCTGTAGCCCGGCGGGACGTACAGCCCGTACGGCTGGTAGCGGCCGAGGAACTCAGGCGAGGACCCGCCCGTCACGCTGCCCGGGTCGAGCCTGATCCCCTCACCGTAGGAGAACTTCGACCGGAAGATGCGGTTGTAGTAGCCCGGTTTCAGCTTGTACGGGCGATCGGCTCCCTGCTTCGAGGCGGCGGCGTCGAAGCGACCGGAGAAGCCGTTCAGGCTGCCGGACGCGAGCGCCGCCGACTGGCGGGCATCGCCCCAACTGGAGCTCGGCGAGTAGGCCTCGGCACCCTGAAAGCCGACGTCATAGAGGGCGGTGTGACCGGCCGAAGGACGCACGTAGGAGCCGTTCCCGGCGGAAAGCCCGACGCCCACCCAGACTTTCGCCTTGCCGTCCAGCTTGCCGACGAGGCCATGCGGCACCGTCACGTCGAATGTGTTCGCTGCCAGGTTGGTCCGCTCCGCGAGCGCCTTCGTGCTGTCGCCTGCGGTCCAGCTCGCGCCGCCGCCCCAGACGGTGATAAACCGGTCGGCGCCGGGCGTCGTGGTGCCGGCTCCCCCAGGCCAGACGCCGGACCCGGTCGAACGATCACCGTCAGCGTCGACCGCGATCGTTGCGATCGGGACCGATGCGTCGACGATCGTCTGCAGCGCAACGCGCGCGTGCAGGCCGCCGGAGTCGCGCCGCAGGCGAAGCTCGCGCAGGTCGGCGGCGTCGCCGGCGTATCTCGGCGCCGACGGGTAGCGGTAATCACCGGAGACCGAGTCCTGGTTGGCGGGCCGGTAGACAGTCTCGTTGTCGGAGCCGTCGAGATCGGGGCCGAAGTCGTCGTAGAGGTAGTCGGTGTAGATCAACTCCCCCTTCGACATCTGACTGCGACCGGCGAGTCCCGTCGGCTGTCCGCGCCACTTCGTGCTCGCCGCTGCGGCTGCCGGGCCGGGCGCGAGCAGCACGATTGCGGCGGCAACCAGCGCCATCGCCGTCGCCGTCCAGCCCGCCCTCGATCGGATCGCCGCCACGCCGACGCCCCGCGACAACTCAGCCAACCCGGGAGACCGTCGGCGGCTGCCAGCGACCGTCCAGCGCCGCCTTCTTCGGCTCGTACAGCCGCAGGTTCAGCCTGAAGGCTCCGGCGGCAGCCGGCAACCAGTTCGACCGCTTGGCGCGCGCCGGAGGCTGACGGCGCACGTAGATCTTGAGCGAGCCGTTCTTCGACTCCGTCAACCCCGCAGTGCGATCGCCGATCGCGTAGCGGTCGATCGGGTTTGCAACCAGGTTGCCGTCCGCGTCGTAGAGGGTCATCGACCAGAACGCCTTCGCCGGCGGCAGCTGCCCCTTGCGGAAGGTGATCACGTAGCTGTGCTTGCCGCGCAGCGTGCGGCCCTTGCTGTCGGCCGCGGTATTCGGATAGATCGCCTGCTCCCTCGCATTCGCGGCGAGCCCGGCGTCGGCAACGACGGCGCGATAGCTGAAGTCCGTGCCGAACCGTCCGGCATTCCGACGGCTGAACGCCCACCCATTGTGGTGCCTGTAGCTGTTGGCGCGGTTGACCGCGACCATGCGATCGATCAGCTTCACGGCAGCGGGAGCTGCGGCCGCGAGCGCATCGGAGACGCGCTGGTCGGCGCCCACCGAGGGGCTCGTCCCCGGCCCGATACCGAAGCGCCCGAACGCGCGCGCCGCGCAGGCGTCGTCCTCGAGTGGTGGGTTGTCGGCGAGCGCTGCGCCCAATCCGTCGAAGAAGTCCAGCCCCTCGGGCAGGACCGGCCGCTCCTTCGGCGTCGGCTTGCTGATCATCAGGGCGCTGCGGCGGTCGCCGCCCTCCCACTCCTGCAGGGGCGTCAGCGCGTATCGGGAGACGATCCCGGCGGCTGCGTCGAGGTCATCGGGCCCGTCGACGAGCGTCCGGCCGAGCAGCCAGACGGTGTTCGTCGGCGCGCGCATCTCGGCGACACCGTGCGGCAACGTGCCGTTCCAATCGGGTCCGACGATCGCGGTCCTGGAGGCCGTCTCGCGACTATGGCCGGAGCCGATGTAGCCGAACGAGTTGGTGTAGGCATCCATCAGCTGCACGATCGAGTAGCGCCCAGCCGTCGCTGGCGCATCGACGACCATCGGCCCCGCGGAGAGATCGATGCGGGCCACCGAATAGAGGGTGTCGACGTTCGGGTTGATGACCCCTTGCTGCTCGGGCGTCTGCAGATATCCGAGGCCGATCAGGGTCTGCGGCGGGTACTCCGCGATCGTCAGACCCTCGAGTACGGGGGGCATCCCGTAGATGTAGGCGGCCATACCGGTCGCGAACGCTTGACCGGCTCGCGCCCGGGCCGAGGCGCCGACGCCGCTGAGGCCCTTCTCGTAGCGCTTCTCATGGGCGGCGATCTGGTTCGGCTCGAGTCTGTTCAGCGGCCGATGCAGCCTGCCGAGCGCGCATCGCGGAATATCCGGCCACCTGACCTTCTTCTTCGTCTTCCCCTTCTTGTGGCCCTTCTCATCGTGGACCTTCTTGTCGGTCCTGCCGTGGCCCTGAGACCCGCCCTGGCTCGCGGCCATCGCCGGCAGGGCGATGGCGAGCGTGCCGACGAGCGCGCACGCCGCGACGGTAAGCCGGGCGGCCGTGCTCCATTGCTTACGTCTCACGTTGCTCTTCCTCTCTCCTTGTCCCGCCCAGGCGTCCTGGACCAAAAGCAATGAGTGAGTACCGCGGCGCGGGCTCCCTCGCCAAAAAATAATGCCACATCTCCAAAGAAATGCAAGGCCCTCAGGGAACGCGACCGCGGTTCGCCGATTAGGCGCCGGCGGAGGTTCTCAGCTGCGCCGCCGCGTCCAGTAGGCGGCGGCGATGTCGCGCAGCTGCCGACCGCGGTGGGCGAACCCGGCGAGACACTTGCCCGTCGCGCGGTGGCTCAGGTCGAGCTCGATCTCCGCAACGCGGGCCCCCATCCGCACGGCATCGATCGTCATCCCCGTCTCCATCCCGTAACGCGGCGCGAACGGCAGCAGCGCGTCGAGCGTCGTCGCCCGCATCGCCCGCTGACCCGAGATCGGCTCACGCGCCTCGAAGCCACAGGCCCGCCGGATCGCGCGCCGGGCGAAGCTCTTGGCGGCGCCACGCCGCCGCCGACCTTGACCGCAAAGGCGGCGATCGCGAGGTCGCAGTCGTTCGCCTCGACGGCTTCGACCAACGGCACCAGCCGCGCCGGCGCTCTCGCCGAGATCGCCATCGCAGAGCAGCACGACCGCGTCCGGCGCCCGCCCGGTGAGCGCCGCCCGGCAGGCGGCCGTCATGTTGTCGCCCTTGCCGTGCGGCCGGTTGCGCGTGACGACCTCGGCGCCGGCGGCGAGGGCGATGCGCCCGGTGCCGTCGTCGGAGGCGTCGTCGGCGAGGACGACCTTGATCCCGTCGAAGCCGGCCTTCAGCGACGCGATCGTCTCCGCAATCCGATCGGCCTCGTTGCGGGCGGCGACGACCGCCACCCGCTCAGCGGCCGTCGCCATCTAGTCGCGCTTGCCGCGGCCCCAGAGCAGCCTGAACGTGCGGCCGAGCAGCTTCGTCACCGAGGCCTTGTCGTACGGGAGCATGTGGATGTCCTTGTTGGTGGGCGCGAAGCGCGTCACCAGCAGGGTCTGCTGCTTCGTGTACTTGCGGATCCCGTTGGCGCCGTGCCGCGAGCCGACGCCGGAGGACTTCCAGCCGCCCATCGGCAACTCGAGCGCGACGTAGTTGAGCTGCGCGTCGTTGATGCAGACGACGCCGGACTCGAGTCGGCGCGCGATCCGCTCGCCGTTCGTCGTGTCCTTGGTCCAGACCGAGGCCTGCAGGCCGTAGGGCGAGTCGTTGGCCAGGCGGACCGCCTCGTCGACGTCGGCGACCTTCATGATCGGCAGCGTCGGGCCGAAGGTCTCCTCGGTCATCGCCTCCATCGAGTGGTCGACGTCGAGCAGCAGCGTCGGCTCGAAGAAGTCGCCGGGGCCGGCGCCGCGCTTGCCGCCGACGACAGCGCGGGCGCCCTTGCTGACCGCGTCGTTGACGTGCTCCTCGACGAGGTCCGTCTGCGAGGGCGAGGTCATGGCGCCGACGTCGGTGACGGCGGGGCCGCCGGGGACGCCCTGGCGCAGGCCGCGCATCTTCTCGGTCACCTTGGCGACGAACTCGTCGTAGACGGGCTCCTCGACGTAGACGCGCTCGACCGAGATGCAGGTCTGGCCGCCGTTCTGCATCGAGTAGTGGACCGCGGCGTTGGCCGCGCGCTCGAGGTTGGCGTCGGCGAGGACGAGCATCGGGTCCTTGCCCCCGAGCTCCATCGCGCAGCCGGTCAGGGTCTCCCCCGCCCGCGCCATCACCTTGCGGCCGACCTCGGTCGAGCCGGTGAACATGATGAAGTCGACGGCGTCGATCAGCGCGTTGCCGATCGCCGAGCCCTCGCCGACGGCGACACCGAAGACGTCCTCCGGGATCCCGCACTCGAGCATGCCCTCGCGCAGGAGCAGCGAGGTCATCGGCGTCAGCGTCGCGGGCTTGAGGACGACCGAGTTGCCGGCGGCGAGCGCCGGGATGCAGTCGCCGAAGCTGTTCGTCAGCGGGTAGTTCCAGGGCCCGATGACGCCGACCACGCCCACCGGGGCGTAGCGGACCACGAGCTTGCGCCCGAGCACGAAGGGCGAGGAGGAGCGGACCTTCTCGTCGGCGAGGTACTTGGGCGCGTTCTTCGCCCAGAAGCCGAAGGCGGAGGCGGCGTAGGAGACCTCGGCGAGCTGCGCGTCCTCGTAGGTCTTGCCGTTCTCCTTGACGATCGTGTCGATGATCCGCTCGGAGTTGTCGAGCACCCACTTCTGCATGCGCCGCAGGATCCGCGAGCGCCCGTCGAAGCCGAGCGCCTCCCAGGCGGGCTGCGACAGCCGGGCGCGATCGACCATCGCGACGACGTCCTCGGGGCTGCAAGCGGCGACGGTGCCGATCAGCTCCCCGGTCGCGGGGTTGTGTACCTCGACGGTCTTGCCGGCGGGCTTGCCGTTGGTCTCGGCGGTCTGCTCGGCTGCGCTGGTGGGCTCCACGATGCCTCCTGTTGGTTCCTCTCCGGAGCCGCCGAGATTACAGGGGTTCTCGCAGGCGAACCGCGTCCGTCCGAGGGAAGGGTGGATCTGGCGACTTGACGATTTGAAGAGACGGTGTTATTTATTGTTTGCGGCGGAGGAGAGCCGGGGCTGTGCGGGACTACCGGAGAGAGAAGCAGGAGAGCATGCGCGAAGAACAACGAGCCAGATGCCGAGTGTGGTCAGCCGCGGTCCTTGCGGTGCTGCCGCTCGCCGCGCTCCTGACCTTCGCCACGGGAGGGGCTGCGAGCGGCAGCGGTACTGGGTCCGGCAAGACCATCAAGGAATCGCGCAGCTGTTTTTGGATCGGGCCGTTCTCGGTGAAACGCGGGCCTGATTACAACTACGCGTTTCCCGACTATGGGGCTACCTATTGGACGGCGCGGCTGAGCGCCCCTCCCGCCGGCTCCACACTGCGCATGCACGGGCGCTTCCCCCACGCGCGCTACGAGTCCATGCACGCGTATGCCGCGGGCAGCTCCGCGCCCTACGACGCGATCAACGACGTCGGCACGAACCCGGATCGCGGCTCGCGGAATCCCTTTGTAGCGGGTGCCGACAGGACCGCCAAGAAGCGGTCATACACCCTCAAGATCGCTGATCGTCGGCCCCCTTCCGATGGGGAGGCTCGGGCGCCGAACACGCTGTACGCCGGCGTCCCGGGCGGCGCCGAGGAGGAGTTCATCTACCGCGTCTATGTGCCGGACAGGGGGCGGGGACTAACCGGTGGCGTCGGCCTGCCGAGGCCGGAGCTCACGCTTGCCGACGGGACCGTCCTCAAGGGCAGCGCACTCTGCGACCTCCTCGGCACCAGAAACAACCTGCTCGACTCCTCCGCAGTTCCCCTCGACCTGTACTTGCAGCTGCGTGAACAGCCCGACAAGCCACCGAGCTTCCCCGCCCGGGTACCCGTACGGTGGCGGGCCTACTACAGCACCGACTACACGATCAACTGCACCTACCTGGGCAACTGCGATCCGCACCCCGAACGTCAGGGCGGCCAGTACTCCAACGTCGACAACAACTACGTCGGCGCGTTCCTGAGTCGCACCTACGGTCACGTCGCCGTACTCCGCGGGAAGATGCCCCGCACCCCGAGCACATTGCACCGGACCAGCACTGAAATGCACCGCGGGCAGATGCGCTACTGGTCCCTGTGCCAGAACGAATCCATCACGACCACCCGCGGCGCCGGCTGTCTCTTCGACGAGCAGGTCCCGCTGCACGGCGACCGCCGTTACACGATCGTCACGAGCCGCCGCTCCGACCGGCCGGACAACGCCCGCCGCAGTTGCGGCGTCGGCTTCATTCCCTGGCCCGCCCGCGGCGACGGCGCCGGCCATCGCAACGACTCGCTGCTGCTGCTCCGCAACATGCTGCCGTCAAGGCACTTCCACCACGCTGTTCAGGACACGGCGGTGCCGGGGGACGAGCGTGACGTGATGGGCAAGTACCTACCGAGAACGCGATACACGAGCACAGCAGAGTTCGAGCGCCGCGGGTGCCCTCGGCATTGATGCTCCGCCGCGATCACCGGTCTCGAGCCGTGCGGACGCGTCGTCCGTCTGTGGCCCTCGCCGCCCACCCACGTAAGTCGATCCGAGTTGGACTCGCCCTCGCCCTGTCGGTGGTGCTGACGGTGACCGCTGCCGCGCACGGTCATCGAAGAGAGCATGCGCGCTTCCGTCCACCCCGCGGCGGCTGTCCGATGGCGCACTGTCAGCCGTCGATGGCCGACCAAGTTCGACAGGTGGCGCCCGAGGGAGTCGCATCCAGCTGGTTCGATGACGACGCTGCCAGCAGCGATCAGGGGCTTGGGTGTGCCGGTAACGGTCGGATCGCGATCTGCAGCGACGGCAATCAGGCGGGGGATTACGACGAGCCGTATCTGCGGGCCTACGGCCCGCGCGGGGCTGTGCGGTGGAACTCGGGGGACGCGCTCGATTCGTGGGCCTGGACGTCCGTCCCCATCGTGAGCCGCAGCGGCGGCGCGATCATGGCCGACGACTCGAACATCGTGCGCTTCGATCCGACGGGCGCAGTCAGGTGGCGGACACCGACGCCTGGGGGTCGACCGATCAGCCCGACGCAGACGAGGGACGGCACGATCGTCCTCGCGACGAAGCTCGGCCCCATCTCCGCGTACGATCCGGCGAGCGGGCGGCGGCTCGGCAAGCTCCAGCTCAACGCGCGCATCGACGGCTTCGACGGGTTCTTCGACACCACGAACACACCCGCCCGCCGCGGGAACCGGATTTACGTGTCGACCGAGTTCACGCTCGCAGATTCAGGACTCGACGACCCGAACCACCATGCCCGTCTCTACGCCATCGACGTCGATCCTGCCAAGCCGCGTGCCAAGCGACTGAGGGTCGCTTGGCACTACGACTTTGGGGCCCGCAGCGGGGCAAGCCCGCTGATTCGCGGCCGGACGATCGTCTTCGACGGAGACCGCGCGACGCCCAGCAGCCCTCCCGCCCCGCGGTTCTTCGGTCTCCGTGACGAGGGCGACCACGCCAAGGCTCTTTGGCAGCATCCCCTGGACAGCTTCGGGGTCGCCTCAGCGGCGGCGGACCCGCGCGGCGGCGCCTGGATATTCAGCCTGGGACGCCCGACGCTTTCACGAATCGCCATCCGGGATGGATCGACCATCCAGAAGATCGACCTCGATGCCCTGGTTGGAGAGCCAGGCCTCCAAGTCCCGCTCTCGGCGATGAGCATCGCGAAGGGACCCCGGGGGGAACCGACGATGCTCGTCAGCGCCAGGGAGCGTTCGTCGGTCTTCGTTGCCGCCGTCGACCTCAAGCGCGAGCGTCTGGTGTGGAAGCACCGCTTGCCCAGTCCGGTGCAACTAGACACCCCGATGGGACAGTTTCCAGTCATTGGCCGGCGCGATGGCAAGGCGACCGTCGTCTTTACGACGCGCAGCGGTGTTCGTGGCCTGCGCGGGCCCGTTCCCTAAGCGGCCGTCGGCTTCATTCCCTGGCCCGCCCGCGGCGACGGCGCCCGCCAACCGCCGGGGGCGGTACCCGTCCGCTGGGCGGTGGCTGTTAGGATAAGCAAATGTATTTCACTCGAGAGGACCAGGTGCGCCGCGTGCTGATCACCGGGGCCTGGAGCGGGATCGGTGCCGCGCTTACCGCTACTTTGGCCGCGCGAGGCGTGCAGGTCAGGGGGCTTGACGTCGTCGATTCAGAGCACACATTGAGCTGCGACGTCACCGACCAAGACAGCGTCGACGCCGCCGTGGCGGAGGCGATAGCGCAGCTCGGCGGCCTCGATGCCCTGGTCAACTGCGCTGGCATAAGTCCCGTGCAGAGCGCGACCGAGCCCCCCGGTCGCGATGCGATCGAGACGCTCAACGTGAATCTGCTCGGGCCCTGGCGCGTGACCGCGGCGGCGCTGCCGTCGCTGCGGGAAAGCCGTGGGCGAGTGATCAACGTCGCCTCTGGCCTGGCCCACCTGACGATGCCCTTCGCCCCTGCCTACTGCATGAGCAAGCGTGGCCTGATGGTCTACTCGGACGCCTTGCGGCTCGAGGAGGACGGCGCGATCTCGGTGACCACCGTCTACCCGGGATACGTACGCACGCCGATCCACCGGCACGCCGCCCGGGATGGAATCTCGCTCGAGGGCATCGTCCCCGCTGAGCACCTCGACGACGTCGTCGGCACCCTGACGCGCGCCGTCCTCGGCCGCCGCCCCGTACGCGATCTGGCGACGACGAGGCGCGGTCGGTTGAGCTACTTCCTCATCCGGCACCTGCCGCCGTCGCTCGTTGATCGCGGGCTCCGGAGGATGCTGCAACGGGCCGCCCGAGCAGGCTCGTTTGACGACTCTGCACTGGCGCGCCCCCTTCGCGACAGCTTGCTCGGCGGGACTACTCGCCCGCCTGTCCGGACCCAAGCCGGCGCTCGGCCGTCGCGTCGTCGGCGAGCAACCTGACTAGCAGCCGGCGGAGCGGCTCGCGGATCGAGAAGATCCCGTCGAGGCGGCCCGCCCGCACCTCTATGCGAATCACCTCGGTCGGTGCCGCGACGGCGACGGCGAGCGTCACGTCGTCGAGGGGCGGCAGCGAGGGGTCCTCCCTGCGCGCCCACGCGGCCGTGTAGCGCAGGATGACGCTGAAGCGCTTCATCTGCTTCTCGCGTTCAGCGACGGCTCGCTGACCGGCCGAGGGCAACTCGATCAGGTAGGCGATGGTCATCTCCGGCCGCGTTCGCCACCAATCGAGGTACATGTCGAGCGCCTTGTCGAGCGCCGTGAGCCAATCGTCCTCCGCAATGTAGGAGACCATCTGGTCGAAGAGCTCGTCGGCCGCTTCGTCGCAGAGCGCGACGAAGCAATCCGTCTTGTCCTCGAAGAACTTGTAGAACGCGTTCGTCGAGACCCGCGCCCGCGCGACCACCTTCGGCACGGTCGTGTGCTCATAGCCCTCCTCGCTGACGAGCTCCGCCATCGCGCGCAGGAGCCGCTCCCGCTGCGACGCGAGGACCGTCTCTCGGGAGAGCTTGTGGCGACCGCGCGGGAGCGGCTCGGCGTGCCACGCCTCCCTGGGGGCTTTCGACGCCATCTCTGCACCCTTTATACCCGCACACCGGGATAGCGCCGACGGCGACGACGGTGCGTCAGGCGGCGCGAGTCGGTTGGCTTGGCCGCAGCGCCTCGCCTACGGCTGCTGCCAGCGCTTGAGCCTCATCCGCGAGCAGGGTGCTGATCGTGACCCGGATCGCCGGCCCGCTCTGCAGCCGGAATGGTGCTCCGGCCGCGACCGCCCAGCCCTCTTCGCGCAACGCCTGCACGGCGTACGTCTCGTCTGGCACCGGGATCCAGACGTTGATGCCGGCTGGGGTCTCCACCTCGATCCCCCGCTCGGCCAGCGCCGTCACGAAGCGCTCCCGACGCTCGCCGTACTTCGCAGCCGCCTTCTGCAGCCACCGGGCGTCAGCATCGTCGGCCCAGAGCATCGCGCCCATACGTTGGAGCATCATGCTGACCCAGCCTGGACCGGCGGCTTGGCGTCCTCGCAGGCGGCTGATGGTTTGCGCGTCGCCGGCGATCACCGCCAGTCGCAAGTCTGGGCCGAGCGACTTGGCCAGCGAGCGGGCCGCCGCCCAACGGCGGCGGCCCGCCGTCAGGGTCAGCCGGGGCGCCCCGGCGACCGGCCCGAGATGGTCGTCCTCGAGGACCATGACCTCCGGCGCGCCGTCGAGCACCCGGCTCAAGGCCGCAGCGCGCTCCGCGTTGAGTGAGGCGCCGGTCGGATTCTGCCCGCGGCAGTTGACGATGACGGCGGCAACTCCCTCCCCGACGGCGTCGGCAAGAGCAGCCGGGATCATTCCCATCGCGTCCACTGGCACGGGGCGCAGGGCGAGACCCGCAGCACGGAGGAGGGCGAAGAGGCCGGCGAAGCCCGGATCCTCCACGGCGACCGCATCGCCCGGTCGCAGCTGTGCCCCTAGAGCTCGCTCGATCCCATCGAGCGCGCCGCTGACGACGGCGAGGCTTTCCGAGGGGACCCCGAAACGGTCGAACTCGGCTCTGGCCAGCTCCACCAACTGTGGATCCTCCGGATCTCCGCCAAAGAGCTGAAGTGGCGGCTTGATCCCGTGCAGGACCCTGGCCAGGTCGGGCAGCAAGGCCGGATCGGGGTTACCGCTGGCCAGGTCGCGGAGGCCGGCCGGAGGCGCCGGCGCGAGCCATGCCCCGGCCACCGGGGGTCGCCAGCTCACGTGGGCGCCGCTGCGCGATTGCGTCACAACGAGCCCCCGCGAGCGCAGGCTCGCGAACGCGGCGGCGACGGTGGTGGGGCTGACGCCGAGCTCAGCCGCAAGTTTCCGCACCGCCGGCAATGCGGCGCCGGGCTCGATTGCCCCCTGCTCGATCCCGGACTCGATGCTCGCAGCGATTTCCGCCGCGCCACTGCCCACGATTTGATACTGTGCCAGCACTTCAGTGATCTTTGTACTGTAACAGATGTACGACAGGCCGAGAACCAGCATTCGGCGAGTGCCGGCAAGGGCGGTCCACCAGCGCGCCGAGATCAACGCGATCCTCGACGAGGCGCTCGTCTGCAACGTGGGCACGATCGACGGCGACGGCTACCCGGTGGTGATCCCCACGCTCCACGCCCGTGTCGACGACTGGCTCTTCATTCACGGCTCGACGGCCAGCCGGACGATGCGGGAGGCCGGGCGGGCGGAGATCTGCCTGACTGTCACCCTGCTCGACGGCGTCGTGCTCGCCCGCTCCGCCTTCCACCACTCGGTCAACTACCGGTCGGTCGTCGTCTTCGGTCAGGCCGAGCAGATCGAGGACCGCGACGACAAGCGCCGCGCGCTCGAGGCCTTTACAGACAAGCTGGTCCCCGGTCGCTGGGACGAGGTGCGACCCCCGAACGAGAGGGAGCTGCGCGGGACGGCCGTGCTCCGGATGCCGCTCGCGGAAGCATCGGCGAAGGTCCGCCGTGGCGGACCGGTGGACGAGGAGGCGGACTATGAGCTGCCGGTGTGGGCCGGCACGATCGGGCTGCGCGTCGCCCTTGAACCACCTGAGCCGGACGGCCGCCTCCTGCCCGGCGTCGAGTGCCCTGATCACGTCGAGGAGTTCGTGCGGGTGCGGTCGCTACCGGCTGACTGATCGCGGCACGAAGTCGGCGATCGACTAGGTGGGTGATGTCAGCTGATCCGCCGTGCCGCGGGCTCCCACTTGCGCTCCGCGCCCACCTCGGAGGCGAGCTCGAGCAGGCGCGGGATCTCGACCGGCTTGGAGAGGTAGGCGGCGGCGCCGGCCGCAAGCAGGCGCTCGGCCTGGCGCTCGGTCGCCGCGGCGCTGACGACGATCACCGGGATCGCCGCGGTGCGCGGATCCTGCTTGAGCAGGCTGAGGACCTCGGTACCGCCGAGATCGGGCAGATCGAGGTCGAGTAGGACGAGGTCCGGGCGGTGCTCGCGGACGAGCTCGAGGCCGCGCGCGCCGCTGACGGCGGAGATCATCCGCACGCTGTCCCCGTACTCGAGCGCGCGCTCGATGAGCTCAGCGCTCGCGTCGTCATCCTCGATGTTGACGATCGTCCGCGGGCGCTTGCGCGGCTGCCGCGCCGTCGAGATCGGCACGGGCGGCGGCGCCCCGGTGCCCGCCTCCCCCGCCGCCCCCGTGGCCACCGCCAGTCCGACCCGCATCGTCGTGCCGCGCCCGGGCTCGGAGGACGGCTCCAGGGTGCCCCCCATCAGCTCGACGAGCCGCTTGGCGAGCGGTAGGCCGAGCCCGGTGCCCTCGATCCGGCCGCGCTCGGCCCCCAGCCGCTCGAACGGCGTGAAGACCGCACTGATCTGCTCAGCGTCCATGCCCGGCCCGTCGTCGGTGATCACGAACTGCGCCCGGGCGGGGCCGGCGGACTCGCAGCTGACCGTCACGGTCCCGCCGGGCCGGTTGTACTTCACCCCGTTGTTGATCAGGTTGATCAGCACCTGCATCAGTCGCTGACGGTCGGCGAGGACGGCGAGCCCCGGCTCACAGGAGTTGTTCAGCTCGACCTCGACCTCGGCCGCGAGCGGCTCGATCAGGGTGAGCACCTCGTCGATCAGGGGGCCGGCCGCGACCGGCTCGAGCGTGATCTTCATATGGCCGGTCTCGATCACCGAGATCTCGAGCACCTCGTTGACGAGCCGCAGGAGGTGATTGCCGCCCTCGTGGATGTGCATGACAGCCTCGCGGTCCTCGGGGGCGAGGTCGGAGAGCTCGAGCAGCTGGGTGAAGCCGAGGATCGAGTTGAGCGGCGTTCGCAACTCATGACTCATCCGTGAGAGGAACTCGCTCTTCGCCTCGTTCGCCTCCGTCGCGGTCCGGACGGCCGCTTCGAGGCGGCGCCGGTTCTCGCCGCGCTCAGTGATGTCACGCGCGGCCGCGTAGATCTGGCCGGTGACCGGCTCGAACTTGGCTCGCCACTGCAGCGTCCTGTAGCCGCCGTCGCGGCACACGTAGCGGTTCTCGAAGTCAGAGCCCTCGCCCGTCTCGAGGATCCGCACGAACTCGGCGAAGGTCGCCTCGCGGTCGTCAGGGTGGACGAACTCGGCGAACGGACGGGCCGCGAGCTCCTGGGCGCTCCAGCCGAGCTGCCGTGTCCAGGACGGGCTCACGTGCGTGAGGTGACCGCTCATATCGGCCGTCGCGAGGAGGTCCGTGGAGAGATCCCAGAACCTCGTCTGCGCTTCGATGCTCACCCGAAGACGATTGGCGAGCATGCCGACGGAGGCCCCGAGGACGATCACCACCGCCGCCCTGATCGCGTACTCCTCGAAGGCATGGGGGCCCTCGGAACTGAGCGCGAAGTCCCAGATCGCGGCGAGCACGATGGCGGTGCCGGCCGCGGCGACGCCGGCGACGGCGCCCCGCTCGATCGCAACGATCAGGACGGGGATCGCATAGAGCAGCGCGATCGGGTGCTCGGTCCCGGGCACGAGCAAGCGCAGGATGAAGACCGCGACGAAGAGGACAGCCGCGAGCAGCAGCCAGGGAAAGTCGCTGCGGGGGGCGCCGACGGGCACGCCGCCCTTGAGCGGCGGCGGTCCGGCGACCTTGGCCGGATCGCTCATCGGGCCCGCTCCGCGAGTAGATCGGTGACTCGCTCGATCAGCTCTTCGTAGGTGAACGGCTTGACCAGCACGCCCGCCGCCCCCGCTCGCACCGCCCGCTCGGCCACATGGTCGAAGGCATCCCCGGTGAGGACGACGATCACCAGGTCTCGCGTTCGCTGGCGGACGGCCGACATGACCTCGTAGCCGTCGCTGCCCGGCATGTGTAAGTCGAGCAGCAACACGGCCGTGGGCACCTCGGTGCAGAGCTCCACGGCCTTGTCCGGCTCGGTCGTCGTGACGACACCCCGGTAGCCCGCCCGCTCCAGCATCCGACGGAGGAGCAGCACGCTTGCCGGATCGTCGTCTACTGCGACGATCCTGACGTCCATGTCGATCTCAGCCGGCTCCGCCAGCGCTCACTCCTCCCCCATGGTCTTCCCCCACGGGCCTATTGCCGGACAGTTTCCGCCGCCGAACCCCACAAGTCAAGTGCCGCACGCGGGCGCCCAGCCCGCGCCGATAGCCTCCCGCCCGTGTCCGCGACCGAACCCCGAACGCTTGCCGACGGCGCCCTGCGGCTCGACTTCCCGCGGCCGGCGGTCGCCAGGCTCACCCTGACCAACCCCGAGAAGCGCAATCCGCTCTCGCACCCGGTGCTCGATGCGATCGCGGCCACGTTGCCGCAGCTCGACCATGGCATCGACGTCCGCTGCGTGCTGATCACCGGCGAGGGCCGTGCCTTCTCGGCCGGCTACGACATCGGCGGCATCCCGGACGAGACCTTCGAGGTCGAGGCCGAGGCGCTCGTCGCCCACCCGTTCACCGAGGCGATGGACGCGATCAGCGCCCACCCCTACCCGGTCGTCGCCGCAATCAACGGGCACTGCCTCGGCGGCGGGCTCGAGCTGGCGGTCCGCTGCGATTTGCGCCTCTGTGCGGCGGAGGCGAAGCTCGGCATGCCGCCGGCGAAGCTCGGCCTCGTCTATGGGCACACGGGGCTCGAGCACTTCATCGAGGCGATCGGCGTGCCGCGGACGAAGGAGCTCTTCTTGCGGGGCCATACCGTCGACGGCGCCCGCGCGGAGCAGATCGGCCTCGTGCACGAGGTGCACCCCGCGGCCGAGGTCGAGGAGGCATCGCTCGAGCTGGCGGCCGAGATCGCCGCCAACGCGCCGCTCTCGATGACGGGCAACAAGCGTGCGATCGAGATGCTCGCCCGCTTCCCGCGGCTCAGCCCGCGTCAGGAGGAGGAGCTGATCGAGCTGCGCCGAGCGTGCTTCGCCTCCGACGACTTCCGCGAGGGCGTCCGCGCGTTCGCCGAGAAGCGGGACCCGGTGTGGCGCGGAAGCTGAGCGCCGCCGCGAGCGAGCTCGCCGCCTCGGATCCGGAAATGGCGGCGCTGATCGAACGCGTCGGGCCCAAGTCGATCGCCGATCGGATGCGCGGCGGCAGCCACTTCGAGGACCTCGCGCGGATCATCGTCGGCCAGCAGGTGAGCACCGCCGCGGCGCGGACGATCTGGGGGCGGATCTGCGACGCGTTCGGCGGCTGCCCGCCGACACCCGAGCAGGCGGCCGAGTCCTATGAGCGTGCTCCGCGGCTGCGGCCTGAGCGGGCGCAAGGCCTCCTACGTCGTCGGCATCGGCGCGGCGATCGTCGCCGGCGAGCTCGACCCCGAGGGGCTCGCGGAGCTCGGCGATGAGGAGGTGATCGAGACGCTGACTGCGCTCAAGGGCCTCGGGCGTTGGTCGGCGGAGATGTTTCTGATGTTCAACCTCGGCCGCCCGGACGTCTTCTCCGGTGGCGATCTCGGGCTTCGCAACGGGATCCGCATCCTGCACGGCCTCGAGGAGGCGCCGGGCCCGGATGAGTGCGTCGCGATTGCCGAGCGCTGGCGGCCACACCGGACGCTGGCCTCGATCTACCTGTGGGAAGCGGTCCACGCGGAGCTGCCCGGAGCCTGACCGCGCCCGCCCGGCAAGTCCGAAAAATGCGCCGAGGCCCCCGCCACAGCACGCGACGGGGACCTCGACTGCCAAGAATGGGGGCGGTTAAGGGGAGCAAACACCGCCCCCAAAGCAGCAATATACACGAAGCGGACTTCGCATGAATCGCTGTTAGCAAGAGCTTAGCAACTGCTCACAACTCTGTCATGGGATCAATCTCGCGGCTCGATCACGCCGATAATCGCGCCGGAATCGACCTGCTCGCCCTCGGCGACGCGCAGCTCGGTGATCGTCCCCTCGGCCGGGGCTGTGAGCTCGTGCTCCATCTTCATCGCCTCGAGCACGGCGATCACCTCCCGCGCTCGACCTCGTCGCCGGAGCTGCGCGCCAGGCGGATCACCCTGCCGGGCATCGGCGCGACGAGCGCGCCCTCGCCGACGGCGTCCTCGTCGCTCGGATAGCGCGGCAGCTCGCGCAGCGCAGCCGTGCCGTCCGGCCCGCTGACGTAGGCGACGCCGCCGGTGCGGTGGACGGTGAAGCGTCCGGCGGACGCCGTCGACCACCAGCTCGACGGTACCCCTGCCCTCGGGCGGGGCCGGCAGCGGCGGAGCGGCGAGCGCCGCGCCGGCGAGGGGCTCGCCCTCGACGAGCAGCTCGGCGAGCGCCCCGTTGCGGTCGAGCCGGTAGGTGACCTCGATCGCTCCGTCGGCGCCCTCGAAGGCGCGGTTGATGCCGACCGACGGATTGTTGCGCCAGCCGCGCGGCGCGAAGCCAAGCGGGCCGGGCCGCTCGGCATCGGCCGTGCCGCCAGGGCGGCCGCGGCGGCGGCGATGCGCAGTGCCTCGCCGGCGATCAGCGGCTCGGCGAGTCCCTCGTGACGCTCGAGGAACCCGGTGTCGGTCTCGCCCGACGGAGAACGCCGGGTGGGCCAGGACGCGGACGAGGAAGTCCCGGTTGTTGACGAGCCCATCGGCGCGGCCGGCGCGCAGCGAACGCGCCAGCGCCGCCGCCGCCTCTGCGCGGCTCGGCGCCCAGGCGATCACCTTGGCGAGCATCGGGTCGTAGTGGGGCGAGACCACGTCGCCGGCTTCGAAGCCGGAGTCGACGCGGACGCCCGCCGATGGAGTCGCACGGTCCGGGGCGGCGAAGGTCGGCGCCGGATCGCCGTCGAGACCGAGGAAGCCGAAGCCGGCGAGGGTCCCCGTCTGCGGCAGGAAGTCGGCGGCGGGATCCTCGGCGTAGAGGCGGACCTCGATCGCATGCCCGTCGGGCTCGACTCCGTGCGCCTCGGGCGGTAGCGGCTCGCCGGCGGCGACGAGCAGCTGCAGGCGCACGAGGTCGAGGCCGGTGACCATCTCGGTGACCGGGTGCTCGACCTGCAGTCGGGTGTTCATCTCGAGGAAGTAGAAGCTGCCCGCGGCGTCGAGCAGGAACTCGACGGTGCCGGCGCCGACGTAGGAGACCGCCTCGGCGGCGCTCACCGCCGCGGCGCCCATGCGGGCGCGCAAGCTCCGGATCGACCGCCGGCGAGGGCGCCTCCTCGACGACCTTCTGGTGGCGGCGCTGGATCGAGCACTCGCGCTCGCCGAGGCTGACCGTGCTGCCGTGGGCGTCGGCGAAGACCTGGATCTCGACGTGCCGGGGGTCGACGAGCCGCCGCTCGAGGAAGACCGTGCCGTCGCCGAAGGCGCTCTCGGCCTCGCGCCTGGCGCCGGCGACGGCGTCGGCGAGCGCCGCGGCCTCGGCGACCGTGCGCATGCCCTTGCCGCCGCCTCCAGCCGAGGCCTTGACGAGCAGCGGGAAGCCGATCCGCTCGGCCTCGGCGGCGATCTGCGCTTCATCGGCGTCGTCGGCGAGGTGGGCGCCGGGCAGCACCGGCACGCCGGCCGCCTCCATCATCGAGCGGGCGCCGACCTTCGAGCCCATCGCCTCGATCGCCGCCGGCGGCGGCCCGATCCAGGCCAGGCCGGCGTCGACCGACGGCGCGGGCGAAGGATGCGTTCTCGGCGAGGAAGCCGTAGCCGGGATGGACCGCGTCGGCGCCGGTCCGGCGCGCCGCCTCGATGATCGCGTCGATCCGCAGATAGGACTCGGCCGCGGTCGTGCCGCCAAGCGCGACCGCCTCGTCGGCCTCGGCACGAACGGCGCGCCGGCGTCGGGCTCGGAGTGCACGGCAACAGTCGCGAGCCCCATCCGCCGGCAGGCGGCGAAGACGCGTCGGGCGATCTCGCCCCGGTTGGCGACCAGGACCTTCGTGATCGGAGTGCGCTCGGCCATCGCCCTACATCCTGAAAACGCCGAAGCGGCGCGAGCCGGCAACCTCGTTCGAGTGGCAGGCGGAGAGCGCGATGCCGAGCGCGGTGCGCGTGTCGCGGGGGTCGATCATGCCGTCGTCCCAGAGCTCACCGGAGGAGACGAAGGCGTCGGACTCGCTCTCGATCTGATCCTCGACGGCCTTCGTGCCGGCGGCGAGCTGCTCCTCGTCGACCTCGATCCCGCGGCGCTCGGCGCCGGCGCGCATGACGATCTCCATCACGCCGGCGAGCTGCTTCGGGCCCATCACGGCCGTCTTGTAGTTGGGCCAGGCGAAGATGAAGCGCGGCTCGAAGCTGCGCCCGCACATTCCGTAGTTGCCGGCGCCGTAGGAGCCGCCCATCATCAGCGTCAGCTTCGGCACGCCGGCGTTGGCGACGGCGTTGATCATCTTCGCGCCGGCCTTGACGATGCCGCGCTGCTCGTAGTCGGTGCCGACGATGTAGCCGGTCGTGTTCTGCATGAACAGCAGCGGCGTGTCGACCTGGTCGGCGAGCTGGATGAAGTGGGCGGCCTTCTCGGCGTCCTCGTTGAAGAGCACGCCGTTGTTGGCGAGGATCGCGACCGGGTAGCCACAGAGCTCGGCCCAGCCGGTTGCGATCTGGTTGCCGTATCCGGGCTTGAACTCGTCGAAGCGCGAGCCGTCGACGATCCGGGCGATCACCTCGCGCGCCTCGAACGGGATCTTCAGGTCGTGGCTGGCGATGCCGAGCAGCTCCTCGGGGTCGTAGAGGGGCGCGGCGCCGGCGCCGCGCGGCTCGGGACCGAGCTTGCGCCAGTTCAGGTTGCGGACGATCTCGCGGCCGATCCGGCAGAGGTCGACCTCGTCGGCGGCCATGAACTCGCTGACGCCGGAGACGCGCGAGTGCATCTCGGCGCCGCCGAGCGCCTCCTCCTCGGCCTCCTCGCCGGTCGCCATCTTGACCAGCGGCGGGCCGCCGAGGAAGATCAGGCCCTGCTCGCGGACCATCACGGTGTAGTCGGACATGCCGGGCAGGTAGGCGCCGCCGGCGGTCGAGTTGCCGGTGACGAGCGCCACGGTCGGCACGCCGCGCGCGGACTGCTGGGTCAGGTTGCGGAAGGTCGCGCCGCCGGGGACGAAGATCTCCTTCTGGCGCGGCAGATCGGCGCCGCCGGACTCGACGAAGCCGACCTGCGGCAGGCGGTTGACCCGCGGCGATCTCCTGCATACGCAGGCTCTTGCGCATCGTGTACGGGTTGGAGGTGCCACCGCGCACGGTCGGATCGGAGCCGGCGATCATGCACTCGACCCCCTCGACGACGCCGACCCCACCGACCAGCGAGGCGCCGACCTCGTACTCGGAGCCGTAGGCGGCGAGCGGGGCGAGCTCGAGGAAGGGCGAGTCGCGGTCGATCAGCGTCTCGATCCGCTCGCGGGGCAGCATGCGGCCGCGGCCGTGGTGACGCTCGATCTTCGCGGGCCGCCGCCGAGGCGCGCCGCCTCCTGCTCGGCGGCGAGCTTCTCGAGCCGCTCGAGCATCTTCTCGCGGTTGATCGCGTACTGCTCCGAGCCCGTGTCTATGCGGGAAGTGAGTGCGCCCAAAGTAGGAAGTAGAACTTACTACTTCCTACAGCGATCCGGCCGCGGCCCGGGCAGGCCCCGCCCCCGCTCCTGCGAATCTTCAGTCATGGAGGCCGCAGCCGCGCAACGGACATTCGGCCCGAGGCCTCGTGCTCCGGGTCCTGGCCGCGGTGCTCGTGGTGTTCGGGGCGATTGCGGTGCGTGACGCCGTCGACCAGGGCGGCCCAGCCGGAACGGCCGGCTCCCGCGTCGTCACCTACACGGTGGACAGCAAGGTGCTCGGCCGCAAGATGCCCGTCGAGGTCGTGATCCCGCCCGGCGCGCGCGACGGGCGTCGCTCGCTGCTCGTCTTCCTCCACGGCCGCGGCGAGGACGAGCGCAGCTACCTGAACCAGGCGATGTTCAGGGCGCTGCGAGCGCAGGGCGGCAAGGCGCCCGTCGTCGCCTTCCCCGCGCGGCGATCCCAACTCCTACTGGCACGATCGCTCGAGCGGCGACTGGGGCTCCTACGTGCTCGACGAGGTGATCCCGCAGATCGCCGATCGCTACGAGATCGAGCCCGAGCGGATCGCGATCGGCGGCATCTCGATGGGCGGCTTCGGCGCGCTCGACATCGCCGCTCGCGACCCCGGCCGTTTCTGCGCGGTCGGCGCCCACTCGCCCGCGATCTGGGAGAACGCCTCGGAGACCGCCGAGGGCGCGTTCGACAACGACTCGGACTTCGCAGCCCACGACGTGATCTCGGAGGTCGGGCCCGCCCGCGAGCCCGCTCGAAGGCAAGCGCGTCTGGCTCGACGCCGGCAACGAGGACCCCTTCCTCGACGCGGACCACGCGCTCGAGAGCGCGCTGCAGGCGGGCGGCGCCCGCGTCCGCTTCTACGAGGGAGACGGCGGGCACGAGACCTCGTACTGGAACTCGAACTGGAAGCGCTACATGCAGTTCTACGCGCGGGCGCTGAAGAAGTGCCAGGTGAAGAACTCGCCCGAGCACGGCCGCCACGGCAAGGGCAGCGGGGACGCCGGGGCGGGACGACGCCCGGCGGCGACGGGAACGGCGACAGCAGGGCTGCGCCGGGCGGCGGCAGCGGCGCCGGCGGCGCGAGCTCGGGCCAGGGGGCCGGCGGCAGCTCAGGCGCCGTCCCGGCGGGCTGATTCGTCCGGCCCCCTTCTTAGCCTCCCCGAAGACCCCTGACCCGGAGACCCGGAGGAGACGGATGCCGTCCCTGATCAGCTTCGAAGAGGCGCTCGAGCTCGGCGCCGTTACCGACCACGATGGCATCGGCGAGATCGTCGAGCGTGCCTGGGAGGTGCGGACGGAGAACTTCGGCGACTCGACCGACATGTGCTCGCTCGTCAACGCAAAGTCGGGCGGCTGCTCTGAGGACTGCGGCTTCTGCGCGCAGAGCCGTTACGCGGAGGCGGACACGCCGATGCACGCGATGATGGATCCGGAGCAGATCCTCGAGCACGCGAAGGCGGCCGAGGCGGCGGGCGCGCACCGCTTCTGCATGGTCACCCAGGGCCAGGGGCTGAGCAAGCGCGACTTCGAGAAGATCGTCGAGGGCGCGAAGCTCGTCGCCGAGCAGACGAACCTGAAGCGCTGCGCATCGATCGGCCACATCTCCGCCGATCGCGCCAAGCGGCTCGCCGACGCCGGGCATCCAGCGCGTCCACCACAACGTCGAGACCGCCCGCTCCTACTACGACGAGGTGACGACGACGGTCCGCTACGAGGGCCGTATGCGGACGATCGAGGCGGTCAGGGAAGCCGGCCTGGAGACCTGCGTCGGTGGCATCCTCAACCTCGGCGAGAGCCCTGAGCAGCGGGTCGAGATGGCCTTCGAGCTGTCGGAGATCAACCCGACCTCGGTGCCGATCAACCTGCTCAATCCGCGCACCGGCACGAAGTTCGGCGATCGCGAGCTGATGGATCCCTGGGAGGTGGTCAAGTGGGTGGCGATCTTCCGGCTGATCATCCCGGGGGCGCTTTTCCGCCTCTGCGGTGGCCGCGTCGAGAACCTCGGCGAGCTGCAGCCGCTCGCCGTCCGCGCCGGGCTCAACGGCGTGATGATGGGCAACTTCCTGACGACGCTCGGCGCCGAGCCGGCCGACGACCGGGCGATGTTCGAGCAGCACGGTCTCAACGTCGCCCGCCAGCCCGACAACGGCGCCAACCCGCGGCCCGACAACCGCGACGGCTGGCTCGAGGGCGCCGCGCCGCGGACGCCCGTCGACGAGCTGATCGACAGCCAGTCGGAGGCCCCCTTTGGGATCCGTCGACGCAACTGCGGGTCGTCAAGAAGAAGGGCAAGCCGCCCGCCTACCCGAAGGCGGCGTGAGCGCGGCGGCCGACGCGGACGCCCGGGCGCGGCTCACGGAGCTGCGCGAGGCGGGCCTGCTGCGGCGGATGCGGACGGTGAGCGGGGCGCAGGGCCCGCGGGTGAACCTCGACGGCCGCGACGTCCTGCTGCTCTGCTCGAACAACTACCTCGGGCTCGCCGGCCACCGCGACGTGCGGCTCGCCGGCGCCGCGGCGTACCGCGACCAGGGCGCAGGGGCCGGCGCCTCGCGGCTCGTCTCCGGAAACATGACCGCGCACGAGCGTCTCGAGCGCCGTCTGGCCGCCTTCCACTGCCAGCCCGCGGCGCTGCTCTTCGGCTCCGGCTATCTCGCCAACACGGGCACGATCGGTGCGCTCGCGCGCAAGGGCGGCGTCGTCTTCTCCGACGAGCTCAACCATGCGAGCATCGTCGACGGCTGCAGGCTTGCGGGCGCCGAGCGCTTCATCTACCGGCACCGGGACGTCGAGCACCTCGCCTGGGGGCTCAACCGGGCCGGCGATCGCGCCGCGCTGATCGTTACCGACGGACTCTTTTCGATGGACGGCGACGTCGCCCCGCTGGGCTGGCTGCTCGAGCTCGCCCGCCGCCACGGCACGACGCTGATGGTCGACGACGCGCACGCGGTCGGCGCCTTCGGACCCGGTGGGCATGGCACCGTCGCGGCCGCCGGGCTCGAGGGCGAGGTCGACATCGTCGTCGGTACGCTCGGCAAGGCGCTCGGCAGCTACGGCGCCTACGTCGCCTGCTCGAAGCCGCTGCGCGAGTTGCTCACGAACAGCGCCCGGACGCTGATCTTCTCGACCGGCCTGCCCCCCGCCTGCGTCGCCGCCGCCGAAGCGGCGCTCGCCGTCATCGAGGCCGAACCCGAACGGGTCGAGGCGCTGCAGGCGAACGCCGCCGTACTGCGAAGCGCGCTGCGCGAACGCGGGATCGAGCCGGGCAAGGCGCGGAGCCAGATCGTGCCGGTGCTGATCGGCGACCCGGCGCGCACGGTCGCCGCTTGCGCCCGCACGCTCGACGCCGGCGTCTTCGCGCAGGCAATCCGGCCACCGACCGTCCCCGAGGGGACGTCGCGGCTGCGCCTCGCGGTGATGTCCGAGCACCGGCCGGCGGACCTGCGCAAGGCGGCAGCTGTGATCGCCGACGCGATCCGCGCGGTCTCGCCCGACGGCGACTGGGCGGTCGAGCTCGACATCGACCGGCTCGATACCTCCGAAGCCGACCCCGACGGCGAGATCTCGATCATCCGGCGGCGCCCAAGACGAACTCCGATCCCAGCGCGTGCGGCCCCGGATCCGGCGTCGTCGCCCGCGCCCGCGCCGCAGTGAGCGGCCTCTTCGTCACCGGTACCGGTACGGAAGTCGGCAAGAGCGTCGTCTCGGCGGTGATCGCCCGCGAGGCGGCGGCCGCCGGCCTGCGGGTCGGCGTCTTCAAGCCCGCCGTCTCGGGGCTCGACGAAGGTGGCGAGAGCGACCCCGAGCTGCTCCGGCGGGCGGCGGGCGGCGACCGGCCGCTCGAGGCGATCGCGCCCTACTCGTTCGGCCCGCCCCTCTCCCCACACCTCGCCGCCGAGCTCGCGGGCGCCGAGATCGAGCCGGCGCTCGTCCTCGAGCGGGCGTGGGCGGCGGCGGCCGGGACCGAGTGGTTCGTCTGCGAGGGCGTCGGCGGGTTGCTCGTGCCGCTGACCCCGCGCTGGCTCGTACGTGACTTCGCCGTCGAGCTCGGCCTGCCGCTGATCGTCGTCGCCGACCCGGCGCTTGGCACGATCAACCACACGCTGCTGACGCTCGAGGCAGCGCGCGCCGCTGGCCTCGAGGTGCGCGCCGTCGTGCTCAGTCGCTGGCCCGACGAGCCCGGCGAGCTCGAACGCTCGAACCGCGCGACGATCGCCGCGCTCGGCGCCGTCGAGGTGCTGACGCTCGGTGAGATCGACATCGGCGAACCGAGCTCCTGGCCGGCGCTCGGCCTCGCCGGCCCGCAAACTGCGGAATCCGGCCGAGCCGATTCCGACCGGAGAGCGGCCTAGATTCATTCGCACCAGATGCGGACGACCGCCCAGCTCGATCACAGCCATCTCTGGCATCCGTTCACACAGCAGCGTGGCTGGGAGCAGGAGGCGCCGCTGGTCGTCGCCGCCGCCGAGGGCACCGATCTGATCGACGAGCAGGGCCGCCGCTACATCGACGGGACCTCGTCGCTGTGGTGCAACGTCCATGGCCATCGCCACCCGGCCGTCGACGGCGCGATCCGCACGCAGCTCGACCGGGTCGCGCACTCGACGATGCTCGGCCTCACCCACGAGCCGGGGGTCGAGCTCGCCGACCGGCTCGTCGCGATCACCCCACCCGGGCTCGACCGCGTCTTCTACTCGGACGCGGGCTCGACCGCCGTCGAGATCGCGGTCAAGATGGCCTTCCAGTACTGGAGCCAACGGGGCGGTCAGCACGTGCGGCGCACGTCGTTCGTCAAGCTCACCGACGCCTACCACGGCGACACGCTCGGTTCGGTCGCCGTCGGAGGCATCGAGATGTTCCACTCGATGTACGAGCCGCTGCTCTTCCCCAGCCACGAGGTCGCCCCCGGTGATGTGGAGGGTCTCGCCGCGGTGCTCGATTTCCACGACGAGGAGATCGCGGCCGTGATCGTCGAGCCGCTCGTCCAGGGCGCGGCCGGGATCAAGCCGCAGCCACCCGGCTTCTTGCGCGAGGTGCGCGCCCTGTGCGACCGCCACGACGTGCTGCTGATCTGCGACGAGGTGGCGACCGGCTTCGGCCGGACCGGGACGATGTTCGCCTGCGAGCAGGAGCGGGTCGCGCCCGATTTCCTCTGCCTGGGCAAGGGCCTGACCAACGGCTACATGCCGCTCGCGGCGACGCTGACGACGGAGCGGATCTACGAAGGCTTCCTCGGCGAGCATGAGGAGTTCCGCACCTTCTTCCACGGCCACACGTTCACCGGCAACCCGCTCGCCTGCGCGGCGGCGCTCGCCAGCCTCGAGGTCTTCGAGCAGGAGTCGACGCTGCTGCGACTGCAGCCGAAGATCCGGCTGCTGCAGGAGGCGCTGGCCGACGTTGCCGAGATGGACGAAGTGGCCGAGGTCCGCGGCCGCGGCTTCATGGTCGGCATCGACCTCGGCGAGCACGACCCCGCACTGCGCCTCGGCCACCGGGTGACCGTGCAGGCGCGGGAGCGCGGCGCGATCGTGCGACCGCTCGGCGACACGATCGTGCTCGTGCCGCCGCTGGCGATCAGCAAGGAGGACCTGCAGCGCCTCGTCTCGATCACCGCGGACTCGATCTCGGCGGCGTGGCGCGAGGCGTACCCGAGCACCGAGCCGCAGCGCCTCGGCGTGCTGCCGTCGGCGGCTCCCGCCCCGGCGCCTCCGCCCGGCCGCGCGGCGCGGGCGGCCTGAAGGCCGGCGAGACGATGGCGAAGCGGACAGCCCTCGTCACCGGCGCCTCGAGCGGTATCGGCCGGGCGACGGCGCTACTGCTCGCCCGCAGCGGCTTCACCGTCCTCGCCGGCGTCCGTCGGGAGAGCGACGGTGAGTCCGTGCAGACCGAGGCGCAGGGTGAGCTCGAGCCGCTGCTGCTCGACGTCACCGACGCCGCCCAGGTGGAGGCGGTGCCGGAACGAGTCCGCGAGCTCACCGGAGGCGAGGCGCTGACGGCGCTCGTCAACAACGCCGGCGCCGCCCACTCCGGCCCGCTCGAGTTCGTCGACCTCGACGACTTCCGGGTGCAGCTCGAAGTCAACCTCGTCGGCCAGATCGCCGTGACCCAGGCGGTGCTGCCGATGCTGAGGGCGGGCCGCGGCAGGATCGCCAACATCACCTCGGTGGGCGGCCTCGTCGCGACGCCGTTCATGGCCCCCTACAGCGCCTCGAAGTTCGCGCTCGAGGCGGTCTCGGACTGCCTGCGCAACGAGTTACGGCCGTGGGGGATCGAGGTGATCGCGATCGAGCCGGGCAGCGTCGCGACCGACATCTGGGACCGTGGCATCGCCAACGCGAACGCGGCGCGGGACAGGATGCCGGACGAGGCCGAGCAGCTCTACGGGCCGGCGCTCGACAAGATGATCCGGGTCAGCACCGAGATGGGCGCCCGGGGCATCCCGCCCGAGGAGGCCGCCCGCGTGATCCACAAGGCGCTCACGGTGCGCCGCCCTCGCGCCCGCTACCTGGTCGGCCGCGACGCGGTCGGGATGAAGTGGGCCTCACGCCTGCTCCCCGACAAGCTCTGGGACGCGGCCCTCCGCCGCGCGATGAAGCTGCCGAGCTGAGGCTCCTGCCTCGATAATCCGTCTGTGACGGGAGGGCGAAGAGCCCGTAGTAGGGGCATGCAAGGAACGCTCGCGGCCCCCCGGGCTCGGACCTCGGCGGAGCAGGAATCGGACGCTGCGGCGTTCGAAGCCCTGTACCGCACGAGCCGCGACGACGTCTACGCCTACGTGATGGGGCTGCTCCGGGATCGTGCGGCGGCCGAGGACGTGACGGCGCTCGCCTTTGAGCGTGCCTACCGCAAACGTGGTGGCTGGGACTCGGCGCGGGGCAGCAGGCGAGCGTGGCTGTTCGGGATTGCCCGCAACGCGGCGCTCGACGAGCTGCGGCGCCGCAAGCGCAGCGCCGAGCTCGCTGTCGAGCCTGCGGACGTCGAGGCGCGGCCCGCCGAGGCGGAGGTCGAGGCGACGCTGCGCCGGGCGACCCTGCGACAGGCGCTGGCCACGCTCGACGCCCGTGAGCGCGAGCTCGTCGCGCTCAAGTTCTTCGCCGGCCTCGGCAACGCCGAGATCGCCGCCGTGATCGGCGTCAGCCCGACCAATGCCGGCACCCGTATCCACAGGACGATCGAGAAGCTGAGGAGGGCCTGCGATGAAGCGGTCTGACGAGGGCGAGAGCCTCGACCCCGAGGTCGAGCGCGAGCTCGACGCAATCGAGCGGGCGCTCGCCGGCCTCGAGGTCGACGAGGAGATGGCGCCGGTGGCGACGCTCGTCGCCGACCTGCGCGAGGAACGGCCCGAGCCGGACGCCGAGTGGGCGGCCGAGCTCGACCGCCGCGCCGCCGCCGGCTTCGGCGGCGGCGCATCCTCGCCGCTCAGTGCGCGCTTCGGCGGCTTCCGGGTCCGCTCGCTGCTGCTGCCGGCGGGCGCAGTGGCAACGCTGGCGGTGGTGGCCGCGGTGGGGGTTGGGGTAATGGAGAGCCAGAAAGGCGGCAGCGACGCGGGCTCACCGCTGAGCGCTGAAGACGCGGCGCCGGCCAGCAGCACGGCCGGCGGCCATGCTTCGGGCAGCTCCGGCTCCGCCGGCGGCGGGGCCTCGGCAGGCCCGAGCTCAGGCCTGCCCGTGCCCGATGCGACGACTTACGGCCAGTCGTCAAGCAGTGCCGGAAGCGGCTCCGCCGACTCGGGCGTCGCCGCCGAGCTCACTCCCGCGTTGAAGAACGCGACGCCCGCCGCCGGCACCAACCTCGGCGCAATCGGCAGACTCTCGCGCAGCTCGGGCAAGCTCGCCCCCGGCAAGTCGAAGCGGCAGGAGGACCGAAGCGCCTCGCTGACGCTGCGCACCGGAACCGACAACGTCGGCGACGTCTCCGATCAGGCGATCCAGATCACCGAGTCGGTCGGTGGCGTCGTCACGAGCTCGCAGCTCAGTCAGTCCAAGAACGCGGCGACGGCGCAGCTCGAGCTCTCGATCCCGACGCGCGACCTCGACTCGACGCTGGACCGGCTCACGAACCTGGCGACGGTCGCCTCCCTGAACGAGGCCTCCCAGGACATCACCCAGCCCTTCGTCTCCGCCCAGGACGAGCTCCGCGACGCCCGCGCCCAGCGCGCGAAGCTGCTCGAGGCGCTCGGCAACGCAACCTCGGACACTGAGGCAGCGGCAATCCGCAAGCAGCTCGACGACGTCCGTCACGAGATTTCCCGCAAGAAGGCGGCCTTCGCCAAGGTCGCCCGCAGGGCACGGATGGCGAACGTCTCACTGCGGATCGAGGGCTCGGCGGCCGAGAACTCCAAGGGCGACAGCTGGACGCTCGGCGACGCCGCCTCCGACGCGCTCGACGCGCTCAAGACGGTGGCCGGCGTGATGCTCGTCGGGGCCGCGATCGTGCTGCCGATCGTCGCGCTCGTCGCCCTGATCGCATGGCTGGCTGTCGCCTGGCGGCGCCGGGCCCGCGAGCGGACGCTGGACGAGTAGCCGGGGGCGGGCGTCGCCGGCGCTGCCGCCACGCCGCACGGGGCGGCGTCGCCGGCGAAGGGGCGTGGCGGCACGAGAACAGCGAGGGAGGGGCGGTCGAGCTCGCCGGTGGCGGCGCGGCGAAACAACGCGCCACACCTCGCCGCAGAGAGGGGGTCCGGCGCATTGGTTCGCCTGAGGCGAACTAAAACGCCACACGTCGGGCCGACGGCGACGTCAGGCGCGTTGTTTCGCCGCCGGGCCCCGGCCTCCCTCCCTCGGCGCCCAAAGGCGGTCAGCCTCCCGTCGGCGAGGAGGTGACGGCAGGGCGAGCCCTCCCGCCGCGCCACCGCCCTCGCCGGTGCTCGGGCGTGGCCCTGCGAGGGCAGCGAGGGAGGTCAGTTGGCGAGGGGGCTAGGCCTGGGGCGTTCTTGTCGACTTCTCCGTCTCGATGACGGGAAAGTCGACGAGGTTCGGGGCAGGTGGAATGGGCGGGCGAGCCCCGCCCGGCCACCGCCCGGCGTGACGGCTCCACGGCGAGGCTGGAAGCGTCGAAGGCGGTCGTTAGGGGAGCGATCGTCCGCACGGACGTGAGCGACCCGAACGGCCGCCATCGGCGCTCCCAGCCCGCCGCCTACTCGTCGTAGGGCTCGAAGTCGGCCTTGCGGGCTCCGCATACCGGGCAGAACCAGCTGTCGGGGATCTCCGCGAAGGGGGTACCGGCGGGGATGCCGCCGTCGGGGTCGCCCTCCTCGGGGTCGTAGACGTAGCCACAGGAGGTGCAGATCCAGAGTTGCTCGGTCTCGGTTGTGCCCATCGGGGGCACCTTAATGAATCGAACGGGGAGCTGTGCCGGGCTTTTCCGCGGCCGCCGTCCGCCCCGACTACAGTCCACGGATCGAGGAGGGGCCGCCCGAGATGCAGTTCGAGCCGCCGGCGGAGCCGCCGGTGCCGCGGCCGGCTGCGACCGTGATTCTGCTCAGGCGGGGCGGTCGGCACACGGACCGCGGGCTGGAGCTGTTGATGCTGCGGCGCGGCGCGCAGGCGCGCTTCATGCCGGGCGTATGGGTCTTCGCGGGCGGCGTCGTGGATGAGGCGGACCGCGAGCAGGCGCCTCCGGCAGACTCCGGCGCCGACGCCGACGAGTGGGCGCACCGCGTCTGCGGCGCCCGCGAGCTCGGCGAGGAGGGCGGCATCGCGATCGGGCCCGAGGTGCTCGCGCCATGGTCGCGGTGGATCACGCCCGAGCAGGTTCCGCTGCGCTTCGACACCCGCTTTTACGTCGGCCTCGCCCCGGCCCATTCGAAGCCGGAGCCGGATCGCAACGAGATGGACGAGGCGCGCTGGATCGCTCCGCAGGAGGCGCTCGACGCGGGCGCCCGGGGGGAGCTCGAGATCTCGTTCCCGACGATTCGCCACCTCGAGGAGCTGACCGGCTTCGCGACCGCCGACGAGGTCGTCGCTGCCGCGGTCGATCGTGTCGTCGAACCGATCCTGCCGCGGCCGGTGGGCACGCCTGAGGACTTCCGGATCGTGCTCCCGGGCGAGCCCGGCTACGACGATTGAGGCGCCGCGCCGGCGGCGGCAGCGGCCGGTCCGCCCGGCGGGAAGGGCTCGAGCCCCGCGTTCCACGGCCCGGCCCGGTACGTGGCGACGCCCTCCCCCTCGAGCTCGCGCTGAACGCGGACGAAGAGCTTGCCGGCGTGGAGCAGGGCGAGCTGGAGCTCGCCCTTGCTGCGCTCGCGAAGCCGCCACATGAAGTAGATCTGCCCCTGGGTGGCGCCGAAGTCGACCTCGCGATCGATCGTCGTGCACCAGGCGAGGAAGCCGGGGCTGAAGAGCTCGCGGAGCGCGATCGGGTCGTACTGAGATGGCACCGTTGCGAGGAAGCGCTCGTTGAACTCGATGCTCTCGAACTCCACCCGGCGGGCGGTGTGCTTGCGCAACTGCTCCTCGGGCGTCGCCTCGATCGACTCGACGTCGAAGGCGGGGACGACGGTCGTCAGATCTGGCATGTGAGCCTTGACGAGGACGGCGTCGGGCAGCACGGTCTTGCGGAGCAGGCCACCGGTCTCGCGCTCGAGCCCATCGCAGCTCGCTCCCCAGAAGCCGTCGACGAGCTCGCCGACCAGGCGGTTGCTGCCGCCCGGGCAGAGCGCCGGCGGCGCGTCGCGCGGGTTGAGTCCGCCGATCGGCTCGTAACGGAGACCACGCTCGGCGGCCACCGCCTGGACCGCGGCGATCCAGGCCGCGCGCTCGTCGGCTGCGCTCATACGGCGGTCGCGTCGAGCGTCGGCGAGCTTTCAGGGAGCCTGCCCCGGGAAACGAGCAGGCGCCGGTAGCGCGGAAACACGCGTGCCGCCAACGGCATGAGCCGCAGCAACTTGTCGACGGGACCGTCGGCGACGATCAGCCCACGCGCGAGCGCGACACCGAGGTTGAGGTCGCCGAGCCAGAAGCTGTTGGCGTCATCGGCATCCATGGTCAGGGTCACCTCGGGCACGAGATCGCTCGGCCCGAACGCGACGATCGAGGGCTCGCCGTCGGCGAGACGCATCGTGATCGTCGCCTCGGGGTTGACGTAGCTCCAGCGCGTCGTCGTGTTCGCTCGCGCGAACAACGGCCCGAGCATCTCGTCGTCGAGCGCGTCGCTGAACAGCTGTCCAAGCGTCCCGTACAGGTCCTCGGCATCGGCAAAGCAGCTCACTCCCCAGCCTTCCGATCTGCGCTTGCCGACCGCACCCCCGCATCGTAGTGGGCGGCCGACCGCGCGGTGTCGGTCCGGCGCCCGCAACGCGCCGCCAGACGGTCTCCTAGGGGGCCGCGTCCGCGACCACGTCCGGGCCGCGGCCGCCGCCGAACTCCTTGGCAAAGTCGGACTGCACCCAGCAGGGCGCGAAGCTCGCTCCGACCGGCGGTGACTTACCGTCGCCGGCGAAGCGCTCGCCGCCCGAGTTGTCGCAGTCGAAGCTCGGGAAGGCCCCGTACTTGCCCGCCTTGCCGCCGTTGAGGAGCTTGTCGAACGGCTTGATGTAGCCGTTGCCGCGGTTGGTCACCGGGCGGTTCGGATAGATCGCCAGCGACTCCTGCGAGACGTAGCCGAGCTGGCGCAGCGCGTGCCTGGCGGCGGGCTGACCGTTCTCCGGGCGCAGCGTGTGGCCGAGCGCCGCCGGCGGCGAGGAAAGGAAGTCGGTGACCGAGGTCCGGTAGTAGCTGAGCCAGCTGATCACCGGGTTCAGGTTGGAGAGGAAGGGGTCGAGCGAGTTGAGCACCGGCTTCGCCCCATGCAGGAACTTCGCCAGGTTCGGGAAGCCGCGCTTGGAGACGCGGACGAGGTCGTCGAGGTCGTCGAAGATCGAGCTCAGGTGCGGGGATAGCTGGCGGACGCTGCGCAGGGTCGGGCTGATATCGCGGGCGACCGGCTGCAGGCTCTTGACGAGCGGCAAGGTGTTGCGCTGGAAGGAGTCGAGGCGATCGAGCGTCAGTCGCGTCTCGTTCTCGAACGTCGGGAAGATCTGGAAGGTGTTCCGCAGCGCCCGCTGCTGGGAGGCGAGGGCGTCGAAGGCTTCGTTCGAGTTGACGATCGCGCCGTGCAACGCGTTCGAGTCCTGGCTGAGCGCGTCGAAGACCGTACCCGTGTCGCGCACCAGCCCCTTCAGCTCGGCCTTCTGGCGGCGCAGGATGCCGAGCACGTCCGAGGCGTTGGTGAGGAACGGGCCGAGGTTGCCGAGCGCGTCGTTGAGGTCCTGCCCACGGTTTTGGATCGCGACGGCGGCGTTCTGCTGCCAGCGCTGGAACGAGGCCCGCGTCTGCTCGTCGAGGGCGTTGAAGATCTCGTCGATCTGCGTCTGGTTCTGGGTTTGGCTGATGCCGAGGCTGCCGCCCTCAGGGATTGACTCGACCCCCTGCGTAGAGGCATCGCTGTTGTGCGCGGCAGCGCCGAGCGAGACCGCGGGCAGGGACGCCGTCTCCTTGGTCGCGCCGTCCGTCGGCTTGCTGCCCGAGGTGAGCTCGACGTAGGTCTCGCCGAGCAGCGTCTTCTGACGCAGGATCGCGCGGGCGTCCGTGGAGATCGGCGCGAACTGCGGCTCGATCTCGATCGTCGCCTCGGTCAGGTCCTGGCCGTCCAGGCGGTCGGACGGCGGCGCCAGCTCGATCGACTTGACCTTGCCGACCGAGACGCCGCCGATCCGCACGTCGGACTCCTTGGCGAGCTGCACGGCCTCGGGGAAGTAGGCCGTGATCTGGTAGCTCTTCGACTTGAGCGGCACGGGCCCGCCGAAGGCCACCCAGAGGAAGAGCAGCAGGCCGAAGCAGGAGAGCGCGAAGCCCACCGCGACGAGGATCCGGCCGATCGAGGGTGCGGACTTCTGCATCAGTCGCTCACCTCAACACGCTCCATTGAAGGGTCCGCCGGGATCGAAGAGGGTGCCGAGGCCGGTGACGAGGGGCGCCAGCGGGCTCGAGCCGAGCAGCGCCAGCGCCTCGTCGCAGCCCATCGTCAGGTAGATGCGCCGCTCGAAGCCGTTCGCATCGCCGGTCGAGAAGACCGAGTTGCCGTTGTGCCCGAGCCACGCCGCCCAGAACAGGTAGCCCTCGTCGCGTCCGGGCGTGCCGGCCGGCTCGGCCCCGTTCGGGTTGTACGCCGCCATGTTGCCAAGGCGGTTGATCTCGCTCGTGACGGTGGTCAGCGGCGGCGTTGCCTTGCCGAGCCGCTTTGCCGCGGTCGTCAGATCCGGGATCGGCTTGCGGGCAGCCTTGACGAAGGGCCGGATCTCGTTCTTGACCGGGCCGGTCACCTGGTTGGCGAGGTTCAGCGTCGACGAGTTGACCTCGTCGAGGTTGCGGGCGAAGGGCTGCAGGCTGTTGACCGTCGGCCCGAGCTCGGCGGCGAAGCTGGCGACGTGCTGCAGCGCCACCTTCGACTGCGCAAGCGTGCCGGGCAAGAGCCGCACGGCACGGCGCACGCTCGGATCCTGCTCGGCGATCGCGCCGAGTGAGGTCGCCGAACTCGTCACGAGCTGCTTCAGATCGTCGTCGGCCTGGCCGACGGCGCCGGTCAGCTGGTTGAAGTTGGTGACGAGGCGCCGCAGGTTCTCCTTGCGCTGGGCGACCTCCTTGTTGAGCCGCTTGAAGTCGTGGTTGATCGGGCCGAGCGTGCCGAGCACCTTCCCGAGGTCCTTCCCGCGGCCCTGCAAGCCCTTGCCGGCGCCGACCAACAGAATCCGCAGATATGACTGCGTGTCGCCGTCGAGGTTGCTGAGGATCTCGTCGAGGTTGACGTCGGGCGCCGTGTTCTCGAGCGGGATCGTGCCGCCCTCCGAGATCTCGCCGGCCGAGCGCGTACCCGGATCCAGCGAGAAGAACATGTCCTTGAGCCCGGTCGTCGGCCGCATCAGGATCGTCGCGTCCTTGTAGATCGGCAGGTAGTCGCGATCGATGCCGAAGGTCACCTCGGCCTTGCCGTCGACGAGCTTCACGTCCTCGACGTCCCCGACCTGCACGCCGGCGACCCGGATCGTCTGGCCCTGGCCGGGAACGACCGCCTGCGCGGTCTGGAAGTCGGCCTTGAGCTCGAACGGACGCTGCTCGAGGATCGGGATCCGCAGCCGCTGCTGCTGGACGATGATGTAGGAGACGAGGATCCCGGCGACGAGCAGGAAGGCGATCGCGGCGAAGTCGCGGGCGTGTTTTCTGATCGCGACGCTCATCAGCCGCCGAACCTCTTGTAGAAGCGCCCGACCTTCTTGTCGGCGCTCTTCTGCGCGGACTTCGTGTCGGTGCTCTTCGGATCCTGCTGGTAGGCGCTCGCGAAGCTCTTCAGCTGGTCGATGATCGAGTTCGAGCTGGCGACGATCTTGCCCGCCTTGCCGCTCGCCGATGCGCCGAGGTCGGCCGGCGCTCGCGACTGCGTCGGCGGCGCGCCCTCGTCGCCCTCGAGGTTGGGCGGATCCTGGTTCTCGCACGGGGCGCCCGGGCGGAACGGCGTCTTCGCCGAAGAGCCCGGACCCGGCATCGCGCCGAGCAGCGGGAACGGGGTCAGGCCGGCGAGCGTCTGTCCCCCCTGGCCGAGGGTCGTCACGGTGTTCGTGCCGCCGCCGGCCTCGACGCGGATGTACTGGCCGTTCGCATCTTGCGAGCGGCTCTCGCCCGAGATCCCGGCAAGGCCGTAGCCCGTCTCCTTATAGACGGGGCCGACGGCGGGGTGCTGGTAGGTCGGGTCGTTGCTCGAGACCGAGTCCTCCGACCAGGGGATGATCACGTTGTTGAAGCAACTGGCCAGCGAGCGCGCCTGCTCGAGGAACGGCGGCGTCTTCTTGCTCAGGTTGGCGAGCGCCGGCACCGCGGGCACGAGGTCGTTGGCAAGGCCGCGCAGCTCCTGCGGGCGCGACAGCAGCCGGACCTGGCGCAGCAGCGGCGTCGCGGCATCGAGCGTCTTCGGCGTCGAACGGACCCCGGGGAGGATCTCGCGGGTGAAGGCGCGCAAGGGCGGGAACGCCGCATTGAGGTTGTCGAAGGCAGGCTGGGCGGCGCGCTCGACCTGGGGTAGCAGCGCCACGGCACGCTCGAGGTTCTGGCTCTCGGCGGCGAAGCTGCCGGTAACCGTGCGGAAGTTGACGATCAGGTCCTGGAGCGCCGGCTCATTCGAGTCGAGCGCCCGAATCACCTGGTCGAGATGAGCGATCAGCCCGGAGAGATCGTGCGCGTTCTCGCCGAGCACTGCCTCGTTGACCTCGGACGTGTACTTGAACGAGCCCGCGGAGGTCCGGGCCAGCTCCTGCAGCGACTTGGCGCCGCCGTTGTCGATCAGCGCGCTGCCGAACTGGTCGAGGAACACCTGCAGGTCCTTGCGGGCATCCGACTGGAAGGAGGTCGTGAAGATCTGGTCGAGCTGCACCGAGTTCGCGGTCTGATCGGGCGGGAAGGGCGCGCCGTTGGGATCCATCGAGGGCGCGCCCGGGCTGCCCGGATGGACGTCGACGAACAGGTTGCCCTCGAGGAACAGCCGCGGGCGGAGGGTGAAGGTCGCGTCGGTCTTCAACGGCAGCGCCGAATCGTCGAACTCCATCGTCACCAGCGCCCCGCCCTGGCTGAGGTCCTGGCCGTTGGCGAGCGCGCTGTTCTGCGAGTCCTGCGAGCTGGCGAACTCGTCCTGCGCCTGCTGCGGCGAGAGCGGCTCGACGCTGGTCACCTTGCCGGCCTCGACGCCTGCGATCCGCACCGGCGAGTTGACGCGGAGGTTCTGGGCGGAGGCGAAGACCGCCTTGTACTGGGTCCCACCCGTGAACGGCAGGTCCTTGGTGAAGGCGAAGTACGAGGCGACCGCGAGCACGACGGCAAAGATCAGCCCGAGGACGGCGTTCGGAATGCGCTTCTTCTCGCTCTTGCGCATCAGGGCTGCCTCGCCTTCCGGCGGGTGTCGATGTAGGTCCGCTCGCCGTCCTGCTTCCAGAACGCGGTGGTGATGCCGCGGCTGCCGGGGATGTCCGGGACGCCGATCGCCGGGTTCGATGGGCCCTGACCGGGAAGCGGCAGCCTGCCTTGCAGGTAGCCGGCCTGGCCGGCCTGGCAGTCGCTGCCGTCCTGGCCCGTCGGGCCGGCCGGGTTGCCGTGCAGGATCGGCAGCGTCGGGTCGAAGACGCCGTCGTTGAGCGGATTCGGCACCGGGCCCGCCTTGCCGTTCGCCTGCAGGCCCGAGTAGCCCGCGGTCGAGAGGCCCGTCTGGACCTCGCCCGGAATCGTCATCGGGACGTTGCCGAGCGCCAGCGTCAGCGAGCCGGTCGGGGTCGCGATCAGGGAGACGCGCTGCGTGTAACCGGTCGAATCCTTCTCGGTCAGGTGCTCGGGCAACAGCGTGAACCAGTAGTTCCAGTAGTTGCAGACCGTCTGCGCCGGGGTCACGAACTTGGCGAGCTTGTCGCCCTTGCCGAAGGTCTCGTGCAGGCGCTTCAGCGTCGTCAGCGTCGTCGGCTGGGAGACGAGGTTGTCGAGCTGGGTGAAGACCGTGCGCAGGTCGCGGTTCATGCGTGGCGTGCGGCGCAGGACCGGCGTGCCCTTCGTGATCGCGTGGTTGAGATCCGGGACCGCGTAGCGGAGCTGGCGCACGCCCGGCTTGAGCAGCTGCGAGAGCTTCGTGAACTCGGCCAGGAAGTGCTGCTGGGCGGGCAGCACGCGAATCCCGGTCTCGAGCACCGGCGGGCCGCCCGCGATCGTGTCGGCGAGCGCCTGCGGGTCGGCGCTGATCGCGCCGAAGGTGATCGCCATGTTCGTGAACAGCTGCGCCTGCTGGGTCGAGACGGGGGCGACGATGCTGGCGACGCGGCCGAGCGCCGGGAAGAAGTTCTCGAAGCGGGTCTCGGGCGCGATCAGCGCCCTCGCCACCGGCCGCAGGTTCGTGAGCAGCGGGTTGAGCGCCTGGATCGCCTGGTTCAGCGAGCCGCCGCGGCCGGCGAGGGCGTCACCGTAGCCGACCAGGTTCTGCCGACCGGCGTTGCGGGTCCGCTGGTCGAAAGTGTCGCCGATGTCGTCGAACTCGGTCTGGTCGATGAAGGTGCCGTTGTCGGCTGCCTTGTTGTGCTTGACCTCGCTCAGCGAGAGGATCTGGTTGTCGTTGTCGTTGGGATCGTCGTTGTCGTCGGTCCCGTCGAACGTGTAGCCCTGCGGCACGCCCGGGCCATCGCCGCGCGTGATGTCCAGGTACTTGAGCCCGAAGGCCGACTTGTAGCGGACCCGGAAGACCGAGTTGTCGGGCAGCGGCGCGACGTTCTGGTCGAGCTTCAGCCCGAGCCTCGCAACGACGTCGCCGGCCGGATCGACGGAGGTGTCAGCGTCGACCTCGTTGTTCTTGTTGCTGACCGTGCCCTGACGCTGGTCCGGCGGCCGCCGGACGGCGGTGATCGACTCGACCACGCCGACGCGGTGCCCGCCGATCCGGACCTCGTTGTTGACGACGAGGCGGGCGGCGTTGGGAACGTCCACGTTGACGCGGTAGGTAGGCACGAACGGCAAACCGTTGTTCGCGTTGTACGCCAAGAAGACGGCGACGATCACGATCAGCGTCGTGATCGCGCCGACCATCGTCGGCGAAGACGCCAGCGCCTGCAGGGGGCTACGCCGCTTCATCGCCGCGCCTCCCCGGTCCGATCACGCTTGTCGAGTCGCGTCGCCATCAGTTGTTGAACAGGTAGCCGAGGAGGTCGTTGGTAGCTGCGGCAGCGCCGGAGCCCGCCGTACCCGAGCCGGAGCCGTCGGAACCGGCCCGCGCGCCGGAGCCCGAACGCTTGTGCAGGACCCCGCCGAGGCTCTTGCCGATCTTGCCGGCGTCGCCGAGCACGCCGCCGAGGTCGCCGGGCACGTGGTCGCGCACGTCGCCCGCACCGGAGCCGGTGCCGACGTCGCCCAGGTCCGGCGGGCTGGAGCCGGTGTCGGAGCCCGCCGCCGGATCGGAGCCCGATCCGTTGCCGCCGCCCGATCCGTTGCCGCCGCCCGATCCGTTGCCGCCGCTGCGCGCGTCGGCAGCCTTCTTCGCCGAGCGCTGCAGCCCGGTCTTGGCGCTCGTGCTGCTCGTCCCGTTCGGGTCGCAGAGGCTCGTATCAGTCGAGCCGTCGGGGCAGGCGGCGCGGGTCGTACGGCGGCAGCTCCGGCCCGGCGTTGATGCCGGGCTGGTTCGGGCCGAGCCAGGAGACGCAGCGGTTGATCTTCGTCGGGTCCGTCGTCTGGCCGCTGCCACCGGTGTCGGGAACGGTCGGCCCGGCGTTGTAGTTGGCGCACGGGCCGGCGCCGACCTCGAAGATCGAGAAGTGCAGGAGGTGGCTGACCTGGTCGAACTGGGTCAGGGCACCCGCCTGGTAGAAGACGTAGTTGAGCAGCCCCTCCATGCCCGTGTAGCCCATCGTGTCCTTCTTCCCCGGCGTGCTGTTGCTGCGGCCGGTGGCGCCCTTCACGCGGCTGTCGATCTCGACGGCACGGCGCGGGTCGTCGATGTCCTTGAGGAACTTGGCGAGGTTGTCGGCGAGCGGGTAGGCCTTCTTCGAGGAGCTCGCCAGCTGGTGGATCTCGTTCTGGCCGTGGTTGAGCGCCACCTTGCCGACCTTGGCGGCCTTGCCGAGGGACTTGATCGAGGGCGTCGCTGCGCGGTTGAAGTCGGGCAGGTCGCGAGAGAGCTGATTGAGGCCGGGCGCCGCTGCGTGCAGGTTCTTCAGCAGCGGCGTCTGCGTGACCGCGAGCTGGTTCAGCCTCGCCATCGTCGGTTGCAGCTCGGCCAGGAAGTTGTCGAGCTCGCCGAAGTTCTTCGAGAGGTTGTCGCGCTGCGAGGCCGAGACGTCGGCGGTCACGCGCGCGTTGTGGATGAAGCTTGACGACGTCCTCGCTGCGCGCGTTGAGCTTGCCGATGATCTCGTCCGAGTTCGCGTTCAGGTCGCGGATGATCGTGTTCTGAGTGGCCGAGGATCTAGGTCACCTTGCGCGCGGCCGTGAGCGCCGGCGCGCCGCGCCGGATCGCCGCGTTGAGGTTCTCCGCGTTGCCTGCGAGGGCGGTGCCGAACTCGTTGATCAGGATAGCGTCAGGCGATCCCGGTAGGGCATCCGCAGCGCGCTCTGCACGAGGTCGCTCTGGACGGTCTGCCGGGTCTGCTGCGACCGGGATGTCGGGGTTCTCGGTGCGCGTCTCGTCGCTGCCCGTCTGCTCGGTCAGCGGCGGCGCCCTTCGGGCATGCAGTCGATGAAGTACTCGGCGATCAGCGACTGCGGCTCCGAGGAGCAGATCGTGTCCTTGCCGAGCACGCTGAGCGGGCCGGAGAGCGTCACCTTGACGACGGCGCGCTTGTCGGAGTTGATGTAGAGCTCGCTCGATCGTCCCCTGCGCGACCCCGGCGACCTTGACCTCCGAGCCGTTGACGAGGCCGAAGGCGTTGTCGAACTCGATGAAGTAGGTGTGCGAGTCGCTCGCCGGTCGCCGTCGTCGCGCACGGCTGCCGCGGCGCCGACCAGGAGAGCTGCGATCAGGAGGATGCGCCGCATCGTCAGTTCCCCGGCGGGATCTGGTTGGGGTCGCAGTCGAGCGAGCCGTCTCGGTGAACGGGTTGGTGCCGTCGGGCGCGGGACGCTCGTTGGAGCCCGGGCAGCGCTCGAGGTTGCCGGTGCTCATGCCGGCGATCTGCGCCTGCGGGGTCTGCACGCCGCCGAGCAGGTCTGGGCAGGCCGTTGGGGCTGAGCGTGAAGGTGTTGAAGGTCGTCGCCGATCGCGGCCGATGCCGCCGTTCGCGTCGACGATTCCGGAGTGGCCGAAGTCGTCGAACCAGCCGGTCAGCTCGGGCGAGTAGGCGCGGAAGAAGGCGAGCTGCTTGAGCGAGCCGTCGAGCGAGTCGACGGACTCGGGGAAGGCGCCCTGGCGCTTCTTGCCGTGCCGGTGCACGGGGCCGATCGCGATCTTGGTCAGCGGGTTCTGCAGCTTGGTCAGATCGACGAGGTCGTTGTCGGGGCCGGGGGTCTCGATCACCTGGTCGAGGTCGCGGAGGGTCGGCACGAGGTTGCGCGGAGGCGGCGCGGAACTGGCTGAAGAAGGGCCGCAGCTTGCGGGCGACCGGCTTGGAGGCGTCGACGAGCGGGTCGAGGTCGTCGAGGGTCGCGCGCAGGTTGACCGCGGTCGTGTTGAAGTTGCGCATGAAGCCGGGCAGCTGGTTGACCGCCGCGGCCAGCGCGGTGCGCTGGCGGGCGATCGCGCCCATCGTCTGGTTGAGGTTGCCGACCAGAGCGGCGACGTCGTCGCGCTTGGCGGCGACGGCGCCGGAGAGCCGCGAGCCGTCGACGATCAGCTGCTCGAGCGTGCGCTCGTCGAGGGTGAGCTCGCTGAACAGGCGCCTGGAGGTGCGAGAGCAACGGGTTCAGGTAGTGGAAGCCGCGGTTGGCCTGCTCGCCGACGCCCTCGGTGGAGATCGTCGAAGCCGTGGATCACCTTCTTGAGGTCGGCGACGGTGCGGTCGTCGAGGGTGTTGAAGATCTGGTCGAGGTCGACCTCGCTGACGGTCTCGGACTGGTCCATGCTCGCCGCCGTCGGGGATCGGCTCGCCGCCTTGGCCGTCGGGCGGGCAGGGTCAGCTGGATCTGGCGGTTGGCGATGCCCGAGAGCGAGAAGGAGCGGACCGTGGCGATCGTGCCGCGGGGCAGCGGCGCGTAGTCGGCGTCGACGTGGAAGGTGACCAGGGCCTCGCCGTGGTCGCCGAGCTCGATGTCGTCGACGCTGCCGACCGCGGTGCCGCCGACGATGACCTCGTTGCCCTTGACGAGCTGGGAGGCGTTTTCGAAGTGGGCGGTGACCTCGTAGGTGCTCGCCGCCGCCGGAGAGCAGCAGGAAGACGACGACCGCCGCCGCGACCAACGCGACGACCGCGATAACCCGCCCAAGTGCCGATGAGGCTTGCAATCTCCTACCCGTTATCCGTGCTGCCGACTTCCCGCGAGGCGTCCCTCACGGTCGCTCGAACCTACAGGCGGTCACAGATGGGTGTCAAAGGACAACCGCACCGGCCTGAGTGCCCATTCCACGCGATCGGCGGCACCCCTGCGTTGAGTTGGCGTTAAGGGTCGGCTGGCCAGCAGCAGATCAGGCGCGATTCCGCGGCCTCGCCGACGACCACCGAACGCAATGTCCGCCGAGCGGCTACGATGGCCGCCGAATGGTCATCGCAATCATCGTCATCGCCCTGATCCTGGTCGTCGGGCTGATCTTCGTCCTGATCCGCAACTCGATGATCGGGTCGCGCAACAGGGTCGACGAGTCGTGGAGCGGGATCGACGTCCAGCTCAAGCGCCGCCACGACCTGGTCCCGAACCTGGTCGAGACCGTCAAGGGCTACGCGACGCACGAGCAGCAGACCTTCCAGAACGTCACCGAGGCGCGCGCCGAGGCGATGAAGGCCGGCTCGGTCGAGGCCACCCAGCAGGCCGAGGCGAAGCTCTCCGGCGCGCTGACCGACCTGCGCGCCGTCGCCGAGCAGTACCCGGACCTGCGCGCCACCGAGAACTTCCAGCAGCTGCAGCGCAACCTGAGCGAGATCGAGGACGAGATCCAGGCCGCCCGCCGGATCTACAACTCGAACGTGCAGGCCTACAACACGAAGATCCAGATCTTCCCGAACTCGATCATCGCCAACATGGGCGGCTTCACCGCCCGCGAGTTCTTCGAGATCGAGAACGCCGCCGACCGCGAGCCGGTCCAGGTCAAGTTCTAGGCGGACCGGGCCCGGACCCGGCCCTGCGTCAGAGGGCCTTGCAGGACGAGCGCAGCTCGACGGACTTGCAGCGGTCCTTACCCGCTCCCCCGGCGCCGGCGTCGTCGCCCTTGCCGCCGCCGAGGTAGTCGGCGCCCGCCTCGCCGAGCAGCACGTCGTTGCCGGCGAGGCCGAGCAGGTAGTCGGCAGAGGGCGAGCCCGTGATCCGGTCGGGGCCCGACGAGCCGTAGACGCCCTCGATCCGCGTGAGCGCGGTCGTGGCCCTCGCCCGACGCCGTGCCTGTTTCGAGCGAGACCTCAACGCCCTGGCTTGGCGCCTGCGGGAAGGAGGCCACGTCCCAGCGTCCGCCGCCGCCGTCGTAGCGGTCGCCGCCCCGGCCGCCGATCAGGTAGTCGCGAGCCGACTTGCCGCCCAGCCAGCCGGTCGCGCGCCGCTTGCCGCCGTCGATCTGGTCGTCGCCGCCGTCGCCGCCGAGCCGGTCGCGCCGCCGCCGCCGCAGATCAGGTCGTCGCCACCGCGGCCGCTGATCCTGTCGTCCCCCCCGCGGCCGACGATCACATCCGGCGCTGCGTCCCCCGCAGCTTGTCGGCATGGCCGCTGCCGACGATCGTCGCCCGGTAGCCCAGGCAGTACGGCCCGTGGCCGTGCGGATCGCCGCGGCCGGCGGCAGCGGGGACGAGCGTCAGCCACGCAGCGAGCGCCGCGATCGTCGCTCCTGTGGCGAGCCGCCCCATTCGGGCAATGTAGAAGGCGCATCGCCGAGGCGGCAACGAAAGCGGCCCGGCCGGGGGTACCGGACGGGCCGCCGTCAGGCGGTCTGTCGCCGCGGGGGTGCGGCTCAGCTGCCGGCGGCCTCGAAGCGGGAGGCGACCTCGTCCCAGTTGACGACGTTCCAGAACGCGTCCAGGTAGTCGGGGCGCTTGTTCTGGTACTTCAGGTAGTAGGCGTGCTCCCAGACGTCGGCGCCGAGCAGCGGCGTCTGGCCGGCCGAGACCGGCGAGTCCTGGTTTGCGGTCGAGGTGACCGCGAGGCCGGAGCCGTCGTGGACGAGCCAGGCCCAGCCGGAGCCGAACTGGCCGACGCCGGCTGCCTTGAACTTCTCCTTGAACTCGTCGAAGGAGCCGAAGGCCGAGTCGATCGCCTCGGCGAGCGCGCCGCTCGGCTCGCCGCCGCCGTCGGGGCTCATGATCTGCCAGAAGAACGTGTGGTTCGGAGTGGCCGCCGGCGTTGTTGCGGACCGGGCCCTGCTTGTCGGCGGGCAGGCTGTCGAGGTTCTGCAGGACCTCGTCGACGTCCTTGTCGGCCCACTCGGTGCCCTCGAGGGCGGCGTTCGCCTTGTCGACGTAGGCCTGATGGTGCTTGTCGTGGTGGACCTTCATCGTCGCCTCGTCGATGTGGGGCTCGAGGGCGTCGTAGGCGTAGGGAAGGTCGGGAACGGAGTAAGCCATGCGGGTGGCCTCCTTTTCGTTGTCTGTCGCGGTTTTCGTGGGATGCGGGTACTTCAGAATCTATACCCGCGCGTCGCGCTGGCGACACGGGACGTCCGCCTCCGGCATTGTGCAACTTCAAGCGCGCTTGAAGTCAAGGCCGGGGTCTGCGAGCCTGCGCGCATGCAGCGCCGGCCCCCCCAGGGGAGCCGGAGCTGACGATCGGCGAGCTCGCCGAGCGCAGCGGCGTCGCCACGTCGGCCCTGCGTTACTACGAGGAGCGGGGCCTGATCGAGCTCCGAGCGCAACACGGGCGGCCATCGCCGCTACCGGCGCCCGACGATTCGCCGGGTCGCCTTCATCATCTTCGCCCAGCGGATCGGCCTGAGCCTCGCCGAGATCGGCGCCGAGCTCGACAAGCTGCCCGGCAACCGCACGCCGAAGGCCGCCGACTGGGAGAAGCTGAGCGCCTCGTGGACCGGGCGGATCGACGAGCGGATCGCCGAGCTCGAGCGGCTCCGCGAGGGGCTCGGCAACTGCATCGGCTGCGGCTGTCTGTCGCTGGAGCGCTGCGAGCTCGCCAATCCGGGCGACCGGGCCGGCGCGCGCGGCGCCGGTCCGCGCTACTGGGTCGGCGATCCGAAGCCGGCGGCAGCATCGCGCTGAGCGCCGGCCCTACTGGCGCACGTCGCGGCGCCGCAACAGCAGGCTCGCGCCGGCCGCGAGCAGGACGATCAGGACCGCCGCTGCCAGCCAGGCGCCCCAGGGCGCGCCGTCGCTGAGCGGGTTGACGCCGATCAGGCGCCGGTAAGGAGAGATCGCGCGCGGTACGTCGAGCGCTTCTACGACCTGGCCGAGGCCATCGACGAGCCACGCCGCGGTAGCCAGGGCGGCGCTGACCGCCACCGCTCGCGCCCGGCCCGGATGCCAGGCGCCCAGGGCGAGTGCGAGGGTGCCGAAGAGCAGGGCAAGCAGCACGGCGCTGACTGTCGCCGCCAGCACCGGCCCGGCACCGATCTCGAGGCCGACGATCGCATTGCCGAGCACGGTGGCGGCGAAGACGACCGCCCCCAGCCCCGCGCAGAGTGCCGCCAGCGCCGCGACCCGGGCCCAGACGACCGCCTTACGCGGGACCGGCTGAGCGAGCAGGAAGTCGAGGAAGCCGTGCTCCTCGTCGCCGGCGATCGCCGCGGCACCGAAGCCGATCGAGAAGATCAGGAGCAGCAGCGGCACCATGAGCGCGAAGAGCTGCGAGTTCAGGTACCCGGCCGGGCTCGTAAAGTCGAGCTCGCCGCCGGTGAACAGGCCGCGCACCGCCTTCGGCAGCTCCTTCGCGTAGTCGTTGAGACCGGTCGCGTCCTTCGTCGCTGGATAGAAGGCGACGATGACGCCGACGAGTACCACCATCCCAAGCGACCACCACAGAAGCGAGCGCCGATGTCCGCGTAGCGACTCGCGGGTCAGCTCCGCCACGGAGCCTCCTCCCCGTCGTCGCCCTCGTAGTAGTGGAGGAAGAGCTCCTCGAGCTCGGGCTCACGGCTCGTCAGCGAAAGCACGCGGCGGCCTGCCAGCAGGCGGATCAGGTCGGTGATCTCACCGCTGGTCGCAAAGCGCAAGCGGGCACCGTCGGCGGCCAGGTCGCGGACGCATTCGAGCCTGCCGAGCTCGGCGAGCGCAGCCTCGTCGAGGGGCTCGGCCAGGAGCACCGACGTCTCCCGAGGACGGCGGGTACGCAGCTCCGCCACCCCCTGGACATCGACGATCCGCCCGGCGCGAATGATCGCCACGCGATCCGCCGCGCGCTCGACCTCGTCGAGATCGTGCGAGGAGAGGAAGACGGTCCGGCCGGCGGCCGCATGCTCGCGGACGATCTCGTGAACCTCCTCCTGCAGGAGCGGATCGAGCCCGCTCGTCGGCTCGTCGAGCACGAGCAACTCGGGGTCGCCGAAGAGCGCTGCAATCAGGCCGATCTTCTGGCGGTTGCCCTTCGAGAGGTCGGCGATGCGGCGGTCTGGCTCGAGGCCGAGCCTCGCGATCAGGCCGGCGGCGGACCCCGGGTCGATCCCTCTGAGCCGGGCGAGGTGCTCGAGGACCTGGCGCCCGGTGTCGCGCCCGGCCAGCTTCAGCTCCCCGGGCAGATACCCACACCTGCGCCGCACCTCGAGGCTCTCCCGCCGGCTGTCGAGCCCGAAGACCGAGACCGTGCCCGCCGTCGGGCGGATCAGGTCGAGCATCGTGCGGATGAAGGTCGTCTTGCCGGCCCCGTTCGGCCCGATGAATCCGAATACCTCGCCGCGCTCGACGGTCAACTCGACGCCGCTGATCCCAACGCCAGGCGCGTAGAGCTTGTCGAGCCCACGGGCCTCGATTGCCGGGGCGCCGCTCACGCGAAAAGCAGCCGGCCGCTCTCGAGCCGCAGGTGTCGGTCGAAGTCCTCGGTGCCGGTCGGCTCGTGGGTGATCACGAGCACGCCTCGCCCGGCGTCCGCCTCGCGACGCAACTCGCCGAGCAGCGCAACGGCAGCTTCCGGGTCGACGTGAGCCGTGGGCTCGTCGAGGATCAGGAAGCGCGCCGGCGAGAGCAGTGCCCGGGCGACGGCGATCCGCTGGCGCTGACCGCCGGAGATCGTCGCGCCCTGCTCGCCGAGGCGCGTGCCCAGACCCTCCGGCAGCGAGGCGAACCAGGGACCGAGGCCGACGCGTTCGAGCGCGACGACGAGCGCCACGTCATCGGCATCCGGGTTGCCGAGCAGGAGGTTCTCGCGCAGGGAGACCGAGAAGGCGTATGCATCCTGGGCCGCAAGCAGAACGACCGACCGTAGCGCGCTGTCGTCGACTGCGCACAGATCGACGCCGCCGAGCGTGATCGATCCCTCCGTCGGATCGGCGAAGCGGACGAGGAGCTCGGCCAGCGTGGTCTTGCCACAGCCACTCGGGCCGCTGAGCGCAAGCGACTGCCCGGGCTCCCAGCGCAGGTCGATGTCGTGCAGCAGCCGCTCGCCGCCGGGATAGGCGAAGCCGACCCCGTCGGCGACGATCGCCCCCCGGGCGGGCAGCGGCGCCGGGTCCGCGGGCTCGATCGTCGGAGCGGGCGCATCGACGATCTCGCCGATGCGCTCGGCGGCGACCGAGCAGCTGTCGATCGACGCGGCTGCGGCAGGCATCGGCGCGACCGCTTCCTGCGCCGCGATGCCGAGCAGAACCACGGCGGCGAGCAGCACGCCCGGCAGCGCGCCGCTGCCCACGGCGGGGATCGCGACGGCGGCGAGCGCGACCGCGGTGCCGGTCAGCAACGCGGCCTGCAAGCCGAAACCGAGCCCGCCGCCGAGCGCGTCGCGGCGCTGGATCGCGGCGAGCCGGGCGGAGGCGTTGTCGCTCCGCTCGATCCAGTCGCGCTCGCGGCCGGCGACGACGATCTCGCCCGCGCCCGCGCAGATCTCGACCAGGCCGGCGGACAGCTCAGCTCTGGCGGCTGCCTGGTTGCGGCTCGCGCTGCGAGCGGCGCGCCGCGTCAGGGCGGGGACGAGCAGGGCTCCGGCAAGCAATGAGACGGCCAGGACGAGCGCCGCGGGCGGGTAGAGCAGCACCGCGACGAGAAGGGCGCCCGCACTGGCGACGAGCGCGATCAGGGGCGGCAGCAGCGCCCGCAAGTAGACGTCCTGAAGGCGATCGACGTCGGCAACGAAGCGGCTCAGCAGCTCGCCACGGCGGTGGGTGCCGAGGCCGGCGGGCACGAGGGGCACGAGCGCGGCGAAGAAGCGGCGGCGCACGGCACCGATCGAGCGCAGGGCAACGTCGTGGCTGACGAGGCGCTCGCCGTAGCGGGCCAGGGCGCGCAGCAGCCCGAAGAAGCGGACGCCGACGATCGCGATCGCGAGCGAGAGGATCTCGGGGTGCTGCGCCGCGCGGCTGATCAGATACCCGGACGTGGTCAGCAGCCCGACGGCGGCGAGGACGGCGACCGCGCCGAGGCCGGCGGCACCGGCGAGGCCGAGGCGCCCGCGCCGGCCGAGTGGGGCGACGGCGAGCAGGCGGCGTACGGCGCTCATGCCGCTACCTCCGCCAGCCCGGCTCCGGCCCGCGTCGGCGGGCGCTGCCGCCGGGCGGCGACCCGCCCGCTCTCGAGGGCGACAACGCGGGCGCCGGAATCTTCTAGCGTCGCGACGAGGTCCGGGCGATGGGCGACCAGCAACCCGCTGCGGCCCGCCAGCAGGCGCGCGATCGCGGCGCCGACGGACCCCGCGGTGGCCGGGTCGAGATGGGCGGTGGGCTCGTCGAGGACGACCAGCGACGGGTCGCTGAGGAAGGCGCGGGCGAGCGCGACGCGCTGAGCCTGCCCGGCCGAGAGCCTCCTCCCTCCTTCACCCAGCCGCGTCTCGAGGCCCTCCGGGAGCTCGCGGAGCAGCTCGGCGGCGCCGGCCTCGCCGAGCGCCGCGAGGATCTGCTCCGGCGCTGCATCGGGCTCGGCGAGGGCGACGTTGTCGGCAAGCGAGCCCGCGAACATGGTCGGCCGTTGCGGGATCCAGGCGACCCGGCGGCGCCACTCCTCGGGCCGGACCCGATGGAGCGGGGTCGTCCCACACAGGACGGCGCCCTCGTCGGGATCCGCGAGCCTGAGCAGCAGGGAGGCGAGGGTCGATTTGCCGGCGCCGCTTGGCCCGGTGAGGACGACCGTCTCGCCCGCACCGATCTCGAGGTCGAGCCGGTCGAGGACGGGCTCCGGACGCCCCGGGTAGGCGAAGCGGACGCGCTCGAGCCGGACGGGCTCACGCCGCGGATCCGGGGCGGGCACGCCCTCGGCCGCGACCCGTACCGAGGGCTCGGCGTCGAGGACCTCGAAGATCGCGCCGGCCGCGGCGAGCCCGTCGTTGGCCGCGTGGTAGTTGGCGCCGACGGCGCGCAGCGGCATGTAGAGCTCGGGGGCGAGCAGCAGAACGGCGAGCCCCTGCTCGAAGCCGAGGTCGCCCGTCGCGAGCTGGACGCCGACGGTCGCAGCGACGACGGCGGTGCCGATCATCGCCAGCAGCTCGAGCACGAGCGCCGAGAGGAAAGCGACCCGCAGCGTGGCCATCGTCTCCACCCGGTAGCGGTCGGAAGCGCGGCCGATCGCCTCCTCCTGATCCTCCGCGCGGCCGAGGGCGCGGAGCGTCTCGAGCCCGCGGACGAGGTCGAGGAAGTGTGCGCTGAGGCCGCTCAGCGTCTGCCAGCGCGCGTCGATACTGCGCTGCGCGAGCTTGCCGACGAGGATCATGAAGACCGGGATCAGCGGCATCGTGACGCCGAGGATCAGCGCCGCCTCCCAGTCCCGGGGAGCGATCCAGATCAGGATCACGGGCGGCGCCAGCGCCGCCAGCACCGCCTGCGGGAGGTAGCGGGCGTAGTACGCCTCCAGCGCTTCGACGCCTTGGACGGCGGACGCCGCGAGGGCCCCGGCGCGCCGCTCGGGATCAAAGGGCCGGCGCTCGAGCAGCTGCCGGGCGAGCTTCGCCCGCAACTCCTCCATGACGCGCGCGGCGCCCGTCCTGCCCGTCCACTCGAAGGCGAAGGCGACGGCGCCGCGCCCTGCGGCGACGAGCACGAGAGCGATCAGGGAGCCGGTCAGCGTCGCCGCCGCTGCGCCGCCGAAGGCTGCGGCGATCACGTGGGCGAGCAGCGTCGCCTGAGCGATGATCAGCACTGTCCCCGCAAGCCCGATGAGGACCGTGAGGACGAGCTGGCGCCTCGCAGCCCCGCCCGTCCTCGTCAGCCTGCGCTGCTTCTCGCCCACCGGCTCAGGAGCCCCCGCTGCCGCCCGTGAATCCCTCCGTCGGCGGCGGCCCGGGCGTCTTCTCCGAGTCGCGCGTTGCCTTGTCGATGAGATCGAGCGGCGAGCGCACGTCGCCGAAGTCCTCGGGCCCGATGCGGTGACGGAAGACCCAGTAGGTCCACGCCTGGTAGGCGATCACGACCGGGACCAGGAGCACGGCGACCACGGTCATAACGGTCAGCGTGTAGTGCGAGGAGGAGGCGGCGCCGAGCGTCAGGTTGAAGGCCGAATCCGTGCTCGAGACCATCGCGTTCGGATACAGGTCGGCGAACAGCGAGCTGAAGAGCAGCACGATCGCGCCAACGCCCGCCCCGAAGCCGGCCGCGGCGCTGCGGCGGACGAGGACGCTCATCGCGACGAGCGCCCCGACTGCGAGCACGCCGAGCACGGTTGCGAGCGCGTCGGTGCCGGTGATGTCGGCGATCGTCCAGGCGACGAACCCGGCGCCGAGCAGCGCCGAGGCCGGAGCCGTGCGCCGCGCCCAGGCTCGTGAGCGTTCGGCGATCGACCCGGTCGTCCGCAGCGCCAGGAACGATGCCCCGTGGCAGAGGAACAGGGACAACGTCACCAGGCCGCCGAGCAGCGCGTACGGATTGAGCAACGTGAACAGCGTGCCGGTGAACTCGCCCGACGCGTCGATCGGCACGCCGCCGACGATGTTCGCCCAGCCGACACCCCAGAGCAGGGCGGGCAAGAAGCTGCCGATGCCGAGGGCGAGCTCCCAGCGGCGGCGCCAGCCTCGGATCGTCCTGCTTGCCCCAGAACTCGAAGGAGACGCCGCGGACGATGAGCGCGACGAGGATCAAGAAGAGCGCCAGGTAAAAGCCGCTGAAGAGCGTCGCGTACCACTCCGGGAAGGCGGCGAAGGTGGCGCCGCCGGCGACGAGCAGCCAGACCTCGTTGCCGTCCCAGACCGGTCCGATCGAGTGCAGCACGGCGCGCCGCTCGTCGTCATCGCGAGCGACGAAGCCGAGCAGCATGCCAACGCCGAAATCGAACCCCTCGAGCACGAAGTAACCGAGCCAGAGGATCGAGATCAGCAGGAACCAGACGAACTGCAGGGTTGTGACGTCTTCCATCGGGGATCTCCGTTCGCGTCGCTTAGTGCTCCGTGCCGTAAGCCCCGTCGCGAATTGACGAGTGGCAGGGCGTGGCTGACGGTGCACGGTGTCCACCCGCATGCCGGCTGGCATGTGGGTGGACGGCGGGTGCCGTCAGGCGCGCCCGGACGCCGTCAATCGTGGTGGGACTTGCGATTCGGAGCACTTGGGTCAGTAGGCGAGGACGAGGTCGGGCTTGCCGCCGTCGTCCGGTTCGGGGGCATCGGGCGTTCCCTTGCGCGCGATCTTGAGGAAGATCCGGCCGGCGAAGACCGCGAGGACGCCGTACAGCAGGGTGAAGCCGATCAGGGTGATCAGCACCTCGGCGGTCGAGACCGACGGTGAGTTGGCATCGCTCGTCTTCAGCAATCCGAAGACGACCCAGGGCTGGCGGCCCATCTCCGTGAAGACCCAGCCGACGGCGCTGGCGATGAACGGCAGCGCGGCCGCCGGCACGGCCCAGCGCAGATAACGCAGCGAGGTCTCGAGCCGGCCCTTGCGCGCCAGCCACCAGCCGTAGCCGGCGAAGAGCAGCATCAGCGTGCCGATGCCGATCATCGCGCGCCAGCTCCAGTAGGTGACGGCGACGATCGGGGCATACTCGCCCGGGCCGTACTTGGCCCGGTACTCCGCGTTGATGTCGTTGATGCCCTCGACCTGGCCGTTGAAGCTGCCGGTGCCGACGAAGGAGAGCATCTTCGGCACCTCGACGTTGCGGTTCAGGCCCTCGGGATTCGACTTGAAGTCGCCCGTCGCGAACAGCGACATGCCGACCCCGTTGCCGGTCTCGAAGACCGCATCGGCGGCGGCCATCTTCATCGGTTGTTGATCGGTCATCAGGATCCCGTTGAAGTGGCCGACGATCATCGTCAGCAGCGATGCGACGGTGACCAGGGGCAGCGCGAAGCCGATCGTCCGGCGGTGGACGTCGGGCTCGTTGCCGCGGCGCAGGTGCCAAGCCGAGACGCCGATCACGACCATCCCGGCGGTGATCAACGCGGCGAAGATCGTGTGCGCGAAGGCGTACAGCGCGGTGTTGTTGGTGAGCACCGCCCAGATCGAGGTCAGCTGCGGCTTTGCCGCCGACCATCTCGTAGCCGACGGGGTGCTGCATCCATGAGTTCGCGGCCAGGATGAAGTAGGCGGAGAGCGCGGTCGAGCCGGCGACCAGCCAGGCGCTCGTAAGGTGGACCTTGCGCGGCAGCCGGCCCCAGCCGAAGATCCAGAGCCCGAGGAAGGTCGATTCGACGAAGAAGGCGGCGAGGCCCTCCATCGCCAGCGGGGCTCCGAAGATGTCGCCGACGAAGCGCGAGTAATCGGACCAGTTCATGCCGAACTGGAACTCCTGGACGATCCCGGTGACGACGCCCATCGCGAAGGAGACGAGCATCAGCTTGCCCCAGAAGCGCGTCGCGCGGAGCCACTGCTCTTCGCCGGTCCGGTACCAGCGGGTCTGGAAGTAGGCGACGGTGAGCGCGAGGCCGATCGTCAGCGGGACGAAGATGAAGTGATAGACGGTCGTGATGCCGAATTGCCAGCGCGCGAGCTCGAGCGAGTTCATGCGCCGAGCTTCGCGGAGCCGGGCGCCCGCCCGTTCGTGGCTTGACGCGATTTCAACTCGGTAGTTATCCACAGCGCCGTAGTTCTCCGGGGCCGCCAATGAGCAATCGGGGCGGACGCCGGGGCGGATCCCGCGCGCGTAGGCTCGAGGCCATGACGATCGACGGGAAGGCAGCGCAGCGGGACCTCCAGGACGACGAGAGCGAGGCGTTCCGCGTCCTCATCGCCGGCGGTGGCGTCGCGGCGCTCGAGCTGGTTCTGGCGCTGCGCGAGCTCGGGCCTGGGGTCGAGATCGAGCTGCTCTCCGACGCGGACCGGTTCCGGCTCGTTGCGCTCTCCGTCAACGAGCCCTTCGGCGCAGAGCCGCCACCGTCGATCGCGCTCGCCGCCTTCTGCCGCGAGCAGGGCTGCACACACAGGCAAGATCGCCTCGCCGAGATCTGGCCGGCCCAGCAGCGCGCGCTGACCGAGGGCGGAGTCGAGCTGCCCTACGACGCGCTCGTCGTCTGCCCCGGCGCCCGGCGCAGCACCCCGCGCGCCGAGCTGGCGCTCTCCGGCGGCGAGCGAGCGCTCGTCTTCACCGGCCCCGAGCGTGTTGCAGACGTCCGCCGGCTCGTCCGCGACGCGCACGGCGCCGACGGGGAGCTGAGCTTCGAAGTCCCGGCGGGGCCGAACTGGCCACTGCCGCTCTACGAGCTGGCGATGCTCGCCGCGCACGAGCTGCGGGCAACGCGCGCCCGGGTCGGCATCGTCACGCCCGAGGCCGAGCCGCTCGAATGCCTCGGCCCCGCTGCCTCGCGACAGGTCGCCGCGCTGCTCGACGGCTTCGGCGTCCGCTTCACCAGGACCCACGAGGGAGCTTCGACACGCCGTGGCCCGCTCCGGGTGACGCTGCCCGAGCTCGACGTGCCGGAGATTCCGGGCCTCCCGCAGGGCCGGGATGGGTTCATCCCGACCGATGCGGGAATGCGTGTGCCCGGCGCCGGAGCCGTGTGGGCCGCGGGCGACGCGAGCTGGTTCCCACTCAAGCAGGGTGGGATCGCCGCCGCCCAGGCCGACGTCGCCGCCGCCGGGATCGGCACGCTCGCCGGCCTGCCGCCACGGCTCGGCGCGCCCTCGACCTTCCGGCCCGTGATCCGCGCGGCGTTGATGACGCCCGAGGGTCCGCGTTACCTGCGGACGACGGCGGAGCACGCTGACAGCGACGAGGCACCCCTGTGGTGGCCGCCGGCCAAGGTTGCCGGCCGGTTGCTCGCTCCTTACCTCGCGCGCTCGGTCGAGCGGCACGGCCCCGAGCTCACCGACCTCGAGCCGGATCCAGACCGCACCGCCGATCACGCCGAGGCACTCGCCATCGCCCTCGCCGGCGCCGACCTCGACGCGCGCGACGGCGAATACGACCGCGCCCTGCGCTGGCTCGACGTCGCCGAAGCTCTCGAGATCGCGCTGCCCGAGGCGTACCGCGAGCGCCGCCGCGAGTGGCGTGAGCGAGCCGCCGCGGACCGCTGAGCGCGTTCGCGCTCGGCGCTCAGACGGGGGCGCGGGGGGCGACCACGACGGGGCAGGAAGCCTCGCGGATCAGCCGCATCGCCGTGCCACCGAGCAGGACCCGGGCGAGCGGCCCGTACCGACGCGAGCCGACGACGAGCAGATCGGGCTGCGAGCGCCGGCACGTCTCGAGGATCGTCGCCACGGCCGGCCCACGGGCGACCTCTACCTGCAGCTTCAGGTCATCGGCGTGACCGGCGGCGAGCGCGTCGGCGACGACCCGCGCCCGAGCCTCGGGGCTGGCCCCGAGGCCGCGGCCCCCGAGCACGTCGCGCTCGTCCTCGAGCAGCGCCGCCTGGCGGATCGAAGGCTCGGCGACCGTGATCAGCTGGAGCTCGGCATCGAAGCGCCGCGCCAGGCCGGCCGCGAGCGCGAACGCTCGCTCCGACTCGCGGCCCTCGGCACAGGCGACGGCAATCCGCTCGACCCCGGAGGGAGCGATCGCGGCGTAGCCGCGTGGCGCAATCGCGACGGGACTCGGCGAGCCCTGGGCGAGGCGCTCGGCGGTGCTGCCTGCGAGAACCCGGCCGAGCCTGCCGTGACTGCTCGAGCCGACGGCGACGAAGTCCGGGCGCTCGCTCTCCGTGACCCCGGCGAGAGCGGCGGCAGGTGAGTTGTCGATGACGACGTCGCCGTACGCCTCGATTCCGGGAAGCCGCTCGAGCGCGCGGTGCTCGAGCACGTTCCTGCCGCTCTCGATCAGGGCGTTGCAGTAGGCGAGCCAATCGTGCTCGTCGGGAGTCGCGGCGACCGGCGGGTCGCCCGTCTGCCGCGGGGGCACCGGGACGGCAAGCAGCGCGTGGACCTCGCCCCCCTCTCCGGCGAGCAGCCGCGCGAGCACGACGGCGTCATCGCCACCGGCGGCGCCGTCGTGCCCGACGAGCACGCGCGCGGGCCCGTCGACGGACTGCCCGATGGCGCCGATCAGCAGCCGTGCGACGTCGAGGCTGGAGAGCACGCCAACGGGGCGGCCGTCGATCGGGTCGACTACGAACAGGTGGTTGACCTCGTGCTCGCGCATCAGCTCGGCAGCCTCGCGCGCGGTCGCGGCGGCGGCGATCGTCAGCGGCTCGGTCGCGGCGAGATTGGCGAGCGCGTCATCGGCCGATGCCGCGCCGAGGCCGACGGCCTCGAGCAGATCGCCGTCCGAGAGCACGGAGAAGTGCTGCTCCTCACCCGGATCGTGGACGGCAACCGCGTGCACGCGGTTGACGGTCATTGCGACGGCGGCGTCGAGGAGCGTGTCGTCGCGAAGGCAGCTGATCACGCCCCGGGTCATGATCTCCTCGACCCGGCGTGCGAACGGGTCACCGTCGCGACCCGGATTCGGGGCGGAAGAGTGCTCAGCGGGCATTGCGCGTGCGGCCGGATCGATCACTCGGCGAACGTAAGCGGCAGGCGTCACGGCTGCATCCGCGCGTGCCCCCGATCGGTGCACGGACAACTACGGTGAAAGGCCCGGCTCGGTAGTTGGCCGCAATCGCTCAGCGGCTCGTCCCCTCCTACGAGCCCAGCGCCCGTCGCTATCTTCCGCTCGATGGCCAGCACTGAGACCGACCCGCCGCAAGCCCCCGCCGAGACGAAGACCATCGTCCTCGCCGACGACCACGCCGTCGTCCGCAGCGGGCTGCGGAGCGATCCTCGAGGAGGATCCCGCGCTCGAGGTGGTCGCCGAGGCGGAGGACGTGGCCGAGGTGATTCGCAAGCTCGCCGCCTACAAGCCCGACGTCCTCGTCCTCGACATCAACATGAAGGGCGAGAGCAGCCTCGAGTCGATCGAGCAGATCCGCTCCGCCTCGCCCGAGACCCGCGTCGTCGTGCTGACGATGCAGACGGAGACCGAGTACGCCCGCGAGGCTCTCCGCGGAGGCGCGAACGGCTACCTGCTCAAGGACGCCGCCGACACCGACCTGCTCGAGGCCGTGCAGGCGGCCGTCGCCGGCGAGCGCTACGTGCAGCCCGCGATCGGCGCCCGGCTCGCCGCCGAGCCCCGGCCAGTGGCCCCCGGACGGGCTCAGCGAGCGCGAGGCCGAGGTCCTGCGGCTGATCGCGCTCGGCCACACCAACAAGGAGATCGGCGAGCAGCTCTTCCTCAGCGTCCGCACGGTCGAGTCGCATCGCGCCCACATCCAGCAGAAGCTGCGCCTGCAGACCCGCGCCGAGCTCGTCGGCTACGCGCTCGAGAACGAGATGGTGAACGGCCCGCCCGAGCGTCTGATCGCCTGGGGGCCACTCGGCCTCGCTCAGGCGAGCGGGACCGGAGCGCAGGGTGCGAGCCCGCGCCCCGGCGCTGCGATCGAGCTCGAGCTGCCACCGGCGAGCTCCGCGCGCTCCCGCATGCCCCGGATCCCGAAACCGCTGACGGCCGAAGCGGGATCGAAACCGGCGCCGTCGTCACTGATCCTGAGCACGAACTCCGACCGCTCGACCGCGGTCCGACCTTGAGCGACGCGGCACCCCCATGCCTGACCGCGTTGTTCATCGCCTCCTGGGCGACGCGGTAGACCGCCACCGCCGCCGGGTCGGAAAGGTGTTCGGCGACGCCGGGCCCGGTCTCGACCTCGACCTCGGCGCCGTTGACGCGATCGCGGATCCGCTGGGCGAGGGCCTCGAGCGCCGCGGCCACGCCGAGCTCGACCAGCGAGTCGGGCCGCAGGTCGGTGATCAAGGCCCGCATCGAGGCGATCTCGGTGTCGATCTGCTCGATCGAGCGGGCGACGCCCTCGGTGAGCCGCTCCGGGTCGCCGCTGCGCAGACCGGTCGCCAGCAACAGTCGGATCGCGGCGAGCCCCTGCAGGGTCTGGTCGTGGAGCTCACGAGCCCACTGGACGCGCTCCTGCTCAGCTGCCTCCATGGCGAACCGGAGCCGGTCGAGCGCCACCGATCGGGCATTGCCGATCGCGATCGCCGCCCACCGCGAGAGCGCCACCGCCGCGTCCTCGTCCGCTCGGGTGAACTCCGCCCCACCCCGCTTCTCGGTCAAATACAGGTTCCCCCAGGGCTGGCCGAAGACGCTGATCGGAACACCGAGGAACGTCTTCATCGGCGGATGGTGCGGCGGGAAGCCGAACGACTCGTGGTGCTCGGAGACGTCGCGAAGGCGCAGAACGCGAGGGTCGCTGATCAGCGTCCCGAGGACACCGCGGCCGCTCGGTAGGTCGCCGATCCGTTCGCGGATCGTCTCGTCGATACCCCGGTGCAGGAAGCGCTCGAGGCCGCTGCGAGACTCGTCGAGCACCCCCAGCGCGGCGTAGCGGGCCTCCGTGATCTCGACGGCTCTCTCCAGGATGGTGTCGAGGAGATGCTCGAGGTCGAGCTCCGCCACCAGATCCTGGCCGACGCCGGTCAGCCGGCGCACCGTGGGCTCAGAGAGTTCTCGGTCCATGCTCCTAACGGTGAATCTAGCGGGCCGTCAAGAAACGTTGCACCCGAAACTGGCGGCGCCGGATCGCCGCTGGGCGTCGTCCTCACTCGCCCGCGTAGCGCTGCTACGCGGGCTCCCTGCGTCCTACCCCACCGACGCCCGGCACTCGCCATTTCCGGGCGAACGTTCCTGGACGGTCCGCGGCCCTCGCATGTCGTAGTTTTCTCGGCCCGGGTCGCGCATATCGCCCGGAACGACCGCCCCGCGATGACGCCTAGCCTGAGGCAGGATGGTTGACTCGCAAGACAACGCCCGCCCCATACGCGTCGCGGTGGCGGATCGCAGCCTGCCGTTCTGCCAAGCGGTGCAGGCGCTGCTCGCAACCGAGCCTGACCTCGAGTTCGCCGGCTGCGCCGGCACCGTGCCGGGCCTGCTCGAGTTGCTCGCCGGCGAACGGCCATCGGTGCTGCTGATCGATACGAAGCTCGCCGGCGGACAGGACGGCCCCTTGATGCGCACCCTGCGCACCTCGTATCCGGAGGTCGGGCTGTTGTTCACCGGTCTCTACGGGGGACCGGCGATCGCACGACGCGCCGCGGAACGCGCCGGTTCCGACTACGTGAGCAAGGACTCCCCGCCCGAGGAGATCACGGCAAGGATCCGCTCCGCTTCGGCGGGCCGGGTCTCTGCGGAGACGCTCAAATCCCGAGCAGGGCACTGAGTAGCAGCATCGCCGCCACGCCCGGGATCAAGCCCCCGAGCGCTTGCGCCGGCCCCCGGCGCAGGGCTTCGGGGAGGATCTCGGCGACGACGAGCGCGAGCATCGCGCCGGCGGCGAACGCGAATGAGAACGGCAGCAGCGCCGCCACCTGCTCGACGAGCAGATAGGCGAGCACGGCGCCGACTGGCTGCGGCGCGCTGCTCAGCACGGCGGCGCCGAACTGGCGGGCGCCGCTTTCGCCGGCGAGCGCCATCGGGATCGCGACGCTCGTCCCCTCGGGCACGTTCTGGATCGAGATCGCCACGATGACGAAGGCGCTCAGCCCCTGGACTGTCGATGCGAAGGCGGTGCCGACCGCGAGCCCCTCCGGCAGGCTGTGCGCGAAGAGCACGACGAAGACCAGCAGTGATGTCCGCCGGGCTGCGTCCGCACGCGCATGAGCACGGTGGTTGAGCACCGACCTGACGAGGGCGAGGAAGGCGATGCCGACTGCGACTCCAGCCGCAACCTCCGCCACCGAAGCCTCGTCGAGGGCGGGCATCAGCAGGCCGACGACGGCGGCCACCGACATCACGCCCGCGGTCACGCCGAGCAGCAGCGGTCGCCAATCCTCCACCCGTGGGCCGAGCAGGATGACGGGGATGGCGCCGATTCCGGTCGCCACGGCCGTCCCGGTCGCGAGAACCGTGAGCAGCAGGATCTGGCCCATGCGACCTTGCTGTCGTCAGTCCCCGAAGCGGCCGTCGGCGGGCCGCAGGTGCGGCGCCCCGTGCCACTCGTAGGGCATTCCCACCTCGACCTCGATCGACCGCTCGGGGGGGTGCGGATCCCCGGCGGCGCCGCCCGCCATCCACGGGGCCAGATGCCTGCCGCTGACCTTGTGGGGCGGCCACCAGAGCGCGTCGGCGCCGGCCTCACCGGGCGCCGAGCCACCGGGATCGGTGTGCAGCATGTTGATCGGATCGTGATCGGTGAGCAGCCGTCCGCGGAGGACGGGATCGAAGGGCTGCGGCTCGATCGGCTCGCCGAGCGCCGCGGCGATAGCCTCGGCGGCAGCATCCGCCTGCTGCGTCGCGATGCCACCCTGCTTGATCGGAAAGTTGGTGCCGTCGCCGGCAGCGTAGATCGCATCGGTGCCGATCACGCGGGCGTGCCCGTCGATCGGCAGGAAGCCACGCTCGTCGGCGGGCAGCCCGGAATGGGCGCGACCCTCCATCACCGGCAAGGCGATCGGATAGCCGGTCAGCTCGACCGCGCCGGCGCGCAGCTCGCCACGCTCGTCGCGGGCGACGTGGCCTCCGGCGACGACCTCGATTCGCCGTCGCGCGAGCACCTCCCGCACGGCCTCGCTGGCGGTCGCGCCAAAGACCGCGAGCGGCTCGGGCTCGGGCGTGAAGATGCGAATCGGCGTGTGCTCGCCGCGCTCCATCAGGCGCCTGCCCGCCAGCAACGCGTACTCGTACAACGGCAGCGACCACGTGATCCCGTCCGGGACGATCAGCTCGAGCCCGCCGCGCTCGGCGGCGCGCTCGAGGATGACGTCGATGGGGACCGGCATCTGGCCGGTCCACAGCGTGTGTACGCCCTGCAGCGGCACCGCCATCCGCGCGCCGGTCGCGATCACGGCGAAGCGAAACGGGAGCCGGTCCCCATCGCCGGTGGTTGCGATGCGCTCGGCCGGATCGACCGCAGCGAGCGAGTCGGCGACGAAGGTCGCACGCTGCTCGGCGGCGATCATCGCCAGGTCACGACGCTCGGCGAGCTCGGGCGAGAACGGTTCGACGACGAGCATCGGCCGGTAGAGGAACTCCGGCTCCGGGTTGAGCAGCGTCAACTCGATGTCGCCGTCGGTCAGTGCGCGGAGCGCGAGCAGCGCCTCGAGGGCGGCGATGCCGCCACCGGCGATCAGGACCGTGCGGGCTCCACCTGTGCTCATGGCCATGGCCGCGAACCTACGCTTCGCGAGCGCTATGCGCAAGCGCGCGAATCGGAGACCTGCCTGCGGCTTTCTACGGCGATTGGACCCGGCCGGGGCTTCAGCCGCCGGACGGCGCTCCGACAGCGAGCGGATCGTCGCCGCTCCCCCGCGGCAGGATCACGAGCGGGCAGTGGGCCGAACCCGCCAAAGCCCTCGTCGTGGACCCGAGCAGCGCCCGGCGCAGCGGCCCGTACGAGCGCGATCCGGCGAACATCAGGTCGAAGTCGGCGCTGGCTGCCACGAGTTCGGCGCCGGCCTTGCCGCTGAGCAGGATGGCGCTGCCGCGCAGTCCTTCCGGCAGGCTCGCGAGCGCCGCCTCGACGAGCGCCTCCTTGCGCTGGCGGTCGTGGTCGACGAGCCCCTCACCGAGCAGGACCTCGAGCGCCGTGGTGTACCCGGCCTGGGGCGGATCCGAGACGGCAACGATCGTCAGCGAGGCGTGACTTCGCGCTGCGATACGGCTTCCGGTGCGCAGGGCGACCCACGCCTCCTCGGTGCCGTCGAAGGCGACGGCGATGCGACGAGCCGGCCCGGGAGCGGCCGCCCTGCCGTAGCCGGCGGGAGCGACGGCGACAGCACACGGCGCCGCCTGCATCAGCGAGGCGCCCACGGATCCGGCGAGCAGGCGGCCGATCGGCCCGCGGTGCGAGGAGCCGATCACGATCGCCGCGGCCTGCTCGCTCTCGGCAAGCCGCTCGAGCGCACCCGCAACCGAGTCGCCGTGCAGCGCCCGGGTCTCAGCGACCGGCTCCTCGAGGCGCTCGCGGGCGCGGGCGAAGGGCTCGGCGAGGCTTTCGTCGAGCGACCGCTGCATCTCGCTCGTCCAGGCGGCGAGGCGCGGCCACTCGGCAACGCTGACGACGAGCGGCGGCGCCGCGACGATCGAGGTCAGCAACAGGCCGAGCCTGAGCACATCCTCCGCATGGTGCTCTGGATCGAGCCCGATGAGCAGCGGTGGGTGAGTGCTCATCGCGCTGTGCCGATGGCCGTGTCAAGCGTCTCCATCGCCCGCACGATGCCAGCGGCCGCAGCCGACCTCATCGGTAGTTCTCCGGTTCACCTCGGAGCCCGCATCCACAGGTTGATCGCCGGGCCGGGCCGGCAGTCTGCCGGCCCGGGCCCGAGCGCATCGGGGCGCCCGGATTTGAACCGGGGACCTCACCGACCCGAACGGTGCGCGCTACCAGGCTGCGCCACGCCCCGAGGAGCGCGCAGTATGGCAGGCGGGGAGCCCGCGGCAGGACTCTCGGTCGCCACCCGGACTGCGCCGCTCAGCCGACCCGGGCGATCGCGTCCTCGACGTCCTGCAGGCTCGGTACGTCCTCGAGCGTCTCCGAGCCGGTAGCGCCCTCGACGACGAGGATCGGGTTTGCCGGTAGGCGCAGGTTCGTTGCCAGGTCGACGTCCTGCTGGGCGCTCTTCTTGGCCTCGGAGGAGCCATTGTCCTTCTCCCATTGGGCCGTGTCGAGTTGCGGCGTGCCCGCCGCGACCGCGTCGAGGAAGTTCTGATCGACTCCCTTCTCGGGCACCTTGTCGAGGTTCTTCATGAAGAGCTCCGCGTACTGCCAGCCGTGGTCCTGCTCGGCCGCCGCCTCGACCGCGATGCCGCCGACCGTCACCTCCTTGACCCCGAGCGGGAAGTTCTTGAAGTTGATCTGCGCCTTGCCGGTCCGTACGTAGTTCTCGATCAGGGGGTCGACGACGTCCTTCTCGAAGTCGGCGCAGCGCGGGCACTGGACATCGGTGAAGAGCGTGATCGTGATCGGCGCGTTCTCGTCGCCGAGCCGATCGTCGAGCTGGCGGATGCCGCCGAGCAGCGACTGCACGTCGCTCACACCCTCGACCTCGATCGGACCCTCCTTGTGCTCGCCGACCGAGATCGAGACGATGATCGCGAGCACGATCGCGCCGAGCACGCCAAGCACTGTGATCGGGATCCAGCGGCGCGGCATCGCTACCCGGTCACGGCCTTGTAGTAGCGCACCGCGAGGCCGGTGAGCAGCATGCCGAAGGCCTCCTCCACCTCGATGCCCTCATGATCCGCCCAGGCCCGGAGCCCGGCGCCCTCGATCTCGCCCCCCCGCTGCACGACCTCGTCGACGAGCTCCGGGTGCCGGTCGCAGAAGTAGGCACCGATCGAGTAGAGGTCGGTGTCCATCAGCGACTCGACGAAGTCGGAGCCCGCGTCGTGCCCGAGGCTGTCCGCGGCTGCGCTCAAGGCAGCAATCGTATTGAGGCGCCGCCTCGGCCCCCCTCGTGAGCCCGCACTTTGCGCTCGCCGACCGACTTTTCCCTTGACACACCGGACACAAGCGATAGAACCCACCCTGCAGGCACCGATTGGAGGAGATCGACCTTGGCCAACCACCTGACGCCGACCGAGCTCGCCGAGGAGGCGCAGATGAAGCGGCAGGAGGTGATCGCCAAGTGCATGGAGATGGGCATCCCGATCCTGCACGGGCGCATCGACAAGACCCTGTTTGCGACCTCGCTGCGGCAGCTGACCGCAACGCCGCTCAAGCGGCACCGCCTGAGCTGAGCCGCAGAGCCGCCGGCGGGCGGCGCCCCATACACTCGTCGACGGGTCCCAGGGCCTGAAATTCGGGGCTGTTCGAGGACGGCCGGGCAACAGCGGAGCGAGGAGACGAGCGATGGAGGCGGCAACCGCAGCGGTTGGCGGCGAGAAGGGGACGGGGAGCGCGACGGTCGCCGACCTGCTCCCGCGGGCCGTCGAGAAGTACGGCGACGCGCCGGCCGATCAAGTTCAAGGACGGCGGCGGCACTTGGATCACCCGCAGCTTCGCCGACGTCGGCGAGACCGTCGAGCGCTCTCGCTCTCGGGCTGATCGACCTCGGCGTCGAGCCCGGCGACAAGGTCTCGATCCTCGCCAACACCCGGCCCGAGTGGACCTACGCCGATTTCGCGGCGCTGACGGCGGGCGCGACCGTCGTCCCGATCTATCAGACGAACTCGCCCGACGAGTGCCAGTACGTCCTCGACAACTCGGACGCCAAGGTCGTCGTGGTCGAGGATGCCTAGCAGCTCGCGAAGGTCGAGGAGGTCCGCGAGCGGCTGCCGGCGCTCGAGCACGTCGTGATCATGGAGGGCGAGGCCGCGGGCGCGATCTCCTTCGCCCAGCTCGCCGCCCGCGGCGACGGCCGCGACGAGGCCGAGTGGCGAGCCCGCTACGAGCGGCGTCCGCGGCGAGGACAGCTGCACGTTCATCTACACGTCGGGGACGACCGGGCCGCCGAAGGGCTGCGTGATCAGCCACGGCAACTACCGGGCGATGCTCGACATGACGGCCAGGGCGACCGTGCTCGAGCCCGGGCAGATCGCCTACCTGTTCCTGCCTCTGGCGCACTCCTTCGCGCTGCTGATCCAGCTCGGCAGCTTCGACATCGGCGGCGTCATCGCCTACTGGGAGCGCGACCCGCTGAAGATCGTCCCGAACCTGGCCGAGGTCCAGCCGCACTACTTCCCCTCGGTGCCGCGGATCTTCGAGAAGATCTACACGACCGCGACGAGCGCGATCGCCAAGGAGGGCGGCATCAAGCGAGCGGATCTTCTGGTGGGCGATCGGCGTCGGCGTCGAAGGTGCGCGAGATGGAGCGCGCCGGCCGCAAGCCGGGCTTCCTGTTGCAGCGCCAGTACGCGTTCGCCGACAAGCAGGTGCTGTCGCAAGATCCGGGCGCTGTTCGGCGGCAACGTCACCCAGTGCGTGACCGGCGCGGCGCCGATCAACCCGGACATCCTGCGCTTCTTCGACGCTGCCGGCGTCCTCGTCCTCGAGGGCTACGGGATGACCGAGACCTCGACGGCGGCGACGATCTCGACGCCCGAGAACTTCAAGTTCGGCACCGTCGGACGCGCCTTCGACGACTGCGAGATCAAGATCGCGTCCGACGGGGAGATCCTGATCAGCGGCCCGAACATCTTCAAGGGCTACTACAAGAACCCCGAGGCGACGGCGGAGACGATCGTCGACGGCTGGCTCCACACCGGCGACATCGGCGAGCTCGACGCCGACGGCTACCTGAAGATCACCGGCCGCAAGAAGGACATCATCATCACCGCGGGCGGCAAGAACATCACGCCGGCCAACCTCGAGGCTGAGATCAAGCAGCACCCGCTGGTCAGCCAGTGCGTCGTGATCGGCGACCGGCGCCCGTACCTGGTCGCCCTCGTCACGCTCGATCCCGAGGAGGCGGCCACGTACGCATCCGAGCGCGGGCTCCCGGTCGACCCTGGCGAGCTCGCGCGCCAACGCCGACGTCAAGGCGACTCGATCATGGCCCACGTCGACCAGATCAACGAGAAGTTCGCCCGCGTCGAGCAGGTCAAGAAGATCCGGATCCTGCCCACCGACCTCTCCCAGGAGGGCGGCGAGCTGACGCCGACGCTGAAGGTCAAGCGCAACGTCGTCGCCGACAAGTACGCCGAGGAGATCGACTCGCTCTACGCCGGCTGAGACCGGCTCCAGACATCGCGGGATATTCCCGGCCGACACCGCAACTCCCGAACGGCGGGTGGGTTCGGTCCTCTGGTAGGTTTCCTGCCCGATACCCGCTGGGGCGGGATTCGCGAGCCCATAATCGACCGCGGCATGGTGCCCGGTCTCGTCTGAAGGGGAAAGATGAAGAAGCTTCTTGCCGCAGTCGTCGCGATTGTCGCGATCTTTGCGATTGCCGTTTCGCTGCCCACCGCAGCCTCCGCCGCCGGCGCGAGCGCTGCCAAGCACAAGTCCCATCACAAGAAGGGCAAGGGCAAGCACAAAGGCAAGAAGAACAAGAAGACCTTCACCGTCTGCAAGCACGGCTGCAAGTACAAGACGATCACCAAGGCCGTCAAGAAGGTCAAGAAGAAGAACTCGACGATCAAGGTCAAGCCCGGCAAGTACGTCGAGGGCGTCATCGTCGAGGGCCACAAGTACGACGGCCTGACGATCAAGGGCACCAAGAAGAACGCCAAGAAGGTCATCCTCGAGGGCAAGAACGCCAAGAGCCCCGACGGCCTCGCCCAGAACGGGATCGAGGGCATCGACGTCAAGAACCTGACGCTGAAGAACATGTGGGCGCGCAACTACGCGACCAACGGCTTCTTCGTCCGCGACTCCGATCCGGCCACGGCGATCCGAAGATCGACTGCGTGGACTACCTGATGAAGAATCTGATCGCCGTCGTACAACCGCTCCTACGGCCTGTACGCGTTCGGTTGCGCCGGCGGCAGGATCACCAAGTCGGTGGGCTACGGCCACGGCGACTCGGCCATCTACATCGGCGGCACGCCGATCCAGGACAGAACGCCGAACTGGACGAAGATCGACCACAACGAGACGCTACGAGAACGTGCTCGGCTACTCCGGGACCAACTCGCAGTACGTCGACTGATCAAGAACTCCGACTGTCTACAACAACGGCATCGGCCTCGTCCCGAACACGCTCGATTCCGAGCCGTTCGAGCCGGCCGCCGACGGCAGAGATCCACAACAACAACATCTTCTGGAACAACTTCAACTACTACCTGCCGGACTCGCGCGTCAAGACCGTCTCCGGCGGCCTCGGCGAGGTCGGCGGCAACGACGCTGAACTACCCGACCGGGATCGGCGTGGTCCTGTTCGGGGCCACCGGCTGGAAGGTCTCGCAACAACAACATCTTCGGCAACTTCAAGTGGGGCTCGGCCGCGTTCTCGGATCCGTTCAACGACGGCGACGACGCGATGAGCACCGACAACCAGTTCATCGAACAACACGAACGGCCGCGGCGGCACCGACACCAACGGCGTCGACTTCTGGGTCGACGGCTCCGGCAAGCGGCAACTGCTTCCCGGGCAACCAGCAGCTCGACGTTCGATCCGAGCGGCACGTGCCGACCGCGCTCGCTGTACCCGACCTGCCCGGCGCCGCCGCCGCCGGCTCCGGCACCGGCACCAGCGTCGGCGACGGCGACCCAGCTCGGCGAGCTGATCGGCTACGCCGGCGTCGACCCGCCCGAGACGCATGGAGTGCAGCTGGGACAAGCACCCGCACCCGGCGTTCGAGGACTTCAAGCCGGTCGACGTCACGCCGGGCGACCCGAACTGCCGCTGAGAGAGCGACGGAACTGAGAGATGAAGCGAACGGGACTGACGCTGCTCGCCGTCGCGGCGCAGCCTGGTGATCGTGCTGCTGCCGGCGGCGGGGCGATGGCCGGCAAGCACCGCCGGCAACCACCACGACCGCCAAGGCAAGAAGAAGCAAGAGGCAAGACCTACAAGTCAAGGTCGCCGACGACTACTTCACGCCCGACGACGCTGAAGATCAAGAAGGGCGACAAGGTCAAGTGGAAGTGGGATCGACAACGGCAACTCCCACAACGTCACCCTGCAGAAGGGCCCGAAGGGCCTCAAGAAGAAGGCTACAAGAAGAACTTCAAGTCCGGCGACCGGCTCGATCGGCATCAAGTTCAAGCGCCAAGTTCAAGAAGCCGGGCACGTACAAGTTCGTCTGCACGATCCACCCGACGATGATGCAAGCAGACGATCAAGGTCAAGAAGTGACGGCCGGCGGTGGCGGGCCGTGACCTAGACCGCAGGGAGTTTCTCGCCGCCGGCGGCAGGGGGCTGCGTGCTCTGCACGCTGGCGGGCCAGCAGCCTGAACGACAGCGAGCCGGCGGACGTCGAGCAGCTGACCGCGCGCCTCGAGGTGCCGCCGAAGGTTGCCGCCGCGAAGCAGCGCCAGCTCACCGGGCCGCCGACGACGCCGCAGGCGAGGCCGTGCTCGCCGCGCGCGCGCCAACGGCACGCCGGCGCGAGTACTGGATCAAGGCCGAGGCGATGCGCTGGAACGCGATCCCGCGCTCGCCGACGGGATGACCGGCAAGAAGGTCAAGGACAAGAGCAAGTTCAGCGCCTACGGCTACCGCGCCTACACCGCGGACTTCGGCCAGCCGATCACCGAAGAAGCCGACGATCCCCGGCCCGGTGATCGAGTGCCGCGGTCGGCGACACCGTCGTCGTCAACTTCCAGAACACGCTCTCCGGGCCGGTCACGATCCACCCGCACGGGATCCAGTACTCCGTCGACATGGACGGCGCCTACAAGGGCAAGTACACCGATCCGGGCGGCTTCGTCCAGCAGGGCGAGACGCTTCCAGTACATCTGGGAGGCCGACGAGGGCACCGAGGGCACGTGGCTGTACCACGACCACGGCCCGCTCGATCCGGTGCCGGTCTACAAGGGCCTGTTCGGCCCGCTGATCGTCCGACCCCAGGGCGAACGCCGCGCCCGACCGGGAGTTCTTCGTCTTCTTCCACTCCTTCCAGCCGGTCGCGACCGGGCTCGACGCGCCGCTGTACTGCATCAACGGCAAGAGCTACGCGGGCAACACGCCGACCTTCCGGGCGAAGGTCGGCGACAACGTCGCCTGGCACGTGGTCGCGATCGACAACGACTTCCACACCTTCCACATCCACGGCCATCGCTGGGAGGACCCGAGCGGCAAGGTGATCGACAACCAGACGCTCGGCCCGGGCGACTCGATGAGGCGCGACTTCATCGAGGACAACCCCGGCCGCTGGTTCTACCACTGCCACGTCTTCAGCCACCTGCACCAGGGGATGAACGGCTGGTACGTCGTCGAATGAGCCGCGCGCGCATCGGCCGCTCGTCCCTCGTCGCCGCGCTTGCGATCTCGCTCCTGCTGCCCGGCCTCGCCGGCGCCGCGAACCGGCGGATCTCGATCAGCAACTACCAGTGGTCGGACCCGGACATCAAGATCGACCTCGGCGAGCACGTCACCTGGTACTGGATCGGGCCGGACACGATGCACTCGGTCACCGGGTACGAGCGGCAACGACAAGGGCGTCGACTCCGACCCGACACCAACCAGCCCCAGCACCAGATCGGCGACAACTTCAAGGTCGACTTCGACAAGCCCGGCGTCTACACGTTCCACTGCAAGCTGCACTCGACCGTGCGCGGCACGGTCACCGTCGACCCCGCGCCCGGCGAACCCGAACTGCGAGCCCGACCCGGTGCCGAAGAGCCAGGTCGACCTGAAGGCGCCGAACCTCGGCACGCCGGCGCTCCATGCCTACTCGTTCGGCCGCAAGGGCACGGCGCTGCACTACTCGCTCAACGAGAAGGCCCGGCTGTCCGTCGACTTCTACAGGCTGCGCCCCGGCAAGAAGCCCAAGTACGCCGGCTACGCGAACTGGAAGCCCGGCCACGTCGGCTTCAACAACGTCCGCTTCGGCAACAAGCGCAAGCACTTCAAGGCGAAGCCCGGCAAGTACTTCGCCCGGCTCTCGGGAACCGACACGTCGGCGAACACGACGCGCGAGATCCCGATCAAGTTCAAGATCTTCCCGCGGTAAGCGGCCACGCTCACCCGGCCGCATGCTTCCGTCCGCTGGCCTGCACGCCGGCATTCGGATCCACCGGCGGCCACAGCAGCGAGGGAAGCGCACCGCATGGCAACCCCGTCCTGACTTTGCCTTCCCACGACAGGCAACGTCAGGACGCTCCAGCCGGCACTCGCTCGACACCCGCCGGTCCGCTTGCGTTTCCGGCGGCATGGCACTAGGCTCGATTCCGGCTTCACATGACAGGCAAGAAGCGATCGAACAACTCGGCCTTCGTGATTTCTGTCATCGCCTTGTGCGTGGCGTTGGCCACCGGCGGCGCTTACGCGGCGGGCAAGATCGGTTCCAAGGACATCAAGGCGAACGCGATCAAGTCGAAGCAAATCGCCAAGCACGCGGTTCATACGAAGGACATCAAGGCGAACGCGATCAAGTCGAAGCAGGTCGCGAACGGCTCGCTTCTGGCAGGCGACTTCGGCCCCGGCCAGCTGCCACAGGGCCCGACCGGACCAACCGGCCCGACCGGACCAACCGGACCAACCGGCCCTCCCGGCCCGGTTGGCGCCGCGGTGCAGCCGAGTCCCGTGGATCCAGCCGCCACGCCGGTGCTCCCCAACCTCGGCAGCTTCGACTTCACGATGAGCGAACCCGGACGCGCTCTCGTTCAGCTCTCGATCCTTGACGCTTCTTTCACGTGCATGGCCGGCGGCAGTTGCTCGATGACGTGCGGCATCGTCCTCGACGGGAGCCCCGTGCCCGCATCGGGCGTAACTCATTCCGCCGGACCCAGCGAAACGCGGCAGTTCGGAGCTCATATAAGCGCCCTCGTCGGGCCGCTCGCCGCCGGCCCTCACACCGTCAAGTTCACGGCCGGCGTAGGAGGCTCGTTCTCCTCCGGCAGCTTCGGGGCCACAGGAACGCCTTACTCCCAGTTCTCGGTCATCGCTCTCGGCAACACCGACTCGGTGGTTACGCCGACGGCCGGCCTGGGCGGCAAGCCACCCCGCGCCGTCACGTTCGGGCCAGCCGCATCAGCGGGCTGAGCGGGCGCGAAGGACCGGCCGAGTAGCCGGTGCAGCTCGTCCGAGCAGGCTTCGCCGCGGTGGCCTCCGCGCCTACCGCGAAGACGAACCGATCGGGCCGCAGCACGACCCAGCGCGCCCCAAAGCGCTCGAGCCACGCCTCGATGACGGGCGAGATCACCGAGCGCGCCGACGTCGCCGCCGGCTCGCTCTACAACCACTTCGCCGACAAGGACGAGATCGTCGAGGCGCTGCTCCGCGAGATCGCCGAGGAGCAGGGCGCGCTCGTCGACGAGCTCACGGCCGAGATCGAGGACCCCGCCGCCGTCGTCTCCTTCGCCCACCGCCACTTCGTTCGCCTCGCCAGCACCGATCCGGGCTTCGGCCAGCTCACGATCCGCCTCGACGCCTCGCATCGCCTGATGTCGGACGCGCTCGGCCACCGCGCCGCCCGCGACATCGCCCGCGGCGTCGACTCCGGCCGCTTCCAGGTCGAGGACCGGACCGCAGCGGTCTTCGTCAGCGGCGGCGCCCTGCTGGGCACGATCCGCGGTGTCGTCGATGGCGCCCTCGGCGAGCGCGCCGACGAGCTGCACGCGGCAGCGATCCTCAGGATGCTCGGCCTCGGGGTCGAAGAGGCCGAGAGGGTCTCGCGCCTGCCGATGGAGTAGCCGGGCGAGGATCCTCGACCGCGAGCGTGCCCACCGGTCACGTTGGCCCACCCACACGCACAAAGGCGGCCTCCCGCCGGCGGAAGCAGCGAAGGAAGGAGTCACCGCGGCCAACCCCGTCCTGACTTTGCCTTCCCAGGGCAGGCAAAGTCAGGACGCTCCACCAAACGAGGCCCTCCCGCAGGGCGGCAAGCCCACCGGTCACGTTGGACCCACCGTCCCGAACCAAGGTGGCCTCTCGCCGGCGAGAGTAGCGAGGGAGGGGTCAAAGCAGGGCCCGTGCCTCCGCAGACCAAGTGAACCAAGCGGATCTGCCGGCTCCCGCCGGACAGGACCCGCGAGCCGAGGACCCTCGCCGGGAACGAGCGGCCGAGGCCGAACCCGAGGCCGCGCCTACGACGCGTCGCCGGACTGGCGCAGCAGGGCGCTCGTCGTCTGCTCGAAGACGCGGCGCCAAGCGGGGGCCGCCTCGCGCTCGCGCTCGACCTGGTCGAGGACGTGCTTGATCCGACGGGCGGAGATCTCGATCCCGTGACGTTCTGCGATCGTGCGATAGCGGTCGTAGTCGCGGGCGAGGCGCAGGGTGACCGACTCGAAGCCGTGCTTGGCGATCTGCAGGCGGGCCGAGTAATCCATGATCGAGGTGCCGAACATGACCTCGTCGTCGAACTCGGGCTCGATCAGCAGGATGTCGACGCCGGGGTAGCGGATCTCCCACTCCTCGACGGCCCGGTGCAGGCGGTCGTGGGCGATCATCCGCATCGCCTGGTTGGCGATCGCGACGAAGCCCATGTCGGAGACGCGGCGCACGCGCGAGCCGAGAATCGTCGGCACGCGCTTGGTGAAGTCGTTGACGAAGGGGACGATCGGGTTGACGACGACGATGAACTTGGCGCCGTTCTCGACCGCGATATCGACGTTGGTCGTCGAGCGGATGCCCCCGTCGATCAACTCCCGGCCCTTGACCTCGACGGGCTGTAGACGAGCGGAAGCGCGGTCGAGGCGGCGACGGCGGTCGAGATCGGCACGTCGCGCCAGTCCCCGCCCCCGAGCACGAGCCGGTCGGTCGTGTCGAGGTCCGTCGCGGTCAGGTAGAGCTCGCGGTCGAGCATCCGGAAGTCGTTCGTCCGATCGGGGTCGGCGAGCATCTCCTCGACGTAGTCCTCGATCCCCTCGCCCGTGTACATGCCGTTTGGCAGGCTCGCGGCGAGGCCCTGGACGACATCGATCATCGACGCATCGCCGAGCGTCGAGAAGATCTGGCGGGCCATCCCGGCGAGCCGCAACGGCAACAGCGCCGCGGAGCCGACGAAGCCCTTGTAGTTGGGCCGCAGGAGCATGTCGAGATCCATGTCGCGCAGCGGGGAGGGCAGGTTCTTGTTGAGGACCCGCATCATCTCCTCGGGCGTGACGCCGTTGGCGACTGCGGCGGCGACGAAGGAACCGGCGCTGGTGCCGACGTAGACGTCGAACTCGTTCACGGTCCGGTTGACGGCAAGCAGGTCGAAGGCGCGCAGCGCGCCGATTTCGTAGACGGCGCCGGTGAAGCCTCCGCCCCCGAGAACGAGGGCGGTTTTCGACTGGGCTTCTTACGACGGCCGCCGCTTGCTCTGCGAGCGGCCGGATCGAGCTTGACGACCTCGCTCACGGCCAGTTCAAGCTATCAGGCTTGCCAGCCAGCCAAGTCCGATCCAGTGGCCATTACTGTGCTAACTGCGGGCATCCCGCAAGGGCCAGAGGGGCGTTCATCTACCATCCCGCGGCGTGCGCAAGCGACTGGGACTGATCGCTTTGACCGCCGCCCTCGGTGCCCTCTGGGCGCCCTCGACAGGCGCGGCGCAGAGCCGGCTGCCCGGACCCGACCTGCCGGGCAGCTCCTCTCCCACGCTGGCGCGCGCCAGCGCGCACTCGTCCGCGCTGAGCCGCGGCAAGCTGCACCGCAAGCTCGCCCGGCTCGCCCGCAAGGCCCCGGGGGCGAGCGGCTTCTACGTCTACGACACCGGCGGCAAGGGCAAGCACGTGCTCTACGACCGCAAGCAAGGCAAGCGGCGCCGGCTCGCCTCGAACACGAAGCTCTTCACCTCGGCGACGGCGCTACACCGGCTCGACGCGAAGGGGCGCCTGGAGACAGTCGTCCGCCGCCGTGGCAGCGTCAAGAGGGGGCGGCTCCACGGCAACCTCTACCTCGTCGGCAACGGCGATCCGTCGTTCGGCGCCGGCGGGATCAGGGAGCTCGCCCGCGGGGTCGCACGCTCGGGCATCCGCCGGGTCAAGGGCGACGTGATCGGCGACGACACGATCTTCGACCGGGTGCGCGGCGTACCCGATTCGAACTGGGGGCCGAGCCCGTACGTGGCGCCGCTCTCGGGGCTCGTCTACAACGGCTCCACCTACGGTGAGGACCCGGCCAAGGAGGCCGCGCAGGCCTTCGTCGCGAAGCTCAAGAAGAAGGGCATCAAGGTCAAGGGCAAGGCGCGCGTGGGCCGGACGCCGAAGAAGGTCGCCGGCTCGAACCCGATCGCCGCCTACAGCTCGCCGACGATCGCCTCGCTGGTGGAGGCGATGAACCACGACTCGATCAACTTCTACGCCGAGATGCTGCTCAAACGGCTCGCTGCGGAGGGCGGCAAGACGGGAACGACCAAGCGCGGCGTTCGCGCGGTCGAGAACTTCGTCCACAACCAGCACTCGGACATCAAGCAGAAGGACGGGTCCGGCCTGACCGCGAACAACCTCTCGAGCCCGCGCGACGTCGTCCGCCTGCTCGTCTCGATGAACCGGGGCAAGGACGCGAAGCCCTACTACCACTCACTTGCCCAGCCGGGCAAGGCGGGCACGCTCTCCGACCGCATGGGTGGCACCCCCGCAGCAAAGCGCTGTCGCGCCAAGACCGGAACGATCACCGGCGTCTCGACGCTCTCCGGCTACTGCAACTCCGGCCACGGCCGCGTCGCCTTCTCGCTGCTGATGAACGGGGTCTCCAACCTCGACGCCGCCCACCACATCCAGGACGAGATGGCGGTCGCGATCGCCAAGTACCGGCCCTAGCCGGCTGATCCCAGCCGGCTTCCGCCGCCGCACGCAACGGGCCGAGCAGCGGCGCAGGGGGCGGCGACAGGACCCTGACCGGTGCGGATCAGCTCCGCTTCTTCTTGCCCTTCTTGGGCTTCAGCTTGGCGCTGACACTGTCCGTATCGATCTGATCGTCCTCGTCGACGGCCCTGACCTGGAACGTCACCTGGCCGCGCAGCTTCGAGAGCTGCTTCGCCTTGCGCCGCGGCAGAGGCACAGAGACGCTGCGGGGAACGTCGGCCTGCAGGTCGGCCGATGCCTCGGCCTTGAAGCGAATCTTCTTCTTCTTCTTGTGGTGCTTCTTCTTCAGGAACGTCCGCTTCTTGTGGTGCTTGCCGCGCTTGTGGCCCTTGTGCTTCTTGCCTTTCGCCTTCTTGACGGCCTTTCCGGTCGCCGTGACGGTGACGCTGCAGTCGTTCGAACACTCCGCAGTCACGGCGAGCGAGCTGGCCACCTGCCGGTTGGCGGCGCTCACGCTCACGCTCAGAGGATCGGGCGTTGGTGGCGGCGGCGGCGGTGGCGGCGGTGGCGGTGGCGGTGGCGGCGGGGGTGGCGGCACGAGGCTCCCGACGGCTGCTTTGGCATCGACCAATCCCGCGCCCGTTCCACTCGCGGGCAGCGAGCCGATCGGCCGGGCCGTCGAGAACTGCGCGCTCTTGATCTCTGCGGGCGTCGCTGTCGGGTCCTCATCCGCCTCCAGAGCCGCCACGCCTGCCGCGTGCGGAGCCGCGGCGGAGGTGCCCGAGAACCGGAACACGCCAGGGTCGCCAGTCGGCACGAAGAACGTGGTCCGGTTGTTGTCCGTTGCTGCGAGGTCGGGCTTCGCGATCGTCTTTGGCCCCGACAGCGGCCCGGCGGGCGTGGTCCCGTTGACCGGGCCATGCGTGAGCACGACCGGGCCGTAGGAGGAGAAGTCCTCGAGAGTGCCGCTGTTGTCGTAGGGAACCGCAGCTGTGCTGACCACGCTGGCGGCACCGTTGTGGCCGTAGATCGACGGTCCAACAACGTCGTTGCCGCTGCTGGGCTGCACTGAGGTGATCGGCCCCCCCTGGAAGATGAACTTCACGCGCGGATCTGCTGCACCAGAGACCTTGTTCAGCAGGATGCAGTAGTTGCCGCCGCTCTGATCGCCCTGGAGCACCTCGAACGGCATGCCTGTGGTCCCGTTCGCCTCCTGACTCGCGGCGAGGGCGCCGCCGGTGATGTTGCCCGCACCGTCGGTCGGAAACAGGTACATGTCGATATCGGTCCCGACCCCGTTGCGGGGCTCGGCCCACTGCAAGTTGATGTTGAGCGAGCCGTTGCCCGCGCTGAAGTCGTAGCAGATGTCCGTGCCGGCTCCGGGGTCGAAGTCCATGCACCCGATGCCGTCGCGCCCGCCCGTTCCGTTCAGGCACGGTGTGCTCGACCCACCGGGGTTGGTGGTCCGGAAGGCCGGCGCCTCGAACGAGCCGATGTTCTTCCCGTTGACCCTGATGTTCGAGTTCGCCGCAGACGAGTAGGAGGTCCGTCCCGCCGACTCGACCTCGTTGTACGCGACCGAGATTGGGCCGTCCTGGAAGAAGGGCTCCGAGAAGAACGTGACGTCGTCGACGATGATGTCCGCGCCGCCGCCGCTGAGCGCGCGGATGTTGTTCGCCATCTCCTGCTCGGAGGCGCCGCGCGAGGCGACGGAGATCGCAGCCCCTGGAGCCATGTCGTGCACGATCTGAGCCATGGCGCGGCCCTCGTCGAGGTCGGTTGCCTCGCCTTCGGCCGTGACTTGGACGGGGGTCGTGCGACCGCATGGGTTGCCGGGACCGGGCAGGTCGCCGCTGCCGACGTCCTGCGACGCCCGGGTCGCCGCGCTGCTCGCCACGTCATAGGAGTCGGAGACGATGCCAACCTTGACGCCGGTACCGTCGACGTCGTAGGTGGACCGGGCCTCGGCGGCACGTAGCTGCGTGTCGCCCTCGGAGATCACCGAGCCGCAGGGAGCTGCGACGTTGGCTTGGGAGCCCTCGCCGGAAGCGTTGGTCATCGGCTCCAGCAGCTCCACCACCGACTCAACCCCCGGGACGCCGGCCAGATCGCGCAGGCGCTGCTCGGCGATCGCCAGGTCGACAGTCTTGTATCGGCGGCTGACGAATCGGATTTCGGCGCCAGCATCCTCGAGCGCGCTGATCGTCGAGGCTGACGTACTCTGCACGCGGGCTTGGACGATGAGCTTGCCACCGACCCGTTGCAGGCTGCCAGGACCCGTTGGCGCAAGGCTCACGGCGTTGGCTTGAACCCTAGGGCCCGACTCCTCGAACCGCGGGCGGGTCAAAGTAGCCAGGCGGTTTGACAGCACGTCGGCCTCGGGGATGTCCGGGGCCTGCGGGAGCGAGACTTGAAGGGGCTCGGTGAATTCGGTTTCGCTCGACTGTGATCCCTCGGCACCCGACGCGGCCGCCGGCCCAGCGATCAGAGCGCCAAACAGGAGCAGCGAGCCGAGTACGCGCCTGATCCTGCTCCCGTTCATGTTTCCCGTGCCTTCTGATCCCATGGCCGCCCCCCTAGCTGTCTCCCTTTGCTAAATCGGCCCACGGCGAGGCCGGAGCAGCGGCATTCAACCAACTCCCGCCACGCATGTCGATGGGCCGAACGGCCCATCTTGGTCCTGAACGCCGATCCGCGGGGGGTGTGCCGTCACCTCACCCCAGCCCTGGCCAGCTACATCCTGAAGATCCCGTAGCCGACCTCGCCGAGACGGGCCTGGGCGCACGCGGCGAGGGTCTTGGCGAGGACGTCGCGGGTGTCCCGCGGGTCGATCACGCCGTCGTCCCAGAGGCGTGCGGTCGAATGGTTGGGGGCGCCTGATGCTCGCGCAGCTCGTCCTTGAACGCTTCCTCCTCGTCCCCCACTCCCCCGGCGGCCTCGGCGCGTTCGCGACGGATCGTCGCCAGCACGGTCGCCGTCTGCTCGCCGCCCATCACGCTGATCCGCGCGTTCGGCCAGATGAATAGAAAGCGCGGTGAGTACGCGCGGCCGCACATGCCGTAGCTGTCGGCTCCATGGAGCCGCCGACGACGACGCTCTCCGGCTACTGCAACTCCGGCCACGGCAGCGTCGCCTTCTCGCTGCTGATGAACGGCGTCTCGGACCTGGACGCCGCGCACCACATCCAGGACGAGATGACGATCGCGATCGCCAAGTACCGGCCCTAGCCGGCTGAGCGCCGTACCTCAGAAGACCTCGTTGCCCGGGTTCTCCGCGTAGAGGAAGAACCAGACGAAGAGGGCGATCACTGCGAGCACACCGCAGATCGGCAGCAGCACTTCGAGCGGCCCCTTGCGCTGCACCGGCACGCCGCGGACGCTGACCACCTGCCCACCGGTGATCCGCAGCCAAAGGTCGTTGATCCAGGCGAGGACCAGCGCGACGGCGATCATCCCAGAGACGAGCAGGACCAAAGCAAGCGGAGCGTGATAGATCGAGCTCGTGAGCTGGCCGGCGAGCCAGAAGCTGCCGACCGGAACGCCGATCCACAGGACGACACAGCCGACGAGCAGCACCACGAAGGTGAAAGCAGCGGCCAGCCGCTGCCCCGCGGAGAGCGTCGGCCGCGCCCGTTCGATCGCGCCTGGGCTCACCTCAACCTCCTATCGGTGCTCGTGGGTTCGCGCCCCAGAAGACGAGTGTGCCCATCATCCCGACGATGTGCACCAAGACGATGTTGAGCACCATCGACTTCGCCGTAGCCGTGCCGACTCCGACCGGTCCGCCCGAGGCGGTGTAGCCGTAGTAGCAGCCGACGAGCACGATGATCGTTGCCATGACCATGCCCTTGGTCAAGCTGAAGAGCAGATCAGGTGGGTTCTGGAACATCCAGAAGATCAACAGGTAGCCACCCTTCGAGGTCTCGCCGATCTGGTCGACGACGGCGATGTAGCTGGCCAGGAACATCACCCCCGCACCGCCGATGTAGAGGAACGGGAACACGATCCAAGACGCCAGGAGGCGGCTCGCTGCGAGGAAGGTGACGGGCGGTACGCCCATCACCTCGAGGGCGTCGATCTCGTCGGAGATCCGCATCGCGCCGATCTCGGCGACGATGCCGGTGCCGACCTTGGCGGCGAGGATGTAGCCGAAGGCGTAGGGCAGCAGCTCGCGCAGATCGCACCAGGCGGAGAACACCCCCGCATAAGCCGGGGCTCCCTGGGCACGGAGCAGGTACGCCCCCTCGATCCCGCAAGTGAGCCCCAGCAGGAACACGAATCCCCAGATCACCAGGGCCGAACCGAGGATCAGGATCCCGGCCTGGCGCAGCGACTCGCCGAAGAACTGGAAGACGCGGCCCGAGTAGACGAGGCCCATGACGCGCCCGCAGAAGCGCGCGATCTCGCCGAGGGAGGCAAACCAGTCCCTGGGGACGGTCAGCCAGCCCGTCATCTAAAGCGCGTTCCTGACCAAGCAGATCAAGGACGCAGGAGGCGAAGCGTGCTTCAGCACGTGAGCCGACGAGGACGCCGAGCTGCGCAGTGTCAGGGGCGCGCTCATTTGATCGTGCTGATCTCCGGATGGGTAGCGAGCAGCGTCTGGGTGAAGACGTAGTTGAAGGCGAAGACGCCCATGAAGGCGATCACGACCGCCTCGTTGACCGCGGTGCCGACGCCCTGCGCACCTCCGGACGCATTCATCCCTTTGTAGGAGCAGACGATCGCGATGATCGCGCCGAACAGGGTCGTCTTCAGCACCGAGCCCCACAGGTCGGTGACCGAGGCGTTGTTGAAGAGCGTCGCGAAAAAGCCGCCGAGCGGTTGGCCGTAGGCGAGCTCGGCGAAGATGCCGCCGCTGATCCCGAACAGCAGCGCGTAGATGTTGAGCAGGCCGGTGATGATCATCAGGCTGAGGAAGCGCGGGACGACGAGGTTTTTGATCGGATCGACGCCCAAAACCATGAGCGCGTCGAGCTCCTCGCGGATCTTTCGGGCGCCGAGGTCGGCGGTGATCGCGGTGCCGGCGACGCCGGCGACGACGACGGCGGTCACGAACGGGGCGAACTCACGGACCGAGGCGAGGATGAAGAAGCCGCCGAGGCGGTCCAGGGCGCCGAACAGGCTGAGGAAGTTGGCGGCCTGCAGGCCCGGCGCGCCGAAGCCGAAGGCGACGGTGCTGATCAGCATCGGAAACCAGCACAGCTGCAGGGCGAAGAGGAACTGGGTGACGAACTCGCCACCGTAGGGATACGGGGGCTTGACGCACGCTGTGATTGTCTTGCCGGTCAGGATCATCATGTTCCCGACCTGCTCGAAGAGGCTCTTCGCGGGTAGGAACGCCCTGTCGGCTACGGATCTGACCATCGACTCCTCCCTTCTCTCTACTTGCTGCCGCCGCAAGCGGCGCGGCTAACGGACATCCGGACGAGACCTTCACGCGCCACCAACCCATGATCGCCCCGACCGGCCCCCAAGCCGGCACAACGCGCCACTCCGCGCAGCCGGGCTCGCCGAGCGCCTCGCCGGTGACCCGCTCCCAGCGGTGCCCCGCGGGGTCGCGCAGCATCTCTTCGACGTGCCCTCGCGCCAGCCCCTCGCGGGTGCCGCGCGCCGCGGCCTCGCCGCGCAGCCGTCGCAGTCTGTCAATGAGTTCCGCCCGCGTCCGCTCGAGCTCGGGGACGCCGACGAGGCGGCCCACGGGCTCCGACCCGCGCGGACGATCGACCGGCGCCGAGTGCTGGTCGTGCCAGGCGTAGGCGGAGATCTCCGCTTCGAGATGGCCGATCTGCGCGCGCAGCGCCCGCTTCAACGCCGCCGTATCCCGAGTCGTGTCGATGCCACCGAGCGGGTCGGGAATCGCGGGGAGCGCCTCCGCCGTCGATGCGTGCAGCACGGCCGCGACGAGCTTCGGATCGACGCCGCGCTCTCGCGCCTCCGCCGCGGCCTGCTCAGCAATTGCCCCCGCCTCGCGGAGGGCGCCGGCGGCAGCCGCGACGAACGTCCCGCGGCCGTGCTGGGAGCTGATCAGATCCTGCTCCTCGAGGTCCCGATATGCGGCCCGGGCGGTGTTGACGTTGACGCCGGCAAAGTCGGCGAGCTCCCGGACGCTCGGAACCCGGTCTCCCGGACGCAGGACGCCGCGCGCGATCATCGAACGGATCTTCCAGCCAAGTTGCGTACCGACGGGAAGCTCTGAGTCCCGTGCCACGGCGAAGTCGACCCCCGTCGCCCGCTCGAGCTCCTCCGGGGTCAGGGGGAGCTCGGCCAGCGTTACGGCCGTGGTCTCGCTGGGCGCCTGCTGTGCCACTGTGCCAGCACAGTACCACTCCCACAGTGATAGTCAAGTAGCACAGTCGCTACATGCGGAACACGCCGTAGCCAACCTCGCCAAGCGGCGCCGGGGCGCAGGCGGCGAGGGCCTTGGCGAGCACGTCGCGGGTGTCGCGAGGGTCGATCACGCCGTCGTCCCAGAGGCGCGCCGTCGAGTAGATCGGGTTGCCCTGGTGCTCGAACTGCTCGCGCAGCTCCGCCTTGAAGGCCTCCTCCTCGTCGGCGGGCCACTCCGTCGCCGCCCGGCCTCGGCGCGCTCGCGGCGGATCGTTGCCAGCACCGTCGCCGCCTGCTCGCCGCCCATCACGCTGATCCGCGCGTTCGGCCACATGAACAGGAAGCGCGGGCGAGTAGGCGCGCCCGCACATGCCGTAGTTGCCGGCGCCGTGCGAGCCGCCGACGACGACGGTCAGCTTCGGCACCCGCGCGCAGGAGACGGCGGTGACGAGCTTCGCGCCGTCCTTGGCGATGCCGCCCGCCTCGTAGTCGCGGCCGACCATGAAGCCGGTGATGTTCTGGACGAAGACGAGCGGGATCCCGCGCCGGTCGCAGAGCTCGATGAAGTGCGCCGCCTTGAGCGAGGACTCGCTGAAGAGGATGCCGTTGTTGGCGACGATCCCGACCCGGTGGCCGTCGATGTGGGCGAAGGCGCAGACGACCGTCGTCCCGTAGAGCGCCTTGAACTCGTCGAGCTCGGAGCCGTCGACGATCGCGCCGCAGCACCTCGCGCACGTCGTAGGGCGTGCGCGCGTCGAGCGGCACGACGTCGAGCAGGCCGTCGGGATCGAGCTCGCGGCGGCCGCGGCTCGCGCCGCTCCCACTCGGGCGCCGGCTGCGCCGGCAGCGTCGCGACGATCGAGCGGACGATCGCCGAGCGCGTGCGCGGTCGTCGTCGGCGAGGTGGTCGACGACGCCGGACAGCGCGCGCGTGCACGTCGCCGCCGCCGAGCTCCTCGGCGCTGACCTCCTCCCCGGTCGCCGCCTTGACCAGCGGCGGGCCGCCGAGGAAGATCGTGCCCTGCTCGCGGACGATCACCGTCTCGTCGCTCATCGCCGGCACGTAGGCGCCGCCGGCCGTGCAGGAGCCCATCACGGCGCTGATCTGCGGGATCCCGCGCTCGACATCGTCGCCTGGTTGAAGAAGATCCGGCCGAAGTGCTCGCGGTCGGGGAAGACCTCGTCCTGCATCGGCAGGAAGGCGCCGCCCGAGTCGACGAGGTAGACGCAGGGCAGCTCGTTCTGCAGCGCGATCTCCTGCGCCCGCAGGTGCTTCTTGACGGTGATCGGGTAGTAGGTGCCGCCCTTGACCGTCGCGTCGTTGGCGACGATCACGCAGCGGCGGCCCGCGACGACGCCGATCCCGGCGACGACGCCGGCGGCCGGGCGCGTCGCCCTCGTACATCTCCTCCGCGGCGAGCGGCGCCAGCTCGAGGAACGGCGCGCCCGGGTCGCAGAGCAGCTCGACCCGCTCGCGGGCCGGCAGCTTGCCGCGCGCGATGTGGCGCTCCATCGCCTTCGGGCCGCCGCCGCCGCGGGCGCGCTCGAGCCGCTCGCGCGAGATCGGCGATCAGCTGCTCGTGGCCGCTCCCGGTCGCTCATCACGCGTCCTCCTCGCCCGGTCGCCGGCGGCCGACGGCGACCAGCGCCTGGCCCGGGCGCGACCTGGTCGCCGGCGCTCAGCTCGAGGCCCGCGACGACGCCCGCCTGCGGGCGCCGTGATCTGCAGCTCCATCTTCATCGACTCGAGGACGAGCAGCACGTCGCCCTCCTCGACCGTGTCGCCGTTGGCGACCTCGACGCGCAGCACCTTGCCCGGCATCGGCGCCTCCAGCGCGCCCTCGCGCGACCGCTGGGCGCCGGCGGCGAGCGGCTCCTCGGCTCGACCAGCAGCGCGGCGCCGTCGCGGCCGACCCAGACCGAGTCGCCGCTCGCGGACGATCGCGTAGCGCGCTCGACCCCGTCGAGCTCGACGGCGATCCGGCCGTCGCGGCGCCGGCGCGCGCGTGCGGCGACGCGCTCGCCCGCGATCTCGATCCAGCCGGTGGCCGATCCGCACGTCGCCCGACCCCGGCGAAGCCGCGGCGCCACGGCCCCGGGGCGACGCCCGTCGCCCGTCGGTGTCGCCGAGCCAGAGCGCGAGCGCGCCGGCGGCCACGAGGTCGGCGGGAGCGCTCGAGCCCGAGACCGCCCTCGGCGAGAACCCGCTCGAGCAGGCCGGTGTCGATGCGCGCCGGCGCGGACGTCGTCGCGGCGCGAGCAGCGCGCGGCTGAAGGCGGCGTTGTGGGCGACGCCGAGCAGCGCGAGGCTCGGCGAGCGCGCGGTCGAGGCGGCCGAGCGCGGTCTCTCGGTCGGGCCCGTGGGCGATCACCTTGGCCAGCATCGGGTCGTAGTCGGCGCCGATCACGCTGCCCTCGGCGATGCCGGCGTCGACGCGGACGCCCGGCCCCTCGGGCAGCCGCAGGCGCTGCACGGTGCCGATCGCCGGCAGGAAGCCGGCGGCCGGGTCCTCGGAGTACAGGCGCGCCTCGATCGCGTGGCCGCTGGGCGCGAGATCGTCCTGCGCGAAGCGCAAGCGGCTCGCCGCCGCGCAACGCGCAGCTGCTGCTCGACCAGGTCGACGCCCCAGACCATCTCGGTGACCGGGTGCTCGACCTGCAGACGCGTGTTCATCTCGAGGAAGTAGAAGCCGACCTCGCCCCGTCGGGCACGGCATCGCCGGGGACGATGAACTCGACCGTGCCCGCGCCCTCGTAGCCGCAGGCGCGGGCGAGATCGCACGGCCGCGGCGCCCATGCGCTCGCGCAGCCGCGGCGTCGACGACCGGCGAGGGCGCCTCCTCGATCACCTTCTGGTGGCGGCGCTGCAGCGAGCACTCGCGCTCGCCGAGGTGGACGACGTTGCCGTGCGCGTCGGCGAGCACCTGGATCTCGATGTGGCGGGGGCGCTCGAGGTAGCGCTCGGCGAGCACCCGGCCGTCGCCGAAGGCCGCCTCGGCCTCACGGCGCGCGGCCGCGATCGCAGCCTCGAGCTCGTTCTCGGCGCGCGACGACGCGCATGCCCTTGCCGCCACCGCCGGCGAGCGCCTTGATCACGATCGGGTAGCCGTGCTCGCCGGCAAGGGCGGCGATCGCCTCCGCGTCGGCCTCGGTGCCGCCAGTGCCGGGAACGACCGGCACGCCCGCCTCCGCGCGCGAGCTGCTTGGCGCGGCCCTTGTCGCCCATCAGCGCGATCGCCTCGGCCGGCGGGCCGACCCAGAGCGAGCCCGGCGGCGGCGACGGCCGGGCGAAGCTCGGCGTTCTCGCTGAGGAAGCCGTAGCCCGGGTGGACGCGTGCGGGCGCCGGCGGCGCGCGCCGCCGCGACGATCGCCTCGGCATCGAGATAGGAGGCGATCGTGCAGCGCCTCGATCAGCCGCCTCGGCGTGGACGGCGCCGCGGTCGGCCTCCGTGAAGAGCGCGACCGTTCGCAGGCCGAGCGCGTGCGCCGTGCGCTGCCACGCGCACGGCGATCTCGCCGCGGTTGGCGATCAGCAGCGGTGCAAGGTCTGTAGCGGTCCGGGCACGCGCGCCAATATACCGAAGGATCATTCAAAGTCCGAATATTCGTTCGGTCGATGGGCTAGCATCTGCCCGATGGCCACCGGCACGAGACCGACCCGCCCCGCCCTGCGCGAGCGCTGGGACCGCCGCCGCGGCGAGGTGGTCGCCGGCGCCGCACGCGTCTTCGCCGAGCGCGGCTACGCCGAGACCTCGGTCGCCGAGCTCGCCGAGGAGCTCGGGCTCGCGACCGGCGCGATCTACCACTACTTCCGCGGCAAGGAGGAGCTGCTGATCGCGATCTGCGACGAGCTCACCGAGCCCCTGCTCGACGCGGCGCGGCGAGCTGCCGGCGGGCGAGCCGAGCCGGAGCGGCGCCTGCGCGCGCTCATCCGTCTCTGGGTCGCCCACGTCGCCGAGCACCGCCATCACCTGCTCGTCTTCACCCAGGTCCGCCACGTGATCGACCACGGCGAGGAGTGGCGCTCGGTGCGCGACGCGCGCAAGGAGCTTCGAGCTGCTCGTCGGCCGAGGCGATCGCCGCCACCGACGCCCCCGATCCCGACCTCCGGCGGCTGGCGCTGCTCGGCATGGTCAACCACCTGCCGCAGTGGTACCGGCCGCGCGGCCGGCTCTCCCCCGAGCAGATCGCCGACGGCTGGCTCGAGATGATCCTCGGCTAAGCCGAGGAGCGACGCCCCCGAGGCCACGCCTGCGAGCCCGCCCCGGCAAAGGCTGAATTTCGCAACGCGGCGTTGCGTCTTTCAGCCTTCGCGGCAGCTCTCACAGAGCCCGACGATCGGGAAGTGGTCGAAGTGGGCGCGCAGCCCGAAGCGGCTCTCGATCAGCTCGCGGACCTCGTCGAGCTCGGCCGAGGGCACGGCGCGGACCTCGCCGCAACGCTCGCAGGCGACGTACTCGCGGTCGTTGGCCAGCGCGTAACGCCCCGGACCGTGGCCCGCGTGGAAGTGGCGGACGAGACCGACGAGCTCGAGCGTCTCGAGGTTCCGGTACACGGAGGCGGGCTCGGAGGCGGGCAGCCGACCGCCGAGGCCCTCAGCGATCTGCTCGGCGGAGACCGGCGCGGGCGCCGAGTAGAGCGCCTCGAGCACGATCCGGCGCGAGGCGGAGACGCGGTAGCCGCGCTCGCGGAGCAGCGCCACGGCCGCTTCGACGTCGGGCGCCTCGACGGCCTGACTGCGGGTGCGCGACCGTCACGCCTGCTCGCTCTCGAGGGTGCCCGGCACGTGCCGCGTTGTACTCCGGCGCGCCGGGGCTGTCAAGCGCGCCGGGTCGGCCGTCGGGCGACTCACAGCAGGCTGCCGCCGGGCGGCACGATCCACAGGCGCCCGGCCCGCTCGGCGATCGCCTCGGCGCCGAGCTCGGCGACCCGCGCCGCGCCCGCGCGGCGCATCTCCGCCGCCAGCCCGCGCCAGGCCGCGGCGACCGGCGCCAGCCGCTGCGCCATCGCCGGTACCTGCGCGGCCGCGCCGAGCTCGTCGGCGCGGCCCTCGACGTCGGCGACGGTGAATTCACCGAACGCCCGGTAGCCGGACGGGGTCGCGATCTGCTCGGCCAGCAGCGCCTCCGGGCTGGGCTCGCCGGCGCTCACGCCGACCCCCCGCCGAGGCGGGCGGCGGCGACCGCCGCCTGGCCGTAGGGCGATGCCGCCGTCGCCGGGCGGCAGCCGCCCGCGGGACGAGCAGCCGCAAGCCGCTGTCGGCGAGCGCCGCGCGCCGCGGCCTCGAGCAGCAGCCGGTTGGCGAAGACACCGCCGGAGAGCGCGACCGCGTCGAGCCCGGCGCCGGCGGCGACCCGGCGCAGCGCTGCCGCGGTCGCGGCCGCGAGCCCGAGGTGGAAGCGGCGCGCCGATCAGGCCGGCGCTCGGCACCCGCCGCCGCGTCGGCGAGCGACCGCGGCGACGGTCTCCCGCGCGTCGAGCACCAGCGGGCCCGGGCCCTCGTCGATCAGCGGCATCGGGTACGGCGCCGGCCGCGCGCCGGCGAACGGTCGCGCCGACGCCGCCTCGAGCTCGATCGCGGCCTGGCCCTCGTAGCTGACCTCGGCGCGGATCCCGCAGAGCGCCGCGACGGCGTCGAAGAGGCGCCCGGCGCTGGTCGTCAGCGGCGAGGCGAGCCCGCTCTGGCAGATGCCCGCCGACCGACGTCCCACTCCGGCGCGCCGACGTGCCCGGCGAGGCGTGGCGGCACGTCGCTGCGCTCCTCACCGAGCGGCGGCAAGCCAGGCGCAGCGCCATGCGCCACGGGTGCGCGGATCGCCGCCTCGCCGCCGGGCAGCCGCACCGGGAACAGGAGTCCGGCGCGCTCGAAGCCGGCGCAGTCGCCGACGAGCAGCTCGCCGCCCCAGACGGTGCCGTCGGGGCCGTACCCGGTGCCGTCGAAGATCGCCGCCGCCGCGGCGCCGAGCTCGCCGTGCTCGGCGAGCGACCGCGGCGAGGTGGGCGTGGTGGTGCTGGACCGCGACGTGGGCGCGAGCCGGGCGCTCGAGCGCGTAGGTCGTCGACAGATAGTCGGGGTGCAGGTCGTGCGCGACGACGGCGGGCTCGACCTCGAGCAGCCGCTCGAGGTGCTCGACCCCGTCCCGGAACGAGACGAGCGTCTCGTAGTTCTTCAGGTCGCCGATGTGGTGGGAGAGCCAGGCGCGTCTGGCCGCGGGCGAGGCAGAAGGTGCTCTTCAGCTCCGCGCCGCAGGCGAGGAGCGGCTCCGCGCGCGGCGAGCGGCAGCGCGACGGTGCGCGGCACCCAGCCGCGCGAGCGCCGCATGATCAGCGGCGCCGAGCCGAGCGCGGGTCCGAGCGCACGCAGCACCGAGTCGTCGGTGCGGGTCCGGATCGGCCGGTCGTGGACGCAGAAGCAGGTCGGCGATCGGCGCCAGCCGCTGCGAGCGCGTCGCTCGTCGGTGAAGGCGATCGGCTCGTCGCTCGACGTTGCCCGAGGTCATGACCAGATCGAGCCCCGCGTCGGCGAGCAGCAGGTGGTGCAGCGGCGTGTAGGCGAGCATCACGCCGAGATCGGGGTTGCGCGGGCGCGACCGAGTCGGCGACCGGCGCCCGCCTCGCGACGGCGCGGCGATCACGATCGGGCGCTCGACGCCCGCGAGCAGCGCCCGCTCGGCCGGGCCGAGCTCGACGAGCCGCTCGGCCGCGCTCGAGGTCGGCGACCATCACCGCGAACGGCTTCTCCTCGCGCCGCTTGCGCCCGCGCAGCGTCGCGACCGCCTGCTCGTCGTCGGCGCGGCAGGCGAGGTGGTAGCCGCCGAGCCCCTTGACCGCGACGATCGCGCCCTCGCGCAGCGCCGCGGCGGTCGCCGCGACGGCGTCGGCGCCGGCCGGCGAGCTCGAGCGTCGCGCGCCGTCGCTGCCGAGCAGCCGAACCGACGGGCCCGCACTCGGGGCAGGCGTTGGGCTGGGCGTGGAAGCGGCGGTCGGCCGGGTCCTCGTACTCGGCGCGGCAGGCGGCGCACATCTCGAAGCCCGCCATCGTCGTCTGCCGGCCGGTCGTAGGGGATCCCGGTGACGATCGTGAAGCGCGGGCCGCAGTCGGTGCAGTTGATGAACGGGTAGCGGTAGCGGCGGTCGCCGGGGTCGCGCAGCTCGGCCAGGCAGGCCGTCGCAGGTGGCGGCGTCGGGGCTGATCTGCGGTCGCGGCCGAGCGCCGCCGCCGCGGCTCGGCGCGATCGCGAAGCTCGCGCTCGCCGCGGGGCTCGAGCCGGCGGTCGTCACGACTCGCTCGATCCGCGCCATCGGCGGCGCCTCGGCCCGCAGCCGCGCGCAGGAACTCGGCCAGCGCCGGCTCCGGCCCCTCGACCTCGATCAGCACCCCGCGCTCGTCGTTGAGCACGAAGCCGGCGAGCGCGAGCTCGCCGGCGAGCCGGTGGACGAAGGGCCGGAAGCCGACGCCCTGGACGGTGCCCTCGACCCGGATCGACGAGCCGCCGCTGCGCCGCCGCGGCCGATCCGCGCTCATCGGTCCGCGCCGGCGACGCCGGACTCGGCGAGCTCCGCGCAGCAGGTGGTAGGCGGTGGCCTGCGCCTCCTGGATCCTGCGGGATGTGCTGGGAGCGGCTGAGACGATCACGTGGTCGGCGAGCCCCTCGGCCGCGATCCGGCCGCCGTCGTAGCCGACGCAACGCGACGTCCCGATCCCCATCCGGCGCGCCTGCGCGAGGCCCTCGATCAGGTTCTCCGAGCCGCCGCTGGTCGAGAAGGCGACGGCGACGTCGCCCGGCCGCCCCCAGGCGATCAGCTGGCGCTGGAAGATCTCCTCGACGCCGATGTCGTTGGCGACCGCCGTGATGATCGGCGTGTCCTCGGTCAGGTCGAGCGCCGGCCGGGACGGCAGGCCCTCGGCGGCAGGCGGAAGTCGGCGACGAGGTCCATCGCGTCGGTCGCCGAGCCGCCGTTGCCGAAGGCGAGCAGGCGCCCACCCGAGCGTCGAAGCACTCGCGCAAGGGCCGCCGCGGCGGCGGCGAGCGCCTCGCGGGAGCCTCGCGCACGGTCTGCGCGCGCAGCTCCGCCGACCTCCGCCGCCTTCATCCGAACGGAGCCTTCGACGTCGGCGAGCACCGCGTCGAGGTCCGCCTCCTGCTCGCCGAGGAACGGGTAGAGGAAGCTCGAGGCGCCGGCTGTCGTGGGTGCGGCGGGCGCTGCGGCCCTCGAGCAGGCCGCGGTGGTCGAAGAAGACGTGGACGAGCTCCCAGAGCACGTGGTAGAGCGGTCTCGACAGCTCCTGGCGGACCGCCGGATCGGCGCCGGGCGCGCGAAGGTCCAGGCCGCCGCCCTCGCCCTCGGCGACGCCGGGGCCGAAGCCGATCGTCATGCAGCCGCGCCCCGCGGCGATCGCCAGCGCCCGAGCGGTCTCGCTCCGCGGCCGGCCCGCGGGCCGTCGAGGCCGAAGCCGATCACGATGTCGTCGGGGCCTGCAGCGCCTCGAGCTGGCGATCGACGCGGGCCGCCCTCGGCGGTCAGCGCAAGGCCGGCAGCGCCCGCTTGCCGACGATCACCGGGTGCACGAACTCGACCGAGACGTGGCGCGCGTCGGAGCGTGCCGCCGGCGTCGGCCCGAGCGCGATCAGCCGGCCCTCGCGGGCGAAGCGCTCCGCCATCCGGTGACAGCAGCGGGCGATCCGCGGCGCCTCCGCCTCGAAGAAGGCACGCCCGGCGTCGACGCGCGCGGCGACCGCGGCGTCGATCAGCTCACTCGCTCCGGCAGCTCGAACAGCCACTGGTGAAAGCCTCGCAACCCTCCCCGGTGCGAGCCGAGAGCGTGATCACCTCGGCCTCGGGGTTGACGCGGTCGACGTTGGCGATCAGCCGCTCGAGATCGAAGTCGAGGTGCGGAAGCAGGTCGATCTTGTTGACCACGACGAGCTCGCAGGAGCGGAACATGAGCGGGTACTTGAGCGGCTTGTCCTCGCCCTCGGTGACCGAGCAGATCATCGCCTTGGCGTCCTCGCCGATCCGGAACTCGGCCGGGCAGACGAGGTTGCCGACGTTCTCGACGACGAGCAGGTCGAGCTCGTCGAGGTCGAGGTCGCCGAGCCCCGAGCGGACCATGTTGGCGTCGAGGTGGCACTCGCCGCCGAAGCCGGAGCCGGTGTTGACCTGGACGACGGGCACGTGCAGGACCGAGAGCCGGTCGGCGTCGAGCGAGCCCTGCACGTCGCCCTCGAGGACGCCGACGCGGACCTCGCCGCGCTGCCTCGAGCGCGCGCTCGAGCAGCGTCGTCTTGCCGGCCCCGGGAGCGCTCATCAGGTTGACGACGGCGACGCCGGCGCGGTCGAAGTCGTCGCGGTTGGCGTTGGCGATCGTCGTGTTCGCGTCGAGCGCGTCCTCGGCGACCTTGACCTTGGTCTGGTGCATTCAGGCTCCTTGGCGGCCGGCTCCAGCCGGGTCCGGGGCATAGGCGTTCCACGGCCTCGGCGGCCGCGTCGGTCTCCTCGACGTCGATCGAGTCGACGAGCAGCTCGTCGCCGGCGAGCACCTCGGCGCCCGCCTCGTCGCAGCGCCGGGCAGCGGAACTGGGGCAGCAGCGAGCATGCCCTCGTCATGCAGCGGGTCGGGCGCCGGGTCCCACTCGTTGCCACAGGCGCGACAGCGCATCAGCGCGTCGACGTCGGCTCAGGTCGAGGTCGGCGTCCTCGCAGACCGTGTCGCGGCTGACGACGCCGAAGTAGAAGCTCAGCGACGCCTGGACGACCTGGCGCAGGGCGCCGACCTGGAGGTGTACGGCGCTGACGCGGCGGCCGCGCGCGTGCCGGATCGCGGTGTCGACGATCGCCGAGGAGACCGAGAGCTCATGCATCGGCGTAGGCCTCGTCGGTGAGCAGCTCGGCGACGGTCTCGCGGACGACGCCGGCCGCGCGCTCGACCGCAGCGGCGACCTGCGGCGACATCTCGAGCCCCATCTCCTCGACCGCGGCCGGCTCGCAGGCGACGATCCGGACCCTGCCGGGCCAGCCGCCGACCGCCTTGACGAAGCGCAGCACCGTCTCCGGGTCCATCCCGTGCGGGCTCAGCATCTCGCCGTCGGCGATCGGCTCGAGGTCGTCGGGCTCGGCGTCCATCACGTACAGCGTCCCGGGCTCGCCGCCCTGGCGGCTGATGTCGATCAGGATCAGGGCGTCGTAGCCGCGCATCGCCTCGTAGGCGAGATCGAGCCCGCCGGTGCCGAAGTCGAAGACGGCCGCCTGCTCGGGCAGGGTGCCCTCGAGCCGCTCGGCGACCTTGCCGCCGAAGGCGTCGTCCTTCATCCAGGCGTTGCCGATCCCGGCGACGAGGATCCGCTTGCCGGGGCCGGCGGCCCCCGCATCGGAACCGGGGTTGACCGGCGGTTGCGGCATCGCGTCCATCATGCCTCCTCGAGCTCGTCGGCGAAGAAGAACAGGTAGCGGCCCGCCTCGCGGAGGACCTCCGCCATCGGGTCGGCGTCGACCGTCACTCCGAGGTAGGCGCGGCCGTCGTAGTCGAGGTAGATCCGGCGGATCGTCGCCGGCTGCCCGTCGAGCATCTTGTCGTAGGGGTCGCCGCCGGTCCCCGGCCGCAGCACGACCTTGCCGCCGCGCGCGAAGCGACGGCCGCCGACGAGCACCTCGCGCTCGCCGGGCACGTCGTCCGGGTCGAGCCCGGCGGGGCGCCGAGGCGGGGGCCCGGGCGCCGTCATCGCCGCCTCCCGCCGGCTCGCTCCACTGCGGGAAAGTCGGGCACCCCGAGCTCCGCCGGCTTCATCCGCCGTGCATCTCGAGCATCTCCTCGGGCGTCGTCGCTTCGACCCGCTCGATCATCTCCTCGACGACCGGGATCGCCGGCGGCCTCGATCTCGGCTCGCTCGGCGTCGCTGAGCGACTGCACGTGCAGCGTCAGCGCCTCCTCGATCTCGGTGTTGTCGAACATGTTGACCTTGCTCTGCGCGGCGATCTGCGGGTGATCGGGGAGCAGGATCGCGGCGCCGAGCACGGCGTTGTCGTCGGCCGCGGCGAGCACCGGCCAGCTGTTGACGTTCTCGCACTCGCGCACCGCCGCGCCGACCGGCCCGCGTTCTCGAGCGGCGAGGCGAACCGCCCCGCATCGAGGCCGGCGAGCACGTGGGTGGAGAGCAGCGAGCGGCGCAAGGGCGCCGGCCCGGTCCATCGCGGCCACGTCCCGGTCGGGCAAGCGGCGTCGTGTTCTCGACCCGCAGCGCGACCTTCCAAGCGTCGCCACCGGTCTCGCCGCCGAGCTCGAGCCGCTCGGCCGCGAGCAGGAGCTGCCGCTGAGCACCTCAGGCTCGCCGGCCCGCGGCTCGCCGGTGGTCACCCCGAGCTCGGCTCCGGCCTCGAAGACGAAGGGCTGCTCGTCGGTCCCGTGCGCGAGCGTCTCGAGGCTCGCGTGCGCCTCGATCCGCCGCTCGGCAGCCCGATGGCGGCTGCCGGCCGCCTGCAGGAAGACGACGGCGACGTCGAGCTCGGCCGCCCCCGGCGCCAGCGCCACGCACTCGATCTGCAGGTGGTCGTAGGTCGTGTCGCGGCGCGCCGCGTAGGCAGGCGGGTAGACGATGCCGAACGGCGTCGGGCGTCGCGTTCTTGGTCGCTCCCGGCGTGTACGGGTAAAGCGCGTAGCCCTCGTAGAGCAGCGAATCGGCGAGGCGCTCGGCGGCCGCGTCGATCATCCCCGCGCCCCCTCGATCGGCGTCTCCCCGGCCTCGGCGTCCACGCCACCGGATCGGCCCCGGAGGCCTCGAGCAGCCCGCGGATCGCCGCGTCGACGGTCGGCGAGCCGCTGCGCGCCTTCAGCCGGCCGAGCTCGTGCATCGTCTCCTCCTCGAGGCGCAGCCAGGCGCCGCCGCGGGTAGTGGGCGTCGATCATCGCGCGCCACGTCTCGACGGGCAGCTCGAAGCGCGCCGAGCGGTCCCAGGCGAGCGGCAGGATCTGCGGTGCGGCCCGCCGCCGTCCTCGTAGTAGACGGTGCCGTTGAAGTGCAGCTGCAGCGGGTAGACGCCCTCGTCGACGCCGCCGAAGTACTTTGACCGCCGCGATCTCGTGGTCGTAGGTGCAGGGCACGTCGAGGCTCGAGCAGGACGCTGCCCGAGAAGGCGCCGGCGAGCGCCTCGATCTGGGTCCAGCGGAAGGCGCCGGTGGTCGAGCCCCAGCGCTCGGGCTCGCCGAACAGCTCGACGAGCCGCTCGCGGTCGCCGGCCGAGTAGGTGCGCTTGCCGGGCTCGATCGTGATCAGCACGGTGAGCGCGATGCAGTGACCTCGAAGCCGGAGGCGTCCTCGACGCCGAGCCGGAAGCGCAGCGTCGGCGTCGCGCTCCGCGGCACCGGCTCGGCGCCGAGCACGGTGAACGAGGGGTCGGGCCGCGCCGCGGGAGGCCCGGCTCAGGCATCGGCGCCCGGCCCTCGGCATCGGTGCGCCACCGGCGGCGGCACGCGGGTTGCGGACCTCGAGCTGCGCGAAGAAGCGCGGCGATCGCCCGCGCCGGCCCGTCGCCGCCGGAGATGCCCTCCCAGCTGACGCGGATCATGCCGACCAGCCGGTAGCACTCGTCGATCGGCGCGATCACGGCCCGGGGGGTCGCGGAAGGCGGTCGACGATCAGCGCCTCGGCGTCGGGCTCGAGCCCCGCGAGCACCGGGTTGAGGCGCTCGAGGCGCGCCCACGCGTCGGCGTCGATCTCGGACTCGGTCGCCCCCGCCGGGCTCGGGTAGAAGGCGACGACGCGACCCGGCTCCGCGGCGCCGGTCCGCATGAAGAAGGCGAGGCCGATCGGGACGCCGAACGCGGCCCAGGCCTCGTCCGGCATGTCGAGCTCGGGGAGCCAGACGACGCGGACACCCGCCGGCCGGTAGGCGGCCTCGCCGGAGCGGACCGACCAGCACGTCTCGCAGGCGCAGACGATGCGGCGCTCGGAGAGCTCGAGCAGATGCCGGTGATCGGGCGGCAGGGGCGCGCCGCAGAGCTCGCAGCGCTCCTCGCCCTCCGCTCCCGGGGCGGCCGCCTGCGGCCGGCCGACGGGGGCGGGGGCGCCTGCGGTTGCGGCCGGCGAGCCCGCGCATGCCGCTGACGAGCTCCGCGTGGCACGGCTCGAGCGAGCCTGTCCGAGGCGCTCGCGCCGTGCGCCCGTTGCCGTTCGCCCCGGCGGCGCTCATCCCGGCAGCGCCACCCTGACCGAGCCGTCGCGGGCGAGCAGCGGCACGGGGTCGAGCTGCAGGCCGTCGTCGTCGAGCGAGCGGCCGGCCCGCGGCAGGAAGTAGCGGCGCCCGCAGCCCGGAGCAGCAGAGCACGCCCTCGACCAGGGTGCTCGCCGCCGAGGCCGGAGCCGCAGTCCGCGCAGCGGTCCAGGTAGGCGAGCAGCGAGCCGTCGACGTTGGCGACGAGCAGCTCGCGGCCGGCGAGCGTCGTCGTCCGCAACGAGCCCTCCTCGAGGCCCGCAAGCTCGCCCGCCGGAAACCAGGACGGCAGCTCCTCGAGCGCCCGTCGAGTCCGCCGGCGGCGGACCCGTTGCCGTTCCCGTCGCTGGCGCCGGCTCCGGCCTGGACGACCGGCAGCGCGAGGGCGTCGGCGCCGAGCTCGGGGCCGGCGGCGGCCTCCATGCCCTCGACCTCGAGGCCGTCGAGGTCGGGCGCGTGCTCGTCGAGCGCCTGCTTGATCGCCAGCTCCAGCGTCGCGGCGGAAGCCGGGCAGCCGTCGCAGCTGCCGGCGAGCCGGATCCGGGCGACGCCGCTTCGTCGACGCCGAGCAGCTCGACGTCGCCGCCGTGCGACTCCATGTACGGGCGGACGCTGTCGAGCGCCTCCTCGACCCGCTGTTCGATGCCGACCGGGTAGAGGTCGTGGATCAGCATCAGGCTGGCGACGACGCCGTCGGCGGCGAGCGCCTCGCGGGCGGCCTCGGTCGCCTCGCCGGCGCTCTCGAGCGTCGCGAAGATCCGCCGCAGGCCCTCGCCGTAGAGGTCGAGGACGACGCCGATCATCTCCTCCGCCCGCGCCCGGGCGACCGGATCGGCGATCCGCTCGAGCTCCTCGTTGAGCTCACCGAAGCGCTCGACGAGCGCCTCGGGCTGCGGCGCGATCCTCGCTCTGCTGCACCGACCTCCACCTCAGCTCATGCCCGGTCGGCGTGTGCATCACCTTGCGCACCCGGCCGCTGCCGCGTGTACATGTGGACGCCGCAGGGCAGGCACGGATCGAAGGAGCGCACCGCCCGCATGATGTCGACGCCCTTGAAGTCCTCCGGGCCGTTCTCCTCGAAGATCGGCGTGTTCTGCACCGCGTCCTCGTAGGGGCCCGGAGTCCCGTAGGTGTCGCGGACGCTGGCGTTCCACGGCGTCGGCGGGTAGGGCTGGTAGTTGGCGATCTTGCCGCCCTCGATCACCATGTGGTGGCTGAGGACGCCGCGGGCCGCCTCGTGGAAGCCGCAGCTGACCGCGCTGTCGGGCACCTTGAAGTCCGTCCAGGACTTCGTCCGCCCCGCCCGCACCTCCTTGAAGGCGCGCTCCAGGCAGTGCAGCCCGACCAGCGCCGAGTAGGCCTGGTGGTAGGAGCGGGCGCGGTCGCGCTCGATCGCGTTCGACTTCTCCGGCACCTTCCACTCGAGCTCCGTCTCGGGCGAGTCGGGCGTCCGCGGCAGCACCATCTGGATGCTCTCGCCGGTCGCCTTGCAGTAGCCGAAGTCGACCAGGCCGGCCTTCGCCGTCACCCACTGGCGCGCGAACGGTCCGCCGCCGGTGTCGCAGGCGACGTAGCTGTCGTTGCGCTTGTCGTACATCCGCGGGCTCACGACCCAGCTGTACTTGTCGGCGAAGTCGCGCTTCTGCGGCTTCGGCAGCGTCACCTTGTTCCACGGGTGGCGCGGGTCGACGTCGTTGCCGAGTGGGTCCTTGGTCACGAACGGCGCCTGGCTGTCGGTCCAGTCGTCGAAGTAGGAGGAGCCGAGCAGGATCCGGATCGCGAGGTTGATCTCGACGAGGTCGGTCGTGATCAGCTCGCCGTCGAAGACGAGGCCGGGCGTGACGTAGCGCTTGTTGCCCCACTCGCCCATGCGCTCGTACGAGTAGTCGACGTAGTCGGGATCGTCGAAGCTGCCCCAGCAGACCAGGTTCGTGTCCCGGTAGCCGACCATGTCGTACCCCGGCATCTCCTGCCAGGAAGAAGTCGTAGAGGTCGTCGTGCATCGGCACCGTGCGCTTGCAGTACTCGAAGTACCGCATCAGCCGCACGTAGTAGTCGGTCAGCGTCTGGTGCGTGATCTGGGCGCTGCAGCCGCCCGGCAGGATCGTCGACGGGTGCGTGTGCCGGCCGCCGAACAGGCAGTACATCTCGCGCGTGTAGCGCGCCACCTGCAGCGTCTCCAGGTAGAAGTCGCCGGTGAACGGGTTCAGCCCGCGCATGATGTCGGCGATCGTCCTGTAGCCGTGGATGTCGGAGTGCGGCGCCGAGGTCGACTCCGCCTTCTGCAGCAGCGACGGGTTCGTCTCCTTGACCATCTGCTCGCAGAAGTCGACGTTGGCCATGCAGTCGTTGAAGATCGCGTGGTCGAACATGTAGTCCGCGGTCTCGGCCAGGTTGAAGGCGAGGTCGCCGAGCGGCGGCGGCTTCACCCCGTAGGCCATGTTCTGGTTCAGGCAGCTGCAGGTGCAGTGGTTGTCACCGCAGATGCCGCAGATCCGGCTCGTGATGAAGTGCGCGTCGCGCGGGTCGATGCCCTTCATGAAGATGTCGAATCCCCTGAAGATCATCGACGTCGAGTAGCACTTGTTGACCTTCTGGTTGGAGAAGTCGATCTCGGTGTGGATGCCGAGGCTGCCGACGATCCGGGTGATCGGATCCCACGACATCTCCTTGACCATCACGTTCTGGTCGGACCTGGGTGTCTCTGTGGTTGCCATCTCTGCTCTCTCCTCGTCTGAAACTCTGTGGTCCCTGCTGAACTGCGCGCGCGCCGGCCGATCAGGACCCCGGCGGCGCGTAGCTGGACGACCGCGATCGGTAGCCCGAGAGCAGCGTGTTCCCGGGCTTGCGCCACTCCGGCTCGTGGTCGTACTTCTTCTCGATGTTGCGCTGCCGGAAGTACTGGAGGACCGGGCCGTAGGTGAAGGAGGCGAAGCGCGCCGCCGCCTTGCCGTACGGGTCCTCGTCCATGAACGGCATGTACTTGTCGGGGAAGCCGGGCATCGTGCAGGCCATGCAGATGCCGCCCACGTTCGGGCAGCCGCCGTAGCCGTCGACCCAGCCGCGGACCGGCACGTTGCACTTGACCACCGGCCCCTTGCAGCCGAGCTTGACCAGGCAGCGCGGGTCGTCGCCGTACTCGGTCGCGAAGTTGCCCTGCTCGGTGAAGCCGGCGCGGTTGCAGCCCTCGCGCACGGTCCGCCCGAACAGCCACTTCGGCCGCAGCGCCTCGTCCAGCTCCGGCACCGGGGCGCGGCCCGCCAGGTGCAGCGCCAGGTAGAGCAGCACCTCGGTCATGTTGTCGGGCTGCGCCGGGCAGCCGGGGATGTTGACGACCGGCAGGCCCGCCGCCGACTTCCAGTTCCAGCCGAGATGGTCGGCGACCCCCATCGCACCGGTCGGGTTGTTCTTCATCGCCGGGATGCCGCCGTAGGTGGCGCAGGTGCCGATCGCGACCACCGCCGCCGCCTTCGGCGCGAGCCGGTCGAGCCACTCGCTCGTCGTGATCGGCTGGCCGGTCTCGGGGTCGTTGCCGATCGCCGCGAAGTGGCCCTCGCCGGCGAGGTTCTCGTTCGGGATCGAGCCCTCGACGCAGAGCACGAACGGATCGAGCTCGCCGCGCTCGGCCTGCCACCACCACTCGATGAACTCGCCGCCGTTCTCGTAGGCGAGCACCGGGTTGTGGACGATCACCTTCGGCATCCCCGGGATCGACTGGGTGATGATGTCCTCGAGGCTCGGGTTGACCGCCGAGGTCATCGCCACCGAGTCGCCGTCGCAGGAGAGGCCCGTCGTCATCCAGATCACGTGGGCCTCGACGGCCTCCGTCGCCTGCTGGTCGGGGATGAACTCGGTGGCTGCCATGTCAACTCATTTCCCCGGGCGGTGCGGGCCCGGTCGGTGTCGGAACTTGTCGGGGCAGGAAGCGCTCATCGCTCAGCAGATCCTCGGCAGCGGGTCGCCGGCGAGAAGGTCCATGACGCGCTTGCCGCCGAAGGCGGTCTCGACGAGGACCATGCCGGGGGGCTCGGTGCTGACCTCGCCGATCACGGCGGCGCCCTCGGAGCCGGGCACCGCGCGCAGCGCCGCGAGCGCGGCGTCGGCGGATTCCGGCGCGACGAAGGCGACGAGCCGGCCCTCGTTGGCGACGTACATCGGGTCGATGCCGAGGATCTCGGCGGCGCCGGCGACCGCGGGTGCGACCGGGACCTGGGCCTCGTGGGCGACGATCGCGACGCCGCTCGCGCGGGCCAGCTCGTTGAGCACGGTGGCGACGCCGCCCCGGGTCGCGTCGCGCATGCAGCGCAGGTCCGCTCCGGCCGACTCGAGCAGCGCGTCGGCCGCCGGCCACAGCGGCTGCGTGTCGGAGACGATGTCGGCGTCGAGCTCGAACTCGTCGCGGGCGAGCATGATCGCCGTGCCGTGCTCGCCGATCGGCCCGGAGACGATCACGGCGTCGCCCGGCTCGAGCGCCGCCGGGCTGAGCCGCGCGCGCGGATCGGTCAGGCCGATCCCGGTCGTGTTGACGTACATGCCGTCGGCGGCGCCGCGCTCGACGACCTTCGTGTCGCCGGCGACGACGTTGACGCCCGCCGCCTCCGCGGCCGCCGCGATCGCCTCGACCTCGGCCCGCAGTGACCTCGGCATCGAGCCCCTCCTCGAGGATCAGCCCGACGGTGATCGCGAGCGGCCGCGCCCCGGCCACCGCGAGATCGTTGACGGTTCCGTTGACGGCCAGCTCGCCGATCGAGCCGCCCGGGAAGCGCAGCGGCTTGACGACGAAGGTGTCGGTCGTGAAGGCGACGGGCGGGACGCCCTCGGCAAGCGCCACCAGGCCCGCATCCGCCATCTCCGCGAGACCGCTGCCCTCGGGGTCGAAGGCCGGCACGAGCAGGCCCTCGATCAGGGTCTGCGTGGCCTTGCCGCCGGCGCCGTGCGCCATCGTCACCTGCTCGGCCTTGAACTTCGGCCGCTTCGCCCGGGTCGTCTCGATGATCTCGAGGATGCGCGCTCGCGATCGGAGACGGGGTCGCTCTGCGCGGGTCCCCGGCGCCATCAGACGACCTCCCGCTCGCGCGCGAAGCGGCCGTAGTTGTAGTAGGCCGCGCAGGCGCCTTCCGGGGAGACCATGCAGGTGCCGATCGCGTGCTCGGGCGTGCAGGCGGTGCCGAACACCTTGCACTCCCAGGGCTTGATCACGCCCTTCAGCACCTCGCCGCACTGGCAGGCCTTCGGGTCGGCGACGCGGACGCCGGGCGTCTCGTACACCTGCTCGGCGTCGAAGTCGGCGTAGGCGTCGGAGAGCCGCAGCGCGCTCTGGCTGATGAAGCCGAGGCCGCGCCACTCGAAGTGCGGGCGCAGCTCGAAGACCTCGGCCATCACCGCGAGCGCCGCCGGGTTGCCCTCGTAGGGGACGACGCGCCCGTACTGGTTCTCCACCTCGCAGCGACCCTCGGCGATCTGGCGGAGGATCATCTGGATGCCCTGCAGGATGTCGAGCGGCTCGAACCCCGAGGTGACCAGCGGCTTGCCGTAGTTCGCGGGGATGAACTCGAAGGGCCGGGCGCCGACCACCGTCGAGACGTGGCCGGGGCCGATGAAGCCGTCGAGGCGCAGGTCCGGCGACTCGAGCAGCGCCCGCAGCGGCGGCACGATCGTCACGTGGTTGCAGATGGAGAGGAAGTTGCTCGATCCCCTCGGCCCGGGCCCGCTTCAGCGTCAGCGCGGTCGACGGCGCCGTCGTCTCGAAGCCGATCGCGAAGAAGACGACGGTCCGGTCGGGGTTCGCCTTCGCGATCCGCAGCGCGTCGAGCGGCGAGTAGACCATGCGGATGTCGGCGCCGTCGGCCTTCGCCTCGCCGAAGCTCTGCTCCGAGCCCGGGACCCGCATCATGTCGCCGAAGCAGGTGAAGATCACCTCCTCGTTGCGGGCGATCGCGATGCCGTCGTCGACGCGGCCCATCGGGATCACGCAGACCGGGCAGCCGGGGCCGTGCACGAGCTCGACGTTCTCGGGCAGCAGGTCGTCGATCCCGTAGCGGTAGATCGAGTGGGTGTGCCCGCCGCAGACCTCCATCAGCTTGTAGTCGCGGCCCGGCTCGACGAGGTTGAGGATCTCGCCGGCCAGCGCGCGGCCGAGCTCGGGGTCGCGGAACTCGTCGACGAACTTCATGCCGATCCCCAGACCACGGCATCTCCTCGGGCTTCGCCCTGCGGGGATGCCGGAGATGGAGGATCGGCAGATACATGGCGCACGTGCTCCGCCTCGCGTCCGCGCGTGCGCGGGGGCGGCGGCCCCCCCAGCTCTGAATCGCGGTGCCCGCGTGGACGAGCAGCTCGTCTCCGACCGCCACCGGTGCACGAGCGCGGTCTCGACGGTCTCGCGGCGGCCCTCGGCGTCCTCGCAGAGCGCGAGGCCGCGATCGGCGTCGATCAGCACGACGCGCAGCGGCACGGCAACGTCGCCGCAGGTGATGCAGCCCGGCCCCGACTCGCAGACTTGTGGGGCGGGCTCGGGGCTCACTCGATCACGCTCGCCTTCAGCTCCTCGAGCTCGGCCTCGTAGTCGGCCCCCATGCCCTCGAGCATCTTGCGGGTCTGTCGCGCCTCCTCCTCGTCGACCTTCGAGAGGGCGAAGCCGACGTGGATCAGGACCCAGTCGCCGACCTCGACGCCCCCGGGCTCGGAGTCGAGCAGGCCGATGTTGACGTTGCGGCGGACGCCTGCCACGTCCACTTTCGCAATTCTCGTCTCCGGGTCGACGATCTCGAGGATCTGACCCGGAATGGCCAGGCACATTGCTGCACCTCTCCTCGCCTCGGGTGTCGATCGACACTAACACTGGACGAAGCTCGTCAACCCCGGACTCGTCATTCGTCCGGTCGAGAGCCGAACAAACGGCTAGACTGAATGAACATTCACTCAGGCGCGAGCGCGCGAGCGCGCCGCCTCGACCCCCGGGAGGACCGCCACGATGGCCTGGACCGCAGCTGACATCCCCGACCAGAGCGGCCGCACGGCGCTCGTCACCGGCGCCAACGGCGGCCTCGGCCAGGAGACCGCGCGTGAGCTCGCCCGCAAGGGAGCCCACGTCGTGATCGCCGCCCGCAACCAGGAGAAGGCGGCGGCGGCGGAGGCCGACATCCGCGCCGAGCTCCCCGATGCCTCGCTCGAGGTGATCGAGCTCGACCTCGGCTCGCTCGACTCGGTCCGCGCCGCAGCCGAGGCAACGCTTGCCAAGCACGAGACGCTCGACCTGCTTGATCAACAACGCCGGGCTGATGGCGATGCCCGAGGGCCGGACCGCCGACGGCTTCGAGATGCAGCTCGGCGTCAACCACCTCGGCCACTGGGTGCTGACCGCGAAGCTGATGCCGGCCGTCCTCCGGGCGCCGGCGCCGCGCGTCGTCACCGTAACCAGCACCGCCCACCACATGGGCCGCGCCATCAACCCGTCGAACCCGCACCTCGAGGGCAAGTACGGGCCGTGGAAGTCCTACGGGCAGTCGAAGCTCGCCAACTTCCACTTCGGCCTCGGCCTGCAGAAGGAGTTCGAGCGGGCCGGCGTCAGCGCGCAGAGCCTGATCGCCCACCCGGGCCTCTCGAACACCGACCTGCAGGCACGGACGACGCGGGAGAACGAGGGTGACTTCTGGGGGAAGTTCTTCCACAAGATGACGACCACCAGCGGCATGGCCCCCGCCTACGGCGCGCTCTCGCAGCTGCGCGCCGCGACCGACCCGACCGCCAAGGGCGGCGAGTTCTACGGGCCGCTGTGGGTCAACTCGGGCCCGCCGGTGCGCAAGCCGATCTTCCGCGTGGTCGGGATGCAGGCGCGATCGCCAAGCTCTGGGAGGTCTCCGAGCGCGAGACGGGCGAGGCGCTCGTCGTCGCGCCGCCCGCGACGGCGACCGCCGCGTGAGCGCGACCGTCGCATCCCCGGCGGCCCCGCCGACCGGACCGCGCCGCGGCCGTACGCGCCGCGCTGCGCAAGCTCGTCGCCGAGCGCGGCTTCCACGGCGCCTCGATGGGCGCCGTCGCGCGCGAGGCCGGCGTCGCAACCGGCACCGCGTACGTCCACTACGCCTCCAAGGACGAGCTCGTCATTGCCGCCTACCTGGAGAGCAAGCGCAACCTCGGCGAGGCGGCCGTCGCTGCGGCGGCCCGCGCCGAGGACGCTCCCGACGTCTTCGAAGCGATGTGGCTCGGCATCTACGGACACCTCGCGGCCGATCCGGGAGAAGCGCGCTTTCTGATCCAGGTCGAGGGCTCGCCCTACGCCGAGGCGGCGCACGAGGCCGCCATGGCCCGCGACGACGATCCGCTGATGGCAGCCGCAGCCGCGCCCGAGATCGCCGACCGCCTGGAGCGGCTGCCGCTCGAGGTCCTCTACGAGATCGGCCTGGCGCCGGCCGTCCGCCTCGCGGCCCGCGGCCCCGCGCTCTCCCGAGCCGAGCTCGAACGCACCGCCGGTGCCTGCTGGCGCGCGGTCAGCCGGGCGAGCTGAGCAGCTCGCGCAGGCCGTCCTCGTCGAGGATCGGCGTCTCGAACTTCTCCGCCTTCTCGAGCTTCGAGCCGGGGCTCTCGCCGGCGACGACGTAGTCGGTCTTCTTGCTGACCGAGCCGGTCACCTTGCCGCCGGCCCGCTTGATCATCGCCGTCGCCTCCTCGCGGGTCAGCTCCGGCAGGGTGCCGGTGAGGACGAACGTCTTGCCCTCGAGCGGGCCGCCGTCCTGGCGGCGCTCGGACGCGTCGAGCTCGAAGCGCAGGCCGCGCTCGCGCAGGCGGGCGATCAGGTCGAGGACGCGCTCGTCGCCGAGCTGCTCGGTGATCTGCTCGGCGAGGATCGGGCCGACGCCGTCGACCTCCGTGATCAGCTCCGGCTCGGCGGCGATCAGCTCGTCGATCGAGCCGAAGTGAGCGGCGAGCGCCTCCGCGGTGACGTAGCCGACGCCGGCGAGGCCCAGCGCGAAGAGCACGCGCGGGAAGGGGCGCTGCTTGGAGGCCTCGATCGCGTCGATCAGGTTCTGGGCCGAGATCTCGCCGAAGCCCTCGAGCCCCTCGAGCTGCTCGGCGGTGAGGTCGTAGATGTCGGCCGCATCGTTGATCAGGCCGTCCTCGAGGAAGCGGTAGGCGTGCTTCTCGCCGAGGCCGTCGATGTCCATCATCCCGCGGCCGACGAAGTGCTTGACGTGCTGGAAGGTCTGGCCGGGACAGCCGGTCCGGTTCGGGCAGATGGTCCAGACCGAGTCCTCCGGCTTGACCGTCGGCGTCCCGCAGATCGGGCACTTCTTCGGCGGCTTCGCCTTGCGCAGGCGCTTGCCCTTGCGGCGCTGGATCACCGGCGCGACGACCCGCGGGATCACGTCGCCGGCGCGGGTGACGATCACCTCGTCGCCCTCGCGCACGTCCTTGCGGGCGAGGTCCTCCTCGTTGTGCAGGGTCGCGGTCGAGACCGTGACGCCGCCGACGTGGACCGGCTCGAGCATCGCGAAGGGGACCAGGTGCCCGGTCCTGCCCACGTTCCAGACGACCTTGTTGAGCATCGTCGTCACCGTCGTCGGCGGGAACTTCCAGGCGATCGCCCAGCGCGGCTCGCGGCCGGCGACGCCGAGCTCTCGCCACAGCGCGCCGCTCGTCGACCTTGACGACGACGCCGTCGATCTCGAAGTCGAGCTCGTCGCGGCGCTCCTGCCACCACTCGCAGCGCGGCACGAGCTCGTCGCCGTCGTCGTGGTGGGCGATGTCGCCGTTGACGCGGAAGCCACGCTCGCGCAGCCACTCGAGCTCCTCGCTGTGCGAGGCGTGCTCGACGCCGTCGCGGAAGCCGATCCCGTAGGTCCAGATCTGCAGCGGCCGCGAGGCGGCGAGCTGCGGGTCGAGCTGGCGCAGCGTGCCGGCGGCGGCGTTGCGCGGGTTGGCGAAGGTCGACTCGCCCGCCTCGGCCCGCTGCTCGTTGAGCCGGTCGAAGCCCGAGCGCGGGAAGTAGATCTCGCCGCGGACCTCGATCTTGCGCGGCGCGTCATCGATCCGCAGCGGGATCGAGCGGATCGTCTTCAGGTTCGAGGTGACGTCCTCGCCGATCGTCCCGTTGCCGCGCGTCAGCCCGCGGACGAAGACGCCATCCTCGTAGGTGAGCGAGATCGCGAGGCCGTCGATCTTCGGCTCGGTCACGTAGGAGATCTCCTCCGCCTCGATGTCGAAGCGCTTCAGCAGGTTGCGGATCCGCTGCTCCCAGGCCGCCAGCTCCTCGGCGTTGCGAGCGTTGGCCAGCGACAGCATCGGCTCGGCGTGCTCGTACTGCTCGAACTTGTCGAGCGGCTTGCCGCCGACCCGCTGCGTCGGCGAGTCGGGGGCGAGCAGCTCCGGGTGCTCGGCCTCGAGGTCGCGGAGCTCGTTGAGGAGCGCGTCGTAGTCGGCATCGGAGATCGTCGGGTCGTCCTCGACGTAGTAGGCCTGGTCGTGCCTGGCGATCTCGGCGCGCAGCTCCTCGGCCCGCTGCGCCGGCTCGGCTGCAGGGCTCACCGCTGCGCCCCCAGCATTCCCTCCAGCCCCCAGCCGCCGAGCTCCTCGAGGCCGCCGTGGTCGGTGAGGTCGAAGTGGATCGGCGTGACCGCGATGCGGCCGCGATGGACCGCGGCGAGGTCCGTGCCCTCGCGGTCCTCGAAGGACGGCTCGAAGCCGTAGATCTCGTAGCGCTTGCGCCCCTCACGCTCGCTCTCCTCGACGAGCTTCAGCTCGTCGTCGTACAGCCGCTTGCCGAGCTTCGTGACCTCGACGCCGGCGGGCTCGCCGCCGGGCACGTTGACGTTGATCAGCGTCCCCTCCGGCATCCCGTGCTCGACGATCCGGGCGACGAGCGCGGCCGTGAAGGGCGCCGCGTGGGAGAAGTCGAACTCGCGGCCGGCGCGGAAGTCCATCTCGCGCTCCGGCGACTGCTGGGAGACCGCGATCGCCGGCAGGCCGAGGACGATTCCCTCGAGTGCCGCGGCGACGGTGCCGGAGTAGGTGACGTCGTCGCCGAGGTTGGAGCCGTGGTTGATCCCCGAGACGATCAGGTCCGGCTTGCGGCCGAGCAGGCCGAGGTCGGCGAAGCGGACGCAGTCGACCGGCGTGCCCTCGGTCGCGTAACCCGTGGTGCCGTCCTCGAACTCGACCTCCTGGACCCACAGCGGCGAGCGCGTCGTGATCGAGCGGGCGGTCGCGCTGCGGTTCGAGTCGGGGGCGATCACGTCGAGCTCGATGCCCTCGAGCGCGAGCAGCGCCCGCCGCAGCGCCTGCAGCCCAGCCGCCTGGATGCCGTCGTCGTTGGTGAGCAGGACCCGCACGGGGCCAAATCTAGTGGACCGTCCAGGAACGTTCGCCCGGAAATGGCGAGTGCCGGGCGTCGGTGGGGTAGGACGCAGGGAGCCCGCGTAGCAGCGCTACGCGGGCGAGCGAGGACGACGCCCAGCGGCGATCCGGCGCCGCCAGTTTCGGGCGCGACGTTTCTTGACGGCCCGCTAGATGAACGCCGGGCGGCTGGGCGGGGGCGACGTCGGCGCGGCGCTCAGGGCGGCGTGGACCCGGCGGGGACACAGCCGAGCAGGCTGTGCTCGCCGACGAAGCGGTGCACCTTGGCGGCGCTCGCGGCGAGATGGCGGTCGGCTTCGGCGAGCTCGTCGTCCGCGTTGCTGGTGTCGGCCATGAGCGCGATCCGGCCGGTCCAGCGGAGCTCGTCGGCAAGCGTCGAGACGAAGTCCTGATAGCCGGCTTCGATCGCCGGCGGGGGGCGCAGTCGCGCCAATGCCCGCAGTTGCCGCTCGATCACGGGCTCGCCCATCTCGAACGCGCGCCTGCTGACCTCGCCGACGTCGCTCGGATCGGCGACCTGGCCCGCCAGCTTGGCCGAGGCGCGGGTTACGCGGACGGCGGCCCGCCGGCAGATCGCACCGACGCGCTTGCGCCACTCGGCCATGCTCAGCGTCGGGCCTGCGCCGCGGACCTCCGGCGTCGTGACGCTGACGTCCGGGTAGGAGTGCCCGCCGCCGCAGCCACCGGCGATCAGCGTCGCGCCCAGCAGCACGACGAGAGCGAGCGGCCGGGCGGCTGCGGCTCGCCGGCTCACGGGTAGCGGACCCCGATCAGCCACAGGCCGTGCGCGGGCGCGGTCTCTCCCGCCTCCGGCCGGGGGCGGCCGGTGAGCAGTTGCGGCAGCGACTCCGGATCGCGCCGCCCGGCACCGATCTCCAGCATCGTGCCGACGAGTACGCGGACCATGTTTCGCATGAATGCATCAGCTTCCACCTCGAAGCTAAGGATCTCCTCAGGCCCAATGCCAGGCTCCGGCCCCGACCAGCAGGCGTCGAGCACGTTGCGCTCGAAGCGCACGTGCTCGGTGTCGGTCGGCGTGAAGGCGGTGAAGTCGTGCGTGCCGGCGATCGCGGCCGCGCAGCGATCGAGCAGCGCCCGGTCGAGCGGGTAGGGCCAGTGCACCGAGTAGCGGCGCTCGAACGGGCTCTGCGCGGCACCGAGCTGCAGGCGGTACCGGTAGCGGCGGGAGAGCGCCCGGCGGCGGGCGTCGAAGTCGTCGGGCGCCGGCGCCGCCGCGGTGATCGCGATGTCCGCCGGCGTCAGCGCGTTGAGCGCCCGCCCCAGGTGCTCCGGCGGCGCCTTCGCGGCGCTGAAGCTGGCCACCTGCCCCGAGGCGTGCACGCCGGCGTCGGTCCGGCCGGCGACGGTCAGGCGGGTCGGCCCGCCGAAGAGCCGCCGAGCGCCGCCTCGATCTCGCCCTGCACGGTGCGCAGCCCGTCCTGGTGAGCCCAGCCGCGGAAGTCCGTGCCGTCGTAGGCGATGTCGAGCCGGTAGGTGGTCATCCGGCGGCGGAGTATCGCGTGACGAGGCGGGGCGCCGTCGGCGCCTCTGGGCTTGTGGGGTCGAGATGGGAAAGCAACGCGCCACACGTGGCCCAGGGCAGGACGTCCGGCATCTTCCTTCGGCCAGAGCGAACTTTCGCGCCGGACGTCGGGCACCGGTAGACGTCAGGCGCGTTGTTTCGCGGCTGGATGACAGGGGAGGCGAGCGGCCGCTCGTCGCCGTTGCAGAGCTGCAGCACGCCCTGCTGACCGCGCCGCAGCTCAGCCTGCTCGGCCTCGCGCCCTCGATGGTCAACTCCCGCTGTCGGGCCGGGCGGTTTACGCGGGTCCACAGAGGCGTCTACTTGCTCGGGCGAGAGTCAGCTTCAGGCCTGGCCGGGGCGCTCGCGGCCGTCCTCGCAACGCAGCCCCACTCGCTGCTCTCGCGCGGCCATGCGCTCTGGCTGTGGGGAGCCGTCGCCGAGCCAACCGGCCCCTCGCACATCATCGCGCCGGCTCGTCGATCCCAACCGCGGATTGCGACGCACCGCGGCGCCCTTCACCCCGACGACCTCTGTGCGCTCGACTACATCCCGGTGACCTCGCCCGCGCGGTCGCTCCTTGACACCGCGATGGGCGCGGATCCGGGTGAGATCGAGCGGGCGGCCAATGAGTTGCGAGCGGTGGGCCTCCTACCCGCTGCGGAGCTCGACGCTTTGCGCACACGGACCGCGGGTCACCACGGCTGGCGCGTCCTCGGGCCGCTGCTCGCATCCGACCGCGAGACAGGCTTCTCACGCAAGGAGGCGGAGCTGCGCCTGTGGCGGCTTGTTCGTGAGGCGGGGCTGTTGCCGGCCAAGCGCAACGTGCGCCTGCACGGCTGGGAGGTCGACACCTACTGGCCCGACGCCGGGCTCGTCGTCGAGGTCGACGGCTTCGACTTCCACTCGGGCCGCGCGGCCTTCGAGCGCGACCGGCGCAAGCAGGCCGAGCTGCAGGACCACGGCCTCGAGGTCATGCGCTTCACCTGGCTGCAGATCATCGAGCAACCCCTGTGGGTCGCCGCGCGGATCGCCGCCCGCCTGGCCGCCCGGCGCCCCGGGATCTGACGAGCCTCGGAGCGTCGAGGCCAAGGACGCACAAGGCGCCGCGTGCTTTGCACGCAAGCCGCGGAGGACGCCGGCATCGGCGCTCCGAGGCCGTCAGACCAGCTCGAGGAAGACCATCTCGGTCGAGTCGCTGCGGCGCGGGCCGAGCTTGACGATCCGCGTGTAGCCGCCCGGGCGCTCCGTCGTAACGGGGGGCGATCTCCTCGACGAGCTTGTGGACCGTGAACTTGTCCTGGCCGAGCTTGCTGAGCAGCTGCCGGCGCGCGTGCAGATCGCCGCGCTTGGCGAGCGTGATCAGCTTCTCGACCTCGGGCTTGACGGCCTTGGCCTTCGCCTGCGAGGTCCGGATCCGCTCGTGCTCGATCAGCTGCTTGCTGAGGTTGCGGAGCAGCGCCTTGCGATGCGCCGCGTCGCGGCTCAGCTTGTGCCTGTTGCGACGGTGACGCATCGGTGGACTACTCCTCGCGCAGCGAGAGGCCGAGCGACGTCAGTGCCTCGACGACCTCCTCGATCGACCGCTCGCCGAAGTTCGGGATCGCGGTCAGCTCCGAGAAGGACTTGCGTCGTCAGATCGCCGATCGTCTGCACGCCGGCCCGCTTCAGGCAGTTGTAGGCGCGGACGCCGATCTCGAGCTCCTCGATCAGGCGGTCGTCGCCCTCGCTGGCCGCGGCGGCCTCGGCGCCGACAACGGCGCCGTTGGTCTGCGTGAGCTCCTCGAGGCGGTCGGCGTCAGTGAAGATCGCCAGGGCCTTGATCATCAGCTCCGCGGCCTCGCGCAGCGCCGAGCCGGGCTCGAGCGAGCCGTCGGTCTCGATCTCCAGCGTCAGCTTGTCGAAGTCGGTGCGCTGACCGACTCGAGCGGAGTCGACGCTGTAGGCGGCACGGCGGATCGGCGAGAAGATCGAGTCGATCGGGATCACGCCGATCGGCTGATCGTCGGCCTTGTTGTCCTCGGCCGGCGAGTAGCCGCGGCCCTTGCCGACCGTCAGGTACATCTCGAGCTTCGTCTTCTTCTCGAGCGTCGCGATCGGGGCCTCGGGGTTGAGGATCTCGACCCCGGCCGGCAGGTCGATGTCGGCGGCGGTGACCTCGCCGGGACCGTTCGCGACCAGCGGCACCTCGACCTCATCGGAGTCGGTGTGCATCTTGATCACGATGTCCTTGAGGTTGAGGACGATGTCGGTCACGTCCTCCTTGACACCGTCGATGTTCGAGAACTCGTGGGCGACGCCCTCGATGCGAACGGACTTGATCGCGGCGCCACCGAGCGACGAGAGCAGCACGCGGCGCAGGCTGTTGCCGTAGGTGTAGCCGAAGCCCTTGTCGAGGGGCTCGATGACGAACGTGCCGTTCGTCTCGTTGCTGTCCTCGCTCGTGATTACGGGCTCCTGAAATTCGGGCAGGGTGGTCATTGCGCGGTCCTTCCGTCGGCGGGTTTTCGGTTGCCCTACTTGGAGTACAGCTCGACGATGAGCTGTTCCTCGACCGGCGAGTCGATCTCGTCCCTCTCGGGAAGACGCAGGACCTTCGCGGTCAGCGCGTCGTGATCGGCCTGCAGCCAGGGGGGCACAGTGGAGATAAGTTCGGTGGCGACCCTCACGGTCGTCTCGACGGAGGAGCCGGACTTGATCGAGATGATGTCGTCGGGCTTGACCTGGTAGCTCGGGATGTCGACCCGGCGACCGTTGATCTGCCAGTGGCCGTGGGTGATCATCTGGCGGGCCTGGCGCCGCGAGGCGGCGAAGCCGAGCCGCACGAGCACGTTGTCGAAGCGCCGCTCGAGCAGGCGCAGCAGGTTCTCGCCGGTGACGCCGTCCTGGCGCGAAGCCTTCTCGTAGTAGCTGCGGAACTGCTTCTCGAGCACCTGGTAGTAGCGGCGCGCCTTCTGCTTCTCGCGCAGCTGGTTGCGGTACTCGGAGGCGCGCAGACGGCCGCGGCCGTGCTCACCCGGCGGGTAGGAGCGACGCTCGACGCCGCACTTGTCGGTCAGGCAGCGCTCGCCCTTGAGGAAGAGCTTCTGGCCCTCGCGGCGGCACTGCTTGCACTGGGGTGAAGTATCTCGAGCCATCTCGGCGCCTCCTCAGACCCGGCGCCGCTTCTTCGGGCGGCAGCCGTTGTGGGCCTGCGGGGAAACGTCCTTGACCGTCGTCACCTGCAGGCCGGCGGCCTGCAGCGCGCGGATCGCGGTCTCGCGGCCGGAGCCGGCGCCCTTGGCGAGCACCTCGACGCGCTCGAGCCCGTGCTCCATGCCCTTGCGGGCGGCGTTGTCGGCGGTCACCTGCGCGGCGAACGGCGTCGACTTGCGGGAGCCCTTGAAGCCGGCCGAGCCGGCGGACTCCCAGGCGATCACGTTGCCCTCGGGGTCGGTCAGGGTGACGATCGTGTTGTTGAAGCTTGTCTTGATGTGGGCCTGTCCGAACGGCACGTTCTTACTGGACGCGGCGCTTGGTGCGGCCCTTCTTGGGCTGTGGCATCTAGTCGTTCCTGAAGCTGTCGATCACTTGGGCGTGGGGGCCTTCTTCTTGCCCGCGATGCTCATCCGGCGCGGGCCCTTGCGGCCGCGAGCGTTGGTCTTCGTGCGCTGGCCGCGGACCGGCAGTCCACGGCGATGGCGCAGGCCCCGGTAGGAGCCGATCTCCATCAGGCGCTTGATGTTCTGCGAACGCTCGCGTCGCAGATCGCCCTCGACCTGGTGGTCCTCGACCGCCTCGCGGAGCTTCATCACCTCGTCGTCGGTGAGATCACCGATCCGCGTGTCGCCCGAGACGCCGGTGGTCTCGACGATCTTCTCCGCGGTCGAGCTGCCGATCCCGTGGATGTAGGTGAGGCCGACCACCGTCCGCTTGTTGAGCGGCAGGTTGATTCCTGCGATCCGTGCCATTGTCAGCGCACCTAGCCTTGCCTCTGCTTGTGCCGGGGGTTCGAGCAGATCACGAGCACGCGGCCGCGCCGCCGGATCACCTGGCAACGTTCACACATGGGTTTTACGGACGCACGAACCTTCATCGCTCTCCAACTCGTATCTGACTAGGTGGCCCAGCCGTCCCATGAATCGGACGGCAGGCAAACAGGGACGGCCCTCAGGCCGAGAGCCGGGATACTAGCAACTGAGCGCCGGCGCGCAAAGTGCCCGCGCGCCAGCGGCGCCCGACGCCAGCCGTTGCCGCGATCAGCAACAATGACGTGGATGGGGAGCATCTTGGAGCGTAGCCGGTGGGACGTGCGGCGATCCACCTTCGGGGCAGGGATCGTGCTCGCCGTCGTCGTGGCTGCGCACGCCCCCGCCCCCGCTGCCGCGCACTCGCAGGCAGGGCGGCGGGACCGCGCCGGCGCCAAGCACAGCCCGGTCGAGCTCAAGCGCGTCGCGGTCAACCAGCACGTGCGCAAGCTCGCCCTCACCTTCTCGGGCGTCCGCTCGCTGCCGAAGCTGAGCCAGCTGACCCTCTACCCGGACGCCGCCCACTCGAGCGAGCGCCACATGTGCGTCGCCGTCTCGGGGCACGCGGTGCGTCACAACAGCGTGCTCTGCGTCGGCGGCAAGCCACGTGGCAACAAGGTGCGGGTCGGAATCTCGCGCCTGCACAAGAGCGGCCGGTTGAAGAAGATCGAGGGGGTCAAGGCGAAGCTCGACAGGCCACAGCCGAGCGTGATCAAGCTCGAGCTCGGACTGAGCCAGGCGGGCTTCCGAACCGGCCACTTCCGCTTCTTCGGAGTCAGCGGCTGGCACGGGCCGGCCTGCGCAACAACCCCGCCCGCGAAGGCGCGGCGGCGCAGCGCTGAGGCGGGCTGCACGGATCGCTGGCCCGTGAAGGGGAGCCAGCGCGGCCGCATCCGCAATGTCGTTCGCACCGGCTGCTCGATCGGCAACGCCGGCGCCTACCGCAGCGGGCCCAGCAAGCGCAAGCAGGTCGCGCTGACCTTCGACGACGGGCCCAGCGACTACACGCTCTCGATCATGCACGAGCTCGACCGGCGGGGCGCCAAGGGCACCTTCTTCGAGGTCGGCTCGGAGATCTCCGGCCGCGAGTCGATCATGCGCAAGCTGATCGCCCACGGCCACGACATCGGCGACCACTCGCTGCACCACGAGAACTACCCCGGCGTCGCGAGCATGCGGACGACACAGAAGCTGATCAAGCGCGCGACGGGCTTCAAGCCCTGCGCCTTCCGGCCGCCGTACGGCAACTACAACTCGGGCACCGTCTCCGCCGCCCGCAGCCTCGGCATGTCGGTCGCCCTCTGGGACCGGGACACCAACGACTGGAAGTTGCCCGGGACGGGCTCGATCGAGGCCACGGCGATCTCCGCGAAGAGCGGCTCGATCGTGCTCATGCACGATGGCGGCGGCCCGCGCAGCGAGACGGTTGCCGCGGTGCCGAAGATCGTCAAGAAACTGCAGGAGCGCGGCTACAAGCTGGTCACCCTGACCCATCTGCTCGGCGGCCACTACAAGCTGCGGGAGGCGGGGTAGCGGATGACCGTACGGAGGAGCCGCGCGGCATCGGCGGCGCTGCTCCTCGCGGCGGTCGCGGCCCTGCCGCTGCTCGGCGCGGCGCCGGCCGGGGCAAACCCGCTGAAGGGCAACGGATCGTGGATCTGGGAGCTGTCGAGCTCCGGCGGCTCGCCGCGGGCAGTCGCCCGCAAGGCCAAGCATGAGCGGCTCGACACGGTCTACGTGAAGAGCGCCGATGGCGCCAACCCGTGGAGCCAGTTCAGCTCGAAGCTCGTCCACGCCCTGCACAAGCGCGGGATCAAGGCCTGCGCCTGGCCGTTCGTCTACGGCGATGATCCGGGGCGCGAGGCGAAGGCGTCAGCGCGCGCCGCCGAGCTCGGCGCCGACTGCATCGTGATCGATGCCGAGGCGAGCTACGAGGGCCGCTACAAGCAGGCCTACACCTACATCCACAAGCTGCGCAAGCTCGTGGGCCCGCGCTACCCGCTCGGCCTGAGCAGCTTTCCCTACACCGACTACCACCCCTCGTTCCCGTACTCCGTCTTCCTCGGCAACGACGGCGCGAGCTTCAACGTCCCGCAGGTCTACTGGTCGGCGATCGGCACCTCCGTGCGCCGCGCCTTCGAGCACACCTACCGCTTCAACCAGCTCTACGGGCGCCCGATCTTCCCGGTCGGCCAGACCTACGAGGACCCGGGCAAGCGCGAGCTGCTCGACTTCCGCCGCTACGCGCGCGAGTACCGCGCCCGTGGGATCAGCTGGTACTCGTGGCAGGAGACGGCGCCGAGCGAGTGGAAGATCGTCCGCCGCAAGGGAGTCAAGGGGGTGCCGGGCTACGAGGCGGAGAGCGGCATCGCGAAGCTCGAGCGCGGTGACCGCGGCGACGCAGTCGTGTACGCGCAGGAGCTGCTCGCGGCCGCCGGCCGGCAGACCGCGCCGAGCGGCGTCTTCGACGCCCGCACCGGGCGCGCCGTGCGGCACTTCCAGCAGGACGAGGAGTTGCGCGCGACGGGGCGGATCGGCACCGCCACGTGGGAGGCGTTGCTCACGAACGAGCCGCTGAGCACGAACTGGAAGCGGACCCACGTGCCGAAGGCGCTGCGACGCGCCCCGGTCGCCCAGCGGGCGCGCAGCGAGCTGCCCGCCGGCATCGGCAGCGGCCACGGCTGAACGCCGGCCCTGCACGGCGCCGGCCGGCATCGGCGCCGGCGCTCAGTCCTCGTGCCAGGGGGTGAGGATCCGGGGACCGTCGGCGCCGACGGCGATCGTGAACTCGAAGTGCGCGGCGAGCGAGCCGTCGGCCGAGTAGACGGCCCAGTGGTCGGAGCCCATCCGGATCTCGTCGGTGCCGATGTTGACCATCGGCTCGATCGCCAGCGTCATCCCCTCCTCGAGCGCGGGCCGGTGCCGGGCTCGCCGTAGTTGGGGATCTGCGGATCCTCGTGCATCTGCTGGCCGATCCCGTGGCCGACGAGGCTCTTGATCACGTGCAGGCGGTCGGCCTCGACGCGCGCTGGATCGCGGCCGAGACGTCGCCGAGCGTGTTGCCGGCCTTCGCCTCGGCGATCCCGCAGAAGAGCGAGTCCCTGGTCACCTCGAGCAGGTGCTGGGCGGGCTCGCCGATCGGGCCGATCCCGTAGGTCTGGGCGGCGTCGGCGACCCAGCCGTCCTTGATCACGCCGATGTCGATCGAGAGCAGGTCGCCGCGCTTGAGCTCGTAGGAGCCGGGGATCCCGTGGACCACCATCGAGTTCGGCGAGGCGCAGATCGAGCCCGGGAAGCCGCGGTAGCCCTTGAAGGCGGGCTCGGCGCCCTGCGAGCGGATGAACTTCTCGGCGATCTCGTCGAGGTGGGCGGTGGTGACGCCGGGCCGGGCGCTCTTCTTGAGCATCTTGTGGCAGCGGGCGAGGATGCTGCCGGCGGCGGCCATCTTCTCGACCTGCTCCGGCGTCTTCGGTGTGATCGTCCCCCGGTACATGACGTAGCCCAGGTCCCTAGAGCTCCTCTTCGAGCTCGCAGGGTCGCGAGCATCGCGCGGATCCGGTCGCCGACGTCGTCGGGCTTCTGGGCGCCGTCGACCCGCTTGAGCAGGTTGCGCTGGCCTCGTAGTAGTCGACCAGCGGCTCGGTCTGGGAGTGGTAGGTGTCGAGCCGCTTGGCGATCACCTCGGGCTTGTCGTCGTCGCGGACGATCAGCCGCGAGCCGCAGACGTCGCAGACGCCCTCGTTCTTCGGCGGATCGAACTCGACGTGGAAGATGTGGCCGTTCTTGGCGCAGGTGCGGCGCCCGCCGAGCCGGCGCTGGACCTCCTCGTCGTCGGTGTCGATCAGGACGACGGCGGTGATCGAGCGGCCGAGCTTCTCCATCTCGCTGCCGAGCGCCTCGGCCTGGCCGATCGTCCGCGGGAAGCCGTCGAGGATGAAGCCGTCGGCGGCCTCGGGCTCTCGACCCGCTCGCCGATCACGCCGATGATCACCTCGTCGGGAACGAGGCCGCCGGCGTCCATGTGCTGCTTGGCCGTACGGCCGAGCTCGGTGCCGTCGTTGACCGCGGCGCGGAGGATGTCGCCGGTCGCGTAGTAGGGCAGGTGGAAGTCCTCCTGCAGCCGCTCTCCCTGGGTGCCCTTCCCGGACCCCGGGAGGACCGAGCAGGATCAGATTCAGCTCGGACATAGACGCGGCAGGTTAGAGGGTTGGCATGGGTCCGCGCCGCGCTGCTCGGCCGCCGGCGCTGCCGTCACGCCGCACGGGACGGCGGCGCCGGCGAAGGGGCGTGGCGCTGCGAGGGCAGCGAGGGACGTGGGCGGGCGAAGCTCGCCGATGGCGTCGAGGCGAAATAGCACGCCACACCTCGCCGCGGCAGAGGGGGTCCGGCGCGTTGGTTCGTCTGAGGCGAACGTGACGCGCCACACGTCGGCCTGACGCCGACGTCAGGCGCGTTGTTTCGCCGCCGGGCCCCGGCCCGCTCCCCTCACTGCCCAAAGGCGGTCGAGACTGGCCGCCGGCGAGGGCGTCTGCGCCGCGCCGGGGCGTTCCGTATCGACTTTGCCAGCTATGTGCTGGGAAAGTCGGCTGAGGTTCGGGGCAGGCCCCAAGGTTGGGCGGGAGCGGCTCGGCCGCCTAGCCACCGCCAGGCCGTCACCGCCGCACGGCGAGGCTGGGAGCGTCGAGGGCGGTCGTAGCGGGAGCGATCGTCCGCACGGCACGTGAGCGACCCGGGACGGCCGCCATCGGCGCTCCCGGCCCGCCGCCTACTTCAGGAAGCCTTCGTAGTTGCGCATCATCAGCTGCGCCTCGAGCTGCTTGACCGTGTCGAGCGCGACGCCGACGACGATCAGGATCGAGGTGCCGCCGAAGAAGAAGTTGGCGGAGGTCTGGCTGATCAGGATCGTCGGCAGGGCCGCGACCGCGCCCAGGTAGAGGGCGCCGGCGAAGGTGAGCCGGGTCAGGATCCGGTCCAGGTACTCGGCGGTCGGCCGGCCGGGTCTGACGCCGGGGATGAAGCCGCCGTACTTCTTCAGGTTGTCGGCCTGGTCGACCGGGTTGAAGGTGACCGCCGTGTAGAAGTAGGTGAAGATGATGATGAAGAGCACCTCGCCGACGATGTAGGCCCAGCTCTGCGGGCTGAAGAAGGCGGCGAAGTCGAGCGCCCATGGCGTGTTCAGCAGCTGGCCGACGGTCGGCGGGAAGGCCATGATCGAGGCCGCGAAGATGACCGGGATGACGCCGGCCATGTTGACCCGCAGCGGCAGGTAGGTGGAGCCGCCCGTCGTCATCTTGCGACCGACCTGGCGCTTGGCGTACTGGACCGGGATCCGGCGCTGGCCCTCCTGCACGTAGACGATGCCGACGATCACCGCGATCGCGATGAACGGCATCATCACGACGAAGACCTGATCGGGGTTCGTCCACCAGGCCTGGATGCCGCTCGGCAGGCCGGAGACGATCGAGGCGAAGATCATCAGCGAGATGCCGTTGCCGATCCCGCGCTGGGTGATCAGCTCGCCGAGCCACATGAGCAGCACGCAGCCCGCGGTCAGCGAGATCACGATCAGCATCAGCTTCGGGAAGGTGAGCGCGCCGCCGACGACGCTCTGGCCGGAGCCGCCGAAGGACTCGAAGAGGAAGACGTAGCCGAGCGACTGGGCGAAGGCCAGGCCGACGGTCAGATAGCGCGTGTACTGCGTGATCTTCTGCTGGCCGACCTCGCCCTCCTTCTGCAGCTTCTCGAGCGAGGGGACGACCACGGTGAGCAGCTGCAGGATGATCGAGGCCGTGATGTAGGGCATGATCCCGAGCGCGAACAGCGACAGCTGGCTGAGGGCGCCGCCGCTGAACAGGTTCAGGAAGCCGAGGATGTTGCCGCCCGCGAAGTTGTTCTGGATCTCGTCGAGCGCGTGGGCGTCGACGCCGGGCGCCGGGATGAAGGCGCCGAGCCGGTAGAGGGCCAGCATCGCCGCCGTGAAGGCGAGCTTGCGCCTGATCTCGGGGATCGCGAAGGCGTTGCCGATCGTGCGCAGCATCAGAGCTAGGTGATCGACCCCGGGGCCCCGTGCGTACGGGGGCCCGACTGATCGAGCAGATCGAGGACGCAGGGCGCAGCCTTTGCCGGCGGCAAAGGCAAGCCCGAGGACGAAGAGATGCGAAGCGGCAGGCGAGTCATCCGTGCGTGCGGGGTTCCGGGGTCGGTCACCTGAGGCTAGTCGATCGTCTCGGCCGTGCCGCCGGCCGCCTCGATCTTCTCGCGCGCGGTGGCGCTGAAGGCGTGGGCGCGGACCGTCAGCTTCTTGGTGAGATCGCCGTTGCCGAGGATCTTGACCGGGTGCTAGCGCGTCGCCAGGCCGGCGGCCTGCAGCGACTCGGGCGTCACCTCGGCGCCGGCGTCGAAGCGCTCCTCGAGCGTCGCGACGTTGACCGGCTGGGTGTGCGTCCGGAACTGCTCGAACGGCATCGACATCTTGCGGTTCGGGCCGCGCAGCTTCCGCATCCGCATGTGGATCGGGTTCTGGCCGCCCTCGTAGCCGGCCTTGCGCTTGCTGCCGGCGCGGGAGCCGTAGCCCTTGTGGCCGCGACCGGCGGTCTTGCCCTGGCCGGAGCCCTTGCCGCGGCCGAGCCGCTTGCGGTCGCTTGCGGCGTGCCCGGCTTCGGGCGTCAGGTTGTCGAGGCCGACGTCCTCGGGTTCGATGCGCGCCATCAGCCCGTCCCCTCGATCACGACGAGATGGGACGACCTTGCGGAGCAGGCCATGCAGCTCGCGCGTGTCGGCGCGCGTCGTCTGCGCACCGATCCGGCCCAGGCGCAGGGTCCGCAGCGTGTCGCGCTGCCGCGGGCTCGCGCCGTTGGCGGAGCGCACCTGCTTGATCAGAAGCTCAGCCATCGGACTTCTCCTCGGCTGCAGTCTCGGCAGCGCGCCTCGGCGGGGCTGGCGTCCCCGGTCGCGGCATCGGCTCGGCCTCGGCAGCGGCGACGCTCCTCGGGGGGCGCCTCCTCGGTCGCGACGGCGACCGGGATCGACGGCGCGGCTCGCCGTCGGCGCTCTCGCCCTCGGCGGTCTCGGCGGGCTTCTTCGGTCAGGCCGAGCACCTTGCTGATCGAGAGGCCGCGCAGCTCGGCGACGTCCTCGGGCTTGCGCAGCGCCTTGCAGCCCGGCCATCGTGGCCTTCACCTGGTTGATCGGGTTGTTGGTGCCGATCGACTTGGTCAGCACGTCGCGGTAGCCGGCGAGCTCGAGCACGGCGCGGACGCCGCCGCCGGCGATCACGCCCGTACCCTCGGAGGCGGGGCGCAGGACGACGTGGCCGGCGCCGAAGTTGCCGATCACGAAGTGGGGAAGCGTCTGCCCGTACTGGGGGACCTTGATCAGGTCCTTGCGGGCGTTCTCGACGGCCTTCTGGATCGCCAGCGGGACCTCGCGCGCCTTGCCGTAGCCGATGCCGACGACGTTGCGCTCGTCGCCGACGGCGACCAGCGCGGTGAACGAGAAGCGGCGGCCGCCCTTGACGACCTTCGCGACGCGGTTGATCTCGATCACGCGCTCCTGCAGGTCGAGACCCTGGGCGCTGACTTTTTCGTAGCTGGTGATGCTCATCGAATCCGTTCCATTTCCGCTCGTGCAGGTTAGAACGCAGGCCGCCCTCGCGGGCGGCCTCGGCGAGGCGGGCGACGTTGCCGTGGTAGCGGTAGCCGCCGCGGTCGAAGATGCAGGTCTCGACGCCGGCCGCCTTGGCGCGCTCGGCGAGCAGCTCCCCGGCCTTGGCGGCCTGCTCGGCCGGGCTCAGCGCTTGAGATCGGCCTCGGTCCAGCTCGACGGCGGCGAGCGTGCTGCCCGCGTCGTCGTCGATCAGCTGCGCGGAGATGCCGCGGTTGGAGCGGAACACGGACAGCCGCGGGCGCGCGGCGGTGCCGCGGACCTTGGCCCGCACGCGGCGGCGCCGGCGAAGCCTTCTCTGCTGTGGTGTCTGAACTGCCATCCGTCTGCTCCTGAAACTCTCTCTGGACCCGTTACCTAGGCCCGCTTGCCGACCTTGCGGCGGATCTGCTCGTCGGCGTAGCGGACGCCCTTGCCCTTGTAGGGCTCCGGCGGCCGGTGGCGGCGGATCTGGGCCGCGATCTCGCCGACCAACTGCTTGTCGATCCCGCGGACGATGATCTCGGTCGGCTGCGGGACCTCGAACTCGATCCCGTCGGGCGCCTCCATGCTGACCGGGTGGGAGAAGCCGAGCGAGAGCTCGAGGCCCTTGCCCTGAGCGCGGCCCGGTAGCCGACGCCCTGGATCGCCAGCCGCTTCTCGAAGCCGTTGGTGACGCCCTCGACCATGTTCGCGATCAGGCTCCGCGTGAGCCCGTGCAGGGCCCGGTGCGGACCGCGGTCGGTCGGGCGGCTGACCGTGAGCACGCCGTCGTCCTGAGCTCGACGTTCATGTCGGCGTCGATCGCCTGGCTCGAGCTCGCCCTTCGGCCCGTTGACCGTGACGCGGCCAGGGCCGACCGAGACGGTGACGCCGTCGGGGATCGTGATTGGCTTGTTTCCGATTCGGCTCATTGGAAGGTTCCTGCGTGTCGTCGCTCGTCGGCTCACCAGACGTAGGCGACCACCTCGCCGCCGACGCCCTTCTCGCGGGCCTCGTGGCCGGTCATCACGCCGGAGGAGGTCGAGATGATCGCGGTGCCCATGCCGCCCTGCACCTTCGGGACGCTGGCTGCCGCCGACGTAGCGGCGCCGGCCGGGGCGGGAGATCCGCTTCAGGCCGCTGATCACGGGATCGCGGTCCTCGGTGTACTTGAGCCGGATCTTGATCGACTCGCCGACCGCGGTCGGCTCGAGCTCGTAGCTCGTGATGTAGCCCTGCTCGGCGAGGATCCGCGACATCTCCTTCTTCAGGCGCGAAGCCGGGATCTCGACCTCGGGGAGGTCGGCGCGCAGCGCGTTGCGGATGCGGGTCAGGTAATCGGCGATGGGGTCGGTAAGCATGCTTCTCGGTGTTCCTCGCTACCAGCTCGACTTGGTCATGCCGGGGATGTAGCCCTTGTGGGCGGCCTCGCGCAGGCAGATCCGGCAGAGGCCGAACTTGCGGTAGACGGCGCGGGAGCGTCCGCACTTGCGGCAGCGGTTGTAGTTGCGGGTCTTGAACTTCGACCCCTGCTCCTGCTTGACGCGCTGTGAAGTCTTCGCCATGTGTGGTGTCTCCTACTCTTCTTCCTCGCCGCTGCCGCTGGATTCGCCGTCGCCCTCGCCCTCGGCGCCTTCCTCGTCGGTCGGCTCCGGCTTGGCGTAGGCCTCGGGGTTCTCTTCCTTGAGCTGCTCGAGGGCGGCCTGCTCGGCCTCGGCCCGCAGACGGGCCTCCTCCTTGCGTGCCTCCTCCTCGGCGGACTCCTCCTCCTCGGCGCTCGCGGCGCCGGGGCGGCCCTCCTGGGCGAACGGGAAGCCAAGCCCGAGCAGCAGCTCGAAGGCCTCCTCGTCGGTCGCGGCGGTGGTCGAGACCGCGATGTCGAGGCCGCGCGTCTCGCTTGACCGAGTCGTAGTCGATCTCGGGGAAGATGATCTGCTCGCGGACGCCGAGGTTGAAGTTGCCGCGGCCGTCGAAGGCGCGCGGGTTGTAGCCGCGGAAGTCGCGGATCCGCGGGGTCGCGATCGAGATCAGGCGGTCGATGAACTCCCACATGCGCGCCCCGCGCAGCGTCACCGCGCAGCCGACCGGCATCCCGTCGCGGATCTTGAAGGCGGCGATCGACTTCTTGGCGCGGCGGACGTTCGGGCGCTGGCCGGTGATCGTCGCCAGCTCCTCGATCGCGTCGTCGATGACGCCGGAGGTGCGGCTCGCCTCGCCGACGCCCATGTTGACGGTCACCTTGATGATCCGCGGCGCCTACATCGGCGTCGTGTAGCCGAACTTCTCGGTCAGCGCCGGCAGCACCTCGCTCTGGTAGCGCTCGCGCAGCCGCGGCGGCGGGGCCGCCTGGCTCTGGCTCTCGGGTGTCTCGGTTGCAGCTTCCATGTCTTCGTTCAGTCGTTTCGCTCGTGGCGTCGATCAGTCGATCGCCTTGCCGGTGCGCTTCGAGTAGCGGACGCGCTTGCCGTCGTCGGCGACCTTGACGCCGACCTTCGTCGGCTTGTTGTCGGTCGGGTCCAGCAGCGCCACGTTGGAGACGTCGATCGGACCCTCCTTCTCGATGATGCCGCCGGCCGCGCCGGCCTTGGTCGAGTCCATCGAGCGCGGACGCTGGTGCCGCTTGATGATGTTAAGGCCCTCGACGTAGACCTTGCGGCGCGACGGGTCGACGCGGATCACGCGGCCGCTCTTGCCCTTGTCCTTGCCGGCCTTGATCAGGACGGTGTCGTCGGTGCGGATGCGCATCGACTTGGCCATGGCTAGAGCACCTCCGGGGCGAGCGAGATGATCTTCATGAAGTTGCGGTCGCGGAGCTCGCGGGCGACGGGGCCGAAGATGCGGGTCCCGCGCGGGTTGTTCTGCGGGTCGATCAGCACCGCGGCGTTCTCGTCGAAGCTGATGTAGGTGCCGTCGGGGCGGCCGAGCTTCTTGACCGGTGCGGACGACGACCGCCTGCACGACCTCGCCCTTCTTGACGCCGGCGTTCGGGGTCGCGTGCTTGACCGTCGCGGTGATCACGTCGCCGACGCGACGCGTAGCGGCGGTGGTGGCCGCCCTTGACGCGGATGCAGAGGATCTCGCGCGCGCCGGAGTTGTCGGCGACCTTGAGTCTCGATTCCTGCTGGATCATTTGCGCCTTCTCGCCTTCGACGATCTCGACCAGGCGCCAGCGCTTGGTCTTCGACATCGGCCGCGTCTCGATCACGCGGACGGTGTCGCCCTCGCCGGCCTCGTTGCGCTCGTCGTGCGCGTGCAGCGACTTCGAGCGGCGGACGATCTTCTCGTAGGAGGGGTGGCGGCGGGCGCTCTGCACGGCGACCGTGATCGTCTTGTCGGCCTTCGCCGAGGTGACGATGCCCTGGCGCACCTTCTTGGTGCCCTCGACGCGCTCGGCCGGCGGCGTGCCGGTGCCCTTGCTCGGTCCTCTTCGCCTTCGCGGCTGGCGCGGTAGCGGCGAGCGCGCGGCGGCCTTGCGCCTTGCGCTCGGCGATCCGGTCGGCGGCGCGCTGCTCGCCGCCGCGCTGCGGGCCGGCCTCGCCGCTGTGGGCGCCGCGGGCGCGCTTGCGCGCGCTCCTTCGGGTGAGCACCTCGGCCGGCTCCTGCTCGGGCTCGGCGGCGGGCTCGGCGCAGGGGCCTCGCCGCGGCCTCCTCGGCAGGGGCCTCCGTGGGCCTCGGCCTCGGCCTCCGTGCCGTCTCCTCGGTCTCTCGTTCTCAGTCTCTTCGCTCATCAGCTCTTCAGTTCCTTGTCGAGGTCGATGCCGCGCTCGCGGGCGATCGTCAGCAGCCGGGCGACGTCGCGCGCCGAGCGGCAGGCGGGCGGTGTCCTCGAGCTCGCCGGTCGCGTGCTTGAGGCGCAGGTTGAAGGCCTCCTCGCGAGCGTCCTTGAGCTTCTCGACGAGCTCGCCGTCGCCCAGCGCGTGTGCTTCGCTTGCCTTCATCACAGTCACGAGTCCTTGGTCACGAACTTGGTCTTCACGGGCAGCTTGTGGCCGGCCAGCTCCATCGCCTCGCGGGCGAGCGTCCTCGGGAACGCCGGAGAGCTCGAACATGACCGCCCGGGCTTGACCACGGCGACCCAGCCCTCGGGGTTGCCCTTGCCCTTGCCCATCCGGGTCTCGGCCGGCTTCTTCGTGTAGGGCTTGTCGGGGAAGATCGTGATCCAGACCTTGCCGCCGCGCTTGATCTTGCGGGTCATCGCGACGCGGGCGGCCTCGATCTGGCGGTTGGTGATCCAGCCGCGCTCGAGCGTCTTCAGGCCGTACTCGCCGAAGTTGACCTCGGTCCGCCCCGCGAGTTGCCGCGCATGCGGCCGCGGAACTGCTTGCGGTGCTTGACGCGCTTCGGGCTCAGCATCAGCCCTCACCGCCTTCGCTCTGCGCCGGCGCCGGCGCCGGCGCCGTCGGCTCGGCGGCAGGCGTCGGCTCGGCGGCCGGCGTCGGCTGCGCGGCCTCGGGCGGCTGCGGCGCGGCCGGCGTCGGCGCCGGCTGGTCGCTCTGCTCGCTCACGGCCGGCGTCGCCTGGGGGGCGTCGGCCGACGGCTGCGGGGCCTGCGCGGGAGTCGGGGTGGGAGCTGGGGTCGCCTGCTTCGGCGCGGGCGTCGGCCGGCTTCTGCTGCGGGCGCGGCCGGGCCTCGACCCTGACCGCCGCCGCCCTGGCCGCCGCGCGGGCGACCCTGGCCACCGGGACCGCCGTTGCCGCCACCGGGACGACCACCGCGGCCACCGCGGACGACGGCCGCGTCCGCCGAGATCCTCGTCCTGGCCCGGCGCCGTAGCCCTCGGGCATGACCTCGCCCTTGTTGATCCAGCACTTGACGCCGATCCGGCCGGTCGTGGTCTTCGCCTCGACGAAGCCGTAGTCGATGTCGGCGCGCAGCGTGTGCAGCGGCACGCGGCCGTCGGAGTAGCCCTCGGTCCGCGCCATCTCGGCGCCGCCGAGACGGCCGGAGACCTGGACCTTGACGCCCTTGGCGCCGGAGCGCATCGCCGAGGTCAGCGCGCGCTTCATCGCGCGCCGGAAGGCGACGCGGCTCTCGAGCTGCTCGGCGATCGACTGGGCGACCAGCTTCGCGTCGAGCTCGGGGCGCTTGATCTCGCGGATGTTGACGCGCACCGGCTTGCCGGTGATCTTGTGGAGCTCCTTGCGCAGCGCGTCGACCTCGGAGCCGGACTTGCCGATCACGATGCCCGGGCGGGCCGTGTGGATGTCGACGGTGACCTCGCCGCGCTGCTTGCGGATCTCGATGTCGGAGAGGCCGGCGTGGGCGAGCTTGCCCTCGATGTGGCCGCGGATCTTGACGTCCTCGATCAGCGCGTCGGAGAAGTTGCGCTCGTCGAACCAGTTCGACTTCCAGTCGTGGATGTAGCCGACCCGGAAGCCCTCGGGGTTGATCTTCTGTCCCATCTCGGTGCCTTCGCTTCCTAGTCGTCTTCGGGGGTCGGGGTCAGCGCCACGTTGATGTGGCAGCTGCGCTTGTCGATGCGGGTCGCGCGGCCGCGGGCGCGGGGGCGGTAGCGGCGCATCGTCGGGCCCTCGTCGACGGAGATCTGGCTGATCGTCATCTCCTCGGGGTCGAGGTCGAAGTTGTTCTCGGCGTTGGCGGCGGCGGACTCGACGAGCTTGAGCACGCGCTCGGAGGCGCCGCGGGGGCTGAAGCGGAGCAGCGCGAGCGCCTGCTCGACGCTCCTTGCCGCGGATCTGATCGGCGACGACGCGCACCTTGCGGGGCGCAATCCGCACGTAGCGCGCCGATGCGCGCACGACCGGGGCGTCGATGTCCTGGGTCCTGGCGGCCATCGTCAGCTCACTCGCCCTTCTTCGTGCCGGAGTGGGCGCGGAAGGTGCGGGTCGGGGCGAACTCGCCGAGCTTGTGGCCGACCATCGACTCGCTGACGAAGACGGGCACGTGCTTGCGGCCGTCGTGGACGGCGATCGTGTGCCCGACCATCTCGGGGAAGATCGTCGAACGGCGCGACCAGGTCTTGACCATCTGCTTGCTGCCGGAGCTGAGTTCATCGCCTCGATCCGCGCCATCAGGCGCTCCTCGACGTACGGTCCCTTCTTGGTGGAGCGACTCACCTCAGCGTCCCTTCTTCTTGCCGCGACGGCGACCGCGGACGATCATCGCGCTCGACTGCTTGTTCTTCTTGCGCGTCCGGTAGCCGAGCGTCGGCTTGCCCCACGGGGTCTTCGGGTGGCCGCCCGGGCCCTTGTGGGCCTCGCCGCCGCCGTGCGGGTGGTCGACCGGGTTCATCGCGATGCCGCGGCTCTGCGGGCGGATTGCCCTTGTGGCGGGTGCGGCCGGCCTTGCCGACGACGACGTTCTGGTGCTCGGCGTTGGAGAGCGTGCCGACGGTGGCGCGGCACTCGCCTCGACCATGCGCATCTCCGAGGAGGGCAGGCGCAGCGTGACCCGGTCGCCGTCCTTGGCGACGACCTGGATCGAGGTGCCGGCGGCGCGGCCCATGCGGCCACCCTGGCCGGGCTTGCAGCTCGACGTTGTGGACGACGGTGCCGGTCGGGATGTTGCGCAGCGGCAGCGCGTTGCCGGCGCGGATGTCGGCGCCCGGGCCGGACTCGACCGCGTCGCCGACGCTGACGCCCGCCGGGGCGAGGATGTAGCGCTTCTCGCCGTCCGCGTAGTTGAGCAGCGCGATGTAGGTGGTCCGGTTCGGGTCGTACTCGATCGTCGCGACCTTGGCGGGCACGCCGTCCTTGGTCCGCTTGAAGTCGATCACGCGGTAGCGCCGCTTGGCGCCGCCGCCGCGATGGCGCGCGGTGACGCGGCCGTTGGCGTTGCGGCCGCCGGTGCGACTTCTTGCCCTTGGTCAGCTTCTTGTGCGGCCGCGAGGCGGTGACCTCGGCGCGGTCCTGGTAGGTCGCGAAGCGGCGACCAGGGCTGGTGGGCTTTGTCTTGCGGATCGCCATTGTTAGTCCTACTCCGGTCGCCGCGCCCTCGAACAGCTCGATGCGATCGCCGGGCGCGAGCTGGACGATCGCCTTCTTCCAGGCCCGGGTCCTGCCGTTGTGCACGCCCCGGCGCTTCGGCTTCGAGCGCACCCGCGAGGTCCGGACCTCGACGACGCGCACGTCGAAGATCTCCTCGACGGCGTGGCGGATCTGGGTCTTGTGCGCCCGGTCGTCGACCCGGAAGGTGTAGCGGCCCTCGGCCATCAGCGCGTAGCACTTCTCGGAGATGACCGGCTCGATGATGATGTGGCGGGCATCCATCAGGCCTCCTCCCCACTGTCCTCGACCTCGGCCTCGGCGCCGTTGCCGCGGGCGACCGCGGCGGCGCGGCGCTCGAGCACGGCGAGCGCGTCCTCGCTGATCGATCAGCGAGCGGTGCGCCGATGATCTCGGCGACGCCGACGCCCTCGGCGCCGGCGACGATGACGCGGTCGATGTTGCGGAAGCTCTTCGCGGCGGCGACCTCGTCGGGGCCGACGACGACCAGGGTCGGGGTCGCGGCGCCCCACTTGGCGAGCGCCTCGGCCGCCTGCGCGGTCTTCGGCTCGGAGAAGCTGCCGGCGGGCAGCACCGCGATCGAGTCGCGGGCGGCGTGGACGCTGAGCGCCGAGCGCAGCGCCTTGCGGCGCGCCTTGCGGTTGACCTTGGCGATGTAGTGGCGCGGCTTCGGGCCGAACGCGGGGCCGCCGCCACGGCGATGGCCGACGCTGAGCGCGCCGACGCGGGCGCGGCCGGTGCCCTTCTGGCGCCAGGCCTTGGCGCCGGTCATCGCGACCTCGCCGCGGGTCAGGCTCGAGTGCGTGCCCTGGCGGCGCGCGTTGAGCTCGGCGCGCGCGGTCTCGTGGACGAGCGACTCGTTGAAGGGCTCGCCGAAGACGGACTCGGGCACGGCGCTCTTCGCCTGCTTGCCGATCGTGGTGACCTTCGGATCAGCCATCGGTGCGAACCTCCACGGTGCCGTTCTTCGGGCCGGGAACCGCGCCGCGGACCATCAGCAGGTTGCGGTCGGCGTCGATCCGGAAGACCTCGAGGCCGCGCTGGGTGGCGCGCTTGCCGCCCATCCGGCCCGGCATCTTCATCCCCTTGAAGACGCGGGCGGGGTCGGCGGAGGCGCCGATCGAGCCGGGGGCGCGGACGTTGTGGGAGCCGTGGCTGACGGGGCCGCGGCCGAAGTTGTGGCGCTTGACGGTGCCCTGGAAGCCCTTGCCGATCGCGGTCGCCGAGACCTTGACCTTCTCGCCCTCCTCGAACTCGCCGACGGTGACCTCGTCGCCGATCTCGCTCGGGCGGTCGAGGTCGCGGAACTCGACCAGGTGCTTCATCGGCCCGACGTCGGCCTTCGTGAGGTGGCCGAGCTCCGGCCTTGGTCAGCTTGCTCTCGCCGACCTCGCCGAAGGCGAGCTGCACGGCGGCGTAGCCGTCGGCATCCGCCTCGCGGACCGCGGTCACCCGGCAGGGGCCGGCCTCGATCACGGTCACGGGCACGGCCTCGCCGTCTTCGGTGAAGATCTGGGTCATTCCGATTTTCTTGCCGAGGATCGCGGGCATGGTCACTGGTGCTGGGTCGAACTCTCTGCGCCTAGAGGCGGATCTCGACGTCGACGCCGGCAGGCAGGTTCTCGATCCGCTGCAGCTCGTCGATCGTCTTCGGGGTCGGGTCGTTGATGTCGATCAGCCGCTTGTGCGTGCGGATCTCGAAGTGCTCGCGCGAGTCCTTGTCCTTGAACGGCGAGCGGATCACGCAGTAGACGTTCTTGGAAGTGGGCAGGGGCACGGGGCCGGAAACGGTCGCGCCGGTGCGCTGCGCCGTCTCGACGATCTCGCCGGCGGCCCGGTCGATGGCGTCGTGGTCGTACGCCTTGAGCCGGATCCTGATCTTGCTTGCGGTGATCGTTGACACCTGTGGTTCCTCGTCCTGTCTTTGTCTGTCGCTGCGGTCGGTCTGTTTCGGTCGTGACGGGCGCCCGAGGGCGGTCCGTTTGCGGGCGCGGTGCTCCATCCCGGTCGCCTGAGCCCCTTGTTGGGCGCGGTTCGATCGGTCCGAGGGAGCTGCGCTCCGGTCGTATGTCTTTGCTTTACCCGGCGCCCCTCTCTGCCCCTGAAACCCGGGGCCGGGCGGCGGGAAGGACGGGGCGCCTTCGGGCACCCCGCCCGATGTCGCTACTCGATGATCTCGGTAACGACCCCCGAGCCGACGGTCCGGCCACCCTCACGGATGGCGAATCGCAGGCCCTGGTCCATGGCGATCGGCTGAATCAGCTCGATCGTCATCTCGACGTTGTCACCGGGCATCACCATCTCCGTGCCCTCGGGCAGGTTGGCGACGCCGGTCACGTCGGTGGTCCGGAAGTAGAACTGCGGGCGGTAGCCCGAGAAGAACGGCGTGTGACGGCCACCCTCCTCCTTCTTCAGGCAGTACACCTCGGCCTTGAACTTGGTGTGCGGCGTGATCGAGCCGGGCTTGCAGAGCACCTGGCCGCGCTCGATCTCCTCGCGCTTGGTGCCTCGCAGCAGGGCGCCGATGTTGTCGCCGGCCTGACCCTCGTCGAGGATCTTGCGGAACATCTCGACGCCGGTGACGACCGTGGTCGACATCTCCGGGTGGATGCCGACGATCTCGACCTCGTCGCCGGTGTTGACGATGCCCTGCTCGACGCGGCCGGTCGCGACGGTGCCGCGGCCGGTGATCGAGAAGATGTCCTCGACCGGCATCAGGAACGGCTTGTCGAGGTCGCGCTCGGGCTCGGGGATGTACTCGTCGAGCGTCTTCGCGAGCTCGAGGATGGCGTTCTTGGCCTCCTCGTCGCCCTCCAGCGCCTTCAGCGCCGAGCCGCGGATGATCGGCGTGTCGTCGCCCGGGAAGTCGTACTCGTTGAGCAGGTCCTTGACCTCCTCCTCGACGAGCTCGATCAGGTCGTCGTCATCGACCATGTCGACCTTGTTGAGGAAGACGACCACGTAGGGCACGTTCACCTGACGGGCAAGCAGGATGTGCTCGCGCGTCTGCGGCATCGGGCCGTCGGCGGCGGAGACCACGAGGATCGCGCCGTCCATCTGGGCGGCGCCCGTGATCATGTTCTTGACGTAGTCGGCGTGGCCCGGGCAGTCGACGTGGGCGTAGTGGCGGTTGTCGGTCTAGTACTCGACGTGTGAGGTCGCGATCGTGATCCCGCGCTCCTTCTCCTCGGGAGCGTTGTCGATCTCCTCGAAGCTCTTCGCCTCGCCACCCTGGGCCTCGGCGAGAACCGTGGTGATCGCAGCGGTCAGCGTCGTCTTGCCATGGTCGATGTGGCCAATGGTTCCGACGTTGACGTGCGGCTTGTCGCGCTCGAACTTCTCCTTCGACATTTCTCTGTCTCGCTTTTCCTCTCTCGGGCGGTTCCCGATCGAATGGTCTCTTTTACGTCTTGCTCTTCTTCTAAGTTTTCAAACTGGGTGCACAACAGGACCGGAGCCGGTCCGGGCAACCCGGGGAATATGGCAGGTATCGCTCGTCGGTGCCGATCAGGCTTTGCCTGATCCGTCTCCGCTCTTGTTCTCGACGATCTCCTCGGCGATGCTGCCGGGGACTTCCTCGTAACGGGCGAACTGCATCGTGTACGCGGCGCGGCCCTGGGTCGCCGACCGGAGGTCGCCGACGTAGCCGAACATCTCGCTGAGCGGGACGATCGCGTTGACGGCGAGAGCGTTGCCTCGGGGCTCCTGCCCCTCGACCTTGCCACGCCGCCTGGAGAGGTCGCCGATCACGTCGCCGAGGAACTCCTCGGGCGTCACGACCTCGACCTCCATGACGGGCTCGAGCAGCACCGGCTTGGCGCGCTTCGCCCCTTCCTGGATCGCCATCGAACCGGCGATCTTGAAAGCCATCTCCGAGGAGTCGACGTCGTGGTAGGAGCCGTCGATCAGCTCGACCTTGACGTCGACCATCGGGTAGCCGGCCTTGATCCCGGAGGCGAGCGCCTCGACGATCCCCTTCTCGATCGAGGGGATGAACTCGGTCGGGATCGCGCCGCCCTTGATCTTCGAGTCGAACTCGAAGCCCTCGCCGGGGTTCGGCATGACGTTGATGACGACGTCGCCGTACTGGCCGGAGCCGCCGGTCTGGCGGACGAACTTGCCCTGGACCTTCTTCGCCTCCTGGCGGATCGTCTCGCGGTAGGCGACCTGGGGCTTGCCGACGTTCGCCTCGACGTTGAACTCGCGCATCATCCGGTCGACGAGCACCTCGAGGTGGAGCTCGCCCATACCGCCGATCACGGTCTGGCCGGTCTCCTCGTCGGTGTGGACGCGGAAGGTCGGATCCTCCTCGGAGAGCGACTGCAGCGCCTTGCTGAGCTTCTCCTGGTCGGCCTTCGTCTTCGGCTCGATCGCGACGTCGATGACGGGCTCGGGGAACACGATCTGCTCGAGCAGGATCGGGGCGTCCGGAGCGGCGAGGGTGTCGCCGGTGGAGGTCTGCTTGAGGCCGACGCCGGCGAGGATGTCGCCGGAGTAGCACTGCTCGATCTCCTCGCGCGTGTTCGCGTGCATCATCAGCAGCCGGCCGATCCGCTCGGTCTTGCCGTTCGAGGTGTTGAGCACGCGGCTGCCCGCCTCGAGCTTGCCCGAGTAGACGCGGAAGTAGGTGAGCTTGCCGACGTAGGGGTCGGACATGACCTTGAAGGCGAGAGCCGCGAAGGGGCCGTCGTCGTCGGCGGGCCGGGTGGAGGGGGTGGCCTCCTCCTCGCCCTTCTTGGCGGGCTCGAGCCCGGCGACGGGCTCGACCTCGAGCGGGCTCGGCAAGCAGCTCGACGATCGCGTCGAGCAGCGGCTGCACGCCCTTGTTCTTGAAGGCGGAGCCGCAGAGCACCGGCGTGACCGAGAGGTCCATCGTCGCCGCGTGCAGCGACTTGGCGATCCGCTCGTGCGGGATCTCCTGCTCGTCGAGGTACATCTCCATGAGCTCGTCGTCGTAGTCGGCGCAGGCCTCGATCAGGTGGGTGCGCGCCTCGTGGACGGCGTCCTCCATGTCGGCGGGGACGTCCAGGACGTCGAACTCGACGCCGAGGTCGTCGCCCTGCCAGACGAGCGCCTTGTTCTCGATCAGGTCGACGACGCCCTTGAGCTGGTCCTCGGAGCCGATCGGCAGCTGGATCGGCAGCGGGTTGGCGCCGAGCCGCTCGCGGATCGTGCGGACCGACATCTCGAAGTCGGCGCCGGTGCGGTCCATCTTGTTGATGAAGGCGATCCGCGGCACGTTGTACTTGTCGGCCTGGCGCCAGACGGTCTCCGACTGCGGCTCGACGCCGGCGACCGAATCGAAGACGGCGATCGCGCCGTCGAGGACGCGGAGGCTGCGCTCGACCTCGACCGTGAAGTCGACGTGGCCCGGCGTGTCGATGATGTTGATGCGGTGGTCCTTCCACTCGCACGCGGTCGCGGCGGAGGTGATCGTGATGCCGCGCTCCTGCTCCTGCTCCATCCAGTCCATGACGGCAGCGCCCTCGTGGACCTCGCCGATCTTGTGGGTGCGGCCGGTGTAGTAGAGGATGCGCTCGGTCGTCGTCGTCTTACCGGCGTCGATGTGAGCCATGATCCCGATGTTGCGGGTGCGATCGAGGGGGAAGTTTCGTGCCATGTGTGGGTGCGGTGCTGCTGGTCGGATTCGGTCGGGGCGGGCGCCCGCTCTTCGCGAGCTTCGTCGAGCTTCACCGGCCGCGGAGGCCGTCCGGGTCGCGGGCAGAAAAAAGGCCCTTGCGGGCCTCAGCGCGTGACGCGCCTCGAGCGACCCGGAAGTTGCCTATGTTCCGCTGCTCACCATGGGTGGAAGCTCAATGCCCGGGCAGCCGTTACCGGCAGCCGCGAGCGGAGCGGCATGTTAGCAGAGCATTGGCGGCGCTCATCATCGATTTCGGACGTCCCGCGCGTGTCCTCCGAGCGCCGCCGAAAGCGGTGGCGGGCGGCGCCCCGAGCGCTGGTCGTGAGGACCCGCGAGGTCGCTGCGGGCGCCGACTCCGCGATGCGCTGGGCGTAAAGTACGCGCGAGGCGAGAGGGGCTGCTGGGGCCAGAGGCCCCGGACGCCCAAAAGCCCAGCCGATGGCCCCAGACCGAACACCGAAGAGCAGCGAAGACCCCGACGAGCATGGCGGCGAGGAAGCCGAGCCCGAGTCGCCAAGGCGTCGGTCTCGGCGTCGGCGCGAGAAGCCGGCCAAGGCTGAACGCAAGGCGTCACGGCGACGCGAGCGCAAGGCGCGCAAGCGCGCCAACGGGGAGCCTGAGCCTGCCGAAGCCGAGGCTTCCGAGCCCGAGCCGGACCTGGACGCCGCTGCGGATCAAAGCGACGGCGACGGGGGCGGGCACGCGGATGACTCACCTGACTCACCCGCGGAGAAGCGGCGGGATAAGCGACGGCGATCGCGGCGCAAGTCCGTGCGCAAGGCGCCGCGGCGCAGCAGGCGGGCCGCAGCCGGCGCCGCGCTGGCGAGCGCGCGCGGCTCGGTCGGCAAGGTCTTCCGGCCGCTCGAGTCGACCTTCGCGCGGGTCCTCGCGATCCTCGGCGCGATCCTCGTCGGCAGCTACTCGCTGATCAAGGGCGCGCTCGGCTTCATCCTGCCGCCGTTGCGGAAAGCCGGCCGCCGCGTGGCGGCGGCGCTGCACGCGGTCTCGAAGCTCGTCACGCCGGCCCGCGGGCTACTCGTCGCCGCGATCGGCTGCGCGATCCTGCTCGCCCTCTCCCAGTTCGCCGACTACCGCGGGATCTCGATCGGGGGCACCGACTACGCCCCCTCGATCGCCTCAGTCGCGCCGGCGCCGGAGGTCGGCCGCGCGGCGCTCGGCAGCGCCCACAGCTACGCGATGATCCCGGTCGCGATCGTGGCCATCGTCCTACTCGTGATCGCGGCCTGGACGAAGCGCTGGCAGCTCTGCCGACTCGTCTTCCTGCTCGGGCTCGGAGTGATCGCCGTGGCGATCCTCATCGACCGGCCCGCCGGTCTCGACGTCGGCAACCTGCGGCTCGACTACAACGGCGTTGAGGCGAGCCTGCTCGGCGGCTTCTGGATGGAGATCTTCGCCGGCGCCGGGCTGGCGCTCACCTCCCTGCTGCTCGGCAGCGAACTGCGCCGCGAACGGCATGGGGCCGACGCGGACCGCTCGAAGCGGCCCCTGCGGCTCCGCATGCCCGGGCGCGGCTTCACCGACACGAAGAAGGCCGCCGATCGCAAGCCGCGACGGGCCCGTCGCGGGTCCGGCGCCGAGGGAGCGAGCGCGTGAGCCGCCTGCCGCGCGCAGAGACGTGCTGCCGATCGTGATCGTTTTCGCGGCGATCGTGCTCGCCGCGAGCGAGCTGATGACCGCCTTCCAGTTCACGCCACCCGGCGGGGAGCCGCTCAAGCAGGTAAGCAACGTCGATCGCCACCACTACGCGATGCTGGTCCTCGCGCGTCGGTCGCCATCGTCGCCACCGGGGTCGCGATCGGCACCGGCGCCCGCGCCGCCGCCTACGCCGTGGCCGGCTTCGGCGCGCGTCGCCCTGCTGCTCTTCCTGATCATCGACCTGCCCGACGCCGGCAAGCTCGGCGACCTCGAGGACCCGATCCGCGGCTTCGCCAGCGCCAAGGCCGTGCCCCAGTCCGGCTTCTGGCTGGAGGCGGTCGGGGCCGTCTTCCTCGCCCTCGCCGGGGGCGCCTTCGCGACGCTCACATCCGAGCAGCTCCAGGCGCCTTTGACCCGCTTCCGCGGCGCGGGCGGCAAGCGCCAGGCGAGGCGGGAGGCGAAGGCCGAGGCCCGGAAGGAAAAGGCGGCGGCGAAGGACCGCAAGGTCGAAGCGAAGGGCGACCCACAGCCGGTCCCCTTCGACGGCGAGGCCGGCGGACCGGGCACCGCGGGGTAGGCCGGCGGGCCGGGGCCGGGCGGCCCGGCGAACGGTTGCGGCCGCCGTTTGCACTGAGGGGAGTGGGCCGGCGAACGGTTGCGGCCGCCGTTTGCACTGAGGGGCGTGGGCCGGCGAGGGTCGGCGGCGTGGTGGTGGCCGGCGAACGATTCCGGCCGCCGTTTGCACTGAGGGGAGTGGGCCGGCGAGGGTCGGCGCGTGGCGGCGGCTGCCTCATGGCGCTTCGCTCCACTCTCGGCGCATTCGGGGTGCCACCAGTGCGGCTTCGGCAGCGATCCTCGGGACATGGCCGTTCCATGTCGAGTTCTCCACTTGGCCGTCGATGAGCTCGACCTCGAGCACTTCTACGCCCGCTACCGCGACGACGGCCAAGGAGCCTCCGCCCACGATCCGAAGATGATGGTCGGCCTTTGGCTCTACGCCTACGCGATCGGTCTCACCTCGACCCGCAAGATCGAGCAGCGCCTGGCAGAGGACGTCGCCTTCCGTGTGTTGGCCGCAAACCAGCGACCCGACCACACGACCCTGAACCGCTTCCGTGCCGACCACCAGGAAGCCCTGGCGGAGCTGTTCGGCCAGATCCTGATCCTCTGCGAGCGCGCCGGCCTGCTCGGCTCCGGCATCGTCGCGATCGACGGCACAAAGCTTCACGCCAACGCCTCGCTCTCGGCCAACCGCACAGCCGCCCAGATCCAGGCCGAGGTCGAGCGCTACTTCGAGGAGTCGGCGCGCGTCGATGCCGAAGAAGACGAGCGCTACGGCAAGGACAAGCGCGGCGACGAGTTGCCGAGCACCTGCGCGACCGTGACTCGCGGCGGGCGGCGATCCGCCGCGCCAAGGAGGAGCTCGAGCGCGAGCAGGCTGAGGCAGAGGCCAAGCATGCCGAGATGCGGGCCGACTACCAAGCCCACATCGAGCGCACCGGCAAACGACCCGTCGGCCGCCGCCGGAGAGAAGCCGTATCGGCGGCCGAAGACCGAACGCCGCAACCTGACCGACTACGACAGTCGCGTCGTCCGCGACAAGGGCTCGCTGATCCAGGGCTTCAACGCCCAGGCGGCCGTCTGCGAGGGCCAGCTGATCGTCGCCGCAGATCTCACCAATGAACCGAACGACACGCGCCTGCTCGAGCCGATGGCCAGCGCAGTGCTCGAGCGCAACGGCGCCGAGCAGACACCAACCATCCTTGCCGACACCGGCTACTAGAACAGCGCCCAGATCAAGGCGCTGAGAAAACGAGGACTCCAGGTGATCATCACCACCTCGGCGCCGAGAAAGGACCGGAACCGAAAGCACGGGCGCAGACTGAACCCGAGGCCGAGCGGATCGACCGCTCTAGCCACCGACGAGGGCGCTGCCCTCTACGCGCGCCGCAAGCAGATCGTCGAGCCCGTTTTTGGACAGATCAAGCACCTACGCGGCCTGCGACGCTTATCGCGGCGCGGCTCGGTGCCTGCCGGGCTGAGTGGAAGCTGATCGCCGCTACACACAACCTTCTGAAGCTCCGAGTGGCAGCTCAGCCGGCCTGAGGACGCTGGGCAGCACACTTTTCCTCGCTGCCCGCCGGCCGGGACCCCCTCGCTGCTCGCTGCGGCTAGCAGTTACGCAACAGCCTCTATATGACGGGAAAGTCGACGAGGTTCGATGAGCGCGGCTTGGGCGCGAGTCCGTGAGTTTGCCGCGCGGCAGCACGGCCTCATCGCGCGGCGCCAATTGGACGAGCTCGGCCTCGCGCGGCGGGTAGTCGAGAGTTGGGAGCGCAGCGGCCGGCTCCTCTCGGTGCACCGCGGTGTCTACGCAATCGGCCAAGCTCGGCTCTCCCAGCATGGGCGCTGGATGGCCGCCGTCCTGGTGGCCGGGCCGCAAGCGGTCCTGAGCCATCTCAGCGCGGCGGCCCTCTGGGGCATGCTCGAAGCCGACCCCGTCGTCATTCACGTCATGTGCAGTGCGCGACGCCTTCGGCACGACGGCATCCGGACGCATTCGACGCGCCATCTCCCCCACCATGACGTGCGGATCAGGGAACGCATCCCCGTCACCAGCCCGGAGCGGACGTTCCTCGATATTGCGGCGATGGTCGGTGAGCGGCGGCTGCGCGGCGCGCTGCGGGTGGCGGAGCGCGAGCATCTGTTCGACGCGACCGGGTTGCTCTCCTCACTGCCCTCACAGCGGGGCCGGCCCGGGATCGCGGCGGCGCGTCGCATCCTCGAGCGCTACGCCGGGATCGCCGGGCGGTTCCGATCCGGCCTGGAGATGGACTTCTGGGAGCTCCTGCAGACGGGCCGGCCCCGGCCGCTGCCGGAAGTCAACGTGCACGTCGGGGGCTACGAGGCCGACTTCCTGTGGCGGGAGCTGAAGCTGATCGTCGAGATCGACGGGAACCCCTGGCATCGCACGTCAGTCGATCGCGCCCACGACGCCGAGCGCGACCGCATCCACCGCGCCCTCGGCTACACCGTCCTCCGCTACTCCGACGAGGACCTCGCCGACCGTCCGGCGGAGACCCTGGCCTCCCTCGACCTCCGGCTGGAAATCGGCTAGCGGATCGCTCCGATGACCTTGTTGATGCTGTCGTTGACGGAGCCCTGCGAAGCCGCGATCTGGGCGTTCATCGTCTTCATCAGATCCGCCATCTGCTGGAGCTGCGCGTTGTATTGCGCCTGCTTGCGATCGTTCTTCTTCAGGTCCGAGATCCACTTGTCCAGGGCCTTGTCCTGCTTGCCCTTGAAGGCGTTCAGGACCTTCTTCTCATTGATCTGAAGCTTGCCGGGCAAGGCCGTTTGGAGCTTCTTCGCGATTGCCGTGAACTGCGTGCTGATCTGCTTCAGCAGATTGGCATTGATGCCTCCCGCCGAGTTGGTGGCCTGGGCGAGGAGGGCAGAATCTGCACCCTGGCTCCAGGCGATGTCCTTCTCGCCGGCCTGACAGCTCGCGTCGTGCTCGCGGATGTACATGTAGCTGAAGTCCGGGTCAGGGTCGATCAGATAACAGGCGTGGATCTGACCGTCGGGCCCCGGCACCGCGGAGTACGCGACGCCGCCGAGCGCAACGATCAGTGCCACGGTGGCGATCACCGTCGCGGGCGTGATCGACACCCGGCCGAGCGCCCGGTTGAGCGTGCCTCTCATCGTTCCTCCCCTCGGGTCGGCGGCACTGGCGCTCAGCCGACCTTGATGTTTTTGTACTGGTAGTCGATCTGGCCCGTCCACTTCGTATCGTCGAAGTAGTTCTTGCCGGGCGCGATGTCGACCGCGCCCTCGCCGCAGGTCTTCGCCTGGAAGCCGATCTTGCCCTTCGGATTACCGACCTTCTTCAGCTTCACGTCGTAGCGGATCGAATGGCCGTGGTCCTGGAGCTTGGCCTTGGCCGCGTCCGAGTCCTGGTAGAGCGTGTACTCAGGGTCGGAGTGCTTGCTGCCGCTTACGTTCAAGAACAGGGTGACGTTCACGAAGTCCTTCTGGGTGCCCCGGACGGTCGTCTTCACGACCAGCGTCTTGCGCCGCTTGACCTGAGCCTTGACCTCACGGATGTCGCAGGCCGCATACGACGAGGCGTCGTACAGCTTGCCGCTGTCCTTGGGGTCGGAGACGACCGCGTTGCGCCCGTGCCTACCCGCCAAGGCCGAGCCCGCCAGCGCCCCCACCGTCAGTACAACTGCGGCGAGCCCCGCAGCAAGCAGCTTGTTCATCGGTCGTCCCCTTTGTCGTGTGCGGCGCGCGCATGGATGCGCGCGAGCCCACCTAATCACCCCACGCCCGATTCAGCAATGGGCCGAACGGCCCATACCCCGGCCCGAAGACACCCGCCCCAAGGCCCCGCCCTAGGCGGTACCCCTCACCCCGCCCAATCGCCGTAGCCCAGCGGCCCACGGCGAGGCTGGGAGCGTCGAGGGCGCTCGAGCGGGTGAGCGATAGTGCGGACGCACGTGAGCGAACCGGCCGGGCGCCAGCGGCGTCCCAGCCCGCCGCCAACTACCAGCGGTAGTGGGCGAAGGCTTTGTTTGCCTGCGCCATGCGGTAAATGTCGTCCTTGCGCTTGTAGGCGCCGCCCTGCTGCTGGGTAGCGTCCATGATCTCGCGCGCGAGGCGCTCGGACATCGCCTTCTCGCCGCGGTTGCGGGCGAAGGTGACGAGCCAGCGGACGGCGAGCGTACGGGCGCGGCGCTGTGGCACCTCGACCGGAACCTGGTAGGTCGCACCGCCGACGCGGCGGGAGCGGACCTCGAGCTGCGGGGTCAGCGTCTCGATCGCGTCGTCGAGGACGTCGGTCGGGTTGCGCCCGGTGCGCTCGCCGACGATCGAGAGCGCGTCGTAGACGATCGTCTCGGCGGTCGACTTCTTGCCGTGCAGCATCACCTTGTTGATCACCTGCTGCACGAGCCGGCTGCGGTAGCGCGAGTCGGGGGCGAGGGGACGGGTGGCTGCTCGGTTACGACGCATGGAAGTTGGTGCTCAGCCCGAGCGGCCTCAGGAAGCCTTGACGCCGTACATCGAGCGCGACTGCTTGCGGTCGCTGACGCCGGAGGCATCGAGCGTGCCACGGACGACCTTGTAGCGGACGCCCGGGAGATCCTTGACGCGGCCGCCGCGGACGAGCACGACCGAGTGCTCCTGCAGGTTGTGGCCCTCGCCGGGGATGTAGGAGGTGACCTCCATGCCGTTCGTCAGCCGGACGCGCGCGACCTTGCGCAGCGCCGAGTTCGGCTTCTTCGGCGTCGCCGTGTAGACGCGCGTGCAGACGCCGCGGCGCTGCGGCGCTGCGATCCGCTGCTTGCGGCCCTGACCGGACTTGAGGCCGGGGGTCGCAACCTTCTTGCGGGGGCGCTTACGGCCCTTTCGAACTAGCTGACTGGTGGTCGGCACGGCGGCGCAGTGTAGCGATCCGCTCGCCCCTAGCGCGAATCCGCTCTCGATGCGGGTTTCAGCGCTGCGAGTCGCGGTGATCGCGAGCATGATGCGCGGTCAGCGGCCGGGCAACCGCAGGGCGCGGGATACGCAGCCCCCCGTCCTCCGGGCACGGCACGGGCACGGCGTCGGGCGAGTGCGGGCCGCGGCGCGGGCCACTGGGCCGCTTCGGCTCACGCCGGAAGCGGCGGCGCTGACCGCCGTCCTCGTCGGGCGCCTCGGCCGGATCCGGCTCCGCCTTGATCGCCCACCAGACGAGCCAGCAGGCGAAGGCCAGCGGAATCTTGAGGATCACGCCCATGAGGATGATCATTCCCAGCCCGGAGCTCATCGTTACGGAGTGTAGCCATCGTCGACCCAGCGGATCAACGCCTCGACGTGGCCGTCCTCGATCCCGAGCGTCGAGTCGGTCTCGACGAGCAGCGTCGGCTCGCTGCGACTCGCCGCCCACTCCCGGCACTCGTCGTTGAGCGAGTCGTCGATCCAGGCGAGCGGGCGCCCCGCGGCGTAGGAGCCGATCGGCCCGAGCTTCCAGTGGGCGGTGCCGAAGCGGGCGTCGGGACCGAAGTGCAGAACCGGCAGCTCCGGCAGGCCGAGCAGGTTGGGCAAATAATCGTTGGCCTTGTCCTCCCACCCCGTCGCCCAGATCAGCTCGTAGTGGGGAAGCAGCTGCCGCAGGCAGCCCCCGGCCCGCGCCGAGATCATGTGCGGCATCCCGTCGATCAGGTGGAAGCGGCCTGCCTCGCGCGGGGGCTGGCCCTCGAAGCCGAAGAGGCTGATGACCCCGTCGACGTCGACGGCGAGGATCGGCTTGGGGTGGTCGCTGTCACGCTGTTCGTCGCCGCTCATGAGGGCGGCACGATAGTCACCCCAGGCCCTAGCGGCCGGTGCTAGGAGAAGTCGGCCGCGACCTGCGCCGAGCGGTGGTGCCGGTGCTTGTGGTGCCTGTGGTGCTTCTTCTTCTTCTTGATCACCTTGAAGGTGGCCTTGTCGGGTGTGGGGTCCGGGTTGCCGGAGCTGTCCACGGCGCGGACCTTGAGCCTGTACTTGCGCCCTTGCCCTTGCGCGCCTTCGCCTTCGCCTTCAGCGGCGAGCGGCACGCCTGCCAGGTACCGTCGCCAAAGTCGCACTGGAAGCTCAGGGCCTGGGGCGGATTGACGTCATCGGATCCCGTGAACTTGAACTTGACCTTGGCGACCTTCCTCTTCGTCTTGACCTTCTTCGGTGCCTTGGTGATCCGCGTATCGGGCGCGACCGTGTTCTTGCAGCTGTAGACCTGGAAGTCGTCGATGAACCAGCCGAAGTCGTCGACCGTCTGGTCAGTCCCCATCCGGAAGCGGATCAGGATGCTCTTGCCGGCGAGCGGCGCAAGGTTGAGCATCGATGTCTCATAGCCGCCGCTCTCGCCGACGAAGGCGTGCCGGCCGGCGAGCGGGTTCCCCGAGCCGCTGGCAATCGTGCCCGAGTAGCCGTTGGCGAGGAACAGCCCGGACGCGTCGCTCCAGGTGTTGCCGTTGTCGATCGAGATCTCGACCACGCCACCGTCGTAGGTGCCGCTCGGATCAGCATCGAAGCCGTAGGACTGCGCCCATCGCAGGCGTGGCGAGCCGAGCGTCGGCACGGTGATCGGCGCCGTGCGGACGACGGACCCGTCCGAGGTCCCGCTCTGGTCGTAGCCCCACAGGTTCCGCGTGCCGCTCGTCGCGTAGGTCGCGTCGAAGCCGAACGGGTTGTTGTCGCCGGGGTAGAACCAGGCGCCGTTGCCCGAGTCGTCCCCCAGTTCGCGATCGACCTCGTTCGAGTTCTCGAAGTTCTCCGTCAAGGTCGGCGAGGACTTGTCCGGGCTGGTGCATGCCGGCGGGTCGGTGGGCGAGGGCTGCATCGCCGGCGGCTTGTCCATCTCGGTCGCCAGCACGGCCTTGTTGACCTGCGCGCAGTCGGCGGTGGTGATGCCCGCCACGCTCGAGCCGGCCAGCAACGAGCAGGCCTGGCGCAGCGCGTTGCCGAGGTTCTGGTAGTCGGAGGCCGAGCCGAGCAGCGAATTGTCGACGACGTAGTAGATCCGCTTCACCTTGTTGATGCCGATGCCCGTGATCGTCTGCCCGTTGAACGTGCCGCCATCGGTCATCAGGAAGGCGGCCTTGTTGTTGACACCGCTGTTCGTGTGCACGGCGCCGTTGTCGCCGGTCGTGAAGTCGACGTTCGGGGAGACCTTCCAGTTCGGCGAGCCGGTGCGATCGGGATCGGCGCAGTCGCCCGGGTTCTCCATGTTGCGGATGATGTGCGGGCCGATGTGCAGACGTTGAAGTTGGAGGGGACGTCCTCGCCGATCAGCCACTTGACCGCCGGGGTGTCGGTGCCGTCACCGTCTGTCTGGTCGATGAGCTCACCCATTACGTCGGAGAGCGACTCGTTGATCGCACCCGACTGGTAGTAGTAGAAGAGGTGCGAGCTGAAGTCGGTGAACCCGTGCGTGAGCTCGTGACCGACGACGTCATCGGCTGAGGCGAAGCCGTCGCCATAGACCATTTGCTCCCCGTTCCAGAAGGCGTTCTGGAATGGGCACGTAGCCGAGGGGTCGCAGTAGTCGGTCGTCGACTTGAGCGGCAGCCCGTGGTTGTCGAGGCTGTCGCGGCCCATCGATGCGTAGAAGTCGTAGGTGGCGCCCGCGTACTCGAAGGCGCGGTCGACGTCCGAGTTGCCCGTCGCCGCCGTCGGCCCACCGAGGCTCGCGTCGGCACGGTTGAAGGGCGCGTTACAGGGCACGCGGGTGGCCGTGTTGCCGGCGTCGCAGACGGCCCGCTTGGCCACGGCCTGCTCGATCTCGGGGAAGTGCACGGCGACGAAGCCGACCTGGGCGTCGATCGCGACGAAGTCCTTGATCGTCTGCACCGCCGCGGTGTCGCCGACCTCCAGCTTGTAGACGAGCTCGGGCTGCTCGAGGCCGGGGCCGCCGAGGATGCGTGAGTCGAGGATCGCGAGCTCGGGCTTGCTCGCGGCGAGCTTGCTCGGGCTGACTCGGTGACGCTTGGCGACGACCGCGATCGCGGCCTCCTGCGCCTGCTCAGGCGTGATCCCCGGCTCGGTGCCGGCCGGCTGCTCCGTCTCGCCCTCGCCGCTGAGCGACGTCAGGCGACCATTGCTGTCGAGGTTCGCCTGCAGCTCGCCACCGATCACCGGTACCCCGTCGACCTTCTGCTGGAGGCGGACGGTCTCGCCGCCGGCGACCGAGGGAGCGACGCTGCTCACCCGGAGATCGTCGGCGCCGCCCGTGACGCCGAGACGGGGGCCGAGCTCGTCGGCGTAGGCGAGCGCGGTCTGGCGGGCGCCGGCAGAAGCAGGGAGGCCGGCCGGGCGCGCGATCGTCGCGCCGGGTTCGGTGCCGATCATGTTGACCAGGCCGGTATCGGCGGCACGCTCGACGGTGACTCCCGAGCCGAGCGAGGAGGCGTGCGCGGCGGGAACCAGCAACAGCGAACCGGACGCGACGGCGACCACAGCAGCGAAACGGACCTTCATCACCAACTCAACCTCCCTTTGAACCCGCCCCGGGTTCGGACCTGACTCTAATGCACGAACCCATGTCTCGCGAATACGGTGCGGTACCTGCTCAGCCGGCCACGGCGACGGCTTGGCCGTAGCGATGGTTCCCGCGCATCCACCCGGGTAGTTTCAGGACGAACGAGCGAAGGAGTTGCGAGTGCGAGTAGCGATTGCAGGCGGCCACGGAAAGATCGCGTTGCTGCTGACAAAACAACTCGAATCGGCCGGCGACGAGATCGTCTCGCTGATCCGCGACCCCGATCAGGCCGGGCGACATCGAGACCGCCGGCGGCGACGCCGCTGGTCATCGACCTCGAGCAGGCGAGCGCCGCAGAGATCGCCGAGGCGATCGGCGCCGCCGACGCGATCGTCTTCGCCGCCGGGGCCGGACCGGGCAGCGGCGCTGAGCGCAAGGAGACGGTCGACTACGGCGCCGCCGTGAAGATGATCGATGCGGGCGAGCGGCTCGGCGTCAAGCGCTACGTCATGGTCAGCTCGATGGGCGCCGACGCCGACCATCGAGGGCGAGGAGACCTACGACGTCTACCAGCGCGCCAAGGGCCGCGCCGACGAGGCGCTGATCGCGAGCGGGCTCGAGCACGTGATCGTCAGGCCGGGTCGGCTCACCGACGATCAGGGCACCGGCCGGGTCAGCGCCGGCTCCAACGTCGGCTACGGCGAGATCCCCCGCGAGGACGTCGCCGAGGTGCTCTCGCAGGCGCTTCGCGCCGAGGCCGCGGCCGGCCACGTGATCGAGGTGGTCGGCGGCGAGACGCCGGTCGCCGAGGCGATCGACCTGGATCTGAGGCCGGCGGCGTGATGCTGGCGCCCGCGCGAATATCGACGGCTGGCTTGCCTCACCCGACAATAGACGCCTGATACCAGCGGCCTAATACCGCCTCCAGCTGCATTCCTGGACTGTTAACGGTTAGGTTCTTAGCCTCCGTCACCGCCGCAGCGCGACCCGCCGCAACGGCCGAGGCCGATGGCGGAGCGGCTGCGGGAGCAAGAGGGAGCCGCAACCGACCGTGAGCCCAGGGGAGACCGTGCTCGCAAACTCGATCGCCGTGGCGAGCAGCGCTGCGGCACCCGGACTGGCCGCGGTCGCCCGCAGCCAGCTTCCCGACGCCCGCATCGAGGCCGGCGCGATCAGCCTTCATGGAGATGAGCCGGCAGCTCTAGCTGCGGATCGCGATGCAGCTGCGTCGCTGGGCCTCGGCGGTCTCGCCCGCGCCCGCGGCGTCGCCCGCCTCGTTCGCCGTCGCCACCGCCGGTAGCGCCCGGGAGGCGCTGGCCGCGGCTCAGCGCCTCGCCGCGGATGCGCCGCCGGCCAGCCGTCATCGCCGAGCCGGCGCTGGTCGAGGGCGTCGAGTGGATCGCCGGCACACCCGCCGCCACCGGGACGGTCGAGCTGCACTGGGCCGGACGCGGCGACCGGACGATCGACCTGCCCCTGCCCGGCCCGGTCCAGGGTGCCGCTCGACCGTCCCTGGGCGCTGCTCGGCCGCGAGGACGAGCTCGATCTGATCGCCGGTCGCTGGGCCCGGGCGTGCCGGGGTACCGGCTCGCTGACCCTGGTCGCCGGCGAGCCGGGCACCGGCAAGTCGCGGCTCGGCGCCGAGGCGGCCCGCGAGGTCCACCGCGCGGGCGGTCTCGTCCTCTACGGATCGGGCGAGGAATCAGGCGACGCGCCTTTCGCTCCCTTCGCCCAGGCGCTCGGCGACGCCGTTCGGCATGCGGAGCCCCGCTTCGCCGAGCGGCTGCGGGCCTCCCCCCTCGGGCGGGTGACGCTGGGCAGCCCGGACGAGCGGCGGGCGCTCGCCGACAGCCTCGGCGACGAGCGCGGCGCCCTCTTCAATTCCGCGATCGAGGGGATCGGCCGGCTCGCCGCGATCCAGCCGCTGCTGGTCGTCATCGACGACCTCCACGCCTGCGGGCGCGCCTCCCTGCAGCTCGCCGAGCGGCTCGCCCGCGCCGCCCCCTCGATGCACCTGATGCTGCTCGCTACCTACCGGCCGACCGACCTCGACCCGCGCGACCGCGAGGCCGGCGATCGTCACCGAGCTCGGCTCGCACTCGGGGACCCTGCACCTGGAGCTGGGCGGCCTACCGGAGCGCGCGCTCGTCGGGATCGCCGCCGCGCTCACGCCCGACGCCGACGGCACCGAGCTCGAGAGCGCCGCCGAAGCGACGGAGCGGGACACCGCGGGGAACGCCCTCTATGCCTGCGAGCTGCTCCGCGGCGGGCTGCCGGCTGCCTCCTCGCCCGCCCGGCCGCCGCCGCGGTCGCTGCGGGTGCTGATCGTGTCGCGGACTCGCGGACTCGGCGACGACACGCTCGAGCACCTGAGCGCCGCCGCGGTCGCCGGACGCCGCTTCGAGCCGGCGATCGTCGCCTCCGCGCTCGGCGTCGACGAGGGCCGAGCTGCTCGAGTCGATCGGCCGTGGCGAGCGCGCCGGGCTGCTCACCGTCGACCCGAGCGACGGCTCCTGCACGTTCACCCACGCGATCACCGCCCGCAGCCTGGTCGACGAGATCGGCCTGCTCGCGCAGGCGGAGCTGCACGGCCGGATCGCCGCCGCGCTCGAGCGCGCAGAACGCGGCCGAGACCGATCCAGCCCGGCTCGCGGGCCACTGGGAGCGGGCCGGCGCCGGCAACGAGGCGCGCGCCTCCGAGCTCTACGCGCGGGCCGGCCGGCGGGCGCTCGATGCCTACGACCACGAGCGGGCGGCCGACAGCTTCGCCCGTGCGCTGGAGCTGCACGAGCGCGGCGGGGGCACCGAGCAGCGGCAAGTGCGATCTGCTCATCGGACTCGGCCGGGCACGACGCTTCAGCGGCGACGGCGACTACCGCGAGATCCTGCTCGAGGCCGCCCGGCTCGCCGACGAGCTCGACGATCCGAGCCGCCTTGCCGAGGCGGCGCTCGCCAACCACCGCGGCTTCGTCAGCCTCGTCGGTGGCCTCGACCGGGAACGGCTGGCGATGCTCGAGCGCGCGGCTGAGCGGCTCAGCGAACCGGGGCCCGAGCGCTGCCTGGTACTCGCCCAACTGGCGCTCGAGCGGACCTTCTCGGCCGACCTCGAATCGCGGCGGGCGCTCGCCGGCGAGGCGCTGGCCCTGGCGCGGCAGATCGGCGACCAGCGGATCCTCGCCCGCGTGCTGATCCGGCATCTGATCGCCGGCTGGGGGCCGGACAACACCCGCGAGCGGATCGCGGCCGCCGACGAGAGCATCGCGATCAGCTCCGAGCTGGGCGAGCAGCTCGACCTCTTCCACGGGCTCCATTGGCGTGCCGCGGCGCAGCTCGAGAACGCGGACGTTCCCGCCGCCGAGCGCGCCCTGCGTGAGGAGATCGCGATCGCCGCCCGGGTCGGCGATCCGACGGCCGAGTGGCTGTGCGAGTGCGCCAGCTCCCTGCTGCTGTCGCTGCGGGGCGATCTGGGCGGGGCGGAGCGCGCCGCCGGCCGTGCGCTCGACCTGGCCCAGCAGAGCTCGCAGCCCGACGGCGCATCCTTCCACGCCTCCTCGATCTCGGCGATCCGCTGGCAGCAGGGACGGCTTCCCGAGCTCGCCCCGCTGCTCGACGCGGCGCTCGAGCAGAACCCCGGACTGCCGTCGTTCGCCTCGCTGGTGGCGCTGGCCAACGCGCTCGGCGGCAACCCCGAGCGCGCCGCGGCCGTCGTCCGCGCCGCCGCCGCCGACCGCTTCGAGGGCCTGCCGCGGGACCCCGTCTGGCTCGCCGCGGTGGCAACCTACGCGCACGCCGCCGCCGAGCTCGGCGACCGGTCCTCAGCGGCGATCCTCCACCCTCTGCTCGAGCCCTACCGCAACCGCCTCGTCTCGACGTCGGTGAGCGCCTGGGGGCTCGCCGGACACGCCCTCGGCCGGCTCGAGCTGACGCTCGGCCAGGCCTCTCGCGGCGAGCGCTCGATCGCCGCGGCGATCGACACCTACGAGCGGATCGGGGCGCCGGTCTGGCGCGCGCAGGCGGCGATCGACCTACTCGCCGCGCGCGAGGGCGAACCCGACGCGGACGAGCGTGACGGCTGGATCGCAGAGGCGGAGCGCATCGCCGGCGAGTACGGCGCCGAGCTGCCGCTGATCAAGGCCCGGTCGCTGGGGGCGCCTCCGGCAGGCTCGGTCCTCGAGCGCCGGATCACCGAGCTGGGGCTCACCGAGCGCCAGGCCGAGGTCGCCCGCCTGCTGACCGCGGGCCGGACCAACGCCGAGGTCGCGGCCGAGCTGCAGATCAGCGCCAGCACAGTCAAGCGCCACGCCGAGAACATCTACGCCCGCGCCGGCGTCCAGGGCCGTGCCGCCCTCACGGCCTCGCTACTCCGCCCCGGCTGAGCGCTCCACCGCGGATTCAGCGGTGGCAGCCCGCGACTACTTGACCCGGACGACACGCTTGACGCGCCGCGAGTTACCCGCCTCGTCCTTGAGCGTGATCGTGATCTGGGCGCGGACCTTGCCGTCCTTGTGCAGCGCCTTCTTGATCTTGCGCTGCTTCTTCTTCACCTTCTTCTTCGAGCCCGCGAGCTTCTGGCGCAGGACCGTCGCCTTGCCGGCTGCGACCGACTTGCTGACCCGGGTCAGGCGCATCCCACCCTTGGAACCGGCGGCGCCCGCGCGCTTGTGCTTGCGCTTCTTGTGGTGGCCGTGCCCGCCCTTCCTGCTGCCCTTGATGGTGAGGGTGCCGGTGGCCACGGCGGTGACCCTCTCGCTCTGGGCGGCGACCCGCGACTTCACCTTCAGCTTCTTGCCCTTGAAAGCCTGCTTCTTCTTGACGTCGACATCGACGCCCGAGACCGTGTTGTCGGTCCCGCCGTCGGCCTCGCTGTCATCGGAAGCGCTCGAGCAACCAGGGTCGTCGGGGTAGTCGGTCTTGCCGTCGCCGTCGTTGTCGATGCCATCGGCGCACTGCTTGGCCGCCGGCGTTGCCGGGTCGGTCTCGCTCGTGTCGTTCGGTCCGCTGCAACCCGGGTCGTCGGGGTAGTCGGTCTTGCCGTCGCCGTCGTTGTCGACGCCGTCTGAGCAGGCCGCCGGCGTTGCCGGGTCGGTCTCGCTCGTGTCGTTCGGTCCGCTGCAACCCGGGTCGTCGGGGTAGTCGGTCTTGCCGTCGCCGTCGTTGTCGACGCCGTCTGAGCAGGCCGCCGGCGGGGCCGGGTCGGTCTCGCTCGTGTCGTTCGGTCCGCTGCAACCCGGGTCGTCGGGGTAGTCGGTCTTGCCGTCGCCGTCGTTGTCGACGCCGTCTGAACAGGCCGCCGGCGGGGCCGGGTCGGTCTCGTCGTTGTCGTTCGGTCCGCTGCAACCCGGGTCGTCGGGGTAGTCGGTCTTGCCGTCGCCGTCGTTGTCGGCGCCGTCTGAACAGGCCGCCGGCGGGGCCGGGTCGGTCTCGTCGTTGTCGGTCGGGCCGCTGCAACCCGGGTCGTCGGGGTAGTCGGTCTTGCCGTCGCCGTCGTTGTCGGCGCCGTCGGCGCACTGAGGCTGCGGCAGGTGCGCCATGTAGACGCGCTCGTGCTGGCCGTCACCGAGGTCGGCGGTCCAGGCCGCGAACGCCTCGAAGTCCCGGCCGGTCTCGACCCGCGGACTTCCGACGCCCGTCTGAGCAGCGCTGAGCAGCGTCGAGGAGCTCCACGCGCCGGCGGCACCCGGCGCGCGTGACTTCGCCCGGATCGAGTCGCCGGCGGCTGTCTGGTAGACGACCTCCGCGTTCCCCGCCGCGTCCATTGCCATGTCGTAGTCGCCGGTGACATCGCCCTGTGCGATCGTCTCGGTGGCGCCGAAGCTGCCTCCGGCCGGGCGGAACTTCGCCCGCAGGGCGTCTGGGTCGGCCCCGCCGTCGGAGGGGTCGAACCAAGTCACGAGGGTGTCGCCGGCATCGTCGGTGGCGACGTCGGGATTGGAGCCGTCCTCATCGTCGCTGACCCGGGGGGCGGTGAGCGTGGTATCGGCGCTGCCTGCCCGCGCCTTCGAGAAGTCGGCGACAAAGATTCCGCCCCCGGTGCCGGCGTGACGCTGGAACGCCGCGACGACCGCGTAGCCGGGGCCTGGCATCCGGTCGAGGGCGATGCCGCTCGGATTCGTGAGCACGCCGGAGCCGTTGCCGCTGCTCGCGGCGATCGAGGAACCCCGGCTGACGCTGCCGTTGTCCTCGATGACGACGGGGTCAATCGTCCGGAAGTTCAAGCCGTTGTTGGTCTTGAAGAGCATTACCGTGGAGCCGTCCGCGGCGGTGCCGACGGCACGGTTGTGCGTCTCCGACTGCCCGGAGGTGAAAGTGCTGCCGGCTGACCAGGTGTTGGTCGACGGGGTGGTCAGCAGGCGGCCGGTGAGCGAGTGGGTGCAGCAGGACTGGGAGTTGCCGACGTCGTGGAAGAGCTGGCCTGTACCGGAGCCGTTGACGGCGACGATCGGACTGCCAGTCGCGCTCTCGGTATTCGGACCCTGGATCTCTGAGGCGTCTCCGAACGAGTTCGCGCCCCCCGGCTTGCTCGCCGCGAAGATCCCGTAGCTCGGGGAGCCGAGCGTCGACTGAAAGGCGACGGCGCCGACGTGTGCGCCACCGACATCGACGGTCGGCGGGCCGAAGTCCCCCGTGAACTGCTTCGCAGCGCCCGGTCCCGCGCCGAGCGGATCGACGACCGCGGCGACGTCGCCGCCGGGATAGTTCCAGGCGAGCACGAAGTCGCCGAGGGCGTTCGCGCCGACGTCGAGAGCCGATGCTTGACGGGTGGTGGCGTCGGAGACCTCGTGCGGCGCCGTCCAGGCGGCGGCACGACCGGGGAGCAGCGCAGCGAGCACGAGGCACAACGCGAGCGGGCCGATGACGAGAGAACGGCGGGCGACTGAAACGGCAGCCGCACGTGCAGCTCCCCTCGAGGCGAGATCCATGGAGTGGACCATCCCCGGTCACGACCCGGTGATCAATGGGCCGTTCGGCCCAACTCCGATCTCGGCGCGGCGCTCAGGTCGGCACGGGCACCACGCCGGGCGTAGATATCAGTTCCGCGCCAGGCGGCAGCGGCGGCGCTACTTCTTCAGCTTCAGCTGCGCCGTCAGCGGCTTCACGTACTTGTTGCCCGTGGCGTCCTTGAGGCGGCCACGGACCTCGGCCTTCGCCTTGCGGCCCTTGGCCAGCGCCGTCTTGATGCGGCGGTTGCCGCCGGAGCCGGCCTTCGGCTTGAGCTTCAGCGTCACGCGCTTGCCGGTGGCGACCTTCTTCGACTGCAGCTTGACCGCATTGCCGTGGTTGAGCCCACTGCGGCAAGAAGATCACGATCAAGGTCCGGGCGGGCGCCGGCGAGGACGTGACCGCAATCGCAGGCGGCCGCGTGCGACGGAGGCTTGCGTTTTTCAGCGCTCGGCCGTTGCGAAATTCAGCGCTCGGCCGGGCTCCAGACAACTGCAGGCAGCCGACGACGAGGTCGTCTCGCTGATCCGCGACTCCGGCCAGGCCGACCGGGGCCCACGACGAATCGGAGTAATGTGATTCGTCAATCTTCTATCGGTCAAGCCTGGGGGCCAGTAAATGAACGGACACGCGCGGCTTGCCGCCGCAACGGTGGCGGCCGCGGTCGGTCTCGGCCTCGCCTGCGCGAGCAGCGTCTTCGCCCTGACCATCAACGGCTGCGAGATCAAGGCCGGGGCGCAGTGCCCCGGCGCCAACCTGAAGGGCGCGGACCTGCGGGGGGTCAACCTGCATCGGGCCAACCTGAAGGGCGCCGACCTGAGCGAGGCGCACCTGGGTCTCGCGGAGCTCAGCCACGCCAACCTGATCGGCGCGGACCTGCAGCGCGTGAAGGCGCACGGCGCCAACTTCGCCAACGCGGATCTCGGTCTGGCCAGGCTGCAGGGGGCGGTGCTGACCGCGACCAGCTTCCACAGCGCGATCCTCGGCAAGGCCGATTTCACGAGCGCGGATCTCGCGGGATCGGTGCTCGTCCACGCTCACTTCGATCAGACGCGATTCCGCGGCGCCAAGATCCAGGACGCCGACGTGATTCCGAGCGACATCGACGGCGACAGCTGGGCCAGGCAGTACTTCTTCCAGCACGTCTACACCCACGTCAATGCCTACGGCTCGCACGGCGAGTGCAGCGGGAAGTCAGGGGTCAGCTGTAACGGCGTCAACGACGACGCGAAGGCAACGGGAATCTGGGGCCACGACGTCTCGTTCCAGTGGGGCTCGTTCGAGGACCGCCACCACACCTTCAGGATGTCGAACCCCCGCCTCCCGGGCAATCGCCTGATCGGCCAAACGAACAGCAACCTCGGCGACTTCTACGTCCACAGGATCGAAGGCGACTATCGCGACTTCCAGAACGTCGGCCCAACCGAGAACGCGATGCCGCGTGGCCATCCGGGCGGCCCGCTCGCCCTCGGCATCAACTACCACGGCGGCGGCCTCAGCCCCGGCTACTCGATCAACGTCAGCGGCTGGCTCCCGTACCGCACCCACGCGCCGACCTCGGGGCCCTGAGCTCGCGGGCCGCAGTCCGGCTCTGATCCAGTTGCGGGGCCGGCGCGCCGGCCACGAAAGAGGGCGGCCCGTGGGCCGCCCTCTCCAACGTTTGCTCTTCCCGCGCCGTTGCCGGCGGGCCAAGGACTACTCGTCCTTGGGCTCACCCTCCGCGGCGGGCTCGGCCTCGGGCTCGATGTCGGAGGCGAGCTCCTCGAGCTCGGTCGCGAAGGAGGAGCCGAAGCCCTCGACGTCGGCGCCCTGCGGCGCCTCCATCTCACCCTCGAGCCCGAGCTCGGCGGCGAGCTCCGCGTCGTCGAGGCTCTCGTCGGGCCGCTGCGGCGGCTCGACCGGCTCGATCTCGATCGTGCGGTAGTGACGCAGGCCGGTCGCGGCCGGGATCAGCTTGCCGATGATCACGTTCTCCTTGAGGCCGACCAGGCGATCCCGCTTGCCCTCGAGGGCAGCGTCGGTGAGCACCTTCGTCGTCTCCTGGAAGGAGGCCGCCGAGAGGAAGGACTCGGTCGCGAGCGATGCCTTGGTGATCCCGAGGATCACCTCCTCGCCCTTGGCGGGGGTGCCGCCGTCGGCCTTGACCTTCTTGTTCAGCTGCTGGAGCTTGACGCGATCCTCGAGCTGACCCGGGAGCAGGTCCGTCGAGCCCTTCGAGTCGACGCGCACCTTCTTCAGCATCTGGCGCACGATCAGCTCGATGTGCTTGTCGTTGATGTCGACGCCCTGGGCCCGGTAGACCTTCTGGACCTCGGCGACCAGGTACTGCTCGGTGTCGGTGCGGCCGCGGACCTCGAGGATCTCGGCCGGGTACAGCGAGCCCTCGTTGAGCTGCTGGCCCTTCGTCACCTTGGCGCCGTGCTTGACCAGCATCACCGTCCGTGCCGGGAACGAGTAGCTGTGCTCCTCGCCCGTCTCGTCGGTGCTGATCAGCTTGATGCCCTTGTCGGTCTCCTCGATCGCGACCTTGCCGTCCTCGAGCGCGAGCTGGGCGAGGCCCTTCGGCTTGCGCGCCTCGAACAGCTCGACGATCCGCGGCAGACCCTGCGTGATGTCGAGGCCGGCCACACCACCGGTGTGGAAGGTCCGCATCGTCAGCTGGGTGCCGGGCTCGCCGATCGACTGCGCGGCGACGATCCCGACCGCGTCGCCGAGCTCGGCGTCGGAGCCGGTCGCCATCGCGCGGCCGTAACAGGCCTGGCAGACGCCGGTCTCGAGCTCGCACTTGAGCGGCGAGCGGACCGGGATCATGTCGCTCGTCCTCGGGCGCTGAACGCCTCGGCCAGCTCGGCCACCTCGGGCTTGTCGATCGTCTGGTTGCGCTTCAGCAGCTCGCGACCGCGCTTGGTCTCGAACTTCTTCGCGACGCGACGACCCTCGAGGTTCGGGTTGAACGACCCGTCCTCGCGGTAGACCGGCATCTCGATGAAGTCCTTCGTCTTGCAGTCGTCGGTGTTGATGATCACGTCCTGCGCGACGTCGACGAGACGGCGGGTCAGATAACCCGAGTCGGCGGTCCGCAGCGCGGTATCCGCGAGGCCCTTGCGGGCGCCGTGGGTCGAGATGAAGTACTCGAGCACGTCAAGGCCCTCCATGAAGTTGGCCTTGATCGGGCGCTCGATGATCTCGCCCTTCGGGTTCGCCATCAGGCCGCGCATGCCGGCGAGCTGACGGATCTGCTTGAACGATCCGCGCGCCCCCGAGTCGGCCATCATGAAGATCGGGTTGAGCTCGTCGAGGTTGTCCTCCATCGCCTTGGCGACTTTCTCGGTCGCCTCGTCCCAGACCCTCGTGACCTGGTCCTTGCGCTCCTCGGCGGTGATCCAGCCGTCGTTGTACTGGCCGAGGATGTCGGCGGCCTTCTTCTCGTAGCCGTCGAGGATCTCCTCCTTGTTCGGAGGCGAGATCACGTCGTTCTTGGAGACGGTGATCCCGGCCTGCGTGGAGAAGTGGAAGCCGAGCTCCTTGTAGGCGTCGAGCACCTGCGAGACCGCGGGGGCGCCGTAGGCCTCGACGAGGTCGGCGACCATCGCGTTGACGTCCTTCTTCTTCAGCGAGTCGTTGACGAAGACGAACTTCTCCGAGTCGTACTCGTCCTCGAGCGCCTCTGCCAACGCCCGCTCGACGCGGTCGTTGAAGATGATCCGCCCGACCGTGGTCAGGAAGTGCTCGTGCTCGGGGCGCCGGTACTCGGCGAACTCGTGGAGCTTGACGAGGCCGTTCTCGTAGGCGAGCTCGGCCTCCTGCGCGGAGCGGAAGGTGCGCGGGCGCGGCCCGTTCGCCTTCTCGTCCCAGTTGCCGCCCTTCAGCGCCTCGTCGAGCTCGGCGAGCTGCTCGGCCGGTCGGGCCGTAGGTGATGTAGTAGATGCCGAGCACCATGTCCTGCGTCGGCGTCGCCAGCGGCGCGCCGTGCGCGGGGCTCAGGATGTTGTTCGAGGACAGCATCAGGATCCGCGCCTCCGCCTGCGCCTCGGCGCTGAGCGGGACGTGGACGGCCATCTGGTCGCCGTCGAAGTCGGCGTTGAACGCCGAGCAGACGAGCGGGTGGACCTGGATCGCCTTGCCCTCGACGAGCTGCGGCTCGAACGCCTGGATGCCGAGGCGGTGGAGCGTCGGCGCGCGGTTGAGCAGCACCGGGTGCTCCTGGATGACCTCCTCGAGCACGTCCCAGACCTCCGGGATCATCGAGTCGACCATCTTCTTGGCCGCCTTGATGTTCTGCACGGCCTTGCGCTCGACGAGCCGGCTCATGATGAACGGCTTGAACAGCTCCAGGGCCATCAGCTTCGGCAGGCCGCACTGGTGCAGCTTCAGCGTCGGACCGGAGACGATCACCGAACGGCCCGAGTAGTCGACGCGCTTGCCGAGCAGGTTCTGGCGGAACCGGCCCTGCTTGCCCTTGAGCATGTCGGACAGCGACTTCAGCGCGCGGTTGCCCGGGCCCGTGACGGGCCGGCCGCGGCGGCCGTTGTCGAACAGCGCGTCGACGGCCTCCTGCAGCATCCGCTTCTCGTTGTTGACGATGATCTCGGGGGCGCCGAGGTCGAGCAGCCGCTTGAGGCGGTTGTTGCGGTTGATCACGCGCCGGTAGAGGTCGTTGAGGTCGGAGGTCGCGAAGCGGCCGCCGTCGAGCTGGACCATCGGGCGCAGCTCCGGCGGGATCACCGGGACGACGTCGAGGACCATCCACTCGGGCTTGTTGTCGGAGTTGCAGGAACGAGCTCGCGACCTTGAGCCGCTTGACCGCGCGGGCCTGCTTCTGGCCCTTCGAGGTGTTGATGATCTGCTCGAGCTCCTCGCACTCGGCCTCGAGGTCGATCTGGCCGAGCAGGTCGCGGATCCACTCCGCGCCCATGCCGCCGCGGAAGTACTCGCCCCAGCCGAACTGGGAGCCGAAGCGGTCCTTGAGCTCGCGGAAGGCGGCCTCGTCGGCGATCACGTCCTTGACCTTCATCTCCTGGAAGAGCTTCCAGACCTCTTCCATGCGCTCGATCGCGTCGTCGATGTAGGCCTCGGTGTCGGCGATCTCGGCGTTGAGCTCCTTGCGGGTCTCACGCTCGAGCTTCGACTTGTCGTCCTTGTTCAGCTTCTTGACGGAGCCGACGCCCTCGGCCCAGAGCTCGTCGTCGTCGTTGAACTTGGCGGGCTTCTCGCCGCTGGCGATGTACTCGACGCGGCGCTCGAGCGACTCGCTCAGCTCCTGGACGCGCTCCTCCTTCTCGCCCTTGTAGGCGTCGAGGACCTTGTTGACTTCCTTCTCGAGCTTCGTCATGTCCTTCGTGACGAGCTTCCTCGTCGATCCAGGTGACGATCGAGGCGGCGAAGTAGAGGACCTTCTCGAGCTCCTTCGGAGCCATGTCGATCAGGTAGCCGATCCGCGAGGGAACGCCCTTGAAGAACCAGATGTGGGAGACGGGCGCGGCCAGATCGATGTGCGCCATGCGCTCGCGGCGGACCTTCGAGCGGGTCACCTCGACGCCGCAGCGCTCGCAGACGATGCCCTTGTAGCGGACCCGCTTGTACTTGCCGCAGTAGCACTCCCAGTCCTTGGTCGGGCCGAAGATCTTCTCGCAGAACAGGCCCTCCTTCTCGGGCTTCAGCGTCCGGTAGTTGATCGTCTCCGGCTTCGTCACCTCGCCCGAGGACCAGCTGCGGATCTTCTTCGGGGAGGTGAGGCCGATCTCGATGGCGTCGAAGTTGTTGATGTCCATGTGATGCGTTCCTTACTTGGATTCTATGCGCCGTGCGCGGAAAGGGGCGGGAGCGGTCCGGCTTGGACGGAGGCGTTACTTCGCCTCCGCCTCCTCGGGCTCCGCTTCGCCTTCCGGCTCGGAATCGGGCTTGGACTCGGCGGTCGTCGACTCGTCGGCGCGCCGTCGCCGTTGTCGGCGCGGACTCCGGAGAGGTCGATGCCGAGCTCCTCCGCGGCGCGGAGCAGCTCGTCCTCTTCCTCCTCCATGCCGACGGCGCCTTCCTCGGTGACGAGGTTGGCGTCGAGCGACAGGGCCTGCATCTCCTTGAGCAGGACCTTGAACGACTCGGGGATCGACGGCTCGGGGATGTTCTCGCCCTTGACGATCGCCTCGTAGGCCTTGACGCGGCCGACGGTGTCGTCGGACTTGACGGTGAGCATCTCCTGCAGCGTGTAGGCGGCGCCGTACGCCTCCAGGGCCCACACCTCCATCTCGCCGAAGCGCTGGCCACCGAACTGCGCCTTGCCGCCCAGCGGCTGCTGGGTGACGAGCGAGTAGGGGCCGGTGCTCCGCGCGTGGATCTTGTCGTCGACCAGGTGGTGGAGCTTGAGGATGTACATGTAGCCGACGGTGACGTCGCCCTCGTACGGCTCGCCGGTGCGGCCCGAGAAGAGCTTCGCGCGGCCGGCCGAACGGGCGCCCTCACGCGCCTTCATGTCGAGCCCGAGGTCGATGCCCCGCTGCTCGAAGGTGCGCTCCTGCCACTTGACCAGCGCCTCGTCGACGTCCTCGACGGTGGCGCCGTCGAAGACCGGCGTCGCCACGTTGACGCGGGCGCGCTCGCCGAGCTTCTCCCGCTCCTTGTAGGAGTCGGAGCCGTCGTCGTACCAGCCGTTGGCCGCGACCCAGCCGAGGTGCGTCTCGAGGATCTGACCGATGTTCATCCGGCTCGGCACGCCGAGCGGGTTGAGGATCACGTCGACGGGGGTGCCGTCGGCGAGGTGGGGCATGTCCTCCTCGGGGACGATCTTCGAGATCACGCCCTTGTTGCCGTGACGGCCGGCGAGCTTGTCGCCCTCGGCGATCTTGCGCTTCGTCGCGACGAAGACGCGGACGAGGTCGTTGACCCCGGGCGCCAGGTCGTCGCCGTTGTCACGGTTGAACGTGATCACGTCGATGACGACGCCGCCCTCGCCGTGCGGGACCTTGAGCGAGGTGTCGCGGACCTCGCGCGCCTTCTCCTTGAAGATCGCGCGGATCAGCTTCTCCTCGGCGGTCAGCTCGGTCTCGCCCTTCGGCGTCACCTTGCCGACCAGCAGGTCGCCCGACGCGACCTCGGCGCCGACGCGGACGATGCCGCGCTCGTCGAGGTTGCGGAGCGAGTCCTCCGAACGGTTCGGGATGTCGCGCGTGATCTCCTCGTCGCCGAGCTTCGTCGTGCGCGCGTCGATCTCGTACTCCTCGATGTGGATCGAGGTGAGCTCGTCGTCCTTGACCAGCCTCTGGCTGAGGATGATCGCGTCCTCGAAGTTGTAGCCCTCCCAGGACATGAAGGCGACCAGGCAGTTCTTGCCCAGCGCGATCTCGCCCTCCGAGGTCGAGGAGCCGTCGGCGAGCACGTCGCCGGCCTTGACCTCATCGCCGACGTCGACGATCGGGCGGTTGTGCATGACCGTGCCCTGGTTCGAGCGCATGAACTTCTCGAGCTTGTAGGTGTCCTTCTGGTTGCCGCGCGTGACGACGATCCGCGAGGCATCGAGCTCGGTGACCTTGCCCGACTCCTCGGCGACGATCACGTCGCCGGAGTCGATCGCGGCGCGGCGCTCCATGCCGGTGCCGATCAGCGGTGCCTCGGTCTTCAGGAGGGGAACCGCCTGGCGCTGCATGTTCGAGCCCATCAGGGCGCGGTTCGCATCGTCGTGCTCGAGGAACGGGATCAGCGCCGTCGCCACGGACCAGATCTGGCTCGGGGAGACGTCCATCAGGTCGACGTCCTTGGGCGCGACCGCCTGGACCTCGCCCTCGCGGGCGCGGCAGAGGACCATGTCGCCCATCAGCTTTTTCGACTTCTGGTCGACCTCGGCGTTCGCCTGGGCGATCACCTTCTCCTCTTCCTGGGTCGCGTCGAGGTGAACGATCTCGTCGGTGACGACACCGTTCTTGACGAGCCGGTAGGGGGTGGTGACGAAGCCGAACTCGCTGATCTCCGCGTAGGAGGAGAGCGAGCCGATCAGGCCGATGTTCGGGCCCTCCGGGGTCTCGATCGGGCACATCCGGCCGTAGTGGGTCGGGTGCACGTCGCGGACCTCGATCGGCGCGCGCTCGCGGGTCAGGCCGCCGGCGCCGAGCGCCGACAGGCGGCGCCGGTGCGTGAGGCCGGTCAGCGAGTTCGTCTGGTCCATGAACTGGGACAGCTGCGAGGAGCCGAAGAACTCCTTGAGCGCCGCGACGACCGGCCGGATGTTGATGATCGTCTGCGGCGTGATCGCGTCCGCGTCCTCGGTCGTGAGGCGCTCGCGGACGACGCGCTCCATCCGGTACAGGCCGATCCGGAAGGCCTCCTGGATCAGCTCGCCGACCGTGCGCAGACGGCGGTTGCCGAAATGCTCGTACTCGTCGAGGTGCTCCTCGACGGCCTCCCGCGGGTAGGTCTGCGCCTCGGCGGCGTAGTCCTTGATCGGGTTCTCCTCGTCGATCTCCTCGGGGATGCCGAGCAGCTTCGGCAGCGAGATCGAGCTCCTTGATCAGGGCGACGATGTCGTCCTTGGTCAGGGTGCGGTTGTCGAGGTCGATGTCGAGGTCGAGGCGCGCGTTGAGCTTGTAGCGGCCGACCGTGGTCAGGTCGTAGCGCTTCGGATCGAAGAACAGCTGGTCGAGCAGCGCCGTGGCGGCGTCGACCGACGGCGGCTCGCCCGGGCGCTGCTTCTTGAACAGCTCGATCAGGGCGCCCTCCTCGGTCTTCGTCTGACCTCGGTGTCGGAGGCGATCGTGTGCCGCATGTAGACCGAGTTGTCGAACAGATCGAGGATCTGCTCGTCGGTGACGTAGCCCATCGCCCGCAGCAGCACCGTGACCGGCAGCTTGCGCTTGCGGTCGATGCGGGCGTAGACGCGGCCCTTCTTGTCGATCTCGAGCTCCAGCCAGGAGCCACGGGCCGGCATCAGGTTGGCGATGAAGACCTGCTTCTCGCGGTCCTTGGGCGCCATCACGTAGGCGCCCGGGGAACGGACGAGCTGCGTGACGACGACGCGCTCGGTGCCGTTGATGATGAACGTGCCGCGGTCGGTCATCCACGGGAAGTCGCCCATGAAGACCGTCTGCTCACGGATCTCGCCGGTCTCCCGGTTCTGGAAGGCGACCTCGACGTTGAGCGGGCGCGAGTAGGTGACGTCCTTCTCGCGGCACTCGTTGATCGAGTTGACGGGGTCGTCGAAACGGAACTTGCCGAAGACGATCCCGAGGTTCCCCGTGTAGTCGGTGATCGGCGAGACGTCGTTGATCGTCTCGCGGAGGAGACCGCTTTCAGTATTGGTCAGCGCCTCGAAGGAGCGGCGCTGGATGTCGATGAGGTTGGGGAGATCGAGAGGATTCTCGAGGCGAGAGAAAGTACGGCGGGTAGGGGCAGCGACAGAGCGAGGCAACAGGCAACTCCTGGGAGTGACTCGAAGGTGGGCGAATCGGCGCGCTGGGCGGACGGCAGGCAAAAGCGCCGGTCCCGCGCGCGACGCACAAAGTTAGCACACGCCAAAATGCGTGTCCAGGCACGCACTGCGTGAGGGGCCTCTCCGCCCCGAGCCGGAAGATTGTAGCCGCAAAGCGGACGGAATTGGCACCTTTTCGGAAGT
>CAWCUT010000007.1:0-405174 GCA_963798875.1 uncultured Solirubrobacterales bacterium
CCCTCGCCGGAGCCGAGCTCGAGGCCGGCGAGGATCTCGGCCTTCGCCTCGGCGATCGCCTCGAGCGTGCCGAGCAGCTCGAGGTGGACCGGGCCGACGTTCGTGATCGCGGCGACGTCGGGCTCGGCGATCTCGCAGAGCTGGCGATCTGGCCCATTCCGCGCATCGCCATCTCCATGACCAGGATCTCGGTCTCCCGCGGCGCCGCGAGCAGCGCCAGCGGCATGCCGATCTCGGTGTTGAAGTTCTCGGGGCTGGCGTGGACGCGGGCGGGCAGGATGGCCCGGGTGATGTCCTTGACCGAGGTCTTGCCGGTCGAGCCGGTGATCCCGACCAGCGGGCAGCCGATCTCGCGCCGCCAGGCCCGCGCCAGGGACTGCAGGCGCGCTCAGCGGGTCGGGGCGTCGAGAGCACCCAGGCATGCCCTCGCCGGCGCGACCGATCGCCTCCGTCGGGTCGAGATCGGCCGCGTGGCGGGGATCGACGACGACGCCCCAGGCGCCGGCCGAGATCGCGTCGGCGGCGAAGCGGCCGCCGTCGACCTGCTCGCCCGGGATGCCGAAGAACAGGTCGCCCGGCCCGACCTCGCGGGAGTCGACGACGGCGCGCTCGGCGACTCGCCGGCGCCGCGCACGGCGATCTCGGCGCCGGCCTCGGCGGCGATCCGCTCGGCGTCGGATCTCGATCATGCCGCTCCGACCCCCGAGCGCGCGCGAGCTCCTCGCGGGCGACCTCGCGGTCGTCGAAGGGCTCCTTGCGCCCGCCCTCGAACTCCTGGCCCTGCTCGTGCCCCTTGCCGGCGATCACGACCAGGTCGCCCGCGCGGCCTGCCCGAGCGCCGCCGCGATCGCCGCGCGCCGGTCGGCCTCGACGACGACGTTCGAGCGATCGCCGATCCCGGCGAGCATCTCGTCGATGATCGCCTCCGGATCCTCGGAGCGGGGGTTGTCGGAGGTGACGACGGAGACGTCGGCGAGCTCGGCGGCGGCGCGACCCATCAGCGGCCGCTTCGCCCGGTCGCGGTCGCCGCCGCAGCCGAAGACGCAGATCAGCCGGCCGTCGGTCAGCCCGCGGGCGGCCTCGAGCACGTTCTCGAGCGAGTCGGGCGTGTGCGCGTAGTCGACCAGCACGCCGAAGCGCTGGCCCTCGTCGATCGGCTCCATCCGGCCCGGCACCGGCTCGGCGTCGGCGAGCGCCGCGACGGCGTCGGCGAGCGTCGACGCCGAGGCCGCGGGCGAGCGCGAGCGCGGCGAGCGCGTTCTCGACGTTGAAGCGGCCGGGCAGGCCGAGCTCGACCGTGAGTCGCCGCCCTCGGCGCGCAGCTTGAAGCGGGCGCCGGCGGCGTCGAAGCTCGAGCGCCCGTGGCGCTCAGGTCGGCGTCGGCGCCCGCGGCCGAGAAGGTGACGATCCGGGTCTCGGGCCGGCCTCCGCGAGGTCGGCGAGCAGCCTGCGCCCGTACTGGTCGTCGACGTTGACGGCGGCGAGCGCGGGGCGGCTCGCGCCGGCCCTCCGGCGCCGGTGAAGAGCAGCGCGCTTGGCCGCGAAGTAGTCGTCCATGTCGGCGTGGAAGTCGAGGTGGTCCTGGGTCAGGTTGGTGAAGGCGGCGGCGTCGAAGTGGACGCAGTCGGCCCGGCCGAGGACGAGCGCGTGCGAGGAGACCTCGATCGACGCAGGCGCGGTCGCCGGCGTCGAGCATCGCGGCGAAGGTGCGCTGCAGGTCGATCGCCTCGGGCGTCGTCCGCATCGACCTCCTCCTCATCGCCGCCGACGATCTGCTTGACCGTGCCGAGCAGGCCGCAGTGGATGCCCGGCTGCCTCGAGGATCGAGCGGATCAGGAAGGCCGTGGTCGTCTTGCCGTTGGTGCCGGTGACCGCGGCGATGCGCAGGTCGCCGTCGGGTCGCCGAAGAAGCGCTGCCGCCAGCGGCGCCATCGCCGCGCCGGGCGTCGGCGACGAGGAGCTGCGGCACGCCGAGCTCGAGCGCGCGCTCGACGACGAGCGCCGCCGCGCCCGCCTCGACGGCGGCCGGGGCGAACTCGTGGCCGTCGGCGCTCATCCCGCGCACGCAGAAGAACAGGCGTCCCGGGGCCGACCGGCGGCTGTCGAAGGCGAGGTCGGTGATCTCGCCCGCGTCGCCGCTCGCTCGCGCGCGAGCCGCGCCGATCGCCGTCGCTGAGCTCGGCGAGCTTCATCGCCGGCGATTCTAGGCACGGCGCAGGCGGCGGTCCGCGCCGCGGCCGGGCGGCGCGCCGGGCTCAGGTCGGGCGCGATGCCCAGGTACGGCAGCGCGAAGCTGGCGATCTCGCCGAAGGCGGGCGCGGCGACCGTGCCGCCGTAGTAGTCGCCGCCCTTCGGGTCGTCGACGATGACCGCGACCAGCAACTGCGGGTCGTCGGCCGGCGCGAAGCCGACGAACGAGGCGACGTACTGGGTGTCCGAGTAGGTGCCGTCGACGACCTTCTGCGCGGTGCCGGTCTTGCCGGCGAGCACGTAGCCGGGGACCTCGACTCGAGGCGGTGCCGCCGGGCTCGAGCGACGCCCTCGAGCATCGTCCGCAGCTGCGCGCGAGGTCTTCGCAGCTGATCACGCGGTGCCGTCGGCGTCGCGCGGCCGTCTGCGCCGTCGACCGACTCGATCAGCCGCGGGGTCCGCAGGATGCCGCCGTTGGCGATCGCCGCGTAGCCCGCGATCATCTGCATCGGCGTCACCGACAGGCCCTGGCCGATCGGCAGGTTGCCCATCGTCGAGCCCGAGTAGTCCTTCGGCCGGGGCACGATGCCCTGCTCCTCGCCGGGGTAGTCGATCCCGGTCGGCTGGCCGAAGCCGAAGCGGCGGACCCAGTGGTCGAAGCGGTCGCCGAACTGGCCGTCGTTGAGCTTCAGGCCGATCGTGACCGCGCCGACGTTCGAGGAGACCTTGAGGATGTCGGCGACGCGTCATCGTCTCGGTCGCCGCGCGGGTGCGACTCCTCGATCGTCCGGTCGGCGACCTGGATCGACGGGCGGCAGGTCGAAGTCGGTCGTCGGGCTTGACGAGGCCGTCCTGCAGCGGCGCCGGCGACCGTGAAGGCCTTGAAGGTCGAGCCGGGCTCGTAGGTGAACGCCGGTCGCCATGTTCGAGAGCTGCTCGGGATCGGCGTCGGCGAGGTCGTTGGGATCGACCGGCGGCCAGCTCGCCATCGCGAGGACGTCGCCGTCTGCGGGTCCATGACGATCGCGGTCGCGCCCTCGGGGTCGTACTCGTCGCCGATCTCGCCGAGGACCCTCTCGGTCTCGGCCTGGATCTTGCCGTCGATCGTCAGCTGCACGTCGTCGCCGGTCTGGGCGCCGGTGACCACGTCGCGGCTGATCTCCTCGCCGAGCGCGTCGCGGGTGACCGCGAGCTCGCCGTCGGTGCCGTGCAGGGCGCTGTCCTCGGAGGCCTCGATCCCGAACAGGCCCTGGCCCGTCGGTCGCCGACGGCGCCGATCAGCCGGCCGCCGATCCTCGCCCTGCGGGTAGACGCGGCGGGAGTCGGGCAGCGATGCCGATCCCGTCGAGCCCGAGCTTCTCGACCCGCTCGGCCGTGACGAGGTCGACCTTGTGGGCGACGTACTCGAAGCCGCTGTCGGCGGTCGAGCGCCTTGAGCATGTCCGCCGGCTTGGCCTTCGAGCACCTCGGCGAGCTTCGCGGCGGCCTTGTGCGGCTCTCGACCTGGTACGGCGTCGCGAAGACGTCGGCCGCCTCCTCGGAGACGGCGAGCGCGCTCGCCGCGGCGGTCGAGGATGCTGCCGCGGATCCCGGGGACGGTCGACGGTCGCGACCTGCTGGCTGCGGGCGTCGGCGCTGAACTCGCCGCCCTTGACCGTCTGCAGCCAGGCGGCCCGGACCATGACGCCGCAGGAAGGCGAGCGCGAAGGCGGCGAAGAGCAGCCCGACGCGCCGCTCGATCAGCTTCACGCGAGCCTCGCTCCTCACGGCGTCGGGGGCGCGCCGCCGCGGCGTCGGCGGCGGTGCGGTCGCGGTCGGTCGGCGGTCGCCGGGGTCGACGGCGGTCGGATCGGTCGGCCGGGTCGATCGCCGGGCCGTGCGGTCGCGGTCGGATCGGTGGTCGTCGCCGCGGTCGACCGGTCGGCCGGCGTCACGGTCGTCGAGCGGCGTGACCGTCGGCGCGGCGGTCGGATGCGGTCGCAGCTCGGCAGGGTCGAGATCTCGCCGGCGGCGAGCCGCTTGGCCGCCTCGCGCGGCGTCGCGAGCGCCTTCGAGGTAGTGGATCGCCGTCGGGGTCGCGGTGTCGAGGCCGATCCGAGCGCTGCGCGGCCTTGGCGACCCGGTCGCTCGAGAGTGCGCTTGGCGATGCCGGCGCCGCAGGACGCTGTTGTCCTGCTCGAGCTCGTCGATCTTCGGCGCGGTGCGCGCTGCTCGAGGCGCTGAGGCTGAGGCCCGAGACGTTGAGGGCGACGATCCCGCCGAGCAGCACGCCGAGGACGCCGATCCAGGCGCGGCTGCGGGTCATCGCCGACGACAGCGCCGGAGTCGGCGATACCGCTGACGGCGCCGGCGGTGCCGGCGACGGCGTGCACGGGCAGCCGCACGACGCCGCCGGCGCGGCGTCACGCGGGCGCGGCGGGCTGGCGAGCCGCGGCCGCGGCGCGCGTCCGGCGGGTCGTCGGCCTTGCGCCTTCGGGGCCGGACGCGCTTCGACGGCGTCTGCACGCGGCGCGCGGGCCTGCGGCTGCGGCCGTCGCGCCGGCCGGCTCGGGCCTCGTGCGCGACGCTCGCTGCGGTGGCGCCCATCAGGGCTCTCCTCCTCGATCGAGCTTGCGCGCGACGCGCAGACGCGCCGAGGACGAGCGCGGGTTGTCGGCGACTTCGCCGGCGCTGGGTGCGACTCCTCCCCGGGTGAGCAGCTCGGCCTCGGGCTCGCGGCCGCAGCGCAGACCGGGAACTCGGGCGGGCAGATGCAGCCGCGGGCGCGATCGGCGAGGAAGCGCTTGACCCGGCGGTCCTCGAGCGAGTGGAAGGTGATCGCGGCGAGGCGGCCGCCGGGCGCGAGCAGCTCCCAGGCCTCCGGCAGGGCCGCGTCGAGCGCGTCGAGCTCGCCGTTGACGGCGATCCGGATCGCCTGGAAGGTGCGCTTGGCGGGGTTGCCGCGGCCGAAGCGGGCCGACGGCGGCAGCGCCGGCGCTGACGGCCTCGACGAGCTCGGAGGTCGTCTCGAGCGGGCGCGCGCGCGACGATCTCGCGGGCGATCGAGCGGGCGCGGCGCTCGTCGCCGTAGTTGCGGATGGTCTCGGCGAGCCGGGCTCTCGGGCCACTCGTTGACGATCCGGCCGCGCTCGAGACTCCGGCGTCGGGATCCATGCGCATGTCGAGCGGCGCGTCGAAGGAGTAGGAGAAGCCGCGCTCCCAGGCGTCGATCTGCATCGAGGAGACGCCGAGGTCGAAGAGACGAGGTCGGCGCTGGATGCCCTCGCGCGCGAGCTCGGCGAGCGCCTCGTCGAAGCGCAGCGAGATCAACCGCGTCTCGCACGGCGCCTCGGCGGCGAACTCCTCGAAGCGCTCGGCGGCGGCGGGGTCGCGGTCGATGGAGATCAGCGTCCCCTCGGCGCCGATCCGCTCGGCGAGCAGGCGCGCGTGGCCGCCGCCGCCGAAGGTGCAGTCGACGACGACTCGCCCGGCGGCCGGGTCGGTCGAAGCGGATCAGCTCGGCGGCGAGGACTGGAACGTGCTCGGTCGGCATGTAGGTCGAGTGTCGCCATTCGCTCAGCTCGGGCCGGCTCCCCGGGGCCGTGCGACTGCTGGCGGCGAGGCGCTCGGTCAGCTCGCGGCGTCGCTGCTCGATCTCCTCGGCCTCGTCGTCCCACTGCGTCGGCGTTCCAGATCTCGAGGTGATCGCCGGCGCCGACGATGCAGCGAGGCGCCCGAGAGCCCGGCGTGCTCGATCAGGTGCCTGTTGAGCCGGATGCGGCCGGCGGAGTCGAGCTCGACCTCGTCCGAGGAGCCGAAGAAGCGGCGGCTGGATCCGGCGCGCGTCGCGCTCATCGGGTTGAGCGGCGCGATCCAGCTCGCTGCTCCATCTCCTCGGCCGCGGCCGCGGGCCAGACCTCGACGCACTTCTCGACGCCCTCCATCACGACGACCCCGTCGGCGAGGGCGGCGCGCTGGTACTGGCCGGGACCGTGATCCGGTCCTTTGCGTCGAGGCTGTGCTCGTGCTGTCCGCGGAATGCCATTTGCGTGAGGAGGTTTGTGGTGCTGGTGTGGCGAAATCGGCGGGTGAAAAGAGAGAGGGCCGAGGTGAGGAGATGGGAGGAACCTCCACACCCCGGCCCTGGTGATCACAACTGGTGCGACACAGTAACCCACTTCTTGCCACAACGCCACACAATCTGCCCCCGGCACTACACAGGCTCCGTCGGACGGAACTGCTACCGGCCGGTCCCGGCGGCCTAGAACGGCTTGAGAAGTGGGGATCGAGCTCGGTGGGAGACCGGCCCACTCCCCCGCCCCGCCGAGTCCTTCCTGCAACGCCCCTTGCACCGCCGCGCCGCGGGCCGGGCCGGTAGATTGCTCGGCGATGGCGCCGGAGAGCGAAGACACCGCGCCGCCGGGGGCCGAGCCGGAGGAGATCGAGACGGCCATCTCCCCCGCCGCCGCGGTGCCCCAGGACGCCGACGACACCCGCGGCCGGCACCTGCGCTCGCTCTCCAGGAATCCGTGGGTGATCGGCCTGACGCTCTTCTTCGTGATCGGCGCCTTCATCGCGGCGACGGTCGGCGCCGGTATCGCGATCGGCGGCGGCGCCGCGGGGGCGATGCTCTTGCTCGCGATCCTGATCGTCTTCGTGCTCGCGACGAACCGGGCGAAGGAGGACTTCTTCAGCTCCTACGCCGCCGCCCGCGGCCTCAACCGCCAGCACGAAGGGCTCGCTGCCGCCGACGCACGCCGCTGCTCCGCAAGGGCGATCGCCGCTACGCCGAGCAGATCATGAACGGCACGCTGCCCAGCGGCCTGCCGGGAGCCCTCGCCCTATACACCTACGAGGAGCGCAGCCGCGACAGCGACGGCAACGAGGACGTCGACTACTACCGCTTCACCGTCGTCATGCACGACATGCCCGCCGTCGCGCAGAAGGTCAGCGACATCTACTGCCAGCGCCGCTCGGGCTTCCGCTGGATGGACTCCGCCGAGGACGTCTTCCGGCGGATGAAGCGGCTCGAGCTGGAGAGCACCGAGCTCGACAAGCGCTTCGAGATCTTCTACGGCCCCAACGACGACGAGGTCTGGCTCAAGCGACTGTTCAGCCCTAAGTTCATCGTCTGGCTGAGCGAGGAGGCGCCCGAGGGGATCGCCTTCGAGTGCTCAGCCGGCAGCCTCTGCGTAAACCGCAAGAAGCACGTCGACAACGCCCCCGAGCTCGACGGCATGTGCACCGCCGCCGGCGAGATCGCCCGCCGGCTGGCGGGCGAGGCCGAGCAGTCGACGCTGCGCTAGGCGCCGCTCAGCTGTCCCCGTCGGTCGTGGCGCGGTCGTAGTTGAGCCGCATCAAGGCGATCGCCTCGGCGACGTCCGCGTCGGAGTCGAGCCGCCGGGCGCCCAGGCCGTCGCGGTCGATCGGGTGCGTCGTGATCCGGCCCTCGTCCATGAGCTCGCGCCATCGGGCCTTCGGGAAGGCGAAGTGCGCGACGCGGTCCCCGTGCACGTGGCCGATCTGCCGGCGGCCGACGCTGAAGCCGTATTCGCCGCGCTTGCCCCAGGCCGCCGTCACGCCCGGCCATGAGGTCACCTCGGTCTCGATCCGCTCAGCCGGGCCGCCTTCGACACCGGGCCGCCGATCCTCAGTCGTCGTGCTCATCGCTGCCTCCTCTTGGGGTTGATCAGGTTCGGGCTCGAGCGTACGACCTCAAGTGCGCTTGAAGTCAAGGCCGCCGCGAGGACCGGGCTACAGCGACCGAATCAGGGCCGCTCGAAGATCGCGTGGCCTCCAACTCGGCGCCAGCGAACCGCCGGTTCGCCTTCGATCGCGATCCACTCCCACGTTGCGCGCCCGTCAGGATCGGTGAAGCTCCAGGTCAGCTCCCAGATCCCCGGCGCTCCCTGGACGCCCTTGATCCGCAGGCGCGCCGGCCAATGCTTGCCGGGATCCTCGACGTGCTCCTCCAGCGCCGGGTTGAACTCGTCGAGCACGACCCGTCGGAACTCCTCCTTGTGAGCTTTCGAGAGCTTCCGGTAGTCGCGCGCGAAGCTCTCGGTCCGTTCGTATCTCACTCGTCCTTGTCGAGCTCGGCGAGGAGGTCGGCGGCACTCTCCGAGCGTCGCACGCGGCCGGCGGCGATGTCGGCGTCCGCCTGACGCTCCATCTCCTGCCAGCGCTCGCTCCAGAACCACTTCTGATCCGCGGGGACGGGCACGTGCGGCCGCAACTCGATCACGCCGTCCTCGCGCTCAGCGACCTCCACCTGCGCGCCGGGCTCGTCCAGGTGATGTTTCTTGCGGAGCTCCGCCGGCAGCGCGAGGAGGCCGCGCTGCTGGATGGTCACGAAGGTCGTCCTGGTCGCCACGCGTCGAACTGTAGCAATACTGTAAAGCAGCATTTCCGTGACACTGCCTCATCCGAAGCCGCTCAGCAGCGCATCGGCGTTGGCGGCGATCGCGGCGCCGACGAGCAGCAGGACCGAGGGCACGAGCAACAGCGCGACGACGAGCTGGATCTTTGGCGCCGCCCGCGCGGCGTCCTCGGCGATCGCCCGCCCCTGCTCGACGCGCAGCGCGGCCGCCTGCGCCTGCAGGCCGGCGGCGAGCGGCGAGCCGAGCCGCCGGGAGCGGTCGATCAGAACGGAGAGGCGGGCGAGGTCGCGGCCCCCCGCGGCGCCAAGGCGGGCAAACGAGGCCGCCTGCGGGACCCCGCACTCGATCTCCGCCCACGCCCCGGCGAGCTCGGTATGCAGGGGCCCGGCGGCGAGGGCAGCGCGCGCGTCGGCGAGCAGGCGTGGCGGGCCTGCCCCGGTCTCAGCTCGCGCCGCCATCAACTCGAGCGCGCCGGGCAGCGCCCGGGCGATCGCCCGGCGGCGGCGGTTGCCGAGGCGTTCGAGCACGAGGTCGGGGCCGGCTGCCGCCCCGGCGGGCACGGCGAGCAGGACCAGCAACCCCGTCCGGCCCGGCGCCGCGGGCGCCAGGGAGACCGCGAGCGGCAGCGCCAAGGCCGCCGAAGCGGCTCGCGCCGCGAGGACGACCCTGACGGTGAGCCGGCCGCCGAGGCCGGCGTCCCTGATCCGCCGCTCGACACCCGGGGTCGCCGAGGAGGAGATCAGCCGCCCGGTCGGGCTGCGCTGCGCGCGCGCCGCCGCCCGCCGCACGGCATCGCCGACCGCATCCCCGTGCGATCCCCAGAGCTCGCGGATCGCTGCCGCTGCCAGCAGCACGGCGCCGATCGCCGTCAGCGCGCTCACGCCCGCACCCGCCCAAGTCGCTGGATCACGATCCAGGCGAACAACTGCAACCCGACCGCGACGGCGACCAGGACGGCGGCCAACGGCGCGCTGAGCAGGCTGCCGAGGAAGCCCGGCGCGACGAGCTCGACGAGCAGGCCGACGGCGACCGGCATCGCGACGACCATGCCGCCGGTGAGGCGGGCCTGCGCGGTTGCCGAGCGCGCCTCGGCCCGCGCCCGCTGGCGCGCCTCGGCGGCGTCGCCGTGACGCGCGAGCAGGCCGACGAGGTCGCCGCCCGATCGCTCCTGCGAGCAGATGGCAGCGATCAGCTCGCCGATCTCGTCAGATCCGGACCGCTGCGCCATCGCCTCCAGCGCCGCCCGCGGCGGCACGCCAAGCTCGAGGTCGGCGCAGACCCGGCCGAGCTCCGTGGCGGGCGGGCCTGCAAGGGTCGGGGCGAGGTCGACCAGCCCCCGCCGGATCGAGCCACTCGAGCCGATCCCGTCGGCGAGACCACGGGCGATCTCCGGTACCGCCTCTTCGAGGGCAAGCCGGTAACGGCGCTCGCCGCGGGAGATGAGCCGGCTCGCGACCCACGGGCCGAGGGCGGCGAGCGCGACGGCGGGCCCGGGGCCGGTCACGGTCAGCGTCAGCAGCGCCAGCCCGGCGCCGCTCAGGATCCCGAGACGGCGGCGCTCGATCACGGTCGGCAGCCGGCCCTCGCGCCCGGTCCGCACGAGGGCCTCGGCCGCCGAGCCGACCCAGCGGCGGACGACGGGGAGGCTCGAAAGCAGTTCAGCGAGGGCGAGTGAGAGCGCCGCCCCACCGGCGCCGGCGATCAGGATCGGCAGCGCGACCCCCACCTCAGCCCTCCCCCGCCCCTCGCCGCCACAGCTCGCGCAGGTCCGGGGCTTCGCCGTCACCCTCGATCGCCAGGTAGGAGACGGCGGCACGGCCACCGCCCGGCAGGCGGCTCACGTGGACGACCCGATCGAGCGCGCCGGCGAGCTGCTCCCGCACCACCTCGGGACCGACCCGCAAGTCGGACATCAGCGCCAGCATCTCGACCCGGCGCAGGGCCTCGGCGGGGCCGTTCGCGTGCACCGTGGAGAGCGCCCCGGCGTGACCGGTGTTGAGGGCGACGATGAGGTCCATCGCCTCGGCGCCGCGGACCTCCCCGATGATCAGCCGGTCGGGGCGCATCCGCAGTGCGTTGCGGACGAGGTCGCGGATCGTCACGGCACCCGCGCCGCCGAGCCCGGCGGGCCGGCTCTCGAGGCGGACGACGTGCGGCTGGCAGAGCCGCAGCTCGGCTGCGTCCTCAATCGTGATCACACGCTCGCCCGCGTCGATGAAGGCCGAGAGCGCATTCAGCAGGGTCGTCTTGCCTGATCCCGTCCCGCCGCTGATCAGGATGCTGCGCCGCGCCTCGACGTCGGCGCGCAACAGGTCCATGAGCTCGGCCGGAACCGAGCCGCGCTCGATCAGCTCCTCAGGCCCGGGCCGCAGCGCCGCGAAGCGCCTGATCGAGATCGTCACGCCGTCGATCGCCAGCGGGGGAATGATCACGTTGACGCGCGAGCCGTCCTCGAGCCGCCCGTCGGCAATCGGGCTGAGCTCGTCCACGCGGCGGCCCAGCGGCCCGAGGATCCGCTCGACGACGTCGTGCAGCTGCGCCTCGCTCTCGAAGGCGGAGGCGCGCCGTTCGAGCCGGCCCGCGCGCTCGATCCAGACCTCGTCGTGGCCGTTGACGAGAACCTCCTCGACCTCGGGGTCACAGAGCAGCTCCTCGAGGGGCCCGAGGCCGACCGTCTCGCGCAGCAGGCGCGCCCGCAGCAGCTCCCTGCTGTCGGCCGAGAGCAGGGCAGCCTCCTCGCCGAGGAGCGCCTCGAGCTGCTCGGCGACCGCCGGGGCCGGTCCACCCCCGGCCGCGATCGCCGCGGCCCGGTGGCGCTCGATCAGGCGGCCCCGCAGCTCCTCGGCGAGCGCACCGACCCGCTCCTCGAGCAGCTCCCCGGTGTCGCGTGCCCGGGCCGCGCTCATCGCGCCAGCAACCTGACCTCACGCGCATAGTTGTCGGCCTCGATCACGGCCAGTGCCCGGTCCCGGTCGAGGGCCAGGGTCGCGAGCCAGTCGCCGGCCGTGGGATCGGCCCCGCTCTCGTCCGTGGGCACCGGGGTGAGCGAAAGCAGGCGGACGTCGCGCGCGAGGACGTGGACGCGGGGGTCGGTCGTCGACCCGGGCTCGTCGGCGGCGAGCACGTCGACCTTCGAGCCGGGTCTCGGCAATCCGCTGCTCGAGCCGGCGGGGCCGCCGCTGACCTGAACCTCGACGGGTCGCAGGCCCGCGGGCAGCGAGCTCGGGGCATGCTCGCCGTGGGCAGGGTGACGGGCGAGCAGCGCGGCGGTCAGATACGAGCCGGCGGGGACCCGCACGGCGGTCCGCGAACCTGCCGCGGCCGCCGGATCAGCGAGCGCGTCGGGCGGCGCGAAGCGGGCGGGAATCTCGCGGCTGGTCAGGTGCCTGGCGACAGCCGGCGCGCCGAGCCGGCTACCTCGCTCGAGCGGGCGCTCGGCGACGACGACAGTCCGCAGCGGGCCGAGACCCGCATCGGAGCCCACTCCCGAGTGCGCCGCGGCACCGGCGGAGAGTGCCGCGCAGAGCAGCGCCAGAATGCCGAGCACGAGGGCGCGGCGTCGGCCCCGGCCGACGGGCGGGCCGGGATCGGCGGGCGCGGCCGCCATCAGCGCCCGCCGCCGGGACGATCCGCCCGGGGCAGCTCCAGGGCGGCAACGACTGTCCCCTCCGCGTCTGAGCGGGGCGGAATCAGCGCGCCGGCCGCCGACGCCGCCTCCCTGCCGGCAATCCGCAGGCCGTGGCCGCGACGCGGGTCCGCGACGCCGCTTGGCCTCGGGATACCTCCGTCGAGCGGGGCTGCACCACGGCGGCGCCGGTTGCGAACCTCGAGCCGCAGCGAGTGCTCGCCGATCTCGGCATTGAGCTCGACCGGCCCACGGCCGTGTTCCATCCCGTTGGCGATCAGGTTGTCCAGCGCCATGCCGAGCCGCGAGCGATCGGCCTCGAGCCGCGCGGGCCGGGCGGTGGCGCGCACGAGGACGCGCGGACCCGCGCTGCCCCAGCGGGCCGCCGCATCGCCGAGCAGCTCCGCGAGCGTGAAGCTCTGTCGCCGCGGCGCCGCCCGCCCACCGTCGACGGCGGCCTCGAGGTCGGCGAGCGCCGTCCGCAGCTGCGCCGCCAGCGGATCGGTGCCCTGCGGATCGAGGGCGAGCGTCATCGCCTGCAGCGGCCGGCGCAGCTCATGCAGAGCCTCGCGCACCGACCGGCGCCGCCGCTCGCGCCGGCGGGCTGAGGCCGAGAGCCCGACGGCGGCGAGCAGCACGGCGAGCGTCAGCGCCACGGCCACCGTCCTCACCCGCCCTCGACGAGCCGGTAGCCGACGCCCCAGCAGTTGATCACGAAGCGCCCGCGCTCGGGATCAAGCTTGCGGCGCAGGCGGCTCGCGTGCGAGTCGAGCGTCCGCGTGCGGCCGGTCGAGCGGAAGCCCCAGACGTCGCGGAGCAGCTCCTGCTTGGTGAAGACGCGCGAGGGCTCGCTCGCCAGCGCGCGCAGTAGCTCGAACTCCTTGTTGGCGAGCTGCACCTCGCGCTCGCCGACGCGAACCTCGCGGCTCGCCGAGTCGACCGTCAGCGGCCCGATCCGAAGTGGCCCGCCCCGGACCGCGCCGTCCCGGGCCGCGAGCAGCCGTCGCAGGCGGGCGAGCAGCTCCGGATAGTGGAACGGTTTGCATAGGTAATCGTCGGCGCCCTCGCCGAAGCCGCGGACCCGGTCCTCAGCCGAGCCGCGGCCGGTGATCACGAGGACCGGCAACCCGGCGTCGAACTCCGCCGCAGGCCCGTCGGAGGCGCGGATCCGGCGCAGTACGTCGAGCCCCGCGGCGTCGGGCAGCGCCAGGTCGAGCAGCAGCGCGTCCGGGTGGCTGTAGCGGCAGAAGCGGAGAGCGTCGGCCGCGGTCGGCGCGGCGAGCGCATGGAAGCGGTCCGCCTCGAGGTTGTCGACGAGCAGCTCCCGCGTCACCTCGTCGTCCTCGCAGACGACGATCGTTCCCAGGTCATCGATCTCCGGCAGCATCTCTGTCTCCTTCGGTAGGCCGGCGTGTGCATCCCGGCAAACCCCGGCCTCGGTGACCGCGCCCCCGGGGACGCCAGGGCCCTCAGGCAGGGGACACGCCTACGAGTTCTCGCGCGCGCTTGCCGCCGCCCGCAGTTCCTCGAGGCTGCGCCTGAGCGCTGCGAACCGCTTCTCTCCCAGCACCTCTTGCCAGTCGGACTCGACCTGCTCGACGGCTTCCTTCACCGCTGCGGCCAGCCTCATTCCCCGATCGGTGAGATAGATGACCTTGCCTCGCTGGTCTTCGCCCTCGGCTCGGCGCACGAGATAGCCGGCGCCCTCGAGTTCACCGAGGAGGATGTTGATGTGCTGCTTGGAGCGGCCGGTGCGCGCGGCGAGATCGCTCGGCCGGGCCTTGTGGGGGCCGGGAAAGCCGATCACGGGGGCGTGACTGGGCCGCACGTCAGTGAAGCCGGCGACGTGAAGGCGCTCGAAGATCCGATCGAGCGCCCACTCGTAGTTCTCGCGCATGAGCGCCGGGGTCAGCGGTTCGGTCACGCCCGGGTAGGGGCGTTTACTCGGTGATCTGTGCGGGGCCACTCTCGTCAAATCAGTTTACTTGACATTTGGTCAAGCTTTTATACAGTCTCCTCTGTAAGTCAAGATCCTTTACCAGGTACCAGGAGGCCAGCCGATGTCCAGTCAATTCACCCACACCCCCACGGGAAACGGGCCGCACCAGCTGGTGATCGGGAGCGTCGTCGTGAGCAGGCTGCTCGCCGGCGCCGAGACGGAGGGGGAGCTGTCGCTGGTGGAGCTCCGGGGGCTGCCCGGCAGCGGCCCGGGCGCTCACGTGGATCCGTGGCGCGAGAGCTTCTACGTGCTCGAGGGCGAGCTCACGTTCCGTTTCGAGCGGGGCGGCGAGGTCGGCACCGAGATCGCCGGCCCGGGCGACGCGGTCTCGATTCCGGCAGGCATCGCCCACGCGTTCAGCGTCAGCGGATCCCAGCCGGCGCGGTACCTGATCGTTGGGACCCCGGCCGGAATCGACACGTTCTTCGCTGACGCCGGCGAGTCGATCGAGGAGGCGGCGCTTCCGAGCGAGGCGCGTTCGTTCGATCGCGACCGGCTGCTCGGCGCGTTCGCCAAGCACGGCCTCGCTCCGCACAGCTTCCCGGAGCACACGCCGTAAGGAGCGGGGCTCGCCCGGCCGTTTCGTCGCGAATCGACCCCCTCAGAGGGGGTGAGATCGACACGGAACGGCTGCCCCACCCGCCGGCAGCTCGAGCACGGCGACCGCGCGCCGTTCGGCGAGCAACCGCCCCGGCCTCACCCCCTGCACGCTGCGGATCGCGACGCCCTCGGCGTCGAGAAAGTGGACGTCGATCGGAAAGCGCATGCCGAACGTATGGATCGAGCGGCAGCGCTCGAGCAGCAACCCCTTCGGCGCCCGCTCCCGGCGCAGCCAGGCGAGACCGAGCAGGCGGCTCAGCGGTGTCGCAGCGACCGGCACCCGCAGGCCGAGCCGCTCCGCCTGCGGCAGGCGGCGAAAGCGCCGGGCGATACCACGGGGTGGGGACTCAGCTGCCACGCCTCCCCAAGCCCGGGGCGCGGCGGCGCGCCCCGGTGCCGGGCCCTACTCCTGGCCCTCCGCCGCCGCCCGCAGCGCCGCGACATCCAGCTTGCGCATGCCGAGCATCGCCCGCATCGCCCGTTCGGCGGCTGCCGCGTCGTCGCCGTTGAGGGTCTCCTCCATGCCCTCGGGGACGATCTGCCAGGAGACGCCGAAGCGGTCCTTGAGCCAGCCGCACGGGCCCTCCTCCCCGCCATCCGCGAGCCGCTCCCAGAAGTAGTCGACCTCCGCCTGGTCCGCGCAGGTGACCTCGAAGCTGATCGCCTCGCTGAACTTGAAGTCGGGCCCGCCGTTGATGCCCGTGAAGCGCTGTCCGGCGATCTCCCAGGTCACGGTCATCACCATCCCCGCCTCGCGCGGGCCGGCCTCGTTGTAGTGGGTGGTCGAGACGACGCGTGCGTCGTCGAAGACGGAGACGTAGAACGCCGCCGCCTCCTCGGCCTCGGTGTCGAACCACAGGTTCGGGGTGATGCCCTTCATTGCCTTGCCTCCTCGATCGGGATCTCTCTGATCCCAATGACCGCCCGCATGGTCGAAATTCATCGGCCGGCCGCGGCCGGGTGGCAATCCGCCGGACCTGGGCGAGGGCAGGCGTCGAGGCCGCCTACCCCAGGGGCGGCAGCCTCGCGCAATCCGGCTCTATCGGTGTCTGCGTATCAGCGCTTGCCGCCCTTACCCCCCTTGCCATCGTGCTTGTGGCCCTTGCTGTCGTGCTTGTGGCCCTTGCTGTCGTGCTTGTGGCCGTGGTCGTGCGTGCTGGCGCCCTGAGGACCGGGCGAGGCGACGGCCTGTGCCGCGCCGACGCCGCCGAGCGCGAGGGCTGCGGTGGCTCCGAGGGCTGCGATTCTGGTCCGGTTGATGATCATGCTTTTCTCCTTGTTCGAGCCGCAGGAGGCGGCTTCCGATGGACTCCGAGTCTGCTCCACGGCCGGCAAGCAGCAGGGAACGGCTGGGTTAGGAGCAGGCAAAGCTCGTCCGCGGCCCTGGCGCCGCCCGGGGCGCTACCCGTCGACGGCCCGCCGCGCATTCCTCCCGGGCGGCGATGGGTGCAAGCCTGCGTTCAGGCGCCGGCGGGCCTCGACCGCGATCGTGAGCGTTCGAAAACATCCGCATCCCGCGGCGGGGGAGGCCCGCGTCGGGAGGTCACAACTGGTGGAAAAGGCAACGCGCAGAGGCAACTACGAGTCGGGTTCCGACTACGTTCTCGAGTACGGGGAGCTCCGCTTCGCGTTCAACGAGCAGGACTTCTCACAGCGAGTCGAGCAGGCCGCCGTGAAGCTTAACTTCATCCAGCCCGGGCTCGTCGACGAGGAGATGCACGACCTCGTCGAGCTCGCCGTCAACGGCGAGATCCGCGAGGCGGCGTCGGCGCTCGGCGAGCACGTCAACGAGAACTGGGGCGAGCTGGTCGACGGCTCCAACCGCAGCCTCGTGCACTGGATCCGCCGCCTCGTCTTCCGCGGCGCCTGGCTCGATCAGCGGGTCAAGGAGGGCGAGCTCGACATCGCCTTCGACCCCGACACGAGCACCTTCGGCTACATCCAGCCCGATCGCGACTCCGAGCCGATCGAGCTCAGCCGCGAACCCTCCTGGGCTTCGCTCGCCTACCAGTCCTAATCGACGCCTGAGACGCCGCTGCTCGGCGTCATCGTCGGCTCACGTAGCGCCGCTACGCTCGCCTCCTCTTCCTCATATGGAGCTCCGCCTGTCAAGCGAGCACGCCAACGAGACCACCGTCCCCGAGGTGATCTGGACTCTGTTCGGCGCTCTCGGAGCGACGTCGAGGGGAAAGGCACGCCGACTGCTGCGTCAGCCTCATATGCGAGGGCTGGTTACCTCATGACCTTCGTTCGTCGCGGGGCTCGCAGTCTTGAAGCGGGCACAACCAGCCACCGGCCGGCCGCCCAAGGAAGAGACGCGAGCCCGTCTGCCGCGACGAGCCGATCCTCGTGATCGACGCCGCTCCGACAACGTCGGGCGGCTTCAGCTCCGCTGCTCAGTCCAGCTGCCCCACCTCCCAGACAAAGCAGCTGAGCTCGCGAGCGAGCCCCAAGATCACGACGTTGCCTCGCTTGCCCCGCCCATCGCGCAGGTGTTGCCAGCGCCGGTGGAGCCGATGCTGAGCACGCCAGCCGATCGCCACGGCCCGCGGGTCCTGGCCCTGCTGGCGCTTCGCCAGGCGCGCGCCAATCGCCGGCCGCCGCCATGACTGCAGCGCCGCCTCGACCAACAGGCGCCGCGCATGGCCTGAGCCGGCCTTGGTGATCGGCCCGCGCCGCTTGGCCTCACCGGAGGAGTACTCGCTGGGGACGATGCCGAGATAGGCCCCGAGCTTGGCCGGGTGGGAGAAGCGCCGGAAGTCCAGCACCTCCGCACAGAGCCCGAAGGCGGTCAGCGTGTCGATCCCGCGCAGGCAGCGAAGCCGCGCGATCGTCTCCGCCCAGGGGCTCTGCGGCCAGAGCTCCTCGATCGCCTGATCGAGCACATCGCGGCGCTGCTCGAGCATCTCGACCGCGAGCAGGTAGTCGCTGAATGCCGTCTGGGCCGGTGAATCGTTGAAGCGCCGGGCCCGCAACCAGCGCCGGTGCGCATCGCCCCAAGGCTGCCCGGGACCCTGAAAGGGGATCTCGCGCCGCAGAAGCAGCTTCGAGAGCCGGTGGCGGGCTCGCATCAGATCGCCCCTCACCGCCTCCCGGCAGCGGCTGAGGTCGCGGCAGCTCTCCTGCTCGGGGCTCGGCACCCTCACGAAGCTGAGCTCGCCGGCGGCCAGCAGCCGCGCGAGCCGCTCGGCGTCGCGGCGGTCGGTCTTGATCCGGTCGGTCGGCTTGCGGTGGATTGCGCCGGGAGCGCAGACGCGGACGTCGAAGCCCGCCTCGGCGGCGGCCCTGGCGAGGCCATAGCCGGTCGGACCGGCCTCATAGGTCGCGACGAGCGGACCGCGCAGCTCGGATAGGTACTCGAGCGCGGCGCTCGGCGGCCCGCTCAGCCGTTTTGATCGCAGCTCGCCGGTCGCGACGTCGAAAGCTGCGGCCTGCGTCTGGGTCGCGTGGACATCGAGCCCCGCGAACGTCTTAGTCTTTGCCATGTCGGCGCCTCCCATGATTGGGGTGTCGGCCGAAGGCCAGTCCTTCGGCCCAGTCCCCGTTCGTTCATGAGCGGGGTGCCGACGCTACGGCGCGACCCGGAGCCTCAGCGGTCGCTCCATAGGGTCTTGATCAGCGACGGCTCAGTCGACGATTTCTTGAGCGAGCTTCTCGGCGGCCTCACGAGCGTCGAGCCGCGCCAGCTGGGCGCGCAAGTCGCGGGCCGCGGTGAGCTCCTTCTCCTCGCGCAGCTGCTCCTCGCCCGTGACGCGCGCCGTGGCCACGTCGAACGCCGGATAGACGCCGGCGGCGGCCAGCTCCCCACTCAGCTTGAGGCTCACGTTCTCGGTCGTCCGCAGAGCCGCGGCGACGCCGTCCTCGGTGTCGGTGAGCACGGTCGCGATCACGGTCAGCGAGCCGGCCTCCTCGGAGGCCGTCTCGCGGCCGGCGGCGAAGATCGGCTTCGCGGCGCCGGGATCGTCGGCGGCGACGGCGAGGCGTGAGAGCGAGTCGATCAGCACGACGACGTCCTCCCCACCCTCGACGCGGCGCTTGGCCTGAGAGAGGGCGAGCTCGACGAGCCGCAGCTGCTCCTTCGGGCGCATGTCGGCGGTCGCGATCGCCAGCTCGGCATCGGGAAGCGCCTCGCGCCACGCCGGCGCCTCCTCGGGCCGCTCGTCGATCAGCACGACGACGACGCCGAGCTCCTCGTTGGCGGAGAGGTCGCGGGCGAGGGCCCGTAGCAGCGTCGTACGCCCGGAGCCGCGCTCGGCCTCGATCAGCACGCGCTGGCCGTAGGCGAGCGGGACGAGCGCAGCGAGCGCCCGGACGAGCGTGCGCTCGTCGCCCTCGAGCTTCTCGCCGGCGAGCGCGAGCCGCCGGTGCGGGGGCTTCGGCTCGAGGTCCTCGAAGCGGGAGCGTGGCGCGCCGGGCTCGGCGCCGTTGACCGTGTCGATGTGGATCAGGGCGGGATGGCGCTCGCCGCGCCGCGGCTTGCGCGCCGGACCGCTGACGAGGTCGCCGTCGCTGAGCTCACAGCGGCGGATCTGCGAGGGCGAGACGTAGACGTCGCCCTCGTCCTCGGGATCCTCCTCGCGGCGGACGAAGCCATGGCCGCGCGAGGTGATCTCGAGCACGCCGGTGACCGGCGTCCCCTCCTCATCCTCGACGACGCGCTCCTCCGCCTCGGCCTCGTCGGCCTCGGAGTCGCGCGCGCTGTCGCGCCCACGGCCGCCACCGCGCCCGCCACGGCGGTCGCTACCGCTGCGGTTGCGTCCGCTACGCCGCCGCTGTCGTGAGGCGCCCTCGCCGGGGGCGCGGTCCTCGCTTGCCTCCTCGGGGGCGGCCTCGCCGCCGAGCGCCTCGATCAGCTCGTCACGGGTCAGCATCCGATAGCGGTCCACCCCCTGCTCGCGAGCGAGCTCGTGGAGGTCGGCCAGATGCTTGTTCTTCAGTGAAGTCGACATTCCGCGGCAGGATAGAGAGCCGGGTACCGGTCCCGTCAGGCCCCCGCCCCGGCCGGGTCGCAGCCCTCGCGAGCGAGCTCGTCGACCCAGGCCTCGGCCTCGTCGCGGATCCGGCCCGGATCCCAGCCGAGCTCGTCGCCGAGCGCCTCGGCCACGGGCATGACCGCGTCGGCGGTGCGCAGCTCAGGGGCCGCGACCAGCGCGAGCCGCGTGCGGCGCAGGAGCACGTCGCCGACGGTCGCCGCCTGCTCGGAGCGAGCCGCGAGCACCGCCTCCGCGAGCATGTCGGGGTGGCCGGGCACGATCGGGCGGGCCAGCTCCGGACGCTCGGCGGCCAGGGCCAGGACCGAGCGGGCCGCGTGCCCGTAGCGAAAGGCCAGCTGCTCGGCGGCGTCGTCGGGCAGCTGGCCCGGCTCGAGCGACGCCGGCGGCGCCAGGTCGTCGGGTGAGGCCGACATGCCGAGCGGGATGTCGGCCGTGCGGCAGGGCAGGTCGCGGCCCTCGCGCTCGGCGACCCGGTCGACGGTCTGCTTTGCCATGCGCCGCCAGGTCGTCAGCTTGCCGCCGGTGATCGTCAGCATTCCCGACGACGTCTCATAGAGCTCCGCCTTGCGCGAGATGTCCACCGACTTCTTCGGATCGCCGGTCGAGATCAGCGGCCGGACGCCGGCGTAGGCGCCGGTGAGGTCGTCGCGGCCGAAGTCCTCGCCGAAGTAGGAGTTGACGGCATCGAGCAGGTAGTCGATGTCGTCGCCGCCGGGCCGCACCTCGTCGATGTCGCCGTCGAAGTCGTTGTCGGTCGTACCGACCAGCGCCCGCCCGTACCAGGGCAGGACGAAGATCGTGCGCCCGGCGCCGGCAGGAACGATGCAGGCCGCCTTGTTGAGCGGCAGCCGCTCGAGCGGCAGCGTGACGTGCGTGCCACGGCTCGGCGCGATCCGCGGAACCTCGGTCTCGTCGGTGATCTCGCCGGGCTTGATCCGGTCGGCCCAGACCCCCGTCGCATTGATCACGTTCTCGGCCCGGATCTCGAGCTGCTCCCCGCTGACGCGATCGGTGGCCAGCACGCCGTTCGCCTTGCCGTCCCGCTCGAGCAGCGAGTCGGCCTGGACCCGGTTCGCCAGCACGGCGCCGAAGCGCTCGGCCTCCCCGAGGATCGTCAGCACGAGCCGCACGTCATCGGTCTGGCAGTCGTAGAAGAGATAAGCGCCCTTCGGGCCACGCGGTTCGAGCGCCGGCACGTATTCGAGCGTCTCCTCGGCGGAGATCGTCCGGTGGCGGTCGGGTGACCAGGCGGCGTCGCCCTCCGCGTCCTCGCCGCCGCCACGGAGCCGCTGGCGGCGGCCCTGGCCGACCCGCGTGGTCGCCATGACGTCGTACATGTTGAGCCCGATGCCGATCTTGACGTCGCGGCGATCGTCGCCGAGCGTCGGCACCAGGTACGGCGTCGGGTAGACGAGGTGCGGCGCCAGGTGGACCATCAGCTGGCGCTCCAGCAGGGCCTCCCGGACGAGTCCGAGGTCGAAGTTCTGCAGGTAGCGGAGCCCTCCGTGGACCATCTTCGAGCTGCGGCTCGAGGTGCCGAAGGCCCAGTCGTTGCGCTCGACGATCGCCGTCGAGTAACCCCGCGAGGCGGCGTCGAGCGCGACACCGGCGCCGGTCACGCCGCCGCCGACGACGACCACGTCGAAGGGCTCAGCGGTCAGCTCCGCGAGCGCGCGGGAGCGCTCGATCATCGGCTTGGCGGGCGGACGGGTTCGCTCACGCTGCTGAACCTATCGAGCGTGCCGACTCAGTCGAGCCACGCCACGTACTCGGCGGGCTCCGCCCGCTCCGGCGGGCGCTGCTCCTGGATGGGCTCGCCGAGGTAGATCAGGCCGAGCATCGTCTCCTCCGGCCCGATGCCGAGTGCCTCGCGGCCGGCCGGTTCGCGGAGCACCGCCGGGCTGCGCCAGTAGGCGGCGAGTCCGCGGCCGTGGGCGCCGAGCAGGATCGCGTAGACGGCGCAGGCGGCGGCGTGCAGGTCCTCGGCGGCGGTGACGTCGTCCTCGGGATCTGCCAGCGCGGTCGCGGCAACCAGGGTCGGCGCCCGGTCGAGCTTCGGCGCGGCCTCAGGCCCGGCCGCCTGCTTGAGGCGCTCGAGCGCCCCCGGGCCGATGACGCGGAACCGCCACGGGTTGGTCAGATGATGGTTGGGCGCCCAGCGGGCGAGCTCGAGCAGCTCGGCGACGGTCTCGCGAGCCACCGGCTCGGGCCGGTAGGCCTTGTGGGTGCGGCGCGTGCGGATCGCTGCCTCGACGTCCATCGCGCGCAGGTTGGCAGACGCCGCTCGCCGCCCGGTGCTCAGGGCAGGCTGCGCCGGTAGAGGAAGAACCCGCCGGCGAGCAGCGCCGCAAGCACGCCGAGGCCGGCGAGCAACACCCACGTGGCCGGCAGCGAGTCACCGGCAGCGTCCGCTGCGGCCGGCGGCGGGCCCTGCGTCGCCGCGGCGCTCAGCACCGCGATGCGGGCCTGCTCGGCGGCGACCTTCGTCTGGGCGTCGGCGGGCTTGTGTCCAGAACCTCGCTTGGCGGGTGGCCGCCGCTTGCCGCTCTGCCGCGGCTTGCCGGCGCTCGGGCCACCGGCGCCGGTGCCGGTACCCGCGCCAACGCTGCCCGCCCCCGCGCCGATCCCGTCGTAAGGGCTCGTGGCCGTGCCGCTGAATCCGCCGCCGTATCCGCCGTTGCCGCCTCCTCCCCCACCGTTGCCGTGATGGTGGTGATGGCCGCTGCCCTTCTTCTTGCGCGGCACGGCCGCGATCGGGAAGGGCTTGCGCTCGACCGCCGTCAGCGCCTGTGCGGTGACCCAGACGGGCGTCTGGTCGCTGCTCTTCGAGTACTCGTAGTGGCCGTTGCCGGCGTGGCGGGAACGCAGGTAGTCGAGGCCGCTGCGCCGGCGCTTGGCGACGCGAGCGGGATCCACGCCGGCCGCGATCAGCCCCTGGATCGCCCACGCAGTCGACTGCGCGTTCGAGTCGGACCCCTGCACCAGCGCCCAGCCCCCGTTCCCGCTCTGGTCATGCCGCAGCCACTTGATCCCAGCCCTGATCGGCTTGTCGGCACCGACCAGGGCCAGCGCCTGCAGCGCGGCGCCGGTGCTGTCCGGCTCGCTGGCCCCCTTCGCGGTCGAAGCCCAGCCGCCGTCGCGGTTCTGGGCGTCGCGCAGCCAGCCGGCTGAGCGCTCGAGCGAAGAGTGACCCCCGCCGGCGGCGCTCCGGGCGAGGATCGCGAAGGCGGTCAGGTTGACCTGCTTCTCGTAGGAGCCGTTGTGCGACTGGCGCTTGCGCAGCTCGGCGGACAGGTCGTGGCCGCCGAAGTCGCCGACGCCGACCCCGGCGCCACGCAGCGCAAGGATCGTCCGCTCGAGGTCACCCGTCGAGTCGAGCTTGCCGGCCTGCTTGCGCAGGTATGAGACCGGGTCATGGCCGCCGCTGGACACGTCCCGCGGGTTGATGCCCGCCGCTTCGAGGCCGAGCATCGCCCAGCCGGTCATGCCCGGGTTGCTGCTGTACCCGGGCCCGGTCCCCCAGCCGCCATCCGAACCCTGCGCGGAGCGCAGCCACGAGGTCGCGCTGGAGCCGGCTGCTTCCGCATCGGCGGCGGCCGCCCGCTGCGGCCCGGCCGGTCCGGCGAAGGCGGCAAGCCCGACGCCGAGCGCGATCAGCGCAACTGCGAGACCGCCGCCCGCACGACCGATGGCGGCGCTGACCCCTGCGGCGCCCGCCCGTGGCGGGGCGAGCGGCGCCCACTCGATTTCGAACCGCGTCCGGTAGCGCTCGACGATCCGGACCAGCGCCGGCCCCGCCGCGAGCATGATCGCCGCGTTGCCAACCGCGTGGGCGATGTTGAAGGGGATACTGCGGGCCGAGAGCGCCAGGTAGCGCTCGAGCGACTGCTCGCCGCCGAAGCTGACCATCGCCGAGAGGTCGAGCAGGGCGCCGTAGGCGAGGCCGGCGACGGCGCCCGCGACGGCGAGGCCGACCCGCCCGAGGCGCCGGCCGGTGAGCCGGCCGAGGATCGCGCCGCCGATCCCGACGAGGCCCCAGCCCGCCATCTGCCAGGGCGTCCACGGGCCTTGACCGAGCCAGAAGTTGGAGATCAACGCGGAGAGCGCGCCGACGGCGAAGCCCGGCGGACCGCCGAGGGCGTAGCCGGCGATCAGAACGACGTCGGTGGTCGCGACGACGTTCGGGATCGGCGCGAAGACGAGCCGCCCGGCGACGCCGAGCGCGGCGAGCGCGGCGACGGCGGCGACGATCCGCGCCGAGGGCCGCGAGCGCTCGAACCAGACCCCGCCCGTGACGAGCACGAGGGCGAGGCCGGTGAAGATCGCCAACTGCCAGCTCATCGGGCGAGCTCACCTCCGTCGGCGACCGCGGCACCGAGCAGCGCAGCCCCGGCCGCCGGCGTGATCGCCCGCCCGCCCGTGATCCTCGCCACCTCGGTCGCGAAGTACCAGCCGCCCGCGAGCATCTGCTCGGCAGCGCCGTCGGCGAGCACACGGCCCCGTCCGAGGAGGACGACGCGCTCGCTGAGCGCCGCAGCGAACTCGACGTCGTGGGTCGCGACGAGGACGGCAGCACCGCTCCGCGCGAGGCCGGTGAGCCACAGGACGAGCCCGGCCTTGCGCTCGCGATCGAGGCCGCGGGTCGGCTCGTCGAGGCAGACGAGCCCGGGTGGGCTGCCGCCGGCGCCGCGACCGGCCATCGCAATCGCGAGCGCCAGCCGCTGGCGCTCGCCGCCGGAGAGATCGCGCGGATCGCGCTCCGGATCGACCTCGAGGCCGGCAGCGGCGAGTGCCGCGACGCCGGCCGGACCCGGGAGCTCATCCGCGACCCGCTCGCGGACGAAGTAGTCGTCGGGTCGCTGGCCGACGAGCGCACAGCCGCGGGCCGCCTCCACCGTGCCCGCCGCCGGGTCGAGCAGTCCGGCAGCCGTCCGCATCAGCGTGCTCTTGCCGGCGCCATTGGGTCCGACGATCGCGACGATCTCACCCGCCTCGATGCGCAGGTCGACGCCGGCGAGGACCTCGCGCGGGCCGCTGCCGGGATCGAGCTCGACGCGCAGGCCACGGGCGAGGAGCGCCGGCGGACCGCCCTCGGGAGCCTCGGGCCGCGCGCCGGTCTCTACGGCGGCACCAACCGCGCGGTGCCCGGCGGCGAGCAGCACGCGCGCCTCCTTGACCGAGGTCGGCCGGCCCTCGAAGCCGGCGAGCTCGAACATCTTCATCCCCGGCGTGGCCAGCCACGGCGCACGGGCTGTTGCGAACGCCCCGAAGCCATCGCGCGCGCCGTCGAAGGCGATCCGGCCGCCCTCCAGGGCGATGACGCGATCGGCGGCGGGTAGGCAGCGCTCGAGCCGGTGCTCGCCGAGCACGACCGTCACCCCCCATTCCTCGTTGAGCCGGCGCAGCAGGGCGATCAGCTCGTCGCCGGCAACCGGGTCGAGCTGTGAGGTCGGCTCGTCGAGCAGCAGCAACGGCGGCCGCATGACGAGCGCGGCACCGATCGCGACGCGCTGCAGCTCGCCGCCGGAGAGCGTGTCCGTGGTCCGCTCGAGCAGGCCCTCGACGCCGAGCGCGAGCGCCACCTCCTCGACCGCGCGGGCCGTCTCCGCCGCCTCGCGACCGCGCAGCTCGAGCGGCAGTTCGAGCTCCGACCGGACCGTCGTCGAGACGACCTGGCTCTCCGGCTCCTGGGCGACGAACCCGACGTTGACCGCGAGCTCGGCCGGCCCCGCCTCGCGGGTGCTGCGGCCGTCGACGATCACATCCCCGGCGAAGCGGCCGCCGTGGAAATGCGGGACGAGGCCGCAGGCAGCCCGCAGCAGCGTCGACTTGCCCGAGCCCGAGCGCCCGGCGAGCACGACGAAGGCGCCCTCGGTCAGCTCGAGGTCGAGCGGACCCAGGGCTGGCTCCGCGGCGCCCGGGTACGTGTACTCGAGCCCGGCGCAGCTAAGGACGGGCGCGCTCATGCGCCCCGCTCCCGGGCGAGACGGCGCTCGCCACGCAAGCGATCGAGCTCGCGCCGCGAACAGAACGGGAGTGCCGCGAGGAGCGGCAGCGCGAGGGCGAACGCGAGCGTGCCGGGTTCGAAACCGCTGCTGATCGTCGGGTAGATCTGGATCTCGCCCCAGCCGGACACGGCTGCGGCGACGGAGGCGGCGATCATCCCGAGGCCGGCCACCAGCATCGGGATCTCGCCGCCCTGACGCCGGTAGTGAACCCGCGCCGGACGCGCGCCGAGCCCGAAGCCGCGCAGCTCAAGCGTCGCCGCGACGTCGACCGAGCGGTCGAGCGAGCCCGCGACGAGCCGGCGTGCGAGCGCCGCGCGGGTGACGGGCGCGGCTCCCGGACCGCGTAGCGATGCCGCTTCCTGCAGTCGCGTCGAGTCGGCGGCGGCAAGCGGCACCAGCCGCGAGATCAGCGTCGCCGTGATCGCCGAGCGCGCCGCGAACGGGCGGATCGCCTTGAGGATCCGGTCGGGATCGACGCAGGCCGACCAGACCGCGAAGACCGCGAGGGCGACGAGGATCCGCAGGGCGAGGATGCCGCCCTCGGCGATCGCCTCGAGCGTCACGTCCACGTTGCCGAGCACGGGCACGTGACCACCGCGGAAGAGGATCGTGTCGCCGCGGTCGGTGACGAGCGCGTTGACCGCGATCACCGTCGCGGCCAGCACCAATCCGTAGCGCAGCGGCGCGAGCGCCGGCCGCAGGGCGCCGGAGGCGGCGGCCGCGAGCAGCCCTGCGCCGCCCGCCGCGGCGAGCACGAGCGGGCTCGAGAAGCTGAAGGCCACGGCGGCGAGCGGGCCGAGGTAGATCGCGGCGAGGAGCGGCCGAGCACGGCCGAGCGGGCCGGGGCGCGGCGAGTAGGCGAGGACCGGCCTCATCCCACCTCTCCCCCGCAGCCGGTGACGGCGCTCGGCCGCGGGGCCGGCAAGGGCGTTCTCGAGCCGTCGATCGTCGCGAGCGCGTATCGATCGTGGAGAGACTGCTCGTCGAGCAGGCCGGCCGCGGCCTCGGCCTCGCGCGGCGACGTCCCGGCGACCACCCAGGTCGGCTGCTCACTGCCGCGCTGCGTCGCTGCGACCCAGCCGGCGTCCGTGGGAATGCCTCCCGCCGACTCGCCATCGGCCGTGAGCACGTCGAGGGCCCAGCCCGGGGCCGAGCGGCACGGCTCCGGCTTCGCGTACACACCGCTCGCCCCAGGCCCCCCTTCGAGCAGCCGCGCGGCCGGATCGGCGCGCACGTCCCCCCATTCGCCGACGAGCACCCGCAGCGTCCTCTCCGGGTCCGCCGTCGGCTTGGTGCCGGGAGCCACGCTGAGCTCGGCGCCGGCGCCGCGGAGCGCGGTCTCTGCCTCAGCACAGGCGTCGTCGTGCCCGCTCATGCACGTCAGCTCGGTCGGATAGCGCTTGCCGTCGAACCCATCGGCGAAGGGCTCCGGCCACGAGCCGACGACCGCCGGCACGTGCTCGGCCTCGGTCCAGTCGTGGTAGTCCCACCAGATCCGATCGCCGGGGCGCACCTGCGCTTCGCCGGCGCCGACCGGCGACCAGTAGCCGTTCACGTAGAAGAACCAGTCATAGCTGTGCCCGGCGACGATCTTGTTGCCGGCGAGGCCGTCGATCGAGTCGATGAAGTTGCCGCCGTAGCTGGTCTCGATGTCGCCCTCGCGATCGAGGAAGCGGGCGACTGTCTCGGAGGCGGCCGGGCCGGTGTCGGTCGCCTGATCGAGCAGCTCAGCGCCGAAGTCCCGGGTCACGCGCAGGTCCGCGGTCCCCTCGCTGCTCGGGCCCGGGCCGAACCCGCACCCCGCGACCGTGGCGGCGATCAGGATCGCCACCGCGGCCGCGGGTGTGCGGAGGGCTCTCACCTCAAACGTGCTTGATCCGCTCGCAGGTGTGGCGGGCGGTGAACTTCTGGTGGCGGCGGACCCTGACCACGTCCTTGCCGGGACCGCACTTGACGATCGGCGGCGCCGCGTTGGTCGAGGGCTTCAGGTTGATCACGTCACGGCCCCGATAGGCGTTGATCACGGTCGGCCGCTTGTCGCTGCGGATGTGATCGGCACCGTCGGTGCCGTCGATCTCGAGCGGATGGCCCTTCGGGCAGTCGCTTAGCTTGAGCGTCTCGCAGACGTCGATCGCCGGCGAGGGAATCGCCCCGTCGCGGACGGCCCGCAGGCGTGTGCTGGCACCCTGAATCGGGACCATCGCTTTGCCCTGTGCGTCGGTCGTCACGCCGGTGCCGACGATCTTCGCGCCGGCCGCCGCCGTCTTCTTTCCGTTGTCGGCGTACTCACTGACCTTGACCCGGATCTTGTGACCCGGCTTGACCTTCGCCGGGGCCTTGATCGCGAGCTCCGCCGGGTACGGATCGTTGTAGTCGTCGATCAGGTACCAGAGGATGTCGTCGCCCCTCTCGACGGTGGTCTGATCGCCGCCGGCTTGTGAGCCGACGTGATTCCGCTTCAGGTACCAGTAGCCCGTTTGCGGGGCGATGGCGTGGCCGAAGCCGCAGACGCCGAGCCCGAAGTCGAACGAGTCGGTGATCGACAGCGGTAGCAGCGTGCGCGCGTACTCGGAAGCATCGGCGACGATCCCGAGCGCGGTCGCGCCCGGGACCTTGACGGCGTCGCCGGAGCCACCCGTGCCCTTGCCGAAGCAGTTGGCCTTGCGCGAGGTCTTGATCTTCGTCGTGCCGGTGTACTGACGCTGGTCGACCAGCGTCTTGCCGGCGTCGTCGACGACGCGCACGTCGGCGCCGACCCGGTTGGGGGCGGCGTGCGCCGAGGCCGCCGCGAACATCGTCGTCAGTGCGACCGCAGCCACGGGTAGGACCCGCCGCGGGCGCAAGAGGTGTGTGGACATGAGCCACCCTTTCCTCGAGGGTTTACAGCTGGGTCAGTGCCGGGTCTCCTGGCTTACGGGTCTTTTCGCCGCGCCTTCCCGAGAGCCCGTCGGGCTCCCAGTGGCTGCGCCCGGCCCTCTCACGAGAGAGGGCGCTGCGGCGAACACACCCGGTCACAGTGGCGGGACCGCGCCGGCATCACACCGGACTTCCCCGAACACGGACCTATATGGACGAGCGCATTCTAGTGCTCGTCGGATCGACCAGCCGGGAAAGCCGTTAGCTGGTTCGCTCCTCGACGGTCTTGACGAGGCCGTCGACGACCTCGGGCATCGCCTTACGCATCCGGGAGAGCTCCCAATGCTCGATCTTGAGCGCGCGCACGACGGATGTCGCGATCACGGAGGCGGAGCGTTCCTGCTTCTCGAGCAGCCCCTGCTCGCCGAAGACGTCGCCGGGGCCGAGCGTGGCGACTTCCTCGCCCGCCTTCTCGACCTTGACGGTGCCCTCGTCGATGCAGAAGAAGTCGTTGGCGAACCCTCCCTCCTGGATGATCACCTTGCGCTCGGGGAACTCGACGAGCTGCGTGAACGGAGCGATCTTCGCGAGGCTCTCGTCCGCGACGCCCTCGAACAACGAGAACCTCTTGAGCTGACTGGAATCCAATTCGCACTCCTCGGGGTTGAGACGCTCAGGAACCTACCCCATCGAGGGGCACCTTTGGGCCCCTTGGGTGCCTGTGTGGGCGCTGTCACGCGCGATAGGGTGGCGCCCCGCACGTCGGTTCGCGAAACCGCAAGGGACCTGAGCTTGATCATCCTCGTCGTCATCGTCGTCCTGATCGTCGCCGTCGGCGCGTTCGTCTGGCTGACCTACAACCGGCTCGTCGGCCTGCGCCTCGCGTGCGAGAACTCGTGGTCGCAGATCGACGTTGCGCTGAAGCTGCGCCACGACCTGATCCCGAACCTGGTCGGCGCCGTCTCGGGCTATGCCGAGCATGAGCGCGACACGCTCGAGCAGGTGACCGAGCTGCGCACAAGCGCAATCGGCGCCGACGAGGCCGGGCCCGCCGAGCGCGGCACGGCCGAGGCGCGCTTCGGTGGCGGCATCGGCCGGATGCTCGCGGTGGCGGAGAGCTATCCACAGCTGCGCGCGACCGAGAACTTCCAGAAGCTGCAGACGGAGCTGTCCAGCGTCGAGGAGAAGATCTCGATCACGCGCCGCGTCTACAACGACACGGTCCAGACCTACAACACGAAGCTCCAGGTCTTCCCGTCGAATTTGATCGCGGGCGGCTTCGGCTTCGCGCCCCGGGAGTTCTTCGAGGCCGGCGCAGACGCCGAGATCGCGCCGACCGTCGCGCTGGGCGGGGACGGCGCATGAGCTTTTTGTCGGCGCTCGGGAAGGGGCCGCTGCTGTGGAAGGTCGCGTGGCGTGCGGTCGCGGTCGTCCTCGTCTACATCGTCGCGACGTACGGGTCCCGACATCGCCAACTCCGACATGAAGCACTACGAGGTGAGCACGGCGAACACTCGCGTCCAGCTCGAGCCGGACTCGACCCTGCACGTCACCGAGACGCTCGATTTCCACTTCCACGCGGGCACGTTCAGCGGCGCGTTCCGCGACATCCCGCTCCGTAACGGCGCTCAGATCTCACACGTCCAGGTCCTCGAGAACGGCAAGCCCTACTCATCAGGGGCGAACACGAGGCTCGGCTCCTCCGATGCGCCGGACAGCTTCGGCGTCATCCGGATTCGCCCGGGCATGGACCTGCCGGGGGGCACTTCTCCGTGCGACCCGAACGACCCCTGCGAGCTCATCGTCTGGCACTACCCGCAGACCCCCGATCAGCGCACGTTCACGATCAGCTACGACGTGCGCAACGCGATCACGGCCTACGACGACGGCCTCGACGTCGGCTGGGCCGTCTGGGGCGGCCAGTGGAGCTTCTGGCTCGACCACCTCAGGGCCGAGATCGTCACCCCGGACGGCACCGACCCGACGCATGCCTGGGTCTCGACGTTCGGCAAGCACGACAGCAAGCCCACCGACGGCAAGCGCACCCTCGAGGCCGACGTCTCGATCGGCGACGGCATGACGACGATGAGCGCCGACCGCGCTGAGAAGGGACACAACGTCATCTTCCGTGCAACCGTCCCCCCCGACGCCGTCCGCTCGACGATCGGCGCCCGGCCGGGCAGCGGCAGCATCCAGCAGGTCGTCGAGCAGGAGCAGCAGATCACCGACGACGAGAGCCTCGTCACGAAGGCCGAAAACGTCGTCTTCAACCACGCCTGGCCGATCTTCATCGCCTGGACCGTGATCGCCATCCTGCTCTCGCTGCTGCTTGCCTTCCTCGCCCGTGAGCGGCCGACGTCGGTGCCCAAGTACGTGCCGGAGCCGCCCGAGGACGTCCCGCCGGCGCTCGCCTACGCGCTGGCGACGGAGGGCGGCTACGACGATCGGATCGTCCTCGCAACGCTGCTCAGCCTCGTCGACCGCGGCTATTACGCGACCCGCACCTCCCAGGAGGCCGACCTCGATCTTTTAATCAAGGCCGCCGACGACCGGCCGCCGACCGACGGCCTCGAGGAGTACGAGACCACGACGCTCAGCTTCTTCGACGATCTGCTCGGCGGCGAGGAGATCGCGCTCTCGAAGATGAAGGATCAGATCCCCGAGCACTCCTCGACCTGGCGCTCCCGCTGGGAGGGCATGAAGAGCTCCCTGGACCAGGCCGAGGAGGGCAAGATCAACTGGGACCGAAACTACGCGGGCGCCCGCTTGCTGCTCGCCGTCATCGCGCTGATCGGCTACGGGACCCTCGCCTGGCTGTACATCTCGCGCAGCGGCGAGGTGGCGATCCCGGCGGCAACGGCGGTCGCGGGCATGCTCTTCGTCTACCTGCTTCCAGCCACCGCGTACAAGCGTCTCGACCAGGCCGACCGCGAGCGCAACGCGCGCTGGGCCTCGTTCCGGCGCTGGACCGACGACTTCCCGCGCCTCGACGACGACCCGCCGGCGACGTTGAAGCTGTGGCGGGCGATCCTCGTCTACGCGGTCGCGTTCGGGACGGCCGAGCGCGTCGCGAAGTCGGGCCGCATCCCGGCGCCGGTCGGCCAGGAGGCGAGCGACACCGGGAGCTGGACGGCGTTTGCCCTTTACGGCGGCGTCTGGAGTTCGGACTTCAACTCGTTCTCGTCCGGCTTCTCGAGCCAGGTCGCACCGGAGTCGAGCTCCAGCGGCGGCGGCTTCTCCGGCGGCGGCGGCGGCTTCTCCGGCGGCGGCGGCGGCGGCGCCTGGTGATGGTCGAGCGGGCCTCGAGCCCCGAGTTCGAGAGCTTCAAGGCGCGCTTCGCCGAGGCCTGGGCGCAGCCGACAATTGCGGGCTTCAGTGAGCTTCAGGCCGACGACATCGTGCTCGTCCAGCCGATGGCGCCGACCGCTCGCGGTAAGGCCGCTGCATTACGCACGATGGGCGGCCTCCTCGACCTGATCCCGGACGTACACGCGGAGGTGCACGAGGGCTGGGGCGACGCGACGGGGGGCGTGATCGTCTTCGACCTCGTCGGCACGCTCGGCGGAAGCGAACTGCGCTGGTCGCTGGTCGACGTGCTCGAACTTCGCGACGGCCTCGTGACCAAGCGCGTCAGCTACTTCGACCCCGGCCCGCTGATCGCCGCGATCATCACCCGCCCGAGGGCCTGGATCCCCTTTGCCCGCTCCGGCATCTGGCGCCGCTAAACCGCATCACTGACCCGTTCTGCGTCGACTTCTCCCTCGTATGAGCGGAAAAGTCGACACGGTTCGGTGAGTGCTCAGCGACCGTGGACCTTGGCCTTCGACTTGACGGGCTTGTCGAGCTCAGCTGACTGGAGCTTGACCCGGACTTTGGCCGGCGCGTGGGCCACCTTGTCACCGAGAACGCCCTGCGCACGACTGCCGCCATCGATCTCCGTGAACTTCAGGGTCTTCTTCTTGCCCTTCAGCTTCGCCGTCAGCTTGACGTCGTGACAGGAATTGAAGCGCGGCGGGCACAGCACCTTGGCGTAGAGCTTGTGGCTTTCGAACTTCAGCTTGTTCCTGACCAGGTGCGGGACCGGGTTCTTGAGCTTGCGGAAGTCCCGCGCCAGCTCGTCGCCCTTCGGCAGCTGCTTGGCTGCCGCGGCGCCGACGAGGCCGTCGAGCGTGCCCGGCCTCTCGCGGACGGGCAGCCGGAGCTGCAGGTCCTTGACGGTGACGTCCTGCTGATCGTTGGAGGTGCGGCCGTAGCCGCCAGCCAGACCGGGATCGTTGTCGGTGGGGAGCAGCTCGAGCTTGGCGACGTGGCCGGTGTCGAAGTGCCAGCCGTTCGGGTGCAGCTGGAAGACCTGCGTCTTCGAGGAGCTGCCGTCCGGCCGCCACAGCCCGCGCGAGACGAGCGTCTCGGTGCCGTCGGGCGCGACGTCGAGCAGTCGCGCAGCGACCTGCGAGGTATCGCCCGAGAAGCCGAACTTGGCGAGCACCGTGGCCGCGCCCATCAACGTGTAGCCGCCGTCGGGCGCCGCGTCGAGGCGGTAGTTCGCCGTCCCCGCCTCGTTGGCGCCGGGGGCGGTGCCGCAGGCGCTGCCGCCAACCGGATTGAAGACGTGGGCGACGGCGGGGTTGCCACCGCCGGCTGCGACCGTCTGCGCGGCCTTGGAGGCGAAGCGGATCTCGCCCTTCGACATCTTCGCCCAGCTCGGGGCCTTGTATGGGCCGCCCGAGGCCGCCGTCTCGGGACAGGTCTCGGTGAAGGCGGTGACGCCCTCGCGCGGGGCCTTCCCCTTGCCGGCCAGCCAGTAGTCCATCCACTTGTTCTCGTGGCGGGTGAGCGCCGAGCCGACGTCTTCCTTGTTGTTGGCCCGCGGGTGGCCGAAGTCGCCGAAGAAGAGCGCCAGATGCGAGTCCCTCGGGTACTGGGTCCGCGTCCGGTTGTAGTAGCGGATTGCCTCGTCGGCTGGGAAGAGGTCATCCGTGAAGCCATTCGAGATCATCATCGGCGCCGGCGGGATCGAGTGGTCGATGTAGTACGAGGAGTGGTGCTGGGTGATCTCGTCGATGACAGCCTGCGCATCGGCCCCGTACGGCTCGCCCGCGTTGAGCAGGTCGTGCCAGCCGGTGATGTCAGCGGTCGGGTCGCTGCCCTTCGGCGCGTAGTAGCCGGGCGCGGTCAGGCCGCTGTAGTAGAGGCCGTTGACGAGCGATTCCTTCTCGACGCCGACCGGGCCCCTGTAGGGCGAGTCGGCGAGATAGTCGAGCGTGCCGCCGTTCGGCTGCAGCGAGTAGGCGAGGTCGGTCCACGGGACCTCCGGCGTCGTCGCGGCGATCTCCATGGGCGTGCCGTCGGGGCTCTTCCACGGCACCAGGCTGTAGTCGGGCATCATCACGCGGTCCCGCAGGGCGCCGAGCGCCATCGACATGCCGCCGCCGTAGGAGCCGCCCTGGGCACCGATCTTCTTCGGCTCGACGAGGCCCTCGTCGACGAGCTGGCCGGCAAACTCCTGCGCGTCGCGGACCTCGTAGCGGTCGTCGATCAGGCGGATATAGCCGTCGTCGCACGCGGAGCCGGCGGCGGCGCGGGAGGCGACCGACCCGCACGACTCGTGGAAGCCGCGGTCGGTCATCGAGAAGGTTGCGTAGCCGCGGTTAAGCCAGCGGCGCATGTCCTGCAGGCCGAGCTTGTCGCCGCCGTAGCCGTGGAACATCATCACGAGCGGGTAGGGACCTGGGCCGAACTGCGACGGCGAGGGGAAGGCGGCGTCGACGTCGATCGGCACGCCGTCCCAGGCCGGCACCGTGCTGCGCGGGTTCGCGTTACAGAAGGTGGCGCCATCCGGGCGCTGCGAGCAGGGGATCTGCCCGCCGAAGACGCTTGTGGGGGAAGCGGCTGCAGCCGGCTGAGCCAGCGCCAGCGCTCCCGCGATCAGTACAGCCGCTCCAAGGCCACCACGAACGGTGCGCGCACGCAGCCACGATCGATGCTCCCGCATTCCTCTCCTCCTTCTCAGACTTCCCCGATACTGCCGGCCAACCTACCAGCCGGCACCCTCCGGCCCGATCCGCGGGCCGCCCCCGTCAGCCGTCGAGGAAGAGGTCGACGACCGGCTCGCCGGTACCCGCGCGGTACCGGTCGAGGGCGGTGATCCCCTCGTCAGCCAGCACCTCGTCGTCGATGAAGAAGTTGCCGGTGCACTCCGCCGCCGGCCTGATGAGGATCGCGTGGGCGGCGTCGGCGACGATCTCCGGCGTCCGCGACTGGTTCATCGCCGCCTCGCCACCGAGCAGGTTGAGTACGGCCGCCGTTGCGATCAGCGTCCGCGGCCACAGCGAGTTCGCGGCGATACCGCGGTCGCGCAGCTCCTCGGCGAGGCCAAGCGTGCAGAGGCTCATCCCGTACTTGGCGATCGTGTAGCCGAGCTGCCCTCCCGCCCACTTCGGATCGAGGTTGATCGGCGGGCTCAGCGTCAGGATGTGGGCGTTCTCCGCCTCGGCCAGGTGCGGGATGCAGGCGCGGCTGAGCATGAAGGTCCCCCGCGTGTTGATGTCCTGCATCAGGTCGTAGCGCTTGGGGTCGAGGTCCGGCGTGCGGGCGATGTTGATCGCCGACGCGTTGTTGACGCAGATGTCGATGCCGCCGAACCGCTCCACCGTGCGCGCCACGGCATCGTCGATCGAGGCATCGTCCCGGACGTCGCCGACGATCGCCAGGCCCTGCCCCCCGGCCTCGCCGATCTCGGCGACGGCCGTGTGGATCGTCCCCGGCAGCTTCGGGTGCGGCTCGTCGGTCTTCGCGATGAGCGCGACGTTGGCGCCGTCACGCGCAGCGCGGACCGCAATCGCGAGGCCGATGCCGCGGCTGCCGCCGGACATCAGGATCGTCTTGCCGGCGAGGCCGGGTCGGTCGTCGGACATGTGCGGAGCTCCTTCGGGGGGATCGGGGGTGCGCTCGCAACCGTATCCGGGCTACCGTTGCGACGGCGTGCACGCGGCGAGCGGAGAGGGCGAGGAGGAGCGCGAGCTGCAGGAGCTGCGCGAGGCGCTCCGGCGCGAGCGCGAGCATCGGCTCGAGGCCGAGCGTCGCGTCGAGCAGCTGCGCCAGCTGCCCCGCGTTCGGCGCCTGCTGAAGGCGATCAACTGGACGCGGCTCAACCGCTGGTCGATGAGCCCCGGTCCGCCACCCGCGGTCGCGCCGCCGCTCTTCTTCATCGTCGGGCGCGGCAAGTCGGGAACCTCCTGGCTGATGGAGACGCTCGACCGCCACCCGGAGATCCTCTGCCGCGGCGAGGGCCAATTCTTCGGTACCGGGGATGAGGAGCCTGCACCGTGGGCACGCTCGCTGCAGCGGGCCCTGCTCAGCTCGCCGGAGCTACGCGAGTGGTGGCATCACGGCGCCTGGGTCCGTGGTGACAAGTACGAGCGCGGCGTCGGCTCGATCGCGGGCGCCGCCGCGGCCCGGATCATGGGCGAGCGTCTTGTCGCCAGCGACGCGCGCATCGCCGGCGACAAGACGCCGCTCAACGGCACCGACGTCGTCGCCCAGATCGCGGCAGGTGTGCCCGGCGCCAAGGTGATCCACATGATCCGCGACGGCCGCGATGCCGCGGTCTCCGCCGTCCACCACATCTGGAACAACCGCGAGCGGATCACCGGCGCCGAGCTCGACCCCGATCTCGCTGCGCGGCGCGACCGCTACCGCAGCGACCCCTCTGGCTTCGGCCCAGGCGGCGAGAGCCTCTTCGCCCGCGGGCACCTGGCGGGGACCGCGGCGCGCTGGCGCGCATACACGGCGCGCGCGCGTGCCGACGGCCGAGCGCTGCTCGGCGAGCGCTACGCCGAGGTCCGCTACGAGGACATGCTGAGCGGGCCGGAGGCCGAGCTGATCCGACTGCTCGGCTTCCTCGGCGTCGAGGCGGGGGGCGAGCGCGCCGCCGCCTGCCTCGAGGGAGCGAGCTTCGAGCGCGGATCGGGCGGCCGGAGGCCGGGCGAGGAGGACTCCGCGAGCTTTCGGCGCAAGGGCGTCGCCGGCGACTGGCGGCGGGTCTTCACCGAGGAGGACAAGGCGACCTTCAAACGCGAGGCCGGGCCGCTACTCGTCGAGCTCGGCTACGAGCGGGACGAGGACTGGTGAGCGGCGCCGGGGCGCTCAGCGCGCCCACTCGGGCGGCCGCGTCTCGTCGCCGGTGCGGCGCGCGTAGCTGACCGCGTAGGCCCGCGGGCGGAAGTGCAGGACCGGGTCCTCTGACGGCTCGATCCCGTCGGTAAGCCGCAGCGGATCGAAGATCGTCGACTCGCGTCCATCGAGGACCGACTCCAGCTGCAGGCGCCCCGCGATCAGCCGCTCGCTGCCGCGCCAGACGGCGCTCGGGTCGTGCGGGTCGTCGTCGGGGCCGGCGAGCGCGAGCTCGAGGTCGTAGTCGATCGTGCCGCCGCCTGCGAGGCGCTGCGCGAGCTCCCGGGAGAGGTAGTCGGGGACGCCGCGATCCTGCTCGGCGGCCTCGCCGGCCGACCGCGGGACGAACGAGTACCGGACCCAGCGGGAAGAGTCGTCGAGAGCACGCCAGCGGTAGGCGTGGACCGCGTAGTAGCTCAGGTCGGCGTAGCTCGCGGGCGCCTTCAGCGCCGCAGCGTTGGCCCGCAGCGCGCCGACCACCCTCGGGTGGCGGAGCAGGAAGAGCGGCAGCCTCACGGTCATCCCCGGACCGCGCTCGGTCGCCCCGAGCAGGGCGACGAAGTCGTCGGGGTTGGAGACGGGGAAGCGGGGCGCGTTCTGAGCGACGATGTCCGTCTTGCCGCCGCCGGGCAGCTCGAAGCGGACGGCGAGCCCGCGCACGTCCGGCGCCCGGTCGGGCTCATCGGGGTTGCCGCTGCCGTTCGAGAAGCGGGCGATGACGCCGACGCGCTCGCCCTGCATGTGCAGGGCGCTCGTCAGCGCCGCGGCCTCGGGCGAAGCGACGAACGTGCCCGCGCAGACGATGCCGCGCGCATGTAGCGCCCGTCGGCCGCTGTGGACGCCGAAGCGGGACGAGATCCGCTCAACCGCCTCTTCTGGGCTGATCACGGGCGGATCGTATTCCTCCGGCAGCGAGCTGGCTTGCAGACCGGAAAGGAGAGCGAGGCCAGCTGGCGCCGCCGCCATCGGGGGCGTCGCGTCAGCCGAGCAGCGCCGCGCCGACGGGCAGGCGCGTCTCCGCCTCGAGCCGGGCCCGGCCGCCGATCCCGTCGAGCTCGAGCAGGAAGGCGAAGGCGGCGGGCGTGCCGTCGAGGCGCTCGACGAGCCGCGCCGTCGCCGTCGCCGTGCCGCCGGTCGCGAGCACGTCGTCGTAGATCAGCACCGGGCCTGACCCGGCGAGCGGATGGGTCTGGATCTCGAGGCTCTCGAGCCCGTACTCGAGCTCGAAGGAGTGGCGGTGGACGGGCGGCGGCAGCTTCTGCGGCTTGCGGACAGGGACGAAGCCGGCCCCGAGCTCCCAAGCCAGCATCGGGCCGAGGATGAAGCCACGCGCCTCGGGCGCGACGACGAGCTCGAAGTCGCCGTCGCCGAGGTCACGGGCGGTCGCGCGCAACCGCGGCAGCCGCCTCCTCCATGAGGGCCGGCTCACGGTAGATCGGGTTCAGGTCGCGAAAGAGGACCCCCGGCGCCGGCCAGTCCGGGATGGCTCGTGATGTGATCGAGCAGGCCCACGCCCGCCGCCCTCAGTAGCTCTTCGGCAAGCCCAACGAGTGCTCGGCGACGTAGTTGAGGATCATCTCGCGACTCACCGGGGCGATCTTGTTGAGCCGCGCGCCCCACCACATGTCGGTGAGCCCGTACTCGAGCGCGATCCCGTTGCCGCCGTGCGTCTGGATCGCCTGATCGACGCACTTGACCGTCGCCTCGGCGGCTGCGTACTTGGCCATGTTCGAGGCCTCGCCCGCGCCTTTGAAGCCGGCGTCATAGAGGGCGCACGCCTTCTGCGTCATCACGCGGGCGAGCTCGAGCTCGACCTTGCACTGCGCGAGCGGGTGACTCAGGCCCTGGTGGGTGCCGATCGGCTTGCCCCAGACCGCGCGCTCCCGCGCGTACTCCGATGCCTGCCGCAGGGCGCGGTCACCGGCGCCGATCGAGCCCGCCGCCGCCATGATCCGCTCCGGGTTGAGTCCGTCGAAGAGCGCGCCTAGGCCGCCGGTGGTGCCGCCGATCAGCCGCTCGTCGCCGACCTCGATGGCCTCGATGTAGAGCGTCCACTGCTTGTCGGGCAGCCGCAGCGCCATCGGGATCGACTCGCGGCTGAGTCCGGGCGCGCCGACGTCGACGATGAACAGCAGTGGCAGGCCGAGCTGGCCGTCCTCGAGCTCGTGGCGGGCGACGATCAGGATGTGGGTCGCGTGCTCGACGCCGGAGATGTAGGTCTTCTGGCCCTTCAGCACCCAGTTGCCGTCGCCGTTCTGCTTCGCGCGGGTAGAGATGTTGTGCGTGTTGGTGCCGGCGTCGGGCTCGGTCACGGCGAAGGCGATCCGCGTCGTCCCGCGCGCCAGCCCCGGCAGCCACTCCTCCTGCTGCTCGCGGCTGCCGCGGGCGACGAGGATCGAGCCGGCGATCGCGGGCGAGACGACGAGCAACAGCTGCGTGCAGCCCTGCAGCGCGAGCTCCTCCTGGACGGCCGCGAGCCCGGTCATCCCGAGTCCACCGCCACCGAACTCCTCGGGCAGGTTGACGCCGCAGTAACCCTTCTCGGCGAGCGCGTCCCAGAGCTCGGTCGGCGGCTCGCCGGCTTCCGTGCACTCGAGCATGTACTTCGCCCCGTATCCGGAGGTGATCCCCCCGACGGCCTCACGCAGCAACCGCTCCTCGTCCGAGGGGACGAGGCGGATGACGGGCTCGGACCTCTCTGCTGTGGCGCTCATGCGGCTGAGCCTATGCGAATTTGACAGTGGTGTAGCCGGTCAGCAACTCCAGCGTGCCCCACATGGTGGCGAGCGATCCGTTGCTCTCGACGCGGCCGAAGCCAACGGACCGGACGATCTCTCCGAGGCGACCCTCGGCATGGATCCGCGTGTTTGGACGACCATCCAGAAGGCGGAGTGCGGCGAAGCCGAGGCTCGGCACTGCGCCCTGCGGCCGGCCCCAGTCCGCAACGTGCAGGCGCCCACCCGGACGGAGAACCCGCGCCGCCTCCGCCAGCGCCCTCGCCTTCGTCGCATCGTCGAGGTGATGCAGGAGCAATGACGCGACGACCCGGTCGAAGCTCGCGTCTTCGTAGGGCAGCTCGGCTGCGTTGCCCTCCGCCAGCTCGACAACGCCGCCGGGCCGCCCGGCGAGCGGCTGCAGGCGCGCCCGCGCCCGACCCAGCACGCGCGGGTCGCCATCGAGCCCGCGGACCGCAGCCTCCGGGAGGGCCTCGGCGAGCATCGCCGTCAACGCCCCGGTCCCGCAGCCGACTTCGAGCAGGCGCGCCCCCTTGCCGGCAGCAGCCAGCCCCTCCCCCACCGCCGCGACGAGCCGCGGCCGGAAGGTTCTCTCGCGCATCGTCAGCCGCACGACGAGGTCGTAGGCCGGCGTCAGCAGATCGCGCCCGGCGGCTGGGACGTAGCGCTGCTCCTGCTCCACGGGAGCCGTCATCAGCCCCGCGTGGCCGCCGCCGGGGAGCCCGGCACGTCGGGGTCGTGCAGGTGACAGCGCACGGTAGTGGCGCCGACGGCGAGGTCGCGCGGCTCGACCGGCTCGCGGAAGCGGAAGCGGACGCCGCCCTGCTCGACCGCGGTCCGCTCCACCCCGCTCCAGAACGGGTCGTCCGCCGTGGCGGCGCGCAGCTCCTCGAAGATCTTGGCGGCCTGCTCGTCGCTCGCGCCCTCGGCCGCCGGCAGCAGCACCTCGGTGGCGGGCACGTCGAGGACGTCGAGGTCGCCGACGATCCCGCGCTCGGCCTCGTAGCGTTCGGTGTCGAGCTCGTTCCAGCGCATCTCCAGCAGCATCCGCAGGTCGCGTCCCTCCCAGCCGCACGACCCGAAGGCCCGCGGGCAGCGCGGATGGAAGGAGCAGCCGAGCGGCGGCACGACTGCGTCGGGAACCTCGCCGCGGGGCAGGTCGCGAGGCACGGCACGGCGCGGATCGGGCTCGGGGATCGCCCGCAGCAGCGCCGCCGTGTAGGGGTGTGAGGGGTTGGCGTAGATCTCCTCGGCCGGTCCGATCTCGACGATCTTGCCGAGGTACATGATCGCGATCCGGTCGCAGAAGAACTTCGCCGTGGCGAGGTCGTGGGTGATGTAGAGGTAGGTCAGCCCGAGCTCGTCCTTGAGCTCGAGCATGAGCTCGAGGATCTTCGCCCGGACGCTCATGTCGAGCATCGAGACCGGCTCGTCGGCGACGAGCACGTCGGGCTCGAGGATGATCGCCCGGGCGAGCACGGCGCGCTGCTTCTGCCCGCCGGAGAGGTCGGACGGGTACTTGTCGAGGAACTCCTCGGCGGGCGCGAGGCCGACCCGCTCGAGGGCCGCGGCGGCACGCCCGCGCAGCTCCTCGCGGCCGGAGACGAGCTTGTGGAAGCGCAGCGGGTCGGCGACGAGGGCGCCGACCGTCATCGCCGGGTTCAGCGAGGCGTGCGGGTCCTGGAAGACGATCTGCATCCGCCGGCGCAGCGGGCGCAGCTCGGTCTCGGAGTGCGCGGCGATCTCGCGGCCCTCGAGCCGGATCGAGCCGCCGCTCGCCTCGACGAGGCCGAGCAGCGTGCGCCCGAGCGTCGTCTTGCCCGAGCCCGACTCGCCGACGACGCCGAGGACCTCGCCGCTTGGCAGGTCGAGGGTGACGCCGTCGACCGCCTTCACCGAGCCGGCCTCGCGGCCGCGCATGCGGTCGAAGAACGAGCCCCGCACCGAGTAGGTCGTGTGCAGGTCGCGGACCTCGAGCAGGGTCTCCCGCGCCCTGCCGCCTCGACCTCATGCCTCCTCCGCCTCGAGGATCTCGCCGCGCGCGAGCGGCTCGCGGTCTCCCGCGGCCGATCTCGGCCTCCGGGCCGTGCAGCCAGCACGCGACCCGCTGCCCAGCGGCGGTCCGCACCTCGATCGGGTGGCGGTCGGCGCAGACGCGCATCGCGTCCGGGCAGCGCGGGTGGAAGCGGCAGCCGGCGGCGGGTCGTTCAGGCTCGGCGGCGCTCCGGGGATGTAGTTGAGCCCGGTCGTCTCGAGCGAGATCGTCGACCGCAGCAGCTCGCGCGTGTACGGGTGGGCGGGCTCGGAGAAGACCTCGCGCGCGTCGCCCTCCTCGACGATCTCGCCCGCGTACATGACCGCGACGCGGTCGCATGCCTCGGCGACGATCCCGAGGTTGTGAGTGATCAGCAGCATCGCCGTGTCGAAGTTGCGCCGCAGGTCGGCGAGGATCCCGAGGATCTGCGCCTCGACGATCACGTCGAGCGCCGTCGTCGGCTCGTCGGCGATCAGGACCTTCGGCTCGAGCACGAGCGCCAGGGCGATCATGATCCGCTGCCGCATTCCGCCGGAGAACTCATGCGGGTACTGCGCTGAAGCGCGTCCGCGGGATCCCCATCCCGGCGAGCGCCTCCAGCGAGCGCCGTCGCACCTCGTCGTCGTCGAGCTCGGGAGCGTGGGTGTGCAGCGACTCGCGGAAGTGCGCCTCGATCGTCTGCAGCGGATCGAGGCGGGTCATCGGCTCCTGGAAGATCAGGCCGAGCTCGGGCCCGCGCATGTCGCGCATCTGCTGCTCGCGGCCGACGAGCTCGCGGCCCGCGTAGCGGACCGAGCCGTCGACGGCGGCCATCGCCGGCAGCAGCCCGAGCACGCCGCGGCCGAGCGTCGACTTCCCGCAGCCGGACTCGCCGACGAGGCCGAGCGTCTCGCCGGCGCCGATCGAGAAGCTGACGCCGTCGACGGCGCGCACCGGATCGCCGGCGGTCCCGTACCAGACCCGCAGATCACGGACGTCGAGGATCGGCTCGGAGTCGGGCCGGGCGCTCACGGCCTGCTCCCCCCTCCTCGCCCGCCAAGCCCGGGGCCGGCGGGCGCCCTTGCTCGCGCTCGGGTAGCTCCGCCGTCGTGGTGCTCCGGGCCCGGATCAGCGGGTTGATGACGTCGTTGAGACCCTCACCGAGCAGCGTGAACCCGGTCACGAGGGCACGATCGCGACGCCCGGGAAAAGGCCGGTCCACCAGATCCCGGCGCCGGCATCGTCGATCGCCCGCTGCAGGTCGTAGCCCCATTCGGCCGCGTCGGTCGGCTGGATCCCGTAGCCGAGGAAGCCGAGGGCGGCGAGCGTGAGGATCGCGTCGGCGGCGTTGAGGGTCGCCAGCGCCGGGACGCTCTGGATCACGTTCTGGAGGACGTAGCGGCTGATGATCGTCCGCCGCGGCGCGCCCAGCGCCCGCGCCGCCTCCACGTACGGCTCCTCGCGGACGCTGATCACGTGGTTTCTGACGACGCGGAAGTACTGCGGCACGTAGACGGCGGTGATCGCGATGGCCGCGGTGAAGACGCCCTGGCCGAGCTTGTCGGAGAGCAGGAAGGCGATCACGATCGCGAGCAGGATGTAGGGGAACGCGAACAGCGCGTCCATGATCAGGACGAGGACGCGGTCGGCGCGGCCGCCGACGTAGCCCGAGAAGAGCCCGAGCGGCACCCCGATCAGCAGCGAGAAGACGACGGCGAGGAGGACGACCTCGATCGCCGTTCGCGAGCCCCAGATGACCCGCGAGAGGACGTCGTAGCTGCCGACCGTCGTCCCGAACGGATGGGTGCCGTCGGGGAGCCCTGCTTGGGGAAGCGGCCGGCAGCGTCGCTGACCTGGTCGAAGCCGTACGGGGCGAGGAGCGGCGCGAAGATCGCGAGGACCACGAAGAAGACGACGATCGCGACGCCCCTCCAGAAGATCCAGCGGGAGACCCCGGTCGACTCGCGGATCGGCTCCAGCCAGCGCGGAGACCGGGGCGTCTCATCGGTACCTCACCCGCGGGTCGATGAAGGCGTTGAGGACGTCGATCAGCAGCGAGACGATGACGACGGCGACGGCGAAGACGGTGACGATGCCCTGTACCGCGATGTAGTCGCGCTGGTTCAGGTAGCGGACCAGCTCGGAGCCGATCCCCGGCCAGTTGAAGGTCTCCTCGGTCAGCACCGCGCCGCCGAGCAGGATCGCGAACTGCAGGCCGGCGACGGTGACGACCGGGACGAGCGCGTTGCGGAAGGCGTGGTTGACGACGACGCGCCGCTCACTGACCCCGCGGGCCCGGGCGGCCTCGACGTAGTCGCCGCGCATCGTCTGCAGCAGGTTGACGCGGATCAGCCGGATCAGCACGCCGCTGATCGTGATGCCGAGCACGAACGCCGGCAGCATCAGGTGCTGGAGGACGTCCCAGAAGGCGCTCCAGTCGCCCGCGAGCAGCGAGTCGATCAGGTAGAAGTGGGTGACCTTGTTGAGGTCGAAGTCGACGATCGGGCTCGCCCGGCCCGACGTCGGCCAGCCGACCTGCGAGGCGCCGAGCTGGAAGAGGAAGCCCGAGGAAGAAGACCGGGAAGGCGTAGATGACGATCCCGAACAGGCGCCCGCCGACGTCCCACGGCCCGTCCCGGTAGCGCCCCGCCATCAATCCGAGCGGGATGCCGACGAGCAGCGTGATCATGAACGCCGCCAGGGTCAGCTCGAGGGTGGCGCTGCCGTTCTCGACGATGATCGAGGCGACCGAGCGGTTGTCGGTCACCGACTGGCCCAGATCGAGGGTCGCGACCTGCCCCAGGTACTCGCCGTACTGGCCGATGATCGGCTTGTCGTAGCCGGCCTCCTCCTTGCGCTTCTCGAGCTCCTTGGCCGGCAGCCGCGCGCCGAGCGCCGCGCGTGATCGGGTCGCCCGGCGCGACCCGCATCAGCAGGAAGACGACGGTCAGCAGGATCAGCACCGTCGGCAGCGCCAGCGCGAGCCGCGTCAGCACGTAGGTGCGCAGCCTGCCCGAGCCGGTCGTCCCGCTCAATTCGCGTCTGCGCTCCCGCCCGGCCGGCGGGCGCTCCTATCAGTCCTTCGAGATCAGCCAGAACCGGAAGATGAAGGAGGGATCGAACGTCTCCTCGACGCCGTTGATCCCGTCGCGGACGGCGGCGACCTGGTCGGCCTGCCAGATCGGGATCGTCGGCGCGTCTTGCGCGCGCCGATCTTCTGGATCTGGTCGAACGCCTTCTGGCGCTGCGCGTCGTCGTCGGAGGCCTTCTCCTCGGCGATCAGCTTGTTCATCTGCGGGTTGTCGTAGTGGATGTTGAGGAACGTGTCCGGCAGGTAGAACGGCGACGTGTAGTCGTCCGGCATCCGGGTAGTCGGGGAACCAGCCGAGCTGGTAGATCGGGTACTTGTCGGTGAACGCCGCGGTCGAGTACTGGTTCCACTCGGTCGACTTCAGCGTCACGTCGAACAGGCCGCTGGAGTCGAGCTGGCGCTTGATCTCGGCGTACTCGTCGCCGGAGGCGGTGCCGTAGTGCGCTCGGCGTCCACCAGACCTCGAGCGGCACCGGCGTCTTCACGCCGGCGTCGGCGAGAGTCTGCTTGGCCGCCTCAACGTCGGGGCCCTCGCCGTACTGCTGCGCGAAGGCGTCGGTCGCGTACTCGACGCCCTGCGGGACCATCGAGTAGAGCGGCTGGACGGTGCCGTTGTAGACGTTGTCGGCGATCGACTGGCGATCGATCACCTGCGCGACGGCCTGGCGGATCGCCAGCTTCTGCGCGTCGCTGTCGCCCGGCTGCAGCTTCGTGTTGAAGACGAGGTAGCGGATCTCGGTGCCGTTGCCGGAGACGACGTTGACGCCGTCGGCGCCTTCGAGGTCGTCGATGTCGGTCGGGCTCAGGCTCCGGTAGGCGATGTCGACGTCGCCGTTCTCGACCGCCAGCTTCAGCGGCGAGGCCTTGTCGAAGTACTGGATGATCACGCGGTCGTTCTTCGGCGGCGGGTCAGCCCGTGTAGCTGTCGTTCTTCTCCATCACCGTCTGCTGGCCGGGCTCGTAGTCGGCGAGCGTGTAGCGGCCGGAGCCGACGACCTGGTCGCTGGGCTGCAGCTTGTTCGCCGGGTAGACGTCGGAGGGGACGATCGCGAACGAGCCCGTCGTCAGCAGCAGCGGCCAGGTCGCATCCGGCTCCTTGAGGTGGAAGACGACGGTGTCGTCGCCCTTCGCCTCGACGCTCTTCATGTTGGCGAGCAGCGAGGAGGCGCCGTTCGGGATCGGCGATCTCGACGTTGCGCTTGAACGAGAAGACGACGTCGTCGGCGGTCAGGTCGGAGCCGTCGGAAAACTTAAGGTCCGGCCTTCAGCGTGCACTCGAAGACCTGTGTCTGTCTTGTCGGTGAAGTCGCAACTCTCGGCGGCGTCGGGCACCGCCTTGTTGCCGCCCGGAGGCGACGGTCAGGAGGTTCTGGTACATCGAGTAGATGCCGTCGTAGGAGGGCAGGTCGTAGGCGCCGGCCGGGTCGTAGGAGATCGGCTGATCGGTCGTGCCGCGGATGATCGTGCCACCCGAGGAACTGCTGGAGGAGCTGCCGCACGCTCGCGATCGCTATCGCGAGCAGCACTCCGGTTGCGAGAACGACGAGCGCGCGAGCCTTGCACATTCCCTGAACCTCCGATTGCCTGTTGCCCATCCCGGGCCGGCGGGACGACCGGCCGGGACCTCCTTCGCGCCGGAGCCGATCCTTTTCGGGGAGCGGGAGCGGCACGACGGATGCCGATTCGATCTGGTCGAGCAAGGAAGGCGGGCCGCAGGATCTGCGGTCTCGTTGGCGTGGCGCTGGACGCCTGCGCGTCATCTGCTGGCGGGCAGGGAGCCTGCCCTCGCGGCCGCCGCGCCGCGAGGCGCAGGAGCGGCCCAACATCGTCCTGCTCGAGAGCGACGACCAGACCCAGGAACGATGCGGTTCATGCCGCTGACGCGAGCAGCATGATCGGCGAGCCGCGGCGCGACCTTCCCGACGAACCTCGCGGTCTGGCCGCTGTGCTGTCCCTCGCGGGCGACCCTGTTCACCGGCCAGTACCCGCACAACCACGGGGTGCTCGGCAACAAGGGCGCCCCGATCGGCGGCTTCACAGCGCTCAACACAAGACCGCGATGCCGGTCTGGATGTCGAACGCCGGCTACTACACGGCCCACATCGGCAAGTACCTGAACGGCTACGAGGACAGCGCCGATCGGCGTGCCGCCCGGCTGGACGGAGTGGCACGGCTCCAAGGACACCTACAAGTACTACGGCTACGACCTCCTCGAGGACGACGAGTGGGTCGAGTACGGAGAGCGAGCAGGAGGATCCCGACGCCCGGCGCAGCCGGACACCTACTCGACCGACGTCTACACCGACAAGGCCGTGCAGATCATCGACCAGCGGGCGCCCGCACGACCAGCCCTTCTTCCTCTCCGTCGGCTACCTGGCCCCGCACGGGGGCGCGCCCGCAGAACAGACCGGACGGCTCGCCGGCGACCTGCTCGAACAGCGCCAAGCCGGCGGTCCAGGACCTCGGCGCCCTGAGCTCGCAGCCGATGCCGGAACCCCCGAACTTCAACGAGACAGAACGTCACCGACAAGCCCGAGGCGATCCGCGAGCTGCCGCCGCTCGGCGCGACGGCGATCGAGCGGATCCAGAAGCACTACCGATGCCGGGCCGAGTCGCTGCTCGACCTCGACGAGGGCGTCCGCGGATCATCAACGCACTGCGCGAGAGCGGCGAGCTCGACAACACGCTCGTCATCTTCACCTCCGACAACGGCTTCTTCGGAGGCGAGCACCGGATCCCGACCGGCAAGAACCGCGTCTACGAGGAGGCGGTGCGGGTGCCGCTGATGATGCGCGGCCCGGGGATCCCGCCGGCGATGACCGTCAAGGAGATGTCGGCCAACACCGATCTGGCGCCGACGATCGCCGACGCCGCCGGGGCGAAGCCGCTCGTCAAGGTCGACGGCCGCTCACTGATGCCGCTCGCCGCAGCACCCCGACCGCTACAGGGGCCGCGAGATCCTGCTCGAGCAGTACTCGGGCCTCGGCGAGGCGGGCGAGCCGAACACCGGCGTCTACATCGGCGGTCCGCACCGCAGCGCTACAAGTACGTCGACAACGCGACCGGCGAGATCGAGCTCTACGACCTCGAGGAGGATCCCTACGAGCTGGACAACCTGTACGGCAAGAGTGAGTACGCGGAGCTCGAGGGCTACCTGCATGAGGACCTCGCCGGCCTCGCCGACTGCGCGGGGGCGACCTGCCGGACCCAGCCGAGCCTGCAGTTGCAAACGGACGGCAAGCGCCGCAAGGAGAGCAAGCGCGGCAAGCACAAACGCAGTAAGCGCACGCGCCGCTGCGTGAGGCGGCTGCACATCACCGTCGCCGGAACGACCGACGAGCCGCTCACCTCGGCGCAGTTCAAGGTCAACGGAAAGCGAGCGGGCTCGGTCGACGAACCGCCGTTCCGCGCCACGGTCAGGCATAAGAAGCTAGGCGACGGCCGCCACGCCGAGATCTCCGTCGACGCCGAGTTGCTCGATGGGCGGATCCGCACGGTCCGCGATCGCTACAAGCTCTGCCGCTGATCGCTGAGCCGCTCGGTAGCCTCGCGTCCGTGGCGCGGGTGATCGAGCTCGACGGGTGGATTCGGAATGACGTGGGCTGAGCGGGCCGAGGAGCGGCTACTGGCGCGACTGATGCGGCGGCGGCTGGCGCGACTGCCGGCACGGCGGGCCGCCGCTGCCGGCGAGAGCGCGATGTCGGAGCGGGCCCCGCTCGTCTTCCGTGCCCAGGAGGAGCTGATCGGCCGCTACGCCCCCGGCCGCTCGTTCGTCGACACGGCCTGCCTGTGGATCATGAACGGCAGCTGCGCGTTTCTCGCCGAGGAGCTGGGCGCGAGGAGCGTCACCGCGTCCGACAAGTGGCCGGCGAGCGCGGAGTACGAAGCCGAGCACGCGCGCCGCGACTCGCAGGTCAGCTTCGCCCGGGCGGACCTGCACGAGACCGCGGAGGTGCAGGCGCTCGGCGCCCACGACGTCGTCTGGTGCTCGGGCCTGCTCTACCACACGCCCGTGCCGCATCTGTTGATCGCGAACCTGCTCTCGCTCACCGGCGAGTACCTGATCGTGGGCTCGAAGGTGATCCCGTCGATCCCCGGCCTGCCGGGTGCCGCCGCCTTCTACCCGGGGCTCGAAGCGAAGAGCAGCGCCGTGGCTACGCAGGGGTGAGCCGCAAGGTCGCCGACGAGCCGTTCGATCCGGCGAGCCACGCCGTCAACTGGTGGTGGGGTCTGAGCCCCGAAGCGCTCGTCGGCATTGCCAGCGCGATCCGCCCGCTCGAGCTCGTCGAGGACGTCCACCTGCCGTGGCTGCGGCGCCACGACAGCTACTACGCCGTGCTGCGGGTGCTCGATTGAGCGCTGCGGGAGCGGCGAAAAGCTCCGGCGGCACTGCGGCAACGCGCACGACGATTGCGCTCGCCGCGATGACGCTCTCGAGCAGCCTGATCCTCGTCGACCAGACCGCCGTCCCGCTGGCCACGCCAGACGCGGTCGCGGAGCTGCACGGCTCGCTCAGCGAGGGCAGCTGGATCCTGACCGCGAACATCCTGCCGCTGGCGGCGTTCATGGTCGTCGGCGGTCGCCTCGGCGATTTGCTCGGCCTGCGACGCGTCTTCCTCTGGGGCGCGACGGCGTTCGCGATCGCGACCGCGCTCGCGGCCGCCTCGCAGATGCCGTGGATGCTGGCCGCGCGGACCCTGCAGGGACTCAGCCGCCGGCCGCCACCGAAAGGTGCAGCGGGCAGCTAACCGGATGCGTGCGGCGGGCGCCGCGATGGGGGTCGCTGCAGGGCGATCAGCGCGGCGGCGAGCAGCAGCGCCGTCGCCAACAGCGCCGTCGCCTCGCTCGCCCAGCCCAGCGGGCCGTCCTGCCAGGGGACCGACCCATCGGCTGCGAACACGGCAATCGCAGCGAGCAGGCCGCCGCCGAGCGCCAGCGCCCAGGCGAGCGGCGTCGGCCAGCGCAGCAGCACGGCGCAGCCGAGACAGCCGATCGCTGCGCCCCATATGGCCGCCGTGACCCAAGCAGCATCGACGTCCGAGAGCACGAGCTGCAGGGAGGCCGCGAAGGTGATCAGCGCCAGCGCGACGAGCACCCTGCTCAGCATCGGTCCACTCACGGCCGCTCCTCGATCTCGGCGTCGTGGATGTCCGCCAGCTTGCGGGCGAGCGCCCGCTTCAGCTCGACGTCCATGCCGCGCAGGATCTGGATCCGCTGGCTCTGTGGTGAGCCCGCGCCGTGCAGCGACTCGGTCAGGTAGCCCACGGCGTTGCGGCCGAGCGTCATGTTCTCGATCAGCCGCAGGATCCGCATCCGGTCCTCGGTCGGCACATCTTCGCGGCCGGCGAGCATCCGCTCCAGCAACGGCCCGACCTCTTCGGAGCGCAGGTCTGCCTCGGAGGGCATCGTCGCGACGATGCCGCCGGCGATGTCCTGGGCGAGGCGCGAGATCTCGTAGGGGAAGCGCGTCACGTTGTGCTTGCAGACGTTCGAGAGCATCTCGTCGTTCATCCAGATGCCGGAGTCGAGCGGCTTTGCCTGCGCCGCCGAAGCGATCGAGCTCGAGTAGATCGTCTCGTTCAGGTGCACCATCTCGACGAGCTTGTCCTTGACGTGGGAAGCGGTCGCGACGCCGTTGTTCTCGGCGACCTCCGCGGCGGCGCCGGTGATCACATCGCCGAGCCCGGTCTTGCAGACGTAGCTCGCCCGGTGGTAGGCGGTGAAGCGGGAGACGAGCCGCTGCGCGTACTCGTACTCGCCGTCGAGCAGCACGTGCTCGTGGGGGACGAAGACGTCGTCGAAGTGGACGAGCACCTCCTGGCCGCCGAACTTCGCGTTGCCCTTGTCGATCGTGCCGGGCTCGAGCGCGCGGGTATCGGAGGCCTGACGGCCGTAGACGTAGGTGAGGCCCTCGGCGTCGCCCGGGACCATCGCGACGACGGCGAAGTCGCGGTCGGCCTCGCGCAGGTTCATCGTCGGCAACACGCAGATCCAGTGCTGATTCCAGCCGCCGGTCATGTGCGCTTTGGCGCCGCGCAGAAAGATGCCCTCGTCGTTGCGGCCACTGACGTGCAGGAAGACGTCGGGATCGGCCTGCTCGTGCGGGGCCTTCGACCGATCGCCCTTCGGGTCGGTCATCCCGGCCGCGATGAGGATGTTGTGCCGCTGGGCCAGCTTCAGGAAGTCGAGGTAGCGCTGGTGGTAGGTGGTGCCGCGATCGCGATCGATGTCGAAGGTGACCGAGTGCAGGACGCTGATCGTGTCGAGGCCGGTGCAGCGCTGAAAGCAGGTACCGGTGAGCTGGCCGAGACGGCGCTGCATGGCGTGCTTGTCGATCAGATCCTGGGGCGATTCGGCCAGGTGCAGGAAGCGGTTGATCGTCGCGTCGATCAGCGGCGAGTGGACCGTTGCGACCTCCGGCTCATCGATCGCAAGGTCGTAGGTCATCTTCAACGCGTTGATCGACGGTTGCACGATCGGATGATCGGCGGGCTCGTCGATCCGCTCGCCGAACATGAACAGGCGCGTGCCGCGACCGCGCAACGAGGCGAGGTAGTCCTCCCCGGTCTCGATCACCGGCATCCGTCCCCAGCGCTCGTCGGCGCTCTCCGTCCGGCGGCGCGCGCCGCCGGGTGCGACCGCCACCCCTGCCTCTCCGGGCAGGGCCGGCGTGACGCCCTCGCTGATCGTCATCACCCTCCTCGGGCTCGATTGCTCTGCCGGGCAGCGTACGAAAGCACCCGGCGGGGGTCAACGCTGACGGCAACCCCGGGCAGGGCTGGGTACGCCAATAGGCTGGCTGCCGACCCCGAGAGAGGAGCTTCGATGAGCGACGGAAACGAGCTGAACGTGGAGGGCGGCGGGGGAGGTCTCTTCGTCCGGGTCTGGGAGAACGAGGATGCGAGCTTCATCGCGCTGCTCGTGCACGGCTACGGCGAGCACATCGGTCGCTACGACCACGTCGGCGCGGCGCTCGTGGAAGCCGGCGCGGTCGTCTACGGCCCCGATCACGTCGGTCATGGTCAGTCCGACGGCGAACGCGTGCTGATCGAGGACGTCGACGCGATCGCCGCCGACGTCGAGCTCGTCGCCGAGCTCGCCCGCGAGCAGCATCCCGGCCTGCCGCTGGCCGTGATCGGTCACTCGATGGGAGGCCTGATCGCCGCCCGCTACGCCCAGCTCTACCCCGGCGGCCTCGACGCCCTCGTCCTCTCGGCGCCCGTGATCGGCTCCAACCCCGACTTCGAGACGGTCGCCGACATGGATCCAATGCCCGAGATCGCGCTCAACCCCGACGATCTCTCACGCGACCCGGAAGTCGGCGCTGCCTACGCCGCCGACCCGCTCGTCTGGCACGGGCCGTTCAAGCGGACAACCCTGAAGGCGCTGCTCGCGGCCGCCGCGGCCGTCGCCGATGGCCCCGCGATCTCCGGCACGCCGGTGCTCTGGATGCACGGGGCCGAGGACCCGATCGTGCCGATCGAGGGCACGCGGGAGGCGATCGAGCACCTGGCGCCTGAGCGCCGCGAGCGCATCTGGGAGGGCGCCCGCCACGAGATCTTCAACGAGACGAACTCCGACGAAGTCCTGGCCGAGATGACCGACTTCCTCGGCGGGGCGTTCTCGGACTAGCCCCCTCCGGACCGGACCGCAGCCTCCTCGGCGACCGTCTCGAGCAACCCAGAGACGAGGATGTGGGCGCCGGCGCCAACCCCGATCGTCCAGTAGCGGCGGAACCAGCGGCGCGCGGCCTCGTCGGTGCTCAGCGTCCGCATCGTGCCGCTGAGCAGGGTGCGGCCGGCGTCGAGCGGCGCGACCCGCAGGTCGTAGACGGTCTTCGCCCAGCCCGGCTCGTCGAAGTCCCGGAAGTCGTCCGCGCCGACGTCGGCGTAGGCGATCACCGGCCGCCAGAAGCGACCGACGAGGCCGAGCGCGAGCTCCGCCTCTGGCCGCTCGCCGAGCAGGATCCAGTCCCCCTTGGCTGAGCTCTCGCCGGCGAGCTCGCCGAGCCGTAAACCATCCGGCTTCTCGGGCAGCCCGCGACCACGCAGCCCATCCGCAAGCAGCTGGGGCAGCATCCGCGCCGCGCCGAGCGCGGCGACCATCGGCTTGCGGCGGCCGACGTCGATCAGGTCCGCGTCGAGTAGCGCCTTCCACGTCACCGCCTGGTCGGCATCGACTGTGACGGCAACCGAGTCGGAAACGTCGTAGACGGGCAGGAAGCGCTCGAGCAGGTCGGCCTGCTCGGCTGCGGGCCCAGTCTGCATGACGCTCAGCGGGCGGGGACGACGAGCACCGGCGCGGAGGAGACGTGCAGCAGCTTGTGGGCGACGCTGCCGACCAGCATGCCCTTGAGAGACGACTCGCCGCGGCTGCCGATGACGATCACGCCGGCGCCCTCCATCTCCGCGATCGCGGCGATCTTCGTCGCTGGTCCACCGAGCACCGACGAGTCGAGCTCGATCTCGACGTCGATGCCCTCCGCGCCGATCGCGGCAGCATGCGCCTTGACCTTGTCGACGATGTCGGCCTCGTCCGGATGCACGGGTGGCATGTCGCCCTTGGCGACGGTGCGCTCGTCGATGTGGATGACGACGATCCGCCCACCGGCCTGCTTGGCAAGCGCCGTCGCGGCCGGGATCGCGGCCTCCGCCTGCTCGGAGCCATCGAGCGCAAGGGCAACAGTCTCGAACATCAATCTTCCTTCCGGACGGGAATGCGGTCCCCCGGATCGTCGCTACGGCGCCCCGCTTCGCCATCGGCCGCGGCTACCGCCCCAACCTGCGGCTAACTACGGAGCCGGGACGACGGGCGGGAGTGGAATGCGATTGGGCAGTGAGGGATGTGGCTCGGGGGAGGGCTTGGCTGGGATGCGGGCGCCACGGCAGGCGGAAACGCTTCGTTTCAAGGCCGCGTCCTGACTTTGCCTTCTCCGCCAGGGCAAAGTCAGGACGGGAGCGGCCGCCTACGGAGCCGGCACGCGTGCGACTGTCGCCAGCCAGGCCGGCAGGGCCGGCGGATCGAGTCGCGCCTCGATCCGATCCGGCGCGATCGAGACGACGCTCCAGCCGGCGCTCGCTCCGAACGCCGATCGCAGCTCCTCCTCGGCAACCGGGTGGGGACCGAGTGCCGGACCCTGGTCGCTGAAGCAGAGCACGTGCAGGCGCCCGCCGGGAGCGGTCGCCGACGCAAGGCTCGCAACGTAGGACCGTCGCTCCTCATGATCGAGCGTGTGGAAGAGCCCGCAGTCGAGCACCGTCTCGAACGTCCGGCCGAGCTCGGCGAGTTGCAGGGCATCGGCGACGGCGAACTCCGCCTCGAGCCCGCGCTCCGTCGCCTTCCGACGCGCGATCGAGATCGCCGCCTCGGCGACGTCGACGCCGAGCACCTCCAGCCCGAGCGAGGCGACCAGCAGGGCGTGCTCCCCGCTCCCACAGCCCGCGTCGAGAACGGCGCCGGCGAACGCGCCCTGCTCGGCGAGGCGGGCGATCGCGGGTTGTGGCCGGCCGATATCCCAGGGCGCCGTGCCGTCGATGTAGGAGGAGTTCCATGCCGCGCCGGCTCGCCGCTCGTGGCTCGTCGGCCGCCGCTCGCCGTAATCGTCGCCGGTTGGAACTCCACTCTGCTCGGCCATTGCCTCGGCCGAGTCTATGCGGGTTGGAGCACGGCTCAGTAGGCGTTGAACAGGACGACTCCGCCAGTCTCGTTCCAGCAGACGTGCCTCACGCCGCCGAGGCTGCCCTTCGGGTCGTAGCTCTGAAGGCAGGTCCAACCGATCGGCTGCTGCGGCTTGGGCTTCGTGAACTTTCCGGCGGCGAGCCAGGGTCGGTAGAGCGCCTCGCCGGCGCGCGCGTAGTGCGTGGGGAAACCATCAGCGGGCAAGCGCAGGTCCCGCGCCACCGCGCAGGAGACGCCGCCCGCCATCACGTCTGCGCCTCCGGGACCGCGGTCCGCGCAATGCGTGAGGCGGACCCGCTCGAAGGCGAGGATGCAGGGCGAGCGGTGGGCGCCACCCGTCACCGCAGCTGAGCACCGATCGAACTTTGCTCCGCCGGAGGCGAAGCGGGGCGCTCGGGCGCCTGCGTCCTCGCGCTGCACTGATCCGCTGTCCGCCGAACCGCAGCCGGCGAGGACGAGGATCAGCCCAAGGGCGAACGATGCGGCGCCTGCCGGGACCCTCACGGGATCGTCACGCGCAACTCGCGCCCCCTGCGTACGTCGACACAGCGAGTCCGCGGGCCGCGACGAGCGCCGTTCGGCCCTCGCGAGCCCTCGACGTAGCGACAGACGAAGCCGTTGGTGCGCACGACGGAGCCCGCGGGCCGAGCCGGGATTCGAACGGCGTGCCCGCCCGGGACGCCGTAGACAAGTCCCGTAGCACGCCGGCAGCTGATCCCGGCGACGCGGAGTGGACGGCCTCCGCACGAGTGCAGGCCGGCGGTCGTCGTTCGGACCCGATGAACCGCCGCCTCCGGATCGAGCGCCCAGAAGGAATGCGGCGAGTCGGGGAAGTTGTATTGGGCGATGCCGCTGCGCCCGAAGGTGACTCCCTCGGCGAGGACGTAGACGAGATCGTTGACGTCGGCGAGCTGCGCGAAGCGCCAGACGGGAAGCTGGACGCCGTGGCGATGGTGCTCCCGCTCGGTCAGCCCACCGTGGATGGGCTCCCACCGTCCCTCGGCGGCCGGATCGAAGACGGCGACCTGGCCGCAGTAGAAGGCGACGTCGTAGGTGCTCGTTGCGACGCTGTCCGGGTAGCACTCGTCGGAGTCGACCGGCACGGGCCTTGCGCCGCTCCACGAATCGGCGGCCGGGTCGTAGGCCTGCGAACGTCCGGCGTAGTCGTAGGCCAGCATCCGATCGCCGAGCCAGACCGCGGTCGTCGCCTGCGGCGACAGGCGCGAGGGCGCGATCCGGTGCCAGGAGTTGGAGGCAGGGTTGTAGGCGGCTCCAACCGCGCGCCGGCTGGCGGCGATGTTGCGCCCGTCGAGCTCGCTGCCGAACGCGATCACGTCGGTCCCGGTCCAGACCAGGTCGAAGGAGTTGAGCCCGAGCGGCGCCCGTGGCATGACGCGCCACTCATCGCTCGCGGGGTCGTAGGCGGCACCGGCAGCGCCGCTCTTTCCGCCGCCCCAGACGACCACCTCCGAGCCATCCCAGACGGCCGACCCGCCGAGGACCTGCCGCGGAGCCCTGGCGAGCATGCTCCAGCCGGTCTCCGGGTCGTACGCGACCGTGCGTCGCGTCGCACCGTCGCCGCTGTCGACGAGGATGGCCTCGGTCCCCGTCCAGGCCCCCGCCCCCGAGACGCCGACCGGGCTCGGGTCGATCCCGTGCCAGGCGACAGCCCCGGGGTCGAACACCCAGGCGCGGTTCGACGCCCCGCAGTCCCGGCCCTCGAATTCGTGGGCGCAGCCGCCGTAGAGCAGGAGCTCGCCGCCGATGCCAAGCAAGCGGGCCTGCTCCGGCACCGTGCGTGGCGCGGGGAGCCGCTCCCAGCCGCCGGCGGCATGAGCGGCCGTCCCGGTCTTGGACGCCGCGGCGGCCGCAGCCGCTGGCGCAGAGGCCGGAGGGCTGTCGCTTCCACAGCCGAAGGCGCCCACCACGATCACCCCGAGGACCAGTGCGCCGACGGCCGCCTTGCCGATCGCTGCCATCACCACCTCTACGTGCCTGCCGTGGCGCGAGGTCCGGGACCGATCGCCTGCGCTCTCTCGTATCCGGGACGTGGAACCGAAGTCGCGCGCCACCGCCTTCGCCGCCCTCGCGGCTCTGGCTGGGATCGCGATCGGCTGCGGAAGCAGCAAGAGCGTCGAGACGCATCGCGAGCGAAGTGCCGTCTCCACCGCCGACGTCTCCGTTCGGCTGCCGTCCGGCTGGCATGTGATCCATCGCCCCGTCACCGGCATCATCTCGCCCCGGGAGATCTTCGCCGCGACGAACGTGGCACCCAATCGCCTCGACTGGCATGAACGCGCGGGGTGCTCAGGAGCTGAGCCGCCCGCGGGCGCCCTCGTCGCCTACGTCTTGGAGTACGACAAGGACTACGGCGGCTCGCCGCGACGACCGGTCGGCGAGCTCCGCGCCACCGACAGTCGCACCGGCAACTTCGAGTGCCTCGGCCACGGGACGGAGTTTCACTTTCGCCGTGGGGGCCGGACGCTGCAGGCCGAGGTCAGCTACCGGGCCGGCAAGCTGCGCGGCGCCGACCGGCGCCAGGTTCTGCGACTGCTCAACAGCCTCGAGCCGCGCTGATGGCGCCTACCTCGAGCAGCACCACGAGCTCGGCGCGGGGAACGGCGGCCGCTGCGCTCCCGGGTCGAGCTGCGCCGAGACATCGTCGACCGCGCTCACCTTGCCGCCGGCGTGTGGCTCGAGGAAGATCCACTGGTCGGCGCTGCGCCAGCCGACGATCAAGCTCGCGCCATCGGGCGCGGCGGCGAGCCCAGAGAGCCGGCCGGGGGTCTGGAAGATCACGTTCGGCGCGGCGCTGCCGTCCTTTCCGTGGCCGGCATGGCGGCCGAGGATCGAGACCCGGCTGTTCACCGATCCGCCGCGGCTGGTCCGGGTCTCGAGCAACGCGACGCGGTCGCTGCCGCCGATGAACGTGGCCGCTCGCAAGCTCGATCCGCGTGGTGCCGTGTAGGCGGCGACGGCGGGGCCGCGCTCGTCGGTGATCTGCAGCTGGTGACGCGAATAGGCGAGCAACCGCCCCCCATCGCGAGAGAAGGCCAGCCCCGCCAGCGGCGACGGAGCCCCGAGCCGCCTCAGGATCCGGCCGCTGTAGACGTTGAGCACGCGGATCTCCGCGTCGCTGCTGGCGAAGGCAAGGACGCTGTCGGTACGCCCGCGCCAGGCGGGAGCGACGCCGGCGGCGGGGCCGAGGGCGCGGTCGCCGGTGCCGTCGCCGGCGATCACGCGGAGCTTGCCGTGGCTCAGGTAGGCGACGCTGTAGCCGAGGCGCTGCGACCAGGCGGGGAAGCGGACCGGTCCCGGTGCCGGTTGCGACCAGCGCGGATCACCACTCGGAGTCAGCGCCGAGAGGCTGCGGCCGGAAGCGGCACCGACGTAGAGGCCGTGCGGCGACCAGGACACCGCGGAGAAGTCACCGAGAAAGCGTCGGGACCCATCCGCGTGGACGATCGAGGCCCCGGCCCGGCTTTCGGCGAGCAGGGCGCCGCCGCCGGGTAGCCGCGTGAGTGCGGCCCGGGGATGCGTAGCCGCAGGATTGATCGTCCTGTCCACCCAGTGGCGGAGATCCGCACCTGCCGGGGTAAGCCCCACGACCACCGCAGCAACCAGGGCAAGCCCGCCGAGAACCGCGCCCAGCCGGCGTCGACTGCGATCCGGCTCGGTGCGCTCCGCGAACGCTGCTTGAACGGTCGCGAACGTTCTCTGGCGCGCCTCGCCCTCGCCCGCGAGCTCGTCCTCCTGGAGAGCGCGCCGCAGATCCTGCTCGATGAGCCGGCTCACAGAGCGCTCACCTCCCCCTGCAACGCATCGAGCCCTCGGCGCAGTCTCGAGTTGACCGTGCCCCGGGGTACGCCGAGCAACTCAGCGATCTCGCCCGGCGTGTACTCGAGCAGGTAGCGAAGGACCACGACCGTGCGCTGGTCGAGTGGGAGCCCGCGGATCGCCGTGGCGATCTCCTCCGGCAGCTCATGGCCTTGGTCCGTTTGCCCCGCGCCCATGGCATCGGCGTCGATCGCCGCCTCCCCGAGCTCGTAGCCGCGCAGCTTGCGCGCTCGCGTCCAGTCGATCGCGCGGTTCGCGACGAGTCGGCGGAACCAGGGGCCGAAGGGGCGCGACCGATCGAAGCGATCGAGGCTCCGGATCGCCGCGAGGAACGACTCCTGGGCGATGTCCTCGGCAACTGCCGCGTCGCGGGTGATGTAGCCGGCGGCGCGGAACGCGATCGGCCAATAGAGGCGGAAGAGCTCCTCGATCGCCTCCCGTGAGCCCGATTGGGCCTGGCGGATCAACTTCGCCTCCGAGCGACGGGCCAGGCGCTCGAGCCCGGCCGCGAGCAGCCGCGGTCGCCCCGTCCCCAGGGCTGACTGCGGCAAAGCGGTCGCGGATGAAGGCGGATCGGATGGCATGGCTGCGCGGCCCGTCGGGGGCCCCTGCCTACGGTACGACCGCCAGGCGCCTGGAGGTCCATCGAGTGCCGGGGCCTCCGACCGCGCGAGTGCGCTCTGGCCGGCTGTGATCATTGTCTTCGTGAACTGGCCGATCGTCGTGGAGTGGCTGCAGCGACAACGGGGCGGGCGCCTCGCGCGGGCGGCGCCGTCGTGACCGCGCCGGCAGCCAGCGCTCCGACCGCAAGCCGCGTCGTCCTCTACGACGACGACTGCGGCTTCTGCAAATGGAGCCTCGACAAGATCCTCGCCTGGGACCGGCGCGGCGCCCTACGTCCCGCCTCGATCCAGGGAGCGGAGGGCCGGGGGCTGCTGGACGCGGCCGGCGTGCCCGAGGCCGAGCGCCTCGACTCGTGGCATCTCGTGCTTCCGTCGGGCGAGGCGCTGTCCGCCGGCGCGGCGGCGCCGCGGCTGTTCGAGGTCTTGCCCGGCGGGCGGCCGCTGGCAGCCCTCTTCCGCACGTTCCCGAAGACGACGGACCGCGCCTACCGCTTCGTCGCGCAGCACCGGACCGGAATCTCGAAGCTGCTGCGCATCGACGCAACCTGCCAGGTGCGCGGCCGCTGAGCTGCGGCCGCTTCCGGCGGCTCAGACGATCGGTCGGCCGGCGCTGATCCGGCGCTGCGTGTCCCGGTGGAAGGCGTTGAGGGGGAAGCGCCGGATCGGGCCTGGCGTGGCGCGGGCGATCGCGGCGACGGCCCGCGCGAGCATCGCGTGGCGCCTCGCCTGGGCCGCGCTCCAGCTGAGCCCGAGCTCGTCCCGGAACGGCTCAGGCAGAAAGCCGGTCACGATGAACCGGTGCAGGCGACCGACCACGCGCGGGACCCGTACCGGCAGGTTCGCGAGTGAGATGAGCTTGAGCAGGTACGTGCGGCTGACGTCGTCCATCTCGACCTTGGCGAGGTTCTCCTGCCAGTAGCGCTCGAAGGCATCCCGCGAGGCGGGCCACATCTGCTCCGGGACCTGCAGCGTCGCCCCGAGCCGCGAGCAGTGGCAGTAGAAGGCCTCGCGGAGGCCGGGGCGGCGGTCGAGCCGGCCGGGAAAGAAGAGGTCGATCGACTGCTCGGCGCCGACGTAGAGGCAGGCGGCGACCCACATCTGCAGCTCGGCATCGAACGCGTTGTAGGCGACCTCGTCGTCGGGCTCGGAGCGGACGAGGCGGTGCGAGCGGTTGACCTCGTCGCGGTACGCGCGCCGTTCGGGGTCGGTACCGAGCATCGCGACCGTCAGGTAGGAGAAGGTCGTGCGGGCGCGCTTGAAGGGGTGCAGGTCGGCGCGGCCGCTCTCGACCTTGCTCTTGGCGACGCCGTGGCCGACGGGCAGGCGTGCGAGCTGCATGACGACGTTGGGCGGGCCGAGCATCGAGACGGCGGCGCCCGAGAGGGTCTCCCAGATCAGCCCCTGGATCTCTGCCGTCGTGATGTCGGCGGAGGCGGCCGCCCTACCCGGATCGGCTCCTGGCAAGTCAACTGTCCCGGTCATCGCAGCCGCCGTGCGTCGCGCCGTCAGGCGGCGGTCCGCAGCCCTCCGGAGATGCGCAACAGCTCCTCGTCGACCATCTGCACGGCTTCGTCGCGGACCCGCCCCGGGCGCTCGACCCCAGCAAGCAGTCCGATCCCCGCGAGCAGCGTGACCAGGCGCTGGGCTTGGTGCTCGGCGTCGACGTCGGCTGCGAGCTCGCCCTCCCGCTGGGCGCGTCGCAGCTGCTCGGCGAGGATCGCCCGCAAGCCCGACCAGCCCGCGCGGTAGCCGCGAGCGAGGCTGTCTCCCTGCGAGGCTTCGCCCCAGGCCGCAACCCAGATCTGCCACTCACGCCGTCGGGGCGGATCGAGCGGCAGGACGGCGTCGACCGCCGCGCGCAGAGCCGCAATACCGCCCGGGCTGCACTCGATCGCAGCGTTGACGCGCGCGGCGGCGACGTTGTTCGTGCTCGTCAGCACGCTTTCCATCAGCTCGTGCTTGTCGGCGAAGTAGTGGGTGATGTAGCCCGTCGAGACGCCGGCCTGCTCGGCGATCACGCGGACACTCGCCCCGTGCAGGCCGCGCTTGGCGACGACATCGCCGGCGGCGGCGACGATGCGTGCCTTCGCGTTCGGATCTCGGTTGCTCTTTGCCATTGGCGATCGCCGTTCAGGAGTAGTTGGGATTGTTGGCGTCGGGGATCTCGATGTAAAGCGGCTGCCCGTCGCCCAGATACCAGAGCGCTCCTTGCCGGAGGAACTCGTCGAAGGCCCAGTAGATGTCGGGCGAGCCGGGCAGGAGCAAGCCGGCCTCCTTGAGGTGGACGTACTGGGGCCAGGCGGCAGCGAGCATCTCGTCCTGGCCGGGATGTCGTGGGATCTCGAGCCAGTCGGCGATCTGATCGCCGAGGAAGTAGCGCGTCAGCGACTCGAGCATCGGGCGGGTGAGGACGCCGCCGTCGACCTCGGCTCCGAGGTTGACGAGGATCTTCGCCAGTTCGATGCCCTCGGGCGTCGGCGCCATCACCGGATCGAGGATCTGCGGCGCCTGTGCGTTCGCGTCGTCCCACGTCGCCGGGATGTACTCATCCTCGACGCCGAGCATGTGCGCGGCGATCTGCCAGGAGTGCAGGTAGGCGTCGGCCTCGGCCGCCGGAACCTTCACGCCCCATTTCTTGAGCGACCGCATCACCGAGGTGGGCAGGCTGTGCCACGTGACGAGGATGTCGCGCTGGCTGATCGGAATCGACTCGTCGGCGACGTTCTTCCAGTGCGCCGACTGCGGCAGCAGGTGACGGACGCCCGCGTGCGCCATCCGGGTCTTGACGGCGGTGACGGCCATCTCCCCGTTCGGATCGTGAAAGCCACCCAGCGAGCCGATGTCGTAGCCGAACTTGGCCGTGCGCGAGATCCGCCGCTTCATGTCGGCGCCGCCCTTCGAGTAGTAGACGGCCCGCGCCTCGTGTGGGATCACCGTGCTCATCATGCCGCTGACGAAGCCGTAGGCGACGCCCAGGTACGTGCCGCGCTTCTTGTTGAACGTCACGGCTGCCTTGAGCTTGGCCATGTCAGCCCAGGGCGGCAGCTGCCGGGCGCTCTCGATGAAATCGCGCAGCTCTGCCGGCAGTCCGGCCGGTAGGTCCTGCCCGTTCTTGCTCCAGCCATGCAGCAGCTCATTGACCGCGGCCACCTCGCCGCGATCGATGACCCCTGCGATCACCGGGTCGGCCACGTCGTCCCAGACCTGCCAGGGCGGCGTCGCGCCGCCGATGCCGGCCACGGACTGCGTGCCCGCCCACGACCACTTCGGCAGATAGAGCCCGGCGCCGAGCGCCGCGCCGGTGCCGAGCAGTGCGCGCCTGCTGATTGCCGTGGGTTGCGGTGCGGTTCCCATCATCTCTCTCCCGGTCTGGTCCTGCGTCAAAACGATCGTTACGAAACGACCGTTACGCAACCTACAGTGGTTGGACCGCCGCCGTCAAGGGGGGATCCGGCCCTCTCCCCTTTTCTCTAGGTTCACCCCGTGAGCGCAAAGCGCGGGATCTTCCTGGCCCCCTTCGACGAGCTCGTCGACGCAAAGACGTTGGTCCGACTCGCGCAGCGCGCGGAGGCATGCGGTTGGGACGGCTTCTTCGTCTGGGATCACGTCAACTACCGTCCGCCGGTCCGCGCGGTGGCCGACGCCTGGATCGTCCTTGCGGCGATCGCCAACGCTACGGAGCGGCTCAGGATCGGCCCCATGGTCACCCCCCTCTCCCGCCGCCGCACCCAGAAGGTGGCGCGCGAGACGGCAACACTCGACGCGCTCAGCGAGGGCCGGCTGACGCTTGGCGTCGGTCTTGGCAGCGACCGCAATGGCGAACTCGAGCCCTTCGGGGACGAGGCCGATGCTCGCAAGCGGGCGGAGCTCCTCGACAATGGCCTCGACCAACTGGCCGCGTTCTGGTCGGGCGAGTTCGAGCCCCCGCCCGTGCAGCGCCCTCGCATTCCCATCTGGGTAGCCGGTCGCTGGGCGACCCGCCGGCGCCCGCTCAGGCGCGCGGCCCAATGGGACGGGTTCTTCCCGATCGACCTGCCTGGGCCCGAGGCGGTCGCGACCATCGCCCGGGAGATCGCCGAGCTCCGGGATGGTGAGGCAGGTGGGTTCGATCTCGTCGTTGAGATCGGCGCCGACGACGCCGCGGAGCCGTGGGCTGCGGCCGGTGCCACGTGGGTGCTCACCGCCTTCGACTCGCAGCCGGAGCTGGCCGCGGTCGAGGCGGCAATCGAGGCCGGCCCCCAGGCCTGAAGAGCGGTCGTGGTGCCGGGCCGCAGATTCACAGCTACGCATACCGTCGGCGCCGCCGATGTCGACGCCGAGGGCCGGGCGCACATCGCGTCGCTCGCCCGCTGGCTGCAGGAGACGGCGTTCGCGGACGGGCTGGACTCGGGCGTCGGCGCCGATTCCTTCTGGATCATCCGCCGGCTCACGCTGACGGTCCGCCGCCTGCCGGAGTTCGGCGCGGTGACGGAGGTCGAGACATGGTGCAGCGCCCGCGCCAAGTCGGTCGCCGAGCGATCGAGCTCGATCCGCGGCTCGGAGCCCGGCGCCGGCGACGTCGATGCGGTCGCGATCTGGGTGCACGTGGACCCGAACACGCGGCTGCCGGCGCGGCTGCCGCCCGGGTTCGACGAGATCTACGGGCCGAGTGCCGGCGATCGCAAGGCGCGCAGCTCGCTCCGCCACCCGTCCGCGCCACCCGATGATGCCGAGCAGCTGCCGTGGAATTTCGGGCGCGCCGACATCGACTTCGCCGGCCATGTGAGCAACGTCTGGTACTGGCGCGTCGCCGAGGAGTTCCTCCCGATCCCTCCTCCGCGCGAGAGCGAAGCGGTGCTCGAGATCGAGTTCCGGGCCGGCATCGCGGCCGGACCGGCCGTCGTCCACCGCGCCGGCTCGATGTTGTGGATCTGCGACGAGGCTGGGACCGTGGCAGCGACGATCGCGATCGACCCCTAGGCCTGCGCCTGGAGACCGGCGAGCGCCCGATGCATGGCCTGCCTGCCCGCTTCCAGGCCGGCCCTGACGACGTCGATGTCGCGTTCGAGCCGGGATGGCACCGGCGAGTCGGGGGCCGGGCGCACCGACAGCACGTGTGGGGTGCGTTGCGGATCGGCGTCGTGCTCGGCCAGCAGCGCCTCGTCCGCTCCCTCCCGGTCGGCCCGCGTCAAAAAGCCCGCCGCGACGGCGGGGCTGATCCGCGAGAGCAGCCGGCCCATGACGCTCCCGGAGGTGCGCCCCGGCGGCGACGCAAGCTCGCCTACTCGGCGCGAGCGCAAGAGCAGGACGTGGGTGGCGCCATCGGCGAAGGCGGCGCGGAAGGGAATGGCGGCACTGAGGCCGGCATCGAGGTAGCGGCCACCGGCGACGTCGACTGGGTCGCCGGCGAGCAGCGGCAGCGTCGCCGATGCACGGACGGCCCGCCGCAGGCTGGGCTCATCGCTGATCGTCCGGTGGAGATCCACGGGCTCGCCGGTGGCGACGTCGGTCGCGATCGGATGCAGCTCCGTCGGCGCCTCGAGAACGGCATTGAACAGACCGGGCGAGAGCTGCTCGTAGCGGGTCTCGATCAGCGTCTCGACGTCCACGATCGGCCGCGAGCCGAAGATCCGGCGCCGGCTGATCAACGCCTTGACGAGCCCGGGATCGGTCCACGTCGGCATCCCATCCGCGACGCGCCCCCCGATCAGCCACATCGCGTTCAGCGTCCCCGCCGACGAGCCGTAGGCGGCGTCGAATGCATCGTTGAGCCCGAGCTCGTCGAGCGCCAGCGCCATTCCACCGGAGACGGCTCCACGCATGCCCCCGCCCTCCACGACGAGCGCCAGCCGCGCCCCCTCCCGGCGCTCCCGCAGGGCCGCAATCACGGGATGCTCCTCGGCGACCATTCCCCGAGCCTATTCTCCGTCGCACCGGGGGGCCGAAAGACGAAACCCGGCTTCCGCCGGGCGTCCCAGCCATACCGCTACGGGGATTCGAACCCCGGTTTCCGCCGTGAGAGGGCGGCGTCCTAGTCCCCTAGACGATAGCGGCGCGGGGCGGGCGATCTTAGCAACGGACCGCACGTCGAAAAGGGCCTTGGCAGGCCCTTTTGATGCGGCTGAGAGGACTCGAACCTCCACGGGCTTGCGCCCACGAGCACCTGAGGCTCGCGTGTATACCAGTTTCACCACAGCCGCTGGTGTGGCTAATTTAGCGAGTCGCGGCTAGCGCTTGACGCCGACGTGGCGATCCAGCAAGGCGACGCTCGCCCGCCGGTTGATCCGGAACTCCCACAAACCGCGCCTGACGTTGAAGTTGCATCGGTAGTCGATCCCGACTCGCAGACAAGCGTCCTCGAACACCCGCGCAATCCCGTCCGACTTGTTGGCGAAGTGGTAGCTCGGATATTCGTACCGGCCCGTGCGATTGACGAACGAGCAACCGTCGGAGCGGATCAGGCCCTTGAGGACACGCCACGGATGCTCGTCGGCGATGCGGGTCTGCCAATCCTCGAGCTGGATCAAACGGAGGTGCTTGAGGCCTTCTCCGTGCTGAGGGAAGACGCACGGCAGGTGGCTGCTGTACACGGACAGCACGACCATTCGGTGGCCCGGTCGCACATGACCCGAGACAGAGTTCGCCGGGAAGCAGCGGCGCATGAGATCCTCGGACTCTTGGGTGATCGCCGTGTACTTCGAATCGAGAAACAGACGAAACCGGAACGTCCTCCCCATCCGGACGACGTGGCCGTCCCCGAGGTAGAGGCCAAGTAGTTCGGCATAGTCAGCCGGCTCAATGCGGATCGCTCGGGCCGGTCGCCAACAGCGCGGGCAACACTCAACGTCGCGCCTCGCTCCCGGAATTTCTCCAGACGCCCGGCGGCGGATGTCGCGAACGGTCGCCCGCGCTATGCCCGTCCGCCGCGAGACCTCGCAGTCGTTCACGCCCGACGCTGTCAATCGCAGGATCTCATCGCGAACCTGAGGTGGATGCATAGCGAACATACGTTCGCAAGCCCGCCGGACGGAGTGACGCCCCGGTCCCGCCCCCTCCCTCCCATACCATTCCCTTATGCGCAATCTGTTGCGGCCGCTGTTCGATCGGGTGATCATCAAGGAGCTCGAGCCCGATCGGGTGCGGTCGTCGGGGCTGGTCGTGCCGCCGGGGTCGCGGGAGGATCCGCCGCAGCACGGGATCGTGCTCGCGGTCGGGCCGGGGCTCGACTGGTGGAGCGGCGCGGACGTGAAGATGCCCGTCGCGGTCGGCGATCACGTCGTCTTTCCCTCCTCGGCCGGAGCCTGGGTCGAGGTTGACGAGGAGCGACTGCTGGTCTGCCGGGTCGGCGAGCTGCTCGGCGTGCTCGAGCGGATCGAGACCTGCCCCTACTGCTCGCAGCGCGACCTCCCGCACGGCGACCACTGCCCCGTCTGCGGGCGCGAGTCCGGGTCGGTCGGGGTCTGAGGCAAGCGGGGGTCAGCTGATGTGGGGACGAACGCAGCGCGAGGTGGCGCGCCCATGAAGGTCGGCCTGGTGCTCGGCGCCGGCGGCGTCCAGGGCGGCGCCTGGCTGACGGGCGGGCTCGATGCGATCGCCGACAGCACCGGCTGGGACCCGGCGACCGCCGACGTGATCGTCGGCACGTCGGCCGGCTCGATGATGGCCTCGCTGCTGGCCGCCGGGATCCCGCCGTGGTTCATGGTCGCCCACAGCCGTGGCGAGTCGTTCGGGGAGATGCGGGACGCGCGCGGTCGGCCCGCCTCGGAGGCGGACCGCAGCGCCGGCGCGACCTACCGCTACGAGCGCGGGGCGATTCCCTTCTTCCCCGGCTCACTGCCGCTCGTCCTCCGCAGCGTGATCCGGCCGCGCTCCCACACTCCTGCCGGGATCCTCAGCGGATGGCTGCCGCGCGGGGTGATCTCGAACGAGCCACTCAAGAAGATCATCCGCAGCGCCGTGCCGGGGAGCTGGACCCGCCACCCGAACCACTGGGTCGTCGCTTGCGACTACTCGAACGGTCGTCGGGTCGCCTTCGGGCGCGAGGGCTCACCGCCGGCGAAGCTCGAGGACGCCGTCGCCGCCTCCTGCGCAATCCCCGGCTTCTATCGGCCGGTGAGCATCGCCGGGCGCCGCTACGTCGACGGCGGCATCTGGTCGACCTCGAACCTCGACATCGTCCGGGGCCTCGGGCTCGACCTCGTGATCTGCCTGAACCCGACATCGACCCTGCACCCGATCGGCGCCGCCAATCCGCTCGAGGCCTTCCGCCTGATCACTAACACCGAGTCCGGCAAGCGCCTCGGCCGCGAGGCCCGGCGCCTGCGCGACGAGGGCACCGAGGTGATCCTCGTGCAGCCGACCGGTCGCGACCTCGACACGATGGGAATCAACTTGATGGACGGGCGCAACCGCAACGAGGTGATCGAGGTTGCGCGCGAGACCGTCGCCGAGCAGATCGCTGCCTCGCCGGCGACGCCGTTGCTCGGCGAGCTTCCACCCGGCGACCCCGACGCAGTCCGCAGGCCAAACCGACCGGTCGAGGAGTGGCCGCACCTCGACGAGCTCGGCGCGCGGGTCGGCGCGATCGCCGCCGACCCACTCTGATCCGCCCGCGGGACGCTCAGGCGGTAGTCGGCTGCTCGGCCTCCGGCGCGCCTGCGTCCTCGGCCTCCAACGACTCACGCAGGAAGGCGATCTGGTCGACGATCGTCTTCTCGAAGAGCTCGCCCACGTAGATGTTGAAATGCCCGCCCCACTCCGGGCCGTACTCGATCGCGCGGCCCTTGGGCGCGCGCGCCGCCATCTTCCGGGCCGGCTCCGGCGGCGTCACCTGGTCGCCGGCGCAGATCACGACGAGCAGCGGGCAGAGCACCTGGGGCGCCTTGGCGGTCGGCCGGTAGGAGCCGATCAGCAGGGCCGCGCGGCCGGCGAACTCGTTCCGGAACTCGACGCCGGGTTCGAACAGCCCGTGGTAGCCGTCGTAGGAGTCGGGCTGCGTCATCGCGCCGAGCTCGCCGGGCTTCGCCACTGCGGGAACCAGATAGGGCTCTCGCCCGGTCGCCGCGCGGGCGACATCCCGCAGCCCGGCGGCCGTCAGCCGCAGCGAGTTGCCGACTCCCGCCTGGGCGAGCGTCGCCGCGCCGTCGACGAACGGCGTCTGCGAGATCACGGCTGCGATCCGAGAGTCCTCGGCGGCGGTCGCGACGACGTGCCCGCCGGAGAAGCTCGAGCCCCACAGCGCGATCCGCGAGCGGTCGATGCCGTCGAGCGTTCGCGCGAACCCGACCGCCGCCTTCCAGTCCTCGAGCTGGCGCTTGATGCTGAGCAGCTGGCGCGGCTCGCCGGTCGAGTCGCCGAAGTACCGGTAGTCGAAGACGAGCGCGGCGAAGCCGGCGTCGCGGAAGCGCTCCGCATAGGCCCACAGGCGCGCCTCGCGGGTGCCGGCGAAGCCGTGCGCGAGGATCACGAGCGGCACGCCCGCCTCGCCCCCGGCCTCGGGCCTGTAAAGCCAGGCGGCGCAGCGTTCGCCGCCGGACTCGAAGGTCAGGTCCTCACGCTCGGCCATCGCCGCTCTCCTCGCTCTAGACGACGTCCTGCTCGCGGGCGCCGCGAACCATTGCCGCCAGCGTATCGCCGGCGTCGTGCGCGCGGCTCCCAGCCGAGCTTCTGCCTCGCGCGCGTGGCGTCCATCACGACCGGCACGCGGAAGGCGCTCAGCCAGGCGAACTCGGCCGGCAGCCCGGGCACGCGGCGGAGCAGGTCGTCGACGGAGCCGACGAGACCCTTCGGCAACGGCACCGACCACCAGCCCAGCGCCCGGGCGAGCTCCGGGACGCGCAGCGTCCCGGGGGCGGCGAGGTTGTAGTGACCGGGCTCGCCGCGGCCCTCGGTCGCCGCGACCAGCGCCGCTGCGACGTCGTCCTCGTGGACGAGCTGGAAGGGCACGCCGGGATCCGGCAACACCGGCGCCAGGAACGGCACCTCGCCGAAGATCCGGCGGACGAGCGGCAGCTGCCCGTACAGCGGCAGCATCGCGACGATCGTCTCGGCGAAGGTGATCGCGTGCGGCCCCGCGACGACGCAGGGCCGGAACACGTAGGCTCGATCGTCGCCTCGGAGACGATCTCGTCGAGCAGCGCCTCGAGCTCGGCCTTGTGGGCCGAGTAGTAGAAGCCCTCGGTCGCGCGCGGGACGACGTCCTCGGTCAGCGGTTGCGGGTTGTCGGCGTGGAAGCCGTAGGCGGCGACCGAGCTCGTGTAGACGAGCCGCTTGGCACCGGCGGCGATCGCCGCCTCGAAGACGTTACGCGAGCCCTCGACGTTGATCGGCTGCGCCTCGTCGGGGTCGCCGATGATGATGAAGGCGAGGTGGATGACGACGTCGGCGCCGGCGACGGCGGCGTCGACCGCGGCGCGGTCGAGCACGTCGCCCTGGACGTATCTGACCTTGGCGCTGAGCCCGTGCTCGGCCGGATCGAAGGGCCGGCGCGCCATGCCGACGACCTCGGCGACGGCCTCGCGAGGCGTCCAGCGCCTTCAGCGTGGCGATCCCGATGTCGCCCGTCGGCCCCGTGACGGCCACCTTCAACCCGTCCATCTCAGCCTCCTTCGCTCGTTCCTGTCGTCTGCTCTCGGGCGGCCGTCGCCGCGTCGGCGTGGGGGCCGCGTCAGGCGCATCGAGCACCGCGAAGTACTCGCCGCCCTCGATACCCAGGTTTGGCATGTGCCGCTCCAGCGGGCCCGGCAGCCACCAGTTCGCCTTGCCGAGGATGATCATCACGGCCGGCACGAGCAGCGTCCGCACGACGGTCGCGTCGATCGCGATCGCGACCGCGAGCCCGACGCCGAACTGCTTGACGGTCGGATCGCCGTTGAGGACGAAGCTCGTGAAGACGGCGACCATGATCAGCGCCGCCGAGGTGATCACCCGCGCGGTTCCGGCCAGCCCCTCGACGACCGCGTCGTGGTTGTTGCTGCTCCTCGCGCCAGTGCTCCTGCATCCGCGTCAGCAGGAACACCTGGTAGTCCATCGAGAGGCCGAAGAGGATCGCGAACATCAGCAGCGGCACGAAGGAGACCACGGGCAGCGTGTGATCGAGCCCGATCAGGCTCAGACCCCAGCCCTTCTCGAAGACGCCGACGAGCACGCCGTAGGCGGCGGCGACGCTGAGCAGGTTCATCAGCGCCGCCGTCAGCGGCACGACGAGCGAGCGGAAGGCGATCATCAGGAGCAGGAAGGCGAGCGCGACGACGATCGCGATCACCAGCGGCAGCTTCTCGCCGATCCGGCTCGGCGAGATCGATGTAGGCGGCGGTCGAACCGTCGACGTAGGTCTTCATCCCCTTGCCCTCGGCGTCCGGCACACGTCTGTCGCGCAGCCGGGTGACCAGGTCTCGCGTCCGCTGGGAGGAGGGCGAGGAGATCGGCGTCGCCGTGAAGACCGCGGCCTCGCCGCTCTTGTCGACCTTCGCCGGCGAGACGCTGAAGACGTCCTCGTCCTTGCCGATCTGGTTCTGCGAGCTTGACCAGCCGGGGATCGCTCGCGTCCGACTTCAGGAACGCCTCCTGCTGAGCCTGCTGCCTGCTGCTGCTTCTTCGTCGGACCCTGCGGCTCGGGTGGCGGCGGCTGGCCGGCTGCCGCAGCCTGCTGCGCCTGCTGCTCGTACTTCTTCTGCGCCTGCTGTTGTTGCTGCTTCTGCTGTTGCTGGACCTTGTGCAGCTTCTTCGTGTCCGGCTTCGCCGGGTCGGAGAACTCGACGGCGACCAGCAGCGGCCCGTTGGCGCCGGCGGTGAACCCCTGCTCGAGCGCGTCATAGGGCGGCGCGTCTGCGTGTCCGTCGGCAACTGCGAGTTGTCGGGCTGGCCGAGCGTGATGTCGAGCAGCGGCAGCGCCAGCACGACGAGGATGACGACGCCGCTGACCGCCGCCGGCCACGGGTGGCGGCCGACGAAGTGCGCCCAGCGGTTCCAGCCGCGCGGGTGCCCCTCCTCGTGGGCCCCCTTGGCAAGGGCGAAGTGGCCCTTGAGGATGCTGCTTGCCGAGCATCCCGAGCAGCGCCGGCAGCAGCGTCAGCGCGGCGACGATCGCAACGGCGACGACGATCGCCGACGAGTAGCCGAGCGCCTTGACGATCGGGATGCCGCCGAAGTAGAGCGCGAGCAGCGCGACGACCACGGTCGAGCCGGCGAAGAGCACGGCACCGCCGGCCGTCGAGGCGGCGCGCGCCGCCGCCTCCTTCGGCTCGAGGCCGTCCTCCTTGATGAAGCCGAGGTGGCGGGTGACGATGAACAGCGCGTAGTCGATGCCGACGCCGAGCCCGATCATCGTGCCGAGCGTCGGCGCGATGCTCGGCACCGAGATCACGTGGCCGAAGATGCCGATCAGCGCGAGCCCCGTGCCGAGCCCGAAGAGCGCGGTGACGATCGGCAGCGTCATCGCCACCGCGGTGCCGAAGGCGAAGAGCAGGACGATGACCGCGACGCGCGAGGCCGATCGCCTCGCTCGACTCGGTCGCCGGGCTGGAGACGGCCTGGCCGAGGTAGCCGCCGGCGCTGACGTGCAGCCCGTACTTGCCCTTGGCGACGGCGTCGGCGGTGCCGATCACGTCGTGCGCCTCGTCCTCGGTCGAGCTCGTCGGGGCCGAGCGTCAGCGTCACCGCGATGAAGGCGGTCTTGCCGTCCTTGGAGAGGTCGTCGGCGCCCGCCGCGCTGAGCGGGCTGACCGCACTCTGCACGTATTGGTTCGCCCTCAGCGCCTGCGTCGTCTTCTTGACCGCCGTCTTGTTCGCGACCCTGGTCCATCCGGTTGCCGTTCGGGTCGCTCGAGCACGACCGGGTTCGACCCGTTCGCCTGGTTCGGCAGGTAGCGGTCGAGCGTGTTCGTGGCCTGCGTCGAGTCCGAGCCCGGGATCGTCAGGTCGTCGTTGGTCTGCCGGCCGATCGAGTTGGCGAAGAGCGACGAGTGCCGACGGCGACGATCACCCAGACCACGAAGGTCCACTTCGCATGGGCGATGTTCCAGCTTCTGGAAGCGGTAGAGCGGACCGGTCACCGCAACGTCATTCCTCCCGCACCGTCGCATGGCCTGCAACCGCATGGGCCTCAGAGCGAGGCGTCAATCGCCCGCGAGGTGCGCCGGGCGAGCGCCATCACCGTCAGCATCGGGTTCGTCCCCGACGCCGTCGGGAAGGCGCTCGCATCGCCGATCCAGACGCCACCGGTGTCGTGCAGCTCGCCCCACGGGCCGGCGACGCTGGTCGCCGGGTCGTTGCCCATCCGGCAGCTGCCCATCTGGTGGGCGCTGAAGACGGCGATCTCGCGCGGGGCCAGCGACGCGTTGCGAACGGTCTCGCGCGTAGGCGTCGAGGTCCTCGCCGCGCTTCCAAGCGAGCGGCTTGCGGCTGAGCGCGCCGATCTCGAGCGCGCCGGCGGCCTCCTGGAGGTGGACCATCTCCTCGAGCGAGTCGCGGATGATGGCGATGTCGGCCTCGTCGCTGAGCAGATACGACGGCACGGCGCGGCCGCGAGCGTCGACGTCGACCCGGCCGTGGCCGCGATCGCGGTCGATGCCGATGAAGGTGGCGTTGCGGCGCAGCTTCAGCATCTCGGCCTTGTGCTGGGCCCCCGACTGCCAGGGCACGGCGGCGCCGTAGAGGCCGGTCGTGTGCTGGCCGCACTCGAGCAGGAAGCCGTAGCCGTCGCCGGCCCGGTCCGTCCAGCTGTGCGAGAGGCCGGCCTGCGGCGGGCCCCACCACGGATCCTGGTCCTCCTCGTAGACGCCGTAGATGGCGACGGCAGGATGCAGGCGCAGGTAATCGCCCGCGGCGGGGCCGCCGATGCCGGAGCGCTGCAGCAGCGCCGGCGACTCGATCGAGCCGCCGGCGACGACGACGGCCTTCGCCCGAACCGTGACCGCGACCGTCGTCCCGTCCTCGCGCGCCCACTGACCCTCGACGCCGACGCCACGGCCGCCCTCGGTCAGCACGCGCTCGATCCGGCAGCCGATGAGGATCTCGGCGCCGTTGTCGGCCGCATCGACGAGGTAGGTCTTCTGCGTCGAGCGCTTCGAGCCCGACTGCTCGCCGAAGCCGAGGTAGCCGGCCGTCACCGGGTCGTAGGTCTCGGGGTCGGTGTTGCGGGTGATCAGCTCGAAGTGCCCGCCCCGCGCCTCGACGCCCTCCTTGAGCCGCTGGTGGGGGCCGTTCAGGTCCGAGCAGCGGTCGTTGACGCTGATCCGCTCCCAGACGGCGTCGAGATGGGCGTCGTAGTCGGAGCCGTCGATGCCTTCGAGGCCGTACTCGTTCGCCCACTCGGAGCGGACCCAGTCGGTCGTCCGCAGGCAGTTGGTCCAGTTGAGCACGGTGCCGCCGCCCAGGGAGGAGCCGGCCTGCAGGCCGACCTGACCCTCGGCGGTCGTGAACGGACCGCCGTTGAGGAAGAGCTGCTGGTAGGCGGTGAGCTCGAGGCCGAGGAAGTCGGACTCGTCGAAGTAGCCGCCCATCTCGGTGACGATCACCTTGTGGCCGGCCTTGGCGAGCTCGCCGGCGATCACGCCGCCGCCGGCGCCGGAGCCGACGACGACGACGTCGGCCTCGAGCGTCACCGCTTCGTCGGCGGGCGGCGGGAGCGGCTTCAGCGGCTTGGGGCCGGGCTTCGGCAGCGCCTGCGGGCCCGGGTAGCCCATCGCCGGCCAGTTCGGGTTGATGCCGGTGCCGGCGTCGGGGAGCGCGTAGTAGAGGCTCAGCGCCAAGCCCTTGAGCGTCGCGACGCCGCCGAGCGCCTCAGGCGAGCTGTCGGAGAAGCCGTGGATGATCGCCTCGCGAGCCTCGAGCGGCGTCGCCGCCGCCATGCCCTGCTCGGCGAGCGCGTCGAGCAGCCCGCGTAGCCCCTCGATCTCCTCGGCGGAGAGATCGGCCTGCAGCAGGCCGATCTCGATCGCCTCGGCAATCGCCATGTCGGCGGCCGAGCGGGCCCAGAACCCGAGCGGGTCGCCGGAGCCGTTGAGCTCGGCCGGCGCGTCGAGCGACGGGATCAGCGTGTCGCAGAAGGCGGCGAGCGTCAGCCGCTGGGCCGGGCTGAAGATCTCGCTCAGGGCGAGCGCCGCCATCGCCTCGCCGAGCGTCTGGCTGACCGTGCCGTCGTAGGGGAACATGAAGGCCTCGCGGGAGGGCGCCCAGGCGGGCGTAACGAGGATCGATTGCCGCTTCGTGTACTTACGGATCCCGTCGGCGCCGTGGCGGGAGCCGAGGCCCGACTCCTTCCAGCCGCCCATCGGCAGCTCGAGCGCGTTGTAGTTGACCGCCGTATCGTTGACCGAGGCAACGCCGGCCTCGAGCCGCCGGGCGAGCTCCTCGCCGTGGGCGACGTCGCCGGTCCACACCGATGCCTGCAGGCCGTAGCCGCCCTCGTTCGCAAGGCTGATCGCCTGCTCTTCGTCCGCGACGCGCATCACGGGCAGCGTCGGGCCGAAGGTCTCCTCGCGCATGCACCGCATCGAGTGGTCGACGCCGGTCAGGACCGTCGGCTCGTAGAAGCGGCCGGGGCCGAGCCCTTCGGCCCGGTGGCCGCCGAGGACCACCTCCGCCCCGTGCTCGACGGCGTCGGCGACGTGCGCCTCGATCGTTTCGATCTGCGGCGGGAAGATGATCGCGCCGACATCGACGGAGCCGAGCTCGCCGGGCGGCCCCTGGCGCAGCGCGCTGACCTTCTCGGTGAGCCGGGCGACGAACTCGTCATGGACCGAGTCCTCGACGTAGATGCGCTCGACCGAGATGCACACCTGGCCCGCGTTGAGCAGGCCGAAGGTCGCGGCGGAGTTGGCGGCGCGCTCGATGTCCGCGTCGGCGAGGACGATCATCGGGTCCTTGCCGCCGAGCTCGAGGCTGACCGGCGTCAACGTCTCGGCCGCCTTCGCCATCACCTTCTTGCCCGTCGCCGTCGAGCCGGTGAACATCACGAAGTCGGCCTCTTCGACGAGTGCCGCGCCGGCCTCACCGCGCCCCGTGGCCACAGCGAAGACGCCGTCGGGGATCCCCGCTGCTGTCAGCATCTCGGCCATCAGCAGCGACGTCAGCGGTGTGACCTCCGACGGCTTGAGGATCACCGCGTTGCCGGCGGCGAGCGCCGGGATGCAGTCACCGAAGCTGTTCGTCAGCGGGAAATTCCACGGACCGATCACGCCGACGAGGCCCACCGGCGCGTAGCGGAGCTTGAGCTTGCGACCACCGCGGACCGAGGGTGAGGCGGTCTCAACATCCTCGTCGGCGAGCATTCGCTCGGCGTTGGCAGCCCAGAACTCGAGCGCCGAGATCCCGTAACCCATGTCGGTGAACTGGACCTCGTCCGCCGGCCGGCCGGTCTCGCCGCAGATCGTCTCGACGACGCGCTCGGCGTTGGTGACGAGCCAAGCGCGAGCGGCCATCAGCACGCGGGCGCGGCCCTCGAAGCCGAGCGCCTGCCAGCCGGGCTGCGCAGCGCGGGCGGCGGCGGCGAGCGCGGCAACCTCAGCCGCGCCGAGAGCCGGGACGGTGGCGATCGTCTCGCCGCTTGCGGGGTTTTCGACCTCGATCGGAGCGCCGGCAGCACCGGCGCCGTTTCCGGTGCTGGCACCGGATGCGGTAGCGCTCTCCATCCCGATCGCGAGTCTATCGCCGTGCGAGCCCGGTGTCCGCTCGTGCGACCATGGCGGCGCGATGAGCACCGCCGTGATCTCCGACCTGCACCTCGGCTCGAGCGCCGAGGTCGATCTGCTGCGCCGCCCCGAGATGCTCGAGCAGCTGCTCGAGGCGACCGCGGGCTGCGAGCGGCTCGTGCTGCTCGGCGACACGATCGAGCTCCGCGACGGACCGATCGAGCAGGCGATGGAGATCGCCCGGCCCTTCTTCGAAGCAGTGGGCGCCCACTTCGAGGAGATCGTCCTCGTTCCCGGCAACCACGATCACCGGCTGCTCGGCCAGTGGCTCGAGCGCGTGCGGGATCAGGACCGCGAGATCGGGCTCGCCGAGGAGGTTCCCTCGCCCCACCGCTACGTCGGCGAGCTCGAGTCCTGGGCCGCGCCCGCGCGCCTCGTCCTCAGCTATCCCGGCGTCTGGATCCGCGAGGACGTCTACGCAACGCACGGGCACTATCTCGACAGCCACATCACGCTGCCGACGATCGAGCGGCTGTCGATTGCCACGATCGACAGGATCGGCGGTCGCGAGACCGGCCGTCGGGCCTCGCCGCAGGACTACGAGAAGCTGCACGCGCCCGTCTACGACCTGCTCTTCAACCTCGCCCAGGGCGCACGCAGCCCCAACACAGCAAGCGAGGAGGGCAAGGCGCCGACCCAGCGGATCTGGGAACTGCTCGGCGGTGCCTCCGGCCGGGCCCGCAACTGGCGCGGCCGCCTCCTGCGTTCGGCGGTGGTCCCCGTAACGCTTAGTGGCCTCGAGCGGGCGGGCCTCGGGCGCTTCAGCCGCGACTTCTCGGTCGCCGAGATCGGGCGCTCGGGGGTCGAAGCGATGCAGGTCGTCGTCGACCGGCTCGAAATCGAGGCGCCCCACGTGATCTTCGGGCACATCCACCGGCGCGGGCCGCTGCCCGGCGAGGACGGCCGCGCGGCGACGGATCCGCCCTGGGAGCAACGCGGGACGACCTTGCACAACACCGGCTGCTGGCTCTACGTCGATGCGATGCTCGGCTCGACCTCCGCGGAGAGCCCCTTCTGGCCCGGGCGCATCGTCATCGTCGGCGCCGAGGGCGAGCCCGAGGCGATCGACGTGCTCGCCGAGGCGACGCACGGCGAACTCCGCGACCCCGGCGAGCCGTGAGCCGGCGCAGCGCTGATCCAGGCGGGGCCCCACGCCCGTAGTCGGGATCGATGCCGCAGACCAAGCTCCACTACGCGCTGCTCGACCGGGCCCTCGGGGCCGGCGTCGTTCCGGACGCGCTGCTTCGCGCGGGCTCCCGGCTCGGCATCCGCACGGTCCTGCGCCGCGAGCAAGCCGGCGGCGTCGAGGCCGCACAGCAACGGCTCACCGAGCTCGTCGCGCGCAAGAGCTCGGGCCCGATCGCGTTCGCGACCGAGACCGCCAACGAGCAGCACTACGCGCTGCCGCCAGAGTTCTTCGGTCTCTTCCTCGGCGCCCGCCGCAAGTACAGCGGCTGCCTCTGGCCGGAGCCGAAGACGACGCTCGAGCAGGCCGAGGAGGCCAGCCTGGCGCAGAGCTGCGCGCGGGCGCAGATCGCCGACGGCCACGAGGTCCTCGACCTCGGCTGCGGCTGGGGCTCGATGACTCTGTACGTCGCCGAGCGTTACCCCGCCTGCCGCGTGACCGCCGTCTCCAACTCCGCCCCGCAGCGCGGCTGGATCGAGGCAGAGGCCGCGCGCCGCGGCGTCGCCGACCGGGTTCGCGTGATCACCGCCGACGCCAATGACCTCGAGCTCGAGCCCGACTCCTTCGACCGCGTCGTCTCGATCGAGATGCTCGAGCACCTGAGCAACTGGCGCGAGATCCTGCGCCGCATCTCGGGCTGGGTCCGGCCCGACGGCAAGGTCTTCATCCACGTCTTCAGCCACCGGACGGTCGCCTACCTGTACGAGGGTACGTGGGCCGCCGAGCGCTTCTTCACCGCCGGCGTCATGCCCTCGCACGATCTGCTGCTGCACTTCCAGGACGATCTCGCCCTGCGCGAGCGCTGGATCGTCGACGGGACGCACTACTCACGCACGCTGAGCGCCTGGCTCGATCGCCTCGACGCCAATCGCGAGCCGGCGCTCGCGGTCCTGCGCGACGTCCACGGCGGCGAGCGCGCGGCTCGCATCGCGCTCGGCAACTGGCGCCTGTTCCTGCTCTCCTGCAGCGAGATCTGGGGGTACCGGCGGGGCAGCGAGTGGCTCGTCAGCCACTACCTGTTCGAGCCGCGCCACTGAACCCGGCAGCGGACGGTCACCTCAACGGGCGAAGCGCCAGACCCTGAGCGAGCCGCCCCGCACGCGGATCCGGTCGCTCGCCCGATGGCGGTCGCCGAGCGCACCCTCACCGGCCAGGAGGTTGACGTAGAGCGGCCGATGCGAGGAGGCGCCGAAGCGAGCGACCCCGACCTTGTCGATCGGGCAGGGCGTGCGGTGCGCGCTGCGGCCGCGCGTGCAGTTGAAGTTGCTCTGCTGGGAGAGGTACACGGGGCTGGACGCGATCCGCCGCGCCCTCGGCCCTGACCGCGTCGCCCGCGGCCGGTCGGCGAGGATCAGCTGCGTGCGCGTCCGCGCGTTGTAGGAGAGCCGCGCGAGCGCCCCGAGGTAACGGCCCGCAACCCGCAGCTGCTCGCCCGCCCGCGGGTGCGGGATCCGCACCGAGTAGACGGTGTGCATGTGGATCGAGTGGTTGTCAGCGACGAGCGACAGGCCGCGCCGGGACGGAGTCCGGTCGGTCAGCGGATGTGGCCGCTTGAGCGGTCGCGCGTAGCGGATCGCGGCGATCCGGCTCTCGCCGCGGTTGTCGACATGGCCGTCACCCTCGAAGCCGCCGACAGCGATGCGCTCGCGCTTGTGGGCGTGCTTATTCGAGGCGCTGGCGACGAGGTTGACGTGGCAGTGGCGCGGCGCGCAGGGCGGTAGCTTGCTGTCGCCGGCGCCGAACGTGATCCGGCGCCAGTCGAGCGCGATTGCACAGTGGTGGTTGCGGTTCGGCTGCCGTTGCGTGCACCGGACCGTCCGGGCGCGGCCGAGCGGCGTCGTGTACCGGGGCCGGGCGCGGCGGGGAGCCGCGGCGAGGACGAGCTGCACCCGGACCTTGGGGTCGTAGCCGTAGATTCGGCCCGCGCAGCCGGCGGCGTCGCGACTGCGGCCAACCGAGCGCCGCAGGCAGACGGTCGTCTCGAGCTCGCCGCCGGCCTCGACGCGGACGCCGCGGTGCAGCCCGCCGAGCTTGCGCAACGGCAGGCTCGTGACGGCCACAGGATGGGCGTTACGACGGCGGGTGATCGGGATCGTGCGGACGAGGGCCGGCGCTGCCGCGGGGCTCAGCTTGACGGCGACGGGATTGCGCCGATGGTGGTGGCCGTGACCTTGGCCCGGGCCGGATCCGGGTAGCCCGGTGGGCACGTCGGGACTCGGACCACCCGGCAGCGGGAGCGGGATCGGCAGCTGCAGCTGAGCACCGGCGGCGGCAGGTAGGCCGGCGGCAGCGAGCGCGCACGCGGCCAGCGCGATCGCAATCGCCGCATGAACCCGGCTGCGGGAGCGAACCTCCACCGTTGATCGAATGTAGCGCCGCCCGCTCGCGCAGGCGCCGGTTTGCGGAGCGGTGGCGGACTAGCGGACGGGTCCGCTAGTGCGGGCGCTCGCCGGCGAGCAGCGAAAGCGCGTGCGGCAACGCTCCGGCGATCGCCTCGCCGCACTCGCGCGATCGACTTCGGGCTGCCCGGGAAGTTGACGATCAGCGTCCGGCCGCGGACGCCGGCGACGCCCCGCGAAAGCATCCACTTGGGCGTGTGCTCGCGTGAGGCCGCCCGCATCGCCTCGGCGATCCCGGGCGCCTCACGCTCGATCACGTCACGGGTCGCCTCGGGGGTCACGTCGGCGGGCGCAAAGCCGGTGCCGCCGGTGGTCAGGATCAGATCGACGCCGGGCTCGTCGGCAAGCCGCCGCAGGCCGGCGGCGATCAGCTCACGGTCGTCGGTGATCGTCTCGCGAACCTCGACCTCGATCCCGATCGAGGCGGCGAACTCAGCCAGTGCCGGCCCACCCTCGTCGGACGCCTCGCCGGCCGCCCGCGAGGTGCTGATCGTCAGCGCCGCAGCGCTGAATCGGGGAGCCTCGCCGGCGCCCTCAGCCATCCCGGTTCCACTCGCCGCTCTTGCCGCCGCTCTTGTGCAGCAGCGCCACCTCCTCGATGACGATCCCCCGCTCGAGCGCCTTCGCCATGTCGTAGACGGTCAGCGCCGCAACCGAAGCCGCGGTCATGGCTTCCATCTCGACGCCCGTGCGGCCGACGCAGCGGGCCTCCGCCGTGAGCGTCACGGTGCCGGCTTCGGCATCGACTTCGCCACGCACGTCGGCGAAGCTGAGCGGCAAGGGATGGGCCAGCGGGATCAGGTCGCCGGTTCGCTTGGCGGCGGCGATCCCGGCAAGCCGTGCGGGGCCGAGCACGTCGCCCTTCGGCCCGTCGCCCGCGGCGATCGCCGCCGCGGTCCCGGGGCTCATCCGCAGCCGCGCCCTCGGCCACGGCGCGGCGCTCACTCTCCGGCTTGGCGCCGACGTCGACCATGCGCGCCTCGCCGCCGGAGTCGAGGTGCGTCAGGCCGGAGTCGTGCCCTCCACCCACCGGGACTCACCCCCCTCGATCTCGCGCTTCCAGATCGGCGCCTCGGCCTTGATCCTGTCGATCGCCTCGCGCGCGGCCGCGAACGCCTCGGGCCGGTGCGCCGCCGATGCCGCGACGATCACGCTCGGCTCGCCGAGCGGAACGCTGCCAACCCGGTGCTCGGCGGCGATCGCCAGTGCCCTGTGCCGATCCTGGCATTCGGCCAGGATCGTCGCCAGCTTCGCCTCCGCCATCTCGGCGTACGCTTCGTACTCGAGTCGTTCGACCTCTCGCGTGACGCCGCTGAAGGTGACGATCGCGCCGGCCTCCGGGCGACCGACCGCTGCCGCAAGTCGGTCCAGTGAGAGCGGCTCAGAGCGGACCGTCGCGTGCACGTCGTTGCCGCCGCTGACCGGCGGGATCAGTGCGACCTCATCGCCAGGCCCAAGCGCCCGGCCGCTCTCCGAGTATTCGCGGTTGACGGCGGCGCGAACCGGCATCGCCCCGATCAGGCCCGAGAGCTCGCCGAGCAGATCCTCGACCGTCGCGCCCTGCTCAAGCTCGACGGCGATCGAGTCCGCACCGGCGCGCTCGCGCAGCATCGCGAAGAGCTTGACCTGGAGGGTGATCGTCGCCACCCGACGGATGCTACGCGCCGCCGATCAGCTCGACCAGAACGCGCTCGCCTGCCTCGACCTGGGTCGTCGCCTCGTCGATCAAGGCCAGGCCGTCGGCGCCGAGCAGGCCCGTCATCACGTGCGAGCCCTGATGCGGCGCCGGGGTCGCGCGCCAGCCGGCGGGGCCGGCCTCGAGGGCGACGCGGATCGCGTGGGCGCGGTCCGCCGGCTTGTCGTAAGCGCCGGTCAGCTCCGCCTCGATCCTCGTCGCCTCCGGGTCGGCGCCCTGCAAGGCGAGCAGCGCCGGGCGGGCGAAGAGCAGGAAGGTGACGAATGCGGAGACCGGGTTGCCGGGCAGCCCGAAGCACCAGCTTGCCGCCTCGCGCGACGCCAAAGTAGGCCGGCTTGCCGGGCTTCAGCGAGACCCGCCAGAAGACCTGCTCCACGCCGCAGTTCGCGAACGCACCCTTGACGTGATCGTGCGGGCCGACCGAGATGCCGCCGCAGACGACGAGCAGATCAGCGACCGCGAGCGCCTCCGCGACGGCGGTCTCCGTGGCAGCACGATCGTCCGGCGCGCGGCCGTTGCGGGCGAGGACGCCGCCGGCAGCGGCGACGAGGCCAGGCAGCGCGTAGGAGTTCGAGTTGCGGACACCGCCGGCGGGCAGCGGCTCCTCGACGCCGACGAGCTCGTCGCCGGTGCTGAGCAGCGCCACCCGAGGGCGGCGGGCGCAGGCGGGCTTCGCGACGCCAACCGAGGCGAGCACGCCGAGCTCGGCGGCGCCGAGCATCGTGCCCGGCCCGATCAGGGCGTCGCCCGGCTCGATGTCATCGCCGGCGCGGCGTACGTTCGCACCCCGCTCGGGGACAACGACCGTGGCGACGCATCCCTGCTCGGGCTCGCTCGTGTCCTCGACCCTGACGACCGTGTCGGCGCCGTCCGGAAGCACGGCACCCGGTCGAGATCGCGATCGCCTCGCCCTCCCCGACGCTGCCCTCGAGGGATGGCCCGCGCTCGACTCGCCGACGAGGCGGAGCAGCCCGGGGCCGTCGGAGCGGTCAGTCGGCGCGGAAGGCAAAGCCATCCATCGCCGAGTTGTCGAAGCCGGGCACGCGCTCCGCGGCGACCACGTCATCCGCGAGCACCCTGCCGAGAGCGGTGGAAAGCGGCACGGGCTCGGGATCCAGGGTCGTGCAGCGTTCGAGGATCAACTCTCGGGCGCGCTCGATCGAGGTCAGCTCGGGCATGCTCGGGCATCATCCCTGCCAGAGTTCAGCCATGAGTTCTGGGGCACGGCATGCAAGTCGCTGCGCGATCCTGATCGGCGGCGCCGGCGAGCGGATCGGCGGCGAGAAGCACCTGCGGAGGCTGCTCGGCCGGCCACTCGGGCTGTGGGCGATCGACGCCGGCCGGCACGCACACCTCGAGCCGCTGCTCGTCGCCAAGCACGGCACGCGGCTCGGCTCGCTCGCCGGCGAATGCGAGGTCGCGATCGAGGACCAGGGTGAGCATCACGCGCTGATCGGCGTCACGGCTGCTCTCGAGCTCACCGGCGAGCCGCTCGTCGCCTGCCCCTGCGACATGCCGCTGCTGCCCGGCGAGTTGCTGCGAGAGCTGGCGCAGGCGAGCGGACCGACGATCGTCGCCGGTCCCCACGGGGAGCAACCGCTGCTCGGCCGCTTCGACCCCGACTGCGTGCCGCTGCTGCGCAAGGCGATCGACGCCGGCGCCTCGGCCCGGACCGCAGTCGCGGACCTCGGCGCCGCCCGGATCGAGGGCGAGGCCCTCGCTTCGTTCGGCGACCCGGGCGTCTTTCTGCGCAACGTCAACACCGCCGAGGATCTGGCGGCGCTCGAGCGCGAGCTCAGCGCCGGAGCTGCTTGATCCGCAGTCCGGCCGCTGCCCCTCAGGCGCTCGGCGGCTGGACCCGGGCGCCACGCTCGCCGTCCCGCGAGCGGTGCTTGTCCATATACATCTGGGCGTCGGCTGAGCGGATTGCCTGCCCGGGGGTCACGGTCGGGTCGCTCAGCACCGCGATGCCGACGGACGCGCTGAGCCGAACCGTGTGACCGTCGACCTCGAAGGGCGCGCCGACGGACTCGGTGACCCTGGTCCTGACCGCGGCCGGGTTGGCGTTCTCGAGCACGATCACGAGCTCGTCGCCCCCGACGCGCGCGACCAGATCGGAGGGACGGAAGGCTTCGCCGAGGCGCGCCGCGACGATCTGCAGGGCCTCATCGCCGGCGCTGTGCCCGAGCGTGTCGTTGACGCACTTGAAGCGGTCGAGGTCGACGAAGAGGACCAGCGGCGGCACCTTCGTGCGGGCCGACCGGGCCAGCGTCAGCACCAGATGCTCCCGGAGCAGAACCGGGTTGGCGAGCCCGGTGAGCGGATCGTGGGTCGCGGCTTCGCGGGCCGCCGCGAGCTCCTCGTACAACGATGCCTCGGCCTCGACCCGGGCCGTAACGTCACGGGCCGTGGCGATGACGCGGCTCCCGCCGTCGTCGGACCGGCCGTTCCAGCCCAGCCACCGGTAGACACCGGGACCGCAACGCACGCGACCGAGGTACTCGCGGGGGGAGCCGTCAGCGCGCCGCAACCCCTCGACCAGCGAAATCTTCTCCGCTGGGTGCAGCAGCTCCTCGAGCGAGCGGCCCAGCAGGTGCTGGGGCGGCATCCCGACGACCTCCGCCCAGGCACCCGCGGCCCACCGGAAGCGGAGCCCGGCATCGAGGATGCAGTGCAGGTCCGTGCTCGAGCTCAGGTACGTGGCCGCGTCTGCCCGCCACGCCGAACCGGCGTTCTGCAGACGACTTGGGCCTCGGCCATCGGGCACCGCGGACTCGTTCCGTTGGTGGCGGTCATGGACGCGACGGTCGTCGGGCGCGAAACCCAGGTATCCATCGATCTGGAGCGAGCCTCCGCGCACCTTGCGGTTCGCGGCGGACCCGATGACCGGTATAGCAGACCAGGGGCCTCCCAACCAGCTATTCGAGGACCGTTCCCGACTCGCCGTCGTCGATGGCTGCGTCGAGGACGAAGATCTCGGCGGCGACGTCGCGCTCGGTGTCGTGATCGCTCATGAAGGCGGCGACATGGCGCCCGCTGAGACGCTGGACGAGCTCGACGGCGTCCGTTGCGAATCGTCTCCTGGAACAGCCGGCGCAGGTCGCGGACCTCGCGGATGTTGCCGGAGCGGACCAGCGTCAGCTCGGCCTTGGTCATCGTGTCCTCCATGATCACGACGATCAGGTTGTCGCGCATGTACGTCCGCGCCTTGGTCGGCCCACGGCCGAAGTAGTCCTTCATCAGGGCGACCATCTCGCGCGAGATGGCCATCGTCACGTTCCCGTCGCCGGCCTCGCCAGATGGGTCGTCTGGTGGCTGCGTACTCACGGGGGTTCCTTCCCTGGTCGGGCTTGAACACCCGGCCGCGAGAAAGCTCGCTCGCATGACACGTCCGGTGAATTTGCCGGGAGGGCGGCTGCCAAGGACTCTCCGTTGCAGTCGTCCCCCGAGAGATCGAACGTTGCACAGGTATCAGCCCCGTACTACGTATTTTCGACTCACGGTCACTGTAGCGAGAGCCGACTGCCGGAGGCCGGCGAGCCGGGCGACGGCTATCGTCGGCCGATCGACCCGCGGATGTACAAGCGCGTGCTGCACGACGGCGCGCGAGGACGAGGTCGCCGTCGAGGAGCCGCTCGAGATCCGCGTCGACGGCGCGCCGCTGGCGGTGACGATGCGGACGCCCGGCAACGACGAGGAGCTGGCGCTCGGCTTCCTGCACGGCGAGGGCCTGATCGACGGCCCGCGTCCGGCCGGGCCCGGCCCGGAGCTCGAGGGCAACGTGATCGACGTCGCCGGGCCGCTGCTGCGCGAGCCCGGCAATCGCTCCTTTTACGCGACCTCCTCCTGCGGGGTATGCGGCAAGGGAGCGATCGAGCAGGTCCGCGTCGACGCCGCCACCCGCGACCGCCGGGCCCGACGGTCGCGCGCGGGCTGCTCGCCTCGCTGCCCGAGCGGCTGCGCCAGCCCGCCTTCGAGCTGACCGGCGGCCTGCACGCGACCGGCCTCTTCGACGCCGCGCGGCGAGCTGCTCTGCGTCCGCGAGGACGTCGGCCGGCACAACGCGATGGACAAGGTGGTCGGCTGGGCGCTCGCGCGAGGGACTGCGTGCCGCTCGGCGAGCTCGCTGCTCTGCGTCAGCGGCCGGCTCTCCTTCGAGCTCGTCCAGAAGGCGGCCGTCGCCGGCGCCCCGATCCTCGTCGGCGTCGGCGCCCCGAGCTCGCTCGCGATCGCGCTCGCCGGCGAGCTCGGGATGACGCTGTGCGGCTTCGCCCGCGCCGGCTCGCTCAACGTCTACGCGGGGCCGAGCGGGTCGGCTGAGGTCCTGCCCGGTCCTGTGGGCCAGCGCCTTGAGGCACGGTTACTCCGCCGTTCGACCGGGTAGACCGTCCCTTACGGATCGCAAGAGGGGTTCATGCGGGACCTTCTGCACGTGTGGTGGCGTCAGCGCAGAAGTGCGTCGTAGGCAAATAGGGCGCTCCCGGTAAGTCCCGAGCGGCGATCTCCGCTCGCAGCACGGAAGCGACGGCCACTCCACGACCCGCGACCTTTCCAGGCCCACCTCACCCGATCCCGGCGGTCGGCCGGCGACAGGGCGCCCCTTAGAGCTCGGCCTCGAGCCCGCTCGCGCTCGATCTCGTCGACCTTGGCCAGGCGGCGCGCGTGGCGCTCCTCGCCGCTGAAGTCGGCGCCGGCGAAGGCGGTGACGAGCTCCGCCGCGATCACCGGGCCGATCACGCGGGCGCCGAGCGCGAGCACGTTGCAGGCGTCGTGCTCGACGCACTGCGCGGCGGTGTAGGTGTCGTGGGCCATCGCCGCGCGGATCCCGTCGATCTTGTTGGCGGCAACCGCGACGCCGGCCCCGGACCCGCAGACGAGCACGCCCTTCTCGGCGTCGCCGCCGACGACGGCGCGGCAGACGGCGAGCGCGAAGTCCGGGTAGTCGTCGGTCGAGACGTAGCTCGGTCGCGCCGAGGTCGACGAGCTCGTGCCCGTCCTCGCGCAGCGCCTCGAAGATCGTCTCGCGCAGCGAGAAGCCGCCGTGGTCGAACCCGCAAGCGATCCTCATGACATTCCTCCTCCGCCGGCGCCGCGCATCTGGCTGAAGACGGCCGTCTGGCCCTCCCAGTCGTCGGCGCGCATCTCGTCGGCGATCACGTGGTTGACGGCGTTGATCAGGGCGAGGTGGGTGAAGGCCTGCGGGTAGTTGCCGAGCTGCTGGCCGCGAGAGCGGCTCGATCTCCTCGGCGAACAGGCCGAGCTCGCCGCCCATCCGCAGCAGCCGGTCGGTCAGCGCCCGCGCCCGGTCGGTCTCGCCGATCTCCGAGAGCGCCGAGGCGAGCCAGAACGAGCAGATCGAGAACGTGCCCTCCTCCCCGTGCAGGCCGTCGTCGGTCTCGTCGATCATGTAGCGCAGGACGAGCCCGTTGCTGGTCAGCTCGTCGCCGATCGCCAGCACCGTGTTGCGGACGCGCTCGTCGTCGGCGCGGCAGGAAGCGAACGAGCGGGATCAGCAGCGTCGAGGCGTCGAGCGCGTCGGTCTCGTAGTGCTGGCGGAAGACGCCCCGCTCGCTGACCCCGTTGGCGAGGATGTCCTCGCGTGATCTCGCTCGGCGACCTCGGCCCCAGCTCGTCGGCCAGGTCCTCGCTCGCGGCGCGCCTGCGCCAGCCGGGTGCCACGGTCGAGCGCGACCCAGCACATCAGCTTCGAGGAGACGTAGTGCTTGGGCTCGCCGCGCGCCTCCCAGATCCCCTGGTCGGGGTTGCTGCCAGACCCGATCGCGCCGCTCGACCTGATCGGCGACGACCTCCCAGAGCTCGGTCGGGACGTGCTCGCGCGCCTTCGTGTGGATGTAGACCGAGTCGAGCAGGGCGCCGAAGACGTCGTTCTGGTGCTGGTCGAAGGCGCCGTTGCCGATCCGCACCGGGCGCGAGTCGACGTAGCCGGAGAGGTGGTCGAGGGTCGACTCGGTCAGGTCCTTGCGGCCGTCGATCCCGTACATGATCTGCAGGTCGGTCCCCGGTCTTCCGGCAGATGTCGCCGATGAAGGCGATGAAGTCGCGGGCCTCGGCGTCGAAGCCGAGGATGTGCATGCTCCACAGCGTGAAGGTCGCGTCGCGGATCCAGGTGTAGCGGTAGTCCCAGTTGCGCTCGCCGCCCGGCGTCTCGGGCAGCGACGTCGTCAGCGCCGCGACCGTCGCGCCGGTCGGCCGGTAGGTGAGCCCCTTCAGCGCCAGCGCCGAGCGCTGCAGGTGCACGCGCCAGGGGTGCTCGGGGAAGCGCCCGCGGGAGAGCCAGCGGCGCCAGTAGCGCTCGGTCGCGTGGATCTCGCTCGTGCGCCTGCTCGGCCGTCTCAGGGTCCTGCAGCGGCTCGTCCCAGCTGAGCGCGACGAAGCACTCCTCGCCCTCCTCGAGCCAGTGGCTGCCGTTGACGACGCCGGAGTCGATCGCCGAGGCGGACGTCGCTCATCAGCCGCAGCTCGAGCCCGTTGGCGAGCTGCGTGTCGGCGACCGTGCGGTCCTCCTGCACGTTCCAGCTCGGCGCGCTCGCGGCCGTAGTCGTCGACCAGGTTGCAGATGCACCTCGACCTCGACCTCGCCGGCGATGCACTTGACGTGGCGGACGAGCAGGTGGCGGGCGTCCATGTCCGAGGGCGCCCGGTCGTGGTGGTCGATCTGGTCCTCGCGCCAGGTGCCGATCGCGAGCGCGTCGCGGACGATCAGCCAGCCGCCCTCGGTCGACCAGTCGGTCTCGAGCACGTTCGTGCCCGGCAGGTAGCGCCGGCTGATCGGCACCGCTGCCGCGGGGCCGATCCGGAAGCGGCCGGCATCGCGGTCGAGCAGCGCCCCGAAGACGCTCGGCGAGTCGAAGCGCGGCAGGCAGAGCCACTCGACCGAGCCGTCGGGCGCGACCAGCGCGCCCGTGTGGCAGTCGGAGAGGAAGGCGTAGTCGCCGATCGCCGGAAAGCCGGTGTTGCCGAACATCGCGCGCCCGCTCCCCGGCTCAGCTCGCGAGCAGCTCGCGGGCCCGCTCGGCGACGCGCTCGGCGGTGAAGCCGAACTTCTCGGCGAGCTCCGGGCCCGGCGCCGAGGCGCCGAAGTGGTCGATGCCGATCGCTCGCGCCGTCGTCGCCGACCCAGCGGTTCCAGCCCATCGTCGAGCCGGCCTCGACCGACGAGCCGCCTGCCGGCTGCCGGGCAGCAGGATCTCGTCGCGGTAGGCCTGCTCCTGCTTGGCGAAGCGCGAGGTCGACGGCATCGAGACGACCCGCACCGCGACGCCCTCGTCGCGCAGCGTCGCCGCGGCCTCGACGCAGAGCGAGACCTCCGAGCCGGTGCCGATCAGGGTCAGGTCGGGCGCGACCTCGCTGTCGGAGTAGACGTAGGCGCCGCGCGCGATCGCGTCGTCGGGGATCTGACCGCGCTCGAGGTTGGGCAGCTTCTGCCGGGTCAGGATCAGCGCCGTCGGCGCGTCGAGCTCGCGCCGAGCAGCCAGTGCCAGGCGAGGAAGGTCTCGTTCGCGTCGGCGGGCCGCACGACCTCGATGTTCGGCATCGCCCGCAGCGAGGCGAGGTGCTCGATCGGCTCGTGCGTCGGGCCGTCCTCGCCGACCCAGAAGGAGTCGTGCGTGCAGACGAAGATCGAGGGGATCTCCATCAGCGCAGCCAGCCGGATCGAGCCGCGCATGTAGTCGCTGAAGACGAAGAACGTCGCCCCGTAGGCGCGCATCCCCTCGATCGTCATCGCGTTGACGATCGCCCCCATCGCGTGCTCGCGGATCCCGAAGTGGAGGTTGCGGCCGTCGAAGTGGCGGTGGGTGATGCTCGGCGTAGTCGTCGAGGTTGGTCGCGGTCGAGGGCGCCAGGTCGGCGGCGCCGCCGATCAGCTCCGGAACCCGCGGCGCGAGCCAGTTCAGCGCCTTGCCGGAGGCTGGCGCGGGTGGCGAGCGGATCGTCCCCCGGCGCGAAGGTCGGCATGCTCGCTGATCGCGGGCAGCTTCGGCTCGTGACGGCCGGTGACCCGCAGCAGCTCCTCGGCGTGCTCGGGGTTGTCGGCCGCGTACGCCTCGAACAGCTGCGACCACTCCTCCTCGGCCTCGGCGCCCCGCTCCTTGACGCCGGCGAACAGCTCGCGGACCTCGTCGGGGACCGTGAACGGCTCCTCGTAGGGCCAGCCGAGGTTCTCCTTGGTCAGCTTGATCTCCTCCTCGCCGAGCGGCGAGCCGTGCGCGGCGGCCGGTGCCCTGCCTTGTTCGGCGAGCCGAAGCCGATGATCGTCGGCAGCACGATCAGCGACGGCTTGTCGGTCGACGCCCTGCGCCTCACCGAGCGCCAGCTCGATCTCGCTCAGGCGTCGCGTTCTTGGGCAGCTCGTGCACCGACCAGCCGTAGGCCTCGAAGCGCTCCGCGACCTTCTCGCGGAAGGCGAGGTGGGTCGAGCCCTCGATCGAGATCTCGTTGTCGTCGTAGATCGCGATCAGCTTGCCGAGGCCGAGGTTGCCGGCGAGCGACGCAGCCTCGGAGGAGATCCCCTCCTCCATGTCGCCGTCGCCGGCCGTCACGTAGGTGAAGTGGTCGACCACCTCGCGGCCCTCGCGGTTGTAGCGCTGCGCCCAGATCGCCTCGGCGAGCGCGAAGCCGACGGCGTTGGCGAAGCCCTGCCCGAGCGGGCCGGTCGAGATCTCGATCCCCGGCGGTGACGCCGTACTCGGGGTGGCCGGGGCAGCGGCTGCCGAGCTGGCGGAAGCTCTTGATGTCGTCGAGGCTGAGGTCGTAGCCGCAGAGGTGCAGGCAGCGCGTACTGGAGCATGCAGGCGTGGCCGCCGCTGAGCACGAAGCGGTCGCGGTTGAGCCAGCCGGGGTTGGCCGGGTTGTGGCGCATGATCCGCGAGAAGAGGACGTAGCCGAGCGGCGCCAGGCCCATCGGCGTCCCGGGGTGGCCCGAGTTCGCCTTCTCGACCGCGTCCATCGCCAGCGTGCGGATCGTGTTGACGGCGAGCTCGTCGAGCTCTTCCTCTGCCATTTGGGCTCCTTCCGGGCGGTGCGGGGACTGGCCGCGGACTCTATGTCACGCGCGGGGCGATACTCTCGCCGGCGATGCAGCTCCGCGCCGAGCGGAGGATGTGATGAGCCCGAGGGCGAAGGCCCGAGGGGGTATCGACCTCGGCGGCACCAAGATCCAGACGGTGATCGTCGACGGCCGCAACAACGTGCTCGGCGAGGCCCGGACCGAGACCCCACAGCGGGGCGGCCCTTCGGCGATCGCCGCCGCGATGGCGGGCTGCCTGAGCGAGGCGGCCGAGGATGCCGGCTATGAGACAGCGGAGCTGCTCGGCGTCGGCGTCGGCTCCCCCGGTGAGGTCGACGAGCGCCGCGGCACCGTCGCCGAGGCCCGCAACCTCGAGCGAGTGGATCGAGCCCTATCCGCTCGCCAGGGAGCTCAAGCAGGCGCTCGGCGCTCCGGTCTTCCATCGGCAACGACGTCCAGGTCGCGACCACCGGCGAGTTCCAGCTCGGTGCCGCGAAGCCCTACAAGAGCGTGCTCGGCGTCTTCTGGGGTACCGGCGTCGGCGGCGGCATCGTGCTCGACGGCTACGACTGGCTGGGCCGCGGCGCGGCCGGCGAGATCGGCCACATGGTCGTCAAGAAGGGCGGCGCCAAGTGCCCGTGCGGCAACGAGGGCTGCATGGAGGCCTACGCCGGACGCGCCGCGATGGAGTCGGAGGCCCGTCACCGGCACAAGAAGGGCGAGAAGACGAAGCTCTTCAAGATCATGGCCCACAAGGACAAGGACCGGCTCACGAGCTCGGTCTGGGGGAAGGCCCTCGAGGAGGAGGACAAGCTCGCGACCGAGCTGCTCGAGCGCGCCGTCGACGCGCTCGGGGCCGGCATCGCCTCCGCCGTCAACCTGCTCGACGTCGAGGCCGTGATCCTCGGCGGCGGCCTCGGGATCCGCTTCGGCGACGAGCTCGGGCCCGAAGATCGAGGCGCGCATGCACAAGAGCCTCTTCGACCACGAGCACCCGCCCGCCTTCCACGTCGCCGCGCTCGGCGACCTCGGCGGGGCGATCGGCGCGGCGCTGCTCGCCAAGAAGTAGCCCCGGAGCAGCGACGATGGCGATCCACGACATCTCGGTCCCGATCCGCCCCGGGATGCACATCTACCGGAACAACCCCGGCTACTCGCGCTCGCTGTACCAGGCGATCGCCGACGGCGCCGAGGCGAACGTCTCCGAGCTCGACCTGGGCGCCCACACCGGCACCCACGTCGACGGCCCGGCTCACTTCTACGACGGCGGCGACGGCACCGAGGTGCTCGACCTCGACGCGATGCTCGGCCCCTGCGTCGTCGCCGAGATCGCCGACCGCGGCCTCGAGCCGATCGACGCCGACGGCGCTCGAGGCGGCCGCGATCCCCGAGGGCTACGAGCGGGTGCTGCTGAAGACGACCAACTCGCAGCTGTGGGAGCGCAGCGAGTTCACCCACGACTTCATCCGCCTCGACCGCAGCGGCGCCGGCTGGGTGCTCGAGCGCGGCATCCGGCTGATCGGCATCGACTACCTGTCGATCGGCGACGGCGACGCCCACCGCGCCCTGCTCGCCAAGCCGATCGTCGCCCTCGAGGGCCTCGACCTGCGCGAGATCGAGCCCGGCCCCTACGAGCTCATCTGCCTGCCGATGCACCTCGCCGACGGCTCCGACGGGGCACCGTCGCGCGTCGTGCTGCGCGACCTCGACGACTAGACACATCGCCGGCAGCGCGAAGGCCCTGCGCACATTTCCGACGCTACGCGGCGTTTAAGCGGCGCGCGTGACCGCCGGCGCGCGGGCCAACCGGCGGCAGCGAAGACGCTGCGCACATTTCCGACGCTACGCGGCGTTTAAGCGGCGCGCGTGACCGCCGGCGCGCGGGCCAACCGGCGTTGCCCGAACCCCGGGGCATCACCCCGGCGACCGCTTAGCGGCGCTTCTTCGCTGCCTTGACGACCGGCAGCTTGAGGGCGACCTTCTTCAGGTCGGCGACGCCGGCCGAGCGCTGCAGGCCGTAGTTGGTCGCGCTCGCCGTGACCTGCAGGGTCACGCTCGAGCCGGGGCGCAGCGTGTGGGCGACCATCTCCAGCGGCCGCTTGATCGTGTGCGTCCTGCCGTCGAGCTTGATCGGGATCGGCGTCACCTGGTTGCCGAGCACGACGTCGGTGTCGTCGTCGACGAGCTGCGCGTAGACGCGAGTGTCGGTGGGGCCGCCTGTCGCGGAGTAGCGCAGCGCGAGCTTCGGCGCGCCGACGATCTGCTTGTCGGAGCCCTTGCCCGGGATCTTGACGTTGACGGCGTTCAGCGCCTTCGTCCCGTTGGTGATCCCGGAGACCGCCCCGACGGCGCCGGGGCCGGGCTTCGACGGGCCCGAGCCGCCGGCCTCGGTGATCGGCAGCGAGCCGCTGCCGTGCGCCTCGATCGTCCGATGCTTGCGCGGCCAGCGCTTGGCGCTGAACTCCTGCCCGTCCTGGTTGAGCCACTGGAAGCCGGGGCCGGTCTTGACCTTGCGCTCGCCTGCCAGCCAATGATCGAGCCAGGCGATCGAGCGCTTCTCGATCAGGTCCGTGTCGCCTTGATCGGTGAGACAGCCGCCGTGGCCGCCGCAGAACCAGAGCATCTTCACCGGCACGCCGTGGTGATGGAGGATCCGATAGTTGGTGACGGCCTCGTTGAGCGTGAACAGGGTGTCGACGGTGCCCTGGACGAGAAGCGTGGGCACGTGGATCTTGCGGACGAGGTTGCCCGGACCGCGGCTGCGGAACCAGTTTTCGTCGGCCGCGGAGATGTGGCCGGTCGCGGTGCCCGAGTCGAAGGCGCTGTCGATGTGCGGGTCGAGCGTGCCGGCGGCCTTGCCCAGCGTGTAGAGCAGTGTGCCCCAGCCCGCCTTGAAGGTCGAGTCCTTGTAGAGGCTCGTCGTCAGCGAGTGCCAGGCGATGTCGGGAACGATCGCGTCGACCCGCTTGTCGAGCGCGGCCACCGAGAGCTGGATGCCACCGCCGTAAGAGGCACCGGTCATGCCGACGCGCGGATCGCGCTTGGAGTCGAGCTGTGCCTCGGGCTGCTTGGCGACCCAGGAGATCAGCTTCTTGACGTCGCGGGCCTCGTAGTCGGGGCTGTCGACCTCGACTGTGCCGCCGGAGGCGCCGAAGCCACGCGGATCCCAGGTGAGGACGTTGTAGCCGGCGGCGCGCAGCGGGCCGACGCCGACCGCGCCGACCGTGACATCGGTCTGGCCCTCGGGGTTCGTGTCACCGGGCGAGCTCCAGCCGGGACCGAAGAGCACCGTCGGCGAGCGCTTGCCGTGCATCGGGTTGTCGGTCGGGAAGAAGTTGACGTGGATCTTGGTCCCGTCGAACGAGGTCACGGTCGCCGTCCGCGCTGCCGCTTCCCCCACACCCCAGATGAATGTCGCGAGCACGGCCAGCGCCGCGGCGACAAGGCTTCTCCTCATGGCGGAAACGCTACAGCGCCTCGCGCTCGCCGGCGCCGCTCATCGCGCGCTGGGCCCCGCCGGCTCAGACGGCTGGCGGCTCGACCCCGGCCAGCGCCCGCTCCGCGTCGGCGTAGAAGCCCTCGACGAGCGCGTCGTCGTAGGGCGCGAAGTGGCTGAACAGTGTCTCGGGACCGGCCGGAGCCTGGTAGCCGAGCAGGATCGTGGAGAACTCTTCGGCGAACCCGCGGTCGCCCTCGGCATCCACGATCGCGACCGGGCCTGGGAGGCGCCCCTGACGCCCGATCACGCGCGTCCCCTCCGCGTATGCCGGACTCGCTGCCAGGACGCTCTCCTGGATCATCGTCGCATCGACGGTCCCGTCGAGGACGGCGTCGACCTGCGGCTCGAACGCGTAGCCGGGAACGAGCTCGAAGAAGTCAGCGATCGACTCGCCCTGGGCGTGCAGGAAGAGGGCGGCCCCGAAGTAGCTGGTCGTGCAGAAGCGGTGCGTGTAGGCGAGCCGCTTGCCGCGCAGATCCGCAAGCGAGCTCGCGTCGCATTCGGCGGCGACGACGAGCGCGGTCGTCAGGGAGTCGCCGCCCCCGGGCGCGATCGCGCTGGCAATCGACGTGTAGGAGGTGCCCTCGCGCGCATAGAAGAGGTCCCCGGCGGGCAGGAACGCCGCGGATACCGGCGCGGCGCGCAGATCGTCGACGAGACCGCTCATGTCGTCGTAGCCCGTCGCCTCCACCGAGTAGGTCGTGAACAGCTCGCGCCAGGGGTCGTCGCCGAGCGGGAAGCGCAGGTTGGCGTCATGGAGGAACCGGCGCGGCATGATCACCCGCGATCGGCGCCGAGCGCCGCTTCGAAGGCCGCGTACGCGTCCTCGCCGAACAACCAGAAGCGTGCGTCGCCGACCACGTCCTGGCCGGCCAGCGCCTCCCGGGTGGCCGCGATCGCCACCGCGGCGGCCGGCTCGAGCGGGTAGCCATAGACGCCGGTCGAGATCGCCGGGAGGGCGACCCGCTCGCAACCCGCCTCGCCCGCGAGCTCGATCGCGCGCCGGTAGCAGGAGGCGAGCAGCTCGCTCTCGCCCTCTCCCCCGCCCCGCCAGACCGGGCCGACGCAGTGGATCACGTGGCGGACCGGCAGCTCGCCGGCGCCGGTGATCTTCGCCTCGCCGGTCGCGCAGCCGCCGAGCCGCCGGCACTCCTCGAGCAGCGCCGGGCCTGCCGCCCGGTGGATCGCGCCGTCAACCCCGCCGCCGCCGAGCAGCGACGAGTTCGCCGCGTTGACGATCGCGTCGGCCTCGGCGTCGGTCGTGATGTCGCCGCGGTGCAGCGAGATCAATGGTTCAGCCCCGGCGGTGCGACCGGTACCAGTCGATCAGCGCGTTCGTCGAGCTGTCGTGGTCGAGCTCACCATCGCCCTCGAGCTCGGGGACGATCCGCTTGGCGAGCACCTTGCCGAGCTCGACGCCCCACTGGTCGAAGGAGTTGATCCCCCAGATCGCGCCCTGGGTGAAGACCGAGTGCTCGTACAGGGCGACGAGCTTGCCGAGCGTCGCCGGGTCGAGCCGCTGCGCGCAGATGACGTTCGAGGGGCGGTTGCCGTCGAACTCCTTGTGCGGGACGAGCGCCTCGGGCACGCCCTCGGCCCGGACCTCGTCCTCGGTCTTGCCGAAGGCGAGCGCCTCCGCCTGGGCGAAGACGTTGGCGACGAGCTTGTCCTGATGCTCTCCCGGCAGCTCGCCGTTGAGGCTCTCGGCGAAGGCGATGAAGTCGCACGGGATCAGGTGCGTTCCCTGGTGGATCAGCTGGTAGAAGCTGTGCTGGCCGTTGGTGCCGGGCTCGCCCCAGAAGATCGGCCCGGTCGGGCCGACGACGCGAGTCCCGTCGAGGCGCACGTGCTTGCCGTTCGACTCCATCGTCAGCTGCTGCAGGTAGGCGGGGAAGCGCTCGAGGTATTGGTCGTAGGGCAGCACCGCGACCGTCTCCGACTCGTAGAACTCGGCGTACCAGAAGGTCAAGAGGCCGAGCAGGACGGGCAGGTTCTCGGCCAGCGGCGCCGTCCGGAAGTGCTCGTCCATCGCGTGGAAGCCGGCGAGCATCTCGCCGAAGGCCTCGGGCCCGATCGCGATCATCGTCGACAGGCCGATCGCCGAGTCCATCGAGTAGCGACCGCCGACCCAGTCCCAGAAGCCGAACATGTTGGCGGTGTCGATGCCGAAGGCCGTGACCTCGGAGGCGTTCGTCGAGAGCGCCGCGAAGTGCTTGGCGACCGCCGCCTCATCGCCGCCGAGCCCGGCCAACGACCAGTCCCGCGCGGTATGCGCGTTGGTCATCGTCTCGAGCGTCGTGAACGTCTTCGAGGCGACGAGGAACATCGTCGTCTCGGGATCGAGGTCCTGGGTCTTTTCGGCGAAGTCGGTGCCGTCGACGTTGGAGACGAAGCGCATCGTGAGGCCGCGGTCGGCGTAGTGGCGCAGCGCCCTGTCGGCCATCACGGGCCCCAAATCGGAGCCGCCGATGCCGATGTTGACGATCGCCGTGATCGGCTTACCCGTGTGGCCGAGCCACTCGCGCGCCCGGATCTTGTTCGCGAACGCCGCCATCCGGTCGAGCGTCTCGTGCACCTCGGCCACGACGTCCGTGCCGTCGACGATCAGCGAGCTGCCGCGCGGCATGCGCAGCGCCACGTGCAGCACCGCGCGGTCCTCGGTCGAGTTGATGTGCTCGCCGCGGAACATCGCGTCGCGTCGCTCCGCCACGCCGGCCTCCCCGGCGAGCTCGACGAGCCGGGCGACGATCTCGTCGTCGACTCGATTCTTCGAGTAGTCGAGCCGCAGACCCTCCGCCTCGGCGACCAGCCGTTCGCCGCGATCGGGATCGTCGGCGAAGAGCTCACGCAGGTGACGACCCGCGGTCGCCTCGTGGAGGTCGGCGAGGTGCCCGTAGGCCTCGAGGCCCTGGTAGCCGGGCGAGCCCTGATCGGTCACCGCTCTGCCCCGTCCCTTCGCGCCGCGGTCAACGGGCCGCAACCGCCTCGCTCTTCTCGGCGATCCGCTCGAGCAGGTCCTTCCAGCTGGCGACGAACTTCTCGGCGCCCTCGTCTTGGAGCCTGCGGGCGAGCGCCGCGAGGTCGACACCAGCACCCTCGAACTCGGTCAGCAGCGCGTCGACATCGCCGCCGTCAGCCGGCAGCATGGGGCCCGTATGCTCGTTCTCGGCGAGCGCCAGCAGCGTTTCCTCGGGCATCGTGTTGACGCTCAGCGGCGCCGCGAGCTCGTCCACGTACTTCGTCTTCGGCAGGGCCGGGTCCTTGGTCCCGGTCGAGGCGAACAGGAAGCGCTGCGGGCGCGCGCCCTCGTTCTCGAGGCGCAGCCAGCGGTCGCTTTCGATCAGCTCCCGGTAGGCGACGTAGCCCTTGGTCGCGACGGCGACGCCGAGCCGGTTGGCGAGCTCGTCGGGGACCTCGTCGGCGACGGCGACATCCCAGCGGCTGACGAAGAGCGACGCGACCGAGCCGACGTTCGGGTCGAGGCCCTGCTCGATGCGCCGCTCGATGCCGCGCATGTAGGCCTCGGCCTGGGCGACGTACTGGTCGGCGTCGAAGAGCAGCGTGACGTTGACGGGGGTGCCTGAGGCGATCGTGTCCTCGATCGCCTGCAGGCCCTCGGGCGTGCCCGGGATCTTGATGAAGAGGTTCTGGCGGTCGGCCTCCGTATGCAGCTTTGCCGCCCAGGACGCCGTTGCGGCGGTGTCGCGCGCGAGCAGCGGCGAGACCTCGAGCGAGGCCCAGCCGTCGACCTTGTCGGTGCGGCGGTGGACCTCCGCGAAGAGATCGCACGCCCCCTGCAGGTCCTGGATCGCGAGCTGGAAGAAGAGCTCCTCGCCGCTCTTGCCGGCGGCAAGCAACTCGGAGGTCTGCTCGTCGTACGCGTCGCCCCCGCTCAGCGCCTTGTCGAAGATCGTCGGGTTCGAGGTCAGGCCCGTGAGCGAGAGCTCGTCGATGTAGCGCTTGATCGTGCCGTCGTTGACGGCGTCACGGGTGATGTAGTCGAGCCACAGGCTCTGCCCCGCGTCGTGGAGCTCCTTGGTCGCTGCCATTGGCTGGTCCCTTTCCTTTCGCTTGGCCTCTAGACGTTGTCGAGCCGCCACTGGAACGGCGCCAGCAGCTCGTCGGCTTCCTTCGGGCCCCACGAGCCCCGCTCGTAGGGGATCACGGGGTTGGGATCGTCGAGCGCCGGCGCGCTCACCTCCCAGAGTCGCTCGATCCCCGTCGCCGTCGTGAACAGGGTCGAGTCGCCGAGCATCGCATCGTGGATCAGCCGCTCGTATGCCTCGAGCTGATTCTCGGCGGCGAAGCTCTCCTCGTAGCGGAAGGTCATCCGCGCCGGGCCGAGCTGCAACGTCGGTCCCGGCACCTTCGCCTGGAAGTCGGCGGTGATCGAACCGGGCTCGGAGAACTCGAAGACGAGCTGGTTCGCGCCCTGGTGCTGGACCTCGCCCGGGAACATGTTGATCGGCGGCTCGCGGAAGTCGATCGCGACCAGGTGCCCGGACCGCTCCAGGCACTTGCCGGTGCGCAGGAAGAAGGGCACTCCGGCCCAGCGCCAGTTGTCGATCTCGACCTTGACGGCGGCGAAGGTCTCCGTGTCGGAGTCGTCGGGAACGCCCTCGATGTCGCGGTAGCCGGCGTACTGGCCGCGCACGACGTCGTCGGGCTGGATCGGCTGGATCGAATCGAAGACCTTCTGCTTCTCGAGCCGGAGTTGCTTGCCGCTGAGGCTGGTCGGGGGCTCCATCGCGATGAAGCTGACGACTTGCAGCAGGTGCGTGACGATCATGTCGCGGTAGGCGCCGGTGCCTTCGTAGAAGCCGGCGCGGTTGCCGACGTCGAGGGTCTCCGGCACGTCGATCTGCACCATCTCGACGTTGGTCCGGTTCCAGAGCGGCTCGAAGAGCCCGTTGGCGAAACGCAGGGCGAGCACGTTCTGCACCGACTCCTTGCCGAGGAAGTGATCGATGCGGAAGATCTGATCCTCGTCGAAGCAGCTGTGCAGGAGCTTGTTGAGCTCGACCGCCGACTCGTAGTCGTGGCCGAACGGCTTCTCCATGACCACCCGGGCCGAGGGGCCGGTGAGCCCGATCTTCTGCAGCGTCTCGGTGATCGCGCCGAAGGCCGGCGGCGGTACTGCCAGATAGTGGAGCAGCCTGCAGTCCGTGCCGATCTCCGCCCGGGCCTCGCTCACCTTCGTGTGCAGGGCGTCGTCGCCGGCCGAGACCGGTACGTAGCTGAGCCGACGGTGGAAGCCCTCGAAGTCGCCCTCCGAGATGCCGCCGTGGCGGCCGTACTTCTGGATGACGTCGCGAGCGTGATCGCGGAAGCTGTCGTCGTCGTAATCCTGATCGGCGGTGCCGACCAGGTGCCACTCCTCGGGCAGCAGGCCGGCCGCCTGCAGGTGGAAGAAGCCGGGGATCAGCTTGCGGGCGGCGAGATCGCCGCCCGCGCCGAAGAGCACGATCACGTGCGGATCGGGGCGCCGCGCGCCCGCGCCGGCGCCCCCCTCGGAAACGGGCAGCCGGGTCTCCGAGACGCCGGCTGGCGCTGCATCGCTCACGCGGAGCCCGCCGGCTTCTCGTCGTGGCCGCCAAACTGCTTGCGCATCGCCGACAGCAGCTTGTCCGCGAACTCGTCCTCGTTGCGTGAGCTGAAGCGCTCGAAGAGGGCGCTCGAGAGCACCGGCGAGGGCACGCCCTCGTCGATGGCGGCGTGCTGGGTCCAGCGACCCTCGCCGGAGTCGGATACCCGGCCGCCGAACTCGTCGAGATCGGGCGAGTCGAGCAGCGCTGCCGCCGTCAGGTCGAGCAGCCACGAGCCGATCACCGAGCCGCGCCGCCAGACCTCGGCGACCTCGGTCAGATCGATGTCGTAGCGGTAGTACTCGGGGTCGCGCAGCGGGGTCGTCTCGGCATCGACCTCACCCGTCTGCTCGCCCGCGTTCGCGTGCTTGATGATGTTCAGGCCCTCGGCGTAGGCCGCCATGACGCCGTACTCGATCCCGTTGTGGACCATCTTCACGAAGTGGCCGGCGCCGGATGGGCCGCAGTGCAGGTAGCCGTTCTCGGAGGGGGTCGGATCGCCGCTGCGGCCGGGCGTGCGCTCGGGAGCCCCGTCGATGCCGGGCGCGATCGTCGCGAAGACCGGGTCGAGACGCTCGACGGCCTCATCGGGACCGCCGATCATCAGGCAGTAGCCGCGCTCGAGACCCCAGACGCCGCCGGAGGTACCGCAGTCGACGTAGTGGATCCCCTTCGGTTCCAGCGCCTTGGCCCGATCGACGTCGTCGCGGTAGTAGGAGTTGCCGCCGTCGATGATCGCGTCGCCGGAGTCCATCAGGCCGGCGAGCTCGTCGACCGTCGACTGCACGTAGCCGGCGGGGACCATGATCCACGCGTGACGGGGCGCGTCGAGCTTCGCGACGAGATCCGCCAGCGAGTCGGCGCCCGTCGCTCCCTCCCCCGCGAGCTCGGCGACGGCGTCGGCGCTGACGTCGTAGACGACGCACTCGTGCCCATCCCGCATCAGCCGGCGAACCATGTTCGCCCCCATCCGGCCTAGGCCGATCATCCCGATCTGCACAGCATCTCCTCTCGGTCGCCAGTGCCGTCAGCTTTTCACACAGGCGGCCCCGCGTGAGACCGGGAGGTGAACGGGGTCCGCGCTGGCCGTCAGGCGGGCTTCGTGCCGAGGATCCGCAGGTACTCGGCCCGCACGGCAACGCCACCCTCGACCGGCTCGGCCTGCGCGCGGTACAGCTCGCGCACATCCGCACTCAGCGCGTCCCACTTGCCCTGCGGCTCGAGCAGCCCCCGCGCCATCACCAGCGGGCCGAAGCGGGTCGTCATCAACTCGAACGCTTCGTCGGACGAAGGGAAGACCTGCTCGGCCACCTCGTCCTCGAACTCGAGCTCGACGCCGGTGCCAGCGAACAGGCTCTCGCAGTGCTCGCGGGTCCCCCACGCGGCGGGGGCACGAACCCGTCGGGTTGCGGTGGCATGTGCCGGGCGACGGTCTGAAAGAAGGCTCCGATCTTGCCCTCCGGGCGCCAGCAGCAGAACCCGAAGCGGCCACCGGGGCGCAGCACCCGGACCGCCTCGGCAGCGGCCACCTCGTGGCGCGGCGCGAACATGATCCCGAAGGTCGAGAGCACGACGTCGAAGCTCGCGTCGTCGAACGGCAGCGCCTCGGCGTCCGCCTCGACCCACTCGACGTCGACGCCCGCCGCCTCGGCGTTTGCCTTGCCCGCGACGAACAGCTCCGGGGTCAGATCCGAGGCGACCACGTCGCCGCCGCGCTGGGCGGCCGGGATCGAGGCGTTACCGGTGCCGGCGGCGATGTCGAGTACCCGCTCGCCGGCCTGCGACGTCCATGCGCTCGACGAGCGCCCGGCCGACCGGCAGGATCAGCTTCGCGATGTCGTCGAAGTTGCCCGCGGCCCAGGTCTTGTGAGCCCGCTGCTTGAGCTCGGTTGCGGTTGCCTCGTCCATTGCCCGATCTCCTCCTGAAGGTGCGATTTCCCGCGCTCGGACGATCGCAGCCTCGTGCCCCGATTTCAAGGTACTGATTCCGGAACGAGCGTTCCTAAGACGGCGGTCGCCGGGGCGGCCACGGAACGAAGGCACTCGTCCGCTCGCATGTACTCCTCGTACCCGGGACGGCGGCTGGGCGATCGTCTTCTCGGTCAGGCGACGCCGGAGACGCGCAGCAGGAAGAAGGTCATCAGGATCGGGCCGATCACCGTCCACCAGGCCGAGCCGGTCTCAAGCGCGATCAGCCAGATGCCGAACCAGAGCGTCGCGTTGCCGAAGTAGTTGGGGTGCCGCGACCATCCCCACAGGCCGCGGTCCATGACGCCGCTCTCGCGCCCCTCCTGCTTGGCCGCGAGGAAGCGCGCGAGCTGCATGTCGGCGATCGCCTCGAATGCGATCCCGAACAAGGTCACGGCAGCGCCGATCACGCCAAGGGCGCCGATCTTCGCCGGCGTCGGGTCGGCCGCCGCGGCCTGCACCGGCGCCGAGACGACCCAGGCGATCGCGCTCTGCAGCAGGAAGACGGTGAGCAGGCTGCGGAGCGCGAAGCTCGGCGCCCTGCTTCTTGCGCATCGCCGCGTAGCGCTTGTCCTCGCCGTCGTGGCGCCAGGCGATGTAGCCCGACAGGCGCAGGCCCCAGATCGTCAGCAGGACGGCGATCAGCGTCGAGCGCGGCCCGTAGCCGTCGCCGACCGCCGCCGCGGTCCAGGCGATCGCGACGAAGGCCAGCCCCCAGGCGATGTCGGCGACCGAGGCGTCGCGGAGCGGCAGGCTGACGAGCCAGGCGAGCGTCATCACCGCCGCGCCGGCGGCGAGGGTGAGCAGCTGTACGTCGAGGTCGAGCATCGCGTCCGACTACGTGCCGGCGGCCGTCGCGGATGAACGAGGCGGGGAGTGGTGCTCTCGCCGAAGCAGCACGAGGAAGGCCGTCGCGTTGATCAGGAGCAGCATCAACAGCGGCCAGAAGATCTCGGTCTTGTAGGCCAGCAGCCCGCCGATCGCGGCGCCGGCGAACTGCACGAGGATGCCGCCGACGCGCTCCCAGCCGGCAGCGTCGAGCCCGCGGTTGCGGGCGAGCTCGGTTGCGACGGCGGAGAGCGCCAGCGTCTGCAGCGTCGTCCGCAGCTCCGGCAAGGCGACCTCGCGGATCGTCTCGTTGCGGACCCCCATCGCGGCGCCGAGCGCGGCGAGGATCAACAGGCGGCGCAGCTCCTGGTCCTCGTAGCCGATCGCGAGGAGCACGGCCGGGACGAGCAGCAGCCCCTCGGCAGCACGGTGCGCCGCAGCAGCTGCTCGCGGCTGCGGGCGCTCAGGTCGATGCGCCCGGTGACCGCGGCGGCGAGAGAAGAAGGCAGCGATGGCGACGACCGGGCCGCCGATCGTCAGCCCGGGCTCGGAGAGGGCGAAGCCGATCAGCAGGATGTTGCCGGTGATCAGCGCGACGAAGACCTGATCGAGCCCGACGAAGCTGACCGCGTCGAAGACGCCGGCGGTGAAGGTGAGCAGCAGCAGGACGCGCACCTCGACACCCGCGACCGCGCGAGTGACCCCGGCGCCTGACATCGCTCAGTCGGAGGACGCGGCGGGCGCGATCCTCTCGGCAACCTCGCGCGCCGCGTCGAGGTCGGCGCCGGCGGTGCCGGCGATCCAGCAGGCGACGGGCGCCGCGATCCGCTCGGAGCTGTGCGCGGCGACGGACGCGAGCTTCAGCATCCTGTCGATCTGACTCGCGGTCGGGAGCCTCGACCCCGATCTCGGCGGCGAAGGCGGCGATCCACTCGTTCGGGTCCATGCGCGGAACCTATCGCGGTCGGGGCGAGAGGCGGGTCGCCGTCGCCTTGAACGAGGCGACCGCCCGCTCCCCGGGCCGCAGCCCGAGCCGGGCGACCGAGGCGGCGGTGATCTCGGCGACCAGCGGCTGCGGCGTCGCGAGCGCGACGCGGGCCCGGTTGCCGAACTCGGTCACCGAGGTGATCTCACCGGCGAGGTGGTTCAGGGCCGAGTCCGCGGGCACGGCGCCCGGCGCCGCCAGCGTCACCTCCCAGGGGAAGACGCTGACCGCGACCGGGCCGCTGGCCTCGTCGGTGGCGAGGATCTCCCCGCCACCCGCGAGGGCGACGAGCGTCAGCCCATCACGGCCGCCGACGACCTCGCCGGCGAGCACCGAGGCGCCGGCGAGATCGCCGACGAGGCCGCTCGCCGGCCTCGCCGCCAGCTCCGCCGGCGTGCCGCGTTGCACCAGCCGGCCGCCGTCGAGGACGGCGATCTCGTCGCCGAGGATCGCCGCCTCCTCGAAGGAGTGGGTGACGATCACTGCCGGCGCCGGGGTCTCGGCGAGCAGCGCCGAAAGCTCGCCCGCGGCGGCCGCCCGGGTCCGCGGGTCGAGCGCCGAGAGCGGCTCGTCGAGGAGCAGCAGCCGCGGGCCCGCGCGCGAGAGCGCGGGCCAGGGCGACCCGCTGCCGCTCGCCGCCCGAGAGGCTCGCCGGGCGGGCGCCGGCCCGGGCGCCGAGCCCGAGTCGCTCGAGCAGCCCCGCCGCCTGCGCCGCGCCGCGCGCGACGAGCGCCGGCGCCGCCGAAGGCGACGTTGTCGAGCGCGCTCAGGTGCGGGAACAGGGCGTAGCCCTGAAAGACGAAGCCGACGTCCCGCTGCTCGACCGCGACGTCGACGCCGGCGGCGGTGTCGAGCCACACGTCCCGCTCGAGCGCGACGCGGCCACGACCGGGCCGCAGCAGGCCGGCGAGGGCGCGGAGCAGCGACGTCTTGCCGGCGCCGGACGGGCCCATGACCGCGAGCGTGCGGCCGCCGTGAAGCTCCCCGGCAAGCTGCAGGGGTGGACCGCCCGGGCCGCTGTCGAGCTCAAACGCCAGCACCGAGGGCCTCCTCCTTCCCACGCGCGTTGCGCCGCCCCGGGCCGAGCAGCTTGACCGAGAGCAGGATCGCCGCCGAGAGCGCGACGAGCACGGCCGAGAGCGCCAGTGACGCGTCGAAGTCGCGCGCCAGCAGGCTGTAGATCGCCAGCGGTGCCGTCTGGGTGCGTCCCTGGAGCGAGCCGGCGAACATCAGCGTTGCCCCGAACTCGCCCAGCGCCCGGCCCCAGGCGAGGGCCGCGCCGGAGCTGAGCCCGGCGCCCGCGCAAGGGATCGCGACGCGGGCGAAGGTCCGGAGCTCACCCGCGCCGAGCGTCCGCGAGGCGTCGAGCAGATCGCCGTCGAGCGCCTCGAAGGCGGCGATCGCCTGGCGGATGAAGAACGGCGAGGCGACGAAGACCAGCGCGACGACGACGCCCGCCGTCTCGAGCACGAGCCGGATCCCGGCGTCCTCGATCGCAGCGCCGAGCAGGCCGTTGGGCCCGAAGGCGGCGAGCAACGCGATCCCGGCAGCCGCCGGCGGCAGGACGAGCGGCAGCTCGATCAGCGTGATCGCCACAGAGCGCCCGCGAAAGTCGCTGCGGGCGAGCAGGTAGGCGGCGGGTGTGCCGACGATGATGATGACGAGCAGTGCGATCACGGTCGTCCGCAGGCTGAGCAGGAGCGCGTCGATCGCAGTCTGCTCGCCCAACGCACTCCATAGCCGGCCCGGTCCCGCCTCGACGAAGATCGAGAGCAGCGGCACCGAGAGGAAGACGAGGACGAGGGTCAGCGCGATCGCGCTCGCGGCTCGGAACGCGGACAGTCGCCGCGGCGCCGTCACTGCCGGGCCGGCGGCCGCGGCGGCCACCGCTCAGCCTTCGACCCGTGCGCGGCGTCGGGCGTCCCGACCGCCGGACCGAAGTCGTCGGCCGCCAGCGCCTTGGCGCCGGCGCCGTCGAGGAGTCCGTCGATGAACTGCCGGGCGAGGGCCGGAGCTTGCGAGTCGGCGCCGACGCCGACGCCGTAGTAGACGTCGGGCGAGACCTTCGGCTGCAGCTCGATCGCCTTCAGCTTGCCGTCGGACGCAGCGACGTCGCTCTGGTAGACGAAGCCCGCATCGACCGCTCCCTGGGTGAGCTTGCCCACGATGCCGGAGACGTCGGGCTCCTCGGAGGCGACGTTCTGGAGGATCGCCTTACTCTCCTCGGGGCCGAGCTTGGCGAGCACCTCGCGGGTGTAGCTGCCGACGGGCACGGCACGCTCGCCGATGGCGAGGGTGACGCCGGGCTCGGTGATCTGCGCGATCGTGTCGATCTCCGAGTCGGCGGGCACGGCGAGCACGAGCCTGTTCGTGGCGAAGACCTGCGGCTTCTTCAGCAGGCCCTGCCGGTGGAGCTCCTCTGGGTAGGTCGCGTTGGCGGCGGCGAAGACGTCCGGCTTAATCCCCTGCTTGATCTGCGCCGCGAGCGTGTCGGAGCCGGCGAACGAGTAGTCGACCTCTGCCTGCGGAAACTGCTCGGCGTAGGCCTCGAAGGCGGGCTGCAGCGAGGCCGCGGCGAAGACGGTCAGCGGCTTGCCGGCGCCCGCCCCCGGGCCACCCGTGGACTCGCTGGAGCCGCAGCCGGCGATCGCGAGGGCGAGCAGCGGCGTGCAGGCGAACGCGCGCCCCAGGCGCCTCACGTGCGCTCCACCATCACCGACGTCGCCTTGACGAAGGCGGTCGCCTCGACGCCCTCGGCTAGGCCGAGCTCCTCGACGGAGTCGCGCGTGATCGCGGCGGTGATCCGGTGCGGCCCGGCCTCGATCTCGACCAGCGCCATGACGCCATCGACCTCGACCGAGGTGACGACACCGGCGAAGCGATTGCGGGGCGAGGCACTCGTCCCGGTCGCATGCCGTTCCGGCGAGGGCCGCAGGCGCTCGACCTCAGCGAGTGGGACGCGGCGCCGGTTGGACGCGTCGCGAACCGTCCTGATCTTGTCCGCGGCATCCCAGCGGCGCAGCGTGTCGACGCTGACGCCGAGCTGCTTGGCGGCATCGCCGAGGCTCAGATCGGAGGACTTGGCGGCCGGCATCCGACCAAGCATTGCATAGGTACTACCTATGCAGCGGCCGGAGTTGGCTCAGCCGCCGATTGCGCTCATCGAGCGCGGCGGCGGCACGAAGCCGGGCTCGCCGACGTGATGCTTGAGCTCCTTGCGCCAGACCGCGTCGCGGATGATCCGCTCGATCTCCTCATCGCCGGCACCGGCGCGCAGCGGCTCCCGCAGGTCGGTCTCGCGGACCGAGAACAGGCACGTCCGCAGCTTGCCCTCGGCCGTCAGCCGGATCCGGTTGCAGTCTGCGCAGAAGGGCTCGGAGACGGGGTTGATGAAGCCGAGCTCTCCCCCGCCATCGGCGAACCGGAAGACGCGAGCGGTGGCCGACGGCTCGCGCTCGAGCTCGACCAGCTCCCACCGCTCGGCGACCAGGGCTCGGATCTCCTCGCCCGTGAGCACGGCATCGGGCTCCCAGGCGCGATCGGCGTCGAGCGGCATGAACTCGATGAAGCGCACCTGGTAGTCGCTGGTTCTCGCGAGCTCGGCGAAGGCGATCACCTCGCGCTCGGTGAAGTCGCGGATCGCGACGGCGTTGACCTTGATCGGGCGCACCTCGGGGTAGGCGGCGATCGCCTCGAGCCCGCGCAGAACCTGGGGCAGGGCGTCACGACGCGTGATCTGGAAGAACCGGTCGCGGGCGAGCGAATCGATCGAGACGTTGACGCGGTCGATGCCGGCGGCGACCAGCGCCTCGGCATCGCGCTCGAGCAGATAGGCGTTGGTCGTCAGCGAGACCTCGTCGAGCCCCTCGATCGCGGTCAGCTTCGCGACGAGCTTCGGGAAGTCGCGGCGGACGAGCGGCTCGCCACCGGTCAGCCGCAGGTCGCGGACGCCGAGCCCGGCGAACAGCCGCACGAGACGCTCGATCTCCTCGAAGCTGAGGATCTCGGAGCGCTCGAGCCACGGCAGGCCGTCGGCGGGCATGCAGTACTGACAGCGGAAGTTGCAGCGGTCGGTGACCGAGACGCGCAGATCGCTGATCAGGCGGCCGTGCGCGTCGATCAGGGGCTCAGCAGCGGGGGGCGGCACGTCCCCAAGGGTAGAGAGACACCGGAAGCGGTCAAGGCCTGGGCTGCCGTCGTGCGCCGACGGCCCTCGAGCTGTGCCTAGGCAGACTTGAGGATCTTCCGCGCGAGGTCCGGATCGTTGGTGATCAGGGCCTCGATCCCCGAGCCCCCGGCCTTGCGGAGGTCGTGGGGGGTGTCGATCGTGAAGGGCACGATGCGCAGGCCGAGATCGTGCGCACCGGCGATGTAGTTGGCGTCCACCGGCCACTGCGGCGAGACCCAGTCGTAGCCGTGCTCGGCGGCATATGGGGGCGCCGCGTCGTTGACGCTGCTCAGCGTCAGAAACGACGTCGTCGCCTTCGAGAAGTACGGATCAGCCTTGATCACGTCGAGGTTCGGCGGCCAGAAGCTCTGCACGATCAGGCGCCGGACCGGGAAGCCCGACCGCTTGATGACGCCGGCGACGCGCTCCGCGTAGGCGGAGGTCGGGTCGTAGTCGGGCTCGGTCGGGATGTTCTTGATCTCGAGGTTGATCCGTGCGTGGTTGTGCTTTGCCATGCGCAGCACGTGGCGCAGCTTCGGAACCGGTGCCCGCAGCGGATCGTGCCTCCCCATCGGCTTGTCGTTGTCCTCGGTGCCGAGCAGGTCGACCTCACACTTGCGGCGGAGCTGCTTCCAGCTGATCGCGGCGACCTCGCCCTCGCAGTCGGTGGTGCGATCGAGCGTCGCATCGTGCATCGTCACCGGCACGCCATCGGACGTGAGCTTCACGTCGAGCTCGATCGCGTAGCCACGCTTCGCCGCGCGGCGGAAGGTGGCAACGGTTTCCTCGGGCCGCTTCGGAACCTGCTTGCCGGCGATCGTCTCCAGCGTGCCTCCCCGGTGCGCCTGGATCTCCGGCGTCCGAGCCGCGGCGACGGCAGGCCAGAGGAGCAGGGTCGCGAGCGCGACCAACGCCGCGACGATCGCCACCGGATTCCGCAGCCCCCGAGCCTCCTCGCCCATCTCCAACAGTCTATGGCGGAGCCGGGCGACCGCTCCCGCGGTCGACATCCACCGAGAGGCTGCCACCGTCCTGGCGGATCCGGAGGCGCTCGTAGGGCTTGCCGTCACGGCGCAGGTCGAGCTCGATCCCCTGCTGTCCGTTCGGCTTCCAGGAGCGCAGCGTCGTCTCGATCGGGGACCCCTGGAGCGTCATCGTCGTGATCGGGCTCTGGTCTGCCGCCTTCGTGCGCAGGCGCGCCGTCCAACGGGGCACCCACTTGCGAAACGAGGGCGAGGTCAGCCCACGGAGCGGGTCGTGCTCCCCCTTCGCCAGCTCGACCCGCTCCTTGCCCGCGCCGCTCGTCCGCACGTAGCCACGGAAGCCGGACGCGCTCAGGGCGAGCCCCTTTCCGCCCTCGTCCTTGCGCACGTCGATGCCGGGCGCAAACTGCAGGAAACGGGCGTAGCGGTGCTTGGCGTCGGCCTGCAGGTGGTCGGCGACGATCAGGTAGTGGTGTGGCTCGTAGACGAAGAGCCGGTGGTGCTCCACTCCCTGAGCCAGGGTCGCCGGGTTGGTCCCGAGAACCGCGAAGGTGCCGTGGCCCTTGCCGGTCGCCTCGAGGCCGGAGCCATAGGTGCCGCTGCCGTCACGTGGGAACTCCTCGCCGTCGACGGTGAGCACCGAGTGCGCCCGGGTCGCATGGGCGAAGGCGAAGTTCTCGTCCTTGTCCTTCGCGTACAGCCCGGTGTCGGTGATCAGCCTGCGGCCCTCGTCGAAGAGGTCGAACGTGAGCGCGTCGGCGTGCTTGTGGGCGTCGGAGAAGTAGCTGGCGATCGTCCCGAACCAGGCGCCGGGCTCCTTGACGATCGCCACGCCGGAGTCGTGCAGGTCGAGGATGCCGCTGTCGTCGCGGGAGCGCTTGACGCCGAAGTCGGGGACCGTCTTCAAATCCGAATCGCCCCACTGCGGGATCTTGCCGTCGGGCTCGCGGAGCCAGCCGACGACGTCTTGCATCTTCTTCAGCACCGCGGCGAGCCCCGCGTCGTAGTTGCCGGGGATCTCGAGGAAGCGCTTGAGCGTCCGCGTGACGAGGATCTGGTAGCCGGCTGAGTGCTCGAGCCAGAAGCCCTCGTCCTCGACGATCTTGTCGTGGAAGGTCGAGGCGAAGCGCTCGCGGCCGAGGTCGCCCCAATCGGAGCTGTCGGGCTGCGAGTCGAGCTGGCGGGCGAGCAGGGTCAGCCCGAGATCGACGAAGAGGCCGTGATTGGTCTCCTTGTAGGTCTGCGGGTAGGTGAGCACGTTGACGTGGCGCTGCATGAGCGCCAGCAGCAGCTCGCGCTCGCCGTCGTCGAGCAGGCCCTCGCACTGCGCCGCGCGCAGGATGTAGGCGAGGTAGGGACCGCGGTCGCCGGTGCGCTTGTCGTCCCAGATGTCGGGGTCGACCGGATCGCCGCCGGGCGGGTTGGCGCGGGCGAAGTCGAGGACCAGGTCGGTCGCCTGCCGCAGCGCCTCGACGTCGCCGTCGTGGTCGTAGGCGTAGATCAGCGGGTCGATCCACTGGAACTTGAAGAGGTTGTGGGCGAACGAGCGCGCGTGCTGGGGGTTCATCGTCCAGTCGACGGGCGGCTCGAGGTTGACCGTGCGGCCGTTGATCACGAAGCGGCCGCGCTCTGCCCGCGCGACCTCGGCAGGCGTATAGCGACCGGCTCGCAGGACCTCGTCCTGGGGCGGGCAACTCGCGTGCTCCAGCGCGCTGATCTCCTCGCCTGTGACGTGGACGTCGGTGGGGTCCTTCTCGGCCGTCAGCAGGAGATAGCCGTAGATCACAGCAAGCGCCGCGATGACGATCGCCCCGCCGATCGCGAAGCGCTTTCGTGACATGGCGCGGCAGCGTAGCGAGGCGCGAACACGGGGCCGCGGCGCGGGTGCCGCGCTCAGGTCGCGGCGCGGGCAAGCTCGCCGGCGGCGAGCAGCGCCGCGCCGAGCACGCCGGCCTCCGGGCCGCGCTCCGCGAGCCGGATCTGCGTCCGCGTGCCCACCCCTGGCAGCACGTAGCCGAGTGCTGTGCGGCGCGCCGGACCGAGCAGCAGCTCGCCGGCAACGCTGACGCCGCCGCCGATCGCGACGACATCGGGGTCGAGCAGGTTGATCGCGTTGGCGATGCCGATGCCGAGCCACGAGCCGAGCGTCTCGAGCGCCTCGAGCGCCGCCGGGTCGGCGGCGCGCGCGCACTCGACGACGTCGCGGCCGGTGATCTTCTCGCCGCCCGCCGCGCGGCGCGCGAGCGTCGAGTCGGGATGGCTCGCCGCCGCCGCGAGAGCGAGCGCGTCGAGACGCGTGCCCGCCGCAACCGACTCGAGCGAGCCCGGCTGTGGGAAGCCGCCGGGCGCGGGAGCGCGGCCGGAGGACGGCAGCGCCACGAGCGTGTGACCGACCTCGCCGGCGGCGCCGGTGGCGCCGCGGAAGACGTGCCCGCCGATCACGAGCCCGCCGCCGACGCCCGTGCCGACCGTGAACATGACGAGGTTGGCGATCACGATCCGGCCGCCGGCCGAGGCCTCGGCGAGAGCGGCGACGGTCGCGTCGTTGTCCACGTAGACGGGGATCCCGAGCCGCTCGCTGAGCAGGTCACGAAGCGGCACATTGGCGAACGGGACATTGACGCTGCTGCGCAGGCGCCCGGTCTCGAAGTCGACGACGGAGGGGACCCCGAGGCCTATCGCCGCGGTCGCGTCGCTGCGCACATGCTCGACGGCGGCGACGATCTCCTCGATCAGCTCATCCGCACCGGCGGTCTCCGTCGGCCGCACGTACGGCTCCGAGAGGCTCCCCTCCGAGAGCACCGCAACCGACACCTTCGTGCCACCCACATCGACGCCGATCGTCTCAGTCACTGCGCTGGCAAGCTATCGCCAATGGCTACCGCGCTGATCGCCGCGCTCACTTTGCTGATCATCGCGGTGGTCGCGCAAGTCGTCGTACCGCGGATCGGCGAGCGACAGATCGAGCGGCGGCTGGCCGAAAACGGAGGCGATGCGTTCGTCGTCATCGAGGCGCTGCCTGCGTTGCGACTGTTGCGGCGCTCAGGCGACCGGCTGATGGTCCGCGGCCGCGGCCTCGAGATCGGCATGTCAGGCGACGGCCAGAGCGGCGGGCTCTCGGCGCTCGATGGGTTCGGCGAGGTCGACATCGTCCTGCGCGAGTTCGTCACCGGACCGTTCGCGGTCAACGACTTCGCGCTCACACGGAGCGGCGGCAGCGGCTACCTGATGCGGTCGCGGGCGACGACGAGCGGCACGGCGCTCGCCGCTTTCGGTGGCGAGTTGCTCGGCGGCCTCGCCTCGCCCGTGCTCGGAGTGGTCGCCGGCGCGACGCCGGCCGCGGTCGGCGCCCGAGCGATCGCAATCGCGGTCGAGGTCGAGCTCGCCAGTGAGGAGGGCAGGCTCGTGGTCGCGTCCGGGGCCGGCCGGATCGCCGGCTACCCGGCCGGGCCGATCGCCTCGATGATCGCTGCGGCCGTGGCCCGCAGGCTCGAGCTCGCTCCGTAGTCAGCACGGGTGCGAGCGCGCGATTCCGCGCTACGCTCACTTTGCTGTGCGGAATGGATTCCAGGCGGGGAGACGACTATTGGCACGTGCCGGACTCGCCGTCGTACTCGCGGGGCTGCTGATCGCCGCCGGCGCCACGACCGCATCTGCAGCCGGTGGGCCAACCGCCCCGCGGACGCAGGCGACTACGGCGAAGCACAAGTGCAACAGGCACAAGCACCCGCGCAAGTGCAAGCACAAGAACAGGGTCCATAAGGCTTGGCCACTGAAGAAGAACGGTCGCAAGCCGCACCGCCGCCTCGCCCGCAAGCTCGCTCGCCAGGTCGGCCCGATCCGCGTTCGCAAGCACAAGCATCATCACCTTCGCGCCGTCGCGGGCTCCGCCGCCGCGAAGGGCGAAGCGCCGGGCGTCGCGCAGATCGGCGGCTCGGGCGACCCGAACAAGCTCCTGCTCGTTCGCTCCTTCGACATCCCGACCAGCGATCCGCTCTACGCGGACTTGGCGAACTACTCGTGGACCTACGACAACGCGCTCGCCACGATCGCCTTCGTCGCAGACAGGGACCGCAGCCAGGCGCGACAGCTGCTCGACCAACTCGCGCTCCTGCAGAACCGGAACGGCTCCATCGACTTCGCCTTCGACGTCAAGACCGGCGCCAGCGCCCCCGTCGTGCGCTCCGGCGCCGTCGCCTGGGTCGGCCTCGCCGGCGCCGCGTTCGCCGCCAAGTACGGCGACAAGAGCTACGACTCGATGACCGGGGCCACGCTCTCCTATCTGCTCGGCCTGCGCAACAAGGACGGGCTGATCCCCGGCGGACCGGACGTCTCCTGGGTATCCACCCAGCACAATCTGCTCACCTACGAGCTCCTCCGAGAGCTCGAGGACCTCGCGAAGCACTCGCACAAATTCGGCGACCTCACGCGCGCCGACCTGACGGCGGCACGGGTGGCGCTCGGCAAGGCGATCGACGCGAACCTGCTCGTCAGCGACGCCAGCTCGGCGCACTTCAACGAGGGCGCGGCCGACCCGCGGATCCCGATCGACGTGCAGGCGCTGGGAGCGATGTACCTACAGACGCGCGGGGACGATCGGGACGAGCAGGTCGGCGCCTACATCATGCGGCCCGGTTTCTACATCGCCCCGCGATCCACCCCAGCGGCGTCGACCGAGGTCAGCGGGCTGCGGCCCTTCCTCGACGCGGGCTCCCCGGACCTGATCTGGAGCGAGGGCACGATCGAGTCGCAGTTCGCGCTCACGCGCCTCAAGACGTCCGCGCCGCTGATCGCCGCCGGGGTCGACTCCCTGCGGGCGACGAACACACCGAGCACCGTCGGCCCGATCGGCGCCGACCGTGACAGCGACACCACCTGGGGTCAGTACCGCACGTGGCCGACCTCGGCGGCGGCGAGCTGGCTGCTGATGCTCGACCTACAGAAGAGCGTCGCGCTGTTCTCGGACTGAGCCTGTATCCGCCGGCGCCCGCATAGACTGCGGCGCTCGGGGGATGTTCAGGGCTTCGCGAATCTTCGCTCTGGTCGGGCTACCGGTAGTGGTGGTCGCGATCGTGCTCGTGGCGCTCTCCGCCGACCCGCAGGACGCGAACCCGAAGGGCACGCTCGCGGCGATCTTCGCGATCCTCGCCGGCTTCTTCGTGATCCTGTTCGTGATCCAGGCGCGAGATCTGGCACGAGCCTCCCGCCCGCCAACGGCCGGGGCCGGCGAGATCGGGCAACCGCTCACCAATCCGATGACGGCGAGCGAACCGGAGCTCTGGGCCGCGCTCGCGGTCGAGCCGATCTCCGCGGAGGCGGCGAAGGCGCGCGGGGACGGCTGGGAGCTCGCCCGCTCTTCGATGAAGGCCGGCCGGATCGTGACGGCGCTGATCTTTGTCGCCGTGCCGCTCACCTACCTGCTCGAGAGCTTCATCCCGATCCTGATCGGGGCGCCGATCATCGTCGGCTACGCGATCTACCGCTCCGTTCGCGTGCTCGGCGGTGGCGGGGAGCTCGATCGCGGCTACGACGCGGTCGGCCGCGCCGTCGCCCCACTCGGACTCGAGCTCGCCGAGCGCCCCGAGGTCGGCGTCGGGCCACGTGTGCCGCCCTCGCCCGGCATGAAGACCTACGTCAGCGGCGCCCTGCGGCTGGCCGGCACCAGGCACGGCAGGCGAGTCGAAATCGCGCTCGAGAACGGCGGCTGCGAGATCCATGTGGCCGTCCGCAGCCCCGAGTTCAGTGCCCGCAGCTCAGACGGGAGGCTCCGCAACCGCAAGGAGGGTCTGCCGCCGGAGATCGAGCGGGCGCTAGCGGACGTGCCGGCCTCAGCGGGCTGGCGCAACCTGACAGCGAGCGGTAACGCGAGCGGCATCCACGTCGGGCGCAGCAAGGCCCGTGAGCAGCGCGAGTGGCTCTGCGACCTGTGGCTCGCCGAGCGGCTCGCGGACGCCGTCGCCCAGGTCTAGTCGTTCGAGTCGCGCTCGGCGTCGAACCCGTAGGCGCGGACGTTCTCGGCGACGGTGATCGAGTACTCGGCGTAGAAGCGCTCCCGCCCGCGGCGCTGCGCCGCGCGGTGCTCGGGATGGTTGCGCCAGCGATCGACGTCAGCGAGCGCCTCGAAGCCGATCAGCGAGAGCCGCTCTCCGTCGGCTGACTGGAACCGCTCGAAGGAGACGAAGCCCGGCATCGAGCGGGCGAGCTCCTCGATCCGTGGAGCAAGCTCCGCATACTCGGGATCGTCCGGATTGCGCAGCCTCGAGCGGAAGACGACGGTGACCACCGGGCGATCGTATCTGCGGCGGCCCTGAGAGACTGCCGGCATGGAAGGCGTGCCGGACGAGCTGCTCGCGCTGATCGGCAACCTCGCGCGTCATCACCGACAGCACGAGCAGTTCTATGCACAGGCACCCCTGGAGGGCGCCGCCAATGTGCAACGCCACTCGCGGATCCTGAAGGCGCTCGCCGACCATTGGTCGCGGACCGCGGCAGCAGCGCAACCCGCCGCGAGTCCATTCGCCGGTGCCGAGGACCTGAACCCGCCCGGCCTCACGGCGGAGACAGGCGTGCTCTTCATGGAAGCCGGCGACGAGCCGGCCGAGATCGCAGGGCTGCGGCGGGAGCTCGACGCGACAGCTCAGCGGCTCGCTGAAACCGGAGAGTGGCTGGCGTCGGCGATGGCGCAGTCATGGCAGGTCGTCGGATCTCTCGCCGCCTACCCCGAGCTCACCGACGTGATCGGCGAGCGGCATCGGATAGTCGCCAACGACTGGCAGTCTTCCTCGCTGCAGACGCTGTCAGCGAGGTTGCTGCGACGGTCGGTGGAGCTTCTCGAACGCATCGACTTCGGCGCCGCCGCCATCCGCGAGGACATCTCCGGGCCTCGCAACTACCCGCCGTATCTCTACGCGACCTCGGAGCTACTCGACAGGGCCGCGGATCTATTGGCGGAGTCAGCCGTACTCGTCCACGACAACGAGCGTCGCTGGCGCACGTTCTCCGCCCGAGTGGCGGAACTCGAGCCGCCGCAGGGACCAGATACGCAGCGCGGATAGGTCCCCGAGCCCACTGCCCGGAGATACGCACGGCGGCCGGGCAGGGTTCTGCCGGAATCGGGGGGAAATGGCCCGCGGCTGATCGCCCCATATTGCAAGGGCCCGGCGATCGGACGGCCCGATAATGCGGATTGCGGGGTCGCCTTTGTTTGAGTTCGGCGATTTACGGACCCTACTTGGGGTCATTTACGCGCCCACCTTGACAAAAGTCGTGACATGTGAAATTGATCCCTGCCGTGAGGAGAGGGAGAGGCCCGCTGGCCTCGCTACGCGAGGGCAACCGCAAACGAGTCGTCGATGCTCTGTGCGAGCTCGGTGTCGCCAGCCGCGCCGAGATCGCGCGGACGACAGGGCTTTCACGCTCGACGGTCTCGACGATCGTCGCCGACCTGCTGGAGAGTGGGCTGGCCGAGGAACGCGACAGCGAGCCCGGCGCCGAGGTGCAGATGGGCCGGCCGCCGGTGATGGTCTCGCTGCACCGCTCGGCGGGCGTGGCGCTCGGCATCGACTTCGGGCACTCGCACCTGCGCGTCGCCCTCTCCGATCTCGCCCACTCGGTCCTCGCCGAAGCGTGGTGCGAGCTCGACGTCGACCATTCGAGTGAGCAGGGCCTCGACCGAGCCGCCGAGTTCGTCGAACGGGTCCTGCGCGATGCGGGTGCGAATCGCGACCAGATCGTAGGCGTCGGCATGGGCCTGCCGGCCCCGATCGACAAGCACAGTGGCTCGGTGCAGGGGTCCTCGATCCTGCCTGGCTGGGTCGGCGTCGACGCCGCGCTCGAGGCGAGCCGGCGCCTCGGCCTGCCGGTGCAGGTCGAGAACGACGCGAACCTCGGTGCGCTCGGCGAGTACACGTGGGGCGCCGGCAAGGGTCTCTCTGACGTGGTCTACATCAAGGTCTCCTCCGGCATCGGAGCGGGCCTGATCTCCGGCGGTCGACTCCAGCGCGGCATCTCGGGCACCGCCGGCGAGATCGGCCACATGAACCTCGGCGACACCTCGACCGTCTGCCGGTGCGGCAACCGCGGCTGCCTGGAGACGGTGGCTTCCTCGCGGGCGGTGGCGGACCTGCTCTCGACGAGCCGACTCGAGGAGGTCACGCCGAAACAGCTGCTTGAGCTGTGCGCCGACGGCGACACCGCCGCGCAGCGACTGATCGGCGACGCGGGCCGGTCGATCGGCGTCGCGGTCGCCGGCCTCTGCAACATCCTCAACCCACAGATGGTGATCATCGGCGGCGACCTGGCAGCGGCGGGCGACGTGCTGTTGGCGCCGATGGACGACGTCGTCCGCCGCCGCGCAGTGCCGAGCGCCGTCGCCGGCTTCGAGCTCGCCGCCGGCGTGCTCGGCGAGCGCGCCGAGATGCTTGGCGCGCTGGCGGTCGTGATGCGCGACTCCGACCTCGTCGACCAGGTCGACCTGGGGGTCGCCGCGTGAACTTTCCGATGCAACAAAAGGAACGGGGCTCGACCCCGGAGAGAGAGGAGCGGACCAATGACAAAGGACGAGCCCACAGGAGGGAGCTCTCGATGAGACGTACGACACAAGGGCGCTTCCTGCTCGTCGCAGTAGCCGGATTCGCGGCAGCCATTGCTTTGGCTGCCTGCGGTGGCGGTGGCGACAGTACGAGCAGTGGATCCAGCAGCGGCGGCAAGATCGCCTTCCTGCTGCCGGAGACGCAGACAGCCCGCTACGAGACGCAGGACAAGCCGCTGTTCGAGCAGAAGGTCAACGAGATCTGCCCGAACTGCGAGGTGCTGTACCAGAACGCGGATCAGGACCCGTCCAAGCAGCAGTCGCAGGTTGAAGCGGCCGTGACGCAGGGCGTCGACGTGATCGTCCTCGACCCGGTCGACTCGACGTCGGCCTCCGGCATGGTTCAGCGCGCGCAGCAGGCGAACATCCCGGTGATCAGCTATGACCGCCTGATCCTGAACGCGGATCTCGCCGCCTACGCGGAGTTCAACAGCTCCGAGGTCGGCAAGCAGCAGGGCGAGGCACTCGCCAAGCAGCTGGCGGCCAACGGCAACCCCAAGGGTCCGATCGTTCAGATCAACGGCGACCCCAAGGACAACAACGCGAAGTTGTTCAAGGAGGGTGCGACGCAGGTGTTCCAGGACAAGGGCATCAACGTGGCGAAGGAGTACGACACCACGGACTGGCTGCCTGAGAACGCTCAGAAGGAGATGGACCAGGCGATCACGGCCCTCGGCAAGGACGGCTTCAACGGCGTCCTCGCTGCCAACGACGGCACTGCCGGCGGCGCGATTGCGGCGCTCAAGGCAGCGGGCATCACGCCGAGCCCGACGACCGTGCCGGTCACGGGCCAGGACGCCGAACTGGCGGCGATCCAGCGGATCATCGCCGGCGAGCAGTACATGACGGTCTACAAGCCGATCAAGCCGCTCGCCGACAACGCCGCGACGCTCGCCGTCGCCGTCGTCAACGGCGAGGATCCGGCCAACTCCGACGTCATCAACGGCGAGGAGGACAACGGCCAGGAGAAGGTGCCTACGGCGATCACGGACACGATTCCCGTGTTCAAGGACAACGTCGCGGACACCGTCGTCAAGGACGGCTACTGGAGCGCCAAGCAGATCTGCACGAAGCAGTACGCGCAGGACTGCAAGGCCGCCGGTATCCAGTAACGAACGAATAGCCTGAGGCGCGAGGAGAGGAAGTGATGGAACAGAGCCAGAGCACGACACAACAGTCGGCGACGGATCCGTCGCGGCCTCTTCTCGCGCTGAAGGGCTTCAGCAAGCGCTTCGGGCCCGTGGAGGCCCTCAAGGACGTCGACTTCGAGGTCTTCCACGGTGAGGTCGTCGCGCTCGTCGGCGACAACGGCGCCGGCAAGTCCACCCTGATCAAGGCGATCTCGGGCGCCCAGCCGCCGGACGATGGCTCGGCTGAGTGGAACGGCACCCACGTGCGGATGCGAACGCCGAACGACGCGACGTCGCTCGGCATCGCGACGGTCTACCAGGACCTGGCACTGGCCGAGAACCTGGACGTAGTCGCCAACCTGTTCCTCGGTCAGGAGATGACCACCAGGGCCCCCGGCGTCTCGGTGCTCAACGAGACCTCGATGGAGAAGCGCTCGGTCGAGCTGCTCAGCTCACTTGGGGTGACGACGCTGCGCAGCGTTCGCACCGAGGTGGCGATGCTCTCGGGTGGCCAGCGGCAAGCCGTCGCCATCGCGCGCTCGCTGCTCGGCGACCCGGAGCTGGTGATGCTCGACGAGCCCACCGCCGCGCTCGGCATCGTGCAGACCGCGCAGATCCTGAAGCTGATCGAGCGATTGCGGGAGCGCGGTCTGGGCGTGATCGTGATCAGCCACAACCTGGCGAACGTCTTCCACGTGGCCGACCGGATCGCAGTCCTGCGCCTGGGCCGGATGGCGGGCATTTTCGATGCCAAGGACACCACCCGCGAGCAGATCGTTGCGTCGATGACCGGGGCAGACGAGCAAGGGCGGTCTACGGAGGAGACGGAACTATGAGCGCGGAGGAGGCGGGCATCGGCACAGCGCCCGCCGAGGGAACCGATCGGCCCTCGATCGCGAAGGCGTTCTCCGCCCTCGGCCGCGGTGATCTCGCCTCGGTTCGGGTGCTGATCGGCATCGCCCTGATCTGGACGATCTTCCAGCTCTCCAACGACCGCTTCCTGAGCGCCATCAACCTCTCGAACCTCGCGCTGCAGATCGCGGCGATCGCGACGATCTCGATCGGTGTCGTGCTCGTCCTGCTGCTCGGTGAGATCGACCTCTCGGTCGGCGCCGTCAGCGGCCTGGCCGCCGGCGTGATGGCCGTGCTCAGCGTCCAGCACAACTGGGCTCCGATCCTCGCGATCCTCGCCGGCCTGGTAGTCGGACTGGCGATCGGCTTCTTCAACGGGGTCATGGTCACCCGGTTCGGCGTCCCCTCGTTCGTCGTCACGCTCGCCGGCCTGCTCGCCTGGCAGGGCGCGTTGCTGCGCGTGCTCGGTGACACCGGCTCGGTCAACCTGCCACCGAGCCTGATCACCGACCTGACGAGCACCTTCTTCTCCCCCGCCGTCGGCTGGATCCTCGGCGTCGCCGGGATCGTGCTCTACGCCGCCAGCCAGGTCAATGAACGGCGGAAGCGAGCCGCGGCCGATCTCGAGCTCTCGGCGGTGTTCGGGCTGCTCGTACGGATCGTCCTCGTCGGCGCGGCGGTGTTCGTCGCCGTCGCGATCCTCAACGCAGACCGCGGCGTGCCGCTCGCCGTCGTCATCGTCGTCGTCCTGCTGATCATCTTCACGTTCATCACCGAGCGCACGCGCTATGGGCGCCACATCTACGCGGTCGGCGGCAACGCCGAGGCGGCACGCAGGGCCGGGATCAGCGTCACCCGGATCAAGGTCAGCGTCTTCACGCTCGCCTCGATGCTCGCCGCGGCGGGCGGCATCCTCGCCGCCTCGCGGCTGCTTGCGGTCAACCAGCAGTCGGGCACCGGCGACGTGCTGCTGCTCGCGATAGCCGGCCCGGTCATCGCCGGCACCAGCCTCTTCGGCGGCCGCGGCTACGTCTGGTCGGCACTGCTCGGCGCCATCGTCATCGGCTCGATCTCGAACGGCATGGACCTGCTCGCGCTCGACTCCGACGTCAAGTTCATGATCACCGGCGCGGTGCTACTCGCCGCGGTGACGATCGACGCGGTGACGCGCCGGCGCCGCGAGCAGAGCGGCGCCTAGATCGGCGCCGCCGCAACGGCGGGGCCGATCTGATTCAGCCGCTCGCGCACTCCCATGCGGAGGAGCCCGAGTCCGCCCAGATCAGGGCTGCGATCCGCGCCTGCTCGGCCGGCGATGCGTCCTGGGGAAGGCCCTTGCCCCCGTAGAGCTTCCAGGTCGAGGGCAGGATCTGGTAGGCGCCGCCCGCGCCCGAGCTCGGGTTGACGGCGCTGTAGTTGCCGCCGGACTCGCACTGGACGATGCTCGAGGGGATCGCCCAGTCGGTCATCTGCCCCGCGACCTGCTGCTGGGCCTGCTGGGCGGAGATCTGCTGCGCTCGCTGGACCTGTGCCTGCCAGTGCTCGACCTGCGAGTGCAGCCGGCCGAGCTCTGCCTGCTGGGCGCTGCGCGCCTGCGCAAGCGCCGTCGAACGGGCGACAGCCTGGGCGCGCACGGCGGCGATCTGATCGCGCGCGGCGGTGAGCTCCTGGTTGTGGGCGACCTGCTGCTCTCGAGCGGCGGAGACCTGGTCGAGCTGGCTGGAGACGTCCGCGCGCAGCGCCCGGGTCCGGGTGACGAGGGCGGAGTCCGCGTCCTGGATCCGCTGCAGGTAGTCCGCCCGCGCGACGAGGTCGTCGAAGCCCCCGGAGTCGAGCAGCACCTCGATCGCATCGGTCTGCCCGTATTTATAGATCTGAACGAGGCGCTTGGCGAGCGAGTGGGTCGAACGCCGAAGCTTGGCGCGGGCCCGCTCCAGCGCGGCCTGCGAGCGGGCGACGGCGGCGCTCAGCTCGCGGGCCCGCTCCTCGCCTTGGGCGAGGGTCGCGTTGAGCTCACCCTCGCGCCTGGCGGCCGCGACGGCGTCGGCGCGGCTCGCCTCGAGCTGGGCGGTCTGCGACTCGATCTGCGAGGCCATGGCCTCGGCCTTCTGCCGCGAGGCGTCCACCTTCGACTGCAGAGCGGAGACGCTCTGCGCACCCGCGGGCTGCGCGCCGAGCAGCGCGATCGCCAGCGCGGCGATCGGCAGCGCTGCCGGCACGCCGGAGCGCAGCTGCCGGCGCAGACGCCGGCCGGGTCGACGGGAAACGGGGCCCATACGTGGACGGGCACGGTAGTCAACCGGCTCGTCTCACCCTTGCCATTCGCTCACAAAATCCTTGTCTTGCAACGGAGCTTGCAGTGGCGGCGCCTGCCCGCTGACCGATCGCGGCCGCCCCGCTCTCAGCCGAGGCGCTCGGCGAGCCAGGCGACGAGCGGCGCGTAGCGCGGCGTCAGGTGGCCGTGCTTGCCCTCGAACAGCTCGAAGCGGTGCTCGATCCCCGCCCGCTCCAGCTGCTCGTGGACGATCGCCGTTCCCGCGTAGAGGTTGAACTCGTCCTGCAAGCCGCACTCGAGCGAGATCGCGCGCATCGTGCGCAGATCCTCGAGGTGGTCGGGGAGCATCCGCACCGGGTCCAAGGCGAGCCACCGCTCCCATACCTCGGGGCGCAGCGAGCAGTCCTCCATCGTGAAGGGCAGCTCCGGCTCGCCGCCGGGGCCGGGCGAGTAACAGGCGGCCATCGCAATCGTGTTGACGGCAGCGAACATCGGCGGCGGGGGATCGGCCAGCTCGCGCATCGCGGCCCAGAACTCGTCGATCGAGCCACCGTGCTCGCGGAGCACGGTCCAGGTCTGCGGGAAGTCCGGCATGTAGCAGTACTCGAAGGCGGAGTCGCCCGAGACATCGCCGAGCCCGCCCCAAAGGTCCGGGCGCAGCATCGGCAGGATCAGGGCCCCGTAGCCGCCCGAGGACTTGCCCTGGACGGCGCGGCCATCGCGCTCGGCGATCGTGTTGAACCGGCCGTCGACGAATGGCACGAGCTCGTCGCAAAGATAGGTCAGGTAGTTGCCGGTGCCGGCCGAGTCGAGGAACTGCGAGCCGCCGTAGGCGGTCCAGCAGTCGGGCATCGGGACGACTACCGGACGGCACTCGCCGGCGACGATCAGCCGATCGAGGTCCTCGATGAACGTCGAGCTGTAGGGCGAGCGGTTGCGCCACATGTCGATCTGCCCCGTCATCCCCTGGATCGACCAGACCGCCGGGTACGGGCCACCGCCGGGCCAGCCCGGCGGCGTGTAGACGTACAACGGCCGCGACGAGGGGTCGCCGAGCGGGTTGCCGGCCAGCGCCTCGCTCTCGAAGGTGAGCTCGTGCAGCTCGCCGGCCAGGTCGCGGCCCCAGGGGTCGTGTGCGGGTGTGGTGATCATGCTCCGCCCTCCAGCGCTCCGGAGGGCCGGCTCTTGCGCCTCGCACCGCTCATCCGCGCGACCTCATCGGCCCCAATGATTGCGTGCTGCGGTTCGCGCTGCTCTAGCCGAGGGAGCGAGCTCAGGGATACAGGCGGTTCTTCACCGCGCGCGCCAGCGGACGTGGCAGGTGGCCGAGGGCCCGCAAGCCGTAGGGCATCGCCCGGAGCCTGAAGCCGCTGTAGACGCTCGGCACGACCGCCTCGATCAGGTGCGGCCCCGGCTCTGCGAAGGACCGCGTCAGTGCCGTGGCGAGGTCCTCGGCGGTGTCGACGCGGACGGCCGGCACACCCTGGCCGCGGGCCAGGGCCACGAAGTCGAGGTCGGGACCCGCGAGGTCGAGCTGAGACCTCGCCTGCGGCCCGCCCTCCTTGGCGCCGACGCGCTCGAGCTCGATGTTGAGGATCGCGTAGGAGCGGTTGTTGAAGATGACGACGGTGACGTCGAGCTCCTCGCGGGCCATCGTCCAAAGCGACTGGATCGTGTACATGGCCGACCCCTCGCCCTCAAGCGCCAGCACCGGCCGGTCGGGGCAGGCGATCGCCGCGCCGACTGCCACCGGTAGCCCCTGGCCGATCGCGCCGCCGGTCAGCGTGAGCACGTCGTGGCGCGGAGCGCCCGGCGAGGCGGCGGCGAAGCTGAGGCCGGAGGTTGACCGCCTCGTCGGAGACGATCGCGCCCTCCGGGAGCAGCGCGGCGATGGTCTGGCAGGCCGCGTCGGCGGTCAACGCGCCCGTGGCGGGCTGCGGCGCGGCCGCCCCCGCGCGCGTGGGCTGCGATCCCGCGGCGCCAACGGCCTCCGCGAGCGCCCGTGAGCCCGGCCAGCGCGTCGTCGGCCGGCGTCGCCAGCTCGTGCACCTGGCAGCCGATCCGGGACGAGGTATCCCTTGCGACCCGGGTAGGCGAAGAAGGACACCGGGGCCTTCGCGTCGACGAGCACGAGGTGCGCAGCCCAGCCAGCTGCACCGAAGCGAGCTCCGCCAGGTAGGCGAGCCGCTCGGTGGGCGGCACGCCGGCGCCGCGCTCGATCCGCGTCGGGAACGTCTCGGCGAAGACCTTGGCCCCGGTCGCAGCGGCGATCTGCGCAGCGGCCACGAGCGCCGACTCCCGCAGCGCGCGTCCCGCCCAGCAGCAGGGCCGCGTCGCCGCGATCGCGCAGCGCCCTGGCGATCTCCTCGACCACGGTCCCCGGCCGGCGCCGGCGCAGGCTCGCGAGCCGGCACGACGGCCGGCTCGCCACCCTCCGACCAGGAAACGTCCGCCGGCAGGATGAGAGTCGCGACCTGGCCCGGCGGGCCGGTTGCGGCGGTCACGGCCTCCGCGGCGTCGGCGCCCACCTCGGCGGTGCTCGCCGAGGTCCGGACCCAGCCCGAGACGTTGCGCGCCACCGTCTCGATGTCGGACTGCAGCTGGGCGTCGTAGCGGGCGTGACTGGTGGCGTGATCGCCGACGATGTTGATGAGCGGGACCTTGGCCCGGCGGGCGTTGTGCAGGTTCGCCAGCCCGTTGCCGAGGCCGGGCCCCAGATGCAGCAGCGTGGCAGCCGGGCGCTCGGCCATGCGGGCGTAGCCGTCGGCGGCGCCGGTGGCGACGCCCTCGAAGAGCGCGAGGGTGGCGCGCATCTCCGGGACCGAGTCGAGCGCTGCCACGAAGTGCATCTCCGAGGTGCCGGGATTGGAGAAGCATCTCGTCACGCCCGCGTCCACCAGGGTGCGGATCAGGGCTTCGGCGCCGGTGGCCAAGCGGACCGCCTCAGCCTCGCGCGAGGGGTGGGTCGGCCGAGTACAGCGCCGAGCCGTCGACCGCGGCGATCGACGTATTGCCAGTCAGCCCGAGCGCCGTGTCGATGTCGGCCTTCATGACCCCGAGCATGTGGCGGACTCCGGCCTCGCCGCGCGCTGCGACAGCCCACGCCCACGGGCCTGCCGACGAGCACCGCGCGGGCGCCGAGGGCTACGCATCTTGACCACGTCCAGGCCGGTGCGGACGCCGCCGTCGGCAAGCACCTCGACCTCGCCCTCCGACCGCGTCGGCGACGGCCGGCAGGGCGCGGGCGCTCGAGGGGACGGAGTCGAGCTGGCGGCCGCCGTGGTTGGAGACGACGATGCCGTCGACGCCGGCCGCGGCGGCGCGCCTGGCGTCCTCGGGGTCGAGCACGCCCTTGACCACGAGGCGGCCGGGCCAGCGCTCGCGCACCCAGGCGATGTCCTCCCAGGTGACGCTCGGGTCGAACTGCGAGTCGACCCAGTCCTTGAACGCCGCCGGGCTGCGCGCGCCCGGAACCGCGTTCTCCAGGTTGCCGAAGGTGAGCGGCCGGCCGCCGAGCGCCACGCGTGCGGATCCAGCCGAGGGTGGGAGGCGATGTCGCCGGCGCGGCGCAGCTTTCGCCCACGGGCCCGGGTCGCCGACCACGGCGTTTCGGGTGTCGCGGTGGCGCGCGCCGACGACGGCGAGGTCGATGGTGAGGACGAGCACCGGCGAGCCAACGTCCCGCGCGGCGCCGATCAGGTCCTCGGCGTAGCCGCGGTCGCGCATCACGTAGAGCTGGAACCAGGGCGGGCTACGGATCGCCTCGGCCACCTCCTCGATGGGCAGATCGACACGGTCGACTCGACGAACGGCGACGCCCATCGCCTCGGCCGCCCGCGCTGCCTGCACCTCCGCCCGCGGCGCGAGCATGCCCGCGAGCCCGACCGGCGCCAGCACGACCGGCATCGCCAGCGCTGGCCGAGGACCTCGACCTGCTGGCTCGCGCACGCTGACGTCGCGCATCACGACCTGGCGCAGGAGCACGCGCTCGAGGTCGGCGACGTTGGCGCGCATCGTCGCCTCCTCGTAGGCGCCGCCGTCGACGTAGTCGAAGAGCTGGCGCGGCAGCCGGCGCCGGGCAAGCTCGCGGTAGTCGCCAGCGGTTGCCGGCGCGAGGCCAAGGGACGGTCAGCGGCGAGGCGCATGGGACCGCAAGAGTTTCAGAAATCGGCGACTCGGCGGGGAGGTCGGGGCGCTCCCTCCTTGCATCCTGTCCCCGGCTCGGTGCGCGAAAAGCGCCATCCTGTCGTGCTCCGTGTTCGGGTTCGATGTCTCTCCCTGGGGCCTGCTCCTTACCCTCATCCTCGTCTACGGCATGGTCGTGGCGGCGCTGGTCGCACTCGGTCGTCGCACCGATGCCCGTGCCGTCGCCGGCTTCATGCCGGACTGCGGGCGCCTGATACGCGGGCTGCTGGCCCACCCTTCCACCACCACAGCCCAGCGGGGCGCGCTGCTTGCCCTCCTCGTCTACCTGGCTCTGCCCTTCGATCTGATCCCTGACTTCCTCCCGGTTGTCGGCGTCCTCGACGATGCGATCCTTGTCAGCCTCGCTCTGCGCTGGCTGCTGGCGACCCACCCTGAGGACGCGATCAGAGCGTCGTGGCCGGGGCCGGAGCGGTCACTGCAGCTCGTGCTCCGCGTCGCCGGACGAGCACCTACGGCCTAGCTTCCCCTGGGTGGAGGATCTGCCACTCATCCGTCGCGGGCTTCGCCTCGAGTACGCGACGCTCGGGTGGAACGTCGTGGGCACGGTGGTCCTGGTCCTCTCCGCTCGCGCAGCCAATTCAGTTGCCCTGATCGGCTTCGCCCTTGACAGCGCCATCGAGATCTTCGCCTCCACCGTCGTGATCTGGCAACTCACCGGCGCTCCTGCGCTGCGCGAGCAACGGGCCTTGCGGCTGATCGCCATTGCCTTCCTCGCCGTCGCCGCCTACGTCCTGATCACTTCCCTCAGCGCCCTGCTCGGTGCTGACGATGCCGGCAACTCGGTCGTCGGGACCACCTGGGTCGGCTTGACGGTGGCGGTGATGTTGGCCCTCGCGTACGGCAAGCGTTCGGTGGGCACCAAGCTCGGCAATCCGGTGCTCGTCGCGGAGGCGAAGGTCACGCTGATCGACGCGCTCCTGGCGGCCGCTGTCCTGCTCGGTCTGCTCGCCAACGCGCTGCTCGGGTGGTCGTGGGCTGACCCCGCCGCCGCTCTCGTGATCGTCTACTACGCAACCCGCGAGGGATTCCACCTGTCCACCGCGTCGCGGTAGCTGCCCCTCGGGCGAGCCTCGCGGTGGCTCCCATCGGGGCGACTGGATTTGAACCAGCGACCTTTCGACCCCCAGTCGAATGCGCTACCAAGCTGCGCCACGCCCCGTGACGGGTGAGTCTAGGGAAATCCGCGGAGCCGGCGGCGCGGATTTCGGATAAGCGGGCGACGGGACTCGAACCCGCTTCCTCAACCTTGGAAGGGTCGCGTGCAACCAGTTACACCTCGCCCGCAGAGGGGCGAATCATAGCCTCGGCTCTCTCAGCTTCCGTTCAGGCGGAGGAGGCAGACTGGGCGTATGCGAGTGATGGTCGTCGACGACGAGCCGGCGGTGCGGCATGCGCTCGAGCGGGCGCTGAAGCTGGAGGGCTACGAGGTCAACTCCGCGCCCGACGGGGCGATGGCGCTGCGCGAGATCGCGATCGCCGCGCCGGATGCGATCGTCCTCGACGTGCTCATGCCAGAGGTCGACGGGCTCGAGGTCTGCCGGCGGCTGCGCGCCGCCGGTGACCGGACGCCGGTGCTCATGCTGACGGCGCGCGATGCGGTCTCCGACCGGGTCGACGGGCTCGACGCCGGCGCCGACGACTATCTGGTCAAGCCCTTCGCGCTCGCGGAGCTGCTCGCCCGCCTGCGCGCGCTCGTCCGGCGGGCCGAGCCGTCGGCCGGTGATGACTCCATCGGCAACGCCCTCACCTTCTCGGACCTGAGTCTCGACCCCCGCACGCGCGAGGTACGACGGGGTGCGCGTGAGATCGAACTGACGAAGACCGAGTTCGAGCTCCTGCACCTGTTCATGCGCCACCCGCGCCAGGTGCTGACGCGCACGCAGATCTTCGAGGCGGTCTGGGATTACGACTTCGGTCCGCGCTCGAACGCGCTGGAGGTCTACGTCGGCTACCTGCGCCGCAAGACCGAGGCCGAGGGCGAGTCCCGCCTGCTGCACACCGCGCGCGGGGTCGGCTACGCGCTGCGCGAGGCGAAATGAGCTTCAGCCGCAGGATCGCGCTGCTCTCGGCGCTCGCGGTTGCCGTCGCGATCATCGTCGTCGCCGGCGCCGCCTGGCTCATCGTCCGCGCGGAGCTGCGCGGGGAGATCGACGACTCGCTGCGCCGCCAAGCCGAGAGCGCACAGCAGTTCGCCGCAAGCGGTCCGTTCGGCGGCGGGCCGCTGCCGCCGACTACCGGCGGCGGCCCGCAGATGGGATCGGCGAGCGGCGGAATGCCGGACGAGCGCCTGCGCGCGATCCTCCGCCGCCGCCTCGAGCAGGCAGCCGGGTCGAGCGGCGGCACAGCCGCAGGCGGTGACGCGAACGGGCCACCGGCCCTCCCACCCGAGATCCTCGGCGGCCCCGGCATCGAGACCGGCTCGGCCGTCGGCCAACTGGTCGATTCGCAGGGCAACGTCCTGCTCGCCAGCCCCGGGTTCGAGTCTGGGCAGACGCTGCCGACCGGCACGGCGACCGGCGTGCTGCGGTCGGGCTCCGATGGGATCGTGCTCTCCGACGCGACCGTCGACGGCTCGAGCGTGCGGCTCGCGACGGCGCGGTTGAACGACAACGCAGCGCTCGTCCTCGCCCGGCCGCTGAGCGAGGTCAACGACTCGCTCTCACAGCTCGCGCTGATCCTGGTCTTGGTCGCGATCGGCGGCACAGCCGCCGCCGCCGGCCTCGGGCTGCTCGTCGCGCGGACGGCGATGACGCCCGTGCGGGCGCTCACCGGGACCGCCGAGGACGTGGCCCGGACCGAAGATCTGACGCAGCGCATCGACGTCAGCGGCGACGACGAGCTCGCCCGCCTCGGGCTCGCCTTCAACAGCATGCTGGCGGCGCTCGAGCGCTCGGTCGGCGCCCAGCGGCGGCTCGTCGCCGACGCCTCGCACGAGCTGCGGACGCCGCTGACGAGCCTGCGGACGAACATCGAGACGCTGATGCGCGGCGGTGGCGGTAGCGACGAGGAGCGGGCGCAGTTGCTCGACGAGCTCGACGAGGAGCTTCAGGAGATGGGGCGGCTGGTCGACGACATCGTCGACCTCGCCCGCGAGGGCGCCGAGCAGGGGATCGGCGCCGAGCCGGCCGACGTACGGCTCGACGAGGTCGCCGCCGCCTGCGTCGACCGGGCACGGCGGCGGGTCGCCGAGGGCACGATCATCGAGGCCGAGCTCGAGCCGACGATCGTCCGCGGCGCCCCCGAGCGCCTCGACCGGGCGATCGGCAACCTGCTCGACAACGCCGTCAAGTGGACGCCCCCGGGAGGCCGAATCGAGATCCGCGTCAACCGCCACGGCGTCCGCCTCGACGACAGCGGCCCCGGCATCGACGAGGCCGACCTCCCCCACGTGTTCGAACGCTTCTGGCGCAGCCCGGCGGCCCGAGGCACGCCCGGCTCCGGCCTCGGCCTGGCGATCGTCAAGCAGGTTGCTGAGACCCACGGCGGCGCGGTCACGGCCTCCCGCTCGGAGCTCGGCGGGGCCCGCTTCGACCTGGCGCTGCCGGGCGCATCGCTCGACGATTGAGCGCTGGACGCGGCTCGTATAGTTCGAGCAGTGCGGGAGAGAAGGGGATGGATCGGCGCGGCGATTGGTTTGGTCGCTGCGGCGGCGCTCGCGATCGCAGCCGCCGGCGCGCCTGCGGCGCAGCGAGGGACGGAGCCCGCGTATGACCTCGCGCACGCATGCGTAAAGGTGCAGCTGCCCGAGGGGCCGATCGGCACCTCAGGTGACGGCTACCGCGTCGGCCATCTCCACGCTGCGGCGAGCTTCTTCCTGCAGCCCACCGCGCTTGGCCACTTCATGCTCGTCGACCAGGACGGCAAGCTGCTCACCGCCGACGCAGGCGGCACGGCAACCCGATCCGCGGATCCGTCACGCGGTGCGATCTTCAGCCTGACGCGACTCGTGGGCAAAGGTTGGTACGCCCTGCAGGACGTGCAGAGTGGCGGCGCGCCCGCGGTCGGGTCGCACAGCGAGTTGACCCTGCGCGGCAACGGCGGCGAGCTGGTCCGGGTACATCGACTCGACGACCGGACCGGCGGCTGCACCGACTTTCCCGAGGCCGGCCTCAACGTCCTCGGTGGACCGCGGGCGCACGACCCGCTCAACCCCAACGGCACGATCTTCGGCTTCGCCGACGCGCACCTGCACATCACCGCCGACATGCGCGCGGGCGGGCGTGTGATCGACGGGAGGTCCTTCTCCCGACTTGGCATCTCGAAGGCGCTCGGCGGCGACGCGCGCAATCACGGCGCGGACGGCAGCGGGGACGTGACCGGCAACCTGCTGCGGACCGGTCTGCCGTTCGGTACACACGACACGCACGGCTGGCCTACCTTCGCCGGCTGGCCGGTGCACGACACGAACACGCACCAGCAGACCTACTGGCGCTGGCTGCAGCGCGCCTGGATGGCGGGCGAGCGGATCGTCGTCGCGCAGACGGTCGAGGACGCGCCGATCTGCAAGATCGAGCCGCAGCGTGCTCACTCCTGCAACGAGATGCGCACGATCGCCGCCGAGGTACGGCGCCTGCGAGGGCTGGAGCGCTACGTCGACGCCCAGGCTGGTGGGCCCGGGAAGGGCTTCTTCCGGCTCGTCTACAACCCGGCGCAGGCGCGGCGGGTGGCCGCGCAGGGCAAGCTCGCCGTCGTGATCGGCATGGAGACGTCCGACCCGCTCAACTGCTCGGAGCCGTCGGGCTGCACGCGCAAGGACGTCGACGCGGGACTGCGGGAGCTCAAGCAACTCGGCGTGCGCAGCATGTTCATCGCCCACTGGGTCGACAACGCCTTCGGCGGCGCCGCGCTCGAGGGCGGCTCCAAGGGCAAGTTCATCGGCGTCTTCGAGCAGGTCGAGACCGGCCACTACTTCAAGACCGGTGCGTGCCCGCACCGGGGCCAGGGCGAGGAGATCGAGAGCCTGAGCCCGCTCGAGCAGAACGTCCTCGCGAACTACTTCCCCGCGGCCGCCGACCTGCCGCCGCCGCCCGACTATCCCCCGGGCAAGCAGTGCAACGCGAAGGGCCTGACGAAGCTCGGCGCCTACCTCGTCCGCCGGATGATCGCCAAGCACATGTTGATCGACGTCGATCACTTGAGCGAGAAGGGCGCGCGAGCGGGTCCTGAAGATCACCGCCAAGCACCACTACCCGCTCGTCTCCAGCCACACGGGCACCGGCGGCTCGTGGACGCAGGGCGAGCTGCGGCGCCTGTTCAAGGGCGGCGGCTTCGCCACCTCGACACCGGCGGACCCCGCCGATCTGGCCGCAAAGATCAACGCCTTTGACGCCTATCGTCATCGCGGCCGGCTCTTCGGCATCGGCCTCGGCACCGACACCGGCGGCTTCTCGTCGCTCCCTGGCCCACCGGCAGCCGATCAGCAGGTCAGCTACCCGTTCGACGGCTACCGGAGCGGCGTCCTCTTCAACAAGGAGCGAAGCGGCACGCGCACCTTCGACTTCAACACCGACGGTGTCGCCCACTACGGGCTGATCCCAGACCTGCTGTCCGCTACCGAGCAGGCGCCCGGCGGCGGGCGCGCTATGCGGACCCTGTTCCGCTCGGCGGAGGCGTACCTGCAGATGTGGGAGCGGGCGCGAGCTCGCTGAGCGGCGCCGGCTGCCGCCGGGAGAGCGCGAGCAGGACGCAGGCGAGGAAGGCGGCGGCCTGCAGCGCGTAGGCGAACGCTGGCCCGGAGAGCTGCAGGGCGAGGCCGGCGACGATCGGCCCGACGGTGTAGCCGAGCGAGTAGGTCAGGTTGAGGAAGCCGTAACCGAAGCCGCGGGCGACCTCGCCGAACGCGTCGTCGAGCCAGGGCACCGCGGCCGAGAACAGCAGGCTCGAGCCGATCCCGTAGACCGAGAGGCCGACGATGAGCCCTGCGACGCCGCCGAGCGTCGCGAGCAGGACGATGCCCAGGGTCGCGATCGCCACCCCGAGCACGGAGATCGCGAGGCGCCCCCGGCGATCACCGGCGCGGCCGCCGAGCGGTGAGAAGATCAGATCGAGCGCGATCGTCGCGGCGAAGATCGTGCCGATCGTTGCCGCCGAGACGCCGAGCCTGCTGCTCGCGTCGAGCGGGACGACGACCTCGACGAGGCCGATCGCGGCCGCGCCCGCGACGACGATCGCGGTCGCCGGCAGAACCGGCCCCGTGCAGGCAAGCCGGACGAGGGCACGGACCGAGCCCGCCTCAGCCGGTTCGCTGCTTTTGTCACGCGGAAGCACGAAGAAGGCGCCGGCAGCGACGAGCAGGCCGATTCCGGCAACGAGCAGGAAGGGGAAGTCGAAGCCGAGCGTGTCGCCGAGGATCCCGCCGGCGGCCGGCCCGGCAATCGCGCCGACGCTGTTGGCGGCGAGGGCGAACCCGATCGCCTCGCCCTTGCGCCCGGGGGGAGCGAGCTCGGAGACCACGGCGAGGGCGGCGATCCAGCTCGCGGCGGAGCCGACGCCTTGGACCGCGCGGCCGGCAACCAGCACCGGGAGGGTGTCGGCAAAGGCGATCAGCAGCGAGCCGGCGACGCAGAGCAGCATTCCCGCGAGCAGCAGCGGCCGGCGACCGACCCGATCGGAGAGGCGGCCGAGCGGCAGCGAGACGAAGAGGACCGGCAGCGCGTAGGCCCCGAGCGCCAGCCCGAGACCGGCGTCGGAGGCGCCGATCCTGTGCTCGATCTCGGGCAGCAGCGGCGCGATCAACCCGAGCAGCGCCGAGTCGAGCGAGATGGCGGCGATCGCCACCGTGAGCACCGCACGACGGCGTTGCGGGCTGAGCTGGGTGCGCAGGTTCCCCATCGGCGCGGCACGTTAGAGCGGGCTCGCGCGGGCGGCTCGCCGGGTGCTCAGCCGCTTGCGGGCGCTCAGCGGTCGACGGGGTTGCGCGAGACGAGGCCCTTGAGCCAGCCGGCGATCGCCTGCCTCACCGACTCGCCTTCCTCGTCCGGATCGCCGTCGTAGTCGCCCGCCCGGACGCCGGGCCAGACGGCAGCCATCTCGGCCCCGAGCAGGAAGACGAGCGAGGCGAGGTAGATGAAGAACATGAAGGCGACGACGGCGCCCAGCGACCCATACACAGCCGAGTAGTGCGAGAAGCCATCGAGGTAGATGGCGAAGCCGCGGCGCACGACCTCGTAGCCGAATGTCGCGAAGACGATCCCCGGCCACATGTCGCGCAGGGTCCGGCGCTCGGCCGGCAGGATCTTGAAGGCTGCGATGAAGAGCAGCCCGGCGATGATCACCGGCACGACGGAGTTGCTGGCTATGCCGACGATCGAGTTGATGATGCCGCCAAACCAGCCGTTCAGGTGAACCTCGAAGCGACCCGCGATCGAGGCGACGAAGGAGATCACGAAGACCGTGCCGAGCGCAAAGACGAGCGCCAGGTCGAGGGCCTTGCCGCGGACGAAGCCGCGACGGACGTCCTCGCCGAAGATCAGGTTGAGCGAGTTCCGTGCGGCGCTGACCAGGGCGCTCGCCGAGAAGATCAGGACGACGAGGCCGATCAGCCCGAGCGTGCCCGAGTGCGCCGTGACGCCGTCAAGCAGCTTCTGGACGTCCGACGTGCCCGAAGACTCGCTCAGCGGCAGGTTGCGGAGCAGGTAATCGACCACCTGCTGCTGCGTGTCCTGGTCCTTGACGACCTCGCCCGCCACCGCCGCAAGCACGATCGCCGCCGGAAAGACCGAGAGCAGTGCGTAGTAGGACATCGACGCCGCGAGCTGCGTCCCCCGGTGCTCCGAAAGCCCCGAGATCGCGTTGCTGAGGACCTTCCAGAACCGGTCGAGGACGTGCATGGCCCGCCCTCCGAAACCCTCGGATTCCCCTTGCCCATGCCCCTCGTCTGGCATCGCTCCAAGCTACAGCGGCAGGGGCGGCGGGCGGACCGCGCAGGGGCTCGCCGCAACCGGCGGCTCAGCTCTTCGGCCCGATGAACGAGTCGAGCAACGCAACGCTGTCGCGATGCGACACCGGACGGCCCCACAGGCGGTTGGCGCCCGGTCCCCGCTAGGATCGGCCGCCGCGGGGGCGTGAGTTAACGGCTATGCGCACGGTCTCCAAAACCGTGAATCCGGGTTCGAATCCCGGCGCCCCCGCTCGCCCTGTTGCGGCTGGATGGACGTGGCCTGTAAGTGATCTGACCCGTCCGCTGGACTCGGTGGCGAGTGAACCGGAGGTTGATGCCAGCGGACCGCAGCTGACTCCCGAAAATGCGGGCGGAGGGACTCGAACCCTCACGCTCTTTCGAGCACCAGGACCTAAACCTGGCGTGTCAGCCAATTGCACCACGCCCGCTCCAACGGGATCGTACGCCTTGGCGTCCGGAACCGTTGCGAACATCCGTTCGCCATGTGGGAACGGGAGCAAGCTGAACGCGCGCTCGTGCTGCTGCAACGCGGCCTTCGTCCTTTGGAGGTGAGCAAACGCCTCGGAATCCCCCGGTCAACGATTCGGGACTGGAGTTTGAACGGTATCCCCGGAAGCAGTCAGCGCGGGGGCTCCACTCCTTGCCCCATCTGCCGACCCGAAGTCGACCTTGACGAGCGCAGCTACGTCTACCTCCTGGGCCTCTATCTAGGTGACGGGTACATCGCGGCCCACCCAAGGAGTTACAAGCTTCGCGTCTTCATGGACTCGGCATACCCCAGGATTTTGAGCGACTGCTCCCTGGCGATGGAGGCAGTCGCTCCAGGAAAACGCGCCCACGTAATGCGGCGCAGGCGAATGCGATGCGTTGAGATCTCGATGTATTGGAACCACTGGCCGTGCCTCTTCCCGCAGCACGGGGTTGGCAAGAAACACCAGCGACCCATCGTCCTTGCGACCTGGCAGCAGTCATTGGTCGAGCGCTTGCCAGAGGGCCTCGTGAAGGGCCTGATCGAGAGCGACGGCTGCCGCATCGTCACGGATGACCGCGGCTTGATGAGCACCCGGTACCACTTCTCGAACAGATCGGAGGACATCAAAGAAGTCTTCTGCTCAGCACTCGAGAACCTTGGGATTCCGTGGACCAGACCATGTGAGCAGCAGATCGCGATCTACCGAAAGACCGCGGTAGCGAGGCTGGACGAGTTCGTCGGCCCGAAGAGCTAGCCGCCCGGGCGAACACCGCCCACCTGGCGCGTCTTCCAATTCCGCCACGTCCGCGGGCGAAGTCGGCCAACGGTAGCGCGGTGCCGGTCAAGGCCATATGCTCCGGGAGATGGCTGCGATCGGAGAGGCGCGCCCCGGCTACGAGCTTTGGCGGCCGAACAGGGAGAAGGCCGACGTCGAAGACGACGAAAGCGCTCGTCGCCCTCGTCCTGCTGATCTCCGCTGCCCTGCTCGCGATCATCACGCTCGGCGGCTGGACCCGCCTGCAGAGCCCCGGCGTCGGCGTCATCACCCTGATCTGGGCCGGCCTGTACGTGCTGTTCGCCTTCTTGGTGATGCGCTGGAACCGCGGCGTGCTGCCGGTCTCGGCGGCGCTCGCGGTGATCATGGCGATCTTCGCCGCGGTCGCCGCACCGGGCTGGTTCGACCGCGCCAAGGACGGGCTCACCTCACCGGCGCTGCCGGAGGATCTGCTTGGCCTGCTGACCGTCATCGTCATCCCGGTCCAGCTGCTGCTCGTCGTGGTCGCGATGCTCGGCTTCAACCAGGAGTGGCACGTCGAAGAGGAGCGCCCGATCGCCGGCGGCGGCGCCGACGGCGAGGACTACGAGGGCGGTGAGCCCGGCTACGTCGCCGAGCACGCCGACAACAGCGGCATCCCCGAGGAGATCGATCCAGCTCCGGATGAGGTCGACCCCGCGGACTCCCCCGGTGGCCGCAAGTGGGGCCCCGCCGGCCCCGATCCCAGCACTCCCTGACCGCGGCCCGCGATCGCGGGTGGCTCAGAACAGCTTCATCGGCGGCTCGAGCAGCTCGGGACCGTCACGCCGCACGTCGTTGACACCGTCGCCGACCTCGTGCGGCTCGAGCGCGTCCTCGGCCGCCGGCCGCAGCAACTCGAGCAACTCGTCGGGGTCGCGCTCGGGATCGATCCAGGACGCCTCGTCCGCCGGGTCGAGGATCACCGGCATCCGGTCATGGATCTCGCGCATCATCGCGTTCGGCTCGCAGGTGATGATCGAGCAGCTGTGCACGACCTCGCCGTCGGAGCGCTCGAGCTGCGCCCAGATCCCAGCGAAGGCGAACAGGTCGCGGTCGGGGCGGGCGATCCAGATCGGCTGCTTGCCCGTCGGCGTCTTCTTCCACTCGTAGAAGCCGTCGGCAGAGACCAGGCAACGCCGCTGAACGAAGGACTCCCTATAGGCGGGCTGCGTGGCCACCGTCTCCGCCCGCGCGTTGATCAACGGCCGCCCGCCCTTCTCCGCCCAGCGGCCCGGCATCAGCCCCCACCGCAGCCGACCGAGCTCACGGCCCGGCAGCGCGGTTGCGGACGGCGAGGACCGAGTCGGTCGGCGCGATGTTGAAACGCGGCCGCTCGTCGAACTCGAACGGCTCATCGATCCCGAACCGCAGCCGCAACCGCTTCGGGTCGGGGTTGGTGAGCGTGTATCTGCCGCACATGGTCCTGATGCCTCAGTCCGGAAGCCTCATGCGGCGGGTGGGACTCGAACCCACAAGCCCTTTCGAGCAGCGCCTTTTGAGGGCGCCTCGTTTACCAATTTCGACACCGCCGCCGGCGAGGTCCATTGTCTCTGATGCGCCGCAGCGGGGCCATGCGGCGACGCATCGCGACGCGGGACATTCCGTAAGGGAGCGGTCGGCACGAACGAATGTTCGTCCACACGACGGACGGACGACCCGTCAGAGGCCACCCCGCCCAAGGAAGCGGGCGAGCGCCTCGACCCCTTGCCGCTGCGACTCGCCTCCCCCGAGCCCGCCGAGCGGCCCCGATCCGTGCATGAGCATGAAACGGTGCTTGCCGGCGTCGCGGAGCCGGAGCTTCAACCGCACCGCGACTCCGTCCATGACCGCCGCGGTGAGCTGCGGCCAGCCACCGCCGGCTCCGTCGCTCGAGGCCTCGGCGACGTCGGCCGGGGCGGCCGAGACCAGATCGCCGGACGGGCGCCCGCGCCGATCGAGTCCGACGATCAGCAGCCGGCGATCAGTCGTAGCGAGCAGCACGCCACGGCCCCTGAACATTCCCTGCTGCTCGGACGCCGCGCAGACCCCCTCCAGCCGCTCCCCCGCCTCGAGCAGGGCAGCGAGGTCGTCCGCGTACTTGTCGGAGATCGACTCGCGGGCCATCCCACGCGAGCGTAGCCGGTCGCGGCTCAGCGATCATGCGCCGATGGAGTCACGTGCCGGCCCGCTCAGATCGCGCCTGACGGCAACGCTGCGCGAGGGCGAGCGGGTGATGCCGCTCGAGCTCTTCTTCGACCTCGTCTTCGTGCTCGCGCTGACGCAGTGCACGACGCTGATGCTCCACAACCCCACGCTCGAGGGGATCGGGCAATCGCTGCTCGTGCTGACGCTGCTGTGGTGGTCGTGGTCGGCCTATGCATGGTTGACCAGCACCGTCGACCCCGAGGACGGTCCGGTCCGCCTCGCCCTCGTCGTCGCGATGGCGGCGCTGCTGATCGCGGCCCTCGCGGTGCCTGAGGCGTTCGGCGACAGGGCGGTCGAGTTCGTCCTCGCCTACGCGGTCGTCCGCGCCGCCCACATCGGGCTTTACGCGCTTGCAGACCGCGAGGACGCCGACCTGATGAGGGCGATCGGCGGGATCACGGTCGGCGTCTCGCTCGCGATCGCGTTGCTGCTCGTCGGCGCCCTGATCGGCGGCACCGCTCAGGCAGTGCTCTGGGTCCTCGCCGTCATCCTCGACCTAGGTCAGGTCTACGTGGCCGGCGTCGATGGCTGGCGTCTCGTACCGGCGCACTTCGCCGAGCGCTTCGGGTTGATCGTGATCGTCGCCCTCGGCGAGTCGATCGTCTCACTCGGCGTGGGCGCCGAGGTCGGCCTCTCGGTCGGCGTCACGTTCGCCGCGATCCTCGGCGTCTTTCTGATCTTCGAGCTCTGGTGGCTGTACTTCGACGTCGTCGCGATCGCCAACGTCCGCCGGCTCGTCCGCGCCACGCCGGGCCGCGAGCAGAACGAGTTCGCCCGCGACGTCTACTCGTACCTGCACCTGCCGCTCGTCGCCGGCATCGAGCTCGCCGCCTTCGGCCTGCACGACGTGCTCGCCGGTCCCGCCGAGCACATGCACGCGACGCCGGCCTTCGCCCTGCTCGGCGGCCCCGCGATCTATCTCCTCGGCCACGTCGCGATCCGCCTCCGGGGAGGCGGCGGGGTCAACCGGCAGCGGCTGCTGCTCGCGGTCCTGCTGCTCGCGCTCGTCCCCCTCGCCACCCAGATCACCGGGCTGGCGGCCCTCGCGCTCGTCACCGGCCTGCTGGCGCTGATGATCGGCTACGAGACGTACAACTACGGCGCCCAGCGCGTCCAGGTCCGCCGTGACTACGCGGTGGACGGACCGGCGGTCGAATATCCGGACGGGATCGGCCCCCGACGGGGCTGATCCCCGCCACCGGCCGGCTCGGCATCAGTCGTCCCCGCCGCCGCCTCCGCCCCCGTCGGTGCCGCCTCCCCCTCCGTCGTCGCCCGTCGTGCCCGAGACCGGCGGCGCTGTACTGGTCGTCGTGGGCGGTGTAATCGTGGTCGTCGTGGGCGTGGTTGTCGGCCCACCCGACGTTCCGTCATCGGAGCCCTTGCCCTGGCCGCCGCCTCCATTGTGGCCGGGTCCATCGCCTCCCGAGGCCTTGTGGGCGTCATTGGGCGCCAGACCCTGTCCAGCCGAGAGCGGCTCGCCGCTGAGCCCGATGCGCTCGGAGACGAGCCTGCTCGCCGCCCAGGCGACGCCGCCGGCGACGAGCAGCGCGACCAGCGCGAAGACGGCGATGCGGGCGGTCGCGGTCATCGGCGCGCCCCGCGCTCAGCGGAGATCCGGTCCGGAGCGGGCAGGCTGAGCCGCGCGATCGTGCCGCCACCCGGCCTGGTCAGCAGCGCCACCGAGCCTCCCCACGCTTCGGCGAACTGCAGGGCGATCGGCAGACCAAGGCCGGTGCCGCCGGTGACGCGGCGCCCGGCACCCCCTCGGTAGAAGCGCTGAAAGACCGCGTCACGCTCGCCGGCGTCGACGCCGGCGCCCCGATCTCGGATCTCGATCGCGCCCGAGCCCGCGGCGAGCTCGACCTCGGCGCCTGCCGGCGAGTAGACGATCGCGTTCTCGATCAGCGGATCGAGCGCCCGGTCGAGATCCGCCCGGGCGCACCAGAAGCTGCCCTCCGCACCGGACTCGATCACGAGCTCGACGCCCTGCTCGTCCGCGTGGGCCGCCCAGCGCTCGTAGGCCCGCTCCAGCGCCTCCTCGGCATCGAGGGCTTCAGGGGGCAGGCCGTGCTCACCGCCGGGGCTGAGGATGAGCAGCTCGTCGACGATGTGCGAGAGCCGATCCACCTCGCGCATCCCCGCGTCGAGCTGCGCAGCGTCGTCAGCGCTCGCCGTCGTCTCGCGCAGCTCCTCGAGCCGCAGGCGCAGCCCGGCGAGCGGCGTCCGCAGCTGGTGCGACGCGTCGGCGACGAAGTCCTGCTGGCTGCGGATCATCTCGGCCAATCGCTCGGTCATGCGGTTGAACGAGAGCGCCAGCGAGCGTTGCTCGCTCGAGCCCTCGACTGCCGCACGCGCCTCCAGGTCGCCGGTCGAGACCGACTCCGCGGCCCGGTCGAGCCGGCGGATCGGGCGCGCGATCTCGGACGCCATGACGAAGCCCCCGGCGAGACCGAGCAGCAGCACGACCCCGCCCAGCAGGATGACCCCGACCACCGAACGGTGAACCGCCGCGTTGACCGCGTCGACGCTCTGCGTGACGCGGACCGCGCCGGTTGTCCGGCCACCGTGCAGAACCGGCACCGCGGTCGCGAGCAGCGACGTGCCGAGCGTCGTGCTGTCACGGGTCGCCTGGAAGGTCGAGCCGGCGAGAGCCTGCTGGATCTCCGGTCGCGAGCCGTAGTTGCGGCCGACCTCCATACGGCCGGCGCTGTCGGCGACGACCGTGCCGAACCGATTGACGACGATCACCCGGCCGCGTACGTGCTCGGCGGAGACCTGCACGAGCCTGTCGAGCGCCGCGCTTCCCTTCGGCCCCGCCTTCGGCTCGAGGACCTCGGAGGCGTTCGCCGCGACGATCTGCGCCTGGCTCTCGGCCTGGCTGCGCACTTCCGAGTCGACCCGGTTGCGCATGCTCAGCGCGAGCGGGATGCCCATCGCCAGCAGCGAGAGCAGCAGCAGGTAGGCGACCGCGCCGATCAGTCGGGTCCGGAGGCTTACGGGGCATCGCCCTCCCCGGCGGCGAATCGAAAGCCGACGCCGCGCACCGTCTCGATCCAGCGCGGGTCCGCGGCATCGTCGCCGAGCTTGCGCCGCAGGGCGCGGATGTGCACGTCGAGCGTCTTCGTCGGCCCGAACCAGTTCACGTCCCAGACGCGGTCCATCAGATCCTCGCGGGTGACCACCTCACCGGCATGGGCGGCGAGCTCGGCGAGCAGGTCGAACTCCTTCCGCGTCAACGTGAGCTCCTCCGCCCCGAGCCGGGCCGTGCGCGCCTTGCGATCGACCTCGAGGGTCCCGATCCGACTGGTCTCGGGCGCCGTGCTCTCGCGCGCGACCGAACGACGTAGCAGGGCCCTGATCCGTGAGATGACCTCACGGGAGCTGAACGGCTTGACGACGTAGTCGTCGGCGCCAAGCTCGAGTCCGAGGACCTTGTCCATCTCGGTACCCCGAGCGGTGAGCATCAGAATCGGCACGTCGGAGTCGCGGCGCAGGGCGCGGCAGACGTCGCGACCGTCGCCGTCGGGCAGCGTCAGGTCGAGGAGCACGAGGTCCGGGTCGACGCTCCCCGCCAGCTCGAGCGCCTCGGCGGCGGTGCGGGCGACCACGGGCCGGTAGCCGTTGCGCTCCAGCGCCTGCGAGAACGGCTCGTAGATCGCCGGCTCGTCCTCGACGAAGAGCACCGTGCCGTTCTGGCCTGCAGCTTCCATGCCCTGAATGTATCGGCGGGCCGGGCCGTTCCCGAGGCGCGCGGCATTTCTTTCCCTGCTCCTAACCCTCGCCTTGGCGGCCGCTTCCCAGGCGCCGCGAACAATGGCCGCACCCAACCGAAGGAGCACTCCGATGCAGAGGACCACAGGAAAGCCCCCGATGACCGACGACGCCCGCATCAAGGTTGCCGCCCTGGCGACGGTGCTCGGGCTCGGCGGGCTCGGCGGTTACGCGCTGAGCTCGAACAACGACTCGCAGGCGGCCGCGCCGGTCGCGGAGGCGCAGAAGCAGCAGCCGAAGCCGCGCACCACCGTCGTCCACAGAACGATCCACCGAACCCACCACGTGCAGCCGAAGAACCCGGCTCCCAGCTCCGCTCCTGCGTCAGCATCCGCGTCCGGCTCGGCTCCCGCTACCTCCTCTGCGCCCGCGCCGGCGCCCGCGCCCGCACCAGCGGCCGCTCCGGCGGCGAGCGTCCCGGTCGCCGCGGCGCCCCCGGCAACCACCAAGCCCGTGAGCACCGGCACCAGCGGGTCCAGCGGGTCCTCGACGTCGGCACCGCCTTCGGCGAGCACGCACACCAGTGGCGGTGGCAGCAGCGCTACCGGTGGCGAGTCCGAGAGCCACGACTCCGAGGGTGGCGAGGGCCAGGATGACTGACCTCGCCCCCACCAAGCCCACGCCGACCCGGCGGCCGAGGGCGCTGCCGACCTTCCTGGCGGCGATCGCGAGCTTCGCGGTGCTCTTCGAGCTCCTCGCCTTCCAGCTCGCCTCCGGACACGACCCGTCGGTCGGCGTCGCCACGGCGACGAAGGCGGTCGCGACCAAGCCGCAACGCCCGAAGCGCCGCGTAATCGTCACGCGCGTCATCACCGACGTGGTCCCCTCGCAGCCCAAGGGCAGCGCCCCGGTGGCGACGTCGACGCCGACGGCTGCGAGCGCGCCGCCGGCCTCGTCCGGCAGCTCGACCGTTTCCTCGAGCCCGGCGCCCTCGAGCCCGGCCCCCGCGGCCGCGCCCGCACCAGCACCCGCGCCCGCCCCCGCGGCCGCCGTCACGAGCACCTCCTGATGGCGTTCTGCGACTCGACATTCGATGCCATGGGCTGCGCGATCCGGATCGTGATCGGTGACCCGGAGCCCGGGCTACCCGCCGCCGGAATCCAGGCGGAGGAGTGCCGCGCCTTCATCGAGGACTTCGACCGGCGCCTGTCACGGTTCCGCTCCGACAGCGAGCTGTCGGCCCTGAACCGTGACCCGCGCGGCGAGGTCCCGGCGTCGGCGTTGCTGCGCCGGGCCGTGGCCGCCGGAGTCGGGGCCGCCCGGCGCACCGACGGGCTCATCGACCCGACGCTGCTCGCCGAGCTCGAGCGCGCCGGCTATGCGACCTCGCGAGCCGGCGTCGAGCCGGCACCGCTGCGGGAGGCTCTCGCGGCCGCCCCGCCACGCCGGCCGGCTCGGCCCAGCGATGAGCGTCGCTGGAGCACCGTCGAGGTGGACGAGGCGGAGGCCACGATCCGTCGCCCGGCCGGCGTGCTGATCGATACGGGCGGCACCGGCAAGGGGCTCGCGGCGGACATGCTCGCCGAGCGCCTCGAGGGCTACTCGCACTTCATCGTCGACTGCGGCGGCGACATCCGCCTCGGCGGCCGGGCCGCTTCGAGCGAGCAGCCGTTCGAGATCGAGGTCGAGCACCCGCTCACGCGCGCCCGCAACTTCCACCTGCGGCTGAGCCGCGGCGGGGTCGCGACGTCGGGCGTCGACGTACGGCTGTGGCGCGACGCCGACGGCAACTTTGCCCACCACCTGATCGATCCGTCCACCGGCGAACCCGCATGGACGGGCCTGGTCGGGGTCACGGCGCTCGGCCCGACAACGCTCGAAGCCGAGACGATCTCGAAGGCGGCGCTGCTCTCCGGCCCCGAAGGCGCCCGCGATCTGCTCAGCCGCTACGGGGGCCTGATGGTCCACGAGAGCGGCCGCGTCGAACGGGCCGGCCGGCTCGCCGGAACGCCCCGCGTGACGCTGCCGGCACTCAACGGCGCACCCGCCTCCCAGCTCGACCTGACGGGAGCGGCACGATGAACACCCAAGCCCTCGATGGCCACTGGTGGTGGCTCGCAAGCCGCGCCTCGGGCCTCGTCGCCCTCGGCCTGATCACGATCTCGGTGATCATCGGACTCTCCCTCGCCGGCCGCATGACGCGGCGCCCGGGACTGCCGCGCAAGCTCAGCGCCATCCACGAGCAGACGGCCCTCGCCGGGCTCCTCGCGATCGCCGTGCACGGTTTGACATTGCTCGGCGACGCGTGGCTCGCGCCCGGTCCCGTCGGCATCACGGTCCCGTTCGTGATGGGCTACAAGCCCGTCTGGACGGGGCTCGGGATCATCGGTGGCTACCTCGCAGCCGCGCTCGGGCTCAGCTTCTACGTGCGCCGGAGCATCGGCCCAAAGCTGTGGCGCAAGGCGCACCGGGCGACGATCGTCGTCTACGCCCTCGCCGTCGTCCACACGCTCGGCGCCGGCACGGACGCGACGACCCCGGCGCTGCGCTGGTGGCTGGCGCTGACGGCGCCCCTGATCGCCGTGATGTTCGCCTACCGGATGCTCGGCATCGGCAACCGCAAGTCGCGGCCCGCTCCGGCGGTCCGGCCCGGACGAGCCACGCCCGCCCTGGAGGAGTCCTCATGAGGCGCGTCGTGATCGCCGGCGGCGGTCTCGCCGCCCAGCGCTGCGCGGCGACGCTGCGGCGCGAGGGCTTCGACGGCACCGTGACGATCGTCTGCGCCGAGGACGAGCCTCCGTACGACCGCCCGCCGCTGTCGAAGGGCTACCTCGCAGGCGAGCACGACGAGGACGCCCTCGCGCTGCAGCCGGCGGACTGGTACGCCGAGCAGGAGATCGAGCTCCTGCTCGGCGCCCGGGCCGAGGCCCTCGAGCACCGCGAGCGGCAGTTGCTGCTCACCGACGGCCGGCGCGTGAACTGGGACGCACTCGTGATCGCGACCGGCTCGATAGCGCGCCAGCTGCCGATGCTCGGCGAGTTCGACAACGTCCACTCGCTGCGCACGATGGCCGACGCCCGCAACCTCGCGGCAGCGCTCCAGCCGGGGGCCCACCTGGCCGTGATCGGCGCGGGCTTCATCGGGCTCGAGGCAGCGGCGACCGCGCGCGGCCTCGGCCTCGAAGTGACCGTCGTCGAAGCGCTGCCGCAACCGCTTGCGCACATCCTCGGACCCGATGTCGGGCGCCGCTTCACGACCCTGCACGAGGACGCCGGCATCGGCTTCCGGCTCGGGGCGCGCCTCGAGGCGGCACACGGCAACGGTTCGGTCGAGCAGCTCGAGCTCGCCGACGGCGAGCGCCTCGACAGCGATGTCGTCCTCGTTGGCGTCGGCGTCGCCCCCGCCTCGGCCTGGGCCGATGGACCGGGTCGTGACTGGAGCGCCGGCATCCCCACCGACGGGGCCGGCCGCACCGCATTGCCGGACGTCTATGCGGCCGGCGACGTCGCCCTCGCCTACGACGAGCGGCTCGGCGGGCATGCCCGCACCGAGCACTGGGACGCCGCGACGCGGCAGGGCACCGACGTCGCGCGCGCGATCCTCGGCCTCGAGCCCGGCCCAAGCGCCATGCCCAGCTTCTGGAGTGATCAGCACGGCTCGCGGATCCGGTACATCGGCTACGCCGGCGAGGCCGACGAGTGCCGTGTCGACGCGGCGGATGACGAGCCTGCCTTCCACGCCACCTACCTGCGGGAAGGCCGCCCAGTCGCCGCGCTGGTCCTCGACCGCCCCCGCGAGCTCGCGCGCCTGCGCCGCGAGATCGATGCGGCAACAGCTCCCCAAGTCAACCCCGAAGAACCGAACAAGGAGTCCCCATGACATTCATCCCAACCATCGATACGGGCGCTTGCAGCGCCCACGGAGACTGCGTCGACATCGCACCCCAGATCTTCGCCCTGGGCGATACCGCCGAGGTGATCGGTACTGGACCCGACGACCTGATGCTGGCTGCGGCCGAGGCCTGCCCGGCCCTGGCGATCACGCTGACGGACGCCGCAAGCGGCGAGGTCGTCTACCCCTGACCGGCGGCGAGCAGGGCGCCGGCCCCCCATCCCGGCGCCCTGCCGCCCGCCGGCGGGAGTACGTCCGCGACCGCGACACCGCTCCGGGCGAGGATCCAGGCGATGACCGCGTTCGAGTTCCACATCTCCCCCGCGCCGATCTCGTCGCGTCCCCAGACGAGCGGCGGGACCCGTGGCGCGGCATCGAGCGCCCGCCGGGCGAGCGCGGGATCGGCGCTGATGCGCCTCGGGCTGTCGACGGCCTCGCAGATGTCAGGGATCCGTCCCTGCTCCCAGAGCCGCACCTCGTAGCGGAAGATCCGCAGGCGGCCGGCCGAACGCGCGCCGACGGGGCCTGTGGCGACGACGCCGCGGTCGCTCCCCGGCTCAGGGCCGGCGGGCGCCTGCTCGACGATCCAGCGGGAGCCGTCGAGGCGGATCTCGAGCGCGGCGTGGAAGAGGGCGCGCGGCTCGCGGCCATCGATTCGCGCCTTGGCCGCCTCATAAGCGCGTCCGTTCCATTTGACCGAGTGCCCGCCGGCGCCGAGCGGCAGCCAGTAGAGGTCGATTCCGGCGTCGCGCTCCGTGCCCGCCGGCCCGGCTCCCTCGGTATCCACGCGGCCGATTCTAGGTCGGGCGAGGCGACCGCCTCAGGGCACGATCTCGCCGACGCCGAGCAGGTTGCCCTCCGAGTCGCGGAACCAGGCGGCGCGCTCGCCGCTGCCCTTACTCGGATACTGGCCTTCGATCTCGGCGATCCCGTCCACCGTCCGCAGGCCCGGCAGGTCGTACTCTTCGAAGACGACGCCGCGCTCGCGCAGCTCGGCGACCGTCTTCTCGACGTCATCGACGTTCCAGCCCATCTGCGTATGGCTGCCATCGGGCTTGCCCGCGGTCTGAAAGAGGGCGAACTCGCCGTCGCCGCAGACGTAGCGCAGGGCTCCCGGGCGCTCCTCGGCCGGCCCGAGGCCGAGCTTCTCTGCGTACCAGGCGCGCGCCCGATCGAGGTCGGTGACGGGGATGCGGGTTTGCACGCGCCCGCCCGCCAACCCGCTCACAGATCCCACCCGAAGTAGACCTCGACGCGGCTGATCAGGCCGTCGGTGAAGCCGAAGATCTCGGTGTTGCGGAAGCGGGTGCCGTCGGTCCGCGTCGCCTCGTAGGTGACCACCACCTCGTCGCCGACCTCCGCCAGGCGCACGAACTCAAAGCGGTCGAGATGGCCGGCGCCGGGCCAGCAGCGCTCGAAATACTCCACCCGGTCGAGCGACGGGTCCGGCGGGCTCGAGAACGCCAGCCCATCGCCCATCACCGACTCGATCAGGTCGCGGTCGCCGGTCTCGTAGGCGCGAAATGCCGACCCGACCAGCTCGACATGCCGTGCGTTCATGCTCCTGCCTCCTCTCTCGATCTCACACTGGTGAGACCGACCGAAGCGGCAGAACTCATCGCTGCAGAAGTAGAAGACCTGAATCGGGGCGCCCGGATTCGAACCGGGGACCTCGGCCACCCAAAGGCCGCGCGCTGCCAGGCTGCGCCACGCCCCGATTGGGGTGAGTCTAGCCCTTGGTCCAGTGGCTCCTCGTGGCATCCATCCAGCCCTGCAGGCGTGATCGGAGCTGAGTGTCTCCGGCCCTGACCTGCACGACGCCGTACCGGCACCGCCACTGTCGCGAGCGCAGCCGGCCACTGTTCGCCTTCCGCAAGAAGCTGATTGACGCCGGGTCGATCCCCAGTCGGAACGACCAGAAGCTGCGCAAGTACTCCGGGTCCTGATCCTCGTAATGCTGGATCGAATAGGTGACCTGGTTTACGGCGAACCGCTGGATCCACCGGGAGCAGAGAGAAACCACCACCGGATCGGCGTTGGAAACCGTGACCTGATTGCGGTTCCGCTTGTAGCCCTCGCCGATGTACATGCAGACGAAGTCGCGGAAGGTCGGGTCCTTCGCGAGCTCTGTGAACTCGGCCGCGCCCTGCTCGTATGCCTCCCGCCTCTTCCGGCGACAGCGCTCCGCGTTGCGAGCGCTTCGCTTGCGCTGCCCCGCCGTCTGGCGGTCGCCGCGGCGCTCGATCGGCAGGTCCCTGACCCAGTGGTAGATCGTCGTCCGCGAGAGCGCAAGACGCTCGGCGATCTCGTCGATCGTCAAGCTCTTCTCCACTCGCATCTGACGGGCCTTCTCCCGAATGTAGTCCGGATGCGTCACCGAACGTATGTTCCCATTGCGGCCGGACGGAATCGCACCCGGCGACGTCTGTAGCCTCCGCGCGGCGATGGCCGAGGTCCAGCCCCTGACCGCAGTCCACTACGACCCCGCGCGGGTCGCGATCGGCGACGTCGTCGCGCCGCCCTACGACGTGATCGACGCCGCCGGCCGCGCGGCGCTGCTGGAGCGCTCGCCCTACAACGTGGTCGAGCTCGACTTGCCGCAGACGCTTGACGACACCGATCCTTACGAGCACGCCGCCCGCACGATGCAGGTCTGGGAGGAGGACGGCGTCCTCGTCCGCGACACCCAGCCGACGATCTGGGCCTACGAGCAGGACTACACGGGTCCCGACGGCGCCGCTCGCACGCGCCGCGGCTTCCTGGCCCGGATCCGCGTCACGCCCTACGGCCCCGGCCTCGTCCGCCCGCACGAGCGCACACAGCCGGGCCCGAAGGAGGACCGGCTGCGGCTCACCCGGGCGACGCGGCACAGCATGTCGCCGATCTTCGTCCTGCACGCCGGGGATGCCTGGTCACTGATCGCGCCCGCGCTCACCGCCGAGCCGTGGGCGGAGACGACCGACGCCGACGGCACCGTCAACCGCGTCTGGCCGATCGCCGACCCGGCGGTGCACGAGGCGCTCGCCGAGCTGCTCGAACCCTCCGAGCTCTTGATTGCCGACGGGCACCACCGCTACGAAACGGCTCGCACCTACGGCGAGGAGATCGGCGGCGAGGGGCCGCACCGCTACACCCTCGCGTGCCTCGTCTCGCTCGAGGACCCGGGCCTCAGCATCTTCGCCACCCACCGCCTTCTGCACGACCTCGACACCGCCAAGCAGGAGGCGATCCGCGAGACGCTGACGTCGATGTTCGAGCTCGCCCCCGCCCCCGGCCCGACGCCGGAGGAGATCGTCCCCGGCCCGGACGCAGGGGAGGTCGCCTTCGGCTACATGGACTCCCGCCACAAGACGCCGTACCACCTGATCCTCAAGGACACGGCCGCCCTCGACGCGGAGCTGGACGGCTTCAGCGGCGCCTACCGGCGGCTCGATGCGGCAGCGCTCGAGGCGCTTATCCTGCGCCGCGCGCTGGGCATGAGCGCCGACGACATCGCCGCCAAGCGCGGCCTCTCCTACTGCTCGGACACCGGCGAGGCGGTGCGCCGGATCACCGACGGTGAGTGCGACGCCGGCTTCCTCCTCCGCCCCACCCCCGTCCAGCAGGTGCGCGATGTCGCCGACGCCGGCGAGACGATGCCGCCGAAGTCGACCTACTTCTTCCCGAAGCTGCTCACCGGCCTGCTCTTCAACCCGCTCCGCTGACCGGCTCCGGCCCCTGCGCGGGCGGGCTTAGCTCGATCCACGATCCATCGCCTGAGCAGAAGATGACTTGAAAGGGCTTGATAGCGACTGATTGAGGCAGTGCGGGATAGGAGGTCACACATGGTGAACGAGATCGGGTCGCGGCAGCTCGATTGGTCGTGGCGCCTTCGACGACGAGCGGCTGATCGCCAACGCCGGCGTGCTTTTGCCGGTCACGCTGATGCAGCGGTTGGGGGTCGAGGAGCTGGTCGAGGAGTGCGTCGATCTCGGCGATCGTCCCGGCGCGCGGCCGGGCGCAAGGTCTGCTCACTTGCTGCCGCGATGGCCTTGGGCGCTGACTCGATCGACGATTGCGACGTGCTGCGCTCGGGAGCGAGCGAGCGCCTGCTCGGCCACAAGGCGATGGCGCCATCGACGCTGGGCACCTTCCTGCGCAGCTTAGCTTGGTCACGTCCGCCAGCTCGACCGGGTTCTGGAGGGGTCGATCAAGCGGGCCTGGGAGGCGGGTGCGGGCCCGGGCGCGGTCGCCTGGTGATCGACATCGACAGCTTCATCGGCCCCGTCCACGGCTACGAGAAGGCGGGCGCCGCCCGCGGCTACACCGGCGAGCTCGGCTACCACCGCTGATCGCCAGCCGCTCGAAGCGCTCCGAGGTCTGCACCTGCGCCAGCGCAAGGGCTCGGCCGGATCGCCGCGCGGGGCGCTGCGCTTCGCTCGAGGAGCTGCTCGCCCGGGTCCGCCGCTGCGGCGCAAGCGGCGAGATCCTGATTGCGCCGACACGGCGTTTTGGAACAACAAGGTCTGCGCCTATCTCGAGCGCAAGCGCTGCCGCTACTCGATCGGCGTGCCGATGCACAAGATCGTCGTCGCCGCGATCGCCCGGATGAGCAGGCTTGGCAGCCGTGGCCGACTACCCCGAAAGCGGAGTCTGCGAGCTCGCCGAGACGACGCTGGGCGAGCGGGGCTGATCGTCCGCCGCGTCCACCTGCACGCCCAGGAGAGCCAGGCTGAGCTGTTCACCTACTGGCGCCACTTCGCCTTCATCACCAACCGCGACGAGGAGATGCACCTCGTCGACTCCGAGCACCGCCAGCACGCCGAGGTCGAGCTCGTGATCCGCGATCTCAAAGACCAGGCGCTGGCGCACTTCCCCTCGGCCAGCTTCGCCGCCAACTCGGCCTGGGCCCTGATCGGCGCGCTCGCCCACAACCTCGGCTGCTGGACCAACCAGCTCGGGTTGACGGGCTCGGTCCCGCGCCGGGCTGCCACCCTGCGTCGCCGCCTGTTCGCGATCCCAGGGCGGTTGACTCGCAGCGCCCGGCAATGGACGCTTCGTCTGCCGGCGCGCTGGCCCTGGCAGCGGGCGTTCATCGAGGCGCTCGAGCGGATCAGGGCATTGCCCGCGCGCGGCTGAGCGCCCTACCCGTCAGATCAATGCCGCCGCCGGGCTCAGCCCTCGCGTCAGCCTGCCCTTCGCCGCTCCCGGGGGCCAGGTCGCAATCGCTCCATCGCCCGGCAGAGGATCAGCGCCGCTCGGTCGGAGCTGATCGCGGCCTTGACCGGCGATCGTGCCCGTCGACGCGGGAGTTCGGTGGATCGAGGCTTAGTGCTCCGTGTCGTAAGTCCCGTCGCGAATTGACGAGTGGCAGGGCGTGGCTGGCGGTGCACGATGTCCGCCCGCATGCCGGCTGGCATGTGGGTGGACGGCGGGTGCGTAGGGCGTCCGGACGCCGTCAATCGCGGTGGGACTTGCGATCGGAGACTTAGGATTGGAGGGCGATGAAGATCTACACGCGCAAGGGCGACGACGGCACGACCGGGCTCTGGTACGGCGGCCGGCGCTCGAAGGCAGACGTCCGCATCGACTCCTACGGCGCCATCGACGAGGCGAACTCGGCGCTCGGCCTCGCCCGCTCGCTCTGCGGCCCCGACGAGTCCGAGCAGGAGATCGCTCGCGACGTCCTGCGCCTGCAGAACGAGCTCTTCGTCGCCGGCGCCGAGCTTGCCACCGCGCCCGAGGCAGAGGAGCGACTGGAGGATGGAGTCAGCCGCATCACCCCCGACGATGATCGACTGGCTCGAGGAGGCGATCGACCGCTACATGGAGCGGGTCGAGCTGCCGCCCAAGTTCGTCATCCCGGGCGGCACGCAGCTCTCCGCCCAGCTCGACCTCGCGCGCGCGATCCTGCGCCGGGCCGAGCGCCGGATCGCCGCTCTTGGCGAGGCGGGCGAGCAGGTGCCTCCGCGCCGCTCTCCGGCTACGTCAACCGCGCCGCCGACCTCGTCTGGGCGATGGCTCGCTTCACCGACGTGCCCGACCCCGAGCTCTTCGAGGGGCGCGGGGATGAAGCGCCCCGACGTCGTCGCCACGCGCCGCACGGGCTTCGAGCACGAGCTCGAGGTCGACGGGCACACGATCACCGTCGACGAGCCGCCGGAGCAAGGGGGCAAGGACGCCGGTCCGGCGCCGATCAAGCTGCTCGCCGGCTCGCTCGCCGGCTGCACCGCGATCACGATCGAGATGTACGCCGACCGCAAAGGCTGGGACGTCGACGGCATCGCCGTGGGCGTCGAGAGCGAGGGCACGCTGCTCGGCGGCGACCTCTCCTACGAGGTCGTCGTCTCGCTCCCCGACGGCCTCGACGAGGAGCAGACGGATCGGCTCCTGCGCATCGCCGCGAAGTGCCCCGTGCACAAGGCGCTGACGCCGACCGTGCCGATCTCGGTCCGGGCCGGGAGCATCGCGTGAGCGGCCCGGCGGGCGATCTCGCCGGCCGGGTCAGCGTCGTCACCGGGGCGAGCCGCGGGATCGGCCTGGAGACCGCACGCCTGCTCGCCGAAGCGGGCTCCTCCGTCCTGCTCGTCGCTCGCGGCGCCGACGATCTGGCGATCGCCGCCGAGTGCGCGCACGCCGGCGGCGGACGCCGGCGTCGCCACCGACTGGCGCTCGACGTGACCGCCGATGCCGCCGCCGAGCGGATCGCAGCGCCGCCGCCGAGCTCGCCGCAGCGCCGGCGCCGACGTGCTCGTCAACAACGCCGGCGCCTCGACGATCCGCGAGATCGACGAGGTGCCGACGCCGACTGGCGCGCCGCCTTCGAGCTCAACGTGATCGCGCCGAAGCTGCTCATGGACGCCACCGTCCCGGCATGGCCGCGCGCGGCTTCGGCCGCGTCGTCAACGTCGCCTCGACCGCCGGCAAGCGGCCCTCGGCGAACATGCCCGAGTACTCGGTCGCGAAGGCCGCGGAGCTCTCGCTCTCGCGCCTGTACGCGGACCGCTGGGCCGCCGCGGGCGTAGCCATCAACGCCGTCTGCCCCGGTCCCGTGACGAGCGAGATGTGGATGGCCGAGGGCGGCCTGCTCGATCAGACCGTCGCCGCCGGCGACGACGCGCGCGAGCAGGCGCTCGCCGCCGTCGGCGGCAAGCGCCCGATCGGCCGGCTCGCCGAGGTCGGCGAGATCGCGGCCGTGATCGCCTTCCTCTGCTCCCCCGCCGCCTCCTACGTCGCCGGCGCCGCCTGGAGCGTCGACGGCGGCACGGTCCAGGTGATCGTCTGAGCTGCGCGAGGGTGTCGAGGAGCTCGCTCGGCGCCTGCTCGACCCGGGGAGGCGCTGGCGATCGACGTGCACGGCAGCAAGGAGGCGGCCGTGCTGCTGCCGCTCTACGACTGGCCACACAACCCGGGCCTGGTGTTGACCGAGCGGCGCGCCGACCTGCGCCGCCACGCCGGCGAGATCTCGTTTCCCCGGCGGCCGCGCCGAGGCCGGCGAGGAGCTGCCCGCGACCGCCCTGCGCGAGGCGCACGAGGAGATCGGCCTCGACCCCGCCGCCGTCGAGGTCGTCGGCGCGCTGCAGCCGATCTCGACCGTGGTGACGAGCTACCGCGTGCTCCCGATCGTCGGGCTGATCCCGGCCGGGCTCGCGCACGCCTGCAGCCGACCGAGGTCGAGCGGGTGATCGAGCTGGGCCTCGACGAGCTCCGCGAGGGCTACGCGATGCGGCGCCTGATCCGCCGCGGCGTCCCCTTCCGCACCCCGACGTTCGTCGTCGGCGACGACCTTGATCTGGGGCGCGACGGCGCGCATGCTCCAGGTCTTCTTCGAACGGCTCGACGGCGAGCGGGCCAGCGGCGCCTCGAGGCGGGGGTTGGTGCGTTGGGTGGTGTGTGAGAGAGGGACCAGACCCCGCCCCCGGCCTGATCGCACGCTTGCGTGGGGGTGGTTGTGTGTTGTGGTGTTGTGGGGGTGTTTTGGTCGGTGCCGGTGCGTGTTGGCCGGCCCTCGGTCGGGTGGTGTCGTTTCTCTCGGCGTCCTTCTTCGCCTTCTTCCCTTCTTCGGTTTGCGTCGCTTGCCTGTCCTGGGCTTGCGCGTTCCCTGTCGCTGGTCGGTGCGTTTGAGCCGGCGTCAGCCTCGTTGTGATCGCGGCCGGCGTGAGTGACGCCGTCTCTGTTTTGTGTGTGTGGTGTGTGTGTGCCGTCGGAGTCGATCTCGTTCGCTGAGGTTGTTGTGTTGTGATTGTGGTGTGTTGTGAGGTAGTCTTTGACGCGTCGTCGTTGGTTGGTGTTTGTTGTTGTGTGTGTTTGTTGTTGGGTGTTGTCGGTTTGTGCTGTTTGGTTGGCTTGTGTGTCGAGCCGTGTTGTAGCTGTAGAGGTATCGTTGGAGCGCCGGCATCGGGCTAGAACGGGATCAACGTGATAGAGGAGTGTGTTGTGCGCGTGGAGAACTGTGTGTTGTGTTGATTGTGGTGAGAGGTTGAGGTGAGTTGGCGTTGCGTGAAACTGTGTTGTGTTGGCTGGTTCGCGACATGGCGTAGAGAAGCTGATGTATGTTGGCGACGATGCGAGAGGGGAGTCTGGGTGAGAGGCGAGGCGATCGCTGAGTGATAGTGTGAAGAGAGTTATTGGGTGAAGTGTGTTAAGAGTTGTGGTGAGTGTGGTGTAGGTGATTTAGTTGTTTTATGTTGATTATTTTTAGTGGGTGTGAGTTGGCGTGAGATAGGTGTGAGTTGGATTGGGTGTGATTTGGTTATTATTTTGTGTAGAAGATTAATGTAGTGTAGGATGACTCTCCGGTTGCCGCTGGAGTCTGACTGAAATCGCCAGCGTCGGCGTTAGTGTTGGAGCATGGAGGAGCCCGCCTCACAGGGAGGCCCGGCCGAGGCGCCCGGCGACGTCGATGCGATGGGCCAGGACAAGCGCCGATCCGTGGTCGGCCAGCAGTACGGCGCGACGCTGCGGAAGCAGATCACCGTCTACGGCGTCTTCGCTGCGATCATCGTCGTGCTCGTCATCGTCTTCCTCACGGTCGTCAGCAACATCGACAACCGCGACATTCCGCTCAAGGACACGGGGCCCTGGACCGAAGCCTCAGCCAAGCAGACAGCGCCCCGCGACATCGACTTCCCCCGCAACGGCCCGCAGGACACGATCCCCCAGAACCAGATCGGCAAGGCCAAGCCGGCGAGCGCCTCCGACAAGACCAGCGGCGGCTGAGCGGCCGAGCGCCGTCGCCCGCTACCCGTCGCCCGCGCTTCAGCCGAGCCCGACGCTGGCCTCGACCGCGTCGGCGACCGCCTCCCCCCAGCCCGCCTCCCCTCGCGGCGCGCGAACGATCTCGGCCGGCAGGCGCCAGCGCGCGATCGCGTCCTCGACCAGCTCGACGCCCCGCCCGTCCGCCGGCGCCTCGAAGACGAACCCGCGCACCGGTGAGTCGACGAGCTTGTGCAGCAGGCTGCCGAGCCGCTCGCTGTTGAGCTCGGCCGCAGCGTCCCCGCGCGCCTCGGCGAGCAGCCAGGCGACGACGGTGACGTCGACGCAGAGCTCGACGACCGAGCCGACCAGGTCCGGGTCCGCCTCGGCGGCCTCCAGCCCCGCCGCTTCGATCTGCGGCACGGCCCTCGGCGTTGCGGCTCGTGCCGCGCACCGCCCAGCCGCGCTCGCGCAGCAACTCGCCCGCCCTGCGCGCGTGGCAGCCGCAGCCGACCAGCATCGCCCGAGCCAAGTTCCCAGGCTCCGCTCAGTCGTCGCTCTCGCGGTCGCGCAGCTCCTTGTCGAGCTCCGAGAGCGTGCCCTCGTCCATGCTCCTGCCCCGGCTACGGACGCGGTTGTCCTCGGCCGCCATCCGCTCGGCATCGAGCTCGGTGATCTCCTTCGCCCCGCGCCGGCGCCGGTACTCGTTCTGGGCGGCGAGCATCTGGGCGATGTCGTCCTGCTCGAGCTGCACCTCGGTCTCGAAGTCGCGCGTCGGCTTCCAGTCGAGCAGGTCGGCGCCACTCCCCGGATAGGAGCGGGCGAGCAGCACGAGGACGAGGATGATGAACGCGACCATCCCGAGGGTGATGAGGACGAACCCCATGGGTCAAGGCTAGACCTCAGACGGCGCTCCGGTAGCTTCAGAGCCGTGGCGGAAGCGATCAAGGTCAGCATCGACGGGGAGCTCAGCGATCCGGGGTGGCGACGATCTCGGTGCTCGACGACGGCCTGCTGCGCGGCGACGGTGCCTTCGAGGCGATCAAGCTCTACGGCAGCCACCCGTTTCGGCTCGGGGAGCACCTCGAGCGGCTCCAGCGCTCCGCCGGAGCGATCGCACTCGAATTCGACCTCGACGGCACTGCGCGCCGAGATCGACGCGCTGCTCGCCGATCTGGAGGCGCCCCCCGAGTCGATGCTGCGCATCGTGATCACCCGCGGCGGGCGGCGGATCGTGATCGCCGAGCAGCTGCCGGAGTGGCCGCCGAACGTCGCCGTCGCGCTCGTCCAGCTGAGCGCCGAGCGAGATCCTCGCCGGGGTCAAGTCGACCTCCTACGCCGCGAACATGCACGCGACGCGGCTCAGCCTCCGAGCGCGGCGCCGGCGAGGCCGTCTACGTCGACCGCGACGGGATCGCGCTCGAGGCGCCCACCTCCTCGGTCTTCTGGGCCGGCTCCGACGGCGTCCTGCGCACACCCGAGCTCGAGACGGGGATCCTCGATTCGATCACCCGCCGCGTGGTCGTCGAGGCGCTCGGCCCCGAGGAGGGCCGCTACCAAGCGGACGAGCTACGCGGCGCGACCGAGGCCTTCCTCGCCTCGACGACGCGCGAGATCCAGCCGATCTCGTCGATCGACGGGACCGAGCTGCCCGAGCCCGACGGTGGCGCCTACGCGATCGCGGCCGCCGACGCGCTGCGCCTCGCCGTCGATCTCGAGCGCGCCGCCGAGATCTGAGCGGGAGACGGCGATGGACCTCGAGCTGAGCGACAAGCAGCGGCTGATCTCGGAGACGGCGCGCGAGTTCGCCGACGAGTGGATCGCGCCGCGCGTGCGCGAGTTCGACCGCGCCGCGCGCTTCGACGACGAGCTCGCCCGCAAGCTCGGCGAGATCGGATACCTCGGAGCAACCGTCGCGGAGGAGTACGGCGGCCGCGGGCTCGACTACGTCTCCTACGCGCTCGTCCTCGAGCAGGTCGAGCGTGCCTCGAGCGCCGCCCGCACCGTCGTCTCCGTGCAGACCTCGCTCGTCGCCGGCTCGATCGAGCGCTGGGGAAGCGAGGAGCAGAAGCGCGAGTGGCTGCCGCGCCTGTGCAGCGGCGAGGCGTTCGGCTGCTTCGGGCTGACCGAGGCCGACACGGGCTCCGACGCGGCGAATCTGCGCACACGGGCGACCCGCACCGACTCCGGCTGGCGCATCGACGGTCAGAAGATGTGGATCTCGCAGGGCAACGTCGCCGAAGTCGCGCTCGTCTTCGCCCAGGCCGATCCCGAGGCCCGCCACCGAGGGCTCGCCTGCTTCCTCGTCCCGACCGACAGTCCCGGCTTCTCCTCGCAGAAGATCCGCGGCAAGCTCGGGCTGCGCTCCTCCGACACCGCCTCGCTCGCCTTCGACGGTCTCGAGGTGCCGGCGGAGGCGATGCTCGGCGAGCTCGGCGACGGCTTCAAGATCGCGATGTCGGCGCTCGACAACGGCCGCTACTCCGTCGCCGCCGGCTGCGTCGGGATCTGCACCGGCTGCGTCGAAGCCTCGGTCGCATACGCGACCGAGCGCCACCAGTTCGGCGTCCCGATCGCCCGCTTTCAGCTCGTCCAGGCGATGATCGCCGAGATGATCGTCAAGCGCGACGCGGCGCGGCTGCTCGTCTTCCGCGCCGGCCTGCTCAAGGACGCGGGCAAGCCGAACACGGCCGAGACCTCGATCGCGAAGCTCTACGCGACCGAGTCCGCGAGCGAGTGCGCCGACGCTGCGATCCAGGTCCACGGCGGCGCCGGCTACGTCGACGACCACCCGGTCGAGCGCTACCTCCGCGACGCCCGCGTGACGCGCCTGTACGAGGGCACGTCGCAGATCCAGAAGCTGATCATCGGCCGGGCGGCAACCGGCATCGACGCGATCCTGCCGACGATGCCGGCCGCGGAAAGCTGACTTGACGGGCCTGCGGGAGCTGGTCGCCGACCCGCCGATCCGCGAGCGCCTCGCCTGGCACGGTCTACTGCACCCGGACGCGCGCGACTTCGGCGACCTCGCCGTTACCGCGAGCGCATTCGGCGTCGTCTTCTCGATCGGGGGCATCGCCGGGCTCGCCCTCGCCGCCTTCGACCCGATCGTCGAGGATCCCGGGCGCTTCCCGCTCGAGGCGGCCTGCCTGGTCGTGATCGGGCTCGTCTGCCTGATCGGCTACCGGCGCCTGCCGCGGGCCTTCTTCCCGATCGCCGCAGCGCTTGGCATCGGCCTGATCACGTTGCTGGCCTTGGCCTGCGAGCCGGGCTCCGAGCCCGTCGTCGCGCCCGCCTACGCGGTGATCGTGATGCTCTGCCTGCTCTTCATGCCGCCGCGGCTGGCCGTCGCGGAGGGCCTGCTTGCGCTCGCCGCCTACGGGGCGCTGCTCTTCGGCCGCGACACACCGCTCGCCGTCCACCTGCTCCTCAGCTCGGCGATGATGCTCGTCCTCCTCGGCCTCCTGATCTGGGTGATACGAACGCGGACCGAGAGCATCGCGATCGAGCTCTCGACCGATGCCTACCTCGACCCGCTGACGGGCATCCCGAACCGGCGTGCCTTTGACGCCCGCTTCGACCTCGAGCTCGCCCGAACCGCTCGTGAGCGCACCCCGGTCTCACTCGTGATCTGCGACCTCGATCACTTCAAGCGCGTCAACGACGAGCACGGGCACGAGGCCGGTGACGAGGTCCTGCGCCGCGCCGCAACCGCGATCGCCGGCGTCACGCGTGCTGTCGACCTCGCTGCCAGGGTCGGCGGCGAGGAGTTCGGGCTGATCCTGCCGGGGACCGGCGAGGAGGACGCCGCGATCGCCGCCGAGCGGGTCCGGAGGCGGATCCACGATGAATTCGCGCCCGACCAGTTCGAGCTGACGATCTCCTGCGGGATCGCCTGCACGAGGGACGGGACCGGCGCCGACGCCCTGTACCGCGCCGCGGATTTCGCCCTGTACGAGGCGAAGCGCGCGGGCCGTGACTGCACGGCGATCGCAGCCGGTCCGGGCGAGGTCACGGTCGTCGGCGGAGGGACGCCGATCGGCCGTCTGCGGCAGCGGCTGTAGGCCCCGGGAACGCCTCCGGGTCGGGTGGCGCCTGCCACGGCATCCGGCCCTCGGCCGCGAGGTAGGAGCCACCGAGGATGAGTGCGAGCCCCGCGAAAGTCGCGGCCGTCAGCGCCTCGTCGAGCAGCACAGCGCCGTAGACGACGGCGAAGCCGGGCGCCAGATAGGAGACGACGAACGTGCGCGACGGTCCGACGCGGGCGATCAGCCCGTAGAAGATCGCGAAGGCACAGCCGGTGCCGAGCGCGCCGAGCGCCGCGACAGCGAGCAACGGGCCCACGCCGGGAACCGTCTCCGGCGCCGCGATCGCAGCGAACGGAGCAACGGCGACCACGCCGATGCCGAGCACTGCGGCGGCAATGCCGAGCGGCTCGTGGCCAGCGAGCCGCTGCTTCAGGATCAGGCCGCCGACCGCGTAGCCGAGGCTGGCGAGGACCACCGCGAGGCCACCGAGCAGGGCGCCGCCGCTCCCCGACAGGTCGAAGCCCAGCAGGACGACGACGCCGACGATGCCGATCGCGACCCCGGCGCCGCGCAACCCCTCGGAGCGGTCTTCAGGGTCGTAGAGGAGGGCCAGGATCGCCGTGAAGATCGGCGCGGAGGCGACGAGGATGCCGGCCAGCGAGGAGGAGATCTCGCGCTCGCCCGCGGCGATCAGCATGAACGGGCCGACGACCTGCACGAGGGCGACGACGACGAGCACGCGCCAACGCGCCGCGAGGCCACGCAGGGCGCCGCGCCGGAGGGCGATCGGCAGCAGCACGATCGTGCCGGCGAAGACGCGCCCGAAGACGACGACGACCGGCGCCATCTCGCGCAGGCCGATCTTGATGAACAGGTAGCTCGAGCCCCAGATCGCGCTGAGCAGGAGCAGCAGCGACCAGTCGCGGCGGCTCACTGGCGCGCTCCTGCTCGCTTGCGGGACCGGCGCCCGCGACGGGCGCCGGTCGGCCTCAGGCTCAGGCCTCCGCCGCGGCCTCGGCCATGGCCTCGGCCTGCTCCTCGGTGGGCGGCGTGTCGCGCAGGTACCACTCGGCGTCGAGGGCGCCGCGGCAGCCCGAGCCGGCGGCGGTGATCGCCTGCCTGTAGGTGAAGTCGACCAGGTCGCCGACGGCGAAGACGCCGGCGAGGTTGGTGCGCGTCGAGGGCTCGTCCGTGCGCACGTAGTCGTTGTCGTGCAGGTCGACCTGGCCCGCAACCAGCTCGGAGCCGGGGGTGTGGCCGATCGCGACGAAGGCGCCGCCGACCTCGAGCTCCTCCTGCTCGCCGGTCTCGGTGTTGACGAGTCGCACGCGTTCGAGCTTGCCGCTCTCGCCGGCGATGAACTCCTCCGGCGCGAACGGTGTCTTGAACTCGATGTTCGGGACCTCCTGGGCGCGCTCGAGCATGATCTTCGAGGCGCGGAACTCGTCGCGGCGATGGACGACCGTGAGCTTGCGCGCGTACTTGGCGATGAACATCGCGTCCTCCATCGCGGAGTCGCCGCCGCCGACGACGATCACGTCCTCGCCCTTGAAGAAGGCGCCGTCGCAGACGCCGCAGGTGGAGACGCCGCGGCCGCCGAGCTCGAGCTCGCCGGGCAGGCCGAGCCGCTTCGGCTGGGCGCCCATCGCGAGGATCACGGCCTTCGCGCGGTACTCGTCGTCGTCGACCCAGACGCGTTGGATGCCGCCGTCGCTGAGCTCGACGCGGGTCGCGTCGTCGGTGATGAAGCGGGTGCCGAAGCGCTCGGCCTGGGCGCGGAAGTTCGCCATCAGCTCCGGGCCCATGATCCCCTCGGGGAAGCCCGGGTAGTTCTCGACGTCGGTCGTGTTCTGCAGCTGCCCGCCCCACTGGAAGCCCTCGATGACGAGCGGGTCGAGGTTGGCGCGCGCCGCGTAGGTCGCGGCCGTGTAGCCGGCGCAGGCGCCGCCGATGATGATCAGGTTCTCGACCTTGCCCTCGTTGCTGGCGTCGCTCATCGCTTCCTTCGTCTTCCTTGGCTCACTTCGATTACACCAATACTTTACTTTATGAAGTGGGTTTCGTCCAGCCGGCGAAGCTCACGCCGAGCCCGCCGGCACCGTAGCCGGTACGCGCTTCTCGGGCGGGATCCCGTCGCCCTCGCCGGATCGGTCCGCCTCCCAGCGAGCGACGGTGCCGCGCAGCTGGAAGAAGGCGACGATACCCGGCGGCACCGGCAGATAGAAGGCGATCAGCCGGTAGATGAGCACCGCCGCGATCACCGTCTGCAGCGGGTAGCCGAAGATCGCGAAGACCCCGATCAGGCCGCCGTCGACCGCGCCGACGCCGGCCGGCGCGGGCGCCAGGTTGGCCGCCATGCCGACGAAGAAGCCGACCACGATGTCGCCGAGCGGTACGGTGACGCCGAGCGACCGGAAGCTCGCCCAGAGGATCATGACGTTCGCGGCCCAGAAGCCGGTCGCGCCGAGCATCGCCAGCCAGCCCATGCGCGGATCGCGGACGAAGCGCCAGGCGAGCCGCGCGCCGGCGCCGAGCGTCGCCGGCAGCGCCGCCAGCTTCGTCAGCAGGCGCGAGAGGCGGCCCTCGCCGGTGCGCTGGTCGAGCCGCCGCTGCAGATCGGGCGGGATCCAGTGTGAGCGCGATCGCGAAGACGGCGACGGCCCCGGCGATGCCGGCCGGCACGATCGTGATCGAGACCGGCGCCGAGCCGGGCAGGACGCCGACGCGTAAGAGCACGCCGAAGACGATCACCGCGGCACGTAGACGCCGTACTCGAGCACCAGGAAGGCGACCATCCGCCGCACGGACTCGGTCCGCCTCATGCCCGCCTTGCGCAGCGCCCAGTAGGTGAGCATGATGCCGCCGGCGCCGCCGGCGCTGAACAGCCGGGTCGCCGCCAGACCCGCCATGGTGATCTGGTAGCACTCGCGCCAGTCGAGCTCGACGCTCTCGCGGCCGACGACGCCGCGGAACAGGGCGATGTCGGCGGCGAAGGCGAGCACGGTCGCGCCGACCGCGACGCCGATCCACCAGCGGCTCGCCTTGCCGATCTCGGCGATCGCGTCCTGCAGCCCGGCGATCTTCGGCACCGCGACGTAGATCGCGAGCGATCAGGACGACGACGATCAGCGAGCGTCTTCAGGACCTGGCGCGGGATCCTCGAGGAAGGATGGCTCGGCGTTCTCGCCGTCGTCGTCCTCGTCGGGGATCTCGCGCAACGCGGGCGGGCCTGGCTCGGCGGCGACGAGCGCCAGGTGCTTCTGGCGCTCCTCCTCGTCGATACCCCCTCGCCCTCGCCGGGCGCAGCGGAACCCTTCACCTCACCACCTCGAGAGCGCGCCATACCGCATCGCAGGCAGGGTAACGGCGCGGTCAGCGGCCGCCGGGCTTGCTCCGCCTCGAGCCGGCTCAGGAGGCGCCGGCGCGGCGCTCGAGGCGCTGGACGCCGTCGCTGAGCGCCAGCGCCAGCGGCTCGGCGAGCGGCTCGCCCTTGCGGACGACGCCGACCAGCGCCAGCCCGGCGAGCAGGTCGGTCACGTAGTGCTCGCCGAGGTGGACGAGCGCGAAGCCGAGCACGCCCGCGTAGGCCCAGCCGACGGCGCCGGCGGTCCGGTTCGACTCCGAGAGCAGGATCGCCGCCAGCACCGAGGCGCCGAAGTGCAGCGACGGCATCGCCGCCCAGGGGTTGCCGCCGAGCGATTCGTACAGGCGCGGCCAGGCGCCCCCAGACCTCCTCGCCGACCTGGATCATCAGCCGGCGGACCTCCTCGTCGCCCGTGTAGCCGTTCTCCGACGCCCACCAGGGCGGCGCCGTCGGGACGGCGAAGTAGGTCGGCGCAGCCGAGGTCGTAGGCGGCGGCCATCTGCCGGGCGGCGCGGGCGAAGTTCTCGTTGTCGCGGATCAGGATGAAGAGCAGCGAGGCGTGCGGCTCCAGGAACCAGGCCCAGTGCGCGAAGGTGAGCAGGCGATCGAACCGCGTCGCGCCCCTCGGGCCGCGCGAACGCCTTCTGCAGGCGCCAGTTCGGCAGCCTGCCCAGGCCGATGACGCGGTCGGTCGCGATCGGGTAGCGGACCCGCAGCCGCGCGCGCAGCGCCTCGGGGTCGTCGTAGGGAAGCTCGTGGACGACCGTGAACGCCCACATCTGCTGGGCGAAGAGGACCGCGTCGCGGGTCTTCGTCCGCGGGTGCAGGATCGCGGTGCCGAGCGGGCCGGCGACGGTCGCGGCGACCGTCGCCGCGGCGGGGAGCCGCAGGCGCTTGCGCAAGCAGCGGCACGGCGACCGAGGCGGCGATCGCGCCGACCGCCACAGCCCGCAGTCCAAAGCGCGTCCCGGCGCGGCTGCGGTGGCGCTGGCGGCGTGCCCGGGCAAGGCGCGGCGAGTATAGATCGGCCCCGCGAAAGCGCCGTTGCAACGGACGTGGGGACATCTGCCGGAGCAGGCGCATAGAATGGCGCCGCCTTGCAGGGCCCCTCCCGAAAGATGCTCCTCGGTAGCGCCGCCGTGGCGAGCCTCGTGCTTGCCGCGAGTCCGGCCAGCGCGCTCGCGGGCACGATCGCCCCCGACAGCCCCGCCTCCCCGAACGCCGACCGACACGCAGACCGCCTACTTGGTCATGGTCGTGCTCGCGACCGCTCGTCGCGCTCGCGATGATCGTCGGGCTGCTCGCCGCCGTGCGCGGCCGCGGCAAGCAGGCCGAGGCCGGCCGAGCTGCGGCGCGACCCGGGGCACGAACGCGTCCAGCGCCGCGTCGGCATCGGCCTCGGCGTCCTCGCCCTGGCCGTCTTCATCTTCGGCATCGTCGTCACCGAGTCCGCGCGCAAGGTCGAGGCGACCGGCGCCGACGGCCTCGACGACCGCGCAGAAGGACCTCAGCGTGCCCGGCGGCGACAACAAGCCGCTCGAGATCAACGTCTCCGGCCAGCAGTGGCTGTGGCGCTACGAGTACCCGGACGGCACCTTCAGCTACTACGAGCTGGTCGTCCCGGTCGATACCGAGGTCGTGCTCGACATCAAGTCGACCGACGTCCTGCACCGCTGGTGGGTGCCCGCGCTCGGCCCATGGTCGACGCCGTGCCGGGCCAGAACAACCTCGACCTGGTTCAAGGCCGACGAGGCCGGCACCTACGAGGGCCGCTCGACCGAGTTCTCCGGCCCCGGCTACGCGCCGATGCGGGCCCGGGTCACCGTCGTCGACGCCCGACGAGTACGAGGCGTGGCTCGACGAGCAGGCGGCGGACATCGCCGCCGCGCAGGAGCGGTCCAGCAATCAGGTCCTCGCCGGCACCGCCCCGCGGGATACGGAACCGAATGACGCCACCCGCCTACACCGGCACCGGCCCGCCCCGAGATCGTCACCGAGTCGCTGCCGACGCCGCGCCCGAGCTGGATCGCGAAGGCCACCACCGCCGACCACAAGGTCGTCGGCCGGATGTTCATCGGCACGGCGCTCGATCTTCCTCGCGGCGACGCTGACCCTGCTGGTGATGATGCGGATCCAGCTGATCGTCCCCGACAACAGCTTCATGCGGCCGCAGATCTTCGACCGCCTGCTGAGCGCCTACGGGGTCAGCGCCGTGCTGCTCTTCGCGATGCCGCTGCTGATGGGCCTGATCAGCTACATCGTGCCCCTGCAGATCGGCGCCCGCGGCGTCGCCCTGCCGCGGCTCGGCGCCCTCTCCTTCTGGCTCTACCTCGCCGGCGGCGTCTTGCTCTACGCGAGCTTCCTCTACCGCCCCGCCGAGGCCGGCACGGCCGCGCTGCCGCCGCTGTCGGTGATCGCGGCGCCCAACAACGGCGTCAACGCCTGGGCCGCTCGGGTCGGCCTGATCTGCGTCTCGATGATCCTCTTCGCGGTCAACATGGTCACCACCGTGCGCCGCGACCGCGCGCCGGGCATGGTCTGGCGCCGCGTGCCGATGTTCAGCTTCGCCGGCACCGTCGTCTCGTGGACGATGCTCGTGATCGGCCCGATCATGGCCGCGGCGGTCACGATGCTGCTGATCGACCGCAACTTCGGCGGGGTCTTCTTCGACTCCGGTGAGCGCGGCGCGCCGCTGCTCTACGAGCACCTCGCCTGGATCTTCTTCACCGGCATCTACGTGATGCTGATCGTCGGCGCGATCGGCACGATCTCGGAGATCTTCTCGACCTTCTCGCGCCAGCCCCTCTTCGGCCACCGCACGGTCGCCGGCTCGATCGTCGCCTTCACCGTGCTCGGCATTCTCTCCTGGATGCAGAACATGTACTCCGCCCCGATCCGCGACGGCTTCCTCTACGCGCGATGCTGCTCGCCGTCATGGCGGCGGTCCCGATCGGCCTCGTCGTCTTCAACTGGATCGCGACGCTGCGCGGCGGCGACGTGCAGATGAAGCCGCCGATGAGCTTCGCGCTCGGCGCCGCGGTGCTGCTGATCATCGGCCTCGCCGGCGAGTGGGCACAGTCGGTGATCCCGGTCAGCTGGCAGGTCGCCAACACCGGCGTCGCCTGGGGCGACACGCACTTCGCGCTGCTCGGCGCCGGCGTGCTCGGCGGCTTCGCGGGCCTCTACTACTGGTTCCCGAAGCTCTGCGGCCGCTATCTGGGCGAGAGCCTCGGCCGCGGCTCGCTCCGGCTGATCGTGCTGGGCGCGGTGCTGATGGTGATCCCGATGCAGCTCGCGGGCCTCAAGGGCATGCCGGTCGACGTCTACAAGTACTACGCGGACACGGGCATGTCGGTCTACAACCTGATCGCCTCGATCGGCGCTTTCGCGCTCGCGATCGGGATCATCCTGACGCTGATCAACGTCGCCGCGAGCTGGAACGGCGGCACGCCGGCCGGGCCCGACCCCTGGGACGGCACGACGCTCGAGTGGTTCGCCCCCTCCCCGCCCCCGGTCCACAACTTCGACGTCGTCCCCGACGTGCGCAGCAGCGAGCCCTACCGCGACATCCGCGAGGCCGTCCGCCGCCACCGCACCGAGGTCGTGCTGCCGGACGCGACGATCGCCGACCCCGCGCCCGAACCGGTCGCCGTCGGCGCCGGGGGCGCGGAGACCGCCGCCGAACCCGCCGAGGGCACCGCCGATGAGGCGTCCGCCGATGCCGTGAGCCCGGAGCCGCCCGCGGGCGAAGCCGAGGCGCCCGGCGAGCCGAGCGAATCTTCCGAAGGGGACGAATCAGGCGAGGGTGACGGCCCGCTAGCCTGAGCGGACCGGTCGCGAGCCCGAGGGCGAGATCGCCGGAGCTCGCGCCAGTACGCCGGGCCCGGATCGGATCGCCAGCCGCGCCGCACGCACTGACTTCCATGGAATCCGCAGGCATCGCACACAGGTCCCCGCCGCCCGTCGGCCCCACGGCGCCCAGCGCCCCCGGCGAGCGCGTCCGCCGGCCCCGCACGGAGCGCCCTGCGCCCCCGGCCGAGTCGACGGCCGAGCGCGGCCTGATCCGCACGGCGCGCGACTACCTCGCGCTGACCAAGCCGCGGATCATCTCGCTGCTGCTGTGGACGACGGTGATGACCATGATCGTCGCCAAGCCACAGGGCCTGGCGCTCTCGACGGTCCTCTGGACCTGCCTCGGCGGCTACCTGTCGGCAGGCGGCGCCGGCGCGATCAACCACTTCATCGACCGCAAGATCGACGCCCGGATGGCGCGCACAGCAGGGCGCCCGATCGTCGCCGGGCGGATCGAGCCCGTCCACGGCCTGATCTTCGGCATCGCGCTCGGCATCGCGGCGTTCGTGCAGCTCACGGTCACCGTCAACCTGCTCGCCGCCTGCCTGGCGATCGCGGGCCTGCTCGGCTACGTCTTCATCTACACGGCCTGGCTGAAGCCGCGAACGCCGCAGAACATCGTCATCGGCGGCGCCGCCGGAGCGATGCCGCCGCTCGTCGGCTGGGCCGCGGCCACCGGCGGCCTCGTGCCGGAGGCCTTCTACCCGTTCCTGATCATCTTCCTGTGGACCCCGCCCCACTTCTGGGCGCTCTCGCTGCTGATCAGCGACGACTACGCGCGCACCGGCGTGCCGATGCTGCCCGTCGTCAAGGGCGAGGCCGCCACGCGCCGCTCGATCCTGCTCTACGCCGGCGTGCTCGTCGCCGTCACCCTGGCGCCCGTCGCTACGGGCATGCTCGGCGGGATCTACCTGGCGGCCGCGGTCGTCCTCGGCGCCGGCTTCATCGGCTTCGCCGTACGGCTGCTCCAGCACCCCTCAAGGCCCGCCGCGCTGCGCCTCTACCTGAGCTCGCTCGCCTACCTGGCGCTGCTCTTTGCTGCGATGGCGATCGATCGCCTCGCCGCTATATGATCGCCACCGCATGGATCGCCTCCGCGCCAACACCAGCATCCGTTCCGGCCTCTGGCTCGCGGCCTTCGCGGTCTTCATGTTCGCGTTCACCTTCTTCTTCGCCGTCTACTACATCGGCAGCTGAGCGCCGCCCCGCACGATGAGCGACAAGACCCCCGAGCCGACCGAGCTGATCTACGTCCCCCGCGACTCGTGGGGACCGCTGATGATCGCCGTCGGGGCGAGCCTGATGATGCTCGCCGTCTGGTCGCACTGGTGGTGGGCCCTCGTCGGCGCCCTGATCTTGATCGCCGGCCTCGTCTCCTGGTGGCGCCTCAGCGGCGACGAGATCGACCGCATGCGCCGCGAGCAGGAACTGAGCACGGCGGTCATCCCCGCCGAGCCGATCCGCCGCGGCTGAGCCGCGGCGCCGGGCCGCTCGCCGCTCTGAGGACCGGCTAACCGGGCGTCATCGCCGAAGTCGCGCCGTCGGAGGTCCAGACGCGCATGATGTCGCGCATCGAGAGCATCCCGACGAGCTCACCGCCCTCGGCGATCACGAGGTGGCGGATCTGGCGTTGCGCCATCTCGGTGGCAGCGCGCTCGAGTGACCAGTCGGGAGCCGCGGTGATCACGTTCCCGGACATGTGATCGGCGACGCGCTCGGCATCGGGGTCGTCGCCGTTGCCGACGGCGACGAGGATGTCGCGCTCGGAGATCACCCGGGGGCCGGGCGTCTCCTCGTCGATGACGACGGCGGCGCCAACGCCGCGTTCGGTCATCATCCGCGCGGCGTCGCGCAGGCTGTGGCCGGGGCCGATTGTGAGGACGATCTTCGACATCCCCTCGCGGACTTCCATGGTCTTCTTGCCGTCTCCCTCTTCGTCGCGCCGAGCGATCTCGCGCGCGGGTTTGTGCGTATTGATTCAACCCTAGCCGATGGCCCCGCGGACGCGCTCCGAGCGCCTCGCTCGACCTCCTCGACCTATAGGATTCGGGCACGTTGAAGAGCGCTCTCCGCAAGCTCCTCCCCCTGACCGCGGCAACTGCCGCGGTCGCCGTGTTGGCGGGCTGCACGGGCAACGACGCGCAGAACGTCGACCTGGCGAACGGCCGTAAGCTCTTCGTCGCCAAGTGCGGGACGTGCCACACACTGGCCCAGGCCGCAACCACGGCTCAGGTCGGCCCCGACCTCGACGCCGCCTTCGCCGCCGCCCGTCACGCCGGCATGGACAGCGACACGATCAGGGGCGTCGTCGGTGCCCAGATCGAGAACCCGCGCGCCGTCGACGTGAACAGCCCGACCTACATGCCCCCGAAGCTGGTCGAGGGCGACGACGCTCGCGATGTCGCCGCCTACGTCGGCTCGGTCGCCGGCGTGCCCGGCATCAAGCCACCGATCGCCCCTGGTGGCCCCGGCGGCCAGGTCTTCGCCAACAACGGCTGCGGCAGTTGCCACGCCTTCGCCGCTGCTGGCTCGAGCGGCACAGTTGGGCCCAACCTCGACGATGTGCTCAAGGGTCAGAGCGCCGCGATGATCACGCAGAGCATCGTCGACCCCTCCGCCAGCATCGCGAAGGGCTACCAGGACGGCATCATGCCCGCGAACTTCAAGGACCAGATCGATCCCGCCGATCTGAAGCTGCTCGTTCAGTTCCTCTCGCAGTGCACCGGCCAGAAGCTGGGCTGCGGCGAGGTCAAGGGCGGCGGCTCCTCCAACAGCGGCTGAGCCGCCCTGAGGGCGCGTCCGCGCCTGTTCCTCGGCTTCCCGGCTTGCCCGCGGGGCGGTGGTGCTCCCCCCAGGATCCGCAGGCCGCTCCTACGGCCTCTTAGAGCTCGCGCTCGGATAGCGCGAGGCGGAACCAGCGCCACGTCGCTCGGATTGCGACGGCGAAGATGATCACGGCGACCGGCACGCCGACCCAGGGGCCCCCGAGCAGCTCGGTGAGAGCGATCACCGCGACCGCGACGGCGATGATCACGAACAGCCGGAAGGCGTCCGCCTCCGAGCGGAACGGATTGCGCATCGGCGTTTCGGTCTCGCTGCCTTCCATGCCCCCATTCTCCCACTCGCCCGTTTCCGGCAGATTCACGATCTTTTAGCACTTCGTTAGCAATTGCTAAGGAACTCTGGTAATCATGGGTGCGGTCCAGAGCGAAAGACAGACGGGAAGGAGAGCCCAGATGCCGCAGATCATCATCACCACGGAAGGCCCCGGCGAGGGCGGCGGGACCGAGGTACACCGCGAGCGGATCCACGTCACCGACGTCGAGACGGAAACCGCCGGCCGACTGCTCGTCGAGCGGATCGGCTGGGCGCTGAGCGATGCCGACGAGCTCGAGCGTTCGCCGCGCCGCAACCAGGCCCGCCAGCCGGCCACAACGGCCGTCTGAGCGCCTCAGACACGCAGACAGACCCACTAAGAGCCCCGCGGTCGGCGACCCCCAGCCGCCCGCAGGAGAAGCACGAGAGCCCGCCCCGGAAGATCGAGCCGGGGCGGGCTCCGCTTGTTGTGCCGCCGGCGCGAACTCAGGCGTGACCCTTGCGCCATGAGCCGTAACCGCCCACCCTGCCAAGGACGAAGCGTGCCCAGCGCTGCCGCCCGCCACACAGACGACAAGCCCCGCGCGGGGCAGCGCCGGCGTCGACCGCCAATCTCTCTTCCGACCGAGAGAACCAGAGGGTCGGCGGTAGTCGTCCAGTTGAGTACCCCTGGCAGTACCTAGGTGGACGACTATCCGCGGGCCTGTCGCCAGTGGTCCTTTGCGCGACGAGCGCGGCTCGCGCAACTGCAGACTGCCCTCACCTGGACATTCCGTCGCGATCTGGGTACCTGACCGGTACCCAAAACGCAACGGAACGGGCGAATGAGCCCTGACCTTCGAGGCCGGCCGTCGGCGGCACCGGCTCGCGCCACTTTCCTCAGCGCCCCTTCCGGTCGGAACAGGCAGTGGCCGACGGCGGGCGGAGGGTCTATGCGACAGCCCCCGGCCAAAGAGCACGTTGTCCCGCTGATTGTCCCGCGAGCGCCCCCGGCGCCCGCAAAACCCATAGCGCTACAGGAGGTAGACCGTCGTGAAGACGATGATCCACATCACGTCGACGAAGTGCCAGTAGATGCCGGGCACCTCGACGCCGAGGTGGTCCTTCGGGCTTTGGCCCGAAGTGGCCGCGCCAGGCGCGGATGTTGGCGAAGGTGAGCAGCATCAGGCCGACGAAGACGTGGGCGCCGTGCAGGCCGGTGAGGCCGTAGAAGATCGAGCCGAAGGCGCCGTCGCGGGCGCTGAAGCCGATGTGGACGTACTCGTTGATCTGGATGAAGAGGAAGGTCGCGCCGAGCAGCCAGGTCATGCCCGAGGCCGGCCTTGAGCGCGTTGCGGTTGCCGCGGCGGACGCCCTCGAGCGCCCAGTGGACCGTGAACGAGGACGAGATCAGGATCGCCGTGTTGATGCCGGCGACCGCGACCGGGAGCTCGAAGCCTCCGGGCGGCCAGGGCCGCCGTCGTTGGCGACCGCGCGGATGAAGAAGTAGGAGGCGAAGAACGCCCCGAACAGCATCGCCTCGGTGACGATGAAGAGCAGGATGCCGAGCGTCTGGCGGTCGATCTTCGAGGACTGGTGCGCCTCCGGGCGGGCCATGGTGATCCTCGTGGGCGTGGCGCGCCGCAGCGGCGATCGAGGCGGACTCCATCAGGCGCTCACCTCCTCGGCGACTGGGCGCTGCGGCAGCGCCTGCCTCGGCTCGACGGAGCCACCGCTGCGACTCGAGGTGCTCGACCGGCATGTCGGTGATCTCCTTGACCCGGTCGATCAGCCCGTCCTCGAGCCACTTCGAGCTGCGGCCGGCGAAGGTCGAGATCAGGATGTCGTCGACCCGGTAGTGCTCGATCGCGTTCTCGACGGCGGCGAACGGCTCGGGGCTCATCGGCTGGCCGGTCGCGTCGATGTCCTCGCGGTAGACGGCGGCGAGCGTCGATGCGAGGCGGTCGCAGACCTCCTCGCGGGGCGCGTCGCCGGAGGCCGGGCAGACGAAGGTGTAGCGGTGCGGCGGTCTCGCGCGTGGCGCTCGATCAGGCGCTCGACCAGGTCGGGCGCGTTGACGGTCTGGGTGGCGACGACGAGCGTGTGGGTGACGTCCCAGCGGACCGCGTCGTCCTCGATGCGGACCGGGATGTGCTCGACCGGCACGTCGAAGCGCCCGCGGGCCCACTCGATCAGGTCCTTGCGGGCGAGCCCGAAGCGGGACTCGGGCAGGCAGGAGATCAGGACCTCGGCCGGCTTGAAGGCGCGGACGGCGTCGTCGAGGGCGAGCGGCGGATCGGGATCGAGGACCGTCGCGGTCGCCTCGACCCCGAAGTCGTGCGAGCACCTGCTGGGTGACCTCGACGCGGCTCAGCGCCGCGTCGCGGACCTCGTCGGCGTCGACGATCTGGCCGGCGACGGGCTGGTTCTGCGGCGCGGCCAGCGCGACGTGCCCGGCGCCGGCGTCGACGCGCTCGCGGATCGCCGCGAGCAGCTTGCGGCCGCCGGCGACCTCGTTGAGGAAGGCGAGGACGGTGCCGCCCTCGCTGATCGGGAGTCGACGCTCGGCCACTAGCCCGCTCCCTCCGGCACCGGCCGCGCCGGCGACCGCGGGCTCGGGCGCGCGCGACCTCGGCGCCCTCCTCGTCGTCGCCCATGATCGCGTGCTTGGCGCCCGGAACGCCGAACTCGTAGGGGCCGCCGACGACGCGCGGGATCTCGTCGAAGTTGAAGACCGGCGGCGGCGAGGAGACCAGCCACTCGATCGTCTTCGCCCGCCACGGGTTGGCCGGAGCCTTCGGGCCGAAGCGCCAGCAGACGATCATGTTGTAGACGAAGATCAGCTGCGCGGCGCCGAGGATGAAGCTGAAGATGCTGATCACGAGGTTCCAGTCGCCGAACTGGGCCGCGTAGTCGGCGACGCGACGCGGCATCCCGTCCATCCCGATCCAGTGCATCGGCACGAAGGTGCCGAGCATGCCGACCAGGGTCAGCTAGAAGTGCCAGCGGCCGAGCCGCTCGTCGTACATCCGCCCGGTCATCTTCGGGAACCAGTGGTAGATGCCGGCGAAGATCGTGAACACCGAGCCGCCGAAGAGCACGAAGTGCAGGTGGGCGACGACGAAGTAGGTGTCGGAGACGTGGATGTCGATCGGGATCATGCCGAGCATCACGCCGGAGATGCCGCCGATCATGAACGTGACGATGAAGCCGAGCGCGAACAGCATCGAGGTGTTCTCGATGTGCAGCTTCGAGTCGAACAGCGTCCCCAGCCAGGAGAAGATCTTGATCCCGGTCGGCACCGCGATCAGCAGCGTCGTGATCATCATCGGCACCCGCAGCCAGGCGAACATGCCGGCGACGAACATGTGGTGCGCCCAGACGGCGAAGGCGAGCACGACGATGCCGAGCAGCGCCAGCGCCATCAATCGGTAGCCGAAGATCGTCTTGCGGGCGTGGGTGGAGATCACCTCGGAGACGATCCCGAAGCCCGGCAGCATCATGATGTAGACGGCCGGGTGCGAGTAGAACCAGAAGATGTGCTGGTAGCTGATCACGTCGCCGCCGGCCGGCCGCCTGGAAGAAGTTGGTGCCGAGCACGCGGTCGAAGAGGACCATGAACTGGACGCCGGCGATGAACGGCGTCGCGCCGACGACCAGCAGCGAGGTCGAGAGGTTCGCCCAGACGAGCAGCGGCATCCGCCAGAAGCTCATTCCGGGCGCACGCATGGTCACGATCGTGACCAGGAAGTTGAGCGCCGTCGCGATCGACGAGGCGCCGGCGAACTGCACGCCGAGGTTGAAGAACGACTGCCCGAGCGGGGCGCCCGGTCGACAGCGGCGCGTAGCCGGTCCAGCCGGCGTCGAAGGCGCCGCCGGGGCACGAGGTAAGAGGCGAGGAACAGCAGGCCCGCGATCGGCAGCATCCAGAAGCTGAGCGCGTTGAGGCGCGGGAAGGCCATGTCCGGCGCGCCGATCATCAGCGGCAGCACGTAGTTCGCGATCCCGGCGAAGACCGGGATGACGAAGAGGAAGATCATGAACGCGGCGTGCGTCGAGAAGAGGCCGTTGAAGGTGGCCGGGATCGACGATCTGGGTGCCGGGCTGGGCGAGCTCGGCCCGCATGACCATCGCGATCAGGCCGCCGATGAGGAAGAAGACGAAGGTGGTGCAGATGTACTGGATGCCGATCACCTTGTGATCGGTGTTGAACTTGAAGTAGTCCTTCCAGCTGTCGGCGCCGTGGCTCGGAGTGGTCGTCGGGGATCGTCGGCTTGCCGGCCGCCCAGCGGAACCAGTAGTCGAAGGCGCCGAAGCCGACCAGCCAGCCGAGCGGGGTCGTGATCGCGGGGACGATCACGTGCGGGTAGCCGGTCTGCTCGGTCTGGAAGATCTCGAGGCCGCTGATCGCGCGCAGGGCGACGACGAGGCCGAAGCCGAAGGCGCCGCCGATGAGCGCGCCGAGCATGGCGCGGGTCCAGCCCGGTCTCTTGATTGCTGCAGCCACGTCCGAATTACCTCCTGCTCAACTTACTGGTCGGCGAGGCTGCCGGCCCCGTTGCCGCCGGCGGCGCCGGTACCGCCGTCACGTTCCCCTTGGGGATCTTCGGCTGCTCGCTCGACCCAGGCGTCGAAGTCCGCCTGGTTGTCCTCGGCGACCGCGGTCGCGCGCATCGTCGCGTGGCCGAAGCCGCAGAGCTCGGTGCAGACCACCGAGTAGGTGCCCGGCACGTCGGGGGTCACGCGGACGATGTTGTCGATGTCGTCGTCGTCGTTGATGTTGGCGCCGGGGACGAGGTCGCGCTTGATCCGCCACTCGGGCACCCAGAAGGAGTGCAGGACGTCGAGCGCCTTGAGGTGCAGCTCGAGCTGCGTCCCGGAGGGCACGTGGAGCTCGGTCGAGGTCTTGCTGCTCGGGGTAGTCGAAGCGCCAGGCGAACTGCTGGGCGGTGACGTCGACCCGCATCGAGTCGGAGGCCTTGGCCTCGATGTCGCCGAGCACGACCGCCGAGTAGACGCCGGCGAAGAGGACGATGATCGTCGGGATCGCCGTCCAGATGATCTCGAGCCTCGTGTTGCCGTGGATCGGCTCGCCGTCGGACTCGTCGCCGGGCTTGGCGCGGTACTTCCAGATCGCGTAGCCCATCATCACCATGACGACGCTGAAGACGAACGAGCTGAGCACGATCATCACGTCGAGCAGCGTGTCGATCTGCGACGCCTCGGCCGAGTCCTGCGGGCCGTTCCAGTTCGGAATCAGCATCACGAAGGAGATCACGACCGTCAGCGACGACGGCAGTCGCCGCGAGGCGGAGGAAGGTGCCACGGGTCATGTCCTTCATGGGCCGCTGGGCATTCTATTGACTCGCGCGGCGGCGAGCGGCGCCCGCTCCGGAGCTAGTGCCGATCGCGCTCTTTTCCGCAGCTCGAGCGGCTCATCCAGGCGGGATCCGCGGCAGGCCCGCGAGCTCGCCCGGCGAGGCCGCGAGCACGCCCCGCGCGACGCCCTCCCAGCTCCACAGCGCGCGCGACCGTCGCGGCGAGGGCCGCGCGGGCTGCGTCGCGCGCTTCGGCGGGCGAGCGGCCAGCCAGCGGTCGAGCCGGTCGGCGATCGCCTCGACCGCGCCCGGGCCGAGCGGGAAGGCGGTCAGCCCGCGAGCCGGCTCGGCGAGCTCCGCGTCGAGCGCGCCGGCGACCTCGGCGAGGCCCGAGTGGTCGGCGCAGACCGGCAGGGCCCCGCCGGCGGCGGCCTCGGCGGCGACCATCCCGAACGCCTCGGGGAAGGTGCTCGGGACGACCATCGCGTCGCTCGCCCGCAGCAGCTCGGCCGACCTCGGCGTGCTCGAGCCGGCCCGCGAAGCGAGACGCTGCCGGCCGCCGCCGGCGCGGCCTCCGCGCCAGCCGGACGGCGGGTCGGCGAGGAAGGCGGCGAGGATCGGCAGCGGCGCGCTCCTCCCCGCCCTCGAGCCCCCAGCCGGCCGCGCGCGATCGCCGCGGGCGCTCGTCGAGGTCGCCGGCGGCGATCGCGGCGCCAGAGGCGCTCGAGCGCCGTCGCGGTAGTCGCCGAAGCCGACCATCAGCAGCCGCGCGCCGGGGTTGGCGGGCGGCGACCAGCGGCCAGGCGGCGAGCAGCAGGTCGCAGCCCTTGGAGACGATCAGCTTGCCGACGAAGATCACCCGCGGGCCGGCCGCCGCGGCGAACCGCTCGAGGCGCGTCCGCGGCCTCGGCGGCGTCGCGGGCGAAGGAGTCGCGGCCGGAGGGCCGCGCCGGCTCGGCCGCCGCGCGCAGCTCGGCCGCGCGAGCTCGGCGATCGCGGCCTGCGCCTCGGCCTCGGCGCCAGCGGCGCGAAGGCCGCGACGTCGACGCCGGGCGGGCCGAGCCGGGTCTTCTCCGGCAAGCCGCCGGGTCGGCGAGCGTCTCCCAGAGGCTCTCGGCGGTGTGGCGGGAGCCGACGAGGACCGCCCGGGCGGCCGCCATCCCCTCGCGGGCGTAGGGCAGGAAGCGCGGGTTGGGCATCACCGTGTAGGAGAGGGCGCTGCCGTGGACCTTGGCCGCGAAGCGCGAGCCCGGCGCGGGCGAGGATCGCCGGGCCCATCACCAGGTGGTTGGCGAGCGCGGCGTCGACGCCGCCGGCGGCGCGGCGCGACGTCGCGGACGGCGGCGACGTTGGCCTCGATGTAGGCGTCGAGCTCGGCGTCGCTGAGCTCGGGGAAGGTCTTGGCCTCGAAGCCCGCGTAGCGGTCGGCGACGTAGACGGGCAGCAGGCCGCCGATCTCGGGCCGGTAGGCGGTGATCGAGCCCGCGCCCGGGCTGGCGCCGCCGGTCGTCCGCGACGCTGAAGCCCGCCGCCGCTCCCAGCTGCCGACCGCGTCGATCCAGGCGAGCGTCTCGGCCTCGCGGTCCTGGCAGAGCAGGTGGACGTCGTGGCCGAGCCGCGGCCAGCGCCTGGGCGAGGTTGGCGTTGTAGACGTTGCTGCCGGTGCCGCGCAGCAGGTAGCCGTGGAAGATGAGGACCCGCATCGCTGCATCTTCGCCGCCGCACCGGATAAGCGTCGTGCCGTCGCTACCGATGCACGTTAATGTTCCGGCCGTGAGCAGCGCCAGACCTACCGCTTCCGCGCCCCGGCCTCCGGCCGCGAGGCGCTCGTCGAGGCCGAGCCCGACGGCGTCTACGTCGATCGCGAGACCGGCGAGGAGCTCAAGCCCGTGACCCGGGCCCTGCCGCTCGCCCCGTCGGCCTCGAGCCTGCTGCGCAGCCCCGAGAACCTCGCGAGTGCCGCCGCTGCCGGCAGCTGATCGGCCTCGACCTGAGCGACTGCCCGCACTGCGGCCTGCGCCAGGAAGCGACCAACGGCGAGCTCGTGATGGCAGCGCGGGCCTGCGATCCGCGGCCCGCGGCCAGCGGCCCTCGCCGCTGGCCGTCGCGGCGCCTGCGGCGCGGCGACGACGACGACGACGACGACCGAGCACGGTCAGGCGCCGACCTCGGCGACCACCACGCCGACCACGACAACGCACCGACGACGAGCACGTCGAGCACCACCTCGTCGACGTCATCGACCACGTCGACATCGACGACGGCGCCGACGGCCACGACGACGCCACCGCCGACGACGCTCAAGCGACCACCAGCGACGACACCGGCGGCAGCGGACTCCGACCGAGCGCGGAGCGACCAAGCACAACGGACACGACGGGGCGATCCCGGCACCCCCGAGGGCGCTTTCGAGCCGAGGCCTGCAGCGAGAACCCGCGTCCTCTGCGGCTGATCGCCGCCGAGGCCGCCGCCGCTTGCCACCGCCGCCTCTTCCCCTTGCTGGGCACGAAGTAGGCCCAGTAGAGGATCTGCTCGCCGCGTGTAGATGCAGCCGTAGGCCGTGGTCGAGCCCTTCTGATCTGCGGCTGGCTCCGCTTGGTCAGGCTGTCGATCTCGCTGGTCCTGGCGTCGCGTCGCCGTTGCAGTCCATCGCTCGCAGCGTCGACGGCTCGCCCGCCACTTGTTCTTGTCGGAGCATCGGGCGTTCTTGCCCGGCCTCAAGAGCGAAGTTGGGGACCCAGGTCGGCGTCGTGAGCGCGACGAGCTGGCCCTTCTTCACCTTCAGCGGCTTGTTCAGGGTGATGATCGGCTTGCGTGCCGAGCTCGCCTTCGAGGGTCGACGACGGGCTCTGCTTGACGAGCTTGAAGCGCTTCGCCTTCTTGCTCTTCTTCGTCGTTCTTCAGGATCGAGACTGGCGACCGGGTTGCGCCGTACCGCTTGAACTTGTCGTCGGAGAAGTCTCGTCGAAGAACTTCTGATCGGTCGTCTTTGCTCGGCGCTTGCCGAGATCGATACGACCAGGCGACGATGTGCCCGTCCTGCGTGAACCTTGTGGACGGCGCGCTGCTTGGCCGTTCGCGAGCTGGAAGCCCGGTCACGTGAGCCGAACGCGTTGCAGTGCTTGGGGCAGTCGGCGTTCCGGGCGTCTTCTTGGTCGGTGCCGATGCACCTTCGCCGATTCTCGCGCTCCGCGTCCCGCACGCTGCCTGGCGATCACGGTCGCGACAGCCGAGCCAGCGCGAGCAGGCGCCGCGATGCGGTCGCAGCGCGAGCTTTGCTGGTCGTGGTGTGTCAGTCCATCAAGGCTCCCGAACACGGACCGACGCGCATCGTTGCGGCGCCGGTCAACGTTCGCGAGGTCGGGCAGGGGTAGCGCCGGGGCGGCGGACGGCCGCATCTGCAGGCATCGCCGGCTCGCAGGCCGGATCTCCCAGGCCGTGCGAACGTGCGGAATCCGGTAGCCGAATAGACTCCGCGCGATGCCCGCGATCGAGGTCGAGAACCTGCAGCGGAGCTTCGAGGGCGGGGTCACCGGCGGTGGCCGGCGTCGACCTCGAGGTCGCCGAGGGCGAGATCTTCGCCTTCCTCGGCCCGAACGGCGCCGGCAAGACGACGACCGTGCGGATGCTGACGACGCTGCTGCGCCCGACCGGCGGCAGCGCGCGGGTCGCCGGCCACGACGTCGTCGAGGAGGCCGGCCGCCGTCCGCCGCTGCGATCGGCGTCGCCCTGCAGGAGGCGGCGCTCGACCCGCTGATGACCGGCCGCGAGCTGATCCGGCTGCAGGCGACCCTCCACGGGCTGCCGCGCCGCGAGGGTCGGCGAGCGCGCCGACGACGCTGCTCGAGCGCGTCGGGCTGCACCGAGGCCGCCGACCGCCGCGTCGGCACCTACTCGGGCGGCATGCAGCGGCGCCTCGACCTCGCCTCGGCGCTCGTCCACGAGCCGCGCGTGCTCTTCCTCGACGAGCCGACCACCGGCCTCGACCCGGTCAGCCGCAAGACGATCTGGGAGGAGGTCGCGGAAGCTCAACGCGAGGGCACGACCGTGTTTCTGACCACCCAGTACCTCGAGGAGGCCGACCAGCTCGCCGACCGGGTCGCGATCATCGCCCGCGGCGGATCGTCGCCGAGGGCACGCCCGCCTCGCTCAAGGCCGAGGTCGGCAAGCCGCGGCTCGAGGTGGCCCTGGCCGAGGGCTCGCCCGGACCGACTGCGAGGACGTGCTCGGCCGCTTCGGCGAGCCGCTGCCGGCCGCGCGACGGGACGCTGATCGTCGAGCTCGCGCGACGGCGCCGCCGCAGATCGCGCCCGTCGTCCGGGCGCTCGACGAGGCCGGGATCCTGGTCGAGTCGCTGGAGCTGGTCGAGCCGACCCTCGACGACGTCTTCGTCGCCAAGACCGGCCAGCACCTCGAGGTCGAGGAGACCGAGCCGAGGCCCGGCGAGCCGGCCGAGGCGGAGGCTCGTGATCGAGCCCGCAGGTCCTGGCGCGTGGTCGCGCCTCGGCCGCCGCTCGGTCGATGCAGACCTTCCGGCGCCCGCAGCTGATGGCGCCGCTGCTCATCTTCCCGACGCTGCTGCTCGCGATCCAGACCGGCGGCGCCGGACGCGCCGTCGATCTGCCCGGCTTTCCGCCGGTCGCAGAGCTTCCTCGCCTTCATGCTCGCCGGGGCGATGATCCAGTCGACGCTGCTCGCCGGCAACAGCGGCGGCATCGCGCTCGCCGTCGACATCGAGATGGGCTTCACCGACCGGCTGCTGGCGGCGCCGATCCCGCGCTTCGCGATCGTCGCTCGGGCGGCTCGCCGGGACCGCGGCGCTGGGCCTGTTCACGGCGATCTGGTTCCTCGCGATCGGCTTCATCTTCGGCGTCCGCGTCGAGGAGGGCGTCGATCGGGGTCGCTCGTGATGATCGCTCTTCGTCGTCGCCTCGGCGATCGCCTTCGGCTCGATCGGCGCGGCGATCGCGCTGCGCACCGGCAGCGCCTCGGTCGTCCAGGGCATGTTCCCGCTCGTCTTCGTGATCCTCTTCCTCTCCACCGCCTTCTTCCCGGAGGATCTGCTGCTCGAGCCGGCGCAGACGATCGCCGAGCTACAACCCGCTCAGCTTCATCGTCAACGCGGTCCGCGACCCGGTGATCTCGTCGTTCTCGACGACCGACATGCTCAAGGGGCTGCTCGGGGCCGGCGATCGTCGGCGGCGGTCGGCTTCGCCCTCGCGGCGCGCGGCGCTGCGACACCGGCTGCGGATGGGCTGATGTCGGCGACGGCGCTCTCGGCCGAGCATGCGGACGATCGGCGCGATGCTGCGGCGCTCCGCGCAACGAGCTGATCCGCGTCCCGGGCGCGGCGATCCCTGGCGTGCTGGCGCCGACGATCTTCTTCCTCGGGCTGACCGCGGTGTTCGGCAGCCTGACCGCTGCTGCCGGGCTTCGACACCAACGAGCTACTCGAGCTTCCTGATCCCCGTCAGCCTGCTGCAGGGCGCCGGGCTTCACCGGCGCGGCGACGGGCGTCAACCTCGCCCGCGACATCGAGAACGGCCTCTTCGACCGCTTCCTCGCCTCCCCCGCTCCGCGCTGGGTGCTGCTCGCCGGGCTCGTCGCCTCGGCGAGCGTCCGCTCGCTGATCCCGGGCACGTTCCTGTTCGTCGTCGCGATGATCGTCGGCGCCCACTTCCCCGGCGCCCTCGGCCTGATCGTCGCGATCGTCTGCGTGATGGGGATGGGCGTCGTCGCCGCCTGCTGGGGCTGCGCGATCGCGCTCAAGCTTCAAGACCCAGTCGGCGGCGCCGCTGATGCAGGCCGGGATGCTCGCCGCGGTCCTGATGACCACCGCCTACGCCCCCCAGGACCTGCTCACCGGCTGGATGCGACCGTCGCCAAGTACAACCCCGTGACCCAGGTGGTCGAGGCCGCCCGCCAGGGCTTCGTCGGCGGCGTCACCTGGGCGGGGACCTGGCCGGGACTGGTCGTGATCGTCGGGCTGACGGCGCTGCTCGGCGCCTGGGCGCTGCGCGGGATGCGGCGCACGGCGTACTGAGGAGGAGCGGCGGGGCCGAGCCGGCGTCGCCGTCACGCCGCACGGGACGGCGGCGCCGGCGAAGGGGCGTGGCGCTGCGAGGGCAGCGAGGGAGGTGGGAGGGCGAAGCTCGCCGGTGGCGGCGCGAGGAAACAACGCGCCACACCTCGCCGCGGAGAGGGGGTCCGGCGCGTTGGTTCGTCTGAGGCGAACTAACGCGCCACACGTCGGCCTGACGCCGACGTCAGGCGCGTTGTTTGGCCGCCGGCCCCCGCTTGACTCCCGTCACTGCCCAAAGGCGGTCAACCGGCCGCCGGCGAGGGGTCTGCGCCGCGCCGGGGCGTTCCGTATCGACTTTGCCAGCTATGTGCTGGGAAAGTCGGTGAGGTTCGGCCGACCACCGCCAGGCGTGGCGGCCCCACGGCGAGGGTTGGGAGCGTCGAGGGCGGTCGTTAGGGGAGCGATCGTCCGCAGGCACGTGAGCGACCCGGGCGGCCGCCATCGGCGCTCCCAGCCCGCCGCCGACCCGCCGCCTACTTGTAGCGGTAGGTGATGCGGCCGCGGTCGAGGTCGTACGGACTGAGCTCGATCTTGACCCGGTCGCCGGGGAGGATGCGGATGTAGTGGCGGCGCATCTTGCCGCTGATGTGCCCGAGGACCTCGTGGTCGTTGTCGAGCTTGACCTTGAACATGGTGTTGGGCAGGGCCTCGACGACCTCGCCCTCCATCTCGATCTTCTCTTCTTTCGACATGCGGCGGAGAAGGGTAGCCGCTCGGGCGTCGCAAGGCGGGCGCGGGGGCGCCTGGCTGGGCTCAGCGGCCCGTGTAGGTGGCCTTGCCGGGGCCTTCGGTGAGGAAGCTCTGGACGGCGTTCTTGAGGTCCTCGGTATCGAACAGCGGGCCGGCGATCTCGCCGGTCGCCGTCGTCGGCGGCCGCGACGCCCTCGTCGAGCACCTTGCGCACGATCCGCTTCGTCGCCTTGTTGGCCTGCGTCGGGCCGTCGGCGACGTGATGGACGAACTTCATGCTCTTGGCGAGCAGCTCCTCGGGCGCGTAGAGCCGGTTGACCACGCCCCACTCGTGCATCGTCTGGGCGTCGTAGGGCTCGCCGGCGTAGACGAACTCGCGGGCGCGGGCCGGACCCGCGCGCTCGGCCATGCGCTGGACGCCGCCGCCGAACGGCGTCAGCGCGACGACGCGCTCGACGAGGCCGAACTCGCCGTCTCGGAGGCGAAGATCATGTCGCAGGCGAGCGCCGCCTCGAGCGCCGCGGTCAGGCACAGGCCCTCGACCAGGGCGAAGGTCGGGATCTCGATCCGCTCGAAGGCGGAGAGCTGGTGGACGCCCTCGCCGGCGGCCTTGGTGCCCGCCTCGCCGTCGGGGATCTGGGCGAAGTTCTCCACGTCGACGCCGCCGCTGAAGACCTTGCCGCCGCTGCCCGCCAGACGAAGGCGCGGGCATCGGAGGCGTTGACCTCGTCGCGGATCTCGGCCATCTGCTCGAAGGTGCGCTGCCGGAACAGGTTCAGGGGCGGGTCGTCCAGGGTCGCGACGTAGACGTTGCCGTCGCGCTCGATCTTGATCGGGTCGGTGCTCTGGTCGCTCATCAGCTCTCTCCTCGGATCCGCGCGGCGGTCCGCGCGATCTCGTCCATGTCGGCGCCGCGCGGGATCCACGGCAGCTTCAGTGGGTCGTCGGCGTAGCGGGGGATCACGTGGACGTGGAAGTGGAAGACGGTCTGCCAGGCGAGGGCGCCGCAGGCGTTGATCAGGTTGAAGCCGTCGGGCGCCAGCGTCTCGCGCATTCGCAGGGTCAGCCGGCGCGCCGCGGTCATGCAGTTCGCCAGGTCCCCGTCGTCGATCGTCGAGCAGGCCATCGCTGTGCCGACGCGGGATTACGAGCGCGTGACCGGGCGTCGCCGGGTTGATGTCCATGAACGCGATCGTGTGCTCGTCGGAGGTCGAGGATCTCGGCCGGCGCGTCGCCCGCGGCGATCGCGCAGAAGATGCAGTCGGGCTTCGGCTCGGCTTCCCGGCTCACGGCGAGCACACTATTGGACGGCGAGAGGGTCTGATCGTCCCCCCGCGACGGTAGCCTGAGCAGGGATTTCGTCGCCGGCGGCGGCGGTCCCGGACCGGCGGACCGGGGCAGCTCCCCATCGGGGAAAGGGGGCTCGGACCGGCCGGATCACGGACGAGACCGACCACGGAAGACGCTCCACCAGCTTGCCCCCGTCAACAGCGCCGAAACGGGAGTCGCGACTCCCCTATATGCCGGGAATCGACGGCCTCCGCGCCGTTGCCGTGCTCGCCGTCTTCTTCTACCACGTGGGCGTCGGCTGGATGCCCGGCGGCTGGATGGGCGTCGACCTGTTCTTCGTCATCAGCGGCTACCTGATCACCTCGCTGCTGCTGCAGGAGTACGAGCGCCGCCGCCACATCAACGTCGTCCAGTTCTGGCTGCGCCGCGCCCGGCGCCTGCTGCCCGCCGTTGCGGTGCTGATCGCCGTCTCGCTGGTGCTCGCCGCGATCTTCGCCCCGGCCGACATCGACTCCCTGCGCGGCGACGCCGTCGCCTCGCTGTTCTACGTGCAGAACTGGCACCTGATCCTCTCCCACCAGTCCTACTTCGAGAGCTTCGGGCGCCCGTCGCTATTGCGCCACCTGTGGTCGCTCTCGGTCGAGGAGCAGTTCTATCTGATCTGGCCGGTGGTCTTCGCGGCCGGCCTGACCCGCCTGACCAAGCGCCACCTGCTCGCGATCGTGCTCGGCGGGATCGCGCTTTCGACGCTGCTGATGGCGCTCTTCTACGACCCATCGGGTGACGTGAACCGCGCCTTCTACGGCACCGACACGCGCGCGGCGGCGCTGCTCGTCGGCGTCGCGCTGGCGCTGGTCTGGACCCCGGGCGAGGTGGCCGCGCCAACGAACCGCAGGCTCGGCCGGCTGCTCGACGTCGCCGGAGCGATCGCGATCTTCATGGTGATCCGCGACTTCGCGACCTTCAACGACTTCGACGCCTCCAGCTACGAGGGCGGGCTGCTCGGTTTCTCGCTGTGGTGCGGGATCGCGATCGGCGCCTGCGCCCATCCGGCGACCTCACTGAACCGCATCCTCGGCATCGCGCCGATGCTCTGGCTCGGCCTGCGCAGCTACAGCTTCTACCTCTGGCACTGGCCGGTGGTCACCCTGACCAGGCCCGAGCTCGACGTCTCGATCCCGCGCGGCATCCTGATCCCCATGCAGCTCGCCGTGACGCTGCTGCTCGCCCACCTCTCCTACGAGTACGTCGAGCAGCCGTTCCGCAAGCGACGCGATCAGCCCGGCGCGCCCTCGTGGCTGTTCGCGGGCCGGATCGCGCTCGGCGCGGGCGTCCTGCTGACGGTGATCCTGATCGGCTGGGGCGGCTTCGACAAGCCGGGCGGCAGCTCAGACGCAGCGGCGCAGGCGGCCGCGGCCGCAGCGGCGCAGGGCAATCCGGCGCCAGGACCCGCCGCGAACGGCCCGCATGGCGGCAAGGCCAGCTCGGGCTCGATCCTCGCGATCGGCGACTCGGTGATGCTCGCCGCCGAGCCGGAGCTGCAGAAGGCGCTCGGCAAGAAGGCGGTGATCGACGCGGAGGAGTCGCGGCAGGCCGATGCCTACCCGCCGCTGATCGACGCCTACCGGCAGGCGGGGCAGCTGCCCAACACGGTGATCGTCCAGGTCGGCAACAACGGCCCCGTCTACTCGGCCGACTTCGCGGCGATCAAGGAGGCACTCAAGGGCGTCCCCAACGTCTACTTCGTCAACGTCGAAGTGCCGCGCTCGTGGGAGAGCCAGGTCAACGACGAGCTCACCTTCCAGATCGATCAGTGGCCGGAGGCACACGAGATCGACTGGCAGGACGCGATCAAGGACCTCGGCGACGACACCTACGACGGCATCCACCCGACCCCGGCCGGGGCGAGGATCTATGCGGACCTGCTCTCGAAGGCCGTCGGCAGGAGCTGAGCGGGCGCGGGCCGTTCAGCCGGAAGCCTCAGCCTCAGCCCAGGCCGTGATGTGGGCCTCGGCAGCTGCTGCGTCGCTCACCTCGCCCGCGAACTGGGCCGCCGCGAGCTCGGCGACGGCTGCGCCGACGCGCGGACCCGGCCCACCCAGCAGCGCCGCAAGGCGATCGCCGTCGAGCAGCGGCTGCGGCGGGCCGTCGCGCTCGATCGCGACGATCTCAGCGAGCATCTCGCGGGCGAGGTCGAGGTGCGCCTCGATCGCAGCCTCGGGGACCCCAGAGCCGCGCGCCGACAGCCGGTCGGCAATCGTCAGCATCGTCACGTCGAGCGCCTCCGGGCCGCAGCGGCTCAGGTAGTCCCAGATGCGCCGGCGCGGCAGCGGGCGCTCGTGGGTCATGAAGCCGAGCACGAGGTGGTGAGCGGCGAGGGCCGCCTCGTAGCGAGCGAACCGCCTGCTCGTCCGCATGCGAGCGCAGAGCTCGATGATCATCTCTGCGCCAACCGAGTCGTGACCGCGGAACCCCACGAAGCCGTTCTGCTCGCGCCGCGTGGCGGGCTTGCCGATGTCGTGCAGGATCGCAGCAAAGCGGATCCCGTCACGGCGGCTGAGCTCGTCGGCGAGCGGCTCGGCGAGCGCAGTGCCGACGGCGGCCGCCGAGGCGCCGGCGTAGGTGGGAATGTCGCGCTCGATCTCCAGCCAACGGCGCAGGACCTCGATCGTGTGGTCGTAGACGTCGAGATGGTGGTTGGCGCTCTGCGAGACGCCGCGCAGCGCCGCGAGCTCGGGCAACACGACCGGCGTCAGCTCAGTGCCCTCGAGCAGCTCCAGCGCCCGCAGGGGGTCGGAGCCGGAGAGCATGCCGCGCAGCTCGGCCCAGCGGCGCTCGCCGGCGGGCTCCGCGGCCCGCGGCGCCCGCGCTCGCGCCAGGGCGAGGGTCTCCGCCTCGGGCTCGAGCCCGAACTCAGCGCCGATTCGGGCGAGTCGCATGAGTCGCAGCGGGTCGTCGTCGAAGGCGCCAGGACCGGTGACCCGCAGGACGCCCGCCTCGAGGTCGCCGATGCCGCCGAGCGGATCGATCGGCTCGCCCCCCGCGATCGGCGCGGCGATCGCATTGACGGTGAAGTCGCGCAGGCGCAGGTCGGCATCGAGGTCCGGCCCTCGCAGCGCGGCGACGTCGACCGTCCAGCTGCCGCCCGGCCCGCCCACCCGCCAAGTCTCGAACTCGTCGGAAAGCTCGAACGCGCGGCCGCCGAGCACCGCGGAGAGCTGCTCCGCGATCGCCCGGGCACCGGTGCCGACGGCGAGGTCGAGATCGCCGATCGGACGCCCGTCGAGTGCGTCGCGGACGGCGCCGCCCACGATCCACGGTCCCCCCTCCCCCGCGCTGGCCGTCGAGCCGAGCGCGGCGCGCACGTCGGCGACCAGCGCCGAGCCGGAGATCCGCTCCTCGAGGCCGGAAGCCGGGCTCACCGGCGGACGATCCTCGGCACCCGCGGCGAGATCCCACAGGTGATCTCGTAGTTGATCGTGCCGAGGAGCTTCGCCCACTCCTCAGCCCGCACCTGCTCAGTGGCGGCACTGCCGAGCAGCACGACCTCGTCGCCGGGGCCGACCTCCGGCGTCGGCCCCACGTCGACGGTCAGGTTGTCCATCGAGATCGTGCCCACGCAGGGGTAGCGGCGGGGGCCGATCAGAACCTCCGCGCGGTTCGAGAGCGCCCGGCGGACGCCGTCGCCGTAGCCGATCGGCACGACCGCCACGAACGTCTCGCGGTCGGCCTTCCACGAGCGCCCGTAGCCGGCGCTGTCCCCCGGCTCGAAGCGCTTCAGATCGGCGACGTAGCTGCTCAGCCCCATCGCCGGCTCGAGCCCGCGGGCGGCGGCGTCCTCGCCGAAGGGGTCCATCCCGTAGACGGCGACGCCACAGCGGACCATGTCGAAGTGCGAGGCGGGCTCGCGCAACGTGGCGGCGCTGTTCGCCGCGTGCAACATGAGCTCGGGGCCGTAGCGCTGACGGGCGGCGGCGGCGAACTCGGTGAAGCGCTGGAGCTGCTCGTCGAAGAAGCGCGAGTCGAGCTCGTCCGCCGTCGCGAAGTGCGTCCACAGACCCGCCAGCTCGAGCCGCTCGTCGCCGGCGACCCGCTCGAGCAGCCGCTCGACGTTGGCGGGCTCGCGCTCGCCGAGCCTGCCCATGCCCGTGTCGTACTTGACATGCAGCCGGGGGCGGGACCCGAACGCGGCGCCACGCTCCGCGACGACGCCGAGGAAGCCCTCACGCCAGACGGCGATCTCCGAGCGGGCCGCGAGCGCCACATCGAGCTCGGGATCCGTGAGCGCGCCCATCGTCAGGATCGGCACCTGGCCGAGCTCCTCTCGCAGCTCGAACGCTTCACTCGCAGCGGCCACGGCAAGCAACGACGCGCCGCCGGCGATCGCCGCGCGGGCTGCGTCGAGCGCGCCGTGCCCGTAGCCGTTCGCCTTGACGACGGCGCAGAGCTGCGCATCGCCGCTGAGCTCAGCGCGCAGCCGCCGGCAGTTGCGCTCGATCGCGCCCGCGTCGACCCAGGCCGAGGCGCGCTGGAAGGCGTCCACGGCCTAGCCCTCCTCGGGTGCGAGCCCGGCGGGCAGCGAACCGATCACGTCGGTTGCGATGACCGACTCGACGAGCCCGACCCGCCGCGCGGCGATCGCCCCTGCCCGGGCATGGGCGTAGACGCCTGCGCAGGCTGCGTCGAACGGGTCAACTCCGCGCGCGATCAGCGCTCCGATCGTGCCTGAGAGCACGTCCCCCGTCCCGGCCGTGGCGAGGCCCGGCGAGGGGAGGGCGTTGACGGCAACGCGCTCGCCGTCGGTGACGATGGTGTCTGCACCCTTGAGGACGAGGACTGCGCCCGCCTCCCGGGCGGCCCTGCGGGCGCATTCCAAGCGCGCCGCTTCGACGGCCGCCGAGTCCGTGCCGAGCAGCCGGCCGAGCTCGCCGGCATGCGGCGTCATGACGAGCGGCCGGTCCTCGCGACGGACGGAGTCGAGCCGCTCGGCGATCGCGTTGAGCCCGTCGGCGTCGATCAGCAGGGGGCTTGTGAGGCGCGCTGCCAGATCGCGGATCAGCTCCTGGGTCGGCTCGGTCCGGCCCGCCCCGGGGCCGAGGACGACGCAGGCGGCGCTCTCGGCGCGGGCCGCGATCGCCTCCGCCGCTGCGGGCGTCAGGCCCCCGTCGTGCTCGGCGACGCCGATGGTCATCACCTCGGTCAGCTTCACCTCGAGGATCGGCTCCAGCGAGGCGGGGACGGCGGCGGCCGCGTAGCCGGCGCCCGCGCGGATCGCCGCCGACGATGCCATCGCCACGGCGCCCGTGAGCCCGCGCGATGCGCCGACGACGAGCACGTTGCCGGAGCTGAACTTGGTCGAGGCGGCGCCCCGGCGGGGCAACGCCGCGAGCACCGCGGGCGCGATCACGCCGGCGGCCGGCGCGGCGGGCGCCTCCGGCGGGATGCCGATGTCGGCTACGCGGAGCTCCCCGGTGCAGCGGGCCCCGGGCGCGATCCGGTGGCCGACCTTCGCCGCGTGGAAGGTGACCGTGATCGCCGCCTCGACCGCGGCCCCGGCAGCAGTGCCGTCGCTGGCGCTGATCCCGGAGGCGATGTCGCAGGCAACGACCGGCGCGTCGCAGCCGTTGATCGCATCGATCGCCGAGGCGGCGGGCTCGCGTGGCGCCGAGTCGAAGCCGGTGCCGAAGATCGCATCGACGATCGCGCCCGATCCCGCGAGTGCTCCGGCGACACCCTCGACGCCGACCTCGGAGGCGGCGCCCTCGGGCAGGCGGGCGAGGTTCGCCCGCGCATCGTCGCTGAGCTCGTCCGCCGGCCACAGCAGCAGCACCTCGACGGCCAGGCCAAGCCCGGCCAGGTGACGGGCGGCGACGAGCCCGTCGCCGCCGTTGTTGCCCTTGCCGCAGACGACCCGGACCGGCCCCTCGGGCGCCAGCGCGGCGACCGCCTCGGCGACCGCGGCGCCGGCGGTCTCCATCAGGTCGAGCGAGGGGATCCCCTGCTCCTCGATCGCCCAGGCGTCGGCAGCGCGCATCGCCTCGGCGTCGAGCAGCGGCTCGAGCCAGCCGGGCAGCGCGGCCCGCGGAGCGTCGTCGGCAGGCTCTTCGGCGGTCATGCCGCGGAGCCTAGATGGTTGCCTGGGCGCCCCCCGCCGCGCCCGATCAGCTTGGCCGCGGCGCGGCGATGACGACGGCCGCCGCACTCTCGCGCGAGTGGGTCAGCGAGACCGTGAGCTCGAGGCCGCGCCGCTCGGCGCTCTCGGCGGCGCTGCCGTGCAGGCGCAGCTCCGGCGGAGCATCTTCGCCGCGCACGACCTCGATCTCGCGCGGCGGCAGCGCCTCGCCGAGCGCCTTGATCGCCGCCTCCTTGGCGGCGAAGCGCGCCGCCAGGTGCCGGCCCGGCCGGCGCCGGGCCTCCGCGTAGTCGATCTCGGCGTCGGTGAACAGCCGGTGGGCGAGAGCGCGGCCGGCGCTCGAGCGCCCGCTCGAAGCGCTCGATCTCGATCAGGTCGATTCCGGGCCGCAGCCCGGCCGCGGTCACGGCTGGATCGCGGCGGCGGTCGTCTCGGAGCCCGAGCTCGGCTCCTTGAGCCCGAGCACGAAGCGGCCCGTCGTGCGGTCGCCGCTGACACCGTTGCCGGCGATCACGTAGTCGATCGCCGACAGGTAGGGCGCCGCCTGCTGGTAGCTCGGATCGGTGCTGCCGCCCGAGTTGCTCGATCAGCTGCACGAGCGTCGGCGCGTCGAGGTAGAACGTCGGGTCGATCCCGTCGCCCAGCGCACCCGTGGCCGACTTGAAGTTGTCGGCGTCGCCAAGCGTCTGCGAGGGCTGCAGCACGTCGTCGATCGTCGCGCCGGCGAAGGCGAAGACGACCTTGTCGTCGCGGATCGCGACCTCGGCCCCGACCGGCGCGGAGGCGGACTGGACGTTGAAGCCGCCGTCGCTGCCCGGCGTGATCTTCAGACTGCGATTGCGGCCCAGCGCCTTGCGCAGCTTGGCGAGCGTCACCGTCGCCTGCTGCGGGTTGTCGGTCTGGATCACCAGGCCGCCGCCGATGTCGAGCGGCGAGCTGCCCTGCAGGAAGCCGCCGACGTCGCCGATCCAGCCGAAGTCCTTGGTGATGTCGAGGCCGGTGGCCCGCTTGATCGCCGCGTCGATGTTGGGGATCTGCGGCTGCGAGGGCGCCGTCGTCCCGAACTGGTCGTTCAGGTTCTGCATGCTCTGCTGGAAGCCGAGCTCGAAGCCTTGCACGAACTGCTGGTAGCTCTGCGAGATCGCCTGGCCGACGTCGGTTGCGCCGAAGGCGAGCCAGGCGCCCGAGGGCAGGGAGCTGACGATGTCGTTGGGAGCCGAGCTGTCCCCGGCCGGGCCCGAGGCCTGCGACCGAGAGCGAGTCGGCGGTGGCGCCGCCGGAGATGATCAGCGGCGCGTCGCCGAGCTTGTCGATCTGGTCGGAGGCACCGCTCTGGTCGAGCTCCTTCTGCGTGATCGCGCCGCCCGCGATCGCCGCGTCGACCGCGGCCTTCGGATCGACGTAGGCGGAGAAGAGCGTGTCCGAGGGCACCGAATCGAGCGCGTCGGTCGCCGTGCTGTCATCGGCGAGCGAATCGCCGCTGTAGGCGTCGACCGCGTCCTTGAAGCCCTGCTCGGTGCCGACGACGACGAAGTCGCCGATGATCCCGTAGGCGCTGCCGGTCGGCGCTCGAGACCTTGTAGTCGACGCCGTTGTAGGTGGCGTCCTTCTCCTTCGAGTCTGCGCGGGCTTGTCGAGCAGGTCCTGGGCGGCGCCGGTGTCGGTCACCGCGAAGGCGACCGCGCCGTCGGCGCCCTTGCCGGTGAAGCCGGAGACGAAGCCGCCCATCGTCGAGCCGAGAATCGGCTCGATGTCCTCGGTGAAGGAGACGTTGTCGGAGGAGAGCGATGCGTCGAGCTGTCGAACTGATCATCCCGCCGATGTCGCTGGAGCCCGTCAGCTTCTGCAGCGCCGACTCGACGTTCGACTTCTGATCGCCCTCGGGCTTGATCGTCGCGTCGCCGTAGAAGACGGCGTCGGCCGGAGTCAGGGTCGCGGGGTCGGGACCGCTGCTCGCTGGGCTGCTGCTGTCGCCGCCGCCTCCGCAGGCGGCGAGCGCGAGCGCCGCGACCGCGACGATCAGCAGAAGGGACGAACGAAAAGGATTGCGTGTGATGATCTCCATGGCGGCGGCATCGTAGCGAGGCCGGCCGGACGCCGGGCGCGCGCGGCTACTCGACGGTGACCGTCTTCGCCAGGTTGCGCGGCTGGTCGACGTTGAGGCCGAGCATGCGCGCCGTGTCGTAGGCGAGCAGCTGCATCGGCAGCACGGCGAGGATCGGCTGCAGGATCCAGTCGGTGCGCGGGATGAAGATGGTCTGGTCGGCGGTCTCGGCGACCGCTTCGGAGCCCTCGGTCGCGATCGCGATCACGTCGGCGCCGCGGGCGCGGACCTCCGCCATGTTGGAGAGCACCTTGTCGAGGATCGGGCTGTCGGTGGCGACGCAGACGACCGGCGTCGACTCGTCGAGCAGCGCGATCGGCCCGTGCTTCATCTCGCCCGCCGCGTAGGCGTCGGAGGGGATGTAGGAGATCTCCTTCATCTTCAGCGCGCCCTCGAGGCAGACCGGCAGGCCGATGTGGCGGCCGAGGTAGAGGAAGAAGCGGCCCTCGTAATGGCTGCGGGCGACCGCGCGCACCTGCTCGCTCGTTGCCGCCAGCGTCTCCTCGATCTTGTGCGGCAGCGTCTTCATCTCGGCGATCAGCTCGGCGATCCGCTCGCGGCGGCAGCTTGCCGCGCGCCTGCGGCGAGCCAGAGCCCGAGCAGGTACATCGCCGCGACCTGGCTGGTGAAGGTCTTCGTCGCGGCGACGCCGATCTCGAGGCCGGCGCGGGTGAAGAGCACCGAGTCGGCGTCGCGGGTCGCCTGGCTGCCCTGCACGTTGGTCAGCGCGACTACGTGTGCGCCGCGCTCGCGCGCGAGCCGCATCGCCGCCAGCGTGTCGGCGGTCTCGCCGGACTGCGGTGATGCCGATGACGAGATCGTCGGGGCCGATCACGGGATCGCGGTAGCGGAACTCGGAGGCGACGTCCATCTCGACCGGGACGCGGGCCCAGTGCTCGATCGCGTAGCGACCGACGAGGCCGGCGTGGTAGGAGGTCCCGCAGGCGACGATGATCACCCGCCGCAGGTCGGCGGCCCGCTCGGGGGGGAAGGCGAGCTCGCCGAGGTCGACCGAGTCGGCGTTCGGCAGCCGGTCGGCGATCGTCTCGGCGACGGCGTCGGGCTGCTCGTGGATCTCCTTCATCATGAAGGTCGGGTAGCCGCCGCGCTCGGCGGCGTCCTCGTCCCAGGTGACCTCCTCGATCTCGCGCGCGAGCGGCGCCCCGGCCGCGTCGGTGACCTCGACGCCGCTCGGCGTGATCATGACGATGTCGCCGTTCTCGATCTGCATCACGGTCCGCGTCTCCTTCAGGAACGCCGGGATCGCCGAGGCGAGGAAGGACTCGTCCTCGCCGATGCCGACGATCAGCGGGCACTCCTGGCGGGCGCCGACGAGCAGCTCCGGGTGCTCGGCGTGCATCGCGACGAACGCGTAGTGGCCGCGCAGGTCGGCGAAGGCGGCGCGAACGGCGTGCGGCGAGATCGCCCTCGTAGTGGCGCTCGATCAGGTGGGCGACGATCTCGGCGTCGGTCTCGGAGCTGAAGATGTGGCCGTGCGTCGCGGAGCTCGCGGCGCAGCTCGGAGTGGTTCTCGACGATCCCGTTGAGGACGATGTGGATGTCGTTCGAGCAGTCGCCGTGCGGGTGGGCGTTCTCCTCGGTGACGCGGCCGTGGGTCGCCCAGCGCGTGTGGGCGAGGCCGATCGTCGCCTCGGCCTCGGCGACGGCGACGGCGCCCCCGTTCGCCGCGGCCTTCTCGACGGCGGCGCGCAGGTTGGCGAGGTTGCCGACGGCGCGGACCGACTCGATATGCCCGTCGTCGAGCAGGGAGACGCCGGCGGAGTCATAGCCGCGGTACTCGAGCTTCTCGAGGCCGGCGATCAGCAGATCGCGACACGGCCTCCCGCCCACATATCCGACGATGCCGCACATCGGCGCAACACCTCCAGGGGGTCGATCGATCGCTCGGACCGGCGTCAAGGCCGGGTACGGGAAGGTTAGAGGCACAGCGGCAAGAGTTCCTGCCGCCGGGGCGAGCGGCGGGGCTCAGCCGAGCGCCGCGCTGGGCGACCTCGACGAGCCGGCCGAGCACCGCCTGGCACTCCGCCTCGTCGGGCCCCTCGACCATGACCCGGATCAGCGGCTCGGTGCCGGACGGGCGGACGAGCACGCGGCCACGGCCCTCGAGGCCGGCCCCCTCGCGGCCGACGGCCTCCCAGAGGGCGGTGGCGCCGGCGAGCGCCTCGCGCGACGGGATCCGCACGTTCTCGAGGTACTGCGGGAGCTTGGTGATCGGGCGCACCTCGGCGAGCGTGCGACCGGCCGAGCGCCTTGCATCACGAGCAGCGAGGCGGCGAGCCCGTCGCCGGTCGCGGCGAAGTCGGTCCAGATGATGTGGCCGGACTGCTCGCCGCCGATCGTCCAGCCGCGCTCGAGCAGCTCCTCGATCACGTAGCGATCGCCGACCTTCGTCGTCGCGACCTCGATCCCGGCCTCCTCCATCGCCTGGTGGAAGCCGTAGTTGATCATCACCGTCACCGCCGCGCCGCCGGCGAGCTCGCCGGTCTCCTTCAGGTGCAGGGCGGCGATCGCGACGATCTCGTCGCCGTCGAACTCGCGGCCCTCGGCGTCGACGGCGAGCACGCGGTCGCCGTCGCCGTCGTAGGCGAAGCCGAGCTCGGCGCCCTCGCGGCGGACCGACCGCGGCGACGTTGTCGAGGTGGGTGGAGCCGCAGCCCTCGTTGATGTTGCGGCCGTCGGGCTCGGTCGCGACCGCGATCACCTCGGCGCCGAAGCGCTCGAAGGCGGCCGGGCGCAACGCCGGTAGGTGGCGCCGTTGGCGCAGTCGAGGACGATCCGGCGGCCGCTCAGGTCGAGGTCGAAGGCGCGCTCGAGCTCGCGCAGGTAGTCGTCGCGCGCGCCCGCGAGCTTGCGGATCCGCCCACGCCGCGGTCGGTCGCGCGGGCCGGCGGCGACCCGCGCCTCGACCCGGAGCTCGGCCTCGTCGTCGAGCTTGCGGCCGTTGCGATCGAAGAACTTGATCCCGTTGTCGCGCCAGGGGTTGTGGGAGGCGGAGACGACGGCGGCGAGATCGAGGCCGTGGCGGCGGACGAGGATCGCCGCGGCCGGCGTCGGCAGGACGCCGCCGAGGAAGACGTCGGCCCCGGCCGCGGCCATGCCGGCGGCGAGCGCCGACTCGAGCATGTGCCCGGACTCGCGGGTGTCGCGGACGATCAGGACCTGGGGGCGCTCGGCGGCGATCTCGGCCGCGGTCGCCCGGCCGAGCGCCAGCGCGAGCTCGGGCGTCAGCATCTCGCCGACGGGGCCGCGGACGCCGTCGGTCCCGAACAGCTTCGGAGCCTCGCCCGCACCCATCGGCCGATCCTATGCGGGCTGGAGCGCTCAGCGCTTGCTGAACTGGGGCCGCTTGCGGGCCTTCTTGAGCCCGGCCTTGCGGCGCTCCTTGGCGCGCGCGTCACGGGTCAGCATGCCGCGCCGCTTGAGGTCGCCGCGAAGCTCGGGGTCGAGCTCGGTCAGCGCCCGGGCGATGCCATGGCGGACCGCGCCGGCCTGGCCGGAGGCACCGCCGCCGTGGACCCGGACCTTGACGTCGACGTTGCCCTCGTAGCCGGCGGTGAGCAGCGGCTGACGGGCCATCGTCTGGTGGTACGGGCGGGGGAAGTAATCGTCGAAGGCACGGCCGTTGACCTCGATCGTGCCCGTCGCCGGCACGAAGGACGACGCGGGCGACCGAGCTCTTGCGCTTGCCGGTCGCCTGGATCGAGGCGTCGGTGGGGACCGAGACGGCGGCGCGGCGCGGGAGCTCGTCCTCGTCGTCCGTCAGCGGCGGCCTCGCGGCGGGCGCGCTCCTCCTCCTCGGCCTCGTGCGCGGCGCGCTCCTCGGCGGTCAGCTCGCGCTCCTCGGTGATCGCGATCGGCTCGAGGTTGGCGCCGGGGACGACGTCCTTCTTGCCCTCCGGCTTCTGCTCGGCGGAGGGTGCCGCGGCGGGCTCCTCGGCCTCGGCGGCGGGCTCAGGCGTGGTGTCCTCGGCAGCGGGGGCGTCTGCCTCGGCGGCGGGCCTCACGGCGCTCGGCGTCCTCGGGTGCCGGCTCGGGCTCCGCAGCTTCGGCAACGGGCTCGGGCGTCTGCTCCTCGGCAGCAGGCTCGGGTGCCTGCTCGGGCTCGGCGACCGGCTCAGCGGGAGTCTCGGCCTCGGCGGCGGGAGCCTCCTCGGGGGTCTCCGGCTCAGGGGTCTCTTCGTCGGCCATCAGGCTCTTACCTCCAGGGGCTTCGGCTGCTGGGCCGCGTGCGGATGTTCCGGCCCGGCGTAGACCTTGAGCTTGAGCAACTGCTTGCGGGCGAGCTTGTTGCGCGGCAGCATCCCCTTGACGGCGAGCCGGATCACGTCCTCGGGCGTCCGGTCGAGCATCTCCTCGAGCGTGCGCGAGCGGATCCCGCCCGGGTAGCCGCTGTGGCGCCAGTAGCGCTTCTGCGTGCGCTTGTCGCCGGTGACGGTGATCTTCTCGGCGTTGACGACGACGACGAAGTCGCCGACGTCGGTGTGCGGGGTGTACTCGGGCTTGCGCTTGCCGCGCAGCGTGTCGGCGATCTGCGTCGCGAGACGGCCGAGGGTCTGCCCCTCGGCGTCGACGACGTACCAGTCGCGCTGGCGATCGGCGGCTGTTGCTGCGTAGGTCTTCATCGTTTGGGTGCGTGAAAAAGCGCGCACCGGCGGTCGTCGCCGGCCACGCGGGCCGAGGATCATAGCCACTCGCGCGGTGCGCCTGCCTTTTGCACCCTGGGCGGCGGCTGCGCCTGCGTGGGCGCCGGTTCAGCGCGTCCGCCCGGGCCGCCACGGCCGCCCAGCCCGCCGGCGGCGGCCCGCCGTCGCCGGCGGAGTCGCCGCGGCTCGGAACGGGCTGGCGACGGCAATCAGGTCGGCGTCGTGCTCGGCCTGCTCGAAGAGCAGGCGTTCGCCGAAGGCGAAGCCGTCTTCCCAGAAGAACGAGATCACGCGCTGCTCGGGCGTGAGGGTCGCGTAGGCGTCGGCAGGGATCTGGGCCGCGGGGAGCGCCTGCAAGGCGGCGGGCTTGTGCATGAACTCGAGCCTGCCGTCCGGGCGATCGATGAGCCAGCGATGATGCGACCAGCCGACGAACGGACCGGCGACGCCCCAAGACTGCTCCTCGAGCCGCGATGGGACCTCGACGTAGCCCGCCTTGCCGACGCGGACGATCTCGGCGCAGACGCCGATCGGGTCGCGGACGTCCTCGAGCGTGTGGGAGCAGACGACGAAGTCGAACTGATCGTCGCCGAAGGGCAGCGGCTCACGGTCGCAGATATCGCGCCGGATCCAGGTCGCGGCGGAGAACCGCTCAGCAGCCGGAGCACGAGTCCCAGCCGCCTCGGCGTAGAGGCCGCGCGTTTCGTAGGGCATCAGATCGACGACCCAGTCCGCCCGCGGCAGCGGATCGGCCCAGCCGCCGATGTCGAGCACGACGGCGTCCTCGGGGAGGGTCGACTCGATCCGCGCTCGGCTCGCAGGCAGCATCCCGGCGGGACGCTACAGGCGGCACCGCCGCGGGACGCTACTCCCACTCGATCGTCGCGGGCGGCTTCGAGGAGATGTCGAGGGCCACGCGGTTGACCTGCGGGACCTCGTTGATGATCCGGTTCGAGGCGCGCTCGAGCAGGTCGTAGGGCAGCCGCGCCCAGTCGGCGGTCATCGCGTCGTCGGAGGTGACGGCGCGGATCACGATCGGATAGGCGTAGGTGCGCCCGTCGCCCTGGACGCCGACCGAACGGACGACCGGCAGGACCGCGAAGGACTGCCACAGATCGCGGTAGAGGTTGGCGGCCCGGATCTCCTCCTGAAGGATCGCGTCGGCCTCGCGGAGGATGTCGAGCCGCTCCTTGTTGACCTCGCCACCGACGATCCGGATCGCCAGGCCGGGACCCGGGAAGGGCTGGCGCCAGACCATCCGGTCGTTGAGCCCGAGCTCGGCGGCGACGGCGCGGACCTCATCCTTGAACAGCATCCGCAGGGGCTCGACGAGGTCGAAGTCGAGATCGTCGGGAAGCCCGCCGACGTTGTGGTGGGACTTGATCGTCGCGGCGCCCTCGCCCCCGCCGGACTCGATCACGTCCGAGTAGAGCGTGCCCTGGACGAGGAACTTGGCGTCGCTGAGATTCCGCGCCTCTTCCTCGAAGACGCGGATGAACTCCTCGCCGATGATCTTGCGCTTCGTCTCAGGATCGTCCTGGCCGGCGAGCCGCGCGAGGAAGCGCTCCTCGGCGTCGACGTGAATCAGCTTGATTCCAAGCCCCTCGCGGAAGTTCGTCACGACCTGCTCGGCCTCGCCCTTGCGGAGCAGCCCGTGGTCGACGAGCACGCAGGTGAGCTGATCGCCGATCGCCCGGTGGACGAGCGCCGCCGCAGTCGCCGAGTCGACGCCGCCGGAGAGCCCGCAGATGACGCCCGCCCCGCCGACCTGGGCGCGGATCTTGCCGATCTGCTCGTCGATCACCGAGCTCATCGTCCAGCGCTCGGTACAGCCGGCGACGTCCCGCAGGAACTTCTCGAGGATCTCCTGACCATGCGGCGTGTGCACGACCTCGGGGTGGAACTGGATCCCATAGAGGCCGCGCTCGGTGTCCTCGCAGGCGGCGACCGGCGAGCCGGGACTGGCGGCGAGGGCAGTGAAGCCGGGGGGCGGCTCGAAGACCGAGTCGCGATGGCTCATCCAGCACTGCTGCTCGTCGGGCAGGCCGGCGAGCAGGGTACCGCCGTCGACGCCGGGGGCAAGGGTCAGTGTCGTGCGGCCGAACTCGCCCCTCTCAGCGCCCTCGACGCGGCCGCCGAGCGTCCGAACCATTGCCTGCATGCCGTAACAGATGCCGAGCACTGGGATGCCAAGCTCGAGCAGCTCACGTCGCAGCTCGGGGGCGCCCTTCTCGTAGACCGAGGCGGGGCCGCCGGAGAGGATCAGGGCGCGCGGCCGGCGTTGCTTGATCCGCTCGATGTCGAGTCCGTGCGGGAGCAGCTCGGCGAAGACGCCGCACTCGCGAATCCGCCGCGCGATGAGCTGCGAGTACTGGCCGCCGAAGTCGAGGACCAGCACCTCCTCGCGGTCGGTCGGGAGCTCGCCGGCGAGGCCGGCTGAACTCGTCGCCGGATCGGTCGCCGGCTCGGAGGCAGCGAGCAGGGCAGGCTCCCGGGGCTCGACTTCCTCGGCGGTCTCCGCTGCCGGCCCCTCGCCCATAGCCATCAGTCGTCGGCAACCCCGACGCCGTTGGCCACCGCGGAGCGCCCGTTCGAGCCCATCCCGACCGACTGCTGCCGCTGCAGCTGCTTGCCCTCGGTCTGCAGCGACGGGGCGACCATCACCTCGGCACGATGGAAGGACGGGATGTCCTCGTAGCCGGTCGTCGCCATCGAGGTCCGCAGTGCGCCCATCAGGTTGAACGTGCCGTCGTTCTCGTTCGCGGGACCGAGCAGGATCTGCTCGAGCGTGCCGTCCTGGTGGGTGGTCACCCGGGTGCCGCGCGGCAGCGAGGGGTGGAAGGTCGCCATCCCCCAGTGGAAGCCACGGCCCGGCGCCTCCTGGGCGCGCGCGAGCGGCGAGCCGATCATCACGGCGTCGGCGCCGCAGGCAATCGCCTTGCTCACGTCGCCGCCCGTGCGCATGCCGCCATCGGCGATCACGTTGCAGTACTGGCCGGTCTCGAGCATGTGCTGAGAGCGCGCCGCGGCGACGTCCGCGATCGCAGTGGCTTGTGGGACGCCGATCCCGAGGACGCCACGGGTGGTGCAGGCGGCGCCGGGGCCGACGCCGACGAGGACGCCGACGGCACCGGTCCGCATCAGGTGCAGGCCGGTCGAGTAGGAAGCGCAGCCGCCGACTACGCAGGGCACCGGCGCGGAGGCGATGAACTCCTTGAGGTTGAGCGGCTCGCTCGTCTGGCTCACATGCTCGGCGGAGATGACCGTCCCCTGGACGACCAGGATGTCGAGCCCGGCTTCGATCGCGCCCTCGTGGTACTCCATGACCTTCTGCGGGGTCAGGGAGCCGCAGACGACGCCGCCGCCGGCCTTGATCTCCTCCACCCGCTGGGCGATCAGCTCCGGCTTGACGGGCTCGGCGTAGATCTCCTGCATGAGCCGGGTGGCCAGCTCGGGCGGCGCCTTCGCGATCCGCTCGAGCTGCTCGTCGGCGTTCTCGAAGCGGGACCAGATCCCCTCGAGGTTGAGCACGGCGAGGCCACCGAGGCGGCCGATCTCGGCTGCGGTCGCGGGGCTGACGACCCCGTCCATCGCGGAGGCGAGCAGCGGCAGCTCGAAGCGGTACGGACCGAGGTTCCAGGTGATGTCGATGTCGTCGGGGTCCCTCGTCCGCCTCGACGGCACGATTGCGATGTCGTCGAACCCGTAGGCACGGCGACCCTTCTTACCCCTTCCGATCTCGACTTCCACTTCCGTGAACTCCCTCTGTGGTGCTGGGCTGCGGCTGCGTCTGAATGAAGGATTGATTGTAGGCAGCGCGACCGGCGGCCCCGGGACGGCCCGAATGCGCTATTTGCGGAGTTGGGTCCGGTCCGGGCGGCCGGAGAGCGTCCCGGGGCGGCTCAACCGACGCCGATCGGCGAGGGAAGGGTCCGCACCGTGACCTTGTCGACGAGCCGCGCTGCACCCTCGGGATCGAGCGCGCCGGCGCCGAAGTGCTGTGTCGACTCGGCGCCGCAAGCGACGGCGAAGGCGAGCGCCTCCTCGAGACCGCGGCCGGCGCGGCGGGCCGAGATCAGGCCGGCGAGAAAGGCGTCCCCGGAGCCCGCAGCCGCGACCGGCTCGAGCTGCGCGATCGAGGCCTCGTAAAAGGCGCGCTGGGCGCCCGGCGAGGGCGGGGCGATTGCCATGCAGCCGTGGCCGCTCGTCACGTAGGCCTCCCCCGCTCCCATCTCGACCAGTCCACCGAGACCCTCGGCGAGGTCGCCGGGCTCGCCGAACTCATAGCCGACGGCGTCCTCGGCCTCGGCGATGTTCGGGGCAACGAGATCAGGTTGGGCGCGCAGGCCGGCCCGCATCGGCTCGCCCTCGCTGTCGAGGATCACCGAGACGCCGGCGGTGCGCAGCTCCGAGATCAGGCGGGCGTAGAGGTCGATCGGGACGCCGGGCGGCAGCGAGCCGGCGAGCACGCAGTGGGTGCAGCCCCGCGCCAGGTACATGAGCCGGTCGACGAAGCGCTCGACCTCGGCGGCGCTCACCTGCGGGCCGCGCTGGTTGATCTCGGTCTGCTCGCCGGTCGTCGGGTCGACCACGGAGTAGTTGGTGCGAGAGTCGCCCGCGACTTCGACGAAGTCGTGCAGCACCTCCTCGGCGGAGAGCAACTCGCGGATCCGGGAACCGGTCGGGCCGCCGGCGAGGCCGGTCGCGATCACCGGCTCGCCCAGGGACTTGAGCGCCCGCGCGACGTTGACCCCCTTGCCGCCGGGGGCGCGCGAGGACTCGACCACGCGATGGCGGTTGCCAAGGCGGAAGCGCGGAACGGCAACCGTCCGGTCGAGGGCCGCATTCATGGTCACTGTGAGAATCAAGCGGCGCCTTTCCTGCGCAGGGCGACTGCCAAAGCGATCAGCAGGAGAATAGAACCCCCGGCAATCAGCAGCGCAGCGACCGGTCCGCCGAGCTTGTCGATCGTGCTCCGCTCGGCGATCGAGACGCCGGCGAGCACCGGGACTGTGCCGATCCGGCGCCCGTCGAGCGTGACGGCCGCTGTGCCGATCCTCGAGCCGGCAGCGATCGGGCCGTCGACGGAGACCGGCGCGTCGAGGTCGATGTCGAAGTCCTGGCCGGCGCGCGCCAGCGCCCCCATCGATCGGCCCGCCTGCAACGGCAGCGTTTCCGGCTCGCCCTCGGCAACGGGTACCGAGCCAAGCCGCTGGCCGCGATCCACGGCCGTCCGCCTGTGGTACATCGAGAAGCCGTAGTCGAGCAATTGCTCGGAGTCGGAGTCGCGAGCCGCCTCCGACGGGGCGCCGAGCACGACGCTGATCAGCCGCGTGCCCTTGCGCTCAGCGGAGGCGACGAGCACATAGCCGGCGTCGAGCGTGTGGCCGGTCTTGACCCCGTCGACGGACGGGTCGCTGAGCATCAGCGTGTTCCGGGTCTGGATCGTGCGCGGCATCGCGCCCGTCCGCAGCGTCGCCTCCGACTTGGCCACGATGCGGCGGAAGCGCGCGTTACGCATCAGGATCCGGGCGAGGGCGGCGAGATCGCGGGCGCTCGAGCCATTCTTCGGGTCGTCGAGCCCGATCGGGGTGTCGTAGGTGGTGTCGTCCAGATCGAGCTTCTCCGCCTCGCGGTTCATCTCCCTGACGAACGCCGGGACGGAGCCGGAGACGTTCTCGGCCAGCGCGTAGGCGGCATCGTTGGCACTCGGCAGCATCATCGCCGTGAACAGGTCGCGGACCGACATCCGCTCGCCCTTCTGCAGCCCGAGCACGGACTCGCCCGGGGCCGGCGAGTAGCCCGGCGCGGTGACCACCTTCGAGAGTGGCAGGTGGTGGAGGGTCAGGTAGGCGGTCATCAGCTTCGTCGTGCTCGCGATCGGCACCGTCGAACCGACGTCGTGACCCGCAAGCTCGTCGCCATCGCGGGCGTCGATCACGATCCAGGCTCGGGCGTCGAGCTTGGGGGCGGGCTGACTGCCTCTCGCCCCCTTGCCCGTCGCCGCCGGCGTGTGGGCGGGCGTCAGCAGGCCGGCCAGCAGCAGCCCGCAGACCAGTGCGGGTATCGCGGCGGCCGCCGGCCGCCGGAGTCGAAGTCGGCGCTCCACGATCAGTGGAGCTTGAGGACCTGTCCGGTCGCCAGAGTCTGCGGGTCGAGATCGGGGTTGAGACGCTCGATCCGCTTGACGCTGATCTTGTACTTGGCGGCGATGCCGCTGATCGAGTCGCCGTCCTGGACCGTGTACTCCTTCGGGATCTCGCCATGGTTCTTCGGCACCGGCTTGGTCGCCGTCGTCGAGGTCGAGTTGTCGCCGACGCCAAGCGAGCCGTTGATCACGACGATCAGAATGACGGCCACCCCGAACAGCGCGGCCAACGCCGCGACCCTCGCGAACAGCGAGCGCCTCGGCGGCTCGGGAAGGTAGCTGGCGTCCGTCTCCATCGCTTCCGATGGTAGGGGGTCCGGCGCGCTGTCAACGCCGCCCGGAACCGCCTGCAAAGCGGATTCCGCCGTCTCGCGACAGCCGTCTGACCCCCGGTCCGGCGTGCGCTGCGCCCGTCAGCACGGTGCCGGCCAGCGAGACGCCGGAGAGCTGCCCGAGCGCGCGACGTAGCTCGGCGCGGCGCGTGACGCCGGCGCGGGCCACGAGGAGCGTCTCGTCGGTGGCCTCGCAGAGCAAGATCGCCTCCGGGGCCGGCAGCAACGCCGGCCCATCGAAGACGACGAGGTCGTAAACGCGGCGCACCTGACCGAGCAGGGCGCCGAACCGCGTCCCTGAGAACATCGCGGCAGGGGAGTCGCCACCAGCACCCGCAGTAACGCAGACGAAGGTGGGCTCGCCGTCACCGTTCCGCCCCGCCACCGTGATCGGGTTGATCACCTCCCCGGGACTCGCGCCACCGGCGAGATACTCCGAGAGCCCTGGTCCGGGATCGATGCCGAGCAGGCCGGCGAGCGCCGGCCTGCGCATGTCCGCCTCGATGAGCAGCACGCCGCGCCCGAGGCGGGCGGCCGAGGCGGCGAGCCCGAGGGCGACCGTCGTCCGCCCTTCCGCCGGCATGGCGCTGCTCACGGTGAGGGCGAGGGCGCCGCCGCCTCGATCGAGTCCGAGGGCGACCGCGATCCCGGTGCCGCGGTCGGCGAGCAGCGGATCGAGCCCGAGGACGGCCGGGCGCACGGGTGCAACCGACTCACGCGTGCCCAGCAACGCCAGGGGCTCGGCCCCGGCGAGCTCGCGGAGCTGCCGCGAAGTGCGCACGGGACGGCGGCGGAGCTCGGCGGCCCCCAGCGCCCCGATTGCGAGCGCCGCGCCCGCGGCGAGACCGAGCAGCGCCCACAGCGGCGCCGAGCGGTTGCTCAGCGGGCTCGAGGGGAGGGTCGCCGGCGCCCCGGGGCGGAGCGGATTGCCCTCGTCCATCAGCGTGGCGACGGCGTCGAGCCGCTTCTGGAGCTTGACCCCCTCCTCGGAGGCGGGATCGACGGCGGCGAGCTCCTCCTCGAAGCGCTTCTTGGCGCGCTTGAGGCGGCGCTTCTCGAGTGCGGCCGCCTGCTGGACGATCGCGCCCGAATAGGCGTTCGCCGCCGCGGCCGCGTAGTCGGCGAAGCCGGCGACGGAGTGGATCGCGAGCGTGCCGCTGCCCGCCGAGACGCTGAAGTCGGTCAGCGCGAGGACGTCGGCGCCGGCGACGTCGCCGCCAAGGCTCGCCGCGGCGAGCTTCGCGACGTCGCTGGAGCGCGCCAGCGCCACGAGCCGCTCGGCGGCGCGCGGATCGTCGCCGCCGATCACGCCGTTGCCGAGCTGCTCGGCCGCCTTGCCGCGGTCGAGGACGATGACCGTCGCCGTCGCCTCGTAGCTGGGCTCGTCCGCCAGGCCCCAGGCGAGCCCGCAGGCGCCGCCGATCGCGGCGCAGATCAGGATCGGACGCAACCACGCACGCAGCGCGGCGGCGAACCCGCCGAGTACCCTCACATCTCCTCCGGCGCGCTGACGCCGAGCAGGCCGAGGCTCGTCGCGATCACCGAGCGGGTCGCGGCGCAGAGCTCGAGCCGCCGGCTGCGGATCGGCTCGGGCGCGCCGATCACGGGGCAGTCACGGTAGAAGGCGTGGAAGTCGGCCGCGAGCTCGCGCGACCAGGCCCCGAGCGAGTGCGGCTCCCGTCGCAACTCCGCCCGCTCGATCTGGGCGGGCAGCTCGAGCAGCCTCATCGTCAGTGCCTTCTCGCTGGCATGCAGCCGCTCCCCGGGATCGCCGGGCTCCTCCTCTTCGCCGCCGCCGGCCTCGGCGCGGCGGAAGATGTTGCAGATCCGGGCGTGCGCGTACTGGACGTAGAAGACCGGGTTTTCGTTGGAGCGCTTGCGCGCCACCTCGAGGTCGATGTCCAGCGGCGTGTCGTGCGAACGCTGGACGAGGAAGAAGCGGGCCGCGTCGACGCCGATGTCGTCGATCAGGTCGTCGAGGGTCGCAAACTCACCACGCCGCTTCGACATCGCCGCCCGCTCGCCCCCCTCGAGCAGGTTGACGAGCTGCATGATCTCGATCTCAAGCGTGCCGGCCGGGGCGCCAAGCAGATTCATCATCGCCTGCAGCCGGGCGACGTAGCCGTGATGGTCGGCGCCGAGCACGTTGATCAGCAGCTCGTAGCCGCGGTCGAGCTTGTCGCGGTGGTAGGCGATGTCGGAGGCGAAGTAGGTGGGATCGCCGTCGGCGCGGACGATGACCCGGTCCTTGTCGTCGCCGAGCTCGGAGGTCCGCATCCACAGCGCGCCCTCGCTGCGATAGGTCCCCTCGGTGGCGGCGACGAGCTCGATGCCGGCGTCGAGCGCGCCGGACTCGTGCAGCGCCCGCTCGGAGGCGAAACGATCGAAGACGACGCCGAAGCGCGCCAGCGAGGCCTCGATCGCGGCCCGCATCAGCTCGACGCCACGCCGGGCAAGCGCCTCGGGATCGTCGACGCCGAGGCCCTCTGCCGCGAGCTGCTCGGCGATCGGGACCAGGTAGTCGCCCTGATAGCCGCCCTCGGGGATCTCGCCACCGCTGATCCGGGCGGCGATCGAGGCGCCGAGCAGGCGGATCTGACCGCCGGCGTCGTTGACGTAGTACTCGCGCTCGACGGGGTGGCCGGCGAATTCGAGGATCCGGGCGAGCGAATCGCCGTAGGCGGCGTGCCGCGCGCTGGCAACGGTGATCGGGCCGGTCGGGTTGGCGCTCACGAACTCGACCAGGGTGCGCCGCTTGCGGCCGGCGGCGACTCCGCCACCCCAGCTCGCGCCGCGCTCGGCGATCAGGCGGGCGGCCCCGGTGAACCACTCGTCGGCGAGAAACAGGTTGACGAAGCCGGGCCCGGCGACGGCGACGTCGGTGAGGCCGGCCCCGAGCCGCTCGCGGAGCTCCGCGGCAAGCCGCTCGGCGACCTCGCGCGGGTTGGCGCCGGCGAGCGGCGCGAGCAGCAGCGCGGCGTTCGTCGAGAAGTCGCCGAACTCGGGCTTCGGCGGTCGCTCCAGCGTCGGCTCGATCTCCGCGCCGGGCACGACCTCCAGCGAGGCGGCGAGCACGGCCTCACTCAACGCTCCGATCGGATCGCTCATCCCGGGGACTCTAGGCGTGCTACGCGCCGCTGGCGGACCAGACGAGCCGCCTGAGCTCGTCGGCGGCAGCGGCCGGGTCCGCGGCGCCGCAGACGCTGCGCGAGGCGGTAACGAGGGCTGAGGCCGGCCCGGCGGCGAAGGCAGGGCCGAGCGTCTCGGGCGCACCGCCCTGGGCACCGACGCCCGGGCAGCAGGAAGACCGCCCTCGGCATCAGCTCGCGCAGCCGGGCGATGTAACGCGGTTCGGTCGCGCCGACGACGGCACCGGCGCCGCTGAGCTCGCCGCCGCCGGGCAGCCTGTCGGCGAGTCGCGGCGACGCTCGCGGCCAGGCGCTCGTGCAGAGGCTCACCGCCCGCGAGCTCGAGGTCGAGCACGTCGGCGGCGCCCGGGTTCGAGGTTCGGACCAGGGCGAAGATTCCGGCGCCCGCGGCGCGGGCTGCGTCGACGAGCGGCTCGAGCGAGTCGCCGCCGAGCAGCGGGTTGACCGTGATCGCGTCGGCGCCGAGACCGGGGACCTCGCCCCACGGCGTCTCGGTGGAGCCGAGCAGCGCGTTCGCGTAGGCGAGCGCCGAGACCGGGACGTCGCCGCGCTTGCCGTCGGCGATGACGAGTAGACCGGCGGCGCGCGCGGCGGCGCAGACCTGCTCGAGCGCCTCGGCCCCGGGCGCGCCGAGCGCCTCGAAGCGGGCAAGTTGGGGCTTGACCGCGACGCAGGCCGGGCCGGCCTGCTCGATCAGCCGTAGGCAGACCTCGGATGCGGCGGACGCGGCCGCCGCGGCGGGGGCGCTCCCAACCCCCGTCCGCGGCGATGCCGAGCGCCAGGGCTCGGCATCGAAAGCCGGGTCGAACCCGATGCAGACCTGGCTGCGGCGCTCGCGTACGAGCGCCGCAAGCCGGTCTGCAAACGGTGTCGGACTACTCGCGGGCGTCTTCAGCCGCCCTTGACGGCGCTCTTCAGGCCGGCTCCGGCGGAGAACTTGGGCACCTTGCCGCCCGGGATCGTGATCCGCTCTCCGGTGCGGGGGTTGACGCCCTGGCGCGGACCGCGCTCGTTGACGCTGAACTTGCCGAAGCCGGTGAAGTTCACCTCACCGCCGCCCTTCAACGTCGAGACGATCGTGTCGAGCACGGCCTCGACGGCGTCGGATGCGGCCTTCTTGCTCTCGATGCGGTCATCGTCGGCGACGGCGTCGATGAATTCAGACTTGGTCACTTGTTGCCTCCTCGTGGGTCGTAAGCGGCGCCAATCTAACAACGACGGTGGACGAAACCCTTGTTTTTATGCCGGATTCCGCCGGATCGTCCGGAAAATGCGCCGCTCGTTGGGCGTGCCTGGCGGCGTATTCCCCCCTCGCCGGGGTTCATGCATGCCCCCGGATCACGCCGCGAAGCGGTGCTCCGTCGACCGCCTCAGCTGGTGATTGGGTTGATCCCGCGGACCGCCGCGTACCACGTGCGCTCGGCGCACGGCGGTCGGTCGAGGGCGTAGCGCTTGACGTCGGCGAAGCCCGCCGCCGAGAGCCACTCGATCAGCGTCCGCGTGTTCGGCAGCCACCAGGTGTAGTCGGTGTTCGTCGCCTTGAACTCGGCCACCGCCCGGCCGCGCACCCGGAGGCTGAGGTGGGCGCTGATCGGCTCGAAGGTCCGGAACTCGGCCCCGGGCTTGAGCACCGAGCGAACGTTGAGCAGCGCGTCGATCGGGTTCCGCAGGTGGGTCAGGATCGCGCCCACGTAGACCATGTCGAACGGTCCGTCGACGCGCTCGGGACCGAGCTCGTAGATGTCGCAGACGACCCGCTCGACGTTCGAGCCGAGCGCTCGCTTGGCGAGCCGGAAGCCCTCGCCGAGTACGAGCCCGTCCTTCGCCGCCTGCGCCTCGAGCCGGGGCCGATGGACCGGCGGCCAGTCGGCGTCGGTGATCGTTTCCAGGTCGGCTGTCGTGACCTCGGCGCCGCGGGCCTCCATCGCGAACGCCCAGAAACCGTCGAAGGTGCCGATGTCGAGCACCTTCATCCCGCGCATGTCGGCGGGCAGGACCTTGTCCGCCGCCTTCCGCATGTCGATGTAGCCGGGCGTGACGACGCCGGGCGCGAGCTCGAGCGTGTGGTACCAGAGGTTCGGGTTGCGCTCGAGCGCCTCGCGGGCGAGGTCCGGGTCGCCGGCTTGCGGCCGGGGGCTGCCGGGGGACGAGGGGGGCGTTGCGGCGCTCACGCGCGGCAGCGTAACCGCAGCGCGACCGATGTGAGGCCGGTTCCGCCGGCCCCTGCTACGTTCGCCGCGCGATGAGCGACGGGCCGCGAGCAGATGGGCGAGCTTCTGGGACGAGCGCGCCCGTGAGAACTCGAAGTTCTTCATCAACAACTCGCTCGAGCTACCGCGAGACGGATCCGGAGGCGTTCTGGGCGAGCGGCCCGAACGACGTCGACGCGATGCTCGGCGCGCTCGGCGTCGCGATCGAGCCCGAGCGACGAGATCGTCGAGATCGGCTGCGGGATCGGCCGGATGACGCGGCCGATGGCCGAGCGCGGACGCAGCGTCCGCGCGCTCGACGTCTCGGCCGAGATGCTCGGCCAGGCGCAGGCCGAGAACGCGGCGCTCGACAACGTCGAGTGGCTGCACGGCGACGGTACGACGCTGACCGGCGTCGCCGACGCGAGCGCCGACGGCTGCCTCTCCTACGTCGTCCTCCAGCACATCCCCGATCCCGAGGTGACGCTCGGCTACATCCGCGAGATGGGCCGGGTGCTGCGACCCGGCGGCTGGGCTGCCTTCCAGGTCTCCAACGACCCGACGGTGCATCGCCCGCGCGGGCCGCGGGGCCTGCGCCAGCGGCTCCGAGTCGCGCTCGGCCGCGCGCCCGCACGGCCAGGAGCACGGCGCCTGGCTCGGCTCCGTCGGTCAGCGTCGAGCAGGTCCGCTGCCGCCGCCGCCGACGGCGGCATGGAGATCGAGCGGACGAGCGGCGAGGGCAGCCAGTTCTGTCTCGTGCTGACCCGCAAGCGGCCCGCCTGAGCGCGCCGGCGAAGACCGGCTGGATCGGCCTTCTACAGGTAGCCGAGCAGCTTCATCCGCTCCTCGAGCTTCGCCCGCTCCTCGTCGGAGATCTCGCCGGAGGGCGGCGGCACGCCGTCGGCCGCCTGCGGCGCGGGCGGCCCCTCGCCGGCGGCCGGACCCTCGGCGGCGGCGAGCGCGGCGCGCAGCCGCTCGAGATCGGCGGCGGCAGCGGCGTCGCCGGCTCGCCGCCGGGTCGAGCGGCTGCGAGCTCGAGCGGGTCGGCGTCGAGGTCGAAGAGCTGCTCGCTGCCGTCGCGGTCGACCAGCTTGAAGCGGCCGGCGGCGTCGGAGGCGCTGCGCAGCCGCGCGGTGATCCGCTCGCCCGACTCCTCGCGGCAGGTTCCAGAGCTCGAGCGCCTTGCCGACGCGCGGGTCGCCGGGCGCCGGCGGGCGGATCGAACTGGGCGACGACGACGCCTCGGCTCGCCCGGCGCTCGCTGCGTAGGGATGCCCTCGACGCCGGCGGCCGCGCAGAGCAGCGCCGGCAGCGAGGCGAGCGTGAACGGCGCCGTCCGGCCGCTCGAACGGGCCGGCGGCGGCGAACGGCAGCCGGATCAGTCGCTTGTCGAGCGAGTAGGCATGGCCCATCAGCCCGCCCTCGCCGAAGTTCTCGCCGTGGTCGGAGGTGACGATCACGATCGTCTCCTCGAGGATCCCGCGCCGCTCGAGGTCCTCGAGCACGCGGCCGAGCCAGTCGTCGAGCAGCCGCACCGCCGCCGCGTACAGCCGCCGCATCCGCTCGAGCGCCGGCGCGGGCACGTCGAAGCCGCCGGCGCAGGCGCGCCAGATCTCCCCCATCGTCAGGTGCCGGCGCGCCTCGATCGCGGCGCGGGCGCGGTCGAGCGGGCCGAGCGGGTTGTACGGGCGCGGCGGCAGGTACGGCGAGTGCGCCTCGACGAGGTTGACGAAGGCGTAGAAGGGCCGCTCGTCGCCGGCGCCGTCGTCGAGGAAGGCACCGAGCGCCGAGCCGGCATCGGCGGCGCCGTCGTCGACCCGCGCCCGGATGCCCTCGCCGAGCCAGCGCAGCCGCGCGCGCAGATCGGTCTCGCTCATCTCCGCCTGTCGCCGGGTATCGATCGCGGCGAAGCTCTCGAAGCCGATGTCGAAGCCGGTCCGCGGCCCGATCCAGAGGTTCGAGCTGACCGCTCCCGTGCGGTAGCCCGCGCCGCCCGAGCACGGACTGCAGCAGCCGATCCGAGCGCGCCTCCAGCGGTCCCCGGCAGCCGTCGGGACGGCTGCCCGGCGCCTGCAGCAGGCCGACGTCGGCGGGCAGCTGGCCGGTGAACAGCGCCGCGTGCGAGGGCACCGTCCAGGAGGCGTTGGCGTAGGCGGCCTCGTGGGCGAAGCCGCGCGCCGCGAGATCGGCGAAGGCCGGCGAGCTGTCCGGGCGCGCCCCGTAGGGCTCGAACGCGTCGGCGCGGGCGGTGTCGAAGACGATCACGAGGATGTTCGGCCGCTCTGCCATCGCGCCGCCGATCGTAAAGAGGTGAGACGTCGCCGACGCCGCATCGGGTACAAACGCAGGATGGACGCGAGAGCAGAGCGGCGCCCCGACCACCGGTTCAGGCGCGGATCCCGCCGGCGCGCGCGCGAGCTGATCGCCTCCGAACCCGGTCTGGTACCACGTGCTCGAGCTCGGCCCCGGACTCGTCACTCCCGGCTGGTTCGACTTGCGGCCCGTGGTCGAGCTGATGCCGTGGCCCGACGTTGCCGGCAAGCGCTGCCTCGACGTCGGCCCCTACGACGGCTTCCTCTCCTTCGAGCTCGAGCGGCGGGGCGCCGCAGAGGTGATCGCCGTCGACATCGGCGACGCCGCCGAGTGGGACTGGCGGCTGAGCGAGCGGCGCTCGGGCCCTGCCGGCGATCGCCGCCGGCGGCGAAACGCGCACCGGCCGCGGCTTCGAGATCGCCCGCGAGCTGCTCGGCTCGAAGGTCGAGCGCCGCGAGCTCAGCGTCTACGACGCTCTCGCCGGAGACCGTCGGCAGCTTCGACGTCGTCGTCTGCGGCAGCCTGATGCTGCACCTGAAGAACCCGCTCGCGGCGCTGGAGGCGATCCGCAGCGTCTGCACGGGCCACTTCCTCTCCGCCGAGCAGATCGACCCGCTGCTGACGGCGCTGCAGCCGCGGCGGGCCGGCGGCCCACCTGCACGGCGGCGAGCGACTGCCAGTGGTGGATCGCCGAACGCGGCGGGGCACCGGACGATGGTCGCCTCCGCCGGCTTCGAGATCGAGCGGACGACGAAGCCGTACTCGATCCCGCTCGGCGCCTCGCACGTCAACGCGGCCGAGCGGCCACCGCTGCGCGAGCGCCTGCGGCGGCTGCCCGGACGCGTCGTGACGCGTGCCGAGCGGCGTCCCCCACGCCGCGCTGCTCGCCCGGCCGGGGAAGGATCGAGGCGTGAGCGCCGAAGGCGCCGGGGACTCGGCGGCGACGGCCTCCCGGCGCCGCCGCCCGGCGCCCGCAACCTCGTCGATCGTCGTCCTCGACAGCCTGCGCTTCGACTCCTGGGTCGAGGCGCGGCCGGCGAGCCTCGGCGCGCTCGGGCGCGGTCGAGCGGCGCTGGAGCTACGCGAGCTGGACGGCGCCCTCGCACTACAACCTGCTGATGGGGCTGCTGCCCCACACGAGCCCGCAGGCCGTCTACGCGTCCGAGTACTACAAGGAGGACTTCCTGCGCTACCGCGAGCGGCTCGGGGTCGACGGGATCGAGTTCCGCAAGATGCTGCCGGCGCTGTACATCCCGACGTACCTGCGCAACACGCTCGGCTACCGGACGGCGGCGATGGTCTCGATGCCGGTGCTCAACCCGCACACCTGCGTCAACCGCGACTTCGACGCCTACGAGCTGATGCCGACCCACAACGACATGGCGGCGATGCTCGAGAAGCTCACGTTCAGCGACGAGCGGCCGAGCTTCTATCTGCTCAACGTCGGCGAGACGCACTACCCCTACGCGCTGCCCGACGAGGACCCGAGCGAGTGGCCGCGTGATCTCCGGCGTGCACGGAGTCTTCAAGCGGCTCGACGACGCCCCCGCCGGCGGCGACTCGCGCGAGTTCTTCGACGACGTCGAAGATGCGCGAGCTGCATGACCGCCAGATCCGCGCCGTCGAGTACCTCGACGGCGTCTTCGCGCGGCTCTTCGACGCGCTGCCCTCGAACACGTGGGTGATCGTCACCTCCGACCACGGCGAGCTCTTCGGCGAGGAGCGCTACTTCGGCCACGGGCCGGTCATGCACGAGAAGGTCTTCGAGGTGCCGTTCGTCGAGGGGCTCGTCCCTTGAGCGACGCGGGCGCCCCGCCTCCGGACCCGCACGGTCCCGCAGGAGCTCTACGACGAGCACTACTACCTCGAGCTCGCCGACGGCCACGAGGAGTTCGCCGCGGGCGCGCACCGCCGGGCGCTACGCCTGGGCGCTGGAGCAGCTCGGGCTCCCCGACGGCGGCACGCTGATCGACATCGGCTGCGGCCGCGGCGAGCTCGTCTTCTGGGCGCTCGAGCAGGGCGCCGGGCGCGCCGATCGGGATCGAGTACGCGGAGGCGGCAATCGAGGTCGCCCGGCGGGCGGCGTCCGAGCGCGGCCTCGGCGAACGGGCCGAGCTGCTCGCCGCCGACGCCCGCGCCGTGCCGCTCGACGGACGGCGTCGCCGACGGGATCGCGATGCTCGACGTGATCGAGCACCTGACGCCTGCCGAGCAGGCCGACGCGCTGCGCGAGTGCCTGCGCCTGCTCGCGCCCGGGCGGCCGGATCGTCCTCCACACCTTCCCGAACCGGGCGATCTACGAGACCTAACTCGCAGTCCGCCGCATCTGGCCCGGCGGCCGCTCCTGGCCCGAGGATCCGCGCAAGCCGATCGAGCGCGAGATGCACGTCGGCGAGCTCACCGGCCGCCGAGCTCGAGGCCGGGCTGCAGGCGGCGCGGCTTCACCGCGGTCGAGGTCGGCCACACGCCATGGGTCTACACCGACCACGTCCCGAGCCCGCGCGCCGCCGCCCTCTTCCGCCGGATCGCCGCCGTTCGGCCCGACCGAGCACCTGGCGAAGGCGAGCCTGACCGCCACGGCGACCAAGCCGAGCTAGTCGGAGCCGCGCGCCCCGCTAGCGGCGGCCCGGGGTGTTCGGCCCGTGGCCGGCGCCGCCCCGGCGGGCGCGGACACCCTCGGCCCAGGGCTTCGCCATGTCCTCGTCGGTGATCATCTTCTCGCTGCCCGGAACGATGTTGTGCTCGCTCGCGGGCTTGTCGACGCGGGCGTCGATCCAGTCGATGAGCTTCGCCAGCCAGGAAGGCATGACGACAGTCTGGCCCAGGGGTGTCGCTGGGTCAAGCGCGGCGGACGGTAATCGTCCAGTTGAGTACCCCTGGCAGTACCTAAGTGGACGACTATCCCGGCCGCGGAGCAGTTCGGCGGGCCGCGGCCCGATCAGCCGGTGGCGACCGGCGTGCCGAGCGCCTCGGAGTAGATCGCCTCGAAGCGTCCAGCGCCCGCGAGATGTCGAAGTCGCGGGCGCGGGCGCGGCAGGCCTCGGCGGTGCCGGGCTCGGCCGACTTGATCGATCGCCTCGCCCATCGCGCGCGCGAGGTCATCGGCATCGTCGGGCTCGAAGAGGCGCCCGATCGCGTCGTCGGTGACGATCTCCGGGCAGGCGCCCGAGCGGGCGGCGACGACCGGCGTGCCGGCGGCCAGCGACTCGACCAGGACGAGGCCGAAGGCCTCGTCGACCGAGGGCAGCACGCTCGATGTCGGCCGCGGCGTAGACGCGGGCGAGCTCGGCCGTCTCGGAGGCCTCGACCCAGCTGACGCCCTCGGGCCGCTCCGGCGCCTCCCAGCGAGAAGATCAGCGGGTCGCGGGGGCGGACGATCTGGAGCTCGGCGCCCGGACGGGTCTGCGCGCAGCTTCGCGAACGCCTCGAAGAGCAGCTCGGCCCGCTTGCGGGGGTCGCTGAGGCTGGCCGCGCAGACGATCACCGGTCCCTCGGCGTCCGGCTCCACCGGGGCGGCGCCTCGACCTCGAAGTCGTCGCAGACGACGCCGCCGGGAACGACGCTCGGGCTCGGCGAGCAGGTAGCGGCGCACGCCCTCGGCCGCGGCCTCGCTGAGCACGGTGGTGGCGGCGGCCTCCTTGACCAGGTCGAGCTGCATCTCCATGCCGGTAGCGGCGCTCGACCAGGTACTGGCGCACCGGGATGCCGTGGATCGTGAAGACGAAGGGCGGGCCGCCGAGCGCGCCGGCGGGCCTGCATGCGCCGCCCAGGCGTCGGCCGGGAAGAACGCGTGGGCGATGTCGTAGTCGCCGCGCCACAGGCGGAAGGCGGTCGCCGGCGACCTCGGCGACGTGGTCCTCGTACCAGCGCAGCGGCCGCATGTAGGGCGGGCGCCAGTTGCGGATCACGCGGAAGCCGTCCTCCTCGGCGGTCCGAGGGGCTGCCGGGGTGACTGGTGATCAGCGTGACCTCGTGGCCGCGGCCGGCGAGGCCGGCGGCGAGGTCGTGGATCAGGCGCTCGGAGCCGCGCCGGACCTCGGGCCAGTAGGTGGGGTGCAGGAAGGCGATCCGTGCCATGGCGCCGGGCAACGTACCTCAGGCGGCCGCGCTGATCGACGGTTGTGGTGTCCGGCGGGCGGCGGCGCGCAGGTAGCCGAGCGCCTCGCGCAGCAGCCGGCGCTCGAAGAACGGCCGTCGCGAGCACCGTGAGGACGACGTAGAGGGCGAGCTCGGCAATGAAGCGCGCCGTCGTCTCGTCGCCGCCGAAGGCGACCCGCAGGGCGAGCACGGCGGCGATCGGGATGCCCGAGCGGCAAGCAGCGAGCGGATGGTGTGCCCGAGCAGCCGGAAGCCCGGGAAGAGCCGCCGCAGGTAGTAGTCGCGGGTGATCAGCTGCGCGACCGTCGCCGCCGCCATCCCGCACGCGTAGCCCATCGTTCCGATCGTCGAACATCAGCGGCGCCGTGACGACGAAGAAGACGCCGGTCGTCACCCAGGTCATCGTCGCCAGCGGCCTCGTCATTGCCGCGCGCCTGATACATCGTGCTCCAGGCGCGGCGATCGTGCGCGAAGCCGAAGATCAGGCCGAAGACCCGCAGCAGCGGGATCGCCGGCTCCCATTCGCTGCCGAGCGCCAGGTGGACGAAGTTGCCCGCGAACAGGGTCAGCGCGAAGCCGAACGGCAGCGCCCACATGAGGCTGATCCGGTTCGCCTTCTCGAAGGTCTCGCGGAGCAGCGTCGAGGTCGTCGCGACGCGCCGCGACTGCCGGGTAGAGCGTGTTGTTGAGCAGCATCTCGACGCGTGTGCCGAAGGCGGCGATGTTGCCGGCGAGGCCGATCACGCCGACGGCGGCGATGCCGATCGCCGCGTTGCCGATGATCAGCGCCCCCTGGACGATCGCGAGGCTGCCGATGCCGTTGATCAGCAGCGGCCAGGAGAAGGAGACGTACTCCGACAGCGTCGCCCGCTCGAAGCGCCAGCGCAGCTTGTAGGGGCTGACCGCGATCGCGACGACCGCCGAGGCGGCGGAGCCGATCAGCGAGCCGATGACGAGGGCCCAGATGCCGCCACCGGCAATCAGCAGGCCGATCGTCGCGACCGTCGTCACGAGCGGGATCGATCGCCTCCAGGGAGCGCTGACGGGCGTACTCCATGCGCCGGTAGAAGACCCAGATCGGCGACTGGAAGGCGGAGACGAGCAGCGACAGCGACAGCGCGAGGGCCGGCAGCAGCGCGTCCGGCTGGCCGTAGATGACGAAGGCGTAGATCGGGATCGCGACGACCGCGATCACGTAGAAGATCCCCGAGTAGGCGAGCTCGAGCGAGAAGGCCTTCTGGAAGGCCGCCTCCTGGTCGGGCTCGCGCTGCTGCACGAACTTGTCCGCGATCCCGATCTGCTTGAGGAAGGCGATCGTGATCAGCGTCGTCAGCACGAGCCCCCACAGGCCGTACTGCTCGCGGCGTCAGAAAGGCCGCGAAGGCCACGTTGCGGGCGAGGCCGACGAGCGCCAGGCCGATGCGGAAGGCGGTGTTGACCAGCACGCCCCTGCGCCGTGCGGACGCGGAGCCCGCCCTCGGGATGGATCGGTCTCCTCGGCAACCTCGTCGGCAATCGCGCCGACCTCCTCGGTCATCGCCCTGCTCCTCCCCCTCCTCCTCCGCGCCCCCGCCGGGCGTGAGTTCGATCGGAGCGGGACGGCGGCCGCCCGGATCGCCGGCGGCGAGGACGTGGAGGCGCTCGAGCAGCCCGTTGCGGACGAGCGCCGTGAAAGCGAGGTCGGCGCGGCGGCCGTCGCCGTAGACGATCGCCAGCGAGCTCGAGCTCGTCCCGCCCGCGGCGAAGCCGCCCCAGCCCTCGCTGACCGCGCCGCGCCGGAAGATCGTCGCCGCGAGCGCGAGCAGCTGCTCGCGCGCCGGCTCGCCCTCCGCGACAAGGTCGCCCGCACCGCGTGCGCAGCTCGAGCCGGAAGTCGGGATGGGTGAGCCGGGCGAGCTCCTCGGCGTCGCCGCGGCGGGCGGCGACGATCGCGCGCTGGGCGAGCTCCGCGTCGCCGGCGCGCCGCTCGGTGACGCGGCGGCCGAGCTCGCGGGCCCGGCCGGCGATCGAGCCGAGAACGCCGGTCGAGGGCTCGGGCGAGCCCTGTCCCCTCGCCCCCGACAGCCTGCGCGGGCGGCGTCTTCGAGCCGGGCTCGGGCGGGCGGCCGAAGCTGCTGATCCGCTCCCTCGAGGCCGCGTCGAGCCGCTCGCGGGCCTCCTCGCCGCGTGGACAGGCCGAGATCGCGGAGCAGCCCTGTGACCGTGCCTACGGGGTCGGCCGCCAGCTCCTCGTACGCGATCTCCAGGTAGGCGCCCGGCGGGCCAACCTGCCCAGCCGTCTCGCGGACCGCCTCGACGGAGGAGCGCCACCACTCGGCCGCCCCCGCCTCGTCGACGTCGGCCCACGGCGCCCGCAGCAGCGAGCGGACGACCGCGTCGCGCTCGCGGACGACTTGGACGTAGGTGGCGTCGGGATAGGCCGCGAGCTTCGCCGCCATCACCTCGCTGGCACCCTCAGGCGGCAGCGGCGTCTTCTCGACGACGCGCTCGGCCTCGGGCTTGACCCGCTCGCGCATCGCCAGCAGGACGCCGTCGCAGAGGTCGCGGACGAGGTCGGCGAGCTGGTCCGCGCTCACGTAGTTGGCGAGAAAGCCCTCGTAGCGGTCGTCCCGAGCATGGTTGTCGAAGAGCGCGCCGACGCCGCGGTCGAAGAGGTGCGACTCGGCGACTATGCCGGCGATCTCGGGGTGCGTGGCAAGCATCGAAACGAGCAGCGTCGTGCCGCTGCGCGGCGCTCCCTCGACGAAGATCACCCGCTCGCGGAGCTGGCTGTCGGCGACGCTCAAAGGACGAGCTCCCGGCTCGCCGCGCTGGAGCGGAGCCGGGCGGCGACCTCGACCGTGTCGAGCGTGCCCTCGACGGCGATATCGGCGGCGAGGCGGAAGGCGCCGATCGGGCTCAGCGGGTTCGGGTTGCGCAGACGCTTGGCGACGCGCCCCATCACGTAGGGATAGGCGGCGAGCAGGGCGAGCGCCTTGCTGCGCCGCCAGAGCAGCGCCCCGGCCAGGGCCAGCACGACCTTCGCGTGCTCCTCGGAGACGAAGGTGCGCAGGTAGAGCTCGTCGCGCTGGGCGGGCCAGCGGGCGAGGAGGCCGGGTTCGCCGGACAAGCGCGCTGCATCCCGCACCGCCTGGCCAAAGGAGCGCACGTGGACCGCGTGCCAGACGACGGCCTCGTCGACGAAGACGCCCTCGGCACCCTCGGCCAGCGCCCGCAGACCGAGGTCGGTGTCCTCGCAGTGGAAGGCGAGTTCCTCGTCGAAGCCGCCAAGGCTCTCGAGCAACGCCCGCGGGTAGGCGATGTTGCAGGTCCGAAACCAGCGGTCGGGGCCGATCACATGGATCGTGCGCGCGATCCCGTAGTGCAGGTGGCCCTCGTCGGGGTCGGGCTCGGTGCGGCCGAAGGCGACGCGATCGCTGCGCGGCGCCCCGGCTTCGCCTTCCGCGGCGGCGAGCAGCCGCTCGAGCCAGTCGGGGGACGGCCGGCAGTCGTCGTCGGTGAAGGCGACGAGCGGGGCCTTCGCCTCACGCCAGCCCAGGTTGCGCTGCACCGAGATGTTCGCTTCGGGGCTCTCGAGGAAGCGAACGTCAAGACCGGGCGGCGGCTCGGTCCGGGGCCCGGCCGCGGGCGAGCGCACCGCCACGACCTCGAATCGGTCCAGCGGCAGCGTCTGGCCGGCGAGCGCGTCGAGCGCGAACGACAACCGCGTCTCGCGCAGATGCGTGGGGATCACGACGGATACGAGCGGTGCGGTCATCTGCTCCGGGGCAGGGTAGTCGGCCGCGGGCCACCCTCAGCCGGTTGTGCAGCCATCGGCGTGCGGATCGCCGGCGCGCCGGGCCAGCGCGCAGTAGCTGACCTTCGGCGTGAAGCCGGGGCCGCGGCGGACGACGCCGTAGCCCTCCTCGGCGGGGTTGTCGGTCGAGGGCGGGCGATCGACGAGCGTGTAGATCAGGATCGCGGCGATGTCCGGCTGCTGGCGGAGCTCGTCGATCGTGCGGAGCAGCGCCTTGGCTTGCAGTCCCTCGGTGGGCGTCGCGCCGTTGCCGCCGACGGCGGTCGTCGAAACGCCGGTCTCGGTCACCCACAGAGGCACACCGGTGAGGGCGGGCGCACGGGCCGCGATCGTCGTCCGCACCGCCGTCAGGGCCTGATCGAAGCGGCCGGCGGGATTCGAGTCGGCGAGCTCGTCGAGGCCTCGGTACGGATGGACCGCGATCGCGAAGCGGCTCGCGCCGAGGTCGAGCCCGCCGCGACGCGCCGCCCTGAAGAAGCCGGCGAGCCAGTCGGGCAGCGCCTCGCTGCCGGCCTGCTGGGCGTCCGCGAGCGCCAGCGCCAGGCCGCCGACGAGGACCGGCGTCCGCGCCGACAGGTCGCCTGTGCTCTTCAGGGCTGCGCCGTAAAGCGACGCGTACGCCTGGGGGTCGGGCGTCCCGCCCCAGTTCGTCGCCAGGTTCGGCTCGTTCCAGATCTCGATCGCCGCGGCGTCCGGGTAGCGCGCCGCCACCGCGCGAACGAATGTCCTCCAGTCCGCAAGATGCCCGCCGGCCGGCGGGCAGACGCCGGAGCAGCCGCCTTCCCGCGCCCAGCCCGGTGCCCCGAGGAGCATCGGCAGGGGCGCGATGCCCCCACGCCGCAGGGCCACGACGAGCTCGTCGACGGGGCTCCAGTCGTAGCGCGGCGGTCCGACCGGGGGTGGCGGCGTGGGCTCGACCTGCTCCCAGCGCAACGTGAAGCGGTCGACCTGGCCGCCGGCGCCGGCGGCGAGCCGGGCGAGCTCGGTCGCGTCGGCAGAGCCGTCGTAGGGAAAGAGCGGGCTGCCGTCGGAGAAGCCGAAGAGCTGCGCGCCGCCGCCTCCCACAGCGCCCGCCGCGCTCCCCGCGAGAGCGAGCGAGCAGAGCAGCGCCGCGCCCGATGCGAGGGCGCCGGCCGCCACGCGGCTCACAGCACGAGGCTCCGCTTGCGCAGGCTCGTGCGCAGCCGCATCAGTACCTCGGTGCCGTCGACGAGGGCGCCGCCGAGCAGATCGACGCCGAGCCGGGCGAGGCCGACCGGCGTCGCGAAGCCCGGCTGCAGCGGGCGCTTGGCAATCTTGTGGATCACGTACGGATAGACGCCGAGCGCTGCGAGCGCTGGCCTGCGCGTGGCGGCGCCGGCGACGAGCCCGAGCGCCGCCAGCGTGATCCGCGCGTGCTCCTCGCCGATGAAGGCGCCCATGTAGAGCTCGTCACGGTGCTCGGGATGGCGGGCAAGCACCTCCGCCTCGGCGTGCCGTTCGGTCGCGTCGTGCAGCGCGGCGCGCAGCGAGCGCACGTGGACTGCGTGCCAGACGACGGCCTCGTCGACGTACACGAGGCGGGCGCCGACGCCCTCGGCGCGCAGACCGAGGTCGGTGTCCTCGCCCCAGAAGGCGAGCGCCTCGTCGAAGCCGCCGAGCCGCTCGATCAGCGTCCGCGGCATCGCCAGGTTGCAGGTCGGGTACCAGCGGTTCGGGCCGTAGACCTCCATCGAGCGGGCGAGCCCGTGGTAGAGGTGGGCCTCGTCGGGGTCGGGCTCGGTGCGGCCTTCGAGGACGATGTCGTCTCCGGTCAGTTGCGCGTGGGCGTCGGCCAGCGCCGCGAGCCAGCCCGGCGCCGGACGGCAGTCGTCGTCGGTGAAGGCGATGAGCGCCCCGCGCGCCTCTTGCCAGCCGCGGTTGCGGCGCATCGCCGGGCCGGGCGCAGGTTGGGTGATGAAGCGCACGTCGAGCCCGGCCGGGATCGCGGGTGGCGGCGCGTCGTCGTCACGGACGACGATCACCTCGAAGCGCGAGCGCTCGAGGGTCTGCGCGGCGAGCGCGTCGAGGGTGAAGGCGAGCCGCGTGTCCCGACGGTAGGTGGGGACGACGACTGAGACATCGATGGGCTCGGTCATCTCTACGACCGTTTGTAGCATCCGCCCCGATGTCGATCGCCGCTTGCGAGATCACCGTGGCGGTCGCAACCCGCGGCAGACCGGTCCGGCTGGCGCGGCTGCTCGACTCGCTCGAGGCGCAGACGCTGGGTGTCGATCGGTTCGAGGTGATCGTCGCCGTCGACGGCCCCGACCCCGAGAGCGAGCGGCTGCTCGCCGAGCGCGCCTCCTCCTCCCCGCTTCATCTGCGAACCGTCGCACGGCCCGAATCGCACGGCCCCGCCGCCGCCCGCAACTCCGCCTGGCGAGCCGGGAGCGGAAGGCTCGTCGCCTTCACCGACGACGACTGCGAGGCCGCTCCCCAGTGGCTCGAGCAGCTCGCCGTCGAGCACGCCGCGGCGCCCGCCGCCGTGCTGCAGGGTCCGACCCGGCCGAACCCGGACGACGGGCCCGAGCGCGGCGCGTTCGTCCGCACGCAGCGGATCGAGGCGCCGAGCGACTGGTTTCAGACCTGCAACATCGCCTACCCCCGTGAGCTGCTCGAGGCCCTCGGCGGCTTCGACGAGCGCTTCACCGAGCCCGCCGGCGAGGACGTCGACCTTGGCTGGCGCGCGCGAGCGCCGTGGCGCCGAGCTGCGCTGGCGGGAGGACGCCGAGGTCCTGCACGCCGTCGACGACCTCGGCCCGCTCGGCTATCTGCGGCTCGCCCACCGCGGTGCCGACTCGGCGCTCATGTTCCGCCGCCACCCCGAGCTCCGCCGCCGCACCGCCTACGCCGGAATCTTCTGGAAGCGGGCGCACGCACGGCTACTCCTCGCCGCCCTCGGCCTCGCCGTCGCCGTCCTCGGTCGCCGACCCCTGGCGCTGCTGCTCGCCGCGCCCTACGTGAAGGGCCTGCGCGGACGCGCGCGGGACCGTGACGCCTCCCCCGCCCTGCTCGCCCTCTACCTCGTGCTCTACGACGCCGTCGACCTCACGACGGCTGCGCGGGGCTCGATCCGCCACCGCGTACCGATGCTCTGAGCCGGGCCGCGCGGCCTCGCCAGCGGCCAGCGGTGAGCCGGGCCGCGTTCGCCGCCCGGCGGGGCAGCGGCGCCGGCCCACCCGCCCCCGGCTCGTAGATGAGCAGGTGCGAGCGGCCCCAGAAGACCCGGTAGCCGGCGATCCGGCCACGCTCGGCCGCGCGCTTGCAGAGCGCGTCGATCGGCAGGTCGTGGTGCAGCTCGATGTCGCCGGGCTCGGGCTCGAGCAGGTTGACGGCGACGAGTCCGGCCCGCGACTCGAGCTCGCCGAGGAAGCCCTGCGGGTCGGCGACATGCTCGATCACGTCGAACGAGTAGACGGCGTCGAAGCCGCCAGGGACATGGCGGTCGAGGTCGTGGACGGGCGCCTCGATGCAGCGGCGGGCGAGGCGCCAGCGCAGGTACTCGGTGCTCGGGTTGGCGAAGTCCGCGAACTCGACCCGGTAGCCGAGCTCGGCGAGCAGCAGGCCGTCGGAGCCGATCCCGCAGCCGTAGTCGAGGATCCGGGCCCCCGGCTGCAGGCGCGCGGTGAGCTCGCGCAGGTAGGGCAGCTTCGTGTCCGTCATCGCGAACGCGGTCAGGTTGTAGAGGTAGGCCTCGGATGCGCGGTAGAAGGAGCCCTCGTCGGAGGCCGCCACGAACTCCTCGACAACCCTGGCGTCCGACTGGCGCAGGCTCGTCACGTCGAAGCCGTCGCCGAGGTACTCGCGCAGCTCGGCTTCCTCGCGAGCGGGGTCGGGCACGATGGCGGTGGCCGGCATCCGGCGAGCATAATCACCCCCCGCACGGTCTCCGGCAGTTGTCCGCGGACCCGGCGGCAGGCGCGATCGCAGTTGCTACTTTGGCGCCCGTGGAGGAGCCGCTCGACACCCAGGCGCTGCGGCAGGAGGCCTCCGCGCGGCAGTGGTACCACACGATCGAGCTGGCCCCGGGCATCGAGACGCCGGGCTGGTTCGACCTCCGCAAGATCGCCGGGCAGGTTCCGATCCCCTCCTCACTCGAGGGCAAGCGCTGCCTCGACGTCGGCACCTTCGACGGCTTCTGGGCGTTCCTGATGGAGAGCCGCGGCGCCGCCGAGGTCGTCGCCGTGGACGTGCTCGACCCCGAGCGCTGGGACTGGCCCGCGAGCGCCGGCCGCGCGGCCGTGGCCGCCGTCGGCGAGCGCAAGGGCCGCGGCGAGGGCTTCGAGGTCGCCCGGCGGGCGCTGGGCTCGTCGGTCACCCGCCACGAGCTCAGCATCTACGAGCTCGACCGGGAGCTGCTCGGCAGCTTCGACGTCGTCTACGTCGGCAGCCTGATGCTGCACCTGCGCGACCCCGTCGGCGGCCTGATGCGGGTGCGCGAGATCTGCGAGGAGCTGCTTGTCTCCGTCGACGCGATCGACCTGCTGCGCACGCGCCTGCACCCGCGAACGCCGCTGGCGACGCTCGAGGGCCTCGGCCGGCCGTGGTGGTGGAAGCCGAACCAGGCAGCGCTCGTGCGCATGGTCGAGGCGGCCGGCTTCGAGCTCGCCGCCGACCCGGTGCGGCTGACGATGCCGCCCGGGGCGGGCCATCCGCCCCGCAAGCTGCATCCGCGCATGGCGCGCGGGCTGTTCAGCCCCTTCGGGCGCGACGAGATCCGCCGCGCCTGGCTCGGCGACCCGCACTGCGCGATCGCCGCCCGCCCGGCCGCGACCCGGCCGTCGACCGGTGAGCGAGCCCGAGCTCAGCGTCGTCGTCCCCACCCTGGGCACCGGCGCGGCCCTCGAGCGGGTCCTAGCCGGGTTCGCGGCCGCCGATTCCGCCGGCGCTGATCGCTTCGAGCTGATCCTCGCGCTCGACGCCGCGCGGTGATGAACCGGAGCGCCTCGAGCGGCTGCTCGCCGCCCAGCCCTACCCGGGACGGATCGTCCGCGGCGGGCGGCCCGGCGCCTCGGCCAACCGCAACGCCGGCGCCGGCGCCGCCCGCGCGCCGCTCGTGCTGTTCACCGACGACGACACGATCCCGGTCCCGGCGCTCTTCGGCGAGCACCTCGCCTGGCACCGCAACCACCCCGAGGCCCGAGGTCGCGGTGCTCGGCCTCGTCCGCTGGGCGCCGGAGCTCGAGGTGAGCGCCTTCATGCGCTGGCTCGACCGCGGGATCCAGTTCGACTACCCGCTGATCGCCGGCATCGAGGCGGGCTGGGGCCGGTTCTTCAGCGCCAACGTCTCACTCAAGCGCACGCTTCTTCGAGTCGCTCGGCGGCTTCGACGAGGTCAACTTCCCGTTCGGCTACGAGGACCTCGACCTCGGCCTGCGCGGCGACCGCGCGGGCATGCGGCTGCTGCTCAATCGGGCTGCGGTCAGCAGACCACCTGCGCGAGATGACACCCGAGATGTGGAAGCGGCGCGTCCGCCGGATCGCCGCCGCCGAGCGCCGCTTCGTCGCCGTGCACCCGGAGATCGAGCCCTGGTTCCTGCGGCTCTTCGAGGCGGCGGCGGCGCGGCCGCCGGCGCGTGGACGCGGCCGGGCTCTAGCCCGCTGGGTTCCACCCGGGCTGCCCTGGCTGGGGCCGCGCGTCACCGGCAGCGCCGACCTCTACTTCAAGCAGCTGCTCGCGCCGGACTTCCTCGCCGGCTGGGAGGCGGCCGGCTACGCGGACGAAGGCCCGCCGCCGGCGGGCCCGGAGCTCGCCGAGCGCGAGGCGGGCTGAGCGGTGACCGCGGCGACCGCCGCCTCGCGGTCGCCCTCGGGGCCGAAGCTGTCGACGACCCGGGCGGGGACGCCGACGGCGACCGAGTAGGCGGGGATGTCGTCGACGACGACGGCGCCGGCGCCGACGTAGGAGCGACGGCCGATGCGAGCGCCGACGACCGTGCACTTCGTCGTCAGGACGGCGTCGTCCTCGAGCACCACTTCGCTGAAGTCGTAGCCCTGCTCGAGCATCGGCCGATCGAGGTCGCGGAAGCGGTGGTTGCCGTCGACGATCAGCGTCGACTGCCCGACCATGCAGCGCTCGCCGATCGTGATCCGCTCGCCGCACTGGATGATCGGGTCGTAGGTGAAGCGCGTCCCGGCGCCGACCTCGACGACGGCGCCGGCGGCGAGCTCGGCCCGGAAGCCGCGCCGGAACTCGACCCCGGGCCCGACGTGGAAGCTCGCCGGCTCGGGCACGTAGAGGCTGAAGCCCGGGCCGATGTAGACGGGCTCGGTGAAGCGGATGTCGGCATGGGGGTTGCGGGCCAGCACCCACCACTTGCGCAGCCGCGAGGCAATCCACGGCCCGTAGCCGTAGTTGAAGTCGCGCGGTAGGTAGAGCAGCCGGCGTCTGATCCGGCCGATCAGCGAGGGGCGTGAGCCACTCATCGCTTCGGCCCGTCAGCGTGGACGACGACGTGCGGGACGCCCCCGCGCTCGGCGCGGAAGCCCATGTTGAAGCGACCGTGAATGCGGGCGTCCTCGAAGCCGGCGCAACGGATCATCGTCACCCAGGTGCGGCTCGCCGGCCGCCACCACGTCATCCAGGGGCTCTCCCCGAGGAATTCTGCCGCGGTCCTGACGCCGAGCCAGCGCAGGCGGTCGAGCTTCGGGCTGTACTCGTCGGTGAAGATCAGCCTCGACCCCGGGCCGCAGAGCGCGGCGAGCCGCTCGAGCGCGAGCATCGGATCGCGAAGGTGGATCATCACGGAGCCGCAGAAGATCAGGTCGAAGGAGCCAAGCTCGGCCGGCGTCGCGCCGTAGATCGGCATCGCGATCCGCTCGACCGAGCTGCCGAGCGCGGCATGCGCCATCGCAAAGCCCTCGCCGCGCTTGCCGCCCTCCGCCGGGCGCAGTCGCGGCGGCCAGTCGAGGTCCTGGACGTCGTCGATGTCGAGGCCGACGACCTGCGCGCCCCGCCGCTCCATCTCGAACGCCCAAAAGCCCTCGAAGGTGCCGACGTCGAGCACGCGCGTGCCCTCCATCGAGGCGGGCAGACCGTAGCGTTCGACGTAGGGCCGCAGGTCGAACATGCCGGGCGTGACCAGCCCCGGTGCGAGCTCTTGGGTGTGGTACCAGTCGATCTCGGCGGCGCCGGCGCCGAGGCGCTCGTTCGCGGCGCTGGCCTGCTCGGCTGCAAAGGTCGGGCTCATCGATCGTTTCCGTCGCTCTCGCTGTCGTTGGCCGGATCCCGCTCGCCGCCGGCGAGCAGCCGCTCGGCGGGCGCGAACCCTTGGAGGTGAAGCTTCACATAGGAGCGGAACATCGAGACCCGGTTCGGCGACCCGCTGAAACCTGCGAGCCGCCTCGGCTGGGCGAGCGCCCAGCGCAGCGCCGAGCCGATTGTGTTGACGAGCGCGAAGGCGCGGGCGCGAGCCAACCCACGGCGACGAGCCATCCACGCATAGACGGCGCGGATGTGGCGGGCCGAGCGCTCGTCGCCGAACGCCTGCACGGCCGCGGCGCTGCCCGCGTGGCGGACGCGCGCCGCCGGTTCGTAGGCGATCCTCATGCCCGCCTCGGCGAGCCGCCAGGCGATGTCGATGTCCTCCGCGTACATCCATTGCCGCTCGTCGAAGCCGCCGACGGCGTCGAAGGCGCTGCGCCGGAAGAGCATGAAGGCGCCATGCGCCCAGGGCACGTCGCGGGCCCGCTCGGGATTCCAGCGTCCCTCGATCAGCAGCCGGTCGCCGAGCCACGGCAGCCGCCCGGCTCCGGAGATCGCGGCGACCGACAGCCACAGGTCCGGGAAGCGGTGCACGGAGTGCTGAGTCGAGCCGTCGGGAGCGATCAGGCGCGGGACGACGGCGCCGAGGCTGGGCTCGGCCCCGGCGTGGCCGAGCAGGGCGGCGATTGCGCCCGGCTCGACCTCGACGTCGGCGTTGGCGGCGACCAGCCATGGCGGGCCGCCCTCGCCGGTCCGGGCACCGAGGTTGACCGCGACGCCGAAGCCGAGGTTCGCGCCGGCTTCGACGAGCGCGACGCCCGGGAAGCGTTCGGTGACCATCGCCGCAGAGCCGTCGGTGGAGTCGTTGTCGACGACGACGACCTCGCAGAGCCCCGACTCGCGATCGGGCTCGAGCGAGGAGAGGCAGGCGGCGAGCAGCTCCCGCGTGTTCCAGGAGACGACGACAACGCGGACGGTGGGCTCCCCCGAGCTCATCCGCGGGTCCCCCCGGTCCGCTCGGCGGCGAGCGCCGCGACGCGCTCGGCAACACCCTCATTGAAGGCCTGCTCGCTGCTCTCCGCGACCGTCTCGAGCCCGCCCGCCCGCAGGCGGGCGCGCAGGGCCGCGTCGTCCCGCAGACGCACGACGGCCGCGGCGAGCGCCGCCGGATCGTCGCGCGGCGCGTAGACGAGCGCGTTCGCGCCGTCCCGGAGGTACTCGCCGGAGCCGCCGGTGCCGGTCGCGACGACGGGCGTCCCCGACGCCATCGCCTCGAGCGGAACGAGCCCCCACGGCTCCTCCCACTGGACCGGGAAGAGCAGCGCGTCGGCGGCGGCCAGCTCAGCCGGGACGCGGTCGCCGGGGATCCGCTCGAAGTCGATGCGCTCGGCGAGCCCGAGCTCGGCCGCGAGAGCGTGCAGCTCGGCGAGGTGGCCGCGATCACCGTCGCCGATCACCCGCAGGATGCAGCCGGGCAGCGAGGCGAGCGCGCGGATCGCGACCGCGATCCCCTTCCGCGGATCGATCCGCCCGAGGCAGAGCAGGCGTCCACCCCACTCGCGCTCGCCCCCCGGATCGAAGCGCGAGGCGTCGATACCGCGCAGCAGGACGCTCGAGCGGCGCGGCTCGATGCCGGCGTCGCGGGCGTGCCTGCGCAGGGTCTCGCTCATGAAGATCCACTCCGCCGCACTCGCCAGATCGACGCGCGCCGGGATCCGCGTCGTCGCGGCGAACGCAACGGCGGCGGGTCCGAGCCGGCGGCAGAGTCGCTGCCAGCCGTCGACCGCCGGCCCGTAGACGAGCCACTCGTCGAGCAACACGCCAAGCGCCGGGATGCCCGCGGCCGGCGGCGCCGCGAGCAGCGACATCGGCATGCCGCCCATCGACCACCAGCAGACGACGTCCGGGCGGACGCGCTCGAGCTCGGCGGCGAAGGCAGCGCGCGAGCGACGCTCGATCCGCAGCCGCTGGCGCGGTCCGTAGCGCGGGAAGTCGTGCTCACGCCAGTACCAGGAGAGGGTCCGGGCGATGTCGGCGTCCTCGCCGAACGAGGGGTCGGGATCGAGCGCCCGCCAGTCGGTGGTCAGCACGCGGACCCGCCAGCCCAGCCCGCGCATGTGCTCGACAGCCGAGCGCCAGATCAGCTCGGCGCCGCCGAGGTGGTGCGGTGGGTACATGTTGCCGACGGTGAGCACGCTCAGCGCCTCCCCGCCGCTGGCCGCCCCGGCACTCACAGGACGGCGCTCCGGCTCGCCAGCGATCCCCGAGCGAGGGCGGCGAGGCCGCGCAGATCGGCGGCGAGGTCGGCGGCGAGAACGAGCGCCGTTCGCCCGCGCGAGCGCCGGCGAGCGCCGGTCGCAAGCTGCGCCGCGTACGGGAGCGCGGCCAGGGCCGGCCATGGCGAGCGTCGCAGCGTGGCGAGCAGCCGCGCCCGCCAGCGCCGCATCGAAGCGCCGCCGTGCGGCGGCTCAGGAAGACAGCGGCCGAAGAGCGGCTCGTGCGCGCAGCTCGGGCACCCGCCGGACGAGCTCCGGGAAGTAGGCGAGCCGCTCGCGCTCGGCGACGTAGCCGCCCGGGCCGCGGGGGAAGACGGCGTGGCGGACGACCGCGTCGGCGGCGAAGGCGGCGCGGGCGCCCGGCGCGCCGCGCCGCCCAGCCGAGCAGCACGTCCTCGCCGAAGTGGCCGCGCTCGTCGCCGCCCGGCAGGACCCAGGCGTCGAAGCCGCCGGCGGCCTCGTAGGCGGCGCGGGTCAAGAACAGATTCGCCGTCTGGTAGAGGCCGACGTCGGCATCGACCCACAGGGTCCGGTCGAACGGCCCGAGGCGAGCGTCAGGATCGGGTCGCACGCGGCCCTGGACGAGCTCGGCGTCGACGAGCGCCCGCAGCCCCGCCGCGGCCCAGCCGGGCTCGGGAACGCAGTCGGCATCGAGGAAGGCGATCGCGTCGCCGCTCGAGGCCGCAACGCCTGCGGCGCGTGCGGCGGCGGGCCCACCCCGTGCCCTGCGCAACACGGTGGCGCCCGCGGCCTCGGCGATCGCCGCCAGTCTCGTCGACTGGAGCCGTCGTCGACGACGACCAGCTCGAGACCGCCATCGAGCGGCTCCTGGGCCGCGAGCCCGGCGAGCGTCGCCGGCAGCGTCGCCGCCGCATCGTGGGCCGCGACGACGACGCTGAGGGCCGGAGCGCCTGCGCCCTCCGGCCGCGGGCACGCGGGGTCGGTCATCTCAGATGACCGGGACGCGGTTGCGAATCGCCGCACGGCCGACGGCGGCGATCTCCGTCGCGTCGACGGCGATCCGCGTGGGCAGGTGGACCATGATCTGTGGCGCGCTGCGCAGCGCGACGAGCGGCGGCCTGCGGTTGCGCAGGTAGGGAACCATCGCCGCGCAGCCGAGCAGCGGGTGGCGGCGGACGATGATCAGGCCGGCGAGGGCGAGCAGGAAGTTGGCGTGCGTACGGCGGACGAAGGTGTCGAGGAACAGCGCCCGGCGCTGCCGCGGGTGACGGGCGAAGACCATCGGCAGCGAGTCCCGGCGCCAGGCCTCGCGCAGTGCCTGCCGCAGCGTGCGCGCGTTGACCGCGTGGTAGGAGAGCGCCTCGGGGACGTAGGCGACGGTGCCGCCGGCGTCGATCGCGCGCAGGCCGAGGTCGGTGTCCTCGCCCCAGGCGGTCGGGAAGTCCTCGTCGAAGCCGCCCAGGCGCTCGAGCAGCGCCCGCGGGAAGGCGATGTTGCAGGTCGGAAACCAGGCGTCCATCGCGTCGATGTCGATGCTCCTCGCCCGCCCGTGCAGCAGATGGGACTCCGTCGGGTCCGGCGCCGTCCGTCCCTGCAGCATGTCGTCAGACCCGCCCTCGGCGGCGAGCAGGCGCTCCAGCCACTGCGGGGTCGCCCGGCAGTCGTCGTCGGTGAAGGCGACCAGCCGCCCCCGCGCCGCCCGCCAGCCGATGTTGCGCTGCAGCGCCGGCCCGGCGGGCGCCGTGATGAAGCGGACCTCGAGGTCCGGCGGTGCCTCGCACCAAGGGCGGGCGCTGTCCTCCGCCCGGACGACGATCACCTCGAAGCGCTCCCGCTCGAGGGTCTGTGCGGCGAGCGCCTCGAGCCCGAAGCGCAGGCGCGTCTCCCGGTTACGGGTCGGGATCACAACCGAGACCTCCGGCTCGCTCACTGGGCAAATGTAGTTCAGGGCAGAGGCGCCCCGCCACCCTGGACCCGATGTGCATCATTTGGTGATGGCGTGGCGCACTGCGACACGAACCCGCTTCACCGACATCTCGACCGGGCTTCGGTTGCTGACACGAATCCCACGTCGCCACCGCGGGGCTGTGCCGCGGGAGGCCTGGACTAACGGTTTTCGGCGACGGAGCGGTCCGCTCCGCTTGGTCGGCTCAGCCCTGCGGAAACCAGCTTGCTTCTCGGTTGTCTCGCGGTCCGGTGGAGTCTAATGTCACGGACAGGAGCGCTCGGCGCTCGTGACGATGACTGAGCAAGCGCAGACAGACCAAGGCGATCCGTGGATTCCCCAGGCGCTTCGGGATCGATTCGGTGAGAGCTCAGCTCAACGAGGACGTGGCGGGAAAGTGGACCCCGAGCCCGCAGGGTCCGCCGGCGGCGAGTCGCCCGAGGCGGGTTCAGAGGGCAACGCCGGAGGAGCGTCTGGAGACCAGCTGGTCGACAAGACAACGACGGCCGGCGCTATTGAGGATCTGAAGCGAGACCTCGAGGCGAAGATCTCCAGCACGGGCGCCGCGCTCGATGAGCTGGAGGGGACCCATGAGCAGGATGCGAGCCGCCTCACTGAAGTTCAGCACGCCATCCAAGAACAGGCCGAGGTGATAGGACGGCTGGATTCGCGCCTTGAAGAACAGGCCAAAGCCTTCGACGAAAGGGCCAGGACGCTCGAGAGGCTGGCCGGTGACGTGACCGATCGCATCGAGGAGCTCGCCAAGCTGCAGGCGAAGACTGCCGAGGAGCTGACGAGCCAGCTCGGCACCGTCCGGGAGCGAGGCGCTGAGAGCCTGGACGAGCTCGAAGATCGCCTGCAAGCGGAGCTCGCACGTCGCGCCGACCGGATCTCGGAGGACTTCGTGGCGCACACACAGGACGCCGACTCCGCAAATGCTGAGCTGCGAGAGCTGGTTGAGACGCGAGTGGGCGAGCTCGAGCTCGAGCGCAAACACGACGCACAGCGCTCGCAAGCCGAGCTCACCGAGCAGCAGCGACGCATCGAGGAGCTAAGCAAGACGCTGACCAGCCAGCTCGGCATCGTCCGGGAGCGAGCAGCTGAGAGGCTGGACAAGCTCGAAGATCGTCTGCAAGCGGAGCTCGCACGCGGCGCCGAGCGCATCTCGAGGGACCTCGTGGCGCATACACAGGAGGTCGACTCCGCAAATGCTGAGCTGCGAGAGCTGGTTGAGGCGCGAGTGGGTGAGCTCGAGCGCGAGCGCGAGCGCGACGCACAGCGCTCGCAAGCCGAGCTCACCAAGCAGCAGCAACGGATCGAGGGGCTGAGCGAGGCCCTCGAACGTGTCACCCAGGATGCCGCGGCAGGGGAGGCCGGCCGCAGGGCGATCACGGCCGAGCTCTCGAAAGTGCGGTCCACCGCCGAGAAGACGGTGGACGCCCTGCGCGAGGAGCTCGGCTCGACCGTTTCCCAGCTCGGCTCTCAGCTCGACGCGATCGCGCGTCGCCAGGCAGTTGCCGCAGATGACATCCGGCTCGACGCTCTATTCGAGGCGAACGCCGAGCAGGCCAGGCGAGTGGCGGAGCGACTCGAAGAGATCAACGAGGTGCAGGCCCGTACCGCCGATCACCATCGATCGAAGCTGGTTGATTTCGAGCGACGCCTCGACGCGGCGATGGAGATGACCGCGTCGCAGCCCGGGGCTCCGGAGTGGGAGAGTGACGCTCACCAGCCGGACCTCACCGGGGGCGGTCTCAACGACTGGTCCTTCGAGGACTTCAGGGAGCTTGGCCTCTCTGCGACGCAGGCCGTGCGCGTCCTCAAGACGAGGGAGGTGCTGGGCGGCTTCACCCGGCCCGACCAGCTGAACGACGTTCCTGGCCTTTCGCATGAGCAACGTGCCTCGCTCACCTCGATGATCGATGCGGAAACGGTGGAGTCGGACTGACCTGACGGGCGCCGTAAGCTGACCCTATGTCAGGTGTGCTCCCCTTCCCGGACCGCGACGTACTGCTTGCTCACGAAGCCGGCCGGGGGCGGCTCTTCCAGGTATCGAAGCCGGCCGGCGAAGTCGAGGTCGGTGGAGTTCGTGAGCTGCACGTCAACAAGTCTCATCTCGCCGGCTTCGAGCAACTCGCGAACGGTGGGCTCGGGTACGCAATGCATCTCCGCTGTAGCGTCGCGGCGGTCCGCAGTCCCGGAGCCGAGTCCTGCAGCGCGTCGCATCCTCCTCAGGCGCGTCCGGAGCCCGAGCGCACCCCTGGCGCGGTCCGCGGCCTGTCGAAACCTGGCGCTGAACGTCGACCCGCGCTGCCGTCTCTCGGGGATCTGAGCGACGAGGATTCCGCCGGGACCGAGCAGACGAGAGAATTCCAACAAGTAGCCCGTCGCAAGGTCCGGCGGCATGTGCTGGAGGACGACGCTGGTATAGACGAATGCGAATTCGGAGCTGGGCAGTGTCGCCAAGGTCGCACCCTGATTGAGAACATACCGGCAGCGCGAGGGGCGTCCGTTGCTCTGGTTCGCGAGGTTGACCATCGTCGGTGAAATGTCGACGCCAATGGCCAGCTCAAATCGAGCCGCGAGGGCCTGGGTCAGCCGTCCGACCCCGCAGCCGAAGTCGAGTGCTTTGCCTTGGAAATGGACTGAAAGGCCGCAGCGCTCGACGTGGCCAAGCACCGTCGCGATCTCGGCCTCTCCCGTGGCGAAGAAATCTTCATGGCTCCATCTGCGACCCGCCTTGGACGGATCCATCAGCGCTGCCCACATGGGGTCGGCCTGGGCGAACGTCTCCCAGTTCGCTTCGACTTCAGCCAAGCTGCTCACAGTCCGATCCATTCTCGCGCACGAGACGCGATCCCCGGCCTGTCGGAGCTCAAGGTCCAGCTGAATCTCGTGGCCGCGTCCGAGGTCCCCTTCGAACATGTGATCGGTTTGTCGTCGCGAGGCGGGACCCCGCGTTCGGTCCTGGTTACCGGCGGCTCGGGCTTCATCGGGACCAACCTGATCGCGGCCCTTCTTGACAGGGGTAGCGGCGTCGTCAACCTGGATCGCAGACCACCTCGAGATCCGCGTCAGACCCCTTGCTGGCTGGAGGCCGACCTTCTGAACAAGGACGGTGTTCGGCAGGCTGTGAAGGTCCTGAGGCCGGGGTCGGTGATCCATTTGGGGGCGCGCACGGACCTGGACGGGCGTACGGCCCGCGACTACGAAGCGAACACGGTCGGCACGGCGAATCTTGTCGACGCGCTAAAGGCGGCGCCATCGCCGCCCCCTCTCGTAGTCGCGTCAACGCGCATGGTCTGCGCGATCGAGCATCGACCGAGGCACGATGAGGACTACTGCCCACCGAACGCTTACGGGGAGAGCAAGGTCGAATGTGAGCGGATCGTGCGCTCGTCTGGGTACCCAGCGCCTTGGCTCGTGGTTCGCCCGACCTCGATCTGGGGCCCATGGTTCGACGCGCCCTACCGCGACTTCTTCCGGGCGGTGGCCAGGCGCCACTACCGCCATCCGCGTGGACTCCAAATTAGAAAGTCGTTTGGCTACGTCGAGAACACTGTGCATCAGATCATCGAGCTTTTGATCGCAGCTCGCACGATGACCGGCAGGGTGTTCTATCTCGCTGATTACGAAACTCTCGAGGTGCAGGCCTGGGCGACGTCGATCTCGCGCGCGATGGGTCTGCCACCAGTCCGCACTACGTCCCTGTCGGCTCTCAAGGCGTTGGCGCTGGCGGGTGATCTTGTGAAACGATCAGGGTTCTACGAACCACCGCTCACCAGTTTTCGCCTCGATAACCTCATCGCCAACATGGTCTATGACCTTCGCGCGACGGGAGATCGCGCCCGAGTTGCCGGTGGCGATCGATGACGGCGTCGCCCCACGGTTCGCTGGCTCGCCCAGCGCGGCGAGGTGCCGCAAGGGCAACGGGCCGTGTGAGAGTTCTCTCGATCTTCCCAGTCTCGACCCGCGGCTGGGGGGCACTCAGTTCGGCGGCACCGAGATGACGATCGCAGCACAGCGCGCGGGGGCGGCGATGACAGTCACGGCTGGAAGGACTGGACGTCCGACGCCGAGTCGGTGTGCTTGCGCGCCCACTTGCAGAGGCTGGGGCAGTAGTCTGCAGTTCGGTGCTCCGGGGTGGCTTGGCAAGGACGCCGACCGGTGGGGTCTAAGTTTCTCCACGCAAGGTGGCTCGCCGAGCATGCCGCGGAATTCGATGTCGTCCACATCCACGGGGCCTGGGGGTTTGCACAGATGACGGGATTGCTCGTCGCGAAGCACGCCGAGGTTGCCACGGTCGTCACGCCCCACGAGTCGTTCACGCGGTTCGACATTGAAGACTCAGTGAGCGACTCCTCGCCTCCAGACTGGCCTTAAAGCGGTGCTACCTGCGGTGGGCCGATCTGTTCGGATGACATCCTCCCTGGAGGCGCGTGACTCGCTGGAGCCGAGTGAGCTGGAACGGCTCGGCGTCGTTCCCTATCCGGTCGCACCGCGCACCCAGAAGCAGTGGCCCCAGACGACCCCGGACCAGTTCACTGTCGGCTTCCTCGGACGGATCCAGCCGAAGAAGAATCTCGAGACGCTGATCGATGCATTGGCGCAATGCGGCCCGACCGTGAGGCTTCGCGTGGCAGGAGACGGGCCTGACCTGGGCCTGGCCGTCCGTCGTGCAGAGCGGTACGGGCTCAACCGGCGGGTTGATTGGTGCGGCTTCGTCTCAGGAGGCGAGAAGGAGGAGTTCTTCGCGGAGGTCGATGCGCTGGTCATGCCGTCGGAGTTCGAGAGCTTCGGTGTGGCCGCAGCCGAGGCATTGCTCGCCGGAGTGCCGGTTATTACCACCGCCAGGGTCGGTCTCAGCGAATTGGTCGACGAGGGAGGGGGCTTATTCACCTCCTCCGCGTCCGCGGAGGCGTTGGCAGCCGCGATCGAGGCAGTGGCCCGGCGTCGGAGGAGCTTCCGGATCTTGGGGCGCGCGGCCGCTCGATCCTCGTACAGACCTTGAACCAAGAAGCGATCGGGGAAGATCTGCTGGAAGCATTCCAAGCGGCAATGGCGTGGCATCGTGCCGGTCGAGGGGTGGGGTCGTGAGCGACTACAGAGAGGAGCTCTACCGGCGTTACCGAACCACGCACTTCGAGACCCTCGACTCTCGCGGATCGTCTGCGATTCTGGAGAGTCAAGTGCTGTCGCGAATGCCGCATGACAGGGGCGCTGAAGTCCTGGATCTCGGATGCGGATCGGGGACGCTGGTCAAGCGGTTGGGGGAGTGGGGCTATCGGACGGTAGTCGGCGTCGACACGAGCTCCGAACAGGTGGCTCGCGCCGGTGAACTCGGGGTCGCGAACGTAATCGAGGCCGACCTGTTCACATTTCTCGCTGACAATCCGTCTAGCTTCGACATCGTATTGGCGATCGATGTTCTGGAGCACCTGACCAAAGCCGAGGTGCTTGAGGCCCTTGCAGGCATTCGCCGGGCGCTGCGGGGCCGTGGCGTCCTCATCGTCAGGGTTCCGAATGCCCAGAGCCCTTTCAGTGGGCGGTTCCGGTACGGCGACTTCACGCATCAGACGTCATTCACCCAGCACAGCATCCGGCAGGTACTCCTTGCCTCGGGGTTCTCCGAGGTATCGACGTTTCCGACCCCGCCGGTAGCCCACGGTCTCAGGAGCACTGTGCGACGCCTCCTCTGGGCGGTGGTCGAGAGCGCCCTCAAGCTCGTGCTTGCCGTGGAGACTGGCACCGTCCGGGGACATATCGTCACGCAGAACCTCGTGGCGCGGGCCGAGGTTTCAGAGGCCGCCTTGGCTCAACGCACACCGAGTGACGCGTAGATCTCGCCATAAGCGGCGGCGGTTCGCCTCCATCCGAACAGTTCAGCTCGAGCCCGGCCCCGCGCCGCGATCGACTGCGCCGTCTCCGGTTCCTCCAACACGAGGAGTGCAAGACGAGCCAGCGCGTCAGCATCCTCTGCAGGCGCCGAGAGCCCCGCATCACCCACTAGCTCCATCAGCGCAAGACAGCTCGAGACGACTACCGGGGTCTCGCACGCCATTGCTTCCAAGGCCGGCCAGCCGAACCCCTCGTGGAGCGAGGGAAACAACAGCAGGTGAGCCAGGTTGTATAGCTGCACCAAGCGTTCGTCCGGCACGGAGCCGAGTTCGATGATCGAGTCGGCCACGCCCAGATCCTCAGCCAGCCCCATCGATGCCGGCCGGAGGCGTGGACCCACTCGCAGGAGTGTCGCGGGCCGTCCCGCACGGTGAATCGCGGCCAGTGTGCGGATTACTCCCTCGTTGTTCTTGTACGGCATGCCCGAGTCGACCTGTAGAAGCAGGCCCGAATCGCCCCCTGCGAATCGGTCTCTGAGCTCCGCCCGGGCCGAGGATGGAAGGGGTCGGAACCGCGGGTCGATGCCAGGAGGAATGACAACGACCTTCTCAGGGTCGACCGAGAGGAACCGGAGCACGTCCGACCTCGTCGTGTCACTCACGCACACGATCCGGTCCGCCTTGGGCAGCGCATTTGCGGCGAACCGAAACCGCGCCATCGCCATTCGCGGCATCTCGATCATCAAGTCCCCGTTGGCAATCCGAAATGGGGTGAGGTCATGGCACGTCACGACCGACCGCTCGGCTGGTAGGTGGCGGAGTAGGTGGCCGTAGCTCTGGTCGAGGACGTGGAAAACGTCTGCGGTGAGCCCCCGGACGGCAGCCGGATACACGATGTGGCGAGCCGCCTGGCGCCGCAGCCCCGAGATGTGAGGTGACCGTCCGCGGGGCGGCAAGAAGGTCGATACGTCTATACGACCGTCCGCCTCGAACGCGGTGCCCAGCTCATCGGCAAAGCGATCGATCGAACGCAGTCGCTCACCCGGAAGAACGCGGAGCAGCGCCACCTGGAGTCCCTTGCCGGCAGCGCTCGTCCTCATTCTCCCGAGCTACAGTAGCTGGCTTGATGACCCGGATCGAGTACCAGGCGCTCCCGGGGGACCGCGATTGGCTCCAGGAAGTGACAGCGATGATCGGTCATCTGCAAGCCCTGCGCATCGCCGATCTGGGCGGGGGCGCCAAGCCGATTCTCGACACCGAGTTCATCGAAGCCCGCGGATTGGACTACACAGTGTTCGACATCTCCGGTGCAGAACTTGCGCGAGCCGGTCCCGAATACAAGACCGTTGCCGCCGACATCGGTTCTCCAGAGTTCGCCCAGGGCCTGTCGTTTGACCTCGTTCTTAGTCGCTGGGTTCTCGAGCACATTGAGAACCCAGCGCAAGTGCACAAGAACGTCTTCTCGATGCTTTCGGAAGGCGGCGTCGCGATGCATTTCTTTCCCACCCTCTACGCACCGCCGTTCGTGTTGAACCGCATGTTGCCCGAGTGGCTCTCGACGCGGCTCATCGGTAGGTCCCTGAGCCACCGCTCCAAGTTTCCTGCGCTCTATCGATGGTGTCGGGGACCGTCCGCGTCGCAACTGCGCCGTCTTCGGGCCGTCGGTTTCGAGGTGGACGAGTACGTAGGCTTCTACGGACACCCTTACTACGCTCGGTCTCGATGGTTGGATGCGGCTCAGCGGAGGGTGGCCACAATGCTCGCCGCAAGGCCGGTCCCGCAGCTCACCAGCTTCGCCTCGGTCACGCTCCGTCGCCCCATTGCGGCGTCCCATTTGACCGATCGCGCGGGTCGCGAATGAATGTCGCGTCCATCCACTCCGAGCAGCCCGTGCGGAGGTCCACGTGGCCCTGCGCGGTAGCGGCAAGTCTGAGTCCGGCGTCGTAGAGGACGGCGATCAATTCGTTTGCCCCCGCTTGCCCCTCGTAGAGGGCGCGAGCAGCAGTTCACACTCCACGTAGACGGCACGCTGGAGGGCGGCCGGGGCGCCGCTCAGCACCTCCATCTCATAGCCCTGGACATCAAGCTTCAATCCGACCACATCGTCCGGCCGCAGCAATTCGGAGATCGCCTCGTCGGCGCGTTTCAGATCGATCAGTTCAGTCCCTGAATACGCTGCCTCAGGGTGAATCTCGACCGTCCGCGGCCGCATTGCGAGCAGCGAACTCGCCCCGGTTTGGGGAGCGATGTTCATCCGCGTGTGGGCTTGCTCCCTCCCTAGCCCAACGTTGCGGACAGTCCACCTGGAGTCCTTTGCCGCTCGGGCGGCCAGCTGCCGGAACGGTTCTCGTTGCGGCTCGAACGAAAGAATGCGCCCCTCGTAGCCTGACTCCCGGAGCCCACGGCCGTACTGTCCGACATTGGCGCCGACATCGAAGACCGCCGTCACTCCAAGCCAGTCGAGCAGCCGTTTACGACGGATGTCCGGGTTGGTCCTAGCGGACTCGCGAGCGACCCTGACCCCAGCGCGGGCCGCAGCATCGATTACCGCCGTATGAAGAGACATGGACGTGCGCGGCGAGGATAGACGGACTTTGAGGGGCACACCGCCGCTGTCTCTGGTTGTCGCTGATGCTCAGGCTGCGCCGTCGGTGGACTTCTCGTCACGAAACGAGATCGGCTCGACCGTCTGCGTCTGTTCTAGCCTGACGATGGAGCCCGAGGGTACATCCTCGGACACGACGCATCCTGCCGCGACTACCGAGTCATCCCCGATGCTGCAGGGACCGATGACCGTCGCCCTGCTGGCAATCCAGACACCCTCGCCGATCCTGATGTCGCGGTCCGTCCTTCGCAAAGCGATCTGCCGGGCTTGACCCCGTGCCCGATGGTCGTGCGTACCGGTCAAAAGCATGACGTCATGGCCCAGGAAGGACCGATCGCCGACCGTGACCGAGCCGCACACCGTGTTGACAAGGGCGTTTGCCAACCAGACATCTTGTCCGAGGATCAACCGGTCACGAGGCCCGAACACGACGTACTGGTCGAGGAGCCGGCGTCGCAGCAGATGCTTTACCCGCCACCTGATGCTCATTACGAAGTCACGCCTGGCCGCCGGGAAGCGGCGGTAAAGCTTGGGCGCCGGCCCAACGATCTTCGCTGCCCTGGGCAAGAACCCCCCGGAGGGCGACGAGGTACCCGACGAACGACGCCGCAACCATCGCCCATGCCACGCCCGTGAGATCGGCGAGCGGAATGAGCACGGCCCCGGCCGCGATCAAAGTGATCAGCATGGCTAGTTCTGAGGCGCTCCCCACCCCGGGGCGCGCCAGTCCCCGCGCGCCGTCGATGAGGACGCGCTGGCCGGCGATTACGAGCCCGCCGATGAGCAGGACCTGAGCAACGTGCGCAGTCTCGGAGAACTCTCGGCCGAACACCGCGGGCACGATAGTCGAAGCCAGAGCGATACATGGCACGACAACGGCCCCGCAAATTGCCAGCGCCAACAGCTGGTAGCGCCAGATCCTGCGGCGAGCCTCAGTCAGGCTTCGTTCGCGTGCGATATTCGGATAGGCGAGGGCACCGATGCTCACCGCGATAAACCGCGGCAGATTTGTGAAGCTGACAGCAACGACGTAGAAACCGAGGCTGACTGGAGCGAGGAACAGCCCGACGATGGCCTGATCAAGCCTGTACGCGTTGACGATCGGGACGGAGCCGAACATGCCCCTGACACCGAAGGACAGCATCCAGCGGAGCCCTGGGTCCCAGGTGTCGACCCCGTGGTGACCGGCGCGTTGCGTTTCACCAGCAAGATCCCGATCAGCGCCGTCAACGCGACCGCGAGCGTGTAGGCAAGCGCGGCGACGGTCACGTCCAGGCCCAGCACCCATGCGAAGATCCCGAGGGCTGCCACCCATCCGGTGGACAGCAGGGTCCGAAGGCCGTAGAACGCGGTCATCCGCTGGGCCCCCTGAAGGATTGCCAGCGAGTAGGCGGCGCTCAACTGCACCGGAATCACGGTTGCCGCGATCAGGGCGGCGGTGCGCATTTCCGCTCCGTCATCCCAGACCAGGAGCATCAGTACTCCTGCGCAGAGAGCAGAGAGAACTAGGGACTGGACGGCGCAGGCAATCCGGGCTCGGGCTGCCACCGCCGCGGTCAAGGCCCCGTTTCGAGCGACTATGTAGGTGATACTGAGTGGCAGACCCAACGTACCCAGCTGCGAGAGGACCAAGGGCAGAAGGGTGATCAACGCGAACTGGCCGCGGTCCGTCGGTCCCAGGGCTCGGGCGAGGATGATGCCGCTGACGAGCAGACCACCTGGATCGCCAGAGCGGAGGCGACCCCCGTTGCCGCATCGCGGCTATAGGGCGAAGTCGCGACCGACCGCTCAGGTGCCACTTGGGGCTGAGGGTTCATGCGGACGAGCGGTCTCGGCTTACGTACCAGGCGATCAGGATCGGCAAAGTGAGCGAGAAGAGCCCGAAGAGCGTGTCGACCGGGCCATCACGCACCGCCTGAATGATCAGCGGCAGCGTGATGGCGAAGCTTGCCATCGCCACTTCGGACTGATGGTGTAGGCGGAACCACTCGTACAACACTCGGCACGCGACCCCGTACCCGATCAACCACAGTCCTCCAAGCATTCCGAAGTCGAGGTATCCGTGGAGCAGGACCGAGTAGGCGAGCAAGAACGGGCGGGAGCCCGGTCTCGGTGCGAGCTCCGCCGTAACCTGAGCCTGGGGGGTGAGTGGCTTGTTCGGCCACAATTGGCGCGGCACGGGTCGCGTCAAGAAGTCCGTGAGGACGAAGCGGCCGTAGCCGTAGCCGATCTTGTCGGGGATGACGTCCATCGACGCGGCCAGTCCCGGTGCCATAGAGGCGTCAGCTGACTCGATAAGCGGGTTCACGGCATTGCCTACGCTGGACGAGGCTTTGCTGAACCCATCGGCGTAGCTCTGTACCGGACCAGTGCCGGGTTTGGGTTCGCGGCCGTAGAAGATCGTGGACGAAAGCAGTACCGCGGTGATGAGCACGAGGATGGTGGTAGGCACGCTAGGCCTGCGATCACGGCCGACATACCAGAAGATGAACAGCGCTCCGAACAGCGGAACCAACGCAATACGGCTGCCGGAGGAGCCGCGGACCACGATTGCGGCAGCAAACATCAAGGCTGCCAGCAGTCCGGTCAGAAAGGACCGTCGCCTCATCCAGAGCGCCAGGAGGAGGACAGTCGGCCCGATCAGGAGGATGGACCCGACCGTCAGGTAAGCGGGGGACTGGTCGTACAGCAGCAAGAGCTGATCCGTTCGGCCCCCTAGCGCGACCCCGAGCGCGGACAGGCCGCCGCCCTTCACCACGAAGAGCATGAACGCGAGCCCTCCCAACGCAGCAACCATGCCGGCGATCCAGCGGGCTTTTGCCTCTTCGAATCGGTCGGGGGGAGTGGGCACGAAGTGCGCGAGGCGCCGGCCCCAGGGCAGCAGGTAGCCGACTGCGAACGCCGCAGCACCGAGGAGTGCCAGCGCCAGCATTCGATTGAAGCTGCTCGTCACGTCGAAGTTGGGCACGAACAGGTACGTGAAGTCGTGCTTCGAGATCATCTCGAGCGGTCGAGCCACGAACAGCGTCCCGTACGCCAAGAGGAACACCACGGGCGGCTCGAACACGTCGAATCGCCCCTGCGAGATGCGGACGAGGATCGGAACTAGCAGGGTCGCCCCGATCGCCATCACAAGGAGGACGGACGCGCTCGGCGCACTGCCGGCGACGAGCGCTGCCGCCCCGATAGCGGTGGCCGTCGCCAAGATCAACAGGAGGGAGCCTGGGATGCGCGTCTCGCGCCCCGCCGTGTTCGTCAGCTGCGGCCGCACGCTGCGCAGTTTGCCATTTTATGCGCATGCAGAGTGGCGTCCAAGGCCCCAACCTCGTGGTTATTGGCGCGCAGAAGTGCGGCACGACCAGCCTCCATAGGTACCTCGACCTGCACCCCGAAATCGAGATGAGCGCGGTGAAGGAGACGAACTTCTTCCTCGATGATGGGGCCTGGGATCGAGGGCTGGACTTTTTCGACAGCCAGTTCACGGGCTTGACCAAGATCCGGGGCGAAGCGTCCCCCGACTACACGAATCTCCCTCATTCGGAGGGCACAGCTCAGCGCGTCCGTGAAGTCATTCCAGACGCAAGGCTCATCTACCTGGTCCGGGATCCGTTTGCGCGGCTGGAGTCGGGCTATCTCCACGCCCGGGCCGCTGGGACCGAATCGAGAACGTTCCGCGAGGCGGTAACGGCAGTCGACAACACTCACCTGGCGAGGAGCATGTACGCAACGCAGCTGGGTCCGTTCTTAGAAGCCTTTCCCCGTGATCAGATCCTGGTGGAGTCGCAAGAGCGCCTCCTCACCCACCGTCGCACTGCGTTGCGGCGAATATTCCGGTTCCTGGAAGTTGGCGATCGCTTTGACACCGACGAGTTCGACCGGCGCTGGGAGGAGAGCCGCGGAAAGGGGACCGCCTATATGGCGGCGTGGAGACTCGCGCAGAGGGGCGTCAGAGTCCCTGGATTCCTCCGCTGGCCGGCTCAGCGAGTCCTCCGCTCGTCGGTGGCCGGGCCAAAGCTGGAGCGTCCAGTCGCGGACGAAGAGCTTCGCGAGCAGTTGCTTCCCGTTCTGGCGCCCGAGGTGCGCCGATTGCGAGCGATAACCGAACTGAAATTCAGCGAATGGAGCCTTTGATCAAGACTCGTCAGCTGGATCTCTCCGAAGGACCGTAGCGGTAGCTGTAGGCGTACGTGTAGCCGTGGCTCTCATCGTCGGGGGACAGGTCCGTGACCACCAGCGTAGTGAGCTTCTCCGGGAGACGCTCCAACACCTCGCGACCGCTCGTCAGTTGCTCGCCGGTTGTCTGACCGAGTCGAGCGCAGAGCACGACTGCGTCGACCAGAGGCACGATCTGGAGCGTCTCGGGGACGACGAGGAGGGGAGCGCTATCGATGATGACCAGGTCGTAGGCGCCCACGACAGTATTGACCAGGTCGCTGAACTGACCCGAGCCAAGGACTTCCGCCGAGAGAACTCCGAGGTGGCCGGCCGTCAAGCAAGCCAGCACCGATTCGGTCGGCTCCTCTCCATTGCCGGCCGATCGCTGAAGAGCAGGGTCTACGAACTCGAAGACCTGCAATACGTCGTCGGGGGGCAGCTCATCTCTGAGGAACTCCGCCAGACCGGGCTCGGGCCGTAGGCTGAGCCGCTCGGCGTGCACCGGGCGGTGCAGGTCGGCTTCCAAAAGGAGTGTCGTCAGCCCACTCGCGGCGGCAGCCACCGCCAAGCCGACTGCGACGGTCGTCTTCCCCTCTTCCGGGAGGGGGCTGGTTACGAGTATGGATTTGGGGGGCTCCTTGCCGCCGAGGAATCGGACGTTGTTGCGGAGCATCCGGAACGAATCGAGCTGCGCAGAGTCCTCCTCGGGATCACCACCGACGGGGACGTTGCCGATTGCCCCGGCGACCACGCCGCCTACGAGCGGGTAAGGGACGAGCGCCTGGGCCTCGTCGGTGCTACGCAGCTTGCGATCGAGAGACTCAGCGATGCGGGCAGCGACCAGGCCGATTAGAAGGCCGAACACTGCCCCGAGAAGAGTACTCTCGAGCAGCTTGGGCGATGCTGGCGTCTTCGGCGGACTGGCCTTCTCTGTGACTTCCGCGATCTCGGAAACCGTGCTCAGTGCGTCGAGCCGCGCGGCCTGCTCTCCGAGAACCTGCTGCTGGCGGAGGATGTTCTGGAATGAGCCCTGCTCTGCCGGCTGAGCTGGTCAAAGTTCTCCGGAAGCCGGTCTCCAAGGCGAGCCGATTGGTCCCTGAGCTTGTCCGCCAGCTTGTGGTACCTCTTCCGCGTCTCGCGATTGGTTATGTCGGCAACGGTCTCTGCCGTAGCGTTGGCGAGTGTCGCCGATTCCTCCGCGGTCGGGGCCGTGGCGCTGACCACCACGAGATTCGACGCTGGATCCTGGCTGACGTCCAAGTTTGACCGAATGTCATCCGTCGATTGGTCGAGCGAAAGCTCGTCCTTCACGTCCCGCAGCACGGCTGTCCGTACCGCTGTCTGAGCGGCCTGGGCCGAGACCTGAGCGGGAGGTCGCCGACGCGGACTGGAGGCCCGCGATGCTCAGGTCCTCAGCTGGGTCTCGGACCCTCAGGGAGGCGTCGGATGAGTAGACCTCGTCCTTCGTGAGCGAGATGCCGGCTGCGCCCGCAGCGGTAACCACCGTTATCACCAGGATGAGCCAGCGCCGTCGCCTAAGGAACTGAAGGTAGCCGCGTATCGCAGGCTGTCTATCTACCTCACTCAAGTGTCAAAACTTTCAGCCTTGGATTGCCCGAGGTCAGCTGGAGCCCTGGATCGAGGCGAGGACGCTACCACTTGACAACCGGCCTCTCGTTGGCTTGTGACTCCGCCTCGAGAAGGGTCTCGAACTGCGCCGCGGCTACGCCCGGGGAGAAGTTGCGCCGAGCGAACTCGAGCGCCGCGGCTCCACGTTCGAGTATCGCCGGCGGGCTGCCGAGTACGCACGCGAGCGTGGCTGCGCACTCCTCGGCGGTTGACGTGACCCAGCCCCCTTGCTGGCTCTCACGATCCGAGCAACTTCGGAGTCCGGTCGCACGGCAGCAACGACCGGGACGCCGTGACCCATAAAATTCATGAGCCTCGAGGGAAGGTTGAAGTCGGCGCCGTCATACCGCTGCGAGACCAGCCCGACCGCCGCCGAACTGAGCAGTCTCTCGAAGGGATCTTGTTCGACCACACCGACGAAGGCCACGCGTTCGGTCACGATCGCGGCCCGGAGTTCCTCGGAGGCTACGCCGTCGCCTGTGATGACCATCCGGGCGCCGACGTCCCTCACCGCCTGGCTTGCCTCGAACGAGCGGACCACCTCGGGCAGATTCTGAGTGTGCCCGATATTGCCCATGCTCAGCACCAGCGTCCGATCGATAGCTTCAGCAGGCCGCGGGGTTGCACGGACCCGGCTCACCGGGTTGTAGACGCGCGCGATCTTTGCCTGAGGGACGGCCTTCGCCTCGAGGTTGCTGCGAAAGGACTCCGAGATCACCACGATATTGCGTGCCGACCTGTAGGCGGCGACCTCGAAGCCTTGGAGTGCCCGCAGCGTTGGACCTTCGTCGAGCATCCCTGTGGCCACCGCCCCGTCGGGGAGAATGTCCTGGAGCCAGAGGACCCACGGCAATCGACGGTGGCGCGCGAAGGCCATGGTCGGGAGGAGCGCGGGAACGATGGCGACACTGCGACGACCGCATCCGGTCGCCGGAGGAAGGGCGCAGCAGCCATCAGCGCGAACCCGTAGCTGAGCTCCTGCCGAACCCGCCGTCCGACCCCGGCTCTTCCCGGCCAGATCGGCAGGCGCAAGACGTGGACTCCATCCCGGTTCTCGCGGTAGGGCCGGAGTCGTACACCCCACTCCGGCTCCGGGTAATGAGGGTGCGCGGCAACGACTTCGACCTCGTGACCTCGCGCCCGCATCGCTCGCGCCCAACTGGACGCAATCGGTGCAATGCCCAGGGGTTCTGGATCGTAGTTGTAGCTCCACAGCTGAACCCGCACACTTGACCTCAGTTCAGATGCGATCAGCCAAGAGTCTGCGGACCTGCTCCGCCGCATCCTCCACGAGCGGCGAGAGCGGATTGAGGTCGCGGGCTGCTGCGAGCGCCGCAAACGCGGCCTCTGGTCTCCCCGCCTTGGCGTCGATGCGAGCGAGCTGAATCCGGTGACGCCAGTTCGTCGGCTCGCGTGCGATTGCAACATCGATCCTCGAGATGGCATCTCGGTAGTCCTTCCGCGCTTCGGCGACACGGCTCTGTTGCGCGACGGGAGAGGCAGCCCACGGCTCGAACGAAGCCGCTGAATCCGCCAGGTCGCCAGCTCGACCAAGGCTGCCGGCGGCAACGGCATCCTCGCTCGCCCGCAGCCGCGTCGTGGCGAGATACTCGGGAAGCGCAACAAGGAGGCCACACACGGCCAGTATTGCCCCGACGGCACGAAGCCGAACCGGCTGAGGCCCGCGTGGCCGGGCCCCCGCGACTCCCATGGCGGCAACTACCGCGGCGCTGAGACCGAGGGCCCCGACTGCGGTGCACTCCCATAGCCAGTCGGCTTGAGCCTGCACGGCGAAGACTGAAAACGCGGCCAGCATTGCGGCACCGGCACCGGCGCGGCGGGCGGTTGCAGCCCGGACTCGGGCGACGACGGCACATGCGGCGAGGAGACCGAGGAACCCTGCGATCAGCAGCACGCCGGGGACTCCCAGCTCCGCAAGCTGCTCGAGCGCGAGCGAATGGGCGTCGAGCAAGGCTTCGCTACCGGTGGCGTTCTGGGCCCAGTAGAACTCAAACGTCCCCGCTCCGAGCCCGTCACCGGCTGGTCCTCGAACGCGTGGAGCGCTGCGGTCCAGACCTGGGCTCGGTCGCCACCCAGGCTGGAGAGACGCGTGATCTGGTTTGACTCTGAGGCGGCTATGTCGTCCTGCTGAAGCTTTCCCAGGCGCGATCGGCCGCTCCCGTGAATACTGCGGCGGCTAGCGCAGCGACCACGAACCCGACGCCGAGCGCAACCAAGGGCCGTGCCATCGCCGAAGTCATCCGGCGACGGTCCAACCGAATTGCCGATGTAGCCCAACGCTGGCAGCGCAAGGGCGGTTCCGACTGCGATCGAGAGCAGGACAACCACGGCCCCGCCGGCGCCGGTCCCGTCGGCGATCGCGGGTTCCCCGGCGGCGACAAGGATTGCGAGCGAGGCTCCAAGGGCCGCCGCCAGCATGTGGCTCGCGGCGGTGAACCGGTTCTGTGACGCAGCGATGATTACGACCGCGCCGACGAGCAGGCCGAGACCGCGCCCTCGACCCCGTAAGGTAGATCGTCAGCCCTATCGAGGGCGTCGTCGCGAGCGCGGCGGCTCGCATAATCCGGGTCTCAGCATGCGCACTCCAAGCGAGAACCATGGCCATCGTCATCGCCCCCCAGGCGCCCAGCGCGTTCCAGTAATTCAGCGGGTACCCGAGCCGAGTCGTGCCCAATCCCTCCCGGACGAGGTCTTCGCCAACCAGGTCGGGGGTCAAGCGGCTCGTCAGGGCGATTGCAGTCGTCGCGACCCCTGCGGTAGCGAGCCCAGCTGCCGCCGCCGTCCAGGTGTGGCGGTCGAGCAGACACGCGACCGCCGTCAGCAGGGCCAGGTAATGACCGATGCGGGTGATCTCGCCGTAGGTCCGCTCCGCACTGTCGGACCAGAGAAGGCTCAGCGCGCTCCAGGCGGCTAAGGCCAGCAGGATCCCGAGTGCGACCACCAACCGGTGCGGCACCCTGGTTCTGGGCAAGAACCCAAAACCAAATCCAGCCGCCAGCACGACCCAAACGGTGATTGCCGCAGCGTTGCGGGGCACCGAATCGAAGGCGCCCCCTTGTAGTGCATAATAGATTCCGCCAATCGCGAACAGAGCAAAGACCGCGCGGCGGCGCCATTCCAGAGTCAGGGTCGGTTGAGAGTGCTGAGGCAAGTTAGGGACAACCTGCGCAAGCGAAGGTTGGTGCTGCTCACGCTCGTGACCCTGCTCGCGCTGGCTGCACTCTACTTACTCGACACACCCAAGTCCGACACTCGCCTGGTCGGCGCACTTGCGCAGTACAGCCCCGAAAACAACAGCGGCAACGGCAATGCTGTAACAGGCAATAGCGGCGCTGCGGGCACGCGAGGGGCTGCGCCCACCGATAACCCCGACGAGCATCGCCGTCGTCCTCGACGGCGGCGTCCGTCGTTCCTGGCCCTGGCAGCATCGGACGGTGCAGGCACGGCTGACCTGACGCTTGGCTCGATCTGCTTCACGATCGAGTACGAGGGCATCAAGGCGCCGGTGGTAGGTCACATCCACCGCGGCCTGCCGGGCCAAACTGGACCCGGTCGAGGTGACGCTCTTTCCCGATACCGAGCGCCGCCCGTGCGAATGATGGGAAGGGCGTCGAGGACGATGCCGACGTCATCTACTCCGACCCGGCATCGAAGAAGCTCATCGGGCCACCCGAGCCCAGTCCAATCGAGATGTGCGTCAAGAACGCCGACATTCCCGATCCAGGGCTCCTCGACAAGCTACGCACCAACCCGGGTGACTTCTACCTCGATCTGCACAACAAACAGTTCCCAGAAGGAGTTCTGCGCGGGCAGCTCAGTCAGGTCGACGAGGCTCCGTCGCTGGATGCAGTTCACATCAAGGCCAATTCAAGCGGCTCCACCGTCCAGGTGCCCTGAGCATCCATCCGCGGCTCCGACCGACGCTGAGCCCGCTCCATGTGTCGAAGACCTGCGGTGTCGAAGATCTCACCCCGTCGCGGGGACTCGTGGTCAAGATCGGATTCCGTTCGCAACGTGCATTTCATACGCCTCGCCGGGAATTGACTGCGCTCCAATGCGCTGGGACCTTCGAGATGGCATATACCCAGTCTGTATTCGGGAATCTCTAGGGAGACCTGGACATGGCTCTCGCGCCGAGGTCATAGATCTCGCCCGCTGAAGCTCGTAGATCCGCCGCGTGAGCGGGATAGGACCGGGAGAAATGGCCATCGTGCGTGAAGCGCTTGGCTCCCGGCTCGTACGGGTCTCTGTAGAGGTGATCGATGCGCGCGGTACCAAACGACGACGAGCGGCGAATGACCTCGTGAACCTCGTAACCGAGGCGGAGGAGATGCTCTGCAAGGTAGGAGCCGTCCTGGCCTGCAATAGCGCTGATAAGCGCCTTCTTGGCGGCTTCGGCCACGGTGTCGTGTTGGCAGGCACCGAAACCGGGTCGCCGTCGTACCCTGCGCAGACGATGGGACGACTCCCTAACCTGCTCGTGATCGGCGCGATGAAGTGCGGCACGAGCTCGCTGCACCGCTATCTCGACATGCACCCCGAGATCTCGATGTCGCGGCTCAAGGAGCCGAACCGGTTCCTGCCGGCCGATGCCGAGGCCGCCGGCCCGCTGCTCGGCGAGCGCTCCAGCCGGGAGCGGAGCCGCGCCTGGTACGAGAGCCAGTTCGAGGCGGCCCCGGTCCGCGGCGAGAGCTCGGTCGCCTACTCGTTCCCATGGTTCGACGGCGTCGCCGAGGCGATCGCCGCCGAGCTCGGCTCGCCGCGGATCGTCTACGTCGTCCGCGATCCGGTCCAGCGCATGCGCTCGCATCTCGACCAGTTCGCGGACCGCGACCCGCGCCCGCCCGCCGAGGCCCTGCTCGACGAGCGCGCCCCTTACCTCCGCGTCTCGAGCTACGCGACCGCGCTGGCGCCGTTCCTCGAGCGGTTCGAACGCGATCGCATCCTGATCGTCGATGCCGATCGGCTCCGCGCCGACCGCCCCGCGGCCGTCGCCGAGGTCCTCGGCTTTCTTGGGCTCGATCCGGCGCCGGTGCTCGCGGCGCCGGCGCTTGCGGAAGAGTCGAACGTGGGCGCCGGCAAGGGTTCCGCCTTCCGGATCGCCGAGCGGGTCCGCTCCTCGGCCCCCGGGGCGGCACTCGCCGGCCGCCTCCCACGTGGCGTCCGCTCGCGCGCGGCCGAGACGCTGCGCGGCGGGCCCGCCGAGCCGGCGGCAACGGTCGACGAGGCGACGCGGCGGCGGCTGCTCGAGCGGCTCGAGCCGGAGATCGCCGGCATCGAGCGGCTCACCGGCTGGGACCTGACGCGCTGGCGGGCCTAAGAGACGGCCTCTAAGCCCGGTCGCTCCCGGACCCTGCGGCGGCGCCGTTGTCGCCCGCCCAGTAGCCGCGCAGCGCCGCCCCCGCCAGCCGCATGTCGATCAGCTTGAAGGCGGCGCGCTCGCGGTCGCCCTGCGCCGCCCAGTACGCGGCGACGAGCGGCCCACGCAGGAAGGGCCGCGCGAGCCGCGGTCGCGGCAGCACCTCCCCCCAGCGCTGGTTCACCCAGGCCCGGCCCGCCGCATGACGGCGGGCCTTCGCGGCGAGCCGCGCGACCGAATCCGGGTTGTCGTGCTCGAGCACTGCGGCCGGTCTGTGCTCGAGCGAGAAGCCCGCCTCCTGCACGCGCCAGCAGAAGTCGACGTCGCCGCCGCTGCGGACCGTCTCCTCGAAGCCCCCGACCGCGTCGAACGCGGCTCGTCGAACGATCAGGTTCGCGGTCACGCCGGCCGGTCGCGGCCCGTGCTCGAGATGGAAGCGCTCGTCGATCTCTCCGCGCGAAGCCGCGTAGCGGGCCGCCCGTGAGGTGGCCGGGGCGGGGCGCACGGCGCCGGCGAGGATTCCCACGCCCGCAGCGGGCTCGGGCTCCAAGTAGGCGGCGATCAGCCCCGCCGGCGGACGACAGTCGGAGTCGATGAAGAGCAGCCACTCGGCCGACCCCGCGCCGGCGCCGACGTTGCGTGCGTAGTAGGAGCCCTGCAGGCGTCCGGCGGTGAGGACGGTGACCCCGGGCACTGCAAGCGCCGTCGCGGAGCCCTCGCGGCTGTTGTCGACGAGCGTCACGCTCGCCGCGGCGGGCACGAGCGGGGCCAGCGCTGCGATCGCCTCCCGCGCCTCGGCGACGCCGCCGGCGAACGGCATGACGACGTCGACCCCGGCCTCAGCCACCTGCGCTCACCGCCGAACCACACTTGTACGCTTGCCCGAGCATGGAGGCCTACGCGAGCGACGGCGCCTTCGAGACACAGCAGGGCCCGTGGGAACGCTTCGGGCTCTCGTTCCTCATCGCCCTTGCGGCGCTCGCCGTCCTGATCTGCGCATTCGCCGTCGGCATCGGACCCAAGGACGGAAGCTATCTGCTGCTGATCCCGTTCGGGGCGGTGCTCGCGGCTCGCCACCCCGTCGCCGCCTCCCTGCTGCTCTTCGTCCTGCTCGGCTTCTCCGGCACTCTCGCCGCGCTCTCCCCGATCACGCCCCGCGGCCCGACGGAGTTCATCGTCTACTCGCTCTGGGCCGGAGTCGGGTGGCACCTGATCAACTCCGGTCGACCGCGGATCTGGCTCTGGCCGGCGGTCTTCGGTCCCGCCCTTTACGTGGCTGCGACGCTCGTCACGGCCCTGCTCGCCGACCCTGTGTCGACTGGCTGGGATTCGTTCAGCGAGTCAATCCTGTGGATGAGCGGCTTCCTCGCCGTCGCCCTCTCACCGTGGGCGCGGGAGCGCAACCGCCAGCTCGCCCTCGGGGTGATCGGCATCGGGATCCTGGTCGGCGTCTACTGCGTCTTCCGCTACGTCGTCGGACCGAGCGGATCCGAGGAGCAGGCGGCGCGCGCGGCGCTACCGGGCTTCCCGCACTCAGAGGCCCTGCACTTCTACGGCAGCCAGCTCACGGCCCAGCAGCTCGCCTTGTGGTGCGCGACGGTGATCCCCTTCTGCCTGTCGATGGTGCTCGCCTGGCGCGGACGCCCGCGGATTGCCGGCGCGGTCGCGGTGGCGCTGCTCGGCTTCTGTCTGATCGCGAGCGAGATCCGGACCGGGCTGATCGCCTGCGGCGCGGCGATCCTCGTCACGCTGCTGCTCTTTCAGCTCTGCTCGGCGTTCCCGGCGGGGACGAGAACGGGCGCGACCCTGACGGCTCTGGTCGCGATCGCCGTGCTCGGCGCCGGGGGCTTCGCGCTCACCGTCGGCAAGTCCGACGAGGGAACGGCACGCCTGCTGCGGATCTTCGACCCCGGCAACGATCCGGCTTATTCGACGCGCCTCGACCGCTGGAAGGACGCCTGGCCGCTGGTCACCGACGAGCCCTTTGGACACGGGCTCGGGACCGTCGGCGCCGTCGCGCTCCAGGGCGAGTTCTTGCCGATCACCGCGGTCAACCTCGACAGCAGCTACCTGAAGATCGGGGTCGAGCAGGGACTCGCGATGATGGTCCTGTTCATCGCCTCGATGGTGCTCCTCGGGGTGACCCTGGCGCGACGCGCCGTGGGCGCCCGCGACCCGACCCGGGCGGCGATCGCGATCGGCGCCTGCGGCTCGCTCGTCGCGATGATGGTCATGTTCTATGCCGGCTTCTTCATCGAGAACCGCGAGGTGATGATGGCCTGGTTCTTGATCGGACTCGGCGTCGCCCAGTTCTCGATCCTGGGCGACGGGGACGAGAGATCGGACGGACCGTCGAGCGGACAACCGCAGCGTTGAAGCTGCTCTCCGTAATCCACGGCCCGACCTGGGGCGGTGCCCACAACCAGGCGGCGACCCTGGCGCCCCGCCTTCACGCGCTCGGCACCGAGACGCTCGTCGTCCTCCCCGAGGAGGGCAGCGAGGCGGCGAGGCGGCTGGGCGACGCCGGCGTCGAGACGATCACGATGCCGCTCGCCCGCCTGCGGGCCACGCGTGACCCGCGGCCCAACATGCGCCTGGCTCTGCGCTCGCGCGCTCAAATCGGTGCACTCGACGAGTTGATCGGCGAGCGCGGCATCGACATCGTCCAGGTCCACGGTCCGACCAATCCACAGGCGGCACTCGCGGCCCGGCGGCGAAACGACGTCGGGGTCGTCTGGCAGATCCTCGACAGCCGCACGCCGCGGCCGCTCGTCCGCGTCACGATGCCATACGTCGTCCGCGCGGCCAACGCGATCACGACGTGGGGCGAGGCGCTCGCCGACCTGCACCCGCCCGCCCGCGATCTCGGCCCGCGCCTCATCCCCGTCTACCCCCCAGTCAGGGCCGAGCGCTTCGCCCCCGACGAAGCCGGCGCCGCCCGCGCTCGCGAGCGGCTCGGGCTCGATGGGGAGCAGCCTGCGCTCGGCACCGTCGGCGTCCTGACGCCACAGAAGGGGCACGAGGACCTGATTAGCGCCGTTGCGATCCTCGCGGCGCGGGGAGTCGCGCCGCCGACGCGCCTGATCGGCAGCCCAAGCCCCGCACACCCCGGCTACGAGGCCGAGCTGCGCGCGGCCGCCACGGACTCCGGGGCCGACGTCCGCTTCGCCCCCGGCGACGACGTCCCGTCCCTGCTCGCCGGGGTCGACATCTTCGCCCTCGCCTCGGTTGCCCGCTCGGAGGGCATGCCGACCGCGATCCTCGAGGCAATGATCGCCGGCAAGCCCGTCGTGGCGACCGACGTCGGCGCCGTCCGCGAGCTCGTCGTCGACGGCGAGACCGCCCTGCTCGTGCCCCCCGGCCGGCCCACCGAGCTCGCCGCGGCGATCGAGCGACTGCTCAGCGACGATGCGCTCCGCGCCCGCCTCGGCGCCGCCGGCCGAGAGCGGGCCCTCGAGCACTTCAGCCTCGACCGCCTCGCCGCCCTGCACCAGAGCGCGTACGAGAAGGCCGCGGCCCACCGGCGCGGCTAGGTGGCCGTCTCGTCAAGAAACGTCGCACCCGAAGCTGGCGGCGCCGGATCGCCGCCCGGCGTTCGCCATTTCCGGGCGGACGCCCCTGGACGGTCCACTAGATCCCGACGAGCTGATCAATCAGGGCGTGCAACCGTGCCCGGAAGACTTCCGGGGCAAAGCGCGCTGCGCTTGCACGACAGGCCTCGGGCGTGAAACGCGCGAAGTTCACCGTCCGCATCGCCTCGGCGAAGGTCTCAGCTGAGCGGGTCTCGAGCAACACCCCGGTCTCGCCAGGGATGACGGTCTCCGATGCCCCTCCCTCACGTGGCGCGATCACCGGGCGACCCGCGGCCTGCCCCTCGACCGCGACTATCCCGAACTCCTCGATCGTCGGGACGACGACAGCCTTTGCGCCCCGATAGAGCTCTTCCAGCTCGCTGTCGGTGACACGGCCGCGAAACTCACACATCGCAAATCGCTCGCGAAGCCAGATCTCGGCCGGCCCCGATCCGACCACGACGATCCGACTGCCGCTCAGCCGGGCGGCCTCGAGCGCGATCTCGACACCCTTGTGCGGCACGAGCTCGGTGACACAGAGGAAATACCCCCGGTCGGAAGTGTCCGCCTGACCGCCGACCGGGGAGCCGTGGAAAGCGCGCCACGTCGACCGGTGGGTGAACGACGGTCGACTCGCGGTCGTAGAACTCGGCGATCCGCGCGCGGGTCGTCTCCGAATTGGCGATAAGAAAGTCCACCCGCTTACCTGCCTCGATGTCACCGGCGCGGATCGACGAGAGCGTTGGTCCAAGCACGGGCCGCAGCGGGGCGGGCACCTCAGTAAGGGCGCGCTCGTAGTCGTGATGCGAGTAGCGGAACGGCGTGTGGCAATAACACACATGCGGCACGCCCTCGTCGGGCTGCATGCGGATCGCAAAGGCACTACTCGACGTGAGAAGGAGGTCGTGACCTCGCGGGCGGAGGCCCGCCATCGCCGATGGGAAGACGGGTAGCAGAAGCCGGAACCACCGCTGTCCCACAGTCTGTGGCAGCAGGCGGGACGTGACCACATCGCGCCCGGAGAAGAAGCCCTCGGTGCCCTCCTCGGAGTAGAGCGTCGTATAGATCGGAGCGTCAGGGAACAGTCGCGCCATCTCGGCGAACGTCCGCTCCGCTCCGCGCATCACGAGTAGGTAGTCGTGTCCAAGGGCCGGATTGCTAGCCGTCACTGGTCCAACGCCTCCAGCCAGACGGCCTCGATGCCGAGCGCCTGCCGCTCGACCGAATAGTGCGTCGTCGCCCGCTTTCTGGCGGCGGAACCGAGTCGGGCGCGGCGCTCGGGATCGTCGAGCAGTCGCAGGATCGCGCTCGCGAGCACTGCCGGATCTTCGGGTGCGACCAGCTCGCCCGCCCCGCCACCGTCGAGTTCCTCAGGGATGCCGTCGACAGCGGTTCCGACCACCGCAAGGCCGCTACCCATCGCCTCGAGCAGCGCGATCGGGCATGGATCCACCCGCGAAGGGAGCACGAAAACGTCCGCCTCCTCGAGCAGCGCTGGAATATCGGCCCGCGACCGGTGCTCAACGCCGTGCTCCCGCGCTCGCAGGAGCACGGCCTCGGCCCACTCGGCGTCGAGCGGATCCGTGGGCGAGCCGACGATCATGAACCGGGTGTCGGGGCGCTGCTCGCGGACGATCCCTGCCGCCGCGACGAAGAGATCCGAGCCCTTGCGCCTGCTGATCACCCCAACGCTGACGATCAGTGGCGCACGCCCCGGCCGGTGCGTTCGATCCGGTACTTCCTCGGGGTAGAGCGCACCTTCGTGGACGACGTGCGGATGCCAGCTGCCGATCGCTAGCGCGGCAGAGCAAGCGCCCGAAACGCCGATCGCCTCGGCAGCAACGCCACGGATCCCCGCCCGCGCGGCTTGCGCCTTGAGGCTCGTACCGAGCATCTCGTGGATGTGCGCAACTACCGGCACGCCGGATGCGCGGAGCGTTGCGGCCTCGGCCAAGGTCGTCAGCGAGTTGACATGGGCGAGCGCCGGGCGCCGCTCAGCCACCAACCGGCGCAGCTCGCCGAAGTAGGCGGGCATCGCTGCGAGGCGACGACGCGGCCCCGGGGGCAGCCGGAGAGCCGCGAGGCTGTAGCTCACCGTCCGCTTGGCGCCATGCACTTCCCATCCATCCTCCCGCAGGCGATCGTCGAGCTCGCTCGGTCGCGGTGCCCAGAACAAAAAGCGCCAGCCACGCTCGCGGAGCAACGGCAGCGTGCGGAGCACGGAGAGTGTCGCCCCGCCGAGCACCGGCTCATGCAGGACGACGAGCACCTCGCGGCCAGCGCCGGGACCACTGCCCTGACCGGGCTCAGTAGCCGTAGTAGTACGAGTAGGCGTCGGGGCCATCTCGGCGCATCCCGGTGACGACGACGCCGCAGGGACGCTCGGGGAGGTTGGCGAGCGCCAAGCGCGCGGCGCGCAACTCGTCACGCGTGGTGCGGTGGGCGCGCGTACAGAAGAGGACCGCATCCGACTGCTCGACGAGCTCGAGCGGATCGACCACGGCGAGCAGCGGGCTGCTGTCGATGACGACGAGTTCGTACGCATCGCGAATCTCGCCGATGAAGTGCTTGAAGCGCTCGGAGGCGAGCAGCTCGGCCGCGTCGGCGCCCGCCGCGCCGGCTGTGATGCAGGCGAGCCGCGCGCTCGGCTGTGGCGAGACAGCGCCTTCCTGACTTGGCGGGTAGAGGTCGACGAGCTGCACCACCTCCGACGGGTCAGCCGTGCCGCGGAGGTACTCGGCGAGCCCCGGCGAAGCGTTGATACCGAACCGGCCGGCGAACGAGGGCCGGCGCAGGTCGCCCTCGAGCAGCAGGACGCGCTGGCCACCGACCGCCGCAGCGCTGGCGAGCGACATCGCCACCGTGGTCTTGCCCTCCTCCGGCTGCGCGCCGGCGACGAGTACGCACCGCGGCGGGGGTCCGCCCTCAGTCATGAAGCCGAGGTTGGTGCGGATCACGCGGAAGCCCTCGAAGTCCGACTCCTCGATCGGCGCCCGGCCCTCGACGCGGGCGAGACCGGGATAGCCGAGCGCACCCTCGGTGACCCGTCCGACGATCGGGAAGCCGAGCTCGGAATGGACCTCGCTCGAGGTACGGACGCGGCGGTCGAGCGCGTCGCGAGTGAAGGCGGCGATCAGGCCGGCAACGAGCCCGATCAACGCGCCGACGAATCCGGTGGCGGCGGCCGAGGCGTTATCCGGCGCGCCCGGCGGCAGCGCCTTCTGCGTGATCTCGACCGGCTTGGAGATGTCACGCAGGGTCTTCACCCGGGAGAACTGCTGCTCGAGGACGGAGATCTTGACTCCGGTCCCCGGCTTCGTCTGCAGATCCTTGACGCTCAGACTATTGATCTGATCCCGGAGCGAGCGCTCGACCCGCGCGAGCCGCTCGTCGTTCTGCTCGGTGCCGAGGTTGACGTTGACCTGCGCATAGGCATTGGCGATCTCTGCGGCCTGCGCCGCCGTCGAGGACGTGGCGTCGAGGACGACCAGCTGCGTCTGCGCGCCGACGCGAGCTGCGATCGACGCGTACAGCTGCGCGGGGGTGAGCTCGCCCTTGAAGCGCTTGGCGACGTGGTTCGTCACCTCGGGACGGGTCACGCGCTCGGCGTTGACCGCGGCCCGCACCGCCGGCGAGTTCTCCGGCAGCGTGTCGACGCCGAAGAGCGCCAGATCCTGAGATGGGTCGCGAAACGAGAGCGAGGCCTCGGCCGTGTACGTCTTCGCGGCCGACACGGCCAGCGCGACGCCGATCGCCGCACCGACGACGGTCAGCGCCAGGATCAGCCAGCGACGGCGCCGGAGCACGTGCAGGTAGTCGTCGAGCGACGCATACCGCGGCCGGGACGACGGCGGGGAGGATGAAACGGATGCGGGTGGTGCGTCTGCCATTGGTTTGCGGCCGGCCAGGGAGCGGTCGGCGAGGGGCGCCTCCAGCCCGGAGCGATTCTACGCGCGGCTGTCGGCGCTCCGCCCCGCTTCCCGCGCGGCCGTCGGCGGTGGGGCGAATTGGACGCATCTCATGTCACCCGCCGGATGGCCGATGGAGAGGTGTGCAGGGGAACTGGCGTTGTCATAACGAGGGTCGCGTCTATGATCGGCGGACTCCGCCTGGGTAGGCGGCAAGGCCCGCGATGGAGCCATCTGTCTGGCTTGCGGCTCAGACCGGGAGGGGAACCGAGATGGAAGCACTGAGAGCGGGAAACGACGCCGAATCCCGTGGAATCGTCAGCACGCCGGCGCCCGGAACCGCCGACCACAGCGCGGTCCCCGGTCCGCCCTCTGGCCAACGCCGACGCCTCTTCGTTCAGCGGAGCCCGGCGAGGGTCAAGCGGGAACAGGCGCCGTGACAGCTATCTGCGCCGCCTGCTCGCGACGGCCGACTGCTCTCACTTGTGCTCGCTGGACTCTCGTGGCCGCGACGTTCGGACGGAGTACGACTCAAGCCCGCGATCGCGGTCCTGCCGTTGCTGTTCCTTCTCGGATGAAGATCTGCGGTCTCTACGACCGGGATGCACCGATGATCCACAAGACAACCCTCGAGGAGGTTCCGAACGCTCTTCGTCGCCGCGGCGGTGCCGTGCTGGTCTCTTCCTGGCGGGCCGGCCATCTGTCGACGGCACGTTCGAATCCGCTCAGGGCCTCCTCATTCTCGGGACGCTCTTCAGCTGCCTCGTTGCGCTCCGCGCGGCGGCGCGACGGCATCTGGCGGGCCGGCGTCCCGGCCGAGCGCTGCCTGTTCGTCGGCAACACGAGTCGCGAGCCGAGCCTCCGGAACGCGATCGAGATCGAGCGAGGCGGCGCACGTCGACCTCGTCGCCGTCGTGCCGATCGCACGCTGGGCGGGACCCGGCGGCGGCCGGGCGCGTGCCGACCCGCCTGCTGGACGAGCTCGAGATCGACCGCGTGATCGTCGCCCCCGGCTCGCAGCGGCGGCGACGAGCTGATGTTCGTGATCCGGGCCCTGCGCGATGCGGGCGTCAAGGTGAGCGTCATCCCCGACGTGTCGCGCCTCGCCGGCTCAGCCGTCCAGATCGACCCGATCGGCGGCGTCTCGCTGCTGGCGATGAAGCGGTTCGCGATCACGAGCTCGTCGCGCGCGATCAAGCGCACCTTCGACCTGCTCGCGGCCGCAACGCTGCTGCTCTGCTCTGCCGCGCCGCTGCTCGCCGTGATCGCAATCGCGATCAGGCTGGAGCGATCCGGCCGGCAAGGTGCTCTTCCGCCAGCGCCGGATCGGCCGCAACGGACGGCCGAGTTCGCGATCCTCAAGTTCCGCAGCATGGTCGACGGTGCGCACGCGCGTGCGGGGCGAGCTCGCCGAGCTCGACTCCGGGGCGGAGGGCTTCTTCAAGATCGCCGACGACCCACGGGTGACCAGGGTTGGGCGCTGGATCAGGCGGACGAACCTGGACGAGCTCCCGCAGCTCTTCAACGTGCTCCGCGGCGACATGAGCCTGGTCGGGCCGCGACCGCTGATCCCTGAGGAGGACGCGAACATCGCCGGGCTGTACCGGCGCCGGCTCGACCTGCGGCCGGGGATCACTGGCCACTGGCAGGTGCTCGGCTCCTCGCGCGTGCCGCTCGAGGAGATGGTCAAGCTCGATTACATGTACGTGTCGAACTGGTCGCTGTGGGGCGACCTCGTATTGATCGCCCGCACCGTGCCGCTGGTCACCCGCCGCCGCGGCGTCTGATCACCTAGATACGGTCCCGATCAGGCGAGCAACCGGGCGCGGCTGACGGTGCGCGGGATCGCCGGCGGGCTGGTTGCCCGGAGGCGATTCGCGGGAGCCGTCAGGCGGTCCGGTCGTCTGATCAGCTGCAATACTCGGCGCGGAACTCCTTCGGCAGGCCGGGGACGTCGGCGAGCTCCTCCGGCGAGGTGAAGCCGCCTCGCACCTTGCGGGCGGCGAGGATACGCGCCGTCTGCGTCACCGAGCAGCCGAGGCTGCGGAGGACCTCGAAGCTCGCCTCGTTGAGGTTGACCGGGCCCGACGGGTCGGGCGGCGGCACCGGGGCGCGGGCGCGCTCGGCGGCAGCCGGCGCCTGTCGCGGGCATCGCGGGTGCGGACTTCGCTTCCTCCGCAGCCGGCGCGGGGAGCCGGGGACGGCCGGCTCGGGCCAGCCGGCTTCTGCACGCCGTCCGATCGCGAGATCCGTCCGGCGAGCGTCTCGAATTCGGACTCGATCGCGGCGATGTCGCGCTCGAGCGACTCGAGCCTGGCAACGGTCGAGGAGGCCAGCTCCCCGGAGGCGCCCGTCGCTGAACCCAGGCGGGCCGCGAGGACCTCGACCGAGGCGGTGAGCCGCTCCTCGAGCTCAGCGAGCGCGCTCGTCGCCGCCTGAGCCTGCGTTGCCAGGCGCGCCTCGAGCCGACCGCGCGCGTCTTCCGCTCGCGTCTCCGCTGCGGAGATCGCGTCTTGAAGGCCTTCCCAGCGCTCGGCGTGGCGCATGCCGAGGCGCGACTCCGCGAGCGAGACGCGGGCCTCGATCTCGCGGCGGACGAGGCTGTCGCGGACCTCGTCGCGGGCGTCGCGCGCGTCGAGCCGCTCGACCGAGCGCGATCAGCTCCTGCTCGAGCGCTGCGATCGTCGCCGGCACTGCGGTGAGCGAGCCCAGCGCGTCGGCGGCATGCTCGAGCCCGCCGATCCGCAGCTCGATGTCCTCCGGCGTCCCGCGGGATCCGCGCGCGTCGCGCTCGACCTCGCCGACGCGACCATCGAGATGGTCGATCAGGACCTCGATTGCCCCCATGCGGGTGAGCAGCTCCTCGCCCTCGGCGGCACGTGCATCCTCAGCGGCGGCGAGCCGCTGATCGAGCGCGCGCAGCTCCTCCGCGACGCTCGAGGCCGGCGGCCTGAGCGGCCGGCGGACGGGCTCGGGATCGCCGATCTCAGGCGGGGCCCAGCCCTCGTTGTCGCCTCGATCCGGCACCGTTGCCGACTGTAGAGGCCGCTTCGGGCGGTAAAAGCTCAGCCGGCGCGACCCTGACGCTCGAAGGCCTCGGCGATCCCGATCCGCCGCGCGGTGGTCGGATGGGTCGCCGAACAGGGTGCTGTACCAGCCGGGGGGATCGGGATCGGAGAGGTTGCGCCGGGCGAGCTCGGCCTGCAGCTCGATCATGCCGTGCGGCTGGCCGGTGAGCTCGAGCGAGAAGCGATCCGCGCGCTCCTCGACGGCACGCGAGAGGACGTTGCCGACGATCCCGAGCACGAACGCAGTCAGCACGAGTGGCAGCGCATAGGCGGCGAGCGCGGATGGACGGCCGGCCCGCAGACCGCGGCGCTCGGCGATGCCGTCGCCGAGCTCACGGACGAGCAGCATGCCGGGCAGGGCGACGATCGCCACAAAGGCGAGCCCGCGCAGTACGTCGTTGGCGGCGACGTGACCGAGCTCGTGCGCGACGACACGGCCCGCAGCGCGGGTTGCTGGGCATCGTCGATCAGCGTGTCGTAGAGGACGACGCGCCGGCTCGAGCCGATCCCGTCGACGTAGGCGTTGATCGTCCGCGTCCGGTCCGAGGCGTTGACCGAGTAGACGCCGCCGACGTCGACGCCGGCCTGCTCAGCCAGACCGAGGACCTCGTGGCGGACGTGGCCCGGCGGCAGCTCCTCGAAGTCATTGAAGATCGGGGCAAGCACGACCGGCGCGAGGAAGGTCGAGACGAAGGCGAAGAGCACGACCACGGCGCCACCGGCGACCCACCAGCGCCGGGGCATGCGCCGCTGCAGGAAGCAGCAGGATCGCGGCGCCGATCGCCGCGTACAGCACCCCGATACCCGTGCTGCGCACCAGTCCCAGAGCCAGGCGCCGAAGCCCTGCACGGAGATCCCGAAGTCGACCGCATGCTCGTGCAGGAGCCAAGCGAAGAGCACCTGGGCGAGGGCGACGAGCAGGGACAGGACGGCGCCGGCCGCGAGGGCGCCGAGCGCTGGCCGTGAGTCGAAGCGCCCGAGCAGGCGGGCGAGCGCCGGCGGCCAGCCGATCGCGGCGAGGATCAACGGCACGTAGCCCGCGAGCAGCGCTGCGAGGAGCAGCGGACGGGCGCCGGAAGCGTAATCGGCCGCCCGGGCGAGGTGCGCCGGATCGACGAACTTCGAGAGGTCGGCAGTGCCGCCCGTCGGGCCCGGCTGCGAGGGAAGGAGCAGGAGCAACCCCGCGACGCAGGCGCCGGCCAGCAGCGCCAGCGCCGCAAGGATCCGGACGCGGCGTGACCGCAGGGATGCCCGCGAGCTCATCCGCACCTACGATAGTCCGCCCCGATTTGCAGGTGGGGAAGCCCATGCAGGTAGCGGTCCTCAGCGACATCCACGGGAACCTCCCGGCCCTCGAGGCCGTGCTCGCCGACATCTCGGAGACCGGCGCGAGCGAGCTCTGGTGCCTCGGCGACGTCGTCGGCTACGGCGCCAGCCCGAACGAATGCACCGAGCTCGTCCGTGCCAACTGTGCCGTCTCGCTGGTCGGCAACCACGACCTCGCCGTGCTCGGTGCCCTCGACACCTCGACCTTCTCCGGCGCCGCCTCGGCGGCCGTCGAGTGGACGCAGGAGCGGATCGGTGAGGAAGAGCTCGCCTACCTACGGGAGCTCGATCCGTCCGACGCCTCGCATGCGGCGGCGCTGTACCACGCCTCCCCCCGCGACCCGATCTGGGAATACGTCCTGTGGCCGGATCAGGCAGCCGACTGCATCGCCGTCCAGGAGAAGCGCGTGAGCCTCGTCGGCCACTCGCACGTCGCCCTGTTCTTCTCCGTCCCGGACGAGGGAGCAGGGCGCCCAGGGCCGCGCGAGGCACGCGGCTGGCAGGCCGGCGCCGGCACCCGGCTCGAGATCTCCGAGGGTCGCTGGCTGATCAACCCGGGCAGCGTCGGCCAGCCCCGCGACGGCGACCCGCGAGCCGCCTGGCTCGAGCTCGACACCGAGACGTGGGAGGCGACATACCACCGCGTCGGCTACGACATCGACCGCGCGGCGGCGGCGATCGAGGCCACGGATCTGCCCCCGCACCTGGCCAAACGACTGTACGTCGGACGCTGAAAGATGGACGTCGGACCACAGCTAGACTCGTCGCCGATGCGCCCGGTCCTTCCCAGATCGGTCTCCGAGCGCTGCCTGCGGGCGGCGGTTCCCTGCCTGCTCGCGTCCGGGATCCTGATCGCCGGCTGCGGGTCCGGCGGCAGCGACACGATCCCGGCGACGCAGGCGGACAGCCTGAGCCGGGCGGTCGAGCAGGCGGCCGACTACTACGACAAACACCGCTGCCAGGACATGCAGAACCAGCTTGACGAGGTCGCCAGGCAGATCGACGGGCTCGACACCGGCGGCCAGAACCGTGACGACCTGGACAAGCTGCTCGACAACCTGAGGGAGCTCTCGACCAACTGCATCGAGGTGGTGACGACGTCGACCACGACGGCCACGACGACGACCCCCTCGACGTCATCGTCAACCACCGACACGCAGAGCACCAGGAGCACCAAGGAGACGACGAAGAGCACGACGACAACCAGCAAGCCGGACACGAGCTCGACGACGACGAGTCGACGACCTCGACCACGTCCACCCCCGGAAGCGGGGGCAACGGCGGCGGCAACAACGGCAACGGTCAGGGGAACGGCGGCGGCATCGGCACCGGGCGCAAGGCCGCGGCGAGCGAGCATGCCAAGCCTGGCAAGGGGCCGAAGGCCAAGCACGGTCAGGCGAAGAAGGAGAAGAAGAAGGGAGACAGCAAGTGAGCGCCGGCGCGATTGCCGACCGATACGTGCTCGGCGAGCGACTCGGCTCGGGCGGCATGTCGACGGTCTACAGGGCCACCGACGAGGTGCTCGAGCGCACCGTCGCGGTCAAGGTCCTGGCCGAGCACCTCTCCGACGACGAGAAGTTCGTCGCCCGCTTCCGGCGCGAGGCGCTCGCCGTCGCGAAGCTGGTCCACCCGAACATCGTCCAGGTCTACGACACCGGCGTCGACGGCGGCCGCCACTTCATCGTCATGGAGTACGTCGAGGGCCGCTCGGGCGCGCAGCTGCTGCAGCGACGCGGCTCCCTCGACCCGGAGACGACGGTCGAGATCGCCGCCGACGCCTGCGCCGGGCTCGACTACGCCCACAAGCAGGGCATCGTCCACCGCGACGTCAAGCCCGGCAACCTGATGGTGATCGGCGGGCCGTCGGTGCCGAACGGAACGCTCGACGGGATGACCGTCAAGATCGCCGACTTCGGTATCGCCCGCGCCGCCGAGCAGACCCGGCTCACCCAGGTCGGCTCGGTCGTCGGCACCGCCGCCTACCTCTCGCCGGAGCAGTCCCGCGGCGAGGAGGCGACCGGGATCAGCGACGTCTACTCGCTCGGCGTCGTCACCTACCAGTTCCTCACCGGCCGCCTCCCCTACGAGGGCAACAGCCTCGCCGAGCTGGCGATCCGGCGCGAGAACGAGCGCCCGCTGCCGCCGACCAGCTACGAGCCCGAGATCCCCGAGGAGCTCTCGGCGGCGGTCCTGAAGGCGCTCGAGAACGAGCCCGAGGACCGCTACCCCGACGCGCTCGAGCTCGCCGTCGCGCTCCGCGAGGGACTCGACGGGCGTCGCGCCGCCCGCTACCGCCGCGACCCGGATGCTGCGCGACGAGACCGCCGCCACCCGGGTCTCCCCGCGCGAGCAGCGGACGCCGACCGCGCCGGTGCCCGTGGCCCGGCCGCAGCGCCGCCCGGGGCCCGCACCGGTCGCCCGGCGGTAACCCCGGCCCGCCAGCCGACCCGAACGCGCTCGGCCTTCTCCCGCTTCATGCGCGGCCTCGGCGCCGTCCTGCTGATCGCGATCGTCGCCGCGATCGTCGCCGCCGTGATCCTGCTCGCGACCGACGCCGGCTCGAACACCGACGTCGGCAAGTTCATCCACGACACCTTCCGCGCCAGGTCGACGCGATCAAGGAGTTCATCAACAAGCTGGCCGGCAACTGAGCCCGGCGGGCGGCCCGGGTTCAGCCCGCCGCCTGCCAGGGGGTCGCACCGCCGAGCAGCGCGTCGCGGAAGCCGGCCAGGTTGCCCGCGGCGATCGCCTCGCGGGCGCCGGCGACGATCGCCTCGGTGTAGACGAGGTTGTGGAGGGTGACGAGCCGCACGCCGGTCAGCTCTTCGGCCCGCGACAGGTAGTGCACGTAGGCGCGGCTCATCCGCGCGCAGGCGATGCAGGGGCAGCCCTCGACGAGCGGCCCGCGCTCGCCCTGCCTCGCGCCGGTTGCGGATGTCGAAGCGGAAGCGGCGCTCAGGCAAGCGGCGCGAGCGCCATGCCGTGCCGGCCGAGCCGGGTCGGCACGGCGCAGTCGAAGGTGTCGATGCCGCGCGCGATGCCCTCGACGAGGTCGTCGGGCTCGCCGATCCCGAGCAGGTGCTTGGGGGCCTCGGCGGGGAGCGCCGCAAGGGTCATCTCGAGCACCTCGCGCATCTGCTGCTTGTCCTTGCCGAGCGTGCCGCCGATCGCGATCCCGTCGACCGCGGCCGCCGCGACCGTTGCGCCGGACTCGTGGCGCAGGTCCTCGTGGACGCCGCCCTGGACGATCCCGAAGACCGCCTGCCGGTCCGGCCCGTGCTCGCGCGTGCCAGGCGAGGCAGCGGTCGAGCCAGCGGTGCGTGCGCTCGGTCGACGCGGCCGTGTAGTCGCGGTCGGCGTTGAACGGCGTGCACTCGTCGAAGGCGAGCGCGATGTCGGAGCCGAGCGGTGCCTGCACCTCCATCGAGCGCTCCGGCGAGAGGAAGTGCGGGTCGCCGTCGATGTAGGAGCGGAAGCGCACGCCCTCCTCGTCGATCGAGAGCACGCCGCCCTCGAGCGGCGGCCGGCCGCGCCGGCCCTTGACCTCGTCGGCGACGGTGCCGTGGGCGAGCGAGAAGACCTGAAAGCCGCCCGAGTCGGTGATGATCGCCCCCTGCCAGTCCATGAACGCAGTGCAGGCCGCCGAGCTCGGCGATCCGCTCGGCGCCCGGCGCCAGCATCAGGTGGTAGGTGTTGCCGAGCACCATCTGAGTAGCCGAGCGCCGCGACCTCGTCGGGGAGCAGGCCCTTGACCGAGCCGCGCGTCGCCAGCGGCACGAAGGCCGGCGTCGCGACCGTCGCCGTGCGGGGTGTGCAGACTGCCCGCGCGGGCGTCGCCGTCGCGGGCGTCGATCTCGAAGCGAGGCGGTTCGGGTCGGAGCGCATCGCCGCAGGGTATGGGCGCCGGCCGCGCGTCCAACGAACAGAGGCCCGGCACGATGCCGGGCCTCTCGCGGAGGCGTTCGTTGAGTCGGGCAGGTCGAGGCCTTGTCTTCTCGGAGCCTCCGCCTCGATCGCCTTCGGGCTCGCTCGGCGCCGGCGACCGATCTGCCGACCGGTGTGCGGCCTTGCGGCGCCTCGGGCTTCGGCGGATCCGGACCTCGAGCACACCGCGGTCGAAGCTCGCCGTGACCTGCTCCGGGATCCGTGCCGCGCGGCAGGCGCAGGGCGCGGGAGAAGCGGCCGAAGCTGCGCTCGACGCGGCGGTAGCCGGTCTCCTCGTCGGCGTCGCTGCGCTCGTCCCGGCGCTCGCCGCGAGACCGTAAGAACGCCGTCCTCGACCTCGATCGAGACGTCGTCCTCGCTCGATGCCCGGGCAGATCGGCCGTTGAGCACGATCTCGTTCTCCTGGGTCTCGGTCGACGTCCATCGCGGGCGACCAAGCGCCGCGGCGATCGGCGAGCCGTGCGGGAGCCGCTGAAGAAGCTGTCGAAGAACCGCTCGACATCCGCTGAACGCGGCCGTGGCCAGTGGCTGCCTACGTACCAGTTTCATCTCGATACCTCCGTTGATTCCGAAGATTCGGGGTGTGAGGAGCGGTGCCGGGGACCGCACACTCTGTACAGCGGATCATAAGATCTAAGTCGGTACATGTCAAGTTAGCTGCGCGTTACTGACCCTGAGTCGCAGGATCAGAGTGAGCTCGTACTCACGTCTTGATCAGCGACCGGCCGGTCATCGCCGCGGGCTGCTCGATCCCGAGCAGGGCCAGGGCCGTCGGTGAGACGTCGGCGAGGATGCCGCCCTCGTCGAGCTCGATGCCCTCGACGGTGGCGATCAGCGGCACCGGGTTGGTCGTGTGGGCGGTGTTCGGGGAGCCGTCCGGCTCGAGCATGTGGTCGGCGTTGCCGTGGTCGGCGGTGATCAGGCAGGCGCCGCCACGCGCGTGGACGGCGGCGACGATGCGCGCCAGGCAGCCGTCGACGGTCTCGATCGCCTTCGTCGCCGCCGGGATGTCGCCGGTGTGGCCGACCATGTCGGGGTTGGCGAAGTTGATGATCCCGAAGCGGTAAGCCCTCGCCCGGGGCCTCGACCAGGCCTCGCAGAAGGCGTCGGCGGCGGCGTTGGCGCTCATCTCGGGCTTGTGGTCGTAGGTCGGGACGTCGCGCGGCGAGTCGACGAGCCGCCGCTCCTCCCCCTCCCACTCGGCCTCGCGGCCGCCGTTGAAGAAGTAGGTGACGTGCGCGTACTTCTCGGTCTCGGCGACGTGCAGCTGCGCGCCGCCGGCCGCCGCAGATCGTCTCGGCCATCGTCGTCTCCGGCTCGCGCGGCGGGAAGGCGACCGGGTAGGGCCAGCCCGAGCCGGTACTCGGTCATCGTCGTCACGTCGAAGGGCCCGGCATCGCCGCGCTCGAAGCCGTCGAAGTCCGGGATCGCCGAGCGCCGCGACGATCTGGCGCATCCGGTCGGGCCGGAAGTTGAAGGTGATGATCACGTCGCCGTCGGCGACGCCGTCGTAGTCGCCGATCACGGTCGGCTTGACGAACTCGTCGGTCTCCCCCGCCTCGTGCGAATCGCGGACGGCGGCGATCGCGTCGTCGGCGTGCGGTCCGCGGGCGTGGACGATCGCGTCGTAGGCGAGCTTCGTCCGCTCCCAGCGGTGGTCGCGGTCCATCCCGTAGTAGCGGCCGCCGACCGTGCCGAAGCGGCCGGCGCTCTGCAGCCAGCGGGAGACCTCCTCCAGGTAGGCGGGCCCGCCGCTCGGGCTCGTGTCGCGGCCGTCGGTGAGCGCGTGCAGGACGAGGTCCGGGACGCCCTCACGGGCGGCGAGCTCGATGCAGGCCTCGATGTGCTCCCAGCCGGAGTGGACGCCGCCGTCGGAGACGAGGCCGATCAGGTGCAGGCGCCCGCGCGGGCTCTCCACCGCCCGCTCGCAGGCGGCGCGCAGCACCTCGTTCTCGAAGAAGCTGCCGTCGGCGATGGCGTCGTCGATCCGGGCCAGGTCCTGCTTGACGACCGAGCCGGCGCCGAGGTTCAGGTGCCCGACCTCGGAGTTGCCCATCTGGCCGTCGGGGAGGCCGACGTCACGGCCGGAGGCCGAGAGCGTGGTGTGCGGGCAGCGCTCCCAGAGCGCGTCGAACGTCGGCGTCTCGGCCAGCGAGATCGCGTTGCCCGGCCCCGGCTCGGCGAGCCCCCAGCCGTCGAGGATGACGAGCGCGAGCGAGCCGACCGGGAAGCCCTCGGGAAGCTCGGGGAGCGCCACGCCTCCGCCCTCCTATCCGGCGGCGGCGACGATCGCCGCGAAGTCGCCGGGGTCGAGGCTGGCGCCGCCGACGAGGGCGCCGTCGATGTCGCACGGCCGAGCAGCTCGGCCGCGTTCGCGGGCTTCACCGAGCCGCCGTAGAGGATCCGGACCTCCGCTGCGGCCTGCTCGCTCCGGGCGGCGACCAGCGCGCGGACGAAGCCGCAGGCCTCGTCGGCCTGCTCCGGCGTCGCCGTGCGACCGGTGCCGATCGCCCAGATCGGCTCGTAGGCGATGACGACGTCGCCGAGGCGCTCGTCCGGCGACCCGCGAGAGGCCGGCCTCGATCTGGCGCCGCAGGACCCGCTCGGTCTCGTCGGCGTCGCGCTCCTCCTCGGTCTCGCCACAGCAGAGGATCGGCAAGATGCCCGCCTCGAGCGCCGCCGGAACCTTGCGCGAGAGCGCCTCGTCGGTCTCGCCGAACAGCTGCCGGCGCTCGGAGTGGCCGAGCACGGCGCCGCCGACGCCGGCGTCGAGCAGCATCGGCGGCGAGACCTCGCCGGTGAAGGCGCCGGCAGTCCTCGAAGTACATGTTCTGCGTCGCGACGACGACCGGCGTGCCCTCGCAGGCCTCGACGACAGCGCCAACGGCGAGAAACGGCGGGCAGATGACGACCTCAGGGCCGGGCTCGGCCCCGATCGTGGGCAGGAAGGCCGTCGCAGAACGCGCGCGCCTCGGCGATCGGTCTTGTTCATCTTCCAGTTGGCCGCGATCAGCGGCCGGCGCCCGTCAGCCATCAGCTTCCCCGGCGTCGAGCAGCGCCTCGACCCCGGGCAGCTCCTTGCCCTCGACCAGCTCGAGCGAGGCGCCGCCACCGGTCGAGAGCCAGCTCACCTCGTCGGCGAGCCCGAACTGGGCCAGCGCGGCGCCGGAGTCGCCGCCGCCGACGACGGTCGACGGCGTCGGCATCGGCGACGGCCTCGGCGACGGCGCGGGTGCCGGCCGCGAACGGCTCCAGCTCGAAGGCGCCCATCGGGCCGTTCCAGAAGACGGTGCCGGCGGCGGCGATCGCCTCCGCGTAGGCCGTGGCCGTCTCTGGGCCGATGTCGAGGCCCATCATCCCGTCGGGCACGTCGACGCCGTCGTGGGCGACGGGCTCGGCCTCGGCGGAGAAGCTCGCGCCGAGCACGAGGTCGGTCGGCAGCAGCAGCTCGCAGTCGGACTTCTCGGCCCGCTCGAGGACGCCGCGGGCGAGCTCGATCCCCTCCTCCTCGACCAGCGAATTGCCGGTCTCGTGGCCCTGGGCCCGGAAGAAGCTGAAGCACATCGCGCCGCCGATCAGGACCTTGTCGGCGAGTCTCGAGGAAGCGCTCGATGACGCCGATCTTGTCGGAGACCTTGGCGCCGCCGAGGACGACGACGAGGGGGCGCTCGGGATCGGCGAGGACCGAGGTCAGCTCGCGGACCTCCTGCTCGAGCAGCAGGCCGGCGTAGGCGGGGAGGTGGTGGGCGACGCCCTCGGTCGAGGCGTGCGCCCGGTGGGCGGCGCCGAAGGCGTCGTTGACGTAGATGTCGGCGAGCCCGGCGAGGGCCTCGGCGAGCTCCGGGTCGTTCTTCGTCTCGCCCTTCTCGAAGCGCGTGTTCTCGAGCAGCAGCACCTCGCCGCTGTCGAGCCCGGCGACGACCGCGTCGACGTCGTCGCCGACGACGCCCGGGGCGACGGCGACGAACGTGCCGAGCAGCTCGGCGAGCCGCGCCGCGACCGGCGCCATCGAGAGGTCGGGGTCGTGCTCCCCGTCGGGCGGCCGAGGTGCGAGCAGAGGACGACCGTCGCGCCCGCGGTCGCGAAGCAGCTCGATCGTCGGCAGCGCCGCGCGGATCCGGGCGTCGTCCTTGACGACGCCGTGGTCGAGCGGCACGTTGAGGTCGGCGCGCACGAGCACCTTCTTGCCGTTCGACGTCGGCGTCGCGGACCGACGCCTTGTCGAAGACCCCCTTCTCGGTCTCTGGTTCGGTCGTCTTTGCCACTGTTGCTCCCCTGTCGCCAGGCTCGCCTAGAGGACCTTCTGCGGCGAGCTCGACGACCCGGTTCGAGTAGCCCCACTCGTTGTCGTACCAGGTGAGGATCTTCAGCATCGTGCCCTCCATGACCACCGTGACGCTCGCGTCGAAGATCGACGAGTGCGGGTCGCCGACGATGTCGGTCGAGACGATCGGATCCTCGGTGTAGGCGAGGATCCCCTTCAGCGGGCCCTCGGCCGCCTCCTTGACCGCGGCGTTGATCTCCTCGACGCTGGTCTCGCGTGCCGACGTTGCAGGTGAGGTCGACGACCGAGCCGGTCGCCACCGGGCGCGCGGACGGCGAAGCCGCTGAGCTTGCCGTTGAGCTCCGGCAGCACGAGGCCGACGGCCTTCGCGGCGCCGGTCGAGGTCGGGATCAGGTTGAGCGCCGCCGCGCGGGCCCGGCGCAGGTCCTTGTGCGGCATGTCCTGCAGGCGCTGATCGGCCGTGTAGGCGTGGATCGTCGTCATCAGGCCGTGCTCGATCCCGACCGTGTCGTTGATCACCTTCGCGACCGGCGCCAGGCAGTTGGTCGTGCACGAGGCGTTGGAGATGATGTTGTGCTAGTCGGGGTCGTAGTCGTCGAAGTTGACGCCGAGCGCGACCGTGACGTCGGGATCGGTGGCCGGCGCGCAGATGATCACCTTCTTGGCGCCCGCCTCGAGGTGCTTGGCGGCGTCGTCGCGCTTGGTGAAGAAGCCGGTCGACTCGATCACGACGTCGACGCCGAGGTCGCCCCACGGCAGGTCCGCCGGGTCGCGCTCGGAGAGCACCTTGATCTCCTTGCCGTCGACGGTGATCGAGTCCTCGCCGGCCTCGACCTCGCCGGGGAAGCGGCCGAGGATCGAGTCGTACTTGAGCAGGTGGGCGAGCGTCGCGGCGTCGGTCAGGTCGTTGACGGCGACGAAGTCGAGGTCGGCGTCGGCGCCGGCGGCATACGCGGCGCGGAAGAGGTTGCGGCCGATCCGGCCGAAGCCGTTGATGCCGACCTTGACTGCCATGTCGGTGAACTCCCTAGTAGCGGTTGAAACTTGCTGGTTACGAGCACGCTCTCAACCTAACGAGTCGCTCCGGCGCGCGTCCTCCGGCGGGTTACTGAGCCTCCGCGTGCGGACTACGGGACGTGCCCCGCACGGCCGGGGCCGATGCGCAAGTCGGCTCAGTCTGCGCGCGGCGACCAGCGGAAGCGGCGCAGGGCGAAGATCAGCCCGGCAAGCGCCCCAGCCGGCGACGATCGCCAGGTGCCCGAATTCGAAGCCGGCGCCGGTCGTCGCCGGGTCGTAGCCGGCGAAGAACGCCTCGAACAGGTGCCGGATCGGGAACACGTCGGCGACGTGGAGGACGCCGTCGGGGATCTCGGTCTCGGGGATGAAGACGCCGGAGAGGAAGTAGAGCGGCAGCACGGTCGCGTTCGTGATCGGCGGCGCCGCATCCTCGCTCGGGATCAGCGAGCTGAGCGCGAAGCCGAGCGCGCAGAAGGAGAAGGCGCCGACGATCAGCGTGACGACGATGCCGGGGATCGTGGTGGTCGGGACCTCGACGCCGAAGAGGACGTCGCCGAGCAGGGTGACGAGCACGACCATCAGCGCGAGACGACGATCGAGTTGCCGACGCGGCCCGCGATGAGCGCCCAGGTCGGCAGCGGCGTGCCGCGGAGCCGCTTCAGCCGGCCGTCCTCGCGGGCGATCACGAGGTTCATCGCGAGGCTGACGAGCGTCGCCGAGACGACCGCGAGGGTGATGATCCCCGGCACGTAGTAGGTCGGAGGTCTTGACGCCGAGCGCCGTCGATCTGCTGGTTGCCGAACAGACCCGCGAACAGCAGCAGGAAGATGACCGGGAACATCACCGTGAAGAAGACGGAGGCCGGGTTCCGCCAGAAGACCCGCTGGTCGTAGCGGAACTGATGCAGGGCGAGGGCCGAGCTGCTCATCCTCGGCTCCCGGTCAGCTCCAGGTAGACGTCCTCGAGGCTCGGCCGCCGGACCTCGAGCGCGCCCAGGTCGATCCGCGCTCAAGCGCCCAGCCGGTGAGCTCGTTGAGCGTCGGCGACGGGCTCCCCGGTCTGCAGCGAGAGCTGCCGTTCGAGCCCGAGCAGCGACTGCGGCAAGCCGCTCGGGCAGCGCGGCCGACTCGACGCCGGCCGGCAGCGAGAAGCTGATCAGGCTCTCGGCGTCGCCGCGGCCGCCGAGGTCGTCGGGACGTGCCGGTGGCGACGATCTCGCCGCCGCGGATCACCGCGACCCGGTCGGCGAGCGCCTGCGCCTCGTCCATGTAGTGGGTCGTCAAGAAGACCGTCTTGCCGAGCTCGCGGAGGCCCGCGATCACCTCCCAGAAGTGGCGCCGGGCGGAGGGGTCGAAGCCGGTCGTCGGCTCGTCGAGGAAGAGCAGCTCGGCGTCGCCGACAGCGCGACGGCGACGTCGAGGCGGCGCTGCTGGCCGCCGGAGAGCTTGCCGTTGCGGTCGTCGGCCTTCTCGGCGAGGCCGACGAGCTCGATCGTCGCCGCGACGTCGCGCGGGCTTCGGTAGTAGCCGGCGTACATCTCGAGCGTCTCGCGCACGGTCAGCTTCGACTCCATCCGGCACTCCTGCAGGACGATGCCGAGCCGTCCGCGCCACTCGCGGCCGCCCTCGCCGGGGTCGTGCCGAGCACCGAGACCTCGCCGCCGCTCGCGCTCGCGGTAGCCCTCGAGGATCTCGACCGTCGTCGTCTTGCCGGCGCCGTTCGGGCCGAGGAAGGCGAAGATCTCGCCGCGGGCGGACCTCGAGGTCGATGCCGCGCACCGCCTCGTGGCGGCCGTAGGACTTGCGCAGCCCGCTGACGCTGATCGCCGCTGCTGGCACCATCGCCATTATCGGTGAAGCGCGCCTCCGGCCCGGCGCGACGCGCACGTCGCCGCCTGGCCTCTGAAGCGGCTCATCCGGTCTTGTTGATCCGGCCGTGGATCTCGCGGGCGAGCTTGCCGGGGATCCCGGGCACCGCCTCGAGCTCCTCGCGGCTGGCGCTCAGCACCCGCTCCGGCGAGCCGAAGTGGCCGAGCAGCGCCCGCTTGCGGGCCGGGCCGATCCCCGGCAGGTCGTCGAGCACCGAGCGTCGTCATCGCCTTGCCGCGACGGCGTCGGTGGCCCTCGAGCGCGAAGCGGTGCGCCTCGTCGCGGACCCGCTGCAGCAGGCGCGAGGCCTCGGAGTCGGGCGGGATCGGCAGCGGCCGCGGAGCTGCCCGGGACGTAGACCTCCTCGAGCCGCTTGGCGAGCGAGATCACGGTGCACGCCGCGCTCCAGCAGCGGCTGCAGGGCGCTGACCCCGGCCGAGAGCTGGCCCTTGCCGCCGTCGATCATGATCAGCGAGGGCAGGGCCGCGAAGCTCTCGTCGAGCTCGGCGTCGTGCGGACTCAGGTCGGAGGCGGCGACGAAGCGCGAGAGCCGGCGGGAGAGCACCTCCTCGATCGAGGCGAAGTCGTCGGGACCGCGGCCGCCCTCGCGGCCGCGGATGTTGAAGCGCCGGTAGTGGGCCTTCTTCGGCGCGCCGCCCTCGAAGACGACCATCGAGGCGACGGTGTGCTCGGGCCCGATGTTGGAGATGTCGTAGCCCTCGATCCGGATCGGCACCTCGTCCATGCCGAGCGCCTCGGCGAGCTCCGACGAGCGCCGCCGTGCGCTCGCGCCCGGCGCCGCTCCTTGCGCAGCCGGTCCTGGGCGAGGGCGAGCTTCGCGTTGCGCTCGGCGAGCTCGCGCAGCCGCCGCTTGTCGCCGCGCTCGGCGGCGCGCACCTCGACGTTGGTGCCGCGCCGCTCGCGGAGCGCCTCGGCGAGCACGCCGGTCCGCTCGGCGAGCTCCGGCCCGACGACGACCAGCGGCGGCACCGACGGCGCCGCCTCGTAGTACTGGGCGAGGAACTGCTCGGCGACCTCCTCGATTCCGCGCTCGCCCTTGTTGTCGAGGTAGAAGCCCTGGCGCTCGGCGAGGACGCCGTCGCGGACCTGGAAGAGCTGCGCGTTCGCGTCCGCGCCCTCGACCGCGACGCCGATCAGATCGGCGGTGCCGACCGACTCGCCGGCGACCCGCTGGCGCTCCATCAGCGAGCGGACGGCGGCGAGCCGGTCGCGGAACAGCGCCGCGCGCTCGAACTCCTGGTCGGCCGAGGCCTGCATCCATCTTCTCCTGGAGGTCGCGCTCGACGTCCCGGTAGCGGCCGCCGAGGAAGCGCCGGATCGACTCGATCGAGCGCATGTACTCCTCGCGGTCGATGTAGCCGACGCAGGGCGCCCCGCAGCGCTTGATGTAGTAGTCGAGGCACGGCACGCCGGAGCGGCGGCCGGGCTCGGCGCCCTCGCAGGTCCGGTACTGGAAGAGCTTGCCGAGCAGCTCGAGCGTCTCGCGGACGCGGCGAGCGGTCGCGTAGGGGCCGAAGTAGGCGCGGTTGGGGCGGTGGCGCTCGCGGGTGAAGTAGACGCGCGGGAACTCCTCGTCGAGCGAGATGCCGATGTAGGGATAGGACTTGTCGTCGCGCAGCTTGACGTTGAGCAGCGGCCGGTGGCGCTTGATGAACTGCTGCTCGGTGAGCAGCGCCTCGGCCTCGGTCTCGGTGACGAGGAAGTCGATCGAGGTGATCGGGTCGGCGAGCGCGCCCAGCGTCGAGCGGCTCGAGAAGTGGTTGGCGACGCGCTTGCGGATCGAGAGCGACTTGCCGACGTAGACGACCCGGCCCTCGTCGTCGCTGAAGATGTAGACGCCGGGCGCATCGGGCAGCCGGCGCCGCTGCTCGGCGAGGTCGTCGCCCCGGTCGGGGGCGTCGCCGTTGCTGCTCGTCACGTCGTCGTGGGCCACGGGCCCACTTTAGGAGGCGGCCGGGCCGGCCCCGGGGACTAGTACTAACCGAAGACGAAGCGGCCGACCGACTCGGCCACGCAGCAGGGCTTCTCGTTGCCCTCGACCTCGACGGTGAGCACGTTCACGGCCTGCCACCAGCCGCCGCCGACGTCGTCGAGCGACTCGAGCCGGGCCGATGCACGGATCCGTGAGCCGGCCGGGACCGGCGCCGGAAAGCGCACCTTGTTCCAGCCGTAGTTGACGGCGAGCTTGAACCCGCTCATCTCGATCAGCCCACCCCGCAGGCCGTCGATCATCGAAAGCGTCAGGTTGCCGTGGGCGATCGTCTGCCCGAACGGGCTCTCCTGCTTTGCTCGCTCGACGTCGACGTGGATCCACTGGTGGTCGCCGGAGACGTCGGCGAAGGTGTCGATCAGCTCTTGGGTGACCTCGCGCCACTCGCCGGGACCGATCGTCTCGCCGACGCTCGCCTGCAGTTCCTCGATGCCGTTGATCGTCTTCAGTGCCATGGCCCGGACCCTATTCCTATCGGCGTCGCAGGGGCGACGCGGACGCCTCAGGAGACGAGCCTGACCTCGAGCTCCGGCTCCGGCGCGGCGAGCTGGCCGGCGCCGCCGAGCATGCCCATGATCCGGGCCACGTAGGCCTGCGTCTCCGGGATCGCCGGCACGCACGAGCAGGCCTCGACCGGAGCGGGGCCGGCGTTGTAGGCGGCGAGCGCCAGCCGCGGGTCGCCGAACTGTGCGATCAGCTCGCCCATCAGCCTCGCCTGCGCCTCGATCGAGGCGACCGGGTCGAACGGGTCGTCGAGACCGTAAGCGGCGGCGGTGCCCGGCATGAACTGGGCGATGCCCTGGGCGCCGGCCGGCGAGACCGCCGCGGGGTTGAAGTTGGACTCGGCCATCAGCTGCGCAGCGAGCAGCGCCGCCGAGACGTCGTGCCGCGCCGCCGCGGCGAGGAGCGGCGCCCGGTACTGCGGCGGGACGAAGCCGGGCAGGCCGGGATCGCCCGCGGCGCGCCCGTCGCCATGGGCTCTGCCGCCGGCGTCTCGCACCCCGGAGACAAGCTGGTTCCCCTCCTGTGAGCAGGGCGCCGGGCCAGCCGTGAACCCGTAGTGCCATGGCTCCCACGAGTAGCGGCCGAGGAAACCGAACCGGCCGGCGTTGGCGGCCAGCCAGCCGTATGCCGGCGACGGCCCGAGGTCGAGCTCGGTCCCGCAGCGATGCAGCGAGGTGCCGGGCGGGGCGACCATGCGCGGGTCCGGGTTGGCGGCGAAGAGCGCCGCCTGCTCGGCGTCGGAGCGGTAGGCGGAGTTGATGACCAGGCTGACGCCGGCGGCCGCAGCCGCTGCCGACATGCGGTCGAAGGCCGCCGCGACATCAGGGCGCATCTGCTTGCCCTGCCTCGTCGCGAGTGGGCCTGAGTAGCCACCACCGCTCGCCGTCGCGGCGTCGGGTTGCGGCGCGGCGATCGGGGCGGCGGGCGGCGCCAGCGCCGCCTCGGCGTGGAGCGCGAGCCGACCGGCATCCTCGCCGTTGACCTCCGCGCGCGGGCGCGCCGTGACCGCGACCCGCAACGGGGCCAGCGAGTTGCCGTCGGGGAAGCCGACCTGCAAGGCCTCCGGCGGCAGGTCGTTGCGGGACGCTGCGTCGCGGGCAGCAGCCTCGGCGCGCGCCTCATAGGCCGCCTTGTCGAGATGCTCGGGGTTCGGGGTTCCGTTCGCGCGCAGCGCAGGAACGAACAGGCGCTGGAAGTCGTCGCGCATCGAGCGGGCGGCCGAAAGCGCCGCCAGGTCCGTCGCCCGCTGAGCCCGGCCCTTGGCCGTGACGGCCCCGCCGAGCGCGACGAAGGCGAGCGCGAGCACCGCGACCGCGACGATCAGGCCCGCGAGCGCCGGCAGGGCTTGCCCCTCCTCGGAGCGGAGTCCGCGGAGCGCGGCCGCCGCGCGTACCGCCGTCGCACCGCCCGGATCGAGGCCCGCGAGCGCCCTCCGCCCCGCGATCAAGCCAGGCGCCCGGCGCCAGATCCGATGACGGCGGCGCTCGGCACGGAGCTCCACGCTGAGCGCGGAGAGCAGCGGCACCTCGCGACCATCTCGGCCCGCCTGGATCAACACCGAGGGGTCTGCCCCACCGGCGTCGAGCTCCTCGAGCACAGCCCGAAAGCCGGCGCCGGCAGCGTGCACGACGAGGGGCACCCCGGCGGCGGCAGCGATCGCGACCACAGCCGCCAGAGCCTCACGTCCTCGCGCCCCGCCCGCGACGACGCCGTCGTCGCCGGGAGCCACCATGCAGAGCCGCCCCCGCGGAACTGCGCGCCACTCGCCGCTCTCGGCACAGAGGTCGGCAAGGGCCCGGGCGTCGTCCGCGCAGAGCAACGAGGGCCGCAGCTCGACCGGCGGCCCGAGGTCGACGAGGATTCCCGCGCGAGACTCGTGGCTCCGGTCTTCGGCGGATGCCGCCAGGGCGAGGGCAGCTGCCGACGGGCGGGCCGTGGTGGCCGCTGGGGTTGGCGCGACGGCGATCGCGTGCGCGTCCTCGATCTCGACCTCGGTCACGCGCTCAGCTCCCCGGTCGGGCCCAGGCGCTCGAGTCGACAACCAGCCGCTTGCCGACGGCGCCGAGCAGGCTCGGGCTCTCGAGGGAGACGGTGACGCGCCCCGCGTCGGCTTCGACGTCGGCGCTCGACCGCGCCCAGCCCGGCAGCGCCGCCCGGGCAGCCGGCCCTGGCGCGAGCCCGGCAGTCGCTGCGTAGGCACCGGCTTCCGCAGCGTCGTCGGCCAGCGACTGCGAGTAGCCGACGGCGAGCAGCTGCAGGACGACCGCGGCGAGGCAGATGAGCACGGGGATCGCGGCAACCAGCTCGATCTGAGCCTGGCCGGAGACCGAGCGGAGCCACCCGACGCGGAGGCCGTGCGCGCTCAACGGCTCTCCCGCGCGGCTTCGGCATGCGCCTCCGGATCGAGGCCGGCGGTGGCGCCGACGGTGAGCGCGGGCAGGAGCGGGATCAGCCGCGGGGTGTCGACGTCGACCCGCATCCGATCGCCGGCGTGCGAGACGTCGGCGCGCGGCGCGAGCACGCCGGGCAGCGCCGCGCGGGCTGCGTTACCCGGGTCGGCGCCGACGAGCTCGGCGCGGGCCGCGGCGCGGGCGGCGCCGGCTGCCGACCAGGCCGACCAGCCAACGACAGCTACCTGAGCGAGTACCCCGCAGCAGGCGAGCAGCGCCGGCAGCGTGGCAAGCAGCGAGACCGCCGCCTGACCGCACTCACCGGCACGCTCACCCGCTGTTCTGACCGACCGCTCGACCACGCGGCCGACGGTAGGTGCAGCGAGCGCACGGGTGGCGGACCCAATCGCGCGAGAGCGTGCCGGATCAGTAGCTGTTGAGCGCGCGCCAGGTGCTGAACAGCATCCAACCCGAGCCGGCGACGACGGCGATCAGGACGATCGTGCCGGCGCCCGTCGAGAGCAGCTCGTCGAACCCGGCGATCATCAGCGCCAGCGCGCCGAGTGCGCCGTAGAAGGACCAGCGCTGCCCCTCGGTCATCGTGTCGCGCGTCAGCGCCGTGTCGTTCCAGGCGCGAGCGAGGAGCAGGCCGATCGCGCGCGAGGAAGATCAGCGCGAGGGCCGCCAGGAGGCCGCTCGACGACGCTGCCGCCGCCGGGGGCGACGGTGAGGAGTAGCGCCAGCAGGGCGATGATCACGATGTTGCGGAGCGCGATCAGCATCGTCTCTGCATGGTGACCGATCGGCGCCCGCGGCGAAGCCGGCACGCGCCCCTCAGCCCTCAGTCGATCATCACGACCAGCCCGACGACGACCGCGCCGATGGAGCAGCCAGGGCGATCCCGCCGAGGGCGCCCGCAGCGACCGCCGCCGCGTGGCGGTCCGCGCGCCGGAACTCGGCTGCCTTGGTCGTGCCGACGATCGCGAGCGAGAAGGCGAAGGTGAGCACAATGCCGGCGACCAGCGAGGCGAGCGACGTCTCCGCGAGCGCCTTCCAGTCGACGATCGCTGCAACCGGCAGATCGAACGGCATCATGTCGTCGGCACCGGCTGACCGCGCCGGATCCGGCGCGCGAAGAGGGCCACGCCGAGGGCGGCCGACAGGACGAGCACGAGCAGCGGCCCGGCGGCGCCATCGCCGAACAGGCTGGTGAAGCCGTAGGCGAGGGCGCCGACTCCGGCCGCCGCGGGCAGCGTCACGATCCACGCGACGACGATGTTGCCGGCGACGCCCCAGCGGACCGCGGACAGCCGCTTGCCGGCGCCCGCGCCCATCACGCCACCGGTGATCACCTGCGTCGTCGAGAGCGGATAGCCGAAGTGGCTCGAGGCGAGGATCACCGCCGCGCCGGCGCCCTGCGCGGTGAAGCCCTGCGCGGTGTCCATCTTGATGATCCGCGTGCCCATCGTGCGGATGATCCGCCAGCCGCCGATGTAGGTGCCGGCCGCGATGGCCGAGGCCGAGGTGACGACGACCCAGGTGGGCACCTCGAAGTCGGTCGAGCTGAGGTTCCCGTTCGCGATCAGGGCCAGCGTGATCACGCCCATCGTCTTCTGCGCGTCGTTGGTGCCGTGGGCGAGCGCCAGCAGGCCGCTGGAGACGATCTGCCCGAGCCGGAAGCCGCGGTTGACCGGCCCGGGCCGCAGCCTGCCGACGAGCGCGTAGGCGATGCCGATCGCCAGGACGGCGACGATGAACGCGACGATCGGCGCGAGGACCGCCGGGATCAGGACCTTGCCGAGCACCCCGTCGCCGATTACGGCGCTCGCTGCCGGCGGCCGCGAAGGCGGCGCCGACGACGCCGCCGATCAGCGCGTGCGAAGAGCTCGACGGCAGGCCGAAGTACCAGGTGATCAGGTTCCAGGCGATCGCGCCGACGAGCCCGGCGAAGATCACCGTCGGCGTGATCGCGTCTGCCTGGACGACGTCGCTGGCGACCGTCGCCGCGACCTGGAGCGAGATGAAGGCGCCGGCGAAGTTGAGCACCGCCGCCATCCCGACGGCGAGGCGCGGCGACAGCGCGTGGGTCGAGATCGACGTGGCGACCACGTTGGCGGTGTCGTGGAAGCCGTTCGTGAAGTCGAAGGCGAGCGCGGTAACGACAACGATGACGAGGATCAGGTCGTCGTGCACGAGCTCTAGCGGGCGTTCTTGATGACGACGCCCTCGATGATGTGGGCGACGGCCTCGGTCGAGTCGATCGCCCGCTCGAGCACGCGCGAAGATGTCCTTCCAGCGGATCACGACCATCGGGTCGATCCCGTTCGCGAACAGCGAGGCGACGGCGTCGCGCGAGATCCGGTCGCCGTCGTTCTCGAGCCGGTGGATCTCGATCCAGTACGGGTCGAGCTCCTTGAAGCCGCGCAGGCGCGCCGAGCGCGGCGACGATCTGCTCGCAGGCGGCCGACGAGCACGTCGGCCATCTGCGACGCCTGCTGCATCGGCGCCTCGATCTGGTAGAGCCCGAGGAAGTCGGCGGCCTCCTCGATGTAGTCGACGATGTCGTCGAGCTTCGTCGCGAGCCCGTAGATGTCCTCGCGGTCGAAGGGCGTGACGAAGGTCGAGTTGAGCCGCTGGATGATGTCGTGGGTGATCCGGTCGCCCTCCTGCTCGGCCTTGAGGATCTCCTTGCCGATCCCCTGATCGTCGGGCCAGGTCTCGAGCATCTCCTGGAGCAGCTCGGCCGCGCGCAGGGCGTTCTCGCCCTCGTCCTTGAGCAGGTCGAAGAAGACACGGTCCTTTGGCGCGAGGCTGAAGCCGGCCATCTCCGCGCAGAATCGCAGAAAGTGCCATCTGAAACCTCGGCGACGACGAACCGCCTGCAAACCCGGCGATCAGTCGCCGAATCGCTCACGAACGACCGCCGCGAGCCGCTCCGCTGCGCGGCCGTCCCACAGCGGCGGCGGCTCCGCCGCGGGGGCCCTCGGCCGTCGCGAGCAGCTGCGGGCAGCTCGGCGATCCGCACCGGATCGAGGCCGAGCAGCGTGTTGGTGCCGGCCTCGATCGTGATCGGCCGCTCGGTGTTGTCGCGCAGCGTGAAGCAGGGCACGCCGAGGTACGTCGTCTCCTCCTGGATGCCGCCGGAGTCGGTGAGCACGGCCGCGGCGTCCGCCTGCAGCGAGAGGAAGTCGAGGTAGCCGACCGGCTCGATCAGGCTGCAGGCCCGCGGCAGCGGCGGCGCCTCGCCCGCGGCCTCGAGCGCCGCGATCCGCTGGCGGGTGCGCGGGTGGACCGGGAAGGCGACCGGCATCTCGCCGGCGACCTCGGCCAGGGCCGTCGAGCGCCGGCACGAGCAGATCGCCGTCGACGAGCGCCGGCCGGTGCAGCGTGACGAGCAGGTACGAGCCCGGCTCGAGGCCGAGGCCGGCGGCCGCGCCGCGCTCGCGGAAGCGGTCCTCGAGCGCGACGAGCGTGTCGATCATCGTGTTGCCGACGAGCTCGACGCGGCCCGGGTCGATCCCCTCGCGCGCGAGGTTGCCGAGCGCCTCCGGCGAGTGCGTGAAGAGCAGCTCGGAGACCTGGTCGATCAGCACCCGGTTGACCTCCTCGGGCATCGTCCGGTCGAAGCTGCGCAGCCCCGCCTCGACGTGGGCGACCGGGATCTGCAGGTGGGCGCAGGCGAGCGCCGCCGCGAGCGTCGAGTTGACGTCGCCGGGGACGATCACGAGGTCGGGCTGCTCGGCCTCGAGCACCGGCGCGAGCCGCTCGAGCACGCCGGCGAGCTGCTCGGCATGGGTGCCGCCGCCGACGCCGAGCATGTGGTCGGGCTCGGGCACGCCGAGCTCCTCGAGGAAGATCTCCGACATGTTGCGGTCGTAGTGCTGGCCGGTGTGGACGAGCACGTGCCGGCCGCCGGGGTCGACGTCCCGCAGGGCCGCGATCACCGGCGCCATCTTGACGAAGTTCGGGCGCGTCGCGATGACGTGCAGGAGGCGCATCGGGCTGCAGTCTGACGGCGGCTGCCGACGCCGCGGGCGCGCGCTCAGGCGAGCGCGTCGATGCGCGCCGGCGAGCTCGAAGTCGGCCGCGGTCAGGCCGCCCTCGGAGTGGGTGCGAGATCGTCACCTTGACCGTCGCCCAGGAGATCTCGAGGTCGGGGTGGTGGCCCATCTCCTCGGCCGGCTCGACGATCGCGCTTGACGAACTCGACCGAGCCGACGAAGTCGCCGCGGTCGAAGCTGCGCGTGATCGCGTCGCCCTCGCGCTCCCAGCCGTCGAGGCCGGTGAGGCGCTCCGTCGATCTCGCTGTCGTCGAGCAGGCGGCCATGCGTCCGATCCTATAGTGCCCCGGCGATGCGGATCGCAAGCCTCGTCCCCTCGGCGACCGAGATGCTGCTTCGCGCTCGGGCTCGGCGCCGAGGTCGTCGCCGTCACCCACGAGTGCGACTGGCCGCCCGCCGCCCGCGAGCTGCCACCCTGACCCGCAGCGTGATCCCCGAGGGCCTCGACGCCGGCCGCGATCGACGCCGCCGTACGCGAGCGCACCGAGCGCGGCGAGGCGCTCTACGAGCTCGACGAGGAGCGGCTGGCCGAGCTCGACGTCGATCTGATCGTCACCCAGGCCGTCTGCGCGGTCTGCGCGGTCTCCTACGACGACGTCGTCGCCGTCGCCGGCGCGGCTGCCGAGCCGCCCGCGGGTGCTCTCGCTCGACCCCTCGACGCTCGGCGAGGTGCTCGCCGACGCCGAGCGGCTCGGCGGGCGGCCGGCCGCGCCGCCGACGGCGGGCCGCGCCTGCGGCGCGCGCTGGAGGCGCGGATCGACGCCGTGCGGACCGCGTCGCCGGCGCTCGAGCGGCCCCGGGTCGCCGCGCTCGAGTGGCTCGACCCCGTCTACGCCGGCCGGCCACTGGGTGCCGGAGATGATCGACGCGGCCGGCGGCACCGACGCCCTCGCCGAGCCCGGGCGAGCGCTCGCGCGACGTCTGCCTGGGAGGAGGTCGCGGCGGCCCGGCCCGACGTCGTCGTCGTCATGCCCTGCGGCCTGTACTGCGAGGAGGCGCTGGCCGAGGCACGCCGCGCACCGCGAGCGGCTGCAGCGCGCTCGGGGCCGAACGCGTCTACGCGGTCGACGCCGCCGCGATCGTTCTCGCGGCCCGGGCCGCGGCTCGCCGACGGGGTCGAGCTGCTCGGCCACCTGCTCCACCCCGACCGCGGTGCCGCGCCGACTCCGACTCGCGCTCGGCGCCGGTGCCCGCCCGGCCTGAGCCGCAGCCGGCGTCTCGGCCTGCGCGAGGCGGACCCCGGCGGTCGCGACGGCGCCTGCGTCGAGCTGGCGACGACGATCGACCCCGCGAAGGCGGCGATCGCCAGCGCGACGATCGCGGCGAGCTCGGCGCCGACCATGCGGGCGCCGCGCCCGGCGCTCGCCGGCGACGACGATCAGCGCCCGCGATCGCGCCGCCGACGAGCCCGCCGAGGTGGCCGCCGATGCTGATGCCGGGGACGCTGAAGGTGAAGACGAGGTTGAGCACGAGCCAGAAGCCGAGCTGCGAGAGCGACCTGGGTCATGCCCGCGGTCGCGGGCGATGAGCATCGTCGCCGCGAACAGGCCGTAGATCGCGCCCGAGGCGCCGACGGTGATCTGGGCCGGGTCGGCGAGCAGCAGCGCGCCCGAGCGAGCCCGCGATCAGCGAGACGAAGTAGATCGCCACCATGCGCGCCGGTGCCGATCGCCGGCTCGATCACGCGCCGAGGATGTAGAGCACGAACATGTTCAGGCCGAGGTGGATGCAGCCGCCGTGCAGGAAGCCGGCGGTGATGATCCGCCACCACTCGCCGCCGCCGGAGATCACCGGTGGCGGGCCGCAGAGGCCGCCGCCGCCGACGGCGTTGCCGCAGAGCGCCCCGTCGGCGAACAGCGTGCCGCCGCCGTCGAACGACATCGCCCCGCCGCCGGTCAGCGAGCTGGGCGACGAAGGCGGCGACGTTGATCGCGATCAGGGTGAAGGTCGCCGGCGCGCGCGAGAAGCTGCTCGCCCCGATTCCGCCGGCTCCCGAGAACTGCGGCCGCCGGACCTGCGGTGCGGTCGCTGGCGCACTCGGGGCAGCGCATGCCGACCGGCGTCGGCGTCATGCAGTCGCCGCAGATCGGCCGCTCGCAGCGCGAGCAGGCGACGTTCGTCTCGCGGTCTGGGTGCCGGTAGCAGCGCATCGGGCGCCGAAGGGTAGAGGGGCAGGCCCGCGGGTCAGCCGCACGCCGCGCCGGGCGCGGGGCGCCGCGCTGGTCAGAGCTCGGCGCGTGAGCACGGGCGCGGTGCTCGGCTGGCTGGCTGCCGCCGGCGGGCTCCCGGGTGACCATCACGCGGTCGGCGCCGGCCGGGATCGAGGGGATCGATGCGGACCCGCGACCGCTCGCCGTCGACGACGAAGACGCGTCGACGGCTCGATCTTCGAGCCCTTCGCCACCCACGCCTGGTAGACCTGGCTCTTCGGGGATCGCGTGCATGTTGCTGACCGTCAGCGTGCCGCTGTCGCCGGAGACCTCGACCGTGCCGTTCGCCGCCGAGTTCGGGGAAGTCGGCAGCGCGGCGAACGTCTTCGGCTTCGGCGAGCCACCGCCGGAGTGGCCGATCTCGTAGCCGCCGATCGCCGCGACCAGCAGGCAGACGGCGGCGAAGCCGGCGAGCGCCGGGCGCAGCGAACCCTCGCCGAGCAGCCACTCACGGACGCGAGTCAGCGCCCCGGGCCGCTGCTCGTGACGCTCCGGCTCGGCGGCCGTCGGCTCGGCCTCGGCGCGAACGGTCGCCATCAGGCTCCGCCCGGAGGCTCGCCGGCGGCTCGACCTGGCGCACCGACGCGGGCACCAGATCGACCGCCGGCCGCAACCAGAGCAGGCGCTCGCTGCAGGCCGGGCAGCCGGCCAGGTGGCGCTCGAGCGCGGCGGCCTCGCCGGGATCGAGAGCGCCCAGCGCGTAGGCCGCAAGGTCGTCGTGCCGCTCGGGGCAGCCGCCGCGTGTCTCGGTGCCGCTCATGCCGTCAGACCCTCGATCGCGTCCGGGGAGATCGCCTCGGCGATCTCGGCCCTGATCTTCTCCAGTCCGAGCCGCATCCTGCCCTTCACCGTACCGAGCGGCTGGCTGATCATCTCCGCGATCTCGCTGTGGCTGAAGCCGCCGAAGTAGGCGAGCTCGATCACCTGCGACTGCTCGTTGGGAAGCGCCTCGATCGCGCCCGCGCAGCTCAGCCGCGGTCTCGTTGCGGATCGCCTCCGCGTCGGTGCGCTCCTCGAGCCTCGCGGGCGTCGAGCACTGCGTCGTCGTCGTGGTCAGCTTCGGCGCGTTGACGCCGCCGCGGCGCAGCGAGTCGATCGCCCGGTTGCGGATGACGCTCAGCACCCAGGAGCGGACGCTGCCGCGGGCGCGGTCGTAGCGCGAGTGCTGCGCCAGATCGAGAGGAAGGCTTCCTGGGTGGCGTCCTCGGCGGCGGTCCGGTCGCCGACGATCCGGTAGGCGAGCGAGTAGGCGGCGCCGCCGTGGCGGTCGTAGAGCGCCTCGAAGGCATCCGGATCCTTGCGGTCGACGAGCGCCATCAGGTCCTCGTCGGCGAGCCGCGAGAGCTCTGCCGGATTCACGCTCGACCTCGATTCGGAGCGGGCCAGCGCCGCCGGGGCGAGTGCGTGATTGGGGAGGCATGCGGAGCGATCACGTTGAAAGGTACGGTCCCGGCGCGCGCGTGGATCACAGGATCCCGATCAACCCTCTGGAGCTCCACGAGATGGCCAAAGACGAGACAGCGACCGCGGCACGCCTCTTCGTGCTGCGTCGTCGGCGCGGCGCTCGTGATCGGCGGCATCGCCGGCTTCGCCTACGAGGCATCGTTCGGGACCGGCGACTCCTACGTCTCCGACAACATCCTCGGCGTCTTTCCGACGAACGGCTGGGAGAACGCGCTCCACCTCGCCGCGGGCCTCGCCTGCCTCGCCGCTGCCTCGCGCGCCCCGCGGGCGATGTCGTTGCTGCTCGGCGCGGGCTTCACGGTGCTCGGCGTCTGGGGAATGACGCAGACCGACCACGGCGCCGGCGCGCTGCTCGACGCGATCCCGGTCGGGACGGAGCTCAACATCCTGCACCTGGCGATCGGCGTCACCGGCATCGCGGCCGGCCTGATCTCGGCCCGCCCGCCGGCGGCAGTCGCCTAGTGGGCTAGGTCAGGCGACGCGCGGAGCTCGTCGGCGACGCCGGCGAACCCTTCCTGCTTGCGCCGACGGCGGATCTCGAGCAGGACCAGGCCGATGCCGGCGACGCCGCCGACGGCGACCGCCGCGACCGGACGAACCCAGTTGCGCGGGTCGCGCAGTGACTCGAGCTCGCTCTCGGTCAGCTCCTCGGCCCAGTCGGAGAGCTCGATGGCCGCCGCGTCGGCAAGCTTGGTGAGCGTCGACTCGACCCGCCCGCTGAGCCGCTCGGGCGGCTCGATCGGGCGCAGGGCGTCGGCAAGCAGCGACTCGAGGTCGATGCCGGCGCCGCCCCTGGCGGAGCCGGCTCACTCATCGTCCTCCCCCTCCCCGGGCTCGGCGAGCTCCTCCTCGAGCTGCTTGATCGCACGATGGATCAGGACCTTCGTGGCGCCGTCGCTGCGGCCGAGCGCCCGCGCGATCTCGCGGTTGGACATGCCGAGGGCGAAGCGCATGATCAGGGCCTCGCGCCGGTCCTCGGAGAGCTCGCCGAGCCCCTCGAAGACGAGCCGCAGCTGCTCGCGGCCCTCGGCGACCCGCTCGGTGCCGTGCGGGTGCGCGGGCGGCTCGACGTTGTCGAGCGCCGCGGTCGGGCGCCGCGAACGGTCGCGGTGGTAGTTGGAGGCGAGGTTGTGAGCGATCCGGATCAGCCACGGCCGCAGCGGTCTCCCCTGCGACTCGCGGCGCGCCCGCTCGAAGTGGCGATACGCCTGCAGGAAGGTCTGTTCGGTCAGGTCCTCGGCGTCGTGGTGGTTGCCGATCCGGTAGTAGGCGTAGGAGTAGACGTCGCGCAGGTGGTCGCGGTAGACGCGCTCGAAGTCGCGGTCGAGCTCCGCCTTTCGTGCGGACTCGTCCGCCTCCTCGCCCTCGCTCGACACGGGCGAAATGTAGGGCGGATCGCTGCGCGGGGCGGCGTCGCGTCGGCGCTTGCATCAGGCCGCGCTCCTCGCGCGCTCCGCCCGGCGCAGGCGAGCGACCCACTCGACGGCCGTCAACTCGCCTTCGATCAGTGCCGCAAGGCCGACGAGCCCGTCGGCGTCGACGCCGGCGTCCGTGGCTGCCGTAGCGATCAACGGCACCGACTCGAGTCCCTCGGAGGCCTGGCCGAGCCGCTCCGGGATCTGCGCCGCCGGGACGCCGGTCCCGAGCAGCTCTCCCGCCCGCCGGTTGCGGCTGCCCGGCGCGAGCACCGTCGCGGTCAGATCGCCGATCCCGGCAAGGCCGGAGAAGGTCTCGAGGCGGGCGCCCTTGAGGGTCGCGTAGGCGACGCACTCGCGCCAGACCTCGGCGGCCGCAATGCCGGCAGCGTTGAGGCCGTGCGGCTCGGCAGCGGCGGCGGCGAGCGAGGCGGCGTTCTTGGCGACGCCGCCCATCTCGACGCCGACGACGTCGGCCGAGCGCTCGCAGATCAGCCCGGCGCGGTCGAAGACATCGCCGAGCTGCGCCCGCAGGTCCCCGTCGCCGCTGGCGAGTGCCAGGGCGGCGGTGCCTGAGGCCGCCTCCTTGGCGTGCGCGGGGCCGCCGAGCGAGGCGAGCGCCCGGGCTCGCACGCGCTGGGTGACGTACTCGGAGGGCAGCGTGCCGAGCGGCGGCACCAGGCCCTTGCTGAGCAGCAGGACCGCCGTCCGGCTGCCGATCTGGTCGCCGAGCGCGCCGACCGCCGCCGGAAGACCGGAAGAGGGCACGGCGAGGCAGACGAGATCGAGGCCGGCGACCTCGATCTCGGCCGCCCGTTTGACGGTGATCGCATCAGGAAGGTGGATGCCCGGCAGGTAGCGACGGTTCTCGCGCGTGTCGTTGAGCTCGATCGCCTGCTCGCCGGTCCGGCAGCCGAGCTCGACCTCGATGCCGCCGCGGGCGAGCAGGATCGCGACGGCGGTGCCCCAGCTGCCGGCCCCGATCACCGCCGCCTTGCGCATCGGCGGCAGGCCGCCGAGCCACTCCCACTGCAGCTCGATGCTCGGCCAGATGCGGCCCGTCACCGTCGCCGCAAGCGACGGCGAGGGGTTCTCGGTCTGCGGGAAGGAGACGGCCTTGCCGGCGCGCAGCCTGACCTTGCGCGGGCGGATCCGCCAGCCACGACGTACGTGCTCGGTGCCGAGCACGGCGACCGGCAGCACCGAGGCGCCCGACTCGAGCGCCAGCCGGCCGACGCCGCGGTGCGGGGCGGCGAGCGAGCCACGCCGGATCCGCGTGCCCTCGGGGAATATGCAGAGGGCGCCGCCGCGGGCGAGGATGGCGTCGGAGGTCTCGAGCGAGTCGGCGTCGGCCTGGCCGCGGCGCACCGGGTAGGCGCCGAGCCGGTTCAGGAACCAGCCCTGCAGGGGCTTCTCGAACAGCTCGACCTTGGCGACGTAATGCATCGGGCGCCGCCAGGGCAGCAACGCGCCGATCACGAACGGGTCGAGGAACGAGCGGTGGTTGGCGGCGACGATCAGGCCGCGATCGACCTTCGCGTATTCGCGCCCGATCCGGTCGAGCCGGAACCAGACGAGGAAGAAGGGCAACAGGATGGCCCGAGCGACCGAGTAGAGCAGGAAGTTGACGCCGTGCTCGCGTGTGTAGCGGTGGTAGGCGGCGATCCGCTCCTCGCCAATGCGATCAGCAGCGCCCGTCTGCGGCGCCCTGCGCGGTTCCTCGCGCCGGACCTCGCCGTGGGGACCGCGGGCGCTCTCGGGTGGCTCGGACACGCTCAGGCTTACCCCCTGCGGGGGAGCGCGTTACAGCCCGCGGCGAGCCAAGCCCGGAGCGGGACTCGAACCCGCAACCTTCGCTTTACAAGAGCGGTGCTCTACCAGTTGAGCTATCCGGGCACCTGGCGCCGCCGAGCGTAAACGCTGGCGCGGCTGCGGCGTTTGCGCCGCGACCATCCGGGGAAGCCGTTGCGTAGCGAACGAATTGGAGGACAGCTTGCGAATCGGACGCCTTATCGCTCGCCTCGTGATCGGCGGGCTCTTCATCGGCCACGGCCTGCAGAAGCTGACCGGACGGTTCGGCGGCTCGGGCCTTGACGGGACCGCGGAGATGATGCAGAAGCTCGAGATGAACCCGCCGAAGGCGCAGGCCGCCGCAGCCGGAATCACCGAGGCCGGGTCGGGACTGCTGCTCGCTCTCGGCCTGTTCACGCCGCTGGCTGCGACGGGCATCGTCTCGGTGATGGCCACGGCAATCCGCAAGGTCCACGCGCAGAACGGCGTCTGGGTCACCGATCGGGGCTGGGAGTACAACGCGGTGATGATCGCCGCCGTCCTCGCTCTCACCGACGCCGGCCCTGGCCCGCTCTCCGCAGACCGCGTCCTCGGGACCGAGCGCTGCGGCCCGCTGTGGACCGCCGGCGCCCTGGCGGCCGGCGCCGCGGGCTCGGCAGCCGCGATCGAAACGGGCCGCCTGCTCAAGGAGGAGCCGGAAAAGACCGTCTACGCGTGAGGCGGCTCGCGGGCGGGGTCTCGGCGGGCAGTCGCCAGCGGCAACCGCGATGCGCAGACCTTCCGTGTCGACTTCTCCATCCATACGACGGAAAAGTCGACGAAGAACGAGCGCCAAGGGCTTCTGCGACGACTTTGGACCCGATAGGGGCCTAAAAGCGGAGCAGTACGCCCGATCCCGCCTGTTCCCCCTCGCTCTCGCCAGCGTCAGCCAGAGGCGTTCCCTGACCAAGCCCATTCCCCTCCGCCGGCGTCAACCAGAGGCGCTCTCTGACCAAGAGCCCATTCCCTCCGCCAGCGTCACCCAGAGGCGTTCCCTGACCAAGCCTGAGCGTGCACGGAAGGCGCGCGGTGTGGCGGAGCCACATAAGCGCCGTCCGGGTGCGCTCAGGCGCCGCGTCAGGGAGCGCCGACGTCTAGTGGAGGACTTCGCGTTCGGCTAGATGCGCGCCGACCTTGCGCTTGACGCGCTGCAGTGCGTTGTCAACCGTCTTCGTGTCGCACTCGAGTCGCTCGGCGATCTCCTCGTAGGAGCGACCGTCGAGGTAGCACCTCAGGACCTCGCTCTCGAGGTCCGAGAGCACCGAGGTCAGGCACTCGACGAGGCTGCCGAGCTCTTCGGTCGAGATCACCTTCGAGGCCGGATCCTGGGTCGACGGCCCCGGGAGGATCTCCTCGAGCGTCGAGTCCCCGTCGCCGGGCGCCGTCGGCGACGTCGCGAACGAGATCGACTGGTTGAGCGGTGCGTGCTTGTTGCGGCTCGCCGTCTTCACGGCGGTGATCATCTGCCTGGTGATGCAGAGCTCCGCGAAGTTGCGGAAGCTCGATTCGCGATCGGATCGGAAGTCGCGAACGGCCTTGTAGAGACCGACCAGCCCTTCCTGGATCAGATCGTCGGATTCGCCGCCGAGCAGGAAGTACGACGACGCCCTGAGGCGGACGAATCCCTTGTAGCGGCGGACGATGCGGTCGTAGGCGACGCTGTCGCCCCGCTTCGCCTGTGCGACGAGGTAGGCGTCTGCCAACTCGCCTGCGGGCTCATGTGAGCGCCGGGGCGTCGGATGCGCACCGATAGGTGCGACCTGCGTGAATTCTTGGGTGGATGCAGCCACTGGATCTCCTCCATACGAGACGGATCGAGTGGCGCCTTCCTCCCCGGCGCCTGATCGGATATGAGAAGGCTCAACCGTGAACCTTAGGTTCAGCGTTACCTTCCGAGCGGAACTATACGCGGCCGCGGAGTTCTGTCAACCCCACCCGGCAAGAACTTGCAAGCGGCGTTGCAGAACGGGGCTTCCGTCCGCACCCGTCGCTATCGAGGCAGGGCTGATGCGCCGCCCGCCTCAGCCCTCGACCCTGCCGGCCGCGAAGGCCAGTACCGCTGCGGCGACCGAGACGTTCAGCGAGCCGACGCGGCCCGTGGTCGGAATGCGGACGAGCTCGTCGCAGGCGTCTGCGACCCGGGGGCGCAGTCCGCTCCCCTCCCCGCCGAGGACGAGTATCAACCTGCCATCGAGGTCTAGGTCTGCGTAGCCTTTTGCCGCGTCCGCGGCGGCGCCATAGCTCCACGCCCCCCGCTCGCGAGCCGCGATCAGCCAGTCAGCGAGGTTGCGCACGCGGGCAACCGGCAGATGCTCGACGGCGCCGGCGGAGGCCTTGCAGACGGCGCCGGTGATGCCGGCAGCACGTCGCTCGCACAGCACCACCCCGGCGGCGCCCGCCGCCTCGGCCGAGCGGCAGATGGCGCCGACGTTGCGCGGGTCCTGAACCTGGTCGAGCGCGATCACCATCGCCCCCTCCGGCTCCAACAGCGAGCCGGCGTCCGCGTAGGGGTAGGGCTCGACCTCAGCGACGATGCCCTGATGGTCGGGCGAGCCGCAGAGGCGCTCGAGCTCGTCGGCGGAGTGCTCGGGTGCGCTCCACTCGCGCAGCACCCGCCGACGCCCGCGGCGCGCCTCGGCGACGGGATTGCGACCGTAGACGAACTCGCTCATGCGCCCCCTCCCACTCCCGCGCCGGCCATCAACCGAGCGGGACGAGCCGCGCCCCGTCGGCGGTGTCGCGCACCTGCCAGCCGAGCTCGGCGAGCTCGTCGCGGATCCTGTCGGCGCTCTCGAAGTCGCGCTCGGCGCGGGCGCACTCACGCTCCGCGAGCAGGGCCTCCGCCTCCGCCGGAGGACCCGCGGCCGCGCCCGTGAGGCTGCCGAGCCCGAGCACGTCGAGCATCTCGGCGAGCACCTCGTGCCCGCCGGCCGGCGAGCTGCGATGAATCTCGGCGACGAGCTCGTGGGCGGCGGCGAGCGCCCGCGGCGTATTGAAGTCGTCAGCGAGCGCGACCAGGAACGACTCGCGGAGCTCGGCGACCCGGGAATCGGGGCCTGCGGGGCCGGCCGGGACCGGGTCGACCGCGACGAAGGGCTCGCGCAGGCGGACGTTGGCAGCCCGCGCCTGCTCCAGCGGCTCAGGACCGAAGCGCAACGGCTGGCGGTAGTGGCCGGAGAGCAGGAAGGCCGTGACCGCCTCGCCGCCGTACGCGTCCTGCGCTTCGCCGAGCAGGAAGATATTGCCGACCGACTTCGACATCTTCTCGGCCGCGTCGGTTTCGACCATGCCGACGTGCATCCAGATCTTGGCCAGCGCCCGGCCGCGCGCCGCCTCCGTCTGCGCGGCCTCGTTCTCGTGGTGTGGGAAGACGAGGTCCGAGCCGCCCCCGTGCACCGAGAACTCGAGGCCGAGCAGCTCCTCCGCCATCGCCGAGCACTCGATATGCCAGCCCGGGCGCCCATCGCCCCATGGGCTGGGCCAGGAGGTGTCCTCATCCTCCTTGTGCGTCTTCCAGAGCGCGAAGTCGAGCGGATCCTCCTTGAGCTCGGCGGCGCCGGCCTCCTCACCCTGGTCCATCTGCTCGGGATCGCGATTGGAGAGGCACCCGTAGGAGGGCCAGCTGCGGACCCGGAAGTAGACGTCGCCACTCGACTCGTACGCGTGCCCGGACTCGACCAACGCCTCGATCAGCGAGACGATCGCACCGATCGTCTCCGTCGCCTTCGGCTCATGGTCCGGCCGGCCGACCCCGAGCCTGTCCGTATCAGCGACGTACGTCGCGATCATCTCCTCCGCGTGCTCCGCCGACGGCACTCCCCGCTCCCGCGCCGCGTCGTAGATCTTGTCGTTGATGTCCGTGATGTTGAAGACGACCTGCGGCGAGTACCCCTCGTGCGCGAGGAAGCGCCCAAGGACGCTGAAGACCACGTAAGGCCGCGCGTTCCCAATATGGATCGGCGCATACGTGGTCGGCCCGCACGCATAGATCCCCACCGACCCATCCGGCCCGGGCTCCAAGGGCCGCAGCTCTCCCGTCATCGTGTCTCGAAGCATCACCTGGCGCATCACAAGCCGATGCTATCCGCGGCAGCCAAGAAGCCCCCGCCCGCAACCGCCAGCGTCAACATCGAGGCGCTCTCTGACCAAGCCTGAGCGTGCCTTCGAGCGGCGCGGTGTGGCGGAGCCACATAAGCCGCGAAGAGGTGCGCTCAGGTGCAGTGTCAGAGAGTGCCGGGCGCCGCGTCAGGGGGCGCCGGGCGCACCATCAAGCGGCAGCGCCGGCAACGCTTACGAAAGCTCGCGCTTTAAGACCTTGCCGGTCGGATTGCGTGGCAGCTCATCCAAGAACTCGACCTCTCTTGGCACCTTGTAGCGCGCGAGATTCGCCTTGATGTGCGCCTTCACCTCATCCTCGCTCAACTCCTTGCCGCCGCCGAGCACGACGAATGCCTTCAGTCGCTGCCCGTACTGCTCGTCGTCGATCCCGATCACCGCGGCCTCGTCGATCGCATCGTGATCGCTGAGTAGGTCCTCGACCTCGCGAGGGAAGACGTTCTCACCACCGGAGACGATCATCTCGTCGTCACGGCCGTCGATGAACAGGCGGCCGGCCCCGTCGAAGTGACCGACGTCGCCGGAGCTCATCAACCCATCGAGGCCCTCCTTGCCGCCACCGCCCGTATAACCGGCAAAGGCCATCTCGTTGCCGACGAAGATCCGGCCCGTCTCCCCGTCCGGGAGCTGCTCACCGCTCTCGTCCACGATCCGCACGACTGTGCCATGGGGCGGCTTGCCCGCAGTGCCGGGCGCGTCGCGCATGTCGGCGGGCGTCGCGATCGACGCCCATGCGACCTCGGTGGAGCCGTAGAGGTTGTAGAGGTTGTCGCCGAAGGCATCCATCCAGCGCGTCGCAAGCTCCCCGGGCAGGGCCGAGCCACTCGCCGCGGTAACGCGCAGGCATGAGAGGTCGTACTTCTCGCGCGTCGTGCGGTCGAGCTCCATGATCCGCTGCAACATGACCGGGACGACCGCGAGCGCCTCCGCCCGGTTCTCGGCGACAGCCGCCAGTGCGCCCTCGGGCTTGAACCGGCGCCGGAGCACGTAGGTCGAGCCGAGCGCGAGGCCGAGGGTGAAGTGCAGAAAGCCCCACGAGTGGAACATCGGCGCCGCGATGTGAATCTTCTGCTCGGCCCGGAGCGGAATCCGGTCGAAGAGGGCGGCGAGCGGCCCGAGCGAGTCCGGCGAGTTGCGCTGCGCGCCCTTCGGCGTTCCGGTCGTCCCGGAGGTGAGGATGATGAACCGGCTCGGCTCGACCGGCGGGTCGAGCGGGGCGTCCGAGGAGGCGGCGATCAACTCGTCGGCGATCGGGTGCTCCGTGACGTCGCCTTCGTCGCGCCAGGCGACGACGTGCGCGAGATCCTTGGCAGCCTCCTCGAGCAGTCCCGCGAACTCGGAGTCGTAGATAACCGCCTTCGGCTCCTCCCGCTCGACGACGCCGACGAGCTGCGGACCGGCGAAGTCGGTGTTCATCAGCAGCACGGTCGCGCCCAGCTTCGCGCAGGCGATGATCGCCTCGATGAAGCCGGCGTGGTTGCGGCACATGACCGCCACCGAGTCGCCGGCCTGCACGCCGGATTCGCGCCGCAGGGCACGGGCGAGCGCGCTCGAGCGCGACTCGAGCTCGGCGAACGTCCGCGTGCCGCGCTCGTCGATTACCGCGGTGCGGTCGGGGCGACGGATCGCGGAGGCGGCGATGCCGGCCGCCGGGGACGCTCCCCAGGCGCGGAGAACCGACCCGACCGCGAGCAGTCTGTCGGGCCGCATCGGCGTAACGATTCCGGCTTCGAGCAGGACCTTGAGATTGAAGGGAACGTCGAGCGCCGGACCGAGCTGGCCCAGGCGGATGCGCCTCGTTGCAGCTGTTACACCCTCTAACATCTACACGAGCACCCTACCCAAGCGGTTATGAGCACGAGCAACCACCAGACCATGGCTGTCCCTCCCCTGAAATTTGTTTCGGGTCTGGTCGAAGATGGCCGCTAGAGATTGAGGATGAGCAGGCGTGGCCGCATGATGCTCGGCGGGACGATGCTCGTCCTCGGGCTTGGAATCGCGATCTGGGGCGTGTACGAGTTGGTGCAGCCGGACACTTCCTGGAAGTGGTTCATCGGGATTCCCGACGGTCTCTTCGCCGCCTATACCGGCTTCGCGGTCATCCACTACGCGCGTAACAGCGGCCGGAGCAGCGCCGAGGAGCGAGGTGCCCTCGCGGCACTCGTTTCGGCGGTGACGAAGCCCTTCCGCGGAGACGGCTCAGGCCCCGCCCCGGTCGTCGACATCGACGAGCGCGACCGCGAAGGCAGCGATTCCCTCGCCGCGCCCGATCGGCCCCATCCGCTCATTCGTCGTCGCCTTGACGTTCACGGGTACTCCTACTACTCCACCGATCCGCCGGCCGATCGCGAGCTTGTGGGGGCCCAGCCGGGGGGCTTCGCAGACGATCGTTACGTCGACGTTGACGGCCGCGCCGCCTAGCTCGGCAACCACGTCGGCAAGCAAGCCGATCGAGTCAGCTCCGCGCCAGCGCTCGTCCTCGGGCGGGTAGCGATCGCCGATGTCGCCGGCTCCGGTTGCGCCGAGCAAGGCGTCGATGACCGCGTGGGTGACCACATCGGCGTCCGAGTGGCCCGCCAGCCCCTGCTCGTGGGGAACTTCGACGCCACCCAGGATCAATGGCCGCCCGGCCTCGAACCGATGGCTGTCGTATCCGAATCCGACGCGGGCGCTCATCCAACCTCCTCGAGACGTCGCTCGCGTCCGCGGAAGGCGGCGATCTCGCCGACCCCGAGCCGCGCGAGCAGCTCCAGGGCGCGATCGTACGCGTAGCCGACATGCTCGGGCAGGTGGGCGTCGGAGGAGATCGTCATCGGCACCCGAGCCTCGGCCAACATCTCGGCGAATGGGGGCGCCGGATAGAGCTCGCCGACCGGCTTGCGCAGACCGGCCGTCGAGACCTCGGCCGCGACGCCCGGCTTCGGCGAAGGCCTCGACGGCAATCTCGTAGTAGTGGCGCGGATCGCGCTGCGGCCCCGGCCGGGCGGCGCCCCAGACCTTGACGAGGTCAGGATGGGCCATGACGTCGAACAGGCCCGAACGGGCCGCGGCCGCGAGCTCGGTGAAGTAGCGCTCCCAGACGCGATCGGGGTCACCCGACTCATCCTCCCAGACGTCCCATCGGTCCTGATCGACCGAGGCGCTGCCGACGAAGTGGACCGAGCCGAGCACGTAGTCGAAGGGACGCGCTTCGAGCAGCGCCGCGATCCGCTCCTCGGCACCCCGCACCCAGTCCGCCTCGATTCCGACGAGCAGGTCGACTTTCGGCGAGGAACTCGCAGTAGGCATCGAGGTCGTCCGTCGCCTCCTCGACCCAGAACGGGTGCCGCCAGACGTCGAGCGCGGCCGAGAAGCGGTGGATGTGCTCGGAGATGCCGAGCTCGGTGATCCCGGCTCTCCGGGCCGCCGCCCGGTAGCGCTCGACGTTCTCCGCCGTGAAGTAGAGGTCCGGGTCGGTGCCGGGCTCATCCGGGCGCAGGTGTACGTGCAGGTCGCTCAGCATTGGCTTCGGTCGCGCGGCCCGGCGGACGGGTGGGCCTGGAGGTAGCCTAAAGACGTGGCCCTGCTCGCCGACCTCGGCATCCCCGCCGCCGCCTTTGCCGTCGGCGTCGCAATCGCGGAAGTGCTCGGCGCGGCGAACCTCGGCGTCGCCTTCGGCGTCGGCCAGATCCTCTTCGCGGCGACCGCCGTCTGGGTCCTGCTGACCCGCTGAGCGGGCGATCAGCCCAGGGCGCCGAGCAGCGCCTCGGCGATCAGCAGGTCCTCGCCACTCGTCACCTTCAGGTTCGGCCCCCGGACCGGTTCGATGCCGCACCGTTCCGCCGGCGGCCTCGATCAGCGCCGCCTCGTCCGTCGCCGCGGCGAGCGCGCCCGCGGCGAGCGCCTCGTGCTGGGCCTCGCGCAGCGCCGCAACGCGGAAGCCCTGAGGAGTCTGCGCCGCCCCACAGGCGCTCGCGCGGAACCGTCTCGGTGATCCGCATGCCCTCGCCGGCGACGCGCTTGATCGTGTCGGTGACAGGCGCGGCGGCGATCACCGCGTCGAGGTCGGGCTCGGCCCGCAGGCGCGCGACGATCGACTCGTAGAGCTCCGGGGGTGCCAGCGGCCGGGCCGCGTCGTGGACGAGGACGAGTTCGCTCCGCACGTGCTCGAGCGCCGCGGCGACCGATGCCGCCCGCGTCGCACCGCCGGCGATCACCTCGAACGGGGTCGTCTCCGAACGCCCGCCGCAACCTCCCTCGCCCGATCGATCGCGCCGGGCGGAGCAGCGACGACGATCGCCTCGATCGACGACGCAGCCGACGCGGCGCGGAGCGAATGAGCAAGCAGCGGCCGGCCGGCGAGCTCGACGAAAGCCTTCGGGCCGCCGGCTCCGAGCCTCTCCCCGGAGCCGGCGGCCGCGATCACGGCGGTCGCCTTCACGGCGGCGCCATACGGCTGATCGTCGGACGGCGCCTAGGCCGGTGCGCCCGCCCCGAAGCGCTCCGTCAGCAGGCCGTCGAGGTAGTCCTCAGCGCCATCCTCGTCCTTGTCGAGCGCGTACATGAACTCCGAGGCGAGGATCTTCTTCGCCCTCGTGTACATCTGCTTCTCGCCCGTCGACAGGCCCTTCTCCATCTCGCGGATCGCGAGGTTGCGAACGACCTCGGCGAGCTCGAAGACGTCACCCGTCTTGATCTTCTCCCGGTTGTACTTGAACCGGCGGTTCCAGTTCTTCGGCATCTCCGAGACGTCGTCGGTGAGCACGCCGATGACCTTCTTCACGTCGTTGGGGCCGATCACCCGACGCAGCCCGGCCTGGCCGGCGTTGTCGCAGGGCACCTGCACGGTCATGTCGTTGTGCAGGATCTTGATCGTCAGGTACTCGCGCTCCTCGCCGAGGAGCGACTTGGTCTCTTTCGTGAGCACGACGCCCGCACCGTGGTGCGGGTAGACGACGTTGTCGCCCACCTCGAAATCGCAATCGAGATCCTCGAGTTCGAGAGGGGCGCTCGTCAGCTCGTCTGCTTCGACTAGTTCGGGAATCGTCTGCCTCCTTGAATAGGACGGGCGCCCGCTGGGCGCCCGTCAGACCTTTGGGTATCGATCGAAGACCTCGACCTCCCGGAGGCGGTCGAGTCCTTCGCGGATGTCGACTGCGCGGCCTTCGCCGACGCCGTCGATCGATGCGAGCTCCGCTTCGCTCGCCGCGAGAATCGCGTCGAGGCTGCCGAGCTCGCGGATGACCTTCTCGCCGACCAGCCGCGGAAGCCGCGGGATCCTGCCGAGCGCGCGATAGCCGCGCGCCGACACCCGCAGGTCATGAGGATTGACCTTGCGGTCGTGGCCGAGAAGCTCGGCAAGACGGCCGAGATCGAGAAGCTCTGAATGCGCCATCTGCGAGAGCGCTGCGAGGGTGTCGTCGAGGGCGGCCTCGGAGTCGTCGGAGGCGTAGTCGCGGATCAGCGCCGCGCGGTCGGGGAGCACGCCGACAACCGTCTCCTCGAGCTGCATCTCGATCAGGCGCCCCTCGGCGCCGAGCTCGATGATGTAGCGCTCGACCTCGTAGGAGGTGCGGAGCAGCAGCTCGCCGCGCTGCAGGACCGTGAGCACGTCGTGGAGCGTGACGGCGCCGGCGAACTCGAGGGTCGTCAGGCGGCTTGAGACCGCGTCGAGGCGGCTGCGGTACTTCTCGAGCGTGGCGAGGCCCTGGTTCGCCTTGCTGAGCACGGTCGGGATGTCCTGGAGGATGTACTTCATCCCCTCCTGGTAGAGGGAGACGACGTCGCGGCGGGCCGAAACGGCGATGACGAGCGCCTTCGTCTGCTTCGAGACGCGCTCGGCGGTGCGATGGCGGGTGCCGGTCTCAGCCGAGTGGATCGTCGGATCCGGCATCAGCTGGACGTTCGCCCAGGAGATCTTGCGGGCATCCGAGTCGAGGACGATCGCGCCGTCCATCTTCGCTACCTGGTAGAGCAGCTGCGGCGTGTAGTCGACGTCGAGACGGAGCCCGCCGGAGAACAGGAAGGAGATTTCTTCCGGCTCGCCGAGAACGATCAGGCCGCCGGTGCTGGCGTGAATGACGTTGTCGACGCCCTCGCGAAGCGCCGTGCCGGGGGCGACCATGTCCAGGGCCTTGAGCATCCGCGGGTCCTGACGCGCCTGCGGGTCTGTTTGCTCGTCCCAGGAAGCCGGCGTCATCCGGTCGTCCAGTTTGGCAGACCCCGGAGCTTCGCGGCCCGCGGTCGAATCCCGAGTGGAGGGCTCGGATTGCCGCCTGTCAAGCGCCGACGTTTTCCCTGCAAACTCAGGCGGCGAGCGGCGGCTCGGCAGCGGCCGGCGCGCGGCCGGCGCGCGGCGCCCGGCGCAGCGCCTCGCGCAGCGTTCGGGCGGCCGCCAATCCGGGCTCCCGCTCCGCCGTCGGGGGCGCCAGGATCGGCCCGAGCCCGAACTTGCGCGCCTCGGCGAGCCGGCGCTCGGGATGGACGACCCCGCCGCAGCTCGCCGGTCAGCCCGATCTCGCCGAAGCAGGCGAGCGGCAATCCTCCGGGATCGCAGAGCGGTTCGCCCGCCTGCGCCGAGGCGACCGCGAGCGCAACCGCGAGGTCGGCTCCCGGCTCGTCGACGCGGACACCGCCCGCGACGCTGACGAAGACATCGGCCGAGCCGACGGAGACGCCGCCGTGGCGAGCGAGTACTGCGAGCACCATCGCGAGACGGTTGCGGTCGATGCCGTTCGCCAACCGGCGCGGCGGCACCATCTCGGTCGGCGCGACGAGCGCCTGTACCTCGACGAGCAGCGGCCGCGTGCCCTCCATCGCGCAGAGCACGACCGAGCCCGGGGCGCGGGTCGCCTCGGCGACGAAGCGGGCGGAGGGATCCTCGACCTCGACGAGGCCGCCGGAACGCATCTCGAAGACGCCGACCTCGCTCGTCGCGCCGAAGCGGTTCTTGAGCGCGCGGAGGGTCCGGTAGGAGCGCTCGCGCTCGCCCTCGAAGACGAGCACGCAATCGACCAGGTGCTCGAGCACGCGCGGTCCGGCGACCGAGCCCTCCTTGGTCACGTGGCCGACGAGGACGAGTGCCGTCCCGGTCCGCTTGGCCACCTCCATCAGCCCGTTCGCCGCCTCGCGCACCTGCGCGACGGATCCAGGCGCGCTCGTCAGCGTCGAGCTGTGCATCGTCTGCACCGAGTCGACCACGCAGACCTCAGGCGCCTCGGCCTCGAGCGTCGCGGCGACTGCACCGAGCTCGGTCTCGGCGAGAACCGGCACGGAGAGCGCCCCCTCCCCCAGTCGCTCGGCCCGCATCCGCACCTGCGCCGCCGACTCCTCGCCGCTCACGTAGAGCGTCCGCCGCCCGGCGCCGGCGAGATTGCCGAGCGCCATCGCGGTGATCGTGCTCTTGCCGATCCCGGGAGCGCCGCCGAGCAGGACCAGCGAGCCCGGCACGAGCCCGCCGCCGAGCACCCGATCGAGCTCCCCGATCCCGGAGGTGAGGCGCTCGTGCTGGGGACGCACCACGTCGCGGAGCGGGATCGGGCGGCCGGCCGCGGCCCCGGTCGACGCCCGCACGGGCGCCGCTCCGCGCCGGCGCCGAGGTCGGCTCGACCCGGACCTCGCTCAGCGTGTTCCACTCCCCGCAACCGCCGCACTGCCCCGACCAGGCGAGCGCCTCGTGCCCGCACGCATCGCAAACGAATCGACTCTTCGCCTTCGCCATCGGTCTCGATCCTTGCAACCCCTCGGGACGTCACCGCGCCCCTACAATCGACCTGCCGAGGAATCGGGGAATCAGACATGGGGAATGAAACCGCGCAGATTCGGATAGCGACGGCCGCCATCGGCCTGCTCCTCTCCCTGGCCCTCTGCCTGCCGGCGATAGGCGAGGCCCGCCCGGACGACGGCGCGATCCTGACGCCGCTGGCGATGCGGGTGCTCGATCCGCCCGTCCCGGTTCGCGGCGCCGACGGCCACAAGCATCTCGCCTACGAGATCGCGATCTCCAACCAGAGCGGGCTCGACGTGACGATCGATCGCGTCCAGGCGGGCAGTCACGGCCGGCCGCTCGGGGCGGCTGTCGCCGGCGCCGCCTTCGCGGAGCAGCTGCGGGTCTTCGGACACGAGAGCGAGGGCACGACGACGGTCCCGCCGGGCGGCAGCGCAATGCTCTTCATGGACGTGCGTTATCGCGGGTCCGACCCGACCGGGCTCACGCATCGGTGGCGGCTGACGACGGCCGACCCCGCCGGCGGTCCGACACAAGAGCTCCGCTTCCCCGGCGTTCGCACCCGCGTCGGCCAGCGCAGGCCGCTCGTCGTCGAGGCGCCGCTGCGGGGCGCCCGGTGGCTCGACGCGAACGGCTGCTGTCTGCCCATCGGCGGTCACCGCGGCGGCACCCTCGCGGTCGACGGCACCGTGCATGTCGGCGAGCGCTATGCAATCGACTTCGTCGGGCTGGATCGGCAGGACAGGCTCTTCGCCGGTCCCAAGCACGAGCTCTCCAGCTACGGCTTCTACGGAGCTCCGGTCCACTCGGCGACCGGCGGCAAAGTCGTCGCCGCGGTCGACGGCAGGCCCGAACAGACCCCCGGCATCCTGCCCACGGACCTGACGCTGCCCGAGTACGCGGGGAACTACGTCACCGTCCGCATCGATCGCCACCGCTACGCGCTCTACGCACACCTGGAGCGCGGCTCGGTACGGATCTCGAGGGGAGATCGGGTGCGGCCCGGCGAGAAGCTGGGGTTGCTCGGCAACAGCGGTAACACCGACGCACCGCACCTGCATTTCCAGATCATGAACGGACGCTCGCCGCTGCAGTCGAACGGCCTGCCCTTCGTCTTCAGCCGCTTCACCGGAACCGGTGTCGTCACCGACCTCGATGGCCTCGCGGGCGGTGACCCGCTGCCGATCGCGGACCGACTGACCGGCGCGATGCCGAACCGAATGCCGCTGGCACAGCAGCTGCTGACGCTTCCTCGCTGACTTCGCCGCAGCCGGCCGCGGCAGCCGGGCAGGCTCCCGGCGAGACCCCCCTCGCCGCCTCGTAACCGGCGAAGCCATCGGCGCACGCCGGTAGGCTCGTGCGCGTCGTGAGGGTCCGCAAGCCCGCGCGATCACTCCGTCGTGGGAGCCACCCTCCGCGACCAGCCCGGCAGCCCCCGACACAGGAGAGACCATGAAGCTGGTGATCGGCATCGTCCGACCCGAGCAGGCCAACGATGTACTCGAGGCCCTCTATCGGGCCAATGTTCGCGGCATCTCAATGAGCCGCGTGCAGGGACACGGCGGCGAGCTCGACCGCGTCGAGACCTACCGCGGGGCGCGCGTGATGATGGAGCTCAGCGACAAGATCCGGTTCGAGATCGCCGTGACCGAGGAGTTCGTCGAACCGGCGATCGAAGCGCTCTGCGAGGGCGGTCGGACCGGCGAAGTCGGCGACGGCAAGATCTTCGTCGTCCCGCTCGACCGCGTCGTCCGCATCCGGACGGGCGAAGCGGATCGCGCGGCCGTGACGCCGATGGAAACGCAGGCATGAGTCTCCTTCCGTTCGCGCAGGTCCAGATCGACACGGGCGACACCGCATGGATGCTCGCCGCCACTGCCCTCGTCCTGCTGATGACCCCGGCGCTCGGGCTCTTCTACGCGGGGCTGGTGCGTTCGAAGAACACGCTGAACACGTTCATGATGAGCGTGGCGGCGCTCGCCGTCGCGACGATCTCATGGGCGGCGATCGGCTATTCGTTCGCCTTCGGGGACGCCAACGGATTGATCGGCGGTTTCGACCACGCCTTCCTCGCGGGCGTCGGCTTCGCCCCACGTGCGGGACAGACGATTCCGCAGCTGCTCTTCTTCGCCTTCCAGGGCACGTTCTGCATCATCACCGCGGCCCTCGTGTCCGGTGCGGTCGTGGAGCGCATGCGCTTCGGCTCCTACCTGATCTTCATCGCCGTCTGGTCTGTGGCGATCTACCCCGTGCTCGCCCACTGGGCTTTCGGCGGTGGCTGGCTGCAGGCCGGCGGCACCCTCGACTTCGCCGGTGGCATCCCGGTCGAAATGGGATCGGGCTTCTCCGCGCTGGCGGCGGCGATAGTCGTCGGCGCCAGACGCGATTACGGCCGCCAAGCGCTGCTACCCCACAACACCGTGTATGTCCTGCTCGGCGCGGGGCTGCTGTGGTTCGGGTGGTTCGGCTTCAACGGCGGCAGCGGGATCGGGGTCAACGAACCCGGCATTCTCGCGTTCGTCAACACGCTGCTCTGCCCGGCCTGCACGCTGCTCGTCTGGTTCGTTCTCGACCTGATCAGGGGCCGGCAGATCACGGCCGTGGGCGCCGCGACCGCGATCGTCGTGGGCTGCGTCGCCATTACTCCCGCCGGCGGCTTCGTGAGCCCGGGCTGGGCAATGCTGCTCGGGGCGCTCGCCGCGCTACCGAGCTACGCCGTGATCGCCTGGCGCACGCGGACCCGGGTCGACGAAACGCTGGACGTGCTCGCGGCGCACGGCACGGCGGGGCTCGCCGGGATCGTGTTCATCGGCTTCTTCGCCCAGCAGTCCTGGAACGGCATCTCGAACGGTCTGCTGTACGGAAACGCAGCGCAGCTCGGCGATCAGTTGCTCGCCGTGCTTGCCACGCCCGCGTACGCCTTCGTGGGTACCTTCGTGATCCTGAAGCTGCTGGGCCTGGCGATGCCGCTGCGGGCAGGCGCCCGGGAGGAGTCACAAGGGATGGACATTGTCGAACACGGCGAGGAGGCCTACGTCACGGGCGAGGGCGCCCTGCTGCTCCGCCCGGAAGCCCCACTGGACTCAGAGAAAGCCGCGGTCCCGGTCAGGCTCTGAGCAACGAGCAGCGCCCTACCGCGAGCGTCCCGCCGCGGCATCGAGCGGCCAACGGTTCCAGGCGTTCCCTGACCAAGCCTGAGCGTGCCCTCGAGCGGCGCGGTGTGGCGGAGCCACATAAGCCGCGAAGAGGTGCGCTCAGGCGCAGCGTCAGGGGACGCCGGGCGTCAGCGAGCGAGGTGACGCCCGATAACCACGCGCTGGATCTCGTTGGTGCCCTCGTAGATCTGCGTGATCTTCGCGTCGCGCATCATCCGCTCGACCGGGTACTCGTTCACGTAGCCGTAGCCGCCGAGCACCTGGACGGCATCGGTCGTCACCTCCATCGCGGTGTCGGAGGCGAACAGCTTCGCCATCGACGAGTACATCGACAGCTGCGGGTCGTTGCGGTCGGCGAGCGCGCAGGCCTTGTAGAGCAGCTCACGCGCTGCGGCCGTCTTCGTCTGCATGTCGGCGAGCTTCCACTGCAGCCCCTGGTGCTCGATGATCGGCTTGCCGAACGACTCGCGCTCCTTCGCGTAGGAGACGGCGTAGTCGGTCGCGCCCTGGGCGAGGCCGACGGCCTGGGCGGCGGCGCCGAGCCGCGTCCGCTCGAGGGTGCCAAGCGCGACCGCCATGCCGCGGCCGACCTCGCCGACCACGTTCTCGGCCGGGACCCGGACGTCCTCGAAGACGGGCTGGCCGGTCGGCGAGCCGTGGATGCCGAGCTTGTGCTCGAACTTCGGCACCGAGTAGCCCTCGCGATCGCTCTCGACGACGAAGGCCGTGATCCGGCCCGCCTCGCGATCGGTGACGGCGAAGACGACCTGAAAGTCGGAGACGCCGGCGTTCGTGATCCAGTTCTTCGTCCCGTTGATCACCCACTCGTCGCCGTCCTGCACGGCGGTCGTGCGCATCGCGCCCGGGTCGGAGCCGGCGTCGGGCTCGCTCAGGCAGAAAGCCGGCGACCACTCGCCGGAGGCGCACTTGGGCAGGAAGCGCTGCTTGAGCTCGTCGGAGCCGAACAGCTGGATCGGCAGCGTGCCGAGCTCCTGGATCATCAGGATCAGCGCGCAGGAGCCGGAGGCCTTGGCGATCTCCTCGACGCCGATCTGCAGCATCAGCGTGCCCGTGCCCATCCCGCCGTACTCCTCCGCGAACGGGCAGGCCGAGCACGTCATGGGAGGCGAGCAGCTCGCGGATGTCCCACGGGTACTCGTCGGTGGCGTCGATCTCGGCGGCGCGGGGCGCGATCTTGTCGGTCGCGAGGCTGCGGATCATCTCGCGGAAGTCGGCGAACTCCTGCGGAATCTCGTAGAGGTCGGTCGCGGTGGCGCTCGTCACGGAGGCTCCTTCTCTGTCGGATGGGTGGAAATCGGTGCGGGGCCGCGAATCGCTGCCGCCGATGCCGGGTTATCGTCGCAGAGTGGCCGACCCCGCAGAGAGCGAGCATGAGGAGCTCCACGACGCCCATCCGCGACCGACGGGGCAGACGCTCTCGGACGCCGTCGGGGGCCCATTGGGGGTCGCCGAGTCGACGCTGCCCTTCATCGCCTTCACCATCGCCTACGTCGCCAGCGGCCAGGACAGAGATCACGATGCCGGCGATCATCGCCTCGGCGATCAGCGCCGTGCTCGCGGCGATCCGGCTCTGTACCGCCGTGAGTCGATCCAGTACGCGATCTCGGGCCTGATCGGAGTCGGCGATCGGCGCCTTCGTCGCCGCCCGGACCGGCAACGCAAGCGGCTTCTTCCTACCCGGGCCTGCTCACCAACGCCGGCTGGCTGGCGCTCTATCTCGGTTCGATCCTCGCCCGACGACCGCTGATCGGCCTCGTCCTCTCGCGCTTCACCGGCGAGGAGGGCGACTGGCGCGCGAACCGCGAGCGCGTGCGCCTCTACACGCTCGCGAGCTGGATCTGGGTCGGGGTCTTCGCGACCCGGCTCGCGATTCAGGTGCCCCTGTACCTCAGCGACGCCGTCGGCTCGCTCGCCGTAGCGAGGATCGTCACCGGCCTGCCGCTGTTCGCGGCGGGGCTCTACGCCTCTTATCTGATCCTCAAGCCGATCCTCGACGAGGTCGAGCTGCGCCTGCCACCGCTGCCCGGCGGCAGCGGCTGAGGCGCGCTCCCTCGCTCCTCAGCGCACGCGCCCGTAAGTTCGGGTGGGAATCAGCGAGTGGCCGGCGGGGTTGGCGGTGCACGGAGCACGCCCGCGTGCCGGTGGGCACGTGGGCGGGCGCCGGGTGCCGCCAGGCGCGCCTGGACGCCGCTGATTCTCGGTCGAACTTGCGGGCGGGTGTGCTAGCGCAACACCTCGCCGGCCTCGATCACCGGCTGCTCCAGGCCGGCAAACGCGCCGGCGAGCAGGTGCAGCCAGTCGCGCTCCCAGACGATCCGCAGGCTGCCGGTATCGCCGGCATGCCAGTCGCTGAGCGCCGCCACCGCCTCGGCCCGCAGATCGGTGGAGAGGTCGGGGCGCTGCTGCACCGGCGCCGGTGCCACGCCGCCGGACTCGAGCGCGATCGCCAATCGCTCAACCTCGGAGCCGAGCAGCGCCGCGCGCTCGTGCAGTGCCTTCGCCGGTCCGTGCTCGCCCGGGTACAGCGCGCGGATCGCTGTCCAGCCGTCGGCGGCGGCGCGGATCAGGCGCGGACCATCGAGCAGGGAGAACTCCTGCGGGCCGTCGAGCTGCGGGCCGGGCTCGGCGCGGTGCTGGTCGATCGCGTCGGCCGCGAGCACGGTCGCCGCCATCGCCTCCTCGCGGGGCGGCTGCGCCAGCGGCCCGGCCGCCGGGACCGCCTCGCCGATCACCGAGGCGAGATAGTCCCCCGCCGCCCGGTAGGCGGACACCGCGGCCCGGCGGATCGCGTGGGTGGCGCCGCGTGGCCACAGCAGCAAGCCAACGAGCAGGCTGATCGCGGCGCCAAGCGCGACGTCCTCGACCCGGACGAGGCCCACCGTCCAGCCGACGGGCTCGAACAGGTTGAAGAGGACCACGACGAAGACGGCGAACGCGCCCTGGCCACCCGCGAGGTTGACTGCCGCGGGCAGATAGGCGGAGGCGAAGACGACGAACGGCAGCGCGATCCACAGGCCGGTCTGGCCGGTTCCGATCACGAGCAGTAGCAGCGAGGCGACGACGAAGCCGGCGACCGTGCCGCCGATCACCTCGAACGCGGTGCGGCCGGTGCCGCGCGCGTTGGAGCGCAGCACGACGAGGGTCGCCAGCACGACCCAGAAGCCGTGACTGATGCCCGTCGCGGTCGCGACGACGACCGCTGCGGTGAGGCCGATCGAGGCCCGCACCGCGTCCCGCAAGCGAGCCGAATCCCGGCGTAGCCAGGCGCGCGCGTAGCGCCAGCCGGTGCGCGATCCTGATTCCTCGAGCATCTCCAGCTCCGGGTAGATCTCGAACTCTCGCTCGTCCGGCAGCTCGCGCCCGGTGAGGATCAGCGCGTTGGTGCAGGCCGCGAGCACGACCAGGGAGCCGATCCGCAACGGGAAGCTCCGGTCGAGGAAGCGGAGCACCTCCGCAGGGTCCGTGCCGGCGTCGAGCTGCGCCCGGGCCCGCTCCTGCAACGCATCACGGTGCTCGATCCGGGCGCGCTCGATCGCCGCGGGATCCGGCGCGACCGCGGCATCGCCGGCGAGGGCCGAGGCGCAGGCTGTCAGGCCGGCCTCGATCTCAGCGAGCAGCCTGCGGTCCTCCTCGGAATCCGAGGGCGGCAGGGACGCAATCTCACCGAGCCGCGTGAACTGGCTGATCGTGCGCCGGAAGCAGCGCTCCTCGCGCAGCGTTGCGGCGTGCACCGGAATCCCGGTCGGGCGACGCAGGCGGAAGTCGGCGAGTATCTCCCGCGCGCGATCGGCGTGCTCACCGAGACCCCCCTCGGCGAACGCGCCCGCGACTCGGGAGAGGCCGAGCAGCATCTGCGCCCGCTCCCAGGTGGGCCAGAGCAGCAGGGCCGCCGCGGTCGCAAAGACGCCGGCGATCGCCCAGCCCATGAGCCGGTCGTCGAGGGCCGAGCTCGGCACCTCAACCGAAATCGCGAGCACGAAGGCGAGCGTCGTCGCGGTGACGCCGGCGCTGAACTGCGAGCCGAAGCTGCCGCCGAAGCGGATCCCGAAGAGGATCGGCAGGGCGAGCAGGCCGGCCGCGATGGGATTACCCGAGAACGGCGTCGCAATCGCGATCAGCGCACCACTGATCAGCGTGCAAGCGGCGTAGGCCCGCAGGCGTCGCAGCGGCGGACCGCCGAAGTTGGCCATTGCGAGCAGCGCGAAGCTGCCGAACGCCGTGAACAGCGGGCCCTGCGCGCCGCCGATCAGCAGGTCGGAGACGGTGAGCGCCGCGGGCACGGCTATGGCGACCCGCAGGCCGAGCGCGAATGCGTCCCGGTTCAACATCGCTCCGCTCCTCCCAGGATCGCCGGATGGGCGGCGCGGAAGCTGCCCTCTACCCCTGGGATCGTGGCCGGCGCTTCGGCGCGTAGATGTCGGTCACGACGCCCTCGGCGACCTCGGCCGCGAAGGTGACCGTCTCCGAGAGCGTCGGGTGCGGGTGGATCGTGAGCCCGACGTCGGCCGCGTTGGCGCCCATCTCGATCGCCAGCACGAGCTCGGCGATCAGCTCGCCGGCGTTGATGCCGGTGATCCCGGCGCCGAGGATCCGGCGGCTCGTCCGGGTCGACGAGCAGCTTGGTCAGCCCCTCGGGCCGGGCGATGCCGAGCGCCCGACCGGACGCCTGCCAGGGGAACTTCGCCGACCTCGTAGTCGGTGCCGGCCTCGCTTCGCCTCGGTCTCGGTGAGGCCGGTCCAGGCGACCTCGGGGTCGGTGTAGGCGACCGACGGGATCGCTCTGCGCGTCGTAGGCGACGTCCTCGCCGGCGATCACCTCGGCCGCCGACGACCGCCTCGTAGGTGGCCTTGTGGGCGAGCATCGGGTCCCCGGCGATGTCGCCGATCGCGAAGATGTGAGGGACGTTCGTGCGCTGCTGCTCGTCGACGGCGATGAAGCCGCGCTCGTCCGACCTCGACCCCGCTCGGCCCGAGCTCGAGCAGGTCGCCGTTGGCGCGCCGCCCGGCGGCGACGAGGACCCGGTCGTAGACCTGCGGATCGGGCGCGTCATCGCCCTCGAAGCTCACCTCGAGGCCCTTCTCGGTCGCCTTCACCCCGCTCACCTTCGTCTCCAGCATGATCGCCTCGTAGCGCGCCTCGATCCGCTTCTGCAGCGGCTTGACGAGGTCGGGATCGCAGCCGGGGATCAGCTGGTCGGTCATCTCGACGACGCTGACCGAGGCGCCGAGCGCGTCGTAGACGGTCGCCATCTCGAGGCCGATGATGCCGCCGCCGACGACCAGCATCCGCTCGGGCACGTCGGCCGAGCTCGAGCGCCCCGGTCGAGTCGACGACCCGCTCGTCGTCGGGGAAGCCGGGCAGCTCGATCGGGCCGCGAGCCGGCGGCGATGATGCAGTGGGTGAAGTCGATCGCTGGTGCCGTCGACGTCGATCTCGTTCGGCCCGGTGAACTTCGCCTCGCCGGTGACGACCTTGACCTTGCGCCGCTTGGCGAGGCCCGTCGAGCCCGCCGGTGAGCTTGCCGACGACCTCCTGCTTCCACTCGCGCAGGCGGTCGAGGTCGATCTCGGGCTCGCCGAAGCTGATCTCCGAAGCCCGCCGACCTCCTCGGCCTCGGCGATCACCCGCGCGGCGTGCAGCAGCGCCTTCGACGGGATGCAGCCGACGTTCAGGCAGATGCCCGCCGAGCGCGTCGAAGCGCTCGACGAGGACGACCTCGAGGCCGAGATCGGCGGCGCGGAAGGCGGCCGTGTAGCCGCCGGGCCCGGAGCCGATGACGACGACGCGGCCGGGCTCTGCGGCCCCATCGTCCCCGCCCGATCGTCCCGCATCCGCCCTCTCGGACCGCCTGACGGACGTCTCGGCGGCCTCGCCGTCGGTGTCCTCGTCGTCGGCGTCGGCATCGCTGCCCTCGGTCGGCCTCCTCCGTCGCCGTCGCCGTCGCCTTCGCCGCGCTTCGAGCATCCGCGATCGGCGTGCCCTCGCTGACCTTGTCGCCGACGGCGACGAGGACTTCGTCGATCGTGCCCGCCTCGGGCGCGGGGACGTCCATCGTCGCCTTCTCGGACTCGAGCGTGATCAGCCCGTCCTCGGCCTCCACCTCGTCGCCGCTCGAGACGAGGATCTCGATCACCGGCACGTCGTTGAAGTCGCCGATGTCGGGGACCTTGACCTCGGCCATCAGCACACAGCAGGATCCTCCGGAAGTCCTCGAGGACCTTGACGAGCGCGACGCAGAAGCGGGCGGCGGCGGCACCGTCGACCACGCGGTGGTCGTAGGAGAGCGACAGCGGCACCATCAGCCGGGGCACGAACTCGCCGCCTCCGGATCCCAGACCGGCTTCATCGCCGAGCGGGTGACGCCGAGGATCGCCACCTGCGGCGCGTTGACGATCGGCGTGAAGCCGGTGCCGCCGATGCCGCCGAGCGAGGAGATCGTGAACGTCGCGCCGGCCATCTCCGAGGGCGCGAGCTTGCCCTCGCGCGCCTTGCCCGAGAGCTCGATCAGCTCCTCGGCGATCTCGAGCAGACCCTTCTTGTCGACGTCGCGGATCACCGGCACGAGCAGGCCCTGCGGCGTGTCGGCCGCGAAGCCGAGGTGGTAGTAGCGCTTCAGGATCAGCGCCGTCGCCGTCGAGCGAGGAGTTGAACTCGGGGAACTGCTTGAGCACCGGCACGCAGGCCTTGAGCAGCAGCGCGACCATCGTCACCTTCACGTCCTGCTCGGAGTTGATCTGCTTGCGGAAGCGCCTCGAGCTCGGTGATGTCGGCCTCGTCGTGATGGGTGACGTGCGGGATGTAGACCCAGTTGCGAGCCAGGTTCGGGCCGCTGATCTGCTTGATGCGCGAGAGCTCGACCCGCTCGACCTCGCCGTACTTGGCGTGGTCGACGCTCGGCCAGGGCGCCAGTTCGGCCCTCGATCGACGCCCCGCCGGCGCTCGCGCCCGGCGCCCTGTCGCTCTCGCCGCGCTCGACGTCCTCGACCGTGATCCGGCCCTTGCGGCCGGTGCCCTCGACCGCGACTCAGATCGATGCCGCGCTCGCGCGCTAGCCGGCGCACCGAGGGGCTCGCGTAGGCGGGCCCGCCGGAACGCTGCTCGTCCCCCTCCCCGCCCGAACGTCCCGCATCCGTCCCTATAGGACCCCCTGAGGGACGTTCGGCGCCTTCGGCGTCGGAATCCTCGTCGCCGGCATCGCTCCCCGCGTCGCCGCCGTCTTCGGCATCCTCCGTCCTCGTCGGCGCCCTCGCCCGCCTCCATCTCCGCGATCGCCGTGCCCTCGCTGACCGTGTCGCCGACCGCGACGAGGATCTCTGTCGATCGTGCCCGCCTCGGGAGCGGGGACGTCCATCGTCGCCTTCTCGGACTCGAGCGTGACCAGTCCCTCCTCGGCCTCGACTTCGTCGCCCTCGGAGACGAGGATCTCGATCACCGGCACGTCGGTGAAGTCGCCGATGTCGGGGACCTTGACCTGCCATCAGCTCAGCCACCGCCGGATCCGGCTTGTCGGGGTCGATCTCGTACTTCTCGATCGCGCCCTTGACCGCCGAGCGCGGGCCGTTGCCGTCGTCGGCAAGCGCCTGCAGCGCGGCGACGACGACGTGGCGGCGGTCGATCTCGAAGAAGCTGCGCAGCTCGCGGCGCCAGTCGCTGCGGCCGAAGCCGTCGGTGCCGAGCACCGCGTAGCGCCCGGGACCCACTCGCGGATCCCGTCGGGGAGCGCCTTCATGTAGTCGCTCGTGGCGACGACCGGGGCGCCCGGCTCGCGGCCGAGGCACTGCTCGACCCACGTGTCGCGGCGCTCGCCGCGAGGCGCCAGCCGGGCCTCGCGCTCGGCGGCGAGCCCGTCGCGGCGCAGCTCGGTGCAGCTGCGTCACGCTCCAGACCTCCGCGTCGACGTCGAAGTCCGCCGCCAGCAACTCGGCCGCGCCGAGCGCCTCGCGCAGGATCGGCCCGGAGCCGAGCAGGCGGACCGCGCGGCTTTCTCCCCGACGCCCCCTGGACCCGGTGCATGCCGCGCAGGATCCCCTCCTCCGCCCCCTCCGGCATCTCGCGGGTGCACGTAGTTCTCGTTGGCGATCGTCAGGTAGTAGAAGACGTCCTCCTGCTCGGCCGATCATCCGCCGCAGGCCGTCCTGGACGATCACCGCGATCTCGTAGCCGTAGGCGGGGTCGTAGGAGATGCAGTTGGGGATCGTCGCCGCGAGCACGTGGCTGTGGCCGTCCTCGTGCTGCAGCCCCTCGCCGTTGAGCGTCGTGCGGCCGGCGGTGCCGCCGAGCAGGAAGCCGCGGGAGCGCGAGTCACCGGCCGCCCAGGCGAGATCGCCGACCCGCTGGAAGCCGAACATCGAGTAGAAGACGTAGAAGGGGATCATCTGCACGGCGTTGATTCGAGTACGAGGTCGCCGCGGCGATCCAGGCGGACATCGCGCCCGCCTCGTTGATCCCCTCCTGCAGGATCTGGCCCTTCTGGTCCTCCTTGTAGAACATCATCGAGCCGGCGTCCTCGGGCTCGTACAGCTGGCCGACGTGGGAGTAGATGCCGAGCTGGCGGAACATGCCCTCCATGCCGAACGTCCGCGACTCGTCGGGCACGATCGGCACGATCCGCTCGCCGATCTGCTTGTCGCGGAGCAGCGCCGCAAGCACGCGGACGAAGGCCATCGTCGTCGAGACCTCGCGCTCGCCCGTGCCTTCGAGCTGGCCCTTGAAGACCTCGAGGTCGGGAACCGGCAGCGGCTCGTCGACCCTCGCCCGGCGTGCCGGCAGGTAGCCGCCGAGCTCGGCTCGGCGTTCCTTCAGGTACTCGATCTCCGGCGAGTCGTCGGGCGGGCTTGTAGAAGGCGACCTGCTCGACCTCCTCGTCGGAGATGTCGAGCTCGAAGCGGTCCCGGAAGGCCTTCAGCGCCTCCGTGTTCATCTTCTTCTGCTGGTGGGTGATGTTCTGGCCCTCGCCGGCCTCGCCCATCCCGTAGCCCTTGATCGTCTTCGCGAGGATCACCGTCGGCTGGCCGGTGTGGGCTCGCGGCCGCGGCGTAGGCGGCGTAGACCTTGCCGGCGTCGTGGCCGCCGCGGTTCAGGTTCCAGATCTCCTCGTCGCTCATGTCCTCGACCCGCTTGGCGAGCTCCGGGTCGGCGCCGAAGAAGTGCTCGCGCACGTAGGCGCCGTCGCGCGACTTGTAGACCTGGTACTCGCCGTCGACCGCCTCCTCCATGCGCTGCACCAGCCGGCCGTCGTCGTCGGCGGCGAGCAGCGGATCCCAGCGGTGGCCCCAGATCACCTTGATCACGTTCCAGCCGGCGCCGCGGAAGATCGTCTCGAGCTCCTGGATGATCTTGCCGTTGCCATGCACCGGCCCGTCGAGGCGCTGCAGGTTGCAGTTGACGACGAAGACGAGGTTGTCGAGTCCCTCGCGGCCGGCGAGCGCGATCTCGCCGAGCGACTCCGGTTCGTCGGTCTCGCCGTCGCCGAGGAAGGCCCAGACCTTCCGGTCCGAGGTGTCGGCGATTCCGCGATCCGCCAGGTAGCGCATGAAGTACGCCTGGTGGATCGCCATGATCGGGCCGAGGCCCATCGAGACGGTCGGGAACTGCCAGTAGCTCGGCATCAGCCACGGGATGCGGGTACGAGCTGAGCCCGCCGGGGACGCTCACCTCCTGGCGGAAGCCGTCCATCTGCTCGGAGGTGAGCCGGCCCTCGAGGAAGGAGCGCGCGTAGATCCCGGGCGAGCTGTGGCCCTGGATGTAGACCAGGTCGCCGGCGTGCTCGTCGCTCGGCGCGTGCCAGAAGTGGTTGAAGCCGATCTCGTAGAGGACCGCGGCCGACTGGTAGGAGGCGATGTGGCCGCCGAGCTCCGACGACTCCGCGTTGGCCCGCAGCACGGTCGCGATCGCGTTCCAGCGAACCAGCGAGCGCACCCGACGCTCGAGCGCCGGGTCGCCCGGCAGCTCGGGCTCGTCGGCGGGCTGGATCGTGTTCACGTACGGCGTCGGGCCGCTCGTCTCGATCGCCGCGCCGCGTCGATGCGCCTCGCCGACGACGCGGCCGAGCAACTGCTCGGCGCGGTCCGGGCCGTCGGCGGCGATCACCGCGTCGATCGCCTCGAGCCACTCGCGGGTCTCCCCTGGGTCGACGTCGGTCTCGGCGCGGCCGCTCCCGTTGGAACCGTCTCCGCTCATCGCCGCTGCCTTCCGAATCGCATCCGCCTCCAATCTACCCCGACGCGGCCGAGGCATGCGATGTCGCCCGCGCGGGTGACGACCCGAGGCGCGACCCGCCCGGCGGAGGGGACGCGACTTCGATCAGGCTTGGGCCGGCTACTCGGCGTCGGCGGCCGAGGCGGCGTCGGAATCGCCGCCGCCCTGCTCGTCGCTCGCGCCCTCGGGGGCGCCGCCGCTCGACGGCTTGGCGCCGACGGCCACGGGCTGCTTGTCCTCGCCCTCGCCGTCCTTCTTCTTCTTGGCGCGCGGCTTCTTCGGCTTGATCAGCGTCAGCTTCAGCGGCACGTCCTCGTCGTCGCCCTTCTCGTCGCGCGTGACCATCACCGTGGTCCCGGGCTCGATCGAGTCGGGTCCCGCCTTGAGCACTTCGTCGGCGAGCGGGTCCTCGACGTAGCGCTGGATCGCGCGCCGCAGCGGGCGGGCACCCATCGAGGGATCCCAGCCCTTGTCGACGAGCAGGTCCTTGGCGGGCTCGTCCAGGTCGAGCTGCAAGTCGTGCTCGGAGACCTGTGCCCTGACGCGACCGACGAGCAAGTCGACGACCTCGCGGATCTGCTCGCGGGTCAGCTTGTGGAAGACGATGACCTCGTCGATGCGGTTCAGGAACTCCGGGCGGAAGACCTTCTTCAAGTCGCCCATGATCCGCTTCTTCATCTCGTCGTAGGTCGTGCCGAGCTCGTCGTTGACGGCGAAGCCGAGTGGCGTGTTGCGGGCGATGTCCTGGGCGCCGACGTTCGAGGTCATGATCACGATCGCGTTGCGGAAGTCGACCGTGCGGCCCTGGCTGTCGGTGAGCCGGCCGTCCTCGAGGATCTGCAGGAGGATGTTGAAGACGTCCGGGTGCGCCTTCTCGATCTCGTCGAGGAGCAGCACGCAGTACGGCTTACGCCGCACGGCTTCTGTCAGCTGACCGCCCTCGTCGTAGCCGACGTATCCGGGAGGAGAGCCAACCAGCCGCGAGACCGCGTGCTTCTCCATGTACTCGGACATGTCGATGCGGATCATCGCGTCCTCGTCGCTGAACAGGAACTCGGCCAGCGTCCGGGCGAGCTCGGTCTTGCCGACGCCCGAGGGGCCGAGGAAGATGAATGAGCCGGCGGGCCGCTTCGGGTCCTTGATGCCGGCGCGGCTGCGGCGGATCGCCTTCGAGACGGCGCTGATCGCGACGTCCTGACCGATCACCCGCTTGTGCAGCTCGGACTCCATCTCGACGAGCTTCTTGGTCTCAGCCTCGGTCAGCTTGAAGACGGGAATGCCGGTCCACATCGAGACGATGTCTGCGATCTCGTCCTCGCCGACGACCGGGCGTGTGCCCTCCTCGCCTGAGTTCCACTCCTCCTCGAGCTCGCGCTTCTTCGAAGTGAGCTGGCGCTCGGCATCGCGGAGGTTCGCGGCCTTCTCGAATTCCTGGGCCTCGATCGCGGCTTCCTTGGCGCGGCGCGTCTCCTCGATCTCGTCCTCGAGCTCGCGATAGACGGGCGGCTGGCTCATCGACTTGATCCGCAGGCGCGAGGCTGCCTCGTCGATCAGGTCGATCGCCTTGTCGGGCAGGAAGCGCTCGGAGATGTAGCGGTCGGCGAGGTCGGCGGCTGCGGCGAGCGCGTCGTCGCTGATCTTGACGCGGTGGTGCTGCTCGTAACGCTCGCGCAGGCCTTCGAGGATCTGGACGCGTCTGATCGACCGAGGGCTGGTCGACCTTGACCTGCTGGAAGCGCCGCTCGAGCGCCGAGTCGCGCTCCAGGTACTTGCGGTACTCGTCGAGCGTCGTCGCGCCGATCGTCTGCAGCTCGCCGCGGGCGAGCGCGGGCTTCAGGATCGAGGCCGCATCGATCGCGCCCTCGGCGGCGCCGGCGCCGACCAGGTTGTGGAGCTCGTCGATGAAGAGGATGATGTCGCCGCGCTGGGTGATCTCCTTCATCACCTTCTTGAGGCGCTCCTCGAACTCGCCGCGGTACTTGGAGCCGGCGACGAGGGCGGCGAGATCGAGCGTGTAGATCTGCTTGTTGCGGAGCAGGTCGGGCACCTCGCCGGAGATGATCCGAGAGGCGAGACCCTCGACGACGGCCGTCTTGCCGACGCCGGGCTCGCCGAGCAGCACGGGGTTGTTCTTCTGACGGCGGGCGAGGATCTGCATGATCCGCTCGATCTCGATCTCGCGGCCGATCACGGGGTCGAGCTTGCCGTCGTCGGCGAGCTTCGTCAGGTTGCGGCCGAACTGGTCGAGCAGCTTCGAGGACTTCTTGCCCTCACCGGAGCTCGACGAGGAGCTCGCCCGAGCCGGAGCCCTGCCGGCGGCCGCCGGGGCCGGACAGCATCCGGATGACCTCGTTGCGGATCTTCTCGGAGTCGGCGTCGAAGTCGAGCAGGATGCGGGCGGCGACGCCCTCGTTCTCGCGGACGAGGCCGAGCAGGATGTGCTCGGTGCCGATGTAGTTGTGGCCGAGGCTGAGCGCCTCGCGCAGGGCGAGCTCGAGCACCTTCTTGGCGCGCGGGGTGAACGGGATCTGGCCGGAGGTCACCTCCTCGCCGGAGCCGACGATGCGGACGACCTGGGCGCGGACGCGCTCGACGGTGATGTCGAGCGACTCGAGCACGCGGGCGGCGAGGCCCTCTTCCTCGCGCAGCAGCCCGAGCAGGATGTGCTCGGTGCCGATGTAGTTGTGCTTGAGGGTCCGCGCCTCCTCCTGGGCAAGGACGACGACCTGGCGGGCCCTCTCTGTGAATCTCTCGAACATCTAGCTGCTTCTGCTTCTCTTTGAAGTGTCTGGTGAGTATCTCGGTCCGTTAGGTCGGACCCATGAGCCTGATCGGGGAACGCGGCAGCACCGGCGGCCTTGCTCCTTCGTTATCGGCTCTGAGTTGCCGAGTGGGACGAGACCTCCGGTGTGTCGTTTGCGCGAGGGCCGGAGTATAGACGGGCGGGCACGCCGACTCGCAGGCGCGAGCCAGGCACGAACCGGTCTTTCCGGAGATTGCGGGGCAGTGGGACCGACGAGGCGAGGCCAGCACGGGATGCGGTCGGTGGCTCAGTCCCGCATCGCGGGGAAGAGCACGACCTCGCGCAGGCTCGAGGCGCCGGTGAGCAGCATCACGAGCCGGTCGATGCCGAGGCCGACGCCGCCGGTCGGCGGCATGCCCTGCTCGAGCGCGCGCAGGAAGGACTCGTCGTGCGGCTGAGCCTCGTCGTCGCCGCGGGCGAGCTCGGCGGCCTGCATGTCGAAGCGCCGGCGCTGCTCATCCGGATCGTTGAGCTCCGTGAACGAGTTCGAGATCTCGACGCCGCCGAGGAAGGCCTCCCAGCGCTCGACCAGGCCCGCCTCGGTGCGGTGGTCCTTGGCGAACGGCGAGAGCTCGACCGGGTAGTCGCGGACGAAGGTCGGCTCGATCAGGTTCGGCTCGACCAGCTTCGAGAAGACCATGTCGACGAGCTTGCCCCAGCCCTGATCGTCGGCCGGCTTCGTGCCGAGGACGTCGGCAAGCTCCTCGCGCGAGGGCCGGGTCGAGATGTCGATGCCGGCGTGCTCGCGGATCACCTCGGTCAGCGTCGTCCGCCGCCAGGGCGGCGCCAGGTCGATCTCGCGTCCCTCGCGCTCGATCGTCGTCGTTCCGACCGCGGTCTCGGCGACGTGCGCGACGAGCTGCTCGAGCCGCGTCGCGTTGTCGTCGTAGTCGGCGTAGGCCTCGTACCACTCGAGCATCGTGAACTCCGGGTTGTGCTTGGGGCTGATGCCCTCGTTGCGGAAGTCCTTGCCGAGCTCGTAGACGCGGTCGATGCCGCCGACGATGCAGCGCTTCAGGTAGAGCTCGGTCGCGATCCGCAGGTAGAGGTCGCGGCTCAGCGCGTTGTGGTGGGTGGTGAACGGCCGGGCGAGGGCGCCGCCGTAGATCGGCTGCAGGACCGGGGTCTCGACCTCGATAAAGCCGGCGTCGTCGAGGTTGCGGCGGATCTCCGCGATCACCTTCGCGCGCACGATGAAGATCCGGCGCACCTCAGGGTTGGCGATCAGGTCGAGCTCACGCTGGCGGTAGCGGGCCTCGACATCGGTCAGGCCGTGGTACTTGTCGGGCAGCGGGCGAAGGCTCTTGGCGAGCGGCTGCCAGGCGGTGACGCGCAGGCTGAGCTCGCCACGGCGGCTCTTGAAGATGGTCCCGTCGACGCCGATGTGGTCGCCCATGTCCATCGTCAACAGCAACTCGTGACCCTCGGGGCCGAGCACGTCGGAGCGCGACTGCAGCTGGATCTGGCCGGAGCCGTCGCGGAGGTCGAGGAAGGCCGCCTTCCCCATCCCCCGTTTGCCGACGATCCGGCCCGCGACGCGGAACTCCGCTTCGGTCTCCTCGCCGTCGGCGAGCTCCTCGAACTCGGCCCGCACCTTGGCGATGTCGGTGCGGCCAGGATAGGAGTGCGGGAAGGGGTCGAGCCCCGCCTCGCGCAGGCGCTCCGCCTTCGCCCGTCGTTCGGCAATCAGGGTGCTCTCGCTCGGCCGTTCCTCGCCCTCGGGGACGTCTGTGGGGGTGCTCTCGGGCGCCATTGGACGGTCGAGCGTAGCTGGAGCGCCCTACCCTTGACGGCCTTGCCGGACGCCTCGCTCGACATCCGCCGCGCCACGGCAGCTGATCTGCCGCGCATCTTCGAGATCTACAACCACGAGGTCGTCAACACGGCGAACACCTTCGACACTGTCCCTCGCGAGCTCGGCACCGACGACGGCTGGCTGCTCGATCGCCCGGACCGCTATCCAGTGCTCGTCGGCGTCGCCGACGGCAAGACCATCGGCTGGAGCTCGCTCTCGCAGTGGTCGCCACGCGGTGCCTACGCCCGCACCGCCGAGGTCTCCGTCTACGTCGATGCCGCAGAGCGGGGCAAGGGCTACGGGCGGGCGCTGCTCGGCGCCGCCGTCGAGCTCGCGCCCGCGACCGGAGCCGGCACGCTGCTCGCCCGGATCGTTGAGGCGAACCCGGTCAGCATCGCGGTCCACCGCTCGCTCGGCTTCGCGCCGATCGGGACCCAGCGCCGCGCCGGCGAGAAGTTCGGCCAGATCCTCGACGTGGCATTGATGGACCTGCAGCTGGACGAGTAAGGGCGGGCCAGGTCTCGGGCGCGGCGCCGGCGTCGCCGTCAACGCCGCACGGGACGGCGGCGCCGGCGAAGGGGCGTGGCGCTGCGAGGGCAGCGAGGGACGTGGGCGGGCGAAGCTCGCCGATGGCGTCGAGGCGAAATAGCACGCCACACCTCGCCGCGGAGAGGGGGTCCGGCGCGTTGGTTCGTCTGAGGCGAACTAACGCGCCACACGTCGGCCTGACGCCGACGTCAGGCGCGTTGTTTGGCCGCCGGGCCCCGGCCCGCTCCCCTTATCTGAACTCGTCCCGCGATGCGGCCGGAGGCGGCGAGTGATTGCGGATCGGATCCTTGTCTCCCGATGACCTGCGAACGCCCTGCCTTATCTGGGAGCTCGGCCGTCTGGCCGGCGACGAGATGATCGATGGGTCGACTCGCAAGGAGCGACTCCGGCCGCTCGGTCTCACTCGGGCCGCCACCGGGGCGGTGGGAGCCGGGGAGTGTGCGGGAGCTGGCCGGAAGGGTGTGATCATCTTTGGGCGGGCTTGGCAGGTAGTCGGCCCGGCTCTCAGGCGGGAGCCATCGCCTCCTCGCCCAGCTCCCGCAACGTGTGAAAGCAGCGACGGGTCAGCTTGCGGGCGATCGTCAGCGTCGCCTGCGTGTGGGTGAGCCCGCGCTCCTTCAGCGCCACGAGGTCGGCGTGGTCGGGGCTTGTCCTGCGGCAGGCTGACTGCGCCGCCTCATAAAGCGCCCAGCGCAGCTCCGGTGAGCCCTGCTTGGTCAGCTTGCCGAGCCGGCCGCGGCTGTCGGAGCGGTGGACTGCGATGTCGAGGCCCGCCATCCTCACCGCCTGGCGCGAGCGCCGCAGACGGCGCGTGTCACCGAGCTCGGCGATGATCACCGGGGCGATCAGCTCGCCGATCCCGAAGTGGCCCATCAGCGCCTTGCAACCGGCTTGGCGGCGTGCGTAGTCGCGCAGCTCCGCCTCGATCGGGACGAGTTCGCCGTCGATCGACTCCATCATCGCCAGCGCCACCTCGATCCGCCGATCCATCCCGATCGCAAGCCGATGCTCTGCGAGCCACTCGCGGGCGCGCTCGCCGCTCAGCCGCAACGGCAGCGAGGGTGCTCCGACGTGGAAGAGGCCGGCCTGGATCCGCGCCCGCCAGGCGCTTCGCTCGGTGCTGAGCGTGTGGCGCAGCCGCGTCTTGGTCCGCAGCTCGAGGATGTGGTCGGGTCCGATCCACGCCTCCGGCAGCCGCCCCTCGGTGAGCAGCGAGCGCAGCCAGCGGGCGTCGGCGCGGTCGGTCTTGGCACGGCGCTTTCGGCCTCGCAGGGCGCTGGTCTCGGCGACCTCGGCCAGGTGCGGCGTCGCGCCTGCGGACTCCAGCGCTCTGGCGACGAAGTACCAGCCGGTGCAGGCCTCCAAGGCGACGTGGATCTCGCGGTCGGGGTGTCGGGCGGCCCAGCCGGTGACGGCTTGCGGTGTTGCGTCGATCCGCCCGAGCTTGACCTCGCCGTTTGCGCGGTCGAGCTCTTCGAAGGTGATCTGGCTTCGGTGGATGTCGAAGCCGGCGTCTAGGATCGTTGGCACTTGGGGCCTCCTGTCTAGCTCCCGATTTGATTGCGAGTGGCCAGCGTCACCCGCTGAGCGGACGGAGGCCCCTCGTTCATGCCATCTCACTGCCCAAAGGCGGTCAACCGGCCGCCGGCGAGGGGTCTGCGCCGCGCCGGGGCGTTCCGTATCGACTTTGCCAGCTATGTACTGGGAAAGTCGGTGAGGTTCGGCCGGCCAACGCCAGGCGTGGCGGCCCCACGGCGAGGGTTGGGAGCGTCGAGGGCGGTCGTTAGGGGAGCGATCATCCGCAGGACGTGAGCGACCCGGGCGGCCGCCATCGGCGCCCGCAGCCCGCCGCCGGCTTAGGCGGTTTCGATCTTGGTGATCTTGAGCTTGCGCTTCGGGCCTCGAGGTACCTCGACCACGACGACCTCGTTGCGCTTGTGGCCCATCAGGGCGCGGCCGATCGGGGACTCGTGGGAGAGCCTGCCCTCGGCCAGGTTCGACTCGGCCGAGCCGACGATCTGGAACTTGCGGGAGTCGCCCGTCTTCTCGTCCTTGACGTGAACCTTGACGCCGACCGAGACGGCGCTCGTATCGATGTCCTTGGCGTCGACGACGGTCGCGCGGCGGATCCGCTCCTCCATCTGCGCAATCTTCTGCTCGAGCATCGCCTGCTCGTTCTTGGCGTCGTCGTACTCCGAGTTCTCGGCGATGTCGCCGAAGTCACGGGCGTCCTTGATCCGCTCCGCCACCTCGCGGCGGCGCACGGTGGACAGCTCGTCGAGCTCCTCCTTGAGCTTCTCGAGGCCTTCAGGTGTGATCAGCGATTCACGGGCCACTTGATTAGAACCTTTCCTCTGCCTGTTACCTGGTTTCGCGCCCCTCACTACGCGCCCCCAGAGACTGCAAATCGCCCGCTTGCGGACCCCCATTCGAGGCCACGCGCGGGCGTTGAAGGCGCGGAACTATAGCAACGGGTTTACGGGCGTCAAGAGCGGTGCTTACGGGCCTGGCGCGGCGGCGCAAACGGGGCCGTGCGGCGCCTCAGGAAGCGGCGGCGAGCACCGGCTCGCCAGCCCCCAGAGACCGCACCATCCCGCGCACCTCGTCGAGGTCCTCGACGCGCTGGAAGGCATCGGCCTCACGGCGTGGCACCTCGAGCCGCTCCAGGTACCAGGGGTAGAACTTGCGCAGATAGCGACCGGCCCGCTCCCCCATGTGCTCCTCGGCGCGGTCCATGACCCAGAGCAGCTCGCCGACGATCTCCTCACGGCTCGGCGGCGCCTCGCGGCCGCCGGTCAGCTCCTCGAAGATCCACGGGTAGCCGAGCGATCCCCGGGCGATCATCACGGCGTCAGCGCCCGACTCCCCGTAGGCGCGCCGGGCGCGCTCGGCGGTGCGCAGGCCGCCACTGACGATCACCGGCACATCGACTCGCTGGCGCAGCTCGCGAACGAGTCCATACTCAGGGCGCCCCTTGTGTTGGACGGTGGCCGGCCGCGGGTGCATGCCGATCGCCGCAACGCCCGCTTCGTTCGCGAGCCGCTCGGCAACGTCGACACCCGAGTGGTCGCCGGGGGACAGACCCGAGCGCAGCTTGACGGTGACGGGGCGGTCGCCCGCGCCCTCGCAAGCCGCCCGGGCGAGCTCGACGGCGAGCTCAGGGTCGGCGATCAGCTGCGCGCCGGCGCCCGTCTTGCGGACCTTGCGCACGGGGCAGCCCATGTTGATGTCGATCAGATCGGCGCCCGCCGCGGCTACGGTCGCGGCCGCCTCTCGCATCACGTCGGGATCGGAGCCGAAGAGCTGCATCGAGACGGGGTGCTCGTCAGGCCGGATGACGAGCAGCTCGCGCATCGTCCGCTCGTTGCGGTGGTGGACGGCGTGACTCGAGACCATCTCCGAGACGGCGAGGCCGGCCCCGTGGCGGCGCGCCTGCGTCCGCACGAACCAATTGCCGATCCCCGCCAGCGGCGCCAGCAGCACGCGGTTGGCGATCTCGACGTCGCCGATCCGCATGGGCTCCGTCAACGCCGGCTGCGGGCTCACTGGTTGCGCTCCCAGACGAGCCGCAGACCCGTCAGCGTCAGGCTCTCGTCGACCGTGTGGATCGTCCTGCAGTAGGGAACGATGAGCCCGGCCTGCCCGCCGGTGGCAACGAACGAGACGTCACCGCCGAGCTCCTCGGCCATGCGCTCCGCGATTCCGTCCATGAGCCCGGCGAAGCCGTAGACGAAGCCGGACTTGATCGCCTCGATGGTCCCCCTGCCAATCGCTCTGCCGGGATCTGCGAGGTCGATCCGCGGCAGCTTCGCCGCGCGCCCGACAAGCGCCTGCATCGAGATCTCGAGCCCGGGCGCGATCGCGCCACCCAGGTACTCGCCGGCGTCGGAGACCGCGTCGAAGTTGATCGAGGTACCGAAGTCGACGGAAACGCAGGCCGCGCCGAAGCGCTCGTAGGCGGCGATGGCATTGACGAGCCGGTCGGAGCCGAGCTCGGGCGGATTGTCGATGCGGATCGCCATGCCGCTGCGCAGCTCGGAGCCGACGCGAAGCTGGGGTGCGTCGAGGTAACGCTCGGCCATCGCCTCGTAGGCGGCTGCAAGCTGCGGGACGACGGTCGAGACGATCACGCCGTCGATCGCGCCGCGATCGATCCCGGAGGCCTCGAGCAACGCCAGCATCGCGATCCCGACCTCGTCCGAGGTGGCGATGGCGCGGGTCGCGAGTCGCCAGCTCTGGGCGAGCTCGTCGCCGTCGGCGAAGAGGCCAATGTGGGTCTGGGTGTTGCCGATGTCGACCGCGAGCAGCATTGCGAGGGGAAGGTTATGCCCAGATCCGCGCCGCCGGGTTAGGATCGGCGGCCGTGAAAGCGACGCTGTTCGTCATCCCCGGTTCGCACCCCTCGATCGGCGCCCGCCTGATGCTCGAACTGAAGGGCATCGACTACCGCCGGGTCGATCTCGTCCCCGTGCTCTCCAAGGGCATCCTTCGTGCCGCCCGCTTCAGCGCGGTCACGGTGCCGGCCCTGATCCTCGACGGGACGCGGATCCAAGGCAGCGGCGCAATCGCCCGCGCGCTGGACGACGCCGTGCCCGAGCCGGCCCTGCTCCCCGCCGACCCGGCGCGACGGACCGCGGTCGAGGCGGCCGAGCGCTGGGGCGACGAGATCCTGCAACCGATCCCACGGCGGATCGTCTGGAACGTGCTCAGCCGCGATGCCCGGGGGCGGCGCAGCTACCTCGAGGGCGCCCGGCTCGGGATCCCGGTCGGCCTTGCGGCGATGACGGCGGCGCCGCTCGTCTACCTGTCTAAGCGCTTCAACGGTGGCGACGACGCGACCGTCCGCCGTGACCTCGAAGGCCTGCCCGCGACTCTGGACGAGGCCGACCGGCTGCTCGCCGAAGGGGTGATCGGCGGCGAGACGGCAAACGTCGCCGACTTCCAGATCGCGCCGTCGATCCGCCTGCTGATGACGCTCGACGACGTCCGCCCGGCACTCGAGGGCCGACCGATCGCCGACTACGCGCTGCGGCTCGTGCCCGACTACCCGGGCTACGCGCCGTCGGCCCTGCCTGCCGCGTGGAAGGGCGAGCTGAGCTCGCCCGCCGCTGCCACTTCCTGATCCGCGCAGGCGGCCAGCAGTGGCGCCAGCGGTTCGCCGCCGGGCAGCTCGAGCCCGGGCGCGAGCTCGAGCAGCGGCTCGAGCACGAAGCGGCGTTCGCCGACTCCCGGGTGCGGGATCCGCAGGCCCGGCTCGGTGACGACGAGATCGCCGAGCAGGAGGATGTCGAGGTCGAGCGGGCGTGGGCCGTGCCGAGGACCTGAGGGGTCGCGGCCGCGGTCGCGCTCGAGCCGCTTGCAGAGCTCGAGCAGCTCCCGCGGGGAGAGGGTCGGTCGAGATCTCGGCGACGGCATTCAGGAAGTCAGGCTGCGGACCCTCGTACTCGCCGAAGGGCGCCGTCTCGTAGAGGGATGAGACCCGACGCACCTGCGCCCCGCCGCCGCCGAGGCCCTCGAGCGCGGCGACCAGGTGGCCACGGCGGTCGCCGAGGTTGGAGCCGAGGCCGAGATAGCCCGTTCGCACGCCGCCGGCGGGGCCGTCGGCGCTCATTCTTCGGACGCTCGTGCGAGCCGCACGGCGACGCTGTCGACGGTCTGCGGCATCGGCGGCGCCGGCTTTGCGACCCGGACGCCGACGTCCTCGCAGGCGACGCCGGCGAGCAACGCGTCGGCGATCCGCGCGGCGAGCCGCTCGAGCGTCCGGTGCGGCCCCTCGCGCGCGAGTCGCTCACAGATCGCGGCGACCTCCGAGTAGTCGACCGTGTCCGCGATCTCGTCGGTCTCGGTGGCGGCGCTCGTGCTCGGGATCAGGTCGATGTCGATGACGAGCTCGCGCTCGGTCTCGAGCTCGGCGTCGCTGACGCCGATCCGCGCCTGCACGCGGAGCCCGCGCAGCTCGATCCAGAGCTCGCCGCTCACGGGCCGGCGGTGCTCCCGTCGATGCGGGCGTAGCTGGTCCAGCCCGCCCAACGGGTCGCCTCGAGAACGGCGAGCGCGTCGCGGGTGGCGGCGACATCGTGGACGCGCACCGCGTCGGCGCCGGCCTGCACGCCGATCAACGCAGCGGCCAGCGAGGCGCCGAGCCGCTCACCAACCTCACGACCGGTCAGGCGGCCGAGGAAACTCTTGCGCGAGACGCCGAGCAGGATCGGCCGGCCGAGCACGCGCAGCTCGGCGAGCCGCCTGATCAGCTCGAGGTTGTGCTCGACCGTCTTGCCGAAGCCGATCCCGGGATCGATCCAGATCCGCTCCTCCGCGACTCCGGCGGCGACCGCCTTCTCGACGCGCTCGGCAAGGAAGTCACGGACGTCGGTGACGACGTCGTCGTAGGTCGGGTTCTCCTGCATCGTCCGCGGCGTTCCCTGCATGTGCATGAGCACGAGACCGACGCCGCGATCCGCGCACAGGGGCGCCATCGTCGGGTCGCTGAGCGCGGTGATGTCGTTGACGATCGACGCCCCTGCATCGATCGCGGCCGCCGCCACCTCGGCCTTCGAGGTGTCGACCGAGACCGGCACCGCGCCGGCCGCGGCCAGCTCCCCGATCACCGGGACGACGCGGCGGATCTCCTCCTCCGCGCCGACCGCCGCCGCGCCCGGTCTGGTCGACTCGCCGCCGACGTCGAGGATGTCGGCGCCCTCGGCGATCAGCTCGTGCCCGTGCGCGATCGCCGCCTCCGCCTCGAGGTAGAGCCCCCCGTCCGAGAACGAGTCCGGCGTCACGTTGACGATCCCCATGAGAAGGGCGCGGGTCATGGTGAGGATTGAACCAGCGGGACGGCTACTCGGCGGAGCCGCCGGCGAAGCCGGGGCGGGGCCGCGGCGTCGGGCGCGGACCTTCGCGGCTGGCGCCACTCTCGGTCTCGGCCGGCGTCTCGGGGACGTCGTCGGCGTCCTCGTCCTCGTCGGGACCGAAGACGTCGGCCTCCGGGGTGCCGTCGAGCAACGCCTCGAACTGCTTGGCGTCGATCGTCTCACGGTCGAGCAGGATCTTCGAGATCCGGTCGAGGCCGTCGCGACGCTCGGTGAGGATGTCCTTTGCGGTCTGGTGGGCCGTCTCGACGACGCGGCGGATCTCGTCGTCGATCTCGCGCGCGATCTCGTCCGAGTAGTCGGGCTCGGCGCCCATGTCGCGGCCGAGGAAGGGCTGGCTGCGGTCGTGGCCGAAGACGCGCGGGCCGAGGCGCTCGGACATGCCATAGCGCATCACCATCTGCTTCGCGGTCGCCGTCACCTTCTCGATGTCGTTCGAGGCGCCAGTTGTGATCTCGCCGAAGATGATCTCCTCCGCGGCGCGGCCGCCGAGCGTCATCGCCATCGTGTCGGCGAGCTCGGCGCGCGTCGTCAGGAACTTGTCCTCGGACGGCAGGCTGATCGTGTAGCCGAGCGCCTGACCGCGGCTGATGATCGAGATCTTGTGGACGGGGTCGCAGTTCGGCAGCACGTGGCCGACGATCGCGTGGCCCATCTCGTGGTAGGCGGTGATCAGCCGCTCCTTCTCGCTCATCACGCGGGTCTTCTTCTCGGGGCCGGCGATCACGCGCATGATCCCTTCCTCGAGCTCGACCATCGTGATCTCGCGCTTGCCCTTGCGGGCCGTGAGCAGCGCCGACTCGTTGATCAGGTTGGCGAGGTCGGCACCGGTGAAGCCGGGCGTCTGACCGGCAAGCACGTCGAGCTCGATCTCGCCGGCGAGCGGCTTGCCGCGGGTGTGCACCTCGAGGATCTTCTTGCGGCCCTTGCGGTCGGGGCGGTCAACGACGATCTGGCGATCGAAGCGCCCGGGCCGGAGCAGGGCCGGGTCGAGGATGTCGGGCCGGTTCGTGGCGGCGATCAGGATGATGTTGTCCTTCATCTCGAAGCCGTCCATCTCGACGAGCAGCTGGTTCAGGGTCTGCTCGCGCTCGTCGTGACCGCCGCCCATGCCGGCGCCGCGATGGCGGCCGACGGCGTCGATCTCGTCCATGAAGATGATGCAGGGCGAGTTTTGCTTCGCCTGCTCGAAGAGGTCGCGAACGCGGCTTGCGCCGACGCCGACGAACATCTCGACGAAGTCCGAGCCCGAGATCGAGAAGAAGGGAACCCCTGCCTCGCCGGCGACGGCGCGCGCGAGCAATGTCTTGCCGGTGCCCGGCGGTCCATACAACAGCACGCCCTTCGGGATCCTCGCGCCGAGCGACTGGAACTTCTTCGGGTTCTCGAGGAATTCCTTGATCTCGTGCAGCTCCTGCACCGCCTCATCGGCGCCGGCGACATCGCGGAAGGTGATCTTCGGCGCGTCGACCGACATCCGCTTCGCCCGTGACTTGCCGAAGTTCATGACGCGCGAGCCGCCGCCCTGCATCTGGTTCATCAAGAAGATCCAGAAGGCGAGGATGAGGACGAACGGCAGGATGTAGGTGAGCAGGCCGAGGAACGAGGAGCCGCCCTTGCCCTGCACGCTGGTCGAGATGTGATGGCGCTCGAGCGTGTTGACGAGGCCCTCTTCGGTGTTGTCCGGGTAGCCCGTCGAGAACTTCGTCCCATCGGTCTCGGTGACGTCGAGCGTGTTGTCGTTCGTCTTGATGTCGACCGACTGGATCTTCTGCGACTCCGTCGGCGAGTCGATCATCGCGATGAACTCGCCGTAGTTCGGCGTGTCCTCCTTCGTCGAGGGCGAGATGATCCGCTGCGCGAAGAACGCGAGCACGATCACGATCAGGATCGGCACGAGCGCTCCACTACGCGACATGCGCTTCATCGATGGCCTCCCCTCGGCAGGGCCGGCCGCAGGCTGTGGGCAATCTCGGTCAAGGTCGGAAATTCCGCATGTGCAAGGGAAATCCCTGGCCGCGGACAACGCCCAGCGTACCAGGGTGTCCGTGCCTGCTCGCCTGCCTGGGGGCAGGGCGAGCGCGGGCGTTCACTGCTCAAGCACAGCTACATAGTCGAGGTTGCGGTATCGCTGCGCGTAGTCGAGGCCGTAACCGATCGCGAACCGGTCCGGGATCTCGAATCCGACGTAGCGGATCGGCAGCTCGACCCGGCGCCGCTCGGGCTTCGTGAGCAGCGCGCAGACCTCGAGCGAGCGCGGGTCGCGGGCGCGCAGGTTGCGAAGCAGGTAGTGCAGCGTCAGGCCCGAGTCGATGATGTCCTCGACGATCAGCACGTCACGGCCCTCGATCGAGGTGTCGAGGTCCTTGAGGATGCGGACGACGCCGCTGGACTCGGTCGCCGAGCCGTAGCTGGAGACGGCCATGAATTCGACCTCGCAGGGCGCCGAGAGGGCACGCATCAGGTCGGCCATGAACATCACTGCCCCCTTGAGGACACCGACGAGGACCAGGTCGCGGCCTTCGTAGTCGCGGTCGATCTCGGCGGCGAGCTTGCCGATCCGCGCGTGCAGCTGCTCGCTGGAGACGAGCACCTCGCCGATCGCGCTCGGGCGTGAGTTGGGCGCGCCGCTCATCTCGGTGTGGAGTCTATGGGGCCGTCTCAGCGGCCGGAGGACCGGCGCCGACGGCGCTCACGACTCGCGCCGGTAGGCGCGGATCACCGCAACCGGTGCCTCGGCGCGACCCAGTCGGAAGTCCTCGGACACGGCAACGCCGGCGACCCAGGCGATCCGCTCGCCGGCGACGACGACGGGGAGCCGCCGGCGGAGCGAGCGCGGCACGCCGCTGTCGGTGAACAGATCCTGGAGGGTCTTGCTGCCACCGGCGAGGCCAAGCGGCCTGATCCGATCGCCGTCGCGCCACGGCCGGACCTCAACCTCCCGCCCGAGCTCGCCCGCGTCGAGCGTCGCCAGCTCCGGTCCCTCGGGTTCGACCGCGCCGCTGTGCAGCTCCGCGACCAGCTCCCACTCGCCGTAGCGGGCACGGCCCGGGATCGTCAGGCGGACGGGATCCGGCGGCGGCTCGCCGCCGGGGGCGGCGAAGCGGACCGAGCCCGCCTCGCAGATCCCGCGCAGCCCGCGTCCAAGCTCGATCTCGCCGCCCTCGGGCTCCGCGCAGAGGCGGAGGATCTCGGCGGCACGGGCGCGGTCGATGCGGACCGGCCGGCCGCCGGCGGCGCGCTCGGCCAGCACCGTGAGGACGGCGCGACGCAGCGCCGGGGCCATCATTGCGAGCTCCTCGTGGCGCAACGGCGCCCCGCCCGCGCAGCCCGCCGCCTCGATCGCGCGCTTGGCCTCGGCAACGATCCACTCCCGCTCCTCGACGAGCTCCGCATGGGTCTCGGCGACGTTGCGCTCGAGCCCGGGGCCGAGCTCCTCGAGCAGCGGCATCACCTCGGCCCGGATCCGGTTGCGCGCATAGCGGGGGCTGGAGTTGGTCGAGTCGTCGGCGAAGGGCAGCCCCGCACCGATCGCGATCGCCCGCACCTGCTCGCGGCCATGCCCGAGCAGCGGCCGCACGATCCGGCCGTTGACCGGGCGCAGGGCGGCCAACGCCCGCGAGCCGGGCGAGACGGCGAGCCTGTAGAGCAGCGTCTCGGCGACATCGGTACTCGTGTGGCCGGTCGCGATCCAGCCGGCTCCGAGCTTCGCCCGCAGGCGCTCGGCAGCGGCGTAGCGGGCCTCCCGGGCGCGCGCCTGCACGTTGCCCTCGCCAAGCCGGGGGCGCTCGATGTGCAGGTCGATGCGCAGCTTCGCGCACAGGGCCCGCGCGGCCTCCTCGCCCTCGGCGGCATCGGGGCGAAGTCCGTAGTTGAGGTGGATCGCGTAGACCGCCTGCGGCCCGAGCAGCTGGACGGTGACGGCCGCGAGCACGCTGGAATCGGCGCCGCCCGAAAGCATCACGACGCCGTCGGAGCCGCGCGCGAGCCGTCCCTCGGCGCCGATCCGCGCGGCGAACCGGGCCAGATCCTCGGATTCCCTCATCGCACCACCGGCGGGCGATAATAGGCCGCCATCAGGCGGTTCCCGCGCGGACCGGTTGGGCCATCAGCTCCTCAGCCGGCGCCCGCCCTGCCGGCGACGAAGAGCTCGGCCGGCTCGGGGAAGCCCTTGAGGTCGACCTTGCCGATCGGCTCGAAGGACAGAAACTCGGACGAGCCGATCGCATCGACGACCGCCTGCGTGACGAGCACCTCGCCGGCGAGCGCCCGCGCGACGATCCGGTGGGTGAGGTTGACGTCGTTGCCGTAGTAGTCGCCGTCGCGGTACATGGCGCGGCCGTAGTGCAGGCCCGTCCGCGGCCGCGGCCGCTCCCTGAACAGCGTCAGGAAGCCGACGGCCCACTCGGTCATCACGATCGGATCGGTGGAGACGATCATCACCTCGTCGCCGATCGTCTTGACGATCGTCGCGTCCGCCGGCAGTGTCGCCTCCACGGTCTCGATGAAGCGCTCGATCAGATCGAGCGCCTGCTCGTCGCCCTCCTCAACCGTGTAGCGCGTAAAGCCGGTCAGATCGACGAAGCAGAACGTCATCGAGACGTTGGCCCCGCCCGAGCCGGGCCCGAGGTCGGACTCCATGTGGCCGACGACGTCCTGCTCCACGTAGTGCGCCAGATAGCGGCGGTGCACGTACTCGGTGATCGGCGTCGTCTCGGGAAGCAGGCTCTCCGCCAAGCCGCCCATCTCCTCCGCCATCTCGAGCGCTGGCACCCCGTCGCCGATCATCGGCTCGTGTACGTATAGGTGGAAGAGGCGGACCTCGGCCTCCGCGATCCGTCGCATCGACTGTGCGTAGACGCGGACGAGCTGCAGCAGGGCGACGAGGGGGAAGCCGCGGTCGAGGATCCGCTTGATGATCCGCAGCGCCTCGACATCCTCGTCGGTGAGCCGGTCGGCGTTCGCCAGCGGCACCCCGAGCAGCGTCACGACGCGCTCGACCAGCTCCTCCTCGAGGCCGACCTCGGCGGCGACCTCGCGGCGGCCGCGGCCGCTGCCGGTGGACGGCAGGAGCTCGTCGATGAAGCCGAGGGCAAGGCGCCCGTCACGGACGGCAGCGCGAATCTCACGCAGCGAGTGACCGCGTGCCCGCATCCGCGCGGCAACCCGCGCCTGTGCTGCGGCGGCCGGCGTCCACTCGTCGTTCTCGAGCGGAATCACGCGGCTCTCCGCCCAGCGGTTCAGGGTCGACTCGGAGACCCCGGCGAGTCGCGCCGCCTCGGCGATCGCGATCGGCTCGTCCCGGGCCGCGCTCACCGGCGGGCCTCCCCCGTACCCGCCGGCGAAATGTCGAGGCGACGGGACCAATTGGTGCCCGTCGCCTCAGCGGGCACACGGCCCGCGACGTCGGCCGACGGCGCTAGCCACGCCTCGCGTCCGCTCCTCCGGTGCGCCTGAGCTCCGGCGACACCGGCTGCAGGCGCTCCCGGCCTGTTGCCTTGTGTCAATGGTCGCAATCTATCCACCAGCTGGCCCCACGTCAACCGCCTCGCCGGAAACCCCGGCTGCTCTCAAACGAATGCCGATCCACGCTTGACCAGATTCTCGTAGAGAGCATCCTGGATCGTCTCGCGGACGCGCTCGGAGATCTCGAAGACGACGCGCCGATCGTCGGCCGCCTCGGCTGGCCAGCGCGAGATGTCGACCGGCTCGCAGAACTCGATCCGCCACTTCGACGGCAGCGGGACCAGCCCCAGCGGCCCGAGCCACGGAAAGGTCGGCGTGAGCGGCACGAACGGCGCGCCGATCGCGCGGGCGATCGGCCCGGCGTCGCCGAGCTTCGGGTAGATCTCCTCGGCGCCGACGACGGCGATCGGGACAATCGGCGAGCGGGTCCGCAGTGCGACCTCGACGAAGCCGCCCCGGCCGAAGCGTTGCAGCCGGTAGCGCTCCGCGAACGACTTTCCCGTCCCCTTCGCGCCCTCCGGGAAAACCATCATCAGGCCGTCCGACTCGAGGATTCGCGTGGCGTTGAAGGGGCTCGCGGGAACACCGCCGACCTTGCGGATGAACGCCGAGAGGAAGGGCAATGTGAAGGCCCAGTCGAGGACCATGAACCGCGGCCAGCGGGGCAACGGATGGCACTTCATCATCGCCCCGGTGATCATCGAGGCGTCGAACGGGAAGAGGGAGCCGGCGTGGTTGGCGACGAGCATCGCGCGGCCGTGAGCGGGCACGTTGCCGACCCCCGTCGCCTCGACCCGCCACCAGCGGTCGTAGAGCAGCTCGAAGAACGGGTAGGCGGTCTCCGCGAACTCCTCGTCGAAGCCCCATTCGTCTTCGTGGTAGTTGCCGCGCATGCGCCGCGCCATGCGGGCGACCGAGTCGCGCAACGACCGAGGCAGGGCCTCGGCGGCGCCCTCGGCGGCGAGTAGTGGATCGAGCCCGGCGTCGAGCCCACGGCGGACCCCGCGCATGAACTCGAACCCGGCCTCGGCGACTGACTCGCGCTCGGCGTCCGCGGTCGGCCCGGCGTTCAACGCGGCTCCCCGACGAGGCGACCGAGAGCGGCGCCGACGGTGGGCAGCGGGGCGAGCCGCGCCCCGGCCCGGCGGGCGGCGAAGTCGCGGACCGACCCGACCGCGTCGAAGCGGGGGTCGTAGCCGAGCTCGCCGCGGAGCCGGCCGTTGTCGACGCCGCGGCCGTAGCGCAGCAGCCGCACGGCGTCGCCGTAGAGGGCGCCGACACCAAGCCGGCGCCCGGCGCGGGCGAGCGCCGGGCCGAAGAGGGGGTGCGGGACCGGCACCTCCGGCCGCCCGAGCAGGCGCAGCGCCCGGCTCAGCGAGATCGAGCCCGACGGCGCGACGTTGACCGCGCCACGCACCGTGCCCATCGTCGCCGCGGCCAGCGCCCCCGTCGCATCCTCCCCGTGCAGCAACTGCAGGCGCGGATCGAAGCCGAGCTGGGTCGGGACCGCCGGCAGCGACAGATAGCGGGCGAGCGGCGTCTCGATCTCGGCGCTGAGCTCAGGCTGGTAGCGGAGCATGCAGCAGGCGAGGCGGCGATGGCGGCGGGCGAAGTTCTCGAAGTAGGCCTCGAGCTCGCCGATATCGCGCTGGAAGCGCGTCCGCAGCGGGAAGCTGCGCGCCATCTCCTCGGTGAAGAACGAGGGTGCCGCGGGCTCGCACCCGTAGATCGCGGCCGAGCCGCGGACGACGACGCGCTCGAGCTCCAGCGTCTTCTCGCAGGCCGCGAGCAGCTGCAGGGTGCCAATCACATTGATGTCGTGCAGAGCCCGCAGCGGCTTGTCCGGCTCTGGGTACCAGACGATCCCGCAGTGGACCACGGTGTCGACGCCACTCGTCGGCAGCACCCGGCTGAGCACGGGGCTGCGGATGTCGACCTCGACCATCTCGGTGCGCTCGAGCTCGGCATCGGGCGCCCGGGTGTCGATCCCGAAGATCTGCTCGACGCGCTCGTCGCGCGCCAACCGCCGCGCCAGCTCGATACCCCAGCGCCCGGCGATGCCGGCGATCGCGATCCGGCGCCCGCCGCTCACTCGTCGGCGCCCGTCTCCCCCGTGTTCTCAGGCTCTACCTGAGCTTTAGTCTCGCCCTCCCGAACCGTGTCTGCAAGCGACTTGTCGACCGTTGGCGACCCCTCCCCCTGCTCTGAGCGGAGGGCCCGCTCGAGGTCTGCCAGTCGGCGCTCGATGCCGCCGATCCGCTCGCTCAACAGGCCGAGGTCGTCGCGCGACACGGCGCGCAGGTCGGCGATCGCATCGGCGAGGCGATTCGAGGCGTCCCCACCGCGCCGCGCGAGGTCGTCGCGAGCCGCATCGCGACGTCGGCCGAGCTCCTCACGGGCAAGCTCGCCGCGGCGCGCGACCTCGTCCAGCAGCTCGCTCGCGCGCTGCCTGGTCTCCTGGGCCGATCCCGCAGTCGCCGCCAGGGTTCGCTCGACCGCGCTGCGCAGGCTGTCGCCGACCCTGTCCGGGTCGCCGGGTGAGGGTTCGCCGGGCTTGCTCATCGGATCGGGAGCTTAGAGGCCGCCTTAGCCCGAATGCACCGCCCGTCTATCTTGGCGCCGTGTCCACCTACCTGCGACCGATGGCGCCAACGGCGCGGGCTGCCCTGCTGTGCGGTGACCCGGCCCGGGCCCTGCTGCTCGCCCAGGAATTGCTCACCGAGCCCCGCATGTCGAACCACCACCGTGGGCTCTGGGGGTACTGGGGCATCACCCCCGACGGTGCCGAGCTGACGATCCAGGCGACGGGGATCGGCGGGCCGAGCGCCGCGGTCGTGCTCGGCGAGCTGATCGAGGCGGGGCTCACGCACGCAGTCCGGATCGGCACCTGCACGAGCGCCGACGGCTCGCTACCCCTCGGGACGGGCGTCGTCGCGGCGACGGCAGCGGCACCGGGAACGGCGCCCGCGGCCGCCGACCGGGCGCTCAGCGACGCGCTCACCGGGGCCGGAGCCGGGCCCGCACTGGCGCTGCTCAGCCTGGAGCACCCGCACTCGCCGCCCGGCAACGAGCACATCGCCGGCGCCGCGGCGGACGGCCGTGCGGGCGCCGGCGATCCATTCGACCTGCAGACCGCGACGCTGCTGCAGCTTGCCGCGGCCCGCGGAATCGCGATCGCGGCAACCCTCGTCGTCAGCAGCTCAGGCGGGGTGCCGCTCGAAGACGAGGCGCTGGACGCATCGGCGCTGCGGCTCGGCGGGATCGCCGCGCCGATCGTCGTCGCGGCCGCGCTGGGCGAAGACTCAACCTCAGCCTGAGGCTGAGGTCCGCTTGAGCGCCGCGAGCTCGCGGCGCTGGTCGTCGAGCTCGTCCTCGAGCTGCTCGATCCTGTCGGAGAGCGAACGGATCCGTTTCACGAGGCGGTCCAGATCCCCCGCTGAGGCGACGTCGAACGCTCCGAGGGCGCTCTTTTGGGCCTGCGCGGCCTTCTCGCCGGCGCCCAGCGCCCGGCCCACTGCCTGGCTGAACAGGGGGTTCTCGAGCAGCGCCTGCGCGAGGTCGCCCAACGCCTCCTCGCCACGTTCGCGGATGCCTGGGTTGTCGTCGCTCATCACGTCCTTTCGCCCGTCGCCGCCGGCGGTCGGTTTGCCGCTCTGGACGCTAGCCGATGCGGTGTCGGACGGTCGCAGCCAACCGGCCCGGTCCAGGGCGGCGGGAGTCGCTCAAGGCAAGCTGCAATGCTGCCGAAGGATGGCTGTGGAGAGACGCCGCTTGCGCCGACCGGTTGCCGATTGCATTCCGCCACGGGGATGGATAGCGTTGAGGTCACCGGAGAGAGGTACGGGACGGCGGAACCGGTCGGGGAGACCCGGCGGGACACGCTCGGACAGGCTGCCAGACTCTTAGGTTCTGAGAGAGGGAATGAAGAACAGGCTTCTGATCGCGATCGCGCTGGGCATCTTCGGCGCAGTGGTATACGCCGGCGCCAGCAGCGCGGACGTGAACCTGGGCGTTGGCAATGCGCACGTCTCGGTGAACCTGCCCGCGGGTGGCGACCTGCCGGTCGTCGGCGGCGCGCTCCCCGCCTGCGCCAACGGCACCGACGACGACGGTGACGGCGCGATCGACATGGCCGATCCGGGCTGCTCCGGCGCCACCGACAACGACGAGAGCAATCCCGCCGCGACCACCACGACCGGCGGCACGACGTCAAGCACCACCGGCAGCTCGACGACCACCGGCGGCGGCGACACCTCCTCGACGACGGGCGGCACGACGACGAGTACGACCGGCGGCGACACCAGCACCGGCGGGTCGAACCTCCCCGACGTCAAGAACCCATTCGAGGCCGGCAAGGGCAAGGGCAAGAAGCACAAGTCCGATTTCGAGTTCTCGGACAAGTCTCAAGCGAAGAGTGAGGGTGACAAGCGGAAGCCCGACGCGGCCAACCCGATCCGTCGCCCGGACGGCACGCCGACGAACTCCAACCCGTCGGTCTCGATCGCCGATTTCGGCGCCGCCCCGATCGGCGTCCCCAACTTCATGATCAGCCAGTTCTCGATCCCGCCCTTCCTGCTGTCGATCTACCAGGCCTGCGGAACCCAGTACGGGATCCCCTGGGAGGTGCTCGCGTCGATCAACCGGATCGAGACCGCGTTCGGCACCAACCTCAACGTCTCCAGCGCCGGCGCGCTCGGCTGGATGCAGTTCATCCCCTCGACATGGCGCGCCTACGGGGTGGACGCCAACGGCGACGGCCGCAAGGACCCCTACAACCCGGTCGACGCGATCTGCGCCGCGGCCCGTTACCTGAAGGCCGCCGGCGGCGACACCGACATCCGCAAGGCGATCTTCTCCTACAACCACGCCGACTGGTACGTCGACGAGGTCCTGCTCTACGCGCAGCAGTACGGCAAGCTCCCCTCCGGGATCGTCGACTCGCTCACCGGCCTGACCGAGGGTGCCCACTTCCCCGTTGCGGCGAAGGCGCGCTACGCCGACGACATCTCCGAGCGCGCCGCGGTCAAGCGCTCGACCCCGCGCAAGGGCGTCAAGGGCAACGCGGCCGACGTGATCAGCGGCTCGCCGACGCGCCGCGGCATCAACATCTACGCGAAGAAGAAGTCCCCCGTGGTCGCGGTCAACGACGGCGTCGTCAAGAAGGTCGGCCACAACAAGCACCTCGGCAACTACCTGGTCCTCCGTGACGCCTACGGCAACGAGTTCACCTACTCCGACCTCGGCAAGGTCGCGAAGGCGATCCCTGTCCCGAAGAAGGACAACAGCCTGACCGGCTCCGACTTCAAGCTCGTCGGCGGCGGCAAGAAGGCCAAGGACGCGAAGAAGGGCTCCAAGAAGAAGAGCAGCGGACCGGTCAACACCGAAAACGCCCGTGCCCGGATCGCGGCGCTGCCCGACCGCAAGGCGAACCGCGGCAGCAACCAGAACCTGGGAGGCCAGCTCGACCAGGTGCTCAAGGGTGGCGTGCCCGGCTACGACACTGTCAAGAACTACCTCTCCGGCGTCCTGCGCTTCGACCCGAAGACGATGGACGCAAAGCGCCTGCGGGCCGGCTCGAAGGTCGTCGCCGGCACCGTCCTGGGTCAGATCGGGAACCTGCACGACGGCAGCGCTCCTCACCTCCACTTCGCGATCAAGCCCGCCGGCAAGGGCGCCCGCAAGATCGACCCCAAGCCGATCCTCGACGGCTGGAAGCTGCTCGAAGCGACGGCGATCTACCGTGCCGCCGGGCAGAACCCGTTCGACGAGAGCGCCAACGTCGGCCAGGTCCTGCTGATGTCGAAGGCTCAGCTCGTCCAGCGCGTCCTCAAGGACCCGGCCCTGCAGATCTACTCCTGCGGCCGCGCCGACATCCGCTCCGGCCGGATCGACCGCCGCGTACTCGCCGTCATGGAGTACCTGGTCGCCCGCGGCTACCACCTGACGATCACTTCGCTCGAGTGTGGCCACTCGAAGATGACGGTCTCCGGCAACGTCTCCGCGCACTGGACCGGTGACGCCATGGACATCGCCCAGGTCAACGGGATCCCGATCCTCGGCAACCAGGGCCCCGGGTCGATCACCGAGGACGTGATCAACGACCTGCTCAAGCTCCAGGGCTCGATGCGACCGGCGCAGATCATCTCGCTGATGGACATGGGTGGCCCGACCTTCTCGATGCCGGACCACAACGACCACATTCACGTCGGCTACACACCGTCGGCCGTGCCCGACGGCGGCGGCTCCAACCTCTCGACGCTGCTCAAGCCGGCCCAGTGGGACAAGCTGCTCAAACGGATCGGCCAGCTCGATCAGCCCAAGGTCCCCACCTCCCCGTCGAACTTCGCGCTTCCGGACAAGCACCAGAAGCGCTCGAGCAACGCCCACCTCGGCGAGTAGCGCCGCCGGGACGCCGGGCGAGCCAGGCCGGTTGATGCCGCTCGCCGTCCACTAACGTCGCCGCCGTGCCGCCGCTGCTCCCCTTCGCCCAGCTCGACTTCGCCGGCACGATCGCGCTTGGGGCCGGCCGCTACCTCGTCCGCCCGCCCGGCGAAGCCGATGCCGACCCCGACGTGCTCGTGATCAGGACACTCGGGGCCGTGCGTGCCGGCTCGCGACTACGCCGCGGCAAGCCCGTCCCGCTCGAGACCGAGCCGCCGCCCGATCCGCTGACGCTGAGCCGGCTGACACTGGCCAAGGCGATCCCCTTCACGGGCGGGGACGAGGCGCGAGCCTGGCTCGACGCGGTGCTCGGCGACGAGGAGATCACCCAGGCGCTGCTCGACGAGGTGATCCGGACCACGAACCGGGCGCTGCATGCCTACCGGGTCGCTGCCCCCGATCCATACGCCGGCGACCTCGACATCGAGACCGCGATCGCGATCCGCTTCGGCTACGGATCCGGCCAGCAGGTCGCCGAGGGCCGCTGGGACGCCGCCGCGGAGCTCCCAGAGCGCCGCCGCCGCAGCGTCCGGGCCGAGACCATCGACTCCGTCGGCGCCCAGGAGCGGGTCGCGGCGGTCCTCGGTGGCCGCCAGGAGATCGCCCACGAGGACGCGCTGCTCGCCGACGCTGAGCGCCACGCCGGCCAGGGCCGGACGGCCCTCGCGGCGCTCGGGCTCGCGCTCACGATCGAGGCGCGTGCTCGCAGCGGTGGCGAGGTCGACACGCAGCTCGCGAAGGACGTCGCAGGGATGCGCGAGCGGGCGCTGACGGGTGCCGAGATCGATCCTGAGCAGCTCGGTCGGGCGCTGAAGGGAACCCGCCGGGCGATCCGTGGCCGGCGGATGCTGGGCTGAGCGGCGCTCAGCTCTCTTTTGCGGTGGCCTCTTCGGCTCCTAGGCGCCCTCAGGCGCTCTAGGCGCCCAGCACGTCGACGAGCGCCGGCAGCTCGACGGCCAGGTCACCCTCGAGCCGCACCGCCGCAGCGCCGTCGTACGGCGTCGCGCTGCGGGTCATGATCGCGATCCGCCCACCGGCCTCGAGGGTCAGCTCGGGCAGTCCGGCTGCCGGGAAGACCTCGAGCGAAGAGCCGACGCAGAGCATCAGATCTGCCGACTCCGAGAGCTCGCGGGCGCGCTCGATCGCATCGACTGGCAGCAGCTCCCCAAAGAGAACGACGTCGGGCTTGACCTTGCCCCCGCACTGCGTGCAGACGGCAATACCGTCGGTGTCGAACAGCGACTCGACGTCGGCCAGCGACCAGCTCGCGCCGCAACTGGTGCACGAGGACGTCGCGACCGAGCCGTGCACCTCGATCAGCTCCTCAGTGCCTGCCTCGGCGTGCAGGCGGTCGATGTTCTGCGTGATCACCGCCTCGAGCCTGCCTCGGCGCTCGAGCTCTGCAAGCGCGTCGTGGGCCGGGTTCGGGCGCTTGTCGGCGAGCATCTCGAAGCGGGGCCGGTAGAACTCCCAGAAGGCCCGCGTGTCGCGGTGGAAGGCGTCGATCGTCGCCACCTGCATCGGGTCGACCTTGGCCCACATGCCGGCACCCGGCGTGCGGAAGTCCGGAATCCCTGAGGGGACCGAGATCCCGGCGCCGGTCAGGGCGACGACGCGCTCGGCGGAGCCCATCAGCTCCGCGAGCGCCTCGATCCTCTCGCTTACGGGGGCGGCGGCCACGCGGGGAGCTTAGGGTCCCGGCGTGCCGCGTCCCCCCGCCGCCGGGCTCAGAGGCTGAGACGGCCTCTTAGCGGCCCTGCCACCTCGGCTTGCGCTTGCCGAGGAAGGCGGAGATCCCCTCGCGCGCGTCCTCGGAGACGAAGATCGAGGCGAAACCGCTCTTCTCCGCCTCGATCCCCTCGTCGATGTCCGCCCTGCCGGAGACACGCTTGATCTCGCCGACGGCGACGGGCGCCTGGCCGGCGAGCTTGCGGGCGAAGGCCAGCGCCGTGTCGAAGAGCTCGTGGTCTGTGACGATGTGGTTGACGAGGCCGAGCTCGTAGGCATCGCCAGCCGTGATCGCATCGCCGGTCAGGTTCATCTCGAGCGCGCTCTGGGCGCCGATCAGCCGTGGCAACCGCTGGGTGCCGCCGAAGCCGGGGATGATCCCGAGGTTGATCTCGGGCTGGCCGAAGACGGCGGACGCCGCCGCGATCCGCATGTCGCATCCCATCGCCAGCTCGCAGCCGCCGCCGAAGGCGAGCGAGTTGACCGCGGCGACCGTTGCGATCGGCTCGGTCTCGAACTCGCGCAGCAGCGCGTGCGCGTCGTCGGTGAGCTTGCGGCCGCTCTCCTCGTCCAGCTGCGTAAACGCCTTGATGTCGGCGCCGGCGCTGAAGACGAGCGGGATCGAGGAGGCGACGACCATCGCCCGGATCCCGTCCGCTGCCTTGACCCTGTCCCAGACGGTGCGCAGATCTGCGATCACCTGTGGGCTGAGCGCGTTCATGGGCAGGTTCGCCAGCCAGGCGATCGCAACGCCTGTCTCCGGCCGCGTCTCGAGCTTCACAGTCTCGGCCTGCTCGCCGTCGTCGGGCTGCGGGTAGGCGTAGAACCCTTGGCCGGCAGCAATGCCGAGGCGACCCTGGGCGACGAGGCGCTTGAGTACCCGCGGGACGCTGAAGCGTTCCGGATACCGCTCGGCCAGGTTCTCGAGCTTCTCGAGGGTCACGTCGAGTCCATCGATGTCGGCCTTCCAGAACGGCGGGAACAAGCCGCGTCGCGGGTCGAGGCCGGCACCGGCCATCATCCCGAGGTCGATCTCGCGGACGGTGCAGACGCCCTCCTCGAGCAACAGGCAGGCCTCGACCAGCGCCTTCAGCGTGAACTTTTCGACGAGGTCGTCGATGTCGGGCTCCGCGTCGCCGGGCAGGTTCGGCTCGCCGTTCGCGTAGGAGCCCTCTCCCCCGCTCTTCGCGCCGAGCTTGCCGTCGGCGACGAGCTTCTGCATGCCCTCGTGGACGTAGAAGCGCTCGCCGTAGGACTCCTCGAGGTGCTCGGCCACGTGCAGGACGGTGTCGAGGCCGAGCATGTCCGTGAGGAAGAACGGGCCCATGGGCGCCGCCTTCGCGCCCGCGATGCCCTCGTCGATCGCCTTGATCTGGAGGCCGCCCTGCTCCTGCTCGCGCCAGACCTCGCCGACCGACGCGTTGAGGATCCGGTTGACGACGAAGCCCGGCACCTCGCCACAGACGATCGGCTGCTTCTTGATCGCCTGCGCGAAGTTGTAGGCGACCGAAACGGTGTCCGGGGAGGTGTCCTCGCCCTCGACGATCTCAAGCAGCGGCATCACCGAGGCCGGGTAGAAGAAGTGGAAGCCGACGACCTTCTCGGGGCGCAGCGTTGCCTCGCCCATCTCGGTGATCGAGAGCGAGGAGGTGTTTGAGGCGAGGATCGCGTGGCCCGGGGTGACCTCGTCGAGCTCAGCGAAGAGGGGCTGCTTGATCTCCATCCGCTCGGGGGCGGCCTCGATCACGAAGTCGACGTCGCCGAAGGACGAGTAGTCGGTCGCGCCCTCGATCCGGCCCATGATCTCGGCCAGCCGTGTTTCGGCCTCGTCGGCGGTGATCTTCTCCTTGCCGACAAGCCGGTCGAGGCGGCCTTTGGTGATCTCGCGAGCCTTCTCGAGGCCCGTATCGACGAACTTCTGGTCGATGTCCTTGAGGACGACATCGATGTCCGCGGCGGCGATCGCCTGGGCGATCTCGCCGCCCATCGTGCCGGCGCCGACTACTGCAGCCTTGAAGACGAACATCTCTCTCCGATCGTGCGTGGGGTTCGCGGGGGCGCCGAGCGTAGCGGGCGCATCCAGGCGCGGTCAGGCCGCCGCGGCGAGCAGTTCGCCGCGCAGATCGGCAAGGCTGCGCTCGAGCGAGGAGCGCATCTGGCCGCGGATGAAGAGGCGGTCGGTGATCGCCGTGAGCGGTCCGCCCTCGCGCAAGGAGTAGTCGAGCCGTTGCTCGATCCGCGTCTTTCGGGAGTCGCCGCCGGGGCCGGCCGCCGCCATCTCGAAGCGCACCTCGAGCGTGCCGGTAGTCGACGGGTCCTCGAAGGAGACGATGTGCAGGCGCCGCTCCTCGTGGGCGAGCACGCGCTCCGCGACGCGTCCGCGGCCCGCGGCGTTCGATTGCCAGACGAGCGTCCCGCCGACCTCGGGGTAGCCGTCGGAGCTGACGGTGCTGTCGAACTGGTCGGCCCACGAGCGCCAGCGCTCGGGGTCGAAGTAAAGGCTCCAGGCGTCGGCGATCGGCACCGCGGCTTCGATCGCAGCGGTGACCTCGCTCATCCTTCCTCCTCGCCGTAGACCTCGGCGCGGATCATCTCGATCGTGCGCGCCATCATCGCCAGGAACGGCTCGAGCTCACGCCGCAGGCGCGCGTACTCGGCCCGGCCGGGCTCGGTGATCGTGTAGAAGCGGCGCGTGCGCCGGTCCGGGTGCTCCCACTGGCCCTCGATCTGCCCGTGCGACTCGAGCTCGCGCAGCAGCGGATACATGGTGTTCGGGTTGACCGTGATCATCCCGCCGCTGATCCGCTCGATCTCCTCGATCAGCCGGTTGCCGTAGGCGGGCTCCTGCGCGATCAGGTGCAGGACGAGCAGCGGGAAGACGTCGCGGCGCCGCAGCTCGCCGCCGAAGACGTCGGAGGCACGCCCCGCCGGCTTGCGCCCGCGGCCGCCCCTGCGCTCGCCGACGCGCGCCGCCTCCGCGGCGGCCTCGGCGACGGGCTTGGATCGCCGTTCGGCCATCCACTGAGGATATTTGTCCGCGCGGGCGGGCTCGGCGGGGCGATATCGCCGGCGCCTGCACCGAGGGAGGCGGCATGGACGGCTGCCGGCCGGCGAGACACCACATGTGGGCGCACAACGCGCCGGACGTCGCGCCGACGCCGACGTCCGGCCCGAAAGTTCGCCCATGGGAAACTAACGCGCCGGACGTACCGGAGCCGTGCACGTCCGGCGTGTTGTTTCGGTCCGCCCCCCCCGCTGCCAAAGGCGATCATCCACCCACCCGCGAGGCGCCCACGCCGTAGTCCAGCCCGCAGCCGGACCGCCCAAGCGGCCCCACCAATGACAAGAGCCCCCGGTTTCCCGGGGGCTCTTGCTCAGGTCTCGCTCCCTTGGGGTGCTGAGGGTCGATCAGGCGGGGACCGGCTCCTTCTTGATCGCCTCGGGGATCGGCTCGTTGACGTTGCGGCCCATCAGGACCTCCTTGGCGATGACGAGGCGCTGGATCTGCGAGGTGCCCTCGTAGAGCTGCATGATCTTCGCGTCGCGCATGAGCTTCTCGACCGGGTACTCCTTGATGAAGCCGTAGCCGCCGAACACCTGCACGGCGTCGGTGGTGACCTCCATCGCGGAGTCCGCGGCGAACCGCTTGGCGTGCGAGGCGGCGAGCGTGTTGCGCAGGCCGTTGTCGAGCAGCGAGGCGGACTGCCACGTGAGCAGACGGCCGGCCTCGACCTTGGTCGCCATGTCGGCGATCATGAACGCGACCGCCTGGTGCATCGCGATCGGCATGCCGAACTGCTGGCGCTCCTTCGAGTACTCGCAGGCGTGCTCGAACGCGGCGCGGGCGATACCGACGGCCATCGCCGCGACGCCGGGACGCGTGCGGTCGAGGGTCATCATCGCGAGCTTGAAGCCCTTGTTCTCCTCGCCGAGCAGGTTGCCCTCGGGGATCTCGGTCTCGTTGAACGTCACGGTCGCCGTGTTCGACGCGCGCTGGCCGATCTTGTCTTCCTTCTTGTCGATGACGATCGTGTCATCGCGCGGGACGACGAAGGCGGAGATGCCCCGGTGGCCGGCCTCCTTGTCGGTCTTCGCGTAGACCGTGTACCAGTCGGCGTACTGGCCGTTGGTGATGAAGCACTTGGAGCCGTTGATGACCCACTTGTCGCCCTTCCTGCGTGGCGGTCGTCTTCATCCCGGAGACGTCGGAGCCGGCGTCGGGCTCGGTCAGGCAGAAGCTGGCGAGCTTCGGCTCCTCGGTGAGCATCCCGAGGTACTCCTTCTTGACCTCCTCGGAGCCGCCGAGCGCGACCGGCGCCGAGGCGAGGCCGTTGGCGGCCAGCGAGGTGCCGATGCCGGAGCAGCCCCAGCCGAGCTCCTCCTCGATCAGACAGCCCGACAGGTAGTCGAGGCCCGGGCCGCCGTACTCGACGGGCGTGTGGGTGTTCATCAGGCCGACCTCCCAGGCCTTCTCGATGATCTCCTGGGGCCAGGTGCCGTCGCGGTCGTACTCCGCGGCGACCTTGCGCATCTCCTTCTCAGCGAAGGAATGCGCCATCTCGCGCAGATCCTTCTGCTCGTCGGTGAGGGTGAAATCAACCACTGTTGATCGCTCCTTGTAAGTGTCGTCGTGAGGGTCCGCGGCGTGCCAGGGTGCGCGCCAAAGCGCGTACTTGGATCCCCGAGTCACCTGTTGGCGTGGCTCGCGGCCGACCGATTGACTGGTCAGTCAACCAGGAGAAGGATAAGGCAGACGGCGGTCTGGCGCAACCGGACGCGCGCCCGCGCGCCCGGCGAACTGCGCAGTGCGGCAGTCCACGCGTGGCGATGCGACCCGACGGTCAGCCGTCGGGCCCGGCGCGCCCGGCTGCCGCGAGCGGATCGCGCCCTCCATCAGCGCCGCCATCTCGCCGCCGAGGTACTCGCCGGCGAAGGCGATCCGGCCGGCGGGGCCGGCGGAGCAGCGCGGCTCCGCGCGGCGGCGATCGAGACCGAGTAGGCGCCGGTCGCGAACGGCGTCGTCGTCCCACGTCGAGAGCAGCGCCTCGCCCGGCAGCAGGGGCAGGTCGGGGCGCAGCTCGGCGAGCCGGTCGCAGCCAGCGTGCGGGCCCGCTGGCGACGCCGAGGCGCTCAAGCGCCGGCGCCGAGCCGGCGAAGGCGCTGACGACCGGCTGCGGCGCATCGCCGTCCCCGGTCGCCGTCCAGGCCCAGTAGCGGTCGGCCACCGCCAGGGTCGCGCTCGGCGGCACGGGCTCCGCCAGCGGCACGAACAGCTTCGCGGCGTGGCCGTAGGCGACCGAGGCGAGCGCCGCCCGGTAATCGGCCGGCAGCTCCGGCTCGAACTCGAGCCGACTCGACGAGCGGCGGCGGCACGGCGACGACGCACGCGTCGGCGGCGATCTCCCCCGCGCCGGTGCGCACGACGACGCCGTCGGCGCCCGTGAGCGACGGCCTCGGACCGGCGCGCCGAGCTGCACCGCGCCGCGCCGGCAGCGCGCCGGCGAGAGCCATCGGCGAGGCGCTGGTTGCCGCCGGCGATTCCCGGCGCCGGCTCGTCGCTGACGCGGGCAAGCACGCCGAGCTCGGCGGCGGGCGACCGTGCTCGGCCGGCGCCGCGGCGGAGACCTCGGCCCGGGCGAGGATCGCCTCCCGAGCGCCGGGATCGATCTCGAGCCGGCCGAGCAGCCGCGGCGGCGCTCTCCCCCGCCCCGCGATTCGTCGCGGCGAGCGCGGCGTCGATTGCCTCGACTGCCGCTTCGAGCGCGCCCGGCGGCACCTCGGCGCCGCGCGGGTCGCGGCGCCCGTAGCGCATGCCCTTGTCCCAGAGCCCGAGGCCGAACCGCTCGGCCGGCGCGCCGGCACGACGTCGCAGCCGGGGAGGATGAACTCCGCGCCCATCTCGACCACGGCGCCGTTGGCAAGCGTCCGCGAATGGACGCGGCCGCCGACCCGCTCGCGCGCCTCGAGCACCATCGAGCTCATGCCCGGCCGCGGACGAGCGCGTCGGCCGCCGCCAACCCCGCGAGGCCGGCGCCGATGACGACGACCCTCATCGCTGCCGCCCTACGGGCCGTCAGCGCAGGACGAGGCGTGTTCTCGGGGTGCCAGCCGAACTTCACCTCCATGCCCTCCTCCCAGCGGTCGTCGGCGCTGGCGCGGTAGGTCGCCTGCTCGAGCGCGACGAGCTGCGCGCCGCCGCCGACGATCGACCGTGATCTGGGTGTTGACGCCGTGGTAGACGCGGGAGACGACGCGTGCCGCCGCAGCTGCACCATGCCGCTCCTCGACGTCGTCGTCGATCGCGATCTTCTCCGGCCGGACCGAGAGCTGGACCGCGTCGCCCGCGGAGCAGTCCTCGGGCATCGGCGCGGCGACGCTGGCGCCGGAGCCGACCCGCACCTTGCCCTCGCCTTCGACGACGCCCTCGATCAGGTTCGAGATGCCGATGAAGCCGGCGACGAACTCCTCGTCGGGGTGCTCGTAGATGTCCTCGGGCTCACCGCACTGGATGATCCGGCCGGCGTTCATCACCGCGATCCGGTCCGACATCGACAGCGCCTCCTCCTGATCGTGGGTCACGTAGACGAAGGTGATCCCGACCTCGCGCTGGATCTGCTTGAGCTCGACCTGCATCTGCCGGCGCAGCTTCAGGTCGAGGGCGCCGAGCGGCTCGTCGAGCAGCAGCACCGAGGGCCGGTTGACCAGCGCCCGCGCGAGCGCCACCCGCTGCTTCTGCCCGCCGGAGAGCTCGCGTGGCTTCGCGTCGCAGCGGCTCGGCAGCTGGACCAGCTCGAGCGCCTCGTCGACCCGCCGCTTGATCTCGTCCTTGCCGACCTTGCGCCGCTTGAGGCCGAAGGCGACGTTCTCGAAGACGTCGAGGTTCTCGAACAGCGCGTAGCTCTGGAAGACCGTGTTGACGTTGCGCTGGTAGGGCGGCACCTCCGCCGACCGGCTCGCCCTCGAGGTAGATGGCGCCCTCGGTCGGCTGCTCGAAGCCGGCGACCATCCGCAGGGTCGTCGTCTTGCCGCAGCCGGACGGGCCGAGCAGCGAGAAGAACTCGCCCTCGCGGATCGTCAGGTCCATGCTCCTCGACCGCGGTCGACCTCGCCGAAGCGCTTGGTGACGCCGGTCGAAGCGGATCGCCTCGCGCCTCCGCGCCGTCGGCCGCTCCCGCAGCGCCCTGGTTGACTCGGTGGCCTCGTGCCTCGTTCATACAGCGTCCTTTCCGATCAGCACCGTCTGGCCGCGCCGCCCGAGCAGCCGCGGCAGCGCGAGCGCGAGCGCCGATCGTGGTCACCGAGACGAACAGCATCAGCGTGCCGATCGCGTTGATGGTCGGGGTCACGCCGAAGCGGATCGAGGAGTAGATCCGCACCGGCAGCGGCTGCGGCGACTCGCCGGTCGTGAAGAAGGAGAGCACGAAGTCGTCGAAGCTGAGCGCGAAGGTGAGCAGCCCGGCGGCGAGGATCGCCGGCCAGAGCGCCGGCAGCACGACCAGCCGCAGCGTCTGCATCCGGGTCGCGCCCGAGGTCCATCGCCGCCTCCTCGACCTCGCGGTTGAGCGCCGCCAGCCGGCCGCGGACGATCACCGTCACGTAGGAGATCGAGAAGGTGATGTGGGCGAGGATGATCGTCGTCAGCGAGAGCTCCATGCCGATCTGGGTGAAGAGCAGCAGCGCCGAGACGCCGGCGACGATCTCCGGGACGACGAGCGGCACCAGCATCATCACGTTCGTCACCGGGCTCAGCCGGTTGCGCGAGCGGACCAGGCCGAAGGCGAGCAGCGAGCCGAGCAGGGTCGCGACGACCATCGTCACGAGCGCGATCTCGAGGCTCGCGAACAGCGACTCGCGCAGCTGCTCGTCGCCGAAGAAGTCGCTGTACCACTGGGTGCTGAAGCCGTCGAAGTTCTGCAGCGACTTGCCGGAGTTGAACGAGAACAGGATGACGATCGCGATCGGCGCGAAGGTCCAGATCAGGAACAGCCCCATCAGCAGCTGGAGGAAGCGCGGCCGGTCGAAGTCCTTGTGCGGCTGACGGCTCGCTCACGCTCGTGCCTCCTCAGCCGCGCGGCCGGCCGAGCGCAGGTAGAAGACCATGAAGATCAGCAGGAAGGCCATCAGCACGGTGGTCAGCGCGGCGCCGAACGGGAAGTTGTTGGCGTCGAAGAACTGCTGCTGGATCAGGTTGCCGACCATGTAGGTGTCGGGGCCGCCGAGCAGCTGGGCGCTGACGAAGTCGCCGACCGCCGGCAGGAAGACGAGCACCGCAGCCGGCGAGCACGCCCTGGAAGGTGGCCGGCCAGGTGACGTGGCGGAAGGTCTGCCAGCGCGTTCGCGTAGAGGTCCTTGCCGGCCTCGATCAGCGACGGGTCCATCCGGTCGAGCGCGGCGTAGATCGGCAGGATCATGAACGCCATGTAGCCGTAGACGAGGCCGCCGATCACCGCGAAGGGCGTGTTCAGGAAGCGAACCCCGTCGCTCGGTCAGGCCGAGGTCCTTGAGCAGGCCGTTGACGAGGCCCGTCGTCGGAGAGGATCGCCGTCCAGGCGTAGACGCGGATCAGGTAGTTGACGAGGAACGGCAGCACGACCAGCGCCACCAGCAGGTACTTGTAGCGGCCGCCGAAGCGGGCGATGTAGTAGGCGATCGGGTAGCCGATCAGCAGGCAGAGCGCGACCGTCGCGAACGCGTAGCCGACCGAGCGCAGCAGGACCGGCGCGAACAGCGGGTCGAAGACGCGGCTGTAGTTCTCCGGATGCCAGGCGTAGAGCGCGTTGCCGAGCTCGTCGGTGATCCCGAACGAGATCGCCAGCGTGATCCCGAGCGGGACCAGGAACAGCAGCACCAGCCAGAGCCGCGCCCGGCAGCAGCGTCAGGCCGGCGAACCGCCGCTCGCTCAACGTCCTGGCTCGCTCGCCTCATCGCGCGCGACCGGCCGGTCAGCCGGCCTTGACCTCGGTCCAGGTCCGGTCCCAGTCCTGCGCGGTCGGCGCCCTCGAGGTTGGCGAACTGCTCGCCCGTCCTCGAGGTCGTCGACCGAGACCTGCAGCTCCGGCTCGCCCTTGACCAGCTCCGCGTACGGTCTTCGTCGGCGCTGTCGGTCGGCATCGGGTAGCCGGTCCAGCTCGAGTTCTGGGCGGAGTTCTCGAGCAGGAAGTCGATGAACATCAGCGCGGTGCCCGGGTGCTCGGCGTTGACCGGGATCGCGAACACGTCGCTGCCGACCGGGACGCCCTCCTCGTTCTTCTGGAACTGGATCGAGTCCGGGTCGTCGACCCGGTAGCGGATGTTGATCACGTCGCCGTTCCAGAGGTGCTGGATCCAGGCGTTGCCCGAGGACATGTTCGTGATCGTGTCGGTGCTGAACCCGCGCAGGTCGCGGCTTCAGCCCGACCAGGTAGTCCTTCGACTTCGGCGAGCTGCGTCGGGGTCGACGGCGTTGAGCTCGTAGCCGTTGACCAGGTTCGCCATCCCGATCGCCCTCCTGGAAGTCGTCGAGGACGAAGGAGCGGCCGTCGGCCTGCGGGTTGACGATGTCCCGCCAGGAGCCGGTCATCGTGTCGATCTTGTCGGCGCGGTAGCCGAGCCCGGTCAGGTACAGCGAGTACGGCAGCGTGTGCGCCGATCCCGGGTCGTACCAGGGGTCGTCGAAGAACGAGTAGACGTCGCTGGCCGCCGGGAGCTTGTCGCGCGGGATCTCGAGCAGCTGGTTGCGCCTTGATCAGCTTGTCGGCGAACTCGGCGCTCGGGAAGACCAGGTCGTACTGGTTGCCCGAGCGCAGCTTCGCCATCATCGCCGGCATCGAGTCGTAGTAGGACTCGCGCACCTGGACGCCGTACTTCTTCTCGAACTTCTTGACCAGCGCCGGATCGACGTACTGGGCGTAGTTGAAGTAGACGAGATCGCCGTCGATCTTCGGCTCGATCTTGCCTCGGTCGCGTGTCGCCGCGTCGGTGCCCGCACCGTTGCCGACGCCGCAGGCGCTGAGCCCGGCCGCCAGCGCGAGGCCACCGCCCACCTTGAGCGCGTCGCGCCTCGACATCCGGTCCGGCCAGCCAGAGCCGGTCGATGTTCTGCTCGCTCATCGTCGCTCCTCCTTTGGCGAGCAGCTCGTGCTCGCGGTCGTGCCGTGTCGATCGTCGATTGGCGCTGCCAGCTCGGCGCCGAGCAGCCGCTCGCGCCGCTTCGAGCGAGCAGCTCCACGCATCCGCTCGCGCGCGACCTGCGGGTCGCCGAGCGTCGCCTGCACGGCGAGGCCGTCGAGCAGCGAGGCGAGCACGCAGCGCCACCTCCTCGGGCGTCGCGGCCGCGTCGAACTCGCCCGCGGCCTGCCCCGCTCGGACCTGCGCGGCGATCTCGCTCGCGCCAGCGATCGTCGAGCCGCTGCCGCGTCTCGCGCGGCCTGCGTCGTCGCGCAGGGCGCGCGCCCACAGCTCCATCCAGAGGCGTCCAGTCGTAGGCCTCGCCGAAGCGTCGAACAGCAGCCGCAGCCGCTCGCCCGGGGTCGTCGAGCTCGGCGAGCCGGCTCGGTCAGCGAGTCGTAGAAGCGGTCCTCGGCGACGGCCAGCGCCTCGTTGAGCAGCTGCTCCGCGGTCGTCGAACCAGTAGAGGACGGCGGCGCGGGCTGGTCCCGGCGCGCTCGGCGACGTCGGCGATCCGGGTCGCGGCCAGCCCGCGCTCGGCGATCACCTCGGCCGCCGCCGCGAGGATCTGCGGCCTGCGGATGTGCTCCATGTTCGGACGCGGGCTCACGGCACGCCGCCGTGGCGCTCCTCCTGCGCTCCTCGCGCTGCTCCTCCGAAAGCTGAACCGCCGTTCAACTTACTCACTTGCAGCGGTTCGCAAGTGCTCTCCGACGGGCGCGAACGTGCCGGCGGCCGGAGACGGCGGTGCACTGCGGCGTCGACGCCGGCTCAGTCGAGAAGCGCGCGGGCTCGATGCCCGAGCTCGGCGGCAAGCGCCGCGGCGACGGCCGCTCGCGCGGCCTCCGACGTCCATGCGCCGGGTCGCCGAACAGGGCGCGGACGCCGGTGCCGTCGAGCAGCGCGATCGCGCCGTTCGGCGACGCGCTCGACGTCGAGTGCCGGCGTCGAACTCGCCGCGACTCGACCCCGGCGCTGATCACGTCCGCCATCCAGTCGCGGTAGCGCTCGTACATGCGCGCCGCGACCGGGCGCAGCTCCGGGTCGCGGACCGCGCGCAGCCAGAGCTCGACCCAGAGCACCCACTCGCGCTGCTGGCCGCCCGGGTAGGGCAGGCTCTCGCGGATCGCCGCCGCGAGCGCCGTCGGCCGCGCTGCCGTTGCCAGCCGGCGCGCGCCTCCTCGCCGAAGCGCTCGTCGCCGGCCTGCTCGAAGGAGTGGATCAGGGCCTGCTCGAGCAGCTCCTCGCGGGTCGAGAAGTAGTGGTGGACGAGCGCCGTCGAGGCCCCGGCGCGCTGCGCGACCCGGGCGATCCGGACCTCGTCGATGCCGTCCTCGGCGATCAGATCGCAGGCGGCCTCGAGGATCCGCTGCGCCGTGTCCGGAGCCACGAGAGCGACCCTACGCCACGAGGCGGCGTCGGCCGGCGCTCGGGCGCTCGTTCCCGGCGGGAGTCCCTGACCCGCTGGTCCTGTCCGGCGGGAGGGAGCGCTGGGCTGGCGTCGCCGGCGTCGGGGCTTGGCTGGGGTGAGCTGGGGACGAAGGTCGGGGGTCTATGCCTTGGGCAGTGCGGGAGGTGGGCTCGCGGGAGGGCTTGGTTTGGACTGCGGGGCTGTTTTTGGGTGGAGCGTCCTGACTTTGCCTGCTGTGGGAAGGCAAAGTCAGGACGGGGTTGTTCTGCAGTGACCCTTTCCCTCGCTGCTTCCGCCCGCCAGTGGTCACCTTGGTTCGGAATGGTGGGTCGAACGTGACCGGTGGGCTCGGAACGGCGGCGTTACGGCCTGTACGCCCCGTCGATCCGTGCTGCCACGTCGATGTCGCGGGCCTCGCGGATGTGCGGCTTGTCGATCTCGCGGCCGACGTACTTGGCGATGAAGCGGCGGATCTCGCGGTCGATGCCGGCGAGGCGGCCGAGCAGGTCGGCGCGGACGCCGTCGGCGCGTAGCTCGAGACTGACGTCGCGCGCGCTCGGTGGCTCGACGTCGATCAGCACGCGGAGCTGCTCCGCGGCGCGCGCGGCGAGGTCGATGCCGACCTCGACGTCGGCGTGGTAGCGCGACTGGTCGAGCCCGAGATCGATGTGCAGCTCGAGGTCGACCGGGATCGCCAGCCGGAAGGCGACGAGCTCGCCGGCGAGCGGGTCCGCCGACGCGACGCCGACCTCGCCCTCGGCGCTGACCTTGGCGAGCTTGCCGGGACCGGCGCCGATCGGCCCGAAGCTCGATCCGCTCGCCGGCGATCCCGCGCAGGGCGCTGACGATCCGCTCCTCGGTGACCGCGTGCAGGAAGAAGCGCTCGCCGAACTCCGCGTAGGAGATCGGCGCCGTGCTCCGCCGGCCGGCCTCGCCTGCACTGCCCATCCGCACATCCTCGCGGACGCCGCCCGATGGCGGCGCAACCGGCGAGGTGCGGTCCTCGTCGGCTAGTCTAGGCGGTCGCGGTGCGGACCGGCAGCTCGGCTCCCTGGTCGGCGAGCACCGCCTCGGCGGCGTTGCGGCCGTTGAGCGCGATGACGCTGCCGGCCGGATGGGTGGCGGCGCCGCAGAGGTAGAGGCCCTCGATCGGCGTCCGCGGCGGTCAGCCGGCCCTCCCACATCTGGTCCGGGGTCACCTCGCCCTGGAAGATGTTGCCGCCGGTGAGGCCGATCCGCGACTCGATGTCGGGCGGGCCGAGCACCTCGTGATCGATCAGCGAGTCCTCGAAGTCCGGGCGCGAAGCGCGCGATCAGGTCGATGAACTGGCGCGCGACGCCTCCTTGCGCCGGCTCCCAGTCGCCGTCGGCGAGGTCGTAGGGCGCGTACTGGCCGAAGACGCTCATCAGGTGCTTGCCCTCGGGCGCCGGGCTCGGGTCGTAGCCGGTCTGGACGTAGATCTCGCCGAACCCGACCGCCGGCTCGCCGGCGGCGCAGCGCTCGAAGGCGCGCTGCGCCTCCTCCATCGGCCCGCAGGCGTCGACCGTCGCCCGGGCCGGCCAGGTCTCGCCCGGAGCGGCGGTCCAGTTCGGCAGCCGGTCGAGCGCGGCGTTGAACTTGACGACGGGCGTGCGGATCTTCCACTGCCTCGAGCTTCGTCCGGTAGGCGGAGTCGACCGAGCCGATCGCGTCGGCGCCGAGCAGGCGCATCGCCACCTTCGGGTCGGCGTTGGAGATCACCGTCCGGGCGCGGATCGTGGTGCCGTCCTCGAGCTCGACGCCCTCGCCGGGCACGATCCTCGCGACCGGGACGCCGCAGGCGAGCGTCGCGCCGGCCTCGCGCGGCGGCGTCGGCGATCGCGAAGGAGATCATCCCCATGCCGCCCTCGACGTAGCCCCAGACCGGGCCCTGGCCGTCGATGTCGCCCTGGTAGTGCATGAGCTTGATCGAGGCCGTGCCGGGCTCGTACGGTCCGCCCCAGGTGCCGATGATGCCCTGGCCGAAGAGCGCCGTCTTGAGCCGCTCGTCGTCGATGTAGCGGTCGAGGACGTCGGCGATCGAGTCCTCGAAGACGAGGGCGATCTTCTCCTCGTCGCCGCCGAGCATCTCCTCGATCTCCGCGCGCGTCGGGCTCTCGCCCGACCCAGCTGTCGCGCTCGCCCTTGCGGAGCAGCTTGCGGACGTCGTCGAAGAGCTCCTCGTAGGCCCAGTAGCCGTCGATGTCCTTCTTCGAGAGGCCGAGCGCCTCGAGGCTCTGCTGCGTCTTCGCGTCGTCGAGGAACTGGCCGAAGGAGGTGCCGTCCTCGAACGGGACCCAGAGGTTCGGGTCGGCCATCCAGTACTTGAAGCCGCGCCGGCCGAGGTCGAGCTCGTCGATCACGACGTCGTCGAGCAGGCCGACGACGTAGGCGCAGGGGCTGATCACGAAGCCCTGCGTCCGCGAACGGGCGCTCGAGCGTCGCGGCGCCGCCGAGCCGCTCGCGGCGCTCGAGCACGAGCACCGAGCTGCCCGGCCCGCGCCAGGTAGGCGGCGGCGGTCAGGCCGTTGTGGCCGCCGCCGACGACGACGACGTCCCAGTCCTTGGCGGCCAGCTCGGAGACCGGGGCCGGCAGGCCGACCTCGCCGAGCTGTTGCCGCGATCTCGTTCATGCCTCGCTACCACCTTTGCTTGCAGGGCTTCCATGTATCTGCCCGGCGACCATCGGGTCGAAGGCGTGCGCGTCGGCTTCGTCGCCGGCGTAGCGGCCGGCCGTGTAGCCGCGGGCGCCGACGCCGAGCTGGGTCAGCTCGCAGACGTACCAGTCCTGCCTGTTGACCATGTCCCAGAACTCGACCGCGTCGCGCGGGGTCGAAGCCGTCGCGTCGCGATCGTCTCGGGCTCGAAGAACCACTCGCAGGTGACCTCGGTGCGCCCGCGGCTCGCGGCCAGAGCGTGTGCAGCATGAAGTAGTCGGGATGCAGCGAGACCAGCGCGTTCGGGAACAGGGCGAAGTAGTAGACGGAGTCGATGTCCTTCGGCGTCAGCCCCGCGATCGGCGGCCGGTGCCGGCGTGGCCGTCGCCGGTGCCCATCGTCTCGGCGCCCTCGTTCAGCGTCATCGAGCCGCCGCACCAGGCGCCCTCGCCGTAGACCTCCTCGCCGCTGCGGTAGTCGCTGAGCGCGTTCAGCTCCGGGTGGACGCCGGGGCAGTGCAGGCACTCGTTGTAGTTCTCGGCGATCCCCTTCCAGTTCGCCGCGACCTCGTAGACGGTGCCGCCGCGCGCGCCGCAGCTCGGGCGACGCGGTAGCGCTCGAGGAACTCGAGCGAGCTCGCCGACGTGGCTCGGCCGGATCGGGCGCGACGCCGCTCAGGTCGATCAGCAGCAGGCCGCCGACGACGGCGGAGCGGACCTCGAGCAGGCCGCAGCAGGAGCGGTCGAAGTCCTCGACCTCGTCCATGTGCGGGGCGGCGACGAGCTTGCCCTCGAGGTCGTAGGACCAGGCGTGGTAGGGGCACTGGATGCGCTTGCGGACCTGGCCCTCGGTCTCGGTCACGATCCGCGAGCGCCGCGATGGCGGCAGGCGTTGAGGAAGGCGCGCACCTCGCCGTCCGCGCCCGCGCATCGCGAAGACGCTGGTCGCGCCGATCTCGCGCATCAGGTAGCGAGCCCGGCTCGGCGACGGCGGAGACGTGACCGATGCAGACCCAGCCGGCGAAGAGGTGCTCGATCTCCCAGTCGAGCACGGCGGGATCGGTGAACGCGGCCGGCGGCAGCATCGTCGCCCGCTCGACCGGCTGCAGCGTCCGCGCGATGTCGCCGGGTCGAGCGGCAGGTCCGGCCCGCCGTTTGAGCTCGCGTGCCAGTTGCCGTTGGCGGATCCGCTCATCGCCGCTCTCCTTGCATCCGCGTCTTCCAGAGTGGGGATTCCGGTGTCGGCTGACCTTGTAGTCAATCGATCAAGCGCATGTTAGAGTGCCGGTCAAGTGGAAGCGCCGAGGCCCGCCGCGAGCCGCGGGCAGAGAAGGACGGGCATCGAGATGAGCGAGACCACCCCAACGATCAGCCCGCCTGGCGTCGACCCGGCGGCGATCCCCTTCGAGTTCGACGAGCGCGCGCTCGACGTCCAGGCCCGCGCCCGCGCCTTCGCCGAGGAGGTGCTGATCCCGCTCGAGGAGGAGGCCGAGCGGCTACGGCGGCCGGCTCCCCGAGGCCGTCGTCGCCGACGTCAAGCGCGAGGCGCTCGCGCGGCGGCTGACCGGCGCCCTGCACTCCCCCGAGCACGGCGGCCAGGGCTGGAGCCGGACCGAGTGGTCGCTCGTCGAGGAGCAGTACGGGCGCACGACCAACGCGATCCACTGGCACATCCCGAACGCCTACAACGTCTGGGAGCACGCCTCGCCCGAGCACGCCGAGCGCTGGCTCGAGCCGCTGCTGCGCGGCGAGATCCGCGACGCCTACGCGGTCACCGAGCGCGACGCCGGCTCCGACCCGAGCCGGATCGAGGCGACCGCCGTGCCCTCCGACAACGGCGGCTGGGTCCTCAACGGCGAGAAGTGGTTCGTCACCTCCGGCGACGTCGCCTCGGTGCTGATCGTGATGGCGAACGTGATCGACGGCGGCGAGAAGCTGCCGACCCTGTTCGTCGTCGAGAAGGACCGCGGCGGCATCGAGACGTCGACGACCCGGCCTTCACCCACACCTATCCCGACGGCCACCCGACGATCCGCTTCGCCGACGTCGAGGTCGGCGAGGCCGACGTGATCGGCGGCGTCGGCGGCGGCGACGATCTGCAGCGCGACTGGTTCATCGAGGAGCGGCTCGGGATCGCCGCCCGCTGCGGCGGCGCGATGTGGCGCCTGCTCGAGCGAGACGAGCGCCTGGGCGATCGGCCGCGAGCAGGGCGGCTCGCGGATCTTCGACTACCAGGGCGTCTCCTTCCCGCTCGCCGACTCGACCGCCGACGCGGCCGCCGGGCGGCTGCTGACCTTCACCGTCGCGGCGCTCGCCGACGCCGGCGCCGACCCGAAGATCGTCCACAACAAGGCCTCGATGGCGAAGCTCTTCACCAGCGAGGCGGCCTGGCGCTGCGCCGACCGCTGCGTGCAGGCCTTCGGCGGCCGCGGCTACCTGCGCTCGAACGTCGCCGAGCGCTTCCTGCGCGAGCTCCGGGTCGACCGGATCTGGGAGGGCACGAGCGAGATCCAGCGGCTGATCATCGCCCGCGGGATCGAGCGCCGCGGCGTCGAGAGGATCCTGCACTGAGCGCCACCGCGCAGGGCACGACCGCGAGGCGCCGCTCCGCGCGCACCCGCCGACGGCCTCGGCGCGCCTGCTCGCGCCGGCCTCGATCGCGGTCGTCGGCGCCACCGACCGGGCCGACTCCTACGGCGACACGATCCTCCGCAACCTCGAGCGGCTCGGCTTCGGCGGCGAGCTCTGGGGGGTCAACCCGAACCGCGAGCAGATCCGCGGCATCCCCTGCGTGCCCGTCGCTCGAGCGAGCTGCCCGAGCCCGTCGACGCGGTCGCCGTCGCGATCCCGGCCGCCGGGCGTGCCGGCCGTGATCGCCGAGGCCGCCGGCCTCGGCTGCGGCGGCGCGGTCGTCGTCTCCGCCGGGTTCGGCGAGGTCGCCACGCGGCGTCGCGCTCGAGGCCGAGCTGCGCGAGGCGGCGCTCGGCCGCCGGCTTCCCGGTCTGCGGCCCGAACGGCAACGGCGTCGTCAACTTCGCGGCCGAGCTCGGCGATCTGGGGTGACTCGGTCCAGCCGCGCCCGGCGGGCGGCGTCGCGATGGTCACCCAGAGCGGCAACGTCGCCGTCAACGCGCTCGGCTCGCGCCGCGGCGATCGGCTTCCACACCGTCGTCTCGACCGGCAACCAGGCCGTCTGCGACGCCAGCGACTGGCTCGCCGCGCTGAGCCGGGCGCGAAGGGGTGCGCTCGATCGCGCTCTTCCTCGAGTCCGACGGCGACGGCGAGCGCTTCGCGCACGGCGCTCGCCGACTGCGCCGAGCGCGGGATCGGCGTCGCCGTGCTCAAGGTCGGCAGCTCCGAGGCCGGCGCCGGGCGCGGCCGCCGCCCACACGGGTGCGCTCGCCGGCGATCAGCGCGTCTTCCGGGCCCTGGTCGAGGAGGCGGGCGCCGCCTGGGCAAGCGACCCGCACGAGCTGCTCGAGATCGCCCGCGTGCTCGGCGCGCACGCCGGACGGAGCCCGGCGGCCCGCCCGGGCAGCGGCGGCCTCGGCGTGCTCACCTGCTCGGGCGGCGACTCCGGGCATCGCCGCCGATCTCGCGGCCGAGCTCGGCATCCAGCTGCCGCCGCTCGCCGAGGCAACCGCCGCCAAGCTCCGCGGCTGCTGCCCGAGGCGGCGACGATCGCCAACCCGCTCGACTACACGTCGCTGATCTGGGCCGAGCGGCAGCGCCTCGCGGCGATCGCCGAGGCGGTCGGCAACGACCCAGCGATCGATCGCAGCTGCTGGTCTTCCACGACACGCCCGACCGGCCTCGCCGACGAGGCGCGGCCCGGCTGGGAGGCGACCCGGCGCGGCCTCGCCGACGGCGCCGAGCGCAGCGCCGCCGCGCCGCTGTTCTCCTCCACCCTGCCCGACCTGATCGGCGAGGAGGAGATCCTCGAGCTCGACGGCCGCGGGATCGCCGCGGTCCAGGGCCTGGGCACGGCGATGCGCTGCGTCGCCGCGCTGCGCCGCCGGCCCGGCGACCCGGCCCGGCTGCGCGAGATCGCCGCGGCTGCGCGCGGCCGGTCGCGGCGAGCGCCGGCGCCCTGGCTCGGCGAAGCCGAGGCCAAGGCGCTGCTCGAGTCCGCCGGGGTCCCGGTCCCCGAGCGCCGGATCGCCGTCGACGCCGGAGGATGCGGCGCGCCAGGCGGCCGAGCTGGGTGGACCCGGTCGCGCTCAAGCTCTCCTCCGCCACGATCCAGCACAAGTCCGACCTCGGGGCGCTCGCCCTCGGCGTCGAGGACCCGGAGACCGTCGCCGCCGAGGCTCGCCGCCTGCTGTCGCTGCCCGCCGCCGACCGGAGCCGAGCTGCTCGTCGAGCGGATGGCGGCCGACCCCGGCGCCGAGCTGATCGTCGCCGCGCGCGGCGACGCCGTCGTGCCGGCACTCGTGATCGGCATCGGCGGCATCTGGACCGAGGTCCTCGAGGACGTCGCCGTGATCCCACTGCCGGCGGACGCGGAGCGGATCCGCGCAGCGATCGCGGCGCTGCGCGGAGCGCCCCTGCTCCATGGCGCACGTGGCAGCGAGCCGGTCGACGTCGAAGCCGCCGCCGCGGCCGCGGCGAGCATCGGCGAACTGGCGCGCGCTGAGCGGCTGGCGCTGCTCGAGGTCAACCCGCTGCTCGTCACCGCCGAGGGCAGCCTCGCCCTCGACGCCGTCGCCCGCCGATAGAAGTCACATCGTGCACCGCCGGTGCGCGATGTGCCACGCATTCGGTGACCGCGCTTGACCTCAAGCCGGGTTGAGGTTGTAACTTCGGCGCCGACCGGATGACGAAAAGGAGAATCGATGAGCACCGAGCTCGACCTGCGAACCGACGGACCCGTTTTCGCGCGCGGCGACGACGGCTATAACGGCGACGCGATCGGCCACAACCTGGCCGCCGTGCCCGTCGCCGAGATCGTCGTCGGCGCCTCCTCGGCCGCCGACGTGCAGGCCGCCGTCCGCCACGCCCGCGACGCCGGCATGCGGGTCGCGGTGCTCGCCACCGGTCACGGCCCGATTCCCCCACCGGCGCAGATGCTGGTCAACACCTCGCGCATGGCGGCGGTCCAGATCGACCCGGAGGCGAAGACGGCGACGCTAGGCGCCGGCGCCCAGTGGAAGGCCGTCGCCCCGGCCGCCGCCGAATACGGGCTCGCGGCAGTGTCGGGCTCGTCGACCAACGTCGGCGTCGCCGGCTACCTGCTCGGCGGCGGCCTCGGCCCGCTCGTCCGCAGTCATGGGATCAGCTCGGATTACCTGGCGTCGATCGATGTTGTCACCGGCGACGGCGAGCTGCGCAGCGTCAGCGTCGATCAGGACCCTGATCTGTTCTGGGCGCTGCGCGGCGGCAAGGCCGGGCTCGGGGTCGTCACCTCGCTGACGATGCGCCTCGTCGAGCTCGAGACCCTCTACGCCGGCTCGCTCACGTTCGATACCCCGGACATCGAGGCGGCCCTGCGCGGTTGGGTCGCCTGGGTCAACGACGACCCCGACCCGCGGGTGACGACGAGCATCCTGATCGCCCGCATGCCGCCCTTCGAGGAGATTCCCGAGCCGCTTCGCGGTCGCCACGTGCTCAGCGTTCGCTTCGCGTTCCCCGGGGACTCCGCCGAGGGCGCGCGCCTGGCCGAGCCGCTGCGCGCCCTCGCCCCCGTCTACATCGACGACGTCGGCGAGATGCGGCCGACGGAGATGGCGCGGATCGCCAACGACCCCGACCAGCCGGGCCCGTCCTGGGTCAGCGCCCGCCTGCTCGATCGGATCGACGACGAGTGGGCGACGAGGTGGCTCTCGCAGTTCGGGCCGGAGGCCGAGCCGCCGCCCTTCGTCGCGGTCGAGACCCGTCAGCTCGGCGGCGCCGCGGCGAGCGACGTACCCGAGGGCTCGCCGGCCGGCGGCCGCACCTCCGGCTACTCGGTCGGCATGGTCGGCGTCGACCCGGCGTTGTTCGAGACGACGCTTCCCCTCAAGGCGGCGGCGGTCTACGAGGCGATCGCCCCCTACCTGTCCGAGTACGGCAACGCCAACTTCGTCGCCGCCCCGAAGACGCTGGCCGAGTTCGAGTCCGTCTTCCCCCCGGAGGTCCGCGCGCGCCTCGCCGAGGTCCGGGCCAAGTACGACCCGGACGAGGTCATCGCGATCTGGGACTAGAGAGGCTGGTGGCGGGCTACGCCGGCGCGCCGGCTTCGAGGCGCTCGGCTGCGTGCGTCAGTCCCTCGCGCAGGATCGAGGTGATCTCCTCGAACAGCGCCAGGTCGGCAACCAGCGGCGGCGCGATCTGCACGATCGGCTCGGCCCGGTCGTCGAGGCGGCAGATCATGCCCGCCTCCCAGAGCTTGTCGGAGAGGACGTCCTTGAGCAGCCAGTTGGCGTCGTCCTCGGTGAGCTCCTCGCGCGTCGCCTGGTCCTTGACGACCTCAATCGCGAAGAAGTGGCCCATGCCACGGATGTCGCCGACGATCGGAATGTCCTTGAGGCCCTCGAGCAGCTCGCGGGCCGGGCCCTCGTTCGCGGTCACGTTCTCGAGGATCCGCTCGCGCTCGTAGATCTCGAGCGCCTTGAGCGCGACGGCGGCGCCAACCGGGTGGCCGCCGAAGGTGACGCCGTGCAGGTAGTCCTCCGTGCCCTCGAGGAACGGCGCGGCGACCTTGTCGGAGAGGAACAGCCCGCCCATCGAGAAGTGGGCGCCGGTCAGGCCCTTGGCGAAGGTGATCATGTCCGGCTTGCTGCCGAGACGCTGGGCGCCGAACCACGTGCCGATCCGGCCGAAGGCGCAGATCACCTCATCGGAGACGAGCAGGATGCCGTGCTCGTCGCAGATCTCGCGCAGGCCCTCCCAGTAGCCGGCCGGCGGCGTGATCGAGCCGCCGGCGTTCTGGACCGGCTCCATGATCATCATCGCGATCGTCTCCGGGCGCTCGAAGTCGATCACCTCGCGGATCTCGTCGAGCAGCGCTTCGGTCAGCGCCGCCTCGCCCTGATCGCCGGCCGGGTGCCGGTAGGCGTTGGTGTTTGCCACGTGCATCGTCGGCACAGCCATCGGCTCGAAGGCGGTGCGGCAGATCGGGATGCCGGTGAAGGACAGCGCCCCGAGCGAGGTGCCGTGGTAGGAACCCTTGCGCGCGATCACCTTCTTGCGCTGGTACTCGCCGTTGGCCTGATGCCACTGCACGGCGAGCTTGTAGGCGGACTCGACCGCCTCCGACCCGCCGGAGGTGAAGAAGACGCGCTCGAAGCCGTCAGGGCCGAGCTCGGCGAGGCGCTCAGCGAGCTCGATCGGCGGGCGGGTGCGCAGTCGTCCAGTTGGTCGTGAACGGCAGCGACGCCATCTGCGCGGCGGCGGCAACGCCGATCTCCTCGCCGTGCGAGTGGCCGAGGTTGAGGCAGTAGAGGCCGCTGAGGCCGTCGATGTAGCGGTTGCCGGCGTCGTCGAAGATGTGGCTGCCCTCGCCGCGAACGAGGATCGGGATGTCCTCCGGCTCGAGGGTCATGTCGGAGAAGTGCAGCATCAGATGCCGCTTGGCTCGCTCTTGAAGATCGCTCACGTGTGAGTCCCCGTTTCTGTCGGCGGGCGCACGGCGCCCAGCAGTGGTGATGCTCGGAGTCTAGGCCCGCCTGCAGCCAGCCAGATGACCCGGCTAGCGTAGCTCTTGACCTTGTAGTCAATTGAACAAGGTGGTAGCGTGCCCGCCCATGGAGCCGACTTCCGCAACCAGCCCGTCCGCGTCCACCCCGACCTCGGTCAACGGCAACGCGCCCGCGACGGGGGGGTCCGGCGACTACGACGCGATCGTCGTCGGCGGCGGACACAACGGGCTCACGGCGGGCGCGTATCTGGCGAAGGCCGGGTTGCGCACAGTCATCCTCGAGCGCCGGCACATCCTCGGTGGGGCCTGCGTGACCGAGGAGGTCTGGCCGGGCGCCCGCGTCTCACGCTGCTCGTACGTCGTCTCGATGCTGCAGCCGAAGGTCGTCGCCGACCTCCAGCTCACCCGGCACGGCTACCGCGCCTATCCGCTCGATCCCGCCTACGCCGCGATGACCCCCGACGGCCCGATCATCTTCCACGACGACGTGACCAAGACGCAGGCCTCGATCGCGCGCTTCAGCCGCAAGGACGCCGAGGCCTACGGCAAGTTCGAGGAGCTGCTCTTCATGGCCGCCGACTTCGTCCGGCCGATGATGATCCGCCAGCCCCCAGCCCTCGGCTCGAAGGCGCCCGTCGACATCGCCGGCATCCTCAAGGAGGCGGGCCGGATCGCAGGCATGTCGCAGCGCGACGTACAGAATCTGGTCCGGATCTTCACGATGTCGGTCGGCGACTGGCTCGACTCGCTGTTCGAGAACGACTACCTGAAGGGTTCGATTGCGTCGACCGGCGTCGTCGGCGTCTGGGCCGGTCCCTACTCCCCCGGCACGGCCTACAACTTGCTGCACCACGCGCTCGGCGAGCTCGACGGCAACATCGGCTCCTGGGGCCAGGTGATCGGCGGCATGGGCGCGATCAGCGAGGCGATCGCCTCCTCCGCCCGCTCCTACGGGGCCGAGATCCGGACGAGCGCCGAGGTCGCCTCGATCGACTCGGCCGGCGACCGCGTGACCGGCGTGACGCTCGCCGACGGCTCCGTGCTGCGCGCCCCGATCGTCGCCTCCGGCGCCCACCCGAAGACGACGATCCTCGACCTCGCCGGCGGCGAGAACTTCCCCGACGACGTGCGCGAGGACATGGAGGCCTACCGGACCCGCGGCGCCTCGGTCAAGATCAACATGGTGCTCGGCGAGCCACCCGTCTTCGAGGGGCTCAGCTCCGAGGACGCCAAGCACCTACTCTCGGCCGGCGTCAACTACTGCCCCTCGCTCGACTACCTCGAGCGCGCCTGGCAGGATGCGGTCCGGGGCGTCCCGTCCGAGAATCCCTACACGGAGCTCGAGATGCCGTCCTCGATCGACCCATCGCTGACCGACGACGACCGCTGGATCGCGACGATGTTCACCCAGTACGGCCCGACCGAGGCCGAGCAGTGGCCGGAGGGCTCACGCGAGCGCTACGCCGACCGCTGCATCGAGAACATGGCGCCCTTCGCGCCGAACCTGCCCGACGCGATCGTCGAGCGCGAGGTGCTGGCGCCGCCCGACCTCGAGCGGATCTTCGGCCTCGTCGACGGCTCGATCTTCCAGGGTGAGCAGGACATCGCCCAGATGGCGTTCATGCGGCCGACCCCCGGTCTCGCCCAGTACCGGACGCCGCTCGAGGGCCTGTACCTCTGTGGCGCCGGCACGCACCCGGGCGGCGGCGTGATGGCCGCATCCGGCCACAACGCCGCCCAGCGGATCCTCAAGGACCGCCGCCGCGCCTCGAGCCGCATCGCCGGCCTCCGCGGCCGCCTCGCAGGCCGCCGCACCACGGCCTGAGACGGCCTCCGCACGCCGGCGACCGCAAACGAGAGTCCCTGAGCCGCGGGAGAGACGCTGACGCGAGCGGTGGCCGTCGCCGGCGGGGAGTTGGGCTGGGGCGTGACGGAGACCAGGGCGAGAGGTTGGCGCCTTTTGCAGTGAGATGGCATGAACGAGGGGCCTCCGTCCGCTCAGCGGGTGACGCTGGCCACTCGCAATCAAATCGGGAGCTAGACAGGAGGCCCCAAGTGCCAACGATCCTAGACGCCGGCTTCGACATCCACCGAAGCCAGATCACCTTCGAAGAGCTCGACCGCGCAAACGGCGAGGTCAAGCTCGGGCGGATCGACGCAACACCGCAAGCCGTCACCGGCTGGGCCGCCCGACACCCCGACCGCGAGATCCACGTCGCCTTGGAGGCCTGCACCGGCTGGTACTTCGTCGCCAGAGCGCTGGAGTCCGCAGGCGCGACGCCGCACCTGGCCGAGGTCGCCGAGACCAGCGCCCTGCGAGGCCGAAAGCGCCGTGCCAAGACCGACCGCGCCGACGCCCGCTGGCTGCGCTCGCTGCTCACCGAGGGGCGGCTGCCGGAGGCGTGGATCGGACCCGACCACATCCTCGAGCTGCGGACCAAGACGCGGCTGCGCCACACGCTCAGCACCGAGCGAAGCGCCTGGCGGGCGCGGATCCAGGCCGGCCTCTTCCACGTCGGAGCACCCTCGCTGCCGTTGCGGCTGAGCGGCGAGCGCGCCCGCGAGTGGCTCGCAGAGCATCGGCTTGCGATCGGGATGGATCGGCGGATCGAGGTGGCGCTGGCGATGATGGAGTCGATCGACGGCGAACTCGTCCCGATCGAGGCGGAGCTGCGCGACTACGCACGCCGCCAAGCCGGTTGCAAGGCGCTGATGGGCCACTTCGGGATCGGCGAGCTGATCGCCCCGGTGATCATCGCCGAGCTCGGTGACACGCGCCGTCTGCGGCGCTCGCGCCAGGCGGTGAGGATGGCGGGCCTCGACATCGCAGTCCACCGCTCCGACAGCCGCGGCCGGCTCGGCAAGCTGACCAAGCAGGGCTCACCGGAGCTGCGCTGGGCGCTTTATGAGGCGGCGCAGTCAGCCTGCCGCAGGACAAGCCCCGACCACGCCGACCTCGTGGCGCTGAAGGAGCGCGGGCTCACCCACACGCAGGCGACGCTGACGATCGCCCGCAAGCTGACCCGTCGCTGCTTTCACACGTTGCGGGAGCTGGGCGAGGAGGCGATGGCTCCCGCCTGAGAGCCGGGCCGACTACCTGCCAAGCCCGCCCAAAGATGATCACACCCTTCCGGCCAGCTCCCGCACACTCCCCGGCTCCCACCGCCCCGGTGGCGGCCCGAGTGAGACCGAGCGGCCGGAGTCGCTCCTTGCGAGTCGACCCATCGATCATCTCGTCGCCGGCCAGACGGCCGAGCTCCCAGATAAGGCAGGGCGTTCGCAGGTCATCGGGAGACAAGGATCCGATCCGCAATCACTCGCCGCCTCCGGCCGCATCGCGGGACGAGTTCAGATAAGGGGAGGGGCTTGCGGGAGGGCCTCTTTGGGGCGAGGGTTACGAAACGTCCTCAGGAAGGGGACGGAACGTGACCACTCGTCTCCCCCTCGGGCCCCGCTGTCAGTCTCCTCCCGTCTCCCGTCGAGTTCTCCGGACTTTGCCACCCGACGCGTGGGGAACCCCGGACAACCCGGCCCGCCGCCGGGCCCGCGCTGGGGAGGTTCGCCGGAGTTCGCTACGCGATGTGTGGCAAACCCCGGACAACCCGGAGCCGGGGACGCGAACAATGCCGGTGGCGCAGCGGGGCCTGCGCAGCTCCCGGACAGGACCCGCGGGCCGGGACCTCGCGCCGGCGGCCCGGCGGTACCCTGAACTTATGCCCGTAGCGATCAGCAACGGCGATGTCATCCTGATCGTCGTCTTCGCGGTCATCCCGATCGCGGCGATCGCGTTCGCCGGCTCCGGCGCCGTCTACAAGGAGATCGGCAAGGGCGCCTTCTGGATGGACCGCGAGGAGCCCGGCAAGGGCGGCGGGGCGCCAACCGACGCCGCCGGCCGCGCCGAGCAGGCGGCCGAGGTCCGGCAGATGCTCGAGGCGAAGGCCTACAGGCAGGCGGAGCGCGGCGAGCAGCCGCTCGACGTCGAGGCGGAGATGGCGAAGCTGCTTGCCCCCGCCCGCGTCGACCTGGGCGGCGACCCGGCACTCGTCGAAGAGGTGCGCCAGCTCGTCGTCGCCCGTAACGAGCGCCGGATCCGTCGCGGCGAGGAGCCGCTCGACGTCGAGGCGGAGATCGCGCGGCAGCTGCGCGACCTCGAGGCCCTCTGAACGGATATAACGGGCGACCGCAGGCAGGTCCCAACCGGTATAAGGGGGCGCGATGGCAGACGCGGAAGAGGTCGAGGCGAACAAGTACGAGCTCGAGGAGCTCGCAAATCAGCCCGGCACCTACTTCAATCCACAGACCGAGGTCGTCCTGATCGTCGACGACTCGTTCTCGATCGACCAGGAGATCTTCAACATGGAGTCCTACGAGGGCTCCGACTGGGTCCGGGTATCGGACGAGGTACCGGTTGACGAGAGCGGCCTCGACGAGGTCCTCGAGAAGTTCCAGACCCATTACCACCCCGGCGGCGCCGGCTCGCTCTCGGAGGCCGCCCTCGACCTCGACGACGGCGAGGAGGACGAGGACGAGGAGGGTCAGGACCCGGGGCGCGAGGACTGATGGCGCCGATGCCCGCCGAGGGTGAGGCGGCCCCGGACTTCACGCTCCCCGACCAGGACGGCAACGACTTCTCGGTCACCGACGTTCGCGGCGGCTGGCTCGTCCTTTACTTCTACCCAAAGGCAGACACGCCGGGCTGCACCACACAGGCCTGCTCGGTCCGCGACCGCTCCGCCGACTACGAGGCCGCAGGCGCGCGCGTCGTCGGCGTCTCCCCGGACACCGTCGATGACGTGAAGAAGTTCGCGGACAAGCACGCGCTCGGCTTCACGCTGCTCGCCGATGCTGATCACGCCGTCGCCGAGCGGTACGGGACCTGGGTCGAGAAGAGCATGTACGGCAACAAGTACATGGGCGTGCAGCGTTCGACCTTCCTGCTCGACCCCGAGGGCAAGGTTGCGCGAGTCTTCCCCAAGGTGCAGCCCAAGCAGCACGACAAGCTCGTGCTCAAGGCGCTGGCCGAGCTGACCTGAGCCCAGCGTCCGCTCGCCGCAGCGCTTGACCGCTGACCCGCTCGCCGCCGCGCGCAGCTTTCCTTGCGGTCGGCGATGAGCGGTGGCCCTGCCGCAGCGAACGACGTCGCGCTCGCCGTCACGCGAGCGGATCCGGTCGCGCCGCTTGCCGCCAGCGAACTGGTCGAGGCCGCGCCCCGTTGATCCGGTCGCGGCCTGCCGACGAGTGAGACGCCCGGACCCTTGAGCCGTCGTCGCCACCGCGACCCTTGATCCGCTCGCGGCCGGCATCCCGTTGAGCTCGTCGTCGCCGCCGCTGCCGTTGATCTCGCTGCAGCGAACGGCCGCTCCTTGGAGCAACCGAATAGGAGGCCGGGCCTGAGCGCGAGAGGCAGTCGTCGACCGAGCGAGGGTGCGGTAGCGGTCGCTGCCGCGACGGCCGCGATCGCTCGGAGGCTCGCGGCCAGCTGCAGACGGTCGTCGCTCGCAACGGGTACCGACGCCGTCCGCATCGGCGGAGGGCAGCCATCGTTGCCGATCGGGCCGGGCTCGTCGGGCAGACTCCTCGGCGCCGACGCCACGCGTCGCGTCGGTCGCGCACGGGCAGCCGTTGTTGGAGGTGGGGCCGGGCTGTGCGGGCAGTGATCGTGGAGTCGGGGATGCGTCGCCGTCGCTGTCGGTCGACGGGGCAGCCGTTGTTGTCGGGGCCGGGAGCGATGGACAGGCGTCGGTGGAGTCGGGGATCCCGTCGCCGTCGCTGTCGGGATCGGCGACTGGGCAGCCGTCGTTGGAGGCTGGGCCCGGGCTTGTGCGGGCAGTCGTCGGTCGGGATCGGCGATCCCATCGCCGTCGCTGTCGATCGGCGCGCGCGTAGTCGGGAGCGAGCTTGTAGCCGGCGGGAACGACCTTCGGCGCCGGGACCTGCGGCCCCGGCCGATGCCCGGGCTCCTCGAGCACCGGCAGCCGCAGCTCGAGGTTGGAGACGCGTGATCGGCGGCTGGCCGTTCGGACGGCTGCGGCTGTAGGGGACGTCGTCGAGGGCAGCAGCTCGAGCTTTGGCGATGTGGCCGGCGGCGAAGCGGTAGCCGTTCGGGGTGCAGCTGGAAGACCTGACCGCTTCGCGGTCGTGCGTCAGGTCGGCCGGTAGAGCGCCGCGGGCGACGAGCGTCTCGTTGCCGGTCGCGGGGTCGACGTCGAGCGAGCCGCGCCGCGATCTGCGAGTGCGGGCCCGGCGAGATCAGGTCGGCGACGACCGTGGGCGAGCCCATCAGCGTGTAGCCGCCGGCCGGGCGCCGGGTCGGAGCGGTAGCTTGGCGAGGCCCGGCGGGTCGGCGGCGGAGGCGGTCGCGCAGGCACCCGAGCCGGCGATCGGGTCGTAACGCCTGCCGACGCGTCGGGTCGCCGGCCGCCGGCGAGATCAGCTGGGCGGCGGGGTCGTCGAAGCGGATCTCGCCCGGGGCGAGATCGCGCCAGGTCGGCGCCGTGTAGGGGCCGCCGGAGGGCGCCGCCGGGCAGGTCGTGGGTCAGCGTCTCGACGCCCTGCGTGCGGCTCGCGGCCCGGGCCCGTGCAGGTAGTAGTCGAACCACGTCGTGCGCGCGCTGCGCGCAGCAGCGCCGCGTCGGCGGCCTTGTTCTGACCGCGCTGGTGGCCGTGGTCGATGAAGAACAGCGAGATCGTCGCGTCCGGGATGCGTGGCCTTGCGTGCGGTTGTAGAAGCGCAGCGCCTCGTCGGCCGGGAAGAGGTCGTCGGTCCAGCCGTTCGAGATCAGCATCGGCGGCGGCTTGACCGAGTCGTCGATGTAGTAGCTCGAGTGGTGCGTGGTGACCTCGTCGACGATGTGCTGCGGCGAGCGGGATTCGCCGTCGTAGGGCTCGCCCGGCAGGTGATCAGCGCGTACCAGCTGATGCAGGTCGGCGTCGGGGTCGGTGCCGGGCGGCGCGTAGTTGCTGAGTCGCCAGCGCCGGTCCCGAAGAGGCCGGTGACGAAGCGACTGCTTCATCGACGCCGATCGGGCCGGCGTCGTAGGGCGCGTCGGCGACGTAGTCGAGCGTGCGGCCGTTGGGCATCAGCGAGTAGGCGAGATCGCTCCAGGGGATGTCGGGCGCCGCGGCGCGCGAGCTCGATCGGCGTGCCGCCCGGGCTCGTCCAGGGGACGAGGGTGCCGTCGGGCAGCATCGTGCGGTTGCTTGAGCGCCGCCAGCGCCATCGAGATGCCGCCGCCGTAGGAGCCGCCGGTGGCGCCGATCCGCAGCTGGATCGACGAGGCCGTCGTCGACGAGCAGGCCGGCGAGCTACTGGGCGTCACGGACCTCGTAGCGGGTGTCCATCAGGTGGTTGTAGCCGTTGCGCGCAGGCCGGCGTGCAGGCGCTTCGGGTCGGTGCCGCCGCAGGAGTCGCCCCAGCCGCGGTCGCTGATCGTGAAGTAGGCGTAGCCGTCGTCGGTCCAGCGAGCCGGTCGAACGTCGAGCTTGGAGCCGCCCCAGCCGTGGAAGTCCATGACCAGGGGGTAGTCGCCGTCGGCGCCGGCGCCGGGCGCCGGCGGCAGCACGAGGTTGACGTCGATCGGAGAGCCGTCGAAGGTCGGGACGATCCCGGCGCAGAGGCGCGTGCCGTCGCCGCGCACGGTGCATCGAGGGCGCCGTCGAAGGCCTTCGAGACGGGGGCGCCGGCTGCGAGCGCGGTGCAGACCAGCGCGGACGGCGCCAGCAGGGCGGCGAAGCGACCGCACGGACGAGCGCTCTCAGCTCAAGATCTGTCGCAAACCCCTGATCGCAAGGCCCGGCCCCGACACGGCACCGGTCGCGATGACAGTAACCCGGGGCAGCGCCGAGCGCCGGTTCGGCGCGGCGGCGTCAGCTGCCGGCAGCGAAGAAGACGATCACGAGGATCAGATAGACGGCGAGCAGCTGCACGCCCTCGAACCAGGTCGACTCCCCCTCCTGCGTGACCTGGTTGGCGAGCAGCGCCGCGATCAGCACGCCGCCGAGCTCGAAGCCGTTGAAGACCAGCGGCATCGGCGTCGAGCCGAACAGGAAGGAGGCGAAGACGAGAACGGGCGCGACGAAGAGGGCGACCTGGGCGCTCGAGCCGATCGCGATGTTGACGGCGAGGTTCATCTTGCCCTTGAAGGAGACGAGCACCGCGACCCAGTGCTCGGCCGCGTTGCCGACGATCGCGACGACGACCACGCCGACGAAGAACTCGCTCAACCCGATCGAGGAGGCCGCGTCGCTGATCGAGCCGACGAGGATCTCCGACATGACGCCGACGGCGACGCCCGCGATCGCCAGCGCGATCACGGCCTGCCTGGTCGTCCAGCCCCACAGGTCATCGGCCTCGTGGGTCTCGTCCGAAGGGTTGAAGACGTTGCGGTGGGTGCGCAGCGAGAAGAAGAGGCCGATCACGTAGGTCGCGAAGAGCACGACGGCGACCGCGAGCGAGAGGCGCTCGACGGTCGGGCCGTAGTTGACGAGCTCGGCGTTGACGTGCGGCAGGCCCTGGCCCTCGACCAGCTCGAAGATCGCCGGCATCACGAGCGCGGTGGCGGCGAGCAGCAGCATCGTCGACTGCACGTTGGCCGCGGTCCGATCGAACTTCTGCACCTCGCCGCCGCGGTTGAAGCCGCCGGCGACCATCGAGGCGCCGAGGACCAGCAGCACGTTGCCGAGGATCGAGCCGATGATCGATGCCTTGACGACCTCCTGCAGGCCCGCGCCGAGCGCGAACAGGGCGATGATCAGCTCCGGCGCGTTGCCGAAGGTGACGTTGAGCAGGCCGCCGATGCCGGGGCCGGCGCGCGCGGCGAGCTCCTCCGTCGCACGGCCCATGAGCGCCGCGGTCGGGATGATCCCCAGCGCCGCGACGACGAAGATCACCGTCGGCGAGGCGTGCGCGATGTCGAGCGCGATCGCAACGGGGATCAGCGGCACGAGCACGTACGGCGCCCCGTTGGCGCTGCGGAAGAAGGCAAGGTTGATTCCCGGTGTACCGGGTGGTGAGCTCACGGCCGGATTCTCCGTGGGCTCACTGCTGGCCGAGGCACTTGGCGAGCTCGTCCGGGGTCCCGGCCTGCTGCAGGCACTTCTGGTACTGCGCGGCCGAGATTCCCGAGGAGCCGGCGCCCGAGCCGCTGCTCGAGCCACTGCCCGTCGAGCCGAGCCCAACGCCCGAGCCGCCGAGCGCGGCGCCGAGCCCGCCCGGAATCAGCTGATCGAGCGGCTTCGGGTTGGCCGGGGCTTCGATCGTCTGGTCCTGGTTGACGTCGCTGAGGACGATCTGCAGCTTCAGGTTGACCGTCTGCGAGGTGCTCGGATCCTGGAGCTCGATCTGGACGGTGAGCTGGCGCAGGATCTTGTCGTCAGCGCCCGTGTAGACGTCGATCGACGCCGACTTGACGGTCTTCGCGATCTGATCCGCGTTGCCGATCGAGCCCGCCTGGCCGGTCGGGTCGAGCTTCTGCGCGTCGCTGAAGATCTGGGCGATGTCGGGGGTGCCGCTGATGTGGACTGTCTGAGTTCCGCCGACGTCCTCGGTGCCCTCGTTCTTGACGTCGGTCAGCCACGTGCTCGGATCGATGCCGAGCTGGTCGAAGATCGCCGAGCTCTGGCTCGAGCTGCTCGACTGCGCCTGCGCCGACTGCGCGAAGGAGGCCTCGAGCTGCTGGAAGGTGGCGTCGTCGAGCTGGTAGGGCTGGCCGTTGGTGGTCAGATACAGGCCGTCGCTGGTCAGCGTCAAGCTGCCGTCGATCGACTGCTGCTTGCCGCCGCTGTCGAGCTGCAGGCCCGCCGTCAGATCCAGCGAGGGGAGCTTGTCCGCGCCGTTGCTCTGGAACGGGCCCTTGACCGTGCCGACGACGCTGCCCTGCTGGGCGCCGCCCTGTGCCGAGGCGTCGAAGCTGACCGTCAGGACGCCGCTGTCGACCGAGCTGTCGCCGTTGAAGGTCTCGTTGAGGAGCTCCTGCGGGTCGCTTGAGGAGTCGGCGCTGCTGCTGCCCCCGCAGCCCGCCACGGCGAGCAGCGCGAGAAGGCTCGCGAGCAGCGCGATCAGCGTCAGGGCACGGATGTTGAGGCGGGCGCGCATCTGCTCGGTCCTCGGTCGGGGGAGGGTAGCGGAGCGGCTTGGCGGCATAGGCGCCTTCCGCGCCCGGCCGGGCGCGAGCGTCCTCCGAGCGCCCGGGATCGACTACTCTCACGCGATGCCTGACCCGCGCGATACCGGGCCGGGGAAGCCGCCTCGCACGATCCTCTACACGGGCAAGGGCGGCGTCGGAAAGACCAGCGTCGCCGCCGCCACCGCCCGGCGCTGCGCCGCGTCCGGCCTACGGGCCGTCGTCCTCTCGACCGACCCCGCGCACAGCCTCTCCGACTCACTCGACACCACGCTCGGGCCCGAGCCGACGCCGGTCGCCGAGCGCCTGTGGGCGCAGGAGGTCGAGGCGCAGCGCGAGATGGAGACGAACTGGGCCGCGGTTCAGGACTGGCTCGGCCGGCTGCTCGCCGATCGCGGCGTGATGGGCGTCGTCGCCGAGGAGCTGACGGTGCCGCCCGGCATGGACGAGCTCTTCAGCCTCCTGCAGATCAAGCGCCACTACGAGTCGGGCGAATTCGACGTCGTGATCGTCGACTGCGCGCCAACCGGCGAAACGCTCCGGCTGCTCTCGTTCCCGGACGTTGCCCGCTGGTGGCTCGACAAGGTGCTGCCCTGGGAGCGGCGGCTGGTCTCGGTCGCGCGGCCGTTCGCCCGCACGCTGCTCGACGTACCGCTGCCCGACGAGGACGTCTTCAGCGACGTGCAGCGCCTCGTCAACAACCTCGTCGCGATGAACGGCATCCTCCGCGACCGGGAGCGGACCTCGATCCGGCTCGTCATGAACCCCGACCGGATGGTGATCCGCGAGGCACAGCGAACCTTCACCTACCTGAACCTCTACGGGTACCTGACCGACGCCGTCGTCGTCAACCGCGTCTTCCCCGACGAGGTCGACGAGACCTACTTCGGCGCCTGGCGCGAGCGCCAGGCGGCCAACCTCGAGCTCGTCCGCGAGGGCTTCAGCCCGGTGCCGGTGCTCACCGCGCGCTACTTCGAGGAGGAGGTAATCGGCGACCGCATGCTCGACCGGCTCAGCGGCGAGCTCTTCGGGGACGGCGACGAGCCCGCCGAAGCGATCATGCACTCCGAGCTCGCCCAGCAGATCAGCTCCCGCGACGGCCACACGGTGCTCTCGATCAGCGTCCCGTTCGCCGAGCGCGACGGACCTCGATCTGAAGAAGGTCGGCGACGAGCTGATCGTCAAGGCCGGGCGCGAGAAGCGGGCGATCGTGCTCCCGGCGGCGCTCAGCCGCCACTCCCCCACCGGCGCCCGCTTCGAGGACGGCCGCCTCGAGATCACCTTCGACTCGCGGGCCGGACCGCCGAGAGGCGCCCGGCCGGCGCCGAGGACGAGGCCGGCGAGCCCGCCGCCGAGGAAACGAGCGTCGCCGCCGCACCGCGTCGGCGAGGAGGCACCGCGATGAGCCCGGTCGACCCCGAAGATCCCTACGGCGGCGCCGACCCAGCCGCCGACGCCTGGCGCGCGCTGCGCGACGGGCTCGGCGCGGCGAGCGCCGCTCACCGCGAGCACGGCGACGGCGAGCTGCAGTGCCTCGAGCTCTGCCCGATCTGCCGGGCCGCCGACCTGCTCCGCGCCACCGGTCCCCCCGAGCTCCGCGGCCAGCTCAACGAGTTCCAGCGCGAGGCCCTGCTCACGCTGCGGGCCCTGCTCGACCACTACATCGAGCGCATCGACGGCCCGCCCGACCCGGGTGACCGGGTCGAGGACATCCCGATCGCGCTGAGCGGAGCGCGCCCCGCACCCGCGCAACCGCCTGCGGACGACAGCGGCGGAGCGTCAAGCGAACTCGACGCTCCGCCGTGTGGGGGGGACCTGTCCTCCTTATCGGAGCCTTGAAAGGAAGAGCCGGTGCTATCCGGAGCTGTGGTCGGCTTGTTCGCGGATCGGAAGCCGGCCTATGTCTCGTGCGTTGGGAGTGTGCGTCCGACCGCGCATCGGGGGCTGTTCACCACCGTTATCGACCCTGATACCCGGCTCGCGACAATTTCAACGCGGGCCCGGACGGATGTATTAGGGGCGGCCGGACGATGCGCTCAGGCGGATCCGGCCGCGAGCGCCAGCAGAAGGTCGCGGTCGTGCGGGTAGTCGACGAGCTCCGCCGCGGCCGCCGGGATCGAGCCAGCGCAGCTCGTCGACCTCCTCGTTCGGCTCGAACGGCCTGCTCCCGCGCCGTCGAGCGGCTCCATCCGCCAGTAGCGGACGATCTTCGAGCGGCCGCGCCCGTCGCGGTAGGTCGAGCGGCGCGAGCTCGGCGCCGAGCCGGCAGCGGAGCCCCGTCTCCTCCTCGACCTCGCGGACCGCCGCCTGCTCGAAGCTCTCGCCGGGGTCGAGCTTGCCCTTGGGCAGGGACCAGTCGTCGTGGCGGGGCCGGTGGACGACCACCGCCTCGATCCCGCCCCCGGGACGCGGCGGCGCGGATGACGAGTCCGCCCGCCGCGGCGACCTCGTGGCCTTCGGCGCCGACGGGGCTCACGTCAGCCCCAGCCGCTCGGCGGAGCGGCGGGCGCCCTGCGATCACCTCGTCGAGGTCGGGCGCGGTCGGCACGCCGCCTTCGAGCAGCACGCGGCCGGCGACGACGTTGGCTGCGACGACGGTCGAGTCCGCGGCGTAGACGAGCCCCGCCTCGAGCGAGCCGAGCGCCAGCGCCGGCGAGTCCAGGTCGACGAGCAGGAAGTCGGCAGGGGCGCCTGCCGCGAGCTCCGGCGTCGAGCCGATCAGCGGCGCCTCGGCGCCGGTCGCAATCCGCCACGCCTGCTCGGCCGGGACGGCGGCGGCATCGCCGGCGCGCAGCTTCTGGACCAGCGCGAGGGTCTTCACCTCGGCGAGCAGGTCGAGCGCGTTGTTGGAGCCGGCGCCGTCGGTGCCGAGCGCGACCGGGATACCTGCCGCTCGGCGGCCGGCAGGTCGAAGGTGGCGCCGACGGCGAGCTTCATGTTCGCGTGCGGGTTGGTGACGATCGTCGCGCCGGAGGCGGCGATCAGCTCGCGCTCCGCGTCGTCGAGCCAGACCGAGTGCGCGAGCAGGGTCCGCGGCCCGAGCACGCCGAGCCGGTCGAGGTACTCGGCCGGGCGCAGGCCGTGCGCGGCGACGCATGCGTCGACCTCACCCTCGGTCTCGGAGAGGTGGATGTGGATCGGGATGCCCGTCTCCGCCGAGCGCTCGGCGAGCCACGCCAGCGACGGCTCGGAGACGGTGTAGATGGCGTGCGGCGCGAAGGCCGGAGCGATCGTCGGCGGCGCGCCCTCGAGCTCGGCGAGCCCGGCGGCGGCGTCCTCCTTGAGCTTCGCCGTGCCGGCGGGGTCGTTGCCGTCGATCAGCGGCGCTCCGATCCGTGCCCGCAGGCCGGCGTCGGCGACGGCACGCGCGGTCGCCGCCGGCTGCCAGTACATGTCCCAGAAGGCGACCGTGCCGGTGCGGATCATCTCGACGCAGGCGAGCCGCGTGCCCCAGTAGACGTCCTCGGGCGCGAGCCGCGCCTCGGCCGGCCAGATGTGCTGCTCGAGCCACTCCATCAGCGGCAGGTCGTCGGCATAGCCGCGGAAGAGCGTCATCGCCGCGTGCGTGTGCCCGTTGACGAGCCCCGGAACGAGCGCCGCCCCCGATCCGTCGATGACGCGATCGCCTTCGCGAGCGGCCACGCCGGGGCCGAGCTCGGCGATCAGCCCGTCCTCGCAGCGCATCCCGACGGGCGTCGCCGGCGAGCGTCGCGCCCGTCACGGCGAGCGGCTCGGGGGCCTCGCCGCTCACGCGTCCCCCAGCTCGGCGGCGATCGGCGCCAGCGCCGCGAGCAGCCGCTGCCGGTTGAGCGACTTGCCGGCCTCGAAGTCCTCGACCGCAAGCGGCGCCCCGCCGACACCGTTGGCGAGGTTGTCGACGACGCAGACCGCCGCGTAGGCGATGCCGAGCTCGCCGGCGAGCACGCATTCGGAGGCGATCGTCATCCCGACGACGTCGGCGAAGGAGGCGATCAGGCGGATCTCCGCCGGCGTCTCGAAGCGCGGGCCGATCGTCTGCCAGTAGACGCCGCCGTCGCGCAGCTCGGTCTCGGCGTGGCGCCGCCAGGCGGTCACGATCCGCTCGCGCCAGCTGCCGTCGAAGGCCGGCACGCGCTCGCCGTCATGCTGGTCGGAGTACGAGGTCCCAAGCTGCAGCGCGATGAAGTCGTCCGGGCAGAGGAACGTGCCGACGCCGAGCTCGGTACGCAGGCCACCGACGGAGGCGACGGCCAGAGCCCGGTCGCAGCCGAGCTCGGCGAGTGCGGCGAAGTTGGCGCGGTGGTCGACGCGGCGCGCCGTCGTGTACGCCTTCAGGCCGTGCCGCTGGAGCAGCACATGGGAGTCCGACTCGAGCACGTCGACGTCGCCGTGCGCCGTGCGTACGGTGTACTGGCGCATGCCGGCGTCGGGCTCGTGGCCGAGAATCGAGTGCCCGCCGATCAGCGCCAGCCGTCCCATCGCGCCATCGTATCCACGCGGTTGTCGGCTGACCCGGTGCGGGGCGCTCCGCTCAGCCGCCGGCGAGCGCGCAGGTGCTCGCGGACGAAGCCGCCCGAGCCCGTGCTGCTCGCTCCCGCCGCCTTGACGGCGGCGAGCAGCCGCTTGTCGGAGCTGACGACGAGGACGCTGCGGCCGGGTTCGAGCTCGCGGGCCCGGGCGGCGATCCGCCGGTCGGCGGCGTTGCGCCCGGGACCGGCGAAGGTGACCGCGACGGCGCTGCCGCCGGCCGCCGCCACGCGCTCGTGCGGGCGCCCGTCGAAGCAGACCTCGAGCGCGGTCCCGCCGCCGAGGCGCGCGGCGAGCGCGCAGAGATCGCCGACCAGCCGCTCCATCGCCGCCGGGCGGTCGCGCCACCAGCCGTCCGGCCGGGAGCCGAGCGCGTTGAAGCCGTCGACGAGGACGAAGTCGAAGTCGGCCGGGTCGGTGCTTTCGGCGTCGTCGCCGCTGCTCACGCGCCCACGGTAGCCGCCAGATGCTCGGCGGCGTCGAGCATCGGCGCCGGCAGCAGCTCGGCGCCGACCGCTCCCGCGAGCTCGGGCGTCGCGGCGGCGCCGCCGATCGCCACCGGCGAACCGAGCTGCAGCGCGCGCGCGGCGGCGAGTCCATCGGCAGGCTCGCCCGAGGTGACGGAGAGCACGACGCGAGCGGGTCGCAGCCGCAGGGCCGTATCGGCGAGCGTCTCCAGCGGCGTGTCGGCGCCGAGCAGCGCGATCCGGAAGCCGCGGCGGCGCATCGTCAGGCCGAAGGCGACGAGCGGCAGGTCGTGGCGCTCGCCCGGGGCGCAGGCGAGCAGCAGCAGCGGCCCCTCCCCCTCGCTCCAGCCCCGGCCGAGGGCAAGGATGCGGCCGCGGATCAGCAGCGTTCCGAAGTGCTCCTGGCCGACGCTCACCGATCCGTCCTCCCACAGCTCGCCGGTCCGGCGGAGGGTCGGCAGGACCAGCTCGTGGACGAGATTCTCGGGGCCATAGGCGGCGAGCGCCCGGTCGAGCACAGAGTGGGCGCCGACCTCGTCGAAGCCGCGCAGGCGCTCGATCAGCTCCTCGCGCAGGGCGCCGAAGCCGTCACCGGCGGGTTCCGCCTGCGCCCCTGCCGGGGCGGCTCGCTCAGCCGACGTCCGCGCCGCGGCAACCACCTGCGCGGCCGCCTCGGCCGGCGCGAGGCCCTGCGTGATCAGCTCGACCATCGCCCGCAGCCGCCGCTCGTCCGCGGCTGAGTAGAGCCGGTAGCCGGACTCGGTCCGTGCGGGTTTGACGATCCCGTAGCGGCGCTCCCAGGCACGCAGCGTCGACGCCGGGATGCCGGCGCGGCGGGCGAGCTCGCCGATCCGCAGGCTGGCGGCGGGTGGGCCGGCGGAAGCGCGCGCGCCGGTCTGGCTCGCAGTCGGTTCGGACGTCGTCACGATCTGTTCAATCCTTGTGCAAACATTGGACGTAGCTTCAACATATCTGTTAGCCTCGACGGAGTCAACGACTTGCGGCCACCGTCCCCGGGCATCGGCAGGGTTCGGCGCCGGCGGCCGCGTCCGAGTCAGGCCCGCTTTCCGTTCGCGGGCCCGCGGCTCGGCCGGGGCCGCCCGTGCGCCCTCCCCTCCCCCTGAAGGGTGCCGGGCGGCCCCGGCCGGGCCGATTCGATGACATCCCTGTGCCCGAAGTACTCGTGAGACATCGATCGGTGTAATCGGCGGTAAGCTTGCGCCATGACGAACGCAACGACGGCCGGCCGCGGCGCCGCTGCCGGCAACGGCAAGGGCGCGAACGGATCGACGGCGGGCCTGACGATCGACGAGCTCGCCCGCGAGACCGGGATGACGGCGCGCAACATCCGCGCCCACCAGTCGCGCGGCCTGCTGCCGCCGCCCGAGGTGCGGGCGCGGACCGGCTACTACTCGTCCGAGCACGTCGCCCGCGTGAAGCTGATCCAGGACATGCAGGCGCAGGGCTTCAACCTGAAGGCGATCGAGCGCCTGCTGGCGCTGGGCACGGCGCGTGGCAGCGAGAACGCGCTCGCCTTCGAGCGCGCGATCCTGACCCCGTTCGCCGACGAGCAGCCGGAGGTGATCAGGACCGAGGAGATCGCCGCCGCCTTCGGCAGCGAGGGCGGCGAGGTCGACCGCAAGGCGCTCGCCCGGGCCGAGAAGGTCGGGGCGATGCGGCCGCTCGGCGACGACACCTGGGAGGTGCCCTCGCCGACGCTGCTGCGGGCCGCGGCGGCGCTGGTCGAGCTCGGCATCCCGATCGAGCACGCGCTCGCCGTCGGCGAGGCGATCCGCAAGCACACCGGCTCGATCGCGAAGGAGTTCGTGCGGCTCTTCGTCCAGGACGTGCTCGATCCGCTGCGCAAGAAGGAGGGCGGCCTCAGCGAGGCCGATCTGGTGACCGCGCAGCAGGCCGTCGAGCGGCTGCGGCCGCTCGCCTCCGAGGCGGTGCTGGCGAGCTTCGGTCAGGTGATGACCGAGGCGGTCGAGCGCCAGGTGATGAAGGAGCTCGGCTAGCCGCTGAGCGCCCGCGACCCGCAGGTCGCTCAGATCGCCTGCTTGATCGCCTCGAGGTCGCGCCCGAGCGCGCCGATCAGGTCCCAGATCTCGGGGATCTGGTCGCGGTCGGCGATCAGGCCGAAGTCCATCGAGTCCCGGTAGCTCATCACGGTGATGTTGAGGCCGGCGCCGTCGGTGATCACCGAGACCGGGTAGTTGGCCTTGACCTCGGCGCCGCCGAGATAGAGCGGCACCGGCGGGCCGGGCACGTTCGAGATCACGAGGTTGTAGAGCGGCCGCATGCGCTGCTGCGTGCCGAGCTGCAGGGCGACGCGGGCGGCGCGGGCGTTGATCGCCGGCGGGATGAAGTTGGTCATGTCCTGCAGCAGCTCGGCGGGCATCGCGTTGTGCCGGTTCTTGGCCGCGCCCATCGCCTCCGCCGCCCGGTGCACGCGCTCGAGCGGGTCGGGCTCGTCGGTCGGGATCGGCACGATCATCACCGAGATGCGGTTGCCGTAGGTGCCGCGCTGCTCCTCGGTGCGAACCGAGACCGGGATCTGGGCGAGCAGCGGCTCCGCGGGCAGCGCGTCGTTGGCGATCAGCCACTCGCGCACGGCGCCGGCGCAGAGCCCGACGACGACGTCGTTGACCTTGACCCCGAGCGAGTTCTTGATCTCCTTGACGGTCGCCAGCGGCAGCGAGCCGAAGCTGAAGCGCCGGTGGGCGGAGATCCGGCCGCTGAACGGGCGTGCGCGGGGCGCGGTGCCGCGGTCGCTCGACGATCTCGCCGTCGCCGCCGCCGACGACCGCGTTGCGGGCCCGCGAGGCGTAGCGGCTGATCGTCTCCGCGCCGGGGATGCCGAGGACCGAGGGTGCGACGTCGAGGTGGGGCACGCGTCGCCGGCAGCTTCTGCAGCATCCTGATCGGCTGCATCGGCAGCCCGGCGATGCCGCGGCCGAGCATCTCCAGCGAGCCCGGAGTCTCCGCGTCGACGCCGTTGCCGCCGGCGTCGATCTCGGCCGCGTCCGGGAGCTCGCGGCCGCTCGGCTCGAGATCGAAGAGCACGCCCATGATCTCGGCGCCCGACATGCCGTCGATCATCGCGTGGTGCATCTTGGTGAGGATCGCGCAGCGGTCCCCCGCGAGCCCCTGGATCAGGTACAGCTCCCACAGCGGCCGCGAGCGGTCGAGGTGGCGCGAGGCGATCCGCGTCACCTGCTCGGCCAGGCGCCTGTCGTCGCCGGGCTCCGGCAGGGCGAGCTCGCGCAGGTGGTACTCGAGATCGAAGCTCGGTGTCCTCGACCCAGTAGGGGCGGTCGAGGCCGAGCGGCACCTCGGCGAGCTTCCAGCGCATCACCGGCAGCAGCGGCATGCGCTCGTCGAGCAGCTCGTGCACGTCCTCGAGCCGCAGCCTGCCCCCCGGCCGGGTCGAGGGGTCGAGGACGACGAGGCCACCGACGTGGCCGAAATGGGTGGGGCTCTCGATCGCCAGAAACTGCGCGTCGAGGCTGGTCAGCTGCCTCATCTTCCCTCCTCTCCTGAGCGCCGCTACGACGGCGCGATGCAGCGTATACCCGCGCAGGCAAGCGCGGTCCCGGTGATCCGAATCGCCGCCCGGAACGAAGCAGGGGACGGATGACCCGCGACCCCGCCGCCACCATCGCCGCCGTCGACCTCACCCCGCAGGACGAGTTCGCGCTTGCCGCCGAGCGCAAGCCGCCGCCGACGGATCGGAGCAGGCGATGGGCCGGCGGATCGCCGTCGTCGGAGCCGGCGTCTCGGGCCTCATCGCCGCGGCCGAGCTGCACCGCGCGGGCCACGAGGTGACCGTGCTCGAGGCCGGCTCGCACGCGGGCGGGCACACGCACACCCATTCGGTCGCGCTCGACGACGGCTCGCAGTGGCGGGTGGACACGGGCTTCATCGTCATGAACGACCGCAACTACCCGAACTTCACCCGGATCCTCGCCGAGCTCGGCGTCGCGACGCAGGCGACCAACATGAGCTTCGGCGTCTCCGACGGCAAGGGCGAGTTCGAGTGGTCGGCGCGCGGCCTGCGCGGGCTCTTCGCCCGCCCGCGACACCTCGCCGACCCCCGCTTCCTGCGGATGCTCGCCGAGATCGCCCGCTTCAACCGCCGCGCGCGCGTCCTCGCCGGCGCCGGCGGTCGCGGTCCCTCGCTGCGCGACTTCCTCGCGGCAAACCGCTTCTCCGACTACTTCATCGAGCGCCTGCTCGTGCCCCAGGCGGCCTCGATCTGGTCCGCCGACCCGGAGCAGATGTGGAGCTTTCCCGCCGCGTTCCTGGCCGAGTTCTTCGACAACCACGGAACCCTGCAGTTCGTCCGCCGGCCGCAGTGGCGCACGGTCGTCGGCGGCTCGCGCAGCTACGTCGAGGCGCTCACCCGGCCGTTCGCCGAGCGCGTCCACCTCGACACGCCCGTGCGCGTCGATCGCCGCGAGCGAGGGCGTCACGGTGACGAGCGGGCGCGGCAGCGAGCGCTACGACGACGTCGTGATCGCGACCCACTCCGATCAGGCGCTGCGGATGCTCGCCGACCCGAGCGAGCGCGAGCGCGAGATCCTCGGCGCGATCCCCTACCGCCCGAACGAGACCGTCCTCCACACCGACGCTGCGCTGATGCCACGCCGCCGCGCCGCCTGGGCGAGCTGGAACTTCCACCTGCTCGAAGACGGCCGGCGGACGACGCTGACCTACGACATGAACCGCCTGCAGCGCCTCGACGCGCCGGTGCCGTTCCTCGTCACCCTGAACCGGACCGACGCGATCGATCCGGCGAAGGTGATCAAGACGATCTCCTACTCCCACCCCGTCTTCACCAACGACGGCATCCGCGCCCAGGAGCGCTGGCGCGAGATCAGCGGCACCGACCGCACCCACTACTGCGGCGCGTACTGGCGCTGGGGCTTCCACGAGGACGGCTGCTGGTCGGGGCTGCGCGTCTCCGAGGCGCTCGGCGGCCGCGGCCCCGGGCTCGGCGGCGTCGTGCCGGCGGCGGTCGGCAGCTCGCCCGGCCGACGCGCTGCCGGCTGGACCCGGACGCCGGCACCCTGTCCGGGCCGCCGATCCCGGAGCCGGCCTGATGGGCGCGCCACGCCCTCTCCCCCGCCCCGCGCCCGCCGCCCCGCCGCTGGCCCCGCCGGCGACGCGCGAGCGGCCGATCCGCCGCAGCGACCCGTGCCCGCGTCGGCGATCTACGAGGGCCGCGTCTTCCACGCCCGCACCGAGCCGGTCCGCCACGCCTTCAGCTACCGGATCTTCATGCCGCTCTTCGACCTCGGCGAGCTGCCCCGGGCTGCTCGACCGGATCCCGCTGTGGTCGGCGCGCCGGCGGGCGCCCGCGCGCCTGCGCCGCTCCGACTACCTCGGCGACCCGAGCGTGCCGCTCGCCGAGGCGGCCCGCGAGCTCGTCGCCGCCGAGCTCGGCTCCGCCCCCGCCGGGCCGGTCCGGCTGCTCGCCAACCCGCGCTACTGGGGGATCGGGATGAACCCGGTCGCCTTCTATTACCTGCACGGCGACGGCCCGGGCGAGCCGGTCGAAGCGATGATCGCCGAGGTCACGAACACGCCCTGGGGCGAGCGCCGCGCCTACGTGCTCGACGCGCGCGGCCCGGGGGCGGTGCCGGCGGCGAGTTCGAGAAGGCCCTGCACGTCTCCCCGTTCATGCCGATGGAGCAGCGCTACCGCTGGTCGGCCGAACGAGCCCGGCGAGCGCCTGCGGGTGCGGATCGCGAACCACGAGGGCGGCCGCCGCGTCTTCGAGGCCGGCATCGACCTGCGTCGCCGCGAGATCGCCCCGCGGGCGGATGGCGGCTCTGCTCGTCCGCTACCCGCCGATGACCGCGGCGACCTTCGCGCGCATCTACGGGAACGCGCCGCCCTGAAATTGAAAGGAGTTCCATACTTTCGGAACCCGAGCAAGGAGAGGTAGCGATGCGGTCTCGGAAGATCATCCACGCGCTCATGAGGCGGATCCGCTGCGGCGAGGATCGAGCTGATGGAGACCTGGCCGGGCGGCGAGCGGCTCGCGCTTCGGCCCGCCGGCTGCCGGCCGCCGCGCAAGCGTCGAGATCCACGACCCTGACGTCTACTCGCGGCTGGCTGCGCTCGAAGAGCATCGCGCTCGGCACGACCTACGCGGAGGGCCTGTGGGACAGCGACGAGCTGCTCGAGCTGCTGCTGATCGTCACCCGCGAGATCGGCCGCGCCGACCCGCTGCGGCGCCGGATCGCGCCGCTGCTGATCCCCTTCCAGCGACTCGGCACGCTGAAGATGCTGAACACGCGGCGCAAGGCCCGCGAGCACATCTCCTCCCACTACGACGCCGGCAACGACATGTTCGAGCTCTTCCTCGACCGCGAGAACATGATGTATTCGTCGGCCTACTTCGAGCACGACGAACAGAGCCTCGAGGACGCGCAGCTCGGCTCGCCTCGAGCGCATCTGCGAGCTGCTCGAGCTCGGCCCCGACGATCACCTGCTCGAGATCGGCACCGGCTGGGGCGGGATGGCGATCCACGCCGCGACGACCCGCGGCTGCCGGGTGACGACGACGACGATCTCCGACGAGCAGCGCGGCTACGCGCTGCGGCGCGTCCACGAGGCCGGCCTCGCCGACCGGGTTCGGGTGCTCGGCGCCGACTACCGCGATCTCGACTGGCCGCTACGACAAGCTCGTCTCGGTCGAGATGATCGAGGCGGTTGGCTGGGAGTGGTTCGACACCTACTTCCGCCAGCTGCTCGGAGTTGCTCGCCGACGACGGGCTCTTCTTCCTGCAGGCGATCGTCGTCGACGACGCGATCTACGAGACCGAGAAGCGCACGCGCACGTTCGCCAACGAGCTCATCTTCCCCGGCGGCTGCCTGCCCTCGGTCGAGGCGATCCAGTCCTCGATCGCGCGCTGCACCGACCTGCGCACGCTGCAGCTCGAGGACATCTCGGCCAGCTACGTGCGCACGCTGCACGAGTGGCGCGACCGCTTCATCGCCGCCGAGCCCACGCTCCGAGCTCGGCTACGACGAGCGGCTTCCGGCGCCTGTGGCGTCTGTACATGGCGATGTCGGAGGCCGGCTTCACGGTCGGCCGGATCCGCGACGTGCAGATGCTGTTCGCCAAGCCGATGCACGAGCGGCGCCTCGCTGCCTCGCCCGGCGAGGCATGGTGCGGCGGCCGGCGCCTGAGCGGTCGCGCCGACCGGGTAAGCCTCGGCGCATGAGCGCGGAGGCGCAGCGGGACGACAATCCCGAGCGGGACGAGACCGAGATCGAGCGGGTCGATCGCAACCTCACGGAGCTGCTCGAGGAGCTCCGCGTGGCGATGCCCGGCGTCCAGGTGCTGTTCGCGTTCCTGCTGATCCTCCCCTTCAACAGCCGCTTCGGCCAGGTGACGCCGCTGGAGGAGAAGATCTACTTCGGCACCCTGGTCTGCACCGCGTTCGCCGCCGGCTGCTGATCGCGCCGACAATGCACCACCGGCTCCAGTTCCGCGCAGAACCGCAAGCGACGGGTGCTCTTCTGGTCGCAGCGGCTCGCGATCGCCGGCCTGACGCTGCTCGCGCTGGCGATGAGCAGCGCCGTATTCCTCGTCGGCGACTTCGTCTTCAACAGCACGGTCGCCGCGCTGGGCGCCGCGGCGACCGCGCTCGTGATCACCGTCCTCTGGTACGTCGTGCCGCTGCTGCCGCCTGCCGGTGAGCGTTGACGAGCGGCCTTCGCAGGCGCCGACCGGCGAGCGAGACTCGTGGCGGTCCGCCGGCGCCGCGTGACGGCCGTCGCCGCCGTCGCGCGCCGCTCGCCGCTGCGATTGGCGCGGCGGCGCGCGGCATCGGCGGCGGCGTGGCCCGGGGAAGGAGCCGGCCGCCCGAGCGAGCCCGGCATCGCCCGCCGCCGACCTGACGCCCGCCCAGCTCGCCGGCCAGCGGCTGATCGCCGGCTGGGACGGCAGCGAACCGCCGCCGGGCCTGAGGCAGCTGATCCGCACCGGGCGGCGTCGCCGGGGTGATCCTCTTCGCCGACAACGTCGGCTCGCGGGTCCGGACGCGGCGAACGATCGACGAGCTGCAGCGACTGCGCGCCCGATCGGGCCAGCCACCGCTGCTGGTCATGGTCGACCAGGAGGGCGGGCAGGTCAAGCGGCTCCCCGGCCCGCCGCCGGCGTCCGCTGCGGAGATGGGCGCGCGCGGGCCGGCGTACGCGCGCAGGCAGGGAGGGCGCACGGCCGCGTCGCTCGCGGCGCTGGGGTCTAACGTCGACTTGGCGCCGGTGCTCGACGTCGGCCGGCCGCGAGGCGCGATCGCCTCCGAGGGCCGCTCCTTCGGGGACGCCGCCGCCGCCGTGATCCGCGACCGGCGTCGACGGCTTCGCCGCCGGGCTCGGCGACGGCGGCGTCGCGGCGACGGCCAAGCACTTCCCCGGCCTCGGGATGATCGCGACCAACACCGACTTCGCCTCCCAGCGGGTCGACCTCTCGAAGCGCAGCTGCGCCGCCTACGACGAGCCGCCGTTCGCCGCCTTCGTCGGACAACGGCGGCGAGCTGGTCATGCTCAGCCTCGCCACCTACACGGCGTTCTCCGACCGCCCCGCCGCCTTCAGCCGCAAGCTCGCGACCGGCGAGCTGCGCGGGCGGCTCGGCTTCGATGGCGTCTCGATCACCGACGGGCTCGGCGCCGCGGCGGCGCAGGCCTTCGGCAGCCCCGGCGAGATCGCGCTCGCCGCCGCCCGCGCCGGCGACGACCTGCTGCTCTACAGCGACTGGCGCCGCGCCCGCGATGCCCGCGACCTGTTCCGCCGCGGGTTGGCCGGCGGCCGCCTCGACCGGGACGGCTTCGAGTCCTCGGCCGCCCGCGTGCTGACGCTGCGAAACGCCGGCTGACGAGGACGCCCGCCGATAGATGTCACATCGCCCACCGCGGGGCGGTGAATGCCACCTATCGACGGACCGGACCCGTGACGCCGGCGCACGGCGTGCGGCCGAACCGCCGAACTACGGCCCGTGCGGGCGCCCTGCCCGTAGGATCGGGCCGATGGCGGAGAGGCTCACCCCCGAGCAGGCTGCCGAGCGGATCCGCGTGCGACACGCTCGGCATGCCGCTGGCGACCGGGCAGCCCGGCGGCGCTGCTGGCGGCGCTCGGCGAGCGCGACGACTGGGAGGAGCTGCGCGTCTACGGCGCGCTGCTGGCGGTCGGCACCGAGCTCTTCAACCACCCCAACGTCCACTACCTCTCCGGCTTCTACGGCCCGATCGAGCGGATGCTGCGCGACGCCGGCGCCAACATCAGCTTCGCGCCGGCCGACTTCCGCCGCTTCACGCCGCTGCTGCCGGCGCTCGCCCCGCGGGTGATGACCACGGCGGCCTCGCCGCCCGACGGCGGACGGCTACTGCTCGCTCTCGCTGCACGCCGGCGCACTCCGTCGACGAGCTGCATCGGGCCGGCGCCGACCCCGAGCGGATGCTGCTCGCCGAGGCCTCGCCGAGCTTCCCCCGGACGCGCGGGCTGCCGCCCGACCACATGCACCGCCTGCACGTCGACGAGATCGACTGGCTCGTCGAGAGCGACGCCGCGCCGCTGCCGCTGCCCGAGGCCGAGCCGACCGAGACCGAGCGCCGGATCGCCGCCAACGCGGCCGCCTTCATCAGCGACGGCTGCGACCCTGCAGACCGGGATCGGCGCCGTGCCCTCGATGATCGCGACGATCCTCGCCGAGGGCGACGGCGGCGACTACGGCGTCCACTCGGAGATGTTCACGAGCGGGCTGATGGAGCTGCACGAGGCGGGCAAGGTGAGCGAACCGCAAGGGCAATCTCGACGGCGTCTCGGTCGCCACCTTCGCCGCCGGCAGCGAGGAGCTCTACGACTGGCTGGACGACAACGACGAGGTCGCCTTCCTGCCGGTCGACGTCGTCAACTCGCCGGCCTCGATCCGCGCCAATCGGCGGATGGTGACGATCAACGCCGCGATCGCGGTCGACGTCCAGGGCCAGGTCGTCGCCGACACGGTCGGCGGCCGCCAGTACTCGGGCATCGGCGGCCACGAGGACTTCGTCACCGGGCCGGCGCTCGAGCTCGAGCGACCGGGCCCTGCTCTGCCTGCCTCGACGGCGACGATCGACGGCGAGCTGCGCTCGCGGATCGTGCCCTGCTTCGAGGCGGGCGCGGTGGTCACGACCCCGCGCCACCAGGTCGACGTGATCGTCACCGAGTACGGGGCCGCCGAGCTGCAGGGCAAGACGATCCACCAGCGCGGCACTCGAGCTGGCGCGCATCGCCCACCCCGACTTCCGCGACGAGCTGCGTCGAGGCGGCCGAGCGTGCCTCGGGCGGCAACTCGCCGCTGCCCTGAGCGCGCGCCGGTGCACGCGTTGGCGGCGTCTTCCGGCACGGGAAGCGAGGATCTAGGGTTCCCACATGGACGAGGTCGCCCCCTCCCCCGTCTCGATCGCCCGCTCCGGCGACGGCCGCCGCCGATGGTCCTGATCCACGGCGTCGGCACCAACCGCTCGATCTGGTGCGCGGGCGATCCGGCACGCTCGAGCGCGGCCGCACGGTGCGTCGCCGTCGACCTGCCCGGGCTTCGGCGAATCGCCCGCGCCCGCGTCCGGGCTGGACGATCGAGGACGTCGCCGCAGAGATCGCGATGGCGCTCGCCGGCGAGCTCGATCCGCCCGTACGACCTCGTCGGCTCCTCGCTCGGCGGCGCCGTCGCGCTCGGCGCTCGCCGCCTCGCCGGCCCGAGCTCGTCGACCGCCTCGTGCTCTGCGCGCCCGGCCGGCTTCCGGCCCGATCCCCGACCCGCTGCCAGCTCGCCGCCGGGGCCCTGGTCGGACCGTTGCTCACGGCCCGCCGCAACGGCGGGTCTGCGCCTGGCGGGCGATCGGCAGCGCGCGCCGGCGCGCTGCTGGCCGGCACCGTCGCCGACGGCTCCGCGCTCGACCCGACGACGCCCGGCTCGTGCTGCCGCGCCTCGGCGGGCGCACGGCGCTCGCGCCCGCCTTCCGCGCGGCTGCGGCCGCCGACCTGCGCCGAGATGGCGCTCGCGCTGCGCGAGCCGCCCGGGCTGATCTGGGGAACGCTGGACCGCGTGATCCCGGCCCACACGGCCGAGCGCGTGCTCGAGGTCCGCCCCGACGCCGTGCTCGAGCTGATCCCGGCGCCGGGCACATCCCTCACCTCGAGACGCCGGACCGCTTCAACGAGGCCCTCGAACGGGTCCTCGAACGCCTGCCCTGAGTATCCCGCCGGGCAAGCATCCTGACTCGCCCTGGCGGAGGCGGCAAAGTCAGGACCGCTGCCTCGCAGGCGAGCTTTTCGGCCCCACCCGAGCGGCCGCCCTTCGCAGGTCCACCCCTCACCGCCCAAAGGCATCCCAGCCAGGACCCGCGGGCCGAGGGGCCCACCGGGAAGGCCGGCGAACTAAGGTAGATCGACCGTCTTCTCGCAGCTCTTCTTGTCCCGGTCGTGGCCGGGGCCGCCGCCGTTGCAGTAGTCGCGGCCCGGACCGCCGGAGAGGAAGTCCTCGTTCATGCCGCCGTAGCAGGAAGTCGTTGCCGAGCCCGCCGAAGATCTTGTCGAAGGACTCCTCGCCGCGAGGACGTCGTTGCCGCCCGCGCCCGTGATCATGTCGTTGCCGCGGTCGCCGATAGATGTTGTCGTTCGGCCTCGGAGCCGTAGATCATGTCGTTCTGGTAGCCGCCGTCCATGCTCGAGGGCGCGACCTCGGGCGTCCTCGTGCGCAGGATGTCGTTCTCGGAGCCGCCGAGGACGATGTCGGCGCCGCCCGCCTCGACGATGTCCTGGGTGTGGCCGCCGTCGATCGTGTCGATGCCCGTCGGCGACTAGTGGCCGTGCTTCTTGCCCCAGCCGAAGACGCTGGTCGCGGCCGGCCGTGCCGAGCGCGTAGTCGTTGCCGGGGCCGCCGCGAGACAAGTCGTTGTCCTCCTCGCCGTAGAGCTGGTCGTTGCCGCGGCCGCCGTAGACCTTGTCGTTGCCGACGCCGCCGCAGACGATGTCGTTGCCGCCGCCCCGTAGACGTGTCGTTGCCGCGGCCGCCGACGATGATGTCGTTGCCGGGGCCGCCGCGAAGCACGTCGCGGCCGCCGCCGCCGTTGACGACGTCACGTCCGGGGCCGAAGTTCTTGTGGTTGTTGCCCTTGCCGAGCAGCTTGTCGCGCTTGCGGCAGATCAGTGCCTCCTGCGCCGAGGCGGGCGCGACCTCGACCGCGATCAGGATCGCGACCAGCGCCACCAGCCCGAGCGCCAGCGCTCGCCGGCGCCCCGCCCAGCTCGCCCCCGCGCCGCTCACTTGTCGTCGACCACCCGCGCACAGAATTGTAGCTGTCGCGGACCCTGCCGCCGTTGCAGATGTCGGCCTCCTTGATCGAGCCGTCGGGCGCGCCCTGCAGGAAGTCGCCCTCGTCCCGCCGTAGAGGAAGTCGTTGCCGAGCCCACCGAAGAGCTTGTCCCGGCCGCTGTCGCCGTGGATCGTGTCGTTGCCGTCGTCGCCGTAGATCGTGTCGGCGCCGACGTGCCGCCGATCAGGTCGTCGTTGCCGGGGCCGCCGTAGATCGTGTCGTCGGACGAGCCGCCGTCGATCATGTCGTTGCCGCCCATGCCCTTGATCAGGTCTTGGCCGATGTTCGCCGAACATGAGCCCGTCGTCGGCGTTCGAGCCGATCAGCTTGTCGTTCTGGTAGCCGCCGTCCATGCCGGCGACGCCGACGTTCATCGTCGCCGTCGACAGCTTGTCGGTCTCGGAGCCGCCGAGCACGATGTCGGCGCCGCCGGCGATCACGATGTCCTGCGTGTGGCCGCCGTCGATCGTGTCGATGCCGTCGGCGACGATCTTGCCGTGCTTTCTCCCGTAGCCGTAGACCTTGTCCTGCCGGCGCTGCCGAGCGCGTAGTCCTTGCCGGGTCCGGGGATGAGGACGTCGTTGTCCTCCTCGCCGTAGAGCTCGTCCTTGCCCGGCCCGCCGTAGACCTTGTCCCTGCCGAGGCCGCCGCAGACGATGTCGTTGCCGCCGTCGCCGATAAACGATGTCGTTGCCGGGCCGCCGATGATGATGTCGTGGCCGGGGCCGCCGATGCAGGATGTCGTCGCCGTCGCCGGCGTTGACGACGTCACGACCTGGCCCGAAGTTCCTCTGGTCGTTCTTCCGGAGAGCTTCTTGTCGCGCTTGCGGCAGATCAGCGCCTCCTGGCCCATCGCCACGCCGCGTCGACCGCCAGCATCGCGAGGATCGCCGCGACGATCGTCAGTGCCCGCCAATGCCTCATCGAGCCCTTCCCGGAGTCCCTCATGCCCGCCTCGGTCGCGCCGTGGAGCGCGTCGCACAATGGTGACAGATGGTCGCGCCGAGGCAAAACCGCTCGCAGGCCGCCGATGGATACGCTCCCGGGCATGGGAAGCGTCGAACCGACCAGCCGAGCAGCTCAAGGCGCTGGCCGCCGAGGCCGGCCTCGACGGCTCGATCCTGATGCTGAACATGCTCCGGTTCCGCGAGCAGGCCGCCTACCCGGAGGGCTTCGAGGCCGAGCCCTGCAGCGGCGCGCGAGGCCTACGAGCGCTATCGGCGATCGCAGCGCAGCCTTCCTCGAGGCGGTCGGCGGCACGCCGGTCTGGGCCGGCCCGGCTCGAGAACGCCGTGATCGCGCCCGAGGGCGAGAGCTGGGACGCTGCTTCCTCGTCCGCTACCCGAGCCGGCAAGCGTTCATCGACGATGGCGAGCGATCCCGACTACCTGGCGATCACACCGCACCGCAGCGCGGCGCTCGCCGACTCGCGCCTGATCCTCTGCGACGACGCGCCCGACGCTCCGGACGTCTTCGGCATCGTCCGCGCCGCCGACGCGAGCGACTAGCCGGGGGGCTACGTCAGCTGATCGGGCGCGACCGCGTCGCGCTCGAGCTCGTTGATCTCGCTCGTGCGGGCGCTCATCGTGCGACCCAGCGCGGCGACCTCGGCGTCCATCTGCGGCACGAGCTCCGGCGCCTCGCGCTCCAGGACGCCTCGCCGAGGCGGCTGATTGATCAAGTTGCGGAGCCAGAAGACGAGCCGGGCGCTCGGCGGGATGAAGATCCGGTCCCTGCGCGCTCGGCGCCGTCGACGATCGCCTTCGCGCAGCGCTCGACCGAGGTCGTCGCGCCGCACCGGCCAGGGCAGCCGCTGCGCATCTCGCCGAAGCTCTTCAGGTCGGCGTCCGCCTCGCGGACCAGCGCCGTGTCGATCCAGGAGGGATGGATCGAGGTCGCGCAGACTCCGCGCCAGCCGACCTCGGCGCGCAGCGCGCGGTTGTAGAGCTCGACGCCGGCCTTCGAGGCGTTGTAGGGAGCCGATCCGGCGAGCGGCGCGTAGGAGGCGATCGAGCCGAGGATGCCGACCCAGCCGCGGCTGCGCGATCAGGTGCGGCAGCGTCAGGTGGACGTCCGGTGGACGCCGTTGACGTTGATGTCGACGATCCGGTCGAAGGCCTCCGGCGGCGTCTGCTCGACCGAGCCGTAGGTGGCGATGCCGGCGTTGGCGAGGACCATGTCGATGCCGCCGAGCTCGGCGACGGTCGTCTCGACGGCGGCCCGCGACCGAGTCGGTGTCGGTGACGTCGCAGTCGATGTGCAGGTGGCCGGGGCCGAGCGCTGCCGGCGACGGACTGCGAGCTGCTCCGGCTCGAGTCCGGTGAGCGCGATCCGGGCGCCGCGCGAGCGCCGCCTCGGCCGCGACCGCGGCGCCGATCCCGCGGGCGGCGCCGGTGATGAAGAAGACCTTGCCCTCGAGCGAACGGGCCATCGCAGCGATCCTATCCGGCCGCTGGTTCGGTGCTCGTGGCGGTCGGTGACGAGCTCGGAAGCTCGAGCGGCTCGGGGCCGGAGGGCAGCGTGCGCGGTCGCCGAGTCGCGCGCGTAGCCGGCGAGCGAGGCCTCCACCTCGTAGGAGCCGGCCGGCAGCGGCCCGAGCGACTGAAGGTGCCGTCGCCGAATCGCTGCGCGCGGTCGCGAGCCCGAGCCCGCCGACGCGGACGCGATCAGGGCGCCGCCGAGCGGCCCGTCCTCGCTGCCCCGTCGGTCGCGCGCGGGTCGCGCTCGATGCACCGTGCCGCGTCAGCGTCGAGGCCGGGCAGGCGATGAAGCGATCGTCAGCGTCGCCGCGCCGAAGCTCCCCGGCGGCCGCTCCGGCTCGCCCGGCGACGATCCGAGCATCGAAGCTGAGCTCCTCGCGGACGCCGTCGTAGCGCGGGCTGCGGAGCTCGAGGTCGTAGCGCTGCGGGATCACCTCGGCGCCGGCCAGCGTCGCCCGCAGGGGGTCCGGGCCGAGCAGCTCGTGCCGGCGCCGGAACAGGATCGGCGGTGGCGATCGCGCCCGCGGAGCCGCCGCGACCGCTGCGCCTCGGCGCCGAGCGCGGACGGCGCCAACGCCGCGGAGGACGAGCTCAGGTGCCGCCGGTACCGAGGAAGCTGCCGGCCCGGGTCGCCTCGATGAAGGTCGAGCGGGCCGGTTCGGTCCTGCTCGACGCCTGGTCGCCACCATCGCTGCCGCCGCAGCCCACGAGCAGCGTCGCCAGGCCGACCGCGAGGGCCGCCGCGCGGCCATGACAGCCCCGTCGCCGGCACCGGGCGAGTCTACGGGCCGACGATCCTCCACGCGGCCAGGACTCGGACGCTCAGGGACCGAACTCGCTGGCGACGTCACCGGCGCTCGCGCCGCTGTTGCCCGGCCCCGGCGAGGACGACGACGTGGGCTGTCGCCGTCGCCGCCGCCGGCAGCCCGAACTCCTGCTGCGCGGCGGGCGCGGTCGGCGCCGGCGAGGCCGGCCGGCGCGCCGGCGCTGTCGGTCGCGGCGTCCAGCGGCGCCGTCGCGGTGGCGTCGCGCGGCGCGCTCGGCGGCCCGCTCCTCTCTCGCCGCAGCTCGCCGGTGCGCCTGCGCGTTCGCGCCGTTGCGCGCTCGGCCGCGGTCGACGCGCACCGCCTCGCTCGGCCGCCGCCCCGCCGGCAGCGACCTCGGCGCGGGCCGCAATCGCCGCCGCGGCCGGCCGGGCGCCGATCAGAGCGGTGGCGGGCCACGCGGGCTCGCCGACGTGCGCGGGCCGGCCTCCGCCCGGCGGATCGATCAGCGCCGCCGGCGACGCAGGCGCCGCCGATCGCACCGAGCGCCGAGGCAGGCGAGCGCGAAGTTGCCCGGCCGCGCCGAGCCCGGCCGAGCTTGGCGAGCAGGCCGGCGCCGGCAGCGCCCGGCGCCGCGCGGCGCCGCTGCGCGCCGCGGCCGCCGGCAGCCGGCCGGCCTGAGGCGGCGTCGCCGCCCCACGGAAGCAGGTGGCGGACGCCGCTGCAGACCGCTGCCCGTCGAGGCGATCGCCGCAGAGCCATCGCCGCCGCTCGGCGAGCGCGCCGGCCAGCACCGTCCAGGCCGCGACGCCGCCGCCGAGCTCGTGCAGGCCGGCGTTGAGCCGGCCGACGAGCTCGTTGCAATGCCGGCAGTGGGAGATGTGCTCGACCGCCTGGCGGCGCCCGTCCGTCGTCGGCGATGCCGGCGACGTAGTCGCGCAGCAGCGGCTCGCGGGTCGCGCACCACTCGCCGCTCTCGAGCTGGCGGAAGCGGTCGATCATCTGCTCGACGCCGCGCGTGATCTCCTTGCGGTAGGCGCGCGGCGAGAGCCCGTCGATGAGCCGGCAGACCTCCTTCGGCTCCAGCCCCCAGCCGTAGCGGAGCAGCATCACCGCGCGCCGTCGCGGCGGCAGGCTGGCGAGCACGTCGCGGGCCTGCCGAGCCGGTCTCCGAGCCGGTCGCGCGCTCGTCGGGCGAGGGCTGGTGGCGGTCGGAGAGCACCTGGGCGTGCGCGTCCTCGAGCGCGCCGGCCGGCTTGCGGCGAGCGGCGCCGCATCTCCTTGGAGGCGTGGTTGGCGACCGCGGTGAGCAGGTAGGAGCGCAGCTCGTCGTCGCTCATCGACGTCCTCGCGCCCGCGCAGCGCGGCGAGCGTCGAGGCCCAGGCGTTGGCGTAGACGTCCTCGACCTCCTCCGCCGAGAAGGCGCTGCCGAAGGCGCGGGCGACCATCACCCGCGCCGGCTTGCGCAGGTCCTCGAACAGCGCCGCGCAGCGCTCGTCCCAGCTCGCCCCCGCCGGCGCCCGGCGCGGCAGCGGCGAGGCGCGCCGCCGCAGCGGCGCGGAACGCGCGACGCGGGCGCGCGGCCGGCGGCGCGCTCGCGGCGGTCCGGCCAGCGGCCGTCGCGGCGCTTCCTCCTCGACGACCTCTGGTCGGCCTGCGATCCGCTCACCTGCACTCCCTAACCCCGGCCCTCCGGCCGGGTGCCCCCGAACCTAGGAGCTGGCGGCGAGCGTCGCGCGCCGATCGCGCAACTTCGGTCCAGAGCCGGCGCGCGCGGAAGTCAGGTCGGCAAATTGCTCAGCTGATTTCCCTCGCATGCCGAGGCAAGCCACCTCGCGATGCGGGCAGGAGTCAGCGCGAAGCCGCGCCACCGGGCGGCGACAAATGGTCCCGGTGCCGGCGCGGAGCGGGCTGCTCCTCCTGACCCCATACTCGGCGGGCGGAAATCTAGATCGAGCGGCGGCCGCCGGGCAACAATTTCGGCGAATCGGCACCCGGCGTCAGGCGGATGCGAGCCGCGGCGCACGGCGTCGGCGGCACGGCTGCCGCCTGACGGCGGACGAGCACGCGGGCGCGGCCGCAGGCCGATCTGGCGGCGGTGCAGTCTCGATCGCGAGCGCCAGCTCGAGGCTGGAGAGCGACGAGGTAGACAGCGTGACGGTGAACGAGCCGAAGAACCAGGCGGCGTTGCCGAGCAGACGGTCGACGACGCGAGGCGCCGCCGAAGGCGAGGCCGACGGCGGCGATGTGCAGGCCGGCGACGAAGATCGGGTGGGTGGAGTCGGGGTGGATCGGGAGCGGCTCGGTCGGTCATCAGCTCGCCGGTGCCCGCGCGCCGGCGCGGAGATCGTCGCGAGCAGCGCGAAGGCGCAGATCGCGCCGCAGACGAAGGCGAAGGCCTCCGAGCCCGGAGGGGATGCCGCGCAGGCTGACCAGGTAGGCGCCCGCCGCCCAGGTGGTGACGGTGTAGCCGTAGGGGATCACCGCCGAGCGCAGCGTCTTGTCGAGGGTCTGCGTCCCAGCGCGCGGGCCGGCGCCGCGCGAGCACACCCGCGATCGAGCGGGCTCGGCGTCGCTGCCCCTCGCGCGTCGCTCCTCGTTGTCGACGGTCGCTTGCTCCACCTCGAGTGAGTCTAGTCCCGCCCCTGGCATCGCCCGGCTTCGCGCCTGCGCTGCGAGCCCGCGGCCGCGCATAGGATGCGCCGCGATGGCCAAGATCCACCACCTCAACTGCGCCTCGATGTGCCCCTACAACGCGCGCTGCTGGCCGGCGAGGGCGGCTGGACCGAGACCGCCGACCTCGTCGCCCACGTGCTCGCGATCGAGACCAACGACGGCATCGTCCTCGTCGACACCGGCCTCGGCACCGCCGACTGCGCCGAACCCGAACCGGACCGGCTTCTTCTTCACCCAGGTGGTCCGGCCGCGGTGGCTGGTCGAGGAGACGGCGATCGAGCGCGTCAAGGCGCTCGGCTTCGCGCCCGGCCGACGTCCGCCACATCGTCCTCACCCACCTCGACGGCGACCACGCCGGCGGCCTCGGCGACTTCCCGCACGCCAAGGTCCACGTCTTCCGGACCGAGATGGACGCGGCGCTCGATCCCGGGCATGCGCGAGAAGCTCCGCTACATCCACGGCCAGTGGGCGCACGGGCCGAAGTGGGTCCCCTACGGACCTCGGCGGCGACAGCTGGTTCGGGTTCGAGTCGGTGCGGGCGATCGAGGGCCTCGACGTCGAGATCGCGATCGTGCCGCTGGTCGGCCACACCCGCGGGCACTCGGCGATCGCCGTCCGCGACGGCGAGGGCTGGCTGATGCACTGCGGCGACACCTACTTCCACCGCGGCGAGATGCAGACGCCGCCGCACGCGCCCCGTTCGGCGTCAAGGCCTTCCAGCTGATGGTCGAGATCGACCACGGCAAGCGCGTCGCCAACCAGGAGCGGCTGCGCGAGCTCGCCGCCGGGGCCGGGCGCGCCGGGCGGCGAGGTGCGCGATGTTCTGCGCCCACGACAAGCACGAGCTCGAGTCCTTCGGCGACGGCAGCGGCGCCTGAGGCGCCTGAGGCGCCGCGCTGCGCTCAGCCTCAGCCGGGCGCTGCGAGCGGTCCGCCGCGCGGCGACCCGCCCCGTGGCCGGGAGCCTCGCCCCGGCGTGAGCGCGCGCGCGGCCCGCGGCAACGCCGGCCGCGGCCGGTGCTCGCCCGTGTGCGGCTCCGTCCGCGGCGCTGCGCTCGGCCTGCGCCGTCGACGACCGCAGCGGTGACGACGGGCAGCTCGCCGGTGCTCGGCGTCAGCGCCGGATCGTCCGGCGCCTCGATCGCGGGCGCGTCGACCGCCGCGAGCGCCCGCTCGCGACGTTCGGCGCGGCGACCGACGGCGAGCCCGGCGAGGGCGACCGCGAAGCGCGGCCGCGGCGCCCATCATCAGCGCCGCCCGCGGGGAGACCGCCTCGGCGAGCCAGCCCGCGATCGGGCCGCCGATCGGGGTCGAGCCGAGGAAGACGATCGAGTAGAGCGCCATCACCCGGCCGCGCATCTGCGGCTCGGCGGCGAGCTGCAGGCCGGAGTTGATCGAGGCCGCGAAGAGCACCGAGGCGGCGCCGAGCAGCGCCAGCGCGGCCATCTCGAGGGGCAGCGTCGGAGCCGCGGCGGCGAGGGCAGCGGCGGCGGCGAAGGCGGCGGCGCCGGCGATCGTCGCGCTCATGCCGAGCTCCTTGCGGGCGCCGGTCAGCAGCGAGCCGGTGATCGCGCCGACTCCCATCGCGACCATCAGCAGCGAGTAGGCGGAGACGTCGCCGCCGAAGCGAGTAGCGGGCGAGCAGCGGCATGATCACCGGGAAGTTGAAGCCGAGCGTGCCGAGCACCGCCATCAGCAGCAGCGGCATGCGCAGCTCCGGCCGGCGCCAGACGTAGCGAAGGCCTCGCGGATCCGGCCCCGCTCGCGGCCGTCGCGCTCCGGTCGCTGCAGCTCGCCGGGTCGCATCGCCGCGAGCGCGGCGATCATCGCGACGAAGGTGAGCGCGTTGATCGCGAAGCAGGGCGTGACGCCCCAGAGCGCGATCAGGACGCCGGCGATCGCCGGGCCGGTGATCCGCGCGGAGTGGACGAGGACGCTGTTCAGCGACGACCGCGTTGACGACGCGGTCGGGGCCGACGATCTCGATCACGAACGCCTGTCGGGCCGGGTTGTCGACGGCGAGCACGAGGCCGCGCAGGGCGATCAGCGCGTAGACGACGCCGATGCTCGCGTCGCCCCGGCGAGCGAGAGCGCCGAACAGCGCCAGCGCGGGCGCCGCCATCGCGGTCTGGGTGACGATCAGCAGCTTGCGCTTGTCGAAGCGGTCGGCGAGCGAGCCGCCGAGCGCGCCGAAGAGGAGGATGCCCGCTGAACTGCAGCGCGGTCGCGATGCCGACCGCGGCGCCGCTGTCGGTGAGCTGCAGGATCAGCCAGAGCTCGGCGACGATCTGCATCCAGTTGCCGGCGAGCGAGGCGATCTGGCCGGCGAAGTAGAGGCGGTAGTTGAGGATCTGAGGGCTGCGAAGGATCGCTTGGCGGCGGCGCTCAACTCCGCTCCTCCTCGAGCATCCGCTCGAGGATCGCGGCGGCGCGGCGCAGGCGTCGCGACGTCGCGCTCGGCGAGCGCCCCTAGCCGCTGCGCCAGGTAGGCGTCCTTGCGCTTGCGCAGTCGCTGCAGCAGCTCGCGCTCGCCGGCGCGCGTGATGCTGATCAGCGAGCAGCGGCCGTCGTCGGGGTCGGGCGCCCGGCTCGACCAGACCCGCCTCCTCGAGGCGAGCGACGATCCGCGTCGCGGTCGGGCGCTTGACCCGCTCCGCCTCGGCGAGCTCGCTCGGCGTCAGCGGCCCGGCACGCTCGATCGTCGCCAGCGCGGCGGTCGCGGAGGCGCCGAGGTCGGCGAGCCGGCGCTCTGCCGCAGGCGGCGGGCGGTGCGCGTGATCGCCAGCCGCAGGCGCGCGGCCTGCTCGGGGATCGTCGACTCCTCGGTGCGCTCCACGGACGTCCGCCGGGTGGTCTCCGAGTCGGCTTCGGGAGTCGATCCGCCGCGCCGCCCTCACGACCCGGTTGACCTCGGTCCTGGTGATTTCGCTCATCCGCTGGTTGGTCCTCTGCTGGGAAAGATTGCTTCGCCTTGCTAATTACTCTAGCTAACTATCGTTGCCTGGTCAAGGCGAGACACGGCCGAGCGGGCGGATTGCGTTGAGTCGGGTCGTGGTCTCGTTCTGTGTCGAGTTGTCCATCCATATGACGGAGAACTCGACATGGTTGGGATCGGACGCCGCCTGCGCTCGCCAGCCGATACCCCGCGCCAACGTGAACCAGAGGCGCGGCGAGGCGCCGCGTCAGGGGGCGCCGCCCGCCAGCGCGGCGAGGCGCGAGATCGTGTGCAACCGCTCGGCCGGGTCGGCGTGGACGGGGATCGCGATCACCCGGTCGACGCCCGCGTCGGCGAAGCGCGGCCAGCCCCTCCCCCACCGCGCGCTCGTCGCCGAGCAGGCAGACCCGGTCGAGCAGCTCGTCGGGGACGGCGTCGAACGCCTTCTCCTTCTCGCCGGCGAGGAACAGCTCCTGGACGTCGTCGGCGACCGTGCCGAAGCCCATCCGCCGGGCGAGCTCGCCGTAGAAGTTGAACTTCTTCGACCCCATCCCGCCCAGATACAGGGTCATCCGCATCCGGGCCCCGGCCCGAGCCGTCTCGAGATCGCCGTCGATCGCGACCTGGACGGTCGGCGAGACCGCGAGCGCCGAGCGCTCGCGACCGCCCTTGGCGAAGCCCGCGGTGAGGTGCTCTCCCCACATCCCCTCCCAGCTCGCCGGGTCGAGGTAGGCGGGAATCCAGCCATCGGCGATCTCGGCGCAGAGCTCGACCGAGCTTGCCGGCCGATTGCGCCCAGGTAGACCGGGATCTCGTCGCGGAGCGGGTGGAAGTTGAGCTTCAGCGCCTTGCCCTGCTCCGGTCGTGCCCGCGCCCGTCAGCGGGAAGCTCGTAGTGCGCGCCCCGGTGCGTCAGCGGGCCCTCTGCGGGCGACGATCTCGCGCACGACCTCGACGTACTCGCGCACCCGCCCCCACGGCTTCACGTACGGAACGCCGTACCAGCCCTCGGAGACTTGCGGTCCGGAGGGGCCGAAGCCGAAGATGAAGCGGCCGCCCGAGAGGTAGTCGAGCGTGCGCCGGCCATCGCCGCGGCGGCGGGCGGCCGGGCCGGGCGCCGGCATGATCGCCGCGCCGAGGCCGATCGTCGAGGTCTGCGGGGCCAGCCAGCCGAGCATCGAGACCGCGTCGGAGCCGTAGGACTCGTTGACCCAGACCGAGTCGTAGCCCGCCGCCTCGGCCGCCTGCACCTCGGCAACCGCCTGCTCGCCCCGCGGGCCGGAGCGGATGTGGACGAGCAGGTAGCCGAGCTTGAGGGCCATCCGGGCGGGACCCTATCCGGGTTGGCGCGGCCCGCGCCGGGGTAGCGCCCGGACATGCGCTCGCTTCACATCGGTTGCTCCGGCTGGGCCTACGACGACTGGGACGACGTCGTCTACGGCCCCGGCACCGCGAAGGCGCGGCGGCTCGAGGCCTACGCCGAGCGCTTTGCGACCGTCGAGGTCAACAGCAGCTTCTATCGGCTACCCGCCCGCGACACCGTGGCCCGCTGGGTGGCCGCGGTGCCCGACGGCTTCACCTTCGCCTTCAAGGCGAGCCGCTATTTGACACACGTCAAGCGGCTGCAGGGGATCGGGCACGGGATCCGCCGCCTCAACGGCCGCCTGCGGCCGGCGCGCGAGGCCGGCAAGCTCGGGCCGATCCTCTGGCAGCTGCCGCCGAACTTCGCCGCGGAACCCAGCCGCCTGGCGCACGTGCTCGAGCTGTTACCCGAGGGGCGGCACGCGTTCGAGTTCCGCGACCGGAGCTGGTTCACCGACGAGGTCTACGCGCTGCTGCGCGAGGCGGGTGCGGCGCTCGTCGTCGCCGACGACGCCCGCAACCCACCACCTCACGGCCCTCATACCGCCGACTGGATCTACCTGCGCCTGCACTACGGCGCTCGCGGGCGCCGGGGCAACTACTCAGCGGCGGAGCTCGAGACCTGGCGCCGCCGGCTCGCCGCCTGGCGCCGCTGCCGCGAGGTCTACGCCTATCTCAACAACGACTGGGAGGGATTCGCCCCGCGCAACGCGCTGGCGCTGCTCTGACGCTTCGGGCGCGGGCAAACGAAAGGCCCCCGGTTTCCCGAGGGCCGAACGTAAAGTGGGTACGAGGCGGTCCGTTTTGCCTGCCCTGCGCGTAGCCTTCGCGCGTTCAAGCCTTCCGGACCGCTTTGAGGGTCTCACTCCAACTGGGCTTCCGTGGAGTGCGGCGCCTCTCTCGTACCGCGCTTTGCACCGTACGACACGACCGCCGCTTTCGCAAACCGTGATCGCGCATTTTGCGGGCGAAAGGAGGGTCGAATTCGTTCGCGCGGGGTATTCCGCGCCCGTCCGGCCCCAGAACAGCCCCGCCGATGGACTCCAGATGCATCTGGGGGGAGCTAGGCGGGCTAGCCGGGAACCATCCGGGGAGGTCCGCCGGCGCCTGCTCCCGGGGTGCGCCCCGGTCGCGCGTTCGGCCCAGCGGCAGGCTGCGAGCCGATCGACGGCACTGATGCCGTACTGGCCAAGGTAGGTAACCGACCGGACGCTTCCGTCACCAACCCGAGAACGGTGACGGGCCGCCCGCAGGCGGCCCGTCGGACACTTCGTTCTGCGACTTGATTCAGCCGCCAGAAGTGACGTTGATCGCCTGGATGCCCTTCGGGCTGTCCTCGACGTCGAAGGTGACGCGATCACCGTCGGTGATGCGCGTGCCGGGGGCGAGCTGTGTGATGTGCACGAAGGCGTCCTTGTCGCCGCCCTCGTCGAGCTCGATGAACCCGTAGCCCTTCTCGTCGTTGAACCACTTCACGGTTCCGGTTGGCATTTTCCGCGTTCCCTCCAATGGGGTCGTTATTCAGGCCATTGGAGAGCCGCATCCACAGACGCCGCTCTGGTCAACAAGCCTCGTACTGCGCGGGAGCGTAAAGGTTGGCCGCGACGGGTGTTCTCCGGCGGCCGGGAATGGCCGGAATAGACTGGGCCTCCAGGGGGCAAAAGCCAAAAGGAGACAGTGATGTCCGACGCGACGGAGACCACGGAGGACGGGGCCGCGGAGCTCGAGCGCATCGACGCATCGGCGCTCGGCGACTACCTGGACGAGCCCTGGGGCGAGGTCCGCGCCCGTGGCCGTGAGCTGCTCGGCCGACCGGATTTCGCTCCCGTCGATCCCGAGATCCGGCGCGACGAGTATCGCGAGCAGGTCATGCACTGGGCGAAGAAGCTCGCCGCCGAGGGGCAGACGACGCTCGGCTTCCCGCGCGAGTACGGAGGCGGCGGCGACATCGCCGGCTCGATCGCCGCCTTCGAGACGCTCGCCCTCGGCGACCTCTCGCTGCTCGTCAAATGCGGCGTCCAGTTCGGGCTGTTCGGCGGCGCCATCCTCCACCTCGGCACCAAGCGCCACCACGACGCCTACCTGCGCGACACCGCCGAGCTGAACCTGCCGGGCTGCTTTGCGATGAGCGAGTCCGCGCACGGCTCCGACGTGCAGGAGGTGCGGACCCGGGCGACCTATGACCGCGAGAGCGACGAATGGGTGATCGAGACGCCGACCGAGCTCGATCGCAAGGACTGGATCGGCAACGCGGCGATGCACGGGCGCGCCGCCGTCGTCTTCGCTCAGCTCGTCATCGACGACGACTCGAAGGGCGTGCACGCCTTCGTCGTCCCGATCCGCGACGGCCGCGGTCGCGTCGTCGACGGCGTCCGGATCGAGGACTGCGGCCACAAGCTCGGCCTCAACGGCGTCGACAACGGCCGCATCTACTTCGAGGGCGTTCGCATCCCGCGCCTCAACCTCCTCGACCGCTACGCCTCGGTCGGCGAGGACGGCAGCTACAGCTCGCCGATCGAGAAGCCGACCAAACGCTTCTTCGTCGATGGTCGGCACCCTCGTCCAGGGCCGCGTCTCGGTCGCCGGCGCCGGGCTCACCGTGAGCAAGATCGCGCTGACGACGGCCGTCCGGCACGGCTTCGCCCGGCGTCAGTTCGGCCCGCCCGACGGCGGCGAGGAGGTCGCGCTGATGGACTACCGGGCACACCAGCGCCGGCTGCTGCCGCTGCTCGCCCGCACCTACGCGCTGCACTTCATCCAGCGCGAGATGGTCCGCGACCTCGACGCCGTCTTCAGCGGCGCCGAGAGCGACGAGGAGCAGCGGCGCCAGCTCGAGACGAAGGCGGCCGGCGTGAAGGCCTATGCGACCTGGCACGGGATCGAGTCGATCCAGACCGGGCGCGAGGCCTGCGGCGGGCTCGGCTATCTGACCTCGAGCGGCTTCGGGGCGCACAAGGCCGACGCCGAGATCTTCGCCACCTTCGAGGGCGACAACACGGTGCTGCTGCAGCTCGTCGCCAAGAGCCTGCTGACCGGCTACAGGGAGGAGTTCGGCGACCTCGATCCGATCGGCATGGCCGGCTTCATCGCCTCGCAGGTGATCGAGCGCTTCGTCGAGCGCTCCGCTGCGCGCGAGCTGTGGGGCCGGATCTGGGACGACATCACCCCGAGCTCGGAGGAGGACGACGACCTGAACCACCGCGAGTACCAGTTCGCGCTCTTCGCCTGGCGTGAGGATCACGTCCTCTCGAGCGCAGCGCGCCGGCTCAAGGACGGCATCGACGACGGGCCACGACCCCTTCGACGTCTTCAACGCCTGCCAGGACCACGTTCTCGTCGCCGCCCGCTCCCACATCGACCGCGAGATCCTCGAGGCCTTCAACCGCGGCGTCGAGGAGTGCGAGGACGAGACGCTCCACGGCGCTGCTCGACCGCCTCTGCGACCTGCACGCCCTGAGCGTGATCGAGCAGTACCGCGGCTGGTATCAGGAGCACGGCCGGATCTCCTCGACCCGCTCGAAGGCCGTGATCCGGAACGTCAACCGCCTCTGCGACGAGCTCCATCCGCACGCGATCGACCTCGTCGCGGCGCTGCGGGTCCCCGACGCCGTGCTGCCCGAGTTCGGCCCGAACGGGATCGCTGTCTAGGACGGACCGCACCCTGCGGCCCGTTTGCAGGGCTGTTCAGGCGGGAACCTCGCAACGATGAGTGCGACCACACCGCTTCCCGACATCGGTAAGCCCCTGTCCCTGTTCCGCGACGGCGCCGAGGCTGCGCCGCGACCCGCGCTCACGGGTGACGCGCGGGCCGAGGTGTGCGTCGTGGGCGCCGGGATCACCGGACTGACGACGGCATTGCTGCTCGCCCGCGAGGGCCGCTCGGTGGTGCTCGTTGAGCGCGACAGGATCGGTTCCGGTTCGAGCGGCGCCAACACCGGCAAGGTCAGCTCCCAGCACGGGCTGATCTACGCACGGCTCGCGTCGACTCACGGAACCGACGCGGCGCGCATCTACGGCGCCGCGAACGAGGCGGCAATCGATCACGTCGAGGAGTTTGCGACCGGCCGCGGCGTCAACTGCTCGTTCCGGCGCCGCGACTCCTACGTCTACGCGGCAAACGAGGCGGAGCGCAGCGAGATCGAGCGCGAAGCCGCGGCAGCGGTCGCGGCCGGGCTGCCCGCCGAGCTCGTCGACGAGGTACCGCTGCCGTTCGCGACGCGAGGTGGCGTCCGGTTCGCGGCCCAGGCCGAGATCGACCCCCAGCGCTACCTGCTCGCGCTCGCCGAGGCGCTCGAGACGGCGGGCGGCACGATCCATGAGAACACGATCGCAAGCACCGTCGCCGAGCGCGGCTCACCGACAATCGAGACCGAGGCCGGCGGGCGGATCGAGGCCGATCACCTGGTGATCGCCACGCTCATGCCGTTCCTCGATCGCGGCGGCCTCTTCGCCCGTGCGCATCCGCGGCGCTCGTACGTGATCAGCGCGACCCCGGAGCGCACGCCGCCCACGGCGATGCTGATCTCCGCCGGCTCGCCGAAGCGCTCCATCCGCTCCTTTCCCAATCCGGCCGGCGGCGGCGAATTGTTGCTCGTCGGCGGCGAGGGTCACCCGGTCGGCGGCGCGGACGCGGAGCCGGAGCGCTACGAGCGCCTGGCGGAGTTCGCCCGCAGTCACTGGGGAGCCACCTCCATCGACCATCGCTGGTCCGCCCAGGACTTCGAGCCCGCCGACGGGATGCCCTACATCGGCCCCCTCCACCCGTTGTCGAAGCGGATCTGGATCGCGACCGGGCTCAACAAGTGGGGGCTGAGTGGCGGCACCGTGGCCGCCGGGATCATCCGTGACGGGATCCAGGGAGGCGAGGACACGGAGGCGGCGCGACTCCTGTCGACGAGGCGGGTCTCACTGCGCGGCGAGCTGCCGAAGCTGCTCATCGAAAATTTGAAGGTCGGCCTGCACTTCGCCGGCGACCGGCTGATCGACCGCGGCAGCCGGCCGCTCGCCGATCTGGCGCCCGGCGAGGGGGCGATCGTTGCCGGCCCCGACCGTCGCGTTGCCGGCTACCGCGATCCAGACGGAGCGCTGCACGCCGTCGCCCCCCTCTGCACACACCTCGGCTGCCAGCTGCGCTTCAACTCAGCCGAGGCATCCTGGGACTGCCCCTGCCACGGGTCGCGCTTCGATGTCGATGGCACCGTGCTCGACGGGCCCGCAACCCAGGCGCTCGAGCAGGTCCCCGTCAAGGAGGTTTGAAACTTCTGGCATCGGGGAAGACGGGTGGCGCTGGGGCAGTTGCGACGACGCCTTTCCCCCGGGCGGCGCGTGACGTCCCGCCGGACGGGGGCGGCTGGGAACAGGCGCCTCCGTTCGCATGCCCGAAGACGTCAGCGGCCCACGAGGATCGCCTTCAGCGACCGCACCTCGGCGGCGGCGAGCGCCGCCTGCATCGCTGAACGGTCCGCGAAGCGGCCGTTGAGGATCCGGCCCTGAGCCTCGAGCTCGACGGCGTCGGCAGCGAACGGCCAAGGGTCGACCGCGATCGTGCGCCTGCCCGTGAACGGATCGCCTTCGCGGCGTTCGGAGATCTCCTCGAACTCGATCCGGACGTTCCCGGCGGCCGCCGGGACCTCGTCGTAGCTGCCCGGCAGGCGCGGCACGCAGACGCCGAGCGACATCGCATCCCAAGCCCAGATCAGGGCGCGGTTGCGCTCCAGGGCGCCGCCACCGAGACCCGGGGCGACATCCGGCTGACGCTCCGCATCGCCCGCGCACTCCTCCCGAAGCTCTTCCTGTTCGCCGACCCATTCGGCAGCGATCCGCGCCTCCTCCGGATCGTCGAGCCGGCGGTAGCCGAGCAGCCCGGTGCCGTGCAGGGAGACGAGGATGCCCGCGTACGGTGAATCCTCGGCGACGAGCGCCGGGCCACGGCTCCAGCACTCGAGCCAGACCGGCAGCGGCATCCGCATGAAGTCGCGCGGCAGGCCGGTGTCGGGGTCGATCTCCGGCTCGGCGTCGAAGTCATCCATGCCGTCGTCGTGGCGGGTTGCCGCCTCGAGCACCTCGGCGCGCGGCTCCGGCGCCGGGAACGTCTCATTGCCCCAGGCCGCCGCCATCTGCCCGGAGACGGCCGCATGCTGCGACTGCGGGATGCAGAGCACCGCGGCGCTGTCTGGATCCTCGCGGACGACCACGATGCGCAGCCTACGCGGCTGCCGCGCTCAGCTCAGGATCAGCGCGAGCACGACCGCGGCCGAAGTCCCGTACAGGGAGAGGCGCGCGAGGAAGGTCGAGCCCATACCCCGATAGCCGACCGACTGGAAGACGGTGAGGCCAACGATGTGCCAGACGTTGATCAGGAAGAAGCCGAGCGCAAGCAGCGCCGTGATCAGGCCATCGAGGCCGAGGGCGGAGCTGCTGTCGGGCTGGCCGGAGACGCTGATGTCGTGCGCGGCGATCACACCAAGCGCGATCGTGCCGACGATCGCGACGATGATCGCGAGCAGCTCGCGCACCGAGAAGTCCGGGAAGTTGCCGTCCCCGTGGACGCGGGCCTCATGCGGCTGCGGCTCGCCGGGTTCGGAGTGCTCCGAGCCCACCAGCTCGCCGGCGGCATCGACCTCCAGATGGGTGATCGGCACCTCGACCGTGCGGCGGGCGCGGTCGAACGCGTCTCGCTCGGCCCAACGCGCCTCCTCGCCGGCTCGGGTGACGAGCACGATCTCGTCGACGTCGTCGAGTTCACGCAGCAGATCCTCGATCGCGATCACCGGGTCGGGGTCGCCAACCTCGACGCGGTCCGGAGCCAAGCCTGCCCGGCCGAACATCCGGCACGATGTGCTCGATCGTCAGCTCGGCCTCCCGGCGCGGCTCGTCGGTGGTCGCTGCGAGGTGCTCGAAGTGGGTCGCGTGGACGGAGGGGGCAACGAACGCGTATTCGACATCCGAGCCGAAGCGGCCTTCAGGTCGGCGATCACGGCAGGAGAGAACTCCCGGTCGGCAACGACGCCGATGTGGTGGTGTCCTCGTGTGTCCGTGCCTATCGTCACAAGGAAATCGATACCCCTGATCGGGCTCCGGTAAACACGAACTCTGGCGGCTGTCAGACTGCGGCCATCCACGGATCCCGCGACCCTCGCGGGTCCCTACGATCCCCCGCCTGCACCACCACACCGTCAGAATCGGGGAGACGAGAATGAGAAGACTGATCCTGGGGTTGATGATCTGCGCCGCGCTCGCTGCGACGCTCGGCGCCGGCCACGCCGAGGCGCGCAGAAAACCGTGACGATCTCCGGCCGTGCCTACGCCTTCAACCACATGGACACGTTCCTCGCCGGGGCCACGATCCGCGTTCGCGAGGACGCGTCGCTGAGCGCGGTCACCGATGCGAATGGCGACTATCAGCTCCAGGTGCCGCAGAACACGACGGTGACGCCGTACATCGAGCCGCCCGACGGCTACAACGAGATCGACCTGCAGACGTTCCACACGCGCAAGCACGACATCGCCAACGCCAACTTCCAGACGCCGGCCGACCCCGAGTACAAGGGCCTCGCCGCGCTGCTCGGCGTGCCGCTCGACGCCGACGGGCGCCCCCAGCAGTGCGTGATCGTGACCACCGCCTCGCGCCGCAACGTGCGGGGGGTCGACTACGACACCTTCTGGGCGAGGACGCCGCACGGCGTCGCCGGCGCGAGCTCGACCTCGCAGCCGGCGCTGCCCGACCCGATCTACTTCAACGAGTCGTGATCCCCGACCCGAGCCAGCCATACACCTCCGGTGACGGCGGCATCGTCTGGACCGAGGTCGACGCCGGCGCCTACCGGATCAGCACCGACTCGCCGAAGACCGACTTCGCCAGCTTCCTGGCGAACTGCGCGCCAGGCCGGGTGATCAACGCGAACCCGCCCTGGGGCGCCTACGAGCTGAAGCCGGGTGAGGAGCCGCTGCGAGCCGGCGGCGCCGTCGGCGGGCTCGCCTCCGCGAAGCCGAAGCCGGGCAAGGTCGTCGCCCGCCTCGACGCATCCGAGGCCCTCGACGCCCGCCTGTCGCTACTCGTCGGCAAGCACAAGCGAGCAGGCGAGAAGCTGCAGCTCGCAACCGGCAAGACGAAGGCCGGCGTCGGCTACCCGCGCCGCTTCGACGGCAAGCGCGCGAAGCTCGTCGTCAAGCTCACCGACGCCGCCGGCGACAGCCGCAAGGAGGCGCGCTGGGTGAAGCTCAAGTCGCATCGTTGAGGGCCGGACGGCCTTCTCAGGCGCCAGAAGCCCGTGTCGGGAGACAAATAGCTATTCGTAAAGACATGCTTTGTGCGCTACCCTTCTTGGGCGAGTCGCCGCGGTGGCCAACCGCCGGAGAGCGAACGTACCAGTAGCATTTTCAAGTCGGCACGAAGGCCGGTGGGGGTCATCCCCTTCGAGCCGAATTGCGGAGGTGCACGACCCTCGTAGGAGGATCCGTGCCCAGAAACATCCATGCGCAGGACGCCGAACCCGTCCGGCGCACCATTGACGACGACACCACCCGACGCCGCCGCGAGATCCGTGATCGGACCTTGCTCAGGCGCTACGCGAGGACCCGCGATCCGCGCTTGCGCGAGGAGCTGATCGAGCGCTTCATGCCGCTCGCCCGCTCGCTCGCCTGGCGCTACTCGTGGACCTCGGAGCCGATCGACGATCTCGTCCAGGTCGCCTGCGAGGGCCTGGTCAAGGCCGTCGACCGCTACGAGCCGGCCCGCGCCACGGCGTTCAGCTCATACGCGACGCCGGTCATCCTCGGCACGCTCCGCCACTACTTCCGCGATGCGACCCAGCGCGTGCACGTGCCGCGCGGGCTGCAGGAGCGGATGCAGAAGGTGGGCACCGAGCTCGAGCGCGGCGAGGCCGAGGCCGGCCACGCCGCCCGCCGCGAGGCGATCGCCTCAGCGCACGGGGCTCGAGGAGGCCGAGGTCGACGAGGCGCTGCTCGCGCTTTCGACCCGCAAGCCGGCCTCGATCGACGCGCCCGTGCAAGCGGACTCGGCGGAGCCGGGCGCACCGATGGCGGAGATGATCGGCGGCGAGGAGTCCGGCTTCGACCGGGTCGAGTCGACGCTCGCCGCGGCGACCGTCGACCTCGAGGAGCGGGAGCGGACGGCCCTGCGCCTGCGCTTCGGCCAGGCGCTCAACCAGCGCGAGATCGGCGAGCGGATCGGGACCTCGCAGATGCAGGTCTCGCGGCTGCTGCGCCGCTCGCTCAACAAGCTGCTGGTGGCGTGAGGGCGAGCGCGAAGCGGCCTGATGGCCGGTCGCGGGGCGGCGGCGCTGGGGTCAGCCCGGCCTGCCGTC
>CAWCUT010000008.1:0-256582 GCA_963798875.1 uncultured Solirubrobacterales bacterium
GATCGCTTGTACAAGCGCTGTTCCGGCCTCCGCGGTTCCGCCGATTGTGGTGGCAATAGCGAGGGGGATACACCTCTTCCCATTCCGAACAGAGCCGTTAAGCCCCTCAGCGCCGATGGTACTTGGTGGGAAACCGCCTGGGAGAGTAGGTCGCCGCCAGTCTTATGGCCGCTCCGTCGTCAGACGGGGCGGCTTTTTCTTTGCCCTGACCTTGTCCGTGGCGTCCGGCAGCGCTACTGGCCGAGCAGGCCCTGCAGCTGATCCCCGACCGAACCCGGATCCAGGCCGCCAAGCCCGCCGAGGAGGCCCTGCAGCTGATCGAGGCCGTTCTGCGCCATGCCCCCGAGATCCTGGAGGGTCAGGCCGGCTTCACCGAGCGCCGAGATCACGTCGGCGATGCTCGGATCGCCCGGCAGCGCCTGGAAGAGGTTGATCACGGTCGCGACGGGTGCGTTCTCGGCGGCCGCGCGGGCAAGGGAGGCGACCGGGGTCGATAGGCGTCCCTGCTCCTCGGCGTCGTTGACCCCACGTACGAGGCCGGCCCGCACAGCGCTTTCGATGTCCGCCTGGTCGATCTGGTGGCTTTCGGAGAACTGCTGCAGCGCCGCGTCGTCGCCGAGCGCCGCGGCGAGCTCCTCGCGGGAGACACCGAGGTCGCAGGCGGCGCCGTCGAGGCCGGAGAGGACGATGCCCTCGAAGACCCCGCGCTCGGCGAGGACCTCCGGCGATCGTGGCTGGCAGGGATCGGCCACCGGCAGCGGCTCGTAGCTGGCGCCGCCTGCCAGCAGGTAGGCGCCGACGAGGCCGAGCGAGCAACCGAGGGCGATATAGACGGGCAGCCAGCGGGGCACTCAACCCTCCTCGTGACGCTGATGTCGCGTGGTCGGCGGCATCCGCCAGGTATGCCCGTGCGAGCGGACCAGGATCCCGATGGGGACCAGAGCCAGGGCGGCGAGCAGTGCCGCGCCGATGAAGGGCAGGCTGAAGGCGTGCGTTGCGGCGCGCTCGAGCTGGTCCTCGACCCCCGCTTGAAGCTCGTCGACGGCGCCCTGCTCCTCGGGCGAGGCCTGCGCCCGGACCGCGTCGAAGGCGGCGTTCAGGTCGGGCAGGCGGCCATCGGCCGCGGCGACGGCAGCCGAGATTTCCGAGCCGACTCGCACCTTGGTCTCGGCGGAGAGATTGGCGTCGAGGAGCAGCGCCGTGGCGGCATCGGTGCCGGCGCGATGCTGATCATCGAGCTGTGCGCTGAGCAGCGGCGTCAGCAGCAGAATCCCGACGACGATGCCGGCGTGCCGAGCGGCGATCGTCGAGGCGGCGCGGGAGCCATCCGGGTCGTTGACCTCGAGCGCCGCCGCGGTCAGCACGGGCAGCGCCATCGCCAGGCCGCCCCCGATCAACAGCTGCGGGACGATCGTCAGGTCCGCACTCGCGCCCGGCAGTACACCGAGGCCGAGCAGGCCGCCGGCGATCGCGATCGTTCCGGCGATCGCCCAGACCCAGGACCCATCCGTGTGGCGCTCCAGGCGGCTCGCGACCACCGTTGCGATGGGGATCACGGTGATGATGCCGGCCGCGGCAATCGGCGACAGCCCCCAGCCCTGGGTGAGCAGGATGACGAGGAGGAAGAGGGCGGCGGTCAGCCCGGCTGAGAGCAGCCCGAGGGCAAACTCGGGAGCCGACTCATTGGGCCCTTGAGGTCCCGGCTCCGGCCGGATCGGCGGCGGCCTGAGGGCAAGCGGCGCGGCCAGCACGATCGGCACCTGAAGGATGAAGATCGATTGCCAGCTGAAGAGCTCGGTCAGCGCGCCGCCGACCGCCGGGCCGAGGGCGAGGCCAAGGGTGCCGGCGACGCCCCACATCCGTGCCGCGGAGCGGTGCGAGCCGCGCTCCGCGGCAAGTAGCTCGATCGCCCCGGCGAGCACTGCCGCCCCGCCCAGCGCCTGGATGCAGCGGGCGGCAATCAGCGTGCCGACGTCCGGCGCCAGGGCGCAGCCGAGCGCCGCGGCCGCGAAGACGACGAGGCCGCCGGCCCAGCTTGCGCCAGGCGCCCGGCGGGCTTGGCGCCGGAGCGGCAGGATCGTCGCCGCGAGAACGATGTTGTAGGCGGTCAGCACCCAGCTGACCCCGAAGACTGTGGTGTCGAAGTCGCCAAGGACGTCCGGAAGGGCCAGGGTGACGACCGAGGAGTCGGCGAGGACCACCCCGATGCTGATCGCCCAGACGATCGGTCTGTAGCCGTCGAGGCGGCTCATTCGCGCGGAGATCGCATTGCAATCACTCACTAGGATCGTGTCATGGGCGGCCGGAAAGCGTTTCGATGAGCAGATCGTCGCGCAGGGAGAGCCGCGATCGGGCCGCTGTGGATCCCGACGCGACGCTTGCGCAGGCGCTCTCGGTGATCGAGCTGCTGGCGGGCGAGGTCGGGCCGCGACGGCCGACGTCGCGCGCCGAGGCGGTCGCGGCCGAGCTCCTTCGCGAGCGCCTTGCCGGCGCCGGGCTCGAGGCCTCGGTCGAGGAGTTCCGCGGCTATGCGAGCTTCGGCTATCCCTTCGGACTGATCCAGGCGGCGGCGATCCTGCCGGAGTTGATCCCTGCCCGTCGCCGGCGCCTGCGCTCGCTCCTCGCCCTGCTCGCCGGCGGCGCGCTCGCAGCCGAGGGGTCGCTGCGCGCCCCGGTCCTCTCGCGGGCCCTCTCCCGCAGCCCGAGCGCCAACGTCCTCGCCACCGTCGAGCCGGAGGGAGAGGTGGCCCGGACTCTTTGCCTGATGGCGCACATGGATACCTCCCGCAGCGGCTTGATCTTCGATCCCCGCTTCGTCTCGATGCTCGGCGCATGGATCTCACTGCAGAGCCTCGCCGGCATCGCGCAGGCGCTGGGTGAGCCGCTGCTCGGCGGCTCCGTCCGTGGCCGGTGGGCATTGCGGGCGGCTCGCGCAATCCTCGCCATGGGCTTGGCGCTGCTAACCGAGCGCGAGCTGAGGGGCGTCGATGTCCCCGGCGCCAACGACAACGCTTCGGGCTGTGCGGTGGCGACGGCGTTAGCCTCCGAGTTCGTGGCTCATCCCCTCCGGAGCACGCGGCTCGTACTCGCGCTCACCGGTTGTGAGGAGGCCGGCACGCTCGGCGCCCAGGCGCTGATCGAACGCAACGACACCGAGGGCTGGCTCTTCCTCAACATCGACAACGTCGGCGGATCGGGCTCCGTCCGTTACCTGAGGCGGGAGGGGGTGCTCTCCAAGTGGAGCGCGGACGCGGGCCTGATCGCGGCGGCGGACCGGGTCGCTGCCGCGAAGCCCGCCCTGCGGCTGCTGCCGGAGGACTCGCCTGCCGGGCTGACGTACGACTCGAGCCCGATTCTCGCTCGGGGCGGGCGCGCCTTGACCCTCTCGGTACAGGACGGATCGATCCCGAACTTGCATTGGCCGACCGACACGGTCGCCAACATCGACCCCGACGGTGTCGCAAGGACCCTCGACGCGGCGCGCGGCATCGTGCATGAGATCGACTCGGGCACCGCCGATTCAGCTACGAGCGGGTGACGCTCCGCGCGAAGCGGCCTGGCCAGGCGCCGGCATCGCCGACCGCGGCGATCAGCGCCGGGGCGAGCACTGAGCGGACCACGAACGCATCGAGCAACAGCCCCGCGCTGAGCAGGAACGCGAGCTCGCGGAAAGGCCGTAACGGGACGATCGCAAGCGCCGCGAAGCTCAGCGCAAGTACGAGTCCGGCGACGGTGATCGCTGAGGTCGCGCGGGCCGCGGCGACGGCCACCGCTTCGCGTAACGGTCGGTCCCGCGCCTCGGTCCAGATCCGCCCAACGAGATAGATGTTGTAGTCGGAGCCGAGGGCGATCAGCAGCACAATGCCGGCGAAGGGCACGTAGAACGTGAGCTCGCCATAGCCGAGTAGCTCTTGGAAGACGAGCACGGTGAGCCCGAGGGCGGCGCCGAGCCCGAGCAGGCTGGCTGCGACCAAATAGGCAGGGGCGACGAGGGCCCGGAGATAGATCGCGAGGACGAGCAGCACGGCAATGCTCGCGGCGGGCACGATCCGACCCAGGTCGGACCGGGTCCCCTCGACGGTCTGAGCGGAGAGCGCCGAGTCGCCGGCGAGCGAGGCACTCGCCGCCGGCAGCCCGGCCTGATCGAGCAGGCTCGGTAGATCCCCCTGCAGGCGCTCGACGGTGTTGATCGCCCGGGCACCGAGCGGGTCGACGTCGAGGACGAGCAGATAGCGGACAGCATCGCCCGTCGGCGAAACCGTCGTCCCGAGATCCACCTTCTGTGGCACCGTTCCGGGGCCGACCACGGTGGCAACGTTGCGCCGATCAGCGAGCAGCCGGCGCAACCGTTGCAGCCTGCGCCGGGCGGAACCGATGTCCGGCTCCTCGACGAGAACCATCGTCGGGGCGATCGCGCCGGCCGGGAAGTCCTCGGCGGCGAGCCGGAAGGCCTGTTTCGGCGGACTGTCGGTCGGCAGTCCGCTGATCAGGGTGTTGGCCAGGTCGAGTCTGAGCGCGAAGGCCGAGAGGGCGAGCAGCGGGAGCGCCGACAGCGCGATCGCGAGCATGGGTCGCTTGAGCGGCGCGGTGACGAGCGCACCACGGAGACGCTCGAGCCGGCCGTGGTGCCGGCGGCCGGACCGCTCCGCGCGCAGGCCCGTCGGCCAGAAGAGCCGCTCGCCAAGTAGCGCCATCGCGGCGGGCACGAAGGTGAGCACGAGTGGCATCGCAATCAACACAGAGAGCGCGAGGCCGGGGCCGAAGGCGCGGTAGAAGCCGAGCCGGGCAGCGACCAGCGACGCACAGGCGGCAGCCACCGACAGCGCGGCGGTGGCGATGATCGGCGTCATCGCTGCTGCGGTCACGGTGGCGGCCCGGTGGGGCGCCGCACCGGCAGCGAGCTCCGCCTGGAACCTGGAGAAGACGAAGATCAGGTAGTCGGTGACGATCCCGAACAGCAGCGCGACGAGCACGGGCTCGACCTCCTGCGGGACGGCGATCCCGATGCCGGCGCCGAGGCCGCCGATGAGCCGGACCGAGAGGAGGTAGGCAAGGCCGACCGTGACTACGCTGACGATCGGCGCCAGCAGTGAGCGGAAGTGGAACCCGACCGCGACGGTGACGAGGAGCAGAGTGACGAGCTCGACGAGGGGCAGGCTGCCCGTGATCGCCTTGATCTGCTCGCCGCGCGCAGGAACGGCGCCGGTCACCCCCGTTTCGACGCCGGGGCCGCTCGAATAGCGGTCGGCGAACAGGTTGGCGAGACCGGTGCGGCCGACCGGCCCGAGGTCGACGGGGTAGAAGAGGTAGGTGAGAGCGCCGTGCGCGGCGCCACGTAGGTGGCCCGTGAGCAGCTCGTCGGTGATCGAGATTCCGAGCGCGATCGACTGCAGGTCCGGCAGGCTGCCGTTGGCCAGTTGCAGGCCCCTCGTGTAGATCGATGCGAGCTGTGCGGCCGTCAGCCCCGAGTCCGAATGCTCGACGACGACTGTGCGGCTCAGCACCGGCAGGCTGAAGAGATCGATCGAGCGAGTCTCCGTATCGATCGCCGGTGCGTTCGTGGGCACCAGGTCGCCGAGCGTCCCGCTGTGAGCCTGCTCGACGTCGGGAAGCAGGGTCACTGCGGCAATCGCTGCCGCCACCCAAGCGAGGACGACGGCCGCACGGAAGCGAACGATTAGGCGGGCAGAGCGAAGCGCCACCGACGACTCATCCCCTTGTCCATGCGGGCTCCCGCAACAGGGGTCACCTTCGCACACCCGAAGATGTTCCCGTTCCGTCGCGCACTCGAGGGGCGCGACGGCTCAGCGGACCGGGTGGACCCGGGCGACCGCCTTCAGGCCGTGGTCTGCGGCGCCGTGGGGCGGCCGAGGCCGTCGCAACCGCGTCGGCGGGCCGGAGCGAAGGCCTCCCGGCGGGCGCAGTTGCGCTCGCCTCCTTCGCATCCGGCCACGCCCGCGGCGGGCTGCTCGACGACGGCGAGGCCGTACTGGCCGAGCGTCAGGAAGTCGATGGCGAGATCGACGCGGTCCGCGATCCGATCGATGATCTTGCTGGTCTGTGTCATTGCGCGGACCAAGGTACGAGCGGCCTCGGACGTACAGGTGTTCGTGCAATTAATCTTGCAAGGACGCGCGGAAACGGCTCCACGACGCGATTTCAGCGCATCTACCGCGATTTCGTGGCCTCATCTGCCTCGCCGGCCGAAATTGTGCGCAGCGGGGAGCACGGCGCCCAGATCGGCGAGCGCGAGCGCCGCCCGCGGCGACCCTACGGGCGGGCTCTTCGACGCCGTCGCGACCCGTCTCGCGCTCGACGGGCGGCTCGATCGGCCGCACGTCGGCGAGCGGCAGATCCGGCCGCTGAAGTTCGTGCAGGCGCTTGGCGACGACGTTGATCACGCCTTCGCGGCGCTCGAGCTTGCCCGTGATCGAGACGATTCCGGCGGTGCGGACGAGCAGCCGGTGGCGCTCGTAAACGGGCGGCAGCACGACCACGTTCGTCATCCCGAACTCGTCCTCGAGCAGCATGAAGACGACGCCGTTTGCGGTGGCGGGCCGCTGGCGGGCGACCGTCATGCCGGCGATCACGACCTCGATACCGTCGGCGATCCGCTCAGATCGGCGCTCGTCACCGTCGCCGGGTCGAGCTCGCCGCGCATCAGCGCCATCGGGTGCTCGCCGAGCGACATGCCGTAGGCGCTGTAGTCGGCGGTGACCCGCTCCCAGGCGCTTTGACTGGCGAGCGGCGGCGCGTCCGGCAGGTCGATCGGCAGCGGCAGCTGCTCGCTCGCCCGCCGGCGTCGCCGCGCTTTCCGTGCCGCTGGCACCGCGGGAGATGCCGAGCGTCCACAGGGCGTTGCGCCGCTCGCCGCGTAGCCGGCCGGCGCCGGCGTCGAGGCTCGCGCAGGCGTCGGCCCAGGCGAGCTTCTCGAGACCGTCGCGCGAGGCGCCCGAGCGGGCGGCGAGGTCGCCGAGGTCGCGGTAGGGGCCGCCCTCGCGGCGGGCGGCGGCGACGGCCTCGGCGTCGGCCTCGGCGAGGCCGTTGACGTAGCCGAGCCCGATCCGGACCCCGAGCTGCGACGCCTCGGCGCCGGCTCGCTCGGCCGTTGCCACTCGCAGCGGCAGAGCACCGCGGAGGCGTTGACGTCCGGCCCGAGCACCGCGATCCCGCGCCGCTGCGCCTCGTGCACGAGCGCGTCCGGCGGGTAGAAGCCCATCGGCTGCTCGTTCAGCAGCGCCGCAGAGGAACTCGGGGCCGTAGTGGACGCCGCAGCCAGGTCGACTGGTAGGCGAGCAGGCCGAAGGCGGCGGCGTGCGACTTCGGGAAGCCGAAGCCGGAGAAGCCCTTGATCTGGTCGTAGACGCGGTTGGCGACCTCCTCGGAGACGCCGTTCGCGATCGGCGCCTTCGACGAAGCGCTCGCGGTAGGCGTCGAGCGCCTCCTCCGAGCGCTTGCGGCTCATCGCCCGCCGCAGTCCCTCGGCCTCGCCGGCGCGGAAGCCGGCGAGCGCCATCGCCACCTGGATCACCTGGTCCTGGAAGACGATCGCGCCGAGCGTGTCGGCGAGGATCGGCGCGAGGCTCGGGTGCTCGTAGGGGATCTCGTAGGCGGGGTCCTCGCGCAGCCGCTTCTTGCGCTCCAGGTAGGGATGGACGGCGCCGCCCTGGATCGGCCCGGGGCGCACGAGCGCGACCTGGACGGTGATGTCGTCGAGGTTCTCGGGCAGCGAGCGGGGCAGCATCTGCATCTGCGCGCGGCTCTCGATCTGAAAGACGCCGGTCGTCTCCGCGCGCTGGATCGCGCCGTAGACCTCGGCGATCGTCGAGCGGGATCCGCGAGAGGTCGACGTGCTCGCAGCGGACGCGGGCGATCTCGTCGACGGCGCGCTCGACCGCGGAGAGCATGCCGAGCCCGAGCAGGTCGATCTTCAGAAAGCCCGCATCGGCGCAGGAGTCCTTGTCCCACTGCGCGATCCGCCGCCCCTCCATCGCCGCCGGCACGACCGGGCAGAGGTCGGTCAGCGGGCGGGTCGAGAGGATCATCCCGCCCGGGTGCTGGGAGGCGTGACGGGGCAGGCCCTTCGACTCGTGCGCGAGCGCGATCAGCGCCCGCCAGCGCTCCGAGCGGGCCCGGGCTTCGCCGATCGCCTCGGAGATGTCCCGCTCGATCTCCTCCGATCCGTAGACGTCGACCGAGCGGGCGACGCGCTCGATCTCCCCGGCGGGCAGGCCGAGGGCGCCGCCGAGGTCGCGGACGGCGCCGCGCGAGCGGTAGGTCGGGAAGGCGGCGACCAGGGCCGAGCGCTCCGGCCCGTAGCGCGCATGGATGCGCGGGATCAACAGCTTGCGGATGTCGCGCGGGAAGTCGAGGTCGATGTCGGGCGCGTCGGTGATCTCGTCGTTGAGGAAGCGGCCGAGGAAGAGGCCCGGCCTTGACTGGATCGACGTGGGAGAGCCCGGTCAAGTAGCAGACGACCGAGGAGACGCTCGAGCCGCGGCCACGACCGGGCGGCAGCAGCGCCCGCGCCGCCGAGGGCCCGCGCACCTCGACGGCGACCTCGCGGGCGAGCTCGAGCAGCTCGCGGTGCAGGAGGAAGAAGCCGGCGAGCTCGAGCTTCGAGATCACCCGCAGCTCCTGCTCGAGCCGGCGGTCGGCCTCGGCCCGCTCGGCGGTGCCGTCGTAGCGCTCGCCGAAGCGGGCGGCGCAGACCTCGGCCAGCTTCCGGTCGGCCTCGGGGTCCTCGGAGCCGGGGTAGCGGTAGCCGAGGTCGCGGGTCAGGTCGAAGCGCAGCCGCTCGGCCAGCCGCGCCGGTCTCGGCGACGGCCTCCGGGTGGTCGGCGAAGCGCTCGGCCATCCGCTCTGCGGCGACGAGGAAGCCGGCGCCGTTGCCGCGCCGCTCGGGCTCGGTCGATTCGAGCGTGCCGAGCAGGCGGGTGGCGACGAGCGCGTCCTGAAGCGGCGCCCGGCGGCGGTCGTGGAAGTGGACGTTGCCCGTGGCGACCGTCGGGACGCCGAGCGCTCGCGGCGAGCTCGCTCAGGCGCCGGTTGCGGGTCCGATCGCCGCGCCACAAGGGCCGCTGCAGCTCGACCCGGAACCGATCGGCGCCGAAGGCCGCGAGCAGGCGCCGGCCGAGCCGCTCCGCTCCCGCCCTGTTGCCGCGGGCGATGCGCCCGGCCAGGGCCCCGTCGCGAGCGCAGCCGGAGAGGCAGACGAGCCCCTCGACGGCGCCCGGGGCGAGCTCGTCGAGCGGCAGCACCGGCGGGAGGAGATCGTGGCGGCGGTCGAGCGCCGGATCGCCGGCCGTCAGAGCCGGCGCCGGCTCCCCGGGCCCGTTCCACTCCCGGGTCCGGGCGTGGGCGATCGTCAGCAGCCGGCAGAGGTTCGTGTAGCCGCGCTCGCTCCTCGACAAGCAGCGTCAGGTGGAAGCAGCCGGGCGGGCAGTTGCCGCGAAACGGCTCGGCCGCCGCCGCCCGCGCCGCCGCGGCCGAGGGCGCGACGGTGAGCTCGGCCCCGGTGATCGGGCGGACGCCGAGACCGGCGCAGGCCTGGGCGAACTCCATCGACCCCCAGAGCCCGTCGTGGTCGGTGAGCGCCAGCGCCGGATAGCCGAGCCGAGCGGCGGCCGCGGCGAGCTCGTCGGGAAGCGATGCCCCATCGAGGAACGAGAAGGCCGAGTGGGAGTGCAGCTCGACGTACACGGCCGGCTACGTCTCCCGCTCGGCGGGGGCAGCGAGGGAGGGGGTGGACGAAGGTAGTCGTCCACTCAGGTACCCCATGGAGTACCTGAGTGGACGGTCATCGCCGACGGCCCCACTTCCGGGCGGGGATTCTTCTCCGCGGGCGAAAGGCACCGCACCACTTCCCGCAGCGCTGCAGGCGCTGCGGTATCCCCAGCGGCGCCGCAGGCGCGCCACCCGTCGCGCACGCGCGGACGCGAAGCGGAGCACGTGCGCGCATGTATCACTGCTCAAACCAGCCCCCTCCGTCAGATCGTGGAAGACGGTCAGGCAGCGGCCCTCGGCGGTGACGAGCTCGAAGTAGTGGCGGCGCAGGGGGGAGGCGGTCCACCAGCGGTCCTCGATCAGCCACTCCTCGCGGATCGAGGAGACGGCGCGGCCGGCGAGGACGGCCGGGCGGCCGGCGGCGAGCTCGACCTCGAGCCGCCGGGGCCGGTAGAGGGCGAAGCCCGATGGCGCGTTCACGGCGTATGCGGGACGAGCATCGCGCGGCGCTCGGGGATGCGAGAGTCGGGCTCGACCTCGACGACGCGCAGCAGCGCGTCGCGGCCGGCCGTCGCCCGCGCCTGACGGACCGCCTCGCGAGAGCAGCTCGCGGCGGCGCTCCGAATCGTCACCGTCCAGGGTCGGCTGCGCTGCGGCCTCGGAGCCGAGCTCGGTCGCCCGCAGGGCGAGGCTCGCGGCCGGCGCCGGCAGCCCCTCCAGCTTCGGGCCGGCGGCGAGCGTGATCCGCCGAGCCGAGGTCGTGGCGCTGCGCATCGGCACCTCCGCCTGCCAGCTGCCGCCGCCGGCGAGCCGCGCCTCGAGCCGCAGCGCACGGATCGAGCGGCCGCGGCGGCGGGGGTCGGCGATCAGCCGCTCGATCAGCAGGTCGAGGGCGCGGTCGAGTTGCGTCCCGTAGGCCGCCTCGGGCAGGCCGATCGCCTGGATCAGCTCCTCGTGCGGGCGCCGCGGGCGCAGCGGCGGATCGGCGCCGGAGGCGAGGTCGAGCGCCGTCAGGCCGAGCTCGCCGAAGCGGTCAGCGACGGCGGGGCGGGGGAGGCCGGCGAGATCGCCGAGCGTCGCGACTCCGAGCCGCTCGAGCGTCGCGACGAGCCGTCCAGCCTCGCCGATCGGGCTCGGCAGTCGCTCGCGCAGCAGCGAGACCGGCATCGGCGCCAGCCGGCTGCGCGCCAGCGCCGCGGGAACGACGACCGGGCGGCCGCGGGAGCGGGCGGCGCTCGCAATCGCATAGGCGCACAGGCGCGTCGGCGCCGCCGCCGAGCCGGACCGGCGGTCCGACGGCCTTGCCGGCCCGGGCGAGGACCGATTCCGGGCGTGGGCCCCAGATCCGCAGCAGCGCCGTGACCGAGAAGAAGGCCTCGCCGGCGCGGCCGGGCTCGACCTCGGCCCCGATCCCCTCGAGCCGCTGCAGCGAGCGCTCCCACAGGGCCTCGGCGCGGCCCGGGTCGGGAGCGACGAGGACCAGCGCCGGGCAGCGGGCGAGTGCCTCCGAGAGCGCCATCCCAGGACGGATGCCGAAGGCCTCGGCGGCACCGCTGACGTCGCCGATCGACTGCTCGCCGCCGGGTTCGGGGGCGAGGGCCACCGGCTGTGTCAGCATCTCCCTGCGCTCGCCGAGAGCGGCGATCAGCGCGAAACGGGGGATGAGGACACAGCCGATTGTCATGATTCAGTACGAACATATGTTCGCCTACCGAGCGAAGTATTGCAAGGGCGTTCTCGGATTCGTTGCGTTGCTTGCGGCCCTGGTCGCATTCGGATGCGGGTCGGGAAGCGGGGAGACGACGGTGACCCTGCAGGGCAGCGTCCAGCGAGACGGTGAGGCGCCGAATGCGGACGTCGGCGACGCCGATCAGGGCGATGTCGCCGTGATCAGCGACTGGATCTCAAAACTCAGCGACGGCGATGTCAGCGGCGCTGCTGGCCTGTTCGCACTGCCGAGCACGGCGGAGAACGGTCCCGTCCTGACCCGGATCGAGGCCCACACCGACGCGATCGCTTTCAACCGGAGCCTTCCCTGCGGCGGCGTGCTGATCGAGGCCCACACCGATGCGGACGAGACGACGGCGACCTTCCGGCTGACCGACCGTTCCGGAGGTGACTGCGGCCTCGGCACCGGCACCCGCGCCTCGACCGCGTTCAAGATCGAGGATGGCAAGATCGTCGAGTGGCGCCGCGTCGCCAACCCCGGCGAGCGGCGCTCGCCGATCGGCGAGCCCCCGGGCTCGACCGTCTAGATGGGATCAACCGTCTAGCCGAAACGAGCGCTCAGCGCCGGGTCGAGCCGCCGGGGCTCGAGCGGCCTCGCGCTTGGCGCGCACCCGCGCGGCGATCTCCGCGCAGACCTCCGTCGTCCCCGCCTGCCCGCCGAGGTCCGGGGTGCGAATCCCCGCGGCGGCGGCCTCGAGCGTCGCCTCGTAGATCGCCCGGGAGGCGATCGCCGCCTCGGCGCTGCCGCGCTCACCGCCGTAGTGGAGGACGGCGGCGCAGGCGAGGACCATCGCCATCGGGTTGGCGATGTCCTTGCCCGCGAGCGCCGGCGCCGTGCCGTGCGGCGCCTCGGCCATCGCGACGGTGACGCGCTGCTCGGAGTCGAGGCTGAGCAGCACCGACTCGGCGCCCGCGATCGACCCGAACATCGGCATCACCAGGTCGCTGAGCAGATCCCCGTCGCGGTTCAGCGTCGGGATCACGAGCGGCTCGGTCGCGGCGCCGCTGACGAGGCCGGCGTAGGTCGCGTCGATCAGCACGGGCTCGTAGGGGACGTCTGGATGGCGGGCGGCGGCGGCGTCGATCTCCTCCTTCAGCATCCCCTCGTAGACGGGGCTCACCGTCCATTTCGGCCCGCCGTAGACCTTGGCGCCCAGCGTTTCCGCGATCTGGAAGCTGTGCTCGGAGACCGCCTTGCAGACGCGGCGACTGATCCGTTCGGTCCGGTAGGCGATCTCGTCGCCATCCTCGCTCTCACGCCACTGCTTCGCCCCGTAGGCGTCGCCGACGGCCATCCGGCAGATCGAGATCGGATGATGGATGCCGGCGATCGGCGTGACGCCCGGAATCCGCCTGCCCGTGCGGACGATCACCGTCCCGTCGATGCCCTCGCGGATCAGGCGGTTGGGGGAGCCGACATCGTCGGCACCCTCGGGAGTGATCGTCGCCGCCTTCAGTCCGAGCCCGGCCTCCCGCATCGCCGCCGCCGCCTCCCCGCAGACGGCATTCGCGGTCGCGCGGCGGTTGCCGAGCGAGAGGTCGAAGCGGGCGAGGTCGAGCTCGAGGCCAACGACGTCCGGCGCGAGCACCGTCAGGGCCGCGTCGAGCAGCTCCTGCCCGGTCTCGTCACCCTCGAGAACGACGATCGTCGGCGTTTCCGGCATCGACCCGGAATCTAGCCGCTACTTGCCGCCGTGCCCCTTGCCGCCCTGCTTCTTCCCGCCGCCCCCGCCGGGCGAGGGCTTGCCGCCCACCCGCACCAGCACCGCCCCCTTGGCGAAGTCCTCGATCAGCTTCGCGGTCTGCTTCGGCGCCTCGAGCTCCGCCGAGTGGCCGACGCCGTCGAGCACGTGGACCTCGGCGCCCGGGACCTGCCGGTAGGCGGCTTCCACCGAGTCGACGTCGACGATCTGATCCTCGTTGCCGAGGATCGCCATGAACGGCACCGCGGCGGTCGTGATCCGCCCGGCGACGGTCTGCTCATCGGTGAAGTCCTTGCTCTCGGTGGCGGAGTCCCGATAGGAGCGATACGTCATCGCGTCGTGGTCGGAGATGAGCTCGTTCGGATCCTTGAAGGCGCTCTCGTAGTCGAAGTCGGGCGCGAACGCCGACGCGTACTCGTGCTTCACGAGGCTGTTCGGCGCCAGTCGCCAGATCGCCTGCCCGAGCACCGGCGCGTAGGCCAGCTTCGCCGCGAACGGCAGCGAGGCGTCGTCGGCGACGGAGTTCGGCGTGCTGATTACCGCCACACGGTCGACGAGCTCGCTCGAGTTCTGCGCGAGCGCCGTCGCCACCAGCCCGCCCATCGAGTGACCGACGACGACGGCGCCCTCGACGCCGAGCCGGTTGAGCGCCTCGGCGACGTCGCGCGCCTGGTCGCTGATCGAGTAGCCGCTGCCCGGCTTCTCCGAGCCGCCGAAGCCGGCGAGGTCGAAGCGGATGATCCGGTGGTTGCGGTTGAGCAGCGGTACGACGTCGTCCCACCAGCGCAGCGAGCAGGCGTAGCAGTGCAGGAGCACGATCGGTGCCCCCTCGGGCCCAGGTCCAGTCGCCGGCTGATCGACGACCTGCATGTCGACGGAGCTCAGCTTCATGATCTTGCCGCCGGGCACGGTGACGCCGGCCGATTTGGTCTCGGCGTTGATGACGATCGTGTTGATCGCGAGGAGCGCCGCGATCACCACGAGCGCCGAAAACAGGATCTTCGTGCCGCGCCGCATGGGCCACGGAAGTTTTGACTAGCGCTCGGACGTGCCGGCGGCCGACTCGGCGGTCAGGCCGAGCTCCTCCGCCTGGGCCGAGAGCGCATCGATGACGCGCTGGATGTGCTCGCCCTCGTCGACGCCGAGCTCGGTGATCGCCTGGGCGATCTCATCGCGATCGACCTTGGCGGCGAACGACGGCTGCTTCAGCTTCTTGCGCACCGACTTGACCTTCATGCCCTCGATCCCGGTCGGCCGGACGAGCGCGCAGGCGGAGACGAAGCCGGAGAGCTCGTCGACCGCGAACAGCGTCTTCGCCATCGTCGTCTCCCGCGGTACGCCGAGGTAAGGCGCGTGCCCGGCAACGGCGTCGATCACGTCCTGCGGGTAGCCGAGCCTCTCGAGCTCGGCGAGGGCGATTCGCGGATGGCCGCTCTCGAGGTCCGGGTGCCGCTCGTAATCGAGGTCGTGGACGATCGCCGTCACCGCGTAGCGCTCCGGATCCTCGCCCCAGAAAGCGGCATAGGTGCGCATGCACGCCTCGACGGCGAGCGCGTGCTTGCGCAGGGACTCAGACTCGGTCCACTCGCAGAACAGCTGCCAGGCCTCGTCGCGCGTCGGCTCCACAACGGGCTACCCTAGCCAAGCCTTGGAGAAGTTCGTCATTCGCGGCGGCGCCGAGCTGTCCGGCGAGATCGTCGCCGCCGGCAACAAGAACGCCGCCCTGCCCCTGCTCTGCGCCTGCCTGCTCACGGACGAGGAGGTGATTCTGCGCAACATGCCGCGGATCCGCGACACCGAGGCGCAGATCGGCCTGCTCGAGGCGCTCGGGGTGAAGACGGAGTGGCTCGGAGCGCACGAGCTCAAGCTGCAGGCGGACGCGCTCACCGCGACGGACGTCGACGAGGACCTCGCCGCCCGCATTCGCGCTTCGTTCCTGCTCGCCGGGCCGCTGCTCGCCCGCTTCGGCAAGGTGAGGATGCCGCCGCCCGGCGGCGACACGATCGGCCGCCGGCGCCTCGATCCACACCTCGACGCCTTCCGTGACCTCGGCGCGGTGGTCGATGGCCACCGAAGGATGATCGGGATCAGCGCGCCGGGCGGCCTGCAGCCGTGCGAGATCTTCATGGACGAGCCCTCGGTGATGGGCACGGAGAACGCGCTGATGGCCGCCGCCCTGACGCCGGGTACGACGACGATCGCCAACGCGGCGACGGAGCCCCACGTCCAGGACCTCGCCAGGCTGCTGACGAAGATGGGCGCCGAGGTCGATGGGATCGGCTCGAACGTGATGGCCGTGCACGGTCGCGACAAGCTCGGCGGCGCCGATCACAAGATCTGCCCCGACCACATCGAGGTGGGCAGCTTCATGGCGCTCGCTGCAGTCACCGGCGGCGAGCTGCGGGTCCGCGAGACCGAGCCGCATGACATGCGGATGATCCGGCGCCAGTTCCAGCGCCTCGGGCTGCAGTCGCTGGCCGAGGGCCGCGACATCGTCGTGCCGCCCCGCCAGCGGCTCGCCGTGCAGGACGACATGGGCGACGCGATCGCGAAGATCGACGACGGCCCCTGGCCGGCTTTCCCCGCCGACCTGACCTCGATCGCGCTGGCCCTTGCCACGCAGGCCGAGGGGACGATCCTGATCTTCGAGAAGATGTTCGAGAACCGCCTCTTCTTCACCGACAAGCTCGTCGCGATGGGCGCTCGGATCACGCTCTGCGATCCCCACAGGGCGATCGTCAGCGGTCCGGGCCGGCTTCACGGCGAGCGTCTCGAGAGCCCCGACATCCGCGCCGGCATGGCGATGCTCATCGCCGCCCTTGCCGCCGAGGGCCAGTCGGAGATCGGCAACATCGCCCAGATCGACCGCGGCTACGAGCGCATCGACGAGCGCCTGCGGGCGCTGGGGGCTCGCATCGAACGTGTCGCGACCGAGCCCGTCGCCGCCGCAGGCTGAGCGACGTCCTACCCTTCTTCGCCCACTCCGCCGAGCGGCGGGGGAGCTGACCGCGCCGACGAGCTGCAGGCACCGATGACCAACCCGATCCCCTACGGCAGCAGAGACATCCTGCCCGACGAGATGCGCGAACTGCGGCGCATCGAATCGGCCCTGCGCGAGCTCTTCGCGGCGCATGGCTACGGCGAGGTCTCGACGCCGGCGATCGAGTACGACGCCGTGCTCGCCCGCGGGGACGAGCGGATCTCGAATGCCTCCTACCGCTTCTTCGACCACGGTGGCGACCTGCTCGCGCTGCGCAGCGACATGACGGTGCCGATCGCCCGCCTGGTCGCCGACCGGCTCGCGGACTCCGAGCCGCCGATTCGTCTGCACTACGTGGACACCGCCTACCGGGCCGTGCGCCCCGGGCGCGAGCAGCTGCGCGAGTCCCGGCAGGCCGGCATCGAACTCTTCGGAGCCGAGGCGCCCGGTGGGACGGCGGAGGTGATCGAGCTGCTCGTCGCGGCCCTCGACGCCGTCGGCCTCGGGCGCGCGATCGTCGGCCTCGGCGACGCCGACCTGTTCCGCCGGATGCTGACCGGCTTCGGCGTCGACGGCGAGGCCCGCGACCGGATCCTCGACCGGCTCGCCGCCCACGACCTCGTCGCGATCGAGGCCGAGGCGGGGGAGATGGCCGGGCTCGCCGACGAGCAGCGGCAGCTGATCGTCGAGCTCTCGAGCCTGCGCGGCGGGGCGGAGGTCCTGGACCGGGCCCGCGAGATCGGCGGTCAGGCCGTGACGGTCGCCGCGACGCAGCTGACCGAGACCTACGAGGCCGTCACCGCAGCTCGGCGTCGCTGATCGGGTGCAGCTCGACTTCGGACTGCTCCGCGACCTCGGCTATTACACGGGCGCGATCCTCGAGGTCTACGACCCGGCCGTCGGGCACATCATCGGCGGCGGTGGCCGCTACGACGGGCTCATGGGCCGCTTCGGCCGGCCGCTCTCGGCCGCCGGCTTCGCCCTCTATCTCGAGCGCGTCCACATCGCGCAGGCGGAGGAGGAGCGGATCGCCGGCGGGGAGGGAGCGCGATGAACCCCGGCGGCGTCGACCTCGCACGACCCGTCCGGGCGGGCGAGAGCCTGCGCCTGGCGCTGCCCCGCGGAGCCCTCTTCGACGGCTGCCTGGACCTGCTCGACCGGGCCGGCTACGACACGAGCGAGCCCCGCAGCGGCTCACGCGCCCTGATCTTCGACCTCGACGGGCTGACGCTGATCACGATGCGTCCTTCGGACGTCCCCACGTACGTCGAGTCGGGCGCCGCCGAGCTCGGCATCACCGGCAAGGACGTGCTCGACGAGCAGGACGACCGCGCCGTCATGCAGCTCGCCGACCTCGGCTTCGGGCGCTGCCGCATGGTCCTCGCCGGGCGCGAGCATGACGACAGCCTCGAGCGCTCGCTTCGCCGGCTCGGCTTCATGCGGATCGCGACCAAGTATCCGCGCACGGCCGAGCGGTTCTTCGAGGCACCGGCCGCCAGGTCGAGTTGATCGAGGTCAAGGGCTCGGTCGAGCTGGCCCCACTCGTCGGCCTCGCCGACGGCATCGTCGACCTCGTCGATACGGGCCGGACGATGCGCGAGAACGGGCTCGTCGAGCGCGAGCAGATCTCGGTCTGCACGGCGCGCCTGATCGCCAACCGGGTCGCCCACAAGGTCCGCGTCGATGCCGTCGACAGGATGGTCGAGCGACTGCGCGGGGCGGCACCGTGAGGATCTCGCGCCGGCAGTGGGACGGCGCCGGTGCGCCGGCACTGGCGGCCGAGCTGCGGGCGGAGGTCCCGGCCCCCGGCGCGATCGCCGCCGACGTCGCCCAGCTGATCGAAGCGGTGACGGTGGGAGGCGACGAGGCACTGCTCGAGCTGGCCCAGCGCTTCGACGGCGGCCGCCCGGCGAGCCTGCTCGTCCCCGGCGAGCGCGCGGAGAGCGCGCTGGCCGCGACCGACCCGGCCCTCGTCGAGGCGCTACGAACGGCGGCGGCGAACGTCGAGGCCGTTGCCCGCGCTCAGGTCCGCGGCGAGGCAGCCGTGGTCGAGCCCGGCCAGGGCCAGCGCGATCACGGTTTCCGAGGTCCCCGTCGGCGCCGCCGGCATCTACGTGCCGGGTGGCCGGGCGCCGTACCCGTCGACCGTCCTCATGGGCGCGATCCCGGCGCGGGTCGCCGGCGTCGAGCGCGATCGTCGTCGCCACCCCGGCGACGGGAGGCGGCGAGCCGCACGAGGCGGTGCTCGCGGCCTGCGCGATCGCAGGCGTCGACGAGATCCTCGCCCTCGGCGGCGCCCACGGGATCGCCGCGCTCGCCGTCGGCACCGCGACCCTGCGACCCGGTCGACGTGATCGCTGGGCCCGGCGGCCCCTGGGTACAGGAGGCGAAGCTGGCGGTGAGCCGCTGGACCGGGATCGACGGCTACGCGGGGCCGTCGGAGCTCGTCGTCGTCGCCGACGCTTCGGCGCCCGCCGAGTGGCTCGCGCTCGACCTCTGCGCGCAGGCCGAGCACGGAGCCGACGGCCTGCTCGTCGCGATCTGCACCGACGCGGCGCTGGCCGCTCGGTCGCTGCCGCGGTCGAGCGGATCGCCGCCGGGAGCCGAGCGTCAGCGATGCCCCGCTCGTCTGTCGTCATCGCTCCGCGACACGGCCACGGCGGTCGCGCTCGCCGAGGAGCTCGCCCCCGAGCACCTCGAGCTCTGCTGCGCCGGGGCAGCCGAGCTCGCGGCGCTCGATCCGCCGCGCCGGCTGCGTCTTCGCCGGGCCGTTCGGGGCGACCGCGTTCGGCGACTACGCCGCGGGCTCCAACCACGTGTTGCCGACCGGCGGCGCCGGCCGCTTCGCCGGGCCGCTCGGGCCGGGCACGTTCCGGCGCAGGATCAGCGTCGTCGAGATGGATCGGCGCCTCCGCCGTCGAACTGGCGGGCACGGTCGAGTCGATCGCCGGCGCCGAGGGATTCCTCGTGCACGGCGCCTCGGCCGCGGCGCGCGCCGCCCGCGAAGCACCCGAGAATTGAGCAGCGATGTCCCGCACCGCGACAGTCGAACGCAGCACCAGCGAAACGGCGATCGAGCTCAGCGTCGATCTCGACGGCGGCGCCGTCGAGGCCGCAACGGGCGTCGGCTTCTTCGACCACATGCTCGATCTGCTCGGCCGCCACGGCCGGCTCGGACTGCGCGTCGAGGCGCGCGGCGACCTGCAGACCGGGTCGCACCACACCGTCGAGGACGTCGGCATCGCGCTCGGCCAGGCGCTCGATCGGGCGCTCGGCGACCGCGCCGGGATCCGCCGCTACGGGCACGCGCTCGTGCCGATGGACGAGGCGCTGGCGCGCTGCGTGATCGACTCTCGGGCGCCCGTTCACGCGCTGGGACGTCCCCTGCCGCCGGTCTCGATCGCCAACTACGAGGTCGAGCTGACCGAGGAGTTCTTCCGCGCGGTGGCAACGAACGCGAAGCTGACGCTGCATCTGGAATCGCCGTACGGCATCGAACACGCACCACATCGTCGAGGCATGCTTCAAGGCCTTCGCCGGGCGCTCCGCGACGCGGTCGCGATCGATCCGGGCGAGAGCGGCGTGCCCTCGACCAAGGGCACCCTGAGCGACTGACCACGCAAGCGAACCGCTCCATCGGCTGGGCGCGGGGGTTAGCGTTGTGTGATCGTGAAAGGCAATCCCACATATTCCGACGCTGCCCGCAGCCGGAGCCGCCGGCTGTGGCCAGCCCTGCTGATCGCCATCTTCGTCCTGCTGATCGGCGCCGCGACGTCCTCCGCCTCCGTGCCCGCCTCGTTCTTCGGCATCAACGCCGTGCGGCCCAGCGCCCAGCGACTACGCCGGCATGGCCAACCGGGTCCACGCCGGCTCCGTCCGGATCGAGATCGCCTGGCCCGTGATCCAGCGCAAGAAGGACGTCGCCTCCACGTGTGGACCGGGGTCGACGCAGCGCATGAGGCGGCGGTCAAGGCCGGCCTGCGACCGCAGCCCGTGATCTTCGGCACGCCGGTGTACCTGACCCACGACGGCAACCACGTCGTCGCCGCCGACGAAGGGCAAGAAGATGCTGCAGCGCTGGCAGCAGTTCGCCCACGCGGCGGTCCATCGCTATGGCCCTGGAGGCCAGTTCTGGCGCCAGCACCCGGGCCTCGACGAGCGCCTTGCGCCGGGCAACTGGATCGTCTGGAACGAGCAGAACGCCCGCGCCTATCTGGTACCCGAAGGTGAACCCGAAGCAGTACGCAAAGCTGCTGCGCGCGACCCGTACGGCCTTCGACACCGTCGACAAGTCGGTGAAGATCACGACCGGCGGCATGTACGGCTTCCCCGGCAACCGCCACTCGATGTACGCGAAGCCGTTCCTGAAGAAGGTCTACGCGCAGAAGGGCGCCAAGCACGTCATCGACGGGGTTCCGCTGCATCCCTACGGCGCCAAGGTGAGCGCCGTCCGCAAGCAGATCAGCGACGCCCACAAGGTGATGCTGAAGGCTCACGATCGCAAGGCGAAGATCGTCATCGGTGAGATCGGCTGGGCCTCCGGCGGCAAGCCGAAGAGCTACTTCCTGATCAAGAACAAGAGTGGCCAGAAGCGCCTGCTGCAGCAGTCGTTCCGGATGCTGCTCAACAAGCGCAAGAAGTGGAACATCACCTCCGCCTACTGGTTCACCTACCAGGACGACGGCGGCGACCCGGTCTGCAACTGGTGCCCGAAGGCAGGACTGCTCGACAAGCACGGCAACTTCAAGCCCGCCGGCAAGGCATACAAGCACCTGGCGATGAAAAGCACCGGCTGAACCCTGAGCCGCTCAAGGCGGGGACGGTCCCGGGACGGGCCCTAAGATCCGGGCGATGAGCGCGCGGATCGGCATCGTCGACTACGGGATGGGCAACCTGCGCTCGGTCGAGAAGGCGATCGAGCACGTCGGAGCCACGCCCGTGATCAGCGGCGACGGCGGCGCCCTCAGCGATGCCGACGGGCTGATCCTGCCCGGCGTCGGCGCCTTCCCGCGGGCGATGGAACGGATCGGCGAGCGCGAGCTCGACGCGGCGATCCGCGACCTTCGCGGCGGCGGGGCGGCCGGTGCTTGGCATCTGCCTCGGCATGCAGCTGCTCTTCGAACGCTCGAGCGAGAACGGCGGCGCCGACGGACTCGGCCTGCTCGCCGGCCCCGTCGAGGCGCTCCCTGCGCCGGCGCTGAAGCTGCCGCACATCGGCTGGGCGAAGCTCGCGCTGCAGCGACGAAGCCCGCTGACCGCGAGGATTGCCGACGGCGAGACCTTCTACTTCGTGCACAGCCTGGCGCCGGTCCCGACGCCGGACGAATTGCTCGCCACCGCGTCCTACGGTGAGCCCTTCGCCGCCCTGGTCGGACGCGGCAACGTCTTCGGCGCCCAGTTCCACCCCGAGAAGTCGAGCGCTGCCGGCCTGCGGATGCTCGCCAACTTCGCCCGCCTTTGTGCGGCCGGCGCGCCGATTTCGGTCGCGGGGAGGGGAGGCGCCGATGCGTGAGCCCATGCAACTGCTACCCGCGATCGACATCCGCGACCGGCACGCGGTCCGCCTGCGCCAGGGCGACTACGCGCGCGAGACGGTCTACGACGCGGATCCGCTCGATGCTGCGCTGCGCTGGGTCGACTGACGGCGCTGAGATCCTCCACGTCGTCGACCTCGACGGCGCCCGCGCGGGCTCGCCGCGAAACCTCGACATCGTCGAGCGGATCGCGGGGCGGGCCGGGGTTCCGATCCAGGTCGGGGGCGGCCTCCGCGACGAGGCAGCCGTCGCCGCGGTGCTCGAGGCGGGGGCTGCGCGAGCCGTGCTCGGCACCCGCGCTCAGCGCGATCCCGCGTTCGTCGGCGAGCTCGCGACCAGGCACGGGGGCGAGCGCATCGTCGCCTCCGTGGACGGACGCGATGGACGGGTCGCAGTCGAGGGCTGGGAGCAGCGGACCGAGACGCCCGTGGCCGAGCTCGTCGGCGAGCTCGTCGGGCCGCGGCGTGCGGCGCTTCGTCTACACGCCCGTCGAGGTCGACGGGACGCTCGGCGGGCCCTGGCCTCACGGGCCTGGCCGCGATCGCCGCCGCGTGTGCGGCCGGAGGGGCCGAGTTGATCTACTCCGGCGGGGTCGGCGGCGCCCACGACCTCGCCGCGCTCGCAGCGCTGCGCGAGCGCGGCGAGTACGCAGCGCTCGCCGGCGTGATCGTCGGACGGGCGCTGTACGAGGAGAAGCTCTCGGTCGCGGAGGGCATCGAGGCGCTCCGCGGCGAGGCGGCAACGGCGGGAGGGGCGCAACCGTGAGCATGCTCTCGATGGCGGCCCGCACGGGCATGCGCTGGACCGTCTGGGCGCGGATCCTGATCATCGCCGAGGTCGCGCTCACGATCAAGCGCCACCTCGACCTGCTCGACGCGGCACGAGAAGTCCGAGCTGCAGCGGCTCGTGCGCAAGTCGAAGGGCAAGCCGTCGAACCTGACCAAGCGCGAACGCGAGCGGCTCGGCACGATCGTCGGCAAGCTCGAGCCCTCGGAGCTCGCCAAGGAGACGGCGACCGCCGCGATGCCGTGGCGCCGGCCCAAGTAGGCGCTGGAGGTGGTCCTCAAGCGCGTCATTCCGTGCCTGGACGTCGACCGCGGGACGGGTCGTCAAGGGCACGAACTTCGTCGACATCCGCGACGCGGGCGATCCGGTCGAGCTCGCCGCCCGCTACGACGCCGAGGGCGCCGACGAGCTCGTCTTCCTCGACATCACGGCGACGCACGAGAAGCGCGAAACGATCACCGAGCTCGCCCGGCGGACCGCCAACGACGTCTTCATCCCGTTCACGATCGGCGGCGGCATCGCCTCGGTCGCCGACGCGCAGGCAGTGCTCGACGCGGGCGCCGACAAGGTCGCGGTCAACTCCTCGGCGCTGGCGCGGCCGGAGCTGATCGGCGAGCTCGCCGAGCACTTCGGCAGCCAGTGCGTGGTCGTCGGCGATCGACGCGAAGCGGCGAGACCAGCCGGCGCGTCCTCCGCGTCGGATCCCGGCGCGCCGGACGACGGCCGGGAGCGTCCTGGGACGTGTACGTGGCCGGCGGTCGCAAGCTGGTCGAAGGGCGCGAGGCCGTCGCCTGGGCGCGCGAGGCAGCCGAGCGTGGCGCGGGGGAGATCCTGCTGACGAGCATGGACCGGGACGGCACGACCGCGGGCTACGACATCCCGCTCACCCGCGCGGTCGCCGACGCGGTCGCGGTCCCGGTGATCGCCTCCGGCGGCGTCGGCGAGCTCTCGCACCTGGTCGAGGGCATCCGCGACGGTGGTGCCGACGCCGTGCTCAGCGCCTCGATCTTCCACTACGGCCGCTACTCGATCGCCGAGGCGAAGCAGGCGCTGGCCGAGGCGGGAATCGCCGTCAGGCCCGTGACGGCGGGCTGACGGTCAGTTCTTCTTCTTCTTCTTCTTCTTCTTCTTCTTCTGCTGCTGCTTGGCCGGCTTCTGCTTGGCGGACCCTTGCTTTTTGGCCTGCTCCTTGCCGCCTCTTCTTCTGCTTCTTCTTGCCGCCCCCGGACTTGCCCTTGTCCCCCTTGCTGCGGCTCGCCTTCAGCTTCTTCGCCTGCTGCTTGGCGCCTCGGGCCGGGCTGTTGGCCGTGGGCCTTGCGGCGCTCGGCGGGCGGCACGATGCCCTTCTCGCCCTCCTTGGCCTTGTAGTCGCCGATCTTGATCGGCTTGTAGGCGATCACGTCCGAGCCGCCGGCGATGAACAGGTGGACCCCGTCGGAGACGGCCGGCCCGTACTCGCCGTCATCGACCTTGAAGACCCGCCGGCCGGTCTCGAGGTCGAAGCCGAGCGTCGCGTTGCCACTGAAGGTGGAGACGTAGACGACGTCGCCGACACCGTCGCCGGGCCGCTCACCTGACCGCCGGGCTCCGCCTTCCAGTTGTGCTTGCCCGTCTGCGCGTCGACGGAGTAGACGTTGTCGGTCGTGTGAGCCGAAGTAGACCGAGGGCTTGATCTTGTCGCCGTCGGCGGCGGCGACGCCGGAGTAGACGTAGTCGCCGGCGGAGAACGTCCAGTCGATCTCGCCGGTCTGGCGGTCGAAGCTGTAGACGCGGCCGTCGACGTTGCCGGCGTAGACGCGGCCGAAGGCGACGGCCGGCGTCGAGTAGAAGCGGCCCGAGCTGAGCCCGGTGCCGAGGTCGCTGGTCTGCCAGCGGATCGCACCGTCGGAGGCGCGGATCGCGTACATCTGCCCCGCGTAGTCGCCGACGTAGAGGGTGCCGTCGGCGAACGCCGGCGCGGCCTTGACCGAGCCGCTCAGCTGGGTCTGCCAGATCGTCTTGCCGTTGCGCGCGTCGAGCGCGTAGAAGTCGCCCGTCCTCGTTGCCGAAATACATGCGTGCCCGTGACGACAAGCGGCGAGGACTCCGATCGCGCCGGCAGCGACTTCTTCCACAGGACCTTGCCGTCACTGGCGCGCGCCGAAGCACCTGGCCGGGCTCGAGGTTGACGGCGAGCAGCTTGCCGTTCCAGAAGGCCGGCGAGGAGGCGTTGAGCGAGCCGAGCTGCTTCTTCCAGACGACCTTGCCCGTGTCCTTGTTGAGGGCGATGAAGACGCCGTCGTTGTCGATCAGGTACATCCGCTTGCCGGCGATCACCGGCGCGAACTCGATCAACTCGTTCTGGTCGTACTTCCAGAGCTTCCGGAACGGCGGGCCGGACCTCTGCACGCCGAGGAACTTCGTCCGCGCCTGGTCGTAGCCGAAGCGGGGCCAGTCGACCGACTGCGGTCCTTGCCCTTCTTGTTCTTGGTCGGGTCTTCTGCTAGCGGCCGTTCTTGAAGGCGGCGTCGGGGTTGGAGATGTCGGCCGGTCGCTTGACCAGCGCGAAGGCCGCGACGACGCAGGTGCGCGAGCACGCCGAAGAGCGCCGCCGCGAGCAGCAGCCGCTCGGCCGCCGTCGTCCCGGTCCAGATGCGCTTGACGACCTTCATCGTGGCGAACGCTCCATGCTACGGGGACAACGGATGGCCACCCAGACGGAAATCGATCCGCGACTCGAGGCGGCCAGGGCGGCCGTGCCGCGCGACCCTGCTCGCCGCTCTCGAGGCGGCCGGCCTCCCGGCTACCTCGTCGGCGGCGCCGTGCGGGACGCCGTCGGCGGGTCGCCGGCCGCAGTCGAGCTCGACCTCGACATCGCGGTCGAGGGCGAGCTCGACGCGGTCCTCGGCCGGCTCGGCATCGAGGGCGCGCACCCACGAGCGCTTCGGCACCGCCGGCCTGCTGATCGAGGGCAGCCAGGTCGATCTCGCGCGGACCCGGCGCGAGATATATGCGCGGCCGGGCGCCCTGCCCGACGTCGAGCCGGCGCCGATCGCCGCAGACCTCGACGCGGCGCGACTTCACGGTCAACGCGCTCGCGCTGCCGCTGGCCGGGCGGCCGTCGAGCTGCTCGACCCCTTCGGCGGGCTGGCCGACCTCGGGGCCGGCGTCCTGCGCGCTGCTGCACGAGGGCTCGCTCGCGACGACCCGACGCGGGCACTGCGCGGCGCCCGCTACGCGGCGCGGCTCGGACTCGAGCCAGACCCGGCAGACGCTGCGGCGCTCGGCGAGCCGACCTCGCGACGGTCAGCGACGACCGCGTCAGCGCCGACCTGCTGCGGATCGCCGCCGAGCCCGAGGCCGTGGCCGCCTTCGACCTGCTGGCCGACTGGGGCGTGTCGCCGATCAGCCGACGAGTGCCGCGGGCTGCTCGCCGAGGCCGCCGAGTACGTGCTGACCGAACCGTGGAGCCGGCTGGTCGACCGCGGCCCGCGCTGCTGGCGGCGATCGCGGGCGCGGATCCTGCGGCTGCTGGCGGGGCCTCCGAGCTCGCCGACCTCGACCCGGCGCGACCGGCTCCGGAGCTCTACGAGCGCGCTCGCCACCACAGCGACATCGAGCTCGCGATCGCGCGGGCGAAGGGGGCCGAGTGGCTCGACCGCCACGTCGCGCGAGTGGCGGCGGGTCGAGCTGGCGATCGACGGCGATGTCGCTGATCGCCGCCGGCGTCAGCGAGGGCCCCGACGTCGGCCGCGGCCTGCGCGCGGCGCTGCACGCGCGCCTCGAGGGCGCGCATCGAGCGCCGCCCGGAGGAGGAGCTCGGCGTCGCCCTCGCGGCGGTCGAGGCGGCCGGCTGATGGAGGTGGCGCGAGTCGCGACGGCGTGCGCTGGCTCGAGGGCGCGCTGCCCGGCGCGACGGTGGCCTTCTCGACGCAGGCTCGGCGGCGTCAGCGGCGCTCCCTTCGATACCCTCAACCTCGGCTTGCTGACCGGCGACGAGCGAGCGCGACGTGCGCACCAACCGGACGCCGGCTCGCCGCGGCGCTCGGACTCGAGCCGGACGGGTCGCGATCGGCCGCCAGGTGCACGGGCCGGCGGTGCATCGACACCGGCGCCCGCAGCGACCGGCGCCGTTCGCCCGCGAGGCGTCGAGCCCGCCGGAGGCGGACGGCCACTGGACCGAGCGTCGACGAGCTGGCGCTGCTCGTCTTCGTCGCCGACTGCCTGCCGATCGCGGTCAGCGACGGCGCGAGGTGGCGATGCTGCACGGCGGCTGGCGGGGCTGGCCGCCGGGATCGTCGCCGCCGGGGTCACGGCTGGCGGCCGAGGCGGTGGCGGCGATCGGTCCCGGGATCGGGCCCTGCTGCTTCGAGGTCGGCGAGGAGGTGCTCGAGGCGTTCGCCGGGCTCGGCCCCGGGGTCGCCGACGGCCGGATGCTCGATCTGCCAGAGGTCGCCGCAGCGGCTGCTCGCGCGAGGCCGGGGTCGAGGTGGCGGATCGCGTCGGAGCTCTGCACGCGCTGCAACCCGGATCTGTTCTTCTCGCACCGCGGCCAGGGGCCCGACGACCGGCCGGCAGGCCGGGCTCGTCTGGAGGGCGGGCTGATGGCCGGCGCTGATCCGCGGACTCGACCCGGAGCGGATCGCGGCCAACCTCGAGCGGATCCGCGCGCGAGGCCGGGCCGGGCGTCGAGATCCTCGTCGCCAGCAAGTACGTGCCGCTGGAGGAGATGGGGGCGCTCGCGGAGGCCGGCGTCGAGCTGGTCGGCGAGAACCGCCAGCAGGACCTCGAGGCCAAGCAGGAGCGCTGGGGGCCGAGCGTTCGCCTGGGACTTCATCGGCAACCTGCAGAGCCGCAAGGTGCCGCGCCTGCTCGGTCGCGTGCGGCTGATCCACTCGGTCTGCACCGACTCGGTGCTCGAGCGCCTCGGGCGCCACGCCGACCCCGAGGCACCGAGGTCCTGGTCCAGGTCAACGTCGCCGGCGAGGAGGGCAAGGGGGGCGTCGCAGGCGGCGAGCTCGGCGCCTTCATCGAGCGCTGCCCGGTGCCGGTCGCGGGCCTGAGCACGATGCCCCCGTTCACCGAGGACCCCGAGGGCTCCCGGCCGCACTTCGCCCGCCTCGCCGAGCTCGCCGCCGAGCACGGGCTCGAGCGCCTGTCGATGGGCACCACGCCAGGACTGGCAGGTCGCGGTCGACGAGGGCGCGACGATCATCCGGGTCGGACTGCGACTGTTCCGTCTGAGGACTTCGGGCGCCGGTGTGCAGCTCGCGAACGCCACCGCGGTCCGTAGACTCGCGCAAGGAATCCCCGCACCGGGGGCGAAAGAGGCGCGAAGAATGGCCGTAAGGGACACATGGCACCGGGCGCTCGTCTACTTCGGGCTCGCCGACGACCCCGAGTACCGCTACGAGGACGAGGACGACTCCTACGAGCCCGACACGGTCAGCGAGGACGCTCCGCCTCCGCGCCGCAGTCGCGCGAGCTCCGCAGCGGATCCAACGTCCGCCGCCTGCGCCGCGACGAGCCGAACGAGATCGACGACATCTTCGGCGACGACGACGCGCCCGGCCCCGCGGCGCCAGCTGCGCCCCGTCTCCAACGGCGGCGACAACGTCCAGGTCCACTTCGTCACCCCCCGCAACTTCAACGACGCCCAGGAGATCGCCGACAAGTTCAAGCGCAGCGTGCCGGTGATCCTCAACCTGCAGTCGGCCTCGACCGACCTCTCCAAGCGCCTGATCGACTTCGGCTCCGGCCTCACCTACGCGCTCGACGGCGGCATGCAGCGGATCGCCGACAAGACCTTCCTGCTGACGCCGGCCAACGTCGAGGTCTCCGCCGAGGAGAAGGCCCGCCTCGTCGAGAAGGGCTTCTTCAACCAGAGCTGACCGGCCGCCCGGGCCGCGTCGAGCTTGGGCTTGGGTCGCGTATCGACCCAAGATCCCAGCCCGCGACGGCGCCGATCAGCACCGGAACCAGAGTCGACCGGTTGCCTGCGGTGCTCGCGACCGAGGCCGAGTGCACGATGTGGGTGCCGTGGTCGCGAAAGTGACCGCTGTCGATACTGCGGATCACACTAGGCTCGGTCGATATAGACGACGGGCAGACTGGCCCGGTCGCGGCTGAGCGACCGGCTCGACACGGGCGACCCCTAGGCTCGCGCCGATGAAGGTCGGTTTCGCTGGATCAGGGAACATGGCTGCGGCGATGGCTCGCGGCTGGCGCCGCGTCGGCGGCCCCGAGACGATGCTGTTCACCGACTCGGGTCGGGCGGGCCGCAGGCGCTCGCGGCGGAGACCGGGGGGGAGCGCGCGGCCTCGCTGGGCGAGCTCGCCGCGGCCAGCGACCTGATCGTGCTCGCCGTCAAGCCCGCCAGGCGCTCGAGCGCCGCCGCCGAGGAGCTGGCCGGCTTCGACGGGCCCGCTCGTCTCGGTGCTCGGGGCGACGCCGCTCGGCACGCTGCGCCAGGCGCTTGCCCGCAGGCCGCGGTGCTGCGGACGATGCCGAACGTCGGCGTCGAGCTCGGCCGCGGCGTCGATCTGCCACGCGCCGCCCGCCGATCCCGAGGCGCTCGCGCCGGCGCTCGAGCTGCTCGGGCGGATCGCCATGCTCTTCGAGCTCGCCCGAGGAGCAGCTCGACGCGGCGACCGCGGTGATGGGCTGCTCGCCGGCCTGGATCGCCGCTCGCCTGCGGCGCGATCGCCGAGGCCGGCGTCGAGGCCGGCCTCGACCCCGAGCTCGCCGCCGAGCTGGTCGCGCGCAGCGCCGCCGGTGACCGGCGAGCTGCTGCTCGGCCACGACGCCGAGACAGCTGCAGCGCGCCGTCGCCTCGCCCGGCGGCAGCACCGAGGCCGGGCTCGACGAGCTCGCCGAGCGCGACGCCGCCGAGGCCTTCCGAGCCGCGGTCGAGGCCTCGCTGGAGCGGATGGAGGGGAAGCGATGAGCGCTGCCAGCCTGCTCGCGGCTGCGATCGACCGCAACGACGTCGCCGAGTACGTCGACGCCGCTGTTCACGGTCTACCTGATCCTGATCTTCGCCCGGATCGTGATCTCCTGGGTGGTCACCTTCCGGGGCTCGCTGCCCTACAACCGCGCCGCTGCGTGCGCGTCACCGACTTCATCGAGCAGTCGGTCGATCCCTACCTGAACCTGTTCCGCCGCTTCCTGCCGCCGATCGGCGGCGGCCGCATGGCGCTCGATCTGAGCCCGATCGTCGGCGTCATCATCCTGATCCTCCTGCAGGGGATCGTCGTCGGGCTGATCAACGGGTGAGTGAGCGCCGGGCGCACCGGCGCCGCGCTCGCGCGCGCCGGCGCGACGATGCTGGTCGCGGTCGCCGCCGATCAGCTCACCAAGGCGCTGGTCCGCGGCTCGATCGAGCCGGGCGAGAGCGTCTCGGTCCTGCCCGGGGTCGACCTCGTCCGGGTCGCCAACGACGGCATCGCCTTCGGCCTCTTCGACGGGCTCTCCTCCGGCGTGCTGGTCGCTGGTCGCGGCTGCCGTTCACGGCCGTGCTCGCGGTCTTCCTCGTCGGCGAGAGCGTCGAGCGGCGCCCGCGGCTCTGGCTGCCGATCGGCCTGCTCGCCGGCGGCGCGATCGGCAACCTGATCGACCGGATCGCGCGAGGGCTGCGTCACCGACTTCATCGACCTGCCGGCCTGGCCGGCCTTCAACCTCGCCGACATCGAGATCACCGTCGGCGTGCTGATGCTCGCCTGGATCCTGCGTGCGCAGAGCCCGAGCCGTGAGCCGAGCGAGCCCGCGAGCGCCGGCGGAGGCCGCGGATCGTCTACGAGGACGAGTGGCTGGCGGTCGTCGACAAGCCCGCCGGGCTGATCGTCCACGCGGCCCCCGGCCACCACGGCGAGACGCTCGTCGACCAGCTCGGCGACCTGCTCGGCGGCGGCGAGGATCCCGAGCCGCCCGGGAATCGTCCACCGGCTCGACCGCGACACCTCGGGCCTGCTGGTCGTCGCCCGCAAGCGAGGAGGCGCACGCGGCGCTCTCGGCGGATGATCGCCGAGCGCGAGGTCAGCGCGCGACTACCTGGCCCTGGTCGAGGGCTGCCCCTCCTCGCGCACCGGGCACGATCGACGCGCCGCTCGGGCGCGACCACCGCGCGCCCGAGCGGGTCGTCGTCGGCGGCCGCCGACCGCGGCGCCGCCGTCACCCACTTCGAGGTCGCCGAGCGGCTCGGCCGCGACGCGCTGCTCGCAGGTACGGCTGGAGACCGGCCGCACCCACCAGATCCGCGCCCACATGACAGGCGATCGGGCACCCGATCTGCGGCGATCCGATCTACGGCGCGCGCGGCATGCACGGCCTCGACGCGCCAGTTCCTGCACTCGGCCGAGCTCGGCTTCGACCATCCCGAGGACGGTGAGCGGCTCGAGTTCGAGCTCGCCGCTGCCCGCCGATCTCGCTGCGGCGCTCGAGCGGGCGCGCTCGCGGCAGCGAGCCGCGCCGGCAATCCCTAAACTCTGCGCGCCGAATCTCCGGACCACGTGGACGGAGCGGGTCCCTGACCCGGCGCTGCCTCTGCGCACGATGCGCCGAGGTTCCAAGCGACCGGGTCCCCGCCGACCGCACCCAGGCCGGCAACCGACAACCAAGCAAGGGAACTGAATGGCTGACGTAGGCATCAAGGAGCTGCTCGAAGCGGGAGTCCACTTCGGGCATCAGACGCGGCGCTGGGACCCCAGCATGCGGCGCTACATCCACGGCGAGCGGGACGGGATCCACGTGATCGACCTGCTGCAGACCGAGAAGCTGCTCGCCGAGGCGCAGGCGTTCGCGTCCGAGATCGCCGGGCGCGGCGGCAAGGTCCTGTTCGTCGGCACCAAGAAGCAGGCGCGCGACTCGATCGAGGAGTGGGCCGACGAAGAGCGGCATGCCGTACGTGAGCCGCCGCTGGCTCGGCGGCCTGCTGACCAACTTCCACACGATCACCAAGCGGATCAACCGCCTGCACGAGCTCAAGGGCCTCGAGGAGGACGGCCAGCTCGAGCTGCTGCCGACGAAGGAGCGGATGGCGCGCGAGGCCGAGCTCGCGAAGCTCGAGTTCAACCTCGGCGGCGTCCGCGACATGCAGCGGTCCGCCGACGCGATCGTGATCATCGACCTCAACAACGAGGAGATCGCCGTCGCCGAGGCGAAGCGCCTCGGGATCCCGATCATCGGCCTGGTCGACACCAACTGCGACCCGCGCCCGGTCGACTACGTGATCCCCGGCAACGACGACGCGATCCGCTCCTGCGACCTGATCGTCCGCACGCTCGGCGAGGCGATCCTCGAGTCCGCGACCGCCTGGCAGGCGGCCGAGGACGCCCGCCGCAAGCGCGAGGAGGAGGAGCGCAAGCAAGCGCGAGGAGGAGGAGCGCAAGCGCGCGAGGAGGAGGCCGCCCGCAAGGCCGCCGAGGCCGAGGCGAAGGCGAAGGCCGAGGCCGAAGCGGCCCAGGCCGAGCCGGCGCCAGCCGCTGCCCGCGCAGCAGGCCGCCCAGGGCCAGCCGGCGCCCGCCCAGGGCAAGCCCGCGGCCCGTCGCCCAGCAGCAGCGCCCGCAGCCAGCAGGCGCAGGCCCGCCAAGGCGCAAGCCGGCGCCCAGTCGCCCAGCAGACGCCCCGCACCGCGGCCCCCGCACCGCAGACCCGCCGAGCAGCCGGCGGCGAGCGAGCCCGACCGAAGAGGAGAAGAGAGCTGATGGCCGAGATCAAGGCAGCCGACGTCAAGGCGCTGCGCGAGCGCACCGGCGCGGCGATGATGGACTGCAAGGGCGCCCTGGCCGAGGCCGACGGCGACATGGACAAGGCGATCGAGATCCTCCGGGTCAAGGGCCAGGCCTCGGCCGCCAAGCGCGCCGGCCGCTCGACCGGCGAGGGCACCGTCGCCTCCTACATCCACGCGAACGGCAAGATCGGCGTGCTCGTCGAGGTCCAGTGCGAGACCGACTTCGTCGCCCGCAACGACGACTTCCTGGAGTTCGCCCGCGACATCGCCCTGCACATCGCCGCGGCGAGCCCGCAGTACGTCTCGGCCGAGGAGATCCCCGAGGAGCCGAGGCCGCCGAGCGCACCGTCTTCGAGCAGAAGGCCGCCGAGGAGGGCAAGCCCGAGAACGTGCGCGAGAAGATCGTCGAGGGCCAGCTCGCCAAGTGGCGCAAGGAGATCGCGCTGCTCGACCAGGTGCACGTCAACGGCGACAAGCACGACGGCAAGACGATCGAGGAGCTCCGCGCCGAGGCCGCCGCGGGCACCGGCGAGAACATCGTGATCGCCCGCTTCGCCCGCTTCGCAGTCGGCGAGGAGAGTAGGCCGACGCGGCGCCGCAGCCGAGCGACGGACCGCCGATGACGGCGAGCGCGCCTTCGACCGGATCATGCTGAAGCTCTCGGGCGAGGCCCTGATGGGCTCGCTGCGAGTACGGCACCGATCCCGAGCGGGTCGACGCGGATCGCCGCCCAGGTCGCCTCGGTCCGCGCGACCGGCGCTCGAGATCGCGATCGTCGTCGGCGCCGGCAACATCTATCCGCGGCCTGCAGGGCGCCGCGGCCGGCATGGACCGCGCCACCGCCGACTACATGGGCATGCTGGCGACCGTCCTCAACGCGCTGACGCTGCAGGACGCGCTCGAGAAGCAGGGCGCGCACACGCGCGTGCTCTCGGCGATGGAGGTGACCGAGGTCGCCGAGCCCTACATCCGCCGGCGCGCGATCCGCCACCTCGAGAAGGGCCGGGTCGTGATCTTCGCGGCCGGCACCGGCAACCCGTTCTTCACCACCGACACCGCCGCGGCGCTGCGCGCGCTCGAGATCCACGCCGAGGCGATCCTGATGGCCAAGCACGGGGTCGAGGGCGTCTACGACGCCGATCCGGCCGAGGTCCCGGACGCCAACTTCCTGCCGCGGATCACCCACATGGAGGCGATCGAGAGGGGGCTCAGGGTGATGGACTCGACGGCGCTGTCGCTCTGCATGGACAACGATCTGCCGATCTACGTCTTCAACATGGCGGACGAATCGAACATAGATAGGATCGTCCGCGGAGAGAGGGTCGGAACCCTGGTGGCGTCGGCGGAGAGGAGCTAGGAGCTTGGCCGAGATGATCGACGAGCTGCTCGCCGACGCCCGCGAGCGGATGGGCAAGTCGGTCGAGTCGATCAAGGGCGAGATGGCGACCGTCCGCACCGGCCGCGCCTCCACCGCACCTGCTCGACCGGATCGTCGTCGACTACTACGGCGCCGAGACCCCGCTCAACCAGCTCGCCAACGTCGCCGCCAGCGACGCCCGGCTGCTGACGCTGACGCCGTACGACAAGTCGGCGATCCCGGCGATCGAGAAGGCGATCATCGAGGCCGACATCGGCCTGACGCCGAACAACGACGGCAACGTCATCCGGCTCCAGATCCCGGAGCTGACCGAGGAGCGCCGCAAGGAGATGGTGCGCATGCTCCACAACGTCGCCGAGGAGGGCCGCGTCGCGGTCCGCAACATCCGCCGCGACGTGATGGGCGACCTGCGCTAGCTCAAGGAGGACGGCGACGTCGGCGAGGACGACGAGCACCGCGCCGAGGAGAGCCTGCAGAAGGTGACCGACTCGGCGATCGCCGAGATCGACGCCCTGATGAAGGGCAAGGAAGAAGAGATCCTCACGGTTTGAGCACCGAGCCGCCCGCCGCCACGAAGGTGGCGATCATCATGGACGGCAACGCCCGCTGGGCGACCGAGCGGGGCCTGCCGATCCTCGAGGGGCACCGCGAGGGGGCCCGGACGCTGAAGCAGACCGTCAAGGACGCGGTCGCGCTCGGGCTCGAGGAGCTGACCGTCTACGCGTTCTCGACCGAGAACTGGACCCGGCCGCGGGCCGAGGTCGAGGGGCTGATGGCGATGTTCGCCGAGCTGATCGAATCGGAGACCCCCGAGCTCGACGAGCAGGGCGTGCGGATGCGCTTCATCGGCCGCCGCGAGGAGGTCTCGCGAGGATCTGCGCGAGCGCATGGCTGGGCCGAGCAGCAGACGGCCGCCAATCGCCGGCTGACGCTGTTCGTCGCCTTCAACTACGGCGGCCGGGCCGAGATCCTCGATGCGGCCGAGCGCTACGAGGGGGGCGGCGAGGAGGCGTTCGCGGCGCTGCTCTACGCGCCGGAGATGAGCGATCCCGATCTCGTGATCCGGACCAGCGGCGAGGAGCGCCTCTCCAACTTCCTGCTCTGGCAGAGCGCCTACTCGGAGCTCGTCTTCACCGACGTGCTCTGGCCCGACTTCGACCTCGAGCACCTGCAAGCGGCGGTGCAGGAGTTCGCCTCCCGCAAGCGCCGCTTCGGGGCGCGCGGTTAGATGGCTCCGGCGCCCGCCGAGCCGTACGACTGAGCATCGCCGCCATGGACTTCCCGGAACGACCCAGCCCGACACCGGCCGACGGGCCGCCGCCTCGCCGCCGGCGTCGCCGACTCGGCGAGCCCGAGCGGGCGCGAGCCCTCGCAGCGGCGGCCGACCCCGGCGGGACGCGGAGCCGGAGGCGCCCGAGCGCCCGCCGCCGCCTGCGGAGCCGCCGCGCCGCAAGCGGCCGCTCGGAGACGCTGATGCGGGTGCTCTGGGCGATCCCGGCGATCGCGCTCGCGGTCACGGTCGATCGTCGCCGGCGGCGAGATCTTCGCCGTCGCGATGGTCGTCTTCGCGTGCGTCGGCATGAGCGAGTTCTTCCGGATGACCGCGCGAGCGCGGCCCTTCGAGCTGGTCGGCTACGCGGCGGCGGCGGGCATGATCGTCGCCGCCCACTTCGGCGACAGCTTCCACATGGTGCTCGCCGGCGTCGCCTTCTTCCCGGTGATGCTGGTCTTCGGCGCACGCCGGCCGACGCTGCGCAACGTCACCTTCTCGATGGCGGTCACCGTCTTCGCGGTCGTCTGGATCGCGGTCCCGTTCGCGCACGCGGTGCTGCTCCGCGATCTGCCCGACGCACGGCGCCGCGCTGCTCGTCGACGTGCTCGTCGCGACCTTCTTCACCGACACCTTCGCCTACATCGGCGGCCGCATGTTCGGCTCGCGGCCCCTGGCGCCGATGATCTCGCCGAACAAGACGATCGAGGGGCTGGTGATCGGGGTCGTCGGCGGGACGGCCGGCTTCTGGCTCGCCGGCCTCTACCAGGACTGGCTCTCGGGCTTCGACGCGCTGCTGATGGGCGCCTGCATCGCGGTGCTGGCGCCGCTCGGCGACCTCTTCGAGTCGGCGATCAAGCGCGACCTCGACGTCAAGGACTCGGGCGTCGTCTTCGGCCCGCACGGCGGCCTGCTCGACCGCCTCGACGCGGTCCTGTTCACGGTCGTCGCCGGCTACTACCTGGCCTGGCGATCGTCTACTGAGTCACGTGACGCTGGCGGTGCGCCCGGAAGTGGAGGCGGCCGCTGTCGCAGTCGCCGTGGGCGCCGCCGGTCAGCGGCACCTCGGAGCCCCGCAGGCGGAGGCGACCGGTGGCGAGGCTCGGGGAACGCAGCCTCCCGCGCAGCCTCAGCTTGAGCTTCGGATGGTGATCGGGGTCACCGGAGTAAAGGACCGCACCGAATCGTCGGCCTCGTGAGGCGGGGCTGCTGCTCTGGCCCGCGGCCTGCAGGCTCGAGGTCCACCACACGTCGTCCCCCTTGCAGCGGACGTCGATCGGGCTGAAGCGCCAGCTGACCGTCAGGTTCCGGGTGCCCTCCCTGCGCCCATAGCGGTACTTGATCCGGGCGGTGCCGCCATCGCCGAACGGCCCCTTCAGGTGCACCGGCTTGCTGAGTGGCTGGGCGCCCGCGAGCGCGACCATGCCGACCACCAGAGCGATGCCGAGCGCTGGTGCCCAACGTAACGCCCGCGGCGGCACCGCGGTCAGGACTCCCCGTTGACCGGGCGGAACCCGGAGCAGACGACCCTCATCCAGGCGATCAGGCCGTCGGCGTCTGTGCCGATGTAGGCCTGCTGCTCGACGAGAAACCGGCCGTCCGGGTTCGTGACGCTGAAACGGTAGCCGACACGCTCGCGGTCGGCAAAGCTATCCGTCTCGACGTGCTCCAGCCTCTCGATGATGTCCTCCTCCTCGAACCACGTCGGGAGGATCTCCGTAAGCAGCGTGTCCGGGCCGACCGACTCCCAGTTGCGGCTCGGCGTGAGTCCGCGAAAATCCAGATCGGTCGCGAAGAGGCCACGAAGCCGCTCGTAATCCTTGGCGGCGACTGCCTCGGCAAAGGCCGCACCTGCTGTCGTCCCTTCCACGACACCGATTGTCTCATGCGGACGCGCGGCCGAGGGAGCGGCTCAGGGGGCGTGGCTCGCTGGTCCTCGCCGGCGAGCGGCAGTTGCCATCGCCCAGCGCATGAGGCCCGCTTAGGGTCCCGAAAGGCGGGTTCCTAAACTCCAGCAGGCATGAAGAAGGTCTTGATCCTCGGCTCGACGGGCTCGATCGGCGTACAGGCACTCGAGGTGATCGGCACCTCGGGCGAGCTGCGCATCGTCGGCCTCAGCGCCAACTCCGATGCCGACGGCATCGTCGCGCAGGCGCGCGAGCACGACGTCCCGACCATTGCGCTCGCGCGACCGGAGGCTGCCGCCTCCGCCGCAGCCGCCTGGAAGGGTGAGGTGCTCGAGGGCGCGGCGGGCATCCGCGAGCTGATCGACCGCTGTGAACCGGACCTCGTGCTCAACGCGATCGTCGGCTCGGCTGGGCTCGGCCCGACGATCGCGACGCTGACCGCCGGGATCGATCTGGCGCTCGCCAACAAGGAGAGTCTCGTCGTCGGCGGCGAGCTCGTCATGGCCCTCGCGGAGGCCACCGACAGCCGGATCATTCCAGTCGACTCCGAGCACTCGGCCCTGCACCAGCTGATCGCCGCCGAGCCGCCCGGAACCGTCGCCCGCCTCGAACTGACCGCCTCCGGTGGACCTTTCCGCGGGCGCACCGACCTGGAGGGCATCACCCGCGAGCAGGCCCTCGCCCATCCGACCTGGGAGATGGGCGGCAAGATCACGATCGACTCGGCGACGCTGATGAACAAGGGGCTCGAGCTGATCGAGGCCCACCACCTCTTCGCGATGCCCTACGAGCGCATGGACGTCGTCGTCCACCCACAGTCGCTGATCCACTCGCTCGTCCACCTGATCGACGGGGCGACGCTCGCCCACATGGGCCATCCCGACATGCGCGTGCCGATTTCCTACGCGCTGCACTACCCGGGGCGGGCCGACGTGGCGCTCGAGAGGCTCGACCTCGCGGCCGTCGGCGAGCTCACCTTCGAGCGGCCCGACACCGACACGTTCCGCTGCCTCGCACTGGCCCGCGAGGCGGGGGAGAGGGGCGGCACCGCGCCGTGCATCCTCAACGCCGCCAACGAGGAGGCGGTCGCCGCCTTCCTCGGCGGAGCGCTGCCGTTCAGCGGGATCGCGGAGGTCGTCGAGGCGACGCTGACCGAGATCGAGGCGCACGAGCCCGCGCACTTCGAGGACCTCTTCGACTGCGACGAGGGCGCCCGCGCGGCCGCCTCGCGGATCGCCACGCGGATCGCCTCCGCCACGCCTTCCCCGAATGGGGTGAGCCGATGAGCTGGGTGCTCGCGATCCTCGGCTTCGCCGTCCTCGTCGTCCTGCACGAGGCGGGCCACTTCACCGCCGCGAAGATGGTCGGCATGCGCGTTGAGCGCTTCTTCCTGTTCTTCCCGCCGAAGGTTTTCAGCGTCAAGCGCGGCGAGACCGAGTACGGGATCGGCGCGATCCCGCTCGGCGGCTACGTGAAGATCACCGGCATGAACCCGGAGGAGGAGGTCGATCCCGAGGTCGCCGACCGGGCGTACTACAAGCAGCCCGTCTGGAAGCGGATCTTCGTGATCGGTGCCGGACCGGCGGTCAACATCGTGCTCGCCCTGCTGATCTTCTTCGCGCTCGCCACCGGCTTCGGCCTCGACGGCAAGGTGACCAACCAGGTCGGCGAGGTGAGCTCCTCGCTGCCGGCTGCCGGCGTCCTGCAGAGCGGCGACACGATCCTCGGCGTCGACGGACAAGACGTCAGCACGCTGAGCGGCACACGGCTCGCCAACCGCGTCGGCCGCCTGATCAACGATCACCAATGCAACGGCAAGCCGGAGAACGGGTGCAGGGCGACGAAGCCCGCGCGCCTGCTGATCGAGCGCGACGGCCAGCAGCAGCTCGTCACGATCACGCCCGTCTACAACGTGCCGACCAAGGCAGCGCGCAAGGCCGGTGTCAAGCCCGCGATGCGCGTCGGCTTCTCCTACGCCCCCGAGCGCGTCCACGAGGGCGTTCTCGACGCCGCGAGCTTCTCGCTCGACCGGTCCTGGCTCGTAATCTCGAAGACGGCCGAGCGGATGGCCTCGATCTTCGACTCCCAGCAGCGGAAGAAGCTGCATGGCATCGTCGGCGCCACCGACGTTACCCAGCAGAGCTTCCAGTTCGACGTCCGCCAGGCGATCGGCATCCTCGGCGTGGTCAGCCTCTCGCTCGGGCTGATCAACCTGCTGCCGTTCCTGCCGCTCGACGGCGGCCACATCTTCTGGAGCCTCTACGAGAAGCTCCGCGGCAAGCGCCCCTCGCTGCGGACCATGGAAGCAGCGAGCTTCGTCGGCTTCGCCCTTGTGCTGATGCTGTTCTTCATCACCCTCAACAACGACATCGGCAAGATCGCCAACGGCGGCTTCCACGTGCGCTGACCGTCGAAAGTCAGGTGACGGTCGTGTAGGTTTGGCCCGTCCGTACGGACCGCCAAACCAGGAGGAGAGGATCTGATGGAAGTGACGACGTCGGAGCGCTATGCCAGTGGTCCGCCCGCCGCCGAGCTCGTTGCACCGAATCTCGCGCTGGCCTTCCAGGCCACGGTCGAGAAGCTGGGCGACGCGACGGCGATCGTCTCCGGCGAGGAAACGACTTCCTGGAACGAGCTGCACAGCCGCGCGCGTGCCGTCGCCGGCGGCCTTGCGAGCCTCGGCGTGGGTAAGGGCGACACCGTCGCGATCATGCTCAACAACCGCACCGAGTTCATGCCGATCGACCTCGGCGCGGTGATGCTCGGCGCCGTCCCCTTCTCGATCTACCAGACGTCCTCGCCTGAGCAGATCACGTACGTCTGCTCGGACGCGAAGACGCGCGTCGCCGTCGTCGAGAAGGAGTTCCTCGATGTCTTCAACAAGGCCAAGGCGGAGCTGCCGGACCTCGAGCACGTGATCACGCTCGACGGCGAGGGCGGCACGATGACGCTGGAGGAGCTCGAGGCGGTCGACCCCGACTTCGACGACTCGATCGCCGATCAGGTCACGCCAGACGATCTGCTGACGCTGATCTACACCTCCGGTACGACCGGCCCGCCGAAGGGCGTGCAGCTCACGCACCGCAACCTGATGAGCCTCGTCTCCTCGGTCGAGGACATGATCGACTTCCCGGACGATCAGGAGAACAAGGTGATCTCGTGGCTGCCGGCTGCGCACATCGCCGAGCGCGGCGCGCATTACTACCTGCCCGTCGTGATGGGCATCTCCGTGACGATCTGCCCCGACCCACGCAAGATCATCGAGGTGCTGCCCCAGGTCCGGCCGACCTGGTTCTTCGCCGTGCCGCGAATCTGGGAGAAGCTCAAGGCCGGACTGGAAACGATGATCTCGAACCTGCCCGACGAGCAGCGCAAGCCCGCCGAGCAGGGCCTCGAGGCGGCCCTGACCAAGCTCCGGCTCGAGCAGAAGGGCGAGGAGGTCCCCGAGGAGATCGCCGCGGCCGCAAAGGCCGCCGACGAGGGCATGTTCGCGATGCTGCGCTCGAGCCTCGGCCTCGATCAGGTCGTCTCGGTCAACGTCGGCGCCGCGCCGACGCCGCTCGAGGTGCTCGAGTTCTTCCACGCGATCGGCATCCCGGTCGGCGAGCTCTGGGGCATGTCGGAGACGTGCGGCGTCGCGACGATGAACCCGCCGGAGAAGGTCAAGCTCGGCACCGTCGGCCCGCCGACGCCCGGGATCGAGATCAAGCTCGCCGAAGACGGCGAGGTGCTCGTCCGCGGCCCGTCGATCATGGCCGGCTACCGGAACATGCCGGACAAGACGGCGGAGACGATCGACGACGAAGGCTGGCTCGCGACCGGCGATATCGGCGAGCTCGACTCCGAGGGCTACCTGAAGATCGTCGACCGCAAGAAGGAGCTGATCATCAACGCCGCCGGCAAGAACATGTCACCGGCGTCGATCGAGGCCCACATCAAGACCGCAAGCCCGCTCATCGGCCAGGCGATCGCGATCGGCGATCAGCGTCCCTACAACGTCGCGCTGCTCACCCTCGACCCCGAGTTCGCCCCTACGTGGGCGGAGAAGCAGGGGATCGAGGATCGCTCGCTGGAAGCGCTCGCGGAGAACGAGAAGGTGCTCGAGGCCGTCCAAGGGGCGATCGACCAGGCGAACGAGAAGATGAGCCGCGTCGAGCAGATCAAGAAGTTCACGATCCTGCCGACCGACTGGGAGCCCGGCGGCGACGAGCTGACGCCGACGATGAAGCTGAAGCGCAAGCCAATCAACGAGAAGTACGGCGGCGACATCGAGGACCTCTACGGGGGCTGAGCGTCCTCGGCTGGCGGCGATCGCCGGCGAGGGTCTTCGGCCCGCGGGTCCTGTCCGGCGGGAGCCGCGGCCCACCCGCCGGCCACCCGCGGGAGAGGGCGCTGGGCGGGCGTTCACAGGCGAGTGGTCACGTTCCACCGCAAGTTGCGGTGTTTCGTAACCGCTCGCCCGAGCGCCGAGATCCGGGGGCAGCATCGACATGGCTGAAACGCTCCGGGCCGTGCTGGACATTTCCCTTTGTGTCCAGGGATGTCGAGGCAGCGGAGCGGGGGAGATTGCTCACTGAGGGCTCCCGGGCGCAGCTCACGTTGGTTCGGAACAGTGGATCCAACGTGAGCAGTGGGTGTTCGAAATGTCGGCGAAGCGTCAATCGACCGGACTGTTTGCGGTCGATTGACCTCTCGCGATAGGGGAGGGGGCGCCCAGTGGCTCCGGCGGCGGCCGCTCGCGTGACGCTCCCTCCCGCGGGTGGCGCGGGGAGGGATCCCAGGGTCCCCAAACCAAGTGAACCAAGCGGATTTGGGGGCCTTGGGATACCCCGCGACAGGACCCGCGGGCCAAGGACACTCGCCGGCGACCCGCCGCCCGAGGACTCAGGCCGCGGGCTGGGCCGCGTACCGCTTGGCGGCGCGGGCCCGGGCTTTTTCGGCCTCGACCTCGCGGTCCTTCGGCGGCGCGTTCGTGACCAGGTCCTCGAGCAGGTGGTGGGAGATGTGGGCGACCTCGGCCACGGCTCTGTTGAAGGCCTCCTCGTTGGCCTTCGAGGGCTTGGTGAAGCCGCTGATCTTCCGCACGTACTGAAGGGCGGCGGCCTCGATCTCCTCGTTGCTCGCGGGTGGGTCGAAGTTGTAGAGCGTTCTGATGTTCCGGCACATGAGCCGCGAGAGTACCGCGCCGCCCGCTCGACCGGGGATAATCCTTCGGCATGAGAGTCAAGGGGGGAATTCTTGCCGCCGTCATCGTCGACTCTCGCCGGGTTGGGGGCCGCCGAGTCGGCAGACGCGCTGCCGGACTGCCCGAACGTGGCACAGCCCGAAGACGCTCGTCAGCCAGGACGGCATGATGGAGTCGGTCGGCATCGATTCCCGCGGGCGGCTCTTCTTCACCAACTCGACGCACGGGCAGCTCTTCATGCTCAAGTCGCCGGACGCGAAGCCGCGGCTGGTAGCCGGCGGCATCGACGCCCCCGGCGGCATCATCTTCCAGCGGCAGAGCGGCAACGTCATCGTCGGGTTCGGCGACAGCCTCGCCCAGGGCTCCGACGGGACTGCCAACCCCGAGGCCGGCCTGCTCAAGGTGAGCCCGAAGACCCGCAAGTCCTCCATCTTCGCGGAGGGGCTGCAGATGGCGAATGGAGTCGCGCGCGGGCCAAACCACTCGATCTACGCGTCCAACGACATCGCGCGGCGGCGTCGACCGGATCCAGAAGGGCAAGAGCCCTGAGTTGAACTGGGCCCCGGTCGCAAGCGCCAACGGCATGGTCCAGACAGCCCAACAAGAAGGCGATGTACGTCAATCAGACGTTCACGCTCGCCGCGATCCACCGGGTGCCGTTCAGCGACCCAGCTTCTTCTTCGGTCTACTTCCAGGCGCCGCCGGCGGATGCGGCGGCCGGCCTCGACGGGCTTGCCCGCGACAGCCGGGGGACTCTGTACGCCGCCGCGAACGGCCTCGGCCAGGTCTGGCGGGTGGCCGGCCCCGCACTCGGGCTGCGTCCTCGCGCGACCTCACTCCGTTCCCATCGGGCCCCAGCGACATTGCGTTAGGCCGCCCGGGAACCGCATTCAGCCCGCACAACCTCTACGTGACGACGTTCGCGGGCGATCTGCTCGAGCTCCCGAGCGTTCGCTGACAGTGCCCCGCTGAGCCGCTCGTCCGGCCCAGGCCCGGCGGCACCTATCCTGAGGCGGACATGGCATCCAAGCGCCAGATATTCGTCGGCGGCGTCCCGATCGGGGGCGGCGCGCCGGTCGCCGTGCAGACGATGACGAAGACCGAGACGGCCAACCTCAAGGAGACGATGGACCAGATCGAGCGCGTCGCCGAGGCGGGCGCCGACCTCGTCCGCTCGCCGTCCCGCGTGACAGGGACGTCGAGGCGCTGAAGACGATCGTCAAGGAGTCGCCGATCCCGGTGATCGCCGACATCCACTTCAACCACACGCTGGCGCTCAAGGCGATCGACGCCGGCGCCCACTGCATCCGCCTCAACCCCGGCAACATCGGCGGCCGTGAGAAGGTCGCCGAGGTGGCCGAGCGCGCGACCGCCGCCGGCACGCCGATGCGGATCGGGGTCAACTCCGGCTCGCTGCCCAAGCACCTGCACGAGCTCGAGCGCAGCAATCCCGTCGAGGCGCTGGTCACGGCGGCCGTCGAGTTCGTCGAGCTGATGGAGTCGCTCGAGTTCGAGAACTTCAAGGTCTCGATCAAGTCGACGAACGTCCCGAACACGATCGCCGCCAACCGCCTGCTCTCGGAGCGGATCCCCTATCCGCTGCACCTCGGCATCACCGAGGCCGGGACGAAGTGGTCGGGGTCGCTGAAGTCCGCCGTCGGGCTCGGCACGCTGCTCGCCGACGGGATCGGCGACACGATCCGGATCTCGCTCTCCACCTTCCACGCCGAGGAGGAGGTCAAGGTCGCCTGGGAGATCCTCAAGGCGCTGCAGCTGCGCGAGCGCGGCCCGGTGCTGATCGCCTGTCCGACCTGCGGCCGCCTGCAGTTCGACATGGACAGCGTCGTCGCCGAGATCGAGCAACGGCTCGAGGCATACCTGGACCCGATCGAGGTCGCCGTCCTCGGCTGCGCGGTGAACGGCATCGGCGAGGCTTCACACGCCGACTTCGGCATCACCGGCGCCAAGAACGAGGGTCTGATCTTCGCCCACGGCAAGCCGCTGCGGAAGGTGCCGACCGACGAGCTCGTCGACGCCCTGTTCGAGGAGATCGACAAGTCGGTCGAGTCGCGGCGGCAAGGTCGACTTCGACGCCGGCGAGTCGGCCGAGGGCGCCGAGTGGCTGCAGAGGATCGAGGAGGAGAACGCGGGCGATCTGACGCCTGAGAAGCTGGCCGCGCTGGAGGCGAGGCCGCCGCCGAGCGGCGAGGACATCACCGCTCCCGGCGAGGGTCCCGAGGCCGAGCCCTACCTGAAGCCGGTCAAGGCCGGTCGCCGGGTCGAGCTCGACGAGGACGCCTCGCCGACCGCCGGCCGCCGCTTCACCCGCACCTAAGGCCTACAACCGCGCAACAGTCCGCCGGCTTCGGCAGAATGCGCCCGCATGGATCGCCGCCTCCCGACCGCGCTCCTCGCCTGCGCCTGCGCCGTCCTCGCTTTCGCCGCCACCGGCTCGGCGAAGCGCGCGGTCCACATGCTGCGCCCGAACCCCGCGGACGCCTCGGGCCTGGTCTCCGAGCCGATGGATCCGGTCCGCTACGACGACGGCAGCAAGCTGCGCGAAGCGCAACCCGCCAGGGCATGGACGCGCTGATCAAATGGATGAAGCGCAACACCGAAGCGCAACACGATCTACGGGACGATCCGCTGCGACGGCAGCATGCACGGCGACCGGGCGCGCGCTCGATTGGGACCTCGACGCCCGGAAGCCATCACCAGAAGCGGCTGGCGATGACCGTGATCAACACGTGGATGGCGCCGACAAGCGCGGCCGCGACAACGCGCTCGCCCGGCGGATGGGCATCCAGCTGATCATCTATAACTGCCGCTTCTGGCAGGCAGGCGACCGCGGTTGGTCGCCCTACTCCGTCTGCGCAGGCGGCAAGGGCCACGTCGACCCCACGCAAGGACACATCAACCACATGCACATCGAGCTCACCAAGCCCGCCGCCAAGCTCCGCACGAGCTTCTGGCGCAATACGGCGCCGGCGGCCAGCGGCGGCCAGGCGGCGGCAGGTGGCATGGCGGCGGGGTGACACCGTGAGCCCGACGCGGCCACGATGCGCGCTGTTGTTCGCCCTGGCACTGCTGCCGCTGGCGATCGCCGCGTGCGGCGGCGGCGGGCCGAGCGATCCGACGCCTGAGCAGCAGCAGGCGATCGAGAGCCGCTTCGACTCCTACCGTCAGGGGCTCGTCCATCGGTGACCCGAAGGCGGTCTGCGACAATATCTCGCCGAGCCTGATCGAGTCCGTCGGTGGCGAGAAGGTCTGCGAGCGCTCGGCGACGACGTACATAAGGAAGCGAAGGAGCTTGATCGCTGCGAGCGGCCGACGTTCCGATCGACCACATCGAGATCGCTGCGGACGGCTCGATCGCCCGCCTCTACGTCCAGGGCTCGGACACCCAGCTGCGCTTCGCGCCGAGCGGCAGCGACTGGTACGTGGTCCCGCCGCCGACGCTGCTCGCCTCAACGCAGGGCTGAGCCGGCCCCGGAGCCCGGCGGCGACTACGATCCGCCCATGGCCGATCCCGTCCCCGTGACGATCGCGAAGGTCACCCACCTCGACCTCTCCGAGCTGCTGCCGCTGATGCGCGCCTACTGCGACTTCTACGAGGTCGCCCCGCGCGACGAGAGGCTGGTCGCGCTAGCCGGTCGCTGATCGACGATCCCGGCGAGGGCCTGCAGCTGATCGCCCGCGGCGAGGACGAGCGGGCGCTCGGCTTCGCGACGATCTTCTGGGGCTGGTCGACGCTCGACGGGGCCCGGATCGGGCTCATGAACGATCTCTACGTCGTCCCCGAGGTACGCGGCGGCGGAGTCGGCCGCCAGCTGATCGAGGCGTGCCGCGGCGCCTGCCGCAAGAAGCGGCGTCGGCAAGCTCGTCTGGGAGACGGCGCCCGACAACGCCACCGCTCAGCGCCTCTACGACTCGACCGGCGCCGAGTCGAGCACCTGGCTCGCCTACGAGCTCGAAGCCTGGTAGAGCTCGCCGGACTCAGCCGGTGGCTGGGATTCGCTCAGCGATCACGAGGCGGTCGAGCCGCCCACCGCCCGGATATCCTCGCCCGCACCCATGTCGCCGCCTCTCGAGCTACCTGCTGCCGACGCTGAAGGAACCGCCGCACGACGCGGAGGCGATCAGCCACAAGCTGATGGTCCGGGCCGGCCTGATCCGCCAGGTCGGCGCCGGCATGTGGTCGTACCTGCCCGCCGGCCTGCGCGTGATCCAGAAGGTCGAGGCGATCATCCGCGAGGAGATGAACGCGATCGGCGGCCAGGAGGTGCTGCTGCCGGTGATGCAGCCGGCCGAGCTGTGGAAGCGGACCGGCCGCTATCGCGATCGAGGAGCTCTTCAAGCTCAACGATCGCAAGGGCTCCGACCTCGTGCTCGCGATGACGCACGAGGAGAGCGTCACCTTCCACGTCGCCAACGAGATCCGCTCCTACCGCGAGCTGCCGCAGATCCTCTACCAGATCCAGACCAAGGAGCGGGACGAGCCGCGGCCCCGCGCCGGCGTCCTGCGCACGCGCGAGTTCACGATGAAGGACTCCTACTCGTTCGACCGCGACGAGGCGGGCCTCGACGAGAGCTACGAGAAGCACCGAGTCGCCTACCGCCGGATCTACGAGCGCTGCGGGCTGCGCTTCTACGAGGTCGCCAGCGACGTCGGCATGATGGGCGGCACCGCCGCCCACGAGTACATGGCTCCCTGCGGCGCCGGCGAGGACGACGTGGCCATCGCCCCCGGCTACGCAGCCAACGTCGAGGTTGCGCAGCGCGCTGCCGGCGCCGGTGGAGCTGCCGCCGCCGCTCGACGCGCCGCGCGAGGCGCCGACGCCGGGCTCGACCACGGTCGAGGACGTCGCCTCGGTGCTCGGCGTGGCGCCGGGCGCCCTGATCAAGGCGATGCCGGTCGTCGTCGAGGACGACCGGGGGCTCGTCATGGTGCTGGTGCGCGGCGACCACAGGCTCAACGAGATCAAGCTGACCAACCACCTCGGCGCCCCGTTCCGGCCGGCGCGCGAAGAGGAGATCGCCGACCGAATCGGCCCGGTCGGGTTCATCGGCCCGGTCGGCCTCGACGCCTCGATCCCCGTGATCAAGGATGCCGCGATCTCGGGCGCGGGCCTCGTCTGCGGCGCGAACGCGCCCGACGCGCACCTGATCGGCGTCGAGCCCGGCCGCGACTTCGAGTTCAGCGAGGCCGACGTGCGCACGGTCGAGCCCGGCGATACGACCGACGCAGGCGATCCGATCGAGATCCTGCCCGCGATCGAGATCGGCAACATCTTCAAGCTCGGCACGCGCTACTCCGAGCCGCTCGGGGCGACCTACCTGGATCCCGAGGGGACCGAGCGGCCCGTCGTCATGGGCTGTTACGGGATCGGCCCGGCGCGGATCGCCGCCGCTGCGATCGAGCAGCTCGCCGACGAGCGCGGGATCGTCTGGCCTGCGTCGATCGCGCCCTGGCAGGTTCATGTGGTCGCGCTTGGCAAGCCCGGGGACGAGGTCTCGGCCGCCGCTGAGGCGCTGTACGAGGAGCTCACCGCGGCCGGGATCGAGACGGTGCTGGACGACCGCGAGACACGCAGGCACGGGCGAGAAGCTGACCGACGCGGAGCTGCTCGGCTGCCCGCTGCGGCTGGTCGTCGGCAAGCGCGGGCTGGCGGACGGCATCGCCGAGGCGCAGTTCCGCGCCGACGGCCGCGAGGAGCGAGTCGAGCTTTCGGGGGCCGCCGCGGCCGTGCAGGCGCTGCTCGCGGAGCTCGGGTAGGAGCGCGCTGGTGCCGGCCCCGGCGCCGCCTCGCAAACCGCTGACGCGAAGGCGTCTGTTCGGCCTCGACCGCTCCGGTCCGGAGCCCACCCAGACCCGCGCCGGCCAGCCGCTGCGCCCGTTCACGCTGCCGAATCTGATCGGCTATCTGCGGCTTGCCGGGATCCCGGTCTTCCTCGTGATCGCCTTCAACTCCGGCGACGGGCGCGATCCCGCCAGCGCGATCCTCTTCTTCGCGATCGCCTTCGGTGACCTCGTCGACGGCTTCGTCGCCCGCGCCACCGGCCAGTACTCGCGCATGGGGGCGCTGCTCGACCCCGTCGTCGACCGGCTCACGATCCTCGCCGGCGCCGTCGTCTGCTGGCACTTCGACCTGCTGCCGCACTGGGCCCTGGCGCTGCTCGCCGTGCGCGAGGTGGTGACGCTGATCCTCGCCGAGGTCGGGCTGCGCAAGGGAGCCGACCTCGAAATCACCTGGATCGGCCGCAGCGCCGTCTTCCTCGTCATGGGCGGGATCTTCTGGTCGCAGGTGCTCGACTGGGAGATCATCCGGATCGGCTTCTCGGTCGGCGTGTTGATCGCCGTCGTCGCCACTGTCCTCTACGCCCGCGCCGCGCGGGACGCGATCGCGGCGGCGTCCTCTGACGCTGCGCCTGAACGCACCCGGTAGGCGCTTATGTGGCTCCGCCACACCGCGCGCCTCCCGTGCACGCTCAGCTTGGTCGGAGACCGCCTTCTGCATGGCGAAGCCCAACCTTCAACCAGACGTTGAACCTTTTTCGCCGGCCCATATAATCGATCTTGCCCAGTTATCCCGGGGCGGGACGTGGAGGAAGAACTAAAGCGATGGAAGAGACCTTTCCCGATATCGGCGCCATGAGCGACGAAGAGCTCAAGGAGCTGATCGACGAGTACACCCGCGAGGAACGGGAGGTCTCCTACCGACGTCGCATCCTGCACGGCAAGATCGACATCCTTCGGGCCGAGCTCGTCAACCGGCTCCGCGTCAACCGAGAGTCGGGGGACGCGCTGATCAGCGGCGCCGACGTCGACAAGCTCTCCGACATCCTCGCCGGCCGCGTGACCGGAGAGGACACGCTCTAGGGCGGGAGGGGGAGCTGTGGCCCTGCATTGCCACGAATGCGGCTTCGTCAACGCCGAAGGCGCGAACTACTGCCAGAAGTGCGGTGCGTACCTCGCCCGGCCGGAGGGCAAGGACGAGCCGACGACGCTGACCTACACGATCGACGAGACCGGCGACTTCGAGCGCGTCGACATCGAGGAGATGGTCGAGGAGGAAGGCGCCGCGCTCGTCATTCGCAGCGGCGGCGGGCGCTCCGGTGAGAGCTTCCCGGTCAACCACGAGCGGATGAGCATCGGCCGCACCCCGGACGCGCCGATCTTCCTCGACGACGTGACCGTCTCCCGCAACCACGCGCTGCTCGTGCGCCGGCGCGAGGGCCTGTACATCGACGACCTCGGGTCGCTCAACGGGACCTACGTGAACCGCAAGCGGATCGAGTCGCACCTGCTCGCCGACGGGGACGAGATCCAGATCGGTAAGTACAAGCTCAGCTTCCTGGAGCGCTGAAGTCGATGGCCGCCGCCGAACAGACAAGTGCCCCCACCCGCAACCCGACCGCGCCCGCCGTCGGGGCCGCCCGCCAACGGCGACTCGCCCTCGCGCCCGCGTAAGGCGCTGACGATCGGCGCCGTCTGCAAGATCCTCCGCCAGGAGTTCGAGGACATCTCGATCTCGAAGATCCGCTATCTCGAGGACCAGAAGCTGCTCTCGCCACGGCGCACGCGCGGCGGCTACCGCCTCTACAGCCAGGCTGACGTCGAGCAGCTGCGGGCGATCCTGCGGATGCAGCGCGACGAGTTCCTGCCGCTGAAGGTGATCCGCCAGGAGCTCGCCGCCGGCAAGATCGGCGCTCGCGCCTCGCAGACGCAGGGCGCCTCGCAGCGCCGGGCGCTCGCGATCGAGGAGTCCAGCGAGTCGATCACCAGGACGGAGCTGCTCGAGCAGACCGGCGCCTCCGTCGAGCTGATCCGCGAGCTCGAGGAGTTCGGGATCGTGCAGCCCCGCCAGGAGCACGGCGAGGTGTTCTTCAACGAGACCGATCTGGCGATCGTCCGCGCGGCGACCGAGCTCGCGAAGTTCGGCGTCCACGGCCGCAACCTGCGCGTCTTCCGCTCGGCAGCCGATCGCGAGGCGGCGCTGATCGAGCAGATTCTCGGCCCGTCGCTGCGCTCCCGAAGCCAGGCGCGCCGCGAGGAGGCCGTCGAGAGCCTCGAGGGGCTGGCGGCGACCTGCACCCAGCTCAAGCACCTGCTGCTCGTCAGGGACCTGCGACGCCTGCGCTGAGGGCGCAGCGGAGCCGCCCGCGGAGCCGATGCCCACAGTCGTCAGATCGAGATCGCTGCCCGTCGCGGCGAATCGCGCATGGCGGCTGCTCGCCGACCCGCACAACCTGCCCCGCTGGTGGCCGGAGACGGTCCGGGTCGAGTCGGTCGAGGGGGCGCCGGGAGCGCTGCGCAGCCGCTTCACCCAGGTCTTCGAGTCGACCCGCGGCAAGGCCGTGCGCGCGGACTACCGGATCGTCAACTCGACCCAGGGCGAGCGGCTCGTCTGGGAGCAGCGGATCGAGGGCACGCCGTTCGAGAAGTTCCTGCGCTCGGCGGCGCTCGAGATGCGGCTCGACGCGGAGGACGCGGAGAGCAGCCGCATCACGATCGAGGCGCGGCGCAGCCTGCGCGGCGTCTCGCGGCTTGGCTCGCCGATGATGAAGGGCGCGACGAAGCGCTCGCTCGACGCGGCGCTCGATGGGATCGAGCGCGCGCTCGTGCCCGGCGGGGAGGAGGCAACCGCGTGAGCGTCCCCCTGCGACGCGACAACGCCTGGTGGGGCTGGGGCCGCAGCGAGGGCAGGCCGGAGCTGCCCGCGGCCGCCCGGCAGCTGATCGCGGCTGAGCTCGGCACGGGCGAGCACGGGCCGGCGACTGAGCTCGAGTTTTTTGATTTCTCGTTGCCTGCCGCGCGGCCCGTCCCGAGCCGCGTCCTGAGCGCCGCCGGCGGCGAGGGAGCCGTCAGCACCGAGGCCGAGGACCGGATCCGGCACGCGGCGGGAAAGAGCTATCCGGATCTCGTTCGGGTCCGCTCGGGCGCCCTGCAGGCAGCCCCGGACGCCGTGCTCGCCCCGCCAAACGCCGACGCCGTCGCGGCGACGCTCGCGGCGTGCGCGGCCGAGCGCGTTGCGGTGGTCCCCTTCGGCGGCGGCTCGAGCGTCGTCGGCGGCGTGGAGCCGATCGGCGCCGAGGACTCGGTCGCGGTCGTCTCGCTCGATCTCACCGCGCTCCGGGACGTCTCCATCGACACGCGCTCGCTCACCGCTCGGCTCGGGCCGGGACTGCGCGGTCCGGAGGCCGAGGCGGCTCTGAACGCCGCCGGCTTCACCCTCGGCCACTTCCCGCAGTCGTTCCAGTACGCGACGATCGGCGGCTTCGCCGCGACGCGCTCGGCGGGGCAAGCGTCGAGCGGTTATGGCCGCTTCGACGAGCTCGTCACCGCGCTCGAGATGCAGACGCCGAGCGGGCCGCTGACGACGCTGACGACGCCCCACACGGCCGCCGGGCCGTCGCTGCGCGAGCTCGTACTCGGCTCCGAGGGCACGCTCGGCGTGATCACCGACGTCACCGTCAGGATCCGCTCCAAACCCGTCGAACGCCGTTACGAGGGCTGGTTCGCGGCGAGCTTCGAGGACGGCGTCGAGCTCGCCCGCAGCCTCGCTCAGGGCGGTGCCCTGCCCGACGTCTTCCGCCTCTCCGACCGCTCCGAGACCCGGATCTCGCTCGCCATGTCCGGCCTCGACGGGCTCAAGCGCAGCGCCTTCGAGGGCTACCTGAAGCTGCGCGGCAGGGAGGAGGGCTGCATGGTGATCGCCGGCTGGGAGGGCGAGCGCGAGTCGGTCGCCAGGCGACGCGAGCTCTCGGCAGCGCTCCTCCGGGCGGGGGGCGCCGTGCCGCTCGGCCGTTCGCCGGGCGATGCCTGGGAGCACGGCCGCTACGAGGGGCCGTACCTACGGGACCTGCTCATGGACGAGGGCGTCATGGTTGAGACGCTCGAGACGTCGCATACCTACACGCGCCTCGGCGAGCTCTACGAGGCAGTCGGAACGGCGCTGGCCGACGCGATGGCAGCAGGGGGCCACGCAGGGATCGTCATGTGCCACGTCTCGCACGTCTACCGGGACGGCGCCTCGCTCTACTTCACGTTCCTCTGCGCCCGCGATGGGAGCGACCCGATCGGCCAGTGGCGCCGGGTGAAGACGGCGGCATGCGACGCGATCGTCGCGACCGGGGGCACGATCACCCATCATCATGCGGTCGGCACCGACCACGCGCCCTACATGGAGGCCGAGGTCGGCCGACTCGGCCTCGAGGCGCTGCGCGCGGTCAAGGAGCGGCTCGATCCCGCCGGGATCATGAATCCCGGCAAGCTGCTGCCGAGCTGAGCTGGGCGGCGGCTCAGCCGCCGGGCGTCGTCGTGCTCGGCGTCGTCGTCGTGCTCGGCGCAGTCGTCGAGGGCGTGCTCGGCGTCGTTGTCGAGGCGCCGGAGCCACTGCCGAGCGCCGAGCCCGAGCCGCCCTTGGCGAGCGGGATGTCGCCCGTGGCGAGCGACTTGCCGGAGGCCTGCAAGACGGGCACCGAGGCCTTGACAGCCTTCTTGATGTCGGCGCTGAGCTGCTTTGCCGGTGTCCTTGTGACGAGTACGGACTGGGCGTTGCCCCCGACCGCGACCGCCACGGGGGTCGGCACGGGGGTGCTCGAGCTCACGCTGCCGTTGGCGTCGGGCTGCAGCTGGTTGACCGGATAGCCGAGCTTGTCGTTGAGCATCAGCCAGATCACGTAGACGTCGCCCTTCGGCGGCTTCGGATCGAGACCGGAGAGCTTCAGGTCGACGACGAGCTGGTCGTTGGTGAGGCCGAAGTTGGCGCGGCCGGCGACGCCGCTGTTGCCGACGGGGGAGAGCTTGACCGGCGTGATGTTGCGTTGCGCCTCGGCCGCCGTGGCGTCGGCGGAGGTGTCGGAGCCGCTCGAACCGCCCCCGCCGAAGACGCCGGCGACGGCGAGGATGGCGAAGACGAGGATCAGGCCAGCGGCAGCGATGCCGACGAGCAGGCGGGTCTGGTGCTGACCCAGCGAGCCCGTGCGCTCAGCGGCTGGGTCCGAAGCGGGCTGGGCGGGCCCGGCCACGGCCGGCGCGTCCGCGGCGGGGGCGCTCGCGGCCGCTGCCGCCGGCTTGCGCCGGCGACCGCGGGGCTCGGGGATCGACGGCAACGCGGCGCCCGGCGCGAGCGCCTGCAGCTTCGTGGCGATGGTCGTCGCCAGCTCGCGCGCCTCGGCGTCGTCCTGCAGGTAGCGCACTGCGTCGGCGCGCCCGATCGGATCGGCCTGCCCCAGCAGGTAGTCGGTAAGACCGACGTCTGCATCGGGATCGGCGCCGCCCAGCTCGGTCAGGGCAGCCCGCGCCTTGGCCCGCACCTCGTCCTCGCTGATGCCGAGCAGGCCCGCGAGATCCGCGTAACTCTGCCCGCGCTCGCAAACCAGCTGCAAGAGCGCGCGATCGTCCTGCTTCAGTGCCATGAACCGGGCACTCTATGGACTCGGAGGTGTCGGTCGCGCCAGGCAACTATCTTTGCGGGCCCGTGGCGAGCCGGATTGCATCGCTGGCGTCGCGTTCTCCGCGCGCCATCCTCACCGCCAGCACGATCGCGGCGGTGCTTCTCGTCCTGCTCGCGGGCAAGGTTCCCGGGATGCTCGAGCTGGGGGGCGCCCCGCCCTCCGGCTCCGACAGCGCCCAGGTCGACTCAGCCCTGACGAGCGCGCTCGGCTACGAGGCCGAGCCGGCTTACAAGGTGCTGCTGGAGGGCAACGAGCCGATCAACTCGGCGAGCAGCGCGGTCGCGATTCGCACCGTGCGCTCCGAGATCCAGTCGATCGACGGGGTCGGCGCCGTGACCGAGTCCGCGCCAGGCCCGGGCGCCCAGGCGACGACGCTCGCGGTCCACCTCGACACAGGGCTCAGCGAGAGCCGGGTTCTCGACATCGGCGACGAGCTCCGCGGTTCGCTCGACCCCGGGACCCTCCGCCTGCAGGTCGCCGGCGGCGTCGCCGTCGCCGAGGGCGCGCGGAGCGCCGCCCTCGACCAGGCGCCTGCGCTGCTGCTGATCGTCGTTCCGCTCTTGCTGCTCATCCTCGCCGGCACGCTCGGCCCGCGGGCCGCGCTGACCGCCCTGCTCGGCGCGGTGCTGGCGGCGGGGGCGGCGATCTGCCTGCTTGGCCTCATCGACCTGTTCGCGTCCCTCGAGGCGATTGCCGTGCCGGTCGCCGGCTTCCTCGCAGCGGTCCTCGCCGTCGAGTCCGGCGCGGCGCTGCTCCACCGCTACCGCGAGGAGGCAGCGACCCTCGGGGGCGGCGCCGAGGCGCTGGAGTACTCGCTTCACATCGTTCTCAAGGGGGTCGCGATCGCGGCCTTCTCGGCGGCCCTGATCGGCGGCGCGCTGCTCGTCGTACCGCTCGATTGGGCACGCTCGATCGGCGCCGGCGTGCTCGCGGCCGCGGTCATCGCACCGCCACTCGCGCTCCTGCCGATGTCGGCGACGCTCGCCGGCCGCGCCGGCTCCGAAGTCGGCACCGCGCTGCCCCTCGTCTCCGACGACGACAAGCCCGAGCGGGGCTCGCTCGCCTTCCGCTGGCTCTTCGCGCTGGGGCGCGGACGCTCACGGGCGCTCGTCGCCGTCGTGCCTCTACTGATCATCGCGGCGCTCTGCCTGCCGCTGCGCGACAACGCGGAGGCCGTTGGCCTCTCCGGGACCGAGCTGCCGGCCGACGAGAGCGCAGCGATCGCCGAGGCCGCGCTCGCGGGGGCGCTCGGGCCGGGCGCGAGCTCGCCCTTCCTCGTCGTCACCGATGGACCGGCGGAAGCGCCGACCGTGACGATCTACCGCGATGAGGCGTCGAAGGTCGAGGGTGTCTCTGCCGTGGGGCTCGCGACCACCGTCGGTGATCTCGCCACGTTCCAGGTCCAGCCGACCGACCCCCCGCCGTCGCTGGCAGCGCGGAACACGCTCGATCAGCTCGCGGCCGTTGGCTCACCATCGCCGCGGATGATCGGCGGTCTCACCGCGAGCCTGAGCGACGCCGCCGACCGGGTCTCGAAGGACGGGCCGCTCGCGCTGCTCGTCGCCCTGCTCGGCACGGCAGCCCTCTGGAGCCTTCTGTTCCGCTCCAGTTTCGGCCCGCTGCTCGCCCTCTGCGCGGCGATCGCTCCACTCGCCGGGATCGCCGCGATGATCGGCGTCTTCGGCTTCGGCCGGCTGACCGGGACGCTCGACTACGCGGGGACGGGGGGCGTGCACCTGCAGTCCTACCTCGTCGTCGGCGCCGTGCTGCTCGCGATCGGGCTCGCACGCGGAGCGCAGATGGCAACCGCGCTGCGCGAGGAGCGCATGCTCGGAGGCGGTGCAGCCGGCTCGCTGGCGCGCGCGGGGCTGCTGACGCTCCAGCCCGCGGCGTCCGCGACGATCGTCGGGTTCGCGCTCTCGGTCGCCTGGATCCGGGCCGACCTGCTGCCCGCTCAGGAGATCGGGCTCGGGCTCGCGGCCGGCCTGCTCGCCGACCTGATCCTCACCCGGCTGATCCTGGCACCCGCCGCGGCCCGGCTCGCGATTTAATCCCTCCGATGGAAGGCAGCACGGATCCGCTCGGCGAGACCGAGGAGCAGGACGTCGAGGAGCGCGAGGACGGGGCCGACGGCCTCGGCGACACGCTCGGCTTCGGCGACTACGAGCACCTGGCGATCGACGAGGCCTCGATGCAGCTGCGCGTCTCGCCTCGCGTGCTGCAGCCCTACGGCATCGTCCACGGCGGCGCCTATGCGGCGCTCGCCGAGTCTGTGACCTCGCGCGCAACCTACGAGACGGTCGGCCCCGACAACGTCGCGTTCGGGCAGACGAACGACACTTCGTTCCTGCGTCCCGTGTTTGCGGGCACCGTCCACGCCGACGCCCGGGCCAAGCACCGGGGCAGCACGACGTGGGTCTGGGAGGTCGAGATGCGCGACGATGACGACAAGCTCTGCGCCGTATCGCGCGTGACGATCGCGGTCCGCCCGTTCCGGCGGGGCGACGAGTAGGCTCCACCGCTGGAGCAAGCCGAAACCAACGCCGCGCAGACCGCATCATTGCGCTGGTTTCGGGGTTCTGATCTCTGCCCTGCACCCTTTCTCAGCCCTCGGGGGACCCGTGACCGTGACCCGCCCACATCGACTCCTGCTCGCCTTCCTGGCCGTCTGCCTGATCGCCGCCCTCGGCGCCGGCCCGGCGTCCGCCTCCGACCGCAGCGACGCACAGCGGGCGCTCCAGCAGGCGCAGGCCCTGTTCAACGGCCACTCCGCCTTCTCGGCGGGGACCGCGACCGGCGTCTCCGGCCACGAGGCGACGCCGATCCTGCTCACGCTCGCCCGCCACCTGCAGGCGCTGCCCCCGCCGGAGCGCCGGCAGGCGCGGAAGCTGCTCGAGCGGCCGAGCGAGCAGAGCGATCGCGACACCTTCGGGACCGAGGCGACGGCATCGCCCCTCTGCGACACCCACTTCTGCGTGCACTGGGGGACGAAGTCGTCAGCAACGCCGCTTCAGGGTGACGGCAACGCCGACGGCGTCCCCGACTACGTCGAGCAGGTGCTCGCGGCCGCCGACCAGTCGTGGTCGGTCGAAAACGACAAGCTGAGCTGGCGCAAGGCGCCCAGCGACGGTTCGCGCGGCGCCCGCAAGGGCAAGGGCGGCTCCGCCCAGACGGACGTCTACATCACGGGACTGCCGCGCGGCCTGTACGGCTACTCGACTACCGATCCCGGCCAGCGGGGGTTGCGCCAATCCGGATATTTGGTCGTCGACAACGACTACAAGGGCTTCTCCGGCGTGCCCGTCCAGCTCATGCAGGTCACGTTCGCGCACGAGTACAACCACGTCCTGCAGTTCGGCTACGACACCTTCGAGGACGGATGGATGTTCGAGTCGACGGCGACCTTCATGGAGAACAACGTCTTCCCGAACGTCGACGACTACATCAACTACGTGCCCGACTTCGCGAGGAACTCCGTGACGCCGCTCGCCGAGACCGAGCAAAAGGCATTCAAGCTCTACGGCTCAGCCGTCTGGAACCACTACCTCGCGGGCCGCTACGGCGCGGCCGTCGTGCGCGATGCCTGGGCGGCGTCGCCAAAGGTGAAGCCCGTCGACTTCGCCGTCGCCTCCTACGACCGCGCAATCCGCCAGGCGGGCGGTGAGGGCTTCTCCCAGTCCTTCGTCAACTTCGCGGCAGAGACATCGGAGTGGAACTCCTCGAAGCTGTTCCCGGACCACTACCCCGACGTCAAGCGGGCCGGCGTGCTGGGCCCCGCCTCCCACAAGCTGAAGCTCGATCACACCGGCTACGCGCTCTTCGACGTGCACCCGCAGGCCGGCACGATCACGCTGCGCGCCAAGGGCGGCTCGAAGACCCGCTCGGGGATCGCGCTGGTCGGGCGCACCGGCGCTCCCGGCAGCGGCACGATCGTCAAGGCGGTCAAGTACCTGCCGCACGGCGGCAAGGCAAGCGTCTCACTCCCGGACGCCGGCCGGTTCGCGCGGATCACCGCGGTGGTCGCCAACGCGGACGGTCGCGTCAAGGGCAACTCGCGCCACTACGCGCACGACGGCGTCGGCTACACGGTCAAGCTCGGCTAGCGGAGGACGGCCGCTCAGGCGGCCGCGACGCTGACCGGGATGCCGTTGAGGACGGCGTTGCCCGAGAGCGGGTCGACGAGCTCCTCGTCGGCGAGCACGTTCGAGTTGACCCCGTGATGCTCGGCGGCGACGGCCATCCGGTTGCCGGGCTCGTCGTGGCCCCAGCCGTGCGGGATCGAGACGACGCCGGGCATGATCGCGTCGGTCACCTCGACCGGCACCTCGACCTCTCCGGCCCGCGAGCTGACGCGGGCCTGGCCGCCGTCGCTGAGCCCGAGCCGCTCGGCGTCGGCGTCGGAGACGAGCATCGTGCAGCGGTCGGCGCCGCGCACGAGGTGGGGGAGGTTGTGCAGCCACGAGTTGTTCGAGCGCAGGTGGCGGCGACCGATCAGGACCATCTCCGCCGCGGGCCCGCTCGAGCGAAGCCGCGAGCCGGTCGAGATCGGCGACGATCGGCTCGGGGCAGAGCTCGACCCTGCCGCTCGGCGGTGCGCAGCAGCGTCCGGCAGGCGCGGCTGCAGCGGGCCGAGGTCGACGCCGTGCGGCGCGCCTCGAGCTCGTCGAGGCTGAGCGCGAAGCCGCGCTCGCCGCCGCGGCCGCCGCCGCCGTTGAGGCCGGCGCCGTAGGGCCCGCAGCGCAGCAGCAGGTCGACGATCCGCTCCGGGCCGCGGCGCTCGCCGAGCGTCGGCGAGCACGTCGGCCGGCTCCATGCCCTGCGCCGGGCGAGCCGGCGGTGACCGTCTCGCGCCGCGCCGCCTCGAGCGCGATGAAGTCGTCGATCGCGTCGACGTCGGCGTCGGCGCCCTGGCCGGTGACGATCGCCGAGCAGCGTCAGCAGCGATCTGCCACTCCTCCTGCATGCCCTCCCGCATCGGCAGCGACGGCGGCGAGAAGTTGGCCACGTTGCGGACCGACAGCTGGTAGAAGGCGAGGTCGTAGTGGCTGCGCTCGAGCGGCGAGGGCACCGGCAGGATCACGTCGGCGAGGCTCGTCGTCTCGTTCACGTAGCAGTCGACCGAGACCATGAACTCGAGCGAGGAGAGCGCCGCCCGCAGCCGGGTCGAGTTCGGCGTCGAGACGGCAGGGTTGCCGGCGACGGTGATCAGCGCCCGGATCTGGCCCTCGCCGGGCGTCTCGATCTCCTCCGCGAGGCAGGCGACGGGCAGCTCGCCGAAGCTCTCGCCGAGGCCGCGCACGCGGCTCGCGTAGCGGCCGAACTTGACGCCGCGGCCGCGGCCGGGCTCGCCGGCGGCGTTCGACTGCCCGGCGGCGGCCAGCGGGAACATCGCCCCGCCCGGGCGGTCGAGGTTGCCGGTGATCACGTTGAGCACGTCGACCAGCCAGCTCGCGAGCGTGCCGTACTCCTGCGTCGTCGTCCCGATCCGCGCGTAGACGGCGGCGCGGGGGCGGCGGCGAGCTCGCGCGCGATGCGGCGGATCGTCTCGGCGTCGATCCCGCAGCGCCGGGGCGACCGCCTCGGGCGCGAACGGGGCGAGGTGCTCGCCGAGCGCGTCGAGCCCGTTGGTGACGCGCACTCAGGGCTCGCCGGGGTCGGCGAGCTCCTCCTCGAGGATCGTATGGGCGATCGCCGGCGAGCAGGTGGGCGTCATGCCCGGGACGGATGAAGTGATGCTCGTCGGCGACCTCCGCGGTCCGCGAGCGCCGCGGGTCGACGACGACGACGCTTGCCGCCGCGCTCGCGGATCGCGCGCAGGCGCCCGCGCGCGTCGGGGACGGTCATCAGCGAGCCGTTGGAGGCGAGCGGGTTGGCGCCGAGGATCAGCAGGTAGGTCGGTCCGGTCGAGGTCCGGGATCGGGACCGTGAGGCCGGCCCCGAACATGTACGCGCACGGAGACCTGCTTCGGCATCTGATCGACCGAGGAGGCGCTGAAGACGTTGCGCGAGCCGAGGCCCTTGAGCAGCGCCCGCAGGTGCACCGCGCCGTCGAGGGTGTGCGCGTTCGGGTTGCCGAGGTAGGCGCCGATCGCGTCGCGGTCGCCGTCGGCGAGGATCGGTGCGAGCCCTGCCTCGATCGCCGCGAAGGCCTCCTCCCAGCTCGCCTCGACGAGCTCGCCGTCGCGGCGCACGCAGGGGTCGCTCGAGCCGGTCGGGGTCGCTGTGCAGCTCGCCGAGGCTGGCGCCCTTCGGGCAGATGAAGCCGGCGCTGAAGACGTCGTCCGCGTCGCCGCGGACCTTGCTTGACCTCGCGGCCCTCGAGCTCGATCTCGAGCCCGCAGGTCGCCTCGCACAGCGGGCAGGTGCGGTGATGCAGGACGGTGCTCATCTCTCCTCCTCGGTCGCGGTCGATTCTCTCAGACGCGCCGCTCGGTCGGCGGCTCGGGCTCAGGTTCGTGCGCCTGCGCGCTCTGCCGCCGTTCTTCCTGCGTCGGGCGGCGCAGGTTGGAGACGAGCAGGGCGACGACCGTGACCAGGTAGATCTGCCCGAGCAGCGCCTCGAGCACCGCGAGGGTGCGGCCGAGCTCGCCGGCGGCGGTGAGGTCGCCGTAGCCGGTCGTCGTCAGCGTCGCCAGGCAGAAGTAGAGGAAGTCGTTCTGATCGCCGACGAGTAGCCCGCCTGGACCCTCGTCCCGAGGTCGCCGCCGGCCTCGGGCGCAGGGTCCGCGTCGTTCTCGGCCTGCGTCGCGCTCCCCTCGAGGACTTGGGGCGCGCCCCGTGGATCGGCACCTGGCTGACGCCACTGGCGAAGAAGGGGTCGGTGCTCCCGTCCTGGACGATCGCGAAGGTGAAGGCGAACGCCATGCCGATCAGCAGGTAGAGGCTGAGGCCGGCGAGCACCGTCTGCAGGGTGACCCGCTGGTCGGCGAGGAGCTCGCGGACGCAGCCCGATCATGATCGCCAGCGGCGCCATCAGGATCAGGATCAGCACGAGGGTCAGCGACCGCGGGACGAGCGCTGCCGAGGTCGCCGAAGCCGATGACGCGCCGCGCGCCGAGCGGATCAGGACGCCGACGATCCCGTCGGCGGTGCTGCAACAGCCGCCGATCGGCGCCCGCCGCGCGCATCGAGGTGAGCACGACGGCGCCCTGCAGGCCAATCGCGACGAGCCGGGCCAAGCCCGTGTCGGGCGCCGCGAGCTGAAACGTGAGCGCGGCGACGATCGTCAGAAGGACGCCGGTGAAGGTGCGGCGGGGATCCGCGAAATCGCGATCGATGAGGGTCCGGAGCGCAGGTCGCACGCGCTGATCGTCGCAACGGCGCCGGACATCGAACGGGCCACAAGCCCGCGCGAATGTGAGAATCGATCCGTGAGCGTGCTGATCGTCAACGCCGACGACTACGGCTACCACCCGGCCTACGACGCGGGGATCCTCGAGGCTGCCGGGGCGGGGGCGCTCGACGCCGTCTCCGCCATGGTCACGCGCCCGGGGCTCGCCGGGCCCCCTGCTCGCCACCGGGGTCGAGATCGGCCTGCACCTCGAGCTGGACCGGGGAGGAGGCAGCCCTGCCGAGCTGGAACTGGGGCGACAGTTCGACCGCTTCGAGGCGGCGTTCGAGCGCCCGCCGGCCTACGTCGACGGCCACCACCACTGCCACCTGCGACGCGGGCGTGTGCGCGGCGAGCGCCCGTTTCGCCGCCGCACGCGGCATTCCGATGCGGTCGGTCGCAGCGGCGGACCGGGAGCTGATCCGGCGGGCCGGCGGCGCAACGGCCGATCTAGCGATCGGCCGCATGAGACGAGCGTCGAGCCGGTGCTCCCCGCCGAGCGTCGACGGGCGGCCGCTGCCGCCCGTGGTCGAGTGGATCGTCCACCCGGGCCACGCGACCGGCACGTCGTTCTCCTCCTACGACGCCGGCAGGGAGGAGGACCTGGCGGCCGTGCTCGCGTTCACGCCCCCCGAGGGCCTCCGGCGGGCGGATCACCGCACCGCCCTCGGCCTTGGGCGCTGAGCGCACGGTGGCTCCATTGCCGTTCTGTTAGCAGCGTGACCGGACTCACACACTTTTCCGGCTGGGCCTCCTACGGTCCTCGATCCAACAGAGATCGAAGCAACCACAGCCGCTTCGACGCCTGCGCCCATCGGCTCGGCGCCGGGTCCCGCCATCAGCCCCACGGCACGGCGGCCCGCAGCGGCGAAAGCGAGGATCGAGATGAGACGCTTCCGCACTTCGGCGGCGACGCCTCGTGCCCTCGGCTTTCCGGCCGTCGCGACCACAACCGCAGCAGCAGTCTGGCGCTGACGCGCGTCGCCGCGCGCCGCCGCCGGCAAGACGACGGGCACCGCACGCAGCTGGCCGCCGAGCCGGACGAAGGTCCACGCCGGCGCCAAGGTCGAGCTCAGCGGCCGCTTCGCTGCCGAGCCAGCAGCCGAGCGCCGCGCCCGCACCGGCGCACCGCGGTCCCGAAGCCGCCGGCGCAGGTCAAGGTCCAGTTCAAGCCGGCCGGCAAGGACCACTTCCACCAGGTGGCGGTCACCGAAGCACCGAACCGGCAAGGGCAGCTACAGGCCCACGTCAAGCGTCAAGCGCAGCGGCCACTTCCGCGTGCTCGCCGCCGACGGCCGCAGCTCCGTGCCCCAGCGGGTCCGCGTCAAGTCGCGCCTGCACTCGCGGCTCGCGCACAAGGACGTCAACCTCGGCGACAAGCTCAAGGTCAAGGGCCGCGTCTCGCCGGCGATCGGGCGCCGCGTGGTCGTCGTCAAGGCCGCGCACGCAGCGCGTGACGACGAAGACCAACCGGCACGGCCGCTTCAAGGCGCAGCTGAAGGCGAAGGACACCGGCACCCACAAGGTGACGGTCAAGGCCCGCGGCGACCGCGATCGCCGCCGGCAGCAAGGACAAGGCCGGCAAGGCGACCGTCTACCGCCCGGCCGAGGCTTCCTGGTACGGGCCCGGCCTGTACGGCAACGCGCTGGCCTGTGGCGGCACCCTGCAGCCCGGCACGATCGGGCGTCGCCAACAAGTCGATGCCGTGCGGCACGAAGCTGAAGCTCCGCTACCGCCACAAGACGGTCAAGGTCAAGGTGATCGACCGCGGCCCCTACGCGGGCAACCGCGAGTTCGACCTGACCGAGGCGACCAAGAACAAGCTCGGCTTCCCGGACGTCGGCACGGTCTGGGCCTCGAAGTAGCGAGCGCGGGCGGAGAGGCGCTCGGCCCGCCTACTCGAGCGGCGAGCTGGCCCGGGGCGCGCCCTCCCGGGGCCGGCGGCGAGGCTCGTTCTGGGCCCTCGCTCGTCGTCGCTCGGCCGCCGCGGCGGCGCCTCAGGGTGGCGCAGGTTGGAGACGCCGACGCCGAGCAGCCGACCGGCGCGTCGCGCTCGAACGTCCTCGAACAGCTCCAGCGCAGCGGCGATCACGCGCCTCGGGATCGTCGGTGTGCTCGCTGAGCGAGCGCGGCCGGGTGAAGGTGCGGAACGGCGACAGGCGGATCTTCAGCGTCACCGTGCGGCCGGAGATTCCCTTGCCGGCGAGGTTCTCGGTGACCGACCGGGCCATCTCCGCGATCGTCTCCCGCATCAGCTGCCTCGTCGGTCTGGTCGGTCTCGAAGGTGCGCTCGCGGCTCTCGGACTTGCGCAGGCGATCGAGCGCGATCCGGCGTGCTGCCGTAGCCGTGCGCGCGGCGGGCGAGCCGGCGCCGTGCGAGGGCCCGAGCGTCCGCTCGAGCAGCTCCGGGTCGCGCCTTGGCGAGCTCGGCGACGGTGCGGATCCCGGCCGCTGCCAGCCGCTCGCTCGGTCTTCGGCCCGACGCCGGGGATGATCCGCGCCGGCTTGCTCGCCGACAGGCCTCGAGAAAGCGCTCGCGCGGCAGCACGCAGAGCCCGTCGGGCTTGTCGAGGTCGGAGGCGATCTTCGCGATCAGCCGGTTCGGCCCGAGGCCGATCGAGCAGGCGAGTCGCGTGCGCTCCGCGGATCCGCAGCTTGAGCTGTCGGGCGCGGGTCTTCGGGCGCGGGGGAGTCGCTGAGGTCGACGTAGGCCTCGTCGAGGCCGAGCACCTCGACCGTGTCGCTGAACTCGCCGAGCACGCCCATCACCGCCCGCGAGCCGCGGCGGTAGAGGTCGCGGTCGGGCGGCACGACGATCAGCTGCGGGCAGCGCCGGCGGGCGATCGAGATCGGCAGCGCCGAGTGGACGCCGAACGCGCGCGCCTCATAGGAGGCGGCGGTGACGACGCCGCGGTCGCCGCGCGGGCCGACCGCGACCGGCAGGCCGCGCAGCTTCGGCCGGCGCAGCAGCTCGCAGGAGACGAAGAAGGCGTCCATGTCGACGTGCGCGATCGCGTGCTCCCAGCTCGAGGGGTCCCCGTACAGGCGTTCGCTACCCATTGCCGCCGATCGTAGGACGGCGGCCGGACGGGGCAGGCCGGGCCGCATTGCTACGGTCCGGGCTGTGAGCGCGGAGGCGAAGAACCTCGAGGCGATCTCGAAGGCGATCGACCAGCACAACTCGAGCTGCCCGTTCCCGGCCTCCGAGGTGCGGATGAACCCGTTCGAGATCGAGCGGCTCGGCTGGGAGGAGATCCGCGGCCTGCCGCTCGTCGGCGACCCCGAGCTCGGCACCGGCCGCTTCCGCATCGTCTGCTCGAACGACTCCGACAGCAACGAGCTGGAGGAGGAGGTCGACCGACGCGATCGGCACCGAGCAGACCGAGGAGATCGAGGTCCCGGTCGAGGTCGGTGCCCCCGGCTCCCCCTGGTAGCCGGGCCGGGACCAGTAGCCCGGCCTGCCGGGTCAGTCAGGCCCCGGCGCGGACTCACTGCGGCCCTGGCCGAGCTTGGTCATCGCGCGAAGGAGCACGAACGCCACACGTCACCTAAAGAACGGTGCCGGTGCCGTCGATGAACGACGCATGACTGAATCGCCTCAACACCCAGACGAAGCCGCGGAACAGAGGCTGCGTCGTCATGCCGATGCGCACGGCCTCGACCTAGTCGAGTACTTCGACGACGGGGAGTGGCATGCCCAGCTGATCTCCGGGACCGAACTGATCGCGAGCGGCGAGGGCGGCAACCCCTCCGAGTCTCGTGGATCGCTACTTCGTGGTCTTGGGCTGGGATAACGCGTTTCGTGCGGAGAGAAACCGACGCGTGCTCCGGAGTTCGCTACGTATGCGGTGGCAAAGTCCGGAGAACCAGCGGCTGAGGTCCTCGCGTCCCGGTCAGAAACGCCGGCGAAGCGCGGTGTCTCTTCGAGGCACAAGCGCCCCTCGCGCCAACCAGCATCGTTCCGGCGAGTCGAGACCGTCCAGTTGACCCCCTAAAGGGGGTACAAGTGGACGACTATGCCCAGACGGGCCGGGCGCGTGCTCACCCTCGGTGCCCCCTTGCCGACCAGGGCCTCGATGGGCACGTGGATCCGCTCAAGGGCGGTAGCCCCCCGGCGCTCCCCGTCGTCACCGTCAATGGCGGCTTCTGGCAGACCGAGGGCAGCCTCCGCGAGCAGGTGATCAGGGCCAAGTCCGAGGTGCACGCGGGGGAGTTCGACCAGTGCCGGAGCCCACGGCTCGGTGACTAGCGGTGGCTTCGGCACGTTGCACTTCCATGACGTACCTCACCCGTCAGGAGGAGGTTCCGCGGAACCGCCATCGTCGCCTTGGGGGCCCCAAATCAGGCCGCGCCGCATCGCGCCCGCCCCACCGGCGCGCGCCAGCTCGCGGCCGGGCCGGGTGTCGTCTCCGTCGCGGAGGCTGGCGTGCAGCCTGTCGGCGGCCGCCATGACTGCTAGCCTCGGTGCACGCACACGTTCGTGCGCCTCACCCAAGTGCCCAGCCGCTCAGTCGTAGCCTTCACAGCTTCCTCCGTGCCGTTCGGCCTGTTCCAATAGGAGGAACTACATATGCCCACAGGAACCGTCAACTGGTTCAACGACGAGAAGGGCTTCGGCTTCATCCGTCCTGAGAATGGTTCGAACGACGTGTTCGTCCATCACAGTGCCCTCGACTCGTCCACAGGTGGCACCCTCGCCGAGGGCGCCAAGGTCGAGTTCGAGACCGAGGATTCCGACAAGGGCCCGCGGGCCGTCGGCGTCAAGCTCGCCTCGTAGAGCCTGAGCCGGGCACAGCCCGGCAATCCGGCGCGCGGCCCCGGCGAAAGCCGGGGCCCCGCGTCCGGCTCGTGCCGCTCCGCCAAACGCGGGCGGCTCCATCCGGGCCGCTAGATCCCGTTCAGGAAGTCGAGGCCGAGCGAATCGGCCGCGTTCTGGGCCCAGATGTTGAAGCGGGTTATCTCGTCCGTGTAGACGAGGCACGCCCATGACGATCAGAAAGACGCCGCCGATCGCCATCAGCGCCCCGTAGTGGCGCTTGACGAAGTCGAAGGCGGTCGTCATCCGCGTGAACGCGATCGCCGTGAGCAGGAACGGGATCGCGAGCCCGAGCGAGTAGACGGCGAGCGTGACCCCGCCCTGCCAGACGGAGTCCGTCGTGCTGGCGAGGCCGAGGATCGCGGTCAGGGTCGGCCCGATGCAGGGCGTCCAGGCGATCGCGAACGCGGCGCCGGCGATCAGCGGCCCGCCCTGGCCGGCGCGCGCCATCAGCGCGTCGACCCGCCACTCGGCGTTCAGGCGGGTGATGAAGAGCGAGGCGACGAAGAAGACGCCCATCGCGATGATCACGAGCCCGGCGACCTTGTTGAGCGTCGTCAGGTTCGTGCGCAGCGCCTGGCTGAGACCCGTCGCCGAGAGCCCGAGGATGATGAAGATCGCCGAGAAGGAGGCGACGAAGAGCAGCGCGGGGGGGATGACCTTGCGCCAGTCCGCCTTCTGCAGATCCGCTGGCGGCGACGCCCGTGACCGCCGACAGGTAGCCCGGCACGAGCGGCAGCACGCAGGGGGAGAGGAACGAGAGCATGCCGGCGAACAGGGCCGTGAACAGGCCGACGCCGCCGATCTCGATCACCGCACCGAGCGCCATCGCGCCGCGGTCAGGTCAGGGCGAGGGCGAGACGGCGGCGGTGATCGCGGGCAAGCTCGCTGTCGGGGCCGAGCTCGGTGAAGATCGCGACCATCACGCGGCGCAGCTCGTCGCGGTCCGCGTCGCCCGCGGCGACTGCCTCCTGCAGCGCCTCGAGCGCCTTCTCGTGGTCGCCCGCGTCCCAGGCCTCGAAGGCGGTTGCGAGCTCCGGTGCCGAGCCGTTCGACGCCAGCCGGGCCCGGGCGAGCAGCCCGGCGGCGGCGAAGTCGGCCTCGAAGGGCTCGAGCAGCTCGACGGACTCGTCGAGGTCGCCGCGGGCGATCAGGATCCGGCCGAGCGCGGTCGCGGCCTCCGTCTGCCCGGGGTCGAGCTCCAGGGCCCGCCGCAGATCGGCCTCGTCGCCTGAGGAGGCGAGCTGATCGGCCTCGGAGGGGACGAGGCCGTCGAAGAACTGGGCGACCTGGGCGGGCGGAATCGCGCCGGTGAACTCGGCGACCACCTTGCCGTCGCGGAACGCCTTGACGGCGGGGATGCCCTGGACCTGGAAGGAGGAGGCGAGCTGCTGGTTGGAGTCGACGTCGACCTTCGCGAGGTCGACGGTCTCGCCCCGCCGGCCGGCCTCGGCCTCGAGCGCCGGGCCGAGCTGGCGGCAGGGGCCGCACCACTCGGCCCAGAAGTCGACGACGACCGGCACCTCGTGGGAGCGGTCGAGCACGTCCGTCTGGAAGCTGGCCTCGGCTACGTCGCGAATCATCGGCCCATGAGCTTAGAGACCGGGCCTCGTCCGCTCGGCTTTAGCGGCTGTCCACGGGAGATCGGCGACAGCAGCGGCGAAGCTCGATTAGCCTGCGCCGGAGTGGCTCAGGACTCGTTACGCGGCAAGCTGCTGATCGCCTCGCCGGCGCTCGGCGACCCGAACTTCGAGCGCACCGTCGTGCTGATCACCGAGCACGGCGAGGACGGCGCGATGGGCATCGTCCTCAACCGTCCCTCCGAGTCGGAGGTCGCCGGCGTGATCCCAGAGCTCGAGCCGATCGCCGGGGAGGAGCCGATCTTCGTCGGCGGCCCCGTGCAGCCAGAGGCGCTCGTCGTCCTCGGCGAGTTCTCCGACCCCGAGAAGGCAGCCTGGATCGTCGTCGCCGACGTCGGCCTCGTCTCCGCGCAGAGCGATCTCGACGAGCTCCCCGACGGCGCTGCGCCGCGGCCGCGTCTACGCCGGCTTCTCCGGCTGGGGGCCCGAGCAGCTCGAGGAGGAGATCGACGAGGACGCCTGGATCGTCGAGGCGCCCCTGCCGGCGGAGCTCTTCCCGGAGCACCCGACACGATGTGGAGCGACGTGCTCGAGCGGATGGGCGGCGAGTACGCGATCGTCGCCCGCATGCCCGAGGACCCGAGCGTCAACTGACGCTCGCCCGCCGGGCAGGCTGATGCCGGCCGCGATCCGCGGCCGGGGCCGTCAGCCGGCCCGCTTGAAGACCCAGCCATGCTCCGGGATCACGATCTGGCGGCGGGTGGCGAGCACGGTGACTGTCTCGAAGCGGCCGGACGGGTATTCGATCGCTCCGTACTGCTCGCGAGGGACATCGTCGAGACCGCGGGCCCGCGTCGTCTGACGCAGGCCGTCGACCGTGTGGAGGGTCAGCCGCCGGGCTGGGCCGCCCACCCGCTGCAGCGTCAGCGAGGCGGGTGAGCAGTAGACGTTGTAGTTGGCGATGACGCCGTGAGTCCCGGCCTCGTCCATGACGTAGCGAGCGTTCTCGCTCGCGTCGAGGCCGCGCCGCGACGTGTTTTTTGGCGGGTTCGGCAGAGGCGTTCCCGGCGGCGGCCCGCCGGTGGCGTGGAATCGCCAGCCCGTGCTCCGTGGCATGGCGACGTCGCGCTGCCAGTAACCGGCGCGCCCGTGGCGACGGCCGGCAACCCGCAGACGCGCGTGGACGGCGTCGACACCGAACTTGCTGACGGAGATCGCGGAGGTGATGCGCCCGTGGATCTTCGGCTGCCGCCGCCAGGGCTCGGCGGGCAGCTGGATCGGGGCCCCGTCGCCGACGCCGCGCTGGTCGTCGTAGGAGTAGTGGAAGAAGGCCTGGTCGTAGCCGGAGAGATCGAAGTCATACAGCCGGGTGAACATGTCGCCATGGGCCCCGATCACGAAGATGTGGGAGCCGCTGGCCGAGACGTTCACGGCGCGAAAGCGACTGCGATGCGGCCCACACATCTCGTAGCTCGTGTCCCGCGGCAGCCATGGATCCCAGAAGCTGAGCTTGCTGCCACCGTCTCGTAGGCCCCAGATGTGGGAGACCTTGAAGGTGCCCACGGCGGTGTGGTTGCCGGCCGGATCGGTCCAGCGCTTGTCCTCGGCCGGTGAGATCACCGACCATGACCAGGCGTCGGTGTGAGGGAGGACGAAGCCGTCACCCCTCCACACCGGGGGTCCCCAGCGGGAGGTCCAGTTCCACTTCTCCGGCGCCTTCAGCGCGTTGTCCATCGTGTAGATCTGGCGGTCGCGGTCGAGGCCGATCATCTCGTCGTCGTCCGCGGAGATCGCGCTCAGGTTCCCCTCGAGGCAGTCAGGGAGCGGCACACGACGCCACGGCTCGTGACCGGCTCGCGGATGGCCCAGCAGATGCCCACGCCTGAGCACGAACTCGTACAGCCGGTTGTACGTGGCGGTGCTGCTCCGCAGGTAGACCTGATCCGGCTGTCGCCGAGGCTTCTGCCAGGCGGACGGCAGCGGCGCGGCGGGCCCGGCTCGCGTCTCGTCCGGATCATTCGCCGTGCCGCCGGGATTCAGCGCCCCCGCGCACGTCGCCGACCGGCCGGACGGCGGCTGGCTTCCCCCTGCCGGCACAGCGATCGCGAGCAGCGCAAGGATGCCCAGGACGGCGATCAGGGCCCGGCTCACCACGTGTCGACCCACGGCAGGTGCTTGCCTTCGCGCGGGGCGGGGGAGGGGGCGGCGGCCAGGGTCTGGGCGAGGCGGGTGCGGGTTTGGGCCGGGTCGATGACGTCGTCGAGCTCGAAGTAGGTGGCGACGTTGAGCGCGCGGAAGTGGTGGCGCAGGCCGGCGACGAGCTCGCGGAAGTGCTCCTCGCGCTCGGCCTCGTCGGTGATTGCGGCGAGCTCGTTCTTCATCCCGAGCTTGACGGCGCCCTCGATCCCCATCGGGCCGAGCTCGCCGGTCGGCCAGGCGAGGGTCAGGAGCGGCTCGAGGAAGCTGCCGCCGACCATCGCCTGCGCGCCGAGTCCGTAGCCGCGACCAACGACGACGGCGAGCAGCGGCACGGTCAGGTTGGGGCCGATCGAGAACAGCCGCGAGCAGTGGCGGACGAGGGCGGTCTCCTCGACCTCGGGGCCGACCATCATCCCCGGCGTGTCGACGAGCGAGAGGACCGGGATCCCGAACGCCTCGCACAGGGTCATGAAGCGCGCTGCCTTGTCGGCGCCGGGGCTCGTGATCGCGCCGGCGAGGTGCGAGGGGTCGTTGGCGACGATCCCGATCGGCCGTCCCTCGATCCGCGCGAAGACGGTGATCATGCCCGCGGCGAAGCCACGCCGGAGCTCGGTCACCGATTCCTCGTCGCAGAGGCCGGCGATCACCGAGTGCATGTCGTAGCTACGCCGCCGGCTCTCGGGCACGACGTCGCGGAGCGGCGCCTGCGGTGGCGCGGTCCACGCATCCGTGCGCCCCTGGAAGTAGCCGAGCAGGGTCTTGGTCACGCCTACCGCTTCGGCCTCGTCTGCGACCCGGACGTCGACGACGCCGTTTGCGTCCTGGACATCGATCGGGCCGACCTGCTCGGGCGCGTAGTTGCCGAGCCCGCCGCCCTCGATCATCGCCGGGCCGCCCATGCCGATGTTGGCGCCCTCGGTCGCGATCAGGATGTCGGCCGTACCGGCGAGCGCCGCGTTGCCGGCGAAGCAGCGCCCGTGGACGATCGCGATCCGCGGCACGAGTCCCGAGAGGCGGCCCCAGAGCGCGAAGGCGCGCGCGGTCAGCGAGGAGCCGGTCGGCATGTCGGTGTCACCCGGGCGGCCGCCACCGCCCTCGGCGAAGAGGACGACCGGCAGGCGCGTGCGCTCGATCACCTCGAAGAGCCGGTCCTTCTTGAAGTGGCCGAGTGCACCCTGCGTGCCGGCGAGCACCGTGTAGTCGTAGGAGACGACCGCGCACGAGGCACGCTCGGCCCCGAAGCGCTCGGCGTTGACGGTGGCGATCCCGCCGATCAGCCCATCGGCCGCCGTGCGCTCGATCAGCTCGTCCTCGCTGCGGCGCTGGCGTTGCGCGGCGAGGGCGAAGATCCCGTACTCGGAGAAGCTGCCGGGGTCGATCAGATCCTCGACGTTCTCGCGCGCGGTGCGCCCGCCGCGCTCGTGCCGGCCGCGAGACGGCGTCGGGGCGGCCCTCGTCGAGGGCGCGGCGGCGCCGGTCGAGGACCTCGGCGAGGTCGGGCCTGGTGCCTCCTGAGCTCCGATCGGCGTAGCCGGCTTCCGGCTCGGCGCCGTTACCAACCGTCGCGTCGGGCGCGATCCGGACGAGGACGTCGCCCTCGGCGACGCTCTCGCCGACGGCGACGAGCACCTCGGAGACGGTTCCCGCGCCCTCCGCCCGAACCTCCGTCTCCATCTTCATCACCTCGATCAGGGCGACGAGCGCGCCGCGGTCGATGCTCGCCCCGGCACTCACCTCGACGCTCTGCACGACCCCCGCAGTTGGCGCGAGGAGGTCGGTCTGCGGTGTGGGCATCGGGGCACCTTATCCCTGCAAGCAAGCGATTTGCGGAATCGACTGATCCAGTCCGGCGGCGGCGCCGCATAGAGGGATAACGCGCCGGCAGCCGGGGCCCTCTTCGGAGGGGCTGCCCAGCACCGCCGTGCGCCGAATCAACTCGAAAGGAAACACAGAAATGTTCAAGCGAATCGCAGCCAGCCTGATGCTGCTCGCCGCAATCGCGATCGGCGTCGCGGCGTGTGGAAGCAGTAGCGACACCACGTCGACCGCCAACGAGGAGCCCGTCGCGCAGATCGACAACCTGACCGGCGTCCAGACCAAGGTCACCCTCGACGCGGGCTTCGTCGACGCGCTTACGAAGCTCGGCCTGACTCCGGCTCCGGTCGGCAAGGCGACGCTCAAGGACGGGTACATCTCATTCCCGATCACGGGCGGCAACGTCACCTACTACGACCCGAGCCAGCCGCTGCGTCCCTACGTCCAGGGCGAGATCGACCACGCCGGCAGCGGGCTCAGCCTGAGCGCCGGCAAGACCGAGGTCGACCTGACCGACTTCGTCATCGATCCCGGCACCTCGAAGCTGATGGGCGACGTCTCGGTCAACGGCAAGTCGGCCGCCAAGGGCGCCGTGCTGTTCGACCTCGACGGCTCGACCCTGAAGCCTCTGCAGGTCGACAAGGGCCAGGGCACCGCGACGCTCGAGGGCACCACCGTGGAGCTCTCGCCCGACGCGGCGAATCTGCTCAACGGCGCCTTCAAGACGAACGCCGTCAAGGGCGGCACCGTAGTCGGCATCAGCGCGATCACCGTCGCCCTCCCCTCGTAGCCGGGGACGGCAAAGAACGTCGCGCGGGACGGCGCGATGACTGCGGCGCCGGGTCCTGTGGCCCGGCGCCGCGTTTTCTTGCCCGGGGAGCAAGAATCGGTCTCCAAGCCGATCAAATGCGTCCGGCAGGGCGCGGAAGAGGAGACGGATGAGCGCCTACACACACAAGAACCTCGGCGAGATCGAGGATTCGGCAGCCAAGCACGGCAGCGGCGAGATCATGGAAGTCCGCTTCGCGAGGGGCGATCTGGACGCGACGCAGACGGGGCTCGCGCACCACCAGCTGAAGCCGAACCAGCGCCAGCCCTTCGGGCACAAGCACGACGACGCCGAGGAGGTTTTCGTCGTCCTCGCCGGCTCGGGCCGGGTCAAGCTGGACGACGAGGTCCTCGAGCTGACGAAGCGCGACGCGCTCCGGATCGCGCCGGGCGTGATGCGCCAGTTCGAGGCGGGCGGGGACGGCCTCGAGATGATCGTCTTCGGCCCGCACCACGACGCCGACGGTGAGATCGTGCCGGGGTGGTGGGCCGAGGAGGCGTAGCGTTTCGCGGGGGGAGGGGGCGCGGCCGGGACCGGATCGAAGGGGCGCCGGGCGGGTTATGTAGACCGAGAGGCCGACCATCGTGCAAGACGCCCCACGTACTTCCCGCCGTGAGCTGCTCGGGCTCGGCGCCGCAGCCGGCGGCGCCCTGCTGCTCCGCAGGCCACTGGCGGCGCACGCCTGGGGCATGCCCGCGACGACGCCACGCATCGCCGTCGTCGGCGCCGGGCTGGCGGGCCTGAGCTGCGCCTACAGGCTCACGCAAGCGGGTCTGCCCGTGAGCGTCTTCGAGGCAAACCCGGAGCGGCTCGGCGGGCGCTGCTGGACCGCGCGCGAGTTCGCCGGCGGCCAGACGGCCGAACACGGCGGCGAGTTCATCGACACCTCGCACAGGGCGATCAGGCGGCTCGTCCACGAGCTCGGCCTCGAGCTCGAGGACGGCCGCCGGCCGCTGCGCCGCGGAGGCCGGACGCGCTACTGGTTCGGCGGGCGCCAGCGAACCGGGGCGGGCGTCTGGAGCGGCTACGGACGGCTCGTCAGCCGGGCGCGCCGCGACGCCAGGCGCATCGGCCCGTACCTGCACGGCGCCTCCGGCAGGGCAGCGGTGCAACTCGACGAGATGACGGCCCGCGAGTGGATCGACGAGGCCGCTCCCGGACCGAGCCACGCCGTCCTGCGGGCGGCGATGAAGCAGTACATGGCGGAGGAGTACGGGCTCGAGGCGGCGCGGCTGAGCGCGATGAACATGATCATCGAGCTCGGGCCTCGCGGTCAGGGCTCCGACGAGCGCTTTCACGTCCACGGGGGCAACGACCTGATCGTCGACGGGTTGGCGGCGGCGCTGCCCGCCGGCGCCATCGAGCGCGACATGGCGCTCTCCTCGCTGCGCCGGCGCGGCGACGGCAGCTACGCGCTCGGATTCGCGGGTGTTGCGGGCACTCGCGTCTTCGACGTCGTCGCGCTTTGTTTGCCGTTCACGGCGCTGCGCCGCGCGGAGATCGGCGCCGCGGGCATCAGCCGGCGCAAGCGGCGCGCGATCGAGGAGCTCGGGATGGGCACGAACGCGAAGGTGCTCATCCAGCTCGAGCGCCGCATGCGCCACTACGGCGGCTGGAGCGGCGAGTACTACGACCGCCGCGTCGACACCTGGGACAGCACCGCCAACCAGCCCGGGCGCCGCTCGGTCCTGACGGTCTTCTCGGGCGGCGAGGTCGGGCGCGACTACCGGAGCCCGCAGCCGCACGGCGAGGCCCCCAAGAAGGTCGTCGCCAACGAGCTGCGCCGGATCGGGCGCGTGGTGGCGGGCGTCCAGGGCGGCAGCGACGGCGCCGCCTGGCTCGACCACTGGGCCGCCGATCCACACACGCACGGCTCCTACGCCGCGTACATGCCGGGCCAGTTCACGCGCTTCTGGGGCAAGCTCGCGCGGGCCGAGGGCAACCTGCACTTCGGCGGCGAGCACACGGAAACGGTGCACCTCGGATACCTCGACGGTGCGGTTCAGAGCGGCGAGCGCTGCGCGAGGGAGATCGCGGCGAAGGCGCGCTGAGCCCCACGGGCGGGGCGCGGGGTGAGTGTCTCTGCGCTCTCATCGCCGGTCAGGCCGCAGCCCGCGACCTGACGGTGTCTCCTCGTTGCCAACTCGGTCTCCTTCCAATCGACGCAGGCCGCGGTCGATTCGAACCCTCTCACGCCTTCGGTTTACATAACCGACGTTATCGTGCATTGCATCCGGCTCAGCCACGGGGTCCCTCTAAGCACGCCGACGCAGCAGCGGCCCCCTCTCAGCCTCTCTGGGCCTTGCTGATCACCTTCCGGGCCCGATCGGTCAGGTACGGCCCGAAGAGGATGTGGCGGAAGCGCTTCGTCTTGTAGAAGTAGCTCGACACGGAGTTCACGTACCAGTGGCCATGGCGGCCGAACTGCCAGCCGCCGCCGCTGCAGCCGTGCGACATGTTGCAAGCGATGGCGATGTTCTTGCGGCCCGGGTCGCGGTCGTACGGATCGTCGCCGATCAGCTTCGACAGGCATGCCCAGAGGATGTTCGTGCCCCCGAGGTTGTTCGGATAGCCAAGCGTCACCTCATGGTGGTGACGGCCGGCGTTGAGCGCGACACCGCTTTCGCCGACGACCTTGCCGACCGGGCCTTGCGGCCCGCCGACGCGGATCGCTGCGTAGTCGTACTTCTGGTTTCGGTGCTTGACCCACTGCGCGTTCGTAACGGTCTTGGCGCCGACCCAGAAGCCATGCGGCGCCCTGCCGGCGAAATAGCCGGGCACGAAAGCGATCTGCGTCGCGAACCCCTGGCCTTTGTTGTAGACGCAATGACCCGCGGTGAGGATCGTCGAGTGCGTCTTCGAGTGCACGACCGTCGCCGAGCAGGAGTACAGACCGTCGGGAAACTGCATGTAGAGCTTGCCGCTGCTGCGGAACGGGGCCCGCGTGTAGAGGGCGGGCGGCACCGGCCCCGACTTCACCTTCGGGTGGCGCGGCACGTTGTGGTGCTTGTGCTTGTGCTTGCGCCGGTGCCGAGCCGCCTGTGCGAGCGGCCCGCGGGTCGGTGCACTGCCCGCCAAATACGTCGGTTTGCCGTCGTGCTCTTCCCCGCCCGAAGCCGCCGACAGCGCGGATCGATCAGCGGGGGCCGGCGGCGGGAGCGCGGGTGCGCGCATCGGCTTGGCCTCGCGCATCCGCTCCTTCGTCCAGAAGTGGTGCACCGAGCCGTAGCCGCCGCCAAGCTCGTGGGAGACGACGGCTCGGGCGGGCGCGGCGCAGAGAGCGGCGAGCGCGATCGATGCCGCCAGCGCCGCGAGCGCCCAGCGCCCGGTCCGCCTCGCGGCCGCCGCCCCCTGCCGGGCGCGCGGTCGGTTGATTACGGGGCCAGTTGGGATACGCAGGAGCTCCAGCACGCCGTCCACTTTCCCCGCCCGCGAAGTTCCGAAACCGGACAACGACGACGCGTCGGTCAGGCCGGCAGCGCGCTGAGGTAGCGGTGCACCAGCTGGATCGCCGTGGCACCCTCCCCCACCGCCGTCGCACAGCGTTTGATCGAGCCCGCGCGGACGTCGCCCGCGGCGAAGACGCCGGGCTCGCTCGTCGCCAGCAGGCCGTCGACGCCCGCGGCCGCCCCGGTCAGCAGGAAGCCGTGCTCGTCGCGCTCGAGCTCGCCGTCGAGCCAGTCTGTACACGGATCCGCGCCGATGAACAGGAAGAGGAAGCTGAGCGGCAGGCGCTGGCCGTCCTTGAGGGTGACCGCCTCCAGATCGCCACCGCTGCCATGCAGCTCCGCAACTTCGCTGCGGTCGCGCACCTCGACCCCGAAGCGCTCCAGATCGCCGATCAGGTAGTCGCTCATCGTCTCGCTCAGGTCGGCACGGCGGTGCAGAAGGGTCGGCAGCGCACCGCCCCTGGCGAGCCAGATCGCCGCCTGGGCCGCCGAGTTGCCCCCGCCCACCACGCCGACCCGGGAGCCGCCGCAGAGCTGGGCCTCGGGTGGGCCGGCCGCGTAGAAGACGCTCGACCCCTCGAACTCGTCGAGCCGTTCAACGGGAAGCCGCCGGTACTGGGCGCCGGTCGCGATGACGACGACGCGAGCGGTGATCTCGGTGCCCTCCTCGGTGACCACGCGGTGACCACGCGGATCCGGAATCAGGCGCTTGGCCGAGTATGGGGTCGCCGTGCGAGCCCCGAACTTCCGCGCCTGGGTGACGGCGCGGCTCGTCAGCTCGATCCCGCTGATGCCGCCGGGGAAGCCGAGGTAGTTCTCGATCCGGCGCGAGGACCCGGCCTGTCCGCCGAGGCCCGTGCTCTCGATGAGGAGCGTGTCCAGACCCTCGGAGGCGCCGTAGACGGCGGCCCCGAGCCCGGCCGGACCGGCGCCGATGACGAGCAGGTCGACCGTCAGCTGGGATGGCAGCTCCAGACCGATCCCGAGCGCGCGGGAAAGCTCGCCGTTGGTGGGGCCGTGCAGCTCACCGCCGCCTGGGAGACGTACGAGCGGCGCCCTCTGCTGCTCCTCCTGGCCACCGTCCTCGGGGTCGAGCCGCGTGAACGGCACGCGCAGGCGTTTCGCGAACTCGACGACTCGCCGGGTCTCGTGGTCGTCGCGCGGTCCGACGATCTCGATGCCGATGCCGGGCTGCGTCTGCAGCGCCTCACGACGACGGATGAAGGCGGTAAGGACGAGCTCGGAGAAGCCCGAGTCATCGAACAGCAGCGCACGCAGCTGCTCGCGTTCGATCGCGATCAGGCGCATCGGCGACCGGGCGACGGCGCGCAGGAAGACCGTCTGCCCCGAGAGCAGGTTCATCTCGCCGAGGAACCCGGAGGCGCCGTGGCGGATGATCTCGTTGCCGGCAGCGTCCTCGATCGCCGCCTCGCCTGCGACGATGGCGAGGAACGGATAGCGCTCGTCGCCCACGTCGAAGAGGACCTCGCCCGCAGCCGCCGTGCGCTCCTCGCCCAGCTCCCTGAGTCGCTCGATCTGCTGACTCGAGAGCAGTGGGCTCGACGGCGGAGCTGACACGCCGCCAGCCTAGCGACACACCTCCCCCGGCCGCGGTCCGCCGCCCGCCCGCCGCGCCGGCACGGGCGGCCACCTAGCATCCGTCCGATGTTCCGCCTCGCTGAGCATCGCCTGCGGCCCACGGTCGCCGTGGCCGTGGCAACGGCCTGCGCCCTGCTTGCCTTCGCGCTGCTGGGCGGCGGGTCGGCCTCCGCGTCATGCGGGGGCACGTACTCCTACGGAGCGAAGAAGAACGCCAACTTCGGCAAGCCGCCGCTGATCATCGGCGACTCGACCCTGATCCTCGCCGCACCGAAGCTCGCCCACCGCGGCTTCGTCGCCGACGCGCGCGGCTGTCGCCAATGGGACGAGGGGCTCGACGTTCTGCATCACTACAAGCACAAGCACCGCTACGGCAAGATCGCCGTGATGGCGCTGTCCTCGAACGGCTCGGTCACCGACGATCAGGTCAAGGCAGCTCTGAAGATGGTCGGGCACAAGCACATCCTCGGTCTCGTCACCGCATACCAGGCCGGACACAGCACAGAAGACGCGAAGCTGTTCCGGCACGAGGCGCACAAGCACAAGCGCATCCTGCTGATCGACTGGCTGCACCACAGCCGCCACCACCCCTCCTGGTTCGCCTCCGATGGGATCCACGTCACCTACGAGGGCGCAGCGGCCCAGGCCCGCTACTACTCGAAGCGCGTCTTCAGCAAGCTCCGGCCGCCCAACCACAAGCACCACAAGCACGGCTGACCGCGCACCCGGCGGCGCGCCCGCGCTCGACCAATTGCGATGTCCGGGGGCTTGACTTCAAGCCCACTTGAACTCGTAGGCTCGCGCGATGCAGATCACACCCCACATCGCCGTCCGGGGCGCCGACCGCGCCGCAACCTTCTACGCAGCTGCATTCGGAGCCAAGGAGCTGGCTCGAATTCCCGCTCCCGACGGGCGCCTGGTCTCCGTCCAGCTCCGCCTGGGCGACTCGGAGCTGCACGTCGCCGACGAATTCCCCGAGATGGGTGTCCTCGCCCCGCCCTCCCGCGACGGCACACCAACCGTGCTCGCACTCGACGTCGAGGACGTCGATGCGACCTTCGCGCGAGCGATCGACGCCGGCGCAACCGCGCTGCGGGAGCCGGGTGACGCGTTCTGGGGCGACAGGCACGCGCAGATCGAGGACCCGTTCGGCCACCGCTGGAACTTGTCCCGGCACGTGCGCGACGTGCCGCATGAGGAGCAGGTAGCCGCGGTTGCGGCGATGTTCAGCTGAGCCGGGAGGGCGCCCGGCGCGCCGGGGCCTCAGGCCTAGCGCAGCGCCCAATGGCGCCAACTCTTCAGCGCCGGCTTCGGCTTCAGATCGCGGTCGACGAGCCCCATCTTCTGGCAGAAGCCGCAGCCGGAGATGGTCGGCCGCCTGCTCGGCTGAGGTCGCTCCAGGTGAACCAGAGGATCCGCTTCAGGTGCCACTTGCGCTGCTTGCGGACGAGCAGCCCCAGCGCCTTCTTGATGGCCTTCGCCTGGCCCTTGAGGCCCTTGTAGAAGATGTTGCCGTTCGGCTTCTCCGAGGACCAGCCGATCTCGGTGATGTACAGCGGCAGGCTGCCGAGCCCGGCCTTGTGCGCGGCCTTGCGCATCTTGCGGACCTGGTACTTGACCCCGCGGAGGCCTTCGCGTAGGGATGCACCGCGATAGCCGCCGACGTACGCGGTCATGTGGGGCTGACTTGAGGAACTTGCCGCAGGAAGTCCCAGGCGTACATCGAGTGCTCCAGCTGCGGCGTCCCGAACATCCCGCCGGGCAGGATCGCGGACCCGCGGGTCGGCTTGCAGGATCCGCTTGCCGGCCAGCCTGAAGAGCTGCGCGTACTCGTTCGGGTCGGCCTTCGGCGCGTAGGCGATCTGCGAGTTCGGCTCGTTCCAGATCTGGTAGACGTCGGGCGCGTAGACGGGCAGGTCGGGGTTGAGCTTCCAGAAGGTGCCGCCGGGCCCGTAGCGTCGCGCCACGGCAGCCACGAAGGCCGGCCATCCGCGGCGCCCGGCCGCGCTCCGCATCGGCGAGGTCGCATAGCTCGAAGCCACCCAGTACGGGCTGCCGATCAGGCTCAGATGCGGCCGCAGGCCGGCTGAGACCAGCTCCCGCATCTCCTCGTCAGGCCGCTTCCAGTTGTAGCGGTGGAACTCGTAACCGCCGACCTTGAGTGGCGGCCGGGGTTCGACCTCAGGCCACTGGATCGCCAGCCGGAAGACCTCGACGCCGTTGGCATGCATCTGGTTGAAGGCCTGCTGGGTCGGAACGATCGCTGTGTCCATCCCGAAGAAGCCTGCCGGCGTCGCGCTCGCCCTTGCCGCGGCCGGCAGCGTGAGAACAGCAAGAACGGCCGCCGCCGCGCACAGGCGCACGCGCACGCCGCCCTTTGAACCGAACGTACCCCGCATACCCGTCGCAGTCTAAGACCCACGCTCGGCGCGCTCGCCGGGCGCCGTCGCACCAGGAGGCTTCGCGGCTGTAGATTGAGCCGATCGGCACCCGCTCCCCGAGAACGATCATCGTCGGCGCCGGCTTCGGCGGCATCGCCGCTGCGATCGAGCTGCAGGCGCACGGCTTCGGCGAGATCACGATGCTCGAACGGGCGCCCGGAGCTCGGCGGCACGTGGCTCCACAACAGCTACCCGGGCGCCGCCTGCGACGTCCCCAGCCACCTGTACTCGTTCTCCTTCGCCCAGCGGCGCGACTGGTCGCGGCTCTGCTCGCCCCAGTCCGAGATCCTCGAGTACCTCCGCGGCGTCGCTCGCGACCACGGCGTCGACCGCGCTCGTCGAGACCGGCGTCGAGGTCGCCGAGTGCGAGCTGGGACGCCGACGCCGCGGCGCTGGACGGTCGCGGCCGCCGACGGGCGCAGCTGGAAGGCCGAGGCGCTGATCGTCGCGACGGGGCAGCTGCACCGCGTCGCCTACCCGCGGATCGAGGGCATCGAGAGCTTCGCCGGGCCACACCTTCCACTCGGCCGAGTGGGACCACGACTACGCGCTTGCCGGCAAGCGCGTCGCCGTCATCGGCACGGGCGCCAGCGCCGTGCAGTTCGTGCCCGAGATCGCGAAGACGGTCGGGCGGCTCGAGGTCTTCCAGCGCAGCGGCAACTGGTTTCTGCCGCGCCGGAACCGCGCCTACCCGCAAGCCGGTCCGGTGGGCGATCGAGCACGTCCCCGGCCTGCAGGCGTTGCGCCGCCGGTTCGTCTTCGACTACGGCGAGTCGCTGACGGCGATGATCCGCCACCCGCGCACGCTCGGGCTGGCTCGGCCGGGCCCGCTCGACCGCGTTCATGCGCTGGCAGCTGCGCGACCCCGAGGTCCGCGCGAAGGTCTGGCCCGACTACACGTTCGGCTGCAAGCGGGTGCTGTTCAGCTCGCACTGGCTGCCGGCCCTGCAGCGGCCGAACGTCGAGCCTCGCACACCGAGGCGATCACCGGCGATCGAGGCCAGCGGCGTCCGGACCGCCGACGGAGCGCTGCACGAGGTCGACTGCATCATCTGGGGCACCGGCTTCAAGACGACCGACTTCATGTTGCCGATGCAGGTCCGCGGGCGCGACGGGCACGCCGCTGAGCGAGGCCTGGAGCGGACGGGCCCCACGCCCACCTCGGGATCACGGTGCCGGGCTTTCCCTCGCTCTTTCTGATGTACGGGCCGAACACGAACACCTCGGGCGGCTCGATCATCTTCTACCTCGAGACGCAGGCCGCCTACATCCGCAAGGCCCTGCAGCGGATCCGCGAGCGCGGCGCCGCGGCGATCGAGGTCCGCGCCGAGGCCGAGGCCCGCTCCGACGCCGAGGTGCAGGCCCGCTTCGCCGGCACCGCCTGGACCGAGTGCGACTCCTGGTACCGCGACGAGACCGGCCGCATCGTCACCAACTGGCCCGGCTACATGCGCGAGTACGAGGCAGGCGACCGCGACGATCGACCCACGCCGACTACGAGTTGATCAGCGCGCCCGCGGTCGCTCCGGACGACGCGACCGATCCGGTCGTCGCCGAGACCGTCTGAGACGGCCTCTAGGTCCGGCGAGGCGCGGTCAGGGCGCGATCCCCCACCTCCTTGACAATCCCGAGATGCGGTCGATCCCTGCCCTCGCGCCCGTTCGCCCACAGATACAGCGTGTAGCCGTCCCCGAGCTGTACGTGGGCGTCGATCTCCGCCGCCCCGGCGGCCGATGACCAGAGCAAAGCCGCGACGGCGGCGGCCACGATCAGCCCCGCCGTCACGCCTATCCGTACCCCCCTGCTTCCCTCCACGGCATCAGGGTCCCGCTCCGGTGGGCGCCTTTCAGCTCAGCGGCGGACCTTCGGCTTCGTCTTGCGCATCGTCTCGATCCGGCGGTGCAGCGCGGCGGCCTTCTTCTTGTAGCGCTGCTTGTGCTTGCCCGCCATCAGGTTCTTGACCTCGTCCGGGTCGTGCTTGAGGTCGTAGAGCTCCTTCTCGCCCGTGCGGCTGTACTCGACGTACTTCCAGCGCGACGTGCGGACACCCCAGTAGATGCGCTCGCCCTGTCCGTGCGCCCGGCGCAGCAGCACGCCCTTGTGGAGCTTCGCCTTACGGCCGTCGAGTAGCGGCTGGAAGCTGCGGCCGTCGACCGCCCTGCCCGTCCTGATGTCGGCCCAGTCGGCGATCGTCGGCGCGAAGTCGGTGTTGCCGACCAAGCCCCTGACCGTGCCCGGGTCGACGCCAGGCCCGCGGACGAGCAACGGCACGCGCACGCAGATGTCGTAGGAGCAGTTCTTGTGGTTGTAGTTGTGCTCGCCGATCGCGATCCCGTGGTCGGTGGTGAAGACGACGATCGTGTTGTCGAGCAGGCCGCGGTCCTTCAGGGATTGGAAGATCTGCTCGACGCCGTCGTCGATCGCGAGCAGCGCCTGGTTGTGCTTGATCCGGTCCTCGATCAGCTTCTTGCGCGGCGGCGGGTGGAGCCCGCGGATCCACTTCGGCTTGTCCTTGACGTTGCGCTCGAGGAAGGCCTTCGTCTTGGCGAGCTTGCGGACTTGCGCGTCTGCGTAGCGCTTCGGCGGCGTCCACGGGCTGTGGGGCGAGTTGTAGGCGACGAACTCGAAGAACGGCTTGTTCGTGTTGACGTCGTTGATGAAGCTGGAGGCCTGATCGCTGAGCACGTCTGTCGAGTAGTGATTCGGGCCCGCGTAGTCGACCAGCGTGCCGTTCTGATTCAGGGTGAAGTCGAAGTACCGCTCGGGGCCGCTGTAGCCGGCCCAGTAGTCCCAGCCGTGCGGGACGTAAGTGTCCTTCTCGTCCCACGGGAACTTGTTCAGGTACTTGCCGACGTAGGCAGTCGTATAACCGGAGTCGCCGAGCCAGTCGGCGACCGTCGAACGGCCCTTGAACAGCGTCGTCGTGGAGTTGCGATCGACCCCCGTGTGGGTCGAGGTCTGACCGGAGAGGAAGGTCGAGCGCGAAGGCGCGCAGAGCGCGGTGCCGACGATCGCGTTCGAGAACCGCGCCCAGTCGTTGCGCGACTGCACGTACGGCATGTCCTTGAGCGTCGTGTTGTACTGATCGTCGGTCATCACGACGACGATGTTCGGCCGGTTGTCGCGGGCCGCCTCGACGACGTTCCGGCCACCGATCAGGATGACGCTGAGCGTGACCACGAAGACGAGCCCGGCCGCCGCGAAGAGGGCCTTGGCGAGTCTGCTCATCGGTGCGCGAACGCTTCTGCTCATGGTCGATCGACGGGCCGGGCTGACCGCTGTGAGTCCGCCGCCGGCTGCTCATGCCGGTCGATCGGTGCCTTCCCGCGTCCGGGGAATGCTAGCCGCAGCGGATCACGGAGCGCGAGCTTTCGGCCTCGAGCGGGGTGTGACGGGTGGCCCGCCTGATACGTAGTGGGGGTGTGAAGGGCTTCCTGCTCCATCGACTCCCCCCTGAACACGCGCGCCGGCGCCTGGCTGCGCTGCTCGCCGCTGGATCGATCGCGCTTGCCGCAGCGGGCTGCGGCAGTGGTAGTGGCGACACGACGACGGGCGGCGGCGTGACCAGCGCCCAGCCCAAGGCGCCGGACGTCAGCGGGGGCGTCGCCTCGACGACGCTCGACCCGTCCGGCGAGACGACGATCCCCGACCTGCCCAAGAACAAGGATCCGAGCGCCGTGCAATGCACCGGGGCCCCGAAGGGGGTCTTCGACGCCACCGCGATCGTTGGCGAGCCCTACGCGCAGGCTCGCAAGGCGGCGCTGGCCCAGGGCTGCGACGTGCGTGCCGTCGTCAAGGACGGCAAGCCGCTCGCCGTCACCCAGGACTTCCGGCCCGATCGCATCGACGTCGTCGTCCGCGACGGAGACGTCGTCCGCATCGACGGCATCTACTGATCGAGGAGGACCGTGTCCGCGTGTGAGTACGCGGGCGCGCAGATGCAGAGCAGGACGAGCTCGGCATCGGCGGCGTTCCACAGCTTGTGCGGAGTGCCCGGAGGGATCACGACGCTGTCGCCGGCGGCGATCTCGAAGACCTGCTCGCCGAGCTGCATCCGCCCCACCCCCGCGGTGAACATGTAGATCTCCTCGCTGCTCTCGTGCAGATGGGCGATCGTCTCGCCCCCGGCCGGCAGCGTGGCCTCGGCGACGCTCTGCGCTCCCGCCACGCTGAATGACGGGTGCACGAGCTCGACCACGCTCGAGCCGTCCTTGGTCCGGAAGCTCTCGCGGTCGCTTCGTCTCAGCACCGGTCCGGGATCGTCGGCCACGGCACCCGAGGCTATGGCAAGCCAGTACTAGTCTGGGCGCCGATGGCCCGCGTCGACTTCGACCCAGCCAAGCTCGAGCCCCGGTCCTTCTACAAGGTGCTCACGGCCTCGGTCCTGCCGCGCCCGATCGCGTGGGTCTCGACCCGCGCCGCGGATGGCGTAGACAACCTGGCACCGCACTCGTTCTTCACCGTCAGCTGCCAGGACCCGCCGGTCTTGCAGTTCACCTCGGTCGGCCGCAAGGACTCGCTGCGCAACGCCGAGGAGACGGGCGAGTTCGTGATCAACTTCGCGCCCGCGCAGCTGTTCGAGCAGGTCAATGCGACCGGAACGAACTTCCCACCGGATGTCGACGAGTTCGAGGCGGTCGGGCTTCAGCGGGAGCCAAGCGCACGCGTGACGCCGTCGCGAGTAGCCGAATCGCCTGTCGCCTTCGAGTGCCGGCTCCTCGACACCCTCAGCTTCGGCAACTCGACCGTCGCCTTCGGGCGCGTCCTGCTCGCCGCCGTCGACGAGAGCGTGCTCGGCGACGGCGACCTGCCCGACGTTCGCAAGCTCCGTCCGCTGGCCCGCCTGGGCCGCATCCAGTGGGCGGAGGTGACGGAACTGCTCGAGATCACCCGAATCCCCTTCGAGCAATGGCCCGGTCACTACGGCGACGCTCCAGCCGCCGAGTGAACAGCAACGACGAGGAGAGAGCGATGACCGAACTCAGCGACCGCCAGGCCGAACTGTGCGAGTCGAGCCCGTACGACTACACCGGCCTGCGCGCCCTGTTCATCAACTGCACGCTGAAGCGCAGCCCCGAGGTCTCGAACACGCAGGGGCTGATGGACATCTCGATCGAGATCATGCGGCGCAACGGCGTCGAGGTCGAGAACGTGCGCGCCATCGACCACCCGATTGCCACGGGCGTCTACGAGGACATGACCGAGCACGGCTGGGATCAGGACGCCTGGCCCGAGATTCAGCGCAAGGTGATGGACGCGGACATCCTGGTCCTCGGCGCGCCGATCTGGCTCGGCGAGAAGTCGTCGGTCTGCACGCGCGTGATCGAGCGCCTCTACGGCTACTCAGGAAACCTCAACGACGACGGTCAGTGGGCCTACTACGGGCGCGCCGGCGGTTGCTTGATCACCGGCAACGAGGACGGGATCAAGCACTGTGCGATGAACATCCTCTACTCGCTGCAGCACCTCGGCTACTCGATCCCGCCCCAGGCCGATGCCGGCTGGATCGGCGAGGCTGGCCCCGGGCCGTCATACCTCGACCCCGACGAGGGCGGGCTGAAGAACGACTTCACGAACAGGAACACGACCTTCATGACGTGGAACCTGATGCACCTCGCCCACATGCTCAAGCAGGCGGGTGGCATCCCCGCCCACGGCAACCAGCGGGCCAAGTGGGACGCGGGCTGCAGCTTCGACTTCCCGAATCCGGAGTACCGGTAGGCGGCTGGCCCCCGGCCGGCTTCGTTCCGTGTGGACTTTTCCGTCATATCGACGGGAAAGTCCACAAGGTTCGGCCGCGGGCCTCCCCCTACCGCTTCTTCCAGGCCCCTCCGAAAAGGCGGCCGAGGCGACCGGTCGAGAGGTTGGCTCCGAAGACGCCGGGGCTGTTCTCGGGCGGACCGAGCTTGGCGACTTCGGGCGCGCCGATCGTCAGCACGACGCCGTGGTCGAAGGTACGCGCGACCTCGGGGCCGTCGACGAAGCGGACCGTGCCGCCGCCGTCGCGGATCACGATGCCGTCGAGGATGTGCTCGCGGTAGTTGTCGACGATCTGCTCGACGCGGCCGACCTCGGCCTCATCGCAGCCGTAGACGGGCGTTCCCTCCGGGACTGCCGCGTAGTGGATGGCGGTCCCGAGACCCCCGAAGAATTCCTTGCTGGGCTCCTGTTCGCTCATCGCTGAAGCATACGAATGCGGGAGCTCAGGCCTCGCCGACCCGCTCCGCCGCGAACGCCTCGATCTCACGCGAGAGCTTGCCGCCCTGCCAGGCAAGCGGGCTCTCCCCCGGTTCCTCGCTGATCAGCTGCGCCCCGGGGATCGTCGCTGCGATCCGCTCCGCCGCCTCGTACGGATGGCCCGGGTCGGCCTCGTCGTGGCTGGCGACGACGAGCGTGGGCAGCTCGAGCCCGGCGAGTGGCTCGAGTCCGGCGTAGGGAATCGAGCGCGGCACCTCGCGCAGGGCGACCGCGAGTGCCTCGGGGTGCCGGTGACGCTCCATCCGGTCGCGGGCGATGCGCAGCAGCGTCTCGCGCCACTCTGGATCGAGGCCGTCGTCGTAGGCCTCGAGCCAGCCCTCGACGCCGTCCCGCTCGAGCCCGTCGGCGAGCGCATCCCATCCGGCGAGCGACTCGTCGCTCTGCGGCTCGCCGATGCTCGCTGGCCCGATCACGACGAGGCCGGAGAACGCCTCGGGATCGTCGATCGCCGCCGCGAGGATCGTGTGGGCGCCCATCGAGTGGCCGACGAGCAGCGGCCGCGCCCCTTCGCCGAACGCCTCGGTGGCAAAGGCGCGCAAGTCGCCCGCGAGCGTCGCGTACCCGTACTCCCCCGGGGCGGCAGGGTCGCTCTCCCCGTGCGCGCGGGCGTCATAGGAGGCGACGGCGAAGCCGTGCCGGGCCAGGTGCGAGGAGCCGTGCAGGACGAGGTCGCGGTGGGCGGTGATCCCGTGCGCGAGCAGCACGGGGGTGCCCTCCCCCGCGACCCAGCCGCGCAGGATGACGCCGCCGACTCCGTCGGCCTCGAGCTCTCGGCGCGGCGGGCCCGCCACTCCACTAGACCTAGGCGGCCGCGGCCTTCGCCTCGTCGAGCGCGGACTTGACGGTGGCGCTGTCGGTGTAGCTGAGGCCGACCAGCTTGACGTCGCGCCAGGCGATCCGGCCCTCCGGATCGACGATGAAGACCGAGCGCCGCAGCGACGGGCCCATCTTGATTCCGTAGGCGTCGGCGACCTCGAGCCCCTCGTCGGCGACGAGCGGCACCGTCAGGTCGTGGTTGTCGATGAAGCCTTCATGGCTGGCCACCGACTGCGGGCTGATCCCGATCATCTCGGCGTCGAGGCCGTCGATCCGCTGGCGGTTGTCGCGGTACTCGCAGAACTGCTTCGTGCAGACGGTCGTCTCGTCGCCCGGGTAGAAGGCGAGCACGACCCACTTGCCGCGCTGCGCGGAGAGGGTGAACTCGCCCTCGCCGGTCCACGGCTTCGTGAAGTCCGGCGCCATGTCTCCAACCTTCAGCTTCGCCATCTCATCCCTCCGATTTCGCGGTGTTGATCACGATCGGCCTGCTCGGCGCCCCGTCGGTGCCGTTCGCCGTGCCGATCGCCTCGATCCTGTCGATCGTGTCGAATCCGTCGCTGACCTTGCCGGCGACCGCGTAGTCGGGCGGCAGCCCGGCGTCGGCGGGTGCCGTGACGACGAAGAACTGGCTGCCGGAGGTGCCTGGCGGCTGCGCGTCGGACTTCGCCATCGCGACGATGCCCTTCCGGTAGACGACGTTCGAGGGCACCTTCTCGGTGATCGAGTAGCCGGCATCGCCGGCCCGTGTTTCGGTCGGGTCGCCGCCCTGGATCACGAATCCGGGCGCGACGCGGTTGATCGAGGTGTTGTCGTAGGCGCCCTGATCGGCGAGGTACTGCAGTGAGGCCGCGGTGGCGGGGTCGGTCTTCGCGTCGAGCGCGACCGTGAAGCTGCCGCAGCTCGTGTCGAAGACGACGCTCGAGGCGCTCGGCGCCTTCGCCGTCGGCTTCTTCAGCGTCGACGTTCGTCGGCGCCGGCGCTGCCGACATCCGCGCATCGAATTGGCGCTGGTCGAGGTCGACGATGAGTCGCCACCCCCGCAGCCGACGGCGACGATCGCGGCGATCGCGATGAGGCTGGTCGGGAGCTGGGCGCGGGGGAAGGCCATCGGTTGCGGTCGCCTTAGCGGCGCTGAGCGTAACGGGTTGAGAACATGCGCCCGTGAGCAGCGCCGATCCCGAGCCTCCGATCACCGAGCCTGAGCCGCGCGGCGGCCCGCCGGCGCGGATCCGCCTCGTCGGCCGCGCGGTGACGGCGACGATCGCGCACGCGCCATGGCTGTGGCCACTGCTCAAGCGGCCGGTCGCCTCCTACTTCGATGACCTCGCCATCGGCTGGGACGATCGCAACGAGGCGTCAGGCGCCGCCCACCTCGCGCCCCTCGCCGTCGCCGTGACGAAGATCGACCGCCGTCCCGAGCGGGCCCTCGACATCGGCACCGGAACGGGTGTCGCGGCGCTCTTCCTCGCCCGCGAGTTCCCGACCGCCTCGATCCGGGGCGTCGACGTCTCCGAGGAGATGATCCGCCAGGCGAAGGGTAAGGTCGGCCTCGATCCCGACGGCCGTGTCGCGTTCCGCGTCGCCGACGCCTCCCACCTGCCCTGGGACGAGGGCCACTTCGATCTCGTCGCCCAGCTCAACATGCCGCCCTTCTTCGCCGAGACCGCGCGCGTGCTGCGCCACGGCGGCCACGTGATCGTCGCCGCCAGCGCCGGCGACCGCACGCCCTTCTACACGCCGGATGCCGTACTCGACCGCGGCTTCTCACGCTACGGATTCGAGACCGTGAAGACGGGCCGGATCGGTAGCGGCTCCTACTTCGTCGCCCGCAAGGGCCGCTAGATGCCCGACCGCTACCTGCTGCTCGTCAACCCCTCGGCCGGCGCCGGCCGTGCGCAGGGGCGACTGCCGGCGGCCGAGGCGGCGCTGCAAGCCGCCGGCGCCGAGTACGAGCTCGTGATGACCGAGAGCCTGCAGCACGCCTGCCGGCTCGCCGACGAAGCCGCCGCGGCCGGGACGGTGCCCGTCGTGATGAGCGGCGACGGCATGATCGGCGCGGTCGGCGGCCGCCTCGCCGGCGGCGAGGTACCGCTCGGCATCCTGCCGGGGGGTCGTGGTAACGACCTCGCCCGCGTGCTCGGGATCCCGACCGAACCGGAGGAAGCAGTCCCTGTGCTGCTCGCCGGCGAGCAGCGGCGGATCGACGTCGGCGAAGCCAACGGTGTGCGCTTCCTCTGCATCGCCTCCTGTGGCTTCGACTCCGATGCCAACCGGATCGCAAACGAGGCCCGCTTCATTCGCGGACCGCTCGTCTACGCATACGCGGCGCTGCGTGCGCTCGCCGCCTGGAAGCCCGCGACCTTCACGCTGAGCTGGCCCGGCGGCGAGCGAACCTTTACGGGCTACTCGGTCGCCGCCGCCAACTCGCAGGCCTACGGCGGCGGCATGTTCCTCGCGCCCGACGCCGAGATCGACGATGCCGAGCTCGATGTCGTCAGCACCGCCGACGTCTCCCGGCTGAGCTTCCTGCGCGGCCTACCGGACGTCTTTAAGGGCAAGCACGTCGAGCGGCCGGAGGTCGACGTCTTCCGCTGCCCGGAGCTCGAGATCCGCGCCGATCGCCCCTTCGACGTGTATGCCGACGGCGAGGCGATCACCCAGCTGCCCGTCCGGATCCGCCTGCTGCCGCGGGCGCTCTCCGTGATCGCACCGGAGACGCCTCCGCAGGCGGACGGGGCAAGCGCGTGAGCGCCGGCCGAACCGCGAGCGCGGCTCCGCGGCGTTCGGCGACGTTCGCCGGCAAGCGGGCGCTGGCCCGCGCCGTCGGCGGCCTCAGCCGGATCAGTGGCCGCGGCGGCGGCACGACGCTGCCCGGGCGCGTGCTGCTGCGCACGGCCCCTGATGCGATCGAGCGCCTCGGCGCCGGCCTGGTGGGTGGTTCGGCGATCGTCAGCGCAACGAACGGGAAGACGACGACAGCGGGGATGATCGCGGCTGCGCTCGCCGCCGACGGACGCCGCATCGTCCACAACCGTGCGGGGTCGAACATGGCGTGGGGCGTCGCCACGGCGCTGCTCGAGGGCCACGGTGACGAGGGGCTCTTCGAGGTCGACGAAGCGTGGCTGCCCCGGGTCAGCGCAGCCCTGCATCCGCGCCTGCTGCTGCTCGGCAACCTGTTCCGCGATCAGCTCGACCGCTACGGGGAGCTCGAGCGGCTCGCCGACGAGTGGGCAGAACTCGTCGCCGGGCTCGAGCACGACGGCGCCCGGATCGTCCTCAACGCCGACGATCCGCTCGTCGCCGACCTCGGCCGCGATACGGACCTGCGCCGCCGTGAGGGCGTCAGCTACTTCGGCATCGAGGACGCTTCGCAGGCACTCGACGAGCTCCAGCACGCCTTCGACGCCAAGCACTGCCGTCGCTGCGGCGCCCCCTACGTCTACGACCGCGCCTTCGTCGGCCACCTCGGTCATTACCGCTGCACCAACTGCGGCGCCGACCGCCCGGCGCCTGACTACGCCGCAACCGAGATCGAGCTGCGCGGTATGGAGGGCTCCCGCTTCACAGCCCGCACGCCCGACGGCGAGCTCCGCATCGAGCTGCCGCTGCCCGGTCTCTACAACGTCTACAACGCCCTCGCCGCACTGGCGACGGCGCGCGGCCTCGGCGTCGGCACCGAGGCGATCGTCGCGTCCCTGGGCTCGATCGAGGCCGTCTTCGGCCGCGTGGAGACGATCGACGTCGCCGGCAAACCGCTCTCGATCCTGCTGATCAAGAACCCCGCGGGCGCGAACGAGGTGCTCCGCACCCTCGCCCAGGAGGCCGACCGCGACGAGCGCCCGCTCGACATCTGGCTCGCCCTCAACGATCGGATCGCCGACGGCCGCGACGTCTCGTGGATCTGGGACGCGGACTTCGAGCTGCTCGCCGAGCGGGTGGCAACGATCACCTGCGCCGGCACGCGGGCGTCGGAGATGGCGTTGCGGCTCAAGTACGCGGGTTGGCCGGTCGAGCGGATCGAGGTCGTGCCGTCGATCGCCGCCTCGCTCGACCACGGCCTCGAGCGCGCCGCTGGCCGGCTGTTCGCCCTGCCCACCTACACCGCGCTGATCGAGCTGCGGACAATGCTCACCCGCCGGGGGCTCGCCCGGGACTACTGGGAGTAGCGATGGAGACGCCGACCGCGATGGGCAACCCGATCGTCTGGCATGACGCCGAGAACGGCGCCTACAGCGCCGACCTGAGGCTCTGGGAGCGACTGGCGGCGAACGGCGCCGGGCCGGTCCTCGATCTCGGCGCCGGCACCGGCCGCGTCAGCCTCCACCTGGCCCGCCGCGGCTTCGACGTGATTGCCGTCGACAGCGCTCCCGAGCTACTCGAGGCGCTCGTGTTCCGGGCCGGGCAAGCCGGCCTCGAGGTTCGCACCTGCGAGGCCGACGTGCGCGAGCTGGGCGCGACGGGGCTGCGGGCCGGCGTCGTCATCGCGCCGATGCAGCTCGCCCACCTGATGCGTGGACGCGAGGGCCGCCGCCGGCTGCTCGCCGGGGCGCTCGAGATCCTCCCGCCCCGCGGGCGCTTCCACCTCGCCCTGCTCACCGAGGCGGCCGAGGAGGAGCTCGGCGACCAGGGCACTCCGGCGCCGCTTCCCGACGTGCGCGAGCGCGACGGCTGGGTCCACTCGAGCCTGCCGGTCGCCGTCGTCTTCGGAGCCGAGGGCATCGAGGTCCACCGCCGCCGCGAGCTCGTCTCCCCCACGGGCGAGCTGCAGGTCGCCGAGCACGTGATCACGCTCGACTACCTGAGTGCGGACGAGCTCGAGCGGGAGGCCGCAGAGCTGGGCTGGGTCGTCGGCGAGCGGATCGACGTCGCGGTCACGGCCGAGCACGTCGGCTCGGTGATCGTCAACCTCGAGGCACCCGCATGAACGGCGCCCCCTCCCCCACCCTGCGGCTGCTCGCGCTCTACCCCGAGCAGATGAACATCTACGCCGACCGCGGGAACGTGATCTTCCTCGAGCGCCGCTGCCGATGGCGCGGGATCGGCTTCGAGTACGCCGGCGTCGGGCCGGATGAGAGCTTCGATCCTGCCGCCCACGACCTGATCTACATCGGCGGCGGCCAGGACCGCGACCAGCGCGCCGTCGCCGCCGACCTCGTCGTCCGCAAGCGCGAGTCGATCGCCGCCGCCGTCGGGGACGGCGCCGCGCTGCTCGCCGTCTGCGGCGGCTACCAGCTGCTCGGTCACAGCTACGAGCTCGGCGAGGAGACGATCGCGGGCCTCGGGCTCGCCGACCTGCGAACCGTGCGGGGGGTCGGCCCGCGGCTGATCGGCAACGTCGCGATCGAGGTCGAGGTGGATGGCGCGGTGCGCGTGCTCGCCGGCTTCGAGAACCACGGCGGCCGGACCTACCTCGGCCCTGCGGCGACGCCGCTCGGCCGCGTCCTCGACGGGCACGGCAACAACGGAAGCGACGGACTCGAGGGCGTCCGCGTCGGCAACGCCTTCGGCACCTACCTGCACGGGCCGCTGCTGCCCAAGAACGCCTGGCTGGCGGACCACCTGATCGCGCTCGCTCTCGAGCGCCGGACCGGGACGCGGCCGGAGCTCGCACCGCTCGACGATGCCCTCGAGGACGCTGCCCACGCCGGCGCCAGGGCGGCCGCGGCGGCCTGAGCGCTGCCGCCCGCGGCGCTTCCGTAGGCTGCGCGGCCGATGGCGGACGAGCGCAAGACGATCGGCTGGCGCGAGTGGATCCGGCTCCCGGAGCTCGGCGAGGCCACGATCAAGGCAAAGGTCGACACCGGCGCGCGGACCTCGACGCTGCACGCCTACGACGTGGCCGAGCTCGAGCGCGACGGCGAGTCACGGGTGCGCTTCAGCTTCCACCCCGTCCAGCGTGATGAGGAGACCGAGGTGACCGCCGAGGCACGACTCGTCGGCCGGCGCACGGTCACGGCCTCCAACGGCCAGAGCGAGCTTCGCTACGTGGTCGAAACCGAGGCGGTGATCGACGGGCAGACGATGCCGATCGAGCTGACGCTCACCCGGCGCGACGCGATGGGCTTCCGGATGCTGCTCGGCCGCCGGGCGCTCCGTGGCCGCTTCGTCGTCGATCCGAAGCGTTCCTTCCGGACGGCCGAGTCGAAGCAGGTTCGGAAGCGGGCGAAGCGGGAACGGAGCGCAGTGAGATGAAGATCGCAGTACTGAGCAGACGCGCATCGCTGTACTCGACGAGGAGGCTCGTCGAGGCCGGCCGCGATCACGAGCACGAGATCCACGTGATCAACTACCTGCGCTGCTACATGGACATCACCTCGCACAAGCCGCAGGTGATGTTCCGCGGTGAGCCGGTCTCGGGCTTCGACGCGGTGATCCCACGGGTCGGCGCCAGCCACGCCTTCTACGGCGCTTCCGTCGTCCGCCAGTTCGAGATGATGGGCGTCTTCTCGACGAACGAGTCGCAGGCGATCAACCGCGCGCACGACAAGCTGCGCCAGCTCCAGCTGCTCGCCCGCGCCGGCATCGGACTGCCCGTTACGGGCTTCGCCAACGACGTCCAGGACATCGACGGCATCCTCGAGACCGTCGGCGGCGCTCCCGTCGTCGTCAAGCTGCTCGCCGGCACGCAGGGCAAGGGCGTCGTCCTCGCCGAGACCCGCAAGGCGGCCGAGTCGGTGATCGGCGCCTTCCGCGAGCTCGACGCGAACATCCTCGTCCAGGAGTTCATCAAGGAGTCAAGGGGCTCCGACATCCGCGCCTTCGTCGTCGGCGACCGCGTAATCGCCGCGATGGAGCGGCATGCGGCCCCCGGCGAGTTCCGCTCCAACATCCACCGGGGCGGCACCGCTGAGCGTGTCAAGCTGACCCCGGAGGAGCGAACGACGGCGAAGCGCGCCGCGAAGACGATCGGCCTCGCCGTCGCCGGCGTCGACATGATGCGCTCCAACCACGGCCCGGTCGTGCTCGAGGTCAATAGCTCGCCCGGGCTCGAGGGCATCGAGGAGGCGACCGGGATCGACGTCGCCGGCAAGGTGATCGAGTTCCTCGAGCGCCGCGTCAAGGGGCCGGCGCGCCGGCCGGCAGCCGCCACGCCCACCCGCAAGGGCTGACCGGAGCACAAGACCGTTGGCGGCCGAGCAGCGCGAGGCGATCGAAATCGGCGGCACCGAGGTCGCCCCCGGCACCCGCGAGGACATCGAGATCCACGTCGAGCGGCTCGCCAGCGGCCCCTGGATCTCGATCCCCGTGATCGTCATGCACGGCCGCCGCGAGGGGCCCTCGGTCTCGATCTCAGCAGCCGTACACGGCGATGAGATCAACGGAGTCGAAGTCGTCCGCCGGCTCGTCGGCACGGTCCGCCCGGAGGAGCTGGCTGGAACGCTGATCCTCGTTCCGGTCGTCAACCAGCTCGGCTTCATGGCGCGCCAGCGCTACCTCCCGGACCGCCGCGACCTGAACCGCTCGTTCCCCGGCTCGATGCGCGGCTCGCTCGCCGGCCGCCTGGCGCACCTGTTCATGACGGAGGTGATCTCGCGCTGCGACCTCGGCATCGACCTGCACTCGGGCTCCGACGGACGGGCCAACCTGCCCCAGATCCGCGCCGACCTCGATGACGCGGTCACGCGGGAGGCGGCGGTGGCGTTCGCGGCGCCGGTCAGCCTGCACTCGCGCACCCGCGACGGCTCGCTGCGCGAGGCCGCGACGCAGGCGGGCATGACGATGCTGCTGTTCGAGGGCGGCGAGAACGACCGCTTCGACGACTACGCGCTCGACTGCGCGGAGGCCGGCGTGCTCCGCGTACTCGCCTGGATGGGCATGATCGAAGGCGCCCCTGGGAGCTCGATCCCGACGGTGACGAGCCGCGCCAGCCGCTGGGTGCGGGCGCCGCGCGGCGGGCTGCTGCGCAGCGAAGTCCACCTCGGCGACAGCGTCGAGGCGCGTCAGGTGCTCGGGCAGATCACCGACATCTGGGGGCGCGGCAACCTCGCCGTCCGCAGCCCCGCCCGCGGCCTCGTCATCGGCCAGGCGAACCACCCCCGCGCCAACCAGGGCGACGCGCTCTTTCACGTCGCCGAGCCCGAATCCCCGGAAGGCCGTGATGAGAGTCCGCCGGGCCCGTAGTCAGGGCATGAACCGCCCAACCGCGCTGCTCCTGCTGCTCGCGTCCATCCTGATCTCCGCGCTCGCCGTGCCCGCCGCCGCGCGGGCCTGCTCCTGCATCGGCCCAGGCTCAAACGGGGGGATCCCGCGCTTCTACGCCCAGCAGATCAAGCGTGCCGACGCCGCGATCGTCGCCCGCGTTCGGGCTGTGAAGCCCGCCAGGGGCAACGGCGGCCCAGCGATCGACCAGGCGCGCTTCGTGCTCGACATCGATCGATCCTTCAAGAAGCGGCGGCGCTTCCACGCGGGTGCCACCCTGCGACTTCGCGCCTCGACGAACGGCGCCGCCTGCGGGCTCGAGCTGCACGAGGGCGATCGCACGGGGCTGCTGCTGTACCGGTACCGCGGCCGGCTGACGGCGAACCTCTGCGGCGAGGCGCCGCCGAAGTGGCTGCGCCGTGGCGCCCGCTACCTGCGCTCACACCGCCACGTGCGGCGGGCGCATGGGCTCTGCGGATCCCACGGCGTCGCCTGAAACGGACTCTCAGCGGCCGCTGGAGCCGAAGCCGCCCTCGCCGCGGACGGTCTCCGGCAGCTCCTCGACGACGCAGGGCTCGAGCGCCGCGAACGTCGTGATGAGCAACTGCGCGATCCGGTCGCCGGGCTCGACAGTGAAAGGCGCGGTCCGGTCGGTGTTGAGCAGCAGCACGCGGATCTCGCCCCGGTAGCCGGCGTCGATCAGGCCCGGTGCATTGACGAGGGCGATCCCGTGGCGTGCCGCGTTGCCGCTGCGCGGGAGCACGAGGCCCGCGTGGCCCGCAGGGATCGCGACGGCGACGCCGCAGCCGACCGCGCGCGCTCGCCGGGCCCGATCGCCGCGGGCTCGGCTGCGTACAGGTCGAGGCCGGCATCGTCGTGATGCGCCCGGGTCGGCAGCCGCGCCGCGTCGTTCAGCAGGCGGAAGCTGAGCTCGCCGCCGCCCATCAGGCGGCTGCGCTGCCGGGAGCGTCCTCGCCGCCGGCGCGGTTCGCCGAGGGCGGGGCCGGCTCGAGCTCGTAGGGCCCGAAGCGATGGGCGAGGGCAGCGGGAACGCGGGCGCTCGACCAGGACCCCGTCCGGTGTGTCCTCGCGCTCGATCCGCCCGGCGAGCGCGTGCAGGTCGCTGAGCGCGCCACCGGCGTCGTAGGGGAAGAGCAGCCGCATCGGCCGCAGCGTTTCCTCGAAGGCCTGCTCGATCGCGCCGAGCAGCTCCTCGATCCCCTCGCCGGTCACGGCGGAGACGCCGATCGCGCCCTTCGTCCCGACGAGCACGCGGCGGCGCTCGGCCTCGTCGAGCAGGTCGATCTTGTTGAAGACGATGATCCGCGGCGCCTCACCGGCGCCGATCTCATCGAGCACCGACTCGACGGCAGCGGTCGCAGAGGCGCGATCCTCGGCGCTGTCGGAGGCGTCGACGACCAACACGATCAGGTCGGCGAGCGTCGTCTCATCGAGCGTCGCCTTGAAGGCGTCGACGAGCGCGTGCGGAAGCTTGCGGATGAAGCCCACCGTGTCGGTGAGCAGGTACCGGCGGCCCTCGTGCTCATAGGCGCGCGTCGTCGGGTCGAGCGTGTGGAAGAGCCTGTCCCCCACGCCGACGCCGGCACCGGTGATCGCGTTGAGCAGCGTCGACTTGCCGGCGTTCGTGTATCCGGCGAGGGCGACCGTCGGTAGCTCCGAGCGACTGCGCGCAGCGCGCATCGTGCCGCGCACCTTGTGAACCTCGTCGAGGCGGCGCCGCAACGCGCTGATCCGCGCTCGCGCGAGGCGGCGGTCGGTCTCGATCTGCGACTCACCGGGACCGCGGGTGCCGATGCCACCGTCCATGCGCCCTGCACCGAGGCGCTCGAGGTGCGTCCACAGGCCCCGCATGCGGGCGAGGTTGTACTCGAGCTGGGCGAGCTCGACCTGGAGCTTGCCCTCCGAGGAGTGGGCGTGGTCGGCGAAGATGTCGAGGATCACGGCTGTCCGGTCGATCACCGGCAGGCCCAGCTCCTTCTCGAGGTTGCGCTCCTGGCGTGGCAGCAGCTCGTCGTCGCACGCGATCAGGTTGGCGTCGGCGGCCTGGGCGGCCTGCTTGAGCTCGGCCAGCTTGCCGCGGCCGAAGTAGCGGTCGGGGTCGGGCTCGGGGCGGCGCTGGACGAGCTCGCCCGCGGTCGCGACGCCGGCCGTTCGGAGCAGCTCGCGGAGCTCGGCGAGGGTCCGCTCGTCCGGCTCGGAATCGCTGATCCCGATCGCCAGCGCACGCTGGCGCGCGCGTGGATTGACCACGCCGGCGACGGTGCCGTCAGGGGCTCGCCGGTCGAGCTCGTCGATCTCCGATCCCATCGGCGCCAGTCTAGGACAGGGTCTCTGCGCCGCCTCGTCGTCCCGCGGCTCTCAGGCGGGACACCGCAGGGGCGGCCTCGGCGTGCGGCGCAGATAGATGTCGCTGACGTAAGGCAACGCGCCGGCCGCGCAGGCGTTGGCGACGGCACGCCGTGCCACCGGCGAGCCCGCCTTCGCCGTGTAGTCGGTCGCGGTCACCAGCAGCCCGGCGGCCGCGACCTTCCGCAGCTCGCGCTGGGTTGCCGCAATCTGCTTCGGCTTGCGCTCGGCGTACGCGTGCTTGCCGAACCGGTAGGTGCTGGTCACGTCCTCGCGGTTCCAGCCGTCGAGGTGGGCGAGCATCGGCCCGATGATCGAGAAGCCGTTCTGGGCGAAGAGGTAGCCGCCGTCACCGTGGACGAGCCGCCCGAGCGCCGCGACGAGCTTCCGCATCCCGTGCGTCTGGCGCCTGTAGATCTCGGTCATGTCGACGTTGTCGAGGAAGAGGCCGTCGAAGCCCTTCGCGTAGAGCTTCGGCGCGATCTTGCCGGCGATCTGGCGTCGGTAGCCCCGCTTGCGCACCTGCGCGTAGTACTCGCCGTGCCAGTTGCCGTCGGGAGCGATCCGGTAGCGCTTCAGCTGCTTGTACCAGGGCCGGTAGTTCTCGATCGTGCCGACGCTCAGGTAGCCGAGCACGATGGTCCCCTGCGCCTGCAGGGCCGCGATCTGCCCCTTCGTCGCTTCCTGCGCATCGACGACGAGCAGGTCGTAGCCGGCGTAACGCTTGACGACGTTGCCGTCGAGCGTGTGGTTGCCGATCGCAAAGCCCCAGCTGCGGGCCGCGGCCAGCGGATCGGGCGCTCCCGCCGAGGAGGACTTTGCCGGGCCGAGCGCGACGGCGGCCGTGAGCGCCAGCGCCGCGAGCGTGCCGATCAGCAGAAGCGCCCGGTTGCGACGCTCAGAAGCCCTGACCACGATGGACCCGGTCGCGTTCCGCCGGATGCAGGCCGCCCTTCTTCCCGAGCAGCTCGCACGAGTGCGCAAGGTCCTCGACGAGCGTTGCCGCGGCGGCGTGGCCGGCGTTCTCACGGACCAGGGCGCGCAGCACGGTCACCGACTCCGCGTCGGGCGGCAGCGTGTAGGCGGGCACCATCCAGCCGCGCTTGGCGGCGAGCTGACCGGCGACGTCGAACTCGTCGTAGTTGTGCTCGCCCCGCAGGTGGAAGCAGACGAGCGGCAGCTGCGGGCGGTCCTCGCCGATCACCTCGAACTCCCCGAGGTCACGGATCTGCTCGGAGAGGAAGGCGGCGTTCTTGGCCATCGCGCCGATGATGTCGGCGTAGCCCTCGCGTCCAAAGCGGCAGAAGTTGTAGTACTGGGCGAGCACCATCGCCGAGCCGGTCGAGAAGTTGAGGGTAAAGGTCGCGTCGGTCTCGCCGAGGTAGTTCTCGTAGAAGATCAAGTCCTCGGGGAGATCGTCGGGCTCGCGGAATACGAGCCAGCCGATGCCCGGGTAGACCATCCCGAACTTGTGCCCGGAGACGTTGATCGAACGCACCGTCTCCAGGCGGAAGTCCCAGATCTCCTTCGGGTGCATGAAGGGCCAGACGAAACCGCCGCTGGCGGCATCGACGTGGATCGGTACGTCCCAGCCGTTCTCGTCGTTGAGCTTACGCAGTAGCTCGTCGATGCCGACGACGTCGTCGGCGTGGCCCGTGAAGGTCGTGCCCAGCACGGCGACCACGGCGATCGTGTTCTCGTCGACGAGCGGTTCGACCTTACCCGGCGTCACGACATACTCGTCGGGATGCAGCGGCACCGGCCGTGGTTCGATGTCGAAGTAGCGGCAGAGCTTGTCCCAGACGACGTGTACGTCGCGCCCGTAGACCAGGTTCGGCCGCACCTTGTCGGGTTCGTCGATGCCAACGCCGTTGCGCTTGCGCCAGCGCCACTTTGCCGCCAGGCCGCCGAGCATGATCGCCTCCGAGGAGCCCTGACAGCGCGCTCCGCGAACCTCGCCCGGGGCGTTGAAGAGGTCGCCGAGCATGCGGATGCAACGCTGCTCGATCTCCGCCGTGCGCGGGTACTCGGCGTGATCGATGAAGTTCCTGTGCAGGTTCTCAGCGGCGAGCTTCGTCGCCGCAGGCTCCATCCACGTCGTGACGAAGGTGGCCAGGTTGCGGGAGGGATCGCCGTCGAGGTGCAGTTCCTCCGTGACCAGGTCATAGGCGTCCTCGGCGCTCATCCCGTGCTCGGGGAAGGTCGCGTCGGGGACGCCCTCGACGAAGAATCGGGATCCGTAATACGCGGGGAGGCTCTCGTCGCTCATCGCCGCCAACATAGCGGTCCGCCTCCCGCGGCATGAGGCGGCGCCCACTTGGGTAAAGCAGTCCTGTGCTCGCGCTGACCCTTGCGCAGGTCGATACCGAACCTCAAACAGGTCGAACGACTCGGGAATCTCCGACGTCACCGGCAGCGAGTGGCTGCTCGCGGCCGGTGTGTTTCGTCGCCTGCGCTCGTGATCGCGGTGATCCTGCGCCGCGTCGTCGAGCGCATCGTCGACCGCACGGGCTCGCGATCGGTGGCGACGCTCGCCGGCACGGCTGGCCGCTTTCGTGCGTCGTCGTCCTCGGCTTCTTCTACGCGCTGCAGCTCGGTCGACGTGGCCGTCGGCCCGCTGCTCGGCGGTCTCGGGATCATCGGCATCGCGCTCGCCTTCTCGCTGCAGGACATCCTCGCCAACTTCGCCGCCGGGCGTGATCCTGCAGACGCGGCGCCCGATCCGGATCGGCGACCAGATCGTCACGAACGAGCTCGAGGGCTCGGTCGAGGACGTCAACTTCCGCGTCGGTGCAGATGCGCAGCTTCGACGGCGAGACGGTCTTCCTGCCCAACTCGATGGTCCTGCAGAACCCGATCACGAACTGGACGCGGACGCCCGAGCGCCGGACGACGCTCGAGATCGGCGTCGCCTACGACTCCGACCTCGACGGCGCCCTAGAGGTGCTGATCGCGGCCATGCGGGAATGCGCGGCGGTGCTCGAGCGACCCCGGCCCCGGAGGCCTTCGTCTACGAGTTCGGCGAGAGCTCGATCAACGTCGCGGTCCGCTTCTGGCATCGGGCCGAGATCATCGAGATGTGGCGGGCCCGCGACGAGGCCGCGCAGGCGGCGAAGCGGGCGCTCGACGCGCGGCTTCATGATCCCGTTCCCGCAGCGGACGCTGTGGTTCGGGCCCCGCAGGCCGAGGCGACCGGTCGAACGGCGACGGCGAGCTCAGCTCAGGTGCTCGCGCATCCGCTCGACGGCCTCGGTGATGCGCTCGTCGGGGGTCGTCAGCGAGATCCGGAAGAAGCCCTCGCCGCTCGGCCCGTACATCGAGCCCGGCGAGACGATCACCGCCGCCTCCTCGAGCACGAGCTCGGCGAAGGTCGTCGACGTGTGGCCCTCGGGCACCGGCGCCCAGACGTAGATCGTGCCCTGCGGGGCGTCGACCTCGACGCCGATCTCGCGCGAGCGCCTCGACGACGAGGTCGCGGCGGCGCGCGTAGATCTCGTTCATCTCCGCCAGCGGCTCGCGCGGGCCCGTCGAGCGCCGCGGCGCCGGCGATCTGCACGGCCTCGAACAGGCCCGAGTCGACGTTCGTCTTCAGCCGCCAGTAGGTCTGGATCGCATCGGCGTTGCCGAGGATCGCCGCGCAGCGCCAGCCGGTCATGTTGTAGCCCTTCGAGAGGCTGAAGACCTCGACGCCCGACCTCCTTGGCGCCGGGCGTCGCGAGGAAGCTCGGCGCGACGTAGCCGTCGTAGGTCGTCTCCGAGTAGGCGTTGTCGTGGACGACGAGGAACTCGTGCTCGCGGGCGAGCTCGACGACGCGCTCGAAGAAGCCGTCGGGGACGACGGCGCCGGTCGGGTTGTTCGGGATAGTTGAGGAACATCAGCCGCGCCTTGCGCAGCGCCATCTCGTCGATCGCGTCGAGGTCGGGCGCGAAGCCGAGCTCGGGCACCAGCGGCAGCAGCTCGACCTCGGCGCCGGCGAGGATCGGGCCGCCCGTGTAGACGGGGTAGCCGGGGTCGGAGGCGAGCGCGACGTCGCCGGGGTCGAGGAAGGCGAAGCAGAGGTTGTAGATGCACTCCTTGGCGCCGATCGCGGGCATCACCTCCGTCTCGGGATCGATCTCGACTCCGAATCGCCGCCCGTAGAAGCCGCGAGCGCCTCGCGGAACTCCTCGCGGCCCCGGTTCGAGGGGTAGCTTGTGGTTGCCGGGGTCGGCAACGGCCGCCTGCATCGCCTCGACGATGTAGGGGAAGGTCGGCATGGTCCGGATCGCCGATCCCGAGGCTGATCACGTCGATCCCGCCTTGCGCTTGTCGGCGACCCGCCGCTCGAGCTCGGCGAACATGTAGGGAGGCATCGCCTCGAGGCGCTTGGAGGGATCGGTGCGGGCCATCGGGTCCTTTCGAGCTCGGCTGCTCGCGGGTGCGGCGGCGCCGAGCCTAGAAGCTGGACCGCCTGAGCGCCATCGCGGCCGCCCGAAGGGGTAGGTGAGGCGATGAGCGACGGGTGGACGACCGAGAGCATCCCCGACTGAGCGGACAGCGGCGCTCGTCACCGGCGCCAACAGCGGCATCGGCAAGCAGGCGGCGATGGCGCTCGCCGGGGCCGGCGCGACGGTCCTGCTCGGCTGCCGCGACCCGAAGAAGGCCGCGCGTCGCGACCTCGGACATCCTCGACGAGCACCCCGACGCCGAGCTCGAGGCGCTGCCGCTCGACCTCGCCGATCTCGACGTGGTCGCCGACGCCGCCGAGCACGTGCTCGGCCGCGCCGGGGCCGCTCGACCTGCTGATCAACAACGCCGGCGTGATGGCGCCGCCGCGGATGGAGACCGCGCAGGGCTTCGAGCTGCAGCTCGGCACCAACCACCTCGGCCACTTCGCGCTCACCGGCCTGCTGATGCCGAAGCTGCTCGCGGCGGACGCGCCGCGCGTCGTCAACGTCTCGCAGCATCGCCCACCGGCAGGGCAGCATGGACTTCGACGACCTCAACTGGGAGCAGAGCTACTCGCGCTGGCCCGCCTACGGACGCTCGAAGCTCGCCAACCTGCTCTTCACCTTCGAGCTCGATCGCCGCTGCGCGAGGCGGACGCCAGACGCGATCGCCGTCGCCTGTCACCCCGGCTACGCGGCGACCAACCTGCAGACCGCGGGCCCGGCGAGGGCGCCTGGGGCATCGTGCTCAAGCCGCTCGGCATGATCGGCAACCTGATCCTCGCCCAGAGCGACGAGGCCGGCGCCTGCCCGACCCTCTACGCGGCGACCGCCCCCGACGTCGAGGGCAGCGACTTCATCGGCCCCGACGGCATCGGCCAGGCGCGCGGCAACCCGACCCGAGGTGCGGCTGCAGCACCGAGGCCCGCAACACCGAGGACGCCCGCCGCCTCTGGGACGTCTCGGTCGAGCTCACCGGCGTCGACTACGCGGCGCTGGGCTGACGGCTGGGTCGAGCAGGGCCACCTGACTCGCGCTTTCTGCCTCATCTGCAACTGGGCTCGCTCGCCCGTTTCGTCGCGTTCTGACCCCCGTATAGGGGTGCAAAACGCAACAGAACGGTCGAGTGAGGTGGTTCGCTGTGGCGACAGACGGCCCGTCGCAGCGGCACGGGCACCTCGCCTGCTCAGACGCCGGCCGCCGTGTCGATCGCCGCAAGGCGGTCGACGAGCTCCGCTGAGAGCTCGCCGCTGAAGACGGGCTCGGCGGTGCCGGTCAGGTGGATCTCGAGGTCGGCGCCGATCTCGACCTCGAGCTCGCCGCCGTCGAGAGCGACCGTGATCGGGCTCGGCAGGCCGCGCAGGTGGGCGGCGACGGCGGCGCCGGTCGCGCCGGTGCCGGAGGAGAGCGTCTCCCCCACGCCGCGCTCGAAGATCCGCGCGCGGATCCGGCCGGACTCCGCGTCCTCGACACGCCAGAAGCTGACGTTGGTGCGGTTCGGGAAGCGGCCGTCGGCGCCGGCCTCGATCCAGGGGCCGATCGCACCGAGGTCGAGCTCCTCGAGGCCCTCGTCGACCTCGATCGCGCACTGCGGGTTGCCGATCGAGACGTGCTGGAACTCGCGCTCGCCGAGGCCCCGGAGAGCGAAGCTGCTGCGCCCGTCCCGGGGCCGCCGGGGAAGTCGGCCGAGGCCGTCGCCGCCGTGCCCATCGCGACCCGGGCCGAGCCGGGGCCGGTCAGCTCGGGGCTGATCTCGCCGGCGGCGGTGAGGATCGAGAAGCGGTCGCGGTCCGTCCAGCCGGCGCGCCGCAGGTAGAGCACCGCCTCGCGCGCGCCGTTGCCGGAGAGCTCGGCCTCCGAGCCGTCCGGGTTGAAGATCCGCAGCTCGGCGACGAACGCATCGTCACTGCTCGGTGCCAGCAGCAGGATGCCGTCGGAGTGGATCCCGAAGTGCGGCGCGCAGAGCGCCTCGATCCGCGCCGGCGTGAGCTCGAACGGGAGCCGGTCCGCCTCGAGCACGAGGTAGTCGTTGCCCAGCGCCTGCCACTTCTCGAACCTCATCGGGCCGCAGTATCCCCCAGCCGCTCGGCGATCAGAGTCGCGGTGCCGGCGATCGCCTCGGGGCCGCCGTCACCGGTATCGACGATCTCGATCCCCTCCATCTTCCGCATCCAGGTGATCTGCCGCCGGGCGAGGCGGCGGTGCTCGGCCGTGACCCGCTCGCGGTCCCCCGCGGCGAACGCCTCGAGCCCGATCGCCGCCGCCGCGGTGCGCGAGATCGGGCCGGCGAGGGCAGCGCGTGCCTCGGCCTCGGCCCCGGCCGCGGCCATAGCCGCGACGCGGGCCTCGATGCGCGCATCGAGCAGCTCGCGATCGCAGACGAGACCCGCGAGCACCGTCGGCCGGCGCAACCGCGCCGTCCACAGCTCGTCGTGGCGCTCGGGTGGATCGAGCCCGCTGCGCAGCAGCTCGAGCGAGCGGGCGATCCGCTTGCGGTCGCGCGGGTGCACTCGCCCGGCGACGTCGGCGGGCAGCTCCGCGTGCAGCGCCTCCGGTCCCCGCTCGGCGATCTCCTCCTCGATCGCCGCGCGGATCTCCGGCTCGACGGGCGGCAGCAGATCGAGCTCGGCGAGCGCCGCGCGCATGTACAGGCCCGTGCCGCCGACCACGATCGGTAGGCGCCCGGTCTCGATCGCAGCGTCGATCTCAACGCGGGCGCGGGCCGCAAAGCGGCCGGCGCTGAACTCCTCGTGGAGGCCGGCGATGCCGATCAGCCGATGCTCGAGCCGGGCCTGCTCAGTGGCGTCGGCCGCGCCGCTGATCAGCTCGAGACCGCGATAGATCTGGATCGAGTCGCAGGAGATCGCGACGCGAGTCGACGCCCCGCTCCCGTCGCAGCAACTCGGCGAGCTCGATCGCGACGCCAGTCTTGCCTACGCCCGTCGGCCCGAAGATCGCGACGAGCTCGGCGCCGCCGGCCGGCATCGGTGCGCTCAGCCGGCCCTGCTGAGCAGCCGCTCACGCCCGGCGAGCGTCTGCGAGGTTGCCGACTCGATCTCGACCTCGACGATCTCGCCCGCAGCGGCCGTGCCCTCGAAGTTGACCGCCTTGTTGTGACGGATGCGGCCGCGCAGCCTGCTCGGGTCGGTGCGGCTCGTGCCCTCGACGAGCACCGCCTCGGTGCGCCCGACGAAGCGCTGGGACCGTTCGCGGGCGCGGCGCTGGACGACCTCGACGAGGCGCTCCATGCGCTCGACCTTGACCGGGTGCGGAACCATCTCGTCGAGCCCAGCCGCCTCGGTGCCCCGGCGGGGGCTGAAGACGAAGGTAAAGGCCGAGTCGTAGCCGACCTCCTCGGCGACCGCGAGCGTCTCCGCGAAGTCGGCCTCGGTCTCGCCCGGGAAGCCGACGATGATGTCGGTGGTGATCGCCGCGTCGGGCACGTGCTCACGGATCAGCGCGACCCGGTCGAGGTAGCGACCGCGGTCGTAGGTGCGTCGCATCGCCTTCAGGATCCGGCTCGAGCCCGATTGCAGCGGCAGGTGGATGTGCTCGCATACCGAGGCGCATTCGGCGTGCGCGAGGAGCACGTCCTCCTTCATGTCCTTCGGGTGAGGGCTGGTGTAGCGGATCCGCTCGATGCCCTCGACCGCGTCGACTGCACGCAGCAGGTCGGCGAAGCTCCAGCGCTCGTGCCCGCGGCGGCCGAGGTCACGGCCGTAGCTGTTCACGTTCTGGCCGAGGAGCGTGACCTCGCGGACGCCGTCGGCGGCCAGGCCGCGGACCTCGGCGAGCAGCTCGTCGGCCGGGCGGCTGACCTCACGGCCGCGCGTCGAGGGCACGATGCAGTACGAGCAGGCGCAGTTGCAGCCCTGCGAGATCTGCAGCCAGGCCTGGAAGGGTCGCTGGCGCTGCGTCGGCAGGTGTCCGGCGAAGCCCTCGAACTCGAAGTAGCCCTGGGCAGTCAGCGAGTCGGAAGTGAGGAACTCAGCGAGCTTGTGGATCTGGCCGGGCCCGAAGGCGACGTCGACGAACGGGAAGCGCTCGAAGACCTCCTCTTTCACCGACTGCGCCCAGCAGCCGCCGACGCCGACGATCCGCTCCGGATCCTCGGACTTGAGCCGCTTCGCTTCGCCGAGGTGGGCGGTGAAGCGGCTGTCTGCGGACTCGCGGATCGAGCAGGTGTTGAAGAGGATCAGATCGGCGTCCCCGCGCTCACCGACTTCGCGGTAGCCGAGCCCGGCCAGCATCCCCTTCATCCGCTCCGAGTCGTGCTCGTTCATCTGGCACCCGAAGGTGGTCACATGGAAGCTCTTGGCGGCTGCGCCCGTCACGGCGCAGAGGGTAGCGGCGCACCCGCCAACCCCGAATCGGCGGCGGGCGGCGCGGAGCCCTACGCGGCCGGGTCAGCCCTTGCCGGCGACGGACTGCAGGTAGGCGACGAGGTCGTTCACCTGCTGGTCGCTCATCGTGTCGCCGAAGCTCTGCGGCATCGTCCCGGCCGGGAAACCGGGCGTGATCGTCGCGTTCGGATCGACGATCGAGGTCTTGATGTCGCTCGCGCTGAGGTCGGGAATCACGTCGTCGAGGTTCGGGCCGATCGTGCCCGACGCGTTCGCGGCGGCGAGCGTGTGGCAGCTGCTGCAGCCGTTCGAGGCGAACATCTTCTTGCCGTCGGCGACGTCGACCTTCGGCTGCTTTGCGGCTCCCTTGGATTCCGCCGGTGCGCCCCCTTGGGATCCAGCCGGTGAGTTCTTGTAGAGAAAGGCAACCAGCTGGTTGATCTCCGTCGGGGAGAGCGTCGTTCCCAAGTCCTGCGGCATGACGTTGGCTGAATACCCCTTCGCGATCTCGGCGTTCGGGTCGACGATCATCTCCTTGATCCCGGCCTTGTCGTCGTCCGGAGCGAGGAACTCGTCCAGGTTGGGACCCGACGTTCCGGTCGCGCCGGCCGCCTTGAACGTGTGGCAGCTGCCGCAGCCGTTGTTGGCGAAGACAGCCAGGCCCGGGTCCGAGCTGCCGGGCGTAGCGCCCGTGCCCGAGGTGGTGTCGCCGGCCTGGCCGGTCGCGGCGTTGTTCTCTGACTGCTGGTTGGCGACGTTCTGCCCCTCGGCCTTGACGCCGGCCTGCTCGTTCTGGGCCCGGCGCTTCGCCTGCTCGAAGGTCGCGCTCTTATAGGCGGCGAAGCCGGTGAGAACGACGATGGCGGCGGTAATCCCGAGGATCACCGGAAGCACGCGCCGCGAGGGGAAGTCCTTGATCCGCATGCCGGCGAAGGAGAGGACCAGCGCGAGCAGGACGAGTAGCCCGCCGCAGACGTACAGCAGGTCCTTGTCGACGAAGGTCTCCTCCTGCCCGAGGAGGACTAGCGCGCTCGTGAGGGTCGCCATCAGGTGCGCGATCCTATCGACCGAGCGCGGCGGAAGGGTCGGGCGGTCTCCCGTTGATCAGTCCGCCCACGCGGTCCTCCTGCTCTCGCGGATCACCGTCACCTTGATCCGGCCCGGGAAATCGAGCTCCTTGGCGATCGTCTTCGCGGTCCGCTCGGCCATCACGGCCGCCTCCTCGTCGTCGACGGCACCCGGATCCACCATTACGCGGACCTCGCGGCCGGCGCGGACGGCGAAGACGCGGTCGACGCCCGGATGGCGGCCGGCGATCTCCTCGAGGTCCCGCAGGCGGCTCACGTACTCCTCGAGCGCCTCGCCCCGGGCGCCCGGCCGGGCGCCCGAGAGGGCGTCGACAATCTGCACGATGACGGCTTCGACGGTGCGGGGCTCGACCTCGTTGTGGTGCGCTTCGATCGCGTGCGCGACGGCCTCCGTCTCGCCGTGGCGGCGGGCCAGCGTAGCTCCGACCTGGGCGTGCGAGCCCTCGACCTCGTGGCTGACGGCCTTGCCGATGTCGTGCAGCAGCGCCGCCCGCTTCGCCGTCTCGACGGAGGCCCCGAGCTCGGCGGCGATCACGGCGGCGAGCTTCGCGCACTCGACCAGGTGGTCGAGCACGTTCTGGCCGTAGCTCGTGCGGAAGCGGAGCCTGCCGAGCACCTGGAGCAGCTCGCGGTCGACGCCGTGGACGCCCGCCTCGAGCTCGGCCTTCTCGCCCTCTTCGGCGACGCGCCGGGCGACCTCCTCGCGCGCCTTGCCGTAGACCTCCTCGATCGTCGCCGGCTGGATGCGCCCGTCGGCGACGAGCTTCTCGATCGTCAGCCGCGCAACCTCACGGCGCACCCCGTCGAAGCTCGAGACGACGACGGCGCTCGGCGTCTCGTCGATGATCACATCGACCCCCGTGAGCGCCTCGAGCGCCCTGATGTTGCGGCCCTCGCGGCCGATGATCCGGCCCTTCATCTCCTCGCCGGGAAGCTCGATCAGACGGGTCGTCGTCTCGCTCGCGTGCGAGCCGGCGATGCGGCTCATCGCCACGGCCAGGATGTTGCGCGCCTTGCGGTCGGCGTCGCGCTTGGTCTCCTCCTCGATCTGCAGCAGCGCGCGGCCGGCGCGGTGGCGGGCGTCGTGCTCGACATCGGCGATCAGCAGCTGCTTGGCCTGCGTCGCGGTCAGGCCCGAGAGGCGCTCGAGCTCCTTGCGCTGGACGGCCTTCTGACGCTTCAGCTCCTCGGCCTGCTGGCCGAGGTTGCGCTCGCGGTCGTCGAGCGCCCGCTCTCGGCGCTCGACCTCGGCGAGCCGTAGGCGCTGCTGCTCGGATTCGTGCAGAGCGCGCTCCTCGAGACGGGCGATCTCCTCGCGGCGGGCGGCGAGCTCCTCGGCGGCCGCGGCGGTGTGGGCGGGCGGATCGGGCACGGGCTCGGGGCGCGACGCCGGCGGTTCCGGCCCGGAATCGATCTCGGCGGTCCGGTGGACCCCCGCCTGCTCCGATCTCGTCTGGAAGATCCGCCTGTTCCTGCGACCCATCACCAACCACCTTCCGCCCGGGGACCCCCCGGTGGGCTCGGTCTACTCCGGGCACGTCGTGCCCCTTTTGGCGGTGGAGGGCGTTCGCTACGCCCGCTGTCCGAGCACGGCGGCAGGCCGCCGGCGAGGGATGCTGTTCAGGGTCGGGTCCGGTGCCTGGTGGTCAATCGGACTTCGTTGGTTTGCAGGTGTTTCAAAGGTCTGGTTGGTCTCGAATCTCGGTCAGCAGGCGCTTGCGTCTCGCAAACGCACCGCTGCGACGATGGTAGTCCGCTGGGACCCCCGACTCAAGCGGCGGCAACGGTGCCTGCAGCCGCCTGGCGGCCCTGGACCAGCGCCGCCGCGACGATCAGGGTGGCAAGCGAAACTCTCGGTCAGGGGCCGGGGCGTCAGCCGTCGATGACGGCGACGAGTTCCGCCAGCGTCTCGATCACCGGCACGCCGGGCGGCTCACCGCCGGGCAGGTCGGCCGCCGCCCCCGTGCGGTCGAGCCAGATCCCGAGCAGACCCGCGTCGCGGGCGCCGCGCGCGTCCGTGGCGAGGCGATCACCCACGTAGGCGACCCGCTCCGGAGGCAGGCGGAGCAGCTCGCAGGCACGCTCGAAGATCTCGGCCTCCGGCTTCGGGCTGCCCACCTCGGAGGATGCGACGAATGCCGGCATCCGTTCGAGCAGCCCGAAGGCATCGAGCTTGCGGCGCTGAAAGCCGCCATCGGCGTTCGTGACGACGCCGAGCGCCGCCCCGCGGGCTTCGAGCGCGTCAACGACGGGCAGGGCGTCGGCGAAGACGCTCCAGCGCTCCCTGTAGCCGCCGAGAAAGGCCCCGAACCATTCATCCAGATCGCCGGCGCCGCGGCCGGGCGCCCCGAGCCACTCGAGGATGCCTGCCGAGCGCCTGCGGCGGTGCTCCTCGACGGGAATCGCACCGCTCAGGTAGTCGGAATAGTGCACCTCCTCCAGTCGCCGCCACTCGGCCAGCGCCGCCGCCCAGTCGAATGGCTCAAGCCCATGCACCCGCCGCTCGCGCTCGAGCGCGTTCTGCAGCGAGCCGGCGCTTGCGGCGTCGTGGTCGAGCAGGGTGCCGTCGATGTCGAAGAGGACGGCCTCGATCACGGCTGGCCGCTCTCAGGCCGGGCGCGCGGCGGCCCTGATCGCGTCGTAGGCGAGCTCATAGTCGTAGCCGCGGCGCGTCAGAAAGCCGAGCGCCCGCGCCCGAGAGCCGTCGTCCTGCAGCGTCTCCCCGCGCTCTGCGAGCAGGCCCTGAGCCCGCTCGACGAGCTCCTCGCGGCTCTCGCCCGCGCAGCACTCCTCGATCAACGCCGCCGGGATCCCCCGCTCCGCGAGGGCCCCGGCAATCCGCTCCGGCCCCCAGCCGCCCAGCTCCCGCTTATCGGCGCTGAAGGCCAGCGCAAAGCGACGGTCGTCGAGCGCGCCGCTTGCGACGAGCTCGGCGACCGCTTCCTCGATCTGCTCGCTGCGGAAGTCGCGCTCCGCCAGCTTCGCCTCGATCTCGGCAATCGAGTGCTCGCGGCGGTTCAGCGCCCGCAGCGCGACTGCGACCGGCTCAGGCAGCCTTCTCCTCCTCGGGGCTCGCATCGCCCTCGGCCTCGGCTGCGGCGTCGGCCTCGACGGCCTCTGCGGCCTCCGACTCGGGCACGAAGGGAACCGGCTTCGGGCCCTTGACCCGGGTGACGTCGAGCGCCACGTAGATCTTGTCCTCGATCTCGTCGGCGACCTCCGGGTTCTCCCGCAGGAACGCCTTGCAGTTGTTCTTGCCCTGCCCGAGGCGCTGGTCCCCGTAGGAGAAGAACGAGCCCGACTTGGTGACGATGTCGTGCTCGACGCCAAGGTCGAGCAGGCAGCTCTCGTTCGAGATGCCGACGCCGTACTCGATGTCGAACTCGGCCTGCCGGAAAGGCGCAGCGACCTTGTTCTTCACGACCTTGACCCGGACCCGGTTACCGACCGCCTCGGTGCCCTCCTTGAGGGTCTCGATGCGGCGCAGGTCGAGGCGCTGGGAGGCGTAGAACTTCATCGCCCGGCCACCCGGCTGGGTCTCCGGATTGCCGAAGCTGACGCCGATCTTCTCGCGCATCTGGTTGGTGAACAGGCAGACGGTCTTCGCCCGGTTCAGGTTGCCGGCGAGCTTGCGTAGGGCCTGCGACATGAGCCGCGCCTGCAGGCCGACGGTCTGATCGCCCATCTGGCCCTCGAGCTCGACCCGTGGAGTCAGTGCCGCGACCGAGTCGATCGCGACCACGTCGACCGCTCCGGAGCGGACGAGCACGTCGACGATCTCGAGCGCCTGCTCCCCGTAGTCGGGCTGCGAGACGAGCAGCTCGTCGGTGTCGACACCGATCCGACGGGCATAGATGGGATCGATCGCATGCTCAGCGTCGACGAAGGCGCAGACGCCCCCGCGAGCCTGAGCCTGGGCGATGACGTGGTAAACGAGCGTCGTCTTGCCCGACGACTCCGGGCCGAAGATCTCGACGATCCGGCCACGCGGAACGCCGCCGACACCGAGCGCAAGATCGAGCGACACCGCGCCCGTGGGGATCGCCTCGACGTTGATCGTCGAATCGCTGCCGAGCTTCATCACCGAGCCGGCTCCGAACTCGCGCTCGATCTGGGTCACGGCCGCCTTCAGCGCGGCGTCCTTGGCCTTGGCGTCCTTGGTGCCGGCCTCGATCGGAGTGGGCTTGCTTGCTGCCATCTTTCTCATCACCTCTTCTGTCGGCCGCTCGCGGGCGGCAGATCTCGTGCGGCCAGGCACGTGTACTTCGAACCATCGGGCCGGATTTCGGAACGGTAGAGAGCGACCCGGACGGCACCGAACGCATGTCCGCTTCCACCGCCCGAAGTCGCTTCAAGAGGCGGCACATGGCCGCCGGCGGAGCCGCGGCCGCGCCTCCGCAAGACGGTGACGTGCGCCCAGAACGGACGCCGCTCAGGGTCGTAGAGCCCCACGCGGGCCAACGCCGCCGCCAGCGGCGCCTGCAGCGCCGGGATCGACTCGCCGGCGACGCCGAGGGCGAGCAGCCGCGGGGCGCGCCGCGGCAGCGGCACCGGATCGGGCTCGATCAGCCCTTCGACCGGCTCATCCACGTCGAGGCCGGCGAGGATCTCCCCGATCTCCTCCACCGCAGCGGAGGGGCGCTCGTCCAGGAAGGCGAGGGTCACGTGCAGGGAGGCGGCCGGAACGGCCCGCCATCGCGCGCCGTCGCCGACCGCCCGCTTCTGCCACGCCTCGATCAACCCAACGGTCGCCGCCGGCAGATCGAGCGCGCAGAACATCCGCTGTTTCGCTCCATCGCTCACCACGGCGACGCTAGAGGCAGCGGCGGCGCGGAACTCGCTCGCGATGTGCCGATTGCGTGGCGGAAGGCCGCCGGACGCCGATCGGGCGTGCGTGAAGACGATTCTGCGTCAGATAGCACCCTCACACGGGGTGCCGGATGACGCAGAACGCCGGCGCCCGCCCAAGCCTTCGAGGCCGCTCTACAGCGGGCCGCCGTCGACTTCGCCGAGGAGCACGCGGCGCAGCATGTGCAGGGCGACCGAGACCGAGCGGTCGCGGACGTCGCCGCGGCCGCCGGGCAGCTTCGGGTCGCGGCTCATCGCCAGCCCGCCAGCCGCCGGTGACTGCTTGACGCAGAAGCAGACATAGCCGACCGGCTTCTCGTCCGTGCCGCCGTCGGGACCCGCCACCCCCGTGATGCCAACGCCGATCGTCGCTCCGAACCGCTCGAGTGCGCCATCGGCCATTGCCTCCGCGACCTCCGGCGAGACCGCCCCATGGGCCTCGATCAGCGCCGAGTCGACACCGAGCTGGGCCGCCTTCGCCTCGTTGGAGTAGGCGACGACGCCGCCCGTGAAGTAGGCCGAGGAGCCCGGTGTATCGGTGATTCGCGCCGCGAGCAGCCCTGCCGTGCAGGATTCACCGGTCGCCAGCGTCTGGCCACCCTCGGCCAGCAGCCGGGAGACGATCGCGTCGATCGTCTCCCCCGTCTCCGTGTAGATGAAGTCCCCGTGGCGAGCCCGTAGGCCGGCGAACAGCCCGTCGACGACCGCTGCCTCGCGCGCCGGGTAGCTCACGTCGATCTCGAGCTCGGCGCCGCGTCGCAGGCACGTCGTGATCTCGATCCGCCCGAGCGGCACGCCGTCGTCCCGCTCGATCTCGAGCAGGCTCTTGGCCAGGGTGGACTCGGGAATGCCGAACATCTTCATCGCCGCCGTGTCCATGTCCGGCGTGCGCGCGATCAGCGCCGCCATCGCGGGCGTCGCGAGCGCCGCCGGCCACATTCCCTGCAGCTCGCGCGGCGGCCCGGGCAGCACGACGATCAGCGCCGCGCCCGCCTCGACCACGACCCCCGGCGCGGTGCCGACGGGGTCGAGCGGTGTGCCGCCCTCGGGCAGGGTCGCCTGCTTTCGCGTCCCCATCCGCATCCCCTCGGGGTCGAAGCGCATGCGCCGGGCGAAGCCCTCGATGATCCGCGTGATCTTCTGCTCCATCTCGGAATCGACCCGCATCTCGCGGCCGGCGAAGTCGGCGACGATCTGCGTCGTCAGGTCGTCGGCGGTCGGCCCGAGACCGCCGGTCGTGACGATCAGGTCCATGCCCCGCTCCCCGAAGAAGCGCAGCGCCTCGAGCAGGTCCTCGGGGCGATCGCCGACGACGAGGATGTGAGCGACCTCGACGCCGAGCGCACCGAGCCGCTCGGAGACCCAGGGACCGTTGCGGTCGGCCGTGCGGCCGGTGAGCACCTCGGTCCCGGTGACGATGATCCCGGCGCGCACGCTCACGGGCAATCAGGGCCTTGGTACTCGCCCGGCGTGATGCCCTGGGAGTCCGCCTCGTAGCCGCTGGGCTTCCCGGAGTCGATCCTCTCGGTGTTGTCGCCGACGATGAACTTGAGCTTGCCCGGACCGACGTCGAGCCGGTACCGCTTGTGGTCGGTGTAGACCTCACGCGCGCCCGCCTGCAGCGTCTGCGAATCGATCAGGGCCTCCTTGCCGCCGGCGACGAGACAGACCTCGGTAGCGGTCTTCGCCGCGACCACGGCCCGCGTCGGCTCGAGCTTGCCGTTGCCTCCGTGCTTGCCGCCCCCCTTGCCCTTCTTGCCCTTCTTGTCCTTCTTGTTGCCGGCCTTCTTGCCCTTCGCAGCGTGCGTTCCTGCGCCGCTCGGCGACTGGTCGCCGCCGCCGCCGACCCAGTGGAGCACGAGCAGCACCACGACGATGCCGACGATGACGCCGACGATCCACATCACCGGTGACGGCGATCGTCCGATCGAAGGTCGCCGGCGCTCAGTCAAGACCGGCTCAGGCGAGCCCGACGTCGTGCCCTGTCCGTCCCCGTAGCGGCGCCGGAACTCGTCGGCAAGCATCTCGCCGTCGAGGCCGAGAAGCTGACCGTAGGTGCGTAGGAAGCCGCGGATGTAGGCGGGCGCCGGCAGCGTCTCCCAGTCCTCGTTCTCGAGCGCGCGGATGTAGCGCGCGCGAATCTTCGTCCGCTCCTCGACCTCGCGGACCTCGAGGCCGAGGCGACGCCGCGCGTCGCGCAGGGTCGCGCCGATCGCGGTGCTCGATGGAGGTACGTCGGGACTCATCGGCTCGTCGCAGTATTGCGACGCTCAGCCGGCGACCGTGCCGACCTCCGACTCCGCGGTCGGCGGCCCGTCACCCGCGGAGCTCGCGCCGCCACCCCCGCCGGCGAGGATCCGCGGCACGTCGGCCGGCCCGATCAGAACCTGGCGGGGCTTGGAACCCTCGTAGCCGCTGATCACGCCGCGGCGCTCCAGCATGTCGATGAGGCGGCCGGCGCGCGTGTATCCGACCCGGAGACGCCGCTGGATCATCGAGACGGATGCGGTATCGGTCTCGACGCAGATCCGGACCGCGTCCTCGAGCAGATCGTCCTCGTCGGGCGAGAATTCGCCCGAGTCGCTCGGATCGGGGTCGGGCTCGGGCGGCGCCTCGAGCAGGTCGACATCGAAGTCCGGCGTGCCCTGTCGGTTCCAGCAGGAGACGATCTTGGCGATCTCGTCCTCGGTGATGAAGGCGCCCTGGACGCGCTGCAGCTTCGAGCTGCCGACCGGCCGGAAGAGCATGTCGCCCTGGCCGAGCAGCGACTCGGCCCCACCCTGGTCCAGGATCACGCGGGAGTCGATCTGCGAAGCGACGGCGAAGGCGATCCGGGCCGGGATGTTGACCTTGATCGTGCCGGTGATGATGTCCGTCGAAGGTCGCTGCGTAGCGAGGATCAGGTGGATGCCGACGGCGCGCGACTTCTGCGCGAGGCGGATGATCGAGTCCTCGACCTCGCCGGGGGCGACCATCATCAGGTCGGCGAGCTCGTCGATCACGCAGAGGATGTACGGCAGCGGTGCCTCGCCCTTGGCCCGACGCATCTTGTTGAGCTCCTCGAGCCCGCGGGCGCGGGCCTCCCCCATCACCGAGTAGCGCGACTCCATCTCGCCGATCAGGTTCTCGAGCACGTTCGCGGCGATCCGCGGCGAGGTGACGACCGGCGTCAGCAGGTGCGGGACCGAGTCGTAGTGGTTGAGCTCGACCTGCTTGGGATCGACGAGCACCAGCCGGAGCTCGTTCGGGGTGCTGTGCAGGAGCATCGAACTGAGCACGGCGTTGACGCAGCCGGACTTGCCGGAGCCGGTCGTACCGGCGATCAGGATGTGCGGCATCTTCGCCAGGTCCGTCCACACCGACTGCCCGGAGATGTCCTTGCCGAGCCAGCAGGTGAGCGGGCTCGAGTCCTTTGGCCGGCCCCTGTAGATGTCGCCGAGGCGCACCATCTTGCGCTGCGCGTTCGGGACCTCGACTCCCACCGCCCGCTTGCCGGGGATCGGTGCGAGGATGCGGATGTCCGTCGAGGCGAGCGCGTAGGCGAGGTCATCCTTGAGCTGCGCGACCTTGCCGACCTTGGTGCCCGGCGCGAGTTGCAGCTCGAAGCGGCTCACGTGCGGGCCGGAGACCGTGCCGATCAGCTTCGCCTCGACGCCGAAGTGGCCGAGCGCCTCGAGCAACGCCTGGGAAGTCCTGTCCATATCGCGCTTGTTGGGCCCGCGGTCATTCACGGGACCGGCACGCAGGAGCTTCGAGGGCGGCAGCTTGAAGTCGAGCTCGTCGGACTCGGTAATCCCATGCTCGGTGCGGCGGGCGCCCATCGGCGTCCGCGAGATCGCGATCTCGGCGCCCTCGCCCTCATCCGGGACGGCGGGGACGGCCTCGGCATCACCCTCGATCTCGTAGGCGTCGCTCTGCGGATCGACGTCGCCGGCCGGCTGGTCGGCGACGTCGGCACCCTCGACCGAGGGAGACTCGTCGGTGATCCGCGCGGCCTCCTCGAGCGTCATCCGATCGGCGTCGTCGTCGAAGTCAGGCAGCGTCTCGGCTGCGCCCCCGTCATCTGCCGGCATTCGCTCGGTACGGCGCCCGTCGCCGAGCCGATCGGCGAGCTCACCGGCGCGACCGCCGATCGCGGTGCGGGCGAGCTCACCGGTTGCGTCCGTGGCCCGGCGCGTGGCTTCCGCCCCGGACCGCATCAGGCCGGCGATCGGCCGGCCGCTGAGCAGCAGGGCGCCGCTGACGATCATCAGCACGGCGAGGATGTGGGCGCCGGCGCGCTGCAGGAGCGTCGCCGAGGCCCAGTAGAGGATCTCGCCGAGGGCCCCGCCGTGGGCGGTGAAGTAGTGCGATTCGAAGTAGCCGTGGCGCACCGGCGTGTCAGGTCCGAGCCCGCCGGTCTCGGCTGCGAGCGCGAGCAGGATGCCGGCGACGAGCAGCACGGCGCCGCCGTTGAGAGCACCGGGGTAGCGGACGAAGGGCCGCAGGACCAACGCTGCGCCAACGCCGGCGAGCAGCATCGGGACGACGTAGGCGCCGGCTCCCATCATCCACTCGAGGCCCGTCTGCAGCCATTCGCCGAGCCGGCCGGCGTCCGAGCTCCCGTAGAGGACGAAGCCCAGGTACAGGGCGAGCGCCATCAGAGCGAGGCCGATCAAATCGAGATGCCGCTGCTCGAGCTCGCGCGGCTCGCGCTTGGGCGCCGCCTTCGTGCCCTTGGCCTTGGCGCTCTTTGCCTTCGCCGATGAGGCAGGCTTGCGACCTCCCGCGCGCTTTTGGGAGCCAGATCGTGACCCGCTGCTCTTCTGCGGGCGCCAGGACGGGATCAGGGACATCAGTCAGCACCACTTCGACGCCCGCAGTGCCGTCCCTGCGTGGCCCGCCTGGGGTGCTGCACGAGGCTCGGCAAACGGCCTGCCTGCTTAGGAAAACGAAAGCCGGATGCCTAAGATCGCGCCTGTGGAAGGTGAGCTGTTGACAGGACGCGTCCTCGTCGTCGAGGACGACGACGAGATCGCGGACGTGCTGCGCCGCTCCCTGCGCCAGGAGGGCCACGACGTGCGTACCGCCGTCGACGGCGAGGAAGCACTCCAGGCGGCCCACGACTTCGCCCCCGATCTCGTCGTCCTCGACCTCGGCCTGCCGAAGCTCGACGGTGTCGAGGTCTGCCGCCGGCTGCGTGCCGACGGCGACGTCCCGATCCTGATCCTCACCGCCCGGACCGATACCGAGGACCGCGTCCGCGGCCTCGATGCGGGCGCCGACGACTACCTCGCCAAACCCTTCGAGCGGGCGGAGCTGCTCGCCCGCCTGCGGGCCCTGATGCGGCGCCGTCCGCCGCGCGGCAGCGCCTCGCTGCGCGTCGGCGACCTCGTCCTCAACCCCGATACGCGTGAGGTCACGCGCGGCGACCGTCAGCTCGACCTCACCGCCCGCGAGTTCGAGCTGCTCGAGTACCTGATGCGCAACCAGAAGATCGTGATCTCGCGTGAGCGGCTGCTCGAGGAGGTCTGGGGCTACGACCCGACCTCGATGACGAACACGATCGACGTCTTCATCAGCAACCTCCGCCGCAAGCTCGAGGAGGGCGGCGAGAGCCGGGTCCTGCACACCAAGCGCGGGGCCGGGTACGTGGTCCGGCCGTGAACCCGCTGCGCGGCGCGCTGGCCAATCTGCGCCGGCGCCCGGTGCGAGTCCGGATCGCGATCCTCTCGGGAGGGATGACGGCGGTCATCCTGATCGCCTTCGCCCTCGTCGTCGGCCGACTCGTCACGAACCGCCTGCGCGACGACTTCCACGACGAGCTGACCGGGAACGCACGGGCGCTGGCGCTCGACTTCCACGTCGTCGGCATCGACCAGCTCGGAAACCCGATCGTCAGCGGCAGCTCGCATCTCGACGAGTTCGCGAATGCCGGCGACGCCGTGATCCGGATCGTCGACGTCAACGGCAGATCCTTCGCGCAGAGCGACAATGTCCCGCTCGGGGCGCCGAGCTCGGCCACCGCCGTGCGCGAAGTCGGTGACCTCGAGGTGGCCGACTCTCGGATCTACAGCTTCTCGGGCGATCTGACGTTGCCGAGCGTCTACGTTCAGTACGCGCGCAGCACCGATCCGACCAACCGGACGATCGCCCGCCTGTGGCTCTTCCTCGGCGGTGGCGTCCTCGTCGGCACCCTGCTCGCAAGCTTCGCGGGGATGAGCGTCGCCGCGCGCGCGATGCGGCCGATCTCCGACCTGACCGGGACGGCGCGGACGATCGCCCGGACCCGCGACCCGTCGCTGCGGATTCCCGAGCCCGACAACGAGGACGAAGTCGCCGAGCTCGCCCGCACGCTGGACGAGATGCTGCGCGAGCTCGACGCAGCCCGTACCGAGACCGAGTCGACCATCCAGCGCCAGCGTGAGTTCGTCGCCGACGCCTCGCACGAGCTGCGCACCCCGCTGACGAGCATCCTGGCCAACCTCGAGCTGCTGGAGGCGGCAATGGACGAGGGCGACGAGGAGGAGCTCACGGCAACGCGCTCGGCGCTGCGCAGCTCACGACGGATGAGCCGCCTCGTCGGCGACCTGCTGATTCTCGCCCGGGCCGATGCGGGCCGCCGCGACGAGCCGATCCGCTGCGATCTGTCGCGGATCGCCGAGGAGGCGTTCGAGGAGGTCGATCCGGTCGCCGACGGCCACGAGCTCGAGGCGGAGCTCGACCCCGCGGCCGAGGTGCTCGGTAATCCGGATGAGCTCCACCGGCTGGTGCTCAACCTGCTCGAGAACTCGATCCGCCACACGCCCCAGGGCACGCGCGTCGAGCTCGTGCTGCGCCGCGACGGTGGGCGTGCCGTGCTCGTCGTCAGCGACGACGGCCCAGGCCTGCCCAAGGGTCAGGAGGAAGCGCTGTTCGACCGCTTCGTCCGCGGTCCCGGTCCCGCCGACAGCCAGCGGCGGAACGGCGAGGGCACCGGACTCGGCTTGGCGATCGTCAAGGCGGTGGCCGTCGCCCACGGCGGCGACGCGCGGGCGGGCGCGAGCCCCTCCGGCGGAGCGCTGTTCGAGGTGACGCTGCCGCTCGCCGAGGACGCCGAGACGCCCGCTGAAGATTGAGCAAACAATTGCTCCCCCTTAAGCATTGGTTTATCCAGCGAGCCGATCATGCCTATCAGGACGAGACACACACCCACTGCGCCTCCCTCCCTGAACACTGGCGCAGCGGGGACATACATTGGCCAGCCTGAGCCAATATGACCCGCCGGACTCCCCTCCCTGGTCCGGCGGGTCTCTTTGTGCGCCCGGCGTCCCCTGACACGGCGCCTGAGCGCACCTCTTCGCGGCTTATGTGGCTCCGCCACACCGCGCCGCTCGAGGGCACGCTCAGGCTTGGTCAGGGGACGCCTCCGGTTCACGTTGACGTCTCAGGTCGACGCCGCGGGTGGGAGGTGAGAGGATCGGCTGGTGCGTTCCGATGCGGCGAGCGGGGGTTTGAGCAAGAGGACCCTGCGGGCGACGGTGACGCCGCTCGCCTCGATTTTCGGGTCGGGCTTTCTGATCATCGTGCCGATCCTCGAGCGGACCATGGGACCGCTTGCGATCGTCGGCGGGGCGGCGGTCTGCGCGCTCGCCTATGCGGTCGGGACGGCGATCCGCCACATCATCCGCGAGGTCGAGCCGGGGCTCGAAGACGGCGGCGTCGGCGCCGGAACGATCCGGATCGACCGCTTCGGCGACGCGGTGATCGTCGTCGCCTACGTGATCTCCGTTGCCCTCTATCTGCGGATCATGTCCGCGTACGTCGTCCAGTACGCCTCCGGCCCCTCGCCCTTCGCCGAGCATGCGATCGCCGCAGGCGGCGTGGCCCTGATCGTCGTCATCGGTCTCATCCGCGGTTTCGGCGGTCTCGAGCGCCTCGACCTGGTTTCGCTCGGCTCTGTGCTCGTGCTGACCACCGTGCTCGGCGCGGCGCTCTTCTTCACCGACTTCGGTGATCTGCTCGGCGCCGGCATCGACCTCCCCCCCTCCCCGCATGACGGGCTACTCGACACGCTGCTCGTGCTCGGCGGGATCGTGATCACAGTGCAGGGCTTCGAGACCGTTCGCTATCTCGGCGAGGAGTACGACGCGCCGACCCGCATCTCGGCCTCGCGGATCTCGCAGATCGTCTCGACCTCGGTCTACCTCGGCTTCATCGCGGTGGCGACGCCGCTGATGGGGCTCGGCTCGGACTCCGGGCCGGACTCGACCCTCCTCGACATCACCGACAGGGTCCTCCCCTTGTTCTCGCTGCCCCTCGTCATCTGCGCCGTGCTGAGCCAGTTCAGCGCCGCCACCGCCGATACCGCAGCGGCGGCGGGCAACCTCCACGGCTTCCGCATCGGCGCCTTCGCCGGACGGCGGGCGTACCTGCTGAGCGGGGTGGCCGCGATGCTCCTCTGCTGGACCGTCGGCACGCCCCAACTCGTGGCGATCGCGTCGCGTGCCTTCGCCGCCTTCTACTGCCTGCAGGCGCTGATCGCGATGCGAACGAGCCGTTCAGCCCCGCGACGGATCGCCTACGGACTGCTCGCCGCGGTGATGCTGCTGATCACGCTGCTCGCCAAGCCTGCGGGCTGATGGCCGCGTAGCCGCGCCCGCATCGCCGCCATCAGCCCGACTGAGCCGAGCACGCCGCCGAGCATGCCGGCCGCCACCGGACGCCGTGGCGCCCGGCGGAGCAGCGCCGGATAGCCGGCCGCGACGAGCGGCGCGAACAGGCTGGCGGCCGTCACCAGCCCCGGATTCCAGCGGCGCCCGTGGATCCCGGCGGAGCCATGGAGGGCAACGTTGCCGGCGAGTAGCGCAAGCTGCAGCGAGGAAACACCGGGGTCGCGGCGCCACCCGGCGAGCAGACCGACGCCCCAACCGAGGCCGGTGTTGACGATCACCCCGACCCGCCGGTCCAGCGGGAACTCGTCCTCGTCCGAGCCGATCATCGTCCGGTTGGCGAACGGCATGAAGCCGCCCGGCCAGACCCACTCCTCGGTCTGATGCCACAGCAGTGCGACCAGGGGCAGCCACTCGACCCAGGAACCGTCGGAGCGAAGCCGTTCGCGCTGCCGCCAGGCGAGCGCCGTCGCCGGTCCGGCAGCGGCTGCCGCCAGCCAGGGCCAGCGACCGTGCGTACGGTCGCTGAGGGCCACGTCCGCTCGCCTCAGACCTCGACGACCACCGGCAGGACCATCGGGCGCCGCCGCAGGCGGTCGTAGACGAAGGCGGCGACGTCGTCGTGCAGGTCCTGCTGGATCAGGGCGACATCGCGCTCGGGATCGGCGGCCTCCTCGAGTGAGCTGTCGACGACTTCGCGGATGTCCTCGATCAGCTGTGCCGACTCCTCCTCGTCGAGGAAGGGAACCCCGCGGAAGATCACCTCCGGGTCGGAGACGGGATCGCCATGCTCGCGCGAGACCGTCGCGACGACGATGAACAGCCCGTCGGCCGACAGAGCCCGCCGATCGCGGAGCGCGATGTCGTCGGGGTCGCCGATGTCGACGCCGTCGACGAAGATCACCCCGGCGCCGATGTCCGGTCCAAGCTCTGCACCGTCGACGTCGATCTCGAGCGGCGTCCCGTTGCGGGCCTTGAAGATGTTCTGCGGCGGGACCCCGACCGAGGCCGCCAGCTCGGCGTGCAGGCGGATCCGCTTGTGGTCGCCGTGAAAGGGCATCACGTACTTCGGCCGGGTCAGGTTGAGCATCAGCTTGAGCTCCTCCTGCCAGCCGTGCCCGGAGGCGTGGATCGGCGCGTCGGCCGCGGTGATCACGCGGGCGCCGATCTCGAAGATGCGGTCGACGGTCTCGTTGACCGAGCGCTCGTTGCCCGGGATCGGCGTGGCGCTGAAGACGACGGTGTCGCCCGAGTGCAGCTCGACGTCGCGGTGCTCGCCCCAGGCCATCCTGCGCAGCGCCGAGAGCGGCTCGCCCTGCGAGCCGGTCGAGATCGCGATCACCTTCTCGTCCGGGTAGTCCTCGATCTCGCGCGGCTGGATCAGGAGGTCGTCGGGCGCGCTCGTGATCCCGAGGTTGCGGGCGATGTTGAAGTTCTTGCGCATCGAGCGGCCGACGAGGGCGACCTTGCGGTCGAGCTCGACGGCGGCGTCGATCACCTGCTGGACGCGGTGCAGGTTCGAAGCGAAGGACGTGACGATGATCCTGCCGTCGCAGTGGAAGAAGGTCTCGAGCAGCGCCGGGCCGATGCTCGACTCCGACGGCGCCACGCCGGGGCGGTCGGCATTCGTCGAGTCGCCGCACAGGCAGAGCACACCCTCGGCGCCCATCGCCGCCAGGCGAGAGACGTCGGCCGGCCGGCCGTCGACCGGCGTCTGATCGAACTTGTAGTCGCCGGTGATCAGCACCGTGCCGAGCTCGGTGTGAAGGGCGACCGAACGGGCGTCGGGGATCGAGTGCGACATGTGCACCGTCTCGAGCTCGAACGGGCCGAGGGGGATGCGCTCGCCCGCCTCGATGTCGATCAGGGGCGCGTTGCGGAGCTTGTGCTCCTCGAGCTTCGAGCGGACCAGGCCGATCGTCAGCCGGCCGCCGTAGATCGCGGGCGGCATGCCGATCTCGCGCAGGACGTAGGGCAGGGCGCCGACGTGATCCTCGTGGCCGTGGGTGAGCACGATCGCCTCGATGTCGTCTGCCCGCTCCCGCAGGTAGCCGAAATCCGGCAGGACGAGGTCGATGCCGAGCATCTCGGCCGTCGGGAACATGAGCCCGGTGTCGACGACCACGATCCGACCGTCGAGCTCGACGATCGTCATGTTCTTGCCGATCTCCCCGAGCCCGCCAAGCGGCAGGATGCGCAGGTTTGGCCCACTCATGCTCGCACCGGAAGGCCGCGCCGCTCAAGCGCCGCACGGAGCGCATCGCGCTCGGGATCCGTCGCGGGGACCATCGGCAGACGCATCGTCGCCGAGCAGATGCCGAGCAGCTCCAGCGCGGTCTTCACCGGGATCGGGTTGGTCGTCACCGACATCACCTCGTAGATCGGGGCCAGCTCCGCGTCGAGCCGCTCCGCCCGCTGATGCTCGCCGCGCTCGATCATGTCGGCGAGCTCGCGCATCTGCGGGCCGACGATGTGACTTGCGACGAGGACGCCGCCGGTCCCGCCGGTGCGCAGGCAGCGCAGGAAGACGTTGTCGTTGCCCGCCAGGACCTCGAGGCCGTCGAGTGGCCCCAGCTGGTCGTCGTTCGCCTGCTTGACGGCGACGAGGTTGGGGAACGACGCGGCCATCTCCTCGAGCTGGGCGGGCTCGATGTTGACCACGCAGCGTGAGGGGATGTTGTAGGCGACGACGGGTAAGTCGGTCGCCGCACAGCAGGCCTCGAAGTGGGCCCTGATGCCGGCTGGGTTGGGCCTGTTGTAGTACGGCGTCACGATCAGGACGGCGTCGGCGCCGGCCTCGGCAGCCGCCCGCGTTGCCGCGACCGAATGGCGCGTGTCGTTCGAACCCGTCCCGAGGATCAGCTGCGCCTCGTCACCGAGCTCCTCGCGGACGGCGCGCAACAGCGCCAGCTTCTCGGCGTCGTCGAGGGTGGGTGACTCGCCGGTGCTGCCGGCGAGCACGAGGCCGTCGGACCCGGTCTCGACGAGGAACCGGGCGACGCGCCGGCAAGCGGGCAGGTCGACCTCCCCGCTCTCGTCGAACGGGGTGACCATCGCTGTGATGACTCCCTCGAAGGTGGCCACAGGCATTGAATCTAGTGCACGCGTCCGGAAGTACGGCCACGCTCACCCAGCGTAGACGGGCGCCCTGCGGTCCGCCCACGGCTCAGCCCGCTCGAGCTGCGCGGCGACGCGAATCAGCAGATCCTCACGCCCGAGCGGCGCGACGAGCTGCACGCCGACCGGTACGCCCTCGGCGCTCATGTGGAGCGGCAGCGAGATCGCGGGCTGGCCCGTGACGTTGAACAGCGCCGTGAACGCGCCCGAAGGAAAGGCACGGTGGAAGGCGTCCATCGGGTCGTCTCCGGAGTCGTCGAAGCTGCCGAGCTTCGGCGCCACCTCGGCCATCGTCGGCGTCAGCAGCAGGTCGTGGCCGCCCTCGAACCAGCCCGCGATCATCCTGCTGATCCCCTGATGGACCGCGACGTCGCGCAAGTAACGGCCCGAGTCCCGCTCGCGGCCGATCTCTGCCAGCGTCCAGGTCAGCGGCTCGACGTCGCCGGCGCCGAGCTCGCGGCCGAGGAGCATCTCGATCTGACCGAGGACGGCCGCCTGGCCCGCTGCCCAACGTGTCAAGAAGCTGTCTTGGATGTCGACGCCGACGCCGTCGGCGCCGCCGGGCACCGCGTCCATCGGTGAGGAACCGGTGATCTCGTGGCCGAGGCCCTCGAGCAGCTTCGCGGCATGCTCGACTGCCTGTACGCACTCGGGGTCGACCTCGGACTCGACGGCCGGGGCCGTCATCTGGCCGATTCGCAAGCCCGCCGACTCGTCCGTAAGCTCGTCCGTGAACGGGCGCAGCGGATCGGGGCAGGCGTAGGGGTCGCCGGGCGCGCCACCGTGGACCGCCTCGAGGATGCGAGCGGTGTCGCGGACCGAGCGCGAGACGACCAGCTCGCAGGTCAGACCGGAGAGGTTGTCGCCGACGAGCGGTCCCTCGGTGATCCGCTGGCGGCTCGGCTTCAGTCCGACGAGACCGTTGTTCGAGGCCGGGATCCGGATCGAGCCGCCGCCGTCGTTGGCGTGCGCCATCGGGATCATCCCCGAGGCGACGGCCGCGCCGGAGCCGCCGGAGGAGCCACCGGGCGTGCGCGACGTGTCCCACGGGTTGTGGGTGGCGCCGTAGGCGTCGGGCTCGGTCGTCGGCAGGATGCCGAGCTCGGGCGTGTTCGTCTTGCCGATCGTGATCAGCCCGGCGCCGCGAAAGCGCTCGGCCAGATAGGAGTCGACCGGCGCCCTGAAGCCGGCCTCCTTGAGGACCTTCATGCCCATGTGCAGGGGTTGCCCCGCGAAGGCGGCGCCGAGGTCCTTGAGCACGAACGGGACGCCCTTGAACGGCCCGTCGGGGACGTCGCCGGCCGCGGCCTCGCGGGCCTCGTCGAAGAGGGGGTGGATGACGGCGTTGATCTCGTCGTTGACGGCCTCGACGCGCTCGATCGCGGCATCGACGAGCTCAAGCGGGCTCGCCTGCCCAGAGCTGACGAGCTCGGCCATCGCGGTTGCGTCCATCGTCGAAAGGTCGTCGCTCACGGTGCTCTCCTCGCGTCGTGCTGCGCCAGCCCTGGTGCGGGGGCTCAGCCGGGTGGAGCCGGGACGCTATCGCTCCGCCCCACCACGCCGCCCGCAGAGGCCGGCAGGGCGCGAAGCAGCATGCTCACGGTGAGCGCCGCAGCGACGACGATCGCCGCCATCGCAGCCAGATAGGCGGCGTCGATCCGGGTCCAGTTGATGTCGGGCCCGTAACGCAGCGAGGCGAAGAGCACGACGCCGACGAAAAAACAAGCCGCGGCGGCGAACCCGGCCAGCTCGAGGCCCGAGGCGAGCCGGTCGGAGCCGACCGGCGCAGGCGTGCGACGCTCGCGGAGCAGGCTCGGCGGATCGATCGAATAGAGGACCGCCATCACCGCGCAGGCGACCGCGAGGGACAGCGTGTAGGCGCCGATCGCGTCGCTCGGCAGATGCCAGCCGGCGGTGACGACGAAGACGCCGAACCCGGCGGCGCCGGCGAACGCCAGCGCGGCGACCGCGGGCGCGTAGGCGCGGCGGCGAAACGATCAGGGCGGCGAGCCCGACGCTGATCGCCGTCGCCGTGTGTCCGGACGGATAGCTGTTGCCGGGCAATGCCTCGAGGACGAGCAGCTGCGGGCGGTCGAGGAGCACGTGCTTGAACAGCTCGACCGCGATCATCGTCGCCCCGATCACTGCCGCGGGGACGAAGACGAGCGCCGGGCCGGCGGCGCGCGGCGGCGACGATTCCGAGCAGCACGATCGCGATCAACAGACCGGCGATGCTGACGGTGCGGAGCAGGCGGCCGGCCGCGTCCTGGGCGCGCTGGGGCGCCCGCTCACCGCCGGCGAAGGCGGCCGTGTCGAGATGCTGGCCGACGTGGGTCTGGACGGCGATCAGATACACGACGAGAAATGCCGCGAAGGCGACCGCCGCGAAGGTCCAGAGCCGCCGGACTTCGACGCTCACCCCGCGAGCAACGCCTCGAGCCCGACCGTCAACGGCTCCGGCAGCTCGCGAACGCGGCGGCAGGCGAGGACAACACCGGGCATGAACGAGCTGCGGTCGATCGAGTCATGGCGGATCGAGAGCGTCTGACCGGGGCCGCCGAAGACGACCTCCTGATGGGCGACGAGCCCCGGCAGCCGGACGGAGTGGATCGGCTCGTGCACATGGCCGCCGGCCGCCTCGATCAGCTCGGCGGTACGCGCAGCGGTCCCCGAGGGTTTGTCGAGCTTGCGATCGTGGTGCAGCTCGATGATCTCGACCTCCGGCATGTGCGGGGCGATCGCCTGGGCAGCCTGCATCATCAGCACGGCGCCGATCGCGAAGTTGGGGGCGACGAAGGCGCGGCCGCCGGCGCCGCCGTTCCAGTGATCGATCGCGCAGCGACGCAGCTTCTCGAGGTCGAAACCGGTCGTCCCGATGACGACGCTGACGCCGGCGTGCAGGCACTTGTGCGCGTTCGGCAGCGCCTGGTCGGGGATCGTGAAGTCGACGACGACATCGGCCCCGTCGAGGATGTCGCCGAGCTCGACGCCGAGCTCTGGGTCGGCGCGGCCGCTGAGCTCCAGTCCCTCGGCGGATTCGACCGCCTCGCAGACGGTCGCCCCCATGCGTCCGGCGGCGCCGGCGACGGCGACTCTGGTCGGCTCTGACATTGCCTCAGCTTAGAGGCCGTCCCTTGGAGCGGTCCAAGCAACCGGAGGGCGCCGGATGCGGCTGTCCGGGGCTGCGACACGTACAGTCCCGGCGTGCCCTTCGCAGCCCCCACAGCCGATCAGTCGGTGGCCGAGCTGAAGCGTCAGATCGAGCTCGAGCGCAACGGGGAGCCGTTCCTCGTACACCGCAACGGCGACGGCACCCAGGAGCTCACGGCACTCGCGGGTCGCGAGCGGGTCAGCGTCGGTCGCGACGAGGACGCGGACGTGCGGATCCAGGGCGACGATGCCGTCTCCCGCGTCCACGCCGAGCTGACGCTGCTCAGCGGCGCCTGGGTGGTCGCCGACGACGGGCTCTCCCGCAACGGCACCTTCGTCAACGGCGAGCGGCTCGCCGCGCGCCGCAGGCTCTCCGACCGCGATCTGATCCTCGTCGGCGGCAGCGGCGTGCTCTTCCGCGATCCGGCCGGCAAGGCGCCGGCAGATGCGACGGTCGGCGTCGGCGCCGGCGGCACCGCGCCGCCGCTGGGCGAGACTCAGCGTCGCGTCCTGGTCGCCCTCTGCCGGCCGCTCGGCAGCGAGCGCTCCTTCGCGGCGACACCGGCATCGAATCGCCAGATCGCCGACGAGCTCGTCATCACGGTCGGCGCCGTGAAGGCCAACCTGCGCGTCCTCTTCTCGAAGTTCGGCGTCGAGGACGAGCCGCAGAACCGCAAGCGCGCCGCGCTCGCGGAGCGTGCCCTGAGCACGGGTGCGGTGCTGCCGGGCGAGCTCGATCAGCCCTGAGCCGCTGCATCGACCCCGCTGACCGAGTTGCCAAGCCAATCGGCCGTCCAGACCCGGCCGGCGCCGATCGAGACATCGACCGGCCCGTCGCCGACGTCCCATGTCCCCTGCAAGGGGTGATCGCCGCGGGTGTCGAAGCGCTGTAGGACACCGTACTCCTGGCTTCCAACCCAGACCGAGCCGAATCCGGTGGCGAGGCCGCGCGGCTGCGGCCGGGTGGTGACGGCGGCTCCGGCCCGCGGCGGTGAGACGCCCGCATCGATCGGGATCAGCCGGCCGTTGAAGCTGTCGGCCACCCAGACCTGCCCGCCCCCGGCGGCGATATCGGTCGGCCGACCGCCGACCTGGATCGGGTTGCCGATGCGATGGGCCCTGGCGGGATCGATCTCGGAGACCGTTCCGTTGCCGGTGTTCGCGACCCAGATCGCCCCGGCCCCGGCCGCCAGCGCTTGCGGGTCGTCGCCGACGAACGCCGTACCCGTCACCTCCAGCGTCTCCGGGTCGATCCGCAGAGCACGCGGCTCGACGCCGCCGCGGTCGAGCACCCAGACCCCCTTGCGATCCACGGCGACGTCGGTGGCATCGGCGAGGTCGAGATGGGCAGCGCGCACATCGCTGCCGTCGGGCTCGGCGCGGAGCACGTCGTGCGCCGTCACGACCCAGAGCGCGCCGGGAACAAGCGCGGCGGCGCGCGGCTCGTCGGCCGGGTAGCCGATGCCGGCCCGCTCGCCGGTCTGCTGGTCATAGGCGGTGATCCGATTGACGCGTCGCGAGAGCGTCCACACGTACCTGGCGCCGGCGGCGACGGCGACCGGTCGTGTGCGGACGCCGAACGAGATCGACGCCGGCGCGGGCTCGCTCGCGGAGTCCGAGCCGCCCGTGACCACGATCAGGATCGCTGCGGCAAGTACAGCTGCCAAGGCCGCCGCGAGCAAGACCGAAGCTCGCCGACCGGGCCTTCGCAGGCGCTGCACGGACATCCGGCGCGTCGGCGCCGCCGCCTCCGCCGAGGCGGCACCAAGCGCCCTGCGAAGCGCGGCGACCAACTCCGCCGCGCTCGCGAAACGCTCAGCAGGGTCGACCGCCATGCCCCGGGCGAGCACGGCGTCGACGCTCTGAGGCAATTGCGGCGCGAGCGCGCGGGCGGACGGTCGCGGCGCCGTGCGGTGGGCGACGAGCGTCGCGACGCCGCTGGCGGCCGGGAATGGGACGCTTCCCGTGAGCATCCGGAAGGCGAGGCAGGCGAGGGCGTAGACGTCCGCACGTCCATCGACGGCCTCCGCCTCGATCTGCTCGGGGGCCATGTAGTCGCTCGTGCCGATCACCTGACTGTCGGCCGTCAGCCGCGTGTCGCGACCGCCGGCCAGCAGCAGCCCGATGCCGAAGTCGGTCAGGTAGGCGCGCTCGGCGCCGCCGTCGTCGGCGATCAGGACGTTCTCCGGCTTGACGTCGCGGTGCACCAGGCCGGCCGCGTGCGCGGCATCGAGCGCGCCGGCGACCTGGGCGAGGATGGCGACGCTTCGCGCCGGCGAGATCGAACCGGACTCGAGCAGGGCGGCGAGGTCGACGCCGTCGATCAGCTGCATCGAGATGTAGAGCCGCCCATCCTGCTCGCCGGCGTCGTGGACGAGGACGACCGCCGGGTGCTCGATCGCGGCGGCGAGCCGGGCCTCGCGACGGAAGCGGCCGCCCACCTCCTCGTCCCCGGCGAGCCGTGGGTCGATCAGCTTCAGTGCGCGTGGCTGGTCGAGGGCCACGTGGCGAGCCCTGTAGACGACGCCCATGCCGCCATGACCGAGCTCCGCCTCGATCCGATGACCGGCGAGGATCGTTCCTGGCAAGGGGACTTCTGGGGCGCCGGGAGGGTTCACCGCGTCGATCGTAAGCGGGCCCGTGGCGGTAGGGGTAGTGTGACGTTGCCGTCCCAATCCGACACCCACGAATGGGAAGGAAGCCATGACCAAGCGATCCACCCTCCTGCTCGCGCTGCTCGCCGTCCTCGCTCTCGGGCTTGGGCTCGCGGCTTGCGGCGGAAGCAGTAGCAGCACCAGCACGACCGCCACCTCGTCCGGCACGTCCACATCCGCCGGGAGCGGCTCAGGCGGCGAAACCGTGGACGTCGCTGCCGCCTCCGACGGCAGCCTCGCCTTCCAGGAGTCCTCGCTGAAGGCGAAGTCCGGGAACGTCGACCTGCACTTCAATAACCCCTCGTCGACCACCCATGACGTCTGCGTGCGCAGCTCGTCAGGCGACGAGCTCGGCTGCAGCGACACGGTCTCCGGCGGCACCGCCGACGTCACCGTCGACTTGAAGCCGGGCACCTACACGTTCTACTGCTCGGTCGACAGCCACGAAGCAGCCGGCATGCACGGGACCCTGACCGTCAAGTAGGGGTCGCGCCGGAGCGCAACCCGCCGCCCAAGAAACCGGGTCGCGCCCGAGCGACACCTATCATGGGTCCCGCTTTGACGGGCGGGAAGCAATGGGGCCCCTGCGGGCCTGCGGCGACAAGTGCCGCGTGCCGGTGAGCCGGATCGGCTGCGGCGTCGTCGTCGTGCTCGCGTTGCTTGGCTGCGCGCTGCCGACGGCGGCGTCCGCCGCCCACAGACGGTCGCTGCCGATTGGCCCCCGGCTCTTCGACATGGGCGTCGCCGACCTCAACCATGACGGCAAGCTTGACGTCTTCACGACGGCGCACAACAACGCCGCAACGGCGCTGCTCGCAACCGGACACAACCGCTTCCGACGCGCACCCGCCTCGCTCGGGTTGAGCCAGAACCTCGCCTACCCCGGGATCGAGGACGTCGAGCACACCCCGAAGCTCACCGAGGCCGGCACCTACATCTACGTGAACCGGATGAACAAGAAGAGCAAGACGCTGTTCCTGCGCATCGACGCCGTCGACGACCCGGCCGAGGTCGACCTCTCCTTCAATCCCTCGCGCAAGGTCAGGAACGTCAAGATCGAGGGCGGAACGATCGACGTCGACGGCAAGGGCGACAACACGACCGGCGCCCACATCCACCTCACCGCGGGCGGCGCTGCGCGGCTGAAGGTCAACACCGACGTGCCCGTCCGCTTCCACTCACCAGGCCCGACGTTCGTCGGCGCCGACGCCGTGCCGGCGAAGTCGCCGGACTTCGCTTTGCGCCTGGCCGACGTGCACTCCGACGTCTTCGCGGACCTCAACGGCGACGGCTCCGACGACCTGCTGCGCGTCGTCGGCGGCCTCGGCGGCGGCATCGCCAAGCCTCGGCTGCGCGGCCGAGTCCGGGACGTCACTCGCCTATGGCGCGGCGCCGGCTTTCGAGACGCGAACCTGGGCCTGCAGAAGGACGACTGCCGCGGCCGCCAGGGCGGCGCCCTCGATGCCAACGGAGATGGCCTCACGGACGTGTTCGAGACCTGCGCCGACGCGAACAGCGGCGCCCGCGGCGAGCCCTTCGTCGACTACGGCAAGCCGGGCGGCGGCTACGACCGTCAGGTACTGCCGCTGCCGGGCGGCGTCTATCGCTGGGTGCCGGTGCCCCGTTCACGGTTGCCCGGGTTGCTCGTCCTCGGCAAGCGCGCGACGCTCTGGGCCCAGGCGGGCCAAGGCTGGCAGCAGATCGCGGCCGCCCGGTTGCGCGGCGATGCGGGCCAGGTGACGGTCGGCGACTTCGACGGCGACGGCCACCCGGACGTCTACGCGAGCAGCCTCCGCGGCAGCACCCTGCTCGAGATCTCGGCGCATTCGATGCGGCCTCGCAACCCCAAGCACCTCGGCCTGCCGGCGCGCAGCTCCGCCGCCAGCTGGGTGGATGCAGACGGCGACGGCAAGCTCGATCTGCACTCGGTCCCCGACGGGCTCTACAAGAACACGGGCAGGCGCTTCCACGAAACCAAGCGACTCCGCACCGGCGGCCGTTACGCGCACCTGAGCTGGGCCGACTTCGACAACAACGGCCTGCGCGAGCCGGTCGTGGCGCGCTCCGACGGCGAGTTCACGATCACCGACCACGCTTGGTGGTACGGCCTGCACCCGCTGCGAAAGCGCCCGACGAATCCGTGGCTGGAGGTGAGCGCGCCGGGCAACTGGCTGACGGCGAAAATCACGGTCAAGCCGAACCGGGGTAAGTCCGTCGTCGACTGGGCCGGCGAGGCCGAGACGAGCCGCTTCAGCCAGGGGCACAACCGCACCTACTTCGCACTGCCGCGCAAGGCACGCCGGGCGACCGTCCGCGTGCGGACCACCGATGGTGCAATCCACAAGCTCCACACGCGGGTCAACCGGGTCGTCTCCGTCGGGCGCTGAGCGCCAGCGACCCAGCGAACCGGGTTAGGCGGACCTCACCCTGGGGCCGGTTGGCAGGCCGGCGAGCTGCCACCAAGGTCCGGACATGCCCGCTGACACCAAGCCGCGCCGCTGCCGGACCCACCTCGCGCTCGTCGTCGCGCTGCTCGCGGTCGCCGTCGCACCGCCCGCCGCGGCGCTTGCCGGCGCCGGCCGCAAGCCGCTGCCGATCGGCTCGCGCCTGTACGACTTCGGGGTTGCCGACATCAACCACGATGGCCGTCTGGACGTCTTCGCGACCGCCCACGAGAACGCCGCGCGCGGCTTGCTCAGCCACGGTCGCGGCTTCCGGGCGGCGCCGACCGGGCTCGGCTTCGGCGAGGATCGCCACTTCCCCGGACTCGGCAACACCGACCGCCCGCCGACGGAGCACAAACCCGGGACCTACGTTTACGTGCACCGCGTCGACGCGGGCGAGAAGGACCTCTACCTGCGGATCGACGCGCACCGCAGGCCGGCCGTGCTGGATCTGACGCTCACACCGAAGCGCGACGTCAAGCACGTCCGGGTCAAGCACGGGACCGTCGAGGCCGACCACGGCGGCCGCAACAGCTCCAGCGCGCACGTCGAGCTCGACCGAGGGGGCTCGGCTCGGATCAAGGTCAACCTCGATCTGCCGATCGGCTTCCACTCCGATGGCCGCACGTACGTCGGCTCGAACGCCGTCCGCCCCGACGCTGCAGATTTCTCGCTGCGGCTCGCGGACTCGCACGCCGACGTCTTCGCGGATCTCAACGGCGACGGCAGCGACGATCTGCTGCGCGTCGTCGGCGGCCTCGGCGGCGGCATCGCCAAGCCTCGTCTGCGCGGTCAGGTCAAGGACGTGACGCGACTGTGGTCGGCCGGCGGCTACCGGGACGCCGAGCTCGGCCTCGACAAGGACGATTGCCGCGGTCGTCAGGCGGCGGCGCTCGACGTCGACGGCAATGGGCTCACCGACGTCTTCGAGAGCTGCGCCGGTCACAAGGGGAGCAGCGCCGCAAGACCGGTCGTCGAGTTTGCGCAGCCGGGCGGCGGCTTCGACCGTCAGCTCGTCCCCGTGCACGGCGACGTCTACCGCTGGGTGCCCTCCCCCGCCGGCCACCTCCCCGAGCTCTTGGTGCTCGACCGCCGAGCGACGCTGTGGAAGTACTCCGGCGGCCGCTGGCGTCGTGCCGGAGGCACGGAGCTCCGCGGGCGCCCGAGCCAGACGACGCTCGGCGACTTCGACGCCGACGGAGGGCCCGACGTCTACGTGAGCAGCCTCCGGGGCAGCACGCTGCTGCGCATCGGCGCACACTCGATCCGCGCACAGAAGCCGGGGCGCCTCGGCCTGCCGACGCGCACCGATGCGGCGAGCTGGGTCGATGCCGACGGCAACGGCAGCCTCGACCTGCATGCCGTGCCCGGCGGGCTGTACACGCGGCACGGCAAGCGCTTCCGCCCGACCGGCGAGCTCGCGAGTGGCGGTCGCTACGCGCACGTCAGCTGGGCCGACTTCGACAACAACGGCCTGCGGGAGCCGGTCTTCGCCCAGACCGACGGCGAGTTCACGATCAAGGCCCGCGCCTGGTGGTATGGACTGCACCCGCTTCGCCGGCATGCTCGCCGGCCCTGGCTCGAGGTTGCGACGCCGGGTAACTGGCTCGCAGCGAAGATCGTCGTCGCCCCGAACCACGGCCGGCGCAGGATCGGCTGGGCGGGCGAGGCCGAGACGAGCCGCTACAGCCAGGGCCACAATCGCGCCTACTTCACGCTGCCCCCCGGCTCGAGGCGCGCGCGTATCTCTGTCCGGACCGCGGATGGCAAGGTCCACAGGCTGCGCACCCGGCGCAACCGCGTCGTCTCGTTCGCGGGCTGAGTCGCTACTCCCAGCCCAGCGTCGCCGCGACCTGAGGGCCGAGCTTCATCGGGTCGAACGGCTTGGCGATCAGCCCCTGGGCGCCGATCTCAGCCACGCGGGCAGGACCAAAGCCCTGCGTCTTGGCGGTGAGCATGATCACGGGCAGCCGCTCGAGGCCCTCGGCCTGCTCACGCGCGCGCAGCCGGGCGAGCGTTGCCGGGCCGTCGAGCTCCGGCATCATCGCGTCGAGCAGGACGACGTCGGGTCGTTCGTCGAGCGCCAGCTCGATCGCCTCGGCGCCGGATGCCGCGCTGAGCACAGTCCAGCCGGCGACGGCCTCGAGGCTCATCTTCGCGACCTCGCGGATGTCGGGCTCGTCGTCGACGATCAGGGCGGTGCGGCTCATCCGGCAGGCTCCGGCGCTGGGGAGGGACGCTCGCTGACGAGCGCGAGCGCAGCCTCCGAGAAACTCTCAGGCTGCAGCCGTGACTTCGTGAAGTGGACGGTCGGTCCCAGCCGCAACTCAGCACGCATCTCGTCGGTCAGGTCCTTGTCCGTGTAGACGGCCAGCGGCACGTCGACGAGCTCCGGCTGGGATCGCATCCAGCGGACGAGCTCGGACCCGTCCGCGTCGGGAAGGACCAGGTCGAGCACGATCAGGTCCGGGCGGCCGCGGCCGAGGAGGCGAACCGCCTCGGCGGCGTCGGTGGCCGTGTAGACCCCGAGCCCGCCCCTGCTGAGCATCGCCTCCAGGACGTCGGACAGGTCCGCGTCGTCCTCGATCACCAACGCGACCGGACCGCTCTGCTCCTCGCTCCCGTTCTCCTTCGGCGCCGGCAGCGCCGGGATCGTGAAGGAGATTCTCGTCCCCGCCCCGACCTCGCTCTCGATCCAGATCCGGCCGCCGTGCTGGTGGACGATGCTGCGCGAGATCGGCAGCCCGAGACCCGTTCCACCCTTCTCCCGCGAATCGGAGGCATCGACCTGACCGAAGCGCTCGAAGACCGATTCGAGCTTGTCGGCCGGGATGCCGCGGCCATGGTCGCTGACCTCGAAGAGCACCTCATTGCCTTGCCGTCGAGCCGAAACGGTGACCGTCGAGCCCGCCGGCGAGAACTTGATCGCGTTCGAGAGCAGGTTCATCAGCGCCTGCAGGATCCGGTCCGGGTCCGCCCACAAAGTCGCCTCGATCGGATCGGACTCGAGTCGGACCTCGGCCGCCACAGCCTGCGCGTTGAGCGTCTGCAGCGACGTTGCGATCAGCTTCGAGACCTCGCAGAGCTGCCGCGTGAGCTGCACCCGCCCGGACTCGATTCGCTCGATGTCGAGGATGTCGTTGATCAGCCGCGCGAGCCGGTCGGTGTTCGAGATCGCGATGGCGAGCATGCGTTCGGCCTCCGGGCTCACCTCACCGGCGGCGCCGCCCTCGATCAGCCCGAGCGAGCCCCGGATCGACGTCAGCGGCGTACGCAGCTCGTGCCCGACGACCGACAGCAACTCGTCCTTTACCTGCTCGGCGCGCTGCTGATCGGAGTAGTCGACGAAGCTGAGCACGGCGCCCTCGATGTCGTCGTCGGAGTCGGCGAGCGAGGCGCAGCGGTAGACGACCGGGAACGACGAGCCGTCCTTGCGCCAGAAGACCTCGCCGCGGACCTCGTTGGCGACCCCGGTGCGCAGCGTCTCCTGCAACGGCGAGTCGTGGCGCGGATAGGACTCTCCATCCGCCGTCGAGTGCTGCGCCAGCCCGTGGAAGACGGCGCCGATCATCTCCTCGGGCTGGAAGCCGAGCAGCCGGCCGGCGCTCGGGTTGGCAAAGACGATCCGGCCCTCGCCGTCGAGCGCGACCACGCCCTCGAGGGCGGCGTTCATCGCGGCGAGCAGGAAGTGGCGGCTGCGCCGCGCCTCCCCCGCGCGATCGTGCGCGTCCTGGACGAGTTGCTGGATGCCGAAGCCGAGGAAGACCGAGATCGCGACGAGGATCTCGGCCTGGCGCAGCTGCTCGGTCGGGACGTAATCGGGAGCGCCGACGATCACCACGGGCGCGACGAGCGTCAGCGCCACGGCAAAGACGGCGACGAGCAGCGATCGCCGCCCCTCATAAAGGGCGGCCCAGACCGGCACGATCAAGACGAGCGCCGAGAGCCCGGAGTCACCCTCTCCCCCGGCCTCGCGAAGTAGGGCAACGGCGAGGAGGAAGGCAAGCGGCGGCAGCATCCGGACCCAGGGCGGGAGCCGATGCCACGGGCCGAGGAAGGCGGCGGCGAAGAGCATCACGATGACCGCACCGGCGAGGCCGAGGGCGAGCAGGTCGAGGCCGTCGCCGCCCTCGAGCGGAATGAGGGCGAAGGCGCCGATCGCGACGAGCCCGAACGGCAACGCCGTGTGAAGATGCTCGCGGGCGAGGAACGGATGCCGCTCGCTGCGGCCCCGGGCGCGATCGCGACCGCGTTCAGCCGGACTCAGCGACATGCCGGTTTCGAAGCCGACCGGTACCTCATTGCTTGCGGAGCTCTCTACTGAGCGCACGTCCTGTGCTCCTCTCGGGCCCCCATGCCTGGCTCCGGGCGCCCATCGCCGCGGCGGACACAGTTAGTACCCTCGGCGAAATCCTACGGTGCGGGTACGCCGATCAGTTGCCCAGATGGAGGAGAGGTTGCAGGGGTTCGACGAGCGAGGGGGCGGGGAGGCGGCCCTGGGCAGTGAGCGAATCCTGCTCGTCGAGGACGATGAGCTCCTCGCCGAGGTGCTCGTTGGCCTACTGACACCGCTCGGTGGAGTGCACTGGACCAACAACGCCGAGGAGGCCCTGCGGCTGCTCCCGTCCGCGAGCTGGGACCTGATCGTCGCCGACATCGAGCTGCCGGGCATGAACGGCATCGAGATGATCGACCGGCTCAAGGAGGACCACGCGCACACTTCGACGCTGATCGTCTCCGGCCGCGCGAGCTTCGACTACGCGATCGAGGCGATCCGCGCGGGCGCCGACGACTATATGACGAAACCGCTCGAGCCGGAGGCGCTGATCGAGAAGGCAACGGCGCTGATCGAGCAAGCGCGCGGCAGCCGGGCTGCCGGGCACCAGGTCGTGCTCGCGATCGGCGCTCATCCCGACGATGTCGAGATCGGCGTCGGCGGCATCCTGCTGCGCCACGCCGACGCGGGCCATGACGTCAACGTGCTCACCCTGACCGGCGGCGAGCATGGCGGCGATGCGCAGGAACGTGCTGACGAGTCGCGACGGGCAGCGGAGTTGCTCGGCGCTCGGCTCTTCCACGAGACGCTGCAGGACACCGAGGTCGGCGATCGCGGCGAGACGATCGGCGCGATCCAGCGCGTCATCGACGACGTCGGGGCGACGACGATCTACACGCACACCTCCAAGGACGTGCACCAGGATCACCGGAACGTCCACAACGCGACGCTGGTCGCCGCCCGTGGACTGCCGCGGGTCTACTGCTACCAGGCGCCGTCGACGACGGTGGACTTCCGGCCGACGCGGTTCGTCGGCATCGACGATGTGATCGACCGCAAGATCGTGGCGATCGACGCCTTCGCGTCGCAGACCGCGATCCGCGCCTACCTCGACCACGAGCTGCTGCGGGCGACGGCGCGCTACTGGTCGCGGTTTGCCCAGTCACGCTATGTCGAGCCGCTGGAGGTCGTGCGAGAGGCCGAGGCGACCGCACCGGCGATCCCGGCCGCGCCCGGCCGGCCACTGCCCGCGACCGAGGACGCGACCTGACCATGACCGCCGAAGCGAAGGTCCTGATCACCGGTGCGGGCGGCCCATCCGGCTACTCGCTGCTCGTCGGCTTCCAGCGCGCCGGCCGGCCCTGGGAGCTGCACGCAGCGGACATCGACCCGAACGCCGCCGGTCTGTACGTCGTCGCCGAGGCGCAGCGCACGATCGTGCCGCGCGGCGATCACCCGAGTTTCGCGCGCTTTCTGCTCGAGCTCTGTGCGGAGCGCTCGATCGATGTGCTGATCCCGACCGTCGACAGCGAGCTGCTGCCGGTCGCACGACTGCGGGCGGAGTTCGAGGCAGCGGGCACCAAGCTCGTGCTGGCCAGCACCGAGACACTCGAGACCTGTCTCGACAAGTGGCGCCTGCAGGAGGCGTGCGAGGGGCAGGTGCGGGTGCCCCGCTGCGTCGTCGCCGACGCCGGCTTCGACCCTGCTTCGATCGAGCTGCCCGCCTTCGTCAAGCCGCGCAGCGGCTCGGGCTCACGTGGCATCGCGCTGATCTCCGAGCGAGGCGGGGCTCGAGCGCCTGCCCCGCGACGGCACGATGCTCGTCCAGGAGAACCTGCCCGGCCCCGAGTACTCGCTCGACGTTCTCGCCGATCACGATGGGCGCGTGCTGGCCGTCGTCCCGCGCGAGCGGATGAAGGTCGACTCGGGCATCGCGGTGACGGCGCGGACCGTCCACGACGAAGCGCTCGAGCTCTTCGGCCGCACGGTCGCCGAGCGGATCGGCCTGAATGGCGTCGCCAACGTCCAGGCGAAGCAGGCGGCGGACGGCGAGGCGGCACTGCTCGAGGTCAACGCGCGATTCCCGGGGACGATGCCACTCACCGTCGCCAGCGGCATCGACATGCCGGCGCTCTGCGTGCTCGAGGCGCTCGGCGAGCCCATGCCGGAGAGCGCCCTCGACTTCGAGCCCACGGCGATGGTCCGGCTGATGAGCGAGCGCTACCTGGACTTCGGCGAAATCGAGCGGATGCGGGAACGGCGGGCCGAGACGGCCGCGGCCGTCGGCGACGCGGACGGCAACGGCTGAGGCTCCCGCGATGCCGCCCTCCCCCAACCCGTCGCTGCGCCAGGACATGCACGTCCACTCGACCTTCTCCGACGGCAAGAGCACGATCGCGGAGAACATCGCCGAGGCCGAGTCGCTCGGGCTCGAGCAGCTCACCTGCGTCGATCACGTCCGCGCCGACACCGAATACCTGCCCGACTACGTCGCCGAGATCGAGCGCCTCCGCCCGACGACCGAGCTGACCCTGCTCTGCGGGATCGAGGCGAAGCTGATGGACACCGCGGGGACGCTCGACCTGCCCGCCGAGCGGCCATCGGGAATCGACCGGATCTACGCCGCCGATCACCAGGTCCCGTTTGCCGACGGCCCGCATCACCCGCGCGACGTCAAGGCGGGCCTGGAGGCCGGCGAGCTCGCAGCGGCGCGCGTCATCGACGGCATCGTCGATGCGACCGTCGGCGCCGTCGGCAGCCACGATGCCGTGGTCGTCGCGCATTTGTTCAGCATCCTGCCGAAGGTCGGCCTGAGCGAGGACGATGTCAGCGACGAGCAGCTCGAGCGCCTCGCCGCAGGCACCGCCGGCGGCGGCGGACGCGTTGAGATCTCCGAGCGCTGGCGCTGCCCGAGCGCCCGCAGCCTGCGGCCGTTCCTCGCCCACGGGGTCGAGGTCCTGATCAGCACCGACGCGCACATGTGCTCGCGGCTCGGGCGCTACGAGAGCTGCAGGGAGACGCTCGCGGAGCTCGGCATCGAGCCGCTCGGAGCGTGAGCGGTGCGATCCTGATGACGTGAGGGACATCCTGCTGTGGGCGCTCGCGGGGCTCGTTTTCGCGGGCGCCATCCCGCCGCTCGTCGGCTGTTACCAGTTCGCGCTCGCCACGCTGCACCGCTTTCGCCGCGGCGACAATGACGCGCTCGCCTGCTGGCCGCGGGTTGCGCTCGTGATCCCGTCATGGAACGAGGCGCTGGTGGTCGGGCGCACGATTGACCGCCTTGCGCGCCTCGAATATCCAGAGGGCCGGCTGCGGATCTACGTCGTCGACGACGCCTCGACCGACGACACGCCCGCAATCCTCGCGGAGAAACAACGCGAATATCCGGGCCTGGTCTCCCACCTGCGCCGCGAGAAGGGCGGCGAAGGCAAGGCCCACACGATCAACCACGGCCTTCGCGAGATCGTCGCCGAGGGCTGGTACGAGGCGGTGCTGATCATCGACGCGGATGTGATCCTGACGCCTCCGGCGTTACGACGGATGACGCGCCACCTCGCGGATCCCACCGTCGGCGCCGTCACCGCCTACATCAAGGAGGGCAGTCGCCCGGCCAGCTACCTGAACCGCTTCGTCGCCTTCGAGTACGTGACCGCGCAGGCGGCCGCGCGCCGGGCCCAGAACGTGCTCGGCGCCCAGGCCTGCCTGGCGGGCGGCTCGCAGCTCGTCCGCCGCGAGAGCCTCGAGGCGATCGGCGGTGAGATCGACACCGGAACGCTCGCTGAGGACACGGTGACGACGTTCAAGATCCAGCTCGACGGACGGCGGGTGATCTTCGAGCCCGGCGCGGTCGTCTGGGCCGAGGAGCCACGCACGCTGGAAGGCCTGTGGAAGCAGCGGCTGCGCTGGGGCCGTGGCAACGTGCAGGTGACGTTGCGCTTCCGCGACGTCTGGTTCCAGCGCTGGAAGGCTGGTCGCCTGGGCGGTGTCAGCTTCGCCGCGATCTGGTTCACGGTGACGCTCATGCCGATCTTCATGATCTGCGCCTCGACCGGGCTCGTCAGCCTCTTTCTGATCGACCGCGAGTTCTCGAACGAGGTGTTCCGGGTGCTCTGGGCGATCAACGTCTTCACTTACCTGTTCATCACCCTGTCGAGCTTCTCCGTCGACCCCGAGACGGCCCGCGACAGCTGGCGCGAGGGGTTGCTGTTCCCCGGCGCGATCTCGCTGTCGATCATCATCTGGGCTGCCTATCCACCGATCCTCTCGGGCACCGGCCTGAACGAGTCCAACACGGGCCTGACTATCTTCTTGCTCTTCATCTACTCCTGGCTGGCGCTCTCGATGCTCGCCGCCTGGCTCGTCCGCCGCCTCGAGCTCAGCGGCCACCTCGGTCGTCTCGTGCCACCGCTGCTCTACATCGTCGGCTACGGGCCGCTGCTGACGGCGATGACGGCCGCCGCCTACATCAAGGAGCTGCGTGGCGCCGAGATGAAGTGGGACAAGACCGAGAAGACCGGCCGGGTCGGGGAGCTGATGTGAGCGAGTCCATGCCGGACATGGAGGAACCGCTTGATCCCGCGGTGGCGGAGCTCGAGCGCAGCCTCGACCTGAACGAGGAGCGGCGCGTGCTGCGCCGGGTCGAGACGTGGATCTTCCTCCGCGGCATGATCATCCTGCTCTTCGTGATTGCGATGGTCACCCTCCGCTCGGAGCTGCTCTAGCCGGGCGTGCGTTCGAGCTCCTTTTCGCGCGGAGAGAAACCGACGCGTGCTCCGGAGTTCGCTACGTATGCGGTGGCAAAGTCCGGAGAACCAGCGGCTGAGGTCCTCGCGTCCCGGTCAGAAACGCCGGCGAAGCGCGGTGTCTCTTCGAGGCCGATCCGCCCCACGCCTCGCCGACGCCAGATCCACGCGGCCCGGCCGCGTGGACATCCGGCCGGCCACGCCCGCGCTCGAGCCGGGCGCGCCGCTCAGCCCGGCTCGTGGGTGCGGATGAGCTCGCTCAGCTGCGCCAGCGGCGCGGCGATCTCGACGTCGCCGGCCGCGAGGAGGTCCTCGATCTCCCCCGCCGCCTCCGAGCCCTCGGGCAAGCCGATCGTGCCCAGAAGCCCGCGAAGCTTGTGCGCCTCGACGCGGGCTCCCTCGACCTGCTCCGGATCCGGCGCCTCCGCAGAGGCGACGGCTTCGAGCACCGCGACGCGCTCGAGGATGCGCGGCAGGCGCTTGTGCCACAACTGGGCCAACTGCCATTCCCACTCCGCCTGGCCGCTTCCTTGCGCCTCCACAGGCGAGAACGTTAGAGGTCGGGCCGGAGTCGCTCGCCGGCGCTCGCTTTTCGACGCCCGCTGGCGGGGCCAGGGTTAGATCAGTCTCACCCTTCGTCGAACGCAAGCACGACCATGCCCTGAAACACTCGAACGATGAGCCCGAATGCACGTGGCAGGGTGCTCGGAGTCGCACTCGCGCTGACCCTCATCCTCGGGACCGCGATCGCTGTCCCTCACGCTGCCCAGGCCGACCTTGCCGCTCCAGTACCGCTGTCGGGGCACCCAGCGCAGAGTCCGCAGGTCGCTACCGACACTTCTGGGCGACGCTTCGTCGCCTACGAGACGCGGCAGGTCGTCTCCAGCGATGACTTCGGCGTCTTCCTCCGCGAGCTCGATTCGGACGGCAACCCGGGACCTGCAACCGAGATACCGGGATCGGCGAACGGGTGCTGCACCACGGTCGTCGCCGGGCCGCGCGGGACCCTCCTACTCGCGGGACCCTCCTACTCAGCTGGTTGGTAGGGCACTCGGTCCACTACGCGATCCGCGAGGCGGATGGCAGCTTCGACCACGCTGGCGAGATCACCTCCGAATTCCCGCCGCTGAGCCTCGCGGTGGCGATCGACGGCCACCGGCGGATCACCCTCGCCTGGCGCGTGTGGAGGGGCGACGCGTTCGTGGTCAAGGCGGTGCGCGTCAGCCATTCGGGCGAGCCGGGGCCCGTCTGGACGCTGTCCTCATCGCGGCAGACCCCGACCGACGTGCGCCTGGCGCTCGACGACGCCGACACCGTCCACATCGCGTGGACCGCGCACGTGCCGAAGCACAAGCACCACGGCGAGCGGCTGCAGACCTTTGCTCGCTCCGTCGGTCCGGGCGGCAAGCTCAGCCCCACTCGGACCCTCTTCCAGCACCGGGGCGGCGAGTATTCGCTGGTCGCGGTCGCCGGGGACCGCCTGCTCGCCGAGCGGCAACGCACACGGGGGCCGCTGCTGGCACTCGAGCTGGGCCGCTTCGGCCGCCGCAACCAATTCGTGTCCGAGGGCCGGCTCCGGACGATCGCGGCCACCGGCGAGTTCGGCGGTACCTACGCGATCACCCCTGGCCATCGCGCCTACCTCGCGCTTGGGAGCTGGCGGGGGCTGGAGTGCGTGAAGCTCAGTCGCCGGGACCGGGTGCGCCGCGACACGATCGTCTCCCGGCGGGGCAAGCTCGCCCGTGGTGCCGCGATCACCATCGGGCCGCACGAGCAGCCGACCATCGCTTGGAGGCAGGTAGGACGGCATTCGGACCGGATCGTCCACGCGGCGACCACGACCCGAAAGTGCCGGCCCCTGAGCACGACGAGGCTGGGTCACACCGGAGACCAGATCCAAGTGACCGCAGGCCCGAGTACAGCACCCGAGGTCGTCTGGCACGAACTGGGCGGGAACAGCTTCGCCGGCGACTACATCGCGGGGGCGTCGGGCTGAGCTTGCGCCAGCTAATGCCGCGCGGGCAGAGCCGATCGCCGGCTAGGCCGCCAGCGCGGCGCTGACGGGCGCCACGGCCTCGCGGAAGCAGGCTTCGTCGGCGCCGATGCAGGCGGCTGACAGGCGCTCGGGCGCGTAGAGCTCGCGGGCGAGCTCGGCGACATCGTCGCCGCTGATCGCATCCACCTTGGCGATGATCTCGTCGAGGTCGAGGAAAGGCAGGTCGAACAGCGCGGAGCGGGCGTTGCGGCCCATTCGCCCTGGGGTCGACTCGAGCGCCAGCACCGTCCGGCCCTTGACGTGCTCCTTGGCTCGGCTGAGCTCCTCGGCTGACACGCCCTCGCTGCGCAGCAGCTCGAGCTCGCGGCCGATGATCTCGCAGGCCTCGGTGACGTTGTCGGGACGCGTGCCCACGTACATCGCGACCATGCCGCGATCGACGTACTGGTCGGCGTAGGTGCCGACCGAGTAGGCGAGTCCGCGCTTCTCGCGGATCTCGCGGAAGAGTCGCGAGGACGTAGAGCCCCCGAAGATCGCGTCAAGGACGCCGAGCGTGAAGCGGCGGTCGTCGCTGCGCGAAATCCCGGGGGCGCCGAAGCAGATGTGGTACTGCTCGGTCTCCTTCGGATAGAAGAGCATCCGCGCGCCGGCCTCGGGGTCGCTCGTATCCGGGGCGGCGGGCTCGGCCGTGCCAGGTGCAAGGAAGCGCTCGGCGAGCTCGACGATGCGCTCGTGCTCGAGGCTGCCCGCCGCCGAGACGACGATGTTCGGCCCCACGTAGCGGGCCTGGTGGTAGGCGGAGATGTCGGGGATCGGGATCGCGCCGATCACCTCGGCCCGGCCGAGCACCCTGCGGCCGAGCGGGTGCTCGCCGAAGATCGCATCGGCGAGGACGTCGTGGACCCGGTCGGAGGGCTCGTCCTCGTACATCGCGATCTCCTCGATCACGACCTGACGTTCGGAGTCGATGTCAGGGAAGGTCGGCTTCAGGAACATCTCGGCGAGCACGTCGAACGCCGCCTCGGTGTGCTCGTCGACGAACCGCGAGTACAGGTGCGTCGTTTCCTTGCCGGTCGCGGCGTTGGTCGCCGCCCCGAGGCCGTCGAAGTACTCGGAGATCTCGATCGCCGAGTGTCGTGCCGTGCCCTTGAAAAGCAGGTGCTCGAGGAAGTGCGAGACGCCGGCCTGGGCCGGCGCCTCGTCCCTCGAACCCGTGCGCACCCAGAGCCCGAGCGTCACCGAGCGGACTGCGGGGACCCGCTCGGTGACGACCCGCACACCCGCGGGCGTCTCGGTCAGCTCGATTCCCTCCGGGAGCGCCTTCAACTCGTGCTCATCTGGATGCGGTCTGCCGGCGTCGCTCAGTCGCGGCGGCGCCGCTCCCGATCGCGGCCACCGCGGCCACGGTCACGATCGCGGCCTCGACCGCCACGGTCGCCGCCGCCGCCACGACGGCCGCCGCCGAAGCCCGGATCGCCGGTGCCGACGCCGGACAGCTCCTCGGCCGACTTGCCGGCAATCGCCGGGTCCTCGGAGAGGCGCAGGCCGATGCGGCCGCGCTCGCGGTCTACCTCGACCACCGTGACGTCGATCTCATCGCCCTGGCTGAGGACATCGTCGACCGTCTCGACCCGCTCGCCCGGCTTCACGTTGGAGATGTGAAGCAGGCCGTCGGTGCCCTTGACGATCTCGACGAACGCGCCGAACGTGGTCGTCTTCACGACCTTGCCGGTGAACCGGTCGCCGACCTCGGCCTCGCGGGTCATCTGCTCGATCTGCGCGATGCAGGCCTCGACCAGCTCGCCGTTCGCGGCGTAGACGCGGACCGAGCCGTCGTCCTCGACGTCGATCTCGGCCTCGTAGGTCTCGCAGAGACTGCGGATCGTCTCGCCGCCCTTGCCGATGACCGTGCCGATCTTCTCCGGATCGATCTTGATCGTCTCGATCCGCGGCGCCGTGGCGCTGAGCTGCTCGCGAGGACCGTCGACCGACTCGGCCATCTTGCCGAGGATGAACTGACGGCCCTTGTTGGCCTGATCCAGCGCGTCCTTGAGGATCTCGAACGTGACGCCCGTGATCTTGATGTCCATCTGCAGGGCGGTGATCCCGTCAGCGGTGCCGGCGACCTTGAAGTCCATGTCGCCAAGGTGATCCTCGACGCCGGCGATGTCGGTGAGGACGATGTAGTCGTCGCCCTCCTTGATCAGGCCCATGGCGACGCCGGCGACCGGTGCGGAGACCGGGACGCCCGCTGCCTGCAGGGCCATCGAGGACGCGCAGACCGAACCCATCGACGAGGAGCCGTTCGACTCCAGCGTCTCCGAGACGACCCGGACCACGTAGGGGAAGTCGTCCTGGTTCGGAATCGTCGGCTCCAGGGCCCGCTCGGCGAGCGCCCCGTGGCCGATGTCCCGGCGCTTGGGGCCGCGCATGAAGCCGGCCTCGCCCACCGAGAACGGCGGGAAGTTGTAGTGGTGGAAGAAGGTCTTCTTCTCCTTCAGCCCGAGGTTGTCGAGCTTCATGTCCATCCGGGTCGTGCCCAGCGCGACGTTGGAGAGGATCTGCGTCTCACCGCGGGTGAACAGCGCCGAGCCGTGCACGCGGGGAGAGATGTCGACCTCGGTCTCGATCGGACGGATCTCGTCCTGAGCGCGACCGTCGGGACGCTTCTTGTCGACGGCGATCCGCTTGCGGATCATGTCCTTCTCGAAGATGCCGAAGTGACGGGCGACCTCGCTCTTGCGCTCGGCGTCCGCCTCCTCGTCGCCGGTCTCCGGCGCGAGCGCCGCGACGACCTCTTCTTCGACGGCACCGATCGCGTCCTGGCGGGCGAGCTTCTCCGGGACCTGGGTGGCCTCGTCGAGCTTGCTGCCGAACTGATCGGTGATCTGGCCGAGGAGCGCCTCGTCGGTGGCCGGAGCCTCGACGGAGAGCTTCTCCTTGCCGGCCTTGGCGGCCAGCTCCTCCATCGCCGCGACGAGCTTCTTGATCTCGCTGTGGGCGATGTCCAGGGCGTCCAGGACCTCGGCCTCGGTGACGCCGTCGGCGCCACACTCGACCATCAGGATCGCCTCCTTGGAACCGGAGACGATGAGATCCATCTCGAGCTCCTCGTGGCGGTCCTCAGGCGGGTTGACGACGAAGTCGCCGTCGAGCTTGCCGATCCGGACGGCGCCGACCAGCTCCTGGACCGGCACGGGCGAGATCGCCAGTGCGGCCGAGGCGCCGTTCATCGCAAGGATGTCGTAGGGGTGCACGTGATCGACCGAGAGCGGCATCGAGACGAGCTGCGTCTCGAAGTGCCAGCCCTTCGGGAAAAGCGGCCGGATCGGCCGGTCGATCATGCGGGCGGTAAGGGTTGCCTTCTCGCCGGCACGCGCCTCGCGCCGGAAGTAGGAGCCGGGGATGCGGCCAACTGCGTAGTGGCGCTCCTCGACGTCGACGGTCAGGGGCAGGAAGTCGACATCGCGGAGGTTGCCCATCGTCGCGGTGCCGAGGACCATCGTGTCGCCACTGCGGACGACGACGGCGCCGCTCGCCTGGCGAGCCATCTTGCCGGTCTCGAACGAGATCTCCTCGCCGCCGATCTCGACGGAGACTCGACTCACGTCAAACATGCTCATGTGTATTTCGTTGTCCTTCCGGGTGGGGCCGTCGCGCCTGGCTGCGGGAACGGTTTCCCGGCCGATGACGAGCCCCTTCGTTTCAGATTGCTCTGCTTGGCGCGAAGATTACAGGTCACCCCGGCCCCCGGCCCCTCGACCGCCCCGATCGGGGCGCAGCGCAGCCGCCATGCGCCGGTGGCAAGCCGGCGGTCAAAACGTGCAACTTGCGGCTTTTCCCGGCAGTCGGCCGGTACGATCCGGTTGCGACGCGGCGTCGCAGAGCATTTCGAGCGTCCCCGGGGGGGCCGATGGGCAAATGTGGACGAAACCTGATGCAGGATGCAGAGATGTGTCCTCGCACCGCCAAAGTTGGCGGTCCCGCCCCGCTGAACGGGTTATCGTGTGTCGCGATCGTCGCGGCCAGGGGTCGGCGATCAGCCCCTGAGGACGCCGCATGCCAGTCCACTGAAACCGAGGTGCCAGGTGCCTGTACGTAGGCATACCGAGGGGGATCTTGCGCCTTCACCGCGCACCGTCAGCGCGGTGAGCCGATGACGCCCGCGACCCCGCGGGAGCCCCGGCAGCGAGCCGGATCACCCCGGCGCTACCGGCGCCCCGGGCCTGAGCCCGCGCAGCTGCCGCGACCTGTCGAGCAACCCACGGCGGGCGCCGTCCCCTCCGCGCGCTGGCGCACGGTTCAGCCCAGGCCGCCGGCACCCGGCGTCGCCACGCCCCCGGCCGTGACCACGCCGCGCCGGGCCGGCGACGGCGAGTCGACGTACGTCCGCGGCCTCGAGGCCCAGCTGCGCGCGATGAGCCAAACCGTGCGGGCGCTCGACGCCCGGCTTGCCGAGATGACGCAGCGCAACCACCGGCTCGAGGATCGCGCTCCGCCACCCCGGTGGCCGCGACTCCGAGCGCGCAGCAGCAGTTCGCGACGCCGAGGCGAATGCCCGGGCGATGACCGAGCGGGCCCGGATCAGAGCCGGCGAGATCGAGCAGCGCGCCAGGGCGCAGGCGCAGCAGCTGATCGAGACGGTCGAAGCCGAGCTCGCCCGGATCGAAGAGGAGGCCGAGCTCGCCGCGGCGGCCGAGGCGGACGGTTCCGACGCCGGCGAGGCGCAGCAGGTTCGCGGGGAGATCGCCGACCTGCTCCGCCTCCGCGAGACGATCCTGCTCAACATCGGCAGCGCCCTCGACGGCTTCGGGCGCGAGCTCAGCGCGCTCGAGCGCCCACCGCTCGCCGAGCCCGGCGAGAACACCGGCTCGGAGGGCGACTCCGACGGCGAGGCAGGACAGGCCGCCCCAGACGGCCCCACCGTGGAAGTCGAGGTGAGCCCGATCGGCGGCGTGCTCGACGCGAGCCGCCTCGAGCGGGAGCTCGGCGAAGTGGAGGGCGCTGACGCGCACCTGCGCTCGGTGGAAGGTGACGTCGCCCGCCTCCTCGTCACGGGCGTCGATGCCAGCAAGCTCGACTCCGCGATCGCATCCCGTCTGGAGGCGGCTGAGTGCGAGTGGAGCGGCGACGGCGTACTCCGGGTCCGCCTCGCGCCGACGTCGGAGTCGAAGGCCTCGTGAACGAGGACGGCCGCAGCGGCATCCGGATTGCGTCGGCGGGCCTGATCAAGGCGGCGATCGCCCTCGGGCTGATGGCCGTCTTCTTCATCTGCTTCTTCCTCGCCCCGGGCCCGACCGTCGCCGTCTCGCTGGCGGTCGTGCTCGGCGATCGAGCTGTTCAGACGGCGATGAACGGTTCCTCCGGCGGAGGAACGGCGTTCGCCGAGGCTGCCGCCGCGGAGGCGATCGATGCGACCGTCGCCCGGGCCTTGGGGATTGCCCCGCTGCGGCTCGACGAGGATGGCCTGCTCGTCGCCGGCCCCGCCGCCGAGGGCCCGGCCCTGGCCCGCACGCTGCAGCTGCTCGTTGGTCGGCCGACGCGGATCGTCGACGCCGATCCGGCGGCGATCGAGCGGGCCCAGCTCGATCTGTACGGCGAGAGCCTGCCCGCGCGGGCCGAGCCGGCGCCCGCCCCCGCGCCGGCACCGGCGCCCGCCTCCGAACTGGACCGCCGCCGCTACCGCGAGGTAGCGCGACGCCACGATCTGCCGTTCGTGTCGCTCGACCCCAGGGCCGGTGGCGGCGAGGAGGGGCATGTCGACCCCGTGGATCGCGCGACTGCGAGCCTGCTCGACGGGCGCGCCTGCCGGGCGCTCGGGGTGATCCCGCTCGACGGCCTCAGGAGCCAGCATCGCGCTCGCCACAGCGCGGCCCGAGGCCGAGGAGGACCTGCGGGCGGCAGCGGCGCTGACGGGCCGGAGAGCGTGGATCGTGGTCGCCGCCCCGGCCGACATCGAGGCGGCCATCAACCGCGTCTTCGGGCCGCCGGAGGCCGAGCCGTTGACCGCAGCCGCAGCAGCGGCAGCCGCCGAGGAGGCATGGCGGGCGAGCGCGGTCCCGACCGAGGTCCCCCCTGCAGAGCTGCCGGCCCTGGGCGGGCGGGAGGATGCCGCCGCACTTGGCCAGCTGCTGCTCGAACGCGGCGCGATCGATGCGGAGCGCCTCGAGCAGGCGCTCGCGATGCAGCGCAGCTACGGCGGCCCGATCGGCGAGATCCTCACCCACAACGGCCTCGCGGACGAGCGCCGCGTGGCCCGTGCGCTCGCCGATCAACGCCGGCTCACCTTCACCGACCCGACCGGCCTGGAGATCGACCCGGCAGCCGTCGCGCTGCGTCGACGAGCGACTTGCCCGGCGGCTGCGCGTCGCACCGCTCGCGCTCGTCGACGAGCACGCTGATCGTCGCCTCCGTCAACCCGCTCGGCGACGCGCCAGATCGCGATCCTGAGCGAGCACGCCGGGGTCCCCGTACGCACCTTCCTGGCGCCGGCGAGCACCGTCGACGCGCTGCTGACCCGCCTGCACGCGGACCGCTCGATCGAGACGGCCTCGCTCGAGCTGATGCGAGAGCGGCCGGAGGACTCGGCCTCCGTCGTGCTCTCCCGCGGTCAGAAGGTCGTCTTCATCGCCCTGCTCGCGCTGCTCTGCGATCGGCCTGGTGCTGAGGCCGCTCGACACGGTCGTCGCCTTCAACATCTTCGCGATCGTCGTCTACACGGCGGTGATCGTGTACCGCTTCCGGCTCGTCACCTACAGCCTCGGCCACGAGCTGCAGCTGCCCGTCGCCCGCGCGGAGATCGAGGCGCTCGACGAGCGCACGCTGCCCGTCTACACGATCCTCGTGCCGCTCTACCGGGAGCCGGAGCTGGTGGCCGACCTGATCGATCGCTCTCGAAGCTCGACTACCCGAAGACGAAGCTCGACATCAAGCTCCTGCTCGAGGCCGACGACGAGGAGACGCCGGCGGCGGCCCGAGCGCTCGACCCCCCTCCCCACTTCCAGATCGTGATCGTCCCGGACTCCGTCGCCGAAGACGAAGCCGAAGGCCTGCAACTACGGCCTGCTGCAGGCGCGCGGCGACTTCGTCGTCATCTACGACGCCGAGGACCAGCCCGAACCCGACCAGCTGAAGAAGGCGATCGTCGCCTTCCGCAAGGCGCCGGCCGACGTCGTCTGCCTGCAGTGCCAGCTCAACTACTTCAACCAGCACCAGTCGCTGCTCACCCGCTGGTTCACGAGCGAGTACTCGATGTGGTTCGACCTGATGCTGCCCGGCCTCGACGCAGCGGGCGTGCCGATTCCGCTCGGCGGCACCTCAAATCACTTCCGGCTCGACGGGCTCGTCGACTCCGGCGCCTGGGACCCGTTCAACGTCACCGAGGACGCCGACCTCGGCGTCCGCCTGCACAAGCGCGGCCTGCGTACCGAGATCCTCGACTCGACCACCTACGAGGAGGCGACGTCCGCAGGTCGCCAACTGGATCCGCCAGCGCTCGCGCTGGGTCAAGGGCTACATCCAGACCTGGCTCGTACAGATGCGGCGCCCGCTGCGGCTGCTGCGCGAGATCGGCCCGAAGGGCTGGCTCTCCTTCCAGCTCACCGTCGGCGGCACGTTCTTCGTCTTCCTGCTGAACCCGATCTACTGGCTGCTGACCACCGCGTGGCTGCTCACCGAGGCGGGCGTGATCGAGTCGGCCTTCCCGAGCTTCCTCTACTACGCGGGCGGACTTGGCTTCTACTTCGGCAACTTCGTGCTCGCCTACATGTTCGCCGCCGGCACCGCCCGCCGCGGCTACCACGACCTCGTCAAGTACGCGCTCTTCGTTCCGGTCTACTGGCTGCTGATGTCGATCGCCGCCTGGAAGGGCCTACTGCAGCTCTTCTTCAAGCCCTTCTACTGGGAAAAGACCCAGCACGGCCTGTTCGAGAGCGAGCAGGGCTGAGGCGAGGCCCGACCAGCCTCGTAGCCGCCCGCTCTTCAGAGCGCGGCCGTCAAGAGCCCTTACCCCCTGATACGGCGAGCTTGAAGGTGAACGCAACCTGGCGCTGGGGTGTGTCAATCAGCTGCGGCGCCGCAACGCGCACGCGCGTCGCATCCTGATCGTCGTGGACCTCGATGCCCAGATAGCCGGGGGTGAACGCGGCCGGGTGTGAGAGGTGGATCGTGCCCCCGCCGTCGTCGGTGACCGTAACGCTGCTCGACCCCGTGCCCCCAACGGGCGTAGCCGCGATGGTTTGCGTGCCAGACGCGCCCTTCGGGATCTCGAAGATGATGGTGTTGCCGTCCCCGATCAGGCTGCGAACCTGGACGGTTGAGGGCGGGATGACCGACACCGCCTCGTGGTAGGGCGGCGCTGCGCCCACACCCCTCGTGATCCGGATCGCCATCTTCGTGACCGGCGGGTGCGTGTCCGGGTCCCATGGGCTCAGCGCGCAACCGAAACCGGCGAGTGACATCGGGATCAGCGCAAGCGTGACCAGCAACCGCCCGGGCATCACGGCGACCCTCCGCCGCCCGCGTGTGATGCACCCGGGGGCTTCGGCGCGACCTCGATAAGGGCCGTCCGGTCCGTCCTGAACACGACCTTCATCCCCGGAACCGAATCGTGCAGGATGCCGGGGTAACGCTCCCGGACGAGGTCCACGCAGGGGGCCCGGCAACGCTGGTTGGTGGCAACGAGCATGTAGTCGACCCTGCCCCACGGATCGTCCCGCGCGCCATTCCAGTAGGTGTCACCCCGATCGATGCGATCGAGGAAGCGATCGGGTTGGCCGGTAAGGACCATGACACCGAGCGACTGTGCGTCGTCGGTGAGGATCACGTCACCCGGTGGCACGTTCCCGTTGATGTAGCGGGCCATCTCCTTCTCGTCGGAGATACCGATGGGATAGCCGCCGATGCCCCTGTTGCCCTCCTGGTCCTCGCCGGTCGTGACGGCGCGCAGGAAGACGTTCTCCTCGTACTGGTACGTGTAGGTGGACATCGTCTTGTAGACGAGCGGCAAACCGGCGATCAGCAGGATCAGAGTCGATATCCACACGACTGCCTGCGGCACGCGGGAGCGCAGGCGGTCCTTCGGACGCCACGCATAGAACAGCCATGCCGCCCCGAGCATCGCGAGCGGCATCGCGCGCATGTTGTACCGGAGCTGCAGGAGGTTCAGACTCTCGTTGGAGAGGAACAGCAAGGCCGTGACGGCGGCGTTCGTGGCGATCAGAGCGGCGAGGACGTACGAGAGCGAGGCGCGCCTCACGACGCCGGTGATCAGAAGTGCCGGAACCGACACCACCGCCAACGGGAAGAGCGCCAGGTTGAGCTTCACCAGATAGATCCCCAGCCCCGCCGGCCCGAGCTGCTGCGCCGCGACGCTGGCGACGTCCTGCTGGGAGGTTGAGACGTCCGCTGTCGTAGCCCCGAAGGTGAGGAAGTAGAGGGGATCGCCGAGGATCAGCCAGTTGAAGAAGAGCCAGGCCATCCCGAAGTAGACGACCGGCGCGAGATAGAGGACGAGGCCGGACTCGAGCGACCGCGCCCGTTCGCTGCGTTCCCAGGTGGTCAGGATCACGAGCGCGATCCCGCCGGCGATGACGGCTCCGTACGGAACGATCTCATAGCGGCTGAGTGCGGCCAGGGCGACCCCGAAGCCGACGAAGGCGAGCAGATGGTTGTGGTGGGTCTGCCGCCAGCGAATGAGGAAGTACACGCCGAAGGTGAGGAAGAAGAGGTAGACCGCCTCCGCCATCCCGTTGGCGCCGTAGTAGACGATCATCGGATTGAGGCCGAAGAGCAGGAGCAACGGCCACCGCAACAACAAGTGCATCCCGGACGCGCGCAGCCCGTAGTTGATGACCACCATCGTCCCCGCCATGAACGCCGCGGATGAGGCGGGCATGGCTGCGAGCGAGGTCGCGACCGGCTTGATGAGCACGAAGGGCAGGTAGATCAGCGTCTGGACCGGGGGCCAGACGAAACCGATCGCCGCCAGCTTCGGCGGGTCGTTGTACCAGACGAAATAGGCATGAGCCATGCGCGACAGCGAGTCGAAGTTGACGAGATGCTGGCCAACGACCACCCGATGACCGACCACGAAATAGACGGCCGCGAAGAGGAGGAAGACGATCGTCCCCTCGATCCGCGCGCCCGAGAGCCTTCGTCGCCGGCCGCGGACCGGCACCTTCCTTCGCACTTCGGCTTCAGGGGCCTCGGCCGTCGCCGGCTCCGCGACGGGGAGAGAAGGCGCCGGCGTGACTCCGGCCATCAGTGGCACACCGGTCGAGGGTCTGCGCCCATCGCGAACCGACCCGAACCGCCGGGCCTGAACGAGCTCCCGCGTACGGCACCCACCCCCGTTGAACGCTGACTGCCGTGCTCGTCGCACTCCGAAGCCGGGCTCATCACCCGCCAACCTTGGGCCCCGGTCCGGACGGACCGAATGCAGCGCGAACGAGGCTCGCTCACCGTCTCGGCTGCCCCGGGCGGTCTCCCCCGGCCGATTCCGCCGGTGGGTGCTCGGGGGCGCCACTGGGAACACCCTCCCGCACGTGCGCGACCTCGCCCCGCGCCGCCCTGGCGTCAGCCTCGGGGCCGACGCGGTCGTACCAGCGACGCACATACATCCTGTACCAGATCGCCAGCGTGTCGCGGGCGACATCGATTGCATCGGCGCCACCGACGCGCGGATAGTCCCGCTCCCTCGTCACAACCACCGGCGCCTCCGCGATCCGGTAGCCAAGCCTGTGGATGTTGGCGAGGGACTCGAGGTCGAATGCGTAGCGCTTGACGAGCAGGCGGCCGGCAACCCTGCGCAGAGGCTCCGCCCGGTACAGCTTGAGGCCGGTCTGGGTATCGCGAACAGGGAGGCGGAACAAGAGCCAGACGAGCATGAAGTAACCGACCGAGAGGATTCGACGCTTGAGCGGGTACTCGATCGTCGAGGACGGATGCATCTTCGAGCCGATCACCACATCGGCCTCGAGTCCGATCATAACCGCGTACAGAAGCCCGAGCTGGCGTGGGTGGACCTCGAGATCGGCGTCGACGAACAGGATCAGATCGCCGCGTGCTTCGATCGCCCCCTCGACCAGCGCGTAGCCCTTCCCGAGGTTCTCCGGGTAGCCGATGACCCTGACACGGCCCAGGTGCTCTCCCGCCAGCTGCGCCAGCGAGAGCGTGTCGTCGTAGGAGCCGTCGTCGACGATGATGATCTCGAACCGGGCACCCAGCGCCGCCATCGTCTCGTGCGTCTCGTGCAGACACCGCTCGATTCGAGAGGCCTCGTTGTAGGCCGGAATCACCACGGATATCAAGCCCGGATACTGGATCGTCAGCGGTGATTGCTCGGAACTCATCGCTTGACCCCCTCGCCCAATCGTGATCCGGGCCGCGCTCCGCCGGCGGACAGGACGGCGATCGTATAGCGAATTGCGGTCGCGCCTCGGGGCCTGCGCGTGAACCGATCCGTGACGTTCAAGTCGGCCGTCCCCCAACATCGCCCCCCCGGGCGGTGCGACCTTCCGAGCCCGGCTTGTGGACGACGAGGATCATCGCACCGCCATTCGGTAGGCGTCTGAACAGTCGCCAGTCGAGCAGGCCGAGCTGCCGCCGAGCTGCCCGGGGCAAGCGTTCCAAGCGGTCCATGAGCGGCACGATCAGGTGGCCCCACCACCGGATCCGCTCGACGTCGAGGCCCTCCGCGCCGAGCAGATCCCGCGCCCGTGCGCTGCTGAGCCGTCGCAGATGCCCAGGCTCGTCGGTGACAAATCGACTAATGCCGTCAGGCGTCGGCTCGAAGCCGCCCGCGATCCGGCTGTAGAGCCATCCGATCGAGCCCGGATTGGCGCACGGTGTCGTAATGACGGCGCGGCCGCCGGGTCGCAGCAGACGATGTATCTCCGAGACGGTCGCCTCGGCATCGGCGACGTGCTCAATCACGTCCACCATCACGATCAGGTCGAAGCTGCTCGGGCTGACGCCCGGCAGTCCCAGCGACTCGGCCAGCATTAGCGGCGCGGCGGGACACCGGGCTCGCGCTAGCTCGAGTGCGACCGGCGAGATGTCCGCTCCGATGACATCTGCCTGCGGGAGCATCTCCGTCAGCACCGGCAGATACCGACCTTGGCCGCACCCATAGTCGAGCACTGCTCCCGCGAGCGCTAGGTCCGACCGAAGCGCCCACCGGAGCGCAGCGAGGACGCAAGCGTCGTATCCGGATTCGAGGATCGCGCCCTGATACCCGAGCTGGAAACGGTTGTCGTAGAACTCCCGCGGCGCCCCGGCAGCGCTCCTCATGACGGCATCGCGCTCGCCCGCGAAGCGCACGGCGCCGTGACCGGGCTGCCTCCTCCTGATCAGAGCGTCAGCCCCGCGCTCGGCAGCGTTCAGGCGTGGCCACAAGGAGAGTCATACCTTGTCAAGGATAGGGCGGCGTTGTGCGAAGCCTCTGTCCGGTTCACCGCTTTGCAGACGCTCACCGCCCGCCGCACTCCGCGATCTTGGCGAGGCGCTCCACGACCCGGTCGGCGATCAACTCGGCGTCGTTGAAGGCGCTCGGGGTCCCAACGACTCCAGCGCGTACGCCGCCGAGGAAATCGGAGCGGATGCGGGCGGCGATCTCCTCGGAGCGTCGCAGCCGCTCGAAGGAGTCCAGGTCCAGGCCCAGTCCCTCCGCGCGCTGCCAGAGGTGTGGGTCGTCCTGGTGAGCGCGATCGGCAAACAACGAGTCGACCATCGACCAGAAAGCCGGCTGGCCGCCGAGCTGTGCGGCGCTCTCGGCCGCCGCGTGGAGGGCCGGCGAGCGCGGCCGTTTACTCGCGATCGGAAAATGACGGACGCAGAGGCGCAGCGGCAGCCCCCGGATCCGAACCCAGTCGGCCGCGCAGTGTGGGCACGCGAGATCGAGGTAGAGAACGGCCTCGGGGGCATCGGCCGGCCCCCGCACGTGGTCCCTCGGCCCAATCGGGGCTACCGGTGCGCTGCCGAGACTCTCACCGGGTTCCCTCAGCTCGCAGTGGCCTCGAGCGCGTCGAAAATCACGTTCGCGCCCGGGATCTCGAGCGGGGTCGGCGTCGCCATCGAGAAGGCGACATCACCGTTCTCGTCGACAAGGACAAGCGAGCGGTTCGCGTGGCCGCGCTCCTCGATCAGGGCTCCGTAAGCGCGGGCGACCTCGCCCTTGGGGTGGAAATCGGCGAGCAGCGGGATCGTCAGGCCGAGCTTGTCGGCGAACGCCTTGTGCGCGAACGGCGAGTCGACGCTGACCCCGACGAGCTTTGCCCCGCGCGACCGGATCTCGTCCACGACCTCCTGGTAGATCGAGAGCTGGTCGGTGCAGACCGGGCTGAAGTCGAGCGGGTAGAAGGCGATGACGAGCTTGCTGCCGGCGAAGTCGGAGAGCGAGACCTCGTTGCCGTCCTGGTCCGGCAGCGTGAAGGCTGGCGCCTTCGTGCCGGCTTCGATCACCGGCGCAGGCCGAGATCGGCGACGAGGCCGCGGTAGCGCTCGAGATCGGTGCGCTCCAGGTAGCGGAGCAGGCGGCGGCGGCGGCCGACGAGCATCAGCAGGCCACGACGGCTGTGGTGGTCCTTCTTGTGCTCGCGCAGGTGCTCGGTGAGCTCGTTGATGCGCTCGGTGAGCAGCGCGACCTGGACCTCGGTCGATCCGGTGTCGTTGTCGCGGCGTCCGAACTTGTCGGAGAGCTCGGCCTTCTTTTCCTTGGTCAGAGACATCTGCGTAGAGAATAGGGCCCCGCGCCGCCGTGCGGCACTCAGGACCGGCGCGAGAAGGTAGCACAGACCTCTCGCGCCTCCTCGACGTCCCGGTGCATCTGAGCGATCAGCGCCTCGGCGCCGTCAAAGCGCTTCTCGCCTCGCAGGCGCTTGGCGAAGGCGATCCGCAGCGTCTTGCCGTAGAGGTCCTCGTCGTGGTCGATGATGTAGGTCTCGATCAGCACGCCGCGCCCGGACTCGAACGTGGGCCGGACGCCGACGTTGACGGCAGCGGGCCGGCCGTTGGCGAAGGCCGCGTAGACGCCGTGCCCCGGGCAGACGAGCGCGTCGTCGGGGACGAGGTTCGCGGTCGGGAAACCGAGCGTGCGCCCGCGCCGGTCGCCGCTGACGACCGTGCCCTCGACCATGAACGGCGCGCCGAGGCAGTCGGCTGCCTCCTCGACCTCGCCGGCGGAGACCAGCGCCCGGATCCGCGTGGAGGAGACGGTTTCGCCGCCGACCTCGACGAGCGGCACGACCGAGGTCTCGAACTCGGGCCGCGCCGCGAGCAGCTCCGGCGTCCCCTTCGCCCTGGCGCCGAAGCGGAAGTTCTCGCCGACCGAAACGTCGCGTGGCGCCGAGCTGGTCGACCAGGATCTGCTCGCAGAACTCGACCGGATCGATCGACGGCGAAATCGCGGTCGAAGGGGATCACGACGAGCTCCTCGACGCCGAGGCCCTCGATCACGTCGCGCTTGATCGAGAACGGCATGAGCAGCTTCGGGCTCGGCCTCCGGGTGGATGACGCTGAGCGGGTGCGGCTCGAAGGTGAGCACGGTGTCGGCATCGCCGATCACGGCGCGGTGGCCGACGTGGACGCCGTCGAAGGTGCCGATCGCGATCCGGCGGGGCCGCGGCTCGGCGTCGGGACAGGCTGGTGACCTGGATGCTCATCGGGCACCGAACTCTCTCACGCCAGCACGACCTCGGTCACCAGCTCGCCGTCCCGCGGGCGCGCGATCGCGAGCAGGCGGTCGCCGAACATCAGGCGCAGGTCGCCCTCATCCCCGCCCTCGGCCCGCTTCGGCGGGCAGCCGCAGGCCGTGGACGACCCGCAGCGCCTCGGCCTGATCGAGCTCGCGCGCGGGCAGGTGCGAGACCAGCTCGGCAGCCGGGCGCAGCCGCTCGCCGGCGTCCTCGATGCGCAGGTGGCCGACCGCGGTCCGCCGCAAGCTCTCGCAGTAGGCGTCGCCGAGCTCCTCGATCAGGGTCCGCACGTAGGTGCCGGCCGAGCAGACGATCTCGAAGTCCGCCCAGCCCGTCGCCTGAGCCGAGCGAGCTCCGCGCGCTCGACGACGACCTCGCGCACGGGCCGCTCCATCTCATCGGGCCTCGCCCCGGTGGGCCCGCTTGTAGAGGCGCTCGCCGCCGACGCGCACGGCCGAGGTCAGCGGCACCCGCTGCGCGATCCGTGCCCGTCGGCAGCTCGAGGCGCTCGGGGATCACGCCGGTCTCGGTCAGCTCGCCCTCGGGGTCGCCGGTGCTCGACCGCCAGCCGAGGCGGGCGCGGGCCACGTAGGTCTTCGGGCGGCCCGAGCACGTAGCGCTGCAGGCGGGTCGCGCGGCCGAGCAGGACGACGAGCAGGCCCGGTCGCGAACGGGTCGAGCGTGCCGGCGTGGCCGACGCGCAGCTCGCCGCCGAGCTCGCGCCTGACCCCGGCGATCACGCTGTGCGAGGTGACGCCGGCCGGCTTGTCGACGAGCAGGAAGCCGGCGGGCGGCTCGGGCGGCAGCTCAGCCAAGCTGAGCGACCGTCTCCGCCTGCAGGAAGTCGATCAGCTCGTCGTAGCTGAGGTCGCTGGAGAAGCCGGCGGCGCGCCGGTGCCCGCCACCGCCCATCTTGCGGGCGATCGCGGAGACGTCGACGGCGCCGTCGGTCGAACGCAGGCTCGCCTTGCGGGCGGCGTCCGCCGCTGTTCGGCTTGTCGCGGATCACCGCGGCCACCGCGGTGCCCTCGAGCGCCCGGACGAAGTCGATGATGCCCTCGGTCAGCGTCTCGTCGGCGCCGGTCGCCGCGTAGTCGTCGGCGGAGACGTAGGCGGTCGAGAGGCTGCCGTCGAGGCGACGCTCGACCCGGTCGAGCGCCCGCGCGAGCAGCCGCAGCTTCTCCGTCGGGACCCGCTCGTAGAGGCGGCGGTAGATCTCGTTGACGTCGACGCCGGCCTCGATCAGCGCCGCCGCGACCCGGTGGGAGCGCGCGTCGGTGTTCTCGTACATGAACATGCCGGTGTCGGTGATCAGGCCGACGTAGAGCGCCGTCGCGATCTCTGGCGGTGATCTCGGCGCCGAGCAGGCCGGCGAGCTCGAAGATGATCTCGGCCGTACAGGCGGCCTCGTCGTCGACGAGGTTGAGCGAGCCGAAGCGCGTGTTGTCGTGATGGTGGTCGATGTTGAGGATGTCGGCGCCGTCGCGGAGCCACTCGACCGGCATCCGGTCGATGTTCCCGCAGTCGAGGAAGACGACCGTGCGGTCGGCGAGATCGGCGGGCGGCTCGTGGAAGACCTCCTGCAGCGGCATGAAGCGGTACTCGACCGGCAGCGGGAACTCCTTCTCGGCCAGGAACATGACCGAGTCCTTGCCGAGCTGGGTGAGGATCCCGTGCAGGCCGAGCAGCGAGCCGAGCGCGTCGCCGTCGGGTCCCTCGTGGGTGGTCAGCAGGAAGCGCTCGATCGCCGCGCAGGCGGTCGGCGATCGGCCTGCAGCGCCTCCGTCGCCGGGGCATCGCTGACCGAGCGGCTCGACGCGTCCCGGCGCTCGGCCACGTACGTCCGTCCTCGCCCGTCGATCGAGCATCCGCGTGATCCGGTCGGCCCGCTCGACGCTCTCGTCGTAGGCGAAGCGGAGCGTCGGGGTGCGCTTCAGCCGCAGCTCGGAGTTGATCGCCGCCTGCAGCACTCCGTGCGCCGACCGCAGCGCCGCCAAGCGTGCGCTCGCGCTCGTCCTCGGAGCCGAGCACGCTGACGTGGACGACTGCATGGCGAAGGTCGGGCTTGTGTCTACGGCTGTCACGGTCACGAAGCCGATGCGGGGATCCTGAAGGTCGGAGCTGATCGCGCTGCCGATGACCTCCCGCATGACCTCGTTCACGCGCCGCATCCGCGAGGTCCTGCCATCGGTCAGCGGCAGTCTAGGGAGTGCGGGCTGACCGCCGGCCGCGAGCGCGCCGGCTGGTTCAGTCGCGCAGGTCCTCGAGGCTGCGCAGGTGGCGCTCGAAGACGGCGCCGTCGCCGACGCGGCGGCGATGAAGCGCTCGACTCGGCCGCCCGTGCGGCCACCTCCTCGCCGCCGGTGAGCGCGATCAGCAGCGTCGCGCGCTGCCAGGTGTCGTGGCCACCGACCTCGGCGACTGCGGCGCCGAAGCGGCGTGCGGACCGCGTCCTTGAGCGAGCGCACGACCTTGCGCTTCGACTTGAGGCTGTCCGAGTCCTCGACTGCAGCCGGGCCTCGATCACGCAGACGAAGGCGGGCTCCGGCGCGCTCATGCTCAAGCACCGACGGCGATCGCCATCAGCACGGCGGAGCGCAGGCTGCCGTCGCGCCGACGGTAATGATTGCGGCGTAGGCCCTCGTGCTCGAAGCCGAGCGCCTCGTAGAGGGCGATCGCCCGCTCGTTCTCGGGCCAGACCTCGAGCTCGACCTTGTGCGCCTCAGGCTCCTCCCGGGCCCAACGCAGCGCCCGCTCGACCAGCATCCGGCCGCCGCCGGCGCCCGCGGTGAGCTGCGCCGATCGAGACCCCGAGCCCGAGCACGCCCGCGACCTTCGTCTCCTGCAGGCCGAGCAGGCCGACGATCGCGATCGTCGTCGTCGCAGAGCACCCACGAGTGGGTGGAGCCAGCGGCCAGGCCCTCGCGGAAGCGCGCCGCGCGCGCCGCCACGTCGACCGGTGGCTCGGTCGCGATCAGGCCCTCCTCAGCGACCCGGGCGAGGATCTCCATCGCCCGCTCGCCGTCGCTCGGCACCGCGTCGCGGACGTACATGGCCGCCTCAGTCGAGGGTCTTCTCGACCTGCTTGGTCTGGAAGACCTCGAGGATGTCGCCGACCTTGACGTCGGCGAAGCCGTCGAGCGTGACGCCGCACTCCTGGCCGTTCTCGACCTCGCGGACGTCGTCCTTGAAGCGCCGCAGCGAGCCGACCTTGCCGGTCCAGATCACGGTGCCGTCGCGGACGAGGCGGACCTCGGCGTCGCGGGCGATGCGGCCCTCGTTGACCCGTGAGCCGGCGATCGTGCCGACCTTCGAGGCCTTGAACAGCTCGAGCACCTCGAGCCTCGCCGATCGTCTCCTCGACCTCCTCGGGCTCGAGCATGCCCTCCATCGCCGCGCGCAGCTCCTCGGTGATCTTGTAGATGACCGAGTAGGTGCGGATCTCGACGCCCTCGGTCTCCGCCGCGCGGCGGGCGTCGGCGAGCGGCCGGACGTTGAAGCCGATGATGATCGCGTCGGAGGCCGCGGCGAGCATCACGTCGGACTCGTTGATGCCGCCGGGCGCGGCGCGGATGACGTCGACGCGACCTGGTCCTGAGGCAGCTTCGCGATCTCGTCCTGGAGCGCTTCCAGCGAGCCGGAGACGTCGGCCTTGAGCAGCAGGTTGAGCTGCTTGATCTCGCCCGGCGTTGGCCTTCGCGAAGACCTCCTCGAGGGTGACGCGGCGCGCCTGAGCGGCGGGCCAGGGCCTCGGTCTTGAGGCGGTTGGCGCGCTCGGCCGGCGAGCTGGCGGGCCCGGCGATCGTTCTCGACGACCTGGGCGCGCTCGCCGGCCTCGCAGACGCCGTCGAAGCCGAGCACCTCGACCGGATCGCCGGGCTTGGCCTCCTCGACGCGGTTGCCGTTGTAGTCGTGCATCGCCCGGACGCGGCCCCACTGCGAGCCGGCGACGAGCGAGTCGCCGACGCGGAGCGTGCCGCGCTGGACGAGCACCGTGACGACCGGACCGCGCCCGGCGTCGAGATGCGACTCGATCACGATCCCGGAGGCCTCGGCGTCGGGGTTGGCCTTGAGCTCCTCGAGCTCGGTGACCAGCATGACCATGTGGAGCAGGTCGTCGAGGCCCTCGTGGGTCTTCGCCGAGACGTCGCAGTAGACGGTCTCGCCGCCCCAGTCCTCGGGGTTGAGGCCCATGTTGGCGAGCTCGCCGCGGACCTTGTCGGGCTGCGGCGCCCTCCTTGTCGATCTTGTTGACGGCGATCATCACCGGCACGTCGGCGGCCTTGGCGTGGTCGATCGCCTCGACCGTCTGCGGCATCACGCCGTCGTCGGCGGCGACGACGATGATCGCGACGTCGGTGACCTTGGCGCCACGGGCGCGCATCGCCGTGAACGCCTCGTGGCCCGGCGTGTCGAGGAAGGTGATCGTGTGGCCCTCGTGGTGGACCTGGTAGGCGCCGATGTGCTGGGTGATCCCGCCGGCCTCGCCGGCGGCGACCTCGGTCTCGCGGATCGCGTCGAGCAGCGAGGTCTTGCCGTGGTCGACGTGGCCCATCACGGTCACGACCGGCGGGCGGTCGACGAGATCGCGCCTCGTCGTCGTCGTAGATGGGCTCGTCGTCGACCTCGTCGCTCGGCGTGGACGATGTCGACCTTGCGGTCGAGCTTCTCGGCGAGGACGACGACCGTCTCGTCGGTGAAGCGTCTGCGTCAGGGTCGCCATCTCGCCGAGCTGCATCAGGGTCTTGATCACCTCGGCGCGAGCTGACGCCGAAGGTCTCGGCGACCTCGCGGACGGTGGCGCCGGAGTTGATCCGCAGCGACTGCTCCTCCTCGGGCGCCGTCGACTCCGCTTGGGCGCCGGGCTCGTCGAAGACGGGGCGGCGACGGCGGCCGCGGCGGCGCGGCGGGCGCTGCGGCGGCGGGCCGCCCATCTGATCGCGGCGGGCAGCCTGGGAGTCGATGACGACGCGGCGGCGCTTCTTGCCGGCCGCGCGCCGCGCCTGACGAGCCGGCGGCGGGCAGCGCCGGGGCGCGGCCGCGCGTCGCTGCGGCTTCTGGGCCGGCGGCTTGGCCGACTTGGCGTCGCCGCCGTTGCCGGCTCCGCTGCGGCCGCTGCGACGGCTTCTTCGGGCAGCGCGCCGGACGTCGGCGAGCGCCTTCAGAGCGACCTGCTGCTCGACCGAGGAGGAGGCCGTCTTGACCTCGACCCCGGCCGACTTCAGGGCAGCGACGACCTGCTTGCTCTCGAGCCCAAGCGTCTTCGCGATCTCGTGGACGCGCTGCTTCGCCATCCAGTCCTAGGCCTCCGCCTGCTCGGTTCGGAGCTGCGCCGTCGCCGCCTCGGCGCGGCGTCGTCCTCCTCGGCGTCGGCAGCGTCCTCGGCCGCTCTCCTCGACGGCCTCGGATCGGCCTCGGCGATCGCGGCCTCGCCCTCCTCGCGCTCGCCTCGGGACGACCTCGGGCTCGGCGACCGCCTCGACGACCTGGCCGCTCTCGGCGGCCTCCTCGGCCTGCGCCTCGGCGACCGCCTCGGGCTCGACCTCGGTCGGCCTCCTCGACGGCCTCGGGCTCCTCGGAGAGCTCCTCCTCGGCGGGCACCTCGTCGGCGGCGAGCTCCGCGCTCTCGGCGGACTCCTCGGCGGCCTGCTCCTCGGCGGCCTCGCCGGCCTCCTCGCCGCCTCGGCGAAGGCGGCCTCGGCGCGGCTGACGATCGCCTCGACCTCGTCGTCGTCGGCCTCGGGGTCGGCGAGCACCGCGACCTCGTCGTCGCTGAGCGAGCTCAGCACGGTGACCTGGTTGGTCTCGAAGCGGACGAGCGCCTGGTGCTGCGGCAGGCCGCAGTAGCGGGAGCCGGCGAGCGACGGCGTTGGGGCAGCGGCGGCCGGCGGAGAGGACGGCGGCGCAGCGGCCGTCGGCGGCCTCCTCGCCCTCCTCCTCGAAGCCCTCCTCGTCGCCGCGCTCGGCGAACTCGGACTCGCCGACGATGTCGACGCGCCAGCCGGTCAGCTTCGCGGCGAGGCGGGCGTTCTGGCCCTCGCGGCCGATCGCCAGCGAGAGCTGGTCGTCGGGCACGATCACGGTCGCCTGGCGGTCGTCGTCGTCGACGAGGACCTCGCGCACGCGGGCCGGGCTCAGCGCCTTGGCGACGAACCGGGCGGGCTCCTCGTTGTAGGGAATGATGTCGATCTTCTCGCCGCGCAGCTCGGAGACGACCATGCGGACGCGGGAGCCGCGCGGGCCGACGCAGGCGCCGACCGGGTCGACCCCGTCGGCGTGCGAGACGACGGCGATCTTCGAGCGGAAGCCGGGCTCGCGGGCGACGCCCGACGACCTCGACGAGCCCGTCGGCGATCTCGGGCACCTCGAGCGCGAACAGCTTCTTGATCAGCTCCGGGCTCTTGCGCGAGACGACGACGCTCGGGCCCTTGCCCTCGGCGGAGACGTCGGTGATCACGGCCTTGATCCGGGCGCCGTGGTCGTAGCGCTCGCTGTAGACCTGCTCGGAGCGCGGCAGCAGCGCCTCGACGCGGTCGCGCAGCTGGACCAGCGTGTAGCGGTTGTCGGACTGCTGGATGATCCCGGTGATCAGCTCGCCGACGCGGTCCTGGAACTCCTCGAACATCATCATCCGCTCGGCCTCGCGGATCCGCTGCAGGACGACCTGCTTGGCGGTCTGGGCGGCGATCCGGCCGAAGTCGTCGGGGGTCACGTCGCGGCGTCTCGATCTGGTCCTCGTAGGGCGCGAGCATCTCCGGATCGAGCTCCGGGTCCTCGGGCTCCTCGAGCTCGCCCGTCTCCGGGTTCGACCTTCGGCTCCTGCTCCTCGACCGACCTGCGGCGAGCAGCTTCTCCTCGAGCTCCGCGGGCAGGATCAGCTCGAAGACGCGGAAGTCCGCGGTCTCGCGATCGAGGTCGACGCGCGCGTACTTGGCGGCGCCGGGCGTCTTCTTGTAGGCGGAGAGCAGCGCATCCTCGAGCGCCGCCATCAGCGTCTCGGCATCGAGGCCCTTCTCCTGCTCGAGGACCTTGATCGCATCGACGATCTCACGACTCACTGACTTACCTCCGAGAGCTCGGGAACTAGGTTCGATCGGTGCACCGCGCTGAGCGGGATCTCGTGCACCCCGGCCTCGTCCTCGACGCTGACCGCGTCCGGCGTCGGCCGCGGTCGAGCACTCCGGTGAAGCTGCTGCGTCCCTCGAGCGGCTCGCCGGTCCGCACCCGGACGCGGCGAGCCGAGGAAGCGCTCGGTAGTGCTCGGGCTTGGTCAGGGGCCGGTCGAGCCCGGGCGAGGAGACCTCGAGCGCCCAGTCGGCGATCAGGTCGCGAAGCTGCATGGTGACGCGCTCGCAGAGGCCGAGGTCGACCCCGCCGGGGTGGTCGATGTAGATCCGCAGGCCGCTCGGGGCCGAACCGCTCGACCGCGATCAGCTCGATATCGCCGTCAAGCGCGGCGAGGCGCTCGCTCGATTGTCTCGCTGTGGTGCGTCCAATCTGCATTCCTCCTCCGCATCCGGTCGGAGGCGATAAAAAAGGCGGGCCGGCGGCCCACCTCTCGCGACGGATCGGCTGCAAAGGTGAACGGCTGAGTATAGACACGCCCGCAGGCAGGCTTCGACAGCGCTGCACGCTCAATGGCTGACTACGACCTCGAGCATCAGCGTGCAGCGGGCCGTCGTTGACGAGATCGACGTCCATGTCGGCCCCGAAGACGCCCGCTCTGCGCCCCGAGCGCGTCGCAGACCCGCTCGTAGAGCGGCTCCGCCTCCTCCGGCCGGGCCGCCGCCGATGAAGCTCGGCCGGTTGCCCTTGCGGGTGTCCCCGTACAGCGTGAACTGGCTCACGCAGAGGATCTCGCGCTCGCCGAGCGGCTCGTTCGGCCGGCCGCCGGCGTCATCGAAGATCGCGCAGCGCCCGGAGCTTGGCCGCGATCCGGTCCGCCTCGCTCCGGCGTGTCGCCGGCCGCGACGCCGAGCAGGACGAGCAGGCCCGGCCCGATCGCCGCGACGCGCTCGCCCGCGACCGTGACGGACGCCGAGCTGACCCGCTGAACGAGCGCCCGCACGATGCCGGCTCGGCTCGGTCTAGCGAGCCCGCGAGCCGCTCGCGGTAGATCCGGTAGTCGCGGCGGTCGGGCCGCAGGTTGGCGGCGATCGCCAGATGCCGGCGGGCGCGATCGGCATGTACCGCTGAGGGTCGAGCGCGCGGCCGAGGCAGAAGTGGGCGTAGTCGTCGACCGGATAGCCGCTCGACGACCGCCTCGAACTCGCCAGCGGCCTCGTCGTAGCGCCGCGCCCGGAACAGCGCCCGGCCGAGCGCCTCGCGGACCGAGGACTTCTCGGGCTCGCGCGCGGCGACCTTGCCCAGCGGCACGGTCGCCGCCGCGTAATCGCCGCGACTCGAGCAGGCTCATGCCCCGCCGGTAGAGCTCGTAGGTGGTCTCGTCACTCATCACATCGAGTCTACGGAGCCTGTCCAGCGGCAAACGGTCCGAGTTCGGGAGCCCGACCGCTCACGTTGTCCCCACCATCCGGGACCAAGGTGGTCTCCCGCCGGCGAGGGCAGCGAGGGAGGGGGCACCGAAGGGCAACCCCGTCCAGACTTTGCCTTCCCAGGGCAGGCAAAGTCAGGCCGCTCCCCCGAAAACCAGCACCCCAGCCAAGGCCTCCGCGCGTACCCACTTCCCGTCACCCTGCCCAAGGCCGTAAACCCTCCGACCTTCGTCCCCAGCTCACCCGCAGCCAACGGCTTCTGCCGGGACGCGCCGGCCAACGACGCTACGCCGCCGCCGTCGCCCGCAGCTCGCCGATCCGGTCGAGGATCGCGTCGGCGATCTCGTCCTTGCCGCGCCCGGCCGACCTCGCGCTTGGCCTCGCGCTCGACGATCGTCACGTCGTTCTCGCCGACTGTCGAAGCCGATCGCCGGGTCGGAGACGTCGTTGACGACGATCGCGTCGAGGCCCTTGCGCTCGAGCTTGCCGCGGGCGCGCTCGACGAAATCGCCGCCGTGCTCGGCGGCGAAGCCGACCAGCGTCTGGCCCGGCCGGCGGCGGCCGGCGAGCGACGGCGAGCACGTCCTCGGTCGCCTCGAGCTCGAAGCTCCATGCCACCCGAGCCTTCGCGCACGAGCTTGCCCTCCGCGGCCTCGGCGGGCCGGAAGTCGGCGACGGCGGCAGCCATCAGCAGCACGTGGCAGGAGTCGAACGCAGCGCGAGCAGGCGGCGGCGAGCTCGGCGGCGCTGGTCACGTCGACGCGCTCGACGCCCGGCGGCGTCGGCAGCGCGACGTTGGCGGCGACAGCGTCACGTCGGCCCCGCGCCGGGCCGCGGCGGCGGCGAGGGCGACGCCCATCCGGCCGCTCGAGCGGTTGCCGATGAAGCGCACGGGGTCGATCGCCTCGCGGGTGCCGCCGGCGGTGATCAGCACGCGCAGCCCGTCCCAAGGGCCCGGACGGCGCCGGGCAGCGCCGCCTCGACCTCGGCGAGCAGGCGCTCGGGCGCCGGCAGCCGGCCGGTGCCGTACTCGCCCCGCGAGGCCAGCGGGCCCGGTGTCGGGCTCGATCACCGCGACGCCGCGCTCGCGCAGCGTCGCCAGGTTCGCCTGGGTCGCGTCGGCCTGCCTACATCCGGTCGTTCATCGCCGGGGCGACGAGCCGCGGCGCCGTGCAGGCGAGAAAGCACGTGGTCAGCATCGAGTCGCAGATCCCGGCGGCGAGCTTCGCGATCGTGTTCGCCGAAGCGGGCGCGACGAGGAAGGCGTCCGCGTTCGCGACCAGCTCGAGGTGCGAGATCGGGTCGTGCTCGGGCGTCGGGTCGCCGGGGAAGGCGCCGCGGGCGGGATCGCGGTCGAACTCATCGATCAGCACCGGGGCGCCGACGATGCCCTCGAAGGTCGCGGCGCCGACGAAGTTCGTCGCCGTCGGCGGTCATCAGCACGCGGACGCCGTGCCCCGCACGCGTCGCGAGCCGGGCGATCTCGATCGCCTTGTAGGCGGCGATGCCGCCGCTGACTCCCAACAGAATCCGCGCCATCTCCCCCTCCTCACGGGGGTCAGCCGGAGCCGGCTAGTGCCGGTACTCGTACTTGATCTTGCCCTGCGCGAGCTCCTCGAGAGCGATCGTCAGGTAGTTGCCCGTGTCGGTCTCGACCATCGGCGGCGTGTGCTCCTCGTAGGTGCCCTCGCCGAGCGCGCGGTAGTAGCTGTTGAGCTGGCGGGCGCGCTTCGCCGCGACGATTACCGCCGCGTAGTGCGAATCGGTCCGCTGCATGAGCTTGTCGACTCTTGGCTTGACCATCAGCCGGGCATCTTAGGGGTTCGGGGCGGCGACGCGCTACGCGGTCGAGCGCTGAGAGCACGATTCCTGCCAGCTCGCTGGCGGCGCGGTCGAGGACGTCGTTGGTGACGCGGTGGGAGAACTCGTCCTTGGCGCGCAGCTCCTTCGCGCCTCCTCGAAGGCGCCGCTCGATCACCTCGGCGTCGTCGGTCCCGCGGCCGATGAGGCGCTCGCGCAGGACCTCGGCGCTCGGCGGCTCGATGAAGATGCGGACGGCCTCGGGCATCGTCTCACGCACCTGCCGCGCGCCCTGCACCTCGATCTCGAGCACCACCGGCGCGCCCCGCTCGGTCCGCCGCTCGACCTCCGAGCGCAGCGTTCCGTAGCGGTTGCCGGAGTACTCGGCCCACTCGAGGAAGTCGCCGGCTTCGACGCGGCGGTCGAACTCGGCCCTGTCGAGGAAGTGGTAGTCGACGCCGTCCTCCTCGCCAACGCGTGGCGCCCTCGTCGTCGCCGAGATCGAGAGCTCGAGGCCCGGAATACGGCGCGCAGAGCTCACGGATCAGCGTGCCCTTGCCGACCCCGGACGGCCCGGTGATGACGAAGACGCGTGACACGGTTTCCGATTCTGCCGCCGCTACCGGATGGCGGAGCGCACGCCGGAGCTCACAGAGTGAACGCCCGCCGGAGCCGCGCCGCGAACTCTTCCGCGCTCAGGTTCCCGATGACGATGCGTTGCATCTCGTGGATCGGGCTCAGCCTGCTCACCGGCCCGGGATCTGTCGTGACCGCCGCATCAAACCCGGCGGCCGCCACGAGCTCGACGGTCGTCCGGCCATAGTCCCGGCCGCGGGCGCCGAACGGATAGGCGAACAGGCGCGGGCGGCTACCCAGGGCGGTGGCAAGATCGTCAACCCCACCCTGGATCTCGCGACGCTGATCGGCCACTGACAGAGTGAGCAGGCGGGGATGGGCTCGCGTGTGGCTGCCGATCCGGACGTGCGCCAGACCCGCCAGCCCCGTGAGCTCGGCGGGGGTGAGTGGGCGCCGCTCGGGGCCTGGCGTGGCGTCCAGGCCCGACCACGCGCGTAGGCCTTCGAGTTCGTGCTCCCGCGCGACCGACGGGAGCCGTGAGAGGGCCCGCAGCAGGTCCGCGTAGGCGGTCTTGCGCTCGGACGCACTCCGCATCGGCCACGTGCCGCTCGCGAGCCGGAGCGCATCTTCGCCGCCTGCGGCCAGGTGGAAATGCAGCTCGTCCCACCACGTCGCGTTGCCGGTCGCGATCCATTTCGTGGCCACGAAGACCGTCGCGGGCATCTCGCGATGCTCCAGCAGCGGCGCCGCCCTGTGCAGGTTGTTGGCGTATCCGTCGTCGAAGGTGATGACCACGGCGTTCCGCGGGGCGGACCGGCGTACCACCGCCGACGCGAGCTCCGCGAGGTCGATGACTTGATAGCCCTCGGCGCTCAGAACCTCGAGGTGACCAGCAAAGCGTTGCGGATCGACGGCCAGGCCCTGCGGGTCCCCGTCGACGGGGGCGATGCGGTGATAGCAGAGCACGAGAGCACGCCGGAAAGGGCGTGCAGCAAGTCGTCGCGCGTACGGGAGGGCGCGCTCCAGAGTCCGTGTAGCCGAAGCCACGGCACTATCCTTAGCTCTTCCGTGGACGGAAAGGCATCACGATCCGATCCGGTTACGGTTCTCTGCGTCGCCCCTACGCTCGACCTCGGCGGCGCCGAGCGTCACTGGGTGACGCTGTTGCCCGACCTCATGCAGCACGGCCTGAGACCGCGGGTGATCTGCGCGGAAGTCGAGGGCCGCTACGCACCCCAGCTCCGGCGTCAGGGCATCTCGGTCGTGGCCGCCGAGATGACGGGACCGCTCGACCTCCGTCACGGCTCCCACGCCCTCGCCCTCGCCCTTGGCGTCCCGGCGGACGTCGTCCTGACCTTCGGAACTCTCCCTCAGTGCATCGGGCGAGTTGCCGCTCGGCTCCGCGGGGTTCCGCACTTCGTCAACGACCATCGCGGGGTCGGCCTCGAGCTGCCCAAGAGAGAGCGCCGGGCCCAGCGTCTGCTCGCACCCGGCGCGGCCGGGGTGATCGCGGTGACCGAGGACCAAGTCGATGACCTCGTATCGCGCGGCTATCGACCGGAGCGCATCCACGTCATCCCCAACGCGGTCGATGACCGCCGCGTGACGCCTCGGCGGCCCCGTGATGCCGTCCGCTCCGAGCTCGGCCTTGACGGCGACACCACGGCGGTTCTCTGCGCGTCGAACCTGCGCCGCGAGAAGCGGGTGGACCTCTTCTGTCGCGCGGTCGCCCACGCCCGCGGATGCGGCGCCGACGTCGTCGGCCTGGTGGCCGGCGACGGACCCGAGCGCGAGGCCGTCGCCGCGGTTGCCGACCCGCAGGCCGTTCGGTTACTGGGACAGCGGGAGGACATCGGCGATCTGCTCGGGGCAGCCGACGTTGCCTGCTCGTCCAGCGCGGTCGAAGCGCAGTCCCTGTTCCTGCTCGAGGCGCTGACCGCCGGTCTCCCGCTCGTCGCCACGGCGGTCGGCGGGTCGCCAGAGATCGCGCTCCATGGCGAGGCGGGATTGCTGGTACCCGCCGACGATGTCGAGGCGCTCGGTCTTGCACTGGCTGCCATAGCCGGCGAGCCCGCGCTCCGCCGGAGGATGGCGAACGCCGCGCGGGAGGCCAGCGACCGCAATCCGGACAGAGTCGAGATGAGCCGTGCCTACGCGGCGGTGCTACTCGATGGGCGTTGTGATTCGCGCCCCAGGACCGGAGGCGGGACCCGGTGACCCGGAACGGGGGCGCTGCGGTACTCGGGCACAGCTTCCCGGGACCCCCCGCCCCCCTTCCCCGCGGGCAGTCCGTCGCCAGCCGTAGAGGCGCGTAGGCTGGCCGCCGCGCATGTCGTCAGGTCCCCGCATCTCCGCCGTCATCCCGGTGATCGAGGTATCCACCTACGCGCGCCGCTGCATCGATGCGCTGCTGGCATTCGACGGCATCGAAGTCGTCCTCGTCCCCGACTCCTGCCCGGCGGATCTCGATCCGCGGATCGTGTGCATCCCCTCGGGAGCCGCCAACACCTCCCGGAAACGCCAGGTCGGACTGGAGGGCGCCAGCGCGCCCTACGTCGCTCTGATCGATGACGACGCGCTACCGGCGGAGGGCTGGCCCGACGCCGCGATCGCCGTCCTCGAGGCCGATCCCTCGATCGGTGCCGTCGCCGGCCCCACGCTGACGCCGCCCGACGAGCCCGAGCTCGGCGAGCTCTCGTTCCGCATATTCGCCTCGCCTCTCGTCACGGGCCCGCAGCGCTGGCGCTATGCCCAGGTCTCTGCGCGGGATGTGGACGACGCGCCCTCGGTGAACATGGTCATGCGCCGCAGCGACGCGGAGGCGATCCGCTTCGACACGCCCTGGGCCTTCGGTGAGGACACCGTCGTCTGCGAGCGGCTGCTCAAACGCGGACTGCGCATCCGCTACATCCCCGACCTCGTCGTGCTGCACTCCCGGCGGCCCCTTTGGCGCGCCCACCTGCGTCAGCTGTACCGATGGTCTCGGCGCCGTGGGGCCTTCGCTCGCGCAGGCGGCATCAACTCGCGCCGGCCCGCCTACTTCGCACCCACGCTGCTCACAGCCGGAATCGTGTCCCGGCCGCTACTCCCCACGGCGCTGCGGCCGTTGTGGAACGCGAGCGCAGCGTTCTATCTGGCGGTGTGCGCGATCGCCGGCCGCGATCGCCGACCCGGGCGCTGGTGGCGGATCAGCCTCGGCATCATCGCAACGCATCTCGCCTACGGCGTCGGCTTCGCGCTCTCCCTCGCAGGGTTCCCGTTGCCGGAGGATCGAGCCAAGTGAGCGAGGGCGCCGCGCCCAGCGTGTGCGTGATCGTACCCACCAGGAACTCGGACTCCACGCTGGCCCGGGCGCTCGACTCCCTCGCACGCCAGGACTACGAGGGAGAGCTGCGCCTGCTCGTGATCGACGCCGACTCCGCCGACGAGACCCGCGCGATCGCCAGATCCCGGGGCGCCGAGGTGCTCCACAATCCACACCGCCGCGAAGAGGTCGCGCGCGCGATCGGCCTGCACGCAGCGGCGGAGGAGCTGGTTCTCCTGCTCGACGCCGACGACGAGCTACCCACCGCGGACTGGCTCTCACGGTCCGTCACGGCGCTGCAACTCGGCGACGACATCGTCGCGGCGGATTCCCTCTTCCACGAGTGGCGTCGCCAGGATCCTCCGATCGTGCGCCTGTGTGCGCTCATGGGGGGCAGCGATCCGCTCGCGGTCGAGCTCGGCTGGAGCGACCGATGGGCGTGGCACCTCGGCCGGTGGACCGGGATGCCGATTCTGGACATCGAGGAGCACCGCGACGCGATCGTCGTGCGGATCGACGGCAGCAGGCCGCCACCCATGGGGTCCAACGGCTTTCTGGTTCGGCGTGAAGCGCTTCTGGGGACCCGCTTCGAGCCCGACTTCGTGCACTCCGATTGCGTCGGAGACCTCGCGGAGCAGAGGTACCGCTTCGCGCGGGTGCGCCAGGGGATCGTGCATCACTACGCCGAGGATCTGAGCACCTATCGGGCCAAGGCCGCGCGCCGCGCACAGCGCTGGGCGACCGGGGTGCCCCACCAACGGCGTGGCTACCGACCCGGGACGGCGCGGGCGCTCGCGCAGGTCGCCTTCTCCGCCTCGCTCCTCGGCCCTGCAGCTCTCGCCCTTCGCGGCTTCGCGCGTCACCGCGACCCCGCCTGGGCCCTCTACCCGCTGCTGAGCGCCATCACCGTGCTCGCCTACGCGCGCGCACGGCTCCGCGTCCTCATCGGCCGGTGAGTGCGGCGGGCCCCGTCCTCCGCCTCATCCGTCGAGGCGACGACCGCGTCGCCCGCCTCCTCGCCCCGCGTGCGGCCCGGGAGCTGGCCAGGCGCTCACCCAAGCAGCGGGGCCACTGGCAGCGGAACGCGGCTGAGGCGCCTGCCGTGCTCGCCTTGATGGAGGAGCAGAACGAGAGCCACGTGGCCACTGAGCTGTGGCGCGACGTCGAGCAGGAGCTGGCGGACGCGGTCCGCTCCGGCCTGCCGTGGGACCTGTTCCGCAAGCCGTTGCTGCAGGCGACGATGCTCTCGCGGGGATGGCGGCGCCAGGCTGCGGAGCTGCGGCTCGTGCGCACCGCATACCCTGCCGACCGCCTGCACGCGCTGCTGCAGGAGGATCCGGCCGGCTGCCCTACGCCGGCAGTGCTCGCGAGGTGGACATCCCCCACGGCGATCCACCACCTCGCGCACCTGACCCGCTTCCGGAAGGCCACGGGTGCCGACCCATTCTCGCTCGGATACGTGGTCGAGTGGGGCGGCGGCTACGGTCAGCTCGCGCGCATGCTCCGCCGTGGAGGGACCGAGCCGCCGACGCACGTCATCGTCGACATGCCGGCCGTCGCGGCGATGCAGTGGACATGGCTCGCGACGGTCGTCGGAGCTGAGGCGGTCCATGTCCCCGGGCCGGGAGCAGAGCCTCGGGCCGGCCGCATCAACCTGATGACGCCCTCGGCATATGCCCGCGCCGGGGCAAGGGCGCCCGGGGCGCTGATCTCCACCTGGGGGCTGAGCGAGGCTCCGGCATCGGTCCAAGACCTCGCGGCGGGCAGCCTTCGAGACGCCACCCATCTTCTCGTCGCGGCGCAACGCCACAGTCGCAAGTTCCCCGCGTCCGGTCGTCTGCTCCGCTCCGCGGCGCGGAGCGGAGCGCTACTCACGGCCGTTCCCGGCCGCCGCGGGTCGCTGTACGCGCTGCGCTGAGACGCGGATACGCTGAGTCGATGCCCGACGCGAGCGTGATCATCGCTACCCGCAATCGCCGCCGCGAGGTCGGCCGTGCGGTCGCTTCCGCGCTCTCGCAGACAGCGGACGTCGAGGTCCTTCTCACCGATGACGCCTCCGAGGACGGGACGGCGAAAGCGATCTCGGCCGACTTTCCGACCGTGCGACTGTGGCAATCGGAAAGCGCACGCGGCTCGCTCGTACACCGAAACGCGATGGCCCAAGCCGCGCGCTCGCCGATCCTCATCTCCCTCGACGACGATGCGGAGCTGTGTTCGCCCCGGACCGTCGCGCAGGTGCTCGGGCGGTTCGATGATCCGCACGTCGCCGCCGTCGGCATCCCTTTCTTCGACGCCCCGCGGCCGACCGTGCTGCTCCATCGAGCGCCGCCGGTCCCGGGGATCGTCCTCACCGATTACTACCTGGGCTGCTGTGCGGCGCTGCGGCGCGAGTCGTTCCTCGCCGTCGGCGGCTACGACGAGGCGCTCGTGCACTCCGGCGAGGAACCCGACATCTGCGCCCGCTGGCTCGCGCGCGGCTGGGTCGTGGCGTTGAGCGACGGTGATCTGGCCATCCACCACGTCTCCAACCGACGCTCGAGCGGCGCGGCGGCGTTCCACGCGACCAGGAGCGAGTGGCGCAACGCCCTCACCCACGTGCCCAGGTCGGCCCTCCCAACGGAGCTCGCACGCCTCAGCGCCGTCGCCCTGGGTCGCTGCGCCGTGCGCAGACATCCGCTCGCGGTGGCCCGCGGGGTGCGGGCCGCGCTCACCGACCGGCCGCCGCGGGAGCCGTTGGAACCAAGCCTCTACGCCCTCTGGTCGGCCCTGGCCGCCGAGCGCCGCCGGGGTGCCCCGCGCACGACTCTCGCTGATGCGCTCCGGGCGATCGAGTCAGGCGCCGCGCCGCACTAGGCGCCGTACGCGCGCCCGCGCCGTCGCCGCGACGAACCCGACGTTGCCAGCGTTCAGCCTGCGCGTGGCCCGCCAGGCCCAGCGCGCCTGCTCGGCCCGGCGCGCGAGTTGAACCTGGCGACGCTCGGTTGCTGTCAGGGGCCGGTACTGGCTACGAAGGCGGCGCCCGTATTCCGCACCGAACCCGTCCACCTCCGACGGGGAGGGCATCCACTCGCGAGGCGCCGTCCCGTCTCGCGCGAGTCCCTCGTAAAGCGACTCGAGCTGGCGCGTGAGCATCACTCGATCCATCAACCTCTCCGCCTTCGCGGCGCCGGCCTCACCGAAGGCCCTGGCCCGAGCCGGATCACGTACAAGCTCGGCGCAAGCCTCCGCAAAGGCCGAAGGATGGTCCGCGACGTAGCCCGTCGAACCGTTGTCCACCTGTTCGATCTGCCCGTCGTCGACCCACGGGGTGGAGCAGGTCACGATGGGCAGTCCGAGGGCCATCGCCTCGCTGAGGGCCACGGAGTAGCTCTCCCCGATCTCGGCCGCCGTCACGAAGACGTCACACGCGCAGAAACGCTGCACGACCTCGACCTCATCGACGGTCGTGTCCGCGAAGACCACACGATCGGTGAGACCGAGCCGTCGTAGGCGCCGGCGCTTCTCCGGTGTTGCGCCGACGATCAGCACCTGTGTCTCCGGCGCGAGCTCGAGCAGGCGCGGCAACATGTCGATCAGCAGGCGTCGCCACTTGGAATCGTCGTCACGGCCGATCCGGCCGACGACGGGGCGCTCCGGATCAAGCCCCAACGCGGCCTTCGCGTCGGCTCGTGCGGGGGCAAGGCGGCGCAGCCGCGGGATGTCAACCGGCCAATGCAGCACCCGGTGACGGTCGTGGAAGCTCGGACCGGCAGGGCCGACGCGCTCCCGGTAGCGCCAGGCACACATCTTGCCCACGAACAGGTGGCAATCGAACTGGCGCTCGTCCGATGAGGCATCGATGCGCCCGAAGACGTTCGTCTCGATCAGGTGTGGCACCCCGGCCCGGCGACATGCAGCAGGCACGGCCGGCTCGGTGAGTCCGGTGCGGAACACGTGGGCGATGTCGACACCCCGCAATGCCGCCTCGAGTGCCACCGGATCGTCGTTGGCCACGTCAACGGGAATGCCGGCCTGTTCCAGCTCCGCCCGCCGAGGCCCGTCCCCGCGAACGATCACGACGCGAACGTCGAAGCGCTTGCGGTCGAACGCGGTGGCGTGATTTACCAAGCCTTTCTCGACCCCACCCATGCCGAGCCAATTGTTGAGGAGGGCGATGCGCAGACGCGGTCGCGCGGCGTCGGAGCTCATCGGGGCAATCCTAGCCGCCGCCTCCCGCGCCACCGCCGTCGACCGTCGCAAGCGTCTTCCGGCGCTGGTGCGGCCGCATGCGGGTGAGGACCTGTCCCATGGCGGCGCACCCGAGCAGGGCAATTGCGGGGAGCCCGCGCGGCGGCTTCAGCGTGAGAACCGCGGTCTCGAGGTCGACCGCTTCGGTGCTGATCCGTCGTTTGTACTCGTGTGACCCAGGCCCCAGCTCGACCGTCGTCGCGCCATCGGCGATCTCCCGTTCGATTCCCCGGTGGAGGACCGCGGCCCCCGGCCGGGCGTCGGCGAGCTCGCGATCCCAGCCGCCGTTCCAGTAGACAGCCTTTGCACCCGCGCGGACGAAGATCTGAACCGCGACGATGCGCCCCTCGACGCGCCCCGTGTACACGCGGAGCCGTTCCGGCCCCAGCTGCGCCGATGCCAGCCGAAGGCTTCGCGCGGTTGCCTGCTCGTCCAGTGCGCTCCCGTCCGTTTCCCAGCGGTCGAAGTGGAGCGCGAGAAACGCCTCCAAGCCCTCGTCGAGGGCCCGCCTGGCTCGTCGCCGCCTCGAGATCCCCGACGCGCTCGAATCGTCGACGGACCTGCCCCAGCCGTCGTCGTGCTTTGCCGGAGAGGGTGCCCGGCCACGGCGCCGACGGCGCTGACCGAATGACGTACATTGACTCCGCAGGGCGGGTGGCCGGGAACAGGAACCTGCCATCAGGAACGGCCCCGAAGCCTTCCGCCCGTCCGCCCTGGGGTCTCGCCCTCAGCATCAACAGGCCCTGGGAGGGCGAGAGCCTCTCGGCGATCAGGCGCACCGCAGCGCTCCCGAGCGCGGGGTCCATGGGCCTGACCAGCGGCGGGACCGGACCGCAGACCTCCGCGCCGAGCAACCGCCAGACCCGGGGGCCGACCCTGCCCAGCTCGCCGCGCCCCGACGGCCGAAGCAGCGGCAGAAGCCCTGGTCCCCGGTTCCCGGGCCGCCGGTCACGTGCACGCGGGCACGGCTTGCCGGTGAGCCCAGGACACCGCGGTAATGGTAACCGCCGCCTCGCCTTCGACTAGCCTGCGCGCCCGTGTCTCAGGAGGGGCCTAGCGACGAGACCGCCTCGGAGATCGAGGGCCATCTCCCCGAGAGCGCACCCGTCGGGCCCGTCCTGCAGTCGCAGGCGCCGGAGCCCTCGAAAAGCGGCCTGGTGCGCTCCGGCGCGATCGTCATGGTTTTCACCGGCGCGGGGAACGCTCTCAACGTCGTCTTCCACTTCTCGGTCGCCCGGTTTCTCCCACCGGACGAGTACGCACTGCTGACAACGATCTTCGCCGTGAACGTGATCGCGACCGTGCCGCTGATCGCGCTGCAGGCAACGGTCGCTCGCGAGGTCTCGATCCTGCTAGCTGAGAACGACGACCAGGGTGCGGGCGCCGTCCTGCGCACCGCCATCCGCTTGACGCTGCGGTTTGCCGTCGTGATCTGCATCCTCCTCGCGATCCTGGCGGTGCCCGCCATCGAGATCCTCCACATCGAGCGTCCGCTGCCGATCCTCGCGACGGCGCTTTCGATCATCACCGCGGTTCCTCTGCCCGCGGCTTGGGGTGCCCTCCAGGCGTCGGAACGGTTCGCAATGTTGAGCTCGATCCAGACGATCTCGCCTCTTCTGAAGCTGATCATCGGCGTCAGCGCGGCGGCAGCGGGACTGGGTGCCTCGGCGATCACCGGAGGGGTGATCATCGCCAACATCGTCGCCTTCCTGCTTGCGCGCCACAGCCTCGAGCCGATGCTGCGACGCGCGCCGGCGGGGCTGGTCCTGCCCGCTCGCCGCGTCCTCGGGGCATACGCCTTCGGCTCGGCGGTCTCCTTGGCGATCTTCACCACGCTGACGCAGAGCGACGTGATCTGGGCACGTGGCGCCCTGACGCCCCAGGGGGCCGGCGACTACGCGGCCGCATCGGTCCTGGCCAACTTCGTGCTGCTGCTCCCGATCGGCGTGACGACTGTGCTGTTCCCCCGGATCGCGAGGATGGGGCATTCCGCTGCCGGGCGCCGGCCCCTGCTGCAGGGCCTCGCCGCCGTGGCCGGCCTCTCCTCCGTGTTGCTCATCGCGTTCGCGACCGTGCCGACGCTCCTCTTGCGGCTGGCTTTCGGGCCCGACTACGTCGGCGCGGCGGACCTGGTGCTACCGCTCGGCGTCGCGATGTTGGGGTACGCGCTCGTCACCGTCTACGTGAACCACTTTCTGGCCCAGGGTCGCACGCGCTGCGCCGTCGTGCTCGGCGCGAGCTTCGCTCTGCAGCAGGGGTTGTTCCTAGCGTTCCATGCCTCCCCCTCCGACATCGTCTGGGTGCAGATCGTGGCCGCGACGGTGGCTGTCGTGGGATCCGAGCTCTACGACCGGCTCGGCCGTCGCCTGAACATGGAGCCGGCGAGTCTCCGCGCGTAGGCGTAGCCGTAGGAGAGCGTCCAGGCGAGGTGCCACAGTGGATACAGCAGCCACGCCCGGTCGGGGCTGCGCCGATAGCCGCGAAGGGCGTCGTATGCCGGACCGACGATGCTCAGTGACCAGAGGGCGACCCGCGCCACGCTCGCCGGATCCTGAGGCGGCTCGACCCTGCGGGAGCCGTGACGCCCCGCGGTATCGCCGGCGCGTTTCCAGACCTTGCGCAACGCCGTTCGCGTGTCGGGCGCAAAGTGATGGATGACGCTGTCGCGCACGCGCGCGAACCGGTACCCCATCGCGGCGATCTGGGCGACCACCTCGGGGTGGAAGAAGGGTGAGTAGTCGACTTGAAGGACGAGATCGCGCCGGAACAGGAACCCGTTCGACCCCATCGGTGGCGCGTGCTCCGGATCGATGCGCACCAGCACGGCCTCGCCGCGATCCTCCTCCTGCACGGGCATCGTGGTCCAGCGATCATGGTGCCGCCCCCAGCGATCGGCCCACCCCAGGTCGATCGCGACCGGGTCGGTGCCACCGATCAGCGCCGCGAGACGATTGATCGCGGGACCGTCAGGCGGCGCCGAGTGGTAGAGGGCATCCGCGCCGCCGATGTCCGGCGCCAGATCGAGCGCCCCAACCATCCTGGCCAGCCAGGAACGGTGCGGAAGCTCGTCGTCGGCGTCGATGACGAGCAGGAGCTCGCCGGTCGCCTCCTCGACCCCGAGGGCCGTGCCGTCCTCCTGGTTCCGGTACGGATTGGGGACGACGCGCGCCCCATATCGCTGCGCGATCCGCAAGGTATCGTCGGTCGAACCGCCGTCCACCACGAAGATCTCGACGTCTCCGGAGTAGTCCTGCTCCGTGAGCGAGGTGAGCGCGAGATCCAACGTGCCCGCAGCGTTGTAGGTGGGGATGACGACCGACAGCGCTGGCTGGACCACCCGGGCCACTCTACCCACCGCCCGGGGCGCTCAGGAAGCGGACGACGTCCTTCGCGTCGGCCTCCAGTGCCTGCCGCCGATCACCGGCCAGCCGGCCGAACGGTTCCAGCTCCACACGCCCCTCGCGGAAGGCCCACGTGGCGACCGCGGTGCCGTCGACGAGGGCGAAGGGCTTGAACAAGCCGCCGACCAGGACCTGGGGGCCATGCGCGCCGACGATCGGCTCGCGGTCGCGCCAGCTCGTCAGCAGCTCCTCGAAGGAGCCGAGCAGGCGGGGCTCCGGGAGCCCGGCTGCGCGCGGAGCGCCGGTGAGGCGGACGAGCGCCGTGTCAGCTGTGCCGCCCGACCCCTCGTCGAGCTCGGCGCCGATCAGCGCGAGCGCCCGTCGCGCGGTGCCTAAGGGCACGCCCGCCCACCAGGCGAGGTCGCGGTCGGTCGCAGGCCCACGGGCCCGCAGGAAGCGGCGGGCGAGCTCGGCGAGGGCGGCGTCCTCGTCCGGCGCACGCCGCGCCTTGGCGCCGAGCCAGTCGTCGACGAGGGCGAACGCCTGCCGGGCACCGCGCATCGGCCCACGCACGCAGACCCCCGCAAGCGTCGCGGCTACCAGCACGTGGACGAGTGCCTGGCCCTCCGTGCGGACGCCGGCCGAGTCGAGGTGCCCGCGGAGCTCAGCCCCGGTCAGCGGGCCCTCGGCGGCAAGCGCCTTGCGGACGGCCCGGACTCCGCGCTCGGCCATCGCGGCGTCAACCCCCTCCTGCGCCAGACGGCGGCGTGAGCCGGAGGCAAGCTGCGGCGTCGTCAAGGACTGCAACAGCCCGTAGTCCTCGGCGGCGACCAGGTGCAGGGTCCCGCGGTTGAGCCAGCTGACGATCAGCCCTCCTGCTCCGAACGCGGCCTCGACGTCGGCGGCGGCGACGCGGCCGGGCTTCGTTCGCGCGCGTATCGCAAGCCGTGCCCCGCGCGGATCCTGGGCCTGGATCGCGAACATGTGCCGGACGACCTCGATGGGGTCGGTCGGGCGCGGTCCCGTGAGCAACTGGGCACGCAGGCGCCGGGTCAGCCTCTGCCGAGCGAGTCGCTCGCCGCTCTCGCTCGCCGGCTGGCGGGCGCGCCCGCTAACGGCGGCGGAGCAGGGCGACGAGCTCGGCGCGCTGTCGCTCGGAGAGGCCGCCGATCGTCTTCGAGGGCGAGATCCGGCAGTGGTTGAGGATCCGGTTCGCCTTGACGCGGCCGTACTTCGGGACCGCGAGGATGATGTCGAAGACCTTCGCCGACCCGAGCTACTCGGGCGGATCGAGCAGCAGAACGTCGATCTTGGCCCTCCCCGCCTTCAGATCTTGCTTCAGCTGCGCTCGCTGGGTGCGGATCTCGTTGGCCATCTCCAGTGCCCTCATCCGCTGGTCTCTGCTGCGGGCGGGAATCTGGGCTGTCGACGGCGTCGTGGGGGCCATGGCGCGGCGGCGATCATACATACGGATCGGGGGGCTGTTGGCCGAAAGGTGGCGGTTTTCCGCGAATCCACCTAGACCTTAGGTTGAGGTCGAGCGAGGGGCAGGGCTAACAGGACGGCAACATCCCGGAATTTGCGCGGCGCTACGTTGACGATCTCCGCTCAGCCAGGGGCGAGCAGGCCCGCGAGCTCGGTGCCGATCCGCGCAGCCGCGAGTGGATCGCGGAAACTGGCGGTGCCGACGGCGATGAGGCTCGCTCCGGCCCGCATCAGATCGAGCGCGTCGCCGCCGCTCTCGACGCCGCCCATCCCGACGATCGGGATCCCGACGGCGTCGGCGACATCGGCGACCTGCTTGAGGGCCACGGTGCGCACGGCCGGGCCGGAGAGGCCGCCGGCGCCGGCGCCGAGCCAGCGTCCGCGACCGCCGGGTCGAAGGCGGCGGCCTTGATCGTGTTGATCAGCGAGACCGCGTCCGCTCCGCCCTCCTCGGCCGCCTTCGCGACGAGGGCGGGGTCGGCGACGTTCGGAGTCAGCTTGACGATCAGCGGCTTCTCCGTCAGCGGCCGGATCGCCCCCAGCAGGGCGAGGGTCTCGGAGGGCTGCTCGCCGACGATCAGCCCGGAGTGGACGTTCGGGCAGGAGACGTTGAGCTCCATCGCCGCCACTTCGGGGCGCGGCGCGACGGCCTCGATCAGCGTGGTGAACTGCTCGGCGCTCGTCGCCATCACGGAGACGATCAGCGGCACCCCAAGCTTGCCGAGGCGCGGCAGGTCGTGCTCGAGGAAGCCCTCGAGACCCTTGTTCGGCAGGCCGATCGAGTTGATCATCCCGGCGCCCTCCTCCCAGAGGCGCGGCGGCGGATTCCCGGGCCGCGGCTCAGGGGTGATCGTCTTCGAGACGAAGGCGCTGAACGGGAAGCGCTCGACCACCGCAGCCCCGAAGACCCGCTGCGCCGCGATCGCATCGAAGGTCCCCGAGCCGTTGATGATCGGGTGCTCGAGCCGGAGTCCACAGAAGTCGACGGGCGCTCATCGGTGGCCCGACCCCGCCAGCATCGCTGTCGCGATCTCCTCGCCGCGGACTACCGGGCCGTCGACGCAGAGGCGCATGTAGCCGCCGGCGGCAAGCGGCACCGCGCAGCCGAAGCAGGCGCCGAAGCCGCAGGCCATCGGCGACTCGAGGGCGAGCTCGCACGGCACGCTGCGCTGCTCGCACATCAGCCGTACCGCCTCGAGCATCGCCGGCGGGCCGCAGCTGTAGACGGCGGCGCTGCGCGCCTGATCGCCCTCGAGCATCCGCTCCAGCAGGTCGGTGACGTAGCCGCGGTGGCCGACGTGGCCGTCCTCGGAGGCGAGCCCGACGTCGGAGCAGCGGAAGAGCTCCATGCCACCGGCGTGGTCGCGGTCGCGGAAGCCGAGCAGGGAGCGCTGTGGGACGCCCTCGCCGGCGAGCGAGCGGCGCAGGATGGCGAGCGGCGCCAGGCCGATCCCGCCGCCGACGAGGATCGCCCCGGCGGCATCGGGGTTGAGCTCGCGCGGCGCCGAGAAGGGCCGGCCGAGCGGCCCGGTCAGCAGCAGCTCCTCGCCCTCGCCGAGCCGGGCAAGCGCCGCCGTGCCCGGGCCCGACGTCCTCGAGCAGGAACGAGAGCCGGACGCCGCCCGCCGCGCCGAGCGGCTCGGCCGCGGCGACCGAGAAGGCGCGGGGCAGCCACGGGCGGCGGCCGTCGCCGCCCCAGCGGAGCCCGCGGCGAGCATGTAGAACTGCCCCGCCGGCGGCAGCGGGCCGGCCTCGTCGGCGGCCGAGATCAGCCGGTAGCTGCCGCTCGCCTCGTTGGCGACGACCCTCGTCGCCCGCCGGCCGAAAGGCGCAAGCGTCCGGTCGGCTCCGGCCTCGCTCGCCCTGCCGGCCGCAGGGCTCAAGCGGCCCCGGCCCCGTCGCTGCCGACCGCGGCGCTGCGCGCATGCAGCTCCTGCAGCGAGGCGACGGTCCGGTCGGCGCCGCTGCGCTGGGCGGCGATCGCGCGGGCCGCGGCCGAGGCCCCGGTCATCGTCGTGATGCAGGGGATCCCCTTGCGCGTCGCCGCGTTGCGGATCTCGTAGCCGTCCGAGCGGGCGCCCGAACCGGTCGGCGTGTTGATCACGAGGTCGACCTCGTCGCGCTCGATGAAGTCGACGACGTGCGGGGAGCCGTCCTGGATCTTGTTGATCGCCTCGACCGGGACGCCCATCCGCGAGATCGCCTGCGCGGTGCCGCCGGTCGCGATGATCCGGAAGCCCTGGTCGTGGAGGAGCGTCGCCAGGCCGGTCGCCGCCGGCTTGTCGACGTCGGTGACGGTGATGAAGACCGTGCCCTCCGTCGGCAGGTGGACCCCGGCGGCCGCCTGGGCCTTGCCGAAGGCGGCCGGGAAGTCGGCGGCGACGCCCATCACCTCGCCCGTGCTCTTCATCTCCGGGCCGAGCACGGTGTCGGCGCCGGCGAAGCGGGAGAACGGCAGCACCGCCTCCTTGACCGAGACGTGGCCGCTCGGCATCGCCGGCACGTCCTGGTCGGCGAGCGGCTCGCCGAGCATCAGCCGGCAGGCGATCTTCGCGATCGGCGCGCCGATCGCCTTGCTGACGAACGGCACCGTGCGCGAGGCGCGCGGGTTCGCCTCGATCACGTAGAGCTCGCGCGCCCGCGACCGCGTACTGGATGTTGATCAGCCCGATCACGCCGAGCTCGAGCGCGATCGTGCGCGTCGTCTCCTCGATCCGCTCGAGCATCTCGGGGCCGAGGCTCATCGGCGGCAGCACGCAGGCCGAGTCGCCGGAGTGGACCCCCGCCTCCTCGACGTGCTGCATGACGCCGGCGAGCACGCAGTCGGTGCCGTCGCAGAGCGCGTCGACGTCGACCTCGATCGCGTCCTCGAGGAAGCGATCGAGCAGCAGCGGGTGCTCGGGGCTCGCCTTGACGTGCCGGTCGAGGTAGGCGCCGAGGCCCTCGGCCGAGTAGAAGATCTCCATCGCCCGGCCGCCGAGCACGTAGGAGGGCCGGACGAGCAGCGGGAAGCCGACCTGCTCGGCGATCACCTGCGCCTCCTCGGCGCTGAGCGCGGTGCCGTACGGCGGGTGGGCGATCCCGAGGCGGCGCAGCAGCGCCCCGAAGCGGCCGCGGTCCTCGGCCAGGTCGATCGCGTCGACCGGCGTGCCGAGCAGGTTCACGCCCGCCTCCTCGAGCCCCTTGGCAAGCCGCAGCGGCGTCTGGCCGCCGAACTGGACGATCACGCCCTCGGGCTGCTCCTGCTCGATCACGGCGAGCACGTCCTCGGCCGTGAGCGGCTCGAAGTAGAGGCGGTCGGAGGTGTCGTAGTCGGTCGAGACCGTCTCCGGGTTGCAGTTGACCATCACCGCGTCGCGGCCGGACTCGCGCACCGTCATCGCCGCGTGCACGCAGCAGTAGTCGAACTCGATCCCCTGGCCGATCCGGTTCGGGCCGGAGCCGAGGATGACGACGCTCGGGTCGTTCGCCGCGGCGGACCTCGCTGTGCGAGAGCCCAGGCCCTCGGGCGCCGGGGCGCCATCCCGGTCCGGGTCGCCGGCGGGCGCGCGCTCGGCGGCCGAGTAGTAGTACGGCGTCAGCGCCTCGAACTCCGCCGCGCAGGTGTCGACCGGCTTGTAGGTGCGGACGAGCCCCTCGGTGCCGTCGCCCTCGGTCGCGAGGCGCTCGAGCTCGCGGAGGTACCAGAGGTCGATCGCGGTCCGCGCGTGGAGCTCGCTCGACGCCGAGACCCGCGGCGGAAGGCCTCGAGCACGAGGTCGAAGCGGTCCGAGGAGGGCGTCTCGAGGCGGTCGAGCAGCTCGCCGTCGTCGCTCGGGCAGGTCGGCCTGCGGCATCGAGCTCGCGCGAGCGCATCGCCTTCGCGAACGACTCCCGGAACGTCCGGCCGATCGCCATCGCCTCGCCGACCGACTTCATGTGGGTCGTCAGCTCGCCCCTCGCTGCCGGGGAACTTCTCGAAGGCGAAGCGCGGGATCTTGGTGACGACGTAGTCGATCGTCGGCTCGAACGAGGCCGGCGTCGCCCTGGTGATGTCGTTGGGGATCTCGTCGAGCGTGTAGCCGACCGCGAGCCGGGCGGCGATCTTCGCGATCGGGAAGCCGGTCGCCTTCGAGGCCAGCGCCGAGGAGCGCGAGACGCGCGGGTTCATCTCGATGACGACGATCTCGCCGTCTGGCGGGGTTGACGCCGAACTGGACGTTCGAGCCGCCGGTCTCGACGCCGACCGCGCGGATCACCTTCAGCGCCTGGTCGCGGAGCTCCTGGTAGAGCTCGTCGCTGAGGGTCTGCGCCGGCGCGACGGTCACCGAGTCGCCGGTGTGGACGCCCATCGGGTCGATGTTCTCGATCGAGCAGATGACGACCACGTTGTCGTTGCGGTCGCGCATCAGCTCGAGCTCGAACTCACCCCAGCCGAGCACCGACTCCTCGAGCAGCACCTGGTTGATCGGGCTCGCCGCGAGCCCCTCGGAGACGATCTGGCGCAGCTCGGTCTCGGTGCGGGCGGCGCCGCCGCCCTGGCCGCCCATCGTGAACGCCGGCCGGATGATCGCCGGCAGCTTCATCTCGCCCGCGGCGAGCGCCGCCTCGGCCTCGCCGACCGAGTTGATGATCAGCGAGCAGCGGCACCCGCAGGCCGGCCTCCTCCATCGTCGTCCGGAACGCCTCGCGGTCCTCGGCGCGGTGGATCGCGTCGTAGTCGGCGCCGATCAGCTCGACCCCGTACTCGCTCGAGCGTGCCGTCGTCGTGCAGCGCCTTGGCGAGGTTGAGCGCGGTCTGGCCGCCCAGCGTCGGCAGCAGCGCGTCGGGCCGCTCCTTCTCGATGATCCGGGCGACGACCTCGGGCACGCAGCGGCTCGATGTAGGTCGCGTCGGCGAACTCGGGGTCGGTCATGATCGTCGCCGGGTTCGAGTTGACGAGGACGACCTCGTAGCCCTCCTCGCGCAGCACCTTGCAGGCCTGCGTCCCGGAGTAGTCGAACTCGGCCGCCTGCCCGATCACGATCGGCCCCGAGCCGATCAGCAGGATCTTGCGGATGTCGTCGCGGCGCGGCATCAGACGCTCACCTCCCTGCACGGCAAGGCCGGCGGCGAGGTGCTCGCGCACCTGCGGCCAGTCGTCGTCGGTGATCGAGAAGTAAGCCGAGTCGCGGCGGCCCGCGCCCGGTACGTACATGTGCTTGCGGAAGATGCCCTCGGGCTTCGCGCCGATCGCGGCGAGCGCGCTGCGCGAGCGCTCGTTGCGGGTGTCGGTCTTGAACTCGACCCGCATGCAGCCGAGCTCTCGAAGGCGAAGCCGAGCATCAGCAGCTTCGCTTCGTGGTTGGCGCCGGTCCGCCAGGCCGACGGATGCAGCCAGGTCGAGCCGATCTCGAGCCCGTCGTGCTGGGGCGCACCGCGAGGTAGGAGCTGAGGACCCGAGCACGGCTCGCCCGTCGGCGCTGGCGCGGGTCACCGAACGTCCACCACTCGGCTCGCCTGCCGAGGCAGCCAGCCGGTGTCGAACCAGGCGTCGAAGGCCTCGCGGTCTGCCGGGGACCCGGCGGTCCATCCAGGTCCAGATCTCCGGCTCGCCGGCGATCCGCGGCCAGCGGCTCAACGGTGCTCGGCGGCCAGCGGCTCGAGCCGCACGATCCGGCCCTCGAGGGCCCGCTTGCGGCGGGCGGCCAGATCACGCGGCCAGCTCCATGAAGCGGTCGAACAGGTAGCGGGCGTCGTGCGGGCCGGGGCCGGCCTCGGGGTGGTACTGGACGGTGCCGCCGTCGACGTCGCAGCAGCCGAGGCCCTCGACGGTGCGGTCGTAGAGGTTCAGGTGGGAGAGCTCGGCGGCGCCGAAGTCGGTCTCCCAGCGGACCGGCTCGTCGCCCTCGATGCGCTGCTCGCCGCCGGGCCCGGCGACCGCGAAGCCGTGGTTCTGGGAGGTGATGTCGATCCGGCCGGTGCGCGAGGTCCTTGACCGGGTGGTTGGCGCCGCGGTGGCCGAAGGGCAGCTTGAAGGTCTCGAGGCCGACCGCCCGGCAGATGCAGCTGGTGGCCGAGGCAGATCCCGAACACGGGCTGCTTGCCGATCACGCCGCGGACCGTGTCGACCACGTAGTCGAGCGCGGCGGGGTCGCCGGGGCCGTTGGCGAGGAAGACCAGGTCGGGATCGCGGCGCGAGCACCTCCTCGGCTGAGCTGTCGCAGGGCAGCAGCGTCAGCCGGCTGCCGCGCTCGCGGAACTGGCGGACGATCGAGAGCTTGATGCCGGTGTCGATGGCGACGATGTGCGGGCCCGTCGCCGGCGATCTCGATCGGCTCGGCGGGAGTGACGGTGCGGGCGAAGTCGGCGCCCTCCATCGGCGGCTCGGCGGCGACCCGCTCGCGCGCCTCCGACTCGGGCAGCTCGGCGGGGAAGATGCCGCCCCGCATCGCGCCCGCGGTCGCGGATGTGGCGGACCAGCGCCCGCGTGTCGACGCCGGTGATCGCCGGCACGCCGCAGTCGGCGAGCCAGTCGAGCCAGCCGCGCTCGGCGCGTCGCGCAGTCCTCGCCGTTGTGGGCGTCGCGCATGATCACGCCGCGGGCGTGGGCGGCGTCGGACTCCATCGCCGCCTCGCTGACCCCGTAGTTGCCGATCAGCGGATAGGTGAAGGTGATGATCTGGCCGGCGTAGGAGGGATCGGTGACCGACTCCTGGTAGCCGGTCATGGCGGTGTTGAAGACGACCTCGCCGTGACCGGCGCCGGCGGCGCCCGCGAGGTCGACCGCGCCGCAGAGCTCGCCCTCGAGCCGCGTGCCGTCCTCGAGCAGGACGTATCCGGACCGCGGCGACTCGATCGGGCGGCTCACGGCGCGTAATCCAACACGAGCCGCTGGACGGTCTTGAATTCGGCGTGCCGGCCTCGCCGAGCAGCTCGAACAGAGCCGTCTCGACGCTGGTCAGCCAGGCGCCGGCGCGCTCGGCCTTGGCGAGCCCGAGCTCGCGGTTGGCGGCGCTGCGCGAGCCGACGGCGTCGGCGACGACGTGGACCTCGATGCCGTGGTCGAGCAGGTCGAGCACGGTCTGGTTGACGCAGACGTGGCTCTCGATCCCGCAGACGATCGCCTGCTCGCGGCCCGCCGAGGTCGAAGCCCTCGGCGCCGGCGGCGGAGAACACCGTCTTCTCAAGCGGCTCGACTCCTCGGGCAGGTACTCGGCGACCTCCGGGACGGTCGCGCCGAGCCCCTTCGGGTACTGCTCGGTGACGAGGACCGGGACGCCGAGCGCCGCGGCGCCGCGGACCATCGTCGCCGTCGCGCGCGGCGACGCCGTCGAAGCCGTCGATCGCCTTGCGGAAGCCCTCCTGGACGTCGATCACGACCAGCGTCGCGCCTTGCGGTCGAGCTTCGGCGACCTCACGCGACCGCTCCCAGCCGGAACGCGCGCTGCCGGTAGGCGACGCGGCCGGCGACGATCGTCATCACGGGCGCGAGCGCAGGCGGCGGCCGGCGAAGCAGGAGTTCGGCGAGCGGCTCTCCCAGCCCTCGGCTCCCGCCTCCCACTCGGCGTCGAGATCGACCAGGGCGATGTTGGCCTCGGCGTCGGGGGCGATCGTCGGACAGCTCGAGGTCGAACAGCGTCGGCGCCGGCGGTCATCCGCTCGACGATCAGCGCCGAGGTCGACGACGCCGGGCTCGACGAGCTCCGTGTAGAGCGCCGGGAAGGCGGTCTCGAGCCCGATCACGCCCATGTTCGCCTCCTCGAAGGGGACCTCCTTCTCGGTCGCGCGTGCGGCGCGTGGTCGGTGCCGATGCAGTCGACGATGCCGCTCCGCAGCGCCTCGATCAGCGCCTGGCGGTCGTCCTCGGTGCGCAGCGGCGGGTTCATCTTGAAGCGGGCGTCGAGGCTGCGCACCTCCTCGTCGGTGAGGGTCAGGTGGTGCGGCGTCAGCTCGGCGGTGATCGGCGCGCCGAGTGCTTGGCGCCGCTCGACCGCCTCGACCGAGTCCCGGGCGGAGAGGTGCTGGACGTGGGCGCGGGCGCTCTCGTAGACGGCAGAGCTCGGCGTCGCGGGCGATCATCGTCGACTCCGAGACCGCGGGCACGCCGGCCATGCCGAGCGCCGCCGAGACGGCGCCCTCCCCCATCACCCCGTCGCCGGTCAGCTCCGGGTCCTCCTCGTGCAGCAGGATCGTGCCGCCGACCAGGTGCTGGTACTGCAGCGCCCGCCGCATGACGCGGGCCGAGCGGATCGGCAGGCCGTCGTCGGAGAAGCCGACGGCGCCGGCCTCGCGCAGCGCCGCCATCTCGGTCAGCTCCTCCCCCTCATGCCGCGGTCACGGTCGCGACGAAGCCCGGTCGGGACCGCGGCCTCGCGGGCGGCCCGCTCGCGCAGCGCCGCGACGTCGCCGGGTCGTCGACGGGCGGCTCGGTGTTCGCCATCGCGACGATCGCCGCAGTAGCCGCCGGCGGCGGCGGCGCGGGTGCCGGTCTCGAGGTCCTCCTTGTACTCCTGGCCCGGCGTGCCGCAGGTGGACGTGCGGATCGAAGAACGCGGGGAAGGCGGTCAGGCCGGCGGCGTCGATCTCCTCGGCGCCGTCGGGCATCTCGCCGTCGCCCGCCGGCCGGCGATCTCGGCGATCCGGCCGTCGCGGATGACGATGTCGCGGACTCCGTCGATGCCCGCAGCGCGGGTCGAAGACGCGGGCGCCGCGGATGACGAGCTCGCCGTCGGCCGCGCCCGCGCCAGTCGAGCGAGCTGATCGGCGCGCTCGCGCGCTCTCCGCGCTCACGCCGGCTCCCCGATCGGCGCGCCCTCGCCGTGCAGTGGCTCGACGTTGCGGACGCCTCGCGGGCGCTCGCCGCCGGCGAGGATCTCGTAGAGGATCGCCATCCGGACGAGCAGGCCGCTGTGGACCTGGGCGGTGATCAGCGAGTTCGGGCCGTCGATGACCTCGGCCGAGAGCTCGATGCCGCGGTTGACGGGGCCCGGGTGCATGAGCAGCTGGCGCGGGCCGAGCCGGCGGCCGTTGATCTGGTAGTTGACCGCGTACTCGCGCAGCGATGGGACGAACGCTCTCGCTCATCCGCTCGCGCTGCATGCGCAGCGCGTAGACGACGTCGGCCTCGCCGAGGTCGTCGAGGGTGTAGGAGACCTCGCAGCCGAGCTCCTCGAAGCCGCGCGGGATCAGCGTCGGCGGGCCGGCGACCGTCACCTCGGCGCCCATCGCGACGAAGGCGCGCACGCAGGAGCGGGCGACGCGGCTGTGGGCGACGTCGCCGACGATCCAGATCTTCTTGCCGTCGAGCGAGTCGAGCCGCTCGAGCAGCGTGTAGACGTCGAGCAGCGCCTGGCTCGGGTGCTCGTGCTTGCCGTCGCCGGCGTTGACGACGGCCGCCTCGGTCCAGCCGGCGACGAGCTTCGCGGCGCCGGCGTGCGGGGAGCGGATCACGATCGCCTCGGGGTCGTAGGCGGTGAGCGTCGCGATCGTGTCCTTCAGCGACTCGCCCTTGTCGACCGAGGAGCCCTGGGCCTTGACCGAGACGACGTCGGCGGAAAGCCGCTTGGCGGCGAGCTCGAAGGAGGAGCTGGTCCGCGTGCTCGACTCGTAGAAGAGGCTGACGATCGTGCGCCCGCGCAGGGTCGGGACCTTCTTGATCTCGCGCTTGCCGACCTCGGCGAAGCTCGCGGCCCGCTCGCAGATCCGCTCGATGTCGGCGCGGTCGAGGTCCTCGATCGAGAGCAGGTCCCTCACGATTCATCCTCCGATCCGGCTGATCCGTTGCTCGCCGCCGCGGCGGCCCGCGGACCGCCGATCGTCACCTCGTCGACGCCGTCGATCTCCTCGAGCTGCACGTAGACGCGCTCGCCGAAAGCCGTCGGCAGGTTCTTGCCCACGTAGTCGGGACGGATCGGCAGCTCCCGGTGGCCGCGGTCGGCGAGCACCGCGAGCTGCACGCGGCGCGGGCGGCCGTAGTCGAAGAGCACGTCGATCGCGGCGCGGACGGTGCGGCCGGTGAAGAGGACGTCGTCGACGAGGACGACCGTCCGCCCGCTCAGGTCGAAGTCGAGGTGGGAGGCGTTGACGACCGGCGGTCGCTCGGGTCGCGGAGCTCGAGATCGTCGCGGTAGAAGGAGATGTCGACGTCGCCGAGCGGCACGTGCTCCCCGGTGAGCTCGGCGAGCTGCGCGTGCAGGCGGCGGGCGATTACCGCTCCGCGAGTGTGGATCCCGACGATCGCGAGGCCGCCGGCCTCGTCCTTGTTCGGATTCTTCTCGATGATCTCGTGCGCGATGCGCACCAGCGTCCGGCGCAGGTCGTCTCGGTCGAGAACGATCCTCTCGCTCATACGCGCCCCTTCCCGGCCTCGCTGGACCGGGTTAAAGGAACCGACGCGGCCACCGTAGCAGGGCCGGTGGCGTAGGTGGCCGGGGCCGGGGCCGGAGGGGCCCGCGATGCCGCTCTTTGCGACTGGCGCGCGAGCCCGAGTGCGCCGCTACCGTGCTGCGATCGTCGTAGGAGGCCCAGGTGCATAGGGGCAGCCCGGAAGGCAGGCACATGATCAGAAAGACGCTCGCGTCGGCAGCGCTACTCACGGTTGCGGCAGCAGTGCTACTCACCGTCGGACGCTCGGGCGAAGGCTCCGGTGCGGACGCGGTGACGGCAGCGGCCTGTAGGCAGGCCGGTATCGAGGTCGCCTCCGAGCACGCCCGCGAGGTCGCCGGCGGGTCATGGTCCGCCGGCGAAGCCGCAACCGAGCCGGAGGGAGGAACCGCAACCGAGCCGGACCGCCAGGGGGAGAACGAGGCGCAGCAGGAGCGCACCAAGGTCGAGCTTGCGGCACGATGCGGGATCAAGGTTCCCGAGAGCTTCCAGGAGCTGTCGGCCGCCAACCAGGCGCTGAGCCCGCGGATCGGGATCGACTCGGTCGACCGCGGCGAAGGCGACCTCGGCGCTGCGCACCAGCGCGCTGCGCAAGCACGACATCGTCAAGGGACGCTGGATCCCGATCGGCACGGGACCGCTGCACTCCGACGACCCGAAGTACCCGGAGACGTACGGAAGCGGATTCGCTGAGCTCAACGGCCGCGTCGCCGACTACGCGCAGGGCGCGCACGGGACCGTCTACGCGGCGGTCGCCAGCGGCGGCGTCTACCGGACGACCGACGGCGGGCACGACTGGGTCTCGATCGGCGACTCGCTGCCGACGCAGACCGTCGGCTCCGTTGGCTACTCGCCGGTCCACGGCGGCACGATCATCGCCGTCACCGGCGACAACGCCTTCGGCGGCGCCACCTACGGTGGGCTCGGCGTCTACCGCTCGAGGGACGAGGGCCACACGTGGAAGCGCTCGAAGGGTGTACCGAGCGGCGCCCAAGGCTTCAAGGCGGCCGTCGACCCGGCCAACCCCAAGGTGGTCTACGCGGCGACCGGAGCCGGACTGTTCCGCTCGGCAAACGGCGGCCGCAGCTTCAAGAACGTGAAGCTGCCGACCGGCAACTGCGCCGGCAAGTCGTTGCAGACCGAAGAACTGCTTCTTCGCCAACATCGTCACCGACGTCGTCGTCCAGGGCAAGGACCGGTTCGGCAACAAGGACGGCGCCGTGCTCGCGGCCGTCGGCTGGCGCGACGGCGCCCGCAAGAACTTCAACGGCGTCCCCGAGGCACCCGCCAACGGCCTGTACTCCTCGGCCAGCGGCAAGCCCGGCAGCTTCAAGCGGCTCGACGCCTCGGCCCACGGCTTCGCCCAGCAGAACCGGATCGGGAGGGTCGAGATGGGCATCGCCTCCGGCCCGCGCCAGAACCACGACTACGTCTACGCGGTCGTCCAGGACTCGGTCTTCTTCAACCGCGGCACGCTTACCGGGCTCGACGTGCCCGACCCGCTCGGCCTGGGCCTGACGGCGACCCCGACGGTGCTGAACGGGATCTACGTCTCCCCGGACTTCGGCCGCACGTGGAAGCGGATGGCGAGCTTCTCCGACCTGCTGCTGCCGACGACGGGCTCGACGCTGGCGCAGCTCAGCGCGCTCGGCTACGGGCCGGGAATCCAGTCCTGGTACGACCAGTGGATCTCGCCCGACCCGACGCGGCAGAGCGCCAAGGGCGTGCCGACGCGACTCGTCTTCGGTCTCGAGGAGGTCTACAAGAACCGCTTCGATCAGCCGCTCGACGGCTCGACGCAGTTCCAGGTGATCGGCCCCTACAACGCTACCGGCGGTGCCTGCATCCTCGTGCTCGCCACCGACGCCTGCTCGACGGTCCACCAGATCACCCAGCAGTTCACTACGCACCCGGACCAGCACGGCGGCGAGTTCGTCGCCCGCCCAGACGGCGGCGTGACGCTCTACGCCGGCAACGATGGCGGCGCCTACACGCAGACCGTCGGCCCCAAGGGCGCGCTCACCCAGCAGGGCTTCGGCCGCGGCGCCAACGACGGCTTCCACACGCTGCTCCCCTACGGCGTCGCCGGCTCCTCCGACGGGGTCGTCTACGCGGGCCTGCAGGACAACGGCGAGGCGCGGATCGCGCCGGGCGGCCGCCAGAACACGGTCTACGGCGGCGACGGCATCTTCACGCTCGTCGACCCGAAGAACAGCGACATCGCCTACGAGGAGCTGCCCGAGGCCGGCGTCAACGTGACGACCGACGGCGGCGTCTCGTGGACCGACATCGACCCGCTGCTCGACAACCCGTCCTTCTACGCGCCGCTCGTGATGGATCCGAAGGACCCCCAGCACATCGTCGTCGGCGGTCGCGAGATCGCCGAAACGACGCACGGGCCCGACACGACGATCCCGGGCGACGACCCCACGGACTCCTCGAAGGACTGGCAGTACTCCTACGACCTCGGCACGAACGAGAAGACGCACAGCGACAACCAGGTCTCCGCCCTGGCCGTTCGCGGCGAGGCGATCTACGCGGGCTTCTGCGGGGGCTGCGACGTCGTCCGCGACAAGGTCCGCTTCTCGCGCGGTCTGGCGACCAACGTCGGCGGCAGCAAGCCCCCGAAGACCGGCACCGGGGACGGCTGGCACGTCGCCGCCGCCAAGGGCCTGCCGCGTCGCTTCATCACCGGGGTCGCGATCGATCCCCGCGACCCCAAGACGGTCTACGTGACCCTCGGCGCCTCCGACATCCGGCCCTATGCGCCGCCGAAGGCCCTCGGCCACAGCGGTATCGGCAAGCTCGGCGGGCACGTCTACGTCTCCCACGACGCGGGCGAGCACTTCCGCGACATCTCGGCGAACCTGCGGAAGACGCCCGCCCTCTGGGCGATGGTCTACCGCGGCCGGCTGCTCGTCGCAACGACGGCCGGCGTCTACTCGAAGCCCAAGCAGGCGAAGCGCCAGCAAGGACTTCAAGATGCTCGGCCGGACGCTGCCCGCCGCCCCGGTCTTCAGCCTCGAGCCGTGGCCCGGGCACCCGAAGCAGATCCTCGCGGCGAGCCTCGGCCGCGGCGCCTACTCGTTCAAGTTCCGCTGAGCGGCGACTGAAAGCCGCCTCTCGCGCCCGCGAGCCGCCCGGCGGCCCGCGATGCCCTCGGCGATCATCGGTGGGTGACCGAAATCATCGACGAGGACGAGTTCGACGGCGAGGGCAAGGCCGAGCGCGACGATCGCCGTGGCGTCGCCCGGCTCGAGGCCTTCAGCGACGGCGTCTTCGCGATCGCGATCACGCTGCTCGTGCTCAACATCGACGTGCCCAGCCCTGATCTCTCCGCCGGCGCCCTGCATGGCGAACTCGCCGATGTGGTCGGCAACGCCTTCGCCTACTTCCTCGGCTTCGCCGTGATCGGCATCTTCTGGGTCAGCCACCACGCCTTCTTCGGCGAGGTCGAGCGCCACGGCCCAAGCCTGCTGTGGAGCAACCTGCTCTTCCTCTCGCTGATCGCGGCGATGCCGTTCTCGACCGGGCTGATCGGCGAGTACGGCGGCGACATCGATGCGGTGATCATCTTCGCCGCGAACGTCGCCCTCGCGTCGCTGGCGCTCACCCTCTCCGAATGGCAGGCGATCAAGGGGCGGATGCTGACTCCGGGCAGCAAGATCTACGAGCGACCGTTCCCCCGCCCGTCCAACTTCGTCAACCCGGTCGTCTTCGGGCTCTCGATCCCGATCGCCTTCGTCGACCCAACGATGGCGCAGTACTTCTGGCTGGCGGCGCTCATCGCCAACCCGCTGCTCGACGACTGACCGGTCAGCCCGAGCGGCTCGGGCTCGCCGCTGCCCTCGAGCGCGCCCTCGCGCCGCAGCACGGGTCCACCCCGCTCCGGCAGCGGCAGCTCGATCAGGTCGAAGTCCCGCGGCGCCTCGGTCGCCGGAAACTCCTCGCGCGCCTCGGCGAGGATCTCGGGCACGAAGTGGCGGGCGGAGATGTGGACGAGGGCGAGCATCCCGACGCCGGCCTCGGCGGCGACACGTGCTGCCTGGCGAGCGGTCGAGTGGCCGGTCTCCGCCGCGCGATCGGCCTCGGAGTCGGCGAAGGAGGAGTCGTGGATCAGCAGGTCGGCGCCGTCGGCGGCGATCGCGGTTGCGTCGCAGGGGCGGGTGTCCCCGGTGATCGCGACCCGGCGCGCCGCGGCGCACCTCGCCCACGACCTGAGCAGGCTCGACCGTCCCCTTGCGGCCCTCGACGGCCTCGCCGCTCTGCAGGCGGCCGAAGTCGGGACCCTCGGCGACGCCGAGCTCGCGGGCGCGCTCGGCGTCGAAGCGGCCGGGGCGCTGCTCCTCGGCGAGCAGGTAGCCGAAGGCAGCGACCCGGTGCTCGACCGGGAACGCCTCGACCGCGTAATCGCCGAAGCGCACGCGGGCGCCGGGCTCGAGCTCGTCGATCTCGACCGGGTAGCGGACGCGGCCGACGATCCTGCCGAGCGCCGCGAGCAGGTCGCGCAGCCCGGGCGGCCCGGAGATCACAAGGGGCTCGGTCCGGTCCTGCATGTCCCAGGTCTTGAGCAGGCCGGGCAGCCCGAGGTAGTGGTCGGCGTGCAGGTGGGTGATGAAGATGTCATCGACCTGGACGAGTCCCGTCGAGCGCTGCATCTGCCGCTGCGTGCCCTCGCCGCAGTCGAAGAGCAGCCGGTCGCCGCCGCGCCGGACCAGCACCGAGGCGGTGTTGCGCCGCGCCGAGGGCACCGAGCCGCCGGTGCCGAGAAAGATCACGTCGAGGTCCATGGCGCCGCAACCGTAGTGGACGCGTCCGTAAGTACGGTCGCACTCCCGCGAGTGGCCCGGCGCGGCTGGCGGGCGAGCGCTCAGGCGATCAGCAGGGCGATCACTGCCGCGAGGATGCTCGCGTAGCCGAAGGCGGTAGTCGCCGTCTTGATCCGGCGGCTGCGGCCGACGCCGGCGACCCCGTACATGAACAGGCCGACGGCGAGGATCACGCCGGCGAGCGTGAAGTTCGCCCCCTTCTCGAGGTAGTGATGGGCCTCGTCGAACGAGGCCTCCGCCGCCTTGTCGAGCTCCTCGGAGCGACTGGCGGCCTCCGAATGGAAGTAGGGGTTCTGCTCGCTGAACGGCGTCCGCGGCGCACCGGGATCCTCACGGTGCTGCTTCCACCAGTTGATCACCTTCTCGAGGTTCGGATCCGTCGCCTGCGTAAGCAGCACCTTCGCTGCGTCGCGCGTGTCCGGATCGGCGAGGTCGGTCTCGTAGTCGAAGAAGAGCGCCTCGTCGGCGGCCTGATTGCTCGATGCCTTGAGCGCCGCGCCCGTCTCCTCGGCGACCAGCCCGATCCCGTGGTTGATCGCGATCTCCGCCTTGTCGTCGGCCGTCTTCACGAGATAGACGGTCAACGCGGCGAGGATCGCGGCCGCTCCGAGCCCGACGGCGATCAGCACCTCGAGCCGGTCGGGGGACAGCCAATGCCAGCGCGGCCGCCCATTTCCGCTGCTCGTTCCCGCCCCAGACACAGCGCGGAATCAAAGCACGGCTTGGAGGTGGGCACCGTCGCGCTCACACCGCAAGGCCGACAAGGTCCTCCGCTTTCCAGTTCTGCAAGAGGAAGGGAGCGGCCATCCGAACTCCCTTGCGTTGGTTGTTACGAGTCAGAGCGATGCGGAGGCGCGCTTCAGATCGGGCGACCGATGAAACGGGAACGACGAAGACCTCGCCCGTATCCCGTCGTGTCACCCCGAACACATCGGCGGCCCGCTCGTAGCCGCTGGCGCCGTGGCCGTGATTCGTGGCTGCGCTGTTGAAGATCAGGCAGCCGTCGCGGACACGGCCGGACTTGCACTGAACCCGGAGGAACCTGCCGCATCGCTCAGCGAGCAGGTCGCACGAACCACCTCCTCCAAACGGGAGCCAAGCTCGCCAACCGTGGCTGACGAACGCGGCAAGGACCGTCGCCTCGCAGGCATTCCCGATTCCGTTCGTATCCACCTGCGCATCCTCCAACCTTCGTCGGACAGAACGTATGTTCGGTATCGCAGCGGCTAACCTCCCCCGCGCTCGCGCCCGTAGCTCAGCTGGATAGAGCGCTTCCCTCCGGAGGAAGAGGTCGCAGGTTCGAATCCTGCCGGGCGTGCTCACCTCCGGAGCTCCGGGATCACCATCCCGACCATCTAGATTGCGGCCGGATGCGGATCCCCCCTCCTCCCGAGCGGCTGAAGACGCGCGTGCTCACGGTCGGGCCGATCCCGCCCGAGTGGGGCGGCCGGCTCCGCGGCGGCGTCACGCGCTTCCACGCGGCGCTCGTCGGCGAGTGGAAGCGGCGGCCCTGGCGGCACCGGATCGAGCCGATCGGCATCCTGATTCCGCCGCCGCAGCGGCTGATGCGCTGGAAGGCCGAAGAGCGGGCCCCGATCGACGGTCTTCATGCCGCCCGAAGGAGTCGCGGCCGCGGCGCTTCACCGGCCTGCTGCTCAACGAGCGACTGAAGCCGGACGTCGTCGTCGTCAACAACGTCCCCGCCTTCGCGCCCGCCCGCTACACGCGGGTGCACGTGCACGTCGCGCCCGAGACGCCGATGCTCGGCATCGTCCACGCCTGGCATCAGGTGACGATGAAGCGCGACGACGCGCGGGCCGAGAAGAACCGCCGCAACGCCCAGGAGGCGCTCGAGCGCTGCGACGCGGTCGTCTTCGGTTCGCGCCACTGCCGCGACGAGGGCCTCGAGCTCGGCTTCCGCTACCCGGAGCGGACCGAGGTGATCCCCTACCCCCTGCAGAAGGCCTATACGCGCAGACTTCGAGATCCGACGGGAAGCGCTCGGGGATCCTCTTCCTCGCCAGCCTCAACCCGCGCAAGAACCCGATCGCGCTGCTCGAGGCGATGCCCGGGCTGCCTGGCCAGCACCGTGACCTTCGCCGGCGAGGGCGACGAGGAGCCGCGGCTGCGCGAGCGCGCCGCCGAGCTCGGGATCGACGAGCGCGTCGCCTTCGTCCCCCACCAGCGCCAGACCGTCCACATCCGAGCGCATGCGCAAGCTCGTCCGCAGCGCCGAGGTCCTCTGCCTGCCCTCGCTCTCGGAGTCGTTCGGGATCGTGATGATCGAGGCGCTCGCCTCCGGCACCCCGGTCGTCGGCTTCGGCCCGACCTTCACCGAGATCCGCGAGCGGCTCGGCGTCGAGATCGGCGAACCCGTCTGGGAGGGAACCGCCGAGGAGGTCCGCGCCGGGCTCGAGTCGCGTGCTCGTCGCGGGACTGGGACCGCGAGCAGCTGCGCAAGCGCACCCTCGCCCGCTACTCGGTCGAGGCGATCGCCTCCGAGTACGCTCGCCTCGTGCGGAGGATCTCCCGATGAGGCGCAGGGGCCTCGCCGCGCTGCTCGCGGCCGCCGCGCGCTGGCGCTCGTCGCGCTGGCGGCTGCGGCGCGAAGGACGAAGCCCGACCCCTCCGCTCCGGCCCCCGCGATCACCTACACGAAGACCGGCGGCTTCGCCGGCGTCGACGAGGTCGTCCGCATCTCGCCGAGGAACCGCGTGACCGTCACCTACGCGCGGCGAGCCCGCCGACACGTCGCGCAGTGCCGCCGGCCCTGATCCTCCAGGCCCGCGCCGCCGTCGCCGACATCGACTTCGGCCGGCTCGCGACGCCGAAGCCGCGAGACGCCCGGCGCCGACGAGTTCCAGATCGCGCTCCGCTACGACGGGCACACGGTCGACGGCTCCGAATCGCAGCTGCTGCCGCTCGGCCCGTCTCAACGCCGCCCTCTCCTCGCTCGATGCGATCGTCGCCAAGGCGCAGCCGACGACAGGACAGCAGGGGTCAGAGCGAAGCGACGATCGCGGCAAGCAGTCCGGATCCGGCTGAGCGCGCCCACCGCTCTACGGCCGCACCTCCGGGTGGTCCCGGTACCAGCCGATCGCGCGCTCGAGCCCCTCCTCGAGCGAGACCTGCGGCGACCAGTCGCAGAGGCGCAGGATCTTCGCCGCGTCGACGTACTGGCGGTCGATCTCGCCCTCGGGGTTGCCCGTCGCCCTGGATGTCGGGCTCGACGCCGGTCCCCGCCAGGCGGGTGATCGTCTCGACGATCTCGAGCACCGAGTAGGGGCGCTCGCCGCCGGCGTTGAAGGCCTCGCCGCGGACCTCGTCGCGGTCGCAGGTTGTCGGCGATCGCCAGATAGGCCGCCGCCGCGTCCTCGACGTAGAGCAGATCGCGGACCGGGCTGCCGTCGGAGCGCAGCACCGGCGCGCGGCCGTCGAGCGCCGCGCAGATCGTCTCCGGGCACCAGCCGCGAGAAGTTGAGGTCGCCGCCGCCGTAGATGTTGGCGAAGCGGGTCACCGCGACCGGCAGCCCGTAGCTCGGCCACCACGTGCGCGCGATCAGGTCCGCGGCCGACTTCGAGGCCTCGTAGGGCGCCGTCGGCTGCAGCGCGAAGTCCTCCCTGTAGGGAAGCTTCGTCGTGCGCGCCGTAGGCCTTGTCGGAGGAGGCGAAGACGAAGCGCTCGACGCCGGCCGTCTGCGCCGCATGCAGCAGCATCCAGGTGCCGCGCACGTTCGTGTCGAGGCCGCCGAGCGGATCGGCCTGCACGGTGCCGACGATCGTCTCGGCGCCGAGGTGGAAGACCGAGTCGATCTCCTTGCTCGTCGAGCAGCCGCGCGAGCAGCTCGCCGTCGAGCAGATCGCCGCCGACCTCGTCGACCTCGCCCTCGATCCCGATCATCGCCAGCGTCGAGGGCTTCTCGCGCGGCGTCCGGCGGTCGAAGCTCGTCACCTCCACCCCGCGCTCGACCAGCGCCTTGCAGAGCCAGGCGCCGACGAAGCCGCGCCCGCCGGTGACCAGTGCCCGCCTCATCGCAGCGCGGCCTCCTCCCAGATCCGCCAGGGCGCCTCGCCCGAGCTCCCACAGGTCGTTGAGCAGGACCGCGTCCTTGTAGGTGTCCATGCAGTCCCAGAAGCCCTGCGTGCCGGTAGCCGGCGAGCCTGCCGTCGGCGGCGAGCCCCTCGAGCGGCTCGCGCTCGAGCACCGAGTCCTCGTCCAGGTAGGCCAGCGCCTCCGGCTCGAGGAAGAAGAAGCCGCCGTTGATCCACTGCTCCATGCGCGGCTTCTCGATGAAGCCGCTGACCCGGTCGTCGTCGTCGACAGCGCGACGCCCCACTGCGAGTGCGGGCTGCACGAGCGTGACCGTCGCCGCGGCCGCCCGACCTGGGCGCGGTGGAAGTCGAGCGCGGCGCCGAGGTCGACGTCGGCGACGCCGTCGGCGTAGGTGAGCGCGAAGCGTGCCCTCGGCGAGGCCGGATCCGCTCGGCGGCGAGCGCGACGCGGCCGCCGGTCGGGGTCTCCAGCCCGGTCTCGACGCAGCTCGACCTCGACCCCCTCCGGCCAGCTCCTCGGCGGCGGCGAAGTCGCTCGATCATCTCGCTTCGGTAGCCGGTCAGCAGCTGGAAGCGGCGGAAGCCGTGCGCGGCGTAGATGCGGATCACGTGCCAGACGATCGGCCGGCCGCCGATCTCGACCAGCGGCTTGGGGATCGCGTGCGTCTTCTCCTGCAGCCGCGTGCCGCGGCCGCCGCAGAGGATCGCGACCGGCTCGGCGTGCTCCACGTCGGCCCGGCCGCCCGTCGCGGTGGTCAGCAGCCGCCGGCGACCGCCGGCAGGATCGTCACCTCGGCGCCGTCGGCGACCGAGGTCTCGAGGCCATCCGCGAAGCGGATGTCCTCGCCGGAGACGTAGACGTTGACGAAGCGGCGCAGGTCGCCGTTCTCGGTGATCCGGTCCTTGAGGCCCTCGTGCGCGTCGAAGACGGCGTCGAGCGCCTCGCCGACGGTCGCGCCCTCGACCTCGATCTCGCCCTCGCCGCCGGTGGCGGGTCGCAGCTGGGCGGGGATCTTGACGGTTACTGGCATCGGTTCCTCTGTGCGTTGGTGGTACGCCGGGCGGGCGGCCCGGCGCAAGCTCGTGGACGGGAAATCTAGCGCTACCCGGCCCGCCCGGGACTCAGGCGCTGAGCGCGCCCGCGGGCGAGACCTGGGCGGCGAAGTCGTCGAGCGCTGGGCTCGATCTCGTGCATCGCGAAGCCCTCGCGGACGGCGTCGAGCGTCTTCAGGCCCTCGCCGGTGATGTAGACGACGACGCGGTCGTCGGCGCCGAGCTCGCCGCGCCTCGGCGAGCTTCGCCAGCGTCGCCGTGGTGACGCCGCCGGCGGTCTCGGTGAAGATCCCGGTCGTCTCGGCGAGCAGCCGGATCCCGGCGCGGATCTCGTCGTCGCTGACGGCGGTGATCGTGCCGCTCGGTGCGGCGCGCGAGCTCGAGCGCGTAGGGACCGTCGGCCGGGTTGCCGATCGCGAGGCTCTTGGCGATCGTGTCCGGCTTCACCGGGCGGCAGACGTCATGGCCGTCGGCGAACGCCTGCGCGACCGGGCCGCAGCCCGCCGCCTGGGCGCCGTGGAAGGTCGGCAGCTCGCCCTCGACGAGGCCGAGGTCGATCCACTCCTGAAAGCCGCGGCCGATCTTCGTGAACAGCGAGCCCGAGGCGATCGGCGAGACGATCTTGTCCGGCAGGCGCCAGCCGAGCTGCTCGACCGTCTCGTAGGCGAGCGTCTTCGAGCCCTCGGCGTAGTAGGGGCGCAGGTTGACGTTGACGAACGCCCAGCCGCGCTCGGCGGCGAGCTCGGTGCAGAGCCGGTTGACGTCGTCGTAGTTGCCGTCGACGCCGACCAGCTCGGTGCCGTAGACGCCGGTCGCGAGCAGCTTCTGCTCCTCGAGGTCGGCGGGGACGAAGACGTAGGAGTCGAGGCCGGCGGCCGCGGCGTGCGCGGCGACCGCGTTGGCGAGGTTGCCGGTCGAGGCGCAGGCGACGGTGTCGAAGCCGAGCTCGACCGCCTTCGCGAGCGCGACGGCGACGACGCGGTCCTTGAAGCTGTGGGTCGGGTTGGCGGCGTCGTTCTTGACCCAGACCTCGCCGACGCCGAGCCGCTCGGCGAGCCGGTCGGCCCGCAGCAGCGGCGTCAGGCCGGGCTGCAGCGTGTCGGCGGGACGGCCGGAGAACGGCAGGAAGTCGCGAGTAGCGCCAGATCGAGGCGGGCCCGCCTGGATCTTGCGCGCGCAGCTCGGCGGCGTCGAGTCCGCCGAGGTCGTAGGCGACCTCGAGCGGGCCGAAGCACTGATCGCAGACGAACAGCGCCTCGAGCGGGTACTCGGTGCCGCATTCCTTGCATCTGAGGGCCTGTGGCTGGCATTTGGATTGGCTCCTTGTCCTTCGCTTGCTTGCAACGAAGAAGACCTCTGTCTGTGTGAGCAGAGGTCTTGGGAGCTCTTGCTCACATCTCTCAGGTCATCCACCTGATGGATTTGGCACCTTTCCTTCGGACTCGCGTTCCGCCGATGGTTGCCGGGGTTTCAAAGGGCCATTTCCCTCCACCCCTCGTGATGTGGCGGTCTTCTATGTGGCGCGCAATATAACAGCCGCACAACGCTCATCGGACCCGATTGCGCCGTTCCGCGTCGCGTAAGCTGACGCGCACGATGGAAGCGAGAGACGGAAGAGCACCGATGCCGAACCTTCCGAAGCCGAGACTGCGCGGCTCGGACCGCTCGAGCACGCTCGCCTCCGCGCAGCCTGAGAGTCGCCCGACCGAGCCGAACGTCGAGATCGTCGACGGCCCCGGCCTGCGCTGGGTCAACATCGAGCAGCCCGACGCCAGCTCGAGTGGGGCTGGCTGCAGGAGCACTTCGACTTCCACGCCCTCGATCTCGAGGACGTGCTCAGCCGCAACCAGCGGCCGAAGATCGACGAGTACCCCGAGTACCTGTTCATCGTCCTGCACTTCCCCGTCTACGACCGCAAGCTCGGGCGCCTCAACTCGGGCGAGCTCGACATGTTCGTCGGCCCCGACTTCGTCGTCACGATCCCGAACCAGCCGCTGCAGCCGCTCGAGTACCTGTTCGAGCGCTGCCGCTCGGAGGAGGAGCTGCGCGAGAAGCTCTTCAACCGCGGCTCCGGCTACCTGCTCTACCGGATCGTCGACGACGGCTTCGACTACTGCTTCCCGATGCTGCGCAAGATCGGCAACAAGCTCGACGCGATCGAGGACGACATCTTCGTCGAGGGCAACTCCGAGGAGGTCGTCCGCGACATCTTCGAGGTCAAGCAGGAGATCATCAACTTCCGCAAGGTGATCCGCCCGCAGCGGCCGGTCCTCCGCGACCTCGAGAACGTCAAGGGCCGCTTCCTCGCCCCCGACCTCGACCTCGAGATCTACTTCGACGACATCGTCGACGCGCACGAGCGGATCTGGGACATGCTCGAGAACTACAAGGAGGTGATCGAGGCGCTCGAGGACACGAACGAGTCGGTGCTCGACCACCGCGTCAACGAGATCCTGCGCGTGCTGACCTCGATCAGCGTCATCGTCCTGCCGCTGACCCTGATCGCCAGCATCTGGGGCATGAACGTCGGCGTCCCCGGCGAGGGCGACAGCAGCGACTTCTACATCGTGATCGGCGCGATGGTCGTCGATCCTGGTCGCGATGCTGACCTACTTCCGGCGGCGCAACTGGCTTTGAGCCGCCCGTCAGGCGCCACGCCGAGGCGCCGCGACCACGACCTGAGAGCTCACACCCCAGGCACGGACCACCGAGCGGTGCTCGATCTCCCAGCCGCCGCCGAGGTGGCTGCAGAGATCCGTCGGCCGGCAGCCGCCGGTCAGCCCGGGCCAAAGCCTGAAGAGAAGGCCCCAGGCTCCGCTGACCACTGCCCCGACGCCGGCGCCACCAGTGATGCCGACCGCGCAGAGCGTCCCGCCCGGGCGCAGGACGCGGTCGATCTCGGAGAGCAAGGCCCCGATGTCCGCCGCGGCAAGCAGGTCGAACACGTAGGTGGCCAGCACTCGGTCGACGCTGCCGTCGGCGGCGGGCAGCCGCCGAATCACATCTGCTTCGGCAACTTCCGCCCGCTCGGCCCACGGCAGCAGGCGCTCGCGCGCGATCGAGACCATCCGCGGACTCACATCGAGGCCCCGGTAGCGGGCATCGGGTGGAAGGTGCGCGGAAAGCAGGCGCGCGGCCAGCTTGCCGGTTCCCGAGCCGAGCTCGAGCACGTCCCCGGCCCCGTCGAAGTCCGCCACGTCGAGCAGCGCCTCGATCGCCGGCTCCTCGTAGACGCCCTGCGTGTCCTGCGCGCGGCCGATCCGATCGTAGATCCGCCGTGCCTGCGCGACGCTGATCGTGCGCTCCGTTGCACTCACAGCTCGATCATCCCACCCGCCCGCGCCGATCGCGGGCGTCCCCGCGGCTACGATCGACGGCGTGACGACCTCCGCACCCCCGCCTGCTCAGCGTCAACGTCGCCGAGATGCGGCTGATCGTCCTCGAGCGGCGAGACGGTGAAGACGGGGATCTACAAGTACCCGGTCGAGGGACCGCGTGCGAGATCCGCGACGATCAGGTCGGCGCCGACCGCCAGGGTGATTACACGGTGCACGGCGGCCGCGACAAGGCCGTCTACGCCTACGCCGACGAGGACTACCGGTGGTGGCAGCACGAGCTCGGTCGCGACGTCGAACCCGGGCTCTTCGGCGAGAACCTGACGACCGCGGGGATCGACCTGAGCGCCGCGGAGGTCGGCAGCCGCTGGCGCGTCGGCGGCGCCGTGCTCGAGGTCTCCGAACCGCGGATCCCGTGCAGCAAGCTCGCCTACAAGATGGAGGACCCGGCCTTCGTCAAGCGCTTCGCCAACGCGAACCGGCCCGGCGCCTACCTGCGCATCGTCGAGCCCGGCGAGGTCGGCTCGGGGGATGCGATCGAGGTCATCTTCGAGCCTGAGAACGGCGTGACGATGGCGCTCTTCGCGCGGGCGGCACTCGGCGATCGCTCGCTGATCCCGAAGGTGCTCGAGGCCGAGGCGCTCGCGCCCGAGACGCGCGCGTGGGGCGAGGAGCGGCTCGCGCGCGGCGACGTCGCCGGACCGCACCGGAGCCGGCCGTCGCCAATAGGATGGCGCGCGGATGGCCAACCATCGGATCTGGGCGCCGTGGCGCCTGCAATACGTGAAGGACGCGAACAAGAGCGACGAGTGCATCTTCTGCACCAAGCCCGGCGCAGGGCGACGATCGCGGGAGCCTGATCGCCCACCGGGGCGAGCGCTGCTTCGTGATCCTCAACCTGTTCCCGTACACGAACGGGCACCTGATGGTCGCCCCCTACGAGCACCTCGGCCGCTTCCAGGAGATCGCGGCCGAGACCGTCGCCGAGATGAACGCGCTCGCGCAGCGCTCGATGGCGATCCTCGAGGACGTCTACGGGCCTGAGGGCTTCAACCTCGGGATCAACCAGGGGCGGATCGCGGGCGCCGGCGTCGAAGGACACATCCACCTGCACGTCGTCCCGCGGTGGGCCGGCGACAACAACTACATGCCGGTGATCGCGGACACGAAGGTGATGCCGCAGTCGCTGGAGGAGAGCTACGAGGCCATCTCCAAGGGCTTCGAGACGGGAGATTTTGCGAGTGAGTGAGACGACGAGAGCGAACGGCGGACCGGGCTCGGTCCAGGAGGGGATCTTCAAGGCCTACGACGTCCGCGGGCTCTACGGCGAGCAGATGGACGCGACGACGAACTTCCTCGTCGGCCGCGCCTTCGCCCGCGTGCTCGCCGACCTGCGCGGCAAGGAGCCGGGCGAGCTGACCGTCGGCGTCGGCCGCGACATGCGCCTGCAGGCGCCGGAGATGGCCGGCGCGATGCGCGACGGGCTGCTCGCCGAGGGCGCCGACGTCGTCGACGTCGGCATGGTCGGCACCGAGATGCTCTATTGGACGGTCGGCGACCGCGGGCTCGACGGCGGCGCGATGATCACCGCCTCGCACAACCCGAAGGCCTACACCGGCGTCAAGCTCGTCCGCGAGGGCGCCCTGGCGCTCTCCGGCGACACCGGCATCACCGCGATCCGCGACCTGATCCTCGCCGGCCTCGGCGACGCGCCCGAGGAGCGCCGCGCGGCGAGGCGAGCGAGATCGACGTCTACGAGGCCGTTCTGGAGCGCGGCGATCGGCTTCATCGACGCGGGCTCGATCAAGCCGATGAAGGTCGTCGTCGACGGCGGCAACGGGATGGCGGGCAAGATGGTCGGCCCGCTGCTCGAGCGGCTGCCGATCGAGCTGATCTCGACCTACTGGGTGCCGGACGGCAACTTCCCCGACCACGAGCCGAACCCGCTGCTGCCCGAGAACCGCGAGTTCATCATCGACAAGGTCAAGGCCGAGGGCGCCGACCTCGGCATCGCCTGGGACGGCGACGCCGACCGCTGCTTCTTCATCGACGACAGCGGCGAGTTCGTCGACGGCGACTTCCTCACGGCGCTGCTCGGCAAGCTGGTCCTCGCCAAGGCGCCGGGCGCCGACATCCTCTACGACGTCCGCGCCTCGCGCGCGGTCCCGGACACGGTCAGCGCCCACGGCGGCACCGCGCACGTCAACCGCGTCGGGCACGCCTTCATGAAGCGGGCGATGCGCGAGCAGGGCGCCGAGTTCGCCGGCGAGGTCTCCGGCCACTACTACTTCCGCGAGTTCTACAACGCGGACAGCGGCACGATCCCGGCGCTGCTCGTGCTCGAGCTGCTCTCGAAGGAGGGCCGGCCGCTCTCGGAGCTCGTCGGCGATCTGCGCTCGGAGTACTTCATCAGCGGCGAGATCAACTCGACGGTCGACGACGGCGAGGCGAAGATGAAGGAGATCGCCGCAGCCCACCCCGACGCCGAGATCTCCTGGCTCGACGGCGTCTCGGTCGACTACCCCGACTGGCACTTCAACGTGCGCCCCTCCAACACCGAGCCGCTGCTGCGCCTCAACCTCGAGTCGCTCGTCTCGCGCGAGGACATGGAGGCCAAGCGCGACGAGATGCTCGCCATGATCCGCAGTCCTGAGGTGGCGGGCACGGCAGACCGGATCCGCGACGCTCACCGGGGTCGCCGACCGGAGACGCGAGATCGAGCTCTGGCGGCGGATCGACGCCGCCGGCATCAAGCTCGATGCGGATCCCGACGCCGTTCGCGGTCGGCCGCGTCAACTGCTGGCTGATCGAGGACGAGCCGCTGACGCTGATCGACGCCGGGCCCGAACTCGGGCAAGGCGCTGGACGAGCTCGCCGCGCCAGCTCGAGGCGCTCGGCCACGCTTCGACGAGCTCGAGCTGATCGTCGTCACCCACCAGCACATCGACCACATCGGGCCTGCGTCGACGTCGTCGCCCGCCGCTCGGGCGCCGAGGTCGTCGCGGTCGAGCAGCTCGTCCCGTTCCTCGACGACTACGCCGAGCAGATGCCGAGCTCGACGACGACTTCGCGGTCCGAGCTGATGCCCGCCACGGGATCGCCGAGGACGTCGTCGTCGCCCTGCGCAGCCGTCTCCGAGGGCTTCCGCGGCTACGGGCGCCGGTGGCCACGTCGACCGGGTGATCCGCGACGGCGAGGTGTCTCGAGCTTCGCGAACCGCTCACTCGAGGTGCAGCTGCGGCCCGGCCACAGCCCAACCGACACGCTCTTCTGGGACGCGGAGCGCCGCATCCTGATCGGCGGCGATCACCTGATCAAGCACATCTCCTCGAACCCGCTGCTCTCCCGCCCGCTCGACGGCGGCCCCGGGCGCACCCGGTCGCTGGTCAGGCCTACATCGAGAGCCTGCGCGCGGACGCGCGAGCTGCCGGCCGAGATCGTGCTCTCCGGCCACGGCGAGCCGGTCACCGAGCACGCGAGCTGATCGACTCGCGCTTCCGCATGCACCGCCGCCGGGCCGAGAAGCTGCTCGGGCCTGATCGAGGCGGAGCCGATGACCGCGCACGAGCTCGCGCAGGAGCTCTGGGGCGACGTCGCGGTGACGCAGGCGTTCCTGACCCTGAGCGAGGTGATCGGCCACATGGACCTGCTGATCGCCGAGGGCCGCGCCACCGAGATCGAGAGCGACGGCGATCGTCCGCTTCGCCGCGGTCGCGGGCGCCACCGCCGGTAACCCGGCCCCGACCGAGGGTTAGGATCGGTCGGTGGGTACTCCCGCAGCCCCGGCGCGCCCGGACCCGATCGTCTCTCCGCCGGCCCCCTCATCGGCGTCCGGCGGCGACGGCGTGCGCCCGCCGAAGAAGCGGATGCTGATCATCGTCAACCCGTACGCGACGACGGTCTCCGACCGGCTGAAGAACCTCGTCGTCTACGCGCTGCAGGGCCGCTACGACGTCGAGGCCGTCGCCACCGAGGCCCAGAACCACGCGACCGAGATCGGCCGCGAGGCGGTCGACGGCGGCTACGACGTCGTCGTCGCGTTCGGCGGCGACGGCACCCTGAACGAGGTCGCCAACGGGCTCGCCGGCACCGACATCCCGGTCTCCGTGCTGCCCGGCGGCTCGACCAACGTCGTCGCCCGCTCGCTCGGGATCCCCAACGACGTCGTCGACGCGACCGAGCACCTGCTCGCCGTCGCCGACCGCTTCGAGCCGCGGCCGATCGACCTCGGCATCGCCAACGGCCGCCACTTCGTCTTCGCCTGCGGCGCCGGCCTCGACGCGACGGCCGCCGCCCGGGTCGACGCCAACCCCCGCCTCAAGGCCCGGATGGGACCGTACTTCTACACCTACGCCGCGGTCCGCGGCTTCTACACGCGCTACCTCCGCAACCCGATCCAGCTGCGGGTCGAGACACCCGAGGGCAGCACCGAGGGCGTCACCGCGATCTGCCAGAACTCGGACCCCTACACGTACTTCAAGGACACGCCAGGTGCGCGTCTGCGAGGACGTCGACTTCGACTCCGCGTCGCTCTCGCTCGCCGTCCTGCGGCGCGCCCGCCAGCGCGACGTGCCATCGATCGGCGCCCGCGTCCTCAACCCCTCCTGGAGTCTGACCACGCACCGGCAGATCGACCACTGGGCCGGGCTCACCGAGGCCCGGGTCGAGTCGCTCTCCCGGACGGACGAGGGCGAGTGGCGGCGCTTCCCGGTCGAGGTCGACGGCGACTACATCGGCGAGCACGGCGAGCTCGATCTGGGCCTCGACGCCGGCGCGCTGACGATCCTCGCCTGAGCGGACGGCGGCGATGACCAGGCGCGAGGACGGCTGCATCTTCTGCGCGATCGCGGCCGGCGAGACCGAGGCGGAGATCGTCTACTCGGACGAGCGCTTCCTCGCCTTCCTCGACCAGCGGCCGCTCTTCCACGGCCACGTGCTGACGATCCCGCGCGAGCACCACGAGACGCTCGCCGACCTGCCCGCCGAGCTCGTCGGCCCGTTCTTCGAGCTCGCCCAGCGGCTCTCGATCGCCGTCCGCGAGGCGATGGACGCCAAGGGCACGTTCGTGGCGATGAACAACAAGGTCAGCCAGAGCGTCCCCCACCTGCACGTGCACGTCGTCCCGCGCACCAAGGGCGACGGCCTGCGCGGCTTCTTCTGGCCCCGGACCAAGTACGAGGGCGAGTCGATGGCGGCGGCCGGCGCGGCGATCCGCGCGGCGCTCGAATCGGGGGGCTGAAGGCCCCACAGGGGCTAGGGTTGGCGCGGGTACCCCGCTGCCGGTCCTCGTCGCATGAGCTCCGACACGATCAGCCTCCTGACCGTGCCCCTCTTCACGGGGGCGATCGGCTACGTGACGAACTGGTCCGGCGTGCTGATGCTCTTCTACCCGGTCGAGTTCAAGGGGATCAGGATCCCGGGGCTGGCGCCCTTCTCGCGCTTTCTGCCGCGGCGCGCTGCAGCAGGTCCCGATCGGGCTGACCAAGGGCTGCTTCGGCTGGCAGGGCATCGTTCCCTCGCGGGCGGCGAAGATGGGCTCGATCGCCGTCGACAAGGGGATCGCCAAGCTCGGCAGCCCGCGCGAGTTCTACGAGAGCCTCGAGCCCGACGCGATCGCCGAGCACATCATCGCCACCTCCGGCGACGAGATCCACGAGCTGATCGACCGGATCATGGAGCGCGAGCACCCGCAGCTGTGGAACGACCTGCCGCCGCAGCTGCGCACCCGCGTGCACGAGCGCGTCGACGCGGAGCTGCCCGACATCGTCCGCACCGTCACCGACGGCATCGGCCACGACATCGACCACCTGATGGACGTCAAGCTGATGGTGATCCGCCACCTCGAGGCGAACCCCGAGCTCGCCAACCGGATCTTCCTCGAGATCGGTCGCAAGGAGCTGCGCTTCATCATCAACTTCGGCTTCTTCTTCGGCTTCTTGCTCGGGATCCCGACGGCGATCGTCACCGTCCTGCTCTTCCCCGGGCAGTGGTGGCTCTCGCCGATCTTCGGCGTGCTGATCGGCTACGTCACCAACCTGGTCGCGATCGTGATGATCTTCGAGCCCGTCGAGGCGCGCAGGATCCTCGGCTTCAAGCTCCAGGGTCTGTTCATCCGCCGCCAGCCCGAGGTCTCCGACATCTACGCCGGCGTGATCGCCAACGACGTCGTCACCCTCGACAACATGGGCCGCGAGCTGCTCACGGGCCCGCAGTCGGACCGCACCCGGCGGATGATCTCCGACGCCCTGCGCCCGGCCGTCGACCGCTCGCTCGGCGTCAGCCACCACGCCGTCCGCGTCGCGATCGGCACCCGCCAGTACGACTCGATCCGCGAGTCGCTCGCCGTCGAGGCGATCGACAGCACCGTCAGCCCCCTCGGCGACCCCGACTTCAACGCCCGCCAGGGCGAGGAGATCCGCACCCTGATCGCCTCGCGGATGCGCGAGATGTCCCCGACGGACTTCTCCGAGATGCTCCGCACCGTGATCAAAGAGGACGAGTGGCTGCTCTACCTCCACGGCGCCGTCCTCGGGCTTCGGCGCCGGCCTGATCCACCTGGCGCTCTTCGGGTAGCGGCCGCGGCGTGCGGTCCTTCCTTGTCGACTTCTCCTTCCATATGACGGGAAAGTCGACGAAGAACGAGCCGGCCCCTCCCCCCTCCCGCCGGCATCAACCAGAGGCGTTCCCTGACCAAGCCTGGGCGTGCACGGAAGGCGCGCGGTGTGGCGGAGCCACATAAGCGCCGTCCGGGTGCGCTCAGGCGCCGCGTCAGGGGACGCCGACGCGCGCTACGCGCCGGGGGTTACGCGATAGGCGTCGAAGACGCCCTCGACCTGGCGCAGGCGCGACACCGCGCCCTTGAGCTGGGTCGTGTCGCCGACCTCGACCACGAAGCGGTTCTGGACCATCGGTGGCTTCGTCGAGCACTTGGCCTCGAGGATGTTCATTCCGGCCTCCGAGAAGGTCCTCGATAGGTCTTCAAGGAGGCGGACTCGGTCCCACGCATCGATCTGGATCTCAACGCGGTAGGAGGTGCGGTTGTCGCCGTCCCAGCCCACCTCGGTGAAGCGGTCCGGGCTCTTCTTGAGGGCGGCGACGTTCTTGCAGTCCTCGCGGTGGATCGTGATCCCGCGGCCGAGCGATACGTAGCCGACGATCTCGTCGCCCGGTACCGGCCGGCAGCACTTCGCAAGTCGGACCATGACGTCGTCGACGCCCTTGACCGAGATCCCGTAGCCGGTGGCCTGCTGGGTGCGGCGCTCGCACGCGTCCTTGCCCTCGAGCACGTCCTCGAGGCGCGACTCGGCCTCGCCCCCGGCGACGGCGTCGCCCTGCTTGAGCCGCTGCATGACCTTGTTCGTCACCGTGCCGGCGCTGATCTTGCGCTGGCCGAGGGCGACGTAGAAGTCGTCCGCCTTGCGGAAGCCCATCTCGCGGATCACGTCGACGAGCAGCGGTGAGCCGGCGATCCGCTGCGGCGGCAGGCCGCGCTTGCGGAGCGCCTCGGCAAGCTCCTCGCGGCCGTTCTTCTCGGCGTCCTCGCGACGCTCCTGCTTGAGGAAGGAGCGGATCTTGTTGCGCGCCCGGCTCGTCTTGACGAGGCTGAGCCAGTCCCGCGAGGGACCGCGCTCGCGCTTGGCGGTCAGCACCTCGACGATGTCGCCGCTCTTCAGCGTGTAGTGCAGCGGCACGATCTTGCCGTTGACCTTCGCGCCGACGCAGCGGTGGCCGACGTCGGTGTGCACCGCGTAGGCGAAGTCGAGCGGCGTCGAGCCGGCCGACAGGTTCTTGATCTCGCCCTTCGGCGTGAAGACGAAGACCTCGTCCTCGAAGAGGTCGACCTTGAGCGCGTCCAGGAACTCGGCCGGGTCGGCCTCGCCCTCGTCGTCGAGCAGGTGGCGCAGCCAGGTCATCTTCGACTTCTCGACGTCCTCGGAGCGCTTGCCGTTCTGGCCATCCTCCTTGTAGGCGACGTGCGCGGCGACGCCGAACTCGGCGAGCTCGTGCATCTCCGCGGTCCGGATCTGGATCTCCAGGGGCTGGCCCTGGGGCCCGATCACCGTCGTGTGCAGGGCCTGGTACAGGTTCATCTTCGGGGTCGCGATGAAGTCCTTGAAGCGACCGGGCAGCGGCTTCCAGATCGCGTGGATGACGCCGACCGCGCCGTAGCAGTCCTTGACCGAGCCGACGATCACCCGCATCGCGGTCAGGTCGTAGATCTCGTTGAACTCGCGCCCCTTCTTCGTCATCTTCGAGTAGATCGAGTAGAAGTGCTTGGCGCGGCCGGAGATCTGCGCGTCCTCGATCCCGACCTTGCCGAGCTCGTTGGCGAGGATCCGGCCGGCGTCGGCGACGTACTGCTCGCGCTCGGTCCGCTGCTGGCTGACCAGCTTCTTGATCTCGTCGTACTTGCGCGGGTGCAGGATCTGGAAGGCGAGGTCCTCGAGCTCCCACTTGATCGCGTGGATCCCGAGCCGGTGCGCGAGCGGCGCGTAGATCTCCAGCGTCTCGCGCGCCTTCAGGACCTGCTTCTGCTTCGGCAGGGCGGCGAGCGTGCGCATGTTGTGCAGGCGGTCGGCGAGCTTGATCAGGATGACCCGCACGTCGGTGGCCATCGCCACCATCATCTTCCGGTAGTTCTCGGCCTGGCTCTCGTCGCGGCTCTCGAACGTGATCCCGGTCAGCTTCGTGACGCCGTCGACGAGGTGGGCGACGGTCTCGCCGAACTGCTCCTCGACCTCCTCGATCGAGGCGCTCGTGTCCTCGACGGTGTCGTGCAGCAGCGCCGCGCAGAGCGGTCTCGGTGTCGAGCCGCAGGCCGGCGCAGATCTTCGCGACCTCGACCGGGTGGCTGACGAAGTCCTCGCCCGAGCGGCGCTTCTGGTCGGCGTGGCGCTCGCAGGCGAAGACGAAGGCGCGCTCGACGCGTCGGCCGGTCGATCTCCTCGTCGGCCGCCTCCGCGTGCTCGGCGACGACCGCGAACAGGTCGCCGAGCAGTCCGCGCTCGCTCTCGCTCAGGCCGCTGGTGATCTCGTCGGCGGCGAGCGGCTCGTGGCTACGCCTCCTCGCGGCCGATGCGGACGTGGCCGTTGACCTCGAGATCGGCGATCTCCGTGCCCGCGGGCGCGCGCTCGTCGCCGTTCGCGACGGGGTCACGCTCGAGGGTCGATCAGCTCGCTGTCCGGCTCCGGAGGAATTCGAGGCCTTCTTCGTATCGTGCGGTCGAGGCGCGCCAGACGCCCGACCGCTCCAGTTCGGTCCTCTCCGAGGATACGAACGCGCAAGGAGCGTTCGCCACCGTCCGGGCCGCCCTTGAGCCGATCTCGCAGATCCCGAGCTCAGCGAGGACGCGCACGCAGCGGGCCGCGAGCGCGGCGTCGCGCCGGTGGCGCCCGGCCGCCCGCCGAGCAGCGTCCGCCAGCGCCTCGCCGGCGAGCGGCGCGGCCGCCACAGCCCGGTAGATCTCGGCGAGCGCGCGCGCGGCTGCCAGCGCTCCGCCCAGCAGCGCTCGGCGAGATCGTCGCCCGCGAAGGCCTCGTGCAGCCAGCCGGGCCGCTCCGCGGCGAGCGGCTGCGAGCTGGCTCGGCAGCCGGGCGCCGGGTCGACGCAGACCACGTGGTCGAAGCCGCTCGCGCAGGCCCGGGTGCGCCGGCGAGCGCCTCCCAGTCGGTGAGCAGCAGGTCGGGGCCGCCGCATGCTCCGGGAGGCCGACGCGGCCGCGACGGCGTCGCCGCCGCACGAGCGCGCAGACGACGGCGTACGAGCACCGAACCGGGGGCCGCCCGCGGCCAGCGGGCGCCAGCTGCGCGCGGCGGCGGGCGTCGGCGCAGACGATCAGCACCCGGGCGCCGCTCGAGAGCAGCTCGCCGGCCAGCGCGACCGGCGAGCGGCGGTCGGCGATCAGCCGCGCGAGCGGCGGTGCCGCATCTCGCCGCTGCCGCCGCGATCGACCGGCGAGGTCGAGGCGTCGAGCCGGCAGCGCCAGGTCGGCGTCGAAGCGCTGCCACCAGCGCTGCGATCGGCCGTCGGGGCAGGCGCAGGCGCACGGCTCGGCCCGCTCACGGCGCGCTCGCCCCGGGCCGCTGCCCTCGAGCACCGCGCGCGGCTCGACCGAGCCGTTCCAGTGGTTGAGCTCGAGGCGGACGGTGAAGTCGTGGGGGTCGGCTGGCCGCGCGCTCGAGCGCCGGCGTGCGCCGTTGAAGACGACCGCACCGGCGCGGCCGCGAGCCGCTGCGAGAGCTGAAGCGCGCGTGCTTGCCGCTCCTCCCCCATCGGCCGCACGTCCTCGGCCCGCGCCCACGGGCACCAGCAGCCGCACCGCCGGGTTGCCCTCGCCGAAGGGGCCGAGGGACTCGAGCTGCTCGGCGAGCGCGTAGGTCCAGCGCCTCGGCGCCGACGACCGCGTCGATCCGCTCCGGCCGCGGCGGCGGCGCCCTCGGGCAGCTGCCGCGCGGCGGCGTCGGCGAAGGCGCGCCGGAAGCTCGTCGATCCTGCGCGGCGTCGAGCTCCACCCCGGCCGCGGCCCGGTGGCCGCCGAAGCGATCGAGATGCTCCGGCGCAGGCGTCCAGCGCCGCGAGCAGGTCGAAACCGGGGATGCTGCGGCCCGAGCCCGCGGGCGCGGCCGTTGCCGTCGATCGAGAGCAGCACCGCGGGCCGGCCGGTGCCGCTCGACCATGCGCGAGGCGGCGATCCCGACGACACCGGGGTGCCAGCCCTCGCCGGCGAGGACGAGCCCGGGCGCCTCACGCAGCTCCTCGGGCAGCTCGCGCAGCGCCGCCGAGCGCCCGCCGTAGACCTCGCGCTCGATCTCGCGGCGCTCGTGGTTGGCGGCGTCGAGCTCGGCCGCGATCTCGCCCGGCCCGCGCGCGCGTCCTCGGTGCTGCAGCAGCTCGACCCCGGCGTCGGCCCGGTAGAGGCGGCCGGCGGCGTTCAGCCGCGGCGCGAGGCGGAAGGCGATGTCGCCCTCGTCGAGGCGCTCGGGCTCGACCTTGGCGGCGCGATCAGGGCGCGCAGCCCGGGTCGCCGGGCGCGCCGCAGCTCGGCGAGCCCGAGCCGGGTCAGGGTCCGGTTCTCGTCGACGAGCGGGACCATGTCGGCGACCGTCGCCAGCGCGACGAGGTCGAGGTCGCGCTCCGGGTCGGGGGCTGCTCGCCGGCCGCGGCGGCGGCGCGGCTCGAAGGCGCTCGGCCAGCTTGTGGGCGACCGCCGCGCCGCAGAGCCCGGCGAACGGGTAGCCGCAGACGACCGGGTGCACGATCGGGCAGTCGGGCAGCCGCTCGCCCGGCGGGTGGTGGTCGGTGACGATCACCTCGATCCCGGCGCCGGCGGATCGCCGCGACCTCCTCGACGCTCGCGATCCCGCAGTCGGCGGTGATCAGAGGCCGGTGCCCCGCTCCCGCAGCCGCCCGCAGCGTCGACGGCCGAGAGCCCGTAGCCGTCGGCGGAGCGATCGGGGATCAGCCAGTCGCAGTCGGCGCCGGCGCGGCGCAGCGCGGTGACGAGGATCGCGGTCGCCGCCATGCCGTCGACGTCGTAGTCGCCGTGGATCGTGATCCGCTCGCCCGCCTCGATCGCGGCCGCGATCAGGCCGACGGCGTCATCGATCCCGTCGAGCTCGCTCGCGTCGTGCCGGATCTCGGCCTCGATGAACGCGCGGGCCTGCTCCTCGGTCCGGTGTCCGCGGCGGACGAGCGTGATCGCGACGGGCTCAGCGAGCTCGAGCCGCTCCATGAGCAGGCGCGCGTCCGCGTAGTCGTAGGGGTCGGCCTCGTAGGCACGCGCCTGAGCACGCGGCTGCGCGCGGGCTCGGGCTTCGGCCCGGTCCGTGGAGTCGGTCATGCCGCCAGCTTCGCTCACGCGGGAAGGCTCGCAACGCAACCGGACGGAACGGGGGCGCGATTTTCCCCCCTGTTGCGGGGTCTACCGGATCGCCCCGGGCGACTCCTGGAGAGCCGCTCAGACGACCGGCGGGTGCTGCTCCTCGTCGCGCAGGCCCCAGAAGTAGACGATCGCGAGGCCCGCGAGGCAGCCGGGAACGGCGGCGAGCAGCGTGACGATGTCGGTGCTACCGATCCCCTCGCCGCTGACGAGCTGCCAGACGGCGCCGGTCACGATCGCGCCGAGGACGGCGCCGACGAAGGCGCCGACGATGCCGCCCCGGAAGTGGTCGGGGAGGAAGACGGTGAAGTGCCAGAGCGCGATCCCGAGGGTTACCCAGACGACTGCTGCCATCTCAGCCTCCTACCTCGGCCTTCCGTGCTTGCGCTGGCGCTCGGCCCGCTGCTGCTTGCGCCGCTCGCGGAGCTCGCGCTTGCGCTCGCGCTCGGCCTGCTCCTCGGGGCTCAGATCCGCTCGGCACGGCGGTGCTGGTCGCCGCGCGCACCTCGGGCTCGGGCTCCGCTCGGGCTCGGGCTCGGCCGTCGGCGCCGGCATCGGCGCTCGGCACGGACGTCTCGTCCTCGGCCTCCGCCGCCTCGACCTCGATCTCGCTCGTCGTCGACGCGCGCGACCTCGTTGTCCTCGGGGAACGGCGGCACCGTGCCCATCGTCTCCTGGATCCGCGCCGCGCGCGCCCGGTAGCCGGGCTCGCGCTCCTTCCAGGCGATCAGCACCGGCGTCGCGATGAAGATCGACGAGTACGTACCGGAGAGGACGCCGATCATCATCGCGAAGGCGAAGTCGCGCAGGGTCTCGCCGCCGAAGACCAGGATCACGCCGATCAGGAAGACGGTCGACAGGCCGGTGATCAGCGATCGCGTCAGCACCTCGCTCAGCGAGCGGTTGGCGATCTGGGCGAAGGTCGCGCGCGGCAGGCGCGGCACGTTCTCGCGTATTCGGTCGAAGACGATGACCGTGTCGTAGAGCGAATAACCGAGGATCGTCAGGAAGGCCGCGACGGTCGCGCTCGAGACCTCCCTTCCCGAGAGCGAGTAGACGCCTCCCGTTATGAGGATGTCGTGGATGACCGCGATCAGCACGGGGATCGCGTACTTGGCCTCGAACCGGAAGGCCACGTAGGCGCTGATCAGGATCAGCGAGAAGATGATCGCGTAGGCGGCACTGCGCGCCACCTGGGCGCCGAAGGTCGGCCCGACCGAGGTGCTGTCGAAGCCCCCTTGGTTGTCGCTTGCGTTCGTCTGCAGGCCGAAGTCGCGGCGCAGCTGGTCCTGGATCTTGCCGACCTCGCTGGGGGTGATCTTGCCCTGGATCTGGACGACGTTGTCGCCGAACTGGGGATTGGTCACCGACTGCACCTTGACCGCGTTCGGATCGGCGACTCCGGCGTCGCCGAGCGAGCTGCGCACGTCGTCGACGGATGCGTCCTTGACGAGCGCCGCCTCGATCTTCGTGCCCGACTCGAAGTCGATGCCGAAGTTGAGCCCCTGGGTCGCGAAGGAGATCGCGCCGATCAGCAGGATCGCGCCCGACATCGAGAAGAACCAGCGGCTGGCGCCGGAGAAGTCGAAGTGCCAGTGGCGCGTCGAGGCGGCGCCGAGCACGCGCGGGTTCGAGAGCAGCTTCGTTCGGCCCAGCGAGGCGAGCACGGCGCGGGTGAAGACGACCGCGGTGAAGAGCGAGACGAGGACGCCGACGCCGAGCGTGAAGGCGAAGCCCTTGACTCCGCCGGTGGCCAGGCCGAAGAGCACGAACGCCGTGAGCAGCGTGATCACGTTCGCGTCGATGATCGAGCCGATCCCGCGCCGGTAGCCGGCGCTGATCGCACTCAGCATCGAGTGGCCCTTGGCTGCCTCCTCCTTTATTCGCTCGAAGATGATGATGTTCGAGTCCGCCGCCACGCCTATGGTCAGGATCAATCCCGCCACGCCAGGCAGGGTCAAGGTGATCGGGATCACCTTCATCAGCGCGAAGAAGAAGACTGCGTAGACGATCAGGCCGAGCACCGCGACGAGGCCGAGGAAGCGGTAGTAGGCGACGAGGAAGAGCATCACGAGGGCGAGGCCGACGAGGCCCGCCGTCTTCGCCTGGTTCAGCGCCTGCTCGCCGAGCGTCGCCGAGACGGTGCTCGTGCTGATCAGCTTCAGGTCGATCGGCAGGGCGCCGATGCGGAGGAACTCGGCCAGGTCCTGGGCCTCGGTGATCGAGAAGCCGCCGCTGATCTGGGCGCCGTTGCGGCCGTCGATCCCGTTCGGGTTCTCTTGCGGGTCGACGACCGGCCGCGAGACCATCTCGTCATCGAGGACGATGCCGAAGGCCTCGGCGCTCGGCGGGAAGTTGAGCTGACCGCGGTTGGCGATCTGCTGCGTCACCTTTGCGAACTTCTGCCGGCCCGTATCGGTGAAGTCGAAGGTGACGATCGGCGCGTGGGTGTTCGGATCGAAGTTCTGCTGCGGGTCCTTCAGGTCGTTGCCGCCGAGCGCCGGCCGGTCGTGGAGGACGAAGTACTGATCGCCGGTCTCGAGGCCGGTGTTCGAGTTGGTCCCGCTCGACTGCTTGTCCTTGACGACGATCGTGCCCGGCTTGATCGTCAGGATCTCCTGCTGAGACTTGGGCAGCGCCTGCGCCTCCTGCGTGTCGAAGAGATCGCGCTGTTTCTCCGTCGGACCGGCGACGAGATCCTTCGACTTCTTGTCGAACAGGTAGTAGCGGTCGCCGCTGACCGTGCAGACGCCACCGCAGCTCCGCGGCTGCTCGGAGGCGAGCTTGACGGCGTCGTAGAGGCTCGGCTGCAGCTGCGCCGCGAGGTTCTGCGAGGTGACCTCGGTGCCCTTCTTCTTCGGGATCACGTTCGGGTCGAGGTCGTAGAAGCCGAGCTGCGCCGTGTCGCCGACCTGGGCCGCGGCCCGCGCGGCGTCCTGGACGTCGGGCAGGCTGACCTGGATCCCCTTGTCGCCTAGGCGGGAGATCTCCGGCTCGGCGACGCCGAGGGCGTCGACGCGGTCGCGGATGATCTCGATCGCGCGATCGATGTCCGCGGGCGTGACCTGCGGCGTCTGCGGCGTCGGCTCGCCCTCGTAGACGAGCTGCGTGCCGCCCCGGAGGTCGATGCCGAGCACCGTGCGCTTCTGGGTGATCGCGAGCGCGGACGCGGCCAGCAGGCCGATCACGAACAGGATCACGAACAGGTTGACGCGGCGGGATCCCATCGGATCTGTCGGCCTACTCCGGCGTCAGGACGAGCAGCATGCCGCCGTCGTCGTCGTAGGCCGGGAAGACGTCAGCGACGGCTTTGGCGGGGAGATCGCCCTCGGCGTGCACCTCAACGCGCTTGCCGAGCGAGCGCACACCCCACTCGAGCGTCGTCTCGATCGGGTCGGTCCGGCCGTCGTCGTCGGTGTCGGCGGTCGGGCCGCCGTCACCGAGATCGACCCACTCGAGCCCAAGCACGTCCTTGACCGAGCGCCCGATCACGTCCTCGTCCGTAAGCCCGGTGAGCTCGAAGCCGCCGCGACCGACATCGAGGACGCGGCCTTTCGCGTCGCACGTGAAGAAGGCTGCGTCGGGGGCGGGGTAGTAATCGTCCAGCAGCTCGAAGACGAACCCGAATCCGCACTTCGAGCAGCCTTTCGGCCGCGACGTCAGACCCGCGTTCCTCTCTCCGCTCTGTTCCCTGTTCCCGCAGTTCGGGCAGATGAAAAAGGGCACGGACGAAAGGCTATTGAATCGGCGTCGCAGGGCTGCAGTGCCCCGTGAACGACCGGCGACAGGGTCCCTGGCGGGAGTGGGCGCGCACCCGGCTCCGGCGACAGCAGCACCTGCACCGGGTCCGCGCCCACTCCCCCGGACGCCTCTCGCACCCGTGCCAAGGCGCGGGCCCTTCCGGGCAGGTGACAGCCGTCCTTGAACGCGCGCAGGGCGCGCCGCGTTTCCGGGGCGCCGGCTGATCAGAAGAGGCTGCCGGCGTCGGCTTGGGGCTGTGGCATCGGCAGGCCGAGGTGGGCGGCGCCCCGCTCCGTCACGACCCGGCCGCGCGGCGTTCGCTTGAGCAGGCCCTGCTGCAGCAGATAGGGCTCGTAGACGTCCTCGATCGTGTCGGGCTCCTCGTCGACGGCGGCGGCGAGCGTCGAGAGGCCGACGGGGCCGCCGGCGAAGCGCTCGGCGATCGCGCTGAGGATCGCGCGGTCCGCGCGGTCGAGCCCGGCCTCGTCGACCTCGAGCATCGCGAGCGCCGCGGCGGCGATCTCGGCAGTGATCACCCCGCTGCCGCGCACCTCGGCGTAGTCGCGGACCCGCTTCAGCAGCCTGTTGGCGACCCGCGGCGTGCCGCGCGAGCGGGCGGCGATCGCGGCGGTGCCGGCGGGGTCGATGTCGATCCCGAGGATCGCGGCGGAGCGATCGACGATCTCGGCGAGATCGGCGGGGTCGTAGTGCTCGAGCCGGTGGCTGACGCCGAAGCGGTCCCGCAGCGGCGTGGTCAGCAGGCCGGCGCGGGTCGTCGCGCCGACGAGCGTGAACGGCGGTAGATCGAGCGTCACCGTGCGAGCCCCGGCGCCCTGGCCGAGGACGACCGGCAGCGTCCGGTCCTCCATCGCCGGATAAAGCGTCTCCTCGATCGCCCGGTTGAGCCGGTGGATCTCGTCGACGAAGAAGACCGAGCCGGGCTCGAGCGTGGTCAGAAAGCTGGCGACGTCGGCCTTGCGCTCGAGGGCGGGGCCGGCGGTCTGCACGAGCGGCACGCCGAGCTCGGCGGCGATGATGTGAGCGAGCGAGGTCTTGCCGAGGCCGGGCGGGCCGGCGAGCAGGACGTGGTCGAGGGGCTCGCCGCGCTTGGTCGCGGCCTCGATGAAAATCGCGAGTTGATCGGTGACCTGGCGCTGGCTGACGAACTCGCTCAGGCGCCGCGGCCGCAGGCTCGTGTCGAGCTCCTCCTCGCCGCTCTCGACGCGCGCGTCGGCGATCCGCACCTCGCCGTCGGCGCCGAGCGCATCGGCGGCCTCGGCGACGTCCTCGCCGTCGCCACGATCAAGCGGGATTCGTCTGACGCCCATGCGCCTTCAGGCTAAGCCGCGGTCCGGTCGCCGCCGCCGGAGCCCGCCCGCAGGGCCGCCGCGAGGAGCTCCTCGGCGGTCTCGCCCTCGGCCGCGTCGAGCAGTCGCTCGGCCTCGATCGGTGTGTAGCCGAGCCCGAGCAGCCCGTCGCGGGCCTCCGCCCGGGGGCCGGGCGCCGAGCCGGCGGGCGCCGGAACGCCCTCGGCGGCGCCCTCGCTGAGCTCACCGGCAACCTTCTCGCGGAGCTCGACGATGATCCGCTCGGCCGTCCGTTTGCCGATCCCCGGCACGGCCTGGAAGCGCTTTGCGTCGCCGGCGGCGATCGCCGTCAGCAGATCACGCACCGCGCCGCCCGAGAGCGCCGCGATGGCGACCTTCGGGCCGACGCCGGAGACCGAGATCAGCATCAGGAAGAGATCACGCTCCTCCTCGGCGGCGAATCCGTAAAGCGACATCGTGTCGTCGCGGACGATCAGGTGAGCGTGCAGGGCGACGTCGCGACCGACCGCGGGCACTGCGCGCAGCGTCTCCGAAGAGACGGTGAGCTTGTAGCCGACGCCGGCCGCCTCCACGACGACGTGGTCGGGGCGGCGAACGAGGACCTGCCCGGAGACGGAGGCGATCACTTCAGCACCGCCTGCTTGGCCTTCGGAGCCCCGGTCCGAGTCACGGAGATCATCTGCGGCGACTGCGAGGCGTGGCAGATCGCGACCGCGAGCGCGTCGGCGGCGTGGTCGGACTCGGGGATCGTCGTCAGGCCGAGCAGCGCCGCAACCATGTTCTGGACCTGCATCTTGTCGGCCCCACCGCTGCCGCAGACCGACATCTTCACCGCCTGCGGCGTGTAGTCGAAACACTCGATGCCGCGCTCGGCGGCGGCGAGCATGATCACGCCCCGCGCCTGGCCGACCTTCATCGCCGACTGCACGTTCTTGCCGAAGTAGAGATCCTCGAGGGCGAGCGCCTCCGGCTCGTGCCAGGTGAGCAGCTCGGCGACGGCGGCGTGGATCGACTCGAGCCGGCGCTCGAGCGGGGCCTCGGCGGGCGAATCGATGACGCCGGCGTCGAGCGCCGTCGTCCTGCTGCCGGCCACGCGCACGACGCCGAAGCCCGTGTTGGCGATACCCGGATCGATTCCCATCACGATCCTCATCCCTCGTTGATTCTGCGCCCGCTCCCGGATGCCTTTTCTGCGCGGCGGCCCTCCCCCGCCCTGTCGATCCGCGCCGCTGTCCTATCTTGCCGGGGACGATGGACGAGCCGAAGCCGAAGCAGCCGCTGCGCGACCGCGCCGTCCGCGGTGCGATGAAGTGGCGCGCGAGCCGGGGCTCGCTGAGCAAGCCCCAAGGACCACCGCCGGCGATCGAGCGCCACCTCGACGAGAGCTTCGCCGATTACTGGCGGCGCCGCATCGACCAGCATCACGACGATGCCTGGGCGGGCGTGCCGATGGCGAAGTTCCCCGAGGATCTACGCACCTACCAGCACCTGATCTGGGAATCACGCGCCGACACCGTGATCGAGCTCGGCACCAAGTGGGGCGGCTCGATGCTCTGGTTCCGCGATCAGCTGCGCACCTTCGCCGGCTACGGCAGGCTCGAGCGCGAGCCGCGCGTGATCGGCGTCGATCTCGCCACCGACCACTCCCGCACCCTGCTCGAACGCGCCGACCCGAATTGGGCCGAGCAGATCACGCTGATCGAGGGCGACCTCCGCGACGCCGACGTCGTCCGCCGGATCGAGGAGGCGATCGACCCCCTCGCCCGGCCGCTGATCGTCGAGGACGCGGCCCACACCGGCGACGTGACCACTGCCGCGCTCGAGAGCCTCGCCCACCTCGTCCCCGCCGGCGGCTTCTTCGTCGTCGAGGACGGCCACGTCGACATCGAGCGCCTGCACCCTGACGGCCCGCCGATGATCCGCCAGATCGGCGAGCGCTCGGGCGGCGTAATTCCGGCGATCGACACATGGCTAGGCACGCCGGCCGGCAGCGAGTTCAGCCTCCGCGAGGACCTCGAGCTCTACGGCGTGACCAGCCACCCCCACGGCTACCTGCAGCGCCGCGAAGCCCCGGGCTGAGGCCTCCGCCGCGGCCGCGGCACTTGCGCCGCGCGAACCCGCGCCGCCGGCGACCGGGCGCGGCTGCGCGGGGCCACTGAGGGCGGTGGGTGAGTGGAAGTCTCAGGCCGTCCGGGGCTCCGACGCTGCATGTGGGTGCGAACAGCAGCAGCTCAGCCCAAAGGGGACGTTGCTGCGGAATGCACGCTCCACCCCTTCCCTCAGTGCGCAAAGGCGATCAACCCCCCACGCCAAAGGACAGTCTGAGCCGAAAGAACACGCCGGACATCTGCCAAGCCCATACGTCCGGCGTGTTGGTTGCGCCCAGGGGAAGTAAGACGCCACACGTAGGGCCGATCGCAACGTGTGGCGCGTTAGTTCCGCGATCCCCACACCCGCCTCACTCCCTCGGTGCCCAAAGGCGGCCAACCCTGCGCCGGGCCTGGCGGGCGGGCGCCGGAACCGGGCACTCCCGGCGTGACGGTACGTGGCGCGGCAGGCTCGCCGCCCGCCGAGCTATCCCGCGACCCGCTCCATCACCTCGGCGTCGATGTCGAAGTTGGCGTGAACGGCGTCCACGTCGTCGTGGTCGTCGAGGGTCTCCATCAGTCGCAGCAAGCTCTTCGCGTCGCTTTCGGTGACTTCGACCGTCGTCTTCGGCTCCATCGTGATGTCGGCCGACTCGATCTCGACGCCGTCGGCCTCGAGCGCCTCGCGGACCGTGGTCATGTCGGTCGGCGCCGTGAGCACGCGGAGGTCGTCGTCTTCGGCGACGACGTCCTCGGCGCCGGCGTCGATCGCCGCGATCAGGTCGTCCTCGCCGTAGCGCTCGGGGTCGAGGACGATAACGCCGCGTTTCTCGAACATCCAGGCGACTGAGTTGGGCTCGCCCAGGGAGCCGCCGCTGCGGTCGAACGCGTGCCGGACCTCGGCGCTCGTCCGATTGCGGTTGTCGGTCAGCGCCTCCACGAGGATCGCGGCGCCGCCGGGCCCGTAGCCCTCATACAGGACGCTCTCGATCGCGGCGGCGTCGGTGCCCTCGCCGGTACCGCGGTCGACCGCCCGCTGGATGTTGTCCTTGGGCATCGAGGCGGCGCGCGCCTTGTCGATCGCCAGCTGCAGAGACGGGTTGCCGGCCGGGTCGCCGCCGCCGTCACGCGCGGCGATCGTGATCGCCCGCGCGAGCTTCGTGAAGAGCTTGCCGCGCTTGGCGTCGGTCGCCGCCTTCTTGTGCTTGATCGAGGACCACTTCGAATGCCCTGACATGTCCCTGATCGTAGAGGTCGGAGCAGGCACACAGCGCGCCGCAACTTTTCCCGCGAAGGCGGGTTTGGGCACTCACACAACGCTTCACAAGACGTAATCGCGGCGCTGGGGTACCGGCGGGACGGTATTCCGAGAGGGATGCGATTCGCGAATTGGCCGAGTTCCGGGACGAGCTCGGCCAATTTCGTTAAACGACGAATTTCCCGTCCTGTTGAAGGACCTCGCCGTCCATCGTGATCATGCCGCCGCGGCGCAGATCGCAGATCATGTCCCAGTGGATCGCCGACTCGTTGACGCCGCCGGTGTCCGGGTAGGAGCGGCCGACGGCGAGGTGGACGGTGCCGCCGATCTTCTCGTCGAGCAGGATCTCCCCGGTGCCGTCGGTGATCCCGTAGTTGGTGCCGATCCCGAGCTCACCGAGCCGGCGGGCGCCCGCGTCGGTATCGAGCATCTGGATCAGGAACTCCTCCCCGCGCTCGGCGCTCGCGTCGACGAGGGTGCCGCCCTCGAAGCGGAAGCGGACGCCGGCAACCTCTCGGCCGGCGTAGCTGGCGGGCAGGTGGAAGGTGATCTCGCCCTCGGCCGAGTCCTCGACCGGGCCGGTGAAGAACTCGCCGTCGGGCATGTTGTGCTTGCCGTCGGCGGCGATGAACGTGCGCCCGGCGACGCTCAGCTTCAGGTCCGTGCCAGGGCCGGTGATCTGAACCTCCTCGCGGCCCTGCGCCCACTCGCGCAGCCGGTGCCACTCCTCCGCCGCCTGCTTCCAGGCGGCCACGGGGTCGGCCTGATCGGCGAAGCAGGCGCGGTAGTAGAAGTCCTCGTAGGCGGCCAGGCTCATCGAGGCGCCCGACGCATACGCATTGGTCGGGTAGATCGTCAGCGCCCAATGGTGCTCGTCGGCCGCGGCGCGGGCCATCATCGCCTCCATCAGCGGCGCCATCGCCTTCTGACGCATGGTCTGCTTGGCAGGGTCGACCCCGGAGAGCTCGCGCGTGTTCTCGGAGGCCATCAGCCGGATGCGCGCGTCCGCCTCCTCGGCGATCCAGCGCTGCGTCGGCGAGATCCACTGGATCTGCTCGGCTGAGGCCTGCTCGAAGAAGGTCGCGGTGAGGCCGTCGGGCTCCATGCTGACGATCGGATGGGCACCGGCCGCGAGCACGCGCTCGTAGACGGCGCGGACGAGCGGCTCCGCTGCCGCAGGCCCCTCGATCGCGCAGCTGTCTCCGGGGCCGACCCCGGTCGAATGCTCGACCAGGATCCTCGCCAGGTTGTCGACGCGTGGATCTCTCACCTTGCCTCCTCGCTATGGGTCTCAGTCAGTCGTTTGCGGGCGCCCGTCGCCATCGCCATCAGCAGGGCGTGCAGGCGCGAATCCTCGGCCAGCTCCGGGTGGAAGGAGCAGGCGAGGACCGAGCCCTCGCGGATCGCGACCGGGTGCCCCTGCCATTCGCCGAGGATCTCGACCCCTTCCCCCGCCTCCTCGATCCACGGCGCACGGATGAAGATCGCGCGCAGCGGCTCGGGGCCGATGCCCTCGATCTGGAGGTCCGCCTCGAAGCTCTGCAGCTGCCTGCCGAAGGCGTTGCGGCGGGCGCGGGCGTCGATCAGGCCGAGGTGGTCGCGATCGCAGACGATCATCCCCGCGCAGGTGCCGAGGACCGGCCGACCGGAGGCGGAGAGCTCACGGATCGGCTCGGCAAGCCCATCGCGCTCGATCGCCATCGTGATCGTCGTCGACTCACCCCCGGGGATGACGAGCGCGTCGAGGCCGGCGAAGTCGCGCGGCAGCCGCACCTCGACCGGCTCGCCGCCGAGCTCGCTGAGCATCCGGGCGTGCGCGGCGAAGTCGCCCTGGGCGGCGAGCACGCCGACTCTGAGCGGACGGTCCGCGCCAGGCACCGAAGCAGCTACCAGCCGCGCTGCTGGAGCAGCTCGCCGTTCGCCTCGAGCTCGGCGATGTCGTCGCCGCGCATCGGCTCCCCGAGGTCGATCGAGGCGGCGAGCAGGCGCTCGGGGTCCTTGAAGTGGGTCGTCGCCTCGACGATCGCCTTCGCCCGGCGCTCGGGATCCTCGGACTTGAAGATGCCGGAGCCGACGAAGTTGCCCTCGGCGCCGAGCTGCATCGTCAGCGCGGCGTCGGCCGGAGTGGCGATGCCGCCCGCGCAGAACAACGGCACGGGCAGCCAGCCCCGCTCGGCGACGTCGCGGACGACCTCGAGCGGCGCCCGCAGCTCCTTCGCCTCCGCGGCGAGCTCCTCGGGCGGCAGCTGCGCGAGCCGGCGGATGCCGCCGACGATCTCGCGCAGGTGGCGGACCGCTTCGACGATGTTGCCGGTGCCGGCCTCGCCCTTGGAGCGGATCATCGCCGCGCCCTCGCCGATCCGCCGCAGCGCCTCGCCGAGGTTGGTCGCGCCACACACGAACGGCGCCTCGAACGCCCACTTGTCGATGTGATGGGCCTCGTCGGCTGGGGTCAGGACCTCGGACTCGTCGATGTAGTCGATCTCGAGTGCTTGCAGGATCTGCGCCTCCGCGAAGTGGCCGATGCGCGCCTTCGCCATCACAGGGATCGTCACCGCCTGCTTGATCTCCTCGATCATCGACGGGTTCGACATGCGGGCGACACCGCCCTGGGCGCGGATGTCGGCCGGGACGCGCTCGAGCGCCATCACCGCGGCGGCGCCGGTCGCCTCCGCGATCCGCGCCTGCTCGGCGTCGACGACGTCCATGATGACGCCGCCCTTGAGCATCTCTGCGAGGCCGGACTTGACCCTGAATGTGGCCCGTTCACTCATCGGGCGCCCAATATAGAGAGCGGCGCCGCCCGGAAGTGGCCAAACCGGAGCGGCCGGTTTGTCGCAGAGGGCTGCATGCCCGCCGTAGTCATCCCAGCCACACGGCGAGGCTGGGAGCGTCGAGGGCGGCCGTTAGGGGAGCGATAGTCCGCACGGACGTGAGCGACCCCAACGGCCGCCATCGGCGCTCCCAGCCCGCCGCCATCCGCCGCCATCCGCCGCCAACGACAAGGGCCGGGCTGAAAGCCCGGCCCGTGCCGCCGTTTCCGTCTGATTTTTTTTGTTGTGGCGCGAAAGTTGGTTGGGTGCCGCTACTTCAGCTTGAAGGCGCGGATGCGGTCCTTGAAGGCGCCCTTGTCGCGGGCGTAGACGCCGTAGCTGAGGGCCTCGACGAGGGCGAGCAGCGCCGTCGTCGAGCGCGTGTAGGAAGGCGAGTCGGAGGACCAGTAGAGCGTGTGCTCGGCGTGCTCGCCGACCTCGGAGAGGGTCGCGTCGCTGATCGCGATCGTGTGCGCGCCCCGGTGGCGGGCGAGCTTCATCGCACGGACGACGAGCGGATGCGCGCGGCCGGCGCTGAAGCAGACGACGAGCGTGTTCTCGTCCGTGTTGCCGAGCCTCGTGATCGACTCCTGGCGCGGCTGCGTGACCGTCTCAGCCCGGATATCGAGCAGCGCCAGCATGTGGCGCAGGTAGGAGGCGAAGAACGCCATCTGGTCCATCGCGACGATGACGACGCGCTGCGCGGTGGCGAGCTCGCGCACGCACATCTCGACCTGCTCGCGGGTCAGACCGCGAACGGTGCTCTCGATGTTCGCGTGATCGGCGGCCAGCGAGGCCTCGAACTCGGTGTGGTCGAAGTCGAACAGCGAGCCCGAGGAGCTGCTGCCGGAGGGCCCGGCGCCAACGCCGGTCCGGTACTCCTCGATCGCGGCCTGCTGCAGCTCGGGGTAGCCGTCGAAGCCGAGCGCCTGCGAGAAGCGCACGACCGTCGAGGACGAAGTGTTTGCTCGCCGGGCCAGCTCCTCGGCCGTCTGGAAGGCGGCCTCCTCGAGATGGTCGACGATGTAGCGGGCCACATCCTTCTGCGAGCGGCTGAACTCGTCGAAGCGCTCGGTGATGTAGGTCGAGAGGGTCTTGCCGGCCTTGGCCCCGTTGGACGAGGAGGAGCCATTGCGGCGCGGTGCGTGTCTTGGTCGCAGTCTTGCTCATCGGTGCACCCCAATTCGCCTCGCTCGCCGGTTTCCCTTCCGGCGATCGCCGGAGCAACTCCACTGGCATCCGCCGCGCCGGCGCAGCCTGCTCCGATCTGTGGTTGGATCGCTCCCGATGGACGCGGACGAGCTCCTGCGGCTGACCAACCGCAACATGATCGGCTTCGACCTGGCGCTCGGCACCGGCGCGCTGCTCGCGCCCGCGGCAACGCTGCGCGTGCTCGGCCACGAGGCGCCGGGCGCCGACGCCGAATACCTGTTCCGGCGCTGCGGCCCGATCTGGCTCACCTTCGCGGCGGCGCATGCGGTCGCCGCGGTCCGCGGCGAGCCGCGGGACTGGTGGGCGCTGGCCTGGCTGCGCGGCACCGAGATCGCCACCGACATCGTCTGGGCGCAGTCGCCGGCCGTCTCCCGGCCGGGCGCCAAGCTCGGCCTCTACCTCGCCGGCGCCGCCAACCTCGTTGATGGCGATCGGCTTCGCCCGCCTGGCGCGGCGCTGACGCCGCTACAGAGACGGGCCGCCGCCGGCGGCCTGACCGAGGCGGCCGAGGACCCGGCGCAGCCGGCGCGAGACGCTCATCTGCGAGCCACCCATCGCTGCGGCGATCTCGGTCTGCGTCTGCTCGAGGCCGTAGCGGCGGGCGAGCAGCTCGCGCTCGGACCCCGGCAGCTCGGCCGCTCCGCGGCTGATCGTCACCCTGGCCTCGGCTCGCGCGAGCCCGGGGTCCTCGCCGCCGATCAGCTCGCCGAAGGTCGCCTGCCCGTCGCCGGTGCGCGGCGCCGGCCGGCGCCTCGAGCGAGAGCGGCGTCGAGGCAGCGAGCGCCCGCTGCGCCTCGGCGACGAGCTCGGGGCCGAGCCCGGTCCGGCTCGGCGATCTCGCCGACGCTCGGCGGGCGGCCGAGCGCCGCCTCGAGCGCAGCGCTCGCCGGGCCGACCTGCTGGATCGCGTCGTGCAGCGAGCGCCCGAAGCGGAGGCGCCAGCTGCGGTCACGCAGGTGACGCTTGATCATCCCGGAGATCGTCACCGAGGCGTACGGCGCGAAGGCGCCGCGCTCGGGGTCGAAGCGGTCGATCGCCTCCAGCAGCCCGACCATGCCGACCTGGATCAGGTCCTCGAGGTCCTCCGTACCGCGTCGCCCGTGGATGCCGCGGGCGATGCCGGCGGACCATCGGCGTGTAGCGCTTCGCAGCTCCGCCTGGGCCGCCTCGATCGCGCTCACGCGCGCGCGCGAGCAGCGTCGCTGCTCATCTCCGGCCCCCGATATGCGCGCGACGAGCGCGCGACCATTCGATTCGCTCATTCCATCCTCTCGGATCAGGACCGCAGATTGACGGCCGTTGCTGGAAATGAGCTCCGTGGGTTCGGAGCCCGATTGGCGCGCCGGGTAGGAGGGGCAACGCCGGCAGCCGAGGCTAGCAAGCCGGCCGGCGTCTTCGCCGGCAGCGGCTCAGGGCCGCGGAGGGCTCCTGGCTGAGCAGATCGCGTGCGGTGACGATGCTCGCGGCGACGTCTGCGACGCGAACCTGATTCGAGCGCGCGTGCTCGCGGATCCGCTCGAAGGCCTCGTTCGCGTCGATCCCGTGGCGCTCCATCAGGATGCCCTTCGCCTGCTCGATCACGCTGCGGCGCTCGAGGATTCCGTCGAACTCGCCGACGCGGCGCTCGAGGCCGCGGCGGTCGGCGTGAAGGCGTGCAGCCGACTCGATCACCGCCGCCACCGTGTCCGGCTCGCCGGGAAGGTGCAGGACCTCGAGCGCGAGATCGGCGGCGCGCTTCATCGATTCGTCGCTGATCGAGCGGGCCAGAACGACGAGCGGGATGTCGGCGAAGCTGCGGATCTCGACGATCAGACCGAGCCCGTGCTCCTCGTCCTGCTCGATCAGCACCATCGCCAGCGTTGGCTCGTTGGCAACGATCGCCTCGCCGGCCTCGCCGACGCTGATCGCCAGCGCGACGACTTCATGGCCGGCGCCCTCGACGAGCTCGGCGAGCGCCGCCAGCTCCTCGCGGTCGTCGTTGGCGAGCAGGACCTTGTGCCGTTCAACTTTCCCCTCGCCCGCACCCTCGCTCATCGTGCGGGCCATCTTGTCACGAACGCCACAGCTTGATTGCGAGCGGCAGAGCTGGGTATCTGAAGAGGTGAGCGGGCGGTACCTCTTCCGCCGCTCCCCAGCTAACCCACGATCGAGGAGGCACACATGTCAGAGGAAACACAAGGGCAAGGTCGACGAGGGCAAGGGCAAGGTCAAGCAGGCCGCCGGCGACGTCACCGGTGACGACGATCTGCACCGCGAGGGCAAGGTCGACGAGGCTGCCGGCAACGTCCGCCAGGCCGTTTCCGACGCCGGCGAGAAGGTCGGCGAGGGCGTCGAGAAGGTCGCTGACACCGCCAAGGACGCCGTCAGCGGCGGCGACGACAAGAACCCAGCCGACGCTGCGAGGCCGAACGCTCGCGAGCCCGATTCGCGCGGCGGCGGCCCCGATTCGACGAGCCGGCCCCCGGGGCCGCGCTCGCTCGTATCGTCGCGGCTGCCCGAGCCCCGACGCGAAGGAAACGATGCCGTTCGACCAGCAGCTCATCGGCCAGATGACCGCCGAGCTGATGGAGGAGGCCGAGGAGCAGTACGGCGACGACGCCGAGATCCGGCTGGCCGCGATGATCGTCGCGGTCGAACACGGCGACCAGACCACCTACCACTGGCGCTTCCGGCCGCAGGGCAACCTCCCGCACGAGGCGCTCGGCCTGCTCGAGTACGTCTCCCGCAAGATCTCCGGACGCACGTCCTGACCGCCGCCCGCCAGACGGGCCCGCTAGGTTCCGACCCACGATGAGCGATACAGCCACAGCCCCCACCTGGGACCTCGACCACCTGATCGACCTGCCGTCCGCCGGGCTCGACGCCATCCCCGACGGCGACGGCGCGGCCGCCGTCGACGCGCTGCTCGACGAGGCGCAGCGCCGCGCCGAGGCCTTCGCCGCCGAGCACGAGGGCAAGGTGGCGCTGCTCGACGGCGCCGGCCTGCGCGAGGCCATGGAGCGAGCTCGCCGCGATCCAGCGAGCTCGCCGGGCGGGCGCTCAACTACGCGCACCTGCGCTTCGCCGGCGACACGGCCGACCCCGCGATCGGCGCGCTGCTGCAGAGCTCCTCCGAGCGCGCCACCCAGCTCAACACCCGCCTGCTCTTCTTCGAGCTCGAGTGGGTCGCGATCGACGACGAGCGCGCCGAGGAGCTGCTCGCGACCGACGGGCCTCGACTTCTGCCGCCACCACCTGCGGCTCGAGCGGCGCTACCGGCCGCATCTGCTCAGCGCCCCCGAGGAGCGGATCGCCTCCGAGCTCTCGGTGACCGGGGCCGGCGCCTGGAGCCGGCTGTTCGACGAGCTCACCTCGGCGATCCGGGTCGATCGCCGCCCGGCGAGCCGGAGCAGCCGGTCACGCTCGACGAGGCGCTCTCCAAGCTCTTCGACCCCGATCGCGAGACAGCGGCGCAAGACGGCCGAGGCGGTCACCGAGGCGCTCGAGCCGGCGCTGCGGACCCGCGCCTACGTCTTCAACACCCTGCTGCAGGAGAAGTCGATCAAGGACCGGCTGCGGCAGCTACCCGCACTGGCTCGCGACCCGCAACCTCTCGCAACGAGGCCTCCGACGAGTCCGTGCAGGCGCTGGTCGAGGCGGTCAAGGCCCGCTACGAGCTGCCCCGGCGCTGGTACCGGACGAAGGCGAAGCTGCTCGGCATCGAGCGGCTCGCCGACTACGACCGGATGGCGGTCGTCGGCGCCGACGACACCGAGATCGGCTGGGAGGAGGGCCGCGAGATCGTCCTCGACACGTTCGGCAGCGTCTCGCCGACAGATGCGCGAGATCGCCGAGCGGTTCATGACGAGGCTGGATCGACGTGCCGCCGCGGCCGAGCGAAGCGCGGCGGCGCCTTCAGCGCCTCGACCGTGCCCGGCGTCCACCCCTACGTGATGCTCAACTGGACCGACCGCCGCCGCGACGTGACGACGCTCGCGCACGAGCTCGGCCACGGCATCCACCAGTACCTGGCCCGCGAGCAGGGCGTCTTCCACCAGTCGACGCCGCTGACCGTCGCCGAGACCGCCTCGGTCTTCGCCGAGGAGCTCGTCTTCGGCCGCCTGCTCGATGCAGACCGACGGGCGCCGGGCCGCGGCTCGGCGCTGCTGGCCGAGGCGATCGAGGGCCAGATCGCGACCGTCTTCCGCCAGATCGCGATGAACCAGTTCGAGGACCGCGGTCCACACCGCCCGCCGCGAGCAGGGCGAGCTCTCCGTCGAGCGCTTCGGCGAGCTCTGGGCCGAGACCCAGGCCGAGCTGCTCGGCGACGCCGTCGAGATCACCGACGGCTACCGCTCGTGGTGGAGCTACGTCCCCCACTTCATCGGCTCGCCCGGCTACGTCTACGCCTACGCCTACGGGCAGCTGCTGGCGCTCAGCGTCTACCGCCTCTACGTCGAGCGCGGCGACGAGATCGTCCCCGGCTACCTCGAGATGCTCAGCGCCGGCGGCTCGCGCAGCCCCGAGGAGCTCGGCGAGATCGTCGGCGTCGATCTGCGCGACCCCGGCTTCTGGGACCGCGGCCTCGACCTCGTCGCCGAGCAGCTCGACGCGGCCGAGAAGGCCGCCGAGGCAGTCCTGGCCGAGGGCTGAGTCACTTGCCGGTCCCCGAGGCACTCGCGCGCCGCGCAGCGAGTGCTGGCGCCGTGGCCGCGAAGCGCAGTCCGCTCCTTGTCGACGTCTCGATCCATATGACGGCAAAGTCGACGAAGAACGGGCCGGCAAGGCCTTCTGCGACGACTTTGGCCCAGCGACGGCCGCGAGAAGCAGAGCAGAACGCCACGCGGCCCCTACGCCAGCTCGCCGGCGTAACCCAGAGGCGCTCTCTGACCAAGCCTGAGCGTGCACGGCGAGGGGCGCGGTGTGGCGGAGCCACATAAGCCCCGAGTCGGTGCGGCGCAGGCGCCGCGTCAGAGAGCGCCGACGCCGCGGTCAGTCGTCGGCCAGGTAGTCGATATAGAGCGGGCGCAGGAGCTCGGCTGTTTCGCCCTTGCCCGAATCGGTGATGTCGTTGAAGATGAGCCATGCTCGACTGGATGTCGGCGTTGGCGGAGTCGAGGTCACCCGCGCGCCGCCTCGGCCGCGGGCAGCGCCTCGATCAGCGCCAGAAGAAGCGACGTCGAGGTGCCGGCGCGCGTGATGGACCGCCATGTCGTGCAGTTCCTTGCTCGACTTCTGGTCGAGCTCTTCCCGGGTCGCCATGGCGGCAGCCTACCGCGTCATACTTACCCCGTCCCTTGCCCGTCCGATTCCTGAATTGAGGAGATGAACGAAGAGATCACTCAGACGCCTGCGTGAGCCCAGCTTGCGGATCGCGATGCGCGGCTACGACCGGCTCGAGGTCGACGCCCTGCTGCACGACACCGCCGACATGATCGAGGCCCGTGGGGTCGGCGTCGAGGCGCTCGCATGCCGGCGTCGGCGAGCTGCCCGGCGTCGCCGAGCGCGTCGAGTCGATCATCAAGGCCGCGACCGAGGCCGCCGAGCATCAACGAGCGAGTCGGCCAAGCGCGCCTCCGAGCTCACCCAGGAGGCGGAGCAGGCCGCCGAGCACGCGCGCCGCGAGGCCGACGCCTACGCGACCGAGACGCGCGAATGCCGCCGACCGCTACGCGGACGAGACCCGCACCGAGGCCGAGACGCGCAGCGACGAGCATGCGCGAGGAGGCCGACGCGGATGAGCGAGGCTCGACCGCCGCCGCCGAGGAGCAGGCGGCGGAGATCCTGCGCGAGGCGGCGACCGAGCGCGATCGCGTCAAGGCGTCGATCGCCGAGCTGCGCGCAGCAGCGTCAGAGCGTGATCGAGAGCATCGAGCGGCTGCGCGGCAACCTCGACTCGATGGTCGGCGGCGTCGAGCAGGGCACCGAGCAGTTCATCGCCCTCGGCGGGACGCTGAGGAGGCGGCGGCCCGTCCGATCACCGGCGAGGAGGAGTAGAGCCGACGCCGACGAGCCGTTGGCGCCGAGCCGGAGCACTCCGGGGTCCTGCCGATCGAGGAGCCGCTCGCCGATGACGAGGAGGAGGTCTTCGAGGATGACGAGCGGACACCGGCGAGGAGGATACGAGGACGACTACGAGGACGAGGAAGAAGGCGAGTCGCCGGCGAGGACGAGGACGGGCAGTCTACGAGACCGAGGAGACGAGGCGACGCGTCGCCGTCGACCGCGGACGACGAGGACGATCGAGGACGACGGACGAGGACTGGATCGCCGAGGACGACGAGGAGCCGGCCGCCTCGAGGACGACGCGACCGAGGTGCTCGAGGTCCGCGAGGACGAGCGCGACTGAGTCGCCGCGCCCCCCGGGCGTCGCGGGCCTGGACGGCCTCAGCCGCGGGCGAACTGGCCGTGGAATCCGAACGGGATGTGGTGCGGCGCCTCGGCCCGCGCCAGCTCGCTCAGATCGCTCGGCGTCGAGAACGAGCAGGAACGAGCGCTCCGCGGCGGCGTCGAGGACGACGCGAGAGCAGCACCCCGTCGTCCTCGTCCTCCGCCCCGGGGCGGCCGACGAAGACCGGCTCGCCGGGCTAGCAGCCGGGCTCGCTCCACGAGCTCCGCTCGCGCGTCTCCAGATCGACCTTGACGATCTCGGAGAGCCAGCTGGCGGCGCCGTTGGCGAGGCCCCAGGCGTAGCGGTAGGGGCGCTCGTTGCAGCGCCCGTAGTTGATCCGGCCGAGCTCGAAGCCGGGATCGAAGAGCGTCTCGCGCTCGACCTCGCCGGAGCCGGTGTCGACGACGAGCCGCTCGATCGTCGCCTCCGGCAGATCGCGGTCCGCGCGCTCCGCAGCCGGTCGAGATAGAGCTCGTCGATCAGCGAGGCGTCCGGGTAGGCCTGCAGGTCGATGACGACCTCGCCCTCGCGGCTCGAAGGCGTTCAGGTGATGGAAGGAGAACATCGCGTCGGTCTCGAACGGGCCGACCGCGGCGCTGCCGTCACGGCGGTCGAAGAGCGTCACCCGGGTGCCGCGCTCCGGCTCCCAGCGGTAGTTCTCGATGTAGGGGCGCCCGGAGAGCGCGAGCCGCTTGGGGTCGACGACGAACGGGAACTCGACCAGGATCAGCCAGCGCTCGCTGAGCCCGAACGAGTGCATGTAGGCGGGCTTGCGGACCGGCGCCGAGGCGATCACGCGCGGCTTCGCGTCCGCCTCGGGCCCGAGCTGGAAGAAGCGGTACTCGTTGCGCGGCCCGAGCTTCGCCGCGTAGTTGAGCATGCCGCCGCTCGCCCGGTCGAGGTGCGGGTGCGCGGTGGTCAGCATGCCCGGCACCTCGTAGGCGACGCCGACGGTCGCCAGCGTCTCGGCGTCGAAGTGAACCGGGATCGGCGTCTCGGTCATCGCGATGTAGCGCTCGCCGAGCTTGGCCAGGTTGACGTTCGCGTTGTCGGAGAGCTTCGGGTCGAAGATCGACATCACGCGCTTGAACAGCCCGCGGCAGGGATCGGTGGCGAACTCCGAGTAGTCGATCTCGCCGCGTGCCGTCGCCTCGTAGGCCTGTGCCGCGCAGGAAGCGGCTCGCGTAGGAGACGCTGCCGTCTTCGATCCCGAAGCGGTGCAGCATCGCCTGCCCGTCGAACCAGTGGTTGAAGCTGCGCTCGCCCGCCTCGAACTTGGCCGGGCCGGTGCGCAGCAGCGAGCCCTCGAGCCAGCTCGGGCAGCTCGCCACGAGGGGCAGCGCATCGACCCGGACCTCGTCCTCGAGCGAGGTGAAGCCGAGCTCGGGGCCGGCGGGCGCAACGGCCTCGCTGCCTCGGACTCTCGGCGGCGGTCGTCGGGGCGGCGCTGGGCTCCATCGCGGCTCTCCTCAATAGTTCGGAACGAACGGTTCGCTCAGGACTGTAGCATGGTCAGCCGATGGAAGTCCGCCTCACCCCCACCTCCTACGTCGTCCTCGGCCTGATCGAGGCGATGGCGCCCGCGACGCCCTACGACCTCAAGGGCGCAGCGGCCGCGGGCCTCGGCAACCTCTGGTCGCTGCCGCACACCCAGCTCTACGGCGAGTGCGACCGGCTCGCCAAGGCCGGCTTGCTGAGCGAGGAGCGCGAGGACTCGGGCCGGCGCCGCCGGCGCTTCAGCCTCACCGCGCCGCGGGCCGCGAGGCGCTGGACGCCTGGCGCGAGGACCCGACCGCGCCCGAGTGGGAGCTGCGCGACGCCGGGCTGCTCAAGCTCTTCCTCGGCGCCGACCCGGTGGAGCTCGCCGAATCGCAGATCGAGGCGCACACCGAGCGGCTCGCCGCTGGGTGCAGATGCGCGACGAGCTCGGTGGGCGGCCGCGCGCGGACCGGCGTTCTGCTGGCGCTCGAGGCCGGCATCGGCCACGAGCGCGAGTACCTGCGGTTCTGGCGCGCCGTCCGCGACGGCGATCCGCAGCCGGGCGGCATGGCGACGGACGCGACGGACGCCAAACTCTCCGGTTAGCCTACGCCGCCGTGAGCGAGCTCTCCGACAACGCACAACTCGTCCGGCGCAGCCTCGAACAGCGCCCGACGCTGAACACGCCGGCCCTGATCGTCGAAGGCGAGGTCGTCGACAAGTCGATCGCTCGCGACGAAGTCGAGGCCGCCCTCGACGAGCTGATCGCAGCCGGCCTCGTCAAGCACCGCCCGACCGGCTGGAAGCTGGCCTGAGGCTGGATCCAGGCTCGGCGCGGGCGCGCCCGGGCCGTCAATCCGGCGGACCTTCGCCCGCGGCCGGCGCGAGCCCCCTGCGTCCAGCGCTCCTCGACCCGGCCGAGGCGCCAGATCGCCAGCGCGCCGACCCAGGTGAGCACGAAGATCGCGGCGATCGCGTAGCCGACGTAGTTGAGGTCGAGCCCGGACGACGAGATCCCACGGCTGGCCCGTGAGCGCGAGCTTGTCGGCGAGCACCGAGAGCAGCTCGATCGTCCCGATCAGCGAGCGCGACGACCACCGAGAGCCAGGTGATCGTCATGTTGTAGAAGATCTTCCGCACCGGCTGCGCGAACGCCCAGCCGTAGGCGAAGTTCATGAAGGCGCCGTCGATCGTGTCGAGCAGCGACATGCCCGCGGCGAAGAGGATCGGCAGGCAGAGGACCGCGTAGATCGGCAGACCGCCGGCGGCAGCGGCCCCGGCCGTCGCCAGCAGCGCGATCTCGGTCGCGGTGTCGAAGCCGAGGCCGAAGAGCAGCCCGACCGGGTACATCTGCCGGGGCCTGCGCACCGCGCTCGTCGCCCGCTTGTAGAAGCGGTTCATGAAGCCGCGGTTCTGCAGTTGCTCCTCGAGCTCCGCCTCCGAGTAGTGGCCCTCCCGCATGCGCCGGAAGATCCGCACGATGCTGATCAGCACGAGCAGGTTGAGGATGCCGATGATCAGCAGGAACGTCCCCGAGATCGTCGGTCCGATCAGGCCGGTCGCCGAGTGCAGCCAGGAGCCGTCGTCGGCGACCGCGCCGCTCAGGCCGCGGATCCCGAACGTGAACAGCAGCGCCAGCACGAAGACGACGCTCGAGTGCCCGAGCGAGAAGAAGAAGCCGACGCTGACCGGCCGCTGGCCGTCGGCCATCAGCTTGCGGGTCGTGTTGTCGATCGCGCCGATGTGATCGGCGTCGAAGGCGTGGCGGAGGCCGAGCGTGTAGGCGGTGAGGCCGAGGCCGACGGTGAAGAAGCCGCTGCCGCCGAGCGCCAGGTGCTGCGGTGCGATCAGCGCGAAGAGCAGGAAGAAGCCGATCGCGTGCAGGCCGCCGACGACCAGGGCCATGGCGGCAATCGAGCGCCATTGCGCGGGCGAGAGCCCCGAACGGATCCGGCTCAATCGCGACGCCCCGCGAAGCCGCACCGTTCGTGCCTCCATACAGCCTCTCCTCCGTCTCGGCCCCACCGCAGCGGCGGGGAGCTGACGAGGGCGAACCTATCGCTATTGCGAGTGAGTGTCTATAGGCAGTAGCTCACACAACGGCGCCTCCGGCGATGCCGGCTGCGGAGGAGCGTCGGGTTCGTCGTCAGGGAACGAGCTGCCGCATGCGCTCGCGCTGCGCCGTCGCGTCGGCCTGGTTGGGCTGCGGGCCCCCAGGGCGGGCGGTGACGATCGCGAGCGCGGTGCTGGCGAGCAGAACGAGCAGGCCGGTCGAGGCGAGCGAGGTCGCTGTCGAGACATCCGCGGCCCAGACCGCAGCGACGAACAGGACCAGCGCGGCGATGGTGCCAAGCCCGACGACGATGTTGATGCCGTTGGATCGCATACCGGAAGGGTACGACACCGGTTCTGGCGGCCCGGCCGGGGCGGCCGGCGCGCATATGGGAGACTCGCGCCGTGCTGACGGAGAGGGTGCGCGAGTGGAGCGAGCGGGGAACGCGCGAGCGCGTCAACGGCCGCGAGCTGTTCGTCATGCGACGCCCCGGCAGCGGGCCGAAGCTCCTGCTGCTGCACGGCTTCCCCTCGAGCTCCTACGACTGGCGCCCGTTGCTCGTCCTGATGCCGGACGCCGACGTGCTCGCCTTCGACTTCCTCGGCTTCGGGCTGTCCGGAAAGCCCACCGATCACGAGTACACGCTGGCGTGGCAGGCCGACGCGGTCGAGGAGCTCGTCGCCCGCGAGGGGTCTCCCCCGGTCTTCGTCGTCGCCCACGACATGGGGACATCGGTCGCCACCGAGCTCTTCGCCCGCCAGCTCGAGGGCAGGGCGAAGATCGAGATCAGCGGCGCGCTCCTGTTCAACGGCAGCATGCTCCTGCACCGTGCCAGCCCGACCCCCGGGCAGAAGCTGCTGCGGACCCGCTTCGGCCCGCTCTTCGCGCGGCTCACGAACGAGCGCGGCTTCCGCCTGCAGTTCGCCCGCATCTTCTCCGACGAGCACCCGCTGACGGCCGAGGAGGCCGCCGACCAGTGGTGTCTGATGACCCACGACGGCGGCGCCCGGATCGCCCACAAGACGATCCACTACATGGACGAGCGCGAGCGCTACACGGATCGCTGGCACGGCGCGATCCGTGACTGGCCGGGGACGCTCTCGCTGACCTGGGGCCTCGAGGATCCGGTGGCGACGACGAACGTGCTCGCCGGCCTGCGCGAGCTGCGGCCCGGCGTCCCGGTCCGCGAGCTTCCGGGACTCGGGCACTACCCGCAGATCGAGGCGCCGCATCTGATCGCCGAGGCGGTCCGCGAGGCCGTCGAGCGGGCCGGCGCCTGAGCCGCCCGCTCGCCCGGCCACTGCCGCGATCCTCGGGCTACTTGCCCCAGAGCATGACCGCGTTCGGGTCATCCGGATCGACCTTGACCATCACGTCCTCGCCTGCCGAGAACGGCGCCGAGGGATAGACGTACTGGTTCATCGTCACCGCGTAAGGCGCGCCACCGGCAGGGCTCACGGTCAGCTCGATCACGTTCTCGCTGCCGCCGGGCGCGTCGGTCTTGCCCGTCGGAGTCATCGCGTCGATGTGCGCCGGCGTATCGACGCCGACCTTCATCAGCTTCTGCGCGCGGTTCGCGAGCGCCATCTGATCGGCGTCGGCGCCGATCCCCACCTTGCTCGTCTGCGCCTGCACGCCCTCGGCCGCCTTCTTCATCTTGTCCATGAACCCCATGTGCGATCTCCTTTGGTGGGTTGCGGGATCGCAGGACACTCTATTCGCGCGTACCTCAGCCTGGAGTTCGGGGGACGGCTCGAGCGCGAGGGGCAGCCCCGAACACGTCGGCCAATACGTATGCAATACGCACCGAGGGTCGTAGGCGGCTGCGGATGCGCGGCGATCCGGCGGCGCATACCGTCGGGCCGAGAGATGCGCGGAGCGCATCGTGACCGATCCCGAAAGGCTTGTGAGACGAGTGACCGACGTGCTCATCGGATATGAACCCAGCCACCACGGTGGCGACGCGCTCGAGCTCGGCCGACTCTTCTCCGAATCGCTCGGCGCAGACCCGATCGTCGTCTCAACGATGCCGTGGCCGAACCAGCTCGACGACGCCGAGACCCAGGCCGAGCGCGTCGCCGAGGCGCTGGCCGACGACCTCGGCGCCGCCGCGAAGAAGCTCGAGGGCCTCGGAGCGCGGACGAGGGCGGTGGTGAGCGCCTCCCCCGCCCTGACCCTCAACGACCTTGCGGAAGCCGATCCGGAGATCGGGCTGATCGTGCTCGGATCCTCGCATCGCGGTGCTGTCGGCCGGACGCTGCTCGGCAGCGTCGGCGAATCGCTCATGCACGGCGCTCCCTGCGCGGTGGCCGTTGCGCCGGCCGGCTACGACAAGGACCCAGAGCACGAGCTGCGCAGCATCGCCGTCGCCTTCGATGGCTCGGCCGAGGCCCGCGCCGCGCTCGCCACGGCAATCGAGCTCGCCTCCCGGACCGGCGCTCAGCTCGCCGTGATCGCTGTCGCCGACTACCCGACCTATGGCTACTCGACGGCCTGGACCGTCGTCACGGCCGGACCAGCCGACACCTCCTACCGAGGTGAGCAGGAGCACTGGCTCGACATCGCCCGGGAGCAGATCCCGGAGGGGATCGGCCGCGACGAGATCCTGCTGGTCGGCAACGCCGCAACCGAGTTGGCGACCGTGAGTGGGGCCTTCGACCTGCTCGTCACCGGCTCCCGCGCGTATGGCCCGCTGCGCCGGACGCTGCTCGGCAGCACGACGCGAAAGCTGATCAGGGACGCCGCCTGCCCGGTGCTCGTCCTGCCCCGCGGCTCCCGCACGGGTTCCCGGGGCCTGAGCTCAGCTTCGCAGCCGGCCGTGGAATCTGCGCGCTCCTGACCGACCCGAAAGAGAGGACGAAGCCATGCCCGAACGACGTACTCCGCTGAAGCTGTCCGGCGATCCCCTCAGGTCGTTGGTCGGATCCGACGCGCCGATGGCGCAGCGTGATCCCGAGCTCGCTCACGCCCGGGTTCGCAACCGCGAGCTCACCGATGCCCTGACCGATGCCCGGACCGAGCTGGCCGGCGAGCGCCGGCGGCGGCTCGCGCTGGAGGAGCAGGTCGCAGCGTTGCTCGCCGCGGACCGCCGGAACTGACGATCCGGTCGCGCTGGATCTATTGGCGGCGGATTACGCCGGCGGGTTCTCCGCGTACTGCGGCGCCTCGTCGCCGATCTGGTGCCAGCTCGCCTTGTAGGCGACCTGCAGATGGAAGCTCGGATCGAGATCGAGATCTCGCATCAGCCCGGCGGCAACGAAGTACTTCTCGCCGAGGTCGTCATAGAGGCTCGACCCGCAGCGGCTGCAGAAGTTCCGCGGCGCAAACTCGCTCTCGAAGCGCGTGACGAGATCCTCGCCCTTGGTGAAGTGGAAGTTCTCCTTGGCGACGACCACGCCGGCAAGGCTCGACCCCGTCCACCGCTGGCATCTGGTGCAGTGGCAATAGCCAAGCGCCTCCGGATCCTGGACCTCGTACTCGACACCGCCGCACAGGCACGTTCCTTTGAGCGTCTCGGCCACAACAACCCCTCTCCACGGGTCTGGGTGATCGCCTGCAACGTATCACCGGATTCGAAGCCCGCTCCGCCCCGTGCGGTTCGTGGCTCAGCCGAGCTCGAGCGTGGTCACGCCGAAGACCTCCTGCCACGGAATCGCCGGGCGTGGCCCCCGGTGCATCCGGATGCAGCGGAAGACCTCAGCCATTCCATGGCTCGCCGCCAGCTCGAGGCCGGGCGAGTTGACCTCTGGCACGTCGAGCGAGACCACGGAACCCGCGGCGTGCTCCATCAGCGCCGAGAGGATCGAGGCAGCGATGGCCCGATCGTCGGCGAACAGCGGCCCGACCTTGTAGCCGAGCCCGGTCGGCCGCAGGACCCCGTAGCCGCGGATGCCATCCGGGCCAGGCATCGCCAGCGCCAAGCCGCCGGCGGGCGCCGTCCAGTTCCCGAGGAAGCGCTCGCGGGGCGCGCCGAAGCGGGGCGCGTCGTAGGCGGCGAGCTCGGCGAGCGGCACGGCCGCGAGCTCGATCAGGCCGGGCTCCCGCGAGCCGCCGGCTGAAACGGCCTGCATCCGCGCGGTGCCGTGATCCGCAGTAAAGCCGAGCGCCCGTTCGTAGAACGGCGTCATCGCGACGACCCCCTCGATCGCGATCGAAGCGTCGCCGTCGAGCCGGCTCCGCATCCCGCGGACGAGCTCGAGCGCGAACTCGCCGCCGAGGCCGCGGCCGCGCAGCTCAGGCCGCAGGATGTACAGGCCCATGAACCCATAGGAGCGCCCGTAAGCCACCGTGCAGGCCCCACCCCCGAGCTCGCCGTCGACGTCGAAGCCGACGTAGGCCTCCGGGTCCGTCTCCCAGAAGGCCCCGGCGTCGGCGAGACCCGGGTCCCAGCCCTCCCCTCTCGCCCAATCCACGAGCACGTCGAGCTCCTGCCGTGACAGCGACCTGACCGCAAGCTCCCCGGAGCTCATCGTCCGCAGGCTATCGACGGACGCCCCACCAACTGCCTGGCGCTTCCGCTGCCGACCCTCACGGTGCCCGTCCTCGATGATGGCTCATCGATGGGCCGTGTCCATGTCCTCAACGAGCGCGCCGCCAAGGCAGGCGGCGGCGCCGTGGACCTCTCGCAATCCCTGCTCGCGGCTGCCCGCGGCCTCGCCGCCGGTGGCGATCGGGAAGAGGTCGAGGCGCTGTCCGGGCAGCTGGCCGGGGTCGACCCGGCGGCGATCGATGGCGACGAGGCGCGGATCGCGTTCTGGCTCAACGTTTACAACTCGCTCATCCTGCACCGCTTCGGGACGAAGCCCGTGCGGGGCAACCTGCTGCTCCACCTCGGCCTCTTCGACCGCACCGCCTACAGGGTCGGCTCGGACGTCTATCCCTTGAACCTGATCGAGAACGGGGTCCTGCGCCGCAACAGCCGCGCGCCGCTGCGGCTGCGGGCGCCGCTCCGCGGCTGCGACCCGCGCGCCGCTGCGATACCGGACAGGCTCGACCCACGGATCCACTTCGCGCTCAACTGCGGCGCCGTCTCCTGCCCGCCGATCGCGAGCTACGACGCCGCGGGGCTCGACGGCAAGCTCGAGGCCGCGACGCGCGCATATCTGGTTGCGGAGACGACGCTCGACCGCAATGCCGGGCGCGTGCGCCTGCCCAATCTGATCAAGCTCTACTCGGCCGACTTCGGGCCGCAGGAGCAGCAGCTCGCCTTTGTCGCCGCGCGCCTTCCCGAGCTCGCCGAGTGGCTCGGCGACCTCGGCTCGGCGCCGAAGGTCGCCTACGCACGCTTCGACTGGGCTGTGGCGCAGTCAACCCAGCGCGGGTAGTGGCTCGCGTTGTCGCGTGGCTCCGTGAACCAACCAAATGCTCACTGTCAACTCGCCACCGCCGCCAGCGCCAGACCCGGGATTTCGTAGGCGCCTTCACCGACGAACGGCCCGTATGCATGCTCAAGCCGAGATTTGAGCGCCGCGCGCTCGCTGTCCGCGAGCCCGCGCAAGGCAAGCGCCATCGGGCCCGCCGTGTCTGCGGTGATCTCCAGACATTCGTCGAGATCGGCGAAACGGAAGCGGACCGGCACCTCCTCGACCGTGATCGATGCAAATCCAGCGCCCTCGAGCAGACTCCGGGCTCGCTCGGGTTCGCTCATGTTGAAGATCCCCGGCCCGGCCGGATCGGGAGGCGGGATGTGGCCGCCGGCGACCAGCGCCATGCCGACCGCGGCGAAGTAGGGGTTGGCCTCCGGCCGACCCCAGACGGCCAGCGCCAGGCGCCCGCCGGGCCGCAGCACTCGTCGAGTCTCGGCCAAGGCGGCGGGTGGGTCGGGCATCAGCATGTAGCCGAAGCGGCAAAGCGCCCGGTCGACGGCGTCGTCTGCGAGCTCGATCCGCTGGGCGTCGATCACGCGGTGCTCGACGTTGTCGCCCACCCCTCGCTCGGCGGCCCGACGGCGGGCGCCGGCAACCATGCCCGGCGAGAAGTCGCTCGAGATCACCCGGCCTTCCGGGCCGATGATCGAGGCGATGTCGTAGCCGGTGTCACCGACGCCGGCGGCGAGCTCCAGCACCGTGTCGCCGGGCCGGGCATCGAGCGCCTGGACGATCCACTCGCGGACCGGTTCCGATACCGCTTCGACGAAGCCGCGCCGACGTTCCCATCCGGGCGCGATCGCCTCGGCGACTTCGGCGAACGTCGGGGTCTGGTCGGTTTGCATATCTGCTCCTCCTTGCTAGCGATGGTATGGAGTTGGTCACTGCCCCGCCGCCCGCAGGCCCAGGCGTAGACGCCGGCGGGCCGCGCCGCGATTGCCGACGGCGTCGTGGACCCGCGCCGTCGCCCGCAGCCGCCGGGCCTTGCGCTTCGCGCGGAGGAGGCTCGCTTTGCGCTTCGGGAGCGTCAGGCGCACCCGACGCCGCTCGCCGGCGCCGAGCGAGTAGTGGCGGCCGGCCAGGCGCACGCTTTGGCGGCGCCCACGGAAGCGAAGCGGGCGCGCCGTCCCGAGGATGACGTGGCCCACGCACGGCGGTGAGGCCTCACTCGACCGGCACCTGAGCCTGACGATGATGTGGCGGTGGCGCAGCCGCAGGCCCTTGCCCTTGATCACGATCTTCGGGGGCGTCGTGTCGACCGTGAAGCGCCGCCGCGCCGGGGTGGGGTCGCGGTTGCCCGCGGGGTCTTCAGCCCGGACGAAGAAGGTGCGCGGGCCGTCGGCGGCCACGCGGTCCCGGTACGGCGACTCACACTGGACGAAGTCCGTGCCGTCGGCCGAGCACGCGAAGCTCGAGCCCGGCTCGGAGGAGGAGAAGGCAAAGCTCGGCAGCGGATCGCTGGTTGCGCTTGCCGGCCCTGAGTCGATCGTGGTCTCGGGCGCGACGGTGTCGACGGTGAAGCTGCGCACCGCTGGGCTCGGGTCCGTGTTGCCCGCTCGATCGGTGGCCCTGACGCGAAACGTGTGGGCGCCGTCGTCCAGCGGCGGCGGCGTCAGCGGCGAGCCGCACGCCGCGAACGGCACGCCGTCAAGCGAGCACGTGAAGCTCGATCGCGGCTCGGAGGAGGAGAACCTGAAGGTCGGCCGGGGATCGTTTCCGGTGGCGGCCGGCCCGGCGTCGATGTCGGTCTCAGGCGCCGTGTCGTCGACTGGCTCCGCGTGGTAGCGGGCGAGGCGGAAATCGCCCTCGCCGGCCGTGGACCCGGCGACCACGATGCGCCCGTCGGGGTCGATCGCGAGCCCCCGGGCGCCGGCCTCGTCACTCCCGGCGGTCGTCGCCCTACCTTCGTGACCGAAGCTCAGATCCGCGTGACCGCTAGGGAGCAGGCGGACGACCAAGAAGTTGCCTCCGTCGCTGCCCGCCGCGACGATCCTGCCGGCGTCGTCGATCGCGAGGGATCTGGCGACGCCCGAGTCGGTGATCACCTTGCCGTCGCCGATGAAGCTCTGATCGAGGCTGCCGTCGGGCTTGTAGCGAGCGAAGGCAAGATCGCCGGCGGAGTCCCCGGCGACGACGATCCTGCCGCGGCGGTCGATCGCGACGGCACGGCCGGTATCGAAGCGCGAGGAGGAGAAGTCGGTCGAGACCTTGCCGTCGCCGTCGAAGGTCGGGTCGAGGCTGCCGTCGGGGTTGTAGCGAGCGAGGGCGAAGTCGGAGTCGCCCAACACGGTGATACCGGCGACGACGATCTTGCCGTCCTCCTGGATTGCGATCGAGGTCGCGTAGTCGCCACCGCCGAAGCCGGTCACCACCTTGCCGTCGCCGTCGAAGGTCGTGTCGAGGCTGCCGTCGGGGTTGTAGCGGGCGAGGGCGAACTCCGTGTCCGCGCCGCCCCCCTGGAGCGTGGCTCCGGCGACCACGATCTTGCCGTCGTCTTGGAGCGCGACCGCATGCGCCTCGGCGCCTTCGTCGAAGGCGGTCGTCACCTTGCCGTCACCGCCGAACGAGCTGTTGAGATCGCCGGTGATGAAATAGCGACTGACGGCGAAGCTGCTGCCCACGACGCCGGCTGGGCCGCCGACGTCGTTCGACGGATGGAAGTCCGGATTGGTCCGCCCGGCCGCGATGAGCCCGCGTCCGGGGGTGATCGCGACGGCGTTGGCCTGGTCGTTGCCTCCGAAGCCCGTCACGACCTTGCCGTCGCCGCCGAAGACGCTCTTCGGCGAGCCATCCGGCTCGTAGAGCGCCAGCGCGAAGTTGCCGCCACCCGCTCCGGAGCGGCCCGCTGCGGCGAGCAGGCCGCCGCCGGCGGCAACGTCGAGGGCGGCGTCGCGGAAGCCGGGGTCGGAGCGGCTGCTGAAGTTGGTGCGGACGATCCCATCGCGGCCGAAGCTCGCATCGAGGTCGCCCGGCTCGGCGTCGGCGCGGGCGCTCGACGGCGCCGCGGCGATCGTGACGGCGGCCAACGCCGCTGCAGCCGTCGATTGCAGGTGAATGGGGATCCGAATGACCATCAGGCCGACCGTACGGGTCGCGACCCGGCGCTACATCGCACGGATTGATCAACTTCCTTACGGCCAGGCAGTGGTCATTTCTGACCACGCGCGAGCTGGCCGCATGTGTCAGAGCAGGCCGTGCTCGAACGCGTAGGCGCTCGCGGCCGTTCGCGATGAGGTGCCGAGCTTGGCGAAGATGTTCTGTAGGTGGCGAGCGACCGTGTGCTCGCTGATCACGAGCTCGGCGGCGATCTCGCGGTTGCTGCGGCCGCGGGCCGCCAGGCGCAGGACCTCGAGCTCGCGCGCCGTCAGGCCGGAGCCCCCGGCCGAGCCCTCGTCGCCCGAGCCGGACCCGATGCGTTCCAGGTCCGGTCGCGCCCCCAGGCGCTCGAGCTCCTCCCGCGCCATCTCCAACTCCACTGAGGCCGCCTCCTCGTCACCGAGGCTTCGGCAGGCGCGGCCGACGAGGACCCGCACGCGGGCCGCCTCGTAGGAAGCGCCGAGATCCCGCCACAGCTCCCCGGCGCGCCGCAACTGCACGAGTGCCGCCGGCGCCTGCGCTGCAGCGAGCTCGATCGCACCCCGGCAGCCGGCAATAACGGCCTCCAGCATCGGCGTCAGCTCACCCCCGGCGAGCTCCGCGAGCTCCTCGCACGCGACGCGCGCCTCCTCGATCGCGCCCGTCGCGAGCTTGATCTCGACCGCGGCCGGCAGCAGCTCCAGGCGCCAGACCGGCTCGGCACGCTCGGCCAGAGCCCGGTCGATCATGACCTCAGCACCATCCGCCTCCCCCTGCGCGCATCGCAGCAGCGCCAGCCCCGGCAGCGGCTCGCGACCACCGCGGTGCGCCTCCCGATAGGCCGCCTCTGCATCGGCGTACTCGCCGCGCAGCCGGTACAGCTCGCCCCGCCGGTAGCTGGCCTCGCCCACCGCCCCGGGATTCTCACCGGCCACTGCGCGCTGGTGCGCCCGGCGCGCCTCCTCGAGCGCCTCCGGCCAGGCGCCATCCAGCTGCATGATCTCGGCGCGGTGCAGCCGGCAGCGTCCTGTGAAGGCGACGAGGTCAGGCTGCCGCTCGCACCAGTCCGAGAGCGCCGCGGTCCATTCCCTCGCACGGCCGACCTCGTGCGCACGCCGGCAGGCGAGGATGACCCCGCAGTAGACGATCCCGGAGGGGATCGGCGAAGTCTCGCCAGCAGTCACCGCCACCATCGCCTCGTCCAGCATCGCGAGGCCGTCTTCGAGCCGTCCCGCGAGGATCAGCATCATGCCCCGAAGCTGGGCGGCGAGAGCGAACAGGTCACGATCACCGAAGCGCTCAGCGATAGTCAGGGCTTCGGCGGCGGTCGCCGCGGCCGCCTCGGGCTCCCCCGCCGCATCCTGGGCGAACGCGCGTGGGATCAGCAGATAACCGCGCTCGACGCGGTCCTCCCCGATCTCGTCGAGCAGCCGGTGAGCGCGCGCCAGCCAGCCCCCCGCCCGGCCCATCTCGCCCCGCTGCGCGAGGTTGGCGCCGAGCCAGAACGCGCAGCGGAGCGCCCCGATGGGCTCGCCGGCATCCTGGTGCACCCCCTGTGCGCGCTCGAGCACGCTCAGGAACTCCCCCTCGCGCCCGGTCATGAATGCAGTGTCCGCCAGCAGCTCGAGGTCGGCCCCGCTCAGCGACTCGCGCTCGTCGGCCGCCGACAGCGCCTCGTAGGCCGCGGCCCAGGCCCGGCGCGCAAACGCCTCACGTCCCCGCTCAAGCTCGCGGGCCGCGTTCGCTGACCGGTGGCCGCCATCGCCTTGCATTCAGCCAACCGAGTCTAAGCCCGCGTGCCATCGATTCGTCACAGAATTTGCGGCCCGCACGGCCAGCCCCGGGCCCACTCAGCTAGCTTGATGTGGCGTCGCAGTCGTGCGGCCGGGGAAACAAGGAGAGAGCCGCTGTGTCCAATGCCCGTCGCTGTCTGAGGATCGCCCTCGCCCTCGCCGTCCTGATCGTCGCCGCGGCGGCCATTCCCTCCAGCGCGAGCGCGAAGGACAAGACGACGTGGATCTGCAAGCCCGGACAGGCGGACGACCTCTGCGCCGGCACGATCGACGGCACGGTCAACCCGCCTCCCGGCGAGCAGGCCGAGCCCCTGGGCTACACACGCCCCAAGCATCCGCCCGTCGACTGCTTCTACCTCTATCCGACCCAGAGCGAGCAGCCGGGCCCGAACTCCAACCTCGACAAGGACCCGCCGATCAGACGCGTCGTCGTCCAGCAGGCGCGCATGTTCTCGACCGTCTGCAAGGTCTACGCGCCGATGTACCGGCAGGTCACCAACAACGGCGACCAGAGCTCGGACAACCCCTCCGTCGAGACTGCCTACCGCAGCGCCAAGTCGGCCTTCAGGGACTACCTGAAGAACTACAACGACGGCCGCGGCTTCATCATGATCGGCCACTCCCAGGGAGCCGCCCACACCGCTCGGCTCATCGATGAGCTCGTCGACACGAACGCAAAGCTGCGCAAGCGGTTCGTCGGCGCAATCGCCCCCGGCGCGAACATCCCCGTGCCGATCGGCAAGGCCGTGGGCGGCATGTACGACCACGTGCCCGCCTGCACGAAGGTCGCCGAGGACGGCTGCATCACGGCCTTCTCGACCTATAAGGGCTACCCGGGCGATGTCTCCGAGTTCTCGCGGCTCGATTCGGGCTACTGGATCTACCCCGAGCCGCGCTTCGATTCGACCAAGTACGAGGCCATGTGCACGGATCCGGCCCGCCTCGACGGCGGCGACGGCGTCCTGCTGCCGCTGGTCGACTTCGACTACCTGACCGGCGTGCCCAAGAACGGCGAGACGGCGGCGCCATGGAGCAGCCAGCCCGAGTACTACAAGGTGCAGTGCAAACGGCAATCCGGCGCTCACTGGCTGGACCTCTCGCTCGTCGGGCTTCCCGGCGACACGAGGCCGGACCTCGGCGCCCTCGTGGCGAGCGGCAACAACTACCACGTGCCCGAGCTCAACCTTGCCGAGGGCAACCTGCTGACGATCGCCCAGCTGCAGACCGACTCCTACGAGAAGCGGATCGCCAAGCTCGAGCGCAAGCTCGGCTCGCTGAAGGCGAAGCTCGGCAAGCAGAAGCAGCACAGCAAGGCGCTCCACCAGAAGGCCCGAAAGCTCCACAAGAAGCTCCGCAAGGCCGACTCGGCCAAGCAGAGGCGCGCCGCGAAGCACCAGCTCAAGCGGACCCGCCGCCAGGAGAGGGCAGCCCAGCACAAGATCAAGACGCTGCGGAAGCGGATTTCCACGGTCAAGAAGAAGCTCGGTTGAGGCCGGCGTCTGAGGCGGGCGCGGGCGAACGTCGAAGTAGCCTGGTTCGCGTGGGGGAACGCGTTCTTGTCCAGTTCGCTGCCGTGCTGACGGCCGCCGCCGTGTTCCTCATCGGATCGGCCGGCGGGGCGACGGCAGCGCCGACGGCGGCCGGCAGCCCGAAGCTGCATGGTCTCGGCCTCGCTCAGCGCATCGTCCTCAAGAGCCCCGAGAAATCGGCGCGCTCGCGCCGGGGTGCCGTCTGCCGCGGACTCGGCGCATGCGGACGCGGCTCGCAATACCGAGCCGGCATCCGGCCCCGGCTACGCATCCGTCGCGGCCGGCGCTTCGTAATCGTTCTCAACCGTCCCGCCGTGGAGGTCTCCGTTCTTGGCTTCCGCCGCGGACGGGGGAAACGATTCGGAGTCGTCGCCCTCGGCGAGGCGCATCAGCGCTGCCCCTCCTGCCCCCGGCGCTGGAGGGTGCGGATGCCGCGGCGAATCGCGCTGCGGACCGACGCGGTTGGCGTCACCGCCATCTACCAGCTCGGCGACCTCGACGCCGCGGCCGTGAACTACGTAACCGGACTGCGGCTGCGCTAACCCCGCCAGGGCTGATCCCGTTGCGATCACGCCCGGCGTCCGAGGCTCGACCTAGCGAGCGTCGAGGCCGTTTTCCTGGGCCCAGAGCACGGCCTCGACCCGGCTGACGACATCGATCCGATGGTAGATGTTCGTCAGGTGCGTCTTGACGGTCTTTTCGCTGATCTCCAGACGCCGGGCAACCTGCTTGTTCGAAAGTCCCTCGGCGACCAACGCCAGCACCTCGCGCTCACGCTCGGTCAGCTCGTTTGGCTGATCGCCCGCCTGCCGCGCTCGGAGCAACGCGCTCGCCGCGGTGGGCGCCAACGGGGACTCGCCGGCCGCCGCCGCCCGGATTCCGCTGAACAACTCGTCGGGCTCGGCGTCCTTGAGCAGGTACCCGCTCGCTCCGGCGTCCAATGCGGCGAGGATGCCCTCCTGGTCGGAGAACGAGGTGAGGATCAGAACACGTGCCTCGGCGCTCGAGGCACGAAGCTGCCGAGTGGCCTCGATCCCATCGACCTCCGGCATCGAGATATCCATCAGCACGACATCAGGCTCGAGCGATACGGCGAGCTCGAGCGCCTCCGCCCCGTTGCGAGCGGTGCCCACCACCTCGATGTCCTCCGTTTCCCTGAGCAGCTCCTCGAGCCCAGCGAGAACGACTGGATGATCCTCGACGAGGAGAACCTCGATCACGAGAGTGGAGCCTCAACGCGGATCCGGGTGCCGCGCCCCGGCGAGGAGTCGATCTCGCACTTCCCGCCGGCGTCCCGGGCCAGATCGCTCATCATCCTCAGGCCGAAATGGCCACCGGCGCCCGGCGGAGCGTCCGGCTGAAATCCGTCACCGTCGTCTTCGATCTCGAGCGACGCGTGCCCGTCCGCAGTGCCGATGCGAATCTCCACTCTTCCGGCGTTGGCGTGAGCGACCACGTTACGGACAGCCTCCTGGGTGATCCGGAAGAACAACGTCTCCAGCTTGGCAGGCAACGTCAACTCGTCGGGAACGGACACGGTCGCCGTCAGTCCGCGTGCGCTCAGGCCGCCGATCGTGTCGGAGAGGGCCAGCTTGATGCCGACCCGATGCAGATCGGGCGGATAGAGCTCAACCAGGAGCCCGCGAAGGTTGCGGACACTCTGCCGAAGGCGCGAGGCGGCTTGCTGGAGCCTGCCGGCGTCGGTGGGCCCTCCCCGCTCCGCACGACTGGCGGCCGCCATGACCGAATAGGAGACTCCGGCAAGATCCTGGACGACACCGTCGTGGAGATCTTGGGCGATGCGTCGCCGCTCCGAGGCCGAGGCGTCGATCGCTCGCTCCAACAACTCCTCCCGCTCGCGCTGCCCCGTCCGCAGCCGCTTCGCCAGCGAAGCCGCGAGCGGGAGCTGCAGCGCGGCCAGCACGACCAATGCCCCGATCAACACCGGGGCAAGGGTCGACCAGATCCTCTGGCCGGCAGAGCTCACGAAGCTCGATCTCAGATAGGTCTCGAAGAGCAACGGGGTGCCCTGCTTGGTGTGAATCGGCAGATACACCTCGAGCAGGTCGTAAGTGCTGTTCTCGAAGCGGTTCTCGGGCCTTGAGAGGTCCGTTGCCTGGGCCTTGACTCCCCCGTTGGTGAGGATCGCACGCTCATCTTCTCCCAGGTGGTACGCGCCACCGACGAGCCGCTTTTCGTCCGAGTAGACGATGCGCCCGTCGTTGCCCCAGATCTTGACCCGGATGATCCCGTCCTGACCAAGCACATGGTCGCGGACGGCGGCGTCGACCCGTTTCTCGGCTCTGGGATTCCCGGTCAGCAAGCCCTCGCCGACCACGGGCTCGACGATCCCTTCGCCGGCCAGCGCACTGACCTGCTTGGCATCCCGGATCGCCTCATCGGTCCCTGCCTGCCTCAGTAGGTATGCCGCAAGAAGGCCGACGAGCACCACCGCCGTGAGTCCGGTCAGCGTGAACCGAGCGACCGGACTGCGGAGTCGTGCCCGCATTCCCTTCAGAGTCGTTGCAGCCTTGGATGCCACTCCCGTCAACGAGAGTCCATCTTGGACCATCCGCCCCCGCATGAGATGCCGACGCAACGAGGCCGGGGCGGTGCGCCCCGGCCTCACGGTCAACGTCCGGTGCTACTAGCCGTGATTGGGTCCATCGTTGTTGCCGTTGCCACCGTGATGGTCGCCGTGGTGGCCGTGATGGTCGCCGTGGTGGCCGTGATGGTCGCCGTGATGACCGTGATGGTCGGGGCTGGCCTGGGCGAATGAGGCGCCTCCGAGCGCCAGCGCGCCGGCAGCGGTGACGGCGGCTGCGGTGCGTGCGATGCGAATCTTCATGGTGTCTCCTCGGTTTGCTTCCGGTGTGAATGTGCAACTCGAGGATGGACCTGAGCTGGTCCCGTTTTCAATACGAAATTGGTCGTAGATCCGACCTAAGACCCTCGGACAGTCCGTACCGCGCATTCCGAATGGGCCGGGCAGGACTCGAACCTGCGCCCTACGGATTATGAGGCCCCTGTAGTTGCGGCTGGTTGCGGCCGGTCGATCCGATCCGCACGTCCGTGCGGATCGGGCGCGTTCTCAAGGGCGACGAGTTGCGGCTGGCGATGGTTGGTGTGTTGCCCAGGAGTTGCCCGGCTGCGGGAGTCCGCTCCCGGCGCTGCACGCCGGTAATCCCGGGGTTTCCTAATCAGAAATCACCGTGAACTTCTTGAAGGGCTCGGTAAACGTCCAGACGGATCGCGTCCCGCGGTCGAAAGAGGCAACGTCACCGGCCCTGAGTTCGATCTGCTCGCCCGTTTCGGTGAGTTCGATGCTTACCGAACCCTCGAGGATCACAAACGACTCATCGCCGGTGAACAGGTACTCGTAGCTCGCGGGGGCGTCGGTGCGCCAGAGGCAGGCTTCGTGGGAATTGCCCCGCGATCCCTGCGCGCGCAGCCAGTGGGCTTCGCCTACCTGCCCGCCGTCGATCAGCATCGGCTCATAGTCGTTGGTGTCTGCGCGACCGGTGACGTAGACGCTCTCCTCAGGGCCCATGGTCCGTCTCCTCTCCGCGATCCGAGTCGCTGGACTTGCCTTGATGGTACGCCGCAAGATCAAGACGCTGCGAAGCGGATCGCCACTGTCAAGAATCAGTTCGGCTGAGGGCCGATACGATCGCTCCGTGCGGATCGTTGTCAACCACCTGAGCTTCACGGAACCGATCCCCCGGGACGTCGTCGACTCCGCGGAGCAGGCGTGTCAACAGCTTGTCGAGGCAGGCGGCATTTCGGCCAGCCTTGTCCAGGAGGACGATCACCACGCCACCCTCCTGCTCACGTTTCCCGACCTCGAAACCGAGGAGCGCATCAGGTCGGAGATCGGTGGACCTTGGATGAACGAGCACGTCGTCGCGCTGCTTGCCAAGCCGCCAGAGCGAAGCCCCGGCACCGTGGTCGCGGGCTCCTACTAGCGATGCAGCCCACGCCTACAGAAGCGCCCACGGCCGACCCGCAAATATCGACCCGGTTGATGCAGCTCGGCTACCTGCTCGGCGGCGTTGGGATCGGACTCGGCTTGTCGAGAATCGGCGACGGGGGGTCAAAGGCGATCGAGCCGGTGGCCGCGTTAGCGGTCGGTGCGCTCGGGATCGCCTCGTTCCTCCGACATTCCGTGTTTCACTCCTCGGACGCTGCGCGCATGAAATGGGACCTGGGCCAGCGCAACAACTTCCAGATCGAGGTGGGCATGGCAAACCTCGCGTGGGGGCTGATGGCGATCGCCGCGGTCGTCTGGGACTGGGGCATCCCCACCTTGGCGGCGCTGACCGGCGTATTCGGTCTCTACCTGCTGATGGCCGCAGGGCTCCTCTTCGACTCCTGGCGTCGTGCCGAGGGAGCTGAACAACGCTCCCTCGCCCCCACCCTATCCACCGGTACTTTCGCGGCGTTCATGCTCTTCTTCGCGCTCGCGGCCCTCGTGGACGCATCCGTCAAACCGTTCTGATCGCCCGGCGTGGACGAAGGACCGGGGAGGGAGTGACCCCCCGCGCCGCCCCCTCCTCCGGCTGGATCTGCCTGCCGACCTACCCCTTCGGCTTGCAGCCGAAGGAGTAGCCGTCAACGGTGGGCGGCGCGTTGCTGAAGAACGTCGTCGCCTGGAACTTCATTTGCCTCGGCTTGCATCGAGCCTTGACGTAGTTGCTCTTGACAAGGCTCACCCTGAAGAGGCTGATCGCTCCCGCCGAAACACCCGGGATCGAGACGTCGAGGGACTGCTTGAAGCCCTTGCTCGAACTGCCACTGGGGCGGCCGCGAACCTTGCTCGCCTTCTTCAGTTTGCCGGTGAGAACGCTCGCGCCAATCCCCGAGTACGCTCCCTGCGGCTTGCTGTAGAGCAGCAGCTTCTTCCCGTTCTCGTTGAAGCCACTGATATCGACCGGGATCACCAGCGGTGTTACCCCCGAGACCGTCACCTCCGCGTAGCTGCCCTGCGGGTCAGTGACCAGCGAGCGCCTCCCGCAGGCCCTGATCGCGTCCTTGGTGAGCGCAGCAGCCGCGAGGCCGGACGCGTCGGTCCGGCACGTCTTCGCGGCGTTGGTGTCGATCTTGAATTGCTTCGGCAGATCGAGGATCGTCCGGGTGGCGCTCGGCGGCTGCCCCAGGCCCGGCATGTTGAACGTCTTGATGGTGTTGATGAACGCGACCGGACGCCGCTTCTTGTTCGGCAGCTTCCTCGGCTTCACCTTGCCGACCTCGCTCTGGACGCTCTCATCGGCTGTGGCGAGACTGACCAGGCCAAAGCCCAGCGCCAGCATCACCGCGACTGCGACGAACCGGCGCATCTTGTGACCTTCCCTCGTTCCTGACCACCTTCCGCGGCCAGTTCCCTATAAGGACTGTAGACCGCGGTCCTAAAGGGTTGCTGGCGAAGCGCCCCGATCCGATCCCACCTGCGGCAGTAGGCGGGACGTCCGGGATCGGACGGGCGACGGTCGAGACGCTGGCGGCTGCGGGGGCCCGGGTGGTGATCGCCGACCGGGATGCGGACCTCGGGGCCGAGGCGGTGAGCTCGGTGCAGTCGAGCGGCGGAGAGGCGACCTTCGTGGCCGCCAATATCTCAGAGGAGCAGGATGCCGCGCAGATGGTCGACGTAGCGCTCGAGCGCTACGGACGCCTTGATCTCGCCCGCAACTCTGCGGGGATCAGCGCCGGGTCCGTGAAGTCGCCGAGCACGACGGTGACCGATCTCGACAAGGACGACTGGGACCGCATCATCGATGTCAACCCCACCGGCACCTGGCTGTCGCTGAAGCACGAGCTTCGGCCGATGCTCGAGGCCGGCAGCGGCGCGATCGTCAACTTCGCCTCGAGCCGGAGCTACGCGACACCCTCAGCGCCGCGGGACCGATCGGCCGGATGGCCGACGCGCGAGAAGAAGCCGAGGTGATCGCCTTCCTGCTCTCCCCGAAGGCCTCGTTCATGACCGGCTCGGCGATCCCGATCGATGGCGGCTGGACGACACGCTGAGCGGGAACGCGCCGGCTGCAGCTGGCTTGAATAGTGGGCGGGGCAGGACCCGAACCTGCGCCCTACGGATTATGAGAAGGCCCCTGTAGTTGCGGCTGGTTGCGGCTGGTCTGCGCAATGCGCCCAGATAATGGGCTTCGGGGTGTTCGCCAGGGTGACGAGTTGCGGCTGGCGATGGATGGCGTGTTGCCCAAGAGTTGCCCACCGTGGCGCGTGACGATGATGATCGCGATGGTTCTTGGCGGCGACGTCGCAGCCACCTTGACCAATCGCCGCCACGGGTCGGCACCGTCAGTAGCGACGATCGACATCATTCGGCAA
>CAWCUT010000009.1:0-140665 GCA_963798875.1 uncultured Solirubrobacterales bacterium
GCCGCGAGGTAGTGCTCCCGGTGGAGCACCGGCGCGGTGAACTGAACGGTGGCGAACGCCGTGTGCCCATCGCTGCTCACCGTCGGGGCGGCCGCCGTACGGGTCGGTCACGAAGCTGACGTCAGGGACGTGGCCGAGCGCATCCACGCTGTCCTCGACGACCGCTCGGTGCGTCATGTCGTCGATCCGACCGTCGTCCGTGTGGAAGACGACGCTACCGGATGCCCCAGCGAATTGGGGGAACCGCCCCTCGAGCACGTCGGTGCCCCGTTGGGATTCGACCCCGGGGAGGGCGAAGTCGTCGACGAGATCGTCGCCGAATCGCTGGTCGATGCGCCGAACATGGCGATGGCGACGAGGAACCACATCGCAATCGTCCACACGGGATGACGCGTGCAACCACGCCCGAGGCGGAACAGGAAGCGGGGCACTGCAGAGACCTCCATGGGTGGCGTCGGCCCGATCGTTCAGGCCGTCAGATCCTTCGTTCGACCGCAGTGCGATCTCCGCCAGCGGTTCCGGTGTTCGGCGTTCCCAGCGGCTCGATGAGGAGAACCTGCGCTTCGCTGGACGCGGTCGGGCAGTGCTCGACGCCGCGAGGGACGACGTACAGATCCCCGGGGCCGAGGGGGACACGTCGGTCGCGGAGCTGCATGGTCAGCTGGCCGTCGAGAACCAGGAACACCTCGTCGGTCTCGGGATGGGCGTGCCACACGAACTCGCCCTTCACCTTGACGAGCTCGATCTTGTGGTCGTTGAACTCCGCAACGATCCTCGGTGCGAAGTGGTCGTCGAAACTGGCGAGCTTCCCGGCCAGGTTGAAAGCCATACCGTACATCTTTGACATACGGCGAGTATGTCATCTTCTCCCAGTACGGAAAACGTGATGATGGTCACGTGGCGCCTGGCGAAATCGTGGGTCCACCGTGGGATCGACGGACGCAGGCTCCCTGCGTCGAAGATCGATCTACAGACGGAACAGCTCCGCGGCCGTCCGGCCGAGGAAGTCCTCGCGCTGCGTGTCATCGAGCCCGAGGCGGTCGACGTCTCGCAGGCAATCGGATGGGCTCAACATCGGCCAGTTCGTACCGAACATGACCCGGCCCCTCCCGGGGCCCTTCATGTAGGTGACGAAGTCGTCGGGTATGCGTCGGACCGCATAGGCTGACGTGTCGACGTGGAAGTTCGGGAACTTGATCGTGAGCGAGTGCACCTCGTCCACCCAGGGGAAGCCGAGGTGCCCGCCGATGACCACGAGCTCGGGGAAGTCGAGCAGAACGTCTTCCAGGTAGGGGATCAGGCGGCCGGACTCCGATGCTCGGAGGGGGCCGGTGTGACCGATCTGGGTGCACAACGGGACTCCGGCATCGATGCACGCCGCATAGATCGGGTAGTACCTGCGATCGTTGGGGGGCAATCCCCAGAGCCACGGAACAACCCGAACGGCGACGAACTCGTCCTGCGAGCACCGGTCTCGAATCTCACGCACGGCACCCATCGGGTCGGCCAGATCGATGCTCGCCACGCCGTGGAACCGGTCGGGCGCTTCTCGTACCTGGGCGGCAACCTCGTCGTTGCTGATGAGCGGTCCGTCCGGGCCGTGCTACGGGGACAGCAGTGCGATGCCGATGCCCGCGTCGTCCATTGCGGCCAAGGTCTCGGTCACCGTGGGGACGGCAGCGGTGTCGCGGCCCGTCCATCGGAGCAGGGGCTCGAGCCAACACGACGCCGCCATGCGGTCGCTGAGGATCTGGGCCCATACGTCCACTCTCATGGAATCCGATCTCCTTCACAGGTGAAGTATCTGGTTCATGCACTAGTGAAGTACCTTGATCGGCCCAGCGCAAGTGTTTCGAGCAGGGGGACCAAGCCGTGTCGACGACGAGCGAGCTCCGGCTGTATCACCGTCTTCAGGTGGCGGCCCATCAGTGGCGAAAGGCGGCCGACGCGGCGGTGGCTGCCACGGGGTTGACCACGGCACAGCTCGCGGTGCTCGCCGTGGCAACCGATGGGCTGGTCCAACGGGAGATCGCCCGCATCCTGCGGATCAATGAATCGGCCGTGACGGCGATGGTCAGGCGCCTCGAGAGTGCGGGTCTCGTGGCCCGGCAGTCGGACCCATCGGATGCGCGGCTCCGTCGGGTGGTGACGACGAAGCTTGGTCGCGAGCACCTGGTTGCGGGACAGGATGCGTTCGGGGCGACCAACGAGCTCGTCGACGGTGCCCTTTCGGCCCGGGAGCTGGCCAGATTGGCCGGCTCGCTCGATCGCGTCGCCGGAGCGTTCGACGAGGACGAACGCGGCTGACGCCAGCAGGGCTGCGGATCAGGCGGCACGGTCTCGGTCGGGACCCGGACCATGTCGATCGGCCGCTCGCTGGGTGTTGCCCGCGTGGCGAGTGACCAGCTGCCGGAGCCAGGCGGTGCTGCGGGACCGCAGGGAGCGGCTTCGCTTCGCTCCCGACCGCCGGGCTTCGGTGGCGGCACGGGCCCGAGCTGCCTCCGCCCGTAGCTCACGGCGCCGGTCGTGGACGAGCTGTTCGATCAATGGGTGGTTCACGGCGACGTCGATCTCCTTCACGCGTGAAGTAGCAGGGTCGTTCATGAGTGAAGTGTCTGGTTCGATGGCCGGGCAAACGAATTGCGAACCGGACCATCGGTCGAACGACCGCCGGCGATCGACGGACCAGGTGACGAGGCTCACGGCACGTCACGTCCGCAGGCACCCGTTCAGGACTGGTTCGTCTGTCGGCTTGCCCAGTGGCGGCGCAGGGCGGCGCCGAGCTCGTCGGCTCGTTCGTCGGGGAAGAAGAGACGGCCGCCGGGAACCTCGACGATCTCGGTCGCGCCCGGGATCGTGTCGAGCAGCCATTGCGCCCATCGGCGGTGGAAGAAGCGGTCGTCGGTGCCCCACACGATCAGGGTCGGGGCATCGATCCGACGCAGTCCGGCAACGGCGGCCTCGAGGTCGCGGGCCCGGAGGGAGCGGATCCAGCGCTGGAACTGCTCGGCGTGGACCCTGGTGCCGACCAGGGGTGTGAGGTATTGGCGCGCCACGTCCATCGGCAGCGCTTCGATGTGCTCGTAGTCCCGGCCGTAGACGCGCTCGCGGGTGCGTTCGAGGTTGGTGAAGCCGAGCCGGGCTGTCGGTGCGAGCAGGCGGAGGCGAGCGAGCCACACGGTCGGGAGGAACGCCTTGGGCGGCAGGTTGCCCGGCGTCTCGCAGTTGGTCAGCGCGAACGAGGCGAGCCGGCCGGGCTGGTCGGCGGCGAAGACCTGGGCGACGGCACCGCCGGTGTCGTGGGCGACGAGATCCACGTTCGGCAACTCGAGCGCGTCGCAGAAGTCGCGGAGGAAGCGAGCGAGACCGGGCAGGGAGAAGTCGTGTGCGGCGGTGCCCGGCGAGCCACCGTGGAGCGGGAGGTCGAGCGCGAGGCACCGCCGCTGGTCGGCCACCAGGGGGATGACGTTGCGCCACAGCAAGCTGCTCGTCCCGACGCCGTGGACGAACACGGCGTGGTCCGTCGCCGATGTCGAGGAGCTCGTCACGCCTGATGGCGTCGCGACCTGGTGGCGATGTTGTTCCAGTTCGGTCAGCTCCGTCATCAGTTGCTCGTTCGTCTCGCTCGCGTCGTGTGACAGGGTCATCTCACTGCTCCAGCAGCTCGCGGATCGCGCCGGCGACGAGGTGCGGTGCCGTCATGAGCGCGAGGTGGGTCTGGCCGTCGAGGACCTGGAGGTCGGCGCCCGGCATGGCGTCGACGAGCGCCTCGGCGGCGTGCCGGAACGGCCGTGCGGGGCTCTGCCCCCCGAGCAGCACTCGGGTCGGTGTCGTCACGGACCGGTACGGCTCGGCGGAGCGGAGACGGTTCGCCGATTCGACGCCGGGTGCGATCGTCGGGGCCTGGATGACGAGGTCGGCGTAGACCGGGCGCAGCATCGGGTTCGTCCGCAGCGCCTCGATCTCGGACCCGGACATGCCCCCGCTGTCGGCTCCCAGGTGCAGGGCGAGCGCATCCTCGAAGTCGCCGCTGGCGACGGCATCCTCGACGGCTCCAATGGTGGAGTCATCCATGATCGGCCCGTCGATGGCGAGCGGCGGTTCGTAGAGCACGAGGCGCGCGCGAGCTCCCCGCTGGCCCGCCGGCCGGCCTCGAGAGCGACGAGCGCGCCGTAGGAGTGGCCGACGACCGCTTCGACCGGCGCCACCTGTTCGACGAGCCAGCAGAGATCGTGGCCGCGACGTCGACGTCGGGGCCGCCACCCCAGTCGCTGGCACCGTGGCCGCGTTGGTCGACGAGGAGGCAGGTGAACGTGTCTCGCAAGAGGTCCGCAACGCTGATCCAGCTACTGCCCCGGCCGAGACCGCCGTGGACGAAGACGATCCGGGGACCCTGTCCCTCTTCGAGGTATGCGAGGCGCTGGTGCCCCCGTTGCAGCACGCCGCCGCGGAGCCGGTCGGTGCCGCTCATCGGACGAGCCCGTCATGGCGCGATGCCCACGGCGAACCAGTCGGCGGACGGCTCAATGTTGCCCTCGAGAAAGCGCGCCATCTCGGCCTTCGTGATCCGGCGACCGCGAGGAAGGTGCGGCGCCCAGGGGGAGATCGCCCACGCCGGCGGTGGTGAGGGCAGGCAGCGGCGAGGGTCGGGCCGGCCATCAGGTTCACGGGAAGCTGGGTCGCGGCCACGATGTGGCCATGATGACGAGTCACCCAGGCCGGGAACGAAGACGGTCTGCGCGGCCCGCCTTAGATCTCGGCCGTTGCAACGTCTGATCGAGCTTCTCGTCGTCGTGAGCGGCCACCGAAGAAGGAGTCACACCGGGCGTTGAGGAACAGCGCGATGCGGCCTCGTCGGCGCGAAGGGCGTGGGGTGAGTCACACTGTCCGTCCGGGGGACGTAGGTGGCCTCGTTCTCCGGGGACACTGTCCTCGATGCGGGTTGCGGAGTCCGCCCAGGGCGAGGCCCCCGCCGGCCGCGGCACCGACGCCGATCAACCCGCGCCGGCTGAAACCGCCGCGGCGCTCGCCCCCGTCCCCCGTCGCGGAGCTCAAAGCGCCCCTCCGGCCGCGCCCGGTGCGGTCGGGTCTCCGCCCTCCTCGCCAAGGGTCTCGCGAGCGAGGTACTCCTCGGCCAGGAGCGGGTTGTCCTTGGCCCGCTGCACGACCTTGAGCAGGTCGGAAGCGGTCGAGACCTCCTCGGTCTGCTCCTTGATGAACCACTGCATGAACTGCTCTCCCTGGTAGTCGCCCTCGGTCCGCGCCTGACCGGCGAGTGCGTTGATCTGCCCGGTGACGCGCTTCTCCTGCGCGAGCGCCAGCTCGACCGGCGCGACGATGTCGTCGAAGCTCGTCTGCGGCGCCTCGACCGCGGGGATCGTCGGCGCCTGGTCGGAGTCGAGCAGGTACTGGACGAGCATCATCGCGTGGTTGCGCTCCTCGATCGCCTGCCGGTAGTAGAAGCTGGCGAGCCGCGGGAGCGTCTCGGAGTCGTAATAGACGGCGATCGCCACGTACTGCTGATGAGCGGCGAACTCGTTGCCGACCTGCTCGTTCAGCAGCTCAACGAACGACTTGTCTGACATGCGGTTTTTCGCTCCTGATGATCGGAGTTGTTGCGCCGCGCCCCCGGCGCCGGATGCGCCGAACCTAGCGGAGATTCCGGATTAGGTAACCCGTCCACGGGCCGCCGGGATGCGGTCCGGCGCGCTCTCAGTCGGCGTCGAGGCCGAAGCCCGCGGCGAGCTGGCCGCAGCTCGAGCGGGCTCGACGGGCAGGCCGTCGGGGACGTCGGTCTCGTTGTAGCCGCGCGGGGCGACGTCGTTCGGCGTCGTCGGGTGCATCATCGCCGCCAGGTACTGGATGTGGTCGCGGCCGACCGAGAGCTCGGTCTGGCCGCCGCCGTAGGCGCCGATTCCCTCGCGCTCGCAGTACTCGTAGGCATCGCTGAGCGCCTGTAGGCCGCCGATCCGCGAGGGCTTGACGTTGACGATCTTCGGCTTCCAGGTGAGCGCCTCGATGTCGGCGACCGAGTGGATCGGGGCATCCCAGGTGATCCGCTCCTTGTGCGGCTCGAGCACCGGAATCGTCTCCGGAGTCATCTTCGGGTCCTCGAGCCAGGCGTCGGGGAAGCTGGTCGCAAAGCGCTCGTAGAAGTCCGGGCCCGCCTCGACGTCGACGGGCGTACCCGCGTAGCAACCCTTGAGGTCGAGCGAGTCGACCGTGCCGCTCTTCAGCAGATAGGCGATCACCTCCTCGTCCCAGTCCGGCTGCGGGTCGAGCTTGAAGCGGATCTGCGGGTACTTCTCGATTCGGTCGGTGATCGGCTTCAGCACCTCGGCGGCCTCGCCGCCCGAATCCTCGACCGCGTTGGCGCGCACCGAGCAGACGAAGTTGAGCGGCGCGACGTCGCGGCCGACGACCTCCCACAGCGGCTTGCCGGCCTGCCGGAGCGCCAGGTCGAGGGCGGCGCTCTCGTAGGCCCACCGGCGGTACAGCCGCGAGAAGTCGCGGACCGGCGGCGCCTCCGCGAACAGGTCGAGCGAGCCGATCAGCTCGCAGAGCTCACCGAGGTTGGCGGGACCCGAGAGATCGTGGACGGGCCCCTTGTCGCGGTGGGCGATGTGGTCGAGCTCGTCGTAGACGACGTCCTCGCCGACGGCCCTCGAGGCCGCCGCCGCGCAGGGTGATCAGCGTCGACGGGCGGGTGAACCCCGAGGGGAAGGTCCTGTCGAGCGCAGCGAGCTCGTAGGAGTCGATCTCGATCGGCAGGTCGGCGACGCGCTCGAAGAAGCCCATGCCGGGCAGGCTATTGAACCGCTGCCCCGGCCTCGGGCCGGGCAGCGTCGGGTCCGCGTGCGATCTCGACCGGTACCGCCTGGCCGCCACGCCGGCGGAAGAAGGCCGCCCCCTCGCCGAAGCGCCAGGCGAGCATCGATGACGACGCCGAGGCCCGTGAAGAGGACTGCGATCGCCAGCGGCATGCCGACGCCGAGCACTGAGGTGCCGCTGGCGGAGTTCGCGGGGTCGGCGAGATCGAGCACCGACTCGTAGAGCAGGTAGGTGAGGATCGCCGAGCCGATCAGCGGGCCGGCGCCGATCAGCAGGAAGTTCTTCACCGAGCGGGTCAGCTCGTGGCGCCAGTAGACGGCGCAGGCGATGCCGGTGAGCGCGTAGTAGAAGGCGATCATCAGCGACAGCGCCGAGAGCGAGTCGTTGAGGAAGTTGCTCGAGATCGCGCTCGCGATCACGTACCAGATGGTGGCAACTGCCCCGATCGTGATCGTGCCGAAGTCGGGCGTCCCGAAGCGCGGATGGATGCGGGCGAAGACCTTGGGGAAGGCGCCGGCGGTCGCCATCGAAAGCGACGTGCGCGAGGAGGGGAGGACCGTCGTCTGCGTCGAGGCGAGCCCCGAGGTGATGATCGCGAGCACGACCAGGAACGAGAACGGCCCGAGCACGTCCTTGGCGACCGCGCCGAGCAGGCCGGCGTCGTTGGCGTAGCGATCGACGACGGCGAGGCCGGCGACCGCGATCACGGTGATCGCCACGCTGATGTAGGTGACGAGCAGGATCAGCGTGCTGAGCAGTCCGGCAAGCCCGGGTGCGCGGGCGCTGTCCTCGGACTCCTCCGTGAGGTTGACGGCGCTCTCCCAGCCCCAGTAGATGAAGACGCAGATCAGCATCCCGGAGAGCAGCGCCGAGTAGTCGTCGATCGCGAACGGGTTGAGCCAGCTGAGCGAGGGATCGATCGAGGCGGCGGGCACGTCGCCGAGGATCAACCGGATCGTCGCGACGACGACGAAGAGCAGCAGCGTGCCGACCTGCGCGAGGACCATGACCCGCTGCACGGCGGCCGACAGCTCGGTGCCGATCACGCAGATCGCCGTCATCACGGCGATGATCAGGACGCTGAAGACCACCACGGCGGTGCGCGAGTCGCGCAGCCCGTCGAGGCCGAGCAAGTCGAAGATGTAATAGGCGGAGACGTCGGCGAGCGAGCCGATGACGAGCACGCCGGTGACGAAGATCGCCCAGCCGGCGAGCCAGCCGGGCGTCGGGCCGAGCGCCCGCGAGACCCAGGCGAAGCACGTGCCGCAGTCCTGGTCGGCCTTGTTCATGTAGAAGAAGGCGCCCGCGATCAGGAACATCGGGATGAAGGAGACGGCGAGCACGGCGGGCGCCTGCACGCCGACGCCGACGACGACCGTGCCGAGCACCGCGGCGAGTGAGTAGGCGGGTGCGGTCGAGTCGAGGCCGATCGCGAGCCCGTCGAGGAAGCCGACGGTCCCTGCCTTCAGGCCCTTCGACCCACCGCCCGCCTCCGGCGGTCGTGCGTCGGCCTCCCCCAATGGAATCCCGGCGGCTTCCAAGGCACCGAACCTATCGCCGTCGTCAAGCGCCTTCGTCGTGCGCCGTGTCGCGTACCAGCGCAATTCCGGCGAGCTCGCCGAAGGCCTCGGATCGCCGCGAGCAGGTCGTCGCGCTCGGTGTCCTCGATCGCGTTGTGGGAGACGCCGCCGATCGAGGAGCTGAAGACCATCGCGACGGGCACGTGGCGCGCGATCTCGGCGGCGTCGTGGAGGGCGCCCGCAGCGCATCGGCCGCCGGGCGCCGCCCTGCTCGGCGCAGCAGTGGGCCGCCGCCGCGACGAGGTCGGCGTCGAAGGGGATCGGCTCGATGCTCCAGATCGGCCGCTCCGCCAGCGAGCAGCCGCGCTCTTCGGCGACCCGGCCGGCGACTGTCCGTCACGGCCTCGCGCATCGACGGCGAGCACGGTCGGCGTCGTCATGGCGAAGGTCGACGGCGAGCTCCGCCTCGCCGGCGACGGCGGTGACGATCCCGGGGTCGAGGTCGAGCTCGCCGGTGGTCCCGACGCCGCCCGCATCGGCGGCGATGCGCTCGACGGCCAGCGCGACGTTCGCCGCGGCGAGGCCCGCGTCGCGCCGCACGTCCATCGGCGTCGTTCCGGCGTGCGAGGCGCGGCCGCCGAACGTGAGCGCGAACCGCTCGACGCCGACGCAGCCCGGAGACGGCGGCGCAGGGCAGCCCGTCCGCCTCGAGCACGGGGCCCTGCTCGATGTGGAGCTCGAGGTAGGCGTCGATCGAGCCGAGCCGCGCCCGCGGCGGCGCCGATCGAGCCGAGCTCGACGCCGTTGCCGGCGAGCACCTCGGCGATCGCGTTGCCCTCCGCGTCGACGAAGCCCTCGACGTCCGCCGGGGTCAGCGATGCCGCTGACCGCGCGAGCTGCCGAAGAGGCTGCGGCCGAACCGCGAGCCCTCCTCGTCGGCCCAGTCGATCAGCGTCAGCGCCGCGCGGCGGCGCCGCCCCGGCCGACGCCCAGGCGCGCAGCACGCCGAGCGCCGCCGATGACGCCGAGCGCGCCGTCGAGCCAGCCGCCCGTCGGGGACCGAGTCGAGGTGCGAGCCGACGCCGAGCGCCGGGCGCGCCCCGTCGGTACCCGGCGAGCGTCGTCCAGCAGGTTGCCGGCCTCGTCGACCTCCGGCTCGAGGCCGAGCTCGCCGAGCTTCGCGGTGAGCCATTCGCGGGCGCGTCGCCACTCCTCGGTCCACGCAGATCCGCCGCGCCCCGCCGTCGCGGCGGCCGCCGGTCAGCCGCTCGAGCTCGCGCGAGGTCGGCGATGACCGCGCTCGGCGTCGATCGGGGGCACCCCGGGCAGCGGCATCAGATCCCGATCCGCTCGCGCCGCAGCGCCTGGGCCAGGCAGTGGGCGCCGCCGCCGCCGAGGGTGAACATCTCCAGGTCCGGGTCGAAGACCTCGAGCCCGCGGGCGCGCAGCTGCGCGTTCAGCTCTGCCGAGCGCCGGGTCGAGATCACCCGGTCGTCGCCGAGCGAGATCGCGTTGACGCCGAGCCCGAAGGCGTCGGCGACGGCGACCTCGAGGATCTCGAAGCCCGCGTCGCGGAGCCAGCCGACGAGGCCCGTGCTCGCGGCCTCGACGCAGACGGCGGCGAGCTTCGGGGCGAGGATCGAGACGAGCACGTCGATGTGGACGAAGTGGCTCGGGATCGGCTCGATCCGCACCTCCCAGCCCATCTCCTCGAACCATCGCGGCGAGCTGGCTGGCGCCCGCCTGGTCGGTGCGCTCCTCGCCGTTGCCGATCAGCACGCGCCCGGGCTCGACGATGATCACGTCGCCGCCCTCGAGCGTGCCCGCGGTGATCATCGCGTGGATCGGGATCCCGGCCGACTCGGTAGAAGCGGATCACCGGCGCGTACTCGCCGCGGCGCCAGGGCTGGGCGAGCTGGGTGACGATCGGGCCGAGCGGCGTCGCGACGCTCGAGTCGCGCGCGAACACCTGGTAGGGGAGGGCGGGGTCGGGCTCGAGGAAGTGGACCTCGACGCCCGGCCGTGCTCGTAGGCGGCGACCATCTCGGCGTGCTGGCCGAGGGCGGTCTCCGGCTCGAACTGCGCTGCCGCTGGCCAGCGTCGCCTTCGAGATCACGCTGGTCGCGCCGCCAGCGGAAGTTGTCCGGCGGGCAGAGCAGCACGTCGTGCAGGCGCCCGTACTCGGAGTCGGTGCCCCACGGCGGTCAGCGGCTCGCTCGGGCTCACTCGATCACCACCCGATCGTCCGCAGGCTGCGGTCGCTGGCGCCGCGCACCTGGCCGCCGTGGGCGAGCGAGTCGGCGATGTAGTCGAGCGTGGCCCGGGTCAGCCGTTCGCCGGGCAGCACGTTGGGCACGCCCGGCGGGTAGGCGGCGAGCGACTCGGCGGCGATCCGCCCCTCGGCGGCGTCGAAGCCGACCGACTCCTGCGGGCCGAGGAAGGCCTGCGCGCGGCGTCATCTCGGTCGGCCCCCAGGGCGGCGGCGGCGCGAACTGGCGCGGCGCGCACCTCGCCGGCGACGTTGAGCTCGTCGGAGGCGTCGCGCAGGCCCGCGAGCAGCCGCGCGCCGGTCTCGGCGACGTCCTCGCCGATGCCGAAGACGGCGACGACGACGTTCTCGGCGTAGAGCTCGAACCAGATGTTGTGGCGCTCCTGCATCAGCGTCGCGATCGCGTGCCCGGTGGCGCCGGTGCCGCGGACGTCGATCGTCAGCCGCAGCGGGTCCCAGGCGAAGACGCTCGGCGTGCTCGGCGATCGACTCGTCGAGCACGTCGAGGCCGTGGATCGCGCGGATCTGCTCGCGCAGCTCGGCGAGCGCGGCGATCGTCTTCGGCAGCAGCGTCGGCCCCGCCGTCGCCGCGTAGCTGCGGGCGGCGTCGAGCGAGGCGGTGAGCAGCGCGCTCGGGCTGGTCGACTCGATCAGGGTCACCGAGCGGTCGACGATCGCGCTCGTCGAGGCGCTCGGAAGCCGAGGTGGAGGATCGCCGACTGGGTCAGGCTGCCGCCGAGCTTGTGGACCGAGTTGAGGACGACGTCGGCGCCGCAGGCGAGGGCGTTGGCCGGGAGCCGCGTCGGAGAAGGCGAGGTGCGCGCCCCAGGACTCGTCGACGACGAGCGGCACGTCGTGGGCGTGGGCGACCTCGGCGAGCGCGGCGATGTCGGCGACCGCGCCGAAGTAGGTGGGGGAGACGGCGAAGGCGGCGACCGCATCCGGGTTCTGCGCCAGCGAGCGTCGTCGAGCGCCTCAGGGGTCAGGCAGTGGGCGACGCCGAGCTCGACGTCGAGCTCGGGCGCGACGAAGGACGGCCGCAGCCCGTTGAGGACGAGCCCGTCGATCACCGAGGAGTGGACGTTGCGCTGCACGATCGCGGCGTCGCCGAGGTGGGCGAGGGCCATGCAGATCGCGTGGTTGCCCCCGGAGGCGCCGTTGACGAGGAACCAGCTGCGGCGCGCGCCCCAGGCCTCGGCGGCGAGCTGCTGGGCCCGCTGGAACGGGGTGGCGAGCGGGTCCGGCCCGATGTCGATGCCCTCGAGGCCCGGCCGGCAGGTCGAGCAGCAGCGCCTGCTCGCCGAGCGGCCGCGATCAGCTCGGGTCGGCGCCGCGGCCGCCCTTGTGGCCGGGGATGTGGAAGCGGCCCGGGTCGCTGCGGGCGCGGTCGAGCAGCGCGTCGAGGTACGGCGTCTCGATGCTGGTCCACGCCGGGCACCGTATCGCCGCCGTCCCTTCGTGGTCGACGCCGTCCCGCAGTTGCTGGGTGTCACATCCACTACCGCGGGCGGTGGTCGATGTGCCATCTATCCGGCGCGGGGCAGCGGGGTGCTGCTGCCGGGCGGACGGTGGTCACGGCGAGGCTCCGTCAGCTGGAGTTGCGCAGCAGGTTGCGTAGGCGCTCACCCGTCCGCACCCTCGCCGGGTCCTCCAGGCCGAGCCACCGCACCGTGCCCTTGCGCACGCCGAGCAGGAGCGCGCTTCGCCGCCGGGCGACGCCGGCCGCGAAGACCCGCGTGTGGCCGTGGCGCACCGCGCGCCTGAGGCCCAATCGGCGCGCTGCCTCAGCCCTTCCGGTGCCGACTCCCACCCCGTGAACCTCGAACCCCGGGTTGTCGGTGCGGATCAGCGCCGCGCCCCTCGGCGCGCCGCCGCGGCCGCCGCCGGGGCCCGGGCGCCGCGCACGGAAGCTCACCCGCAGGGTTGAGCCGCCGATCACGCACCAGCGTGCTGACCCGCCGTGGCGGCGTCGCGGCGCCCCGAGCCGCTTGCGCAGCGCTGCCGTTGTCATGCCGAGCCGGGCCTTGCCGACCCGCCGGTGTCGGATCCGGCCGCCGGGGGCGATGCAGTCGCGATAGCGAGGCTCGCTGCGGTAGACCTGCGCCCGCTCGGCGGGTGTATCCACCTTCGCGCCGCAGGTCGGATCGGGGTCCGTCTCGAGCAGCACGATCGCGCCGCCGCCGCCCGTCGGCTCGGTGTAGGAGCGGTACTGCGGCGGGACGTACGGGGTCATGTCAACCGGAGCGCCGCCGATCCGGAAGTTGGCGAGATGCACGCCGCCGACGCCCTTCGCGCGGTCGAAGAAGTAGTTGCCGTCCCAGTGCCACAGCTCGGGGTCGGAGCCCTGGACGACCGAGCCGGTCCAGTGGTCCTGCTGGTAGTAGAAGCACTTGCTGGTCGCGGCCGCCGTCCGCGCCGGCTCCTTCGAGAGGAAATCGGCGATGCCGAAGTCGGTGACGTTCTGCGAGGTCTTGTCGAACTCGACACAGAAGGGGTCGGCGCCTGGGTGCGGGAAGTCCGTCCCCTTGCCGACGTTCTGGTTCTCGCACCGGAAGGGGTTCTCGCCGTTCCACGGGCCGACCGGGTCGAGCCCCTGGCCGGCGGCAGCCGCAGGCAGCGTGGCGGCGGCGATTGCGGCGCTGAGCACCGCCAGGGCGAGCGCCGCCGCAGGCCCGGTCCGCCGTCGCGATCCGCTCTCCATCGGCCCAAGGTAACTGCAGCCGGGCGGCCGAGGCGCTGGTAGGTTCGGCTCGTGGAGGAGGACGCCGACAGCCCGCTCCCCGCGGCCGCGATCCGCAACGACCTGGCCGTCGAGCTCTCTCGCCGCGAGCTCCTGCGCGGCGCCGGCGGCCTCGGGCTGGCGACGCTCGTCGCCGGCGCCCTGCCGACGCTCGCCGGGCTCGCCGACCCGCCGCCGGCAGCTGCCGCGCCGCCGTTGAACGCGACGCTCGAGCCCTTCTTCGACACGATCCTGCCCGGCCGCAAGGTGACGCGGACGCAGCTCGGCCATCCGATCACGCGCGGCGCGATCCTCGGCGTCGACCCCGAGCCGGGGGCGCTCGAGGCCGATGCCCTGCTGCTCGCCGACGACCCGCGGATCGGCTTCGCGGCCCTCGCGCCCGTCTTCGCCGCCGAGCTCGAGGCGCGCGCGCTGACGCACGGCGGGACGATGCTCAGCCTCGACTACGAGCGCCGGCAGGCCGCCTGCCTCGCCGGGCTCGACTTCTCGAATCCGACCCGCCTGGTCTGGGAGGCGGCGGCGGCGATCCCGTTCACCGCCTTCTGCGCGGCGGCGAACACGGTCGACGCCACCGACAGGACCGCCGTCGGATTCGCGGTCATGGGCCATCCCGGCACCGCCCCCCACGGCTATCGGAACTTCTCCTACCGACGCCGGTTGGCACGCGAGCGCACGAAGGGCGGCTCGCTGCCCTGATGGCCGAGCGCGTCGATGTCTGCATCGTCGGGTCCGGGTTCGGCGGCTCGATCGCCGCCTGGCGGCTCGCCGAGCTCTACGAGGCGGCGGGCGAGGACCCGGCCCGGATCGCGGTGCTCGAACGCGGCCGCCACTTCGGCCCTGACGACTTCCGCCAGTCGATGGACATCGGCCACCTCTCCGACGTCTACGGGCTGATCCAGGGGCAGGGCGCGCAGGTGGTGATCGGCAACCTCGTCGGCGGCGGCTCCAACCTCTACCTCGCCGCCTCGCTGCGCGCGCCGAGCGAGATCTTCGAGCGCACCGACCACCACCCGGCCGACGGGCCGACCCGGCGCATGTGGCCGCAGCGGATCAGTAGGCGAACGCTGAATCACTTCTATGCCCGCGCCGAGGCGGCGCTCCGCGTCCGCCAGCCGGGCTGGAACGAGGTCTCGAAGTCGGGTGGGTTGTGGGCGGCAGCTCTGCACGACGCGGGCTACACCTGCGAGCGAGTCCCCGTGGCGATCGACTTCGGCCGGTGCCTGGACGCGAAGTGGTGCCACACCGGTTGCATCTTCGGTGCCAAGAACACGGTCCTGACCAACTACCTGGGCGCCGCTGTCCGGCGTGGCGTGCAGGTGCGGCCGTTGCATCAGGTCGACTCGCTTGCGACGACGAACGCGCGGCCCTACCGCTACATCGTTCGTGGCTCGCGCATCGATCCGGCGAGCAAGGCGGCGACGGGATCGTTCGAGGAGATCCACTGCAAGGTCCTGATCCTCGCCGCTGGAGCGATGGGCTCGCCCGTGATCCTGATGCGCTCGCAGCCCTCCCTGCCCTCGATGTCGACCCACGTCGGCAAGCACCTCGGCTCGAATGGGGACCACATCGCGGCCGCCGAGTTCTCCCGCAAGCGGGTCCGGCAGGTGCTCGGCCTCGACTACGACGACTTCTACAAGGGCAAGCCGATCACGACGATGAGCTACGACTTCTACGCGGGCAAGCAGGGCCACCGCCACGACGGCACCCGCTTCAGCCTGCAGGAGATCTTCCTCAGCCAGCTGACCAACTTCCTCTACGACGACGGGCGCGGCAAGACGGGCGGAGAGCCGTCGTGGTGGGGGCGCCAGAAGAAGCGCTCGGTGTCGACGTGGAGCCGCCACATCGAGTTGCTGGCACAGGTCGAGGACACCAATGACGGTGCCTTCTACGTGGCGCCGCCGGAGGGCGGCAGCCACGTGCAGCCGAACGGCGGCCCGATCGGGGTCGGCACGTTCACCTACAGCTTCTCGCCCCAGTCGACCAGGGTTCGGGAGGCCGCCAACGAGGCGATGCGCTCGATCGTCGAGCGCAAGGGGATGGGCCGCTTCCTCGCGCTGACCGAGACCCAGGGCGCCTACGTGGCACACCCGCTGGGCGGCTGCCGGATGGCCGACGACGTCGGGCTCGGTGTGACCAGCCACCGCTGCGAGGTCTTCGGCTACGAGGGTCTGTTCTGCATGGACTCCTCGGCGATCCCGACGAGCCTCGGCGTCAATCCGTCGCTGACGATCTCGGCCGTGTGCGAGCGCGCGGCCGCGGCGCTGACGCTGCGGGCGATCGACTACGGACTCCCGCAGCGGCCGGCGGGCTTCAAGCATCGGACCCCGCCCTTCCACCGCGGGCCAGAGCGGATCGAGGCCGCCGCCTGAGCTGCGCTCGCGGCCGCTCCGGCATCGGCCCGGGCCGCTGCTAGCCTGAATTCCTCGCCGATGCCTGACGACGAGGATCCTCGAAGTATCAGCTCGGTCCCCGCAGGAGGGGGGCCGCGTAGATGACAGCGCTTGCGCTCGCCGCGCTTCTGCTGCTCGTCTTCATCAACGGCGTCTTCGTCGCCGCCGAGTTCGCGCTCGTGCGCACCCGGCGGGGGCGGATCGAGACCCTCGCCGCCGACGGGGTCCGCAGCGCCGACCTCGTGCTCAAAGAGCTCGACTCGATCGACCGCTACCTGGCCGCCTGCCAGCTCGGCATCACGATGGCCTCGCTGGGCATCGGCTTCCTCGGCGAGCCCGCGATCGCGGCGCTGCTCGAGCCGGCCCTGCAGGGGCCGTTCGCCCACGGGGCTGCGACGGCGATTGCGCTGGCGCTCGCCTTCGCGATCGCGACCGCCCTGCACATCACGGTCGGTGAACAGGTGCCGAAGATGGTCGCGATCCACCGTGCCGAGCCCACGGCCCGGCTCGTCGCCCGGCCGCTGCACTGGTTCCGCTTGATGTCGGCGCCGTTCACGTGGGGGCTCTCGACGGCTTCGAACGCGCTCGTCCGTCTCTTCGGGATCAACCCGGAGTCGATCGAGGAGCACCATGACGTCGAGGATCTGCGTTCGCTGATCCAGACCTCGGGCAGCCAGGGTGACATCGAGGAGAACGAGGCGACGATGCTCACCGGCGTCTTCCACCTGCACGAGCAGGAAGCGCGCGAGGTGATGACGCCGATCCCGGCCGTCGTCACGATCGACTCCTCGGCGACCGTCGAGCTCGCGCTGCAGCGCTGCGTCTCCTCCGGTCACACCCGCCTCGTCGTGATCGAGGACGACAACCCCGACCGCGTCCGCGGCATCGTCCACAACAACTCGACTCGCCCGCCTCTACATGAACGCCGGCGCCGACGCCTCGATCGAGCCGGCGATCCGCGACGCCCCGATCGTCCCCGAGACGAAGCCGCTCGACGACCTGCTTGCCGAGTTGCAGCGTCAGCGCAGCTCGATCGCCGTCGTCGTCGACGAGTACGGCCGCACGGTCGGCATCGCCACGGTCGAGGACATCCTCGAGGAGGTCGTCGGCGAGATCGAGGACGAGACCGACCCGCGCGCCGACTCCGTCCGCCGGCTCACCGACGGCGACTGGTACGTGCGCGGCCACGTATCGCTCGGTGATCTCGAGGATGCCGGCATCGAGCTCCCGGTCGAGACCGACGCCTACAACTCGATCGGCGGCTACGTCTTCAACGAGCTCGGCCGGCTGCCGAAACGGGGCGACGAGATCGTCGCCGACGGGCATGCGATCAGGGTCGAATCGGTGCGCGAGAACCGGATCGTCGCCCTCCGCATCCACGCGCTTCGCGCCCCCGGCCCGGCCGCCGGCGGCGAGCGCTCGAGCTGATTCCGCTCGCTCGCGGGCGAGCGGATCCGCGCACTTTCCGGCCCCTCCAGGGCGGGCTTCCGTCCGCGTCCGCGCCTAGCTTTCTCAGATCGGTGGCGAAAAGAAGGAGGGCCCGCGATGTGGGAAGTCCGATTGAGCGATAAGCAACTCGAGGTCCTGAAGGCCCTGCTGCGCTCCGAGGACAACCTCGGCCCCGCCCTCTCACGCGCCCTCGACGCGCTCGAGCTTGCCCGCTGGGACGAGCTGCCGGACGCCGGGCTCCCCTGGCAGGACGTTCAGCAGACGGCCTCCGAGCAGGGCGTCAGCGAGGCCGACGTCGTCTGGGACCTGTGCGGCCGCCGTGCCCGCCACAGGCCGGATTCGGGCGAGCAGGCCGGACAGCAGCCGCGCCGCGCAGCCGCCTAGCGAGCACGGCTGAGTCGTCGCTGCTCGGCGTCCTCAGTCGCTTACGTAGCGCTGCTACGCAGCGCTCCCTGCGTCCTTGATCAGCGACGGCTCAGACCGTGCTACTCGCACGGCCCGAGCTACTCGTACGTGTAGAAGCCGGACTTGCTCTTGCGGCCGAGCTTGCCGTCGGCGAGCATCGTCCGCAGCAGCTCCGGGGGGCCCTGGTAGGCCTCGCCGCTCTCGGCGATCAGCGAGTCGCCGATTGCGACCGAGACGTCGAGGCCGATGAAGTCGAGCAGCTTCAGCGGGCCCATCGGATGGCCGGTGCCCATCGTCATACAGGCATCGACGTCGGCAGGCTCCATACCGCTTGCCTCGAGGAAGCGGACCGCGTCAAACAGGTAGGGGAAGAGGAGCCGGTTGACGACGAAGCCGGCGGTATCGGGCACGACGACCCCGGTCTTGCCGAGCGCCGCCGTGAACGCACGGGCGCGATCGCCGACGCCCTCGCCGAGCTTGTCCGGCAGGCAGAGCTCGATCAGCGCCATCCGGGTCACGGGGTTGAAGACGTGCAGTCCGTAGAAGCGCTCCGGGACGCCGACGTCGGCTGCGAGCCGGCCGATGTTGAGCGACGAGGAGGTGGTCGCCAGGTCGGCGTCGGGTGCGATCTCGGCGAGCGTCTTGTGCAGCGTCACCTTTGAATCGTGGTCCTCGACGATCGCCTCGGCGATCAGATCGCAGCCGGCGAGCTCACCCGGGTCGGTGGTCACCTTGAGCTTCGAGGCGTCGCCGCCCTCGAGCTTGCGGCAGAGCTTCTCGACCTGCTCCTCGGCGCGCCAGGCCGACTCGTCGGAGCGTGCCAGCAGGCGCACCTCGCCGAGCGTCGTGGCCGCTGCGGCGAGGCCCGCGGCGATCGCGCCGCTGCCGGCGACGGCAGGGCTCAGGTATCCGTTCGGGCTCTCTTCGCTGCTCATGGGTGCTGCTTGCTATCACGCGGCGCCCCCTCCGTGCGCCGCCGTCGTGGTGCCGGCCCTCGGCGGTTGCGCCCATCGGCGCGGCCCCGTACCCTGCGGCGACGCGCGCTCGCGGCGGGCGACGCGCCCTCTTCCGATGTGGGTACGTGAGCACAGAGACCGGCTACGACGGCGCCTGCCGTCGGTGGTAGCCGTGCTTGTCGTGGTGCTCGCCGGCGCACTGGCGTCGAGCGCGACCGCAGCGACGATCAACGTCACGACCCGGACGGACGGGGTCACCGCAGATTCAGCCTGCAGCCTGCGCGAAGCCGTAGCCGCGGCGAACACCGACAGCGCCGGTCTCGGCTGTCCGGCCGGCAGCGGCAGCGACACGATCGCGCTCGGCTCCGGCAACTATCCGCTGACGATCGCGCCCACCGACGTCTCCTTCGACAACGGGAGCGGCAGCCTCGATGTCAACGAGGACTCCGGCGATCTGCTGACGATCACCTCCGCGCAGGGGGCGACGATCGATGCGTCGGCGATCTCCGACCGGGCCCTCACGGTGCAGACGTCCCTCGTGCTCGCGAATCTGACGATCGAGGGCGGCGACGGCAGCTCCTCCGTCGACGCCCCCGGCGAGGGCGGCGCCGTGGCGAGCTTCGGCGGCGCCGCACTCGTGCTCAGTCGCGTTGTCCTCGCCGGCAACACCGCGACGCTTGGCGGCGGCGCGATCGCCAGCGCCGGCCCGTTACAGGTCGATACTTCGACGCTGAGCGGCAACTCCGTCACGGCTCCGGCGGCAGGGAGCGGCGGCGGGGCGATCGACGCCGCCGACCAGACGAACGTCAGGCGCTCGACGATCGCCGGCAACAGCGTGGCGACGGGCGACGGCACCGGCGTCGGGGGCGCGATCCGCTACGGCGGCCCGCTCACCTTGACGGGCTCGATCCTCGCCGACGACGCCGCCGACAGCGGCTCCGAGTGCGCGGCTGCCGGTGGCAGCGCGACCTCGGGTGGCTTCAACGTCATCGAAGACGGGAGCGGTTGCGGGGCGCCGGCGAGCACCGACCGTCAGGCGGATCCGGGCCTGCGGCCGCTCGCGGACAACGGTGGCCCGACGCAGACCCGCTCGGTTCCCGCCGGCTCGGCCGCGATCAACATCGGCCCGAGCGCCTGCTCCGGGACGACCGACCAGCGCGGCGCGCCACGCGGCGTCGCCGAGACCGGCAGCTGCGATGCCGGCGCCTACGAGGCCGCCTTCTGCGGCCCCCAGGAGGCGAACGTTTGGGGCACGCTGAGCGCCGACGTGATCACCTCGACCCGCCCCCACGTCTACGCGATCGGCCTCGCCGGCCCCGACACGATGGCCGGCGGCAACGGCTCCGACGCCCTCTGCGGCGGGCTCGGCACTGACCTGCTCAGCGGCGGCGGCGGCGCCGACCTGCTGATCGGCGGCGCCGACGTCGACGTCGCCACCTACCAAGCGGTAAGCCAGCCGCTCACGATCAAGCTCGACAACCTGGCGAACGACGGGCGCGCTGGCGAGGGCGACAACGTGCAGACGGAGAGCGTCATCGGCGGCTCGGCGGCTGACCGGATCACGGGCAGCGCCGCCGCCAACGGCCTGCTGGGCAAGGGCGGCAACGATGTGATCGACGGCGGCGACGGCAACGACAGCGTCGTCGGTGGCGACGGCAACGACACCGTCTCCGGCGGCGCCGGGAACGACCAGGTCCGCGGTGACGCCGGCAACGACATCCTGTCCGGCGGCGACGGCAAGGACAGGATCGAGGGCAACGCCGGTAAGAACAAGCTCGACGGCGGCGACGGCAATGACACCTTGATCGGCGGCAGCGGGAAGGACACCTTCAAGTGCGGCGACGGTAAGGACACCGTCGTCGCCTCGAAGAAGGACAAGGTCGCCCGCGACTGCGAGACCGTCACTGGCAAGAAGGGCCACAAGCACAAGGGCCACAAGAAGGGCAAGCACAAGGGCCACAAGAAGGGCAAGCACCGCAGGCGCTGAGGCCTGTGGCTGCTGCTCAGAAGCTGGCGAGGAGCCGCTCGAGGCCGTCGGTTCCCCGGAACGGCGGCCCATGCCCCGGGCAGGTGAGCGCCGGATCGAGCTCTGCCAGCTTGTGGATCGAGGCCCGGTTGAGCTCGGGGTCGATGCTGAAGATCTCGGGTGGCTCGCCGACCCTGACGCGACCGGTGAGGAAGTCGACGTTGTTGACGACGTCGCCGCAGATCGCGACCCGGTCGGAGTCGCGGAAGTAGATCATCTCGCCGGGCGAGTGCCCCGGCGCGTGGATCACGCGGAAGCCCGCGACCTCGTCGCCCTCGCGCAGCACCCTCGAGACCTCGTGCGGCGGTCCTTCCCAGAAGCGCTCGATCAGTCGGTTGACGAGATTGCGCGGGTCGGATTGCTGGACGGGCACGCGCCCCTCCATCACCTCGACCTCGGACTCATGGCAGGCAAGTGGGATCGAGCGCGCCTCGCAGACCGCCTTCGCCGCGCCCTGGTGGTCGGGGTGCACGTGGGTGAGCGCGAGCAGCGACACGGGACGGTCCTGGATCTGGCGCAGGATCCGGCGCCGAGCCATCTTCGTCGCGGCGTCGATCAGCACGTCCTCCGCCAGGTAGACGTTGATCGCGCTGCGGAAGCCGCGCAGCTGGAAGACCCCCGGTGCGAGCTGCTTCACGGCGCCAGCCTCCCGACGAACTGGACGAGCCCCGAGACGCGCTGGTGGACGTCGGCGAAGCCGCGCTCGCGCAGGGCGTCGACGATCTCGGCGTGCTCGAAGATGCGCATGCCGCTGAGTCGCTCGACGATGGGCTTCAGCGGCGGCACCGCAGCCTGGCGCCGGACCGAGGTCAGCAGCGCAATCCGGCCGCCCGGCACGAGCACCCGCGTGATCTCGTCGAGCGCCCCGAACGGGTCCGCGAACAGATGCAGGGCCGCGAAGCAGCAGACGCCGTCGAAGGTGCCCGCGACGAAGGGGAGAGCGGCGACGTCGCCGCGCAGATAGCCGACGTTGGCGAGGCCGGCGCGGTCGGTGTCGCGCACCGCGCGGCGCAGCATCGTCTCGGAGGCGTCGAAGCCGGCGACGAGGCCGTCCGGGCCGACCGCACGGGCGAACTCGCGCGTGAAGTTGCCGGGACCGCAGGCGACGTCGAGCACGCGCTGACCGCTCTCGAGGCCGAGCAGCAGGCGGGCGATCCGGACCTCCTCGTCCATTCCGGGCCCGGTCAGGCCCTTCACCGCGCGCCCGAGGGCGGGGCGCCACCAGCGCTCGTAGATCGCCGGGACCACCCCGCTCAGCATCAGGTCCTGAGCCGGACCGGTGCTCTGCGGGGCTCCCGCTGCTGTGAGCAGGTCGAGGTAGCCGTCCTCGCTGTGGCTGGCGGCGAGCGCCTCGGGGTCGAGCAGGTGCTCGAGGCGGGTGAGCCCCGACCGGCGAGCGCCGGGTCCGCTCAAAGCGGGCTTCCCGGTCCCGGCCCGCGCGGCTCGCCGGTGTTCGAGGCGAGCTCGGTCAGGCGGCGGACCTGGAGGCTGCCCTCGACCCGGGCCGGGTGGCCCTCGGGCAACCGTGCGATCAGGCGCTCGATCCGATTGCGGATCTGCAGCGCGAAGTGGGGCGTGGCAGGCCCGGCCAGGGCGCGGATGTCGTCGACGGTCGGCTCGTGGCCGGGGTCGAGACGGTCGGATCTCTCTGCCTCGCTCATCGCGGGCAGCAGCCTACCCTCCGGCCTCCGGCTCCGGCGCCGTGGGTGACGGGGCCGTCTGCGCTGCCTTGCCCTGGCTGACCGGTGCGAGCTCGGTGAGGCGATCGACGTCGGCCTGGAACTGCAGGGAGATCGCCGCCGCATCGCCGATCAGCCAGACGTGGTTGTAGATCGCCCGCGTCGGATCGTCGACGTAGCCGGGCTTGGTGTCGAGCAGGAAGCTCTGCAGCGCCTTCGGCGGCTGCGCCGCGTCGTCTGTGAGCAGCAGCGGGCCGGGCTTGCCGGCCGCGGAGAGCGGTGCCGCAGCGCCGGCGTCGCCGGGCAGAGCGGTGTTGGCGATCACGAAGCCGTGTCCCGGGTCGGCGATTCCGAAGCCGAAGTTGCCGTCGGCGAAGCGGGCGAACTCGATCGCGTTCTCGACCGGCGCCTCGGCACCGACGCGAACCGGCTTGCGACCGTTCACCGAGAGCGCCTTGATCGCCTTCTTGCTGATCACCGACTCCGGTCCGAGCACGTAGATCGAAGCGTCCTTGTGGCGGGAGAGCACGTCGAGGGTCGGCTTCGGCACCCTGTCGCCGTCGGCGAAGACCACGGGATCGCCTGACCGCGCCGCCCAGGCGGCCGCGGGCATCGCGAACTCGCCCGCGCTCGAGGAGACGACGAGGATGTGGTCGGGGTCCTCGACGCCGCTGAGCTGGGCGCGTCGCCGATCGAGCTGGTCGGCGATCGAGGCCGGATCGCTCGCCTTGACCGCGATCTTCTGAAGCCCGTCCGGGGTCGCGACATCGCCGACGGCGAGCAGCTGAGTGCCGTCGGCACGCTTCACTCCGGTTGGCGCGAGCTCGGCGAGAGCGCTGGCGGTTGGCTCCGGGACGCCGTCGGGGCCGGAGTAGAGGATCGGCGCCCCGATCACGGGCTCGGCCAGCGAGGCAGCCGCGATTCCCGCCTGCCAGGAAGAGGCGGGGAGGATCGTGACCATCCGCGGGTGGCCGATGTCACCCTGCGACGGGTAGCTGGCGAGGGCGATGCCAGCCGCCGAGGCGGTCGGATCGGCGCCGCCCACGCGGGTCGTGTTGGCGGTTGCGAAGCCCGGGAAGCCGAGATCGTTGGCGGTGCCGCCCTGCTGTTCGGTTTGCTGTTGCCCGCTCCCGCCCCCGTCGGAGACGACGACGGTCGGGCCGACGGGCGAGGCTGACTTCTCGTCGCCGCCAAAGACGAGCCAGCCGACCCCGAAGCCGATTAGCGCGAGGACGGCACCGGCGACGGCGAGCAGGATCGAAGGCGGCGGAGTCCGCCGGCCCGAGGGAGGCGGTGGGGCCGGCGGCGGCGCGGGGGGGAGAGCGACGGTCTCGGCCCGATCGGGCGCTTTGCTGGGCGCCGGCGGCTCCGCGGCGCTGGAGGCGGGGACCTCGGGGGGAGGCGGACTCGCAACGCCCGGCGGCGGGGGGACCGGGGCGGGCGCTCCCGTCGGCGGCGGCGGCTCGCCGGGCGGGGTGGCAGCGGTATCGGCAGCCGGCGGCGCATTCGTCCCGCCGCCCTCGGGCGTCGTCGTGTCGCCGCTCATCGCGCGACGGCGGTTACGGCTGCGCTCTGCGATCGCCCGCATCTCCTCGAACCCGGGCAGCTTGATCCTGGCCACGGTCGGGAGTGATAGCGGACCGGCCCGTCCGGCCGGTTCGCCTGATCCGGGCGGGCGCTTGCCCGCTCTGTTTGCAATCGATCATGCAGAATCGCCGGGCGGAGCGCCCCGCTTGCAAGTTTCCCTGCAAACAAGCCGTGCAAACGGCATTGCAGCTGTCCCGAGTTTTGTTAGCACTTGCTTAGAAACGGGGTTTCCGCTGCTAGGCTGCGCCCGCCTTTCACGGCTCACGACCGAGATGACCACTTCCGATCAGCAGCACAGGGCAGGGCGCGCGAGCGCCCGCGGGCTCTTCCTCGCCGTCGCGATCGCCGCCGCGATCGGTACCGCCGGTCTGCTCGCGGCCGGCAACGCCGGGGCCGAGGACCTGCAGGGCAAGCTCGACTCGAAGAAGGCCGCGCTCGGCGACGCTCAACACAAGAAGGGCGTCCTGACGACCACGATCGACAACTACAACAACAAGATCGACACGCTTACCGGTCAGGTCGCCTCGCTGCGCAACCGCGAGGCCGTCGTCCGGGCCGACCTGCGCGCTGCGCAGTCCAGGCTCAACGACGAGCAGGACAACCTGCGGATCCAGCGCGTGCGGCTCGAGCGTTCGCTCAAAGTCCTGCGCCAGCGTCTGATCGCCATCTACAAGACGGGCCAGCCCGACGCGCTCACCGTCGTGCTCGAGTCGGACGGCTACAACGACCTCCTGCAGCGCTCCGAGTACCTCTCGCGGATCCAGGAGCAGGACTCGAGCATCGTCGGCAACGTCCGCGACCTCCGCAACCAGGCCAAGGACACTGTCGACAGGATCAAGGGTGTCCGCAACGAGATCGCGGCGAAGAAGCGTGAGCTCGAACGGACCAAGGGCGAGCTCGTGCAGCGCAAGGATGAGCTCGCATCGGCCCGCAGCCACAGCCAGCAGCTGCTCGGCAAGACCAAGGACCACATCGACAAGCTGGATAACGACGTCAGTGACATCGAGGGCAAGATCCAGAAGCAGCTGATGGCCGCCTCCGGCTACGCGCCGCTTCCGGCGGGGCCGATCCGGCAGGGCTCGGGTCAGTTCATCTGGCCCGTCAACGGGCCGATCTCCTCGCCGTTCGGTATGCGGTGGGGGACGCTGCATCCCGGCGTCGACATCGCCGTTCCGGCTGGGACCCCGATCCGCGCCGCCGGGGACGGCACCGTCGCCTTGATGCAGCCCGAGGCTTCGAGCGGCGGCTATGGCAACTACACCTGCATCGATCACGGCGGCGGGATCTCGACGTGCTACGCGCATCAGTCGCGGCAGATCACGACGGTCGGCCAGCACGTCAGCCAGGGCGACGTGATCGGCTACGTGGGTTGCACGGGCTACTGCTTCGGCGACCACCTGCACTTCGAGGTTCGGATCAACGGTCAGGTCACTGACCCGATGCCCTACCTGTAGATGGGTGATTCCACGGAAGCGTGTCCAGGCGCCATCCGTGGGTGCGAGCTCGTGGAATCAACCATCTAGTCCTCGGCCGGACGTCCGTCCAGGCGGCTCAAGGCTCGCTCCAGAGGGCCGATAATAAGAGTGGGCGTCAGCGCGCACCCGGGGCCGCTGGTCCCGCAATCGCAGCGCAGGTAGGTGAGCTTTCCGAGATGACGAACATCCGGACATATGTGGCAGGGATCGGCAGTGGCGGCGCGATGCTCGGCGCGGCGCTCGCGGCGTTCGTCGCCCTCGTCGCGATCGTCGGCGTCAACGGTCTGCCGACGAGCAGCGCCGACAGCAACTCGGACGCGATCCTCGTCTCCAACGCTCCGGAGATCGCCGCGGCGAGTTCGGTTGGCCCGCGGGCTGCCCCAGCCGCGGCACCGGCGCCGGGCGCGGCCGCAGCGGCAGGTGGCGGCGCCGGCGCTGGCGGCGGCACCACCAGCGGTACCGGCGGGGGAACCCCCAACGGGGGCGGCACCGACTCCGGTACGGAGCCGATCAACGTCCCGAACGTGCCCGGCGGCCTCGGCGACGGCGACAACGGCGGCGGTAACCCGACGCCGACCCCGACACCCACGCCGACGCCCGCGCCGAGCAGCAGCGGCGACGTGTCCAACGTCGTCAACCAGGTCGACCAGGCCGTCACCGATACGACCGGCGTCAACCTCGATCTCAGCGGTAAGACGAGCGGCGTCACCGGCGCCGTCGACGGCGTGGTCGGTGGCGTGACCGGCGGCAAGGGCCTCGGACTCGGCCAGCTCGACGTGCCCGACCTGCCCCGGGTCATCGACCTCGGCGGCGGCAATTAGCCGTCCCGCTCGCGGCCTCTAAAGCTGCGACTCGAGCCAGCGCAGGGCCGTTGCCTGCAGCTCGACATCGTGCTGGACCGATCGGTGGTGCCCACCCGGCACGACGATCAGTCGCTTCGGCTCCGATGCGCGCTCGTAGAGCAGCTCGGAGTCGGTATAGGGCACGCGCTCGTCGCCATGGGCGTGGAGGAGGATCAGCGGCCTGCCGGCGAGCAGGGTGACCGCGTCGGCGACGTCGTGCTCGCCGAAGAACGCGTCGAGCGCCGGGCCGTCGGCGCGCATCTCGAACAGGCCGGCAGCAAGTCCGCGGCGCAGGCCCGCCTCGTTGGCGGGACAGATCGCGATCACGCCCGCGATCGCCTCCGAGACGGCGGCTCCGTGGATCGCGAAGTAGCCGCCCATGCTCGAGCCGCGGACACAGATCCGCCGCGCATCGACGTCGTCGCGCCCCGCAAGCATCGTCGCCATCCGGCCCACGTCCTCCACCGCCTGAGGGGCCATCTCGTCGGTGCTCTCGCCGTGACCGCGCTGGTCGTAGCTCAGCGCGGCCCAACCCGAGGCGGCGCAGAACCGGCCGAAGTCCGCGTGGTTCTCCTTCGCCGACCCAGCTCCGTGCAGGATCAGCATCGCCGGCCAGGGGGGCTCGCTGCGCTTCGGCAGCCACATCCACCACGGTCGCCCGCGGTGGACGCCGCGCTCGCTCGGTCCTGCCGGCGCTCTGCCTTGCATGGCCGCGAATCTAGCCCCCCGCGAGAGCTCCGGAGCGCGCGGGCGCGCGGGCACTGTGAGAATGACGCCCGTGAGCGAGACTGCCGAATCGAGCTGGAGCGCGGCCGACCCCGTTGCCGCCTCTCCTGTATATCCGGCCGGGAGCAGGGTCAACGAGGCCGGCCATCTCGAGATCGGTGGCTGCGACATGGTCGAGGTCGCCCGCGAGCACGGCACGCCCGCCTACATCTATTCGCCGGCGGACATCCGCGCGCGGGCCCGGGCGTACGTGGAGGGACTCGGCGCTCACACCGGGTCCTTCGAGGTCCTGTTCGCGAGCAAGGCGGCGCCGATTACGGCGATCTACGAGCTCTGCCTGCAGGAGGGGCTCTCGGTTGACGTCGCCTCGGGCGGCGAGTTGACGATGGCGCTCGCCGCCGGTTTCCCGGGCGAGCGGATCTACATGCACGGCAACAACAAGAGCGCCGCCGAGCTCGAGCTCGCGATCTCCGCCGGCGTCGGCTGCATCGTCATCGACTCGCTCGCGGAGGTCGATCGCCTCGAACACCTGCTCGAGCGGCCGCAGCGGGTCCTGATCAGGCTGACGCCGGGGATCAAGCCGTCTACTCACTCATACATCCAGACGGGCCAGCTCGACTCGAAGTTCGGCTTCGGCCTCGCCGAGGGCGTCGCCGCGACGGCCGTCGATCGGATCACGTCGAGCCCCGTGCTGGAGCTCGCCGGCGTGCACGCGCACATCGGCTCGCAGATCCTCGAAACCGAGCCATTTGACCGGGCCGTCGAGTTGCTCGCCGAGTTCTGCGCGGCGCACCTGCCCGATCCTGAGATCGTCAACGTCGGCGGTGGCCTTGGAATCGCCTACACGGCGGCGGACGAAGTGCCGTCGATCGCTGGCTACGTCGGCGCCAAGGTCGGCGCCGTCCGGCGTCACTTCGGGCCTGAGCCAAAGGTGCTGGTCGAGCCCGGCCGCTCGCTCGTCGGCAACGCGGGACTGACCGTCTACGAGGTCGGCGTCGTCAAGGAGATCCCGGGGACGCGAACCTACGTCGCCGTCGACGGCGGTATGTCCGACAACCTGAGGCCGATGCTTTACGGCTCCCACTACGAGGCGCTGCTGGCTGGTCGCGCCGCCGAGCCAGCGGACGCGACGGTGACGATCGCCGGCATGCACTGCGAGTCCGGCGACGTGCTGATCCGCGACGCGCGCCTGCCGATGCCCGCCGTCGGCGACGTCCTCGTCACGCCCGCGACGGGCGCATATGGTCATGCCATGGCGAACAACTACAACGGCGTGCCGCGGCCGCCGGTGATCTTCTGCGAGGACGGGGCGGCGCGCCTCGTCATTCGCCGTGAGCGCTGGGAGGAGCTGATGGCACGCGATGTCTGACGGCGCTCCGGTCAGGATCGGCCTGCTCGGCCACGGGACCGTCGGCGGCGCCTTCGCGCGGCTGCTCGGCGAGCGCGCGGAGGCGATCGCAGCAGCGGCCGGCCGGCCGCTCGAGCTCGCCGGCGTGCTGCGCCGCAGTGAGGGCGACTTCGACGAGATCCTCGCCGGCTCCGACCTGATCGTTGAGCTGATCGGCGGGCTCGAGCCCGCACGCGAGCACGTCCTCGCCGCGCTCGAGGCCGGCAAGCCCGTCGTCACCGCGAACAAGCAACTCGTCGCCCGCTATGGCGACGAGCTCTTCGCCGCGGCCCGGGCGAGCGGCGTGCAACTCCGCTTCGAGGCCGCCGTCGCCGGCGCGATCCCGGTGATCCGGGTCGTCCAGGAGAGCCTCGGCGCGCTCGAAGTCGAGCGCGTCTCCGGGATCGTCAACGGGACGACCAACTTCATCCTCAGCGAGATGGCGGCAACGGGCGCCGACTACGGCGAGGTGCTCGGTCGCGCGCAGGAGCTCGGCTACGCGGAGGCCGACCCGACCGAGGACGTCAACGGAGCCGACGCGGCGGCGAAGATGGCGATCCTCGCGCGGCTCGCCTTCGACACGCATCTGGAGCTCGACGAGGTCTCCTTCGAGGGCATCGAGGAGATTCGTCCCGACGACATCGCCTACGCCCGCGAGCTCGGCCTGTCGCTGAAGCTGCTCGGAGTCGCCGAGCGGCATGGCCGCGGCATCAGCGTCCGGGTCTTTCCCTGCTTCCTCTACCGCGGCCACCCGCTGGCGCCGGTCGAGGGCGCCTTCAACGCGGTCACCGTCGAGGCGCCGTCGATCACCGAAATCACGATGTCCGGTCCCGGTGCGGGCGGCATCGAGACTGCTTCCGCGGTGCTCGGTGACGTTGTCTCGATCCTCGCCGGCGAGGCCCCGGTGCACGTGCCCAGCCAGCGCCTCGACGTCGTCACCGACCTCTCCTCGTCCTTCTACCTGCACCTCGAGGTCGCCGATCGGCCCGGCGTGCTCGCCGCGATCGCCGAAGTCCTCGGACGCAACGGCCTCTCGGTGAAGAGCGTTGTCCAGCGCGGGCTCGGTGAGGAGGCGCGGCTGGTGATGGTCGTGCACCGCTCGCCGGAGACGGCTTTCTACGCCGCGATCCGCGAGATCTCCGAGCTCGACTTCCTGCGGGCCGCGCCGCGCGCGATCCGTGTCATGGAGAAGGAATACCTCTGATGGCTCGCCGGGATCGGGGGAGGCACCGTTGCCGGGGCTGATCGAGCGTTACCGCGACCGGCTGCCGATCGCCGAGGGCGATCCGGTGGTCTCGCTGAACGAGGGCTCGACGCCGCTGATCCCCGCGCCGCGGCTGAGCGAGCGCCTGGGCGTCACCGCGTACCTCAAGTTCGAGGGCGCCAACCCGACCGGCTCGTTCAAGGACCGGGGCATGACCGTCGCCGTCTCGCGCGCCGTCGCGAACGGGGCGGAGGCCGTGATCTGCGCATCGACCGGCAATACCGCGGCGAGTGCTGCCGCCTACGCCGCCCGCGCCGGCCTGCGCGGGGCGGTGATCGTCCCCGAGGGCAAGATCGCGATCGGCAAGCTCGCCCAGGCGCTCATCCACGGCGCTCGCGTGGTCGCCTTGCGGGGCAACTTCGACGATGCGCTGCGGATCGTCCGCGAGCTCGCCTCCGCCCACCCGATCGAGCTGGTCAACTCGGTCAACCCGTTCCGCATCGAAGGCCAGAAGACGGCAGCCTTCGAGGTCTGCGACGAGCTGGGCACGGCTCCTGACGCGCTCGCGATCCCGGTCGGTAACGCCGGCAACGTCACCGCCTGGTGGAAGGGCTTCGGCGAGTACGGGGAGGCCCCGGTCCTCTATGGCTTTCAGGCCGAAGGGGCGGCGCCGCTCGTCCGCGGTGAGCCCGTCGCCGATCCGGAGACGATCGCCTCGGCGATCAGGATCGGCAACCCGGCGCGCTGGGAGGAGGCGATGGGTGCCTTCAGCGGCTCGCGCGGCCGCGTCGCCGCCGTCTCCGACGAGCAGATCCTCGACGCCTACCGGTTCCTCGCCGCCAGCGAAGGGGTCTTCTGCGAGCCCGCCTCGGCGGCCTCCGTCGCGGGCCTGCTCGCCCACGGCTTGCCAGTGCCCGAGGGCGTTGCCGCGCCCGCCTCGGTCGTCTGCGTGCTCACCGGCCACGGCCTCAAGGACCCCGATACCGCGCTCGGCAAGGCGCCCGCCGTCATCGGCTGCGAGCCAAAGACCGCCGCGGTTGAGGAGATCGTCTTCGGCGACGGCTGAATGGCGCTGGTGGCTCCCGGCGTGGGGCGCTAATGCCAGGGCAGCTATCGGCCGATAAATGGTCGAGTCGGGAACGCGGCCCTGGGGGTATCGGGGGAACGGTCGTTCAGGCACTTTCGCGTCCGGCTTTCATCCCGCAGGAGCCGTGCCGTGCCGAGAAATCCGCCGCCGAGGACCGTTCGCCAGCCGTCGGCGGTGTGTCGGCCGCTCACCGGTGCCAGTGAGCGATGCTGACCGCGATCCTCGCCATCGCGGTCCTCGCCGCGGCGACCGCAGCGCTGCTCTGGAGCCTCGCGCGGACGCGGGCGACCGACCGCCGCCATCGGTTGCTGCTCGAGCACCTGCCGCAGACCTCGATCACGCTCTACGACCGTGACCTGCGGTTGCAGCTCGTGGCCGGGGGCGCTCTCGCGGAGAGCGGGCTGACGCCGGGGGAGGTTCAGGGCAAGCAGCTCGCCGACGTCGTACCCGGCGAGCAGGGCGACGTGCTCGCGCGTCACTACAAGGCGGCCCTGCGGGGCGAGAGCCGCTCGCTCGAGTACACGTCGCCGATCAGTGGGCGTGAGTTCTGGCTGCGGATCGTGCCCGTTCGCGAACGGGGCGAGGTGATCGGCGGCATGGCGGTCGCTCAGGACATCTCCGAGCGCAAGAGCGCCGAGCGCGCGCACGTGCGGGCCGAGGACGCGCGCCGGCGCACGATCGAGGCGATGAACGAGGCGTACGTCGCGATGGACAGTGCCGGGACCGTTATGGACTGGAACCCGCAGGCGGGGGAGCTCTTCGGCTGGACCCGTGAGGAAGCCGTCGGCAAGCCCGTGCGTGACCTGATCGTGGCTCCCGAGCACCGCGAGGAGTTCGACGGCCGTCTTGCCGCGCGCGTCGGTGGCGATACCGAGCGCCTGGGCCTGCGGGCGGAGCGCACGGCGATCGACAGGAGCGGACGGCGGTTCCCGGTCGAGCTGACGGCGGCGATCCTGCGCCACGGCGACGACGTTTCGATGCATGCCTTCATGCACGACATCAGCGACCGCAAGCAGGCCGAGGCCGACGCCATCCGCCACGCGCGGGAGGTCGAGGCGATCGCCGAGGCGACCGGCGCGCTGGCCCGGTCGACCGACCCCGAGCAGGCTCGCGTAGCGATCTGCCGGGCGGCGACGAAAGTTGCCGAGGCCGATGTCGCGCTGCTCTTCGAACCTGATATCAGCGGCACCGGTCTGGTGGCGACCGCGGCCGTCGGGGCCGAGGTCAGCAGCGAGCCGCTGGCTTTCGTCGGGCCGCCGTCGGGTGCGGTGCGCAGCTACATCTCGAACGAGTCCGTCTTCATCGCCGACCTGGGGGCGGCGGCCGAGGGTGGCGTGGTGCGCACCATGACGTCGCGCAGTGGCTTCTGGATGCCCGTCCGGCGCGGGCGCTCGCCGCTTGGCGTGATCGCCGTCGGCTGGGAACAGGAGTTGGCCGACCTGGCGCCGCGACTCGAGCGGGTGATGGGACTCGTCGCTGCCGAGGCGGCAGTTGCAATCGACCGCGCGGCGCTGCTCGAGCGGCTTGCGCGGATGGCTCGCACGGACGACCTCACCGGCCTGCCCAACCGGCGTGCCTGGGATCAGGAGATGGTCCGCGAGCTGGCGCGTGCGAACCGATCCAAAGCTCCGCTCACCGTGGCGATGGTCGACCTCGACTTCTTCAAGAGCTACAACGACGCGCACGGCCACCAGGGCGGCGACCGGCTGCTCAAGGAGGCGGCCGGCGCCTGGCGCGGTGTCCTCCGCGAGACCGACATCATCGCCCGCTACGGGGGCGAGGAGTTCGCGATCGCGCTGCCCGGCTGTCCGCTCGCCGAGGCCGAGAAGCTCGTCGAGCGACTGCGGGCGGTGACCCCGGCGGGCGAGTCCTGCTCGGCCGGCGTCGCGACGTGGGACGGCAGCGAGCCGGCGGAGGCGCTGCTCGGGCGCGCCGATCGGGCGCTCTACGAGGCCAAGCAGAGCGGCCGCGACAGAACCGTCACCGCCTAGCCCGCATCCCGCGGCGCTCCACGACACACCCGTGCGCCGAGATTGGCGACGCTCGCTCGGATGGAGCCCGGTCTGCTCGATCCACTGCGCGATCTGCTCGCCCCGCCTCGCTGTCCCGCCTGCCGAGCACGGGCGCCGCTCGAGCCGGGAGCCGGCATCTGCTCCCGCTGCCGCGCCGCGTTCGCGGCCTGGGCGCCGCGCAGGGTGCCGCTGCCGGGCGCCGGGCACGCGTTTGCGGCGGTGCGCTACCTGCCGCCCGCGACGGGCCTCGTCGCGGCCCTCAAGTCGGGCCGGATCCCCGCTGCCGCGGCGGTCGCCGCCGAGCTGATCGCCGAGGCGCTCGTCCCGCCGGCCGCCGGGACCGTGCTCGTTCCCGTCGGTGCCTCGCGGCGACGACGGCTCGAGCGCGGCCTCGATCCGGCCGCGGAGATCGCGCGCGGGCTCTCGTCACGGCTCGGCCTCGAGCTCCGCACCGGGTTGCTGCGCCGCCGCGGGGGGCGCCCGCAGCGCGGTCGAGCGCGCAGCGCGCGGCTTTCGGACCCGCCCCGCTTCGAGCTCGCGGCGGGGCGCCGGGGGCCGCCCCGCGGCCCCGTTCTGCTCGTCGACGACGTCGTTCACGACGGGCGCCACGCTCGCCTCCTGTGCACGGCGCGCTGCGGGCCGCCGGGGTCCCCTCGGCGGGGGCCGTCGCCTTCGCCTGGGCGCCCGCGCCGGGCGACCGTGCGGGCTCGCTTGACGCCCGTGAGAGCAGGCGTAGGATGGATCCCTCCCCAAGTCAGCGGATCACACGACAAATAGGAGGGGTGCAGTGAGGATCGAGGTTGTCGGCCGGAACGTTGAGGTAACCGATGAGCTCCGCGAGCACATCCAGGCGCGCTTCAGGCGGGTGGCGCGCCAGGTCTCCGAGCTTGCCCGGATGGACGTCGTGCTGCGAGAGGAGCCGAACGCGGCGGCCGACGAGCGCCAGATCGCGGAGGTGACCCTCTGGCTCAAGGGAACCACCCTGCATGCCACCGAGTCGGCCTCGCAGATGACGAGCGCCGTCTGCCACGTCTCCGACGACATGAAGCGGCAGGTCAAGCGCCATCGCGAACTGCGCCGCAAGCGGAGCAGGACTCGCAGGCTCGTCGGCCAGATGCGCGGCCGCACACCCCAGGTCGGCAGCTGAGGGTCGCGGTCCACTTTTCAGGATCACCGTCACCGGACTAGAGCCTGGCGTCCGGCGTCGGTCCGCCTGGCGGCGATCGCTACGCTGAGGGCATGCCCAGAGGAATCGGCCTACTCGACCGCGCTCTGCGGCTCGGGGAGAGCAAACAGTTCCGCGAGCACGAGCGCCGGGTCGAAGCGATCAACCGCTTCGAGCCCGAGATGGAGCTGCTCGACGACGCCGAGATCCGCGAGCACGCGGACGAGCTGCGCCGACCGCGCTCGCGAGGACGGCGAGTCGCTCGACGAGCTGCTCCCGGAGGCGTTCGCGCTCTGCCGCGAGGCGGCGCAGGCGCACGCTCGGGCAGCGCCACTACGACGTGCAGCTGATCGGCGGCATGGTCCTCCACTCGGGCGCGATCGCCGAGATGAAGACCGGCGAGGGCAAGACGCTGACCGCGACGCTGGCCGTCTTCCTCAACTCGCTCGCCGGCAAGAGCGTGCACGTCGTCACCGTCAACGACTACCTGGCCCGCCGCGACGCCGAGTGGATGCGGCCGCTGTACGACGCGCTCGGCGTCGAGGTCGGCGTGATCCAGGACACCGACCTGCCCGACGATCCGGAGCGCCGGCACGCCGCCTACGCGGCCGACGTCACCTACGGGACCAACTCCGAGTTCGGCTTCGACTACCTGCGCGACAACATGGCCTCCGACCTCGAGGGCTGCTTCCAGCGCGACCACAACTTCGCGATCGTCGACGAGGTCGACAACATCCTCATCGACGAGGCGCGGACGCCGCTGATCATCTCCGGCGCCCCCGAGCAGGCGGCCGAGCTCTACCACACGTTCGCGCGCCTGGCCAAGCAGATGGTCGGCGAGGAGTCGAAGCCGAAGCTGAAGGCGCTCGGCGAGAGCAAGGACACCTCCGAGGCGACCTACGACTACGAGTACGACGAGAAGCACAAGACGGTCGCTCCGACCGAGGGCGGCGTCGAGAAGGCGGAGAAGTTCCTCGGCGTCGACAACCTCTACCTCTCCGAGCACGGCACGCTCGTCAACCACCTCGTCCAGTCGCTCAAGGCCGAGTCGCTGTACCGACGCGACAAGGACTACGCGGTCGTCGACGGCGAGGTGATGATCATCGACGAGTTCACCGGCCGCATCCTCGAGGGCCGGCGCTGGTCCGAGGGCCTGCACCAGGCGGTCGAGGCGAAGGAGGGCGCTCGCGCCGCGCGAGGAGAACCAGACGCTGGCGACGATCACCCTGCAGAACTACTTCCGCCTCTACGACAAGCTCAGCGGCATGACCGGCACCGCGCTCACCGAGGCGACCGAGTTCATGAAGATCTACAAGATGCCGGTGGTCGAGGTCCCGACCAACCGCGACATGGTCCGCGACGACCAGAACGACCAGATCTACAAGACCAAGGACGGCAAGTGGAAGGCGGTCGTCAACGAGATCGTCGAGCGCCACGAGACCGGCCAGCCGGTCCTCGTCGGCACCGTCTCGGTCGAGGTCTCGGAGATGCTCTCCGAGCAGTTCAAGCGACGCGGGATCAAGCACGTCGTCCTCAACGCGAAGCCCGAGCACGCCCAGCGCGAGGGCGAGACGGTCGCCCAGGCAGGCCGCCTCGGCTCGGTCACGATCGCGACCAACATGGCGGGCCGCGGCGTCGACATCAAGCTCGGCGGCGACCCCGAGCAGATGGCGCTGCACGAGCTCCGCAAGCTCGGCCTCTCCGAGGACGACGAGGGCTGGGAGGAGGAGCACGCGCGGCTCACGCGCCGAGCTCGCGCCGACGCTGCAAGGAGGAGGGCGACGCAGGTGCGCGAGCTCGGCGGGCTGTTCATCTGCGGCACCGAGCGGCACGAGTCGCGCCGGATCGACAACCAGCTCCGCGGCCGCGCCGGCCGCCAGGGCGACCCGGGCGTCACCCGCTTCTTCCTCAGCGCCGAGGACGACCTCGTGCGCCTGTTCGCCGGCGACCGGATCTACAAGATCCTCGACCGGCTCGGCCCAGTCGACGAGCACGGCGAGGAGTACCCGCTCGAGGCGAAGATGCTGACCAAGCAGATCGAGTCGGCGCAGAAGAAGGTCGAGGAGCAGAACTTCCTCACCCGTAAGCGCGTCCTCGAGTACGACGACGTGATGAACGAGCAGCGCCGCGTCGTCTACAAGTACCGGCGCGAGATCCTCGAGGGCCGCGACATGGGCGAGGTCGCCCGCGAGCAGATGGCCGAGCTGATCGGCAACAAGGTCGCCGAGTACACGCAGTCCGACGTCTTCGAGGAGTGGGACCTGAGCGGCCTGGAGACGCTCTGCGCCAGCGATGTGGCCGCTGGCGGAGGACCTCGCCGAGATCGAGCCCGCTCGAGCTCGAGCCGCGAGCAGATCAGCGAGCGCGCTCGTCGACGACGCCCTCGGCGCCTACGAGGAGCGCGAGGAGGAGTTCGGCGAGGAGCTGATGCGGGCGCTCGAGCGCCACATCCTGCTGCAGATCATCGACACGCGCTGGAAGGAGCATCTGCACGAGATGGACTACCTGCGCGAGGGCATCCACCTCCGCGGGTTCGCCCAGATCGATCCGCTCGTCGCCTACAAGAACGAGGGCTACCTGATGTTCGAGTCGCTGATGGACTCGATCTGGGAGGAGTACACGCGGCTGATCTTCCACGTCAACGTCGAGCTCCAGCCGAGCGAGGTCGAGGAGCAGTTCGGCGCCCGCCGAGGAGCCCGACCGACGTCGACTACTCCGGCGGCACCGAGGAGGACCAGCCCTCGGCGCTGCGCAGGCCGCGGCGATGGGCGCCGGCGGCGCCGAGGCGGCCGCCGCGCAGGCGCTGCGGCGAGCCGCCGAGCCGCTCGGCCGCCGACAGCGAGCGGCAACGCCGAGACGGTCGTCAAGAGCGAGCAGGAGAAGATCGGCCGCAACGACCCCTGCTGGTGCGGGTGCGGGCAAGAAGTACAAGAAGTGCCACGGCGCCTGACGCCCGTCGGCGTCGGCACTCTCTGACGCGGCGCCTGAGCGCACCCGCGCGGTGCTTATGTGGCTCCGCTACACCGCACACCGCGCGTGCACGCCCAGGCTTGGTCAGAGTGCGCCTCTGGGTTACGCCGGCGAGGGGCTGCCGCGAGCTTCGCCCGCGGCAGAAGGTCTTGCCGGCCCGTTCTTCGTCGACTTTTCCGTCATATGGATGGAGAAGTCGACATGGAACGCTCGCTGCCGGCGGCCCAGCCCGTCTCCAGCACCTCCCTCGGTGCCCTCGCATTGCCGCAACCGATCGCCGGCGGCCGCTGACCGCGCGGCGCGCCAGCTTCGCCCGCCTCCACCCCCGCCCCCCGAATAGGCTCCGGTCATGCCTGAGCTCCTCACCCATACGCAGTCGGACGGCGTCAGCACGATCGTCATGGACGACGGGCGCGTCAACGCGCTCGGCACGCAGATGCTCGAGGAGCTGCACGCCGCGGTCGACGCCGCGGCGGCCGCCGAGGAGATCCTCGTTCTCACCGGACGCGAGGGCTTCCTCACCGCGGGCTTTGATCTGAAGCTGGAGCCGGAGAAGTTCGGCGATGCGGTCGGCCGCGGCGGCGCCCTGGCGCTGAAGCTCGCCGAGCACCCGCGACCGGTGCTGATCGCCTCGACCGGGCACGCGATCGCGATGGGGTCGCTGCTGCTGCTCGCCGCCGACTTCCGGATCGGGATCGACGGCGAGTTCCGCTACGGGCTCAACGAGGCGATGATCGGCCTGACGCTGCCGAAGTTCGCCGTCGCGCTCGGCGACCACAGGCTGAGCCCCAACTACCACGACCGGGCGATGCTGCTCGGTGAGTTCTTCGCGCCGGCGGAGGCGCGACAGGCGGGCTTCCTCGACCGGGTCGTCGCCGCGGGCGAGCTCGACGATTCCGATCGCGGAGACGGTCGAGCTGCTCGCCGCGGTCAAGCCCGAGGCGCACCGGGGGACGAAGGCGCTCGCCCGCCGCGAGCTGCTCGAGCGGCTGCATGCCGCGATTGACAACGGTTCCGGCTTCGACTGGTAGCGCGCTGTCTGGCACTCCTCTGACGCGGCGCCTCGCCGCACCGACTCGGGGCTTATGTGGCTCCGCCACACCGCGCCCCTCGCCGGCACGCCGAGGCTTGGTCAGAGAACGCCTCTGCGTTGCGCTCGGCGCCCTCCGACGCGGCGCCTGAGCGCACCACACCGCGCGTGCACGCTCAGGCTTGGTCGGAGGACGCCTCTGGGTTACCTTGAGGCGATGCCCGTACGGCTCGTCTTCCGCTGTGACTTCTGCGGCGCCGAGCCCGATCCCGAGACGCATCGGAGCCTCGTCGAGCAGCAGGGGCTACTGCTCTGCACGGCACCTACGTCGACGCCGATCCGGGCCACTGGCTCGTCTGGCACGGACGCGGCCTCTACGGCCGGCACATGTACGCCTGCGCCGAGCACCGGGCCGAGCTCAAGGCCTACCTGCGCCGCCACTACGGCGGCTGGCACGTATGGGCCGAGGGGCCACATCCCGCGGGCTGGCACTTCCGGGAGAGCTCCGAGCAGACGCGAAGGCGGCGGCGGATGTACCGCTCCGGCCGCACGTTCGGCGTCGGATGAGCCGCCGGGTCCATCTAGCCTCCGCCGCCGATGGCCGAGGCACCTGCAGACACCAACGCCCGCATCGCGGAGGTCCGCGAGCAGCTGACGCTGCTCCGGGACTACCTTTGACCCGGCTGGGCTGCAGGAGCGAGATAGAGCGCCTCGAGGCGCGAGATGCAGGCGCCCGGCTTCTGGGACGACGCCGAGGCCGCGGCCAAGGTCTCGGCCGCGCACACCCGCGCCAAGCGCAAGCTCGAGCTCTGGGAGGGGATCTCGGCCGACGTCGCCGACCTCGGCGAGCTCGCCGAGATGGCCGACGAGGACGAGGAGATGGCCGGCGAGCTCGACGAGTCAGCTCGGCTCGATCGAGACGCGGCTCGCCGAGCTCGAGGAGCAGCGCCTGTTCAGCGGCGAGTACGACTCCGGCGACGCGGTCGTCACGATCCGCTCCGGCGCCGGCGGCACCGACTCCCAGGACTGGGCCGAGATGCTGCTGCGCATGTACCTGCGCTGGGCCGAGCGCCGCGGCTTCACGGTCGAGATGAAGGAGGCGTCCGAGGGCGAGGAGGCCGGGATCAAGTCGGCGACCTTCATCGTCCAGCGGCGAGAACGCCTACGGCCTGTTCGGGGCCGAGCGCGGCGTCCACCGGCTCGTCCGGATCTCGCCCTTCGACTCGCAGTCGCGCCGCCACACCGCCTTCGCCCAGCTCGACGTCGCGCCGCTCGTCGACGACGACGTCGACGTCGAGCTCGACGAGGCCGACATCCGCGTCGACACCTACCGGGCCTCCGGCGCCGGCGGCCAGCACGTCAACAAGACCGACTCCGCCGTGCGGCTCACCCACGAGCCCGACCGGGATCGTCGTCCAGTGCCAGAACGAGCGCTCGCAGACGCAGAACAAGGCGACCGCGATGCAGATGCTGCGCTCGCGCCTGCTCGCCGAGGAGGAGCGCAAGCGGGCCGAGGAGATGGCGGCCGAGCGCGGCGAGCAGAAGCCGGCCGAGTGGGGCAGCCAGATCCGCAGCTACACGCTGCACCCGACGACCCGCGTCAAGGATCACCGCACCGGCCACGAGGTGGGCGACGCCCAGCGCGTGCTCGACGGCGACCTCGACGAGTTCATCCGCAGCCTACCTGCTGCAGGCCGCCGCAGCGAACTAGCGCCGGCGCCGTCGCGTTGCAGGCACGGGCCCGGCGCTACGGTGGTCCGCTGCATGTCGCAGCGGATCTCAGTCGGCCTCTCCTCGGCCCCGAACACGATCGACGCCTTCGCCGAGGCGGCGGAGGTCGCGCGCTCGGGCTCGGCGGGCGCGCCCGACCTCTGCGTCACCTTCGCCGGCGCTCACCACCTCGCGCATCTCGACGCGGCGCTGCCGAGATCGCGGCGCGGCTGGCCCGCGCGCGATGATCGGCTGCGCGGCCGCCGGCGTGCTCGGCCCGGGCCGCGAGCTCGAGGACGGCCCCGGCGCGGTCGTCTGGGCGGCGGAGCTGCCCGGGGCCGAGATCGAGACCTTCGCGGTCGCGCGGCGAGCTCGGCGACGAGCCGGAGCTGCTCGCCGGCGTTCCCGACGCCGGCCGCCGACGCGGCGCGACGCCGTCCTCGTCCTCGCCGACCCCTACCGCTTCCCGGCCGGCGGCGCTGCTCGGCCGGCTCAACGACGAGCGGCCCGGGACGCCGGTGCTCGGCGGCCTCGCCAGCGCCGCCGTGCAGGGGCGCGGCGCCGCTGATCGTCGACGGCGAGTGGCCGACGCCGAGGCGGGCGCCGTCGGCTGCCTGCTGCGCGGCGTCGAGCTGACGCCCTGCGTCTCCCAGGGCGCGACCCCGGTCGGCGCCGGAGATGGCGGTCACGGCCGCCGAGGGCAACGTGATCCACGAGCTCGCCTTCAAGCCGGCGCTGGAGCGGCTCGGCGAGGTCGTCTCGGGCCTCGGACCGCGAGGAGCGCGAGCAGGCCGCGCGCGGCATGCTGATCGGGATCGTGATCGACGAGAACCGGCCCGAGCACGAGCGCGGCGACTTCCTCGTCCGGCCGATCGTCGGCGCCGACCGCGAATCGGGCGCGATCGCCGTCGGCGAGCAGGTCCGGGTCGGCCAGACGGTGCGCCTCCACGTCCGCGACGGCGTCTCCGCCGACGCCGACCTGCGCGAGGCGCTGGCGATGCAGGCCGGGGCGATGGGGGAGGCGGGCGCCGCCGGCGCGCTGATGTTCACCTGCAACGGCCGCGGCCGCGGCCTGTTCGGCGTCGCCGACCACGACGCCGACGCGGTCGAGGAGGCGCTGGCGGCGCCGGTCGGCGGCTTCTTCTGCGCCGGCGAGATCGGCCCGGTCGGCGGCCGCAACTTCCTGCACGGCTTCACCGCGACGCTCGCCGTCTTCGCCGCCGTAGGCGCATGCCGAGCTCCGCCGCGATCGATCGAGCGCATGACCGCCGAAGCTGAGCTCGAGCGCCTCGTCGCGCGCGGCGCTGGCCGAGGATCTCGGCGCCGGCGACGTCACCGCCGAGGCGACGGTGCCCGCCGACGCCCGCGGCCGCGCCCGGATCGTGCAGAAGCAGCCCGGCGTCGTCTTCGGCTTCGCCGCCGCGCGCGAGGTCTTCCGCCAGACCGGCGCCGGCGAGCTCGACCTGCTGATGGTCGAGGGCCAGTGGCGCGACGGCGTGCCGGCCGAGGTCGCCTTCATCAGCGGCCCGGCCCGGGCGCTGCTCGCGGCCGAGCGCACGGCGCTCAACCTGCTCGGCCACCTCTCCGGCGTCGCGACGCTGACCGCGCGTACGTCGAGGCGCGCCCGCGCCGCCCGGCCCGGGTCGCGATCCTCGACACGCGCAAGACGACGCCGGGCCTGCGCGCGCTCGAGAAGGCGGCGGTCCGCGCCGGCGGCGGGCCGCAACCACCGGATCGGCCTCTACGACGCGATCCTGATCAAGGAGAACCACGTCGCGCTCGCCGGCGGCCTGGCCGCGGCCGTCGCCGCCGCCCGCGCGGCGCAGCCGGATCTGCCGGTCGAGGTCGAGTGCCGCGACGCCGGCCGAGGTCGAGGCGGCGCTCGCGCGCCGGCGCCGACCGCCTGCTGCTCGACAACATGGACGCTGGCAGCTGGCGCGGCGCCGTCGCCGCCCGCGACGCGGCGCGGCTCGCCGGCGAAGCTCGAGGCCTCCGGCGGCGTCAACCTCGAGACGGTCGGCGCCGATCGCCGCCACCGGCGTCGACTTCATCTCGGTCGGCGCCCTGACCCACTCGGCGCCGGCGCTCGACCTCTCGATGCTGCCGGGCGAGCTGATCCACATCGACGTCAAGAAGCGAGGGCCGGATAGAGGTCACGTGGACGCAGGGTCAACGGATACTGGTCGCAAGAATGCGGCGGCGAACCAAGGCCAGGCGACGCGAGGGCGTCAGACCGGCGCCGTAGGCTACGACTGCGTGAGCGACTGCGACGACGACTGCCACCGACTCGCTGACGACGAGGTCCTGCCCGACGAGAAAACGCCACCACGGAATCGGCTCTCTCAGAGAGCCTTGCCTCGCACCGCCGCACGGCGTCAAGGTCGAAGCGGATGACTGACAACGGCTCGGCGACGCGCTCCGACGGCGCAAGGCGCTCGCCTGCGCGAGCTGGAATCAAACAGATCGGCACCCAGCCCTATCGGCCGCAGACCAACGGCAAGAGCCGCATCACGGCTGCCTGAGGAGCGCCGGCCGGACCCTGCGGAGCGCGCCGGGGAGGACGAACTACTTGAGCAGCCGCGACAGCCGCCGGTCGGCGAAGAGCTTGCCGTCGTTCTGCTCGTCCGGGCAGTAACAGGTGATGTGGTCCGAGTAGTGGATCGCGGCGATCGTCGCGCCGCAGCGCGGGCAGGGCTCGCCCTCGCGCCGGTGGACCTGCAGCGGCATCGGCATCTTGTCCGGGACGTCCGGGCCGACCACCTCCTCGTAGTGGTCGATCGCGTCGCCGAGCACGGCGAGCGCCTCGTGCAGGCGGCTCGAGCTCGTCCTCGTCGAGCTCCGCGCCCTTGCGGAACGGCGAGAGCCGCGCCTGCCAGAGGATCTCGTCGACCCAGGAGCGGCCGATGCCGGCGATCGTGCGCTGGTCGCGCAGCAGCGGGTGCAGGTGGCGGGGCTGGTCGAGCGACTCGCCGCGAGCTGCTCGAGCGGCGGCGCCGGCCAGGCCTCCGGGCCGAGCGTCGCGACCATCTCCTCGGCGTCGAGCGTCGGCGCTCGGCAGCAGCTTGCCCCAGGCGCGCTGCTTGGTCCCGAACTCGCGCAGGCGCAGCTCGCGGCCGTCCTCGAGGCGGATCAGGATCCGCGAGCGCTTGTCGCGCAGCGAGGCGCGCTTGTCGAAGAGCTGCAGCCGGCCGGCCGACATCATGTGGACGAGCAGCGGCAGCAGCGGCTCGCCGTCGCTCGCCGCGAAGTCGACGTGCGGCATCTTCCCGCGCCGGCCGACCGACGCAACTTCGCGGCCCGACCAGCGCGTCCAGCGGCGGCTTGACGCTCTTCAGCGCGACCATCCCGGGCGCGAGCGTCGACTCGACGACGGCTCCGCGCGAGCTGCTCGCCGAGCAGCCGCGCGGTGATCTCGACCTCGGGCAGCTCGGGCATCGTGCCGAGAGTAGATGAGATGCCGTGGCCCGGACCGCGCGGGTCACGCCGTCGAGAGATCGAGATGCCGAATCTTAACCACGGCGCCAACCGGATCGCAGCCGGATCCGCGTTCCGCCGGTCGACGGAGGCGGGCGCGGCCTCGACCGCGTGCGCCGTTGCGCGCCGCGATGCTGCGGCCTCGCTGCTCGCTCGGGTCGGGCGTCGCCGGCGCCTGCCCTCCGATCCGCCGATCGGCTGCGACGTGACCACGAGCCTCGACGACGCGGCAACTACTTCGAGGGCAGCGACGCCGCCAACGACGAGGTCTTCGCCGGCGGCGGCGACGATCAGATCCTCGGCAAGGGCGGCAACGACTGCCTCTACGGCGAGGGCGGCAGCGACAACCTGCAGGGCGGGCTGCGGCGAGGACTACCTCGACGGCGGTGACGACAACGACCTGCTGCAGGGCAACGAGGGCGAGGACCGGCTGCTCGGCGCGAAGCGGCGACGACACCGCTCTACGGGCACAGACGGCAACGACTACATCGACGGCGGGCGCCGGCGCCGACACCCTGCAGGGCATCGGACGGCAACGACACAGATCTTCGGCGGCGCCGACAACGACACGATCTACGGACAGGACCGGACGCGACCTGTCTCGAGCCCGGCGCCGGCGCCGACACCACCTACGGCGCCGCAGGCGCAACGACACGATCATCGACGGGCCGGCAGCGACCAGATCCACGGCGACGACGGCGACCGACAAGATCGCGGCGGCAGCCGACGACGACCACATCTGGGGCGGCAACGACGACGACACGATCGAGGGCGACGGCGGCAACGACATCCTCGAGGGCGAGGACGGCGACGACACGATCACCGGCGGCGCCGGGCGCCGACGACATCCGCGGCGGCAGACGGCAACGACACGATCAGTCGCCGACGACGGCGACGTCGACACGATCAGCTGCGGCAGCGGCACCGACAGCGTCGACGGCCGACGCCGAGCGACAGCGGTCAGCGCCGACTGCGAGACCGTCGACCGACGCGCCGAGCCGCGGCAGCTGCGCGGCAACGGTGATCAACGGCACGCCCGGCGACGACAGCATCCGGCGGCACCGCGGGGCCGACGAGATCCACGCGCGGCGCGCGGCAACGACACGGTCAACGCGGCGGGGGCGATCGACTGCGTCTGCGGGCGAGGACGGCAACGACATCGTCAACGGCGACGCCGGCAACGACGGGATCAGCGGCGGCGCCGGCGGCGACGTCCTCAGCGGGCGGCACCGAGAACGACTCGATCGTCGGCGGCGCCGGCGCCGACACGATCTCCGGCGGCGACGGCAACGACTCGATCGCCGCCCGGCCGACGGGGACGATCGACACGGTCGACTGCGGGCCCGGCACCGGACACGGTCAGCGCCGACCGGCAACGACGCGCTGACCAACTGCGAGACGAAGAGACGACCGCCACCACCGGCGCCGGTGACCCGGGCGCCAAGTGCCCGAGCACCGCACGCGATCTCCGGCGACGACGGCGCCAACTACATCGACGGGACCGAGCGGCCGACGACTCGATCTACGGCAAGGGCGGTGACGACACGCTCAACGGCAGGGAGGCCGCCGACTGCCTCTACGGGGAGGGCGGCCAGGACACGCTCAACGGCGGCACCGAGAACGACTACGTGGTCGGCGGCCAGGCGCGCGACGTGCTCAACGGCGAGGACGGCAACGACATCCTCGACGGCGGCGCCAGCGAGGACAAGCTCTACGGCCAGAGCGGCAGCCGACCTGATCCTGCCCGGCGCCGACAACGACGAGACGCACGGCATGGACGGACGACGACATCGTCATCGACGGCGTCGGGCGAGGACAAGATCTACGGCGACGCCGGCGCCGACAAGCTGCGCGGCGGCGACGACAACGACGTCATCTACGGGGCCCGCGGCAACGACAGGCTCTACGGGGACGGGCGACGACGACCTGCTCTGGGGCGGCGACGGCAGCGACGCCCTCGCCGGCGACGCCGGGCAAGGACAAGATCTGGGGCGAGAACGACAACGACCGGATCTACGCCCAGGACGGCGTCCGCGACATCATCGACTGCGGCGGCGGCAACGACGTCGCCTACGTCGACAAGGTCGACTCGGTCGCCAGCAACTGCGAGACGAAGAAGCTGCCGAAGCCGCCCGGCCCATGCGCGAACGCGATCACCGGCACGGCGCAGGGCGAGACGATCACCGGCACCAACGAAGGCGACAGGATCAAGGCGGGCGCCGGCAACGACACCGTCAGCGGGCTCGGCGGCGTCGACTGCGTCAACGGCGAGGCTGGCGACGACATGCTCAGCGGCGACGATGGCAACGACATGATGACGGCGGGCCCGGTCAGGACCTGATCGACGGCGGCGACGGCAACGACACGATCAGCGCTCGCGACGGCGTCGTCGAGCGGATCGACTGCGGCCCGGGGACCGACGCGCTCCAGGCCGACACCAACGACACCTTCACCGGCTGCGAGCAGATCAGCCTGCCACCCGGCCCGTGCAGCGAGGTCGTCTCGGGCGGTCCGACCAACGAAACCCTGCGTGGCAGCGATCGCAGCGACGGCATCTTCGCCGGCGCCGGCAACGACCTCGTCGACGGGCTCGAGGGTGGCGATTGCCTCTACGGGGAGGAAGGCAAGGACCGGCTGTTCGGGGAGGGTGGCAACGACAGGATCTCCGGCGGCGACGGCGGCGACCGGCTCCACGGATGCGAGGGCCGCGACGCGCTCGCCGGTGAGGCCGGCAAGGACAGGCTCTACGGCGAGGGCGGGCGCGATCAAGCTGCTCGGCGGAGCCGGTCAACGACATGCTCTCCGGCGGCAGTGCCAGGGTGACATCCTGCAACGGCGACGACGGCGCCGACAAGCTCGCAGGCGGCGGCGGCCGCGATCGCCTGACGGCGGCGACGGCGCCGACCGGCTGATGGCGGCAACGGCAGCGATCACCTGACCGGTGGCCCCGGGCTTCGATCAGTTCAAGGGCGGCAAGGGCGCTGACGTGATCGACGCCCGGCGACGGCGACCCGGATATCGTCGGCTGCGGCCACGGCCACGACACGGCGCGATCGACGCGAAGGACACGACCTACCACTGCGAGCACAAGCGCCGCCGCCGGGCCGGCACGGCGCGGCCACCCGGTAGACTTCCTGTAGTCATTCGCCCGTCCGGCACCGGCTGGCGAACATAAGCGTCCTTCCCCGCCGCGCAGGGACCTACCTCCGTCGGGGATAGATAGGAGCAGGACCATGCAGGAGCTCCCGACAATCCAGGCACCTCCGCAGAGCGGCCTGACCGAGCCCGAGATCGCCGAGCTCAGCGCCGAGGTGCGCGAGCTGGCGAAGAGCCGCAACGCGGTCATCCTCGCCCACAACTACCAGCTGCCCGAGCTGCAGGACGTCGCCGACTTCGTCGGCGACTCGCTCGCCCTCTCGCGCGCCGCCGCCGCCTCCGATGCCGACGTGATCGCCTTCTGCGGCGTCCACTTCATGGCCGAGACGGCATCCGTGCTCGCCCCCGAGAAGTCCGTGCTGATCCCCGATCTCGACGCCGGCTGCTCGCTCGCCGACTCGATCACGGCCGAGCAGCTGCGCGCCTGGAAGGCCGAGCACCCGGGGGCGCTCGTCGTCATGTACGTCAACACCTCCGCCGAGGTCAAGGCCGAGACCGACTACTGCTGCACGTCCTCGAACGCGGTCGGTGTCGTCGAGCACATCCTCGCCGAGCATGGCCCTGAGCAGGAGATCCTCTTCGGCCCCGACATGTGGCTCGGCAGCTTCGTCGAGCGCGAGACCGGCATCGCCGACGATCCCGAGCGCCGCGCCCGCTTCCACATCTGGGACGGCGAGTGCCACGTGCACGCCGGCATCCGTCCGGCCGACATCACCGAGATGCGGGACGAGCACCCGGATGCCGAGTTCCTGATCCACCCCGAGTGCGGCTGCGTCACCCAGGTGATGGAGTACGTTGCCTCCGGCGACATCGAACCCGAGGGCGTGCACATGCTCTCGACGGGCGGCATGCTCGAGCACATGAACCGGCACCCGAGTGGCGAGTTCATCGTCGCCACCGAGGTCGGCATGATGTACCCGCTGCACCAGGCGGCGCCCGGCGCGACTCTGATCGAGGCCAACCGGATGGCCTACTGCAAGTACATGAAGATGATCACGCTGCCGAAGCTGCGCGACTCGCTCCGCGACCTGAGCCCCGAGGTCAAGGTCCCCGCCCCGATCGCCGAGCTGGCGCGGATCCCGATCGAGCGCATGGTCGCCATCGGCTGAGCCCGCAGGCGCTTGGCCTCGGCACCGGTCGGCGCTAACTTGAGGGCAGATGGTTGCGGCGATCGCTCGGGGCGTGCTCACCGCGGTGCTCGTCGCCGCTGTTGTCACCAAGCTCGTTGACCGACGGCGAGCCGAGGCGGCGATGGCGACGTTCGGCTTCGAGACGGTCCGCGGGCGGCGTCTGGCTTTGGTCTTCGTCGTCGCGGCCGAGTCGGCGTTGGCAGTCGGCGTAGCCGCCGGCAGCGACCGCGCCTGCTGGCTCGGTGCGGCGCTGATGCTCCTCTTCGCCGCGACGCTCGGCTCGGCGATGACGCGCGGGCTCGCGGGCGCCCCCTGCGGCTGCTTCGGTCCGCGCTCGACGGTCGGCTGGGGTGCGATCGTCCGCAACCTCGCGCTGGCGGCGGCGTTTGCGCTCGTCGCCGTCGAGCCTGGTGGTCTGCTGAGCACCGAGCAGTGGCTCGCGCTCGGCCTCGCCGCTGCGTTGACCCTGTGTGCCGGTCTCGCCTTCGCCGTCCTCGGCCTGACGCGCGAAGTCGCGGGCCTGCGCCTGCGCCTTGGCCCGGAGGCCTTCCTCGAGGTCGGCGGCGACGGGCCCGAGGTGGGCGGGAGGACGGCACTGGTCGAGCGCTTCTCGTTCGCGCCGGGCCAAGAGCTTGCCGTCGCGGTCTTCACGGCCGTCGGTTGCCATGTTTGCCGCGTGCTCGAGCCCTCGATCGAGCTGCTGCGCGCCGACCCGACGCTGGCCGTCGCCGTTTTCGAGGAGGGAGCGGACTCGACCGTCTTCGAGGCGCTCGCGATTCCGGGCGTCCCCTATGCGATCACGCTCGACCCCGAGGGGACGGTGCTCGCCAAGGGCGCCGTCAGCAACCTCGCCCATCTCGAGGGCATCATCGCGGCGGCTTCTCGCCGCCGGATCGAGCGGGATCGAATCACGGCTCTCGGCGTCTGAGCGCCCTGCTCCCGAGCGGCGCTCGGGATCGCGCAATTTGCGGCTCCAGAAGTCGTCCCGATACGTCCCGTGGGCGGCGTAACGTCGTCGGCATGGGAGACGCCGCCGCCGCACCGCTCGGCCCTGATGCCTCTATCCTCGCGGCCGTGCATCACCTCCGTCCCGTCCCGGATCCGAAGCCACCGCCCTCACCGATCGAGGGTGAGGCGCTTTCGATCCGGCAGCTCGAGCGCTGGGCGACGGTCCTGCGGATGGACTGCGTGCGAATGCTCGCCGTCGCCAAGTCCGGCCACCTCGACAGCTCGCTGTCGGCGGCCGACATCGTCACGGCCCTTTACAACCGGGTCCTCCGCCACGACCCTTCGAACCCGGAATGGCCGGACCGTGATCGGTTCGTCCTCTCCAAGGGCCACGCCGCGCCGATCCTCTACGCCGCGCTTGCCCGTCACGCCTACTTCCCGTTCGAGGATCTGATGGGCCTGCGCAAGATCGGCGCCCAGCTGCAGGGCCATCCGGATATGACGAAGACGCCGGGCGTCGAGGTCTCGACCGGCTCGCTCGGCCAGGGCCTGTCGATGGCGCTCGGCATCGCGCTGGCGCTGCACCTGGACGACCGCGAGACGCCGCGCACCTTCGCGCTGCTCTCCGACGGCGACTGCCAGGAGGGCCAGACCTGGGAGGCGGCGACCGCCGCGCCGCACTTCGCCGAGCGTGGCGGCTGCCGGCTGACGGCGATCGTCGACTACAACCATCTGCAGACCGACGGCACGACCGAGGAGGTCATGGACATCGGCGACATGCGCGCGAAGTTCGAAGCCTTCGGCTGGGACACCGTCGAGATCGACGGCCACGACATGGGCGCAGTCGTCGAGGCGCTCGAGCGCTCGCGCGAGCTCGAGGCACCTGCCGCGATCGTCGCCCAGACGAAGAAGGGCCGCGGAGTCTCGACGATGGAGGGCCGCTTCGGCTTCCATGGCAAGCCGCCGACCCCCGAGCAGGCGGACGAAGCGCTGACCGAGCTCGAGGCCCTCTACAAGCGGCAGACCGAGGAGCTCGAGGCGGCCACCGGCGATTTCCGGCCGGTCTCGCCCGATGGGTCCGGATCGGGGGAGGAGGGCTGATGACGCCCGTTGCAGCCCCCGAGCCCGCAACCGAGCCCAAGGCAACCCGCGCCGCTTACGGCGACGCCCTCGTCGCCCTCGGCCACGAGCACGCCGAGGTCGTCGCGCTCGACGCCGACCTCTCGGTCTCGACCCAGGCCGCCAAGTTCGGCAAGGAGTTCCCGGAGCGCTTCTTCAACGTCGGCGCCGCCGAGGCGAACATGATGTCGATGGCCTGCGGGCTGGCGGCGACGGGCAAGGTCCCCTACTGCTCGACCTTCGCGATCTTCGCCTCCGGGCGCGCCTACGACCAGGTCCGCCTCGGCATCGCCCACAACGAGCTCAAGGTGCGGATCGGCGCCAGCCACGGCGGCGTCTCGCTCGGCGAGGACGGCGCCAGCCACCAGATGATCGAGGACATCGCGCTGATGCGGGCGATGCCGCGCATGCAGGTGATCGTGCCGGCCGACTACAACCAGGCCTACCGCGCGGTCCTGCACAGCTTCGAGAACGACGAGCCGATGTACATGCGCTTCGGCCGGCCCGCGACGCCGATCGTCTACGAGACGATCCCGGAGACGCTCGAGTCGGTCGACGTCCTGCGCGAGGGCAAGGACATCACCCTGATCGCCACCGGCCACATGGTCTGGCGGGCGCTCGAGGCGGCCGAGCAGCTCGAGCGCGATGACGGGATCGAGGCCGAGGTGCTGAACGTCGCGATCGTCAAGCCACTCGACAGCCAGGCGATCATCGAGTCCCTGGCGAAGACCGGCGTCGCGGTCACCGCCGAGGAGCACCGCGTCGTCGGCGGCCTCGCCGACGCCGTCCGCGCAGGTCACCGCCGAGCAGCACCCGGTCCCGGTCTTCGCCGTCGGCATGGGCGACTGGTTCGGAGTCTCCGGCACCGGCGAGGCCTGCATGGAGCACTTCGGCCTGACCAGCCGCGGGATCGCCGATCGCGCCCGCGAGGCGCTCGTGCTCAAGCCGATCGTCAGCCACCCGCCGCTGCACGGGCCGGAGTGGACGTAGCCCGCTGAACTACGCTCCGGCCGATGGAGGCCGGTTCCGATGCAGGCAGCGCTTCGCGTTCGCTGCGGACTCGGCTTGCCGAGCGGGTCCGTCAGGAGATCGCGGCGATCTCGCCGGAGCGGACGCGGCGGCCGACGCTGGTCGAGCGCTGGACCGTGCAGCGCCTGTCCTGGTCCCAGATCGTCCGCCTCAACCGCTGGCTCGAGGTGCTCGGCCGGCTGACGACGGTGATCTACGGGGTCTTCATCGTCACCCTCGTCTTCGGCGTCGACTGGAAGCACGGCGTCCAGGCCACGTTCAACAGCGGCGAGCCCGTGCGGGGCGTGCTCGCGATCGTGATCGTGCTGCCGACGTTGCTGTTCGTCGCCCTGCACTCGATTACCGGCTACGGGCGCTGGCGGCTGCAGCGCGAGCTCTGGCGGCGCGACGTCGCCTCGATGACCGAGGGGCTCGGCGAGGTCGCCCAGGAGGCGACCGACGACGACGCGCCCGGCCCTCGCTGAGCAGCTCAGGCCGGATCGGCGAAGCAGCGGAAGCCGATGTGGCTGGTGGAGGTGTCGATCGCCTCGGGGTGCCGCGCCGCAGGCCGGTAGCGGAAGCAGTATTCGGGCGCGCACAGGTGCGAGCCACCCTTGAGCACCCGCCGTGGGATGTGGGCGCCGGGATTGCCGAAGTCGTAGCTGGCGTCGGGGCTCGCCACGCGTGGATTACGTGGCGGGCCGCAGCAGCTCTTCGGCTCGGCCTCAGCTCCCGGGGTGCCGGCGCCGTTCGGCGCGAAGAAGTCGGTCGTCCACTCCCAGACGTTGCCGGTCACGTCGTAGAGCCCGAAACCGTTCGGCGGGAAGCTGCCAACCGGAGAGGTCCCTCGCCAGCCCTTGGCGCCTTCATTGCGCCACGGAAAGGCGCCCTGCCAGTGGTTGGCCATCAGCGTCCCGCCCGGCCGCTCCTCGTCGCCCCAGGCGAAGATCTTCGCGTCGAGCCCGCCGCGTGCCGCGAGCTCCCACTCCGCCTCGCGTGGGCAGTCGCTTGCCAGCCCACTCGGCGTATGCGACCGCGTCCTCGTAGGCCACGTGGGTGACCGGGTGGTCACCGCGCTGGCGGACGTCGCTGCCCGGGCCGCGCGGATGCCGCCACTGGGCACCCGGCACCCACGCCCACCAGGCGCTCGCATCGTGCAGCGGGATCGGGCCAGGTGAGGGCTGGAAGACGAGCGAACCGGGGACGAGCAGCGCCGGGTCCGCGTCCGGATACTCGTTCGGGTCGGGCGCGATCTCAGCGACGGTGACGTAACCCGTCTCCCGCACGAAGCGGCTGAACTGCTTGACGGTGATCAGGCGCGCGTCGACGTAGAAGGGGTCGACCGCGACCTCGCGCACCGGGCCCTCTTCGGGGTAGAACCGCTCGCAGCCGATACGGGCGGTCCCGCTCGGGATTGCGATCATGCCGCTCGGTGGGGCTTCGGCTCTCGGTGGTCATGTCTGGATCGTACGACCCGGCGGGCGCCGTCCACGTCCGCCCGGGCATCTCTCTGGATGGCTAGGGTGGCCTGCGGAGGAGTTGAAAGCATCGGGGTGAGGGTTCGACTCGTAGTTGATTCGTCGCGGCAGCTCGTGCGGGCGGTCGAGGTCGACGGGGCGAGCGTCGCTGAGACGATTGCGCAGATGAACGCCTGGGATTCCGCCGGGGTCCGCGTTCCCGCCGTGATCGTCCCCGCGACGCCCGGCGAGCTCGAGGAGGCCTGCACGACGCTTGCCCGCGGCGCCGGCGGCGTGCTCGCCAAGCGCCTCGTCCTCTCGCTGCCCGAGGCCGACCTCGAGGACTGCCGGGGAGCGGCGGAAGCCTTGCGCGCACGCACGGGCGCTCATCTCGCGATCGTCGGCGCCGAGGGCGGCTCGGGCGCCGCCTTCGACTACCTGCTCGACTACCCCGCCGACATGCTCGAGCTCGGCTCCGGGCTCAGCGCCCGCGCCGCCGATCCGGACGGCGGCAAGGTGCTCAGCGAGGTCTGCTCGATCGCCCATGAGCTCGGCTGGCTCGTCGGCGCCGACGGGGTCTCAGATGGAGCCCGGCGCGGTGCCTGCGCGAGCTCCGGCGTCGACATGGTCAGCGGTCCCGCCTTCGGTCCCGCCGTGCCCGCGCCGGACCTGGTCGCGCTGATGGCCTCGCGGGAGGTGGCATTCGACTCACGGCCGCTGCCGCGCCGCCAGCCGGTCGCGGCCGCAGCCACGCGGCCGATCGCCGGGCCTTCCGGGGCGACGTCGCCCGGCGGCTGGGCGTCGGCTGGCGGTCTCCAGTCGTCGCGGTCGGGCAAGGTGCCCGTGGTCAGTCCGCCCGCTGCCGGACTCTGGACGGTCGTCGGCGCCTGCCTGCTGATCGTCGTGGTCGCGCTGCTGCTCTTGCTGCTGCTCTGAGCGCCGGGCAGCGGATCAGCCGAGATCCTTGGGCCGGGTGAAGCGCTCGAGCGCCGTCACCGCGGGGTCTGCGCGCACCCATTCTGCGGCGACAGCGAAGGAAGCGAGCGCCGCCGTCGGGAACTTCGCCCGCAACCGCTCCGCGTCCCGGCCGGCGTCCCCGGCGAACGCCGAGGCGAGCTCGCCGAGGCCGGGGTTGTGGCCGATCAGCATGACCTCGCCGATTCCCTCGGGCAGCTCGCGGATGAGCTCGAGGATCTGATCGGCGTCAGCGCCGTAGAGCCGGCTCTCGCTCCAGCGCTCCGCGTCCTCCGGTAGGCCGGCGGAGATCCCCTCGAGCGTCTGCTGCGCGCGCACCGCCGGCGATGCGATCACGGCGTGCGGGCGGACGCCGACGTGCGGCGAGCAGTTCGGCGATCGCCGAGCAGGCGCGCCGCCCCCGGTCGTTCAGGGGTCGCTCGCGATCGGCGAGCGCCGCGCTCCGACCAGCTCGACTTGGCGTGGCGAAGCAGGTGCAGCCGGTGCTGGACGCTGTCCGGCGGCGCGCTCAGACGGCGTCGACCTCCTCGGACGGGTCGACGTGGTGGCGGCGGCTGCGGCCGACCGGCAGCCCGGCGATCTTGCGCTTCTCGTCGTGCAGGTGCGGCGGCGCCTGCGCACGTACAGGAGCCGCTGCAGATAGAGGGTGAGCAGGCTGGCGGCGAAGATCCCGCCGAGGTTGAGGCAGAGCTGCACGCCGGCGCCGCGCACGGTGTCCCAGTCGGAGTAGGCGGCGGCGACGCCGATGTTCGAGGCGGCGGGGATCGTCGTCACCGAGATCAGCACGCCGACCAGCGCGCCCGACTTCGCCGACGTGAGGCTGATCATGCCGACGACGCCGGCGATCACCGCGACGTAGAGGGAGAAGATGTCGGGCTGGGCGATGAAGCGGGTCAGCGCGTGCGCGTCGAAGTTGATCGTCGCCGGCAGCTGCCCGGTCAGGTCGAGCAGCTCCGTCGCCCCGAAGGTGACGAGGATGCCCGAGCGGGAAGCCGATCGCCAGCGCCTTCAGCGAGCGCCGGGCGAGCTCGGGCTCGCGGTTGACGATCGCCACGCAGGCCCCGGAGATCGGCCCGAACTCGGGTCCGACGACCATCGCCGCGACGATCAGGATCGGCTGGTCGAAGTAGATGCCGACCGCGGCGATCAGCATCGCCAGGACCATGAACACGAGAAAGCTCGCCGAGAGCTCGACGCTCTCGTTGGTGCGCGAGTTGAGCTCCTCCCAGACGACCGGGTCGACGCCGCCCATGCCGCGCTACTTCTCGAGGTGCGAGGCCGCCGCCGAGATCTCGCGAGTCGATCTCCTCGATCGCGATCGAGCCCTCCTCGTCGATGTCGAGCTCGCGCAGGTCGGCGATCACGACGCTCGCGTCCTCGCGCGCGACGTCGCAGAGGAGCACGTCGCCCTCGGGCCGCCTGGCGGCGCGTTCCAGATAGACGAGGTTGCAGACCGAGTCCGTGCTGTCGAGCAGCTCGAGCGCGTTCTGCGCCTGGTAGCTGGGGACGACGATGCGAAGGTGAACCATCGGCGCGATCCGGCCAATCGTACGCCGGGCGCAAGCCGCCTTGCACGATGCTGGCATCCGGTTAGCAGTCTGTGAGCTTATGCTTACACTGCACGAATCGGTCCAGCCCTCGGGACGAGCGCAGGAACGAGAACCCCCGAGCAGAAAGATCCGAGGCGATGGCTACCGCAAGACGACGCACCCGTTCCCGCAGCCGCCGCTCCCGCATGGAGCGGCGGAAGCCGCGCATCAGCATCCGAGCCGCCGCAGCCGCCCGCCGATCGTGCAGCTGCGCGACACGACCGTCGTCTACCCCGGTGGCCACGTCGGCCTCGAGCGCGTCACCCTCTCCATCGACCGCGGCGAGTTCGTCTTCATCGTCGGCTCGACCGGCTGCGGCAAGTCGACCCTGATCAAGCTCCTCATGCGGGAGCTCCAGCCGACCTCCGGCAAGGTGATGGTCGCCGGCAAGGACATCAACGACATGCCGAAGAAGAGCGTGCCGCTGCTGCGGCGCCGGATCGGCACCGTCTTCCAGGACTTCAAGCTGCTCCCGAACCGGACCGTCTACGACAACGTCGCCTACGCGCTGCAGGTGACCGGCACCCCGCGCGGGGAGATCCGCCGCCAGGTGCCCGAGATCCTCCGCATGGTCGGCCTCGGCGCGAAGATCCACAACTACCCCGACCAGCTCTCCGGCGGCGAGCAGCAGCGCGTCTCGGTCGCCCGCGCGTTCGTCAACCATCCGCCGCTGCTGCTCGCCGACGAGCCGACCGGCAACCTCGACCCCGAGACGTCGATCGGGATCATGCAGCTCCTCTACCGGATCAACCGCTCCGGCACGACCGTCGTCGTCGTCACCCACGACCGCGAGATGGTCGACAAGATGAAGCGCCGCGTCCTCCAGCTGCACGAGGGCCGCGTGATCCGCGACCAGGCGGCCGGCATGTACGCCACCGAGGAGGACACGAGCGAGTTCGGCGCGCGCGTCCGCCACGAGATGGGCCTCGACGACGAGAGCGGCTCCTGACCATGGGCCGGTTCCTCTTCTTCCTCAGCGAGGCCTACCGGGCCCTGCGCCGCAACGCCGCGCCCTCGATGGCGGCGATCGTGACGATCGCGATCACCGTGCTGCTGGTCGGCGTCCTCGTCCCGGTGCTCAAGGCCTCCGGCTCCAAGACCCAGGACGTCCGCAGCCAGATCGCGCTCAAGGTCTTCCTGTTCAAGGACGCAAAGCAGTCCGAGATCAAGGGCCTGCAGAAGAAGATCGAGGGGATCCCGCACGTCGCGACCGTCGACTACGTCTCCGCCGAACGCGGCGCTCAAGTCGCTCGAGGGCGACCTCACGAGAAGAACCTGCTCGACGCGCTCAACAACCGCAACCCGCTGCCGCCGTCCTTCAACGTGCGGCTCGACGACCCCGACAACCTCGAGTCGGTCCAGGCGGCGCTCTCGCCGGCCGACAAGCCGGCGCACCGCAGCCGATCAGCGGCGCGATCGAGGAGGTCACCGCCGGGGGAGTCAGACCGAGCAGATCCGCGAGGTGACCGGCGCGGTCAAGATCCTGCTCGCCGTGATCGCGGTCCTGCTCGGCATCGCCTCGCTGTTCCTGGTCGGCAACACGATCCGGCTTTCGATCTACGCGCGCCGTCGCGAGGTCGAGGTGATGCGGCTCGTCGGCGCGACCAACTGGTTCATCCGCTGGCCCTTCGTGATCGAGGGCATGGTGGTCGGCGTGTTCGGCGCAGCGATCGCGGTCGGCATACTGTTTCTCGGCAAGGTGACCATCGTCGACCCGCTGTCCGAGAAATTCGCTTTGGTCGAGAACCTCAACACGATCGCATTCGCTCCCCTCGTCGTCCTTCTGGTTGGCGCCGCGATGGCGGTCGCGGCGCTTGGCAGCGGAGTGACGCTGCGCCGCTTCCTGCAGATTTGACCGAGCCGGAGAGGCGGGGAGAGCCGGTGCCCTCGCGGCGCCGCGCCTTCTTCTGGGGCATCGCGCTCGGCGTCGTCGCGCTCTTCTCCGTGCTCACCGCGAGCGGCTGGGTGCGGGACACGCTGCTGCCCGGGCCGGCCGAGACGCGCAGCGACCAGGCCCGGCAGATCATCGAGGACTCCTACTTCCGCGAGGCCGGCAGCGAGGAGCTCGACAACGGCTCGATCGCGGGGATGGTCTGCGAGATCCGCAAGGCGAGCGACGACAAGTTCAGCCACTACTTCGACCCGAAGACCTTCGAGCGCTTCAACCAGGCCACCTCGGGCCAGTTCTCGGGCGTCGGGCTCGCGGTCAGCGAGGTGCCGACGGGCTGCGCGTCTCCCAGGTGTATCCCGACACACCGGCGTCGCGGGCCGGAATCGAGGTCGGCGACAAGATCGTCGCGGTCGAGGGCAAGTCGATCGCCGGCGTGTCGGCGACCGCGTCCTCGGCCCGGATCAAGGGCCCGCCCGGGACGAAGGTGACGATCACCGTCGACCCGGCCGGCGGCGGCCACAACCGCGAGGTCACGCTCGAGCGCGCCTCGGTCAAGATCCCCTCGGTCGCCGGCCAGATGATCGCCACGACGGCCACAAGATCGGCTACGTGCGCCTCGCGACGTTCTCCGCCGGCGCCCACGACGAGGTCCGCGCCGAGATCGACAAGCTGAGGAAGAAGGGGGCCGAGGGGATCGTCTTCGACCTGCGCGGCAACGGCGGCGGCCTGCTGCAGGAGGCGGTACTGGTCGGCTCGATCTTCGTCGAGGAGGGCCCGATCGTGATCACCGAGGGCCGCTCGCGGCCGCGGCAGACCTACGAGGCGACCGGCGACGCGATCGACCCGGTGCCGATCGTGGTGCTGACCAACCGCGACACCGCCTCAGCCTCCGAGATCGTCACCGCGGCGCTGCAGGAGAACGACCTCGCGAAGGTCGTCGGCACGCGCACCTACGGCAAGGGCACCTTCCAGGAGGTGATCGAGCTGGAGGGCGGCGCGGCGCTCGACCTGACCGTCGGCGAGTACCTGACGGCCGACGGCACCTCGATCCTCGGCAAGGGCGTCAAGCCGGACGTGCACGTCGCCGACGACGACCCCGCCGACGGCGACCAGCAGCTCGAGAGGGGCCTCGAAGTGGTCTCCGGCGAGATCGCCGCCGGCGGTCGGCGGCGGCAAGAGCGGCGCCAAGTAGATGGCTCCCCGCGCCGAGCGTCACCCGCCGGAGCGGGCCGTGCTCGCGATCGTCCGCCGCGGCCGCGGCGCTGGTCGGCGAGCCGCTCTTCGCCCGCGGCGAGCAGGTGCCGCTCGCCCGCGGCCGGGTCAAGGTCGACGAGGGCTCGATCGCGCTCTGCCGGGTCGACCGACCGCGGCGCCCAGCCGATCGCCGACCTCGGCCGCGCCGACCGGGCCCGCGACGTGGTCGCGGCGCTGCTCGCCGAGCGCGGCGTGCGCCCGACCTTCCCGAAGCGCCTCGAGGCCGAGGCGGTGAGCTGCGGCGCAGGCCGTGCGGACGGCGCCGGGCACGCGACGCGACCTGCGCTCGGAGCCGACCTTCACCGTCGACCCCGCGACCGCGCGCGACTTCGACGACGCCGTCTCGGCCCGCCGCGAGGGCGACGGCTGCCGGCTCTGGATCCACATCGCCGACGTCTCCGCCCACGTGCGGCCCGAGAGCGGCCTCGACCGCGAGGCGCGCGAGCGCGCGAACTCGACCTACGTGCCCGGGCTCGTCGCGCCGATGCTGCCGCGGGCGCTGAGCGACGACGCCTGCAGCCTGAACCCGGGCGTCGAGCGCCTCGCCGTGACCGCCGAGATCGAGCTCAGCGGCGCCGGCGAGGTGCGCTCGGCGAGCTTCTACCGCTCGCGGATCCGCTCCGACGCGCGGCTCGACTACGACGGGCTCGACCGGATCTTCGCCGGCCGCGAGCGGGCGCCCGAGCACGTCGCGACGCCGTCGCCGTCGCCCGCAACGCCGCGCAGCTGCTCGCCGAGCATCGAGGGCAGCGTCGCTCGCCGTGACCGGCGCCGAGCCCGAGTTCAAGTTCGACGAGGCGGGCGACGTCACCGGCGCACACGTGATCGAGCAGACCGAGTCGCACCGGCTGATCGAGCAGCTGATGGTGCTGACGAACGAGCAGGTGGCGCTGCTCACCGAGCGCGCGCGGGTGCCGTCGCTGTACCGGGTCCACGAGCAGCCGGACCCGGCCCGCGTCGAGCTCCTGATCGAGCAGCTCGACGCGCTCGACGTGCCGAGCCCACCCGTGCCGGAGAGCATGTCCCCGAGCGAGGCGGGAGCCCTCGCCGTCGAGGCGAGCGCGCTCGTCGCGGCGGAGGCCCAGCGCCGCGGATACGGCGCCGCCAGCCTCTCCTCGCTCGTCCTGCGGGCGATGAAGCCGGCCCGCTACGACGAGCGCAACCTCGGCCACGCCGGGCTCGGGATCGCCGCCTACTCCCACTTCACCTCGCCGATCCGCCGCTACCCGGACCTGATCGCCCACCGCGCGCTGCTCGCCGCCGTCGGCGCCGGCGAGGAGGCTCCCAGCCGCCAGGAGGTCGCCGGGTTGGGCGAGCACTGCTCCGATACCGAGCGCGAGTCGATGAAGATCGAGCGCAGCGGCGACGACATCTGCCTCGCCTTCCTGCTCCAGCCGCGAGCTCTTCGAGCGCGGGCTGGAGCCACACCTTCGCCGGCGAGGTCTCCGGCGTCGTCGGGGCCGGAGCCTTCGTACGCTTCGGTGGCGAGATGTCCGACGCCTACGAGGGGTTCCTGCCCGTGCGCATGATCCGCGGCGACCACTACGACCTCAACGACACCGACTCGGCCCTGGTCGGCGCGCGGACCGGACGCCGGCTCGGCTTCGGCGACCGGGTCGAGGTCCGGGTCCAGTCGGTCGAGGCGCCGCGCGGGCGGGTGACGCTCGCGCCGCCCGACGCCGAGCGCCGCAGCGCGGCCGGGGTTCGGGCCGGGGGTCGAGCCGGGGGAGGAGGCGCCGCCAGATGAGCCCGAAGCAGGCCGCCGAGCAAGGCCGCGACGTCGCCACCAACCGGGCCGCGCGGCACCGGTACGTGACCGTCGAGACGATGGAGGCCGGGATCGAGCTGCGCGGCACCGAGGTCAAGTCGCTGCGCGAGGGCGGCGCGCGCCTGCAGGACTCCTACGCGGCGATCGAGGAGGGCCAGATCTGCCTCCGCGGCGCCTACATCCCGCCCTATGCGCCGGCCTCGCGCGAGAACCACGAGCCGGAGCGCGCCCGCAAGCTGCTCCTGCACCGCTACGAGATCGAGCGGCTGATCGGCCGCATGCAGCGCAAGGGCCTGACGCTGATCCCGACGCGGATCTACTTCAAGGGCAACAAGGCGAAGGTCGAGCTGGCCCTCGCGCGGGGCAAGGAGCACCGGGACCGGCGCCGTGAGATCCGCGACCGCGACGTCGCTCGCGACGTCGAGCGCGAGCTCAAGGAGCGCAACCGCTGAACGCCCCGCTGCAGCGGGCGGCCGACCCCGCCAGCCCGCTGCCGATTGCCTAACGTGCGCGCAGGAGCCCCGCGAAGCGGGGAGAGGAACTTGAGCGAGAGCCAGACGACAGCAGCGGCGAGCAGCGACCCGAAGACCCCGAGTACGGCGGTCGCGGCGACGCGCCGGAGCCGCCGCCGCGCGAGGTCGTCGTCTCGATGGAGGGTGGCGAGCCCGCACCACCACCCGCCGCCGCCGGGGACGCCCGCCCCGCCGCCCGCTGCAGGCAACCCGCCCGCGGCCCCGCCACCGCCGCCGACCGGCAGCCCCGCAGCTCCCGCCACCGCCGACCACCGCCGAGCGCCCCGCGCAGGCACCCCCGATCAGCATCCCGCCACCGATCGCCGCCCCGCCCGCCGCCGCGCCGGTTCCGCAGGGCGGCCCGTTCCGCCCGCGCCGCCCGCCGGCGAGTCCGCGCGCGACCGGCGCAAGCGTGAGCGCGAGGAGCGCCGCCGGCAACGCGCCGAGGCTGCCGCCCGCCGCAAGGCCGAGGCCGCCGAGCGCAAGGCTGCGATGAAGTCCGGGCGCGCCGACAAGCGGGACGAGCCCGCACCTCCCCCTCCGCCCCGCGCCGCTCGGGACGCCGGCCGAGGAGGCGGCTGGGACCGATCGAGCCTCCGCAGCGGGAATGCCACCTCCGCCTCCGACGGGATCGCCGACGCGCCCGCGCCGCCGCCGCCCCCCGGCGCCGCCGATGGCCGCAGGCGCCCGCGGGGAGCCCGGCGCCCCGCCGCCGCCGGCCTCCGGCAACAGCACCGGCGCCGGAGGCGCCCACGCCGCCGCCGAGCGCTGCGAGCGCCGGACACGGTTGCTGCGCCGCCCGTCGGGGCCGCATCCCCGCCCGCGTCGACCAAGGGGTTGAGCCGCAAGGAGCAGCGCGAGCTGAAGAAGCGCGAGAAGGCGGAGGCCAAGGCCCGGGCCCGAAGCGAGCGCGAGAGCGCCCGGGCCGAGCGCCGCCGCGCGATCGAGGCACGCCGCGGGGCGAAGGCCTCAGGCGCGGCCTGCACCGGGCCCTCCGACGTCTCCCGAGGGGCACGCCGCGCCACCACCCGCCGCCGCGCCGGGACGCCTGCACTGCCGCCCGCCTGCCGTCGTGCGACAGCCGCCTCCTGCCGTCGTGCCCCCGCCTGCGGTCGTCCCACCGCCCGCCGCACCGGAGCCGAGTGCCGGCGAGCCGCCACCGCCACCTCCCACCACCACCGCCCCACCACCACCGCCAGCGCCGGAGCCGGCGATCCGGACGAGCGCCTGCGCGCCGCCGAGCAGCGCGAGGAGGACGCGCTCGTCGAGGCGAGGCCGCCGAGGCCGAGGCCGAGGCCGAGCGCCGCGTGCGCGAGGTCGAGCAGATCCAGCGGGTCGCCGAGCAGCGCGCCGCCGACGCCGAGCTCGGCGTCGAGCCGCCCGGAGCGCCGGTCTCGGGGGCGCCTGAGCGCCGGTGCATCCGAGCTGCCGATCGACGCCGAGCTGCGGGCGACCGACGAGCAGATCCGGCGCCGCCAGGAACGCGACCGGGAGATGATCGAGGAGCTGGAGCGGACCGAGAGCGCGATCGCCGGCGCCCGCGATCGTACCGAGAGCGCGCTCAGCGAGGCCCAGCGCCGGCTCGAGCAGATCGAGGAGCAGGCCCGCGAGGCCGAGGAGCGCGCCGCCCGCGCCGAGCGGCTCGCCCAGCTCAAGCAGCAGGAGGCCGAACGCGAGCGGCGGCTGCACGAGATGCTGGAGCGGATCAACGAGGCCGAGCGCCAGGCCCGCGAGGCGGAGCGCCGCGCCCGCGAGGCGGTCGTCGACGTCTCGCGCCCGGCCGAGCCCGATATCGCCGCCCGAGCCGCTGCCGCCCGAGCCCGAGCCCGATCCGATCGCGAAGCTGAAGCAGGCGGCCGAGCGCCTCCGCCGCCCCGTCGAGACCCCCGAGCCGCCGCCCGCGGCCGAGCCGGAGTCCGCGCCCCCGAGCCGGCGCCGCCCGAGCCGGGACCGCCGCCGGCACCGAGGCCGAGGAGCAGGCCGAGGAGCCCGAGCCGCCGGCATCCGAGCCCGAACCGCCTGCACCGCCCGTCGCCGACGCGCCACCGCCTCCACCGCTGGGGCCGCCGCCGGGCGAGGAGGCCGTGGGAGCCGCACCGCCTGCACCGCCACCGGCTGCGAACCCATGGGTGCCGGCCGAGGTTGGCCCCTCGGAGGCCGCGCCGCCCCCGCCGCCGCCGGCCGACCCCGAGCCGCCGCCGCCCCCGGCCGAGCGGCGGCTGCGCTGAGTCCGCCGCCCCCGCCGCCCCCGCCGGCCCCACCCCGCCGGCCGAGGAGCAGGCCGAGGGTCAGCCGGTGACGCCGATCGGCGAGGACCGCGTGAGCCTCAACGACGCGAGCTTCGAGGAGCTCCGCGACGCCGGCCTCTCGGTCACCCAGACCGGCCGGGTGCTCGCCTACCGCGAGCGCTCAGGCGGGTTCGAGTCGGTCGATGAGCTCGACTCGATCCCCGGCTTCCCGAAGGACTTCCTGGCGACGATCAAGGGCCGGCTCGAGCCGTAGAGTCGGACCGCTCCGGCCCGGCGCCGGGACTCAGATCCCGAGCTTGTCGAAGAGCTTGAGCCAGATCTCGCTGCGCGTCGGGAACGACGGCACCGCGTGCGCGAGCTGCTCGAGCGGGACCTCGGCCGTGACCGCGATCGTCGCCGCGTGCAGCAGCTCCGCGGTCTCGAAGCCGACGAAGGTCGCGCCGACGATCACCCGGCGCTCGTCGTCGATCACGAGCCGCGAGGTGCCCGGCGTGTTGCGGCCGTAGAAGGAGGCGCCGGCGTTGCCCGAGGTCGTCACCTCGACGGTGCTCGCGTCGATCCCGGCCGCCTGGGCCTGCTCGAGCGTCATGCCGACGGCGGCGACCTGCGGGTCGGTGAAGACGACGCGCGGCGAACCCGCCAGCTCGGCGCGGGCCGGCCCGGGGTCGCGGCCGAGGATCCGATCGGAGGCGATCCGCGCCTGGTACTTGCCCATGTGGGTGAGCAGCGCGCGGCCGTTGACGTCGCCGATCGCGTAGAGCCAGCCGCGTCGCTGTCGCCCCCGACTGCCATGAGGTCGTCGACCTCGACGTAGCCGCCGTCCTCGAGCCCGACGGTCTCGAGCCCGAGCCCGTCGCTGTTCGGGGTTCGGCCGACGGCGACGAGCAGGTGCGTGCCCTCGAGCAGCGACCCGTCGGCGAGGCGGGCAACGATGGTGTCGCCCTGGCGGCTGACCGACTGCAACGACTGCCCTGTCTGCACGGTGACCCCGGCGGCCTCGAGCGCGTCGGCGAGCTCGCGCGAGGCGAACGGCTCCTCGGCGGGCAGGATCCTGGGCGCCCCTTCGACGATCGTCACCGCGCTGCCCGCTGCGTTCCAGGCCTGCGCCATCTCGCAGCCGACGACGCCGCCGCCGAGGACGAGCAGGCTCTCGGGCACCTCGGAGGCGGTCGTGATCTCGCGATTGGTCCAGGCCGCGACGTCGGCGAGCCCCTCGATCGGGGGCATCGCGGCGCGGCTGCCGGTCGCGAGGACGACCGCCCGCGTAGGCCGCAGCGTACGCCCGTCGACCTCGACCACGCGCTCGCCGGCGAGCCGGGCCTCGGCGCGGATCAGCTCGATCCCGCGCTCCTCGAGCCACGGGAGCTGCGCCGAGTCGTCGAGGTCGTGGATCACCTCGTCGCGGCGCTGCAACAACGAACGCACGTCGAGCTCGCCGCTTGAGGCCTCGGCCGCGCCGGGGACCCGCTCGACCTCGGCGAGCAGCTCCGGCGCGCGGAGCAGCGCCTTCGAGGGCATGCAGGCGTAGAAGGAGCACTCGCCGCCGACCAGCTCGCGCTCGATCAGGGTCACGTCGAGCCCGCCGTCGGCGAGCCGGCCGGCGGCGACCTCGCCGGCGGGGCCGGCGCCGATCACGACGACGTCGGGTTCAGCCATCGCCGTTGCGCTTCGCGTGCTCGGGATCGTGCGGCTCGCCTGAGACCTGGACCAGCCGGGTCATCGTGACGAAGCCTATGCCGCCGATCGTGTTGCCGACGACGGCGACGCCGAGGCGCCAGCGCACGGCCCAGACGGTCGTCGTCGTGGCGCCCGCGATGACCGCGAGCAGGACCTCGCCGCCACTGACGATTGCGTGATTGAGGACCGGGAGCAGCAGCACGTAGCCGATCAGCATCGCGATGATCACCCGCGTGATCTCCTCGCGGGCCGCGAGCGTCAGCCACGTGTAGAGGGTGATCGCGGCGCCGGCGAGGATCGCACTGGCGAGGGCCTCGCCGAAGTCGCGGTCGACGAACGTGTCGCCGAGCACCCCGGCGGCGTTCAGCGCCGAATCGGGAAGCACGCCGTCGATCGAGAGCAGCGCGGCGAAGATCGCGAGCCCGACGAGGTTGAAGACGAGCGTCAGTCCCCACATCGTGCCGAGCTGGTGCAGCGTGCCGCGGCCCGCGAACCAGGCGCCGACGGGGACGAGGAAGTTCTCCGTGAAGAGCTCGGAGCGGCCGATCGAGATGAAGACGAAGGCGATGCCGAACGGGATCGCTCCGATCGCGTGGGCGAGATCGGACGTCGGTGACCTCCATCAGCGCGCCGGTCAGCGTGAAGACGACGGCGAGGGCGAGCATCACCTCGAAGCCGCCGAGCATCGCCGTCGCCGCCTGGCCGATCGGTGCGCGGCTCATCCGCCGCTCGCCCTCTTCGAAGCCCTGGTCCCAGATGTCGCGGGGCAGTGCGCCGTCGCTCATCGGCGGCATCGTAGAGATCACCCAGGTCCAAGGAAGCAGCGATCGGGAAAGCGCCGGCGGGGCTCGTGGCCGGGTGGTCCGGCGCGAGCCCTGCGATGCGATGATTTCGGTGATGGAGGTAGCAGCGCCCGCCGACTTCCGCACCGACACGGCCGTCGAGCCGCTCGGCGGCGACCGCTACGGCGCCGTGATCCGCGATGCCTGGTCGGGACCACCGGGTCCCAACGGCGGCTACGTAGCGGCGTTGCTGCTGCGCGCGATCCGCGCCGCCGTCGACGATCCGCTGCGCGAGCCGCGCTCGCTGACGATTCATTACCTGCGCCCGCCACGAATCGGTGAGATCGAGATCGCGGTCACGGATCGAGCGCACGGGCCGCTCGGCGAGCACCTGCACGGCGCGCATGCTGCAGGGTGGCCGCGAGACATGCATCGCGATCTGCGTGCTCGCCCCGGACTTCGAGCCCGCCGTCGAGTTCGCCACGCCGCCTCCCGCGGCGCCGGCGCCGGAGGCGATCGAACCGCTCGACACGTCGTTTCTGCCGCCGCGGATCTTCGAGCAACTCGAGATGCGGATGGCCTTCGGTGGGCCGCCCTTCCAGGAGAGCGAGGTGGCCGAGGCCGGAGGCTGGATGCGAACGATCGTCCCGGCGCCGCTCGAGCCCGAGCTGGTCGCGATGTACACCGATTGCTGGTGGCCCGCACCGTTCGCTCGCGCGGACGGACCCTTCCTCGCTCCGACCCTCGATCTGACGATCCACTTCCGCGGCCGCCCGCCCGCCGGCGAACACGAGCACGTGCTCGGCCACTTCCTCACGTCGACCGCCGCCCGCGGCTACTTCGAGGAGGACGGCTGGGTCTGGGCCGCCGACGGGACCCTGCTCGCCCAGTCGCGCCAATTCGCCCTCAACCGACCCTGGGCGCCCGAGTGATGGAGTGATGGCAAGGAAGGGCGCCAAGAAGAAGGGCGGCAAGGGCGGCAAGCGAGCTCGACCACAGCGGCAGAACTCCGCCGCGATCGCCTACACCGACGCCGAGGGCAACATCCTCCGGCTGCGGCGCTCGCTGAGCTCGAAGACGATCAAGAAGATCGACGAGATGCCGGCCGGCGACGCGCGCACGATCGACGATGCCTGGCAGCGCCGCGAGGAGATGCTCTTCGAGCGGCTCGTCGTCGAGTGGGAGGTCACGGGCCTGCCGATCCGCGACCAGAAGATGCTGGTCGGCCGCTACCGGATGGCGACGACGAGCGAGCGGCGCTGGATCCGGGCGACGATCTCCGAGCACGTCGAAGCGTGGATTCCCGCGCTGCGCGGCTCCGGCCGCGACTGAACCGCCCGGCACCCCGCCTCCCGCAGCACCCCCGAGGGGTGAAACGGACCACCCCGGCCGGGCGCCGGGTCGATCCCTCGGGCCCCTTGGAAGGGATGGCGATCGGGGGCAGGATGCACCCATCGAACGAACCCAGCGCCACACGGCCTCGGATTCGCCCCAAGCCAGACACCAAGGAGAACGAAAATGACCAAGATCAAGCTCATCGCCGCAACCGCCCTCGTCGCGCTTTCCGGAGCCGTCGCCGCCGGCCCGGCCGCCGCCCACAGCCTGACCCCGACCAAGGTCAACATCAAGGGCCACCAGGGCGACTACTACGGCTACGTCAAGAGCTCCGACCAGCAGTGCGAGCTGAACCGCACCGTCAAGGTCTTCAAGATGCTCGGCAGCTCGCCCTCGCCGAAGACGGACCAGAAGATCGGCACCGACATCGCCCAGCCGAACGGGCCCGACTCGATGTGGAGCATCGGCAACTCCGGCTACAAGCACGGCTACTTCTACGCCAAGGTCGGCAAGACGAGCACGTGCGGCGGCGATACCAGCAAGGTGATCAGCCGCTAGGTCCTCCCTCCACGGAAGGACCCCCGAAGGCCGGCCCGCAGCAGCGGGCCGGCCTTCTTCGTGCGCTGTGGCCTCGCCCGAGCGACCGCGCATCGGCGCGCGCCTACACTGTGGGTGCACATAGCACGGGGACGACAGGCTTCGACGTGGTTGTTCCGTGCGTCTGATTGCAGGTCGAGGTTCCTGGAGGCCTCGTAAAACCCCAGGAAAAACCAAGAACTGCGGACCATGAGTTCGCCCTCGCCGCTTAGTTAGAAGCTAAGTAGCGTGCATCGGCCCTCCCTCTCCCGCGGGGAGGGGTTCCGGTGTCAACAGCGGGATTGCCCGGAAGGTCCGCCTTCGCCGACCGGGGACACCTAAGGAGGCTGGTCTCGGGGATCAACCCGTCGGCAGCGGTTCCCCGAGATGAGATGCAAGCGCCGGCTAAGCCTGTAGACGTCATTCGACACGCGACCGCGGACGTCGGTTCGATTCCGACCGTCTCCATCGGCTTGACCAAGCCATTTCTGACCGTTACAAGGAGCACATCGCAGCTGGACGTCGTTGGCGGCCAGTGAGGTCACTCGGCCGTTTCGTCCGCTTCTGTCCCCCACCCTGGGGGACAAACCCGGACGAAACCGGTGGGTCGCCCCGTCCGCGCCCGTCAGCGCCGGCCTTCGACGACGGTTCGAGCGGCAGCGTCGACCGGACTTGCCGTACTTGCTGCGGATTACACGAAATCTAGTTCCGCTCTAGAGTGCAGCGGGTCTACCGGAGGAGGGCGCCAGATGACCCACGTTGGTGCTGGCAAGCTGGGAGCCCGTGTTCTCACAGCATTGTTCATTTCGTTGCTTGCGCTGGCGGTTGCGTGCGCGCAGCCCAGTCGCGGGGCCGTCGCGGGCACGGCGACCCGATCCGCGGCCGCCGAGAGAACGGAGAAGATGACCATTCCGGCGGCGAAGGCCTACCTGTCGAGAGCCCTCGAGAAGGAGTACGGCAAGGTTTGGAACAACGGCTCGCACAAGACGTGGAAGAGCTGCCGCAACGTCAGCCGGAGCCGGGTGAGCTGCAAGGTCAGCTGGCGCAGTGGCCGGTACCTCTACAGCGGCAAGGTGTACGTCTACTACCGCGCAGCCGATAAGGACCGGGTCTACTTCAACGTCTCCGGCATCAGCCGAGAGCACGCCTGATCGTGACCCTGCGGAGGCCACGAGCCGGAGTCACACTGGCGGCCGTCCTGTTCGCAGTCGGCTTGACCGCCTGCGGGGGCGGTGACAGCACGGGGGACGCCGGTGGGGCCGAGGCGATGACGGTGCAGGGCGCCGAGACTGCGGTCACCGAGATCCTCTCGTCTACCGATCCCGCGGTCTGCGGGCGAATGACGGATGCCTACATTCAGGCCCTCTACTTCAAGAGCGGCGCCGCCGGGATCCACGCCTGCGAACAGAAGGTCGCAGAGAACCCGCTCACGGACCTCAGCGTTGCCGGCGTCAGCGTCGATGGCGAGACCGCGACGGGCACGGTCTCGACGGTGCTCGGCTCGGCGCAGTTCAGCGCCGTGTACGCCGACGGCCAGTGGAAGCTCGACACGTTCAAGCCGGTCGGTCAATAGTCCGGCCCGGCGACGACTCCGGCCCCCGCGAGGGTTGGCGGATCGATTCGCAATACGATCGGGCTCGAGCGCGTGACGGAGCAGGCCTACGATCGCGACTTCTGGGAACGGCTCTGGTCGAAGACCTTGAGCGAGCGCCCGGACAAGGTCGCGCAGCGGCCACCTAACGGGCATCTAACTGCCGAGATCGACGGGTTCGAGCCGGGCCTCGCGCTCGACGCCGGCTGCGGCCACGGCGCCGAGGCGGTCTGGCTCGCCGCGCACGGATGGCAGGTCACGGCCGTCGACTTCTCCGCCGCCGCCCTCGCCCAGGGCCGGGCGACCGCCGAGGCCGCGGGCTCGGACATCGCCGGGCGCATCGAGTGGGTCGAGGCTGACCTCGGAGCCTGGATTCCCGAGGCCGGCCGCTACGACCTCGTCGCCTCCCTGTTCGTTCACATCGCGGGGCCCGTGGCGGCGATGGTCGGGCGGCTGGCCGACGCGGTCGCCCCCGGCGGCACCTTGCTTCTGGCCGGCCACCAGCCGATCGACCCGGCGACGGGAGAGCCGACGCCGGCGGCCGGCCAGGTGCAGATCTCCGCCGAGTCCGTTACCGCCGTGCTCGACTCAGACCGCTGGGAGCTGATCGTCGCCGAGGAGCGCCCGCGGGCCGCGGCCGACTCAGGCGTCGACGCGGTCATTCGCGCGCGGCCCCGGAGTTGACGGCTGCGCAGCGACATCCGGGCGCGAACGTCCGGGCGCCCCTCCATAGCGACGACCCAGGGACGTTCGGTGCCGTCCTGCCTCGCACGCGTTTCCCTCGTTCGGACGAACCCGTTGCCAGACCTTGCTTTCCGGCGTCGTCGCGAGGATGATGGGCGGGAGGCGACGCCTCATTCCTACCCGCAGACAGGAGACCTCATGAAGAAGATCCTTGCCGCCACCACGGCTATCGCTGTGATCGGCATCTTCGCCGGCAGCGCTCTCGCCGGACACAAGATCGACACCAAGGTGACGATCAAGGGCCACCAGGGCGACTACTACGGCTACGTGAAGAGCTCGAAGCCGAACAAGTGCGCGAACAACCGCAAGGTTCTGGTCTACAAGCTCAAGGGCAACGGCTACGACCCGGGCAGCGACCAGAAGATCGGCTCGGACATCGCGCAGGCGAACGGCGACGGCTATATGTGGAGCATCGGCAACTCCGGCTTCAAGCACGGCAACTTCTACGCCTACGCGAAGAAGACGAGCAAGTGCGAGCCGGCGTTCAGCAAGGTGATCAGCCGCTGAGGGCTGCCGCCGGCAGCGACTCCGGCTGACGATCGAGGGCCGGCCCGCGCTGCGGCGCCGGCCCTCGTCGTCCAGCCCGCGCTCAGGCTGACTGGGTGAGTCCGATCAGGTGGCCCTCGATGTCGCGGAACTGACCGAGCGTCGGGCCGTCGGGGACGTCCATGGGCCCCATCACGCGCTCGCCGCCGAGCTCGACCGCCTGCTGCAATGCCGCTTCGACGTCGGGGACCTCGACGTAGAAGGTGACGTGGCCGCCGTCGCCGTCGGGCATCCCCATGATCCCGCCGCCGACCCCGACCCCGTCCGCGTTCAGATTGCTCTCGCGGTCGACGAGGCCGTAGCCGACCGGGTTGTTCGTGTCGATCTCCCAGCCGAACATGGCGGTGTAGAAGCGCGCCAGCCCCTCACCGTCCTTGCCGATCACCTCGAAGTGGACAACGGGTTGACCCATCTCGATCTCCTTCTCATACGCGCGCGAGCGCGGATTGGCAGTACGCCCCTCTTGACCCGGCCGCAGCCGGAAACTAATCGCCGGCGGTGATCACGACCTTGCCGAGCTTGCCGCCGGCGGCGAAGCGCTCGTAGGCGTCGGCGGCCTGCTCGAGCGGGAACGAGGCGGCGACCGGCACGTGCAGGCGTCCGGCGGCCAGCCCGGGAATCACGTGCTTTTCGACGAGTCGCGAGACGGCCGCCTTCTGCTCGAGCGGCCGGGCTCGCAGGGTCGACGCGTGGATCGAGCCGCGCTTGCCCATCAGCGCGAGCAGGTTGACCTCCGCCTTGGCGCCGGCGCCGACACCGATCACGCAGATCCGCCCGCCCATCGCCAGCGCCTTCAGGTTCTCCGGCATGTTCGGGGCGCCGACGAGCTCGAGGATCACGTCGAAGGGGCCGTGCCCGGCAAAACCCTCCGGGGCGATCACCGTCGCGCCGAGCTCCTTGACGCCGTCGCGGAGCTCGGGGTTGCGGACGGTCGCGATCACGTCGGCGCCGGCGAGGAAGCCGAGCTGCACCGCGGCGGTGCCGACGCCGCCGGCGGCGCCGTGGACGAGCAGCCGCTCGCCGGGTTGTAGCCCGCCCTGGCTGAAGAGCGCGTCGTGGGCGGTGCAGAAGACCTCCGGGAAGCCGCCGGCGGCCGTCCAGTCGAGGCCCTCGGGCACCGGCATCAGCTGGCTCTCGTGGACGACGGCGAGCTCCGCCTGGGCGGCGCCGCCGACGATCGCCATCACCCCGTCGCCCTCGGAGACCCGCAGGACGCCCGCGCCAAGGCCGACGACCTCGCCGGCGAGCTCCAGGCCCGGGACGTCCTCGGGGTAGCCGGGGGGCGGGGGATAGGCACCCGCGCGCTGCAGGATGTCGGCGCCGTTCATGCCGGCGCCGCGGACGCGGATCAGGCACTCGCCGGCGCCGGGCTCGGGATCGGGACGTTCAGCGACGACGATCTCGCCGTCTTCGATGGTTGCGGCTCGCATCGGGCCAGTGTATGACCGGGCCAGGGAAGGGATAGGCTGCCTCGCGTGTCCGACGCCGATCGCAACGCTGCGACGATCGAGCGCTTCTACGAGGCGTTCGGCCGGCACGACGGGGCGGCGATGGAGGCCTGCTACGCGCCGGACGTGCACTTCCACGACCCGGTCTTCGGCGACCTCGAGGGCCACGAGGCGGGGGCGATGTGGCGGATGCTGACCGGCAATGCGCAGGACCTGGCGATCGAGCTGCGTTCGCATAGCGCCGCCGGCGATAGCACTGGCCGCGCGAACTGGGTCGCCACCTACACCTTCCGCACGGGGCGGGGAGTCGTCAACGACATCCAGGCCGAGTTTCGCTTCACCGCGGACGGGCTGATCACCGAGCACGTCGACAGCTTCGGCCTCTGGCACTGGGCTCGGCAGGCGCTTGGGCCGGTCGGCTTGCTCGCCGGCTGGACGCCGGTTGTCCAGAGCTCGATCCGCCGCAAGGCGGCGGAGCAGCTCGACGCCTTCCTCGCCGACGAGCGCTGAGCCGCCGCGCCGGCGGCGCCGACGGGGGGCATACCGGCGTTGCTCTCTAGCCTGCGAGCGATGGCTGTCGCAATCGCATCGCAACTCGGGATCCACGTCGGCGGCTCCGAGCTCTTCGGCGACGTCTCGTTCAAGCTCTCCCAGCGCGAGCGGATGACCCTCGCCGGGCGCAACGGCGCCGGCAAGTCGACCCTGCTCCGGATCCTCGCCGGCGAGCTTCTCCCCGACTCCGGCAGCCTCACCCTGCGCAAGGGGGCACGCGTCGCCCTGCACGACCAGCGGCCGCCGCGTGAGGCCGAGTTCGCCCTCGGCGAGTACGTGTTCGGGGCGCGGGCGGAGATGACGGCCCTCGAAGAGCGACTCGCCCAACTCGAGCAGCAGATGTCGGAGGGCGCCCACGACGAAGACACGATGGCCGCCTACGCAAAGGCTCAGCACGCGCTCGAGGCCGCCGGCGGCTACCGCTGGCGCGACGACGTCGTCGCCGTCCTGCGCGGGCTGGGTTTCGACTCCGAGCACCTTGAGCGGCCGCTGCGCAGCTTCTCCGGCGGCGAGCTGACCCGCGCCTCGCTCGCCCGGGCGCTGGCGGCGGATCCAGACCTGCTGCTCCTCGACGAGCCGACCAACCACCTCGACATCCCATCGCTCGAGTGGCTCGAGAAGTACCTCCAGGGCCTCGATGCCGCCGTCGTGCTCGTCGCTCACGATCGCTGGTTCCTCGAGGCCGTCGGTACCTCGGTCCTCGAGCTCGAGGCCGGCCGTGCTCGCTTCTTCGCCGGGCCCTGGCACGCCTGGCGAACGGAGCAGGCAGCACGCGAGATCGCCCTCGGCAAGGCGATCGACAAGCAGCAGGCGGAGATCGCGCGGATGGAGAAGTTCGTCGAGCGCTTCCGCTACAAGGCGACGAAGGCGCGCCAGGCGCAGTCACGGATCAAGCAGCTCGAGAAGGTCAAGGCGAACGCGGTCAGCCGCGATCCGCGCGACGAGCGCCGGCTCGCGTTCTCGTTCGGCAAGGCCGAGCGCACCGGCCGCTTCCCGCTGAAGCTGGAGGGGGCGCGGATCGAGGTCCCCGGCCGGGTCCTGCTCGACGACGCCTCGCTCCGCATCGAGCGCGGCGAGCACGTCGTGCTCGTCGGCCCGAACGGCTCCGGTAAGACGAGCCTGATCGCGACTCTCACGGGTGCGCGTGAGCCTGCGGCGGGCAGCATCAAGATCGGGCACAACGTCAACCTCGGCTACCTCTCTCAGCACGCCGATTCGGCCGCCGGTACCGGCACGGTGATCGAGGCGGCGCAGCGTGGCACCGGCCTCACCGGGCAGAAGGTGCGCGACCTGCTCGGACATTTCCTGTTCAGCGGCGCCGACGTCGACAAGCGACTTGCCGACATCTCCGGTGGCGAGCAGCGGCGGCTGTCGCTGGCGATCCTCGTCGCCTCAGGCGCCAACGTCCTGATCCTCGACGAGCCGACCAACCACCTCGATCTCGAGAGCCGTGAGGCGCTCGAGGACGCGCTGCTCTCGTTCGAGGGCGCGCTGCTGCTGGTCTCCCACGATCGGGCTCTGCTCGAGGCCGTCGGCTCCCGCACCGTCGCCGTCGAGGACGGAACGTTGCGCTCCTACGGCCTCGGCTGGGCCGACTACCAGCGTGACAAGGACGAGCTCGCGGCCGCGGGCGCGCAGGCGGCGAAGGCCGCGAAGTCGATGGCCGCTGCGACGGCCGGCGGATCGAAGGGCGCCGGTGCCAAGGGGGGCGCCGGCAACGGCTCCGGCGAGAAGCCCTCGAAGAACAAGTTGCGACGGATTGCCGATCTCGAGCGCCAGATCGAGAAGTCCGAGAAGGCCCTGGCGACGCTCGAGGACGAGCTCGCGGATCCCGCGGCCTGGTCCTCGCCGGAGCAGAGCGAGGCGTCGACCCGCCGCCACGCCGACCTCAAGCAGCGGATCGAGGACCTCTACGCCGAGTGGGAAGAGGCCGGCGGCGGCGTGACGACCGGCTAGCCCGAGCCGAACCCGGCAGGGTGGGTGCTCAGCTCGCGCGATTCGACGATCCGGTCGACGAGGCCGTAGTCGACCGCCTCCTCGGCCGTGAAGAAGCGGTCGCGGTCCATGTCGTCGTGGATCCGTTCGACCTCCTGGCCGGTCCGCTCGGCGTAGATCCGCTCGAGGACCTTGCGGTCCTCGACGATCTGGCGGGCGTGGATCTCGATGTCCGCCGCCTGCCCCCCGAGCCCCTGCATCGAGGGCTGGTGGATCAGGATGCGCGAGTTCGGCAGCGCCATCCTCTTGCCCTCGGCGCCGGCGGCGAGCAGGAACGAGCCCATCGACATCGCGACCCCGAAGCAGATCGTCTGCACGTCCGGCTGCACGTACTGCATCGTGTCGTGGATCGCGAGCCCGGCGTAGACGCCGCCGCCGGGGGAGTTGATGTACATCGAGATGTCCTTGTCGGGATCCTCCGACTCGAGGTGGATGAGCTGGGCGACGATCAGGTTCGCGATCTCATCGTCGACCGGCTGGCCGAGGATCACGATCCGCTCGCCAAGCAGTCGTGAGTAGATGTCGGCCGTCCGCTCGCCGCGGGACGTCTGCTCGAGGACCATGGGAACGAGGGGCATGGCGGTCTCCTTCCGCCGCAAGGCGGCTCGGGGTCTGAGGGGTGTACTCGCGAAAAAGCGCAATCGATAGGTTGCACATTGGAAGAGGCTATCATGCGCAACGCGCAAGTTGCACGTACCGGAGGAGCCCATGACTGAGACCACCGCCGAAGAACAGACCGAGCCCAGCGTCGAGCGCGAGACGACGCTGGACACGAGCCCCGAGCGAGCCTGGGAGGCGATCTCCGACGAGGACGAGCTCGCCCACTGGCTCGCCGAGGAGGTCGAGCTCGAGCCCGTCGAGGGAATGCCGGCCCGTTTCGTCGTCGACGGCGATGAGCGCCACGGCGAGGTCCGCGAGGTCGAGGAGGGCCGCCGGATCTCGTTCACCTGGCGGGCGCCCGAGGAGCCGGCGACGCTCGTCGAGCTGACGCTCGAGCCGCTCGCCGACGATGGCCCCGTGCGCCTGACGGTCGTCGAGACGGCGCCGGCGGGGGTGCCGATGGCGACCGCCGCCGCGCGCGCCTGGCCCGTCCGCCTGCGCTCGGCTGCGCGGGCCGCGCACGGGCACCTCGTCTGCTGACGCAGCGCGCCCCATGCCCGCCGCCCCCGACGCAGCCTTTGCCGCGATCGCCGACCCGACGCGCCGCCACCTGATCGAGACGCTCGCGCGCGGTCCGGCGACGGCCACGGGCCTGGCGGCGGGGCTGCCGATCACCCGCCAGGCCGTCGCCAAGCACCTCGGCCTGCTTCGCGAGGCTGAGCTCGTCGCCTCCGAACGCGCCGGACGCGAGACCCTCTACACGCTGCAGCCCGAAGGCCTGCGCGGGGTAGCCGAGTGGTCGACGCGGGTTGACGCCGCCTGGGAGCGACGCCTCGGCCGGCTCGAGCGCCTGCTGACCGACTAGGTCTAGGTCCCTCAGGAGCCGTCCCAGACAGCCTCCGCGCGCGCCTCAGGGGCCGGACCGGGGGCCTCAGGGTCCGATCGGGGTGCTCACCGATTGCCGCACCGGCCTTCGGGGCTGATCCTGGCTGCAGGTCGCCGAGGGGGCGGCTTGCCCGCCGGCGGTCAGCCGGCCCCGAAAGGAGCAGATCGATGATCGGTAGGAAGATGTCCGCGATGGAGGAACGCCGATGAGCGCCGCGGCGATGAGCATGAGCCGGCCCGCGCAGGGCCGGGTGATCCTCGGCGTGTGCGCCGCGATCGCCCGCCGGACCTCGCTCGACGTGACCCTCGTCCGGGTGCTGGCGGCGATCGGCGCGGCGCTGCTGACCACGCCCTTCATCGTCGCCTACGCCGCAGCCGCACTGATCCTGCCCCGCGACGACGGCAGGATGCTGATCGGCGGCGAGCCCGCGGATCGGCGTGAGACGCTGATCGGCTGGCTCGTCGTGATCCCGGCCGCGGTGCTGCTGGTCGCGACGCCCGGCATCTTCGGCTTCGGCGGCCATCTCGACGTCTTCCAGTTCGGGATCCTCGTCGTCGCCGGCTGCCTGATCGCGCTCTCCGTGAGCCGCTCGGACGGCCAGGTGGCGGCGACGCCGCCCGCAGCTGCTGCAAGCGCAAGCAGCACGGCGGCGGTCGTCGCCGAGCCGGCGGCGACCGGGACGGAGCCTGCCCCCGACGCGACGGCCGAGACGGAGCAGATGCCGCCCGCGCCGCCCGCGCCGCGGCCACCGAAGCCGGATCGCGGTCCGTCGATCTTCGCGCCGGCCTTCGCGGGGGTGATCGGGCTGATCGGCCTTGGGGCGGTGGTCGTCTCGGTCTTCGACGTCGAGATCACGGCCGTCTCGGTTGCAGTCTTCAGCGGCGCCCTCGCCGTCGCTTGCTGCGGCGCGGCCTTCGCCGCCTGGGGGCGGCGGGGCACGGTCCCGGTGCTGATCCTCGGCGCGCTGCTCGCCCTGGTCGCCTCCGTCGCGACGATCGGCCGGGACGAGCTCGACCGCGGCGTCGGCTACCGCGAGGCGCAGCCGCAGACGGTGGCCGAGGTCACGCACGGCTACGAGCTCGGGGTCGGCTTCCTTCGGCTCGACCTGCGCGACGTGCAACTCCCCCCGGGCGAGACCACGCTCCCCGTCCACGTCGGGTGGGGCGCCGCCGAGATCAGGGTGCCCGACGACCTGCAGGTCGTGAGCGCCGGCGATCCGGTCGGCGGCGATGTCGCTGCCACCGCACCGGCGGCCGGCAAGCCCGGAGCGGGCGGCGGCAAGCAGGCCAAGACGGGCGCCGGAGCCCGGCCGCCGGTCCTCGTCGTCGACGGCGACGTGACCGCCGGGTCGCTCGAGATCACGCGACCCCAAGGCTCGGCTGGCAACGGTTGAGCGGCGGGATCGCAGCCGAGCGCCCGCCCCTGGCACGGGCGGGGGAGGGCCGGATCCTCCTCGGGGTCTGCGCGGGCATCGCCCGCCGCCTGGGGGCGGATCCGGCCCCCGTCCGTGCCGCCTTCCTGCTCGGCGACCGCAACCGGCGGCATCGGCCCCGCCGCCTACGCGATCGCCGCGGTCGCGCTCGAGAGCCCTGCCGGCGGACGATCCGGTGCCCCCGAGCCGGGGGCGCCGCGGGATGATCATCGCCGTCGCCCTGCTCGTCGTCTCGATGCTCGTTGGGATCGGGCTGGCCGGCAACCTGATCGAGCCCGGCGCCCTGATCTCCGTCGGGCTGCTGCTCGCCGGGGTCTCGCTCGTCTGGAGGCGGAGCGGTGGCGTCCGGCTGACGCGCGGCGACGTCGAAGGCGCCCGGGTGGTGCGCGTCGTCCTCGGCCTCGGCCTGGTTCTCGCCGGGATCATCCTCTACGGCGCCGCCAATACGGACCTCTCGAGCGCCGGAGCGGCGGCGATCGCTGCGGGCATCGTCGCCGCGGGCGCCGGGCTGATCTTCGCCCCGCGGCTGTCGGAGGCACGGGCGGCGCTCGACGAGGCGCGGCGCCAGCGGATCCGGGCCGAGGAGCAGGAGGCGCTCGCCGCTCGCCTGCACGACTCCGTCCTGCAGACGCTCGCCCTGATCGAGCGCGAGGCGGAGCCGGGCAGCCGTGCCGCGGCCCTCGCCCGCCGCCAGGAGCGCGAGCTGCGCGGCGTGCTCTACGGCGAGCAGCGCCCGGACGAGGCGACGCTCGCCGGCGCCCTGCGCGAGGTCGCCGCCCGGGTCGAGGAGCAGCACGGGATCCGGGTCGAGCTGGTGCAGACCCGCGACACGCCGCTCGACGCCGCCGCAGAGGCGCTGGCGGCGGCGACCGGCGAGGCGCTCGTCAACGCCGCCAAGCACGCGGGGACGGATAGCGTCACCACGATGGTCAGGATCGGTGACGGCCGCATGACCGTGTTCGTCCGCGACCGCGGCTGCGGCTTCGACCCGGCCGAGCGCGGAACGGGGCACGGCATCGAGGGCTCGATCGAGGCCCGCCTCGCCAGGGTGGGTGGGGGCGCGGTGATCGATTCGGCGCCCGGCCGGGGCACCGAGGTGGAGCTGTGGGCGCCGCAGGCGCCGGCCGGCGCCGGGGACGGGGCAGCCCCGTGAGCAGGCCGCTGCGCAAGGTCGTGCTCGTCGACGACCACGAGATCTTCCGGGCGGGCCTCCGCGCCGGCCTCGACCGCACGATCCAGGTGCTCGGCGAGGCGGGCACCGTCGAGGAGGCGGTCCCGCTGATCCGCGAGCTCGAACCCGACGTCGTCCTGCTCGACGTCCACCTGCCCGACGGCGGCGGCGAGACGGTCGTCGGCGCTGTCCACGCGGAGCGACCGGCGGTGCGATTCCTGGCGCTCTCCGTCTCCGATGCCGCCGAGGACGTGGTTCGCGTGATCCGTGCCGGCGCCCGCGGCTACGTGACGAAGTCGATCAAGCCCGACGAGCTGGTCGACGCGATTCACCGCACCGCCGAGGGCGACGCCGTCTTCTCGCCGTGGCTCGCGGGCTTCGTGCTCGATGCCTTCACGGGCGAGGGGTCACGGGCACCGGGCTCTGCCGACGCCACCGAGGCCGAGGTCGACCAGCTCAGCCCGCGCGAGCAGGAGGTGCTGCTGCTGATCGCCCGCGGCTACACCTACAAGGAGATCGCCGGTCGCCTGCACATCTCGGTGAAGACGGTCGAGAGCCACGTCTCGAGCGTGCTCCGCAAGCTGCAGCTCTCGAACCGCAACGAGCTGACTCGCTGGGCCGCGAAGAAGCGGATGATCTGATCTCGGCGCGCGACACCGGTTGAACCGGTTATTGTGGTGTCGCGATGAGCGCCGCAGCCCGCAAGCCCGACCGCGAAGAGATCGCCGTCCCGACCGCTGACGCGCTCGCCGCCTGGGCCGAGCTCGGCCCGCCGCCGGACTGGGACTACCGCTTCCACTTCAAGTCCGGCCGGCCGGCGCTCGACTTCTGCGCGACGACCGGCGAGCGCTGGCGGCGCAACTTCGAGCGCCTGCGCAGTCCCGCCGATCTCGGCCGCTGGGCCGTCGAGGCGGGTCTGCTGGCCCAGCCGTCCGCAGTCAGCCAGCCGTCGCCTAAGGACGCCCGCGAGCTGCGCGAGGCGATCTACCGGACCGCGAAGCTGGCGGGGGAGGGGAAGCCGGCGCCGGCCGACGTCGGGCTGATCAACCGCTGGGCCGCCCAGCCGCCGCTCGCGCCCGTGCTCGCCGCGGACGGACAGACGGCGACCTTCGCAGGCAATGTCGAGGCGCTGCTCGCGACGCTCGCCGGCGACGCGATCGACCTTGTCACGGGACCTTGGGCGCATCGCGTCCGCGAGTGCGCGAGCGACACCTGCGCCCTGCTGTTCGTCGACACCTCGCGCCCCGGCCGGCGGCGCTGGTGCTCGATGGACGGCTGCGGCAACCGGCACAAGACGGCGACCTACAGGAAAAGGAAGGCGACGGCATGAGCGAAGCGAAGGCGAGCGCGGGCGTCCTGCGGGCGGCCGACCAGTTCTGGCGGCCCTCGAACGCGATGCGGGTCCCCAACACGGACCTCGGCGGGCAGCTGGGCGCGACGCAGATCGGCGCCCGCCTGTGGCGCCTCGGCCCCGGCCAGGCCTCGACCCTGCACCGCCACACGTCCCAGGAGGAGCTCTACGTGCTGCTCGAGGGCAGTGGCCGGATCCGGGTCGGCGAGGTGCTCCACACCCTCGCTCCGCTCGACACGCTTGCTCGTCGCGCCCGACACCGCCCGTCAGGTCTTCAACGACACCGAGGGCGACGCCCTGTGGCTCGTCGTCGGCGCCCCGCGCGAGGGCGTTTCGAGCACGCTCGAGATGAGCGCGGAGCTGCTCGCGCGGATGTACCCGGAGGGTCCACGAGCGTTGCCGCCGGAGCTCGGCGGCGGCCAGTTCGAGCCGCCGGAGGACAGCTGATGTATACGGCGGAAGTCGGTGCCGCCGCGCCCCCGGGCGGCCGGGGCTGCGATATTGCGCCCTAGTGGACCCGTCCGCAATTACGATCGCCCCCGGCGGCGCCCGGACACGCCTGACGGCACCCGCCGTCCGCCCACATGCCAACCGGCATGCGGGCGGCCACCGTGCACCCTCAGCCGCGCCCGCGCACTCGCCGGGGACTGATCGAACTTACGGACGCGTCCTAGTGGACCCGTCCGCAGAATACGATCGCCCCCGGCGGCGCCCGGACACGCCTGAGGGCACTCGGCGTCCGCCCACATGCCAACCGGCATGCGGGCGGCCACCGTGCACCCTCAGCCGCGCCCGCGCACTCGCCGGGGACTGATCGAACTTACGGACGCGTCCACTAGTGCTGGGACTGACCGACCAGATCGAGGGCTGCCTCTTCGACCTCGACGGCGTGCTGACGCCGACGGCAAGGGTGCATTCCGCTGCCTGGAAGCAGATGTTCGACGCCTTTCTGCGGGACCGCGCCGAGCGCGAAGGCGGCGAGTTCCATGAGTTCACGGCGCACGACTACTCGAGCTGGGTCGACGGCAAGCCGCGCGCCGACGGGATCCGGTCCTTCCTCGGCTCGCGCGGGATCGAGCTGCCCGACGGCGACCCCGACGACGGGCCCGAGCAGGAGACCGTGACCGGGCTCGGCGCGCGCAAGAACGAGCTCTTCACCAAGGTTCTGGCGAGCGACGGCGTCGAGGCCTATCCGGGCTCTCTCGACTACGTCAATGCCGCTCGCGACGCCGGCCTCGCCTGCGCTGTCGTCTCCTCTTCGGCCAACTGCCGCCCGGTACTCGAGGCGGCCGGGATCATCGACTTGTTCGACTTCATCGTCGACGGCAAGGTTGCCCGCAGCGAGCACCTCGCCGGCAAGCCCGCACCCGACACGTTCCTCGCCGGGGCCAAGGGCCTCGGCCTCGAGGCTGCAGGCCTGCGTCGTCTACGAGGACGCGCTCGCCGGCGTCGAGGCCGGCCGCGCCGGCGACTTCGGCCTCGTGGTCGGCGTCAACCGCGCCGATCAGGCGGCTGCCCTCGCCGAACACGGCGCCGATGTCGTGGTCGACGATCTCGGGGAGCTGCTCGAGAAGTGAGCAGCCACTTCGACGTCGATCCCTGGGCGCTGCACGAGCACGGACTCGACATCGACGAGCTCGGGCCGACGGAGTCCCTGTTCGCGCTTGCCAACGGGCACATCGGCCTGCGCGGCAACCTCGACGAGGGCGAGCCACACGGGGTCCCGGGGACTTATCTGAACGGGCTCTTCGCGAGCCGGCCACTGCCCTACGCGGAGATCGCCTACGGCTATCCGGAGGCGGGCCAGTCGATCGTCAACGCCACGAACGGCAAGCTGATTCGCCTCCTGGTCGAGGACGAGCCACTGGACCTCCGCTACGGCGAGCTGCTCGAGCACGAGCGCGTGCTCGACTTCCGCGACGGCGTCCTGCGCCGCACGATGCTCTGGCGCTCGCCCGCCGGGCGCGTCGTGCGGGTCAAGAGCACGCGGCTCGTCTCGCTCGTCCAGCGCGCTGTCGCGGCGATTCGCTACGAGGTCGAGGCCGCCGACGACGGGGGCCTGCTGCGCGTCGTCGTCCAGTCCGAGCTCGTGGCCAACGAGGCGATGCCGGAGCCAGACGAGTCGGACCCGCGCGTCGCCGCCGCGATGCGCGCACCGCTGATCTCCGAGTCGTCGAATTGCCAGGGCACGCACGCGACCCTCGTCCACCGGACCCCGAGCACCGATCTGCTGCTCGCCGCCGCCATGGATCACGAGGTGAGCGGGGTCGATGAGCACGGCATGAAGAGCTTCTGCGAGGACGACCTCGCCCGCCTCACGGTGATCGGGGATCTCGAGCCCGGCGAGCCGCTCGTGATCGACAAGCTGCTCGCCTACGGCTACTCGTCGGAACGCTCGGCGCCGGCGATGCGCGACCAGGTGGAGGCGGCGCTGGCGGAGGCCCGTCACGCCGGATTCGACGGTCTGGCGCGCTCGCAGCGCGACGCCCTCGATGACTTCTGGTCCGGCGCCGACGTCGAGATCGACGGCGACGCCGAGCTCCAGCAGGCTGTGCGCTTCGCGCTCTTCCACGTGCTGCAGTCCTCGGCGCGAGGCAACCGCGACCCGATCGCCGCCAAGGGCCTGACGGGCGCCGGCTACGACGGGCATGCGTTCTGGGACAGCGAGATCTACGTGCTCCCGGTGCTCACCTATCTGTATCCGCACGCGAGCCTCGCGGCGCTGCGCTGGCGCTGGCGCACGCTCGACTTCGCCCGCGAGCGGGCGAAGCAGCTCGGGCTCGAGGGGGCGGCGTTTCCGTGGCGCACGATCCACGGCGAGGAGTGCTCCGGCTACTGGCCGGCCGGCACCGCCGCCTTCCACGTCAACGCCGGCATCGCGCATGCCACGGTTCGCTACATCGCCGCCACCGACGACGAGGAGTTCGCGCGCTCGGAGGGCCTCGAGCTGCTCGTCGAGACGGCGCGCCTGTGGCGCTCGCTCGGCCATCACGATGCGGCCGGCAACTTCCGCATCGACGGCGTCACCGGGCCCGACGAGTACAGCGCGATCGCCGACAACAACGTCTACACGAACGCGATGGCGCAGCTCAACCTGAACGCGGCCGCCCACCACGCGGAGCTGTACTCCGAGGAGGCCGAGGCGCTCGGCGTCGACGACGAGGAGGCTGCGGGCTGGCGCGACGCGGCAAACGCCATGATCATCCCCTTCGACGAGACGCTCGGCGTGCATCCGCAATCGGAGGGCTTCACCCACCACGCCCGCTGGGACTTCGACTCGACGCCGAAGAACGCCTACCCGCTCTTCCTCAACTACCCGTACTTCGACATCTACCGCAAGCAGGTCGTCAAGCAGGCCGACCTGGTCCTCGCCCTGTACCTGCGGGGCGACCTGTTCACGCCCGAGCAGAAGCGCGCCGACTTCAGCTACTACGAGCCGATCACGATCCGTGACTCGTCGCTGTCGGCATGCGTGCAGTCGGTGGTCGCGGCCGAGGTCGGCTTCCTCGACCTCGCCTACGACTACCTCGGCGAGGCCGCGCTGATGGATCTGCACGACGTCTCGAGCAACTCCTCGAGCGGCCTGCACATGGCTTCGCTCGCCGGCGCCTGGATCGCGATCGTCGCCGGGCTCGGCGGCATGCGCGACAACCGCGGCGAGCTCCATTTCGCGCCGCGGCTTCCGGGCGCGCTCCAGCGCCTGGCCTTCCGCGTTCGGTTTCGCGGCCGCGTCGTGGTGGTCGAGGTCAGCGACGGGCACGCCTCCTACGAGCTGCTCGAGGGCGAAGCGATCGAGATCTACCACCATGGCGAGAGGTTCCTGCTCGAGCCGGGCGGCCCGATGCGGCGGGAGGCGCCGCCGTTGCCTGCCGGGCTGACCGCGCCATTGCCGCCTGCCGGCCGCGAGCCGACCCGCCGCGGACACCCGACCGGTCAGCACGGCCACTCGCACTGAGCTACGACGGCGCTCGCGGCGCCCTTGCCGGTGTCGAGCGTCGAGGCGGCGGCGCTGCAGAGCCCGATCTGAGCCCCGCGCCGCTGGATGCGAGGATGGGGCGCGATGAACAAGGCCCAGAGGCTGGCGCTGCGGCTCTTCGGCGCCCACGGCGAGGAGGTCGAGCGCGAGGCTCGCTCGACCTTCCTGATCTGCCCCGATTGCGGCAACGAGGTCTCCTACTGGGATGTCGGCGGGATCCGCGGAGCCGGCGTCGACGAAGGGGCGAAGGTGCGGATGCGCTGCCCCCGGTGCGGGCTGCGGACCTGGCACGCGGTCGAGCGCCGCGAGCCGCCGGCGGAGGAGTAGGGGCCGGTCATGGTCCTGCCGCTCGCCGAGATCAGCTGGGCGCAGATCGTCGTCCTCGCCCTGCTTGCCCTGCTCGCGTCGGGGGCGATCCCGGCGCTCGTCCGCCGCCGGCCGCTCTCGCCCGCGGGCCGCGCCTTCGGGCTGCTCTTCGCGCTGTTGATCGCCGCGATCGTGATCGTCAAGCTGCTGCCGGCCGATTGGTGGCCATGGAGCGCGATCGGCGTCGCGATCTGCCTTGCCCTTGGCATCTGGGTCGCCGGCGCCGGCCGGTCCGCCGCCCGCTGAAGCGGGAAGACGCAGCCCTCCCATCCGCAGCACTGGGGGCGGAAGGGCTTTGTCCGGGGGAGGGGAGCTCGTCAGTGCGCCAGCGCGGGCTCGCCGAGACGCTCGTGCTGGGTCCGGGTGCCCGGGCTGAGCAGCAGGAACGAGACGACGGCGCCGAGCGCGAAGACGCCGGCCGACCACCAGAAGGCGGTCGTGTAGGAGTGGACCGCCGCCTGGGCGAGCACGGTGGGATCCTGGGAGCCCGCCGCGAACGCGGTCGCCGCGGTGGCCGCGATCGTGCTCAGAGCGCCGTGCCGATCGAGCCGCCGACCTGCTGGGCGGTGTTGACCATCGCCGAGGCGACGCCGGCATCGCCGGGATCGACCCCGAGCGTCGCAGTGTTCATCGCCGGGGCGAAGATCAGACCCATGCCGGCGCCCATCGCCAACAGCGCGGGCAGCACGTGCGTGGCGTAGGCCGTATCGACTCCGACGCCGGTCAGGAAGACCATCGCGGCGGCGGCGATCGTCATCCCGAGCGTGATCAGCGGCCGCGCTCCGACGCGCGAGAGCAGGAACGTCGTCGCCGACGTCGCCGTGACCATCACCGCCGCCATCATCGGCAGGAAGCCGAGCCCGGTCTCGACGGGGGAGAACCCGAGGGTGTTCTGCAGGTAGTAGGTGAGGAACAGGAAGACGCCGAACATGCCGATGCCGGCGATCGCCATCGCCAGGTAGGAGCCGCCGCGATCGCGGTCGAGGACGACGCGCAGCGGCAGCAGCGGGTGGGCGACCCGGCGCTCGACGAGGACGAAGGCGGTGAGCAGCACGCCGGCGGCGGCGAACATCGCGATCGTGACCGGCGCGCCCCAGCCGTCCATCTCGGCGCTCGAGAAGCCGTAGACGAGCGCGAACAGGCCGCCGGTCGCGGTCAGCGTGCCGGGGAGGTCGAGGCGCGAGCCTGTCTCGGCGACGCTGGTTGTGGAGCAGCGCCAGCGCCATCAGCGCCGCCGGGATCGCGAACAGCAGGTTCACGTAGATCGTCCAGCGCCAGTCGAGGTACTCGGTCAGCAGGCCGCCGAGCAGCAGGCCGATGCCGCCGCCGGTACCGGCGATCGCGCCGTAGACGCCGAACGCCTTGTTGCGCTCGGTCTCGTCGGTGAACGTCGTCGTCAGCAGCGACAGGGCGGCCGGCGCGAGCAGCGCCGCGAAGGCGCCCTGCAGCGTGCGGGCCGCGACGAGCACCGCGAAGTCGGCGCGGCGCCGCCGACCGCCGAGGCGGCGGCGAAGCCGAGCAGGCCGACGATCAGGGTCCGCTTGCGGCCGAACAGGTCGCTGATCCGGCCGCCGAGCAGCAGCAGCGAACCGAAGGCCAGCGCGTAGGCGGTGATGATCCACTGCCGGCTGTCGTCGGAGAAGCCGAGCGCCTCCTGGGCGGAGGGGAGGGCGATGTTGACGATCGTCGCGTCGAGGACGACCATCAGCTGGGCGAGGCCGAGCACCAGCAGGATCAGCCAGCGGCGCTCGTGGTGGGGGTTGGGCTCGGTCATGCATCGGTTCTCTTCAGTCGTCGTGGTCCGGGGGAGGAGTGGCGGTGCTGCGTGACGCCGATCACAGGAAGTGGAGAGATCACCTCCACTTCGGTTCGGGAACCGTAGCACAAGCGGAGAGCGTCCCTCCGGTTTGTTAGGATCGTCACAGAGCAGTGACCCCCTCGAGCACCACAGAGAGCCCCACCAAGGCGCGGAGAAGCCGCTGCGCGCCGACGCGCAGCGCAACCGCGAGCGCCTGATCGCGGCCGGCCGCGAGGTCTTCGCCGAGCGCGGCTTCGACGCGAGCCTCGACGACGTCGCCGATCACGCGGGCGTCGGCGTCGGCACCGCCTACCGGCGCTTCCCGAACAAGGAGGCGCTGATCGACGAGATCTTCGAGGAGCGGATGCGCGAGATCCGGGCGATGCTCGAGAGGCGGTGGAGATGAGGATCCGTGGCAGGCGCTGCAGTTCTTCATCCTGCACCTGCTCGAGTTCCAGAGCCAGGACCGGGGCCTCAAGCAGGCCTTCCAGGAGCGCGATGAGGGCCGCGAGCGTGTGACGAGGCGAAGGAGGGGATGCAGCCGATGATCGCCCGGATCTGATCGAGCGCGCTCAGGCGGCCGGCAAGCTGCGTGCGGACGCGACCGCACCGACGTCATCGTCGGCGTGATGATGATCGGCACGGTGATCGACGCCACTCGCGACGTCCGCCCGGATGCCTGGCGCCGCTACCTCGCCCTCGCCCTCGACGGCCTCGCCGCCGACCGGACGTTCGCAAGCGAGCTAGCTGGACGTGCCGCCGATCACTCCCGAGGAGTTCGACGAAGCGCTGCGCTGCGGCGACCTCTGAGCCTGCCGCCGGGCTTATGAGACAGCCCCTTAGTCGCGGTTGACGGAGCTCCAGTCCAACGTGAACGCGTGCCCGATGAGGACGACGGCGAGCGCGAGGCCGAAGGTCAGCACGAGTGCGCTCAGGCTCAGCGCGACGCCAACCGCCGGGCTCACGCGGACGCGGCGGCACCAGATGGCCGTGCTGAAGGCCGCGGCGAAGGCGCCGATCGCGAAGACGCCCAGATCGGCCGCCCCGCGCCCCTCGCTGTCGACGAACTGCCAGCAGGCGATCATCGCGAACAGGCCGATGACCGGAGAGAGGATGACCGTGAACCCGGCCGCCGAGGCGAGCCTGTCGCCCGGCGTCCGCTCCTCGACCGGGACGAGCTCGCGGCCGCCCGCAGCGCCGCGGTACGAGCCCATCGCCGCGAACCCGAGGTCGTCCCTCTGCCGCTCGCCCCCACGCATGGCGGAAGCGTACTGTGGCTGGATCTAGGCTGGGACGGTCGCCCGCAGAGCGTGGTCGACGACGCGGGCGCAGCGGCGGCCCTCGGCGATCGCGGTGACGACGAGCGAGGCGCCGACGCGGACGTCGCCGGCCGCGTAGACGCCCTCGACCGAGGTCGAGAAGGTGCCGGCCTTGACGTTGCCGGAGCGGTCGAGGTCGACTCCGAGGTCTTCGATCAGGCCCTCGTGCTCGGGGTTGGTGAAGCCGATCGCGACGAGCACCAGCTCGGCGGGCTCGCTGTAGTCGCTGTCCTCGACCGGGACGAGCGTCCGGGAGCTGTTGCCGGTGACCTTGCGGGCGGCGACGCCGGTGACGCGCCCGTCGTCGCCCTCGATGCCGACGACCTCGGTGCCGAACTCGCGCTCGCCGCCCTCGTCGAGGGCGTAGGTCGTGACCAGGCGGCGCGGCTGCATCGGCCAGGGCGTGAAGTCGTAGCGGCCGGTCTCGGGCACCTGCGGGTAGACGTCGAGGAGCTTCACGCTCCTCGGCGCCCTCGCGCATCGCGTTGGAGACGCAGTCCATGCCGGTGTCGCCGCCGCCGATCACGACGACGTTCTTGCCCTCGGCGGTGATCACGTCCTCGGGCGCGACCGCGCGCGAACTCGCGCCCCTCCATCTCGGCGACGGCGCGGTTGCGCTGGTACAGGTACTCCATCGCGAAGTGGACGCCGCGCGAGCTCGCGGCCCGGCGATCTCGACGTCGCGCTCGACCCGCGAGCCCATCGCGAGCACGACCGCGTCGTAGTCGCTCGCGCAGCTCGCTCGATCGCTGACGTCGACGGCCGACCTCGACGTTGCAGCGGAACTCGATGCCCTCGGCCGCGAGCACGTCGGTGCGGCGGTCGATGATCCACTTCTCGAGCTTCGCGTCGGGGACGCCGAAGCGCAGCAGCCCGCCGAGGCCCTCGTCGCGCTCGAAGACGGTGACCTGATGGCCGACCTGGTTGAGCTCGTCGGCGGCGGCGAGGCCGGCGGGCCCGGAGCCGACGACGGCGACGCTGCCGGCCGGTGCGCTCCTCGGGCGGGTTCGGCGTGACCCAGCCCTGCTTGAAGGCGTTGTCGATCGTCCAGTACTCGATCTGCTTGATCATCACCGGGTCGTCGTCGATCGCCAGCACGCAGGCCGACTCGCACGGCGCCGGGCAGATCAGGCCGGTGAACTCGGGGAAGTTGTTGGTCGCGTGGAGCTGGTCGATGCCCTCGCGCCAGTGGCCTGTGCGGGCGAGGTCGTTCCAGTCGGGGATCAGGTTGCCGAGCGGGCAGGCGTTGTTGCAGAACGGGACGCCGCAGTCCATGCAGCGGCGGGCCTGCTCGCGCACGCCCTCCTCGGGCAGCGTCTCGTAGATCTCGCCGTAGTCCTTGACGCGCTCGGCGCGGCTCCCGCTCGGGCGCCGGCACGCGGTGCACCTGGAGGAAGCCGCGCGGGTCGGCCATCAGGCTGCTGCCTCTCTGGCGTCCGCCTCGTCGGCGGGCTCGTCGGCCTGCTGGGCGGCAATCAGCTTCGCGGTCGCCTCCTTGTAGCCGCGCGGGATCACCAGCGTGAACTCGTCGAGCGCCTCCTCCCAGCGGTCGAGCAGCTCGCGGGCGACGTCGGAGCCGGTCCGCTCGCAGGTGCTCGGTGAGCAGCGCCTGCAGCATGCTGCGTCGCGGTCGGCGTCGACGGGGTCGAGGTCGACGAGCTGGTGGTTCGTGCGGGCGGCGAGCCGCCGGTCCGGGTTGTGGACGAAGGCGAAGCCGCCGCTCATGCCGGCGCCGAAGTTCTGGCCGGTCGGGCCGATGACGACGACGACGCCGCCGGTCATGTACTCGCAGGCGTGCTCGCCGACGCCCTCGACGACGGCCAGCGCGCCCGAGTTGCGGACGCGCGAAGCGCTCGCCGACGCGGCCGGCGAAGAAGGCGCGGCCGCGCGGTCGCGCCGTACAGCGCGACGTTGCCGGCGATCACGTTGCTCGGCGGCCTCGAAGTGGCTCTCGCCGGCCGGGTAGCACGGCGAGGACGCCGCCCGAGAGGCCCTTGCCCGGCGTAGTCGTTGACGTCGCCCTCGACGCTCATCTCGACTCCGGGGGCGAGCCAGGCGCCGACGGTCTGCCCGGCGGAGCCGTTCAGGTTGATCTCGATCGAGCCCTCGGGCAGGCCGTCGGGCCCGTGGTCGCTGACGATCCGGTTGGAGAGCGTGCCGCCGACGGCGAGGTCGCCGTTGGTGACCGTCGAGTCGATCGACGCAGCGGGCTCGTCGAACTCAGGGTCGGAGGCCTTGTGCTGCCTCGTAGCGCTTGACCAGCAGGCGCAGGTCGAAGCTGTGCGCCGACTCGCGGCGCTGGAACGGGATGCCGGAGACGAAGCCCTTCGGCCGCCCCTCGGCGATCGGCGGCACGGCGAGCAGCGGCCGCAGGTCGAGCGTCCGCGTCTTCCAGTTGGTGTCGTTGAGCGGTCGGGTCGAGCAGGTGGGTCTGGCCGGTCATCTCCGCCATCGAGCGGATCGCCGAGCGAGGCCATCAGCTCGCCGCGCCTCCTCGGCGACGTAGAGCATGTAGGTGACGACGTGCTCGGGCGTGCCCTTGAAGCGGGCGCGCAGCTCGGGGTCCTGGGTGGCGACGCCGACCGGGCAGGTGTTCAGGTGGCAGACGCGCATCATGATGCAGCCGGTTGCGATCAACGGCGCGGTCGAGAGCCCCATCTCGTCGGCGCCGAGCAGCGAGGCGACGACGATGTCGCGGCCGGTCCGCATCTGCCCGTCGGTCTGCAGGACGACGCGGTTGCGCAGCTCGGAGTCGAGCAGCGCCTGCTGGGTCTCGGCGAGGCCGAGCTCCCAGGGCACGCCGGCCGACTGGATCGAGGACTGCGGCGAGGCGCCGGTGCCGCCGTCGTGGCCGGCGATGACGATGTGGTCGGCGCCCGCCTTGACGACGCCGACGGCGACCGTGCCGACGCCGGCCTCGGCCGCGAGCTTGACCGAGACCGAGGCGCTCGGGTTGGCGGCGCGCAGGTCGTAGATCAGCTGCTTGAGGTCCTCGATCGAGTAGATGTCGTGGTGCGGGGGGGGCGAGATCAGCTCGACGCCCGGCGTCGAGTGGCGCAGGCCGGCGATGTAGCTCGTCGACCTTGTGGCCGGGCAGCTGCCCGCCCTCGCCGGGCTTCGCGCCCTGGGCGACCTTGATCTGGATCTGGTCGGCGTGGCTCAGGTAGTCGACGTCGACGCCGAAGCGGCCCGAGGCGACCTGGCGGATCCGGCTGCGGCGCTGGTCGCCGTTCGGATCGGGCGTGTTGCGGCGAGCGGTCCTCGCCGCCCTCGCCGGAGTTCGAGTAGCCGCCGAGCCGGTTCATCGCCACCGCGAGCGTCTCGTGCGCCTCCTTCGAGAGCGCGCCGAGGCTCATCGCGCCGGTCGAGAAGCGCTTGACGATCTCGCTCGCCGGCTCGACCTCCTCGATCGGGATCGGCTCCGCGCGCGTCCGCAGGCCGAGCAGGCCGCGCAGCAGGGCGAAGCTCGGCGTTCTCCTCGTTGACGCGGCGCGAGAACTCGTCGTAGGACTCGGGGCCCGGCCGCTTCGTCGCGGACCGAGCGCTGCAGGCTGGCGATCGTCTGCGGATCCCACATGTGCCGCTCGCCGTCGCGGCGCCAGCGGTAGACGCCGCCCTGCGGCAGCAGCTCGGCGTGGTCGGCCGGCAGCAGCCCGTCCTCGACGTGCTCGGGCAGCGCCAGGCCGTGCTCGCTCGGGCCAGGCGCGGGCGTGACGGGCGATCGCCTCGCGGGCGAGGCCGCGCGACGCCGATCCCGCCGAGCCGCGAGGGGGTGCGCGTGAAGTGCTCGTCGATCAGGTCGCGATCGAGCCCGACCGCCTCGAAGATCTGGGCGCCGCGGTAGGAGTGGACGGTCGAGATCCCCATCTTCGAGAGCACCTTCTTCAGCCCCGCGCAGAGCCCGTCGATCGCGCGTCGGATCGCGTCGTCGGGGGAGATCCGCTCGCCGCCGACGATGATGTCGTCCATCTCGGCGATCGACTCGAGCATCAGGTAGGGGTTGATCGCGGTCGTGCCGTAGCCGAGCAGCGCCGCCAGGTGGTGGATCTCGCGCGGCTCGCCGGACTCGACGACCAGCGAGGCCTGCAGGCGGGTGCCGCTGCGGACCATGTGCTGGTGGACGGCGGCGCAGGCGAGCAGCGAGGGGATCGGCACCCGGCTCGGGGCCGATCTCGTGGTCGGAGATGATCAGCATCGTCGCGCCGTCGGCGAGCGCCGCGTCGGCCTCCGGGCAGATCCGCTCGATCGCGCTCTGCATGCCCTCCTCGCCCTCGGCGAGCGGCCAGGTCGCGTCGATCGTCACCGCCGGCCAGCTCGGGCTCGTCGGCGTTGCGGAGCCGGTCGATGTCGTCGTTGGTGAGGATCGGCTGGTCGATCTCGATCTGGAAGGAGTCGTTGCTGCTCGCTGCGTCGAGCAGCTTGCCCTTCGCGCCGAGCCGCGTCGTCAGCGACATCACGACGGCCTCGCGCACCGGATCGATCGCCGGGTTGGTGACCTGCGCGAAGCGCTGCTTGAAGTAGCTGAACAGCGACGGCTCGTGCTCGCTGAAGGCGGCGAGCGAGACGTCGTTGCCCATCGAGCCGGTCGGCTCCTTCGCCTGTGCGGCGAGCGGCTCGAGCAGGATCTTGCAGGTCCTCCTGCGTGTAGCCGAAGGCGAGCCGGCGCAGCTGCGAGGGAGCCGCTCGGCCGGGCGCGGCGCGGGCGCCTCGATGTCGTCGAAGTGCTTGGTCGCCGGCGTCGTCCCACTCGCCGTAGGGGTGGCGGCGCGCCTCGCGCGAGCTCGACCTCGCCGTCGGCGTGGACGGCGCCCGTGTCGAGGTCGAGCACGACGAGCTGGCCCGGGGCGGAAGCGGCCCTTGCGGTAGACCTTCGCCTCGGGGATCGTGAAGATGCCGGACTCCGAGCCCATCGCCAGCCAGCCGTCGTCGGTGATCAGCCAGCGGCCCGGGCGCAGGCCGTTGCGGTCGACCATCGCGCCGAGCGTCGTGCCGTCGCAGAAGGCGAGCGCCGCCGGCCCGTCCCACGGCTCCTGCATGCGCGCGTGGTAGCGGTAGAAGCCCTCGAGCTCGGGCGGGATGTCGTCGCGGCCCTCGTGCGGCCTGCGGGACCATCATCATCATCGCGTGCGGCAGCGTGCGGCCGGCGAGCGTGATCAGCTCGAGCGCGCGGTCGAAGGCGGCCGGAGTCGGAGGCCGTCTCGGGGATCAGCGGGAAGAGCTCCTCGAGCCCCGGCAGACCGTCGGCGGTGCGAGCGTCGCCTCGCGGGCCCGCATCCAGTTGACGTTGCCGAGCGCCGTGTTGATCTCGCCGTTGTGGGCGAGCAGCCGCAGCGGCTGGGCGAGCTCCCAGCTCGGGCAGCGTGTTGGTCGAGAAGCGCGAGTGGACGATCGCGAAGCGGCTCTTCAGCGTCGGGTCGGTGAGGTCGGGGTAGAACTCGGGCAGCTGCGGCGCGGTCAGCATGCCCTTGTAGACGATCGTCCGCGAGCTGAAGCTCGGGAAGGAGGCCTCGGTGCCGCGAACTCGATCTCCGCCCGGCGCCGGGTCAGGAACAGGCGCCGCTCGAAAGCGTCCTGATCGCCGACGTGATCGGGGCCGGCGCCGATCAGCAGCTGCATGATCGTCGGCGCCGCCTCGCGGCCCATCTTGCCGGCGGCGCCGGGCTCGACCGGGACCTCGCGCCAGCTGATCGGCTAGTGGCCGTCGGCGGCGACGAGCTGCTCGAGCGCGGATCTGCGAGCTCCTCGGCGCGGGCCGGCTCCTGCGGGAAGAAGCAGACGGCGACGGCGAGCTCGCCTGGCGGCGGCAGCTCGGCCGCGCGCAGGCCCGGCCTCGGCGGCGCGCAGCCGGAAGAAGTCGTGGCTGAGGTCGATCAGGATGCCGGCGCCGTCGCCGGTGCTCTCGTCGGCGCCGGAGGCGCCGCGATGCTCGAGCCGGTCGAGCGCGATCAGGCCGCGGGCGATGACCTCGTGGCGGGGCTTGTTGTCGAGCCGGGCGACGGCGGCGACGCCGCAGGAGTCGCGGGCCCAGGCGGGATCGTGGACGCCGCCGGTGAACGCCGGGCGGGCGAGCTCGCCGACGCGGGGCTCGGCGGCCCGGACGTCGGCCGAATCGATCTCGGGGTCGGTGAAGCGGTCGGACATTCCCAAAAATTACGTGTGTCGGGGGGTGCCGGAGCCGCGGAGGGAGAAGTCGGGACAGCTGTCTCCTCGCCCCTGGCCTCTCCGTACAAGCCGGTTGGAGGGGCCGGGAGCACCCTCTCACGTCACCGGCGAAACGGACGGATTCGCGGCGCTGTGAACCGGAAATTGTACCGGCAGGGGGTCGGAGGAGCGGCGCAGCGCCAGGGCGGGCCTCAGCCCGCGGCGAGCGGCTCGCGCTCACCGCTGCGGACGGCACGGGCGTCGCGCACGTCGAGCTCCGCTCCGCAGCGCTCGCAGATGCGGCGATCGTTGACGTGGCCGCCGCAATCCTTGTGCACGATCCGCACGGGGGGCGCCTCGCCCTCGGGGAGGGAGTACTTGTCGCCAAAGCCCATCAGCGCGACCAGTACCGGCCACAGGTCGAGCCCCTTCTCGGTCAGGAAGTACTCGTGGCGGAGGGGGCGTTCGCTGTACGGGCGCCTCTCGAGGATGCCCTCGTCGACGAGCCTGCCCAGACGCGACGCGAGCACGTTGCGGGCGACGCCAAGCGACGTCTGGATCTCGTCGAAGCGGCGGTTGCCGAGGAAGACGTCGCGGATCACGAGCAGGCTCCAGCGCTCGCCGATCAACTCCAGCGTGCGGGCGATCGAGCAATCGAGGTCGTAGTCGCGGGCGAGCATCTGATCCTTCCGGCGTCGTGTGCTGGGTCCCCTGTGTGCAGTGCATCACAGAGGGTTTCGTGATGCAACTTTATCCGCTAGAGTCGGTTTCGTCAAGCAACCCGATGCAGGCACGGGCCGCATCGCAGGTGGAAGGAGGAGCCTCATGCGCTCCATCGTGATCAACCCCAACCTGAACCTCGAAGTCACCTTGACGACCGAGGAGATCCTGGCCGACCTCAACTACCCGGTTCTATTGACGAGCGAGCTCGGCCGGTAGGCACGGCCGGCCGCCAGACGGCACCGAGCGCTGAAAAAGGCAACGCTGCGGGGCGAAATTCAGCTCTCGGCTGGCTCGGCGGCTTGGCGGGGTGCGGGCTCACGCACGCCCCGCCTCCAGCAGGCGGCGCAGGAACTTCTGCGTCTCGGGCTGAGTCGGTTCCTCGAGCACCTGCTCGGGCGGGCCGACCTCGAGCAGGCGGCCCTCGTGCAGGAAGCCGACCCGGTCGGCGACCTCGCGGGCGAAGCCCATCTCGTGCGTGGCGAGGATCATCGTCACGCCCTCCTCCTTGAGCTCGCGAATCGCCCGCAGCACGTCGCCGACGAGCTCGGGGTCGAGCGCGCTGGTCACCTCGTCGAGCAACATCGCCCGCGGTCGCGTCGCGAAGGCGCGGGCGATCGCGACCCGCTGCTGCTGGCCACCCGAGAGGCGCTCCGGCCGGTCGTCCTCGCGGCCGCCGAGCCCGAAGTGCGCGAGCAGCTCGCGCGCCTTCGTCTCGGCCTCGGCCCGCGGCACCTCGTGGCCCTTGTGGATGCCGAGGACGACGTTCTCGATGACCGTCAGGTGGGGGAACAGGTTGTAGGCCTGGAAGATCAGGCCGAGCTTGCGCCGCACCGCGACGGGCTCGACGCCGGGATCGGTGATCACTTCGCCGTCGAGGAAGATGTCGCCGTCGTCGATCTCCGTGAGCAGGTCGATGCAGCGCAGGATCGTCGACTTGCCCGAGCCGGAGGCGCCGATCAGCGCGACGGCCTCGTGCTCGGCAACGCTCAGGTCGATGCCCCGCAGGACCTCGCGCTCCCCGAAGGACTTGGTCACCCCCCGCAGCTCGATGACCGGCGTCCCGCTCATCGGCCCCGGCGTCGCTCCCAGCGGTCGAGCAGACGGGCGAGCGGGATCGTGACGGCGATGTAGAGCAGCGCCGCGCCGACCAGCGGCGTGTAGTTGAAGTCGGTCGAGGCGAAGATCTGCGCCTGCGCGAAGGCCTCGCCGGTGACGCCGAGGATCGCGAGCAGGGCGACGTCCTTCTGCAGGGCGATGAAGTCGTTGAGCAGCGGCGGGCCGACGGCGCGCACCGCCTGCGGCAGCACGATGTGGCGCGTCGCCTGGTTCTCGGTCAGCCCGACCGCGAGCGCCGCCTCACGCTGGCCGGGGTGGACCGAGCGCAGACCGGCCCGGTAGACCTCCGAGACGTAGGCGCCGTAGGAGAGCGTGAGCGCGATGCCGCCGAGCAGCACCGGTTTGCCCGCGATGCCCTCCAGCCAGCTGAGCGAGCCGCCGCCCTCCTCGCCCGCGGCGACGAGCGTCGGGACGCCGAAACCGACCAGGTAGACGAGCAGGATCGTCGGGATGCCGCGGAAGAGGTCGGCGTAGACAGTCGCGATCAGCCGCAGCGGGAAGAGCGCCGGCGCCGAGGAGGTCCGGGTCAGGGCGACGACCAGCCCGAGCACCAGGATCGCCACCTCGGCGATCAAGAAGACGCGGACGTCGAGCCAGAACGCCCGCAGGATGTCCGGGAAGGTGTCCTTGAACTCGGTCCAGTTGAAGAACGTCTCGCGGACGGCGGGCCAGCCGGGGCTGGTCAGGATCAGGACCGCGAGGCCGCCGATGACGACGACGGTCGAGACCGCCGCGATCAGCAGGCCGCGGCGGTCGTGCGCGCGCTTGGCGGCCGCGCGCTCGGCGCGCCGATCGCCCCCGGCCGTGCCGCCGGTGTCGGCGCTCGCCGCTACTCGAGCACCGGCGCGTTGGTCTTGTCGTCGATCCACTTCTTCTGGATCTGCTCGAGCTCACCGCTCGACTTGAGCTCGTCGACCGCGGCCGAGACGCAGTCGGTGAGCGGCGAGTCCTTCGCCAGCAGCGCGCCCCACTTGTCGCCGCCGGGGGCGGGGAACGGAGCCGACGATCTGGCCGTCGGGAACCTGGACCGCGGTCAGGTAGAACGCGGTCGGCACATCGACGACGATCGCGTCGACCTGGCCCTGCTTGAGCGCCTGGACGACGTCGTTGGAGTTCTGGAAGACCCGTGGCTGGTTCGTCGGGCTGGATCGAGGCCTCGACGGCGTCGAGGCTCGTCGTCCCGATCTGGACGCCGATCGAGGCGTCCTTGAAGTCGGCGAGCGAGGTCGCGCCGGCGAGGTCGGAGCCCTTCGTCGCGACGATCGCCTGGTCGGCCTCGTAGTAGGGCGACGAGAAGTCGACGGCCTGCTCGCGCTTCGGCGTGATCGAGATCTGGTTGACGTCGAAGTCGAAGTCCTTCGGGCCCGGCGAGTAGGAGGCGTTGAACGGCTCGACCGTCCACTCGACCTGGTCCTGTGAGAAGCCGAGCTGGTCGGCGATCGCGTAGCCGACGGCGCTCTCGAAGCCCTTGCCGTTGGTCGGGTCGTCGTCCTCGAAGTACGGCGGGTAGGCCGGCTTGTCGGTGGCGATCGTCAGCGTTCCGTCCTTGACGGTCTCGAGCGAGTCGGCCTGGCAGTCGTCGAGCGAGACCGACGAGGCGGTCGTCGAACTGTCCCCGCTGGTCGAATCGCTGGAGCTGCCGCAACCGGCGGCAATGCCGGCGAACGCGAGCAGCGCGAGCAGCAGGGTCAGGAGCAGGGGGCGATGGCGCACGGCGAAGTCCTCTCGTCTACATCAACAGGCCGAGGGCGGGAATCCTACGCGTCGAGCCCGGAGCCCGTCCGGGAGCGGGTTCGACGGTTGATTGGCCGGTCAGCCGATACGACACCGATTGATGTAATCCATGCTAATCTCGCGGTCCCGGCGATCACCGAACACGTCGCCGGGCCCGCGTAGAGCACCGCACCGCATACGCACTCGACGCAACCGTTTGCACTCCACCCACAGGGGATAATCAGAGATGAGCATCGCTGACCAGGCAATGGGCTCCGGACTCCGCGCCCTCAACCGCTTCGCGCAGCTCGAGGTCGTCGACCGCGTCGGCCTCCGCGAGCCGGCCGAGAGCTTCATCTATCGCGCCACCCGCAACGGCTTCCAGGCCGCCGGAACGCCGCCGGCCGCACCTTCGCCGCCGCCCAGAAGCTGACCAGCCCGGCGCGCCAGGCGCGGCCCCAGGGCCGCCGACCGCTTCGACCTCGAGCCGAGCGACGAGCAGGCGATGATCATCGAGGCCTTCGGCGACTTCGCGGCCGAGAAGCTGCGCAAGATCGCGACCGAGGCCGACGCCGACTGCAAGGCTCCGCAGGAGGTCCTCGACGCCGCCAACGAGCTCGGCACCGCCGCGCTCGGCGTGCCCGAGGAGCTCGGCGGCGCCTTCGAGGAGCGCTCCGCCGTGACCTCGGTGCTCGTCACCGAGGCGCTCGCCCACGGCGACACGGGCCTCGCCGTCGCGATCCTCGCGCCGGCCGCGGTCTCCACCGCGATCAGCCTCTGGGGCGACGCCGACCAGCAGGCCACCTACCTGCCCGAGTTCACCGGCGAGAATCCGCCCGCCGCGGCGCTCGCGGTGCTCGAGCCGCGGCCCCTCTTCGACCCGTTCGAGCTCGAGACCAAGGCGCGCAAGGTCGGCGACGACTACGTGATCGACGGGATCAAGTCGCTGGTCCCGCGCGCCGCCGACGCCGAGCTGTTCGTCGTCGCCGCCGAGCTCGAGGGCACGGGCCCGGCGCTGTTCATCGTCGAGACGAAGAACGACGGCGTCCTCTTCGAGGCCGAGCCCGCGATGGGCATTCGCGCCGCCGCCACCGGCAAGCTCAAGCTCGAGGCCGTGCGCGTGCCGGGCCGGCGCTGCTCGCCGAGGGCTCCGCCGACGCCTACGCCGAGTGCGTCCGCCTCGGCCGGCTCGGCTGGTGCGCGCTGGCCTTCGGCACCGCGCAAGGCGGTGCTCGACCACCTGATCCCCTACGTCAACGAGCGCACCGCCTTCGGCGAGCCGATCAGCCACCGCCAGGCCGTCGCCTTCACGATCTCGAACATCGCGATCGAGGTCGAGGGCATGCGGCTGGCGACGCTGCGCGCCGCCGGCCTCGCCGACCGCGGCAAGGACTTCAGCCGCGAGGCCGCGATCGCCCGCCAGCTCTGCACGACCAAGGGCATGCAGATCGGCTCCGACGGCGTCCAGATGCTCGGCGGCCACGGCTACACCAAGGAGTACCCGGAGGAGCGCTGGTACCGCGACCTGCGCGCCGCCGGCCTGATGGAAGGAGCGCTCCTCGTCTAGGCCGGGCCCAGCTCCGACTCACAAGGAAACACAGACTCATGGCTATCTCACTCGAAATCCCGAAGAAGTTCGAGCCCCTCCAGCAGCAGGCCAACCAGGTCGCGAAGGAGGTCCTGCGGCCGATCTCGCGCAAGTACGACCTCGCCGAGCACGAGTACCCGAAGGAGCTCGACATGCTCGCCGCGCTGATCGACGGCATGAACGACTCCGACGCGGCCAGCGGCGCCGGCGCCGCCGGCGGCAGCCAAGTCCGCGGAGAAGGCCGAGAAGCGGCCGAGCCCGAGCGGCAACAAGAACGGCTCCAACATGGCCTCGGTGATCGCCATCACCGAGATGTGCTGGGGCGACGTCGGCCTGCTGCTGTCGATGCCGCGCCAGGGGCTCGGCAACTCGGCGATCGCCGCGGTCGCCGACGACGAGCAGAAGCAGCGCTTCGAGGGCAAGTGGGCGGCGATGGCGATCACCGAGCCCGAGGCGGGCTCCGACTCGGCCGCGATCCGCACCACCGCGATCGCTCGACGGGGACGAGTACGTCCTCAACGGCGAGAAGATCTACGTCACCTCCGGCGACCGCGCCGACCTGATCGTCGTCTGGGCCTCGCTCGATCCCGAAGCAGGGCCGCGCCGCGATCAAGTCGTTCGTCGTCGAGCGCGACAACCCGGGCCTGAAGCTCGACCGGCTCGAGCACAAGCTCGGGATCAAGGCCTCCGACACGGCGAACTTCATCCTCACCGACTGCCGGGTGCCGAAGGAGAACCTGCTCGGCAGCCCCGAGATCGACACGAAGAAGTCGTTCTCCGGCGTGATGAAGACCTTCGACAACACCCGGCCGCTGGTCGCCGCGATGGCGGTCGGCCTCGCCAGGGCCTGCCTCGAGCGAGACGCGCCGGATCCTCGACCGAGGCCGGCGTCGAGATCGACTACGACAAGCCCGTCAACGCGCAGCGCGCCGCCGCGGCCGAGTTCATCGAGCTCGAGTCCGACTACGAGGCGGCGCGCCTGCTGATGCTGGAGGCGGCCTGGATGGCCGACAACAGGAAGCTCGAACTCGCTCGAGGCCTCCTACTCGAAGGCGAAGGCGGGCCGGACCGGCACCGACGTCGCGCTGCGCTGCGTGGCGCTCTGCGGCGCGGTCGGCTACGCGCGAGAGCGCGCTGCTCGAGAAGTGGGCCCGCGACGCGAAGATCCTCGACATCTTCGAGGGCACCCAGCAGATCCAGCTGCTGATCATCGCCCGCCAGCTGCTCAAGAAGACCTCGGCCGAGCTGCGCTGAGCGCGCACGGCCCGTCACCGCGTTTGTCGATCGCCCATCCGGAGGTAAGGAACCACCGATGCCCGACACCCGCAAGGCCGCCATTCTCGGCGGCAACCGGATCCCGTTCGCCCGCTCCAACGGCGCCTACTGCCAAGGCCTCCAACCAGGACCTGCTGACCGCCGCGCTCGACGGGCTCGTCGAGCGCTTCGGCCTCGCCGGCGAGCGGCTCGGCGAGGTCGCCGGCGGCGCCGTCGTCAAGCTCGCCCGCGACATCAACCTGACCCGCGAGTCGGTGCTCGGCACCAAGCTCGCGCCCGAGACGCCCGGCCTACGACGTCGGCCAGGCCTGCGGCACCGGCCTGGAGACGACGATCCTCGTCGCCAACAAGATCCAGCTCGGCCAGGTCGACTCGGCGATCGCGAGCGGCTCCGACACGACCTCGGACCCGCCGATCGCCGTCTCCGACGAGCTCCGCGCCGTGCTGCACCGAGATCAACAGCCGCCCGCTCCACCGCCGACCGGCTCAAGGCGCTGACGAAGCTGCGCCCGGCGATGCCGCTCGACATCCCCAAGAACGCCGAGCCGCGCACCGGCCTGTCGATGGGCGAGCACACGGCGATCATGGCGAAGGAGTGGGGCCTGACCCGCGACGAGCAGGACGAGCTCGCCGTCGCCAGCCACCAGCACCTCGCCGCCGCCTACGACCGCGGCTTCATGGACGACCTGGTCACCCCGTACCTGGGGCTCGAGCGCGACGACAACCTGCGCCCCGACTCGACCGATCGAGAAGCTGGCGAAGCTGAAGCCGGTCTTCGGCGGCCCGGAGGGGACGATGACCGCGGCGAACTCGACGCCGCTCACCGACGGCGCCTCCTCGGTGCTGCTCGCCATCCGAGGAGTGGGCCGAGGCGCACGGGCTCGAGCCGCTCGCCTACTTCGTCGACGCCGAGACCGCCGCGGTCGACTTCGTGACCAAGAAGGAGGGCCTGCTGATGGCGCCCGCCTACGCGGTGCCGCGGATGCTCGAGCGCAACGGCCTCGGCCTGCAGGACTTCGACTCTACGAGATCCACGAGGCGTTCGCCGCCCAGGTGCTCTGCACGCTGAAGGCCTGGGAGGACCCGGTCTTCTGCAAGGAGCGCCTCGGCCTCGACGCCGCCGCTCGGCTCGATCGACCGCGACGAAGCTCAACGTCAACGGCGGCTCGCTCGCCGCCGGCCACCCGTTCGCCGCGACCGGCGGCCGGATCGTCGCCGCCGCGGCCAAGCAGCTGCAGCGAGGCGGGCGGCGGCCGCTGCCTGATCTCGATCTGCGCCGCCGGCGGCCAGGGCGTCGTCGCGATCCTCGAAGCCTGATCGCCGACCCGCGCCAGCGAGGCACGAAGGAGCATGCCACATGTCTGACCGCTACTCCCAGATCGTCAACAACCCCGTCGGCGGCTTCATCGCCAAGAACGTCGGCCTGCCGCAGCCGGTCGAGCTCGACCGCTACGAGCCCGGCCAGCCGCTGATCGACGGCCCGGTGCTGCTCGGCGCCGCCCCCGGCGGCCGGCTCGGCGACCGACGTCGCGCGCGTGCTGGCGCTGGCCGAGACCGAGCGTCGACACGCCCCCCGGACGAGGAGCTCCGCGCGGCCGCCGCGGCCGCCGGCGATCTCGACGCCGGCATCTGGAACCCGGAGGCGCCCTCGAGCAAGCGCTTCAAGGCGCTCGTCTTCGACGCGACCGGGATCGCCGAGTCGACCCAGCTGCGCGAGCTCTGGGCCTTCTTCCACCCGAGCTTCCGCTATCTGCTGCCGTCGCGGCCGCGTGATCGTGCTCGGCACGCCGCCGGAGGACTGCAAGGCGCCCGCGCGAGGCGACCGCGCAGCGCGCGCTCGAGGGCTTCGTGCGCTCGATCGCCAAGGAGGCCCGCGCCGGCGCCACCGCGCAGCTCGTCTACGTCGCCGCGGGCGCCGAGGCAGCGGTCGACTCGACCCTGCGCTTCTTCCTCTCGCCGCGCTCCGCCTACGTCTCCGGCCAGGTCGTGCGCGGGTCGGCAAGCGCCGTCGCCAGGCGCCCGCCGCGGACGAGCTCGACTGGGAGCAAGCCGCTGCGCCGGCAAGGTCGCCCTCGTGACCGGCGCCTCGCGCGGGATCGGCGCGGCGATCGCGCGGACCCTCGCCCGCGACGGCGCCCACGTCGTCGGCCTCGACATCCCGCCGCTCGCCGACGACCTGAAGGCGCTCGACGGGCGAGATCGGCGGCTCCGAGATCGTCGTCGACATCACCGCCGAGGACGCGCCGGAGCTGATCGCCGAGGAGCTCGAAGGCCGAGCACGGCGGCGTCGACATCGTCGTCCACAACGCCGGCGTCACCAAGGACAAGACGATCGTCGGCATGGACGCCGAGCGCTGGGACGTGCTCGATCGACATCAACCTCTCCAGCGAGGAGCGGATCAACGACGCGCTGCTCGCGGGCAAGGTCCTGAACCCGAACGGCCGCGTGATCTGCGTCTCCTCGATCAGCGGCATCGCCGGCAACGCCGGTCAGACCAACTACGGCACCTCGAAGGCCGGCGTGATCGGCATGGTCGAGTCGATGGCGCCCGTCTTCGCCAAGGCGAGGCGCGACGATCAACGCCGTCGCGCCCGGGCTTCATCGAGACGCAGATGACCGCGGCGATGCCGATCGGCACCCGCGAGGTCGGCCGCCGGCTCAACTCGATGAGCCAGGGCGGGCTGCCGGTCGACGTCGCCGAGACGATCGCCTGGTACGCGAGCCCCGCCTCGACCGGCCTCAACGGCAACCTGGTCCGCGTCTGCGGCCAGAGCCTGCTGGGGGCCTGAGCGGACGCCTCTGCACTGCGCATCTCGCGTCCGCGACGGGCTCATGTGGCTCCGCCACACCGCGCCCGTCGACTCCTTGATCTGCTTGGTCAGAGACGCCCACTAGGAGCGAAGACATGTCTGAACGTCTTCGAAACCCGCCGAACCTGCTCGGCCTCTACGGCAAGGCGGCGCTGGGCGGGATCCCGTTCGCGGATCGCCTTCCTCGGGATCGGCGGCCGCTCCAGGACGTGCCCGACGACGACGCTGGTCGTGCCCGAGGTCGAAGGTCGACGTCGAGCGGCTCGCCGACTACTGCCGCGTCTGCGGCTTCACGCTGCGCGACACGCTGCCGATCACCTATCCGCACATGCTCGCCTTCCCGCTGCAGATGTCGCTGATGACCGAGGAGGACTTTCCCTTCGGCGGCATCGGCCTCGTCCACATCAGCAACGAGATCAGCCAGCACCGCCCGATCAGGCTCGCCGAGACGCTCGAGATCCGGGTCAGCGCGACGCCGCTGCAGCCGCATCCGAAGGGCCGGCAGTTCGCTTTCGTCAGCGAGGCGCGGGTCGGCGGACGAGCTCGTCTGGGAGTCGCGCTCCGACGACGCTGAGTCGCGGGAGCGGTGGCGGAGCGAGGGCTCCGCGGCCGAAGTCCGGCGCCTTCGAGACGACCGACTTCGACGCGCTGCCGGCCGCCGCCGAGTGGAAGCTCGACGCCGGCCTCGGCCGCCGCTACGGCGCCGTCTCCGGCGACCGCAACCCGATCCACATGTCGGAGTGGACCGCGAAGCCGCTCGGCTTCCCGAAGGCGATCGCGCACGGGATGTGGACGCAAGGCCCGGGCGCTGGCCGCGCTCGAGGGCGACACCCCCGACGCCGCCCGGGCCGAGGTCCGCTTCAAGCGCCCGATCCTGCTGCCCGGCCGCGTCTCCTTCGCCTCCGAGCCGCTGCCGGAGCGAGCGCCGGGACGATCGCCTTCGCCGTCCGCGACGCCCGCAAGGGCACGCCGCACCTCGAGGGCCTGCTGAGCGCGGTGTAACCGAGCGGAGCCGATTCGGCTCCTCGCGCGCAAGGCACCACGGCTCACCGACGCCGGAGTACGCTCCGAACCTGGAGGCGAGCCCCGCCGCGGGTGATCGCGTAGACAGGCCGTCGACGGGTGGTCCATCGATCACCCGCAGCGAGAAGGTCAGGTTGATCCTGGTCGCTGCTGATGACGTTTCAGGTGAACTAGCGCTCCCCCCGCGGAGACAAACTGCCCGGCTGGGTCGTTCCGTCGCGTTTTGGCCCCCTGAGAGGGGGTCAAAACGCAACGAAACAGCATGGTGAGCAGTCAGCCCTTGAGGCCCGTTTGCCTTCCGCTCAGGAGAGTGTGGCGGCTCGCAGCATCTAACCAGCCCACTCCGCGTACCGCAGCGAGCCCGCCGTCGTCAGCTCCTCGCCCGTCTCCTGCAGCGTCTTCAGGCCGGAGAGGATCATCGGCCAGCCGCCGTAGAGCTCCGGGTTCGCGTCGGCAGGGAGTTGGTCGTGGATCACGGTCAGCTGGCAGGAGTCGGCGACCGGTCGGATCTCCCAGGTGACGCGCGAGGCGCCCGCCGCCGCGACCTCCTCACTCCACTTGCGCCGTGAACGTCTGCACGAGCCGGCGTGGCGGGTCGACCTCGGTGTTGACGCCTTCGGAGATCACGAAGTCGCCGCCGGCCGTCGTCCTGTAGTCGGACCCCTGGGCGTAGTCGGACTCGGTGCGCGCGCCGAACGTGTACTTGGCCCGCAGATCGGGGTCGGTGATCGCCGCCCAGAGGCGCTCCGGGGTCGTCTTGATCCAGACCTCGAACACGGCGATGCCGCCGCCGGCCGGGTCCGGTGCCAGCGGCACCTGGTAGGGGACGTCAGTCTCGTCACTCATCGGATTCCTCCTCCTCGAGGGTTGCCTTGAGGCCCGTCAGCGTCGCCGCCATGGGCTCCGAGTACTTGCTGACCCAGCGCTCGTAGACGAGCCGGATCGGGACCGGGTTGAGGTAGTGGAGCTTCTCCCGTCCGCGCCTGCGGGTGACGACGAGGTTCGCTTCCTCGAGCACCTTGAGGTGCTTCATCACGCCGAAGCGGGTCATCGGCAGTTGCTGCTCCAGCGACGTCAGCGTCTGCCCGTCGTTTTCGAAGAGGCTGTCGAGGATCGCCCGCCGCGTCGGGTCGGCCATCGCCTTGAAAACCAGGTCCATGCCGGGAGCATAGGTGACTAAATGGTCACATGTATTCCGGAGGCCGAAATCGGCTCCAACAGCGGCAATCAGCGTCGGCCCGCCGTCGCGGTCGGCCGAAAAGCTCCTGCAAATGAAATGGATCTTGCAGAATTGTTAGGAGTCGCTCACGGAACGCTCCCAGCGTGTAGATTGCCCCGCCTCACCCCTCCGTCCTTCCGTCGCGGGGGTAGACCCGACACCCATGCCGGCGCCCACCCCTGCATCCACTTCCTCACGCCGCCCTCGCCGGGTGGGCGTGCTCGCCGTCTTCGCGGCGCTGCTTGCGCTCGTCGTGGGGCTGCAGCTCAGCGCCTCCGCCATGGGCGAGACGAAGAGCCAGCAGCTGCAGTCGGTCAAGAACCACAAGGACCAGCTCGCGGCCCAGCTGGAGGCCCATAACGGTGAGGTCAACAAGCTGATCGGCCAGGTCTCGGACCTGCGCCAGCAGGAGGCGAGCGCCACCGAGCAGCTCGCGCAGAAGCAGCAGGAACTCGAGCAGGCGACTGCCGAGCTCGCTGCCGGCCGCGACAAGCTGACGAAGCTCCGCAAGGAATTCGCGGCAGCGAGCGGCGAGCTCAAGGACATGCTCGTCCGCATCTACAAGGCGCCGACCCCGGACCTCGGCTCGGTTCTCCTCAACTCGTCGGACATCCAGGACTTCGAGAACAACAGTCAGTACTACAACCACCTCCAGAACTACCAGTCGAGCGTCATCAACCGCGCTCGCGACCTCAAGGTGCAGATGTCGGACACGGTCGCCGGCCTCGCCGACGACAAGCAGCGGATCAGCGACGCGCGCGATCAGATCGCCGCGCGCCGCGACGCGCTCGCCAACCAGCGCGCCAGCCTCGAGGCGCAGGAGGCGCAGCTCCGCGCCGCCCGCCAGTCGCGCCGGGCGATGCTCGACCGCCTGGACAAGAAGCAGATCAACCTCGAGGACGCGATTCAGCGTCAGGCCGCCCGCGAGGCGGCGAAGCAGGCCGCTGAGCAGGCTGCGACGACTGACAGCGGTTCGTCCGCGCCGGCCCCGGCCCCTGCCGCACCTCCCGTCTCCGGGCAGACCGCCGTCCTCAACTCCGACGGGAGCGCCAGTCCGCCCGCCGGCGCGCCCCCGGCCGTCGTCAACGCGATCAACGCCGCCAATGCGATCCGCGACACTCCCTACGTCTGGGGCGGCGGCCACGGCTCGTTTGACAGCTCCGGTTACGACTGCTCGGGCGCCGTCAGCTACGCGCTGCACGGTGGCGGCCTGCTCGACTCGCCGCTCGACTCGACAGGATTGATGAGCTGGGGCGAGAGCGGCGCCGGTCAGTGGATCACCGTCTACGCGAACTCCGGTCACGCATATGCAGTAATCGCCGGGCTGCGCTGGGACACCTCCGGCACCGGGGGCTCCGGACCGAGCTGGAGCACGAGCCTGGACGGGTACCTCGACCCCTCCGCCTACTCGGTGCGGCACCCCGCGGGACTTTAGGCAGACGGGTCGGCAAGCGCGTCGTTCGACGCTCATACTCCCGGTCTGGAGCACGCGCGAGTCAGGCCTAGCGGGGCCTTCCCTGATGGGCTGACCGGGGTCAGGCCCGGATGGCCTTTCAGCTGTTCACAACGTGTGTGGGTGGCTCACCTAGTCGCCCCCAACTCTGCCGCTCCGCCGCCGTCCGGAGGGTCGGCGTATCTCTGCGGGTCGGCGGCGAATCGGTGGGCACATGCCATCGAGCAGAAGTGGAACGTTCGGCCGGCGAAGCACAGTGAGCCGATCCCTTCGTGATCGGCGATCGCCATCCGACAGACCGGGTCCACGGTTACCTCCCCGACACTCGTCCCCTTGTGAGAGGCCCGCAGCAGACCCACCGGCTGATGAACGTTCCGCAGCGTCCGGTATCCGAGGTGCTCGAACTCGACATCTTCGAGGTCCGCTGCCAAGTCGAACGTTGCCTTGGTGAGAGCCACCTCTCCGGCGGCGGCGAGCGCGGCCACGCGGGCGGCGACGTTGACCGTATTGCCGAACCAGTCGCCATTGGCTTGGACTGCCGGGCCGGAGTTCATCCCGACGCGCACAGCCGGGAAGTCCGTCCGCCTCCCTTCGCTCTCGACGATCCGTAAGCCGAGCTCGATGGCCGCACTTGCGCTCCCGCAGCGAATCATTGCCGCGTCGCCGATCGTCTTTGTGATCTCGCCGCCGAACTCGGCTGCCAGCCTTCCCATGCGCTTGCAGAACTCGGTTGCCAGCTCGGCGGCACGTTCATCGCCGTGCGCCTCCGTTAGAGCGGTGAAGCCGGCCAGATCGGCGAAAAGGAATGTCAGCTGTTCACCTGCCGACGGAGCGAACGCCTGGTCCAGTCGGCTGCTCGATGTTTCCTCAGTGGTCCGGTCCACCGTCCCCATCTGCCAGCATCGCCCGTCGATCCCGGTAGTCGTCGGGTGAAATTGAGCCATCCGCCAAGCGGCGCTCGAGAATCGCCAGTGGATCGTCGCCCGTCGCCGGAGCCTGCGCGCGTCGTCCGGCCGCAAGTTCCCTTACGACCCAGACGATGCAGGCGACGATCAAAGCCCAGAAAAGGACCATGCCGAGGATCATGACGATGCTCCAGTCCCCGTTCCAGTCCATGTGGCCACCGAAGCCTGCGAGCGGCAGGGTGATCAGCGATGAGCTCATGACGGCAAAGACTAGGAGCAGGGGCTTGACGAGCCACCCGTAACCACTACGGAATCCCAGGTGCGTGCCGGGTCGCCGGCCGCCGAAGAGGGGAGCGCCGCGCTGGTGGCGACGACAGGATCGGGGTAGGCTGGAGGCGATGAGCGAGCTGATCCACACCTGCTACCGGGTCCTCGATCTCGAGCGCTCCGTCGCGTTCTACGAGAAGCTCGGCTTCGAGGAGATCGGGCGGATGCCGATCGGCGACGAGGCGACGAACGTGCTTCATGGGGCTGCCCGGTGACGGCGCCCGGCTCGAGCTGACCTACAACCACGACGTCACCGAGCCGTACGAGATCGGCACCGGCTACGGCCACATCGCCGTCACCGTCGGGGACATGGACGGCACGCTCGCGCGGCTCGCCGAGCTCGGCATCGAGCCCGAGAAGCCGCCGTACACGGTGCGCGAGGGCGGCTCGCGCCTGTGCTTCGTTCGCGATCCGGACGACTACCGGATCGAGCTGATCGAGCGCGAAGACATCCTCGACGGCTGAGTGATGGCCGGCGCCCGTCGCAGCGAGCTGCCGCCGGGACCGAGGCTCGCCGGTCGCGCTGCAGACGATCGGCTGGTGGGCGCGCCCGACCGCCTACCTCGAGCGCTGCCGGCGCCGCTTCGGGCAGACGCTTCACCGTGCGGCTCGCGGCGCAGCGGCCGTTCGTGATGATCTCGGACCCGGCGGAGCTCAAGCAGGTCTTCACCGCGCCGCCCGAGGTCCTGCATCCGGGCGAGGGCGGCAGGATCCTCGAGCCGATCGTCGGTCCGAACTCGATCCTGCTGCTCGACGAGGGCGCGCATCTGGCCCAGCGGCGCCTCGTCCTGCCCGCCTTTGCCGGCGAGCGCATGGCGCGCCTCGAGGGCGTGGTCCGCGAGGTCGCCGAGCGCCAGATCGCATCGTGGCCGACCGGGGAGCCGTTCGCGGTCCACCCCTACGCCCAGCAGCTCACGATGGACGTGATCCTGCGGGCGGTCTTCGGGCTCGGTCCCGGTCGCCGGCTCGACGATCTGCGCGACGCGCTCAGCGGCATGCTCGACTTCGGCTTCAGCCCGATCAGCCTGCTGCCGCCCTTGCAGCGGGACTTCGGCGGCCGCGGCACCTGGGCGACGTTCACCCGCGCCCGCGCCCGCGCCGACGAGCTGATCTACGCGGAGATCGACGCGCGCCGCGGCGAGCCGGGCGGCGACGACGTGCTCACGACGCTGCTGGGCGCCACCCACGAGGACGGCTCGCCGATGACGGACGAGGAGATCCACGACGAGCTGCTGACGCTGCTCGTCGCCGGCCACGAGACGACCGCAACGTCGCTCGCCTGGGCCCTCGAGCGACTCGCACACCACCCCGCCCAGGCGCAGCGGTTGACCGACGAGGTGCGCGCGGAGGCGGGCGACGAGTACATGACCGCTGTGATCCGCGAGACGCTGCGCCGCCGGCCGGTGCTGCCGACCGCGCAGCCGCGAACCGTCAAGGAGCCGGTCACCGTCGGTGACTGGACCTATCCGGTCGGCGTCCACCTGATGCCGTGCACGTGGCTCATCCACCACGACCCCGAGATCTACCCCGACCCATTCGCCTTCCGTCCCGAGCGGTTCCTCGGCGTCGAGCCCGGCACCTACACCTGGCTGCCCTTCGGCGGCGGCCGGCGCCGCTGCGCGGGGGCCAACTTTGCCCTGCTCGAGATGAAGGTGGTGCTCGGGGAGCTCCTCCGCGCCGCCTCGATCGAACCCGCCGCCGGGGCCTCCGAGCGCGTCCGGCGTCGCTCGATCACGATCAGCCCCGCAGCGGGCGGAACGATCACGCTGCGCCCGCGGGAGGCGAGCCGCCCGCCGCGCCCGGCTCTGGCCGGCGCCGCCTGACCCGGTAGCTCCCCCTGAAGGGGAACCCTCGGCCGAAGCCCGGTCCCGGCGCGCTCCGGGACCGAAACCTTTAGCGTTCCGCCAGGTTATTACCGGGCAGACGCTCACATCTTGGGCCGCGCGCCCGCGTGAGCGATCTCCAAACGACCCCCCGAACCCGACATCCCCACCCCGAAGGGAGTTGATCGAACTGTTCAGGCAGGCTCACCGACGTACGTACGAGCGCATCGCCTTCGCTGTCGCCGCGCTGGCGATCGTGATCGTCGCGATCAGCGCAGGCACCGACGACGCGCAGGCGAGCGGAGGGGGAGCCGCCGTCTCCAAGCAGGGCAAGGGCGGCACCGGCTCCGGCCGGCTGCGGCTCAAGGTCTCGCGCTCGGCCCCGGACGAGGCGATCATCGACTCCCACCACGGCGCCGAGTACAAGTTCGAGCTCGGCGGCGCCGGCAGCCATGACGTCGTCGTGCGCGCGATCCGCGTCAAGGGCAGCAAGGTCGTTCGCCACTGGAAGTTCGACAACCTGAAGACGAAGCGCAAGACGAAGCTCGACTGGAACGGCAGGCTCAACGGCAAGGGCTGGGCGGCCGAGGGCAAGTACACCTTCAAGGTCTTCCCGCAGGGCAACCACTCCGAGCCCGCAAACGACCGCAAAGCGAAGGGCAAGAGCAGGCTCAACCTGCACCGCAACCAGTTTCCGATCGCCGCCCATCACACCTACGGCGACGGCTTCGGCGCCGGTCGTCACCACGAGGGCCAGGACGTCATGACCAAGTGCGGCAAGAAGATCCGGGCTGCGCGGGGCGGGGTCGTGCAGACGCGCAGCAAGCAGTCCGCCGCCGGCAACTACGTCGTCATCGACGGCAAGGGCACCGGCAAGGACTTCGCCTACATGCACATGCTCAAGCGCGGCATCGCGCACACGGGCGAGCGTGTCAAGACGGGCGACGTGATCGGCTACGTAGGGCGGACGGGCGATGCGACCGCCTGCCATCTGCACTTCGAGATCTGGTCGAGCCCCGGCTGGTACGAGGGCGGCTCGCCGCAGCCGCCGACGAAGACGCTGAAGAAGTGGGATCGCTACAGCTGAAGCGCGGCGCCGGCGAGGCGATCGCGTAGAGCGCCCATCTGCGAGATCAGGGCGATCCGCTTCGCGACCGAGACCGGGCCGGTCTCGCCGTCGCGCTCGCGGGCGATCATCGCGACGTTGACCAGCGTCCGCTCCGGGGCGAGCCACTCGCCCCAGGGGGAGGTTCGGTACTCGACGCCGCAGACGAGGGCCTCGGTGAGCTCGACGACGGCGTCGCCGGCGCCCTCGGGCACGCAGCGGATCAGATAGGTCCAGTAGTCGATCAGCTCCGTGAGGAGCTCGAGGCCCGCAGACCGGACCGTGCCCGGGGACGACGACGAGCGGCTCCAGCGCGGCGATCCGCTCGAGCGCGGCGATCCAGTTCGAGGCCGGCCCCGCCCACATGATCGGCGTCACCCCGTTGAAGACGATGTCGCCGCTGAAGGCGACCCGTGCGTCTCCTAGCCAGGCGATCGCGTCACCGGGCGTGTGCGCGGGGCCGACCTCGATACAGCTCGACGCGGCGACCGCCGGCGTCGAGCACGTGCTCGCCGGTGAACGTCTCGTCGGGCAGTCGTGGCTCGAGGCCATCGAAGTCGTAGCAGGACAGCTGCTCCGCGAAGCCGGCGATCCCGCGCAGCCGTCCCTTGCCCGGCAGGAAGGGAACCGAGGTGAGCGCGCCGGTCACCGCGCCGACCGGGGCGAGCCGCGTCAGCATCGCGGGGGGCTCATCGCGCATCTGCTCCTCCGCGGCCTTGGTCGCGACGATCCGGGTGCCGCCGAGCAGCCCGTTGCCGTACCAGTGATCGCCGTCGCCGTGCGTGTTGAAGAGGGTCGCGATCGGCGCTCCGGCACGGGCGGGGGCAAGTCCCTCGAGCATCGTCCGCGTCAGGCGCTCGTCCCAGAGCGTGTCGATCAACAGGCTCGAGCCGTCGCCGACGACCAGGCCGGCGTTCGACTCGCCGAGCTCACCGTTGGGCTGGATCCAGGCCCACGTCCCGGCGGCCACCTGCTGCGGTCCGCCGGCGAAAACGGGCACGCTGCCGAGCGGCGTCGGCGCGCCTTCCCCCATGGCGCTTTCGGACGAGACCGCGCTCACGGCCGCTGACCGTATCAACGGCGCCCGTGTACCGTGCCCGTCTCCAATGGACGACCGGCAGTGGCAAGAGTGGATCGCGGCGGGGACCGACGCGATCGACGAGCACGCCGAACGTGATGTCGCCGCCCTCGTCGACATCTCCTCACCCTCCGGCGACCGCTCCGCGGCCGAGTCGGTGCTCGCCGTCGCCGCCGCGCTGCTCCCCGACGGGATCTCGCTGGAGCGGCTGCCGTGCTCCTCGCCCGATCACGCGGAGGACCTGCTCGCCCATCTGCCGGGGACGGGGCGGGGGAGGCTGCTGCTGCTCGGCCACGTCGACACCGTGATCCCGCACGCCGACCACGCGCCGCTGCGGCGGGAGGGCGGGCTGCTCTACGGCTCGGGGACGATCGACATGAAGGCCGGCGTGGCGCTCTCGATCGGCGTTCTCCGCGCGCTCGCCCGACGGCGTGAGCTGTTCGCCGAGGCTGCGCTGCTGCTCGTCGTCGACGAGGAGTGGCGGACCGTGCCCTTCATCCACGCCGAGCGCTTCGGCGACTTCGACGCCTGCCTCTGCTTCGAGGGCGGCGAGCTCACCGCGGACGGGGAGGAGGCGGTGATCGTCGACCGCAAGGCCGCCGGCACGCTCCACGTCGACGCCTTCGGCCGTGCGTCGCATTCCGGCTCGGAGCCGGACGAGGGCCGCAACGCGCTACTCGCACTCGCCGCCGTCGCCCCCCGGCTCGCCGCCTTCCACGACCCGCAGGGACCCGAGCGCCTCACCGTTGTGCCGACGATCATGCGGTCGGGAGAGGCCTTCAACATCGTCCCCGCGCTCGGCGAGCTCTCCTTCGACGCGCGCTCGGCGAGCCTCGATTCGATCGAGGCGCTGGTCGAAGAGATTCCCGCGGAGCTCGACGGCGTACGGCTCGAGGCGAAGCTGACGAGGCGCTGGCCCGCGATGCAGATGGCCGAGCGCGCGGCACCGCACCTCGAGCGGGCCTCGCGGCTGCTCGGCCGGCGGATCGTCGGCACCGCGCGCGGCGGCGCCAGCGACGCCAGCCACCTCGCCGCCGGGGCGCCGCTGCTCGCGATCGACGGCCTGGGGCCGCTCGGCGGCGGCTCGCACGCCCCCGAGGAGCACATCGTCGCCGCCTCGATGCGGACCCGAGCCGAGGTCGCGCTGGCACTCGTCGCCGCTCTGCTCGCCGACGCGTAGAGACCACGGAGCGCCCGCGGGGCGGGTTCGCAATGATGTCTCCGAACTTTGGCTGTTCAGCCAGTCGACGAGAGGAGAGGAACGGATGGCGCGCAAGCAGGTCAAGTCGGTAGCGGGGAAGGTCGTCGCGATAACGGGCGGTGCCCAGGGCATCGGTCGCAAGACGGCGGAGGCGCTGATCCGCCGCGGCTCCCGGGTCGCGATCGGCGATCTCAATCAGCGAGCTCGCCGAGCAGACGGCGACCGAACTTGGCGGCAACTGCGTCGCCTTCGAGCTCGACGTCACGAGCCGCCCCAGCTTCGAGGCCTTCTACGCGAACGCCGCGAAGGAGCTCGGCCCGATCGACGTGCTGATCAACAACGCCGGGATCATGCCGCTCAACCTGCTCACCGACGAGAGCGACGAGATCGCGAAGCTGCAGATCGACATCAACCTGCACGGCGTCATCTTCGGCACGAAGATCGCGATGGCCGACATGATCGCCCGCAACACGGGCCACATCGTCAACATCGCCAGCCAGGCCGGCAAGGCGGGCTTCCCCGGTGGCGCCACCTACTGCGCGACCAAGCATGCCGTGGTCGGCCTCTCCGAGGCCGCCCGAGGCGAACTCCGCGATACCGGCGTCGAGGTTTCCTGCGTGATGCCGGCGATCGTCAACACCGAGCTCGGCTCCGGCCTGCACGAGGCGCGGGGCGTCAAGACGCTCGAGCCCGAGGAGGTCGCCGAGGCGATCGTCGAGGCGATCGAGACGAACCGTTTCGACGTCTGGGTGCCGAAGGAGACGGTTTACATCGCCGGGGCGATGAACCTGCTGCCGCGTCGCGGCCGCGAGGCGATCGCCCGCTTCCTGAAGGCCGACGACGTGCTCTCGGCTCCGGACCGCAGCGCCCGCGCCGGTTACGAGGACCGGGCCGCGCAGAGCCGCTCGGAAGAGGCAGCCGCCGAAGCGGCTGAGGCTGCCGCGGCGGAGGCCGCCGAGGTCGAGAAGTAGGACGCGAGCAGGGCCGGCGCTATATCTAGGCGCCGGCCTGCTTCAGCTTCGGTCCCTCGTACTCCTCGTCGGTACCGGGCTGCAGCTGGCCGCCGGCGCTTGCGAAGGCGCCGATCCCGCCGCTGACGATCGCCGCGTCGACGCCGTCCTCGCGCAGCCTCGCTGCCGCCTCTCGCGCCTCGTCGTCACCGGCGGCGAACACCAGCACGGGCAGCTCGCGGCCATGCAGCGAGCGCTCTGCCGCAGCGGGCAGATCGCCGTCGCTGACGACCGTCGCGCCAGGGACGTGCCCCTCGCCGGCCTCCTCGGGCCCGCGCGCGTCGATCGCGCAGGCTTCTCCGGAGGCGAGCAGTTCCCGCGCCTGCTCGCCGTCGATCTCCTCGCCGATCCCGCCTGAGTCGCTCATCACTCTCTCCTCTCGTAGCTCGAGGATCAGCTGCCCGAGCGGCGCCGAATGCAAACGAGCTATGCGCCGGCGGCGGGCAGGCTGAGCGGATTGGACGTGACCTTCGGCGCGACCTTGCCGATCGTCCGCATCAGGTTCCAGAAGACGGGCAGCTCCGGATAGAGCACGGGCTTGCCGGAGGTGATCACCGCCGCCGAGAGCGCGCGCTCGGGGTCGGCCCAGCCAATGATGTTGGTGAAGCCGAGATGGCCGAAGGCGTGCTCGGTGTCGGGCCCGTAGATCGAGAGGCGCTGGGCGCCGAGCATCATTCCGAGGCTGAAGCGGGTCGGGAAGCCGAGCGTGAAGTCGATCTCCAGGTACGACTGCTCGCTGAGCAGGCGGCGGATCGTGCGGGGTTCGAACACGCGGATGCCGTCGAGCTCGCCGCCGCGGCGAAGCAGCTCGAAGAAGCGCGAGAGCTCGTTCGCGGTCGTCACCGCGTTGCCGGCGGGGATCACGCCGGTCAGGAACTCGGGCTCGTTTGCAAGCCGGGCGGCGTCGCCGACGCTCACCCCGAGCGCCCGCTTGAGCAGGTTCGAGAGCGGTGGCAACACGGGCGCGCCCGTGTAGTGGCTGGTTGCGACCGCGTCGACGTCGGCTGTCGCGACGCCATAGTTCGTCCAGCGGAAGCCGAGCGGGTCGAGGATCTCGCTCGCGAGCACCTCGCGGATCGGCTTGCCGGTGACCCGGTGCACGATCTCGCCGACGATGTAGCCGCCGGAGATCGCGTGGTAGGCGAGGGACTGGCCCGGGCGCGACTGCGGCTTCGCGTCGCAGAGGATCTCGACGATCTTCTCGCGGTCGTCCACGTTCTCGACCGCGAAGGCCTCCGCGGGCAGATTCGGGACGCCGCCCCTGTGCGAGAGCACGTGCGCGATCGTGATCGCCTCCTTGCCATGGCTCGCGTACTCGGGGATGTACTCGGCGACGCGGTCGCCGATGTGAATCTGCCCCTGCTGGTCGAGCAGGTGCGCGACGCAGGCGGTCAGGGCCTTCGAGGCGCTGTAGATCACGTGCGGCGTTGCCGGCGTGTTCGGCACGCGCTCGGCGTCGTCGGGCTCCTCCGGCCCGACGCCCTTCGCCCAGCCGATCCCGCGGTCGAGGACGACCTCGCCCTCGCGCCTGACGCAGAGGCTGATCGCCGGGTGTACGCCGCTGCGGTAGAGGCTCTCGACCGCCGACCAGATCCGCTCGACGTCGTCCTCGCCCAGGCCGCCGGCCGCCGCGGGCGCCTCCGCGCCCACCGTCGTGATCTCGGCGAGCTCCGACGGCACCTTGATTCGCCGGAACGGGTCCGGCCCAACGGGGAGCCGCGGGATGCCGACCTGGGGTGCCACGCGCGAACCGTATCCGGCCGCGGGCGGGCGGGTCTCAGCCGTTAGCCGCTCTTGCCCTTGAGCGCCCGCTCGAGCACTTCGGCCGCGGCGTCGGGCACGTAACGGTTCGTTTCCCGCGCCGGTCGCACGTAGCCCTCGTCGCTCTGCCGCTGCGGCAGCTCGATGTCGAGCGGGTGGCCACGCTCGTAGGGGATCGTCGCCAGCAGGTGCGAGATGCAGTTGATCCGCGAGTTTCGCTTCTGATCCGACTCGACGACGTTCCACGGCGAGCCCGGCAGGTCGGTGTACACGAACATCTCGTCCTTGGCCCGCGAGTAGTCGACCCAGCGTGCCTGCGACTCGAGGTCCATCGGCGAGAGCTTCCACTGCCGCAGGGGATCCTCGAGCCGTGAGCGGAAGCGCCTCTCCTGCTCGGCGTCGGAGACGCTGAACCAGTACTTGACGAGGATGATCCCGTCCTCGATCAGCATCTGCTCGAAGACCGGCGCCTGGCGCAGGAAGAGGCGATGCTCGTCGGGGGTGCAGAAGCCCATCACCTTCTCGACGCCGGCGCGGTTGTACCAGGAGCGGTCGAAGAGGACGATCTCTGCCGCCGCAGGCAGGTGGGCGACGTAGCGCTGGAAGTACCACTCGGTGCGCTCGCGCTCGGTCGGGGCGGGGAGCGCGACGACGCGCGCGACACGTGGCGGCAGGTACTCGGTGATCCGCTTGATTACGCCGCCCTTGCCCGCGGCGTCACGACCCTCAAAGACGATGACGATCCGCTTGCCCTCGCGGCGCACCCAGTCGGCGAGCACGACCAGCTCCTCTTGCAGCCGCAGGAGCTCGGCCTCGTAGACCTTCCGCGGGAGCTTCGGGGTTGCCTTGTCTGCCACCGTGCAGCCGGCTCAGGCGCCGAGATCGGGCTTGCTGAATTCCGGGATCTCGTAAGGCTGCCCCGGCGTGGCGCCGATCGCCAGCAGCTTCAGCGGCTGCTCGGCAGTCGTGATCTTGCGCTTCGTCCCGGCCGGTACCGCGACCCAGACGCCAGGCTCGAGTGTCACCGCCTCGTCCTCGATCACGATCTCGCCGCTGCCGGCAAGGGCGGTGTACAGCTCCTCCTGCCCGTCACCGCTGTGATCGTGTTCGGGGTAGCCGTCTGCGTTCGGGGGGAGCTCGATGACACCGACCCCGAACGAGCTGATCCCGAGGGAGTGGCGGACCAGCTTGAAGGCGCCGCCGTACTTGCTGTCGAGCTCGGACTCCTGCTTGACGACGAAATCGCCCATCTCTCCTCCTCGGATTGAGCGTGGCGGCGCCACGCCGTGGGGCTGAATCTAGTCGACCCGTGTGCCGGTCAGTCGCCGGAGTCGCCCTCGTCCGCCTTGGCGGGCGCCGGAGCGGGCACGGGCGGTGTGCCGAGCAGCTTGCGTCCGTACTTGGTCCGGTACGGCTGCAGCAGCTGGCGGCGCACCTCGGCGATGCCCTCGGCGAGGTCCGCGGCCTCGCTGTTGCGCCAGCGCTCGGCGTCGACGGTCGAGGCGTTTGGTCCCGGCGGCGGCGGCGCCGAGTTCTGGCCGTGGACGGAATGCCAGAGGATCCGGTCGAGCACCTCCTGCGGGACGCGGTCGGTGAGCGTCAAGGGCAGATCCGAGGAGAACTGCGCGTCGGGCGCGCCGGCCGGGTTGCGTGCGTTCCGGTCGACGGCCGGGTCGATCGCGTCGTAGGGCTGGTCGTTGTCGGAGGTGGTGGAGTTGAAGGCGTCGTAGAGGGGGACGGCGGTTGCGTCGAAAAGGTTGAGCGGCTTCATCCCGGTGACGAGCTCGAGCGTGCGGATGAAGCTGAGGAAGTCGTAGCGGTTGTGGATCACCGCGCCGCGCTTCGTGTACGGGCTGATCGCGAGCGCCGGGATCCGGTGGGCGTCGACGTGGTCGGCTCCGTCCTGGCTGTCGTCCTCGACGACGAGGATCAGCGAGCTGTCCCAGACCTTCGAGTGGCTGATCTCGTCGACGATCTCGCCAAGCGCGTAGTCGTTGTCGGCGATCATCGCCTGCGGCGTGCGCCGGCCGGGCGACGTGCCCTCGGTGTGGTCGCTGGGCAGGACGAGGTAGTTGAAGGCAGGCACCTTGTTCTGCGCAAGCTCCTGGTCGAAGCGCTGCCGGAAGCACTTGAAGCGGCTCTCGTTGTCGGCTGCACTGACGCCCGGAGGCAGGCTCGCGTCGAACGTGTCCTGGCCGGTGATCACGTTGCTGCCGATCGAGGCATCGTTGGAGTAGCACGGCGACGGCGGCGGTAGCTGCGGACCCGGGTTCAGCGGTCCGACGTCGGAGTGCGTGAACTTGGCGGTCACCTCGGCCGTCTCCTGGGCGTTGCGATCGAGGTCGTTGAGTGGCAGCGTGCCGGCGATCGCCTCGCCGTAGTTGTAGTAGCTGATCCCCTGCTTCTGGGCCTGGTCGAAGAGGAAGCCGCGCGAGGGCCAGGTGACCGAGTAGACGCCGAAGTCGTAGGGGCGACCGCGGTTCGCGTAGTTCGCGTGCCAGTTCTTGACCACGTAATCGGAGACGGCGCCGGCCGAGGTCCAGAAGTGACCGTCGATCGAGGCCTCGGAGTTGGCGTAGACGTGGTCGAGAAGCGGGAAGCGGCGGACGAGCGCATGGGCGTTCGGCGTGATCTTGCGGCCGAACAGCGTCAGCTTCGCGTCGCCGTCGCCGCGTTTGTCGTCGCCGAGGATCTGGTCGTAGCTGCGGTTCTCGCGGACGACGTAGAAGACGTGCTTGATCGGGCCGTCGGGGCGCAGCGGCGTGTGCTTCGGCGGCTTCTCGGAGTTGACCGGCTTGATCTGGCGGGCCGCCTTCGGCGTGAACTTCTCGATCTTCTTGGCGGGCGGATACCGCAGTACGCCGGACATGCCCGTTACGGCTGAGGGCAGGTAGTCGAAGCGGAAGCGCGCCGGCGCGCCGGAAGTTGCGGAGCCCTGATCCTCGGGCAGGACGCGGCCGCGCGCGTCGTTGCGGCCGACACCCAAGCCCTTGGCCGCGACCCAGACGAGCCTGCGCTGCTGGGGCCGCTGCGGCGTGGTGAACGCGGCCGCCGGATAGGAGCCGACCGGGATCCGGCCGATCATCTGCCAGCGCTTGCTCTTGCGCTGCACGGGCTGGGCGGCGAGCTTCGACTCTGCCTGTTTTTCGGCGGAGCCGCCGTAGACCTCGGCCGCATCGGCCTGCAGCGAGTCCGCGTGGCCGGCACCGGCTTGGGCCTCGTGCTGGAGGATCCGGTCGGCACGGGAGGCGAGGCGCTTTTGGCCGTTGCCATGGGCGTGGCCCCGCGGCCCGGGGTCGCACTTGCGGCTCGTCCGCAGCGCGAAGACGGCGATCGCATCCTCGCCGGCGTCGGAGGAGAGCAGCCGGCAGCCGTCGGCGGTGACGCTGACGTGGACAGGGCTCGTGCCGATCCCCTGCGGGCGTTCGACCGAGAGCGTGCGGACGACCTTGAGCTCGTCGGTGTCGACGACGGCGATGATGTCCTGGTTGGCGACGGCGACGTAGGCGAGCGGGCGCCGCGGATCGACGGCGATGCTCTCGGGGTGGGACAGGTGGGGGCCGACGGTGACCTTGCCGCGGACCGTGCCGCTGCCCATGTCGATCGCCGTAACCGTGCCGTCGGTCTCGTTCGAGATCAGCCCGGTCTTCCCGTCGCTGGTGATCGCCGCGCCGTACGGGTAGCGGCCGACCGGCAGGTACGAGACCTTGCCGGAGCCGAGGTCGACGAGCGCCGCCGAGTTGGCGAGGTTGAGCGCGGCGAGCAGCTGCGACCCGTCGGGGCTGACGGCGATGTCGCGCGGCCACGAGTAGACGCCGGAGTTCGTCGGCGGGAAGTTCTGCGGCGGCAGCGTTCCGACCGGCGGCGGCACGCCGATCAGGTCGCCGCGCTTCGCGTTGCCCGAGCGCTTGTTGTACGTGAACGTGTGGATCACGTCGCCCTGCTTGCCGGGCACGCTGTCCGGCACCGCGCCGTCCTCGTGATCCGTCGCGGGGGTGCCGGAGACGTAGGCCACGTTGCGCGTCGGGTCCATCGCCATCCCGCCGCTCAACCCGGGCATCTTGATCTTCTGTACGACCTTGCCGACCTTGCGTTTCTTCTTGCGCCGGCAGCGGGCGCCGCGCCTGCCGTGCTTGCAGTGCTTGAAGTCGGGGCGGACCCGCACGATCCTGATGTCGTTGGCGCCACGTCCGGCGGAGAGCGTCCACAGGAAGCGGCCGTCGCGAGTCAGCGCGCCGCCCGTCGGCAGGTTGCCGAGCTTCGTCGTGTTCCCGGCTGGCTCGAGCTTGCGGCCCGAGGGCTGGATGTGGTTGCGGGGGCCGATCCGGCCCACCTTCTTGCCGTGCCCGCCGGTCGAAGCGATCACCGCGCTGGCGCCGAGCCCGAGCACGGCGAGTACCGCCAACAACGTCCGCACCTTCATCGCCGGCGCGACGCTACTCCCTTGCTCGCGATGGTGCGCAGGATGGGCCCGCCGGCTTCACCGGTCGTTCACGGCTGGCCGCCCGGCGAGTCAGACTTCGAAGAGGGCGCCCGCAGGCCCGAGGTTTGCGATCTCGGTTGCGCCGATCCGCGAACGCTCGCCCCAGCTCTCATGGATGTGACCGCAGACCGCAAGCGGCGGTTGGGTTCGCTCGATCGCGGCGGCGATCGCCTCGCTGCCGAGGTGGTCGCCGGCCGAGCTCCGATCGCAATGGCCCTTGGGTGGGGAGTGGACGACGAGGACGGCACCCGGCGGGCAGGGAGCCAGTCGTTCGGCCGCCTGCGCCTCGTCGAGGTCGAAGCTCCAGTCCCACGGTGTGATCGGAATCCCGGCGCCGAGCCCGAAGAAGGCGATGCCGTCGATCTCGGCGCTCTCGCCGTGCAGGACCGTCGCCGACTTCCAGGTCGCGGCCGCCGCGCGCAGCGCATCCTCGGTCTCGTTGTTGCCGGGGACGAGCACCGTCGGCGTCTCGATCGCCGCGAGCGCCGCGATCGTCTCCTCGAGTCCGGCGTGCTGGTTGGCGAAGTCGCCGGCGCCGATCACGACGTCGGCCTCCGTGGCGAGCGAGCAGAGCTCCGCCGCCTGGCCCAGGTCACGGTGCAGGTCGCTGAAGGCGAGGAGCTTCACTGCTCGGCGACCGTACCCCAGTAGCCGGGACGATGCAGGAGCTCGAGCTTGATCCCGTCCGGATCGGCGAGGAAGGTCGCGTAGTAGCCGGGTGTGTAGTCGTGCTCGGCGGGCTCGGAGAGGATTTCGCCCCGGCCGTCGCGGCGGACCCAGTCGGCTCGCTCGTCGACGGCGTCGCGGGAGGGGACGTCGATGCAGACGTGGTGGACGCCGATCGCGTAGCGGTCATAGGGGGCTGCGTGCGCGTCCGACTGTGCTTCGCGCAGGCCGAGGGCAGCGACGCCGGAGCCCGGCCACGGAGATGTAGTGGATCTCCTCGCCGCGCTCGCCCACGATCGTGTCGTGACCGTCCCAGCCGAGCGGGCCGAGCAGATCGACGTAGAAGGGCAGGCTGCGCTCGAGCGACGAGACGACGAGGTCGACGTGGCTGAGCTTCGAGGAGCCGGCGGCGAGCCGGCCCGGGCCGGTGCTCTCGATCGTCGGCATCGCCATGCCGTCGTGACGCTCCCACTCGACCGTCAGCGATCCGACCTCGAGCTCGTCAATCCGCAGGCGCTTGATCGCCGCGCCCTCGATCGCCAGGCGGCGAATCGCGAGGCGGCCGATCGCGACGGCGCCGATCGCAACCGAGCCGACAGCGAGCGCGCCAACTGCGATGGCTCCGTTCGAGGCGGCGAACGTGCTCCGGTAGCCGATCGCCTCCGCAGCCGCGCGGTGTGAGGGATGCAGGCCGAGGCGCTCGGAGACGTTCACGAGAGCTCTCATCTTTCCACTCCGAGATCTGACTAACCTGCGCCGGGATGGAGGCAGCCACAGAGAAGCCGTCGGCCGAGGGCGCGACGGCCGCAATCGTTTCGTGCCGCGAGCTCGCCCGCCGCTTCGGCGAGGGCGAGGCGGCGGTCGACGCGCTGCGCGGCGTCGACCTCGACTTTCCGCGCGGCGAGCTGACGGCGATCGTCGGCCCGTCGGGCTCGGGCAAGTCGACGCTGATGCACCTGCTCGCCGGGCTCGACAAGCCGACCGGCGGGCAACGTGTGGATCGACGGCACCGAGGTCACCGGCCTCTCCGACAAGGGTATGACCGAGCTGCGACGCGAGAAGCTCGGCTTCATCTTCCAGTTCTTCAACCTCGTGCCGGTCCTCGACGCGGCCGAGAACGTCGCGCTTCCGATCCGGATCGCCGGGCTCAGCGTCGACGATGCGTGGCTCGCGGAGCTGCTCGACATGGTCGGCCTGGCCGATCGGGCGACGCACCGGCCCTCGGAGCTCTCCGGCGGCCAACAGCAGCGGGTCGCGATCGCGCGGGCGCTTGGTGGCGCGGCCGGCGGTCGTCTTCGCCGACGAGCCGACCGGCAACCTCGACTCGACCTCGAGCACGGGCGTGCTCGAGATCCTGCGCCGATCGGTCGACGAGTTCGGGCAGACGGTCGTGATCGTCACCCACGATCCGCGCGTTGCCTCCTACGCCGACCGCGTCGTCGTTCTCGCCGACGGCAAGGTCGCCGCCGATCGCGTCGTCTCCGGCGAGGACGAGGTGATCGAGCTGATGCGAGGGACCTAGTGGGCCGTCAAGAAACGTCGCACCCGAAACTGGCGGCGCCGGATCGCCGCTGGGCGTCGTCCTCGCTCGCCCGCGTAGCGCTGCTACGCGGCCTCCCTGCGTCCTACCCCACCGACGCCCGGCACGCGCCATTTCCGGGCGAACGTTCCTGGACGGCCCACTAGTGGGCCGTCAAGAAACGTTGCACCCGAAATTGGCGGCGCCGGATCACCGCTGGGCGTCGTCCTCGCTCGCCCGCGTAGCGCTGCTACGCGGCCTCCCTGCGTCCTACCCCACCGACGCCCGGCACGCGCCATTTCCGGGCGAACGTTCCTGGACGGCCCACTGATGCTCCGGCTCGCGCTTCGCGGGCTGACCGCCCACAAGCTGCGGTCGACTCTGACCGCCGTCGCGGTGCTGTTCGGCGTCGCGATGATCGCCGGCACGCTGATGCTGAGCGACTCGGTCAACCAGTCGTTCGACGACATCTTCGCGACCGCCTCCCAGGGCGTCGACGTCAGCGTCCGCTCCAGACAGGAGACCGACTCGAGCTTCAACCTGCCCCAATCGGAGGCGGCGCTGCGGCGCTCGCTGCTGCCGAAGGTCGAGCAGGTCGACGGCGTCGAGTCGGCGTCCGGGAAGATCTCCGACGCCGCCTCGATCGCGATCCTCGATGCCAACGGGGACCGGATCGGCCCACCCAACGGCGGGCCGCCGCACATCCTCAACAGCGTCCAGCCGGAGCCGTTCACACCGATCACCTACGTGCAGGGCAAGCCGCCCTCGAACGGCCACGAGGTGGCGATCGACGAGTTCACCGCCGACGAGCAGGGTTACGAGGTCGGCGACGAGATCCCGATCACCGGAGCCGCCGGCCTGCGCCGCTACAAGCTCGTCGGCATCACCCGGTTCGGCTCCGGCGTCCCGCTCGGCGGCGCCAGCCTCGCCGAGTTGACGTTGCCGGAAGCGCAGCGGGTCACCGACAAGCCCGGGGAGTTCGACGAGATCGACGTGGAGGCGGCCGACGGGGTCACGCCCGAGGAGCTCCGCGGTCGGATCAACGCGGTGCTGCCGAAGACGGCGGAGGCGAAGACCGGGGCGCAGACCGCGGCCGACGACTCGCAGGACATCAAGGACGGATTCCAGTTCCTGACGACGGCGCTGTTGATCTTCGCCGGGATCACGATCTTCGTCGGCGCCTTCCTGATCTTCAACATCTTCAGCATCACCGTCGCCCAGCGGACCCGCGAGTTCGGGATGCTGCGCACCCTCGGCGCCTCCTCGCGCCAGGTGCTCGGCAGCGTCATCTGCGAGGCCCTTGCGATCGGTCTGGTGGCCTCCATCGTCGGCATCGTGGCCGGTGCCGGCTTCGTCAAGCTGCTCGTCGCGGCCTTCAAGGGGCTCGGCTTCGAGCTACCCCAGTCGGGGCTGCCGATCGAGGCGCGGACGGTCATCATCGGCATCGTCGTCGGCGTCCTCTCGACGCTCGCTTCGGCGCTGGTTCCGGCGCTCCGCGCGACCCGGGTGAGCCCGCTCGAGGCGCTTCGCGAGGACGGTGGGGCGGAGCAGGGCGGGACGAGCCGCAAGCGCACGGTGATCGCCTCGATCCTCGCGGTGGCGGGCTTCGTGATCATCTGCCTCGGGCTGTTCAGCAGCGGCGGCATCGGGCCGGCGCTCAGCCTGATGGGCTTCGGCCTGATCCTCCTGTTCATCGCGATCGCGATGCTCGGCGGCCGGCTCGTCGCTCCGCTCGCCTCGCTCGTCGGCAAGCCGATCGAGCGAGTGCGTGGCGTCACCGGCCGGCTCGCTCGCGAGAACACGCTGCGCAACCCGAGCCGCACCGCGACGACCTCGTCCGCGCTGATGATCGGCGTCGCGCTCGTCGTCTTCGTGCTGATGCTCGGCTCGGCGATCACCAAGTCGGTCGCCGACGCGCTCGACAAGACCTTCACCGGTGACTTGCCGTCTCCAACAGCGACGGCTTCTCGCCGATCTCGGCCGATATCGCTCCTGCGATCGCGCGCATCCCCGGCGTCGAGGCGGCGTCGGCCATCAACGACACGGCGGGCAAGATCGGGGGGATCGACGGCGACCAGTTCATCACCGGCCTCGATCCGGCGACGCTGACCGAAGGCCGCCGACCTCGACTGGGTGGACGGTGATAACCAGACGCTCGCCGACCTCGGCCCGAACGGCGCGATCGTCGAGTCCGACTTGGCCGAGAAGAACGGCATCGAGGTCGGCGACAAGCTGACGGTGATGACGCCGACGGGCCGCAAGGTTGACGTCACGGTGCAGGGCAGCATCCGCGACCGGGTCTCGCTGCTCGTCGCCAGCATCGCCCTGCCGGCCTCGCTGCTGCGCAGCGACTTCGACGTCCGCCAGGACTTCCTCGTCTTGACCGAGTTCGACCCGGGCGCCAACTTCGACGCGACTCGGGCGAAGATCGACGAGCTGCTGACCAAGCGCTTCCCGCAGGCCGAGGCGCGCTCCCAGCAGCAGGTCAAGGACGAGCAGAAGGACCAGATCAACCAGCTCGTCTCGCTGATCTACGTGCTGCTCACGCTGGCGGTGATCCTCAGCCTGGTCGGGGTCGTCATCACGCTCGTGCTCTCCGTGCTCGAGCGCAAGCGCGAGATCGGCATGCTGCGCGCGATCGGCGCCTCCCGCAGCCAGGTCCGGCGCATGGTCCGCTACGAGTCACTGATCACGGCGATGATCGGCGCGATCATCGGCGCCGTGATCGGCGTTGCGATCGCCATCGCCGCCGTCAAGGCGCTCGAGGACGAGGGTCTCGTCCTCTGGATCCCGATCGGCGGCATCATCGCCGTCCTCATCCTCGCCGGGATCGCCGGCGTGATCGCCGGCATCTGGCCGGCCCGCCGGGCCTCGAAGATCGAGGTCATGGAGGCCCTCCAGTACGAGTAGTCGGCCCCACAGGTCACGTTGGGCCCACCATTCCGAACCAAGGTGACCTCTCGCCGGCGGAAGCAGCGAGGGGAGGGTCACTGCGGCCAACCCCGTCCTGACTTTGCCTTCCCAGGGCAGGCAAAGTCAGGACGCTCCATCCAAAACAGCCCCGCAGCCCCAGCCAAGCCCTCCCGCCGGCGACGCCCACGTGACGCTCCCGTCCGCGGGCCAGGCATCCTCGCCGGGAACGCCAGCCAAGCCCGAAGCCAGCCGACGACGGCCGGCGCCCTACCGTGGCTTCGGGGTGTGGAAGCTCCGTAGCTCCTCGGCCATGCGCATCGTCTGCTCGTCGACCTCGGCGTTCGTCACCTCGTAGCGCTCGGCGAGCTCCGCCCGGAAGGCGTGGGTGACCTCGCCGCAGCAGCGGGTCGGGTCCCTCGACCGGCGGGGGTGCCGCGCCGAGCGCGTCGGCGACGCTGCCGGCCGTCGCCGGGTCCCACTCGAGCCCGAGCGCCTCGTAGACGGGAACCAGGACCTCGCGGATCTGCTCGGCGCCGCGGACGACGAGGACGCCGCCCGTGTGGGCGCCGCCGGCGATCACGCGCTGGCCGATGCCGGCGATCTTCGTCCGGCCGCCCTCGTTGACGCTCCACTCGCCCGGGCAGTACTCGCCCTCGATCTCGCCGATGCGGGCGTCGAGGCCGACGCGCCGCAGGGCGCCGGCGACGATCTCGGCCATCTCGGCGAAGCGCTCGCTCATGCCGGTGCGCAGGGCCGGCTCGCGGCTCGCCTTGGAGAAGGCGAGCGTGCCCTCGTGGAAGACCGCGGCGCGGCCGCCGGCCATGCGCTCGACCGGCTCGTAGCCGTGCTCGCGGGCGATCGCCAGGGCCTGCCGGTAGCCGGGGGAGAGGCGGTCGACGCGGCCGAAGGCGAGCGAGCGGCCGGTCCGGTGGATCCGCGCGGTCGCGGGCAGGTCGCCGCGCGCGACGCGCCGCATGATCGCCGCCGAAACTCCGGTTCCGAGTGCCGAAGAACGGCCCTCGAGCGGCTCCTCGACGAGCTGCAGGGGCGGCACAGCACCCTCGTCAGGCGCTGAAGTTGGCTTGTCCATGCGGTTTGCGGCGCGTGTGAGCGAAATGTTGCGAGTGTGAGCAGTCGCACACATAAAGGTCCGGGGTCCCGTCACGCTTTGCGACGTCAAATCGACCCCCCGGGCCCGCGTGCCGGACAGAAGGTACGCGACCGCAATCGCCGCCCGGGGAAGCACCCGCCGCACCGCGCCGAGGCCGAGGCAAACGCCCAGCAGAAGCGCGCGAACCGCTGCGCCACCGGCCGCCCGGCCGGCGCCCGCCGCGGGGGAACGGCGACCCACATGGAGGTGTTCCCACGGTGCCCAAGCCCACGAAGACCCGCAACTTGCTGATCGCCGCCACCGCTGCCGCCGCGCTGCTCGCCGGCTCCTTCACCGGCGCCGCATCCGGCGCCGCCCAGCGGGGCGGAATTGCCCTGGCCGGATTCAAGATCGAGCGCGAGCCGCTCGCCCGCTCGCTCGAGGCGGCGCACCAGCGTCGCGAATACCGCAAGGCCTACGAGCAGGCGAAGAAGCTCGACGTCGAGCCGAAGCAGGCTGCGCTCAGCCATCAGCTCGGTCCGCAGGCCGCCCGCGAGAAGACCGCCGCGCTCGAAGCGAAGGTCCGCAAGGCCCGCAAGCCGGAGTTCCCGCAGCCGGAGTCGGTCGGCATCTCCAGCGCCACCCTGAATTCGATCGCATCGTGCGAGTCCGGCGGCAATCCGGCGGCCGTCGACTCCTCCGGTACCTACCGCGGCAAGTACCAGTTCGACCTCGGCACCTGGGCCTCGGTCGGCGGTCACGGCGATCCCGCCGCCGCCCCGGAAGCCGAGCAGGACTACCGGGCCGCGCTGCTGTACTCGCGCTCCGGCTCGAACCCCTGGCCGATCTGCGGCTCCTGAGCGCCGGCCGTCCCCCGGCCGGCCGCGATGTCGGCCGGCGACGAAGTGGACGGACCTCAGCGCCGGCCGGCGGTGTGCCGATGGACGGGGGTGATCCCCGGTGAGCCAGAGGCACGCGCCGAGTCGCGGCAGGACTTTGTCCTCCTCCAGGGCCTGCGCGAGACCCGGGGCGCATTCGAGCGCTGGGCGGCAGCGCCGGCGCCCGTCCTCGGTGGCTGGTTCGCCGGCGCGCTGACCGTCGCCCTGACGCTGCTCGCCGCCACCTGGCTCGCGGCCTCGCTGATCACGCCGGACTCCGGCCCCGTCTACCTGCCGGGCGTCACATGGCCGATCGAGGCCTCCGACCTCGCCCGCATCCTGAGCTCGAACCTCCTCGTCCTCGCCCTGCACGCGACCGCCTGCGTCGCCGGCTTCATCGCCGGCAACTCGATGCCGGTCGCCGCGTCGAATATGAGCGGCTTCAAGCGGACGCTGCACGAGAAGGCCGCCACCCTGGCGATCGCCTGGGTCGTCGCGGTGACGGCCTTCTCACTGATCGCCCAGGCCTACGCGCTCGGCTTCCAGGCGTCGACGCTCTCAGCCGCCTTCCAGCTCAGCCCGCTCGCGCTCATCGTGACCGTGCTCCCACACGCGCTGATCGAGCTCACGGCGATCTTCCTGCCGCTCGCGGCCTGGCTGATCGCGAGCCGGCGCGGCGAGTGGGCGGATCTACTCGCGGCGACCTTCGTAACGGTCGCCTTCGCGATTCCGATGCTGCTCATCGCGGCGCTGGTCGAGCTCTTCGTCTGGCCCGAGATCCTGCGCGCAGTCTCGCCCGTCGTCTAGTTGGGAATGCCGGCGCCGGGTCAGGCGCCGAGCGCCGCGCGGAACATCCGCTCCTCGTCCTCGAAGAGGAACCCGTACAGCCGGCTGCGTTCGAGCAGGATCCGACGCTTCGTCTCGAGCACGGCGCGTCGCGGGCGCCCCGCGATCGAGCTGGCGAGCTCGGTTGCCGCGGTAGCCGACTCACCCTCATCTACGAGCTCGGAGAGGATCCCCTCGCGCAGGGCCCGCTCGCCTTCGACGATGCGCCCGCTGATGCAGAGCTCGCGCGCGAGCGCTGCCGGCAGCGTCGCCCGCGCCCACGAGAACGACGGCGGGATCCCGCGCGGCAGCTCCGGGAATCCAAAGGATGCCGCGGGCTCGCCGATCCGCACGTCGGCGGCAAGCGCCAGCAGGAAGCCGCCGGCCAGCGCCGGACCGTTGACGGCGGCGATCACCGGTACCGGGCACTCGCCGACGGCGCTCATGCAGGCGAGGCTGCTGTCGACGAGGGCCTTGCGGTTGTCGGCGTCGCCGCCGAACTGCGTCACGTCCATCCCCGAACAGAACGCGGGAGGAGCGCCGGTCAGTAAGACGGCGCCGATCGCCTCGGTGTCGAGCCCCGCGAGCGCATCCGCGAGGGCCAGGCGGAGCTCGATCGAGAGCGCGTTCCGCTTCTCGGGCCGATTCAGGGTGAGGCTCAATACCCCGTCGGCGACGGCGACGAGCAGCTGCTCGTCGCCGCCGGCATCGCTCGCATGCAGCTCCGACATCGGCGCCATCTTCCCGCAGCCCGGCGCGATCCGCCGCTTGCGCCACACTGCGGGCCATGGAAGCGAGCCGTCCGAGCCTCGCCGAGCGCGTCGCCAGCGCCGGCGTGAGCGTCCCCACCCGGGGCAACCGCCGGCTCGAGCGCCTGCTCGACGCCGCCAACGCCGACGGCGAGCTCGCCGCCCGCTGGTACATGCAGCAGGTCAGCTCGGAGCGGCTCGGCATGTCCGACCACAGCCGCGTTCACATCCAGATCGTCGCCAACATCGCGCTTCGGATCCTGCGCCTGGCCGTGCGGGGCGGGATCGAGCCCGCCGCGGTCACCGACCACGGCCTCGGCGAGCGCGACGCGGAGGTGATCGTCACCGCCGGAGCGCTGCTGCACGACACCGGGATGGGCATCCACCGCGTCGACCACGAGTCCTACAGCCTGTTCATCGCCGACCGCAAGCTGCGCGAGCTGCTGGCCGGTATCTACGAGGAGCCGGAGCTCACCGTCGTCGCCTCCGAGGTCCTGCACTGCATCATCGGCCATCGCCGGAGGGGCGAGCCCTACACGCTCGAGGCCGGCGTCGTCCGCGTCGCCGACGCGCTCGACATGGCCGAGGGGCGCTCGCGGCTGCCGGTCGAGCGGGGCGAGATGGGCATCCACGCGATCTCGGCGGCGGCGATCGACAAGGTCACGATCGAGAAGGGCAGCGAGCGCCCGATCCGGATCGAGATCAAGATGAACAACTCGGCCGGCATCTTCCAGGTCGACGACCTGCTCGCGACCAAGATCCGCGGCACGCCGCTCGAGGGCCACATCGAGGTCGTCGCGGCGGTCGAGGGCGAGACTGAGAAGCGACTCCTGCGCGAGTTCCGGATCTGAGCGGAGGCCGGCGATGAAGATCCATGCACTCAGCACCGGCACCGTGCGGCTCACCGACGCGTTCCTGTACCCGCGGCCCGGGATCCGGCGCCAGCTCAACCTCTTCGTCCCCGGCTCGCTGTCGCAGCCGATGCCGATCCACGCCTGGGTGATCGAGCACGGCGGCCGCCGGATCCTCGTCGATACCGGCGAGACGGCGGCCGTCCGCAACCTCCCCTTCGCCCGCTTCGATGTCACCGAGGGCGACGAGCTGCCGGCGGCGCTCGCATCGATCGGTCTTTCGATCGCGGATCTCGATACCGCCGTGCTCACGCACATGCACGGCGACCACATGGACGGCGCCGTCCATCTCGGCGGCATGCCGGTTCTGGTGCGGGCTCGCGAGATCGAGCACGCTCACGCCGCGATGACGCGACTGATGGCCCGGATCCTGCGGCAACCGATCCCCACGGGCGTCCGCTTCCAGCCCTACGAGCTCGACGACGGCCCGTTCGGGGCTTTCGAGGCGAGCAAGGATCTCAGCGGCGACGGCAGGGTGATCGCGGTGGCGACCCCGGGTCATACCCCGGGGCACGTCTCGGTGGTCTGCGTCGACGACGAAGGCCGCCACGTGATGATCGCCGGCGATACGACGGACAGCCTCGAGCAGCTACGCGACCGCCGCGCCGATGCGGTCAGCCCGGACCCGACGATCACGGTCGCGACGATCGACCGCATCCTCGCTCACGCCAGGGCGAACCCCCTCGTCTACCTGCCGGCGCACGACCCCGAGACCGTGACCCGCCTGGCGGCCGGCACGACACTCGACCTGGGCCTCTGACCGTCAGACGCCAGCGCCCGCGCCGCCCCGGCCTTCACCACCGGCGAAGCGGCTTGCGCCACCGATCGCGACCTGGAGCGTGCGGCGCCCGGACTCGGCCTCGAGCGCGAGCGCGTCGTCGAGCTCCATGCCAAGGCCCTCGATGGCCGCGCGGCGATCGGCGAGCATCGTCTCCTGCGGGAAGGACGCCAGCCCCTCAGCCAGCTCCAGCGCTCGCTCCAGGTGCTTGCCCTCGGGAACGATCTCGTTGACCAGGCCCCACTCGTGCGCCTCCGATGCCTCCATGATCCGGCCGGTGAGAATCAGGTCGAGGGCGCGGCCGAGGCCGACGATCCGCGGCAGGCGCTGCGTGCCGCCGTCGATCAGCGGCACGCCCCAGCGCCGCTCCGGGTAGCCGAGCTTCGAGCCTTCCGTCGCGATCCGCAGATCGCACCACAGCGCGATCTCCAGACCGCCCGCGAGACACCAGCCGCTGATTGCGGCGATCGTCGGCTTCGAGGGCGTCAGCCGCGTGAAGCCCATCGGGCCTTCGGGGCGGTCGATGTAGCCGCTGACGAGCTCCTCCGGCGGGTTCGGCCCGACCTCAGAGAGCGCCTTCAGATCGGCGCCCGCGCAGAAGGCGAGGTCGCCGGCCCCGGTGACGACCAGCACGCGGGCGGCCTCGTCAGCCTCGAAAGCGCGGTACCCCTCGAGCAGCTCCTCCGCGGTCAGCCGATCGACGGCGTTGCGCCGCTCGGGGCGCTCGATCCTCAGCACGGCGGCGGAGCCGACGCGCTCGTAGCTGGTCCGATCGCCCACTGGGCCGCCCTGCGGACTAGGTGGGATCAACCATCTGGATGGCCTTCTACGGCTTGCGGACCCGCTCCAGCTGCTCGCGCGCCCGCTCCTTGCGGGTGTCGAGGCGGTGCTGGATCAGGGTGAGCACAACCGGGAGAAGGATGAACAGGGCGATCACGGAGAAGCCCCACATCGTCACGTCGAAGTCGGTGGTCTTGCCCCAGACGCCCTCACCGTCGGCGGCGAAGGCGCCGGGTGCCAGGGCCAGCATCGCGGCGCCGAGGGCGCTTAGCGCGATGAGCAGGCGGGCGATTCGCTTGCGAGGTCCGTTCATCGGGCCGGGAGCTTACCCGACCGAACGGGGGTGTCCGCCTGCGACCGCCGCGGCCTCGCGAAGGGCGTTGCCCATTCACCGCTGTTTCACCGCCCGTTTACACGAGGTTCACAGGTGTGCGACCGGCGGCCGCGACAGTGCCGAGGCTGCGTCCGGCAAGGGGGGACCTCTCCGCGCGCCCAACGCAGTCGCTCTACGTACGCAATCCGAACAGGAGACAGAACCAACGTGAAGAGCTCACGCTTCATATACGCCGTGGCCTTGGTCGCAGCACTCGCCATTGGCGTCGCGGCCTGCGGCAGCAGCAGCGACTCGACTTCGTCGAGCTCGGACAGCGGCAGCAGCAGCAGCGGCGGTATCACCACCGGCCTCTCCGGCAACCTCGCCGGCGCCGGCTCAAGCGCCCAGCAGGCGGCCCAGGAAGCCTGGATCGCCGGCCTTCAGAATGCCAACTCAGGCCTGACGATCTCCTACGACCCCGTCGGTTCCGGCGGCGGCAAGGAGCAGTTCGGCGCCGGCGCCGTTGCCTACGCGGGCTCGGACTCGATCCTCGATGAAAAGGATCTGACCAACGCGGTCAAGGTCTGCGGTGGCAACGACCAGTTGGTCGAGGTCCCGATCTACATCTCCCCGATCGCGGTCGTCTACAACCTCAGCGGCGTCGACAAGCTGCAGCTGAGCCCGGATGTCCTCGCGCAGATCTTCAACCAGAAGATCACGACGTGGAACGATCCGGCGATCGCCAAGGACAACCCCGGCGTTGACCTGCCCGATACCCGGATCACCCCGGTCAACCGCTCGGATGACTCCGGCACGACGCACAACTTCACCGACTACCTGGCCCAGGCCGCGCCAAACGATTGGCCGTACGAGGCTTCGGACACGTTCCCGGTGGACGGCGGCGAAGCTGCCGAGGGTACCTCCGGCGTCGTCGACGCGGTCAAGAACGGTGACGGCGCGATCGGTTATGCCGACCTGAGCCAGGCCGGCAGCCTCGGGATCGCCTCGATCCAGATCGGCGACAAGTACGTCCAGCCGACGGCGGAAGGCGCCGCGGCCGACCTCGACGCCTCGAAGCAGGACAGCTCGGGCGGCCAGTACCAGCTGGTCTACTCGGTCAACCGCACCTCGACGGATCCGGCGAACTACCCGATCACGCTCGCGTCCTACGGGATCGCGTGCACGAGCGCCGGCTACTCGAGCGCGGACGACGCCGCCAACGTCCACGGACTGCTCGCCTATGCGATCAGCCCGGAGGGCCAGGATGCGGCCGCGAAGAACGCCGGCTCGGCACCGCTCGGAGACAAGCTCCGCAGCGAGATCCAGCCCGCAATCGACGCGATCGGCAGCTGATCAGCCCGGACGCATACTGACCCGGAGGGGCCTCGCCGAATCGCGGCGGGGCCCCTTTCCGGGTTTTTCCCGGTATCTCCGGAAGACGATTCACAGCAATCTCACACCCTCCACGTAGAGTCAGACAACCTTCCCCCCCCGCGATGGCTTCCTTCGACACGACGACCAACGCCGGCCAGATCCTCGCCGCGGCGAGCGGCGGTAAGCGCCGCCCCGGCGACCGCATCTTTTCGAACCTCTCCGTCCTCGCCGGCATCACGATCCTCGTCGTCCTCGCCGGCGTCGCCGTCTTCCTCGCGATCGAGGCGGTCCCCGCGATCACCGCGAAGGCCTCAGAGCTGCCCGGCGACCAGAGCCTCGCCGCCTACATCTGGCCCCTACTCTTCGGCACGCTGCTGGCGGCCGTGCTCGCGGTCATCGTCGCGGTGCCGCTGGCGATGGCAGTTGCCCTCTTCATCAGCCACATCGCGCCGAAGGTGATCGCGCAGCCGCTCAGTTACCTGGTCGACCTGCTTGCCGCCATCCCCAGCATCGTCTACGGCCTGTGGGGCGCGGCGGTGCTCGGCCCCGCCTCGGTTCCCGCGACCCAGTGGCTGGCCGACCACGTCGGCTGGATCCCTTTCTTCGCCGGCCCGGCATCGGCGACCGGCCGGACGATGTTCGTCGCCGCGATCGTGCTCGCGCTGATGATCATGCCGATCGTCTCCGCGGTCGCACGCGAGGTCTTCACGCAGACCCCGAAGAAGCTGCAAGAGGCCGCCATGGCACTCGGGGCGACGCGCTGGGAGATGATCCGCATGTCGGTGCTGCCTTTTGGCCGTTCGGCCGTGATCAGCGGCGCGATGCTTGGCCTCGGCCGCGCCCTCGGCGAGACGATGGCCGTCGCGATCATTCTTTCCGCCTCCGGCGGCGTCACCTTCAACCTGATCAGCTCAGGCAATCCGTCGACGGTCGCCGCGAACATCGCGCTCAACTTCCCCGAATCCTCTGGCCTCGACGTCAACGCGCTGATCGCCTCGGGCCTCGTGCTCTTCGCGGTCACCCTGTTCGTCAACATGGGCGCCCGCGCGATCATCGCCCGCCAGCAGGGGATGGAGTAGCCGATGAGCGCGATTCCTGGACGTCTCACCGCGGGGAGCACGGGCAAGCTGCCGAGCTGGGCCAACTGGGCCGTCGTCGGCTTCGGCGCAGCCCTGGTCGTCGTCGGTAAGGCCGGAACGGACGTCGGTACGGGACTGCTCGTCGCCGGTGCTGCAATCGTCACCGGCGTCTTCCTCTACGCATGGTCGCGGACCGTCGAGGGTCGCCGCAAGGCGCTCGATCGGGCCGTGACGTTCGCGATCGTCTGCGCGTTCGTCCTCGCGCTACTGCCGCTGGTCTCCCTGCTCTACACCGTGGTCGACAAGGGCATCGAGAGCCTCAACATCGACTTCTTCACCAAGGACGCGCGCGGTGTGATCGGCGCCGGCGGTGGCGCCAAGCAGGCGGTCGTTGGCACGCTGATCATCACCGGCTGCGCAACCGTGATCTCGGTGCCCGTCGGCTTGATGGCCGCGATCTACCTCAACGAGTACGGCGAGTCCACCGGCTGGCTCCGGAGGTCATTGACCTTCTTCGTCGACGTGATGACCGGCATTCCCTCGATCGTGGCCGGCCTGTTTGCCGTCGCGCTCTTCGAGATCATTCTCGGTCCGGGTACCCGGCTTGGCATCATGGGCTCGATCGCGCTCTCGGTGCTGATGATCCCGATCGTCATCAGGTCAGCCGAGGAGATCCTCAAGATCGTCCCGAACCACCTGCGCGAGGCCGCCTATGCGCTCGGCACACCGAAGTGGAAGGTGATCACCAAGGTGGTCCTGCCGACCGCGCTCGCCGGCCTCGTCACCGGGGTGATGCTCGCCGTCGCCCGGATCATCGGCGAGACCGCGCCGCTGCTGGTGACGACCGGCGTCGTGGACTCGGTCAACACGAACCCGTTCTCGGGCCGGATGCAGAACCTCGCCGTCTACGCATTCAACGAATACAGGACGCCCGGCGTACCCCCCGAGGCCGGTATCGCGCACGCCTGGACGGCCGCGCTGGTGCTGATCCTGATCGTGATGATCCTCAACCTTTTCGCGCGTTTCGTCTATCGACGTTACGGAACCGAGATCCGCTAGTACCCTCGAGGTAGTGGAAGAAGGAGATCAAGAGATGACCGAGAGCATGGCACCGACCTCCGAGACCTCGGCAGAGGCCCTCGGCGCCGAGCGCTCGCCGCTCGAAAGCCACGACGCTCCCGCTCCGCAGCAGAACTCCAAGGGCTGGGGCAGCCACAAGGCCGACAGCATCGCGAAGAGCGTCGTCGTCCAGGACGTCGACCTCTACTACGGCGACTTCAAGGCCGTCGAGGGCGTGACGATGACGATCCCCGCGAACCGGGTGACCGCGCTGATCGGCTCCTCCGGCTGCGGCAAGACGACGTTCCTGCGTTCGATCAACCGCATGCACGAGCTCACGCCGGGCGCCCGCGTCGAGGGCAGCATCACCCTCGACGAGGTCGACGTCTACGACTCGCGCGTCGACCCGGTCGAGGTCCGCCGGCTGATCGGCATGGTCTTCCAGAGCCCGAACCCGTTCCCGACGATGTCGATCTACGAGAACGTCGCCGCCGGCCTGAACCTCAACAACACGAAGGTGAAGAAGAGCGAAAAGGACGAGGTAGTCGAGCGCTCGCTGCGTGGCGCGCACCTCTGGGACGAGGCCAAGGACCGCCTCGACAAGCCTGGCTCTGGCCTCTCCGGGGGTCAGCAGCAGCGCCTCTGCATCGCTCGCGCAATCGCCATCGAGCCTGAGGTCCTGCTCATGGACGAGCCCTGTTCGGCACTCGACCCGGTCGCGACGCTCGCCGTCGAGGACCTCATCCAGGAGCTCAAGCAGCACTTCACGATCGCGATCGTCACCCACAACATGCAGCAGGCATCGCGCGCCAGTGACTACACCGCCTTCTTCAACCTCGAGCAGTCCGGCGACCCGGGCCGCCTGGTGGAGTTCGACGAGACGACGACGATCTTCTCCAACCCCGCCAAGAAGGCGACCGAGGATTACGTCTCCGGCCGCTTCGGCTAGGGACTGCGTCGGCGTCCCCTGACGCGGCGCCTGAGCGCACCCGGACGGCGCTTATGTGGCTCCGCCACACCGCGCGCCGCGTCGGCGCTCTCTGACGCGGCGCCTCGCCGCACCGGCTCGGGGCTTATGTGGCTCCGCCACACCGCGCCCCTCGCCGGCACGCCGAGGCTTGGTCAGAGAGCGCCTCTGGTTGACGCCGGCGTAGGGGGCCGGGGGAACAGGCGGGATCGGGGACGTTCTGCTCTGCTTTTGGGCCCGTATAAAGCCCAAAGTCGTCGCAGAACGCCTTGCCGGGCCGTTCTTCGTCGACTTTCCCGTCATATGGATGGAAAAGTCGACAAGGAACGGACCGCACATCGCGGCAACTAGCGTCGGCACTCTCTGACGCGACGCCTCGCCGCCCCGACCGGGTGCGCTCAGGCGCAGTGCCAGAGACCGCCGCAGCGCAAAGAAAAGCGCGCGGTCCGGGGCAGGGAGGAGACCGCGCGCTGCACGAGAGAGGATCTCGCGGTAGGGGCACTTTGGCGGTCGAGGGGCCGGCGCCGGTGAATATCCCGCTACGAGCATGTGAACAACCTGTGAAACGGGGTCCTGGCACCCGGTCGCGCGTCCGAAGCACCCCTACAATGCAGCTGCCGCTCGCCAGAGAGCGCCCCTCTTATGAGCTCCCCGCGCGGAACACTCAGAGTCGCGGTCGTCGACCGCGACCAGGCATTGCTGAAGGTGCTCGGCAAGCGCTTCGACGCCGCCGGCTGGGAGCACCGCGTGCTGCCCGGCGGAGCACCCGTCGAGGAGCTCGTCGCGATGAAGCTCAACGCGCTGATCCTCGATCCGACGGTGCTCGGCTCGGAAGCCGGCTGGGAGTTCCTCGAGCGGGTCGCCGGCACGTTGCCGGGTCTCGCGATCATCGTCTGCACGTCGAACTCGACGGTCGCCCAGCGCGTCCGCGGCCTGCGGATGGGCGCCGACGACTGGATCGGCAAGCCCTGTCATCCGGAGGAGGTCCTGGCGCGGATCGAGGCAGTCGTCCGCCGCCGCCGTCGCGCCCGGCCCGAGGGCGAGGCCGGCCCGGTGATCGTCGGCGAGCTCGAGATCCGCCAGGACCAGTTCCAGGCCTTCGTCTCCGGCGGCGCGCTCGATCTGACGCGCCGTGAGTTCGAGTTGCTCAACACGCTCGCGGATGCCGCCGGCAAGGTGCTCGAGCGCGAGGAGATCTACCGCCGCGTCTGGGGCTACGAGATGGCCCACGGCGACCGTTCCGTCGACGTCTTCGTCCGCAAGCTGCGCTCGAAGATCGACAAGCACTCGCCGGACTGGAGCTACATCCACACGCACTTCGGGATCGGCTACCGCTTCGAGGCCTTACAGGAGGGCATCGAGCCGGCCGCGGGCGCGCCCGCCCCCCAGCCCGCGCCCGAGGTGGTCGAGGCGGACTGGACCGAGGCCGCCGCGGTCTAGACAGCCGCCCCACATCGTTCGCACCATCGTCACAACCTCTCCTTTGACCGCAGACTACGATCGCGGGAGACTGTGATCGCAGCCAGGGTGCATTCACGCGAGTGAAGAGGAGACGGAGCTGATGCCAAACCCGGCCAGGGCCCAATACCAGGAGGAGCTCGAGGAACTCGAGCGGCGCGCGCTTGGTGGCCTGGACCTCGTTGTCGCCTCGCTCGAGCGGGCCGTCGAAGCGACCGAGCATTCAGACGTCGAGCTCGCCCAGATCGTCATCCTCGACGACGACAAGATCGACGGCCGCTATCTGGAGGTGCACCAGTCGATCCTGACCCTGCTCGCCACGCAGGCGCCGGTCGCGACCGACCTGCGGCTGATCTCCGCCCTGCTGCACCTGATGAAGGGCGTCGAGAGGATGGGCGATCAGTGCGTGAACATCGCCAAGGTGATCCCGATCACCGGCCATGAGCCGCCGCGGGACGAGCAGATCCTCCACGACATCCTCACGATGGGGGGCCACGCGCGGTCGCTCGTCACGCAGGCGAAGCGCGCCTTCGAGTCCCGCGACGTCGAGCTCGCCCGCGACCTCGTCCGCCAGGACGACGTCATCGACAACCTCAACAAGGCCGTCTTCCGTCGGGCGATCGAGATTGGCGACGACCACGACCTGCGCGAGTGGGCGACGACGATGCTGCTCGTCGCCCGGGCGATCGAGCGGGTCGGCGACAACGCCGTCGACATCGGCGAGCAGGTCGTGTTCCTCGTCACGGGCCTGTTCCGCGAGTTCGAGGACGCCTCGCACCCCCAGCCGCAGGAAAGCCGCCCCTGAGGTAGCAGCCTTGCGAAGTCTGGCGGGACGACGGCTGGGGCTGATCGGAACCGCGGCGCTTGCCGTCGCGTTGCTCGCCGGCGGCGCCGTCGCAACGGCCGCCCTGCTCAGGGGCACCGCGGGCCCGGACACGATCCACGGCACGCCGCGCGGCGACCGGATCGCGGGGCGCGGTGGCAATGACAACCTGACGGGTGGCGGCGGGCACGACCGGATCAACGGCGGCGGCGGTCGTGATCGCATGCTCGGCGGCGCCAGGCAGGACACCCTCCACGGTGGTGCCGGCGGCGATCGGCTGCGTGGCGGCCCGGGCGGCGACGAGCTGTTCGGCGGACGCGGCCGCGATCACTTCAACACGCGCAACGGGGTCGTGCTTGGCAGTCCCGGCAATGACGTGATCCACGCCCGTGACTTCAACGCCGACGAGATCGACTGTGGCGACGGGTTCGACAAGGTCTACGTCGACGGCATCGAGGACGGGGTCTACGACTGCGAGAAGGTGATCTCGCCCGACGGTGAGATCGGCCATGCGGCGCCGCCCGCCGACGATTCCGGGGGCGGCGGATGAGCGCCACGAACAAACCTGGGGACGAGGGCGGCGGCGAGGAGCGGAAGCTGCCGATCCCACGGCTCAACCGCGATCGCAGTGAGCTGCGCGGCGAGCTCGCCGATCCGGCTGTCGCCGAGCGCTTCGAAGGGGATCACCGGGAGTCGTTCCTGCGCCGCCGCGACTTCCTCGCGCGCACGGCGGCGCTCGCCGGCGGGGTCGGGCTGGCCTCGATGCTGCCGGCGAACGAGCTCGTCTCGCAGGCGGCCAAGCGGCAGAACCACAAGCCGTACCCGAGCCCGCGCAACATGCCGATCGACACCTTCGTCGTGCTGATGATGGAGAACCGCTCCTTCGACCACTACTTCGGCTGGTACGACGGCGCGGATGCGCGCAACGCCGGCCTTTCCTACCCGGATTCGGACGGCAACATGGTCGCCACCCACCACCTGACCTCGGACTTCCAGGGCTGTGACTTCCGCGACCCTTCGCACAGCTGGGACGGGGGCCGCTGGCAGTACGACCGCGGCAAGCTCGACGGCTTCGTTCAGGGGACCGAGGATGGAACCGGATCCGACTCCTACGCGGCCGGTTACTACCTGCGCGAGGACATCCCGTTCATCCCGCACGCGGCCGACGCCTTCCAGCTCTACGACCACTACCACTGCTCGATCATGGCGTCGACCTATCCGAACCGCCACTTCCAGCTCGCGGCTCAGAACGGCGGCCAGAAGGGCAATGAGCTGCCGCCCAGACCCAGCAGCCGATCGGCTTCAGCTGGGAGACGATCTTCGACCGTGCCCGCGAGCGGGGCATCTCCTTCGCCTACTACGTCTCTGACCTGCCGGTCGCCGCGCTGTATGGAGCCCGCGGCCTCGCGACGGTTCGACCAGTCGCCGAGTTCTACGCGGACGCCGCCGCCGGAACGCTGCCGCAGATCTGCTTCGTCGACCCGCCCTTCCGCGACGGGGGCGGCGGCAACGGGCTCTCCGCCGACGAGCACCCGCACGGCGACATCCGCCTCGGACAGGCCTTCATGTCGGACATCGTCCACTCCTTCATGGAGTCGCCGCAGTACCGGCGCGGTGCGATGTTCGTCAACTACGACGAGTGGGGCGGCTTCTTCGATCACGTTGGGCCGCCGCACGTGCCGGACGACCGCGCCAACCGCAAGGACCTCGACGAGGACTGGAGCCTGTGCGGGTTCCGCGTGCCCGGCGTCGCGATCTCGCCCTTCACCAAGGGCGGCGGTGTCAATCACATGACGGTCACGCACGAGTCGATCCTCAAGCTGATCGCCTACCGCTTCGGGATGGGCTATCTCAACACGCGTCACCGCTACGCCTCCGACATCGGCCGCAGCTTCGACTTCGACCGTCCCGACTTCGAGCCCCCCGCGCTGCCCGACCCGACGGCGATCGTCTCCACCCCCTGTGCGATCGGCGGTGCGTCGGCGGCTAGCGGCGCCGGCGTCCGGCGGCCGGAGCCGCATCACCTGTCGAAGCTCGAGACGAGTGGGCTGCTCGATCGGCTCGGCTACGAGGTCAAGCCGGCGACCGTTGATCGGATCTTCCGCAGCCCGGACTCGATCGTCGGCGGGCTGCGTGACTCGTCTGCCCGGTCCCCCGCTCCGTAGGGCTGGTCTAGCCGTCAGGCGATGGCGGGGGGCTCGTGCTCGCCGCGAGCGCCGCGCGTGAGGCGAGCGAGCTCGCGGGGTCCGGGCGGTGCGGCGGGTGGACCTCGAGCATCAGCGGAGCCTCGTGCGCGAGCAGTTGTGGCGCGATCGCCCCCGATCGAGCGATCCCCGGCCCGGGGGCAGGTGTAGGTCGAGCCGCAGCGGGTCGACGCTGGGGCCGCCCTGCCCGGGGATCCGCCGGGCGCCGAAGTTGTCGTGGAGGTGGAAGAGGGCGACGGCGTCGAGCACGGGGTCGACGAGCTTGCGCATGTCGGTGCGCCGCAGACCCGCCGTCACGTTCGCGTGGCCGAGGTCGAGGCACATGCGAACGGCTGGCGAGCGCAGTTGCGCGACGAGCGAGCGCAGGCTCGCCGGAATCGCCGAGAGCTTCTCCGGACCGGGGAAGACAGGGGCCAGGTTCTCGATCGCGATCGTGATTTCGAGCCGCTCGGCGAGCGCCGCGAGACGCTCGAGCGAGGCGGCCTCGCCGGTCAGTCGCGTGGCCACGCCAGGCCCTTCGGCCAGCGCCATCGCGTGGTAGACGATCAGCTCGCAGCCGGACTCGGCCGCGTAGGAGATCGTCGCCTCGAGCAGGCGATCCGAGTCCGGCATGCCGACCAGGAGACCGCCGGGAGCGTGCAGTGCCGCCCGCAGCCGGTGGTCCCAGCGACGCCCCGGCGGCGCCCGCATGGGCGATGCAGTGCCGGGTGTCGGCCAGGACCGAGACCGGCGGCGAGGGGATCTGGACCCAGCCGAATCCCGAGGCCTCGATCTCCTTCAGCAGGGGCGGGCGGCCACCACTGATCGGGGACGTTGAGCCCGAGCTTCGGCGGCGATCGGAGTCGTGCTCGGGGCTCGCTCATACGCTCAGCGTTGCGCAAGCGGTCGGCACGTCGGGTTACGAGCCGTGAAGAGATCCCCGCTTCCACCTGCAAATCCGCCCGCGACGCAGCGGATCTTCACGAGCCGATAACGGCTTCCGCCGATGCGGAGGCAAGACTCAGGAGCAATGGCATCGCGGGACAACCCCGGGAGCGACAGGACGCCCGAAGAGGCATCCAGGGTCGCTCGGCGTGGCCGCCCGGAGGATCCTCCGGCGGGCGGCCCGGGTCGTCTGAGAAGATGGCCCCCGGTTACATGCTCTGCGCAGCGATCGACATCGGCTCCAACACGACCGGGTCCTCGTGGCCGAACCGGACGAGGGCCAGCTCCGCAAGGTCATGGAGCAGCGCGCCTACACGCAGATCGGGCGCGACGTCAAGACCGGACGGGAAGATCTCCGCCGAGAAGATCGCCGAGGTCGCCGACGTCGTCTCGACGCAGGTCAGGCTCGCGGACGGGCTGGGCGAGGAGGCGATCCGGATCGTCGCGACGGCCGCAATCCGGGAG